>CAWFRC010000009.1:0-730952 GCA_963818155.1 uncultured Alphaproteobacteria bacterium
TCGCCGAATTCGCGCTGAAAGATCTTGCCGCGGCCGGCGTCAAATGCATGCCGCTCATCGACCGCACCCGGCCGACCACGCACAAGAACGCGATCATCGCCGGCGGCTATAACCTTCTCAAGATCGACACGCTCGACAACCGCTCGATTTCCGAGCGCATCCAGCACACGCTGGCCCAGCAGATCAGCGAGACGCCGACCGACATTCTGGTGTTCTCGGATTTCCGCCACGGTATCTTCAACCGCGACACCATCCCGCGCCTGACCGACTCGATCCCCGAGAATGCGTTCCGGGTCGCCGACAGCCAGGTGGCGAGCCGCTGGGGCAACATTCTGGAATTCAACGGCTTCGATCTGATCACGCCGAACGAGCGCGAGGCGCGGTTTGCGCTCGGCGATCAGGATTCGGTGGTGCGGCCGCTGGGGCTCGAATTGTATCGGCAGGCGAAATGCGGCACGCTGCTGCTCAAGCTCGGCGAGCGCGGCCTGATGACATTCCGCGCCGTGCCCAAGAGCGACGAGGATGTCCGCGCCTTCTTTGCCATCGACAGCTTCGCCGAGCGCGTCATCGACGCCGTCGGCTCGGGCGACGCGCTGCTCGCCTACGCTTCGCTCGCTTTGTTCGCCACCAAGAACAGCGTCATTGCCTCGGTGCTCGGCTCGCTCGCCGCGGCCATCGAGTGCGAGCACGAGGGCAACGTGCCGGTCGGCCGCAAGGACGTGGTCGACAAGCTCTATCGCTTCGAGCGATTCATGAATTACCAATGAGCGGCGGCGGCAAAAGCTAACAATGCGCGTAATTGTCGTTGGATACGGCGTGCAGGGCAAAAAGCGCCGCCGCGTCGCCGGCGCGGATTTTGTCGGCATCGTCGATCCGGTGGCGCCGGAGGCGGATTGGCGCGAGATCGCCGCCGTGCCGCTTGATCGCTACGACGCCGCGCTCGTGTGCACGCCGGACGCGCCGAAGATCGAGATCCTCGATTATCTGCTGCGCAACGGCAAACACGCGCTGGTCGAGAAGCCGCTGCATGCGGCGGACGACGCCGAGCTCGAAACACTCGAGCGCACGGCGCGATCGACCGGCACGGTCTGCTACACCGCCTATAATCACCGCTTCGAGCCGCATTATGTGCGCATGCGCGACCTGTTGAAGTCGGGCGTGCTTGGCGACGTCTATCGCTGCCGCATGTTCTACGGCAACGGCACGGCGCGGCTCGTGCGCGAATTCGGCCTGGCGCGACCAGGGCGCCGGCGTCCTGCCCGATCTCGGCTCGCATCTGCTCGATACTGCGCGGTTCTGGTTCGGCGATATCGGCGACGATTTTCAGCTCGTATCGGTCGGCCGGTTCGAGAACCGCGCGCCCGATCATGTGGTGTTCGCGGCGCCGTCGCGGCGGCCGCAGCTCGAGTTCGAGATGACGCTGTTGTCGTTCCGCAATCACTTCACCTGCGACGTCTTTGCAGAAAGCGGCACCGCGCACATCGAGTCGCTGTGCAAATGGGGCCCGACGACCTTCACCCATCGCAGCCGGATCCTGCCGAGCGGCCGTCCGCCCGAACAGGCGATCACGCTGGTGCAGGACGATCCGACCTGGGAACTGGAATACGCGCATTTCAAAAAGCTCATCGCCGATCGCGTTCCGACCGATCTCGGCAATGACCGCTGGCTTCAGCGCGTGCTCGGCCGCTTATCGGCCGAGGCGATAAAATGGAGTGCCGCGTGAGCACGCCCGTCGTCGGCTATGTGGGGATGACTCACCTCGGGCTCTGCTCGGCGGTCGCAGCCGCCAGCAAGGGCTTCGCCACGCGCGCGATCGATCGCGATCCGGCGTTGGTGGCGCGCCTCGACGCCGGGCAGTTGCCGGTGGTCGAGCCGGGCCTCGACGATCTTCTGCGCCAGCATCGCGCGCGCATCCGTTTCTCCGCCGACGCCGCCGAGCTTAACGCGTGCGACGTGATCTATGTCGCGCCCGACGTGCCGACCGACGATACCGGCAAAAGCAGCCTCGACGTGCTCGACGGATTGCTGCAATTCACCCTCGCCAACACGCGGCCCGATGCCGTGATCGTGGTTTTGAGCCAGGTGCCGCCGGGCTACACGCGCGCGCGCCAGCAGGCCGGGCGCTTGCTCTACTATCAAGTCGAGACGCTGATTTTCGGCCGCGCCGTCGAACGCGCGACCGAGCCCGAGCGCTTCATCGTCGGCTGCCCGGATCCGGCACAGCCGTTGCCGGCGGCGATGCACGACCTATCTGCAAAGCTTTGGCTGCCCGATCCTGCCGATGCGGCTGGAAAGCGCCGAGCTGTGCAAGATCGCGATCAATTGCTGCCTTGTCTCGTCGATTTCGGTCGCCAATACGCTCGCCGAATTGTGCGAGGGCATCGGCGCCAACTGGTCGGAGATCGTGCCGGCGCTGAAACTCGACCGCCGCATCGGCGCCTATTCTTATCTGGCGCCCGGGCTCGGCATCGCCGGCGGCAATCTGGAGCGCGATCTCGCGACCGTGGTGCGGCTCTCGGACGGCATCGGCAGCGATGCCGGCGTGGTCAAAGCCTGGATCGCCAACAGCCGGCACCGCAAGGGCTGGGCCGCCAAAACCATCCGCAAGGTGGTCCTGGACAAAAATCCAGATGCGACTGTCGCGGTCTGGGGCCTCGCCTACAAAGAAAATACCGCGTCGATCAAAAACTCGCCGTCGCTTGCCACCATCGCGGCTTTGCCGGACGCTAAGCTCGCGCTGCACGATCCAGTGGTGAATGCCTCGGCGGCACAGCACGCCAAGTCCGTTGCGGCGGCCGAACCGCTTGATGCGCTCAAAGGCGCCGACGCGCTGATGATCCTGACGCCCTGGCCGCAATACCGCGCCGTCGCGCCAGCCGATATCGCCGAAGCCATGCGCGGCCGCATCGTGCTCGATCCCTATGCGGTGCTCGATGCCGAGGCCGCGCGCGCTGCCGGATTGCAGCATTACACGCTCGGCCGCGCGCCGGCCGAGATTTAGGGACAAATCCGATGCTGGAGCACGCCTACGCCCAACCGAAAAAGCCCGAGCGCGTCGTCGTCATCGGCAGCGCGCGGCTTTGTCGGTGGCGCCATCGCGCGTCGCTTGGCCGAAGACGGCATTGCGCATCTGCCGCTCGGCCGTGCCGAACTTGATCTGCTGGCGGAAGGCGCCGGCGCGAAGCTCGCCGGCCTGTTGCGGCCGGGCGATGCTGTGGTCACGGCTGCCGCCATCGCGCCGTGCAAGAACACCGCGATGCTGCTCGACAATATGCGCATCGTGCAGACGCTGGTGCAGGGCTTGTCCGCCGTGCCGGTCGCGCATGTGGTTAATATTTCCTCCGATGCGATCTATGCGGACGGTCCGGTCCCGTTGACCGAGGAGACGCCGGCGGCGCCGACCTCGCTGCACGGCGTCATGCATCTGGCGCGCGAGATCGCGCTGCGCGCGGAGGTGCGCGCGCCGATCGTCATGCTGCGGCCGACCCTGATTTACGGCGCCGCCGATCCGCACAACGGCTATGGGCCGAACCGCTTTCGCCGCCTGGCGGCGGCCGGGCAGGAGATCGTGCTGTTCGGCGCGGGCGAGGAACGCCGCGACCATGTGGCGGTCGGGGACGTTGCCGAGATCGCGCTGCGCGTGCTCAAGCACCGCAGCCACGGCGCTCTCAATATCGCGAGCGGCGAGGTGCACTCATTCCGGGATGTTGCCGATATGACGGTGGCGCTGGCGGGGGCCAAGGTGGCGATCAAGCCGTCGCCGCGCTCCGGCCCGATGCCGCACAACGGCTACCGCCCGTTCGATGTTGCCGCCACCAAGGCGGCGTTTCCAGACTTCCATTATACGCCGCTGCGCGAGGGCTTGCGCCGTGCTGCGGAAGGGTAGAAATCGCTTGACTCACGCGGTCGCTTCTTCGACTCGTCTGCTGCAGTTCCTGCCGCTCTGCGTCCGTTCCGGGCGCGCGATCCGAAAGGCATTGGCCGAATGAAGACAGCGCTGGTCATCGGCGGCGGATTTGCCGGCTGCGCGGCGGCGCACCAGTTGCAATTGCTCGGCGGCTGGGACGTGACGCTCGTGGAACGCGCGCCGTTTCTCGGCGCCGGCGTGCGCACGCGCTATTACGGCGGCCATCCTTATACGTTCGGCCCACGGCATTTTTTGACGCCGTGGGAGCACATCTATCATTATCTCAACACCTACGTGCCGCTGCGGCGCTGCCAGGACCATCAGTTCCTCACCTATGTGGAACCGGACGAGCGCTTCTACAGCTATCCGATCCATGCCGACGACATCCGCGAGATGCCGGAAGCCAAACAGATTTCCGAAGAGCTCTCGGCGATCAACACCTCGGCGGTGCAGCGGCTGACGCCCGAGCAATTGTCGAAGCTGACGCGCAGCGAGCTGCGCAATCTCAACAACGCGTCGCTCGCCAAGAATTTCGAGGATTTCTGGATCTATTCCATCGGCAAGACGCTGTACGGCAAGTTCGTCGATCAATATTCGCGCAAGATGTGGATGCTCGACGACAACAAGCTGATCGACGACTTCACTTGGTCGCCGAAGGGCGTGACCGTGAAAGAAGGGCCGCGCGCCGCCTGGGACACCGCGATCTCCGCCTATCCGATCGCCCATAACGGCTACGACGACTTTTTCAGCATCGCCACGCAGGACGCCAACGTGCAGGTCTCCACCGAGATCGAGCGCTACGACATTCCCAAGCGCGCGGTCTGGATCAAAGGCGAGAAGAAGACCTACGACATCATCATCAACACCGTGTCGCCGGATTTGTTGTTCGAGAAATGCCACGGCGAACTGCCCTATATCGGGCGCGACCTGCACGCCATCGTGCTGCCGGTCGAGTACGCGCTGCCGAAGGACGTGTATTTCGTCTATTACGCCGGAGCGGAGAAATTCACCCGCGTCACCGAGTACAAGAAGTTCACGCTGCACAAGGCGCCGACGACGCTGGTCACGCTCGAAATTCCGAGCAAACAATCGAAATACTATCCGCTACCGATCGAATCGGAAAAGGCCAAGGCCAAGAAGTATTTCGACATGATGCCGGACCGCGTGTTCTCGGTTGGACGCGCCGGCAGCTATCTCTACAATGTCGACATCGACGACACGATCCGTCATGCCATGGAAGTTCGCGACCAACTCAAGAGCTGAACAAGGTTCGGTGAGGCACGATCATGAATGACAAGCACTATCCGCCCGCGCCCATCGAGGGGCAACTCGACGAGCCTTGGGTCGCTCTTGCCGACGGCAACGCTCTCAAAGCCTGGGGCCGCGATCAGGAGATCGCCTATAATCAGACCAACCGGCAGACCGAGAAGGCGCTGTTCTATCGCCGCACCTTCGATTTCCTCACCGACAACCGCGTGCACGGCGACTATCACGAATATGGCTGCCACCGCTGCCGCACTTTCCGCATGGCCTTGAGCGAGGCGCGCAAGCACAATCTCGAAAGCATGCAGTTCCACGCCTTCAATTCGTTCGAGGGTCTGCCGGAGCCGACCAGCGACACCTCGGTGGAAATCTGGAAGCGCGGCGCGCTCACCACCTCCGAGCAGACCTTCATGGATCATGTGAAGACGCACGGCATCTATGTCGATAGCGTCAAGACCATCAAGGGCTTCTATTCGGAAAGCCTGACGCCGGCGCTGCGCAAGCAATATGTCAATTCCGCCCGCAAGATCGCGCTGGTGAATATCGATTGCGATCTCTACGAGTCGGCGGTGCCGGTGTTCGACTTCATCGATCCGCTGCTGCAGGACGGCGCGGTTATTTATGTCGACGATCTGTTCGCCGGCTATAAGGGGCATCCCCATAAGGGCGTGGCGAAAGCCTTTCTCGAATGGCAGAAGCGCACGCGCTGGAAGCTTGTGCGCCATCTCGACATCGGCTGGTGGGGCCGTTCCTACATCGTCTATTTGGACAAAGAGAGCGTCGACGGCGTTCTTTGATCGAAGAGTTTCCGCTCATTCCCGCGCAAGCGGGAATCCAGGGGCGGTGTGCAGAGAAGCTGGGTCCCCGCCTGTCGCGGGGACGAGCGGAGTTTAAGAGCGCCTGATCCGTGCCGGTTGGATTTTGCGATAGGGGAATGAGCGCATGAGACCCGAAGTGAAGTTCTGGGACAAGATGCTCCCCGACCAGCCGGAGCACGCCAACCTCTACAAGGGCTCGGCCTTCATGCACGACCTGTTCGAGGTCGTCTCCCGGTCGAGCGGCATCCGCAATCCGCACGACGAATTCAAGCTCGAGCAGAGCGACCTGTTCACGGCCGAAGAGATGGCGTCGAACCCGATCGCCATGCGCTTCCTGCAATTCGTGATCCGGCTGGCCGGCGTTCGCCGCGTACTCGAGATCGGCGCCTTCATCGGGCTCTCGACCATGTATTTCGCCAAGGCGGTGCCGGCCGACGGCGAGGTGGTATCGATCGAGAAGTTCGATAAGTTCGCCACGATCGCGCGGCGCAATTTCGAGCTCAACGGGCTGTCGTCCAAGATCAAGATGTTCGACGGCGACGCCTTCGACGTCATCGACCAGTTGCCGCGCGATCAGCTCTTCGATCTCGTCTTCATCGACGGCAACAAGGAACGTTATAAGGACTACGTGATCAAGACCGAGCCGTTGCTGGCGAAGAACGGCATCATGATCGTCGACGACTGCTTCTACCACGGCGACGTGCTCAACCCGCAGCCGTCCGACGCCAAGGGGGTCGGCACCAAAGCCTGCATGGATTACCTTGCCGGCTGCAACGATTGGCTGCGGATCGCATTGCCGCTGTCGAACGGCCTGTTCATGATGACACGGAACCGGGGCTGAGCGCCGTTTATCTGCTCCCGGTGGCCCAGCCCCGCCGAGGAACTGAAAGTCTACCGATCTGGACTGCCGAGCCGCGGCGGTCTATTGCAAGAGTGCGCTAAAACTGCAATCGAGAGGCGGGATATCGCTTTCTCATGTTGATGCAATGACGTCCATGCCAACACGAAAAATATCAGGCCATCTTGCCCTGCTGGAAGCAGAGAGTATTCACATCATGCGCGAGGTCGTCGCTCAGTTCGAGCGACCTGTCATGCTGTATTCGATCGGCAAAGACAGCTCGGTCATGCTGCATCTAGCGATGAAGGCGTTCTGGCCGTCGCGGCCACCATTCCCGCTTCTCCACGTCGATACGACCTGGAAGTTCAAGGAAATGATCGCGTTCCGCGATCGCCGTGTCGCGGAACTCGGCCTGGAGTTGATCGTCCATACCAATGAGGAAGGGTTGCGCGCCGGAATAAGCCCGTTCACGCATGGCTCAAGCGTGTACACCGACATCATGAAGACCGAAGCGCTAAAGCAAGCGCTCGACAAGTACCGCTTCGATGCCGCATTGGGCGGCGCTCGTCGCGACGAGGAAAAAAGTCGCGCAAAGGAGCGCGTGTTCTCGTTCCGCACCAGCTCCCATCGCTGGGATCCGCGGAATCAGCGGCCGGAACTATGGCGGCTTTACAACGGCAAGATTTACAAGGGCGAAAGCATTCGCGCCTTTCCGCTGTCGAATTGGACGGAATTAGACGTCTGGAAGTATATCGAGAGCGAAGACATCCCGGTCGTTTCGCTCTACTTCGCCAAGCGGCGGCCGGTGGTAGAGCGCGACGGGTGCCTCATCATGGTGGACGATGAGCGCCTCACGCTCGCGCCGGATGAGACGGTCCAGCATCGAATGGTGCGTTTCCGCACGCTTGGCTGCTATCCCTTGAGCGGCGGCGTCGAGAGCACGGCCGAGACTGTCGGTGACGTGATCCGCGAGACGCTCGCCGCAACGACGAGCGAAAGGCGCAGCCGCCTCATCGATCACGATCAACAGGCGTCGATGGAGCGGAAAAAGCGCATGGGCTATTTCTGATGCACAACGTCACCTCGCCGGGCGCGTCGCGCTTGGCCGACGAAATCGATGCCGACGTGACGACGCCTGAGCTATTGCGCCTGTTGACGTGCGGCTCGGTCGATGACGGCAAATCGACTCTGATCGGGCGGTTGTTGTTTGATTGCCGTTTGCTCTACGAGGACCAGCTGGCGGCGCTTGGCAGACGATACGTCGCGCTTCGGAACTACGGCGGCGGGCGAGCTCGATTTCGCATTGCTGGTCGATGGTCTGGAAGCAGAGCGTGAACAGGGCATTACCATCGACGTCGCCTATCGCCACTTTGCCACCAGGCGGCGGCGTTTCATCGTGGCTGACGCGCCGGGGCATGAGCAGTACACGCGCAACATGGCGACGGCGGCCTCGACATCGCAGCTCGCGGTGTTGCTCGTCGATGCACGCAAGGGTCTACTTCACGCAGACGCACCGGCATAGTTACATCGCCTATCTTTTAGGTATTCGCGATGTCGTCCTGGCGGTCAACAAGATGGATGCCGTTGGCTGGGATCGTGAGCATTTTTGACGCCATTGCCGTTGCCTACAGCAAGGTTGCCGCGGAAGTCGGGATCACGGATGTTACTTGCATTCCGATATCGGCCCTGCAGGGAGACAATATCGTTTCCGCAAGTCCGAACATGACCTGGTATTCGGGACCTACGTTGCTCGCGCATCTCGAAACCGTCAGGGTCGGTGACGATCTTGCGGCCAAGCCGTTTCGGATGCCGGTCCAATGGGTCAATCGGCCCGATCAGAGCTTTCGCGGCTACAGCGGTACAATCGCAAGCGGCGTCGTGGGGCGCGGCGATCGCGTCGCGGTGCTGCCATCCGGGCAAGCCGCGCACATCGCCCGCATCGTCACCATGGACGGCGATCTTGATTTCGCCGCCGCCGGCGAAGCGGTCACCCTGACCCTGGACGCAGAGATCGACGTCAGCCGTGGCGACCTTTTTGCCGCCGACACAGCATGTCCTGTCGTTGCCGAACAGTTTGCCGTGCACCTCATCTGGATGGATGAATCAGCCATTGCTGCCGGGCCGCTCGTATCTTCTTTTTGCCAGCGGCAACTTCGTGAACGTACAGGTCACGGAACTGAAATACAAAATAAATGTTGGCACGCGCCAGCATATTGCCGCGAAGCATCTGGATCTCAACGAGATCGGGTTATGCAATATTGCGCTGGATCGCCCGCTGCCGCTCGATACCTACGAGGAAAATCGGGAAACCGGCAGCTTCATTCTCATCGATCGCTTCACGTTCGCCACCGTCGCCTGCGGGATGGTCACATTTCCTTTGCGTCGCGCCACCAACATTCGTTGGCAGCCGCTCAAGATCGATAAGGCGGCACGCGCGGCGTCTGAACGAACAAAAGCCGTGCATCCTGTGGTTCACCGGTCTCTCGGGGGCGGGCAAATCCACGATCGCGGACCTTCTTGAGCAAACTTTGCATCGGCTCGGACGTCGCACTATCCTGCTGGACGGCGACAACGTCCGCCACGGGCTCAATCGCGACCTGGGCTTTACCGATGAGGACCGCGTCGAGAACATCCGTCGTATTGCCGAGGTGGCCAAGCTTATGATCGAGGCGGGGCTTATCGTGTTGGTAAGCTTCATCTCGCCATTCCGCAGCGAGCGGCGCATGGCGCGCGAACTGGTTGATCCGGACGAATTCATCGAGATCTACGTGGACACGCCGATCGAGATCTGTGAGGCGCGCGACCCAAAGGGACTTTATCGGCTGGCGCGCGCCGGAAAACTGCCCAATCTCACCGGCATCGGCAGTCCCTACGAGGCTCCGGAAGACGCCGAGATCGTTTTGAAGGCGGCCGAGCAAGCGCCCGCGGATTTGGTGGAGCCGGTCATGAGCTACCTCAGGGAGAAGGGCGTTATTTGATCTGGCCTGATGCCTTGCCCGAGCCTCGCCTGATCGCCGGGTTTCGGGCGCTTGACCGGTCGAGGCGGCGGCATAACGCGCAGGGTTCGAGTCCGAGTTTCCAGGTTGGCGATGGGCTTTGCGCGGCAAGTAAATTGATCAATCCGGCGAAGGCTTGACAGAGCGTACCGCTCAGAGTCGTTGACTGTGATCATTCGTTTTGAAAAGGCTGCCGCGGCCTCTCGCTTAGGCTTTCTTGACCGCGAACTCGATTAGGGCCAAGTTGGGCAGTATTCTCTTCCCCAGCCAACCGGGTTAATTGACAAGGCCCATCAAGTATCATTC
The DNA here is from genome assembly GCA_963818155.1 of uncultured Alphaproteobacteria bacterium. Classification (GTDB taxonomy): domain Bacteria; phylum Pseudomonadota; class Alphaproteobacteria; order Rhizobiales; family Xanthobacteraceae; genus BOG-931. The sequence goes on from CAWFRC010000009.1 coordinate 10,129, forward strand.
TATCGACTGGGCGGAAGGGGCTGGGGCAAGTAGCGACCATGCAAATTGCCATCGTTGGTGGGGGCGCCACGGGAGCACTTGCCGCGCTGCACGTGACACGCGCTCTTGGCACGGGCATCGAAATCGTCGTTATCGAGCCGGCGGCGGAGGTCGGCCGCGGTGTGGCCTATGCCACCGACGATCCGGCACATCTGCTAAACGTACGCGTCGGGAATATGAGCGCATTCCCCGATCGAGCCCGAACATCTGTTTGAATGGCTGCGCAGCGAGCGCGTTGAAACTGGTTGCGACGCCACGCCGTTTTGCTTCATTCCCCGTGGAGTTTACGGCGCTTATCTGGCTGATCTCGTGCGCGGGATCAAAGACAGCGGCGCGCTTCGTCACGTTCGAGACCGTTGCGTCGATCTCACAGAAGGCGCCGACAAAGTCGTGCTAAAGCTCGAATCGGGCGCAACACTTGTTGCGGAACTCGTTGTCCTGGCCACCGGCAATGATTCAAAACGCGGCCTCGCCGGTATTCCTACACTTAAAGGCTTGGTCAAAGAAGGCCTTGAGCAAAATCGAAGGCGACGGATCCGTTCTGATCATCGGCACCGGGCTGACGATGGTCGACCAGGTTTTGTCGCTTGATCGACAAGGCCATGCTGGAAAAATCAGCGCGGTGTCGCCGCGCGGCCTGTTACCTAACGCACACCGGCCAACACAAGCCATTCAAGTTGGGCGAGGACATTCCATACGGTGCTGACCTTTCTGAAATCTCCGCTTGGATACGCGCTGTCGCTGAAAAGATTCACCGCGGATGGCGGCGATTGGCTTTCCGCAATCGATGGATTGCGGCCGCACACTCAGCGGCTTGTGGCGCTGGATGTCGATAACGCAGAGGCGCCGCTTTCTCCGGCATGGCCGCGCCTATTGGGACGTTTTGCGCCATCGCATGGCGCCGGAAGTTGAAGCACGGATAAAGGCATTGTGCGCGGCGGGTAAGCTCGAAATTGTCGCCGGGCGCGATCGTGCATGCGAAAGAGTGCGAACGATGGCGTAGCCGTGCAGCATATCGAGGCGTGGCCGAGGCCAAGTGGAGGATAGAAAATTCGCGCGGCTGATCGATTGCACTGGATTGGGAGAAGATCCCTTTCAATCAGACAATCCTCTGATCGCGGCGTTGCTTGGCGCGCGGTTCAGCCGAGCCGATCCGTTGGGAATTGGACTAGACATCAGTGAAGATTACGCATTGATCGATAAATTCTGCACGATCCATCCGCGCGAGTACGGGCAGTCGGTCCGCTCGCTCGCGCGACTTTTTGGGAATGCACCGCTATTCCCGACATCCGTGTGCAGTGTCAGCACTTGGCGGGAATAACCGCAAAAGAATACTTTGCAGAGGTCGCGGCGGACGGGAGTGGGGATCGTGTTGCTGCAGGAGCGCGGTGATGGGTCCGTTTTGCAGCAGATTTTACGCCTCTCGAAATCAAGGACGGAAAATCGTCATCTATGCAAGCTTCTGACAAGTGACGAAACGAGAACGTCAGCGGAAACTTGCTGCGCATAAAGAGCGCGACGACGAGCCGGATCAAACGACAACTAACGGCTCAAATTGGAATAATAACAATTCTGTGGTCATTTTGGTCGCTTTGGCACGCTATGCCATACGTATTATGATCATGTGAGTGAGATATGCATCTAGATAAGCAAAGATCATATGTTTTTAAGCAATGAAACGACAAGGCTTCGCCGAAGACCTCATAAAGGCGCAACAGAAGACAAACTGCAACAGCTGACCCCCCGGTCGATGGTACAGTCCAGCAGCGCGACAAGCAGGAAGACAAACCAAAGAGTAGCAGCAAGGCGCCGAGCCCAAATTGAGTGAGCCGAACGGCCAAGAGCTAAGCTACATGACCCGCGTCTCGCTCGACCAAACGACCATCCAGGTCGAGGAGCGCGTGGTTGAGCCTGACTCTGGGTATGGCGGTCACGGTCGAGATCAAGACCGGATCTCGGCGGGTAATCACCTATCTGCTTTCCCCGCTGCTGAAGTTCAAACAGCAAAGCCTGCGTGAGCGATAATTGCGGCGTTTGGTCTCGGGCAGAGCGTGCCTCAATCGGACCATCTATCAGCTGCAGTTGTGAGATTCGCCGGCACGGCGGCATGCGGCGAGTTTTTGATCAACGGGGTCGCCCAGAGCGCCGGGTACGCGATTAATGTGCCGTCGGGCGAGGGGGGACGCCGACACGCTGTGGGCACAACTCATTCAGAGCAATGGGACCGCGAGCGGCTGGCAGGAATTTACCGTCCCCGACCCGGCTAGCCGAGCCTTGACACCCGCTTACCCGTGGCAGCGCCAGGAGCCCACCGAAGAGAAGAACAAGAACAAGTAGGCACAATTTAATTTGCGTGCGCTCTAATCGACGCCGGTATTCTTCCATAGCCGAACCCTAGTGATTTGGCGGCGCCGACAATCGGCGCTCTGTCGTCGGCTCGTTGAGGACGGATTTTCCAGACCACTGCCCAGTGGGTGGTTTTCGAGCCAGAGTGAGCGGGCTGCAACGCTCGGGTCGATACCAGTATTCCTCCACCACTGTGCTTCATCGCCGCACCGATGGACTTCGCGATGATGACCGCGGCAGAGCGGAACTGTGAATTCATCGCTGACCTTGCGGCCGAGTGCCCTGCTTTGGGCGAACCGGAGATGATGCGCATCCGCCGGCCGCCGGCCGCAGATCAGACAAGGATGTTGGGCGACGGATCTGACATGATCCCGGTCACGCAGGCGGCGAGGTTCGGGCATCGCCAGCGCGCTCTTATCGATCGGGTGCAAGCGTTTTCGCTTGTTCGATTTTGACCGTCTCCCTTTTTGTTCATGCGCCGCTAAAGCCGCCGGGTTGGGCTCGGTTACTACTGACGGGTCTGAGCTGCCGCTCCCAAGGGCTTCCAACCTCGCTCGGAAAGCTTCTTCAACGGCCCGCGCATCTCCCTCGGTTAGGTTGTTCTTATCAGCGAGGCTCTTATGGGCCCACGCGGCGGCAGCGTCGTCTGAACTCAGTTCGTGACACTCAGTGATCAACCGATCGCGAAGCTGCGCTGACAGTTCGGTCTCCAGCAGCGGAGTAGGTCGGGCATGCCCGGCTGCGGCACGCCGGTCATAGGGAGCCGAGCGTTGTGCGCCGTTGAGTTTCCCGTTGTCCAAACCTTTCGCTTTTTCTGGATCCGGCGGCTGGTCTATCGGTGTGGCGAGGTCAGGCGCATCGAGATCGTCTTCACCCGCAATACCGACGAGCGTAAACAGGGCGTAACGTCGGGCATACGTCAGCGCCGCTCCCATTCGACGCGGTGTAGCGGTCTCGCTGACAGCGCAAACCGGCCAGTCTGAGGCTATCCATTCCCCCGAGGCATGTGCCAGGACGGTAGTGAGATTGATGATCCCAGCACCTTGGTCAATGGAGGTCGTTTGCACCGTGGCGATTTCATGCTGTCCCAAGACTTTGCGCACAATGTCGAGCCCGCTCGACAGCGGCGCATAGCGAAAAGTCTGTTCGGTCCCCTTGGGTCCATCCCGGCGGATGGTCGCAACCAGCGACTTCTCCGGATTGACTAACTCGCCTTGAGCCTTGGCAAGCGCCGAGGCCAAGGTGCCGATCGAGGGGCTAGACCGCTGCATGGCCGCTGCCCTCAGCGTTGAGAAGGTCGAAACTGATGGCTCCCGATTTCGAGCGCTTTGCCCTCACACCATAGCCAAATGCTTGTTGGGCATCTTCCGGCACCAGGCTCTTGAGTTCCGACTTGGCTTGCTCGTGCTCCAGATAGGCAGGCCGTGTCCGCGAGAAGATCGCTGCAAACTCCGCCCAGGCGTTCGACGATGTCATATCAACGATACGGACGGCTTCGATCCGGGGCTTGGGAGGCTCGACACCGAAAAGGGTAGGGGTCTCGCCACTTTCCACACAACGCCAAAACTTCCGCTCCGCGGTAACGATGAGGTGCTGGTAGAGCGGATCGGCGTGGGTCTTGATCTCGACCCATTTGCCGCCGCCGGTAATGACCGAGAGCACCGCCGTCCGGGCGGCGACGACCCACATATTGTGCTGCAGCTGTGGCATATACTTCTCGGCCGCGGCTTCTTCCGAGAATGACCATGGCAGCATGAATTTGGCTTCGAATACCGCGCCGCTGGCCTCCACGCGCCCATCAAGAGTAGCGCCCATCCAACGGAGGCCCGGATGCCGAACGTGCTTCTGCACATCCGTGATGACCTGCCCAGTATTGGCCTCGTACCAGTGCCGGTTTAGCTCTTCCGTGACCGCGCCCAAGTTGGACAATGAGGTTGCCCGAAAGGTCTACGGGCTCAGCTTCGCCGCGCTTTTCTCGCCATAGCCGCAGCAACGCCGCCTCGTCTTCGCCCATAATGATCCGAGCGTCCGAGCCGCCTATAAAAAAACGTCGATCCGTCCGATTTTTGTGCTCAACCCTTGCACGCATATTGCGCCCCCACTTCTGCGACGCTACCGAGGTGGATCCGCGGCTCCGTCTCAAGAACTAATTGATAGAAATTCTATTAAATGCCTTCGCACATGGTGTCAATAGAAATTCTATCAAATCGGGGAGGCCGGTCTTGATCAGCGACACGCCAGGTAAAGGCCGCGCGCGCCTTGCTAGGCTGGTCTCAGGGTGACTTGGCGCGGCGCTCGGGGGTATCAGAACCCACGATTGCCAGACTGAGAATCGGCTGAAGGCGAACTCGGTGGCCGCGAGGGAACGGGCGAGAAAATTCGCCAAGCGATTGAAAGCGCCGGGATCGAATTCATCGAGGAAAACGGGAATGGCGAGGGTGTCCGATTTCGAAAGCGCGCCGCGCGCACAGAGGGTAGGGTAGGCGCGGCGGATCTCCGGCGAAGCAGCAGCGTGCAACTGCTACCGGGTCTTCGCTGATTAGCGCGCGGGATTCCTGCAGCAGCGAACGTACGAAATGACGTTCCGCGTAAGCTTCGCGCGTAAATCGTCCGTGCTTGAGGGCACCCGATCCCGCGGCGCCGCCGTGCATGCGGCAGCGGCGTTTGCCGCCGACCGCCGGCGACATGCAGGGTTTGCCCGAGCGCGTCTTGGCTCCGCAGCGCCCGCTCGCCAGCATTGGACCTGTGTTGCGCACATGATTACTGGTCGTCAGCCTGCGCTCGCGTTAGGGGACAAGGCTGATGCAACGCCCGGCGGCGAGTGGAAATGGCGAGTTGATTTTCGAGCGCGGCGATCAGTACGAGGAAGTGTTGGTCAAGCAGCTTCTGGTCAACGTCCCATCCTTCAGCCGCGATGACGTCATGCCAATCGTCGGCCCCAAATATCACATGGCCTGCTACGGGGTATTCCGCCTCGAAGACGGCATCAGTATCATCGACACAAAGTGAATGCGGATGGAAGCACAATGACCAAAGCAGTCTTGGGGATTATCGGCGGCTCGGGGATCTATGACTTGCCGGGAATAACCAACGCGCAACCCAAAAATATTGAGAGCCCGTGGGGTAAGCCGTCGGCGCCGCTGCTCACGGGCGAGATCGACGGGCTGCCGATCGTGTTCTTGTCGCGTCACGACAAGGGCCACAGGCTGTCGCCGAGCGACATCAACTATCGCGCCAATATCGATGTGCTCAAGCGCGCCGGCGTGACCGACCTGGTCTCGCTCTCGGCGTGCGGCTCGTTCAAAGAGGAATTGCCGCCCGGCACGTTCGTGCTCATCGATCAGTTCGTTGACCGCACGCACGCGCGCGCAAGCTCGTTTTTCGGTACCGGATGTGTCGCTCATGTCTCGATGGCGCATCCGGTATCGCCGCTGCTGCGTATCCATCTGACCGAGGCGGCGAGGGCAGAAGACATCCATGTGGTTCGCGACGGCACCTATGTGTGCATGGAGGGCCCGCAGTTTTCCACGCTTGCCGAAAGCCTGACCTACAAGAATCTCGGTTATTCAGTCATCGGTATGACCAACATGCCGGAAGCCAAGCTCGCGCGCGAAGCGGAGATTTGTTACGCCACTGTCGCGATGGTGACCGATTTCGACTGTTGGCATCCGGATCATGATGCGGTCACCGTGCAGGATATCGTCAAGGTGCTCACCGCCAACGCGGAGACCGCGAAGCGTCTGGTGGCGCGTCTGGCGCGAGATTTTCCGAGTGAGCATGAGCCTTGTCCCATCGGCTCCGACCGGGCGCTCGACAATGCCCTGATCACCGCCCCGGAGGCGCGCGATCCGGAATTGCTCAAGAAGCTCGACGCGGTCGCCGGCCGCGTGCTTAACAACACGTAAAAGCGCGCTTGCACGTGCGCCGCGATTTGCAGCCGCTCACATTTAGCTGGTCCCTGCTGGCGTGATAGCAACGAGAGGCAAAAGGCTTCGATGGACTCTGTCACGGACAGTCGTGCCCTAGAAAATAGCAACTGTCGTATCGCTGGCGTTCGAGCTGTCGCTAATGATCTTCCATCGAAGCCCATCGCACACCTTCCGAAGCGAAAGTGGTTCGATGTGCCGGAACACTACAGTGTCCTCAGGATAAAAAGAGATCACAAAGTCGGCGTCGTCGCGCCGAAGTGTCACCAGCCGTTTCGGCCGATCAACGCTGGAGGACACTGAACCCTCCTCTAAAGATCGGTTGCGACACTCAAAAAAATAGCCCCAGCGTTTGTCGCGTTACGCTGAGGCTACCAAAGCGACGTGTTCACAATCCAGAAGGCGCGGGCCCAGTGGGAGGACTAGGGCCATGCATAAAGTCTAACATGGTCTGACTGGGCACGAGCCGATGTCCGTCGAGCACAAACATCTTTTGTTATGGGAGATGCAAATTTGCAACATTTCCAATAGGCGACCTGAGACCTGGAAATGGCTTCTAAAGCTTTCAAAATCAGCCAACACCTTCAGACAAGCGATCGCACCGGAGCATGCGCTTCAGGGGCGTTGGCTCGCTTCCCTTCCCTCACGGCTACAAGCACCCCAACGACCGTGACGATGCGCGAGCTATCGAGGCCTACCTTGGCCACCTCAATATTTAGAATACGACGCGCTACACCGCTTTGTCGTAGCCCGGAATTCTCTCGAGATCGATTCAGCCGCAGATTGTGCCGGCGCCAGGGGTCGTGCCACCGACGGTTCATTAGTCGGTCCTTTCTTTGAACAGTTGTGACTCTCGGGTATGCTTACGCCCGAATATTCAAGATGACTGTGGGGTTGGAGCCATTGATGTCCGACGAAAACGAGCCGACGTTGCAGCCCGACCTCGATGGAGAACTGTATGAAATTACCGGAGCAGCTATCGTAACGCTCTTCAAACGGTCGGCCGCTCTAGCTGAGGGCAATTTCCGATACGCATTGGAAATCGCTCAAAAGCTTTCGCTTCGGCTTGTCGCAAGCGAGAACAGGGTGGCCGAACTGGAGCTTCGGCTGGCGGAGCTAGAAGAGAGCGTTAAAGTCTATCGGGATCGATCTCAACAAGCCGAAGGGTGGCTTCAGAAGATCTCTTCGGAGCTCCAAGAGCGGGTTCCACGGAAACCACACTAAGCGCCAATCGGTCGGAAGTTAGATCCGCCGAGGCGACGTTCCTCTGCCCATTGGGGCGGTGTGGGATGTCAGGGGCGCGAGGACCGCCGTCCGGATCGCGCCTGCTGCACCTTTCATCGCACGCTTTGCGATTGAAACAGGTGACGGCTAATTAGCTGTCGGCAAACAAAACTATTCGATTGCACCAAGCAATCACGTTCGCCGAACGACGATCCGCGCTTCAGAACCAACTGCTATTTGACGTTCGGGTTCAATGCCGCAGATAGAGGTGGCCTTCGGTGGCTGCCCTTTTTTGCGCCAGGAGGTGTCGACGTTACACCAAGTTAATTTGACGCTGTCTCGTCTTTCTCCGAGCATGCCGACTGGCGACGACTTTAGCGGCGAGGAGTGGCATGTCGATTACGCCCTTTCTGGCGGGACGAGCATTTGAGCCAGAACTGATCAAGGTCATGTCCGGAGCCTTCGCCTTCGCGTGCAAGGCACTTGGCCTTTCTGAAAAGGACGATCCCCTGATACCGATCGTGGCGCACCACGTAATTGGGTTGGGCGAGCGAGGTTTTAGAGACAGAATTGTCGTCTATTTTCTTACGCTGCGCGAACTCAGGTCATACTCGGAGTGAATTGAGTGTTTTTTCCATGAGCGCGGGCTCTAATGCGCTGTTGAACATCCTATCGCGCACAGCCGCGCCGTCCGTCTTTTCGGTCAAATCACGGCTTGAACGTTTCTTTGCAAACCCCCGAATGCCCATCTTACGTCGACTGGCGCCGGCAGAAATGGTCGAGTTTGCCTCTCTGCGCGAGCAAATGCCGGTCGTGCGCTATGCCGAAGCGCGAAGCTTTTGGCAGCTGAAAGCAATTCGCGTGGAACACTTTGGCGAGCCGGCGCCCACTGCGCCGCCACCTCGGGAAATTCCCGCCGAACTACTTGACCGCTTTGCCATGAACGGTAAGGCGGAGATCGAATACAACTATCTCGATGGGACTTCCCCTTCGAACTATCCGCTAATCTACACCGACGCCGAAATCGATCATTACATCGGTATCATCGCGCACAATCGAACGTTGCCGCTAGCAAAACAGGACTGGTTTATCTATGGCACGCTTGATGCCTGGATTTGTGACGCGCTCGGCAAGTATCCCGTACGTTATCAAACCGTCGTCAACATGGGCTCGATGACGCCCTGGTACGAGGCGATGCTCATCCACTTTGGCGGCAAGCCAACGACGATTGATTATAATCCGATCGTCACCCGCACGAAACGCATGACCTTCATGACGATTTCGGATTGGGAGCGCGAGCGCCCGACTTTTGACGTTGGCTTTTCGATATCATCGTTCGAACATGACGGCCTAGGCATGTACGGAGACCCCTTAGATCCCGACGGGGATCTTAAGGCGATGCGTAAGATGAAGGAGCGTGTTAAGTCAGGCGGGCTCTTGTTCCTTGCTATACCGACGGGCCGCGACAAAGTGCTTTTCAACAACGCGCGGATCTATGGACAACACCGCCTGCCACTGTTGTTTGACGGTTGGGATGTCGTTGACACGTTCGGATTTCACATCGACGACTTGGACGGTGCCGGATGGTCCCAGCCGCTGTACATCCTCCGCAATAGCTAGCGGGAACGTTGGTCTGGGGCTTGGAACCGTATAGCGCACCGAGACGGCGAGCGAGCCGAGCCTGCTCGGGTGGCGATGCGAAACGCTAAAGGCAGCGCGAGCCCTAATCTTGAGCGCACCTATCTCGCCCCTCTCGGGTAACTCGTTAGCCTAGTAATTTTGAGTCCCTGGACACTTTCGGGCGCTTGTGGAGCGCGCCACCAGGAGGGCGGCGAATTAAAACGCAGAGTAAAATCGCCTGCTACGGCTCTTTCGGAGAAATTAGCCATCCATAGGCGGGTCCCGAAACCGGCGGCCCGGCTTTCCGAAAAGGGCGCTCGGGCAGGGGGCTTTGGTGCTCTCGTTCGCTCCACCGCCGGAGCCCTCCGCCGCGATTTGACAGCGGCTTTTCGTTGTGGGACTTGCAGGGTCCACGAGAACGCGCGTGTGGGACGGCCGGTACTTGCGGGCGCGATGAGTGTGACAAAATGCGGCCTTCGCAGGCGCCGCGTAACGCGAGCGTAATTGGTGCGACCCATCGTTCCTTTGATCATGTGCGGCGGCGCCGGGACCCGGCTGTGGCCGGCCTCGCGCGAAAATCGGCCGAAGCAATTCCTGCCATTGTTCGGACCGCTGTCGACGTTTCAGGACACCATGCGTCGGGTGTCCGATCCGGCATTGTTCGGCCGGCCGATCATCGTGACCAACGCCCACTATCGGTTCCTAGTCGCAGAGCAGCTCGCTGCCATCGGAGTCGAGGCGGACATTCTGCTCGAGCCGGTGCGGCGCGATTCCGGCCCGGCCATTGTTGCCGGCGCGGTTTACGCGCTGCAGCGCGGCGACGATCCGCTGATCGTTGCGCTCGCCGCCGATCATGTGGTGAGCGATCCGCTCGCCTTCGCCAAGGTATGCGCAACCGCCGGCGAAGCGGCGCAGGACGATCGGATCGTCATGTTCGGCGTCGAGCCGACGCGCGCCGCTACCGACTATGGCTACATCCGTCCCGGGCCGCCGTTGGCGCCGGGCCTGTTTGCCATCGAGCGGTTTGTCGAAAAGCCGGATGCCGAAAGCGCGGCGCGTTATGTGGCCGAAGGTTACCTGTGGAACTCCGGCAACTTCCTGTTTCGCGCGGACTTTCTGCTTCAGGAATATCGCCGGTTCGAGCCGGACAGCGGCGCCGCCGTTGAAGCAGCGATCAAAGGAGCCGGCGTGGATCTCGGCTTTGTCACACTCGAGCCTGAAGCTTTCGCGGGCGCCACTGCCAAGTCCATCGACTATGCGGTGATGGAGCGCACCGAACGGGCGGCAGTCTTGCCGGTGTCTTATGGCTGGTCGGACGTGGGCTCCTGGCAGGCGGTTTGGGAATTATCGCAACGCGACGCCGACGGCAACGCTGCGCAAGGCACCGCGATCTTTGCCGATGCGCGCAGCTCATATGTGGCGAGTGAAAAACAAGTCGTCGCGTTGCTCGGCGTCGAAAACGTCGTGGTCGTGGCGACGGACGACGCAGTGCTGGTGGCGAGCCGCCGAAGCGGCGACGGACTGCGCCGCGTCGTCGAGCGGCTTCGAAAAATTGCGCCAACACTGACGCAGGACCACCTGAAAGTGCACCGTCCGTGGGGCTCCTATCAATCGCTCGATTTGGGCGAACGCTATCAGGTCAAGCGGATCGTGGTGAAACAGGGCGGCCGATTGTCGTTGCAGCTCCACCATCACCGGGCCGAACATTGGGTGGTGGTGCGCGGAACCGCGCGAGTGACGATCGGCGAGAAGGTGCAGATGGTGCACGAAAATGAATTGGTTTACGTGCCCATCGGCACGCAGCATCGCTTGGAGAATCCCGGCAAGATAGACCTCGAGCTCATCGAGGTGCAGACCGGCAGCTATCTCGGCGAAGACGATATCGAGCGGCTCCGCGACGACTATCACAGGTCGTGATTTGGATTGACGTGCCTATCCTGCACGGCACGATAGTCACGCAGACACGACTGTTTCTCCGAACACCACGGCGCCTCACACGAGCCCATCGCTCCTAATCGTGCTGAGCCGTTGCTCATTGGGCGACCGATTACCGCGACGTCGGTCAGGCAATGTTTTCATCTTGTCGACTGTTTTCAACTTAAGCTTAACGCTAGGGTTCTGGGATTTTATAAGACCCGATTGGCGAGCGCTTTCCGGAATAGCGACGGCTGCTCCACGTTGCTCGTTAATTTTGGCGTGCCATTGCCACGTGTAACCGCATTCAGTCAGGACTGCCTTTGCTAGCCTCTGGGCCTCGCTGGGCGACATCGGGAGACCATTAGTGCCGTTCGCGATTTGGCGAAGTGCGAAGCAAAAGCGCCTCCAATCATCAAAGCACGAGTTGGCTGTCGGGTTGTCTTCGGCACCGGCTAGCGCAGTCGCCGCCTTGGCACCTATTGATGTTTTGGAACGGGTCAGAGTAGCCTCACCGCTTGAAGTGCCGCCTCATCCGCCACGCATCGGGCTCGGCCAATGTTATCTTGCATACATGTCAATTGATTGCCGCGCACCGCTCGTCAAGGCGTCGCAGAGAATTTCGACGGCCTGTTGCGGCAAGGGAACAGGATGAGGATTTGCGCCCAATGATAGGGTTAGATTGGGCATCTCGGATTTCTTCAGAATGGTTCGTGGCTTTCGGTTCAGCGTGGGCGATGCAAGTGAGTACTCTTCCTCGAGGCGGCTCGGCAGAAGGAGTCCCTGTATCGCAAAATTGCAGCCTTGGCACTTGCCTATTGACTCATACCCGATCTCTCGGAATGAGTATGATCGCTCGAGAAGCTCGAGGGCTTCTCATTCGAGAGCGTCAGGACCCCGGCCAGCCCGATGCTGGCCGGGGTTTTTCTGACAAGGGTTGGCTGGGCGATGACCCGCGCTGTCCCCGAACGGCCCGACAAAAATTCGTTCGTTCAGGCGACGATCGTATCAAGAGGAAGCCCAAAGCGGCGCCAAATGGCACCTTTCGTCGTCTATTTGACGACCTGGCACCAGCCAGCTTTGCCGTTAGCAAGCGTTATCGTCGCCAAGCGACGGTTGAGTACGGCGCGATCCTCCATTCCATGCAACTCGGCGCCGTAAAAGACGGATTTATTGATGACGCGGACAAACTGATGAACCGGTGGGATCAAAGCGGCCGCGCCCGTACGCGATACTGGACCGTAGACGCCGTCACTGTACTGTCCGATTTCTGTAACGGATCCTTCACGCGCCACTTGCTGCACGATACGGGCGTCAGTATCAATGTGAAGCGACACGGCTACCTCGCTTACCGTGCATTCATAGTCCAGAATTTCTGCGGCAGCAGATGCGGAAAAAGTACATAATTGCACTAAGACAATCAGACTCGCATGATGCCTGATGGCAGTAATGGAGAATTTGCTCATTGCGAAAGGTACCTCTATTCAGGAGTGGTTGAAACCTGATCAAAAGGTGGCTCGAGCGAGGTGACCCGCTGCCGCAATTCAGAACGGACGGCGTGAGCGTACAAGCTAATAAGTTGCGGAAAAATGCTGGGTGCAAGCGGCGTGCCAATTTGCACTGGAGCGCTGCGGTGGTCACCTATGGCGATCGTTGGCGCGCCCTGGGAGCGCGCCATCGATGTTGAACCGGAAGAAGCTAGGCGCGGGCGTGACATAGGTCGTTTCGAGAGGGCCTGAATAACCGTTGATGATTGTTATTTGCGGCTGTGTCTTGCCTCGCGGCGGCGTGGTCGTCGCCGATGTGGACGCCTATCGCGGCGTCGGCCGCTGAGCCTTCTGCCATTCCAAGAACTGCCGGAACAGCACCGCCTTATCCTCGGGGCTTAGCTTGCCCATGGCGCTGCCATTCTGGCGCAAAAAGCGATCGAATGCCCCAGAATCCATTGCCGCGGTGGTGGCATGCGCATGTTCGGCAAGCCACTCATCAGCTGCTTTAAAGCGGTGCCATCCCGGAATCTTGACGTTCAGACTGGCCTCAGACCATTTCGGATGGCGTGGCGGTTTGTGAAATTCATCGAACTTCGAAAAAAAAGCATTCACGAAGTTCGTCATCCTGCGATAATGTTCAGAGTTTTCCGGCCAATTAAAGCTCACAAGCAGTACGCTGGCTGCGAGCGTGTCAACCGTCTCGCCTGGCGCCAGTAGATTTGGATAGTCATCGCTTGTCAGCGTCGTCGGCAAGTAAAAATCCTGAAGCCGCTTGTCATACGGGACCGGCACCAGATGAAGCCTTCGATCCTCATTTTTGACCGCTCGTAAGAGTCCAAATACCTTACCGGTGCTGCCAAAATAGGCGTCAGCCTCCCCGTCAACAATCTTCTGGACCGCTCGCGCATCGTCGGTCCAATAATCGTAAGTGACGTTGATATTCAGGCGCGAGAAGATCACCTTGGCGGCGTAATAACCGACATCCGTCGAGGCCACGATCCGCTTTCCCGCCAAATCGAATATCGATTTGACAGAGCTTGGTGCAACGACATGGATTTCGTTGTTGTAGAGCTTCGCGATGTAGCGCAGCTGCGAGGTGATATCCGGAATCTTATATTGGAGGCGATAAAATTCGGGCACGTCGCTGGTCACCATTCCCATATCAACTGCTTTGAGATTGAGAATGTCGACAACATTGTGGACTGGCCCTTTACCGAGGATCGGAAGAACACGGATGTTGGCGTCGTCGAGTGCACGCGCCATATCGGAGCCGAAGACCGAGGTAGTGCCGCCAGCGGGCGCGGTGATCACGCTTACAGTGTTCGCATTCATCGAGTTGCGATTCGGCATTTTCCAGGTGTCATCCGGACTCGGCATGCCATCGGGAGGAGCAGCCCATAACGCTGCCGTTCCCATCACACTGACAATGAATGAAGCAGCTAGGAGCCGAGAAAGAACGCGCATACCAACCTCTCCTGATCAACGTTCGCCCGATGGACTTGTCTATTTTGTACTAGTTGATTGCAAGAAGCGGTCAGCCTCCCTTGATCCTAATTCTTTAGCCCTTCGATACCAGGTACGCGCTTTTTCCTCGTCTCCGACAATGCCAACGAGATTATGCTGGACGAGGTAACGAGGATCATAGGTGGTGGCCAGCGCGAGCGCGGCTTCCGCTTTGCCTGCTTCAGCTAGGCGACGGAAAGCAAGTTGCGCTGACGCAACGTCGCCGTTTCTTAGTAAATCTCGACCCCGTTCTATCAAGGCTGCAGCTTCCTGGGGGTCGACTATTTTGACGGCATCGGCATTTGCCGGTTGCGGATTGATCTGTTGCTTGGCACTCGCGGTTTCCGGATTGACCTCTTGTTTCGCCAGCTCCGAACTGCTTTCCTGTTTAATAGCCGTGCTGGAACTTTGCCGATCGATGTCTCGCTCATTGGGCGGCTGTGGCGAGTCTGTCTTGGCAATCCACTCCAATCGTATTGGACGGCTATCGAGCACCTCATTGCTAGGAGAAAGAAGAGCAATCGTAACACTCATCACGCCGACAAAATTCATTGGCGCGTAGACGTAGGCGCTACCGAGGTCGCGCAAAGGCAGTTCCCAATCATTTTCGTTCAGCGCTTTGCCGGCGGACAGTCGAGTCCCATGAACGAGACCGCGTAGCGATAGGGAGCCAGAGCTCGCTGCAGGGACGGGGACTATCGCGAGCAAAATGGGTTCATTCGCAAAAGCCTGTTGGTCTTCCGCGACAAGCCTTTGTCGCGCAACTCGTGCCAGCTCACGCCACGCCTGCCCAACGGTTGCAGCATCGCTACCGGCTTTTTCACCGCGGTTATCAGGTTGAAAAGGCGAAAAGGTCGCGATGCCGTATGCCACGACCGCGGCAAATCCAACCATCAGAATCGATCCGATCAGAAGACGACCCAGGCGCCGCGAGCGTCGGGGCGGCAGAGGCATTATTTCTGGATCGAGGCTCGAAGGCGGTCGGCGTTTGATTCCAGCGAAAGGATCGTCGGCTGGCCGCGGCTGTGATCTGTTGGCGGCCTGCTGCGGTAACCTCAGGTTGGCGGCAGGTGGAAGCTTCGGCAAGCGAGCGGTGGTCGGTCCAGCGCGACTGGAACGAACGGGGTTGATCGCATTTTCGCGTTTCTGCGGTTGTGCATTCCGTATCGCCTGCGCATCGGTTGCTTGGCGCAGAATTTCCTCTAGGTGCGCCAAGTCGCTGGCCGTGAGGTGCGATTTTTCTTCTGCGGAGTCTTCTGGTCAATTCATAGCGCCCCTCCAGAGCTCTGCTTGACCGGGTGACCTCCCGCTCATGCGCCGCTCAAGCTCGTCACGTGAAAACAGTCGGCCACGTCCCGCACACAGCCTGCCGTTGGGCTGTGAAGTATCAGTAAAACGGATCGTAGAAACACGGGTACAAGCGACACGCTGATGCCCCTCAAAGAAAAACATTCGGCCATCTTTCGCCATAGCGTTGCCTTACTGGTTGACCAGCGACAGGCGCTTAGAGGACTTTCAGTCGCGAAATACTTTTGTCACTGCGGCGTGTCGCTGGTTCGTCGTGAGTGTCGCGGTAACGGATCTGCACCAATTGCCGGCAGTCATTCGATTTGCAGATCGGACGTGACAGCGTGCTCGAGCGACAACGGGTCTGTTGCTCGCATCAAATCAGTCGACGTCGACTTGTGTTCTAGAGTTGCGATTGCCCGTTAGCGCCCTTTGCGAACGTCGGCTTAAGAAATCGCATTTTGTGGACGATCATCCTGCAGCGAGGCACCCGATGAATTCGGCCGGATGACAAAGGCGCTCTTCACGGTCATCCGCGTATTGCTTGCAGCTTAATCACGGCTGCGCTCATTTAAGTTTGCCAAGGTGCGCCTCGACCTTGCGATACCGGCCGACCTGCTTCCGGTTTTCTGGACCTTTATTTCATTGCTGGGAAAGTCCAGTTTAGCGGCATGCCTGATTCGGGCCGCTGGACGGGGAAGGTGCATGAGGCGATCGAAGTTCACGGAAGCGCAGATTGCCTTCATTATGCGGCAGCGGGGAGGGCACGGCGATTGGCGAGGTCTGCCGCAAGGCAGGGATCAGTGAGGCAACATTCTACAGTTGGCGCAAGAAGTACGCCGGGCTGATGCCGTCGGAGATGGAACGGTTGCGTCAACTCGAAGAGGAGAATGGCTAAAGAAGATCGTGGCCTCTCGGACGTGACCCGGGGAAAGTTTTGAAGCCTGCTCGGCTGGCGGACGTTCACGGTAGGGGCAACCAACCGCGCGGCCAAAGAAGACAGCAAAATCGCGACTACCAGGATCAACAGGAGGACTGTCTGGTGTCACTATGGCGACATCGATCTCCTACTAGGAAGTGTATCGTTGTGCGGGCGTTTGGTAAGGCTTGCGAGATCGCGTCCTCTAGATCGAACAGCTCATGAAATGCATGCTCCGCGAGTGTCCTCTCGTCAGGACTCCGTGGAGGTGGCCAAGGGAACAGAGTGGACAAAAATCGGAAGTTGATCTCCTGCAAGGGTGTGAGCCGGGGTCCCCCGTGAATTGCCGCTCGGCTCTGGCTTCGGAGTTTAGCTAAGCGCTGACGAGCCGCCATCTCTGGACCCTCCATAAAGCTGTCGTACCTCGCCATTCGAATAGCCTCTTCCAGATCCTCCTCAGCGGTGAAAATCTGCCTATCAACGCGCCGTTTTTGGAACGTCTCGATTCGATCTCTGTCCCAAACTATCTCGGCACCGACTTCGACGCGATCAACATAGTATTTCAGTCTGTATTTCGAGGGGCACGGACACTCCAAGGATTGCTGGATCTGTATTATGCGCGCCTCAAGCGCGCTTACCTTCCGCGCGAAGGCATAAGGACTGAGCTTTTTGCTCGAAAGCGCCAGACTGCTGTGTTTGAGTTTCGCATCGCGCAACTCCTTCGCCAAATTCGGGTCGACCGAAAATCCACAATCGTCGGGCGTGAATTTTGCGCGCCCCGATTTTTTTGCGCCGATCTTCTTCGGAAGAAGAAGATGTGCCACTTCTGAGCCGGCTTTGTGCCTCTCTTCCGGCGTTGCACCGACGTCCTGTGCGATACGCATCAGGAGATCGAGCGTGGAGGATATCCCCGGTTTGGCGATGGCGATCGATGACCGGCGCTTTGAAGCTTGCGCAGATAACCCACTCTCATCTGCTGGCTCACGATCGACAAGCCTTCCGACCGGGCGAGTTACAGCGACGGACCGGCGACGATCGGCCTGGAATAGCTTTCGCCCGACGGCCAATCGGATGTCGGCCGGAAGGGTTAGATCACTTACAAGGGTCAGAAGGAGTTCATGGGGCGTCGCGGTTGGATGAGCGGAAGCGCTGGCCAGAATCCTCTCGCGTAATAGCGTTCGCTTGTTGAGCGTCGCTCGTTTGCGGCCGCCGCGGCGCTCGCCCGGTTTGGAGCCTCTAGGCATTGCCGTTCCGCTGCTCCTCGACCTTGACTAGGCTGCTCGATCTTTAGACCGAGCAGCAGCGAGCCGATCAAATTCGCAAAGCGCCGCGTGTGCGCGTCCGCGTTCTCAAGTGGCGAGTTGGCTGAATGCAGGCCAAACTTGCCGTGGGCCTGAGTGTCTCCTGAAGAGATTGCTACTTCATTACTAGTAAATCGCAATTCGTTTACTATTGGGCGGCTATTCGATTGGTATTCCGTGGTCGCTAGGCCTGAAGGATTCATTAAACCCGGCGGTCCTGCATTCTATTCCAAGGAGTTGTCCCGAACCCAAACCAATACATGTAGTGGGAGAGTAGGAGGTAATACAGAGGGATCTAGTTGCATCACTCCGTTCGCTTTTCGGAAGGCACTTTTATCGGGTGTCCGGCCAAATTGGGTGGGATTGGGTTACGCGACGCCGTGCACATGACCGCTCTAGAGGAATGGGGAAATCGCGGGTAGTTCTGCGGCCAACGCGAACACTCTTCGCTCGTCTTACGCGCCGCCGTCGCACCAGGCGACTGAACGCCCCCCGATGCGGTACGATTGCCACGCACCTCACGGGGCGGATCGCCGTCGACGCGCCATCGTGTCCGGCCCCGGCGAAGCATCATGTGGCGTGTTGGCATTGCGGCAACATCCCGAGGAAATTGCTCGCGGGGCATTGACTCTGCAACCGGCAAGAAGTGTGCTGGGTGCTTCGGGGCGAGGTGCTAAAATGAGGGCTGTTGTATTGTGGCGATCCCTTGGGATCGCCGATTTTAGTTTCATTCCCGGCGCGCCGCCCCCATTCCGTGTCGGGGTGGCGAATGAGCCTTGATATCAAGCGACTTATCTCCGAGCGGGAGATCGAGCGCTACCAGCTGCATGCAAGCCATCTCAATGAGCAGATGGTGCATGTGCTCAAAACCATTGGGTTCGATAAGCGCTACCAGCGTGGTGCCGGGCAATATTTGTACGACGAGCATGGCGAGCGGTATCTCGACCTGCTGAGCCGGCTGGGGCGTGTTCGCTGTCGGGCGTAATCACCCGACGGTGTCCGAAGCGCTCAAGACCGTACTCGACAGCGAATTGCCCAATCTGGTGCAAATGGGCGTGTCGGCGCTGTCGGGTATCTTGGCGGAGCGCCTGTTGGCGTTCGTGCCCCACCTCGACAAGGTGTTCTTCTCCAATTCCGGGACCGAAGCCGTCGAGGCGGCTATCAAATTCGCGCGCGCCGCGACCCGCCGTCCGGGCGTCGTCTATTGCAGCCACGCTTTTCACGGCCTGAGCTATGGTTCGCTATCGTTGAACGGCGACCAGAATTTTCCGCGCCGGCTTCGGTCCGCTGCTGCCCGAGTGCGTCGAGGTTCCCTTCAACGATCTCGCCGCGCTGGAACAGGCTCTGGCATCGCGTACGGTCGCAGCCTTCTTCGTCGAGCCGATCCAGGGCAAAGGCGTGACGATGCCGGACGACGGCTATCTGCAAGGCGCCTTCGAGCTCTGCCGAAAATACGGAACCCTATTCGTTGCCGACGAAATTCAAACCGGCCTCGGGCGCACTGGTCGTTTTCTGGCCTGCGAGCATTGGGGAATAGAGCCCGACATGGTCTTGCTCGCCAAGGCCCTGTCCGGCGGCCATGTGCCGGTCGGCGCCGTGCTTACGCACAAATGGGTCTTCGACAAGGTCTTCAACTCCATGGTCCGCGCGGTCGTCCACGGATCGACGTTTTCGAAGAACGATCTCGCCATGGCGGCCGGCCTCGCGACCCTGGAAGTCATCGAATTGGAGCGGCTGATCGAGCGCTCGGCGCAGCTCGGCGAGCGGCTTTTGCGTTCCTTCGAGACGATGTCCCGCCGCCACGAATTGATCAGATCGGTCCGCGGCAAAGGACTGATGATCGGCATCGAATTCGGGCCGCCGCGTTCTCCGAGGCTCAGAGCCTCATGGAATCTCTTGGAAACCGCGAGCAGCGGATTGTTCTGTCAGCTGATCGTGATTCCGTTGTTCAACGAGCACAAGCTGCTGACGCAGGTGGCCGGTCACGGCAATCATACCATCAAGCTGTTGCCGTCGCTGGTCCTCTCGGAGGCGGACTGCGGGTGGATCGAGCGCTCGTTCGACGCGGTCATCGCCGGTGCGCATCGCACGACCGGCGCCGTGTGGAAGCTCGGCAAGACGCTGGTCGGCAACGCCGTTCGCGCACGGTCCGGCGCCCAATTGCGCGCCTGACCCGAATTCGATTTCGATCAGTTCGCCGCGCGGCCGAGTGAGCTTCGGACGCGCGGCGCGAATTCGCGGTGGACGACAGATTCGAGGCGTATTGCCGACTTAGATGTCGCAAAACCGTCAAGCCGGGAGGTGGCGGCGAACCTCTACGAATCCACCGTCGCTTTTGTATCGCGAATCCAGCTCGCCTTAGCCGGCGCGTGTCCCGGAAAGGCATGCTCCCGGGCTTTTGACCCGATGGGTGGAAGCCGGTTTTCCGAAAAGGTCACGCGGCAACAAATGAAATCCAGCCACATCTCGATTTCCCTTAACCGGGATGTGCTAAAGTGAAGGCGCTCTCTTCGTTTCCGCTATGTTGCTCATCTGCCAGATCAGCCGCTTGATGGACTCCGCAGAATGTCAAACCGCATCCGGGTTCGGTCGCGATTGCCGCATCTGATAACGCCGCCTTGGCCGTCGCATCGCGGCCGGCGGCAGTGCCAGTGCCAAGCGCCTTCATGAGCAGGAGTGGGCCGCCTCGGTCGATGCGCGCAGTCCCGGCGAGCCGGTCATGGCGATCGTCTCTTTGCAGCGTCAACAAATCACGATCTACGACTGCAAAGGCTGGATCCTGCGCGCGCCGGTATCGAGCGGCCAAAAGGGACGGGAGACGCCGGCCGGCATTTTCAGCGTCCTTGAGAAGGAGGCCGAGCATCACTCCAATCTCTACGACGATGCCTCCATGCCGCACATGCAGCGTCTCACCTGGTCGGGCATCGCGCTGCACGGCGGTGCGCTGCCGGGGCATCCGGCGTCCCATGGCTGCATCCGCCTGCCTTACGAATTCGCCGAGCACCTTTTCGATCTCACCAAGATGGGCATGCGGGTGATCGTTGCGCCGCGGGATGCTGCGCCGGTTGCTATCGCGGCACCGGCTTTGTTCCCGCAGGCCTCCGCGGCGAGCGCGGAGGCGGCCGCCAAGGCCGCCGCCACGGAGGCCGAGGAGGCGGCCAAGACGGCTGACAAGACAAGAACGACGGCGCTGTTGGCTGCACGGGACGCGGCCCGCGCGGCCATGCCGGTGCGGGTGCTGGAGAACAAGAGGCGCAAGGCTGAGGCGGACACTTGCGGACGCCGAGCGCGCCGCCGCCAGCGCGTCATCAGACAGCGCGCGGGACGAGGCGGCGGATGCGAAGGACAAAAGCCGAGGCCACGCTCGCCGAGATCGAACCGCAACTGGCGGCAGCGAAAGAAGAGGCGCAAGCCAAGCTCGACGCGGTTGCTCCGGCGCGCCAGGCCGTGGTCGCCGCCAGCGCGGATTTGCTTGCCGCTGCGGAGAAGCTCGCAGTTCGCGCATGGGCTCGATCCAGTATCGATATTCATCAGCCGCAAGACCCAGCACCTTTATGTGCGGCGGGCCTTTGAGCCGATCATGGATGTCGCGGTCACGATCCGGGATCCGGACCGTCCCATCGGGACGCACATTCTCACCGCCATGGATCGCGCCGGCGAAACAGCGCTGTTGCATGGACGGTCGTGTCGTTGCAGTACGGGACTGCGGAACACGCCGCCGCCGAGCACGCCGCCTCGGGCGCTCCCTCCGATCGCCACGACGTCGAATTGGCGTCGACCGAACCGACAAGCCCCGAGGCCGGCGCTCGATCGAATCAGTCATTCCCCCCGAAGACAGCCGAGCGGATGGCGACAATGATTTCACCGCGATCGTCGCTGATCATCTCAGATGAGGGCGTGAGCTCGGAGACCGGGCGAGGGACCGATTTTGTCGTTCTGCTCAGCGGCGAGCCGCAGGGCGGGATCGCCAACCGGCACCACGCCTCCGGCGGTTCCGGGCGCTATGCCGGCGATCGTTATTGGGGTTCGTCCTACCGGACGCGATACCTGTCCACGTGGTAAGCGCGGCCGTTATTTGATTCTCGTCTCTAAAGCATGCGGAATCCGGACAAGAATACATGGACCCCTCGGGCTTGACCCGATGGGCGAAAACCGGTTTTCCGAGAAGACCATGGCGTCCAAGGCGGAGACCACAAAATCGAGAGCATGTTGCGTTTCGACAAACCCCTCATGCGTCATGGCCGAACTTTTGCCGGCCATCTTACATACGGTCTTTGTTCACCGCTGCGCCTAGACGTGGATGCCCGCGACATAGGCGGCGAAAGCAACGCCGTCTCGCGATTTGAACGGCTGAGGCGCGAGATCGACATGACGATCCCGTCGAAACAACCGCGCGTTAGAGCTGAGATCTACGAATGGCGTGATCTGATCGAGAACTTCTTCGGCAAGCTCAAGGAATTCAAACGGATCGCCATGCGCGGCGACAAAACCGACCGGAGCTTTAAAGCCATCGTCTATCTCGTCGTCGCCGTCTCGAGTAACGAGAATTTATCGTTGGAGCCAATCCCGTATCTAAGTCGCGAAGGCGGGTTTTTCGGATCACGCAATCCAGGGGATGAGCCGCGCGGTGTGCGCCATGTAGTTTTGATAATCGGTGCCGAAGCGCTCGATCATCATGCGCTCTTCCTGCCGAACTCTGAAAGCGTAAAGGATGCCGACGCCGACCAAGCCGGCCAGTCCGGCCAGCCAGTTCGGCAACAGCAGGACTTGCGCGATCGCCAGAAGAAAAACGACGTGTACATCGGATGGCGGATGAAACGATAAATGCCGGTCGTGACCAGCCGATGCTCGTTGCGAATCTGCAATGAGATTGACCAATTTTTGCCAAGGTCGGCGTGGCTGCGATAGAACAGCACCAACGCTCCGCACAAAGCGACGATGCCCAGAATGGCAATCGCCGGAATCAGCGGACGATCAAGCGCAGCCGGGAATCCGGTCAAGGCGTAGATCAGCGGTACCAGCCAAAGGCCGAGAAAAGCCAGCGCAAGCAGTCCCGATTCGCGTCGGCCGAAAAACGATCTCGTCACGTCGACTTTCTTCGCGCGTCGCTCGAACGGATAGCGGATGACGTACCAGCCGACCAGCCCGGCGAACCAAACGATCTCGCAAATCGTCGAAGTGATCATGGCCTCATCTACAGGCGCCGGCCACAGCGCTTGCTCCGCGAGGACGATGCCCTTGCTTGAAATTTTTCCGACCTTAGCGGAAACTGCCGCGCGACGAAAGACGATCGCGGGGCGCTGGGGAATCACATGTGGTTACGCATTGTCGCTTTGGCTTTGGCGGCGTTCACAGTCTTGCTTTTTGCTGCCTTCATACGCGGAGGCCCGTCAGGTCGTTCGTCTGCAGCGGCTATTCCGCGGGCACCATCGTCGTCATGACGCGGCAACGCCGACTTTATTATATGATGACTGACGATACGGCCATTCTGTATCCGGTCGGCGTGGGCAGGCTCGGCATGGCTTGGTCGGGAACCGCCTATATCGACGGCAAATACATCAAGCCGGCGTGGTCGCCGCCCGCCATGATCAAGCACGAAAATCCGCGGATACCGGATGTTGTGCCCAGTGGCAGCTCGGCCAACCCGATGGGCGCGGCAGCGATGACGCTGAGCGGCGGTGGCCAGTACGCCATTCACGGCACCAACACGTCCGGGCTCGATCGGCGGATTCGTGTCGCATGGATGCATTCGCATGTACAACAGCGACATTTTGGATCTTTACGGGCGGGTCGGTCTTGGCACAAAAGTAGTCGTGTTACCTTAAAGGGGAGCACGGTTCGGCAGGAGGCGCACGTGAAGCGTTTTGCGATCCTATCCGCGTTGGTGTTCGGTGTGGCCTTGGGGCTTGCGGCAACACCGGCGGCGGCTTGGTGGCAGTTTGTTGTTAATGGGCCCAATGGCGAACGGCAGATTTCCCCGCATTTCGAGACCGAGCGGGAATGCAAGACTGTTCTCAAGGCCACCGAGACGGAACTGAGCAAAAGATATCCCGACCGTTACCCGCTGGTCGGCAGCTGCGAACAATACCGCTAGAGCATGCCCGATCCCGGGGAATTGGGATGACACGTTCCGCTCGGCTCAAAAAAATGCGCTCAGGGGAGTAAAGGGCACCTGTGGTGACCGCCTCCGAGGGATTTTCGGTAAGCAATCCTGTGGTTACTGCCTCTCCTAGAGCCGTTTTGTATGAGTTGTGACTTTTTTGCACTAGTCCGGCGGCGGTCATTGCAGTTATTTTCCCGCTTGTCGCATCTCAGGAGTGGGCTTCCATGAAACAATTTCTAGCCGTCGCTTGTTTGGCGGTTCTGGCTCTCGTCGCAATGGATTCGGGCCAGATGGTTTTAGGCCCGATGGGTCTGACCAAGGGGGGACAAGCGTTGGCCGCCGATATGGCTCCGCCGCCGCCCCCTCCCATGGTCGCGCCTGTCGGCAAAGGCAAGGCACCGATCGGCAAGGGCAAAGGCAAGGCGCCCCCGCCGGTGGTCACCAAAGGCTAAGTCTTCCCAGCTAGATTCGTTTTCTGCTTGGAAGGGGTTGGGGTGAAGGCCACAAGAAGGGGTGATCGTCCTTATCGCTGCAAGGCGGTGAGATTAGCGCTAACCCCTTCTTTGGCCGTTACGACTTTCCGCGTCTGTTTGTTCTACGTGCGTTCATTCAACATCCGTTCGTCGTTGGCTGTACGGTCTTAGGGGGACGTCATGAGGTATGGTCTACCTCTGTTATTCTGTGTGAGCTTGGCGGCTGCTGGGTTGCAGGGCCTTCCGGCGCAGGCTCAGATGTTCAGCCAAGTGGGTGCCACCTCCGCACCGGTTTCGGTGCCGTCGAACCAGTACAGCCCCAGCCATCGGTTCTTCGTGGAGTTCCGGGCGCGCAATGCGGCCAGTTACGGCCACATGTACGTCATGTATGGCGAGGTCAACGATCGCCACGAAGTCATCAAAAGCGAGATCGCCGGCTTCTTCCCGGCCGGTGACAGCGGAAAATGCGTGAATTGCAGCGTCTATTATTGGACGATGGGCCACGTCGTTCCGGTGCCGTCCGAGATTGGCACCAGCGATGGCGATCTTGAAGAGCAATACGTTCTCGCGCGCTATCGCGTTTGGGTCGATGCCGCCGAGTACAGAAGGCTTGTCGCCTACATAAGGCAGCGCAAAGCGCATTTCGGTCCTTGGCATGCTTTCCTCAATAACTGCGTCACTTTCGGGCGCGACGTCGCGGTCTTTCTGAATATGAAAGTGCCGGTACTGATGGCGGTATCGCCGAGCGTCGTGATGTATCCGAAGGATGTGGTCGAATGGCTTCGTGACGCCAATGGCGGCGAGAAGAACCAGGGACCGCTCAAGGATGCGCCGGGCGCGTTGCCGGCCGACGTCGTGGCCAAAATGCACGCCGCCAAGCCGACGCAGGCCGCCGAAGCTACGGATGCCGGTGCTGGCCAAAGCGCGAACGCCGAGGAAAAGCCGGCCGCTCCGGCTCCCAAGAATCGGCTTGCCAACAAGCGCGAAGAGAGCAAGGTGGATTCATCCGCGATCCACTAGTGCATGATCCCGAAAAGTGGAATCCGGTTTTCGGGAAAAGATCATGCACCAGCATGAAATCTAGACCTTGATCCTGTTCGACTTGATGGGATCAAGGCCTAGGGATTGTGGATCTCGATCGTCGGGTTTTCCCGAACGCGATCGGTACTTGCGCTTCGTGCAAAAACATCCGAATCGTCCGGGTTTCGTGATGGGGCGAGGGCGGTTTTGTTTTCGCCCGTTTGCCTTTGGCAATCGGATCGGCTGTATGACCTGTCGATTAGCGCCAACGGCGCATGCCGCATGTTCGGCGCGATGATTGCGCGCCGTCCCCTTCGTTTGGTGCCCTGCGCGCTGCTGGCATGGACGCTGTCGAGCCTTGCGCCATCGGGCCTCATGACTTCGGCGCGTGCTTTGGATCTGGGTGGAGATGCGGCGCGCGCGGCGCCGCGCAGCCCGATCGACGCCTGCCTGAGCTTCACCAGCGGGCTATCGCTCGGCGCCCGTCTTCCCGCTGTCGGCAGCAAACTGCGCGCCGGCGGCACGCTGACTGTCGTTGCTCTCGGCTCATCGTCCACCACAGGCTTTGGGGCGTTCGGGAGTCACACGGCCTTTCCGGACATGATGAAGGACGAGCTGACGCGACTGCATCCGGGAGTCCGGATCGAGCTGATCAACAGCGGCCGCATTATGGAAGATCTGGGCGACAACATCGCGCGCCTGGATAATGACGTCCTGCGCTACAGGCCCGATCTGGTCATTTGGCAGATCGGCACCAACGATGTGGTCTGGCGCGGCATTGCCGATAATGCCAAAGGGATGCTCAACGAGGCGGTCAGGCGCATCAAGGCCGCCAAAAGCGATGTCGTTCTGCTGGATCTGCAGTATGCGCCGCTGGTGACGCTCACCAGCCGTTACGAGCGCATGCAAAAGATGATCACCGATGTCGCCGCTGAACAGAATGTCGGCCACTTTCCGCGCTTTGCTCTGATGAAACGGGCGATCGATGCCGGCGTCTCCGGCCTGGTCTCGTGGGACGGTCTGCACAATTCATCCGACGGCTATGCTTGTGTCGGGATCGCGCTCGCGCGCATGATCGACGCGGCCGCGCGGCCTTAACGCGGTGTGGCCGTAGAGTGTGTTGTGTTTCGACAGCACCACACGTCCGTCATAGGCCGGACCAGTTCCGGCCATCTGCGTCTTTGTTCGTCGCGGTCTTTGTTCGTCGCGTCCCCAGTTTAGATCAGCGCGCACCGGATGAGTTACCGCCTGAAAACGAATCGCTTGAGACCTCAAGACGTATCCCGGGCGCGGCGCAGCACGCACTGATGCGCCGCAGGCCCGGGATCTTGCGAAGCTCCGATGCCATGTGTACGGCGATCCCGGATCTGCGACGCAGCGCTCCGCGCCGCATCGCGTCCGGGAAAAGCGGCGAGATCAGCGCGCACCGGATGAGTTTACCGCCCGAAATCTAATCGCATGAGACCTCAGGACGTATCCCGGGCGCGGCGCAGCAGGCAGTGATGCGCCGCAGATCCGGGATCTTACGAAACGCCGATGCCGCCTATACGGGATCCCGGATTTGCGACGCAGCGCTCCGCGCCGCATCGCGTCCGGGAAAAGCGGCAAGATCATCGCGTACCCGATGAACTCGTCTATGACCCGGATGCCCGCGAGCACGGGCGTGCCGATGCTGCCGAAACACACCACGCTTCAGGGATAACGGAAGTGCGGGATTGATGCCGATCGTACGCAGCGGCCGCCAGGTTGCGCAGCTCGCGCTTCGCCGCATAAAAGCGGCTCACGTTCGCATATGAAATTTGCGTATAAAAGATCGCATATGAAATTTGCGCATAAAAGAAGGGTCTCTCCACCGCAACTCAGGAGTTGTCGCGCGGCGGACGAGACCCATCAAGACGAAGCTACACGTTTGTGGTGATCCAGCGGGAACGAAGTGCCCGGTGGTCCCATTGAGTTCGCAGGTCTAATTCAGTCGCACCTACGCGCGCCGCTGTCGTTGACTGCGGCGCGCCTAGGGGAAGTCAGGTATTAGCCCTTCGTGACGACGGGCGGAGGAGCTTTTCCTTTGCCCTTGCCAATCGGAGCTTTGCCTTTGCCGACCGGTGCAACGACCGGGGGCGGCGGAGGCGCCATGTCGGCGGCATAAGCTTGACCGCCGAGTTTAACAGAGAAACCAGACTGCATCTTCACCACCGGGCTGGCAGTCAGAACGGCCAGACCAAGAGCGGCTGTGCAGGCAACGCCGAAAACCTTTTTCATCATTTGGTGGGCTCCCCAATCCCAGTCAGAGAACTATGAGAGAAACTAACGAATCCGTTGGCGAGCGCCTAGTGCAGAAAAGCCACAGTTTATAGCAATGATCATGTTTTCCGCCTTGGAGAGGGGATGTCATGCGCGGGCGCAGCGTCAAACTTTCGATCCAGCGTCGAATGGTAATTGATTTTTTACATTTTGCTCGTGCGGCGCCGACGGTGCCGGTGCAGAAATTCATGTCCATTGGCGATGTCGTCGCCGCGCGTGCCGCGTGCCGCGTCCGTCCGAAATGGACTGCCATTTTCGTCAAGGCGCTGGCCTTGGTCGCCGACGAGATGCCCGAGTTGCGGCGCGCGTATGTCAAGCTGCCGTGGCCGAGCCTCTACGAATACCCCACCAGCAAGGCCAGCATCATGATCGAGCGGGACTATCGCGGGGAGCCGGCTCTGTGTCCGGTTTCGATCAAAGATCCGGCCCATCAGCCGCTGTCCGCGATCACCGAGGTGCTCGACCAGGCGGCGACCGTTCCGGTCGAGCAATTGAGAGAATTTCGCCGTTGGCTACGCCTGACCAAAGTGCCGCGCCCGCTGCGTCGGATGTTGTGGTGGATCGGCCTCAATATCGGCCGCCAGCGCGGCAACTTCTTCGGCACCTTCGGTGTATCGGTGTATTCGGCGCTCAATGCGGAATCGCTGCACCCGCTGTCGCCGCTCACGACCTTGCTCAATTACGGCGTGATCGAGCCAAATGGCACTGTGGCGGTCCGCATCATGTACGACCATCGGGTGATGGACGGCGCCACCATCGCCCGCGCGCTCGGCCGCATGGAGCAAATTCTCAAGTCGGTCATTCTTGATGAACTCCGCGCGTTGCCTGCCGCCGCCGGCGTCGCGGCCGCAACCAACAGCCGGCCGGTGGCGAAAATCGCGGTCGGCGAGAATTAGTCCGCTGGTGCGTCGGCGGCACGGAGGGGCGTCGGCGGCTTCCGGCCGGCCGCCGGGCCGTTGCGCGGGGTGGGGCGGACTTTATAGACTTTGCTTCGGCTGCGGGCGCAGGAAGCGACGTACGGGCGTAACGAGGGGGGCCGAGAGTGGCGGGCTTCTCGAAGCTGCAAATCCGCGCGGTGCTGATGGCCGCGTTTGTGGTCACGGTCTGCGTCGCGGCGGCGGCCGGACCGGCTTGCGCCGATCCGCTCCAGGACGCCAACGCGGCCGTGGCGCGTAGCGATTTCGCCACTGCGCTCCCGCTCTATCGCGCGCTGGCGGAAAAAGGAAACGTCGCCGCGCAAAAGCAGCTTGGCTACCTGTACGAGATTGGCGCCGGCGTCGAACGCGATTGGCTCAAGGCGGCGGAATGGTACGGCAAAGCCGCCGACGCCGGCGATGATGGCGCAGCGGCTGCGCTCGGCTATCTCGGGCGCAATTGGGCGCGCATGAATCCCACCGACAATGGGGCCATGTACGCGCTGGTCGAGAAAGCCGCGAAGATGGGCAATGCCAAAGCGCAATTCAGCCTCGGCCTGATGAATTATCGCATCGGCGATTTGTCGTTCGACAAGACGAGCGGCAATCTCGATGAAGCGCTCACGTGGTACCGCCGCGCCGCCGATCAGGGCGATGTCGATTCGGAGGTGGTGCTGGCGCTCGCTTATGCCAAAGGCATCGGCGTCGAGCAGAGCGATGTCGAGGCCTACAAATGGTACGACATCGCGGCGTCGTCGGCGAAATACGCCGACGTCAAAGACGATGTCGTCAAGCGGCGCAGCGAACTCGCCCGTGCCATGTCGCCCGCGCAAATCGAGGAAGCGAAAAAGCTTTCGGCCACCTGGAAGACGCGGCCGAACCGCTAACACGCTTCAATCGGATGCGCGCGCGCCGGACGCGGTGCGGCCTTGCCGCCCGCCGGCGACAGCGCCGATCGCGAAGACCAGCATGCTCGACACAAACACGGCCGGCACCGCCCACGACAGCGCAGCGACCGCGCCAAACACCAATCCGGCGATGGTCATGCTTACGGAGATCGCGCCGCCGACCAACAGGACCGCAAGCGCCCATGGTGCCGTCACGGTTGAGAAGCGCGTGCGCCCTGCCAGAAGCGGCACCAGCACCAGCGGCGCCAATGCGATCTGGGCGGAGCCGAAGCCGAGCATCGCGCCAAGGAGCCCGACGCTGTCTGCGGTGCCAACTCTATCGGCAACAACGAACGTCACGAGGACCAAGCCACCAAATATCAGTCCGGCGATCAGCGGCGTGCGCGCCGGTTCTTCATCGGCGCTGCCTCCCGACCGAGCGCGCAGAGCCGGCACGACATCGGAGCGCACGACGCAAAGGCCCGCGGCGAACAACGCGCCGATCGTCGCGGCTGCAAGCGCCAGCAGGCCGAGCATCAACAAAGAGGCGATGATCGTGGCCACCGACGTCTCCAGTGCCAGCAAGCTCGTCATGAAAACGCCTGTGGCATCGCCGACGGAGGTCCCGGTCAGCGTCAATCCGGCGATGACCCCGAACAGCACGATAAAGAGCGCCATCAGCGGAACCTCGATCGCATAAGTCACGCCGAACGTCTTGAAAGCCGCGGCCCATTCGCCGTTCTTGAGCTCGCTGCCGCCGCGGAGCCGCGCGAACGCCGCCAGTCTTTGCCAGTTCACGATATCGACGAGCGGATGCAGAAGCGGCAGCACGATCAGCGATATCAGCATCATCGCCGACGCGGACGTGCCGGCTGCGAGCGCTGCGAGACCCTCGCGCCCGATGTCCGGCACGCCGCCGAGGAAAATCTCCAGCGCCGCGACGATCGTCGCCAGCACCATCAAGGTCATGGCGAGAATGCCGACGAACGTGTTGAGGATCTTCTGCAGGCGCACGAGCAGCCGCACGCCGACGGGCTCGCGCCCGCGCGGGGTGTCGGCGCCCGCAATGCTGGCGCGGATGCTGGTGTCGACATAGCGGGCGCGCCTGCGGAAATGCACGATCGCGCACACCACGGCGATCAACAACAGTGCGACGATTCCCTTGAGCGGCATGACCCCCACGGCCGAACCTTGCAAGTAAAGC
This sequence comes from uncultured Alphaproteobacteria bacterium, assembly GCA_963818155.1. Lineage (GTDB taxonomy): Bacteria > Pseudomonadota > Alphaproteobacteria > Rhizobiales > Xanthobacteraceae > BOG-931. The sequence goes on from CAWFRC010000009.1 coordinate 40,600, forward strand.
AGGAACACCGTCGCTGCAAACAGCCCCAAATAGATGAAGCCCAGTTGCACTTGCGTCGCATAGAGGATGCCCAGCCGGCCGGCGAAAATCGTACAGGCTGCAACGATCAGGAATATCACCGCAATGAATGCGTCGGTGACCGCGCCGCTGCCGGAGAAAATAGGTCTGAGCACGATCGCAAGACCGACCATGACGCAAACGCTAAGCCCATAGAGAGCAAAGACAGTGAGCGCCGCAGCGAGCGCTCGCACGCGCAAATCGCCGCCATGCCGGCGTGCGATGAAGTCATGCACCGTGATGGAGCGATCGTGAACGAACGCGTCGTCGAGAAATTGCAGGATCGGCCGCCGCAGCGCGTAGAGAAGAAAAAGCCCTAATCCCACCGCGAGCAGATAGAGAAGAACCGGCCAGAGCTCGCCGTAGATACCCCATGCCAGTAGCGGCGCCAGAGCCACCAATCCCAACGTGTAAACGATCGAGGCGTTCTGAATGACTCTTGGTGCGACATGAATGCTTGGTGCGACATGAACGTTTGGCGAGATATGATCCCGCGACGCAGGCATCGCGCCGGCGCGCGCTTGGCGGTAGGCGAGGACCGTCGGCGCAATGAAGGCACCGAGGACAGCCACGGCTGTCACGAGCGCAATATGCAACATGGGATTAATTCGGCTCGTGCCTGATTGACGCCGCTATGATGCGCAATTGGGAGGCCACCGGCAATTGGGTGAAAGCATGGCGGTGATGGACGCGGGCGGGGATAAAGCACGGAACTGGCCGCAAAGGCGAAGATTTTACGGCCGTACGGTGGCGATCGCCTTGTTCGTCATGTCGGTGGTTTTGCTCCACGGCGGCATGACGTTGGCGGTGGGCGGTCCCCGGGTGATTCTGTTGCGCGGCTGGTTCGGCGTTTTCTCCACGGGCCTCGATGGTGTCGCTTCGGAACTCAAAGCGCACGGCGTCAATGCCGAAGTCGCCGGGCACTTAAGCTGGCAGAACGAAGTGACTGAAATCCTGCGCGAACGGGCGGCCGGCCGCGCCGGTCCGCTGATCCTGATCGGCCATTCGCAAGGGGCCAATAACGCCATCGACATGGCGCGCGCGCTCGAATCGTCTCACGTCAACATCGACCTGCTGATAACGCTCTCGCCGTTCATGCAAAATCGCGTGCCCGGGAATGTCGTGAAGGCCATCAATTATTATCAGGCGCCAGGCTGGGGACAGGCGCTCGAGGCGGAGCCCGGCTTTCATGGCAAATTGATCAACGTCAATCTGGCCGACGACCCCACCATTTCGCATATCGGCATCGACAAGAGCACGAAGATTCAAACCGAGATCCTGCGCGAGATTGCGGCCGTCAAGTAAGTGGATAAGGGCGCGCGAGCGCTACCGGCAGCGGCCGGTATCCGCTTGGGCGGTCGCGCGCCCAAAAAAGCGGCGCCGACCGCCAAGTTTCGGCGCGATGTTACTTTTGTGCTGCACCTGACGGTTTTGCGACGAGCTATGCGCACATTCCACTTCCTCCCGGTCCGGCAACTGGGTTAATACTGCGCTTCGGTCATTATCAGCTTTGTTCGGGAGGGCAGCCGCCGATGCCTGGCGTCCTTGTCGATCGACTGGCGATCGTAGTCGCGGTCGTTCTCTCCGGTTTGGGCGGCGGAGCCGCCTGGGCGAATGAGGGTTCCGACGCGACAGCGTTGTTGCGCGGGACTGATGTCGAAGCGCCGGCCACGGCTGGCCGAAGCGCGGACGCGGTGCCGAGCCGGACGCTCGTGCGGCTTTCGGCCTCGCAAACTCTTGAAGCCTCGCAGAGTCTTCAAGCCTCGCAGACAGTGGCGAGCGCTGATTCGGCGGCTGAAGGCGACGAGGTGCCAAGTCCGGCCCTTCTGCGCAAGAGCAAAAGCTCGGTCGCTGCGCAACCGGCGGATTTCGTCGGCGGCGACGAGGTGCCGAGCGTTACAGCCGTGCCGGCAAAGCCGGCGACCCCGGGTGGCGCGGCGCCAGCCTCCGGCGGCGACGAGGTGCCCCGATCTGTCGTCGCTCCGGCGGCGACCGGCGTTGCCCCGTCCAGGCCAGCGGCTGTGAACTCCAAGCCCGTGGCCGGAGACGCCAAACCTGCCGCGGACAAGTCCAAGCCCGAGGCGACAGAGACAGAAGAGAGCGAAACCGCTCCCGAATCGGCCCCCGCGCCTGCGGCTGCGGACGTCGCGGCACCAGCGGCGCCTGTCGTGGTCGACGCCAACACCCCGATTGCGACGCAGCTCCGTGAGCTGGCCAGCGGCAAGTTCGATCGCCTGATCGGCGGCGACAAAGAGCGGATTGCGCTCGACGCTTTCTATTCCAAGCGCAATTACGCGCCGCTGTGGATCACCGACGGCAACGTGAACGCCCGCGCACAGGCCGCGGTGGATTATCTGGGCAACGTCGATGCCGATGGTCTGAATCCGGCCGACTATCCGGTGCCCGATCTGTCGGCGATGAAGGATCCGGCGAGCCTCGCCGAGGGCGAGCTCAAGCTCAGCGCCGCGGTCACCACTTATGCGCATCATGCGCAGATGGGCCGCGTTCATTGGACACGCGTCAGCGGCGACATCTTCTACGAGCCGAAACCCATGGCTCCGGCGGAAGTGCTGGCGAGCCTCGCGGAGGCCGGCGATGTTGCCGCCGTGTTGGCCGGCTACGAGCCGCAGACCCCGGGTTACCTGGCCTTGAAGGCCAAGCTCGCCGAACTGCGCGGCGGCGGCACCACCGGCTCGATCGCCAAGATTCCCGCCGGTCCGGCGCTCAAGGTCGGCATGGAGGACGCGCGCGTCGATCTCATCCGTCAGCGCCTCGGTGTCGAGGGCGACGGAGCGGTATTCGACAAGACGCTGGCCGAGGCGGTGAAACGCTTTCAGCAGAGCAACAATCTGAAGCCCTCCGGCGTGGCCGACGCGGCGACCCTCGATGCGCTCAATGGCCGCCACACTCCCGGGCGCTCTACCGACATCATCCTCGCCAACATGGAACGCTGGCGGTGGGCCCCGCACGATCTCGGCAAGACCTACGTCCTGGTCAATCTGCCGGACTTCATGTTGTACGTTTATCAGAACGGCCGGCAGATATGGTCGACCCGAATCGTCGACGGCAAGCCGGACACGCCCACGCCGATCATGAGCGTGGATATGAAGTCGATCACGATCAATCCGACCTGGAACATCCCGGATTCGATCGCAGCCAAGGAATATGTGCCGCTGTTGCGTCAGGATTCGACCATCCTGGAACGCATGGGGCTGACCGTCACCTATAATCAGAACGGCACGATTCATATATCGCAGCCGCCCGGCCCGCAAAATGCGCTCGGCCAGCTGCGCTTCAACCTGCCCAACAAGTTCCTGGTCTATCAGCACAACTCGAACGAGAAATATCTGTTCTCCAGGCCTGTGCGCGATACCAGCCACGGCTGCATGCGGATCGAGAATCCGGTGAAATACGCGGAGGTCATTCTGTCGCTCGCGCGTCCGCGCGAAGGCTACAGCGAAGAGCGCATCCACGCGATGTTCGGAAACAGGGAGCAGGAGATTCGCCTGCCGACCTTCGTCCCCGTGCACGTCACTTACCAGACCGCCTTTGTCGACAAGGATGGCAGGCTGCAGATGCGCGACGATATCTACGGTCGCGACCGGGCCTTGCTGGCGATCCTCAAGGGTGACGAACGCAAGGTGGCCGACACCCCGGTCGAGCGTCACGACAATGCGGTTCGCCGTGAGGCGCTCGCGGTTCCGGATCAAATGTGGGGCGGCGGCGGGGGAAATATCTTCTCTCGCCTGTTCGGCGGGTTCTCCTCGCAACCGCAGGCGCGCACCGCGACCACGGCCGGCCGCGTCCGCTGACGCGCCGGCTTTTAGAGCATGTCCCGGAAAAGCATGCCCTCGGGTTTGACCCGATGGGTGGAAACCGGTTTTCCGAAAAGGACATGCGACAACAAAGAGATCTAGAGCATTTCCCGATTCGACTTAATCGGGAGTTGCACTAGCGCACGTCCGTCCGGGCGTGCGCCCAAGGCGGCGCTTTACGCGGCCGCAAGGTTAAGCGTTCATTAGGCGGTGACTCAGTAGGGTTTGTCCGTTCGCAGACAGCGATCCACGGGGGCTGGATCGCCGCTTGGCGCCGTTTCGTTTTCCGGATGGGACGTTCGCAACCTGCCGTCGCGTGCCGCGACAGTGCGCGCATTGCCTTGGTCGAGCCGGCGGCTCCGGGCAGCGATTTTGCGGCTTGGCGGCTCTCCGGGGAGGCGCGCAGCGGAAGCTGTCAGGCGTGGCCGGCAGATAAAGAGTAAGTGTAAGCGTGCGTCATACGGTCGACAGCCCTGAGAGCCGAGACGGTTCCCGCGCGGCGGGGGCGGCCGATGAGGTCAAGCCCCCACATAACTCCGGGTCTGCATTTGTCCCAAGTTTTGACGATATCCCTCGGCCGAGCGCCACAAAAATCCATAATGCGTCCTTGTTCCGGGCCCTGAGGTGCCTCAAACGGCCGCTTAGTTCCACGCCGACGCTTCGTAAATTCGGAAGGACGGGAATGTCGCGTGGTGTGCTTGGGTTGGCGGCGCTTCTTGCGGCCGGTGTGTTCGTTGCGATCTTTTTCGGACTCTCCAGTAGCCAAACGTCGCGGACGGCCGGGACGTTCTTGCACCAACGCTCTTCTCCCGCTCTCGACATGATGGGCGTGCTCCGCGATGAGCACGACCTGTTCGAGGATGTCACCAAAGACCAGCCGGCGACCGAACTGTCGTCGCCCGAGCAATTGACCGCGGCGCTGTTGGCACCCGAGCAATGGGCACCGCGCCCCGGCAGCTTCGAGCCGTCTGAGCCAGAAGCCGACGGCTCTGAGCCGGTCGAGGCGGCCGAGCCGGCGGAGCCGGATCAGAAGGTTGATCGTCCGGCCGCGCTGGCGACCGGGGTGCAAGTCTACCTTCTGCTCGGCGAACTCGTCGGCACCGATGGGACGGTGACCAGCGCCGGCATGTTCCATCTCGCCACCATGCTGCGGCAGTTGCCCGACACCACGGTCGCCACCTACAACTGGAGCAGCTGGCCGGATGCCTACAAGGCTATTCTCGCCAACCAGGGCAAGGCCAAGATCGTCGTCATCGGCTATAGCGGCGGCGGCTCGCGCGCGACCTGGCTCGCCAACATGCCGACCAGGCCGCAAATCGATTTGATGGTGTCTTACGATCCGTCGCCGCGATGGCAGATGAAGCCGATCGGGACGAATGTGAAGAAGGCGTTGTGCTATCACAACACCCAACCGATGATGTGGATGCCGGGCATCGGCTCCCTCGGCGGCGGTGAATTGGTGGCGCGCGCGCCTGGCAGAGGCAACTCCGTCGCCAGCGCGACGATCGAAAATCTCGACATCGCCGAGCAGCATTTCCTCGTGCAAGTCGATCAATCGCTGCATCAGCGCACGGTCGAGGCCGTGCGCTCGCTGGTGAGCCCGCCGTCGGCCGCCGCGACGCCGACCCTCAACGCCGCCGGTCAGCTTAAACCGGTCGCGCATGATCGCACGACAGCTCTCATGCGTCCGCCGGCCGATCCGGTTCACCTCTCGGTCGCCGACGCGCACTAGATCTTGGTGGAGCATGATCTTTTCGGAAAACCGGTATCCACCCGTCGGGTCAAAGCCCGAGGGCATGCTTTTCCGGATAATGCACTAAACAAGCTGGCCGGCTGTCGCGGGCTGGTGGTCAATATGGCACACCGGTATTCTGACGGAGCGATTCGGGGAGCCAGCCGGAATGTGGGCGCGTAAGGCGAAGCGCGCGAGACCGTCCGATGCCTATGACGAGGCCGTGAACCGTGCCGCGCTGATGCTGCTGGCGGCGCTTCGCGATCATGCCAACCCGCAATTTTCGTCCGTGCAACTAGAGGCGCTGCGTTTGCGCGGTATCGGCGCCCAAGCTTACGCGCCGGCCACCACCCAGGCCGTCTTCGCCGACATCAGCCGGCGCGCCGCCGATCTCTTGGGCGCGGAGTTGCGCGGCGCGCGCGTCGATGCCGAGGTGGCCGCCGAAATGGTCCGCACTCTGCGGCGCCTGCTGACGTCTTTCGAACGCGTGTTCGCCGAACCTTAAAGCATATATCGGAAAAGCCGCGCCCTCGGGCTTTTTACCCGACGGATGGAAACCGGTTTTTAGAAAAGACATGCGATAACCGCTCAATCGAGAACGCGCGGCCGATGGAGAAAAGCCCGTAAGCCGCAACGCGCCGTGGTTATCAACTGCCGAAAAACAATCCGCATTTTTAGCTGTTTCGTTAAACCGCGGATTAGGATCGCGCCGTCTACACCGACACCCATAATTTCTTTCAATTCTCCAAAGAACGCACGGCAAAGCAGTGGTCCGACGAAGTTCCCATTTCGCGCAGCGCGTGGCGCTTTCTTTTGCGCGCCCTATCATCAGCCTATTGGGCAATCGCCGCGGTTCGGTCGGGGTGATCACCGCGATTACGGCGTTTGCCGTTTGCGGCCTGGTCGGTCTGGGGGTCGACGCTTCGCTCTGGTATATGAACGCTCGCCGCATTCAAACGATCGCCGAAGTCACGGCGCTCAGCGCTGGCCGGCTACTGTCCGATTCCAGCCAGACGACGTCGACCATAACCACGGTCGCCAACAACGATGCGCTGCTCAACGGCTTTTCGACCGCTACCGACACGCTCGCGGTATCCTTCGGCCCATCCGGTAACGCCCCGCCGGCGGCGACGACTATTACGGTCACCGTGAAGCGCAGCGTTCCGTTGGTATTCTCCGCGTTATTTCTTTCCAGCCAGCCGGTCGCCTCGGCAGCCGCAACCGCCTCGAGCACCGGCCCGGCGGTCTGCATCTACGTTCTCGGCACCGGCTCGCAGACGCTCACCGTCAATAGCAGCTTCAATCTCAACGCTCCCAATTGTGAGATCGACGTCGCTTCGACGGCGTCGACGGCCGCGATCTTCGATTCCGGTGCGACGCTCTCGGTAATGAAAACGTGCGTGGCCGGCACCGTCATCAACAACGGCGCAACGGTCGGTGGCTTGGCGACCCGCTGCAGTACCCATTCCAATCCCTACAAGGGAACGCTGGCGGCGCCGACCGTCGGCGGCTGTACCGTCAACAGCGCCAATTATTCCGGCACGGTCTCGCTCAACCCCGGTACCTATTGCGGCAACTTCAATTTCAACGGTACCGGCACCGTCAAGCTCGCCGCCGGCACTTACATCTTCGATGGGACGAACTGGAACATCAACAGCGGTTGGACCATTACCGGCACAGGCGTCACCTTCTATTTTGTCAACAGCTCGTCCTATGTGCAGTTCAACTCCGGCGTGACCGTATCGCTGACCGCCCCGACGTCCGGCACCTATGCGAATGTGTTGATGTTCGAGCCCGACGGTCTGTCGACGAGCAGTTTCGCCATCGATGGCGCGTCGAGCTCCGGTCACGCCCTGCAGGGCCTTGTTTATTTGCCGAGCCGCAATATCACGTTCAACTCGACCTATAGCGGTACCGCCGACGCCTTCACGCTCGTGGTCAATCAGCTCATCTTCGACAGCAATAGTCCCAAGAGCTGGTCGATCACGCCGGCGAGCGGCGGTGGCGCGAGCGGCTCGATCGTTCTGACCAATTGAGGCCGGCAGTGTTCGACCGCTTTGCAGAAAATGAACGGGGTAGCATCGCCGTCGAGGCCGCGCTGGTCATGAGTTTCGTCGTCGTGCCGTTGCTGTTGGGATTGTGGGATGTCGCGCAAATCGGCCTCGGTCAATCCCAGGTGCAAGAGGCCTTGCAGGACGCAATCACCTATGTGGCGGCGGGCAATTCAAGCAATACCGCCGGCATCACCGCTGCCGCGCAGTCCGCCTACGGCAACGCGATCTCGGTATCGGCGAGCGCGGTCTGCTATTGCGTGAAAACGACATCGGTCGCGATGCCGACCGCCGTCTCCTGCAGCAGCAGTTGCAGCAGCGGCGGCGATTTCGAGCAATTCATGTCGATCACGACCAGCAAGACAGTGCCTATTCCCTTTGCCGTGCCTTATCTGGGCGATTCCGTCACGGTGACGTCAACCGCGATGGTCCGTACGGGCTAAAGCATGTACCGGAAAAGCATGCCCTCGGGCTTTGAACCGACGGGCGGAAGCTGGTTTTCCGAAAAGATCATGCGACAACACATGAAGCTGGTTATGCGCAAGTTTGTTCGCGAGACGAGCGGCGTGGCCGGGGTGGAATTTGCGCTGCTGTCGCTGGTATTTTTCACAGCCTTTATCGGTGTGACCGAAGTCGCGCGCTATGTGGCCGATCAGCAGGATCTCATGCACGCGGTGCACACGACCGGCCGCTACGCCATTGTCCATGGCGCCAACAGCAGTTCGCCTGCGACCACCGCTATGCTGCAAACGATGGTCGGCTCCAATTTGGTTCTGCTCAATTCGTCCGCCGTCACGACCACCGTCAGCTTCTCGCCCAACAATAGCCCCGGCGGCACCGTGACGATCACGGCGAACTACACGTGGGCACCGATCGTGCCGCTCACCGGCCTGCCGAAGACAACGATCACGGCGACCTCGGCCGCGACGATCTTGAATTGATCTTCGTACGCGCTGGAGAACGACCGCGCTCTTGCGGCGCGATTGCGAACGCGAATTTTAACACGCCGGCCGTTGCCAACGCAGGAATGTATGATTACGTTTTGATGTCGGTGGGAGCGTGTCCATTTTCGTCGGTCGAAAGCCGGTGCTGGTCGGCTTCTCGCTTGCTGTCATTTGCCCAATCGCTTGCTGCCACTTGCCCAAATGGTCTTTCGATCGGCGCATGCACATGCCCAAATTCCTTCGCATCGGAGTCCATCAGTCGAACGTTTCCGGATACACGTCGAAGGCATGGTGCATTCGCCGGGTTGGATCCACGGTTTTCCTAAAGTGGGGCGCCGTCGAGGTCCGTGGCGTGGGGGATGGGCGAAAGATTTGCTGGACGCTGCCGCCGCGGGAGAAGACAATCCGTTGCGGCACGGTGCAGCGCGCCCAGGACTATGCAAAAGCCGCAATCGGGCGGCGACGTAACCATCGCTACGAGCCGATAGCTGGAAATATTGTCATCCGGCGCCGGCCCGCGGGCCGTGGTTCCGATCTCAAACAAGTGCTCGCCACGATCCTGTTTATCGATATCGTCCGCTCCACCGAAAAAGCCGCGCGGCTAGGCGATTCGCGTTGGACGCAGGTGATGAATTACTATTACGCCGCCGTCCGTAGAGAGCTGAAGACTTTGCGCGGAAAGGAAGTCGTGACCACGGGAGACGGACTTCTGGCAACGTTTCGTGCGCCGGCGGCCGGCGTGCGTTGCGCGACCGCAATCTGCAAGGCAGTGCAGACGCTGGGACTGGAGATCAGGGCAGGGCTGCACGCGGGCGAATACAAAGTGAGCGGGCCCGAGGTGTTCGGTCTCGCGTTTCACATCGGCGCGCGCGTCGCGGCGAAAGCGCGCGCCGGCGAAGTCCTCGTCTCCAGCGCGGTCAAGGATTTGATGTCGCAGTCCGGAATCCGCTTCAAGGATCGCGGCGTTCACAAACTCAAAGGCGTGCCGGAGCGATGGCGACTGTACCGGGTCGAACATTAGGGTGTCCTGCAAAAGCGGACGACCAGATGTCCGTTTAGGTCACTCGGGATATGTCTCGCCGCCGTCCGCTGTCGCTTTGTGGAAAAGGATGAATACCAGGGGGTTGCCGGGCTCGGCCATCGCATCGCTACGCTGACCCGTTATCTCTCCGGCCACTCTGCTCGTATATTCCGCAACCACTTCGCCGAAACTGTTTCGCTGGATGGCGACCTTCTGTCCGGCATCGACCTTGTCGGTGAGCTTGACCAGATGCTCGACGAGCCCCCCCTGGGTCGCAAGGATCGGAAGCGCACTGTCGCCAATAAAGACACCCACGTCCTTGCCTGTGCGCCCCAGTGGCCCGGCCAGGATGCCGTGATGCTTGAGAACGTTCATTGTGCCTTCCACGAACAGCGAGATCATCTCGAGGTTCAGGACGCGCGCGGCGCCAATCTCCGGGGTAAAGGCCGGGATGCCCACGTCCATGAACGCGTTATGCAGGACGCCGGGATAAACATGGTTGTCGAAAATCTGGCCGACGGGGTAGAGCTCCACCATCGCCCTGACCTCGGGCACATCCATGCCGCCAATATTGAATGCAGTGACTTCGAATCCGGTGGTCCCCGTGTGGAAGTCGATCGCGAAGTCGGCGTTCGGCCGCAGCAGCTGGTTGAACAATAGCCCAGCGTGCCGGCTGGGCGCGGTGGTGCCGTTCTCGTTTCCGGGCCACTCTCAATTCATATCGATCAGATCGATGCCCCTGCCTTGGTTAGGCCATCTGCGCTGCATGCCTTCCATGGCGGGGCGGGACACGTCCGTGACCGCCATGACCGCGCCCGACATCTCCCGCGGATCAAGCTGGTTCATCACTGTCTGGACCGTATGCACGGAGCTCATCTCGTCGCCATGTACACCACTGACCAGAATGGCGCGCTTGCCCGGCTTTGCCCCCTTGGCGACCGTCACCGACACATACCAGTGCTGTCCGGTGGGCATCTCCACGCCCTGAAAATACAAAAGGTGTTTCTTGCCAGGCTCCAAGTTGTTGACGTCGAGCGCGCTGACGACCTTTTTTCCCTGGATTGTATCGCCGGTATAGACCGTTCCTGATACCGGATTGGCAGAGGGGGGCGCTGCACTCTGAGCATTTGCAACGCCTGCGGTCATGGCGAGGGCAGCCGATGCGCCGGCCGTTGTAACTGATGCGATCATGAAATCGCGGCGATCGAGGCGTTCATCTGGCCTGTTTGACATGATGGAGCTCCTCACCTTGTTAGCTTCGCGAGCTTGCTATTTTGCCGGATCGTTCGGCAAGACCCGTAGAGGGCAGACTACGAGCGCGACAAACGGGAAGGCTTGACTTCTCTGGCGATTGGATAGGCTCGGGCTGAGTCTCGAAATGGCACTCAAGGCACGCGGTTGTAGCCTGTAAGATGACATCGGAGATACAACAGTGCGAATGTTGTCGGCCGCGGAGATTGGTGCAAATGCCGACTTTGTGCCCCGGCTCGCCCGTCATAGCGCAAACGTTGGTTATCCCGCATTAGAGGTTATCGGTTCTAACTGCTGATGTCTGTGCTTGGCACATCGCGAACGTGACGATATTCGAGCAAATGTCCGCTCTTCGGCAGTGAAGCGGCAAGTCGGTGACCTAATTTATGAGCACACGTCCGCGGCGCCGCTTCAATCCAACAATTCAGGGCGAAATCGACTGCGCCGGCTGATCACCTTGCCGGCCACCATGAAGACGCCGTCGCCGGTATAGTGCAGCGTCTGCGGATGGCGCGGCGAGCGCGCGACATGCGCCTTGACCACCTCGAAGATGAAAAAATTATACGTGTCGATCAGTGCGCCGTCGAACAGCTTGCATTCGAAATTGGCGTGACATTCGCGGATCAGCGGCGCGCTCACCTGCCGCGCCGGCTGCGGGGTCAGCGCAAACCGCGCGAACTTGTCGACCGCGGCGCCGGTCGTATTGCCGATGCCGACGACCGCATCGGTCAGCGCCGTGGTCGGCACATTGATGACGCATTCGCCGCTTCGGCGCACCAGATCGAAGCTGTGGTTGCCGCCGGCAATGACGCAGCCGACCAGCGACGGCGTGAATTCCATCACCGTGTGCCATCCCATGGTCATGATGTTGCGGGTGCCGCCATGCGCCGACGTCACCAACACGATCGGTCCCGGCTCCAGATAGCGGCGCACCTGCGATACCGGCAGATCGATCTTCGCCGCGTGTTTGGTCTTCGTATTTTTGGTCTTTGCCTGTTTGTTCATGGCGCGCCCGGCCGGCTACTTCTGCAAGCCGTCCAACAGCACTTTGTGAAAAACCTCCGGCGCCTGGATTTGCGGCGCGTGACCAAGACCGGGAAACATCGCGAGTTGTGCATGGGGGAGGCGGGCAGCGGCTTCCTTCGCCAGCACCGGATAATGGCCGAGCGTGGCGCGCACCGCCGGCGGCGCCAGATGCTTGCCGATCGCGGTCGTGTCCTCTTCGCCGATCAATAACAGCACCGGCGCCGAGATTTTCTCCAGCTCGTAGAACACCGGCTGCGTATAGGCCATGTCGTCGGTCGATGCCGCGTTCCAGGCAACGACATCATGTCCGGGGCCGCGAAAGAGTCCGGCGAGCATTTGCACCCAGGGCTCGTATTTGGCATCCCAGGTGCCGGCATAATACGTCGAGCGCTGGTAATCGCGAATGCTATCGGCCGTTGTTTTCAGCTCTTGCTGATACCAGGCATCGATGCTCTGCCAGGGCACGCCCTTGGCCTTCCAGTCCTCCAAGCCGATCGGATTGACCAGCACGAGCTGCTCCACGTCGCCGGGAAACGTCAGGGCGTAACGCATGCCGAGCATGCCGCCCATCGAGTGCCCGACGATGATCACGCGCGACAGGCCGAGTGACGCGAGCAGCGCGTGGGTGTTGCCGGCAAGCTGCTGGAAACTGTATTGATAATGTGCCGGCTTGCTCGATTTGCAGAAGCCTATCTGATCGATGGCGATCACCCGGTAGCCGGCCGCGGTGAGCGCCGCGATGGTGCTCTGCCAAGTGGCGGCGCAGAAATTCTTGCCGTGAAACAGCACCGCCGTCTTGCCGTTCGGCGCGCCGGCGGGCTTCACGTCCATATAGGCCATGCGCAGCTTTTCGCCTTGCGAAGTGAAGGCGTAGGTGGACACCGGCCAGGGGTAGGCAAATCCCTCGAGCTCCGGCCCGTAAGCTTGCGGCTCATCCGCCGGCTGCGCCAACATTGGCGCCGCGCTCGCTCCGGCGAGTGCGACACAAAGACCGAACGCCGAGATCAAGGCAGAAGGCCGCATGGCATCATCCTTATCGCTACGGCGGATCTATGCGCAGCACGTCTCAGAGCGGCATGTTTCGCATGAGCGTGACGGCTCCAAACTGCACGACCGGCCGCTTGCGGACAACGCTCCAGGCCGGCGTCTGTCACGACCGGTCGCGGTAAAATCACCCGGCTTTTGGTCGGCGGCCGCCTCCCAATAGCGGCAAAATATACCGCCCAGGCGCGTAAATATCGGAAGGAAAACGTGTTCGGGTTCCGTCCGGTTTGGGTCGCCAAACCGGCTTTCGGCATGCTAGTGGGGTGGTGGGAAACGGGAGTCGTGGGGCTCGACCGGTTAGCTGGCCGGGCTGATAGGGGTGGTCCTTTGAAAATTGGGGTTATCGGCGTCGGCGTCATGGGAGCCAACCATGCGCGCGTCCTGTCGGAAATAGCCGACGTTGAACTCGCAGGGATTGTCGATCCGGATCGCAAGCAGCGCGAATTGGTCGGGCACACTCTGGGCTGCCCGGTGTTCGCGGATCTCGACGCGCTGTTGGCGAGCGATGTTGAAGCGGTGACCATCGCGGCGCCGACGCATCTGCACCAGGACATATCGCTCGCCTGCATCGCGCGCGGTCTTCACGTCATGGTGGAGAAGCCGATTGCGCCGACGGTGGAGGAAGGCCGTGCCATCGTCGCCGCCGCGCGTCGCGCCGGCGTCACGCTGATGGTCGGCCATGTCGAGCGCTTCAACCCGGCTGTCGAATCGATCAAGCTGGCGCTGAAGGATCAAGATATCTTTTCGATCGCCATCACCCGCGTCGGTCCCATCCCGCCGCGCATGTCGAATGTCGGCGTGGTAATAGATCTCGCCGTGCACGATATCGACCTGATCCGCTGGTTCACCAACTCGGAGATCGTGGAAATCCAGCCACAAACCTCGAGCGCGGTCGCCGTGCGCGAGGATATTGCGCTTCTGCAATTCCGCACCGCGTCCGGCGTGTTGGCGCACATCAACACCAACTGGCTGACGCCGTTCAAGGCGCGCACCATCCATGTGGCGACCCGCGACAAATATCTGATCGGCGACCTCCTGACCCGGCAAGTCACCGAGTGTTTCGGCTTTCAGCCCGACGGCAGCTATTCGATGCGGCATTTGTCGGTTGGCTACGCCGAGCCGTTACGTGCCGAGATGCGCGCCTTCATCGATGCCATTCACAACAAAAGCACACCGGCGGTGACCGGCGAGGAAGGTGTGGCCAGTCTCGAAATTGCCATCCGCTGCCTCGATACCCGCGCCGAGCTGTCACGGCCGCCGGAGCGCAAAGGACCGCGGCGGGTCGCCAGCGCATAATGTTTTTGTCTGTCTCTCGCGAAAAACCAAAAAGATGCACGATGCTTTTCGCTCGATGATCGTGCGCCAAGAAAATCAAGAAAAGCACACATCATAAATCAGCATGCCCGTGTGGACGAACAGCCGCTTCCGTTCATCGATGTCGCCGCGCAACGCCGCCGCCTCGGCAGCGCCATCGACGAAGCCGTCGCACGCGTATTGACAAGCTGCCAGTTCATCCTTGGCCCCGAGGTGCGCGCGCTCGAGAGCGAGCTCGCCGCCTTCTGTGGCGCGCGCCACGCGATCACCTGCTCGAGCGGCACCGATGCACTGCGGCTCGTGCTCATGGCCTGGGGGATCGGCCCGGGCGATGCCGTGATCTGCCCGACCTTCACCTTTTGCGCAACCGCCGAAGTGCCGGCCCTGTGCGGCGCGACCCCGGTACTCGCCGATGTCGACGCCGAGACCTTCAATCTCGATCCCTCGAGCGTCGAGCGCGCGATTGCGACCGCCAAAAAGCGCGGGCTCAAGCCGCGCGCGATCATCCCGGTCGACCTGTTCGGCCAGCCGGCCGATCACGATGCGATCGCCGCCATCGCGGCCGCGCATGATCTTTTCATCCTCGACGATGCCGCGCAGTCCTTTGGGGCCACCTACAAGGGCCGCCAGCTCGGCGCCGTCCTTCCGGGTGCGAAACCCGGCACTGTGGCAACCGCCACGAGCTTTTTCCCGGCCAAGCCGCTCGGCTGTTATGGCGACGGCGGCGCCGTCTTCACCGACGACGACGATTTGGTCGGGCGCATCCGCAGCATTCGCGTGCATGGCGAGGGCGTCGACAAATACGATGCCGCCCGCATCGGGCTCGCCGCCCGGCTCGACACCATTCAGGCCGCGATCCTCCTGGAAAAGCTCAAGATTTTCCCGCAGGAGATTGCCGCGCGCAATCAGGCGGCGGAGCGCTATGCGGCCGGCCTTGCCGGCGTCGCCATCGTGCCGCGCGTGGCGAAGGAGCGGACTTCGGTCTGGGCGCAATACACCATCCGGCTTACTCCCGGCCGGCGCGACGCGCTCGCTGCCGCGCTCAAGCAGCAAGGCATTCCGACCGCGATCTATTATGCCAAGCCGCTGCATCGGCAGGCGGCCTATCGGGACTATCCGGTCGCCGAGGGTGGGCTGCCGGTGAGCGAGCGGCTGGCCGAGGAAGTCATCAGCTTGCCGATGCACGCTTATCTCGACGATGCCACGCAGGATCGGATTATCGCCGCGGTCGTCCGCGCGTTGGCGGGTTAAATACTGTAAGACCATTTCCCGGGCGCGGCGCAGCACGAAGCGCAGCGAAGTGATGCGACGCAGACCCGGGATCGTCGCGAATTCCGAGTTTGCTAAGATCCCGGATCGGCGGAGCCGCGTTTTACGCGGCACCGCGTCCGGGAAACACGGCCTTATTTTGCGGCTGGAACCATGATCGGGCGCATTCTCACGGTCGGCGGCTATACGCTCCTCTCGCGCATCACCGGCTTTCTGCGCGACATTATGCTCGCGGCCTTTCTGGGCGCCGGGCCGGTGGCCGACGCCTTCTTCATCGCCTTTCGGTTGCCTAACCATTTCCGCGCCATCTTCGCCGAAGGCGCTTTCAACGCCGCCTTCATTCCGGCCTACGCGCGCATTCGCACCCAGGAAGGAAACGAGGCGGCAGCGACGTTCGGCGACCGCATTTTCACATTGTTGCTGGCGACGCAGATCGTCTTGCTGGCGCTGGCGCTTCTGTTCACGCCGCAAGCCATTGATCTATTGGCGCCCGGCTTCTCGCGCGAGCCGCAGCAATATCAGCTCGCGGTTTCGCTGACCCGCATCACCTTTCCGTATCTGCTGCTGATCACGTTGGTGACGCTGTGGGGCGGCATTCTCAATGCGCTGCATCGCTTCGCTGCTGCCTCAGCAGCTCCGATCCTGCTCAATCTGGCGATGATCGGAACGCTCGCCTTCTCCAAACAATTCGGCGGCGCCGGTTATGCGGCGGCCTGGGGCGTGCTCATCTCCGGCGTGCTGCAGGCGCTGCTGGTCGGCGGCGACACCTGGCGCGCCGGCGCCTTTACGGGCTTGCGCACGCTGCGGCTCGATCGCGACGTGCGCCGCTTTTTTGCGGCTTTGCTGCCGGCGACTATCGGTTCGGCCGGCACCCAGCTGGCGCTGTTCGCCGACACCATCATCGCCAGCTTGCTCGCCACCGGTGCGATCTCGGCGCTCTATTATGCGGACCGCATCGATCAATTGCCCATCGGCGTGATCGGCATTGCGGTCGGCACGGTGCTGCTCCCGGAAATGACGCGGCGGATCGCCGCCGGGGATCATGACGGCGCCCGTTCGGCGCAAAACCGCGCCATCGAATTCGCGCTCCTGCTCGGCATCCCCTGCATCGTGGCTTTTCTGGTGGTGCCCGAGCCGATCATGCGCGGCTTGTTCATGCGCGGTCGCTTTACTGCCGAGGATGCGCATGCCGCCGCGATCACGCTCATGGCCTACACGATCGGGCTCGTTCCGTTCGTGCTGATTCGCAGCGTCGTCGCTCCGTTCCTGGCGCGTGGCGATACCTTCACGCCGATGAAAGCCGCGCTGATCGGCACCGCGGTCAATATCGTCTTCAAGGTGGCGCTGATGGGAGCGCTGGCCCAGGTCGGACTCGCGCTTGCCACCGCGATCGGCGCCTGGATCAATTTCGTCCTGGTGCTGTTTTGGGCGGCGCGTGCGGGCTATGTCGGCGCCGACCGCGAACTGCGGTCGTCGCTTGTCCGCATGGTTGCTGCCGGTGCCGTCATGGCGCTGGTGCTTTTCCTGGCGGCGCCGTGGATCGCGAAGGTGGCCTCAACACTGCCGCGGTTCCGCAACGAGGCGGAGCTGCTGATTTTGGCCGCGCTCGGCAGTCTCGTTTACGGTGGGCTCGCGATTGCGCTGTTCGGGCGCCGGTTACGGACCTTCGTTCGCCGGCGTGGCGCCGTGAAGGAGAGCGCTCCACCGGCGGAAGCGTGACGGAGAAGCGTGATCGTCATGACGGCGTCGAAGCGATCGTCAAAGCTCCTGATCTACGATTCGCGGCGCTATCTGTACTGCGTGTACCGGGCGCCGGGCGACTGGAGCAACCCGAACACCATTTCGCTGATCGGCACGGATGGCGACACGGTGGACGGCGTACGGCGGCAAGTTCGGGAGAAGCTCGACCTGGCGACCGCGGCGGACGACTGGTCGGTCGCCGGTACGGTCGAAAATCCCGCCAACAATGAGATCAACACGATCTGGACGTTTGGCTGCCCGCTCGACCATCTGACGTTCCGGCCCGCCGCCTATGGCGGGCTTCTATGCCTCAAACCCTCCGACCTGCGGTTGTTCGATACCATGCTCTCGCCTGCGCTGTTGTCTGTCATGCGGGCGATACCGCAGATCTTCGAAGAGCGTGCGGACCAGCTTTCATCGCCTCGCAATTAAAACGACAACACGCTTGCGCCTGGAAAACGTGGTGTTTGTGAACATAGATGCGATCGCCGTCATCGGTTCGTTATGCAACGGATAGCGATTGTCATCGATTTGTTATGTCACCTGATTGTAATTTTCGCTCTCTAAATTCACGCTCGAATCGACGTTGCCGGTGCGAGCCGGCCTGCTCCGAGCTGATTTGCTCAGCCGAGACGGGCGGGGTGCCGCGATTGGCAGTCGTCTGTAGGTGAAGCCGATCTGTAGGTGAAGCCGATCTGTAGGTGAAGCCGACGAGCGGAGCCGGGTCGCTGCGCGGGCATTTTTGTCATTTCCCCAATCGCGTTATTTGAAGCGGAGTTCTCATGCGCATCACCATGATCGGTGCCGGCTATGTCGGCCTTGTTTCGGGCGCTTGTTTCGCCGATTTCGGTCATCACGTGACCTGCGTCGACAAGGATGCCGGACGGATCGCGGCGCTCAGGCGCGGCGAAATCCCGATCTTCGAGCCCGGCCTCGCCGATCTCGTCGCCACCAACATGGCGCAGGAGCGGCTGTCGTTTTCAACCAAGCCCGACGGCATCGACGAGGCCGACGCGGTGTTCATCGCAGTGGGCACGCCATCGCGCCGCGGCGACGGCCATGCCGATCTGAGCTACATCTATAGCGCCGTGCGCGAGATCGCCCCGCTATTGTCGCCGACCGCGGTGGTGGTGACCAAATCCACGGTGCCGGTCGGCACCGGCGACGAGATCGAGCGCATCCTGCGCGACGCGCGGCCGGAAGCCGACATGCACGTCGTGTCGAACCCGGAATTCCTGCGCGAAGGGGCCGCCATCTATGACTTCAAGCATCCGGACCGTATCGTCATCGGCAGCGACAACGAGGCCGCCCGTGAAGTCATGGCGGAAGTCTACCGGCCGCTTTATCTGAACGCGGCGCCGATGCTGAACGTCAGCCGCCGCACCGCTGAGCTGATCAAATACGCCGCCAACGCCTTCCTCGCCACCAAGATCACCTTCATTAACGAGATCGCCGATCTCTGCGAGCGCACCGGCGCCGACGTCAATGATGTCGCCCGCGGCATGGGTCTCGACAACCGTATCGGCGGCAAATTCCTGCATGCCGGGCCGGGCTTCGGCGGCTCCTGTTTTCCCAAGGATGCGACGGCCCTGTTGAAGACCGCCCACGATCACGGCGTGCCGCTGCGCATCGTCGAAACCGTCGCCGCCGTCAACGACCAGCGCAAGCGCGCCATGGCCCGCAAGGTGGTGACGGCCCTGGACGGTTCGATCCGCGGCAAGACGGTCGCCGTGCTCGGCCTGTCGTTCAAGCCCAACACCGACGACATGCGCGACTCGCCCTCGATCCCGCTGATCACGGCGCTGCACGATCTCGGCGCCGTGGTGCGCGGCTACGATCCGGCCGCCATGGAAGCCGCCAAAGCGCAGCTTCCCGACGTGATCTATTGCGGCAGCGCTTATGAGGCCGCCGAAGGCGCCGAAGCGGTCGTCATCGCCACCGAATGGGAGCAATTCCGTGCGCTCGATCTCGACCGCCTGCGGTCGGTCATGGCGACGCCGGTGATCGTCGATCTGCGCAACATCTACCGGGCCGAGGAGATGAAGCGGGCCAATTTCCGCTACCTCGCCGTCGGCCGGCCGACGGCGGAACGGCAGGTGGAAAGCCCGCTGCCGCGCCGGCGCAAAATCGCGGCCGCGAACGGCAAGGCGGTCGGCGGCAAGATCGCGGAGCCGGCGGTGTAGGTTTCTGATCTGGCCGCTCCTGCGAACGCGGGAGCTCAGTCCAGAGCGTAACGTCATTCCGGGGCGCGCGCAGCGCGAGCCCGGAATCCATAACCCCAACGCTTGCGGTCAATACTCGAGAGCGCGTTCCGCGACGTCAGCGATTATGGATTCCGGACTTGCCGCTTTGCGGCAATCCGGAATGACGGGTGTTAGCTTTCTCCCTTTCGCACCCCCAACGCGCCCTACGGCCCCTCGATCAGCTCGCGTCCGAGCGCCTGTTCGGCGGCGTGGAGGGAATCCATGAATTCCCGCAGCTCCACGATCTTGCCGTCGCGAAAGCGCATGAAATGCGCCAGCATCCCCTGCACCGAGCGCCCGGTCACACGGCTCACCCCGCGGGTGAACAGCATGACGGCCGCATTCTGCGATTCGATCACCATGGAAACCGGCTCGCAGGCGACGAATTCGAACGCCTCGACGGCGCCGTGCAACGCTTCCGACATGGCCGCTTTGCCGCGACGATGCCCGAGAAACGGAAACACCTTGATCGGCGAGTAGCTGATAAATTCGATGTCGTCGTGAATGGCATTGAGTACGAAATCAACTTGTCCCTTTCTGATGGCGGCATAAAGCGTCGTCAGCCGGCCGCGCCAAATATCGGTCATTATTCCCTCCGCATCCGGAGGCGAGCATCGCGAATTCTTTTGGTGGCGAGAAGCAGCCGGGCGTTGCGTCTGCGTTGTTTGTTACGGCTGCGGGTTGAGGTTTGCGAACGCTTGCAGAATGTGCGGCTTCGATTCGACTAGACTTTAGTGGAGCATGATCTTTTCGGAAAACCGGTATCCACCCATCGGGTCAAGACCGAGGGCATGCTTTTCCGGATCATGCCCTAAAGGCTAACGCGCTTTCGATATCGGCCGGCGCAGGCGAGCGCGCTATTCCGTCGTCCGCAGAGTCCAGCTTGCGTTGTCGACGATCTGATCGGCCTTCAAGCGCGTAACGACGGCGTCGAGCTCTCTTGGAACGGCAACCGTTCCCAGCAAGGTCGCCACCAGCTCGACCTCGTCTTCCTTCTCGTCCTCTTCTTCGATGTCTTTGAACGGATATTTGGCCGCTTCCAGTTGCTCGCGTAGCAAGGTGCGGGCGTCGTCGGCGTGATCGGGGTGGGTACGCAGATGCACTTCGTAAATGGCTTCGGTGAGAGCCTCGTTGATCGGCGCGCGGTTGATGGCGTTGACCAGCGGCCGCAGCAGCGTGTTGCCGGCGAGCACGAAGAGCGTCAGAGTCACCGCCTCGATGGCGAGATCGGCCCCGGCGCAGGCACCGACGGCCGCCGAGCACCACAGCGTTGCGGCGGTGTTCAGCCCCCAGACATTGTTGCCTTGCTTCATGATCACGCCGGCGCCGAGAAAGCCGACGCCGGAAACCACATAAGCGATGATCTGGGTGGCCCCGGCATTGCCGTTGATGTGGAGCCCGATGTCCACAAAGGTGGCGGCGCCGAGTGACACCAGCACGTGCGTGCGCAGTCCACCGCCGCGCTGCCGATATTGCCGCTCGGCGCCGATCAGCGTGCCGAGCACGAACGCGGCAAACAGGCTGACCAGCGTGTCAAAAAAGTCCGGAATGGCGAACGAGCGGATGAAAGCCATGGCATCAGCAGGTTAGTGGGAGTCAGCAGGCGGTTGAGCGAAACTGAAGGCGGCGCAGTGGTTCCGTCATCCTGAGGTGCGAGCGAAGCGAGCCTCGAAGGATGTTCGGCCCGGGCCGTCGCCCTTCGAGGGGCCGCTTCGCGGCCACCTCAGGATGTGACGGATAACGATTGACGCGGCGTCCTTCAATCCAAAAGCGACGGGCCTAGTTTCCCAGCACCGCCAGCACCGCGGGCGCGACGGCATCGCCCCATTCCTGGACGAAATGTCCGGCTTCGGCGAATTCGAGCGGCGGCGGGCAGCCCCGAATGTCGCCATGCAGCGTCCGCATCACCGGCGCACCGAGCACCGGATCGGCCATGCCGATGGCCATCACGCTTTCCCCGTTCCAGGCGGTGCGCCAGAAATCGCGCGCCGCCCGCTCGATGGCGGCGCCGTCGCTATCGGGAAATTCCGGCACCAGATTGGGGAAGCGCCGCACGCCGGCCTTGTAGGCCGCGTCCGGGAAGGGGGCGTCGTAAGCGGCGATTTCGGCTGCGGTCAGATGCGGGCAGGCGCGCGCCATCAGGCGGCCGATCGCCATGTCGGGCTGGCTGTTGGAAAAGGCCCGCCAGTCGAGGAAGCCCTTGGGTAACGGCACTTCGCCCGCCGGGAGCGCGGTGTTCATGACGATCAGGCGGCGAAAGCGCTGTGGCATCTCCATCGGCAGCGTCAGCCCAAGAAGCCCGCCCCAGTCCTGCACTACGAGCGTTATGTTTTCGAGATCGAGCGCGCTCACCAACGCGATCAGGCTGTGGCGATGAAAGTCGAATGTGTAGACTGCGTCCTCGGCCGGCTTGTCGGAACGCCCGAAGCCGAAGAAATCCGGCGCCACCACGCGGCCGCCCGCGGCGAGAAAATGCGGGATCATGCGCCGGTAAAGATAACTCCAGGTCGGCTGGCCATGCAGACACAAAAACACTGGCGCGCCAGCCGGCCCTTCGTCGATATAGGCCATCGACAATCCCGCATAGCCCGGCAAATCGCTGCGGCCGTGCGCCAGATAGGGAAAGCCGGGCACGGCGGCGAAACGCTCCGGCGGCGTGCGCAAAATATCGGTCATCGTCCCTTCTCACCCGTAGGATGGGTTGAGTGCAACGAAACCCATCATGCCGCCTGAACGGATCGATGATGGGTATCGTTATTCGTAACCCATCTTACGCGAGCGGACGTGCCGCCGCACTCATCTTTGCACAGCGCCCCCGCAAATCGACCTGAGACCTCTAGGATGGGTGAGCGAAGCAAAACCATCCCGCGGCCTTGCGCATCCATGATGGGTCTTTGCTGCCGCCTCAACTCTTCCGACGACGATTTGTTTGAAGCTTTTCGTCGAGCAAATTCGAAATCAATTCACTATGAGCGAAACGCAAAAAACAACTCCCGGGCCCCTTCGTCGTAATCAAATCCTTTCCGGCGGTGGGGCATTTTAGAAATAGAATTTTAGCCATGTTGCGCAGAACAGATTTGTCCACGGCACCGAAATACGCCCTTGCGCATTGTCGTTCAACGCCAAAGGGTATCCGGGCAAACCGCGGAACGGACGTGGCAGCTAGAGCGGAACAGGGAGGCGAGGACGTGGACCCAATAACACATACAAAAACAAATACCACATCTGGAAAATCAACGCCTGCAAGAACGCGCGCAAAAAAAGGGAAAGCCTGTTCGCTCCATGATTTGGGTCCGGTCGTTCCGGCGGACAAACCGGCGCATTCCGACGCGATGATAAAACGGGCGCTCGCGGTGATCCGGTCCCATCTCGGCATGGACGTCGCCTATGTGTCTCAGTTCGAGGCCGACCGTACGGTCTTCCGTGTTGTCGATGCGCCGGGGCTCGAGCATTTGGTTAAGCCCGGCGATTCCCGTCCGCTCGAGGAAGTCTATTGCACGCATATCCTCGAAGGACGCCTGCCGCAGCTCATGCCCGACACCGCCGCCGAGCCGGTTGCCGCGGCGATGCCGATTACGCGGGCAATTCCGGTCGGCAAGCACGTCTGCGTGCCGATCCGCATGCCGGACGGCAGCATTTACGGCATGTTCTGCTGTTTCGGGTTCAGCGCCGATCCGTCGCTGCGCGAGCGCGACCTGCAAACATTGCGGGCCTTTGCCGATCTTGCCGGTTTTGAGATCGCGCGTGACGTTGCCGCCGCGAAGGCCGCGAATGACAAGGAATATCGCATCCGCAAAGCGATCGACAACAAAGAGATCTCGACGCTCTATCAACCGATCTGGCGTCTGGAAAATCCCCGGCCGCTCGGTTTCGAGTGCCTGTCGCGATTTTCCGCAGCCCCCGGTCATTCGCCGCAAAGCTGGTTCGCCGAGGCGGCCGAGGTCGGTCTCGGCGCCCAGCTCGAACTTGCCGCCGCGGAGCTTGGTCTTGCGGTGCTCAGCCGTTTGCCGCCCGACATGTATCTGTCGGTGAATGTCGCGCCGCAAACGATACTCGACAGCGATTTTCCCGCCTTGTTGCGGGGCAAGCCGGTCGGCCGCATCGTGCTCGAGATCACCGAACATGCGCACGTCCGCGATTACGATCGTCTGTTGGGCATTCTGGGTCCGCTGCGCCGTCGCGGTATGCGCGTCGCCGTGGACGATGCCGGCGCCGGCTATGCGAGCTTGCAGCACATCCTGCTCATCCAGCCGGATCTGATCAAACTCGACGTTGCGTTGACGCGACACATCGATCTCGATCCAGCTCGCAAGGCGCTGGCGTCGGCGCTGGTCTCCTTCGCACGCGACACCGGCAGCCGCATCATCGCCGAGGGCGTCGAGACCGCCTCCGAATTAAGCACGCTGCGCGCGATCGGCATCGCCAAAGCACAAGGCTATTTTCTCGGCCGTCCGATGGCGTTCGACGAGGCGATGAGAATGATCGAGCGAGGAAAGCGGGCGGTCAGTCGGGTGGCCTAGATTGGCTGCACGCCAGCGCGACCCGCCATCACGATCGCTGCCGTCGGTTCGGTCGGGCCACGATCAACTTTGCGAGAGCGTCGCTCCTTTTGTCAAACGTCGCCGTTAGAAACGCGACGGCGTTCGCCGTCTCGTTCGGCGCCCTTTGAAAATCACATCTGGAGCATTGCCATGATCGACCGCGCGGTTTGTCACCCTCGCCGGCGCGCAAGGTTCGTGCGCGCTGGTTCTTTGTTTGTCATCGCCTTGTCTTTCTTGGTGCTTGCTGCCAGCGCGCCCGCAAGTTTCGCGCAATCGTCACAAAACGCGGCGGCCACAAAGGGGACCGATGCCTGCGCCGCCGACAACGGCGGCATCACGCTGTCGCCGGGCTTTTGTGCATCCGTGTTCGCCGACAATCTCGGCCACGCGCGGCAGATGGCGTTCGGCCCCAACGGCGTTCTGTACGTCAACACCTGGAGCGGCGCGTACTATCACAACGACAAAGTGCCGGCCGGCGGCTTTCTGATCGCGCTCAAGGACAGCAAGGGCGACGGCCACGCCGATCGCGTCGAGCGCTTTGGGTTGACGCAAGCGCAAGGCTCGGCCGGCGGCACCGGCATCCGTGTCTACAAAGGCGCCCTCTACGCCGAGCAGAACGATAAGATCATCCGCTATCCGCTGTCGCCCGACGGGCTTGCGCCGAAAGAAGATGCGCAAGTCATTATCTCCGGAATGCCGATCAGCGGCGATCATCCGATGCATCCGTTTATCATCGATGCCGAGGGCCAGCTGTTTGTTGATCTCGGCTCGGCGACCAACGCCTGCCAAGAGCAAAACCGCATGCCCAACTCGGCCGGTCACAAGCCCTGCACCGAGCTCGAAACCCGTGCCGGCATCTGGCGTTATGACGCCAACAAAAAGGATCAGCATTTCTCGCCGGCCGAGCGCTACGCCACCGGGTTGCGTAACGGTGAAGGTTTTGCCTTCAATTCCGCCGGCCGTCTGTTTGTCACCCAGCACGGACGCGACCAGCTCTCGCAGAATTGGCCGCGCTACTTTAATGCGCACCAAAGCGCGGAACTGCCCGCCGAAGAAATCGTGCTGCTGCGGAAGGACGCCGACTATGGCTGGCCGGAATGCTACTACGATCAGCTCCAGAACAAGCTCGTGCAGGCGCCCGAATATGGTGGCGACGGCAAGACGGTCGGTCCCTGTGCGCAAAAGCAAGGACCGGTGGCGGTCTTTCCGGGTCACTGGGCGCCGAACGATTTGTTGATCTACGAGGGCAAGGCGTTCCCCGCCGGCTATCGGGACGGTGCCTTTGTCGCCTTCCACGGCTCGTGGAATCGCGCGCCGGAGCCGCAGGGCGGTTACAACATCGTGTTTCAGTCGCTCAAGGACGGTAAGGCCGCAGGCAACTTCATCGTCTTCGCCGACGGCTTTGCCGGCGCCGCGAAAGAACCGGGCCGCGCTGCGTTCCGTCCGTCCGGGCTCGCTACGGGGCCGGACGGCGCTCTCTATATTTCCGACGACACGCACGGCCGCATCTGGCGCGTCACCTATCACGGTGCGCCCGACGCTGCGCCCGCGGCCGCCTCGGCGCCGAAGGTTTCAAGCGTCAATTCCGGCGATGCCGGCCCACCCGAAGGCACGCATCCGGACGCCGGCCGCACGGTCGTGGCCTCGCTGCCCGTGCCTGCCGGCGCGACCGCCGACGAAGTCGCGCTGGGCGGACGGATCTTTCTAGGCGAAGCGGCCGACGGCACCTGCGCCGGCTGCCACGGCTCCGATGCCAAGGGATCGCCGGTGGGGCCGTCACTGATGAGCGGCAAATGGCTCGATAGCGACGGCACGTTCGCGGGTCTGCGCCACACCATCGCCGAGGGCGTGCCCAAGCCGAAAAACCCATCGCCGCCGATGCCGCCGCGCGGCGGTGCGCCGCTGACCGATGCCGATGTCACCGCCGTTGCGGCGTATGTCTGGGCCATCAGCCATCCGGGCGGCAAGTGACGAGGCGATAAAAGTAGCCCGGATGAGCGAAAGCGACATCCGGGAACGCTTGTACAAAAATCCCGCATGTCGCTCCGCTTATGCGGGCTACCTTGTCGCGTACTAGGCGGCCACTGCGCGCGGCCGCTCCAGTGGCACAAGGGAGATCGTCAGCCGTTCGGTGCCACGCAGCACGTCGAAGGCGACGCTTCGCCCGATGGTCTCGCCGGTCAGAGCGCGGATCAGATCGTCGGCGCCGGTGATGGGCTTGCCGTCGAGGCTCAGCACCACGTCGCCGGCGCGCAAGCCGGCGCGGTCGGCGGCGCTGCCGCTCTCGACCGTCGCCACCATCACGGCGCTTGTCTGCTCGATCTCGGCCGCGCGGCGCCGCCGCTGCGGTATGGCAGTCTGCTGCGCCGAGATGCCGATGAAGGCGCGGCGCACGCGGCCGTGGCGGACAAGCTCGCCGAGCACGAAGCTTGCCGTATTGGCCGCAACTGCAAAGCAGATGCCTTGCGCGCCCATGATCACGGCGGTGTTGATGCCGACCACCTCGCCGCGCGAGGAGACCAGCGGCCCGCCCGAATTGCCGGGATTGAGCGCGGCATCGGTCTGGATCACGTCGTCGATCAGCCGCCCGGTCGAAGCGCGCAGCGACCGGCCGAGCGCCGAAACCACGCCGGTGGTCACCGTCAATTCGAAGCCGAGCGGATTGCCGATGGCGATCACCAATTGGCCGCGCTTGAGCTTCTTGGAATCGCCGAGCGGCGCCGCCGGCAGCGTCACCGGCTGGTCGACGCGGATGAGCGCGAGATCGGTATCGGGATCGTGGCCGACCAGCCGCGCCTGCAGGTCCTGGCCGTCGGCGGTGGTCACGCCGATGTGGCCGCCGCCGGCCGCAACTCCCGCGACATGGCTGTTAGTGAGAATGAGGCCGTCTGGCGCCACGATGACGCCCGAGCCGCTGCCGCTGCGATTGCCGTTCCGGCTCCCGTTGGCGGGGGAAGGGCGGCTCGCGGCGCGCACGGCAAGGCCGACCACGGCCGGGCCGACGCGGTCGACCACGTCGATCACCGCCCGCGAATAAGCGTCAAGCAGCGCCTGGTCTTCGGCCGGAACGGTCGCTGTTGTTGATGAGGAAGATGGCTCTGTGGCGGGGTTCCCCCCGCCCAGACCGGCGTTCAGGGGTATGATTTTCACGGATTTTCGCCTTGTTATCCGGCATTCGCCGGAGAGCACATATGGGTGGTGGCTGGCGGCTGCAAAAGCCCCTCCATGTGGGCGGCCCGGGTGCGGCGCCGGTGCGAGGTTCTACGCTCCAACCTCTCCCCCTTGGGGGCAGTGTGCGATGGGCGCAGCGTTGACCGTTCCGATCGCGTATGGTGCGGAAGATCATCCGCGAAGGAGACCTTATGGTGATCGCCTCTGTGGCACGCCCGGTGGCCGCCCTCTCGATCGTGGCAGCGTCCTTGGCGCTGGCCGCTTGTGGCGAAGGCCAGAAGCTGGCCTCCACGCCGCCGCCTCCGACCGTGACGGTCGCCAGGCCGACCGAGCGCACCGTGGTCGACCAGGACGAATATGTCGGCCGTTTCGTCGCGGTCGATACCGTGGAAATTCGCTCGCGCGTGTCCGGCTATCTTGCCGAGATTCATTTCACCGACGGGCAGATGGTCAAGAAGGGCGATTTGCTCTTTGTCATCGACCACCGGCCGTTCCAGATCGTGCTCGATCAGATGCGCGCCAATCTCTCGCAGGCGCGCGCCAATCTGGCTTTCACCGAAGCCGATCTCGCCCGCGGCGAGGAGCTCGTGCGCAACCGCACGCTCACCGAGCAGGTCTTCGAGCAGCGCAAGCAGGCGAAAAGCGTCGCGGAAGCCAACGTCGCGGCGCAGGACGCGATGGTCCATCAGGCCGAGCTCGACCTCAATGAATATTCCAACCTGCGCGCGCCGATCGATGGCCGCATCGGCGACCGCCGCGTCTCTGTCGGCAACCTGGTCACCGGCGGCAACGGCGCCAACACGACGCTCCTCGCCACCATCGTGACGGTCGATCCGATCCGCTTCGAATTCACGTTCGACGAGGCTTCGTATCTGCGCTATCAGCGCTTTGCCGGCCCGTCCGGCAAGATGGGCGGCGCCTCCGGCGGCATTCCGGTCACGCTCAAGCTGATCGACGAAGACGATTTCGGCCATGCCGGCCGCATGGATTTCGTCGATAACGTCATCGACAGATCCTCGGGCACGATCCGCGGCCGCGCCGTGTTTCGTAACCAGGACGGACACTTTACCCCCGGCATGTTCGGCCGCATCCGCGTGCCCGGCTCGCAGCCGCACATCACGTTGCTCATTCCCGATGCCGCACTCGGCAGCGAGCAGGCGCGCAAATACGTGCTCGTCGTCGACGACAGCAACACGGTGCGGCTCAAATACGTGACGCCGGCGCAGCTTGACGGCGGGCTCCGCGTGATCAAGGACGGCCTCGCCGCGAACGACCGGGTCATCGTCAACGGCTTGATGCGCGCGCGTCCCGGCGCGAAGGTCAACCCGCAGGAAGAGGGCGCGCCGGCGGCCGCAGCGCCGGCCGCGAAGGAAGCCGCCAAGAACGGCGCCCAGAGCAAAGCGGATTGAGTTCTTGGAAAAAGCTCGGCCTCATCACCCGCTCGTCCCCGCGCAGGCGAGAACCCGGCTGCTGGATTCCCGCTTGTGCGGGAATGAGCGGAAAGAATCCCAACCCTCCCCCACAAGGGCGGAGGGCTAAATGCGCATCTCGCATTTCTTCATCGATCGGCCGATTTTCGCCGCGGTGATCTCGGTGATCATCACCATCCTGGGCGCGGTGTCGTTTCTGCGCCTGCCGATCGCCCAATATCCGGAGATCGCGCCGCCGCTGATCAGCGTCACCGGGCAATATCCCGGCGCCAGCGCCGAAGTCGTGGCCGCCACCGTGGTCACGCCGATGGAGCAGCAGATCAACGGCGTCGAGAACATGATCTACATCGCTTCGAACTCGACGGCGGATGGTCGCTTCTCCATCGCGGTCTCTTTCGAGCTCGGCACCAATCTCGACATCGCCCAGGTGCAGGTGCAAAACCGCGTCGCCATCGCCAATCCGCGGCTGCCGGTCGACGTGCGCAACATCGGCGTCACCGTGCAGAAGGCCTCGCCCGACCTGATGATGGTCGTGCACCTCTATTCGCCGGACAAGTCGCGCGACACCTTGTTCATCTCCAATTACGCCACGCTGGAAGTGACCGATGCGGTCACCCGCGTCGACGGCGTCGGCTCCATCACCGTGTTTGGTGCCCGCGACTATGCGATGCGCGTGTGGCTCGATCCCGATCGCATGCAGTCGCTCGGATTGACCGCCAACGACGTCACCGGCGCGCTGCAAGGCCAAAACATCCAGGTCGCTTCCGGCATGCTCGATCAGCCGCCCGCCAAGCAGCAGGGCGCTTTTCAGGTCGCCGTGCAGACATTGGGCCGGCTCGCCGATCCGGAGGAATTCTCCTCGATCGTGATCAAACAGACGCCGACCGCCGTGGTGCGGCTCAAGGACGTCGCCAAGGTCGAGCTGGCGGCGCAGGATTATTCGTCGAATTCCTACCTCGATCATTATCCCGCCGTCGCGCTCGGGATTTTTCAGCGCCCCGGCTCCAATGCGCTGCAGACCGCGCAGGCTGTGCGCGACCTGATGGAGAAGCTATCGAAGCGCTTCCCCACTGGCGTCAAATACGACATCTTCTTTGATCCGACGCAGTTCATCCAGCAATCCGTTAACGCTGTAGTCGAGACCATCGGCGAAGCCATCGTGCTGGTGGTGCTGGTGGTGATCTTGTTCCTGCAGACCTGGCGGGCGGCGATCATTCCGCTTGTTGCCATTCCGGTGTCGCTGGTCGGTACCTTTTTCCTGATGGCGGCGTTCGGCTTCACGCTCAACAATCTGTCGCTGTTCGGCCTCGTGCTCGCGATCGGCATCGTGGTCGACGACGCCATCGTCGTCGTGGAAAATGTCGAGCGCAACATCGCCAGCGGTCTCGCGCCGAACGCCGCCGCGAAGAAGAGCATGACCGAGGTCGGCTCGGCTCTGATCGCGATCGCGCTCGTCTTGTGCGCGGTGTTCGTACCGTCGGTGTTCATCACCGGCATCTCCGGCCAGTTCTATCGGCAATTCGCGCTGACCATCGCGGGCGCCACCATCATTTCGCTGATCGTGTCGCTCACACTCTCGCCGGCGATGTGCGCGCTTTTGCTCAAAGCTCACGATCCCAGGCGCCGCGACCGCTGGTGGGAGGTGCCGGTGCATCGCTTCTTCGGTGCCTTCAATTGGGGCTTCGATGGCGTCGGCGCGGCGGTTTCCTGGCTTGCCGGCCGCACCGTGCGCCGCGCCGCCATCATGTTCGTGATTTATCTGGTCGTCATCGGTTTCGGGCTCAACATCTTCCGGCAAACGCCGGTCGGTTTCATCCCGCAAGTCGACGGGGGCTATCTGATTGTCGTGGTGCAATTGCCGCCCGGCGCTTCGCTGTCGCGCACCGACGAGGTACAACAACGTGCGCTCGACATCGCCCTGCAGGTGCCGGGCGTCGAGCACGGCGTCAACGTGATCGGCTTCTCCGGTGCCACCTTCACCAATGCGCCGAATTCCGGCGCCATTTTCCTCACCCTCAAGCCGTTCGCGGAGCGCGCGAAGGATTCGCGCCAATCGGCGGCCGCTATCCAGGGCGAGCTCAACAAGCGCCTGTCGCAAATCCAGGAAGCCTTTTTGATCACCGTGCTGCCGCCGCCGGTGCGCGGCATCAGCAATGCCGGCGGCTTTCGCATGATCATCGAAGACCGCGCCGGCCGCGGCTCCGAGGCGCTGCGCACCGTCGCCGGCGAATTCATGGCCCGCGCCGCGCAGACGCCCGGCCTGACCCAGGTCTTCACGCTGTTCGAAACATCCACCCCGCAGGTCTATCTCGAAATCGACCGCACCAAGGCGCAGCTCCTCGGCGTCAATGTGCCGGACGTATTCAACGCGCTGCAGGTCTATATCGGCTCCGCCTACGTAAACGACTTCAACTTGTTCGGCCGCACCTACCGGGTCACCGCGCAGGCGCGCGACGAAGACCGGCGCGACATTGACGACGTGCTCAAGATCCGCGTGCGCAACGCTAACGGCGATACCGTGCCGCTCGGCTCCTTCACCACCGTGCGCGATATTGCCGGCCCGTTCCGGGTGCCGCGCTATAATCTCTATCCGGTCGCCGAAATGGATGGCGCGGCGGCGCCCGGCTATTCGCAGGGTCAGGGCATCGCCATCATGGACAAGCTCGCGGCCGAGACGTTGCCGGACGGCTTCGCCACCGAATGGACCTCGCTTGCCTTCCAGCAGATCCGAGCCGGCAACACCGCGATGTTCGCCTTCGTGCTGGCGGTGGTGTTCGTGTTTCTGGTGCTCGCCGCGCAATATGAAAGCCTGACGCTGCCGCTTGCGGTTATCATGATCGTGCCGATGTGCCTGGTCGCCGCCATCACCGGCGTCATCCTGCGCGGCCTAGACAACAACATCCTCACCCAGGTCGGCTTTGTGGTGCTGATCGGTCTCGCCGCCAAGAATGCGATCCTGATCGTCGAGTTCGCGCGCCAGCTCGAGGATCAGGGGCGCAGCCGCTGGGATGCGGCGGTCGAAGCCACGCGGCTGCGCTTGCGGCCGATCCTGATGACCTCGTTCGCCTTCATTCTCGGTGTCAGTCCGCTGGTCTGGGCGGTCGGCGCCGGCGCCGAGTTGCGCCAGGCGCTCGGGACCGCAGTGTTCTTCGGCATGATCGGCGTCACCGCCTTCGGGCTGATCTTCACCCCGGTCTTCTACGTCATCGCCCGCTGGATCGCGCAGCTCGGCGCGCGGTCAGGCAAGAAACACGCGCCGGGCCCGCAGGCCGCGGAGTAGGGTGCGCGGCTGTCAGCGATCTGACTTGCACGCTAACTTCGCCGCCTTTCCCGGACGCGATGCAGCGCATCATCGCTGCGTCGCAGATCCGGGATCGTCGCACACGCGGGCGTCTGAGCTTTGAAAGATCCCGGGTCTGCAGCGCATCACTGCGTGCTGCGCCGCGCCCGGGATACGTCCTGAGAACCCATATGCGTAATTTCGGGCGGTAGCTTTCTCCGGCGCGGAACCGACGCGCGTTCGTCATTCTTAAAGACTAATGGTTTTCCCGGCTGGCGCTTTGGCTCCGGCGGCCTATGTGAAGCCAAGCCATCATTGCCAAGTCGTCATTCAAGTCATCATCAAAGCGATCGCACCATGTTTCCATTGCCCAAGCGTGTCTTCCTCACCCGCGGCGTCGGCATTCACCGCCAGCAACTGGCGGCGTTCGAATACGCGCTGCGCGACGCCGACATCGAGCAGCAAAACTTGGTCACGGTGTCTTCGATCCTGCCGCCGCAATGCGATCTCATTCCGCGCCAGGTCGGCGTTGCGACCCTCAGCCCCGGCGAGATCACCTTCTGCGTCATGGCGCGCTCGGAGACCAACGAGGCCGGGCGGCTGATCGCCTCCGGCATCGGGCTCGCGCGGCCGAAGCACGCGGGACATTACGGCTATATTTCCGAGCACCACGGCTATGGCATGTCGGAGGCCGAGATCGGCGAATATGTCGAGGATCTCGCCGCCAGCATGCTCGCCTCCACGCTCGGCATCGAGTTCAATCCGGATGCCGCCTGGGACGAACGCAAGCGGGTTTACGAGATGAGCAACCTCATCGTCGACTCGCAATCGATCGCGTCGGCCGCGGTCGGCGCGCCGCGCGGCGAATGGACCTGCGTGGTCGCGGCCGCGGTGTTCTTGTTCGACGCCGGCGAAGCCGTTCCGCAATGACCGGCGTCGCCACGTTCGCCACGCCGCCGAGCTTTCTCGGCGTCAGCCGCAACGATTCGGCCGCGCCGATTTGCGTCGCCGGCATTCCGTTCGATATCGGCACCACCAACCGCGCCGGGACACGGTTTGGCCCGGCGGCGATCCGGCAGGCAAGCCGCATGCTGATCGACGGCGATCATCCGGTGCTTTGGGTTGACCCGGCCAAGCTGCCGCTCGCCGATATCGGCAATTTCGCCATCGCGCTCGGCGATATCGCCAAGAGCGCGGCGCTGATCGAGGAGCAGGCCGCGCGCATCGCGCATCTGGTCGCGCTCGGAGGCGATCACGGCATCACGCTGCCGCTCCTGCGCGCGCTTGCCAAACGCCATGGCCCGGTAGCGCTCGTGCACTTCGATGCGCATGTCGATACCTGGCCGGACAATTTCGGCCAGACGCAAGCGCACGGCACGGTGTTCTATCAGGCCATCAACGAGGGCCTGGTGAAGCCGCAGCAGATGGTGCAGGTCGGTATTCGCTCGCCGATGGAGCGCGCGGTGCATGAGTGGACGATCCAGCAAGGCGTCACCATCCTGCCGTCGCAACAGGTCCACGAGCAGGGGCCGGCCGCGATCGTCGAGCGGGTCCGGGCCGTCGTGGGCGACGGGCCCGTTTATCTGAGCTTCGACATCGATGCGCTCGATCCGGCCTTCGCGCCCGGCACCGGCACGCCGGAAGTCGGTGGCCTCGCCACCTGGCAGGCGCAGGCGATTTTGCGCCGCCTCACCGGCCTGCACTTCGTCGGCATGGATATCGTCGAGGTCAGCCCGCCCTATGACGTCGCCGAAACCACCGCGCTTGCCGGTGCCACCATGGTGTGGGAATATCTTTCGCTGCTCGCGGCGCAGCAGAACGCGGTGTGAGTGGCGCCACTAGTAAGCGGCAATGCTTCCCGCTCGTCATTGCGAGGAGCAAAGCAACGAAGCAATCCAGCTTCCCGTGCAAGCCTCTGGATTGCTTCGTGGAGCCTGTCATCGGGCCGGCCACCTCGGGCCGGACCCTTTGGCTTGCAATGACGATTAGCTATTCAGCCGCACATCCATCGCTTCCTTGAGGAAGCCGCGCAGCGCGTCCGTATCGAACGGCTTGCGCAGGATGCGCAGGTCCGCGGGCGCCGCGCGCGCCGCATCGCTATAGCCGGTGGTCAGGAACACCGGCAAGTGCGGATACTGCATGCGGATTTCGCTCGCCAGCCCGACGCCGTCGATCGTGCCCGGCATGACGATATCGCTGAACACGAGATCGACCTTGGCGCCGGTGGAGAGAAGCTGCAGCGCCGCTTCGGCGGATTCCCGATAGAGCGTCTGATAGCCGAGATGCTCGAACAGGGACGAAGTCACCTCCGCCACTTCGGCGCTGTCGTCGACGATGAGCACGGCCGGGCGCCGCGCATAAAGCTCGTCGATCTCGCTATCCTCCTCGTCGACCACGCGCGCCGTGGGCAGCGCCGGCAACAGCACCGTCAGCGTCGTTCCCTCGCCGACGCGGCTCTCGGCCTTGACCAGTCCGCCGGATTGATGGGCGAAACCGTAGACCTGCGACAGGCCGAGCCCGGTGCCTTTGCCGACTTCCTTGGTGGTGAAGAACGGATCGAACACCTTGGATAACAAGTCGGGCGGAATGCCGGTGCCGGTGTCGGAAAACGCGATGGCGACGAATTCGTTGCCCTCGGCGTCGGCGCGCTCGGCCGGCACGTTGTGGATGGAGATGCGGAACGTGCCGCCGTTCGGCATGGCGTCGCGCGCGTTGACCGCGATATTGACGATGGCGAGCTCGAGCTCGGCCAGATCGACCTTGACCGGCCAGATCTTCGGATCGCTCTTCTCATCATAGACGATATTGCCGCGCAGCGAGCTTTCGATCATCGGCCGCATGTTGCTGATGCAGGCGTTCAGGTCGATCACCGTCGGGGTCAAATGCTGGCGGCGGGCGAAGGTCAGCAACTGCCGGGTCAGGCTCTCGCCGCGCTTGGCCGCGGTCTGGATCGCTTCGATCGCGCGCGGCAGTTTCGGGTCGAGCAGGCGCTTGAAGGTCTGCGCGTTGCCGCCGATGATCATCAAGAGATTGTTGAAGTCGTGGGCGATGCCGCCGGTCAGTTTGCCGATGGCTTCCATCTTCTGCGCCATGGCGAGCTGCTCGCGCGCCTGCACGAGCTTCTCCTGCGTGTCGCGGCGCTCGGTGGCGTCGCGCACCACGTTGGCGAAGCCGACCAGGTTGCCGGCATTGTCGCGGATCGAGGTGACCGAGCCGGTGACGAAGAACAGCGTGCCGTTCTTTTTGATGCGCCAGCCCTCGACCTCGTGCTTGCCCTTTTGCACGGCCCATTCGAGCGCGCGGTTCGGTTCGCCGGCGCGCCGTTCGTCGGGCCGGTAAAAGATGCCGAAGTGCTTGCCGATGATTTCCTCGGCGCCGTAGCCGATCATTTGCTCCGCCGACTTGTTCCAGCTTGCCACGCGGCCCGCAGTGTCGAGCAGAAAGATCGCATAGTCGACGATGCCTTCGATCAGGATCTGAAAATGGCGGCGGGAGTTTTCCAGCGCGAAATTCGTCTGCGCGAGCTGGCGGTTCAGTTGATCCTGCACCCGCAACAGGCGCGTTTCGTTGTCCTGGCGGCAGGCGATGGCGGCGCTGATCGTCAGCGGCGGCAGCGCACAGCCGACCGCAAGCGCAAGCAGCAACAGCTCGTTGTCGGCAGAAGCGGCGGGCGACGGCGCGTCGCCGCCGACGAGCCCCCAGGCGGCAATGGCGCAGAATGCGAGTCCTGCTGCGGCGGCATTGCGGCGGCCGCCGCGCAACGCCGCCCAGGTCAGCGGCACGACAACCAGGAAGCCGAGCAAATTCCGATAGGGCTCGATCGCATCCAGCATGCCCTCGATCGGCGGCGCAAAGGCGATGAAGCCGGCGGCTGCGGCGAGGAGGAGAATGGCCGCGCTCTCCATCACCGTCCAGCGGCCGAGCGCGCGCAAATCTCCGAAGGCCCACAGTACGACGACAGGAACGATGATCAGGCTCGCGGCCGCATCCGCAAGCCACCAGCGCACACCGGTCGCAAGCCAAAGAGCGGAATTGTTGACATCGATATCGCCGGCGATCATCGCCCCGCCGAGCGCGACCGCGGTACCGATCAGCGCCGTCGGCACGAAGGCGATCAAGGCGAACTTCACCGTGCCCTGGGGCGTGTCGAAGGTTTTGCTTCCGTACGACCACCGATCAAGGCACCACGCGCCGGCGAAGCCCGCGAATGCCGTACCGGCGGCGGCAAAGCCGGGCGAGATCAACGAACGGGTATCGATCGCCGCAAAGGAAAATGATCCCAACAAAATCGCCGGCCACATGCGCGGGCCGCTCAACAGGAACAAGGCCAGCGCAAATCCGGTCGGCGGCCACAACGGCGTGCCGGTAGGATTGAGCGACGGAAGAATCAGCGGCGCTGCGGCGAGCCCGACATAGCAGGCGGCCGCAATGATCAGCTCAAGCGCATAGGTCGCCGCGCTCGGCACGCTGCGGAGAAAACGAAATCCGCCATCGCCGCTGTCTGGACTTCTCATCACCGACAATTCTGATTGTGGCGTCCCCCCAAAGTATAGCATCGATGCGCTGGCGTGATACAGCGCGGAAAGTGTGCATGTGAGTTCCGTGGCATTGCGGCATCGCGTGGACACATGGTGCTGCATCGCACGCAGGGGCGCATTGATCCCGGGGATCATAAAGTTCGCTGCAGTGCATTTGTCGGTCACGCGCGCTCTGCGCGCCTGCAATTTCCGCTCAGTTTTCGGCCGCTAGGCCGTCATCGGCGCATTGTGGCGGCTCTCGCGGCCGGCGCGATTTTTACGCACCTTGCACGCCCAGCCGGGGCCCGTGCTATTATTACAAAAAAACGAACTCGGGAGGCCCCATGGTCGGAACCTTCTTGCGGCATGGTTCCAATATTTGGCTTGCGCTTGCCGTTGCGGCGCTCGTCGTCTGCTTTGCCGCCGGCGTCTTTCCATTTTATTTGCTCTGGGCGCTGATCGGCGCGCTGGCATTCTACGGCAGCGAATACGGCTTTCACCGCTTCGCCTTCCATGCCGGGCCGTCGCGCTTTGCCTTCGTGCGCAAGCTGCAACACCGGCTGCACTACGATCATCATGCCGAGCCTGACCGGCTCGACCTTCTGTTCCTGCCGGTTTGGTTTCTCGTTCCCAATCTGGCGGTGACGGCGCTGATCTTCGCGCTCGCGTTTGGCTCCGCGGTCGTTGCTTCGGCGATGCTGGGCGTGACCTTCGCCATCCTCCACTACGAGTGGGTGCATTACGTCGCCCATGTTCCTTATCGGCCGCGCACGCCGATCGGGCGTTGGATCAAGCAGTATCACCTGCGCCATCACTTCATCAGCGAGAAATTCTGGTTCGGCGTCAGCAATCCGGCGCTGGATCTGCTCGGAGGCACGTTCCGCCAGGCGCGCGACGTTGCCCGCAGCGCCACCACCCGCAAGCTTTTCGGCTCGCCGCCGATCGTCATCGCTTCGGCGCGGCGCCGCGCATCCTCCGGGTCGAAAGCCTTTCGCTCTTGACTTGTTTGCTCCCTCCGTGCGTTCCCTCCCGCCATGAGCGCGCTCAGCCTGTTCGGTCTCGCGGCGGTCACCGCCATGCTGATCTTCTACGCGGTGGAGGATCGCAGCCCCTGGTTCGTTCTCGCCTTCGCGGTGGCCTGCGCATTGGGGTCCGCGTACGGCTTTCTGCAGGGCGCCTGGCCGTTCGGCCTCGTGGAGGCCATATGGGCGTGCGTCGCGGTCTACCGCTGGCGCATGCGATTGTTGAAGGCGTGAAGCCTTGCCGGGCAGATGGTTGCCCGGCTCGATAAGCCCCTGCCATCGCGATCCCCGCGATCGAGTCGACGCGTCCCGTTTTGCCCTTGCCGTGAGAGCGCTGTTTTGCCAAACGCGGGCGCTGGGCTTGCTTGCACGCGCGAGATCGGGCACGCGGAGACTTCATGGATCATTCGCTACCGCTCGATGGCGCATCGCTGGCGTGGCCATGGGCGCTGCCGTTCCTCGGCATTTTGCTGTCGATTGCGGCCGGGCCGCTCTTGTTCGCCAAGGTCTGGCACGCGCACTACGGCAAGATCGTGCTGGCCTGGGCGGTGCTGACGCTGGTGCCGTTGGCGATCGTCCACGGTCCCGCGCCGGCGCTGGCGACCGTGCTGCAGGTGCTGCTTTCCGATTATGTCAGCTTCATTCTGTTGTTGTTCGTGCTCTACACCGTGGCCGGCGGTATCCTGATCAGCGGACGCATCCGCACCCGCCCGTGGACCAATCTCGGCATTCTGGCGCTCGGCACCGCGCTCGCGAGCTTTGTCGGCACCACCGGCGCGTCGTTGATCCTGGTGCGGCCGCTGATCCGCGCCAACGCATGGCGCCGACACAACGTGCATGTCGTCGTCTTTTTTATCTTTCTCGCCGGCAATATCGGCGGCGCGCTGACGCCGCTCGGCGATCCGCCGCTGTTCGTCGGCTTTCTGCTCGGCGTCGATTTTTTGTGGCCGGCACAGAATTTGTGGCTGCAAACCCTGATCGTCGCCGTGCCGGTGCTGGTCACGTTCTTCGTCGTCGACCTGTGGCTGTTTCGCGATGAAACGGCGTCCGTGGAGCCGGCGGCGGAGCCGTTGCGCGTCAGCGGCCTCATCAACCTGGTTCTGTTTGCCGCGATCATCGCCGCCATCCTGGGCTCGTCGGCCTGGAAGCCCGGCATAGCGTTCCATGTCTACAAGACCGAGCTGCAATTGCAGAACGTGATGCGCGATGCCGTTCTCGTCGTGATCGCGGTGGCCTCGCTGGTGCTGACCCGCGACGAGCATCGTGCGGCCAACGGCTTCACCTGGGAGCCGATCCGCGAAGTCGCGATCTTGTTTGCTGGAATCTTCGTCGCCATTGCGCCGGTCATGGCCATGCTGCAGGCAGGGCCGAACGGCGCCTTCGCGTTCCTCCTGCAGGCCGTCACCGCGCGCGACGGCACCCCGCAAGAGGCCGCCTATTTCTGGCTGACCGGCGCGCTTTCGGCTTTCCTCGATAATACGCCGACCTACGTGGTCTTCTTTGAGCTTGCCGGCGGCGACGCCAAGCAATTGATGGGGCCGCTTGCCGGAACGCTGGCGTCGATCTCGATGGGCGCGGTCTATATGGGTGCCCTGACCTATATCGGTAACGCCCCGAACCTCATCGTCCGCGCGATCGCGGAAGAACGCGGCATCGCCATGCCGAATTTCTTCGCCTACATGCTGTGGGCGTCGCTGGTGCTCATTCCACTGTTCGCCCTGCTGACGCTGCTGCCGATCTCGCCGCTGCTGAAGCTGGGGTGAGGGCGGTTCCGTCAGCGCCCAGGGGCCGCGCCTGCCGGCCCTGGTATCGGTCTTAGTGTCGGTCTTAGTGTCGGTCCTGGCGGCGCGAAGAAGCCGCCGCTTGCTTTCTCCGCCGCTGCGGCCGATATAGGGGCCGGGAGGTTGGCGGTGGACGAGCCACTCGCCAATCGGGTCAGGTCCGGAAGGAAGCAGCCCTAACGAGCGCGGTTCGGGTCGCTCGTCAGCCTCCCACCCTTAAACCCACATGTAGCCCGCCGGACCCGTTGGCGCATCGGGGCGACGCGCCTACATTGCTGGCAATGAACGACACCACCACCACGGCCGGCTCTCCCTACCGCGTGCTGGCGCGCAAATACCGTCCGTCGACCTTCGCCGACCTGATCGGCCAGGACGCCATGGTGCGTACGATCTCGAACGCGTTCGAGACCGGCCGCATCCCGCAGGCCTGGGTGCTGACCGGCGTGCGCGGCGTCGGCAAGACCACGACCGCGCGTATTTTGGCGCGCGCGCTTAATTACGAATTGCCCGACGGCTCGGTCACCGGACCCAGCATCGCGATGCCGGTGCTCGGCACGCAGTGCCAGGCGATCATGGAGAGCCGGCATCTCGACGTCATCGAGATGGACGCGGCTTCGCACAACGGCGTCGAGGACGTGCGCGCGATCAACGAGGCGATCCGCTACGCGCCTGTATCGGCGCGCTACAAGGTCTATATCCTCGACGAAGTGCACATGCTCTCCGGCGCTGCCTTCAACGCGCTGCTCAAGACCTTGGAAGAGCCGCCGCCGCACGCCAAATTCGTGTTCGCCACGACCGAGATTCGCAAAGTTCCGATCACGGTGCTGTCGCGCTGCCAGCGCTTCGATTTGCGGCGCGTCGATGCCGCGGTTCTGGTCAAGCATCTGCAAGGTATTGCCGAGAAGGAAGCGGTCACGGCCGAGCCGGAAGCGCTCGGTCTGATCGCGCGCGCGGCCGAAGGCTCGGTGCGCGATGCGCTTTCGCTCCTCGATCAGGCGATCGCGCATGCGGGCGCCGGGACAAACACGGCCGGGCCGGTACGCGCTGAAGATGTGCGGCAGATGCTTGGGCTCGCCGACCGCACCAAGATCATCGATCTGTTCGAAGCGCTGATGCGCGCCGATCTGCCGCGTGCGCTCGGCGAAGTGCGCGAGCAATACGATGCCGGTGCCGATCCCGCCATGGTGCTCGGCGATCTGGCCGAGTTCACCCATTTCGTCACCCGCGTGAAAATCGTACCGGCTTTGGCCGACGATGTGTCGCTCACCGAGGCCGAGCGCACGCGCGGCCGCGCCTTCGCCGCCAAGCTTTCGATGCGGGTTCTGGCCCGTACCTGGCAGATGCTGCTCAAAGGTCTCGAAGAAGTCGCCGCCGCCGGTCGGCCGCTGGCCGCGGCCGAGATGGTTTTGGTGCGGATTGCCTACGCGGCCGACTTGCCGACCCCGGACGAAGTGATCCGCTCGCTCGGCGATGGCGCGCGCGGCAACGGTGGTGGTGCGGCTGCCGGCGCTCCGGCGTCCGCGCGTTCGGACGTCCCGCCGCGCGCGGAAGCGCGACCCGAGATCCCGCGCGGCGGACCGCGTGCGGCACTCGCAACGGTGCCGATTGAAACGGCACCGGAGCCGCAGGCGCGGAGCGCACCGGAGCTGCAGCCGCGCAGCGAAGAGGCCGCGCCGCCGGTCCGCACGCTGCAAAGCTTCGAGGAACTGGTGGCGCTGGCGGCGGAAAAACGCGATATCGGCATCAAGATCGCGCTCGAGCGCGATGTCCGGCTGGTGCGCTTCGAGGACGGCCGGCTCGAGTTTGGCCTCGAGCCGAGCGCGCAACGCGCGCTCACCGGCGAGCTCTCCAAAAAGCTCGCCGACTGGACCGGCCGCCGCTGGATGGTGATCGTTTCCGCCGAACAAGGTCAGCCGAGCCTGCATGCGCAGGCGCAGATGCGCAAGGCCGAGCTGAAAGACGGCGTGCGCGCCGATCCGCTGGTGCAGGCCGTGCTCACGCGCTTTCCCGGCGCCGAGATCGTCGATGTGCGGGCGGCGGGCGATGCGGGCGGCGGCGCGCCGGAGCAATTGCCGTTCGAGGAGCCCGGCGATCCCGCGGACGAGGAGTGATGAAAGCGAACGCGAACATTTCCCGGACGCGGTGCAGCGCGATAGCGTTGCGCCGCTGATCCGGGATCGTCACAAGCTCGGAGTTGGTTACGATCCCGGTTCTGCAGCGCAACGCTTCGCGATGCGCTGCGCCCGGGAAAGGC
The DNA here is from genome assembly GCA_963818155.1 of uncultured Alphaproteobacteria bacterium. GTDB lineage: Bacteria > Pseudomonadota > Alphaproteobacteria > Rhizobiales > Xanthobacteraceae > BOG-931. The sequence goes on from CAWFRC010000009.1 coordinate 82,103, forward strand.
TGCGACGAAAGACGAAACGCGACCCGCGCGTCGTCTGTTTTGATAGGAAATCCAATGGCTGATTTTTTCGGGCTGATGAAACAGGCGGCCGAGCTCAAATCCAAGATGGAAGCGATGCAGGCCGAGCTCGACCGCATCGAGGTCGAAGGCACTGCCGGCGGCGGCATGCTGACGCTGACGCTCTCCGGCAAGGGCGAAGTGCGCGGCGTCAAGCTCGACGACTCGCTGCTGCGGCCCGACCAAAAAGACATCATCCAGGACCTGATCGTCGCCGCGCATGCCGACGGGCGCCGCAAGCTCGAGGCGCTGTTGCAGGAGCGCATGCAGGCACTCACCGGCGGCCTGCCGCTGCCGCCGGGTCTGAAGCTGTTTTAATGCTACGGCGGAAACGCAATTTCGGCGTCATGCCCGGGCTTGTCCCGGGCATCCCGTTTCACGTGGCAATGCTTAGAGCATGATCCGGAAAAGCATGCCCTCGGGCTTGACCCGATGGGTGGATACCGGTTTTCCGAAAAGATCATGGTCGACCAAAGATCTAGAGCGCGACGTCGATTCAACTTAAAGCTATCGCGCTCTAGCACCAATTTACGGGATTGCCGGGACAAGCCCGGCAATGACGACGACTGAAGAAACATCATGCCCGCCATCGCCGCCGGTCCCGAGATTGAACGCCTGATCCAGTTGCTTGCCCGCCTGCCGGGGCTCGGGCCGCGCTCGGCGCGGCGCGCGGCGCTGTTCCTGATCAAGAAGCGCGAAGCCGTGATGGCGCCGCTCGCGTCCGCCTTGCAGGTTGCGATGGAGAAAATCGAGGTATGCAAGATCTGCGGCAATATCGACACGCAGAATCCCTGCACGGTCTGCACCGATGCGCGGCGCGACGCCTCCGCCATCGTGGTCGTGGCCGATGTCGCCGATCTCTGGGCGCTGGAACGCGCGCATGCCATCAATGCGCGCTATCATGTGCTCGGCGGCACGCTGTCGCCGCTCGACGGCGTCGGGCCGGATGATCTCGCCATCGACGCGCTGGTCAAGCGCGCGCACGATCCCGCGGTACACGAAATCATTCTGGCGCTCAACGCCACGGTCGACGGCCAGAGCACGGCGCACTACATCACCGACCTCCTGCACGACGCCAACGTGAAAATGACGCGGCTGGCGCATGGCGTGCCGGTGGGCGGCGAGCTCGACTATCTCGATGAGGGGACACTGGCCGCAGCGATGCGCAGCCGGACGCCGTTTTGACGAGCAACCGCATATCCGCTCGTCCTCGCGCGGGCGGGACCCAGTGCTCGATTCCCGCCTACGCGGGAATGAGCGGATTCACGGACCGAGGTCCTTGAGGGGCCAAGGCTCCTTGCCCGCAATTTAATCAATAGCAGCCCGCCGCGCAGACATTGTGCATAAACCTGTCCGCGCGGTGGCGGCGGCCTACACGTTACTGGCGCAAAATCACGCAAAAAGCGGCCCGAGCCGCCGGAATCCGCCGCCGATCGGCCTTCGGCGGAGTTGGCCCGCCCCTTGCATAACAGTAAGCGCGATCTCGATCTCACAACTCGTGTTGAATGAGATTGCTTGGAGCCCCGGCGATCCCGGCACCGGGGCTCCATCCTTTTTGGGGATCGGCACCGTCGGCCTTTGGCGGGCGGTGCCGATCTCTCTCTCTCACCCGCCCGCTATTGCGCTTTTCCGCGCATCTCCGCACATGGATGCGGGCGCCGCTTCGTAGCGCGCTCGCAATGAGCGATTCGGGGAATGAGCGAAGACATCCGCTACAACAAGACTTTCGATCTGGTGCCGGGCCAAGCCACAGAGGTGGCGCCCGGCGTTCGTGCCGTCGTGGCCAACAATCCGAGCCCGTTCACCTTCCGGGGCACGGTGAGCTACCTGGTCGGTCGCGGCAAAGTCGCCATCGTCGATCCCGGCCCAAAGGACGATGCCCATATTGCGGCGTTGCTCGATGCGGTACGCGGCGAAACCGTAACCGCGATCTTCGTCACCCACACCCACCGCGACCATTCGCCGGCGGTGCCCAAGGTCAAGGCGGCGACCGGCGCGACCGTGTACGCCGAAGGCCCGCACCGGCCGGCGCGATCGCTCAATGTCGGCGAAGCGGTGCGGCTCGATGCCTCGGCGGACACCGATTTCCGCCCCGATGTGGCGCTCGCCGATGGGGCTGTGGTCACCGGCGACGGCTGGAGCATCGAAGCGGTCACGACGCCTGGGCACACGGCCAATCACATGGCCTTCGCGTTCAAGGAATCCGACCTGATCTTTTCCGGCGATCATGTCATGGCCTGGTCGACCTCGATCGTGGCGCCCCCCGACGGCGCCATGAGCGACTACATGGCCTCGCTGGAAAAGCTCGCGCGGCGGAGCGAAGCAACTTACCTGCCCGGGCACGGCGGACCGGTGCACGATGCACCGCGGTTCGTTCAAAGCTATATTCGCCACCGGCAGGCGCGCGAGGTCTCGATCGTCAAGCGCCTCGCCAAGGGCGCCGCCGATATCGCCACCTTGGTGCGCGCGATCTATATCGGCATCGATCCGCGGCTCACCGGCGCGGCCGCGCTGTCCGTGCTCGCGCATCTCGAAGATCTGGTGGCACGCGGCGTCGTGGCGACCGAAGGCATTCCGTCGCTCGCCGGCACCTACCGCTTGGCCGATGTCCCTTTCGCCGGCGGCGGTTGAGGAAGCTTCGGCGGCGCCTGCTTCTTTTCCGGAACCGGCGTTGCCAGGACGGTGTCGATATCCTCGATCAAGGCGCGGACGCGCTGGGCATTGCCGCCCAGGTCGTGGCGGCCGTAGCGCGACGCCGAGCGGATATCGATGCGGGCGCCTTCCTGGGTGGGACGAACCCGCACCGCCACGTCGTCGCGGAAGCCGAGGATCGGGGTTCGCGCGATCGCCTCGATCATGCCGTCGCGCGGTGCCGTGCCCTGCGGCGGGCGCGCATCGACCACATGCCATCTGCGCTTGGTGATGACCTGCATGGCCGCGTTGTACGCTTCCTGCGCCGACGAATTGGTCAGATCGGGCTCGATGTCCGAATAGGCGGTGCGCTGCTGCTCGGCGGTGTAGAGGCCCGCATAGGCGACCGGGTTGGCATCGCGCGGCCGCAGCCGCGCGATCGCATCGAAGCGCGGCGGATCGAGCGGATCGGTGGTGATGTCGTAGATCGCCGGCAATTTGTAGGCTTTGACGCCGACATAAAGCGGATAGGCGATCAGCACGAGTCCGATCAGCAGACCGGCGAAGGACTGACCGATGCCGCCGACGCCGTCTCTCCAGATCGAAATCGCGGCACCGAAGGCAAGCAGGATCGCGACCACGGCGAGCGCCAGCGCACCGCCGAGTGTCGACAATGCCGGCACGATCTCGAGCGCACCGGAACGCACGACAATGACGGCGATGACCGTCGTCAGCAGGGAGAACAGCGCAATCCGCAGCGACCAAATGGCAAGCCGCGAAGTCGGCTGCTCAATTATGCGGCGTCGCGCCATCGCTCTTGGCTCTCCATGGTCCGCTTTGTATCACGGCTTGGCCTGCGGGGCCGGTTTTGCCCGCGTGGGCGGTTTCGACGGATCGGGCGATTTTGCCTGATTGTCGGACGCCCCGCTATCGGGCAAGGCGGCGCAGATCGCCTTCAAGGCTTTCCATTCCGCGCCGCTCAAGAGCGGCTGCGGGCGGCCTTCCGTCGACACCGCGTTGATGGCGGCGATGCGATTCTTGGTCTCCGGATGATCGCGTAACAGCTCAAATCCCTCGTCCTTGTCGGCGGCGATGCGCGACAGAATGGCACCAAGCGCTTTCGGGTCGCCGCCGGCCTTCTGCATCAGTTCGACGCTGTAGCGGTCGGCGGCGGCTTCGGCGTGGCGGGAATAGGACGAGCTCAGGATCGTCTTCGCCGCGATGACGACGGCGCCGCCGCCGACAAAATCGCCGAGCATCATGCCGAACAGAAACGACAGGCCCGCGCTCTCCAGCACCGTGCGGGTGCCGTCGCGATGCACGACATGACCCATTTCGTGGGCGATGACGCCGGCCAATTCATGCGCCGTCTCGCTTTTCTTCAAGAGGCCATCGTACACATAGATGTGGCCGCCCGGCAGGGCGAACGCATTGGTGACCGGCTGGCGCACCACCTCGACGTGAAAATGATAAGGTGCGTGTGCGGTCTGCTCCAAGTCCTGCACGACTTTGTCGAGCGCTTTGCGGCCGGGCGCCTCGCCGGCACCGGCGCCGCACAGGAACGCCTCGCTGCTCCTCTCGGCGTCGAGCATCGTGCGGACTTGTCGGTCGATCGCCTCGCCGAATTTCTTTTCGATGCGGAGCGGGATGATCGGCGTTATTTTGTTGGCCAGCACCGGCATGCCGAAGACCGCCGTCAACACCACCGAGGCGATGGCGGCGAGGCTCAGGACGACGACACGCTGGCGCAAGCGCCGGTCGGCGGCGCCGCCGCGATCGAGCGCCGGCGCGCGCTCATCGATGGCGGCGGCGAGCGCGGCATCGCGCACTTCGAGCCGCGCCAGCGCCACCTCGCCGCGCCGGCCCAGGCGCATGACGCCTTCGGGCGACGAGCGTGCGCGCAGGTCGGCATAATTCCACGCATCGACCACATGGCTCTGACTGTCGTCGATGATGCGCAGCGCGGATGCGGCGGCCTCGACGATGACATCGTGGCGCTTGCTGGTGATGCCATCGAAATAGAAAGCTTCCCCGCGCGGCGGCGGAGCCGGAGCAGCCGGCATCTCGGGGGCGGTGCTCATCGTGTCGTCACTGGATCATGGCTCAGACGCTCCCGAACCCGAGCGCATCGACCAAACCTTCTCCGAGGGCGGAGCTCAAGCCGGCCTTGGCCTCGATGGTGTCCAAAATCGGCGCGTTCGAGATCTCGGCCGATTGCGCGGCCGCGCGCCATAAGCCGAACGTCACCAGGACCTGATGCATGGCCGCAAGCATGAGCGCAAAGGCAGCATAGACCAAAAGCCCGACGCCGGCGCCGATCAATTCGCGGCCCGGTATCTGGTGGGTTGAGATTTTGGCGGCGCTCAAAAGAGCGAAGAAGGCGCCGAACAGAAGGCCGGCGGCGACAGAGGCCGCGATCATGAACAAACAAACAAAGCCGACATAGCGCAGGTAGATGACATAAACTCGTCCGATCCGCAGCCGCGAGGTGACGGCGATATCGCCGAAGCGCAAGCCCGAAAGCCACCAGCGATAAACGATCGCCTGAAACACCGGGTAGAGCAGAATGGCGATAAGAACACTCAGGCCGAGCCCGCCGACGCCGATGCCGATGAGCGCTTCGGCGCCGAGCGGGCCGGCAAAGTCGGTCTTAAGGGTGCCGTCGGCTTCGACCGAACCCAAAGCCTGCCAATCGATCTGCGAGAGCGCGAAGCCGCCGGCCGCCAGCAGGGGGCCGAGCGACAGAAGCCAAAGCGGCAGGCCGCGGAGAAACAGCTGCCAGCCGGCCCCGTCGAAACGGCCGGGCAATTTCCCGTAACTGGTATGGCGCATCATGTAGCGTTGCAGGCTCGCCTGCGCCCACGGATAAGCAAGCCCAAAGCTCACGATGATCAAAGACCACCACAGGATGGCAAACAAAGCGTAAAGCCAGCCGGACCCATCCTGATGGAAACGCAGGCCGCGAAACACCGTGCGGGTCAGCCGGTAGCGGCGGGCCCGGTAGCGGGCAAAGGCGCCGAACACAACGAACAGAGCCACACCGCCGAGCGCCGACGCGAAATCCGGCAGTTCGAACGCAAGCGTCGCCATGGCGATGCCGGCATAGATCGGAATAAGGATCGCGATGGCGAACAGAAAGCCGACCAGAAGCTCGGTCGCCAGTCCGTCATATTCCAGCGTTTCGCCGGCAATTTCGGTGTTTGACCAAAGAAAGCGGCGCACGTCGGTCATCAGCCAGAAGCGGTAGATGCCGAGTGTGACCAGAAGCAGCGCCGCGCCCCGGATCCGCAACTGCCAATAGGCGCCTTCGGAGCCGAGGAAACGCATCATGCCGGGCAGGGGCGGCGGCCCCCCGACGGGCGGCGCCGGAAGCGGCGGCAGCGGTACCGGCGGCAGCGGAGGCGGGTCGAGAGCGGCGACGTCGGTCATGAAATTCGGCCACGCGTTGGCCCAAGCGGCACGACGTTCGGGCACGGGCATGCATTTCCGGCTCACGGGCGGCGATAGGGATAATGGCTCCACGCGCTCTCGGCAACCCGTGGGCGAGGCCGTCCGGACGTCGCTTCGCCGATCGGGCTATGCACGCGTTCTCCTTCTCCCCGCGTGCGGGGAAAGGGTCGGGGTGAGGGGGCCTCTCCGCTGGGCTTTGCCTTGCATTAACGATCTAACGCGCTGCCGCAACAACCGATCAGCTGAGAATCGCGGAGAGGCCCCCTCACCCTCGGTCGCTTCGCTCCCTCGACCTCTCCCCGCGCGCGGGGAGAGGTGAAACGGTCGCTGCGCACGCGCGCTTCACCAACGTGTCGGCATGACGCAACGATTTCATTCAAGTAATAAGCAAATCAACTTCTCTTCCGCCGCGAGCGTGCGACTTTGCCCCGCTCAAGCCCCGCCATCGCCTCAAGCACCGCGCAGGTTGATGCGGTGTCTTGCTCGGCGTATCCGGTCGACATCGCGGCGGCGTAGATCGGCAGCGTTGCGGCAAACAGCGGCGTCGGCGCGCCGAGCGCCTGCGCGAAGCTGCCGATCACGTCCATGTCCTTCTGCCAGACCGAGACTTTCATGGTCGGGTCGTCGTAGCGGCCTTCCACCATCATCGGCGCGCGTAATTCGAACACGCGCGAATTGCCAGCGCCAATTTTGATCTGCTCGAAAATAAGCTCGGGCGGCAGGCCGGCTTTCATGCCCAGCACCAGCGCTTCGGCGCTGGCGACGTTGTGGATGGCGACCAGGAGGTTGGCGATGTATTTCATCTTGCTGCCGTTGCCGAAGGCGCCGAGATCGTGCACGGCGCGGGCAAAATCGGCGAACAGCGGGGCGAGCTTTTTGATCTCGGCCGAGCCGCCCGAGGCATAGATCACGAGGTCTTTGGTTTTGGCCTGAAAGCCGGTGCCGCTGATCGGGCAGTCGAGCAGCACATGGCCGGCCTCGCGCAGGCGAACTTCGGCGGCTTCTTTGTCCTCTAACTTGAAAGTCGAGGCTTCGATCACGACACGACGCCGCACGCCTGCCGCCACGACGGCATCGACGGTCGCCGCCAGTGCCGACGCCTTCGGCAAGCTTGTGATGATGGTCGGCGCTGCGGCTACAAGGGCTGCAACGTCCGCGGCGATCTCAATGCCGGCGCGGCCGAGAGCGCGCCGGCGTTTGGGATCAAGATCGTAGCCGATCACCCGCCAGCCGGCCGCGCGCAGATTGTTGGCAAACGCCCCGCCCATGATGCCGAGACCGACGATCCCGACAACGCCTTTTTGTTTCTTCGCCATTCTGCTTCTTTGTTACGTGATTTCGAAGTTACGTGATTTCAAACTGCCCGGTTGTTATTCCGGGGCAGGCGGCGCGCACGTCGCTTCATTTTTCCTTGCGGTTCATCGCCACCGAGGAAAACATCCGGGCGTCGCGCTTGGCAACCATCTCCTTGGTCGTCGCGGCGTATTTTTTAAAATGATCGGTGGCGCGGTGGGCTTCGAACGCGGCCGCGTTGTCATAGACCTCGAAGATAAATACGTGGTTGGGGTCCTTGGGCGAGACCGTGATGTTGAACTCGTGGCAGCCCGCCTCGTGCACCGCCGCGGCGCCGTTTTCCTTGAGCGCCGCCAAATATGCATCGGTCTGGCCCGGCACCACGTCGATGTCGACCGCATTGATGTAGAACGGCCCCGACTGCGCGTTGACGCTTTCGTGGCGAGGCGGCAGCAGCAACAACGCCGCCAGCGCCAATGTCATCGCAAGGATGACAGACGATACTTTCGGCATGAGCATTCCTCCCTGAAACGCGGCATCTTGGCGTGCCGCCCGTGTTGCTAGACTTTCAGATTGCAATTGCAAGACTTCAGATTGCAAGACTTCAGATTGCAAGACTTCAGATTGCAAGACTTCAGATTGCAAGACTTCAAATTGCAAAACCTCAGAGCGCGCCTTCGAGAAAACGCATCATCCGCGGAATCGCCGTCGCCGCATAGCCGTGCGGCTCGCTCTCGAACGGCTCCGCGGACCAGAAATGCCCGGCGCCCGGAATGATGATGCGGCGCACGAAGAATCCCGATTGCATCAGCGCGGTGAGAAAGGCGCCGGACTGCGTCTGCGGATCGACGATGTCGTCGTCGGTGCCGTGGATGAGCAGAATGCGCAGCGCGTTGCGGTCGATGGTCGCGTAGCTGATCGGCGAGGCGTCGAAATAAACGCGCCGGTTCTGCATCGGCGAGGCGCCGAGGAATTTCTCCACGATCATGTCGTTCGGCCGCACGCCGAGATCGTGCGTCCATTGCGCGTGCATGTCATAGACGCCGTAAAAACCGATGACGCATTTGACATTGGCCGGAACGGCGGCGTTGGCGTCATCCTTATAAGCGGTGGTGAACTGATCGCCGGCAAGCGCCACCAGCGACGCCAGATGGGCGCCGGCGGAATCGCCGATCAGCCCGATGCGGTCAGGATCGAGATCGTATTCGGCGGCCTTGGCGCGGATGAACTGCACCGCGGCCTTCACGTCGTAGACCGCGGCCGGATAGGTGCCGGCCTTACCGAGCCGGTAATCGACGGCGAAAACCGCGTAGCCGGCGCGCGCCAGGAACAGGCCCCAGTAGCGATAGAATTGCTTGCTGCCCACCTGCCAGCCGCCGCCATGGACGGCGACCAGCACCGGCGCCTTGCTGCGGCCCTTGGGCAAATAAAGATCGCCCACGAGCTTGGTGCCGTCGTGTTCGGCGAAAACAATATCGGAATGGTTGATCATCTCGTACTCTGCGGCGGAAGCGGCTTGGCTGGCGGCAAGCAGCATCGCCGCCGCGGTGATCAGGATGAACTTGGAGAGCAATGTCGGTTCTCCCTGCAATGTGCCTCAATGATAGAGCATAGCACTCACTTCGTCATTGCGAGGAGCCCCGCAGGGGCGACGAAGCAATCCAAGGCGAAGTCGTTGCACTGGATTGCTTCGCTTTGCTCGCAATGACGATGCTCCTGAAGACCGCAATTTCCCCTGAATTCCGTTCGCGGATAATTCCTTCGCACCTACCACCAGGCATGAAAATGATGCAGCGGACCATGACCGCCGCCGACATCGAGGCGGTCGGCGGCGGCGATTGCGGCCGTCATGTAGGCTTTGGCTTTGCGCACGGCGGCTTCTAGCGGCAAACCCTTGGCCAGACCCGCCGCGATAGCGGATGCAAACGTACACCCGGTGCCATGAGTGTTTTCGGTGGCGATGCGCGGCGAAGCAAAGCGCGACGTCGTGCCGTTCGGCTCGACCAGAATATCGACGCTCTCGGCGCCGCCACCGTGGCCACCCTTGATCAGCACCGCACCGGGGCCGAGCCCAAGGAGCTTGTGCGCTTGCGCCTGCATCTCAGCTTCGTCGCGCGCCGGCGCGGTGTCGAGCAAAGCCGCGGCTTCCGGCAGGTTGGGGGTGAGAACGTGCGCGCGCGCGATCAGTTCGCGCAAGCGCGCGGGCGCCGCGCCGCGCAACAACGCCTGGCCGGAGCTTGCGATCATCACCGGGTCGAGCACCGTATTGCGCGGCTGGTAGCGGTCGAGTGCACCGGCGACGGCATCGATTGCCGCAGCGCTTCCGAGCATGCCGATCTTCACCGCGCCGATTGCGAGATCGCTGAACACGGCATCGAGCTGCGCGGCGATGAAGTCCGCCGGCACGTCGTGGATGCCGAACACGCCCCTGGTGTTTTGCGCGGTCAACGCGGTCGCGACAGCCGCGCCATAAACGCCGAGCGCCGAGAACGTTTTCAGATCCGCCGCGATCCCGGCGCCGCCGCTCGGATCGAGGCCCGCAATGGTCAGCGCGATGGGTGTGCTCATGCGTCGCCCCGCCCGTTGCCGAAAAAGCTCCCGAGTAAGCTCACAAAAAAGCCCATGCGATGTTCATCATCGGCGTTGCGATCGTGCAGGTTACTTGAGGGCTGTCAGTGAGGACACACCTCAAGACTGCGAATGCCGCAGTGCAACCTTGCGCAAATTTGACTGGCCAAGGTGGAAACCGCGTCTACGTTGCCGCAGTTTCTGTTTCGGACAAGTGCCCCCTTGCAGGCGCAGGGTGTAGCACCCGAGAGGACGGGGTTGTGACATGAAAAGCAAGTTTGCCCTCGCGCTTCTGGCCGGGGTGGCCATGATCGTCGTTGGCGCCAGCGCAGCGTCAGCCGGCCACGGCGGCGGCGGTGGTGGTGGTCACGGCGGCGGTGGCGGCGGCGGACATGGCGGCGGCGGTGGCTTCCACGCCGGCGGTGGCGGCTTTCATGCTGGCGGTGGCGGCTTTCATGCCGGCGGCGGCGGCTTTCATGCCGGCGGCGGCGTGCGGATGGGCGGCGCAAGCTTCCGGGCCGGCGGTGCCAATACTTTCCATGCACCGGCTGCGCACAGCTTCACCGCTCATGGGGTTACCAGCCACGGCAATGCCGTGACCAATCGTGGGTTTGCCAATCCGGCGGGAGTGCATGGCGCCGTCGGCGGCCACAATTTCGTCGGCCGAGCCGGCGCGATCGGTGCCGGCGCGGCGATCGGGGCCGCTGCCGCGCATGGGGCATTTGCGCACACCGTGACGCATACCCAATTTGCGCACAATCAGTTCGCGGCGCAAAATTTTCACGGCTTCAATACCTTCAATCGGACCGGCTTCAACCGCAATGCCTTCGGCAATCCGGCGGGCTGGAATTGCTTCGGCGGTCATTTCTGGGGCGCCGGCTGGCATCGCTGGGGCTACGGCTGGGGCGGCTGGGCCGGCCCGGTGTTCTGGCCGTATCTGTGGGGCGATGTCTTCAGCTTCGCGTTCTGGCCGTATGACTATTACGACCCGTTCTGGGGCTATGGTCCCGATTTCGTGCTGGTGAGCATCTTCGCCCCCGGACCGTATTTCGGCCCCGACTACGGCTACGCGCCCGATTACGGCTATGGGCCTGGGCCGGACAATGCCGGCGGCGGCCAGATCTATTACGGCGGCGGTGGCACGCCGTCGCCTCCCGCAGAGGTGACCAAGGAAGACCGCGACGCGCTTGCGGAAACCAACACCGCGGCGGTGCAAAGCTGCAACGGCCTGGCGCCGGGCGTGACCGACCTGCCGATCGACCAGATCAAAAACACGGTGCGGCCGACCGGCGATCAGCTTGCCGCACTCGAGGCCTTGCAGGCCGCGGCCCTCAAGGCGCAAGACGCCGTCAAGGCCTCGTGCCCCACGGCAGTGCCGCTGACGCCGGTGGCGCGGCTCGACGCCGCCGAGGCGCGTCTTGAGACCACGGTCGAGGCCGTGCAGATCATGAGCGACCCGCTGCAGCGCTTCTACGACTCGCTCAACGACGAGCAGAAACACAGCTTCGAGACCATGAACAGCAACAGCGGCGGCGCCAAGGCGCCGGCGGGCGGCAATCTCGCCGCGCTCTGCAGCCAGCAATCCGGCGACGTCGCCAAGGTGCCGGTCGAGCGCATCGAGCAGGTGGTGGCACCGACCGGTCAGCAGCAGCAGGATGCGTTCAACGCGCTCAAGCAAGCATCGCACGACATCGCCGATGGCCTGGCGGCCTCCTGTCCAAAGGAGGTGCCGCAGACGCCGGTGGGGCGCGTGGATGCGGTCAAGACCAGGCTCGACGCGATGGTCGCAGCCATGAAGACCATCCGGCCGAAGCTCGCCGACTTCTACGCATCGCTTAGCGACGAGCAGAAGGCGAAGTTCAACATCATGGGTCCGGGGCAGAACGCATCGTCGGACGCCGCGCCCGCGAACAATTGAGGACAAAGAAGGGGACCAACTTCTCCGCTCATCCCCGCGAAAGCGGGGGTCCAGCTTTCTTTCTTCTGGCCGCACGGTCATCAACTGGGTCCCCGCCGTCGCGGGGACGAGCGGAGCGAGTCATCACGTTCCGCGTTTCGCCGCCATGCCGTCGACAACCTCGCGCAGTGCCCGCGCAGCCGCGGCCGGATCGGGCGCGAGCGACAGCGCCGAGATGACGGCGACGCCGTCGGCGCCGGCCGCGATCACGGCGGCGGCGTTGGCCATATCGATGCCGGCGATGCCGACGATCGGGAGGTTCGGCGCACGCCGCCGCAAGGCCGCGGCGATGCGCGCCAGTCCCTCGGGCCCCATCGGCGGATTTTTCTGCTCCTTCGACAGCGTCGCATAGACGCCGCCGACGCCCGCATAGTCGATCACGCCGACGGGCGCGGCTTCGGCCGCCGCCACGCTCTTGACCGAGATGCCGATAATCGCGTCGGGGCCGAGCAGCGCCCGCGCATCCTCCGGCGCCATGTCGTCCGGTCCGATATGGACGCCGTCGGCGCCGGCGGCGAGCGCGACGTCGACGCGATCGTTGATCACCAAGGGAACGCGCAGCGGCGCCAGCGCGGCCTTGATGCCGCGGGCGGCCTCGATCATCGGCCGCGTGTCGCTCTTCTTGTCGCGCAGTTGCACGAGCGTCGCGCCGCCCTCGGCGAGAAGCCGCGCCAGCGTGACCACATCGCGCCCGCCGGCGCGCTCCGGATCGACAATGGCGTTGAGCCGCAGATCGAGCGGTTTTGGCATGGCGCTCGGCTCCGTTTACCGCCCGCCAGCGCGGGACCGCCGCGCCGGCGCGATAGGCAACGAGCGGACTTGCGTGCTGTCTTGCATGCTATAAAGGGGTCCCGTTATTGCGCATGATCTTTCCGGCTCACCGCGTCCTGCCCGGGATCGGAGCGCCGGGCAGGCCTTTCGGGATCATGCTTTGGAGGTTTCGCATGGTTCCTTTCTTTGTGCAGATCAAGTGCCAGCTCGGCAAGTCCTATGAGGTCGCCAACCGGCTGGCCGACGCGGAGATTGCTTCGGAGATTTATTCGACCGCCGGCGATTTCGACCTGCTGGTGAAGTTCTACGTCGATCAAGGCACCGACATCGGACATTTCATCGCCCAGAAGGTGCAGACCGTCGCCGGCGTTCAGGACACGCGCACCATCATCACCTTCAAGGCCTTCGGCGGCTCGTGATGCCTGGACAATCCGCGCTCCAAGCCGGATCACGCGACCTTTTCCGGCAGTGGAAACCACGTGACGAAACGGCCGAAAAGCCGCCGGTCGCCCGTCAGCTTGAGTTTGCCGTTCGCCTCAGCATCGGCGATCGGATAGCCGCCATAGACCAGCGCGGCAAGCGTCATCGGATCGGCCGCGACCGTTAACACGCAGCCTTGCGGTTCAGCGCGTCGCGGGCGAACGCCTTCGGACCCAAAGTCGACCACAAAGCCATCCGCCCCGAGTTTGAAGCCGATTGTGGTGCGCTCATTCTTGGCGCGCTTGGACGAATACATCGTTCGAAATGACATCAGAAGCGACGCCGTCGACAGCGGCAGCGAGGGGTCATGCAGCGGCGAACGCGCCGCCCAGCGGCCGAGCTCCCGCAGAATGATTTCGGCCTCGTAGCCCCAGGGCGTAAGCTCATAAATCTGCACCGAGGCCGGCGGCGGCAGCGTGCGCCGCCCAATGACGCCGACGCGCTCGAGGCCCTCGAGCCGTATCGTCAGGATGTTGGCACTGATGCCGGGCATACCGTCGCGCAGCTCGGAGAAACGCCGGCCGCCGAACATCAATTCGCGGACGATCAGCAGCGACCAGCGTTCGCCGAGCAATTCCAATCCGAGCGCGGTGCCGCAAGCATCGTCGTACCAGCGCTTTTCCAGCGCTTGCGAGTTTTTAGTTATTTTTTTTAACTTCATAGTTGCTTTTTATAACTCGATGAGGCATCGTGGTCAAGCGTTCGATGTCACCGGAGAATGTCCATGACCAAAATGATCTTCGTCAACCTGCCCGTCGCCGACGTGGAGAAGTCCGCCGCATTCTATGAGGCCGTCGGCTTCACCAAAGATCCGCGTTTCAGCAGGACCGGCTCGGCCGCCGCCATGGTGTGGTCCGAAACGATCGTGTTCATGATCCTCAGCCGCGCGCATTTCACCGACTTTACGTCGAAGCGGATCATCGATGCGAAGAGCGATGTTCAGACGCTTCTTTGCCTGTCGATTGACAGCCGGGCCGGCGTCGATGCGATTGTCGACAAGGCCGTTACCGCCGGCGGCAAGGCCGATCCCGGACCGAAGCTTGATCACGGCTGCATGTATGGCCGGAGTTTTGAGGACCTCGACGGGCACGTCTTCGAGCCGATGTGGATGGACCTCGCCGCCGCGATGGCCGCAATGGACGGCCAACACGCTGAAGCGGCGTGAGTTGCCGCGCCTGCATAGGGAGCTTCGCTATGTCCCACATTGCCGCATCGAACGAGTTGACCCTGACGGCTTTGCGCTGGCCGATTTGGATCGGGCGCACGCTCTCGGCTCTCGTCATCGTGTTTCTGGTGATGGACGCTGGCATGAAGATCGCGACGCTGCCGGTCGTATCGGAGAGCGCCGTCATGATCGGCTGGACGGCTGATCCGGGTTTTTGGCGGGCGATGGGTCTGCTGCTGCTCGCGATCACCGCGCTGTATATCTGGCCGCGAACCGCGGTGCTCGGCGCGATTGTGCTGACCGGCTATCTCGGTGGGGCTGTGGCCGCCCATCTGCGTATAGGCGATCCGCTCTTCAGCCACACTTTGTTCGGAGTTCTATCTGGGCGTCGTTCTGTGGGGCGGTTTGTGGCTCCGCGACGCGCGTGTGCGAAACCTTCTGCCGTTCGGCTGAGCAAAGAAACGGTCTCGGCCGAAACCATCGGCCGCTGACCGCGCAGAGCCGGGCCAGTTGCGCTTCTTCCAATCACGCGTTTGATGCAGACGATCAACGGAGAGAACCATGTCAAACTCGACGTCCAAGATCACGCCTTGTTTGTGGTTCGATGGCACGGCCGAGGAGGCCGCGAACTTCTATGCCTCGATCCTGGCCGACAGCAGCGTGAACGCCGTCCACCGCGCGCCGAACGACTATCCGTCCGGCAAGGCGGGCGACGTGCTCTTGGTCGAGTTCACGCTGATGGGACAGCCGTTCACGGGCCTCAACGGTGGGCCGGTCTTCAAGTTCAATGAAGCGGTGTCGTTTCAGATCCCGGTCGAAACGCAAGCCGAGGTCGACCGCTTGAGCAATGCGCTTTCCGCCGTGCCGGAGGCCGAGCAGTGCGGCTGGGTCAAGGATCGCTACGGCCTCTCCTGGCAGATTGTCCCGCGTCAGCTCATGCGCCTGATCGGCGGCGCCGATCCGGCGCGCGCCAAGCGCGCTTTCGCGGCCATGATGCAGATGAAGCGCATCGATATCGCCGCAATAGAACGGGCCGCCGATGGCCTCCTCGAGTTGGTCTGATCTGGCCGATTGAAACCAAAGCGAAAAGCGGTGTCCACCTGAAAGACCCAACTGGCGGAGAACAGCGATGACTTATATCGACGGCTTCGTGGCGGCCGTGCCGCGGGCGAACAAGCAAGCCTACCACGATCATGTCCGTGAGGCGCTGACGTTCTTCAAAGATCATGGCGCGATGCGCATGGTGGAGAATTGGGCAGATGACGTGCCGGACGGCAGGGTGACCGACTTCCACCGTTCGGTTCGCAAGAAGGACGACGAGGCCGTTGTTTTCAGCTGGATTGAATGGCCTTCGAGAGAGGCGCGCGACGCCGGCATGAAGGCGATGATGCAGGACGAGCGGATGAAGTCGATGGCCATGCCTTTCGACGGCAAGCGGCTGATCTTCGGCGGCTTCTCGCCGGTCGTCGAGACCGGATCGGCCAAGGGGACCGGCTATGCGGATGGCTTCGTCGTGCCGGTGCCTGCGGCCAATCGCGACGCTTATGTCGCGTTGGCCCTGAACGCGTCGCGCGTCTTCAAGGAATACGGCGCGCTCCGCGTCGTCGAAGCCTGGGGCGACGACGTGCCCGACGGTAAGGTCACCGACTTTCGCCGCGCCGTGGCCGCGAAAGACGGCGAGGTGATCGTCTTCAGCTTCATCGAGTGGCCCTCGAAGGGGGCCCGAGATGAAGCTTGGCCGAAATTGATGGCCGATCCGCGCATGAAGCCGGACAAGGCCACGATGCCTTTCGACGGCCAGCGCATGATCTATGGCGGTTTCGCCACCATGCTCGACGCGTGAAGCGCGTTGGCGCTGCAGCGTTCGCTTACTTTTCCTTCGGCCGCGCCGGTCCCCGGCGCGGTGGCAGCGAGGCGATGTAGGTCGCGATCGCCTCACGGTCGGCGGCGGCGAGTTGCGAGGTGTTGCGGATGACTTCGGCCATGCCGCTGCCCGCATAATCACCGGCCGGATTCATGCCGTCGGCGAGGAAGCTCGCGATATCTTTTTGCGACCAGGCGGCGTTGTCGCTTCCCCAATGCTGCAAGCCAGTTGGCGTGATGTTGGGGACGAAGCCCTTGCCGTCCGGCGAAGGCCCGCCGGCGAAGCGCTCGCTCTCGACGATGGCGCCAAGCGCGTTGCGCGGGCTGTGGCATTCGGCGCAATGGCCCGGACCGTTGACCAGATAGGCGCCTCTGTTCCATTGCGCCGACTGCGTCGGGTCCGGCACGAACGGGCCGCCGTGGAAATACAGAAGCTTCCACAAGCCGACCAGCCGGCGAATGTTGAACGGAAAGCCGATCTCGTGGCGGTGCGCGCGGCCGGCGACCGGCGGCAGCGTTTGCAGATAAGCAAACAGATCGCGCGCGTCGTCGAGCGTCATGTGCTGATACGACGTGTAAGGGAACGCCGGAAACAGATGGCGGCCGCGCCGCGACGTGCCCTTGGTGAGCGCGGTGACGAAGTCGGCTTCGCTCCAGGCACCGATGCCGTCTTCGGGATCGGGCGAGATATTCGGCGCATAGAACGTGCCGAACGGCGATTTCAAGGGAAGTCCGCCGCCAAGCTTGTTGCGCTCCACCTTGTCGGCATCGTCTGCCGGTGTCGCATGGCACGAGGCGCAGCCGCCGATCTCGAACAGTGTGTGCCCGTTGGCGAGGTCGGGTGTGTGCGGCGGCAGCGCCGCAGCCGGAACGGTGGCCGGGTTGGTCAAGACCCACAGCACAAGCGCGATGACGACGATGGCCGCCAGCGCCGCGATCGTGAGCTTGCGCAAGGCGATAAACGTCCTCACCGCCGTTCGCTCGCGCGCAAGCGCATGGCGCTAACGATGAATGGATGCGAGCGACAAACTCCGCTCATTCCCGCGAAAGCGGGAATTTGTGGGAGCCGCAGCGTCCCCGCCTTCGCGGGGACGAGCGGAGATATGGAAGCTGAAACCTGATGTGCTCCAACTCCCCGCCGGCGCGGGAACGAGCGGCCGATGGGCATTGCGGGGATCAGCTTTTCTTGACCCGGTATTTTTCGTGGCAGCCGCCGCAGTCATTCTTGCCGATGGCGCCGAACGCGGCCTTGAAGCTGTCGAGGTCGTTCACCTTGGCGATGGCGTCCTTGGCGTCGGTGCCGAACTTGGCGAGCCGCGCTTTGAAGTCATCGATATTTTCCCAGATCTTCGGATCGGCTGCCGTGTCGCCGCCGGTCTTGGAATTGTCGGGGAACAGCGACGGCGCCTTGGTGGCGGCATCCTCGAAGGCGGTGAAGATCTTGCGCGCCTTCTCGATATCGAACGGCGTTTCACCCTTGGCCATCGATGCACCGATCTTGGCTTGGTCGCCATTGGTCTTCATCAGCGCCTTGCGCGTGGCGATCGGATCCTGCTGCGCGACGGCGGCGCCGGCACACACGGCGATAACGGCGATGGCGGACACGGTACGGAACATCGACAAGCTCCCCTTTCCCCGCTGCACCGCGCAGGGTGCGCGGCGCCATGCATAAGGACTTATAATTGCGCCGGCAGGATAGGGGCAAAGGCCCGGCCGCCGGAAATCACGAAACCGTATCGCGGCTCGTCCGTATAATGGAACAGCGGCACGCCGCCGCGTCAGGCGCTTCGGAACCGGCGATGAAAAGCGTTTATCACTATCGCAAGGAACGTCGCTACGAAAAACCGCCGGAAGTGATCTGGCCGTTCGTGGCCGACACCGCGCGCATCAACGAATTGACCGGCTCGCCGGTCTATCAGGTTGAAGAGCGCGCCGACGCGCAAGGCCGCATCCACCGTTTGGCTAGTGCCGGGCTCGGCCCGCTGCGGCTGCGCTGGGAGGACGCCTACGGCGAGTGGCAGGAGAACCGCCGCATCGTCCAGGTGCGCGATTTTCAGAACGGTCCGATCCGCCACTTCGAGGCTGCGGTTGAGCTCTTGCCCGAGGGCCTTGGCAGCCGGCTCATCTACTCATCGCAGATCGAGCTTGTCGGCGTCCTCGGCTGGCTCGCCAAGCAGTCCGGCCAAATCGAGCGCGAGGGCGACAAGCGGCTGGCGGTGATCGAGGCGATGATCGCCGAAGCCGAACAACAGGACCGCATCCCGGGCTCGCGCGAGGAGACCTTGGTCAAGCCCACCGCGCAGCGGCGGTTGACCGCGCTCATTGCCGAGCTGGCGCGCGATCCGGGCAGTCATGGACTGGCGCCAAAGCTTGCCGAGCTGTTGCTGCATGCGCCGCTCGTCACCCTGCGCGCCATCCGCCCGATGGCGCTGGCGCGCGTGTGGGGCGCCGCCCGCGAGGACACGGTCGAATTATGCCTCGCCGCGCAACGCCTCGGCATCCTGGCGATGAGCTGGGATCTGCTGTGCCCGCGCTGCCGCGGCGCTAAGTCGAACGTCAGGCTGTTGCACGAATTGCCGGACGGCGCCCATTGCGGGTCGTGCAATATTGACTACGAGCGCGACTTCACCCGCAATGTCGAGTTGACCTTTCATCCGGAGCCGTGGCTGCGCCCGCTGCCGAAGGGCGAACTGTGCCTGCTCGGCCAAGGTTCGACGCCGCATGTGCGCTTCCAGGCCGACGTGGCGGCGCATGAGACCAAGAATTTCGCGCTGACCTTGCTGCCCGGGCCGTATCGTTTCCGCACCGTCGAAGCCGGGGCCGAAGTCGATGCCATCATCGGCGAGGATGGCGCCATTCCGGAGATCGTCGCCTGGAACGCAGACATGATGCTGCGCTCGCCGAGCCACAAAGACGAATTCGTCGTCCATAACGACACCGATCGCCCGCTGGTGTTCGTCATCGAGGATCGTGCCTGGACCAAGGATGCGCTCACGGGCGAGCGGGTCATCGCCATGCCGGCGTTCCGGCGGCTCTGCCCCGAGCAGCTGCTGCGCCCGGGCGATGAGGTCGAGATCAGCCGCGTCGCCATCGTGTTCACCGATCTGCAAGGCTCGACCCGGCTTTATGACGAGCTTGGCGACGCTTCCGCATACCGGCTGGTGCGCGATCACTTCGCCTTCCTGTCGGAACGGGTGACGCGCCATCGCGGCGTCATCGTCAAGACCGTGGGCGATGCGGTGATGGCCGCCTTTGCCGATCCGGCCGACGCGGTGCGCGCCGTGCTCGCGGTGCAAGACGAAGTCGCAAGCTTCAATCGCGGCCGCACCGCTCCGGGCATCGTGCTTAAGCTCGGCCTGCACCTCGGCGCCTGCATCGCGGTGACGTCGGGCGACGTGCTCGATTATTTCGGCTCGACCGTGAACACCGCCGCGCGCCTCGAACACCAATGCGGCGGCGGCGAAGCCGTCATCTCACAAGCGGTGCTGCGCGACCCGGAAGCCCGCGAAGCTTTGGCCGGGCGGCATTTCGTCGAAGACAGCGCCACCCTGCGCGGCCTCGCCGAGCCGGTGCGCTTCGTGCGCCTTGGCGTGGTGAACACGGCCGGCGGCCCGGCTGCCGTCGGCTTATGATGCACTCCCTACCCCTTCCGGTGCAGTCCGCATCTGCGCTAGCGTTCAGTAACAATTTTTCGGGAGGCTAAAATGATCCTGAGCGGGACAGCATGGAAGCTTGTGCAGGTATGCGCATTGTCGGCTTCGATGGCCAGCTTGTTATTCGCGACCGCTGCGTCGGCGGACGAGCCGAAATTGGAAAGCGAGAGTTACACGATCCCATCGGCCGATCCTGGCATTGCCCTCTTCATCCGCAACAAGCATCCGGCTGGCGCGACGAGCTTCACTCCCGACAAGATCCTTCTTTACGTCCACGGCGCCACCTATCCGGCCGAGACCTCGTTCGACTTGCCGCTCGGCGGCCATTCGATGATGGATTACGTCGCGGAGCATGGCTACGACGTTTATCTGATCGATGTGCGCGGCTATGGTGGGTCGACCAAACCGCCTGAGATGGACGCGCCGCCCGCTGACAACAAGCCGATCGTCGACACGCCGACGGCGGCGCGCGATGTCGGGACGGCAGTCGATCACATCTTGCAGAAGCGCGGCGTCAATAAGATCGACCTGATGGGCTGGTCGTGGGGCACGGCGATCATGGGCCTCTACACCACGACCCATAACGACAAGGTCAATCGCCTGGTGCTGTACGCGCCGGCCTGGACGTTCACCACGCGACCGGCGATCGGCGGCGGCGATGCGGCACTCGGCGCCTACCGTACCGTGTCGAAGGATTCCGCCAAGCAACGCTGGCTCAACGGTGTGCCCGAGGATAAGAAGGCCGCTCTCATTCCGGACGGCTGGTTCGAGCAATGGGCGGACGCGACCTGGGCGCTCGATCCCGCGGGCGAAAAGCAAACGCCGCCTGTGTTGCGGGCGCCGAACGGTGTGCTGCAGGATTTTCGCAGCTATTGGATCGCCGGCAAGCCGCAATACGATCCGGCCGACATTCGCGTTCCCACCCTCATCATCCATGCCGAGTGGGACGCCGACCTGCCGAGCGATCAGGCGCGCGGCTACTTCGCCAAGCTGACCAATGCGCCCTATAAGCGTTACATCGAGATCGGGGAAGGCACGCACTCGATCATGATGGAAAAGAACCGCATGCAATTCTTCCGCGAGATCATGAATTTTCTGGACGAACGCGGCCCGCAGAGCCTGAATTAGTTCCGTAGGATGGGTTGAGCGAAGCGAAACCCATCGGCCGCGTTTCGGTAAAGAGTGATGGGTTTCGTTTCACTCAACCCATCCTACTAATGTCGACTGGTCGCCGTGAAAAACTCACGTTCGACGGTGACGAAGATGCCTCTTTCGGATCATATTCGAAAGTCCAAACGACCCCAATCAAACAAGCTCGCGCCCGGCGTCGTAATCGTAGAGCCGCCCGGCCTGGAACACCGTCTGATCGCCGCCGAAACGCTTGCGCCAGGCGTAGCGCAGGTCGCGCTGCAGGCGCGCGAGCGGTGAGGTGAGGTGATTGTCGCGCGCGCGGGCGCGCGAGCCGAGCACCGCCTCGCGGGCGCGTGGCTGCCGCAGCTTCTCATACACTGCGAGCGCCGCCTCGATATCGTCGCCGGAGCGGGAAACAGCGCCGGCGAGCACGCACGCATCCTCGATCGCCATCGCGGCGCCTTGGCCGAGATAAGGCAGCATCGCGTGCGCGGAATCGCCGAGGAGCGTCGCGTGGCCCTTGCTCCAGCGCGGCGGCGGGTCGCGATCGTACAGCGCCCATTTGTACCAGCGCGCGCTCGCTGGAAAGACGCGCGTGAGCGCCGAATTCCAGCGCCCGTAGGTGGCGATCACTTCCGCCACGTCGCACTCGTGCGTCCACGATTCTTCGGTCCAGGCATCGCTGTCGACATGGGCGACGATGTTGAGAAGCTCGCCGTGGCGCACGCGATAATGCACCACGTGTCCGCGCGGACCCATCCACAAGGTCACGTCGTCGGTGTTGATGTCGCGCGGCACCGCCTCGACCGGCGCCATGCCGCGATAGCAGACACAGCCGGTGAAACGCGGCGCGTCGGCGCCAAACAAGCTCTCGCGCACCTTGGAATGTATGCCGTCGGCGCCGACCACGAGGTCGGCCTCGATTTCGCTGCCGTCGGCAAAGCGCGCCACCGTACCGCTCGCGCGCGGCTCAACGCCAATGCAGCGCAACCCAACACGGATGTCGCTCGTCTGCAATGCGTCGGCCAAGATTCCCAGCAGGTCGGCGCGATGAATGGTGACGCTCGGCGCGCCGAATTTTTCGGGATAGTCCCCCTGGTAGGCACGGGAAATTTCCCGCCCGTCCTTCCACGAGCGGATCACGGCGAACTTCGACGCATAAGCGGCCGCATTGATCTTGTCCTCGAGACCGAGCGCGCGCAGCGCCTTGATGGCGTTGGGCGCAAGCCCGATGCCGGCGCCGATCTCGGACAGCTTCGGCGCCTGCTCGCAGACGATCACCTCGGCGCGCTGGCGCTCGAAAGCGAGCGCCGCAGCAAGCCCGCCGATGCCGCCGCCGACGATGACAACGCGTGGTGCCCGCGGCATGTGCTTTCCTTCCCAAATAACGTCCCCGCGACCGTGTCCTTGGCGGATACACGCTGTCAATCGGCCGTCCCGCAGACCTGGGATGCCTGCGGCTCGGAAAAAGGCTCGAATGGCTCGCTCTTTTCGTCATTGCCGGGCCTGACCCGGCAATCCATGCTGCGGTCACGATTCGACGGGAGAACACGTTCTCAGCTAGGCCTGATCCCGCATGGATACGCGGGTCAAGCCCGCGTATGACGAGGTTTTGGCGCCCATGAATCTTCGCCTCATCATTCTCGGTCTGGTGATCGTCGTCGCCGCCTTTGTGGGCGCGACGTTTTTGTTGAACCTGCTGTGGCCGACCTCGCTGCAGCAAGGGCGGCCGCAGCTCGTGGCCGAGCCGCCGCTGCCGCCGCTCGCCGGCACCTCGACGGTGCTGGCGCCTGCCGCCATCGCCATGTCGGCGATCCGCGATGCGCTCGAGGCGCAGGCGCCGCGCAATCTGTCCGGCCGCCCGCAAAATCCGCTGTCGCAGGTGCTGCAAGCGGCGGAGCTTAATTTCACCGTCACGCGCGGGCCGCTGGGCGTGACTGGAAAGCCGGACGCGCTCCTGATCTCGACTGCGCTCAACGGCACCTTCCAGGCGCGCGGCACGCTCACCGGCGCTGCCGGCGCGCTCGGCAATACGCTCGGCAACATCATCGGCGGCAATATTGGCCAGCAGGTGCAGGGGCTCTCCGGCAAGGCCTTCGACCAGCACGCCGACATTCGCGGCACCGTCACCGCGGTGTCGCGGCCGAGCATTGGGTCGAACTGGCGGCTGGCGCCCAATCTCAGCGCGCAGGTCAATGTCGTCGACGTGGTCTTGCCGATCGCAGGCGTGAAGCTTTCCGTATCCAACGAGGTGCGGCCGGTGCTCGACAGCATGGTGCGCGAGCAGACCGGATCGCTGGAAGCGCGCGTGCGCAACGATCCCTTCATCGAAACCGCCGCGCGCGCCGAATGGGCGAAGCTGTGCCGCGCCATTTCGCTTGGCGCCGCCGGGCAGGGCCTGCCCGATCTGTGGCTCGAGATCCGGCCGACGCGCGCCATCGCGGCGCAGCCGAAGATCGACGCCAATGCGGTGACCTTGCTGGTCGGCGTGCAGGCCGAGACCCGCATCGTGCCGAGCGAGACCAAGCCCAATTGTCCGTTCCCGGCGCAGCTCGATCTGGTGCCGCAGGCGAATGAAGGCACGCTCGATATCGCTGTGCCGATCGACATTCCGTTTCCGGAAGTCAGTCGGCTGCTTGAGGCGCAAATCAAAGGCAAGACCTTTCCGGAAGACGGCTCCGGTTCGTTCGCCACCACGATCAAACAAGCCGTCGTCGCCGCCTCCGGCGATCGGCTGTTGATCTCGCTTCTGGTCAACGTCAAGAAGCGCGGCTTCTTCGCGCTCGGCGCCGATGCCACGGTACACGTTTGGGGCAAGCCGGTGCTCGCTCAGACCGCGCAGGTGCTCCGCTTCACCGACGTGGCGCTCGATGTGGAGTCGCAAGCCGCGTTCGGGCTCTTGGGGGAAGCCGCCAAGGCTGCCGTGCCGTATTTGCAGAGGACGCTCGCCGAGCAGGCGGTGATCGACCTAAAACCGTTTGCCGCGGATGCCAAGAAGCACATAGCGGGCGCGGCGGCTCAGTTCGTCGATCAGGCTCGCGGTGTCGACACCGACATCACGATCAACGATCTGCGCTTGCTCGGCATCGCTTTCGACGACAAAAACCTCCGCGTCATTACCGACGCCAAGGGCAACGTGAACGTGGCCATTTCGTCGCTGGGGTGGCAGTAAGACGTCTTCATCCGGATTGTCGCGAAAGCGACAAGTCCGGAATCCATAACCACAGCGAATAAGTGATTCCGCGCTCGTCCTTTCGCGGCGCGGAATGACAAAAGAAAAAGATGAGGGAGGAACAATGCTCGGCCCGGAGTGGTCGCTGCATCCGCAGCTTGCCGCCGACGCCACGCTGGTCGGCGATCTCGCGCTGTCGCGACTTCTGGCGATCAATGCAGCGGATTATCCGTGGCTTGTTCTGGTGCCGCGACGCCTCGGCGCCGCCGAGCTTGCCGACCTCGGCAGCGACGCGTTTCCGCTGATGGCGGAAATCGGCCTCGTTTCGCTCGCTCTCAAGGATTTGACCGGTTGTGACACGATCAACGTCGCGGCTATCGGCAACGCCGTGCCGCAGCTTCACATTCATATCGTCGGGCGCCGCCAGAGCGATCCGCTCTGGCCCAAGCCGATATTTGGCGTCGTGCCGCTGCGGCGTGCCGCGGATGCGGAATTTGCTCGCTTTGTGGCAAAGGTCAAAAAGAAGGTTGCGGCGGCCGATGTTGCTTAAGCCGCGCTAATTGAGGGGTGCCGGATTTTTTTCCTGCATAGCAGCATGGCACTTTGGAATGATTGCGATCTGTCCTTTCAGACACTAAATCCATGAGGGGTGGCAGCGCGAGTCGAATCATGTCGAGCGCGCGGCGCCTCATGCGAAAGCTTCCAACGAACAAACACAGCCCTGCAATGATCCAACCCTATATGAGGGTCTTTCATGTCAGTCGCCTTCACGCTCAACGGTAAACCCGTCTCCCTGGACTCAGATCCCGACATGCCGCTTTTGTGGGCAATCCGCGAGGTCGTCGGGTTACACGGTACGAAATACGGCTGCGGCATCGCGCAATGCGGCGCCTGCACGGTTCACATCGAAGGGGTTGCGACACGCTCGTGCGTGACGCCACTCGCGGCCGTCGAGGGCCAGCACGTCACCACCATCGAAGGCATCGACAGCAAAGCCGCGAAGGCGGTGCAGACCGCCTGGATCGGGCTGCAAGTTCCGCAATGCGGCTACTGCCAGTCCGGCCAGATCATGTCGGCGACGGCGCTGTTGGCGCAAAATCAGAAGCCTAGCGACGCCGACATTAACGAAGCCATGCGCGGCAACATCTGCCGCTGCGCCACCTATCCACGGATCCGCGCCGCCATCCATGCGGCCGCGCGTGCGATGGAGGGCTGAGCCATGAGCGTAGCAACACCCGTTGACACGGCTGAAGCCGCTGTGCGTTCGAGCCGCCGCGGATTTTTGCAGGCCGCGGCCGCGACTGCGGCCGGTCTCACCATCGGCTTTCACTGGTCTGGTCCGTTGAGCCGTGCGCTCGCCGATCCGGTGAAGGATTTCATCCCCAACGCCTTCCTGCGCATCGCGCCGGACAACAGCGTCACCGTGATCGCCAAGCATCTGGAAATGGGGCAGGGCACTTACACCGGCCTCGCCACCATCGTCGCCGACGAGCTCGATGCCGATTGGGCCCAGATCCGCGTGGAGTCCGCGCCGGCCGACGCCAGCAAATACGCCAATCTGGCTTTCGGCACCATGCAGGGCACCGGCGGCAGCTCGGCGATGGCGAATTCCTGGATGCAATTGCGCAACGCCGGCGCCACCGCGCGTGCCATGCTGGTCGCGGCTGCCGCGCAGGAGTGGAACGTCGCGCCGGACAGCGTGACGGTCGCGCGCGGCGTTGTGCATCATGCGCCGAGCAATCGCCAGGCGACATTCGGCGATTTGGCCGTCAGGGCGGCGGGGCTACCCGTGCCCGACAAGGTGGCCTTGAAGGACCCGAAGGACTTCAAGCTCATCGGCCAGAAATTGCCGCGCGTCGACATTCCGCCAAAGACCAACGGCACGGCGCAATTCACCATCGACGTGACATTCCCCAACATGCTGGTGGCGGTGTTGCAGCGTCCGCCGCTGTTCGGTGCGACGGTGAAATCGTTCGACGCCGCTGCGGCCAAAGCCGTGCCCGGCGTAGTCGATGTGGTACAGGTGCCGCGCGGCGTCGCCGTCGTCGCCAAAAGCTTCTGGGCGGCAAAGAGCGGCCGCGATGCGCTCAAGGTCGCCTGGGACGACAGCAAGGCGGAAAAGCGCAGCACGGACGGCATCATGGCGGAATACCGGGCGCTCGCCGAACAGCCCGGCATGCCGGCGCGCCGCGACGGCGACGTCGCGGCGGCCTTCAAGGGCGCCGCCAAGGTCGTCACCGCGACCTACGAGTTTCCCTATCTGGCGCACGCGCCGATGGAGCCGCTCGACGCGGTGGTGAAGCTCGATGCCGAGGGCTGCGAGATCTGGTGCGGCGATCAGTTCCAGACCGTCGATCAGGCCAACGCCGCGGCGACCGCCGGCCTCAAGCCCGAGCAGGTGAAGATCCACACGCTTCTTGCCGGCGGCAGCTTCGGCCGGCGTGCCAATATGGGCTCCGATTACATCGTCGAGGCGGTCTCGGTCGCCAAGGCGCTCGGCGCCAACGGCACGCCCGTAAAGCTGCAATGGACGCGTGAAGACGATATTCGCGGCGGCCTCTATCGCCCGCTTTATCTGCACCGGCTGGAAGCGGCGCTCGACAACGACGGCAAACTGGTCGGCTGGCAGCATCGCATTGTCGGCCAGTCGATCATGGGCGGCACCGCGTTCGCGGCCGTGATGGTCAAGAACGGCATTGACGCCACCTCAGTCGAGGGCGCGGCGAATTTGCCGTATGCCGTGCCGAACATGTCGGTCGAGCTCAACACCACGGCGACCGGCGTGCCGGTTCTGTGGTGGCGCGTCGTCGGCAGTTCGCACACCGCGTACGCGACCGAAGCCTTCATCGACGAAATCGCCAAAGCGGTCGGCAAGGATCCGTTCGCGTTCCGCCAGGCGATGCTTGAGCATCATCCGCGCCACAAGACGGTGCTGGAGATGGCCGCCAAGGCGGCCGATTGGGGCAGCCCGCTGCCGAAAGGAAAAGGCCGCGGCATCGCGGTCGCCGAGGCCTTCGGCACTTACGTCGCCCAGGTCGCCGAAGTGACGGTCGCGCCCGACGGCAAGGTCAAGGTCGACCGCATCGTCTGCGCGGTCGATTGCGGCACGCCGATCAATCCCGACGTGATCACGGCGCAGATGGAAGGCGGCATCGGCTTTGGCCTCGGCGCCGCGCTCTATGGCGCGATCACGCTGAAGAACGGCCAGGTCGAGCAAACAAACTTCGATGCCTATCAGGTGTTGCGCATCGATGAGATGCCGAAGGTCGAGGTGCATATCGTGCAATCGCCGGAGGCACCGACCGGCGTCGGCGAACCGGGCGTCGCCCCGGTGGGGCCGGCGGTCGCCAACGCGGTGTTCGCGGTCACCGGCAAGCGCATCCGCGTTCTGCCCTTTGCTGTTGGTGGGACGGCCTAGAGCATGATCCGGAAAAGTGGAAGCCGGTTTTCCGAAAGGATCGTGCTCCACTAAAGAACTAGAGCTTAGAAGCATGTCCCGATGGGGACATGCGACGACAGGTGAAATGGGGGCACATGCCAATTCAACATGATCGGCATGTGCTCTGGAAAATTTGGGTACGGGAATGCCGACGAAACTGCGAGCGCGCCGGCCGGCGCGCTTGTCTTTTGGAGGACGGTGCGAAACGGCAAAGCGTCTGTGCGGGGTCTCCGCATGAGCAGCGTTGCCCAGATTGTTTCCAGCGCCCGCTATGTGCCTGATCGCGTCGTGACCAACGCCGAATTGGCGGACCGCTTCGCGGCGTTGGGACGGCCGGACGTCGTCGATCGGCTGGCCAGGACGACGGGCATCGCCAAGCGATTTTATGCGTCCGACGATTGGGCGACTTCCGATCTCGCGCTGCCGGCGGCCAAAGAGGCGCTCAAGCGCGCTGGCCGCAAGCCCGAAGACGTCGACTTGATCATCCTCGGCACCACCTCGCCCGACTATATCGCGCCGAGCACCGCGGTGGTTCTGCAGCACAAGCTCGGCGCCGTGAATGCCGGCGCCTTCGATGTCGACTGCTCGTGCGCGGCCTTTCCGGCGATGGTCGCCATCGGCGCCGGATTGATCGCGACCAATCCGGCGCTCAAGACGCTGCTCCTGGTCGGGGTCGACATGGTGCATCGGCTGTCCGCTCCGGACGATGCCGGCCGCTTTCTGTGGAGCGATGGCGCCGGCGCCGTCGTCATGGAGCGCGGCGACCGGCCGGGCTTTGTAGGTTCGGCCTTCCAGGCCGACGGCTCCTTCGCGTCGGGTTGGGGCATCTTGGCCGGCGGCACCTTCGAGCCGGCGAGCGTCGAAGCCGTCCAGGCCGGGCGCACGCAGATGCGCCGCGCGGCCGGCAACTACCCGGCCTCGGTCAATGAAGACACCTGGCCGCGTCTGTTCGAGCGTCTGTCGCGGCAATGCGGCTTTGCGGCCGGCGAGGTGGACCAGTTGATCTTTAGCCAGGTCAGCAAGTCCTCGATCGCGATCGCGGCCGAGCGCTGCGGCGTGCCGCTTTCGAAATGCCACACCGTGATGGAGAAATTCGGCTACACCGGCTCGGCCTGCGTGCCGATGGCCTTCGACGACGCCATTGAGTTCGGCAAGATCAAAAACGGCAACCTCGTCGTCATGATCAGTTCGGGGCTCGGCTGGAACCAGGCTGCAGCGGCTATCCGGGTGACGCTCTAGGCGTTTGTAGTTTGCTGTTGCGGCACAAATCACTGCCACGATCAGCCGCTGGTGCGAAAATACCGACAACATAGCCGCAAAGATTAGCGGAGACACCGTCTCTCCTTTTGCTTGCAGTACGCTGGCTGCTCGACCTACTCTTGCAAAAAAAGAAAGTCACCGAGGGGAAGCGCCATGAAAGTTGCAGCCAGCTTTGCATTTGGCGTCGCGATACTTGTCAGCACCGCAGCGCACGCGCAGTACAGCGGCGGGGTGGTGAAGATCGGTGTGCTCACCGACATGTCGAGCGTCTACGCCGATCTCACCGGTACCGGTTCGGTCGCCGCTGCCAAACTGGCTGTGCAGGACTTCGACCCTGCTTCCCACGGAATGAAAGTCGAAATCGTCAGCGCCGACCATCAGAACAAGCCGGACGTCGGCTCGAACATCACCCGCCAATGGTTTGATGTCGATGGGGTCGACGTCGTCGTCGACGTACCGACGTCCAGCGTCGCATTCGCAGTAAGCGACCTCGCGCGAGAAAAGAACAAAGTCTTTCTGGCATCGGGCACCGGGTCCTCCGACCTCACCGGGCCGAAATGCTCACCGAACACGGTCCACTGGACCTACGATACTTGGATGCTTGCGCATGGAACGGCCGGGGCGGTCGTGAAATCGGGCGGCGACACCTGGTTCTTTCTCACTGCCGATTACGCCTTCGGTCACGCGCTCGAGCGCGACGCGACGGCGGTTGTACTGGCAAGTGGTGGAAAGGTAACCGGCAGTGTGCGTCATCCGCTCAACACGCAAGACTTCTCTTCGTTTCTGGTCCAGGCGCAGCATTCCAAAGCCAAGATTGTAGGCCTCGCTAATGCCGGTGGCGACATGCGGAACGCGATCAAGCAAAGCGCTGACTTCGGCATCGTGGCCGGCGGGCAACGTTTTGCCGGACTGCTCGTGACCGTCATGGACATTAATGCGCTTGGGCTGCAGACCGCTCAGGGACTGCTTCTGACGGACGTTTGGTATTGGGACATGAACGACACCAATCGGGCGTGGACCAAACGCTGGCAGGTCGACCGACCCGGCAAGTTTCCCACCTATGGCCAGGCCGGCGTCTACGCGTCGGTTTTGCACTATTTGAAGGCGGTTGCGGCCCTCAACAGTGATTCTGACGGAAAGGCGGTCGTCGCGAAGATGAAGGACATGCAAAGCGACGATCCGCTCTTTGGAAAAGGTACGATTCGCGCCGACGGCCGCAAAATTCATCCGGCGTATCTTTTCGAGGTGAAGAAGCCGGAGGAATCGAAATATCCAGGCGATGTTTATAAGCTGGTTGACACGATTCCGGCGGATGAAGCGTTCCGGCCGATGAAAGATGGTCAATGCCCGTTGATCAAAGGATAACTCACGCTTATCCGCGCTAAACCGTTCAAACCGCACATCGTCTCTCGCCGGCAAAGCCCGTTTGGTGCTTTGCCGGAAACCGATCGCACGCCATAAAAATAAAATGAAAATAAACGAGGTCACGCGCCCGAAGGCGCGGACCCCTATATAATCGCCGCATGGATGAGACGCGCCTCAACGCATTGGCGGCCTGGGTGACCGACGCGGGCCTCGCCGGCAGCACCGACGCCGATATCTTTACCGGCTTTTGCGACCGCTGCCTCGATGCCGGGATTCCGATCGCCCGCGCGCATATGTTCATCGACACCCTGCATCCCGTGCACGAAGGGCGCCTGTTCCGCTGGGGCTTTGGCAACGAAGAAAATCAGGTGCGCGACTATGGCCGCACCAGCGTCGAGGGCGTGGACATGTCCGCCTCCGAATTGCTGGATCCGCAGGCCGTCGACGTCTGGCTGCGCAGCCCGTTCTACGCCATGCGGCAGACCGGCGACACGCTGTTTCACCGTCGCCTGACCGCTACGACCAAGGACGACTTCTCGCTGCTGCCCGATTGGTACGACGCCGGCATGACCGACTACATCGCCCTCATCAGCCGCTTTGCCGCCGAAGGCATCATCGGCGAGATGGACGGCGTCTATTCGTCATGGGGAACGCGGGAACCGAGGGGATTCAGCGACCGCCACATTGCCGCGCTGGAGCGGGTGGTGCCGTATTTGGCGCTGGCGATCAAATCGGTCTCGCTCGCGCGGATGACCCGCACGCTCATGGAAACCTACCTGGGCCGCGACGCCGGCCAGCGCGTGTTGAGCGGCCGCATCGTGCGCGGCATCACCGAGCGCATCGATGCCGTGGTGTGGTTCAGCGATTTGCGCGGCTTCACCCGTATCACCGACACCGCGCCCGAGCAGGTCATTCCGCTGCTCAACGACTATGCGGATGCCATCGTTTCGGCGGTGCATGAGCACGGCGGTGACGTGCTCAAGCTGATCGGCGACGGCACGCTCGCCATCTTTACCGGCGAAGATCGCGCCCACGCCTGCGCCGCCGCCTTGGACGCCGCACTCGACGCGCGTCAGGGCGTCGCCGAGCTGAATGAGCGCCGCGGCGCCCAGGGCCAGCCGGTCACCGACATGTATCTCGGCTTGCATGTCGGCAAGGTGTTTTACGGCAATGTCGGCAGCCGCGAGCGGCTCGATTTCACCGTGCTCGGCCCGGCGGTGAACGAAGCAAGCCGCATCGCCGCGATGTGCCGTTCGGTCGATCAGCCGGTTTTGTTGTCGGCGAGCTTTGCCGCCGTCGACGGCATGAAGCGCCGCCTGGTTTCGGTCGGACGCTACGCATTGCGCGGCGTATCGCATCCGCAGGAATTGTTCACGATCGATCCGGATCGATGATTAGTTTGCCTGCCTCACACTGGAGCATTTTTCCGTCACCCTGAGGTGCGAGCGAAGCGAGCCTCGAAGGGAGGCGGCCCGGACCGTGCATCCTTCGAGGGCCGCCATAGCGCGTCGAAGACGCGCGTAAACGCGCTAATGGCGGCCACCTCAGGATGACGGATCGTGCGCGGCGATCTGCTCCTCACGAAGTCGCGTCATTGCGAGGAGCGTCAGCGACGAAGCAATCCAGCTTCTCGGCACACGCGAAATCCAACAAACAATCAAGATCAGATCAAACAAAAAATCCGAGCGATAGAGACGGGAAGCCGGCTGCCGTCAGCTTCCCGTCTAGCAGTTCGTTACCGCGGACCGCAGACCCAAACATAGCCGGCCGGAGTCCAGCGCCAGCACGGGCCGACGCCGTAGCCGCCCCACCAGCGGCCGCCATGCCAGTAGCGGCCGTGGGCGTGGCCGCCCCAATGGGCGCCATGACCATTCCAATGACCGTTCCAATGACCGCCGTGATGGTAGCCATGGTGCACGTGCACGCCGTTGTGGACATGCGCGCCGTGATGGACATGAGCACCGTGGTGACCGCCACCGTGATACGCGCCATGGTGGCCGCCGCCATGATGACCGCCACCGTGATGGCCACCGCCGTGATGACCTCCACCATGGCCACCGCCATGATGACCGCCGCCATGACCGCCATGACCACCACCGTGGCCGCCGTGCGCCATCGCGCTCCCTGAGAACGCCAGCGCTGCCGCCACCGCGGTGACGTAAGCCAATTTCCGTAGCATTTGCCTTTCCTCCGGCATTGAGACTGCATCGAGAAGGCGCCTTCTCTGCCCGTTATTCGATGAACCCGACCTGAATACCGGCGGCGTTTGGCGGCGCCCCAAGCCGTTTGGAGCGCGGTGATGAAAGCAACGTGAATGCCTGATTTCGCCGGAGCTACGGCTTTGTGACGGTCGGGCGCGGTCTGGAGACAAACGGGCGCAGCTTTCCTCCGCTCATTCCCGCGCAGGCGGGAATCCAGGGGCGGAATGCAACAGCGTGCAACAAGCTGGGTCCCCGCCTTCGCGGGGACGAGCGGGGTTAAGGCTCAGCCGTACGCGCAGTAAGCAGGGCTTATTCGTGAGATCAGACGGCGATCAGCTCTTGCGCCGCGGCGCACCGCTGACGGCGGCGCGTTGTTCGTCCCTTTTCAGGAATCGATCCTGGATTTCCGAATAGACGCGGTGCAGCCATTGTTCGGCTCGCTCGGCTCTTTCCTGATAGCTCTGCCCTTCGGCCTCGAGCTCCGCGATCCTCGCCTCGGCGGCGCGAAGCTGATGCGAAAGCTTCTGCGCCATGTCGAGCGCGTGCTGGCTGTTGGCGTCCGCCAAGTTTGCCGCGTTGTGCAGCATCTGCAGAATCGTCTGTCCGGCCCGGTCGAGCTGATCGGAACGGTCACCGGCCGCATTCTCGAAAGCCGGCGCGAACGGAATGACGGAATCCGATCCTGAATCGGCGCTGTTGGTCTGAGCCCGCATCGTCCACCTTCCCCCTGTCTGTCGTGCTCTTGTTCGACTTGCCTGGTGTCTTGCCTGGTTTGTCTTGCTCGGTTTTCTTGCCTTGTTTCCCTGTTTTGGCGGTTCGACAGGAAATGATTGCGGGCGCCGTGTGTTCCGCGCTGGCGGACCTATTCCGAGGCTGTCACATAACCGCAACACAAGAGTCGCCGATCCGACTGAACGCGGTAGTCGGGGGTGTTGAATTGCGGGCGCCGGCTCAGTTCCGCTTTCGCGCTCGCGAATGCGGCCGCTGAGATGTCGGCTGTTAGTGATGTCGGCTGCTTATGTAGGAACAGCGCTCGACGTAAACCCTGCCGTCTCGCGCTCATAACTCAAAGCAAACACGCTCGGCCATGGCGTGTGCGCACTAAGGCGCGGGATTCGATGTCGCAAGTAGCGCCGAACATCGGGCAACGCCGAACATCGAGTCAGCGAAGTCGGGCAATCCTACAGATCGTCCACCGCGATTGCGTCGAACGGGAAGGTAATTTTTGCTGCAAGACCTGCGTGCTGCCAGTCGTAACTGATCGTTCCGCCGAACTGCGCTACCATCCGTCGCAACAATTGCCCGCCAAAGCCGTCGTCACGGTCCGGCGCCGCAATCGGTGGGCCGTGACGCTCGACCCAATTGAATATCAGCTGATCGTCTTCGCGACGCCACTCCACCGCGACGCGACCGTCTTCGGCTTTTAAGGAGCCATATTTTGCGGCGTTGGTCGCCAATTCATGAAAGATGAGCGCAATCCCATTGGTCGCCCGCTCGCCGCATCGGATCGGCGGCCCCGCTATTGAAAAGCGCGGTGCGCCTTCTCCTGCAGCATTCTCATGAGGAGAAGCGATCTTTTGGATGAGCGTTTTCAGATCGCTCGTGGCCTCGACGCTGCCAATTTCGCCAAACTCGCGACGAACCAGCGCATGCGCATTTGCCAATGCGTGCAGGCGACCGGACAATAACGCGGACATTTCCGCCGTCGTTGCTGCGGTCTTTGCGCTGTAGCGGATCATGCCGTCGGTCATGGCGAACAGATTTTTGATCCGATGGGTCATTTCCCCGGCGATGACCAGCTGCTCGTCTAATGCATTTTTCAGGCGCTCTTCCGTTCGCGCCATGCGAACTGCGATGGCGACAAACGCGGCAAGCTCCGTTGTGGCGCGAGCATGTTCTCTGTGGAAGTGCCCGTCCTCGTCCGAGACGATCCATAGTGTGCCGTTGGGTTCGTCACCGCCGATATGGAGCGGCACCAACAGAACCTCCGGCAATGAAACGTTGTGCTCGGCGAGCCAATCGTAAGCGAGTTCGGAATGAGCGGTAAGGACGGGCGCATTCGAATCGAGCACGACGCCGCAGGGGCTGTAGTTCCTGGGGGTGATCGCCCCGGCGAAACGGGCGAGTGTGCCTTGCAGGTGGTGCCAGCGAAAAATACCCGGAGCCGGATGTTCTTCGTAGAGGCTGAGACCGGCCGAAACGCCTTCGGTCATTTCCATCGCAAGACTGACGAACCTGGGCAGGACCCGCTCCGGTTCTTCCGCCATGATGGCGGCAAGCTCTTGCAGCGCGAGCTTTTCCCGCAACACGTCGACGCTGCCCGGCGTCCGTCGATACAATTCTTCCGTGATAAAAACGTTCGGAACTGATGGCGCGACCGCGCGGAGCATACCGATCCGATCCTACAAACCAAAAGCCTCAGCAGGCGCACGCGTACTTTACCTTCCACCGCGCGACGTGACCACAGATTTAGTCGCTTCGTTCCGCTCGAGCGTTTGGACATCAAAGCGTATTCTCACCGCCGTTTCCTCTTTTGTCATTAATCCGGGGACGAAAGATTTGACACTGGTCCCTGGTTCGGATACATTACGTGACACTCTCGCTCACCAAGGGCGCCTTTCGCGAGGGCACTTTCGGAAAGCGGAGCGGGATGCGGCGCCCGCGCGCGGATTGATGCG
Organism: uncultured Alphaproteobacteria bacterium; assembly: GCA_963818155.1. Classification (GTDB taxonomy): domain Bacteria; phylum Pseudomonadota; class Alphaproteobacteria; order Rhizobiales; family Xanthobacteraceae; genus BOG-931. Next base: position 117,237 of record CAWFRC010000009.1, read on the forward strand.
ATCCGCTCCCGGGCGGCCCTGGGGCCGCGCAAACAAGTGTACGCAGTTTGCGCCAAGGCAAACAGCTATGCGGCCGGCAAAAAGACCGGTCCGCACGGAGCGTGCTTAACTCAAAGCGTTGTGCGGCGGCAAAACACTCGTTTCGCCGTGCTTTGAGGAAACCCGGTTCTGGGGCTGAGCCATCGGGGTGATAGCCGGTGGTGAGTGCCGCGGTGAAGCGCCGGAAGGCGGGCGCGCCCCCGAAAGCGGCGCGCAGCCGCGCGGAAGGCATCGGCGAATGGTGACATTCGTCGCTGCTGCGCGGACGTGGTTGGCATGCGCCTTTCGGCGCTTCGCCTCCCTTTTTGTTGAGGCGTATTTTACGTTGTGGTGCGGCGAACTCGGACGCGCAAGCGTCGCGAGAGCGATGTCTCATGCGTCATTGCGAGCGGCAGCGAAGCAATCCAGAGCTTGCGCGGGAAGCTGGATTGCTTCGTCGCGTTGCTCCTCGCAATGACGAATGAACATCCGCCCCCGCGTAGTGAAACGAATTGGGGGAGGGGGACCACCCGAAGGGTGGTGGAGGGGGCCTGCGGCGGTAGAGCGAGCGGTAAGGCCGACGCCCCTTCCACCGCCCTGCGCGCGGTCCCCCTTCCCCGCTTCGCGGGGCAGGATGAAGCTACCGCTCCTCGTAATGACGAGGCCGGGGCAGGTAGCCCCTCCCGTCGTCACTGCCGGGCTTGACCCGGCAATCCATGCGGGCTTCCGCCCGCTGAGATTCGCCGTGTTGTTTAATTCGCGGCCCGTCAGCATGGACCACGGGGGCATAGGCAGAGCGAAGCGACGCCGTTCTTCGAACGGCTATGCCCGGTGGCGACGACGAAAAGGAGGAGCGCGGTCCCTACACCACTCGCTCCCCGCATGCGGGGAGACAGAGAGAGCAGGGGAACCAACGCATCGCCCCGGCGCACTTGCCGGCGCGGGACAACGAAACTATCAACGGGCATCGCGGGGCCATGGTCATCGCGCGCTGGGGACATTGCTGTGCCGGGAATCATGACAATTCGGCCGTCGGCTGCGCTGGCGATCTTGGGCGCGCCGTTCTGCCTGGCGGTCGCGGCCGGCATCCTGGTGGGGTGCGCGGGCAGCGAAGCGCCGCCGCCGGCGGAGCCGACCTTTTATCAGAATCTGGCGCGGCCCGATGCGAGCGTGGATGCGGCCGCCGCCGCCTCGATGATTTCCGGCTATCGCAGCAACAACGGGCTCGGCGCGCTCAAGGTCGATCCCGAGCTGATGCGCATGGCCAACGAGCAGGCCATGGCGATGGCCGCGCACGACAAGATGGATCACGATATCGGCCGGCCGTTCCAGGAGCGCGTGCACAATTCGCCGTTCAAGGGTGCGGTGGTGGTGGAGAATATTTCCGCTGGTTATCACACGCTGGCGGAAGCTTTTTCCGGCTGGCGCGATTCACCGCCGCACCGCGCCAACATGCTCAATCGCAACGTGACGCGATTGGGTATCGCCGCCGCGTTCGCGCCGAACTCCAAATACAAGGTCTTCTGGGCGCTCATTCTCGCCGGCGACACACACCAGGGCTAATGAGGGAAGGCGTGCACGCGGCCCATGCTTTGCCCCGCTTGCTTGCGCGCCGGCGGAACTTCGAGCGCGATCTGCGCCGGCATTTGTCCCGGCCCGACTGGCGGCCAAGGCATGCGGATGATCTCTTCGTCGTGCGTCATTCGCCATGCGTTGTTTGTGATTTCCGCGACCCTTGACCTGCACCAGCCGCACGGGGTTCAATTCGCCGCAAAATGTCAAAAGACCCAGCTTTCGGTTCCCTGCCGCGACAGGCCTATTCCGGTAGTTCGCTCGAGCGCGCCGCCGCCTTGCGCGGCGACGAGGGCAAGATTGCGGCGCTGCTTCGGCACGAACGTGCCGGCGCCTACGTCATCGGCGGCGAAGCGATCGTGCTCAAGGCGCACGGCGCGTTGCCCGATCCGCTGTTCTCGGTCGATGAGGCTCGCGCGCTCGGTGTCGCGCGCGAAATCGTCTTTCTCGGATTGCTGCACGATGCGCCGCGCTTCGGCATCGGCGTCGATCCTGCCGCGATCGAAGCCCTGAAGGCGCGCGCCGATCTGAAATTCATCGATCTGCGCACGATTGCGGTGCAAGGCGAGGTCGACACCGTGCATGTGCCGCCGCTCGCCGAGGCGAAGGCGATCCTCGGCTGGCATGCACGGCATCGCTTCTGTCCCAATTGCGGGGCGGCCACCGTGGTGGTGCAGGCTGGCTGGCGCCGCGACTGCCCGGTCTGCGAGGCCGAGCATTTTCCCCGCACCGATCCGGTGGTGATCATGCTACCGATCAAGGGCGAGCGCTGCGTGCTCGGCCGCTCGCCGCGCTTTCCGCCGACCATGTGGTCCTGCCTCGCGGGCTTTTGCGAGCCCGGCGAATCCATCGAGGAAGCCGTGCGCCGCGAGGTGGCCGAGGAGGTGGGGGTGACTTGCACGCAGGTCAAATATTTCGCTTCGCAGCCTTGGCCGTTTCCGTCTTCGCTGATGATCGGCTGCCACGCGGCAGCGGTCGGCGACCATATCGTCATCGATGAAAGCGAGATCGAGGATGCACGCTGGTTCGATCGCGCCGAGCTGAAATCGATGCTGCTGCGCCAGCACCCGCAGCAACTGACCACGCCGCCGCCGATCGCGATTGCCCATCACATCATCCGCGATTTCGTCGAGTGCGGCAGCGCCGTTCTGACGAGAGCCTAGAGCGCTTTCCTCTTTTTGTTGTCGCGTCGTCATTGCCGGGCTTGACCCGGCAATCGATGCGGGGGTTCTGCTCGCTGAGGTTCGCCGGTCTGTGAGATTCGCGGCGCGTCAGTGTGGACACCGGGTCAAGTGTCCTCGGGCTGAACATCAAGCCCGGTGGTGACGACGGCTAGGGCGGGGCGTGACGTTTGTGCCGGCTTCGCGCAAGCCGGAATTGGCAGCGGCGCACGTGGCAGGGCCGCAAGAAGCTTGGTTTTGCCCTATTGCCGGGCGCATAGCGGGGATGGCGTTTCCCTCTTGATCAAAATATTTTTCTATGTAAAGCGTAGTCAAAGCAGTCAATTGGAAGAATATTTCTATGGATGCCATAGATCGCAAGATTTTAACCGTCCTGCAGGAGGACGCGTCGCTGTCGGTCGCCGATATCGGCAGCCGGGTCGGCTTGTCGTCGACGCCCTGCTGGAAGCGCATTCAGCGGCTCGAGGCCGATGGCGTGATTCTCAAGCGGGTGGCGCTGGTCGATCAGGAGCGGATCGGGCTCGGTATCACCGTCTTCGTCTCGGTCGAGACCGGCGACCACTCGCAGGAATGGCTGGACCGTTTTGCCAAAGTGGTCGGCGCCATGCCGGAAGTGATGGAGTTTTACCGCATGGCCGGCGACATCGACTACATGTTGCGTGTGGTCGTGCCCGACATGGCAAATTATGACTCGTTCTACAAACGGCTGATCGCGGCGGTGCCGCTCAAGAACGTCACCTCCCGCTTCGCCATGGAAAAGATCAAGTCGACGACGTCGCTGCCGATCCCGTGACCGCGGCTATTGCTGTTGTTGCTTCTGCTGCTGCGGGCTGGTGCCGACGGAGCGCGAATCCAGCTGAATTTGTCCCGACGATAACGCGCCGGCGGCGGTGGCCTGGGCGTTGCGCGCAGTGATCTCGCCGAGCGTCTTTTCGAAGGGTTCTGGCGAGTCGCCGAGCGTCAGACGGCGCGAGCATTCGGGGGTGCAACTGTAGGTCTGGCGATCGGTGCCGTTATACATGACCAGGGTGCGGTCGCGGGGGCCGGTCACCTCGATGAACTTTTCCAGCAGCACCGCGCCGCGCTTGTCGGTGGCGATGAAGTTCGTGGCGCCGTAGCTCTTGCCGGTGATCACGGTCAGGCCGCCGGGCTGGATCGAAACATCGGCAATCAGCGGATTGCCGATGATGACGTTGGCGGCCCGGTCGGGCAATTGCACAAGGCGGGCCTGGTCCATGTGGACGGTGATCTTTTCGGACCAGGGAATCGGCGGCTCCGCCGCGGCCGGCACCGCGGCGGCGATCGCCAGAAAGACCGCCGAGAGAGCGCCAACTGTCGCGAGGCAGTGCAGCGGGCTCAATCTCAGCCGGCCGAGCGCGGACGAGGCCGCCATCGATACTCTCCGAAACGCTACGCGGGACCCGGCAACCGAAGCTTCACACCTTACCTCCCGAATTGAGCGGAAATTGATGAAGGAAACGCAAACCGCCCCCTTATCGCGAGGCCCCCGATCAGCGCGCGGCTGCCGGGGTTTCGGCGACCGCAGGCTTGCTCTTGAACGGATAGGCGAGCTGGCTGCCGAAGCCCGCCGGGAATTCCTTGTCGTCGATGCCGTAGCGGTCGGGCAATACGCCACGCGGCATGTAGAAGGTGCCGAACATGAGATCGAGCACTGGGAAGGTCGCGGCGAAATTCTTCTCGCCGCCGCGCTCGGCGGCGGTGTGATGCCAGCGGTGAAAGACCGGACTTGCGATCACGTATCTGAACGGCCCTAGGGTCCAGTCAAGATTGGCGTGAACGAAAGCCGAGTGGGCGATCGTGATCGGTCCGAGTACGACGAAGACGTTGGGCGAAATGCCGATGAGCAACATGATGACGTCGGCAAGCACGGCGCCGAGGAACAGATTGACCGGATGAAAACGCGCCGCCGAGATCCATTCCAGTTCTTCCGACGAGTGATGCACGGCGTGGTATTTCCAAAGGTGATTGCCGTGGAACAGCCGGTGCGACCAATAAAGGATGAAATCCTCGCCGATCAAAAAGACGATCATCTGCGCAACAAGCGGCAGCGCCGCAAGCGGGCCGTGCCCGTCCTGATAAAACGCGATCAGGCCGTCGGCGGTGGTGATGCCGAACAACACCGCGGCGCCTGCGATCAGCATGCCGATCCGCAAGAAGCGGGTGATGACCGGGATGAACAGCCAATAGCAGACATCGGTGATGATATCGGGCTTGCGCCACCACGGACGGCCTGGATTGCATGCCCAGAACCAGGTCAAGACGGTGAACACGAGCGCCAGCGCCAGCGATATCGGCACGCCGCGCATGAAAGTCTTGCCGACGTCGACGGCGAAGGCGAGCAGCTCTTGACTCATGTGACGATCACTTCCCGCTGTTTGGGTTTGTTTGCATCCGGCTTCCGCGCGGCGTGCGCGGATGCGTGGGCTCGGGCGCGCCGTCTCAGATATCGTGGACGCGCATTAATGCGCGATGAATTGAAACGATTCCCGGGCCTGCGGCACGAGCGTCGCAGAGTTGCGACAATTGTAATCTCTGCGGATACGCGCTCGAAATATTTCTTTGTTATTGGGCGGGGTTGTTGCAACTCGGCGTTCACATTCAGATTTATTTATAATTGCAAAGGCGCTGTTAACCACGCGATAGAACGCCGCGATGTGGCGGTATTTCGGTGATCGATTTAACCGCATCGCAATGTCTCGTTGTTAGCTTCATCCGCGATCCAAGTGGACTGGGACAACAGCCGTTGGGTCGAGCTCAGACAGACAGTACGTGTGGGACCTAAAGGAGCCATTTGATGAAGACCCTCGTTTCGCGTTTCGTGAAGGACGAGTCGGGCGCCACGGCTATCGAATATGGCCTGATCGCCGCCGGCATCTCCGTCGCGATCATCGCCGTTGTGAACGGCCTCGGCACCAAGCTGAATACGACGTTCACCAGCATCTCCACGCAGCTCAAGTAAGCGCGATTGATGAACCGTCCTGAAAGGGCTCCGGTCTGTCCCGGAGCCCTTTCAGTTTCAGGACGGCGCTTTGCCGCAATCGCGGCCGCAATCAATCGGGCTCTGCACGCGTAACCTTGCGCGCGCTGCATGTCATCGCAGTATGGGTCGCTCGAGGACTGCCGCTCCATGATCATGTTGGTTAAAGCGATCGAGCTGACGCTGTTTCCGGCGGTGATGGCATTCGCCGCCTCGAGCGATCTGCTCACCATGACGATCGCCAACCGGGTCTCGATCATTCTCGTTGCCGGCTTCGGCCTGCTCGCCGTCCTTACCGGCATGAGCGCCGCGGGTTTGGTGTCGCATGTCGGCGCCGCTGCGGTCGTTCTAGCGGTCGTCTTTGTCTTTTTTGCTTGCGGCTGGATCGGCGGCGGCGATGCCAAATTAGCCTCGGCGACGGCGCTCTGGCTTGGTTTTGCCCACCTGCTTGACTATCTCTTCTACGCTTCGCTGTTCGGCGGCGCGCTGACGCTTGCGGTCATCTACTTCCGCGGCATGCCGTTGCCGACGGTGTTCGCTGGGCTGCCTTGGGCCGAGCGGTTGCATCGCAGTGATAGCGGCGTGCCGTATGGCATCGCGCTGGCGGCCTCGGCGCTGGTCGTCTACCCGCACACCGAGTGGATGGCGGCGATCGGCCGCTGAGCCGTGCTGGCCGCCGAGGCATGCGGCGGCCCGACAAATTAATCTTTTGCGTCCGGCAGGGCCCGCAACTGGCGTGGAACCGACTGCCGTTAACGCGATTGGATACGGCTCATTAACCATGCCTTGACGTTTAACTGATGAAATTCCGGCACCGCGGCCTGTCGGGCCGCCTTTGCGGCGTGGGAAACTGAGGGACAATGAGGCGCTCCCGGCTCATCGTGTTGGTTATCGCGCTTGCTGCCGGTGCGATAGCGGCCATGCTCGCGAGCGGTAATCGCACACCCGCGCCGCCACCGCCCCCGCCACCGCCGCCGCCGCTGGCCACGACGGATGTCCTGGTCGCCAAAACCGATCTCAATACCGGGCAGGTGATCAACGAGGGAGATGTCGGCTGGCAGACCTGGCCGGCAGCGTCGGCGAGCTCGGCTCTGGTCAGAAAGAGCGACCGGCCGGATGCAATCAAGGAGTTCGTCGGCGCGATGGTCCGCTCGCCGATGGTGGCGGGCGAGCCCATTCGCGATTCCAAAGTCGTACTGGCCAGGGGCGGCGGCTTCATGGCTGCGGTTCTCCCGCAGGGCATGCGTGCGATCGCGATCGACATAACACCGGAAAGTGACGCGGGCGGTTTCATCCTGCCGAACGACCACGTCGATGTCATCCTGACGCGCCGTGACAAGTGGGCAGAGAAGGTCGGCGGCGTCGAGAAATATATCAGCGAAACTATCCTGCGGAATGTGCGGGTGCTCGCGGTCGATCAATCGATTGAGGACAAGGAAGGGCAGAAGACGGCCGTCGGCAAGACCGTCACCATCGAGCTCGATCCGCAGCAAGCCGAGATGCTGGCGCTCGCGCGTCAGCTCGGCACCATCTCCCTGACGCTGCGCAGCCTGCTCGATTCCCAGTCGCCGACGCCCGAAGGCGGCGACCCGCCGAAGGAAAAGCAATCGCGGACGATCAACACGGTGCGGTTCGGTGTCAGCGCCCAATCGGCAGCACCATGAGCGCGCGGAGGGACTTCAAGATGCGACTTGGGACACCGATCCGTGCGGCGGCGCTCGCGTCAGCTCTGGCGTGCGCTCTGGTTACGGCGTCGCCGCACCGCAGCGCGATAGCGGCGGAATTGTACGGCGACCCGCAGGCCGTCGCCGTTGCGGCCAGCGATTTCGGCTCGCGCTCGGTCGCGCTCGGCCTTGGCAAGTCGCTGGTGATCGATTTTCCCCGCGACATTAAGGACGTTCTCGTCGCCAATCCAAAGATTGCCAATGCGGTGATCCGCTCGTCGCGCCGCGCCTACGTGATCGGCAACGAGGTCGGACAGACCAACATTTTCTTCTTCGACGCCGAAGGCAAGCAACTCGCCGGTCTCGACATTGCCGTGACGCGCGACCTCAACGGCATCCGCGCGGCCATCAAGCAGGTGTTGCCGGATTCCGACGTCCGCGTCGAGGGCGTCGGATTACAAGGCGTGATCCTGTCAGGCTTTGTCTCAAGTCAGGCCGAGGCGCAACAGGCGTTCGACATCGCCACGCGGCTTCTCAATGTCAGCTCGAGCGAAGCCGTCGGCTCCGGCAGCCGGGTCGTCAATGCGATCGTGGTGCGCAACCGCGATCAGATCATGCTGAAGGTGACGGTCGCCGAGGTGGAGCGCGACCTGATCAAACAATTGGGCATCAATCTGAATGGCAGTTTCGGCTTCGGCAGCACGGTCGTCAACTTCAACAACACCAATCCGTTCAGCGCATTTGGTCAATCGCTCAGTCAATCGTCGATCGCTCCATCGTTTAAGTCGATCACCGGCTCGTTGCAGGCGATGGAGCAGGCCGGCGTCATTCATACGCTCGCCGAGCCAACTCTGACGGCCGTTTCCGGCGAAACGGCCGAGTTTCTCGCCGGTGGCGAATTTCCCATCCTGAACGGCTATTCCTGCACGCCGGTGTCGAGCACGCCGGGTGCGGCCACCACCTGTCAGCCGTCGATCGAATTCAAGAAATTCGGTGTCAGTCTCCACTTCACGCCGGTGGTGCTGAGCGAAGGCCGCATCAGCCTTCGGGTCATGACCGAGGTCTCTGACATCTCGGCGCAGAATTCGCTCACCATCCCGATTCCCGGCAGCAATGTCACCGTCGACGTGCCCTCAATCCGCACCCGGCGCGCCGAAACTACAGTCGAGATTCCGTCCGGCGGCGCGCTCGCCATGGCCGGCATGATCCAGAACAACACCAAGCACCAAATGAACGGTCTACCGGGGCTGGCGGAAGTTCCGATTCTTGGGCCGCTCTTCAAGAGCAATGACTACATCAACCAGCAGACCGAGCTGATGGTGCTGGTCACGCCCTATGTGGTGCACGCCGTGGCGCAGAAGGATCTGTCGCGGCCCGACGACGGCTTCGCCGATCCGAGCGACCCGGCGCAAGTGTTGCTCGGCCGGTTCAATCGCATCTACGGCGTCGGCGGCATGCCGGATCCGCCCGACAATTACCGGGGCAAATACGGTTTCATTCTCGACTGAAGTTGCAGCGCGAGGGAGACGATAATGGGAATTGGCCGCATGGCGGTTGCCGAGGAGTTCGCGAGACTCCGCGCGGCGGCGGGCGGACTGGTGGCGCGCGCGGCCGTCGTCGGCGCCAGCGCGATATTTCTGTGCGCCTGCAATACTGATCAAGAACTGACGGCGGGCGCTCCTGACGTTCCCTACGATTATCGCCAGCGCCATCCGATCAGCATGACCGAAGGCAATCAGACACTGGAGGTGTTTGTCGGTACCAGTCGCGGCGAGCTCAATGCCGCCCAGCGCGCCGAGGTAGCGCAGTTCGGCCATCGCTGGCGGCGCGAGAGTGCCGGCGGCATCGCCATCGAACTTCCGGTCGGTGCCAGCAACGAGCGCGCGGCAGCCGACACCGTTCACACGATCCGCTCGATACTGGCGGCCACGAGCGTGCCGCCCAATGGCATCGTCGTGCGCGGCTATCAGGCGCCCGGGCCGCATATCGCGCCCATTCGCATCAGCTATCCGCGCGTCATGGCCCAGGCGGGACCTTGCGGCCTCTGGCCCGAGGATATCGGCCCGAGTTTCAACCGCAACTATTTTGAAAATCAGCCAATCTGGAATCACGGCTGCTCGACGCAACGCAACCTTGCCGCCATGGTCGACGAACCGGCGGACCTCGTGCAGCCGCGCGGGGAAACACCAAGCTACACCATGCGCCGCACCACGGTTCTTGAAAAATATCGCGCCGGTCAAAATCCCTCGACTTCGTATCCCGATAATAATGCGGGCAAAATTAGTGACGTTGGCAAATGATGTTGTCGCCTGAGTATGATGAAGCCCGCTAGCCAGACCGCCTGGTCGGACGGCGCGCCGGCAGATGTCGCCGGCCGCGAAGAGCGCATTGCGCCGGCGCCGCGCATCTCCGTGCAGGCTTTTTGCGAAACGGTCGAGGCGGCGGCCGCCATTCAGGCGGCCGGCGAAGATCGGCGCATGGCCAAGGCGCATCTGCGCATGCAGATGGGCGGCATGGTCGCGGCCGTTGAAGCCTACCAGAATGCGCCGACGCCGAACGTCATCATCCTCGAAAGTGAAAATCGCAGCGAGGACATTCTCCGCGGGCTCGATCAGCTGGCGCCGGTCTGCGATGCGCAGACGCGGGTAATCATTATCGGGAGCATGAACGACGTCGCGCTCTATCGCGAGCTGGTGCGCCGTGGCGTCAGCGACTATTTGATCGCGCCGGTGAGCGCGCTTCAGGTCGTGCGGTCCGTCTGTGGCTTGTTCTCGGCTCCGGACGCCAAGCCGGTCGGCCGTGTCATCGCCATCGTCGGTGCCAAGGGCGGTGTCGGCGCCTCGACGATTGCGCACAATGTCGCCTTTTCGATCGCGCGCGATCTCATGCTTGATTCAGTCGTCACCGACCTCGATCTTGCTTTCGGCACCGCCGGCCTCGACTTCAATCAGGATCCGCCGCAGGGGATAGCGGAAGCGGTATTCTCGCCCGATCGGATCGACAATGCGTTTATCGACCGGCTGCTCTCGAAATGCACCGATCATCTGAGCTTGCTTGCGGCGCCGGCGACGCTTGATCAGGTCTACGATTTCGGCACCGACGCTTTCGAGGCGATATTCAATTCGCTGCGCGCGACGGTGCCGAGCGTCGTTCTCGATGTCCCGCACCTGTGGAGCGGCTGGACCAGACAAACCCTGGTGGGCGCCGACGATATCCTCATCGTCGCGGCGCCCGATCTGGCCAACCTGCGCAATACCAAGAATCTCTACGATTTTCTCAAGGCCGCGCGGCCCAACGACCAGCGTCCGCTCTATTGCCTCAATCAGGTCGGTGTGCCGAAGCGGCCGGAGATCAAGGCTGCCGATTTCGCCAAGGCGCTCGATGATGATCCGATCGCCATCATTCCGTTCGAGCCGCAATTGTTCGGCTCCGCCGCCAACAACGGTCAGATGATCGCCGAGATTTCGGCCAACCACCGCACCGCCGATATCCTGCGGCAATTGGCGCAGAAATTGACCGGTCGGATCGAACCAAAAAAGAAGAGTTCCAGTTTATTGTCGCCACTGATCGAGAAGCTGCTGCAACGACCTTCGTAGACAGTCGGCGTTTGTTGGAGTTGCGTTCGTGTTTGGTAAGCGTTCTTCCTCCCCGGGTAATTCCGCGGCTGCCGTCGCGGAACGGCCGCAGCCCGCCGCTCGTTCGGCGCCGCCGTCATCTTTGCCGGCAGGCTCGCCGCAGGGCGGCCGTGCGCCATTCCCGTCGGCGGGGCTGGGTGCGCCAATTCTCGGCGCGCCGCAGACAACGCGCAGCGGCGCCGGACCGGCGCCGCCGCCGCAGCAGGTTCCGACCGCAGTCGACCTGCGGCGCTCCGACAGCTACTACGAAACCAAGGGTACGGTATTTGGTGCGCTGATCGAAGCGATCGATCTCGGCCAGCTCGCCAAGCTCGACGCCAATTCGGCGCGCGAAGAGATCCGCGACATCGTCAACGAAATCATCGCGATCAAAAATATCGTGATGTCGATCGCCGAGCAGGAGGACCTGCTCGACGATATCTGCAACGACGTGCTCGGTTACGGCCCGCTCGAGCCGTTATTGGCGCGCGATGAAATCGCCGACATCATGGTGAATGGCTCCGGCACGGTCTATATCGAAGTCGGCGGCAAAATTCAGAAGACCGGCATCCGCTTCCGCGACAATCAGCAGTTGCTCAATATCTGCCAGCGCATCGTCAGCCAGGTCGGCCGGCGCGTCGACGAGGCTTCGCCGATCTGCGACGCGCGTCTTCCGGACGGCTCGCGCGTCAATGCCATCGTGCCGCCGTTGGCGATTGACGGACCGGCGCTGACCATCCGCAAATTCCGCAAGGATAAGCTGACGCTCGAGCAGTTGGTCCGCTACGGCTCGATTTCGCCGGAAGGCGCCGAGATCCTCAAGGTGATCGGGCGCTGCCGCGTGAACGTGCTTATTTCCGGCGGCACCGGTTCCGGCAAGACGACGCTGCTTAATTGTCTGACCCGCTACATCGACAACGACGAGCGCATCGTAACCTGCGAAGACGCCGCCGAATTGCAGCTCCAGCAGCCGCATGTGGTGCGGCTGGAAACGCGGCCGCCGAATCTCGAGGGCGAAGGCCAGATCACCATGCGCGATCTGGTGCGCAACTGCCTGCGCATGCGGCCGGAACGCATCATCGTCGGCGAGGTGCGCGGACCGGAAGCGTTCGACCTGTTGCAGGCCATGAATACCGGTCACGACGGCTCGATGGGTACGCTGCACGCCAACATGCCGCGTGAATCGCTCTCGCGCCTCGAATCGATGATCACGATGGGCGGTTATTCTCTGCCCTCGCGGACCATCCGCGAAATGATCGTCGGCTCGATCGACGTCGTCATTCAAGCGGCGCGACTGCGCGACGGCTCGCGGCGGATAACCCACATTACCGAAGTGGTCGGCATGGAAGGCGAAGTCATCATCACGCAGGATCTCTTTGTCTACGACATTACCGGCGAGGACGCCGACGGCAATCTGACAGGACATCATCGCTCGACCGGCATCGGGCGGCCGAAGTTCTGGGATCGTGCGCGCTATTTCGGCGAAGAGCAGCGTTTGGCTGCGGCGATCGACGCCGCGGCGGGCGATCCGCTGAAGTGAGGGGACAACGATGAACACCTCGCTGATCTTCGTCATGGTCGCCATCGCGATCGGCGGCGTGGCATGGGTTTTCCTCTATCCGCTGCTGTCGGGAGAGCGCAAGACCGAGCGCCGGATGGCGAGCGTCGCGCGCCGGGAGCCGATTCCGCAGCGCGTGTCGCGGAGCGGCCAGAGGTCACGACGCGAGCAGGTCGAGGATACCCTCAAACAACTGGAAGCGCGGCAGAAGACTTCCAAACGCATTCCCCTCTCGCTACGACTGGCGCAGGCGGGATTGTCCTGGACACCCCGCCGTTTCATCGTGATTTGCAGTTCGCTAGGACTTGTCGTCTTCGTCATTCTCATGCTGATCGGCACCGGACTTCTGCCGGCGATCGGGATCGCCTTCGCGGCCGGCGGCGGGCTCCCATTCTGGGCGCTGTCGTTGCTGAAGAAGCGCCGGGAGGCGAAGTTCCTCGAGGCGTTTCCCGATGCCGTCGACGTCGTCGTCCGCGGCATCAAGGCCGGCTTGCCGCTGCTCGACAGCCTCAAACTAATTGCAACCGAAGCGCAAGAGCCGGTGCGCAGCGAATTCCGCAGCATCATCGAAACGCAAGCGATCGGCATTCCGATCGGCGAGGCCTGCCAGCAACTTTATGAAGAGATACCGGTGCCGGAAGCGAACTTCTTCGGCATCGTCATATCGATCCAGCAGCGCGCCGGCGGCAACCTCTCCGAGGCGCTCGGCAACCTGTCGCGGGTGTTACGCGATCGCAAGAAGATGAAGGCGAAAATCAAGGCGATGTCGATGGAAGCCAAAGCCTCCGCGTCGATTATCGGCGCGCTGCCGATTGCGGTGATGATCATCGTCTATATCACCAGTCCGCAATACATCTCGCTTTTGTGGACCGAACCGCTCGGCCGCATGATGATGCTTGGATGCGCCGTCTGGATGTCGATCGGCATCATGGTCATGCGCAAGATGATCAATTTCGATTTTTAGGACAGACCATGCTGCGGACGCTCGAGCAATTCATCGACGCGCAATTTCTCACCATGATATTTGCGGCCATCGCCGCCGGCGCCACCGTGCTGACGCTCGCGATGCCGCTGTTGGTGCGCGACACGCTGTCGATCCGCATGAGGGCGGTGGCGTTCGAGCGAGAGAGACTGAGGAAGCGCGAGCGGGAACGCATGGCGCTGGGCAACAAGGTCACGCTGCGGCAATCGCCGCGAGCGTACATGAACACGGTTGTCCACAACTTCAATCTTTCGAAGTGGGTCGGCGAGGAGAAAGCGCGCCTGTCGCTGGTTCAGGCCGGCTATCGCGGCCACGCGCCCTATGTCACCTATCTGTTCTTCCGCATGGTGATGCCGATCGTCATGCTGGTGTTGGCGCTGTTTTATGTTTTCATCGTCATCCAGCTCGATCAGCCGGCGATCATCAAGCTCGGCATCGCCATCGGCGCGGCTTATTTCGGCATGATAAGTCCGAACATCTATCTGCGAAACAAGATCACGCGGCGACAAGCTTCGATCAAACGTGCGTTCCCCGACGCGCTCGATTTGCTGCTGATCTGCATTGAATTGGGCATGTCGGTCGAGGCGGCCTTTCAAAAGGTCAGCGACGAGATCGGCGGGCAATCGGTCGAGCTTGCCGAGGAATTCACGCTGACGACCGCGGAGCTGTCCTATTTGCCCGACCGCCGGCAGGCTTACGAAAATCTTGCACAACGCGTAGGGCTCGAAGGGGTAAAAGCGGTGTGTCTTGCCTTGCAGCAGGCGGAACGCTACGGCACGCCGCTCGGCACCACGATGCGGGTGCTGGCACAGGAAAATCGCGACATGCGCATGTCGGAAGCGGAAAAGAGGGCGGCAGCGTTGCCGCCGAAGCTCACCGTGCCGATGATCCTGTTCTTTCTGCCGGTGTTGTTCGTCGTCATTCTCGGGCCGGCCGCCATCAAGGTCATGGCGATACAATAGGCGCGGTGAATTGGCGCAGTGATTGCTGCTAATCTAGTCCTCGGCGCATTTGCCCACGAGGTTGGCCGCTCGAAGTGGCGTCGGTCAGCTCGCGTCGGCGTGTGCGTTGCGCGTCGTATCACGCAGGTCTTTGCGATGGGCAAGCATCTGCTTGAGATAGGCCGCGTTAGCGGCGGCTTCGTCCGCAGGCAAGTCGGCGCGAGCGATGCTTTCGGCTTCTGCGAAGCGGCCTTGCAGGCCGACCACCAGGGCGAGGTTCTGACGCACGCGCGCATCGACGGGATGCTGCGCAGCGGCGCGGCGCAGCGTCGCTTCCGCCTCGCGCAGATTCTTCGACAGCGCGTACGAGAGGCCAAGGTTGGAAAGCACCGAGGGCTCGTCGGGGGCGATCTTGAGGGCTGTCAGATAATAGCGCTGGGCATCGGGGTGACGGCCCATCTGATCGAGCACCGCCCCCTGTGCGGACAGGATGTGCCAGTCCGGCTGATCCGGGGTGTGGGCGCGGTCGAGCACCTGCAAGGCTTGCTCGTAGCTTCCGGCTTCGGCGAGAGCGCGGCCGTAGGCGCCGAGCACAGTCTTGTTGTGCGGATTTGCGATCGAGGCCTTTTCAAGCACGGCGACAGCTTGCGCGCGCTGCCCGGTTCGCCGTAGCGCTTGCGCGTAACGCATCGCTACGTCGACATCAGCCGAATTGGCGCGATACTGCTGGCTGTAGACGTCCAGGTCCCGGCGAGGATCGGTGCCGTTGGTGTCGGCGCCGGCGATAGGCAGCGAGTTCTTGCGCCAGTGCGGCGGTGGTCTCCGGCAGTTGCATTGTTTGGCATCCCGCCACTGCCGTCGCCACGACGGCAAGCAGGGCGGTCGAAGCCAACAGGCGGTGAGCGCGAACGGTAGCCCTGACGGTCCGACGCATTGTGATTGCTGCCAAAACAGGGCTCGCGGCGCCGGCCGTTCCATCGCCGCGGGCTGGTCAGCAATAGAGTGTTAACCCTAACGGACGGTTAACGGAGGCCGCAGCGGCGTTGTGCGCGAGTTAGGCCGAGGTCGTCCGTTGCGCGAGCCCGCGTATTGGTCAGCGAATGCCCATGGTGCGAACCGCGAGCGCCGCCGCCGAAGTGCGGTTCTCGACACCGAGCTTGGCATAGATCTGCTCGAGGTGCTTGTTCACTGTGCGCGGGCTCAGGTCGAGAATTTCCGCAATATCGCGGTTCGATTTGCCGCGGGCGATCCAGAGCAGGACTTCGGCTTCCCGATCGGTGACCGCGAGCTTTTGTTTGAGCAAGGTGCGGTCGTCGTTGATGCCGCTTTCCACCAGACGCAATAGAAACTCATCGGCTCCGATCTGACCGATATAGATCAGGTGCACGCCGCTCGCCAACGTGCGATCCTTTAAATTTGCTGCTGCCTCCGCGCCGGAAGGCGCCGCCGCACACTGGCGCAGCCAGGTCTGAATTTCATTCGGCAGCACGTAGCCTTCCCGGTCGAAGTCGGTAAAGGCGAGCCGCAGCAGCTTCGCCGCCTGCGGCGTGTACCAGAGAACGCGTCCGGCGCGGTTGGCCGCCATGAGGAAGCGCCCGAACGTATCGAGCGCGGTGCGCGCACCGTGCGCCATGCGGGCATTGGCGAGATGCACGCGAATGCGCGCCAGCACCTCGCCGGGCACAATCGGTTTGGTGATGTAATCGACGCCGCCGGCCTCCAATCCTTGAATAATGTGCTCGGTGTCGGTCAGCCCGGTCATGAAAATGATCGGCACATGCGCCAGCGTCGGCTTCTGTTTGAGCTTCCGGCAGGTGGTGAAGCCGTCGGCTCCCGGCATCAGCGCGTCCATGAGAATGACGTCGGGGACGATCCTCTCGACAATCGAAAGAGCGTGCTCGCCTTCGCGCGCGACCAGCACGGTCATTCCGGCATCCTCAAGAGCGTCGGTCAATAACCGCAACGTTTCGGGGGAATTGTCGACCACGAGCACGATGTCGCGGCTGTCGCTCTTAGGCATGAGCGTCACGAACCTCCTGCAGCGCCGCCACGTAGCGTCTGAAATCAAACGCGTTCACGATGGAGCGCATGCGTCCGATGAACTCCCGACACTCCGGGGCGCTATTCTCGATCTCGCCTAGCCGCTCGAGAATGCGGGTGACGTGTCCAATCTCGCCGAGCTGAATGAGCTCGTCGATATCGCATCCCGCCGGCAGCGTTGCGGCCAGCTGCGCCGCGGTGGGCGGAGAGTCCGGCGGCGGCACGTCGTTGCTGTAGAGCCATTCGATGTCGACCAGCGCATGAATCTTTTTCAGCAACTGGCGAAGATCAATCGGCTTCATCATGGTGTCGTCATAAAGCCGCTCGGCTTCGAGCATGTGGTGGGGATCGATCGCGTTCGCCGACAGAATGAGAATCGCCGGACGTTTGCCGTGACGGCGACGCAACTGCTGTGCCACTTCCCAGCCGTCCATCTCGGGCATGGCGATGTCGAGCAAGACGAGATTCGGATTGGTCCGCTCGACGATTTGCAGGCACTCGCGGCCGCCTGCCGCGCTCAGCACGACGAAGCCGAGCGGCTCCAGCAAATCGCGGATCAGGATGCGCTGCACCTCATTGTCGTCGACCACAAGAACCGTCTGCCGCGGACCCGCATATCCGCGTACGCGAGATTCCATCGTCGACGCGATACGCGGCCGCGTTATCTCCGAGAGCAGGAGTTTCACGCGAAATGTGCTGCCTTTGCCGACCTCGCTTTTGACGGAGATGTCTCCGCCCATGATCTTGGTCAACAGGCTCGTGATGGTCAGCCCAAGCCCGGTTCCGATTGTGGCCAAGGCGCCGCCGGTTCGCGCGCGTTCGAACGGTTGGAAAATCCGCTCCAGGTCGCCGCCGTCAATGCCGACGCCGGTGTCCTCGACGGTGAATTCGGCGACCTGGTGAAGGTAGCGCACGCGGAAGGTGACGCGGCCGGCCTCGGTGAATTTGATGGCGTTGGACAAGAGGTTGATGAGAATCTGCCGCAACCGGTTTTCGTCGGTCTGGATCACGACCGGCAAGCGACCGCTGCGCAGGTGTTGGAATTCGAGACCCTTGGCGATCGCCTGCAGGCGGAACATGGCGACGATCTCGTCGAGAAAGTCGCTGAACTGCACCTCGTTGCGGCTCAGATGAAACCGCCCGGCTTCGATCTTGGAGATATCGAGCAGGCCGTCGATCAGTCCGGACAAATGCTCGGCGCTGCGCCGCACCACCCGGATGGCGTTGACCCGTTGCTGCGGAATGGCGGGGTCGCGCTCGAGAAGTTGCGCATAGCCCAAGATGGCGTTGAGCGGAGTGCGTAATTCGTGGCTCAGGCCGACGACGTGACGGCTCTTGGCCGTGTTGGCCGCTTCCGCGACCTCCTTGGCCTTTTGCAGCTTGGCGTCGGTGCGTTTGTGCGCCTCGATTTCGTTCATGAGGAGATCGGTTTGCCGGCGGCTCTCCTCCTCAGCCACGCGACGGCTTTCCTGGGCGAGGACGAACAGCCAGGCGGCGACGCCGGCGATGATGATGAGAATGAAGAAAACGGTCCACAGCGTCGAAATCAGGATTTCGCGCGGCCCCTCCATGTCGGGCGCGATCAGAAAATAGACCATCGACAGCACCGCGCCGATGACGCCGACAAAAAGCGACAACACGCCGAGATAACGGCCGACATGGGTGTTGAGGATGTCGACGGCGCGCGCCGGCAGCGCCTGCCCGAACCACGCCAGGAGCTGGTTCGAGACGCGCGCTTGCGGCTTGCAACAGTCGCGGCAGCGCGTTTCCAGCGAGCAGCACAATGAGCAGATGGCGCCCGAATAAGCCGGGCAATGGGCCATGTCTTCGGCCTCGAAATGGTGTTCGCAAATGGAACACCCGATCACCTCTTGGCCATTCCAGTTTTGCCGCGGCGAGCGGGCGATATAGAAACGTCCTTTGGTCGCGAAGGCGATGAGCGGAGCCATCGCGAAGGCGACGGCAAGCGCCAGGAACGACGAGAGCGACTGCAACGTGGCGCCGAAGACGCCGCAAAAAGCGGCGGTGCCCGCGGCCGTGGCGGCGAACATGGCGCCAACGCCGACCGGATTGATGTCGTAGAGGTGCGCGCGCTTGAACTCGATGCCGGCGGGGCTCAGCCCGAGCGGCTTGTTGATCACGAGGTCGGCCACGAGCGCGCTGACCCACGACACCGCGACGATGGAATAAAGCCCAAGCGCGTGCTCGAGCATTTTGAAAATGCCGAGCTCCATCAGCATGAGCGCGATGGTCACGTTGAAGACGAGCCAGACCACGCGGCCGGGATGGCTGTGGGTCAGGCGCGAAAAGAAATTCGACCAGGCGATGGAGCCCGCGTACGCGTTGGTCACGTTGATCTTGAGCTGCGAGATGACGACAAATGCGCCGGTGAAGGCGAGCGCCACCTGCGGGGAAGAGAACACGTAGCCGAACGCGACAAGATACATGCGGGTCGGCTCGACCGCCTTCGGCAGCGGCACGAAGTGCTCTACCGCGAGGAAGGCCAGGAACGACCCGGCAAGGAGCTTCAACATTCCGGGAATGATCCAGCCGGGCCCGGCGGCAAGGTAGGCGGCCCACCAGGCGCGTTTGCCCGGCGTGCCCCGCGCCGGCAGAAAGCGCAGGAAGTCGACCTGCTCGCCGATCTGGGCGATCAAGGAAAAGACGACCGTGGCGGCCGTTCCGAACAACACCAGGTCGAATGAGCGCCCGCTGACGCCGGCAATTCCGGTGAATTTGGTCCAACGCTCGAACGAGGCGCTATCGACGCCGGCGATGAAGATGAAGGGCAAGAGATGCAGCGCGATCCATATCGGCTGCGTCCAGAACTGAAAGCGGCTGATAAAGGTGATGCCGTGCGTCACCAGCGGAATGACGATCAGCGAACTCAGCACGTAGCCTAAAAAAAGCGGAATGCCCAAACACATCTCGAAGGCAAGCGACATGATCGCCGCCTCGATGGCAAAGAAAAGGAACGTGAACGACGCGTAGATCAACGACGTGATGGTCGACCCCAGATAGCCGAAGCCGGCGCCGCGGGTGAGCAGGTCGATATCCACCCCATAGGTCGCGGCGTAATAGGCGATCGGCAAACTGGTCAGCAGGATGAGAATGCCGACGACCAAAATGGCGGCAGAGCCATTGATGAAGCCGTAATTGACGGTAATCGATCCGCCGATGGCTTCCAGCGCCAGAAAAGAGACGGCGCCGATCGCGGTGTTGGCGACGCGCAGGCTCGACCAGCGGCGCGCGGTCTTGGCGGTGAAGCGAAGCGCATAATCTTCCAGTGTCTGGTTCGCCACCCACTGATTATAATTGCGCCGAACGCGAACGATGCGCTGTTGCGCTGTCATGAGCTGCATCACCTTAAATTCATGCTCTGACGATCCGCGCTCTCCTTGCTTGCCCCTTCCATCCCTATGGTTTGTCTTTGTTTAGGTCGCCCGGCTCGATAATTTAGCCAGCTCGCGGCACCGCCCGTGCGCAAAAATTGTACAGTGTGCGGTGCAATAGAATAAATTTCAGGCAACGGTCGTTCCTGAACGTACTGGCTGCTTCCCCACCGTTAATTCGCAGTATGATACGCCATTCGACGTAGGCATATACGTCAATCGACGTATGCTGCACTGCAATAAGTCGACGCAATCTCAATTCAGGGAGCGGGGTCCGCTCGCCCCGATGGTTGTTTTAACCGGTGCTGAATCGAGGCGTCGCATGTCTTCGGAAAAAATCACTGGAAGTCTTCTTACCCCCACGCGCCGTGGGCTGCTCATGGGGACGGCGGCGCTGTCTGCCGCGGCGATGATGCCGCAATTCGCGCGCGCCGAGGCGCCCCCGACCGCGCAAGTGAACACGACCGGCTTGGCGGTTACCGACACTGAGGTGACGGTCGGCATTCTGCATTCGGTCACGGGCACGATGGCGATCAGCGAGACCGGATCGGTCGAGGCGGAAAAGCTTGCCATGGAGCAGATCAACGCCGAAGGCGGCGTGCTCGGCCGCAAGATCAAATTCATCCAGGAAGACGGCGCCAGCGATTGGCCGACCTTTGCCGAGAAGGCGAAGAAACTTCTGGTGCAGGACAAGTGCGCGGCGGTGATGGGTTGCTGGACGTCCGCCTCGCGCAAAGCGGTGCTGCCGGTGTTCGAGCAATATAACGGCATGCTCTACTACCCGACCTTCTACGAAGGCCTCGAGCAGTCGAAGAACGTCATTTATACGGGCCAGGAGGCGACACAGCAGATTCTCGCCGGCCTCAATTGGGTTACCAAGGAGAAGGGCGCCAAGTCATTCTATCTGCTCGGCTCCGACTATATCTGGCCACGCACCTCCAACAAGATCGCGCGCAAGCACATTGAAAACGTTCTCAAACTGAAAGTCGTCGGCGAGGAGTATTTCCCGCTCGGCAGCACGCAGTTCAACTCCGTCATCAACAAGATGAAGCTGGTGAAGCCCGACGTGATCTACGCGATCATCGTCGGCGGCTCGAACGTCGCCTTCTACAAGCAGCTGAAGGCCGCCGGCATCGACCTCACCAAGCAGACGCTGATGACGATCTCGGTCACCGAGGACGAAATCCTCGGCATCGGCGGCGAAAACATCGTTGGCGCCTATGCGTGCATGAAATACTTCCAGTCGCTCGACAATCCCAACAACAAGGCGTTCGTGCCGGCGTTCAAAAAGATGTGGGGCGAGAAGACGGTTATCGGCGACGTCACGCAGGCCGCTTATCTCGGGCCGTGGCTATGGAAGCTCACGGCGGAAAAGGCGGGCAGCTTCGATATCGACAAGATCGCGGCGGCTTCTCCCGGCGTGGAGTTCAAGGGCGCGCCGGAGGGCTATGTGCGCATCCACGAGAACCATCACTTGTGGAGCAAGACGCGGGTCGGACGCGCCCGCGACGACGGCCAGTACGACGTGATCTACGAGACGGCCGATCTGATGGAGCCGGATCCGTTCCCGAAGGGCTACCAGTAAGCGTTTCGGCGCGTTTCGGCGCCGTGAACGCCGAGGCGCTTTTTGCTCCGATTCCAATCCCGTAACTGGCCGCAGGGCAGCGCGATGTTTGGCTATTCGTTCAGTGAGCTTGGCTCAATTCTGGCGATGCAGGGCTTCGCCGGGCTGATCCTGTTCTCGGTTTACCTGCTCATGGCCCTGGGGCTTGCGATCATCTTCGGCCAGATGGGCGTCATCAACATGGCGCACGGGGAGTTCATGATCCTCGGCGCCTACATGACCTATTTTTGCTCGCACTTGTTCGCGAGCTATCTGCCGGGGCTTTACGCCGGATACTTCTTCGTTGCGATGATCATCGCGTTCCTGGTCTCGGGAGCGGCGGGGCTGTTCGTCGAGTGGGCGCTGATTCAGCGGCTCTATGCGCGACCGCTCGACACATTGTTGGCGACCTGGGGCCTCAGCCTGATCATGCAGCAGAGTTTTCGCTCGCTGTTCGGCGCGCGCGAGGTCGGCGTCGAACTGCCGCAATGGATGATGGGCTCGTTGCACGTTACCGAAACGATCGAGGTGCAGATCAACGGTCTGTTCGTCATGGGGCTGACGCTGCTGATCACCGCCGCAGTCGCCGTGTTGCTGTTTCGGTCGCGTTGGGGCCTGCAGGTGCGCAGCGTCGTCGCCAACCGCACGATGGCGGGCGCGGTGGGCATCGACACGCGGCGGATCGACCGCTTCACCTTCGGGCTCGGATGCGGCATCGCCGGCATTGCCGGCAGCGCCTTCACTATGATCGGCTCGACCGGCCCGACAGCAGGCCAACTCTACATCGTCGATACATTCCTTGTGGTCGTCTTCGGCGGCGCGCAAAGCCTGCTCGGTACCATCGCGTCGGCGCTGACCATCTCGCAGTCGCAGTCGACGCTGGAGTTCTTCCTCACCGGCTCGATGGCGAAGGTGCTCACGCTTCTGATCGTCATCGGCATCCTGATGCTGCGCCCACAAGGCTTGTTCGTCCTCAAGGTGAGAAGGTAGCACCTGATGACCACTATCCGTCTCGACTCGCGACGGCTTGAACTGATCGGCTTTGCCCTCGTCGCCGTCCTTATTCTTCTCATTCTGCCGCTGGCGCTCGATATCTTCCGCCTGAACCTGTTTGGCAAATATCTGACCTATGCGTTCGTGGCCATCGGCCTGGTGATTTGCTGGGGCCACACGGGCATTCTCAGCTTGGGGCAGGGCCTGTTTTTCGGGCTCGGCGGTTATTGCATGGCCGCCTTTCTCAAGCTCGAGGCCTCGAGCGTCGCCAACACCAAGATCCAGTCCACGCCCGGCATTCCCGATTTCATGGACTGGAATCAGCTCACCGAGCTGCCGTTCTTCTGGGTGCCGTTCAAATACCTGCCGTTCGCGCTTATCGCCGTGATCGCCGTACCGACGATCCTTGCCTTCATTCTCGGCGCCGCGTTGTTCAAGCGGCGCGTCGGCGGCGTCTATTTCGCGATCATCACCCAGGCATTGGCGGCGGTGATGACCATCCTGATCGTCGGCCAGCAAGGTTATACCGGCGGCATCAACGGCATTACCGACCTGCGCACGTTGCTCGGCTGGGATATCCGCACCGACAGTGCCAAATACATTCTCTACTTCGTCTGCTGCGTCCTGCTGCTGCTGACCATGTTTGTGGCGCGCTTTGTGCTGGCGAGCAAGCTCGGCCGAATTCTCGTTGCCGTGCGCGACAAGGAAGATCGTGTCCGCTTCTCCGGTTATGACGTCGCCAACTATAAGATCTTCGTCTTTTGCCTCGCTTCGGCGATGGCCGGGATAGGCGGAGCCTTGTTCACCTTGCAGGTCGGCTTCATGTCGCCGTCCTTCGTCGGCATCGTCCCGTCGATCGAGCTGGTGATCTTCTGCGCCGTCGGCGGCCGGCAGTCGATCGTCGGTGCGGTCGCCGGAACGCTGTTGGTGAATTGGGCGAAGACGATCTTTTCCGAAGCGTCCCCCGAGCTCTGGCTGTTCGCCATGGGCGGATTGTTCATCGCCGTCGTCGTCGCCTTCCCGCGCGGTATCGCCGGCCTGGTCACCGACGAAGTCATTCCGCGACTGGGATTCTGGAAGGGTTCCGGGCGCGCTGAGCCCGCCGTGCGGCCGGCACCGGCCGAATAACCGAAGAGGGGAGCGCTTTCGCGATGTCTTCCAGCACCGATTTTTTGCTCGCGCTCGAGTCCGTCACCGTCTCGTTCGACGGCTTCAAGGCGGTCAACGATCTCAACCTCTACGTCGATTACGGCGAGCTGCGCGTCATTATCGGTCCGAACGGGGCCGGCAAGACCACGGTGCTCGACCTGATCTGTGGACGCACCAAAGTCTCCGGCGGCTCGATCAAGTTCAAGGATCAGGAGATCACCGGCTGCAAGGAGCAGGAGATCGTCCGCCGCGGCATCGGCCGCAAGTTTCAGACGCCGACGATCTACGAAGACCTGACCGTGTTCGAAAATCTCGAGCTTTCGGTGCCACGCGGCCGCGACGTCGCCGGCGCGCTGTTCTGGAAGCGCACCCCGGAGGTCATCGAACGCGTGCGCGAGATCGCCGCCATGATCTTTCTGGAAGAGATGCTCGAGCGCTCGGCGGAGACGCTCAGCCACGGCCAGAAGCAGTGGCTGGAGATCGGCATGCTGCTGATCCAGGACCCGGAGCTGCTCATGCTCGATGAGCCGGTGGCCGGCATGAGCATATCCGAGCGCGCCAGGACCGCGGAGTTGCTCAAGGAGATCATCAAGAACCGCTCCGTGATCGTCATCGAGCACGACATGAAATTTGTCGAGAGCATCGCCCACCGGGTGACGGTGCTGCATCAGGGCAAGGTGCTCGCCGAAGGCGACATGCAGGCGGTGCAGAACAATCCGAAGGTCAAGGAAGTCTATCTTGGTCACTGAGGGCGGCGAGGGCGGCGCGATGTTTCAGGTTCACAATTTGTCCGCGGCTTACGGGCAGAGCGAAGTGCTGCATGCCATCGACTTGTCGGCGCAGGCCGGCGAGATCGTTGCGCTGGTCGGACGCAACGGCATGGGCAAGTCGACGCTGATGAAATCGCTCATGGGCGTCATGCCGGCGCGCACGGGCAAGATTCTCGTCGACGGCGCTGACGTGGCTGGTTTGCCGAGTTACCAGCGCGTCGCGCACGGGCTCGCCTACGTGCCGCAGGGGAGGCAGATTTTCGGCACCATGACGGTGCGGGAGAATATCGAGACCGGGCTCGTGGTCACCGGCAAGAGCCAGGTCCCGCAGCAGATCTACGACCTGTTTCCCATCCTGGCCGAGTTCGCCGGCCGTCGCGGCGGCAATCTGTCCGGCGGCCAGCAGCAGCAATTGGCGATCGCGCGCGCGCTGGCGAGCGACCCGAAAGTCCTGCTGCTGGACGAGCCGACCGAAGGCATTCAGCCGTCGATCATCAAGGATCTGGCGCGGCTGCTGCAGGAAATTCGCAGCATCCGCAATATCTGCATCCTGGTCTGCGAGCAGGTTCTGAGTTTCGTGCTCGATGTCGCCGACCGCATCCTGGTCATGGAGGGCGGCCGCATCGTGCATGTGGACACGCGCGATCAGGTCGACGAGGCGACGATCGCCCGCTATCTCGCGGTGTGAGCCTTACACAACGTATGCCGATTTGAATGATGCCACGTTGAACGGGAGGAACGAACATGCCCAAAACAGTCGTCAAGATTGACCTCAAGGAATCGCCCTACAAGAACGAGCTCATTCACAACCGCTGGCATCCGGATATCCCGATCATCGAGTGGGTGAAGCCCGGCGAAGATTTCGTGATGGAGACCTATGACTGGACCGGCGGCTTCATCAAGAACAACGATTCCGCCGATGATGTCCGCGATATCGATCTCAGCATCGTTCACTTTCTCTCCGGACCGATCGGTGTGCATGGCGCCGAGCCGGGCGACCTTCTGGTCGTCGATATTCTCGACATCGGCATTCTCCCGGAGAGCCCTTGGGGCTTCAACGGATTCTTTTCCAAAAAGAATGGCGGCGGCTTTCTCACCGACCACTTCCCGCTGGCGCAGAAGTCGATCTGGGATATTTCTGGACTTTACACGCACTCCCGCCACGTGCCCGGCGTAAGCTTCGCCGGGCTTGTTCATCCGGGCTTGATCGGCTGTCTGCCGGACCAGAAGCTGCTCGATTCGTGGAACGCGCGTGAGACGGCGCTGATCGCGACCAATCCAACCCGCGTGCCGCCGTTGGCCAATGCGCCGTTCGCGGCGACCGCGCACTGCGGTACCGCGAAGGGTGACGTGAAAAACAAGATCGCGGCCGAAGGCACCCGCACCGTGCCGCCGCGCGAGCACGGCGGCAATTGCGACATTAAGGATCTGTCGCGCGGCTCGAAGGTCTATTTCCCGGTCTATGTGAAGGGCGGCGGCCTCTCGATGGGCGACCTGCATTTCAGCCAGGGCGACGGCGAGATCACCTTCTGCGGCGCCATCGAGATGGCGGGCTGGCTGCATCTGAAAGTCGACCTGATCAAAGGCGGCATGGCGAAATACGGCATCAAGAATCCGATCTTCAAACCATCGCCGATCGTGCCGACTTATAATGACTATTTGATTTTCGAAGGCATCTCCGTCGACGAAGCCGGCACGCAGCATTATCTCGACGTTCACATCGCCTACCGGCAGGCTTGTTTGAACGCCATCGAATATCTGACCAAGTTCGGCTATTCGCGGGCCCAGGCCTACGCGATTTTGGGAACGGCGCCGGTGCAGGGTCACATCTCCGGCGTTGTCGACATTCCCAACGCCTGCGCCACGCTGTGGCTGCCGACCGATATTTTCGCCTTCGACGTGATGCCCGGTGCGGATGGGCCAACAAAGCACATCACGGGCGGTGTGGATATTCCGCTATCGCCCGACAAATAGAGCTGGGCGAGCGCAAACACGCTCAGCGGCGACGTCAGCCAATCTGCGCCGGAGTATAACTCCGACTGGCTACTTCCCTTCTCCCGCGCTTCGCGCGGCCTCTCCCCGAAGGGGCGAGGTTAGGGCCCGGCATTCTTTGCCTCGCCCCTCCGGGGAGAGGCAGGCCGCGCCAGCGGCCAGAGAGGGGACGTAGCCAGTCGCGATCTTGAAAATCGGCCTCCATCCATCGGCTCAAGCCGGAGGGTACGTTTTTCCGGACATGCTCTAGGCGGTATGGCCGTCAAAATCGCCGACCGCCGGCATGTTCTTTTTTTGCTGCGGGGTCATCTTGGCTGTGTCGGGTTGGCCCGGAATGCCGCGTGGTCCAAGCTTTTCCCGGCACTGATCGTCCTCGGTCGGCCGCTCGTCTTCGTTGACTCCAGGGCGCATCGCTCTCTCACTTGGTTCTGGCTGTTCGCAAGCCGGTTCCACGCACGGAACAGAGGCGCGCTGGCTCGGCGCCCTTGGCCCAAACCGGCCAGAGCCTGTTTGGGTTCCTCAGCGGGCGACCTTGCGGCGCCTCCAACAGTCGTGTCGGACGGCTAAAGAAAAACGCGTGGCGCTAGGGACATATTGTCACTCGCCGACCAGGCGTGCAGTCAAAACGCCGGACCGGCAATGCGCCGCCACACCGTTGTAGGCGTACGGCCAGAATTTAGGCCAGAACCTTGCGGGCAAATTCCAGCGATTCGCCCGAATAGCTCGAAACATCGCCCTTCGGACGCTCGCCGGCGATGGCCTGCCCTTCGACCATATAGTGCACGGCTTCGGCGATGTTGGTGGCGTGATCGCCCATGCGCTCGATGTTCTTGGCGCAGAACAGATGATGGATGCACATCGAGATCGTGCCCGGGTCTTCCATCGAATAGGTGATTAGTTCCCGGAACAAAGAAACATAAAGCGCGTCGACTTCCTTGTCGGCCTTCCACACCCGCAGCGCCTTGGCGGGATTGCGGTCGACAAAGGCGTCGAGAACAGCCGCGAGCTGCGCCACGACCAAAGCCGCCATATGCTTGAGGCCGCGCATGAGCGCGCGCTGCGAATTATCGCCGGAAACAGCGAGCACGCGCTTGCCGATATTCTTGGCCAGATCGCCGACCCGTTCGAGATCGTTGGCGATCCGCAGCATCGCCACCAGTGCGCGCAGGTCGATCGCCATCGGCTGCCGCAGCGCGATCGTAGCGATCGCTTTCTCCTCGATCTGCCGCTGCAACGCATCGACGGTGGCGTCGGCGGCGATGACTTGCCGCGCCAGCCCGGTATCGCGCCGCGTCAGCGCATCGATGGAGTCGCTGATCTGTTTCTGGGCGAGCCCGCCCATCTGTGCGACCAGCTGAGTGAGTTTGATGAGGTCTGTGTCGAAAACGCGGGCGGTGTGCTCGGAGACATTCATGTTATTTCCGCAGGCGTTGGTGACTCGATCGGGGCGCGCACCGCTAAGCTACGCTGCAATCCCGGGCACAAACTAACCCAACGCGTTGATGATTCTACGATTCATGCGTGACGTTCCGATGACATCCGGCGCCGCCAGCGGGCGAGAACGTACTTGAGTTGTTCACGCTGCGACAACCGGCAAAATGATGGCGAGCACCCGCAAAGCGTCGCCTAATTCGGAAGAACGATCAATGGCTTTGGCGCTGCAGCACCGCATCAGCATGTGGGAACGCAATCAGAACGGAACGACGACACGGCAACGATCAAATTGACACTCTAGGCTCGTAACGAAGCATCCGATTTTCTTATTCGCAACGGCTGAGGACGTTTTTCGACGCAGCACTTAAGGCAAGCTGTGCGCTCTAGGTAAGTATGCGCACCGGCTTGCCGTCGAGGAAGGCGCGGATATCGTCCACGATGCCGGCAAAGAATGTCCGATAGTTTTGCGCGGTCACGTAGCCGAGATGCGGTGTCAGCACGACATTGTCGAGCGTGCGGAACGGATGGTCGATCGGCAACGGCTCAATGTCGAATACATCCAGCCCGGCGCCCGCAATTTGGTTCTCGCGCAAAGCGTTGAGCAACGCCACTTCATCGATAATCGGGCCGCGCGACGTGTTGATCAGAAATGCGCTCGGCTTCATCAAGGTAATTTCCCTGGCGCTGACGAGTCCGCGCGTGCGCTCGGATAATTGCACATGGATTGAAAGGAAATCCGCGCGGCGAAAAAGATCGTCACGGCCGACATATTCGGCGCCGGCGTCCTCGCACCTCTGCGCCGTGAGATTCTGGCTCCAGGCGACGACATCCATTTTGAACGCGCGTCCGATCTCGGCCATGCGGCTGCCGAGCTTTCCGAGACCGAGCAAGCTAAGCGTCATGCCTTCGAGATCTAGACCGATCGTGGTCTGCCAGGTGGTTCCGGCCTTGAGACGGGCGTTCTCGTAGCCAATGCGGCGCGCGAGATCGAGCATCAGCCCGGTTGCGATGGCGGCGGTGCCGTTGCCGAAGGCCGACGTGCCGCAGACGACGACCCCACGCTCCGCAGCGGCATCGAGATCGATCGATGCGTTGCGCATGCCCGTCGTGATCAAAAGCTTGAGGTCCGGCAGGCGCTCGATCACCGCGCGTGGGAATGGGGTGCGTTCGCGCATGGCGCACACGATGGCAAATCCCTGCAAAGCCGCGACGACCGCGTCGGCTGTGCCGAGGTGCGTCGTAAAGACTTTAATGTCGATGTCGTTGGTTACTTTCGACCAATCGGCCATTGAGAGCGCGACATTCTGGTAGTCGTCGAGGATTGCGCAGCGAAGCGTCATCAGTGGCTCGTGGTCGTCGAAGGCCGCGGAATGATAGGACAAGATGCGTGGAGAGGGGAGATGGCGGCGGTTCGCGGGATGATGAGCGGACGATGTCTTGGGGACTTATTGGCGGTGCGGCGAAGGGGATATGACGGTTCGCATTGGCTCGGCGCCTTCAGGCTGGCGCCCTTCACCGAGAGTTCTCAGCCTCGCGCCTTGATAAGCCTGCGTTCGAAAAGCGTCTTGCGAGGCGATGTCTTCTTCGATGAAGCCTTTGCGGTGGCTTTCGTCCGGCAAGCAGGTCCCGGCCCGCGCATATAATAAAGTTCAGGCCGGTAAGTGTTGAAAGCGTCGCCAAAGGTGCGTTGCAACTCCCTAACCGCGCTCGTGAAATTCTGTAGCATCGTACGCTCCCGTGGCCGTTGGGGCTGCTCGAGCCCTCCGCCGCCGCCGCTCATTGGTCGCGCCAATGACGGGCCGGGTTCAAAGCGGCGGCCCGGGGGTATTTTCGGCGCGAAACTATTAAAAATTGGTGCGAATGGTCGGATAAACGACAGCGCGGCGAGGTACTTCGTCCGTGCTTTTCGGATGGCTTAGAGGCTCGGCTTAACCAAGAGAATCAAGGCTCGCCGAGAACTCAGGCAAAGTCGCCGTTCGCGCGCATCGCATTGACCTGGCTGCGCCTTGTCTTTACCAAGCTTCTGGCTACATCAGCGATACATTCTTGACATCGGCGCCGAGCGCCCAACCAAGGCAGGGCGCCCGCGCCCGGACCACGAATGGCCCGCCAATTCATTTACCATATGCAAGATCTGTCGAAGACCTATCCGGGCAATCGGAAGGTCTTGGACAATGTCCGCCTGTCCTTCTATCCCGACGCCAAGATCGGTGTGCTCGGCGTCAATGGCTCCGGCAAGTCGACGTTGCTGCGCATCATGGCGGGGCTGGACGACGAGTATTCCGGCGAAGCCTGGGCGGCCGAGGGTGCGCGGGTCGGTTATTTGGCGCAGGAACCGCAGCTCGATTCGGCCAAATCGGTGCGCGAGAACGTCATGGAGGGCGTGGCGCCGCAGCAGGCCATTCTCGATCGCTACAACGAACTGGCGCTGAACTACTCCGACGAAACCGCCGACGAAATGACCAGGCTCCAGGATGAGATCGAGTCCAAGGGGTTGTGGGACCTCGATGCCAAGGTCGATCAGGCGATGGACGCCTTGCGCTGTCCGTCTGACGATGCCGACGTAGCACAGCTTTCCGGCGGCGAGCGGCGGCGCGTGGCGTTGTGCCGGCTTTTGCTGGAACAGCCGGATCTGTTGCTGCTCGACGAGCCGACCAACCATCTCGACGCCGAGTCGGTGATGTGGCTTGAGGGCCATCTGCGCAATTATCCGGGCGCCATTCTCATCGTCACCCACGATCGCTACTTTCTCGACAATGTCACCGGCTGGATCCTCGAGCTCGACCGCGGCCGCGGCATTCCTTACGAAGGCAATTACTCGTCCTGGCTGGTGCAGAAGCAGAAGCGCCTCGAACAGGAAGGCCGCGAGGAGGAAACGCGACAACGTACGCTGGCGCGCGAGCAGGAATGGATCTCGGCCTCGCCGCGCGCGCGGCAGGCCAAGTCCAAGGCGCGCTATGAGCGCTATGAGGAATTGCTGAAGAAGGCCGGCGAAAAGCAGACCCAGACCGCGCAGATCGTCATTCCCGTCGCCGAGCGTCTCGGGCAGAACGTGATCGACTTCGAGAACCTGAAAAAGGGCTTCGGCGGCAATTTGTTGATCGACGATCTCACCTTCAAATTGCCGGCCGGCGGCATTGTCGGCGTGATCGGTCCGAACGGCGCGGGCAAGACGACGCTGTTTCGCATGATCACGGCGCAGGAAAATGCGGATTCGGGCACGATCAAGGTCGGCGAGTCGGTGCAGCTCGGTTATGTCGATCAGTCACGCGACGCACTCGACGGCAAGAAATCCGTTTGGGAGGAGATTTCCGGCGGGCTCGATCTGTTGCAGCTCGGCAAGCGCGAGGTCAATTCGCGGGCTTATTGTTCCGCGTTCAATTTCAAGGGCGCCGATCAACAGAAAAAGGTCGGACAACTTTCCGGCGGTGAGCGCAACCGCGTGCACCTTGCCAAGATGCTCAAGTCCGGCGCCAACGTGCTGTTGCTCGACGAACCGACCAACGATCTGGACGTCGATACGCTTCGCGCGCTCGAGGAGGCGCTCGAGGACTTCGCCGGCTGTGCCGTGATCATCAGCCACGATCGCTGGTTTCTCGATCGCATCGCGACGCACATTCTCGCTTTCGAAGGCGAGAGCCACGTCGAATGGTTCGAAGGCAACTTTCAGGACTACGAGCAGGATAAGATGCGGCGGCTCGGCGTCGATACCGTGATCCCGGAGCGGATCAAATACAAAAAATTCACGCGCTGAGGTCCTATTTTGGAAGGCCTGCCTGCCGAGCCAAATCGGGGCGACGGCTGCTTTGGCCGAAAAATGGCGCCCGGCAAACACTCGGGCGCGGGTGTTCGGCACAGAACGCAGGCCGTTCGCTTTCTTTGGACGCCGAGCGCGAACCCTGATCTTGCGCGCCAACCGGGTCGTGAACGGGCGAGGCTCAAGTCCATCCCGGTTTTGATGCACAATTTGAGCAATTGGAAAAGCCGACGGGGGCAAGCCCATCGGTTTGCGGCACCTTACATTCTTTATACCTGATCCCCATATACCGGGGGCCGGTTGGATGGAGCATGGTAGGGACGCGTCCCGAAGTGATTCGGGGGCAAGCTATGCGATCATGCGCAAGGGAACTTTCCCAAAGGGAATAAGCGAAAAATCGGAGCGCCGACCAGCTCCGGCCTCGGCAATTACGCGGCAGCCGCCCAGGAAGATTCTGTTTGAGACGCTTGGCGCCGTTTGTGCGCGGACATACTAGGAGACCACATTGGCTATTAAGTCCACCGAAGAGCACCTGAGCGCGGCGCGAGCCCGCGCTGAGGCAAGCTTCAAGAAGGAGGAGCGCGCAAAAGACGGCGCTCTGGCGATGACCGAGTATCTTACTCAGGGCCGCGCCGCGCGCGAGCGAATGGAACAACTCAAAGCGCTCCGTCTCGCAAGAGAGGCCGCCGAGCAGGCTACGGCCGCGACCAAGGCCGCAGAGAAAAAGGCAGCTGTTGCGAAGCAGCCCGCGCCGGCCAAACGGGCGCGTAAGGGATAACGGCGTGTCAAAAGAAGAGCTTTTGCAATTTGAAGGTCTGGTTCTGGAAATATTGCCCGACGCTCGTTTTCGAATTCGTCTCGATAACGGCCATGAGCTGATCGCCTACACGGCCGGCAGAATGAAGAAAAATCGGATCAAGACCCTTGCCGGCGATCGGGTCACGGTCGAGGTTTCGCCCTACGATCTGGAAAAGGGACGCCTCGTGTTTCGTCATAAGGATGACCGTGCAGGTCCAGTCAGTCGCCCGCCGCAACACGCGCAATTCCGCCGCCGCTGATCGAATAGCCTGATCGAACAACTGTTGCCATTGCCACTGTCGATCAGCCGGAGCCATTGAGGTCGGTGGCGCCGGTCTGCTGTTACTGACTTCGACAATTGCGGGGAGAGCGCGGGGTCTTGGTCACGGAGCGCCCGCGGTCACGCTTTCACCAGCAAGCCGTGGAGCACCAAGTCGAGGTGAGCATCAAAATACGTCTTCAGGTCGAGCGGATGACGGTCTTCGAACATCATCATCCAGGTATCGACCAGAGCAATCGGTGCGATGATCACTAAAGGGCACTCGGCCGCTGCCGACTTGCGGATCTCGCCCCGGTCCACGCCGCGCTGGATCGTCTTGGTGAGGAGATCCATGCAAGGACGGTGAATTTCCTCCTGATAACGATCGGTGAGTGCCGGAAACCGCGACGCTTCGGCAATGAGGAGGCGCGCCATCTCGCGCCGGCGGCGATCTTCGACAACGTGCTGATAGATGAAACTGAACTGTGCGCGCAGCAACTCAGCGGTCGAGCCCTGATGGGACTCGAGCATCTCCTGCAAGGTATCGAGCGTCACTTTCATGAGCTCGCGCACCATCGAAATGAACAGGTGCTCCTTGCTGTCGAAATAAACGTAGATCGTACCCTTGGTCACGCCCGCTCGCTCGGCGATCTGTTCGAGCGTGGTCATGGCGTAGCCGTTGCGGGAGAATTGCGCGAACGCCGCTTCGAGGATCTCTTGCGGCCGCTCGGCTTTGCGCCTTCGGCGTGGCTCGGCGCGCGTCTCCGTCACATCGGACATCAGGGCGGTTCCCGGGCCTCGGCGGAAAAATCAACCGAAGTATAGTTATTGACTATCCGGATAGTAAATAACTAATGTCGTCCCCGGTCAGGGGTAGCGATAGTGTACACGTTCGGGGACATACACCCTCCGCGCGGAGGCCCGTATACCGCCGTACGGCCAGCAGGATGCCCGGTTAAGTCGGGTATCCGCCGGTCGACGAATGGACTCTCTTTTGCGGGAAGACCACTGCGCCCCATGCCAATCGAGCGCCGGGCTTGTGCCGGAATCGCCACTGTCGGCGATTTCTGTGATGAGCGCCGGAAAGACGTCGGCCTTGTCGGGGCCTCGGGGCCTCGTGGCCACGGGCCGCGAAGATCGCGTATGCCGCAGACACTATGCCGGCTGCTACCGGAGTGAGATAGATGATCAAACGCATGGTGATCATGCTTGTGGCGGTTGCCGTCGTGTTCGGCGGTATCTTCGGATTTCAGGTCTTCAAGGCGGCGATGATCAAAAAGTTCATCTCGGCCTTGAGCAATCCGCCGCAGACCATCTCCGCCGCCACCGCCGGAACCAGCGAATGGCAACCGAATATCGAAGCCATCGGATCGCTGCGCGCCGTTAAAGGCGCAGAGTTGTCGCTGGAAGCGTCCGGCGTCGTTGAATCGATCTCCTTTAATTCCGGCGACGACGTGGCGGCAGGCGCGATTCTTCTCAAGCTGCGCACCGCCGATGACGTGGCCCGGCTTGATTCGCTAAAGGCCATGGCCGAGCTCAACGAAATCACGCTCGACCGCTCGCAAAGGCTTCTGAAGACGCAGGCAACCAGCCAGGCTCAGTTGGATTCCGACGCCGCCAAACTGAAAGATACCAAGGCGCAGGTTGCGCAGCAGCAAGCCGTCATCGACAAAAAGATCCTGCGCGCTCCGTTTGCCGGCCATCTTGGCATTCGCGCCGTCGATCTTGGGCAATATCTCGGAGCAGGAACGCCGATCGTAACATTGCAGGCGCTCGACCCGATCTACGTCGATTTCTACGTTCCGCAACAGTCGGTCGACCAGGTCCGGCTCGGCCAGCAGGTGGCAGTGAAAGTCGACGCCTACAAAGATCAGACCTTTGCGGGTGAGATTTCCGCGGTCAACCCGAAGGTCGACGTCAGCAATCGCAACGTGCAGATCCGCGCGACGTTGAAAAATCCGGATCACAAGCTGCTGCCCGGAATGTACGCGACGATCGATGTCGCGGTCGGTCCACCGGCAACCTATGTCACCCTGCCGCAGACCGCGATCACCTATAATCCTTACGGCGACACGGTCTATGTCGTCGAGAGCAAGAACAACGACGCGGAAGGCAAGCCGCAGCTTGTCGCCCGGCAGACATTCGTCACCATCGGCCCGACGCGGGGCGATCAGGTCGCCATCCTCAGAGGCATCGACGCGGGCGACACCATCGTCACCGCCGGACAGATCAAGCTGCACAATGGCTCGGTCGTCACGGTCGACAATTCGGTGACGCCGACCGCTGACGCGGCTCCGGTTCCGATCGACCACTGAGTGCGCTTGCGATGAATTTCACCGACATTTTCATTCGCCGCCCGGTCCTCGCCTCCGTTATCAGCCTTTTCATCCTGGTGCTCGGAGTGCGCGCGTACTACGCGCTGCCGGTGTTGCAGTATCCGCGCACCGAAAACGCGGTCGTCACGGTCACTACCACGTACTACGGCGCCGATCCCGACATGGTGGCGGGCTTCATCACCACGCCGCTCGAGATCGCGATCGCGCAGGCCTACGGCATCGACTACATGACGTCGAGCAGCCAGAGCAGCGCCAGCACCATCACGGTCTACCTGCGGCTCAACTACGACGCCGACAAAGCGCTGACCGAGATCAACACCAAGATCAATTCGGTGCTCAACCAGTTGCCGGTGGGAACGCAGCAGCCGGTGCTGACCGTCAAGGTCGGACAGACCATCGACGCGATGTATCTCGGTTTCAACAGCGACGCGCTCGCGCCCAATCAGATCACCGACTATCTCGTGCGCGTCGTGCAGCCGAAGCTGCAAACCATTCCGGGCGTGCAAACGGCCGAGTTGCTGGGGCAAAAGGTCTTTGCGCTGCGCGCCTGGCTCGACCCGCAAAAGCTTGCCGCCTTCGGGCTGACCGCGACGGATGTCACCGCCGCGCTTGCTGCCAACGACTTCATCTCCGGCATTGGCAACACCAAGGGCCAGATGGTGCAGGTCAACCTGACTGCATCTACCGGCCTGCATACCGCCAATGAATTCCGCAATCTCGTCATCAAACAAGTGAATGGGGCGGTAGTTCGCCTGCAAGATGTCGCCAACGTCAGCCTCGGTTCCGAGGACTATGAATTGGAAGTGGGCTTTGACGGCAAGCAGGCGGTCTATATCGGCGTTCAAGTCGCGCCCGCCGCCAATCTTCTGGAAGTGGTGCGCGGCGTGCGCAAGATCTGGCCCGACATTCAGGCGCAGCTGCCCCGCGGCTTGAACGGCGAGATCGTCTATGACTCCACTGAATTCGTGAATGCGGCGATCCACGAGGTCGTGATCAGCCTGGTCGAGGCGCTGGCTATTGTTACCCTCGTGGTGTTCTTGTTCCTCGGCTCGGTGCGTTCGTCGCTGATCCCGACGGTCGCCATTCCGCTGTCGCTTGTCGGCACATTCACGATTCTGCTGGCGCTCGGCTACTCGATCAACCTCCTCACGCTGCTGGCACTGGTGCTCGGCATCGGGCTTGTGGTCGACGACGCCATCATCGTGGTGGAGAATGTCAACCGCCATCTGGAGGAGGGTGTAGCGCCGATTCCGGCCGCGATGAATGCGGCGCGCGAGTTAGGCTGGCCGATCATCGCCATGACCGTGGTGTTGGCGGCGGTTTATGTGCCGATCGGCTTCCAGGGCGGCTTGACCGGCGCGCTGTTCGCCGAATTCGCTTTCGCGCTCGTCGGCTCGGTGACGGTTTCGGGTGTCGTCGCGCTGACACTGTCGCCGATGTTGTGCTCGCGGTTGCTCAAGCCGCATGATCCGCAACATCGCGGTTGGGAGGCGAAGCTCACGTATTTCATCGACCGCGGCTTCAACTGGCTGCAGGGCGCCTACGAGCGGCGCTTGCACAACAGCCTCAACTACCTGCCGGTCACGGTCGTTTTCGCCTTGATCGTTCTGACCAGCATCTACTTTCTGTTCATCACGGCGCATACCGAGCTTGCCCCTCAGGAGGACCAGGGCGTCATTCTCTCGCTGTCGAATGCGGCGCCGAATGCGACGCTGGCGCAGCGCCAGCTTTATGCCCGCGAGGTCTACCGGAACTTCTTCGCGCATCCGGAAACCGAGCACGTCTTCCAGATCGACGTGCCCGGGCAGGCCATCTCGGGGATGGCGCTCAAGCCATGGGACCAGCGCCCCACATCGAGCAACAAACTGCAACCGATCGTTCAGCAAGAGCTCGCGAAAATCCCCGGCGTGCGCGTGGTCGCGTTCCAGCCGCCGCCGCTGCCGGGCAGCATCGGGCTGCCGGTTCAGTTCGTGATCGGTACGACCGAGCCGTTCGAGCGCTTGTACGGCATCGCGCAGGACTTTTTGCACCAGGCGCAGCAGAGCGGCATGTTCATCTTTCTCGATTGCGATCTGAAGATCGACAATCCGCAATCCAACGTCTTGATTGATCGCGACAAGACTGCGCAGCTTGGCTTGAAGATGAGCGATGTGGGCGGCGCGCTTGCCGCCATGCTGGGCGGCGCTTATGTCAATTATTTCAGCATGAGCGGACGCTCCTACAAGGTCATTCCGCAGGTGCAGCAGCGCTTCCGCCTCAATCCGAAGCAGCTGATGGACTATCACATTCGCGCCGCGGACGGCACGCTTGTCTCGCTGGCGACCATCGCCACGGTGTCGACCAAGACGGTGCCGGAATCGCTCAACCACTTCCAGCAGCTCAACAGCGCCACCATTCAAGGCGTGGCGATGCCCGGCGTCGCGCAAGGCGATGCGCTTGCCTACCTGCAGGACCTGGCCGCTAAGACACTGCCCCGCGACTACTCGATCGATTACGGCGGCCTGAGCCGTCAATACGTGCAGGAGACGAGCGGCTTCGTCACCACATTCGGTTTCGCGCTGATCATCATCTTCCTGGCGCTGGCCGCTTTGTTCGAGAGCTTCCGCGATCCGGTGATCATTCTGGTTTCCGTGCCGATGTCGATCGCCGGCGCGTTGATGTTCGTCAGTGTCGGTATCGGCGGCGCCTCGCTCAACATCTATACCGAGGTCGGGCTGGTGACGCTGATGGGCCTGATCTCCAAACACGGCATTCTGATCGTGCAGTTCGCCAACGACTTGCAGGCGGCCGGCCGCACCAAGCGGCAGGCCGTCGAGGAGGCGGCTTCGATCCGGCTGCGGCCGATCCTGATGACCACGGCTGCGATGGTGCTCGGTGTCCTGCCGTTGATTACCGCCGCCGGGGCCGGAGCCGTGTCGCGCTTTCAGATGGGACTGGTCATCGCCGCCGGGCTCTCGATCGGCACGGTATTCACGCTGTTCGTGGTGCCCGCCGTGTATATGCTGCTCGGTGCGGATCGCTCGAAGGCGGTGGCTGCCGCCAAGATGGCGGCGCATGCAACCCCCGCCGAGTGATCGACGAATGCAAAGCGAACAAGGCGGAGTGAATCAGAGGTCATGCAAGATTGGAATGCTCGGCAATATCTGAAATTCGAAGACGAACGCACACGGCCGCCGCGCGATCTTCTGGCGCAAGTGCCGTTGCGATATCCGCGGCTCGTCTTCGATCTCGGTTG
Organism: uncultured Alphaproteobacteria bacterium; assembly: GCA_963818155.1. GTDB lineage: Bacteria > Pseudomonadota > Alphaproteobacteria > Rhizobiales > Xanthobacteraceae > BOG-931. Next base: position 155,523 of record CAWFRC010000009.1, read on the forward strand.
TGGTCCGGGCAATTCCACCGAGCTTCTGGTCGGGCGCTATCTGGAGGCCGAAGTGACCGGTCTCGATTCCTCTCCCGACATGCTGCGCAAGGCGCGCGAGCGCCTGCCGCAATGCACGTTCGTGCATGCCGACATCGCTTCCTGGTCGGTGCCGCGGCGCGCCGATCTTCTTTTTGCCAATGCGTCCTTCCAATGGATTCCGGACCACCCCCGCGTGTTGCAGCGGCTGCTTGCGGGGCTGCCGTCGGGCGCCGTGCTCGCGGTGCAAATGCCCGACAATACGCGGGAGCCGTCGCATGTTCTCCAGCGCGAGGTAGCGGCGAACGGCCCGTGGGCGAACAATCCGGGAATAAAAGCGGCGCCGCGCGGCAATCTGCCTTCGCCCGAGGAATATTACGATCTTCTCGGACCGGTCTGCTCGCGGATCGACATCTGGCACATCACCTATAACCACGCGCTGCCGTCGCCCCAGGCTATCGTCGAGTGGTTCAAGGGCTCGGCCCTGCAGCCTTATCTGTCGGCGCTCGATGCGCCCACGCGCGAGCAATTTCTCGCGGCCTACGGCGAGAAGATCGCGGCAGCCTACAAGCCTCGCTTTGATGGGAAAGTGCTGTTGCGTTTTCCGCGGCTGTTCATCGTCGCGGTGCGGTAGCTGAGCAACGGCCGGACTTGTTGTAGCCCGCGGCATCTTTCATAGTCGCGGCGGGTGAGGCGTGAATCCTTGGATTGGTAACGAAGCGGCCCACGCCTTTCGATGATGTGGCCCGCGGTGGTGAACGCATGCTGAGAAGAACATCGCAGTCTTGTCTTGTGGCGCTGTCGATCATGCTCGCCTTGGCGGCGAACGCTCACGCCGCCGATGCAGCGTTTGAGTCTTTTCTGCAATCGCTGTGGCCGCAGGCGCAACAGCTCGGCATCTCACGGGTGACGTTCGATGCGGCGACGCGCGATCTTGAGCCCGATTTGAGCTTGCCCGATCTGGTCATTCCGGGCCGCCCTGAGCGGCCGCAGGCGCAGCCCGAATTCGTGCAACTGCCGCAGGATTACATCAAGGAAAGCACGATCAGCGGGCTCGCGGCCACCGGCCGCAAGCTCTACGATCAGTACCGGCCGGCGCTCGGCGCCATCGAAAAGCAGTTCGGCGTCGATCCGACGGTCGTGCTCGCAATCTTCGGCCGCGAAACCGATTACGGCCGCGCCAAAGATTCGCGCAGCGCCGTCCGCGTCCTGGCCACACAAGCCTATCTGGGCAAGCGCAAGGAGAAGTTCCGCGAGGAATTTTTGCTGGCGCTGAAAATCGCACAGGACGGCAATATTCGCTTGGCCGACATGAAGAGCTCATGGGCCGGTGCGATGGGCCTGACGCAATTTCTGCCTTCGGACTATCTGAAATACGCGGTCGATTTCGACGGCGACGGCCGCGCCGACATCTGGAATTCGGTGCCGGACGCGCTCGCATCGGCGGCCAAGCAGCTCGCCGGCAAAGGCTGGCAGCCTGGCCTGCACTGGGCCTACGAGGTGCATCCGCCGGCGAATGTCGATTGCACCATCGGCGTGCCGGAAAACACCCTGACCGTCGACGAATGGCTTCGGCGCGGCTACGTGCCGGCTTACGGGCGGACGTTCACGCCGACGGAGCGGGCGGCGACTGCCTCGCTGGTGCAGCCGGAGAGCATTTACGGCCCGTCCTTTCTTGCCCCGGCAAACTATTTCGCGATCAAGGAATATAATTTCTCCGATCTGTACGTTTTGTTTGTTGGTCATCTTGGCGACCGCATCCTCGATCCGCGGCCATTCGAGACGCCGTGGGGGAAGGTCGCGCTGTTGCCGACTCACGATCTCGAGCGCATGCAGCAAATCCTCACCGCGCGCGGCTATTATCACGACAAGATCGACGGCAAAGCCGGGATGAAGACCCGCGCCGCGCTCGGCGACTATCAGAAGCGTAACGGCCTGAAAGTCGATTGCTGGCCGAGCGCGGCGCTGCTGACGCAGATGGACGCCGCGAAGGGGAATTGAACGCGCGCGGCGGCGTTGTTCCAAAGAGCGAACGAAAAGAACAACTCAGTCCTGGCCGGGCACGGCGAAGGGTAAGCGATCGCCATCCTCGCCCGCGAAGCCGAGCGCGCGCTTGATGCGTTTGGTAATCGAGCCGGTCGTGTTTGGATCGTAATGGTGCGCGGCGTATTGGCCGCGGGCGCGTTCGGCGATGACTTCGCCGGGGATCGCCGCCGGCTCGCAGATTTGGCGGCCGCTGGATCGGCGCATCAGGTCAACGTGGATATGATTGTAATGATAGATATTGGCGCCCGGCGCCAGCACGGTGCTGAATTCACGGCAGGCGGCAAGCTGGACGTCATGCAGAAAGGCCTGCTCGTCGGGCGGGCCGCGCCAGCCGTATTGCACCGACACTTTGCGGCCGTCGGCGAGCACGAAGCCGGCGATATCGAGCGCATTGCCGAACGCGTGCTCTGAGATGTGCGCGTTCGAATTGCCGTTCATGCCGCGGCAGGAATAGGCCGAGATTTGTTTGATCTCGACCACGGGCTGGTGAAACCAGTGTAACGCTGCGGGTTGCACGGCGGTGGTGACCCACTGATCGAGGGCCGAGACGATGGGGCATGCCAGAGTGGCTGCTGGTTTCACTTCGACGGGCCCGGCCGACGCCGTCACGGTCGGATTTTGCGGCCAGCCGAGCGGTACATGTTCTTCGACGCCGGGCGGTGCAGATTTGCGCGGCGTATAAAGCGGGGCCGGGGCATTTCGGCGGGAATAGCTCGGCGGCGGCGAGCTATCGCGTCTTGGCGATGGCGCCCCATAGGGCGCGGGCGGTTCCGGCTCGAAGGCGGCGGCATCCTCGTTCGGGTCGACGACGCCCGGTGCGTAAAGCGACATGGGTTGGCCTGCCGCGGGCCGGGCCGTCGCCGGCACGGCGCGCATCGGACCAAGCTGCGCGGGGCGCGTCGGCGACGGGCGGCCCTGAGGAGGAGCCGGCGGCGGCCCATATTGCGATCCCGCGCCGTTCGACGGCGGCGACGTGCTTGCCTGCACCGGCCAACGCTGTGGCACCGCGCTCGACGGAAGCGATCCCGGGGGGCGCACCGGCTCATCGTCATAGCCGAGCGGCCCGCTTTCGCCGAGCGCCGATACCTGAATGGGGTAGTCGGCGCCGCACATGCCCGGGCCGCTGATCGGGGAAATGCGCACACGCGTGGGGCTTTCCGGTACGGCGCCAGAATTCAAGCAGGCAATCTCAGCCTCGCCCCGCCACGCCTCGCGCTCGCCGCTATAGAAATTATGCCCGCAGCCGGCGAGCGCGATCAACGCCCCGCCAGCGATGGTGCAAAAAACCCACACTCGAACGCCACGCAACATGCGCGGCACAATGCGAGACTTTCGGTAAAAGATTATTCAATGCTTTTTGCATGCGCGAAGCAGGAATGCGTTAACCATGAAGAGGAACTATCAGCGGATCGCGATATGCAGTGGGTCTCGATAGGTTTTGCAACGAGCAAACAAAAGTCGGCCATCCATCGCCCTGGTCTGTTCGCTTCAGGTCCGCGTTCCATGTCTGACGCCCGCTGTCATGAGTCGCTGCCGCCTTTGTCGCGTGTTTGGTTAGGAAATTCGTCACCAGATCGTCATGTTGCCGACGGCGCGAGCTCAATCTGTCGTTTCGTCGACAATCGTGCCGACAGAAATTTTTCAGCGCGCAATATTGTTAGATGGAAAGCGGCCGTGTTGCTGCCACGCACAATCTTCGCCGCGTTGCAGCAATCGATTCGCTTCAACAAAATCATCGTTTCTGCTAGTCTTGCTCTCGCGAGAATGCCATGGAGGTTTAACGCTTGGATATCGCGATGAAACTCAATGTGCTGGCGATAGGCGCTGCTTTTGTCTTTGTCGGCGCAATCCTATTGGGGGCCTTCTGAGTTTTCTGAGTGCGATTCGGAAGAATGAGACGAGGGGTCTTCTGAATCACGATCGCGCTTATGTGTCAGTTCAAAATAACAACATCACCAAAGCGACACCGGAGCCATCGTGCTCCGGTGTTTTATTTTCACCGCGGCGTGTCGCACCCAGCAAGAGGATGGCTAGTCACTCCGCCGCGTTGCGCATGGCGGAAAGCGGATCGTAATTCAGGATCGGCGCCAGCCATTTTTCGGCCTGCTCGAAGGTCCAGGCCTTCCGCTTCGCGTAGTCTTCGACCTGATCGCGCTCAATGCGGCCGACGCCGAAATAATAGCTGTCCGGGTGGCTGAAATAGAAACCGGATACCGATGCGCCCGGCCACATCGCGAAGCTTTCAGTCAGATGCACGCCGATTTGCTGCTCGCCGTCGAGGAGCGCAAATAGCATCCCTTTCTCCGTGTGATCGGGCTGCGCCGGATAACCGGGCGCCGGACGGATGCCGCGGTATTTTTCCCCGATCAGTTCGGAACCGCTCAGTCGCTCGTCGGGAGCGTAGCGCCAGTACTCGCGGCGCACCCTCTGATGCAGATACTCGGCAAGCGCTTCGGCCAGCCGGTCGGCCAACGCCTTGGCCATGATCGCCGAATAGTCGTCGTTGGCGCGCTTGAAGCGATCGACCATGGCTTCCTCGCCGATGCCGGCGGTGACGACGAAAGCGCCGACATAGTCGGCAAGACCGCTTGCGCGCGGCGCCACGAAATCGGCAAGCGCCACGTTGGCGCGACCTTCACGACGCGGCAATTGCTGGCGCAGCGTGTGCAGCACAGCCATGGGCGTGCTGCGCTGCTCGTCGGCGAAGACGAGGATGTCGTCGCCCTCGCTGTTGGCCGGCCACAGTCCGACGACCGCACGCGCCGTGAACCAGTTTTCGGCAACGATCTGCCGCAACATCGCCTGCGCATCAGAGAACAGGCTGCGCGCGGCTTCGCCGGTTTGCGGATCGTTGAGAATGGCCGGATATTTTCCGTTGAGTTCCCAGGTAGAGAAAAACGGCGTCCAGTCGATGAAGTCGACCAAGTCCGCCAGCGCGATATCGGTCAATCGTTGCGCGCCAAGCAGATGCGGCACCGGCGGCCGGTAGTCGCCCGACCAGTTGAGCCGCAGCGCGTTGGCGCGAGCATCCGAAAGCGGCAGACGTTGCTTTGTTTCTTCGCCGCGCGCATGCGCCGCCGCGATGCGAGCATATTCGGCACGCACTTCGGTGATGGTATTGGCGCGCGTTTGCGGCGACAGCAACGAAGACACGACACCGACGGCGCGACTTGCGTCGGTGACGTAAAGCGCCTGCCCGCGCCGGTAATTGGGGTGAATTTTCACCGCCGTGTGCACGCGGCTGGTGGTCGCCCCGCCAATGAGCAGCGGGATGTCGAAGCCCTGGCGCTCGAGCTCGCCGGCGACGTGGCACATCTCGTCGAGCGACGGCGTGATCAGGCCGGAGAGGCCGATGATATCCGCCTTTTCGGTAATCGCCGTCTGCAGGATCTTTTCCGCCGGCACCATCACGCCGAGGTCGATGACGTCGTAGTTGTTGCAGGCGAGCACGACACCAACAATGTTCTTGCCGATATCGTGCACGTCGCCCTTGACGGTCGCCATCACGATCTTGCCGTTCGACGAGGCGCGTCCGCCACCGTCTCGGTCCTGCTCCATGTAGGGCAACAAATGCGCGACTGCCTGTTTCATCACCCGCGCCGATTTGACCACCTGCGGCAAGAACATGCGGCCGCTGCCGAACAGGTCGCCGACCACGTTCATGCCGTCCATCAGCGGACCTTCAATGACGCCGAGCGGGCGAGGGGCCTTGAGCCTTGCTTCCTCGACGTCGACGGCGATGTAGTCGGTGATGCCGTGGACCAGCGCATGGGTGAGGCGCTTCTCCACCGGCCATTGCCGCCAGGAGAGGTCCGCTTCCTTTTTTTCCTTGCCGCCGCCGCGGTGCCGTTCGGCGAGCGCGAGCAGCCGCTCGGCGGCATCGGCACGGCGATTGAGGACAACGTCCTCGCAGGCTTCGCGCAATTCAGGATCAAGATCGTCGTAGACCGCGAGCTGTCCGGCGTTGACGATGCCCATGTCCATGCCAGCGGCAATCGCGTGGGTGAGAAACACCGCATGCATGGCTTCGCGCACCGGCTCGTTGCCACGGAATGAGAACGACAAATTCGACACGCCGCCGGAGACATGAGCGTGCGGCAGGTTCTGCCGGATCCAGCGCGCCGCCTCGATGAAGGCGACGCCGTAGCCGTTGTGCTCCTCCATGCCGGTCGCGACGGCGAAAATGTTCGGATCGAAAATGATGTCCTGCGGGGGGAAGCCGACGCGATTGACCAAGATGTCATAGGCGCGCTTGGTGATCCGCGTTTTGCGCTCGAAGGTGTCGGCTTGCCCGGCCTCGTCGAAGGCCATCACCACGACGGCGGCGCCATAACGGCGCACCAGCTCGGCGTGGCGTATGAACGCGTCTTCCCCTTCCTTGAGCGAAATCGAGTTCACCACCGCTTTGCCTTGCGCGCACTTCAAACCGGCTTCGATGACGGAGAACTTCGACGAATTGATCATCAGCGGCACGCGGGCGATGTCGGGTTCTGCCGCGATCAGATTGAGGAAGGTCGTCATGGCCTTCTCGGAGTTGAGCAGGCCTTCATCCATGTTGACGTCGAGAATTTGCGCGCCGTTCTCCACCTGATCGCGCGCCACGGCGAGTGCCGCGGCATAGTCGCCGGCGGTAATGAGCTTGCGAAAGCGCGCGGAGCCGGTGACGTTGGTGCGTTCGCCGACGTTGACGAAGGGAATTGCCGGCGTCAGCGTGAATGCCTCGAGCCCGGAGAGGCGCAGGCGCTGCGGCACGGCCGGAATGTCCCGTGGCTTTTTGCCGACCACGGCGGCGGCGATGGCGCGGATATGGTCGGGCGTGGTGCCACAGCAGCCGCCGACGATGTTGACAATGCCGGACGCGGCGAATTCGCTCATCTGCTCGGCCATCATCGCCGGGCTTTCGTCATAGTGACCGAACTCGTTGGGCAATCCCGCATTCGGATATGCGCAAATGAGCGTATCGGCGACACGGCCAAGCTCGGCGATATGCGCGCGCATCTGCTTGGCGCCGAGCGCGCAGTTGAGCCCGATCGACACCGGCGCGGCATGATTGACCGAATTCCAGAATGCCTCCGGCGTCTGTCCGGACAATAGCCGTCCCGAGCGGTCGGTGATCGTGCCGGAAATCATGATCGGCAGGCGAATGCCGCGCTCTTGCATCACGTCGGTGCAGGCAAAGATCGCGGCCTTGGCATTGAGCGTGTCGAAGATGGTCTCGATCAACAAAATATCGACGCCGCCTTCGATCAGGCCGCGCACCTGTTCGGCATAGGCGTTGCGCAGTTCGTCGAAGGTGATGGCGCGGAAGCTTGGATTGAGCACGTCAGGCGAGATCGACGCGGTTCGGTTGGTCGGACCGATCGCGCCGGCGACAAAACGCGGGCGGCCATCCTCGCGCTCTGCGATCTGCGCGGCATCATGCGCGAGCTTCGCGCCTTCAAGATTGAGCTCATGAACGATCTCGGCCATGCCGTAATCGGATTGCGCGATGCTGGTCGAGGAGAAGGTGTTGGTCGAGACGATATCGGCGCCGGCGCGGAAGTAGGCGAGGTGAATGGCGCGGATCGATTCAGGCCGGCTCAGATTGAGCAGATCGTTGTTGCCGCGCACTTCGCGGTTCCAGGCGTCGAAGCGGGCGCCGCGATAACCCTGCTCGTCCAGACCGAGCGCTTGAATCATCGTGCCCATGGCGCCGTCGAGCACCAGAATGCGTTCGGCGGCGAGTGCGCGCAGGGCCTTCTCTTTGTCTGATTGGATGGTCATGAACTACGCCCGTGCGACTTCAGGGGAAAGTGGTGAGCGCGCCTGCTCGATGCGGCCGGGACGCAATCCCAACAGATGGCAGATCGCGTAGACCAACTCGGCGCGGTTCATCGTGTAAAAATGGAAATCGGTCACGCCCTGGTCAACGAGGTCGAGCACCTGCTCGGCGGCGACCGCGGCGGCGATCAGCTTGCGCGTCGCCGGATCGTCGTCGAGCCCCGCGAAGCGATGCGCCAGCCAGTCGGGTACCGAGGTGCCGGCGCGGGCGGCGAAATTTCTCGCTTGATTGAAGTTCTGCACCGGCAGAATGCCGGGCACGATCGGGATGCCGATTCCGCTTTTGCGCACCTGCTCGAGATAACGGAAATAGAGATCGTTCTCGAAGAAGAACTGGGTGATGGCGCGGCTCGCGCCGGCGTCGACCTTGGCCTTGAGCATATCGATGTCGGCGGCAACACTGGCACTATCCGGATGCTTTTCCGGATAGGCGGAGACCGACACTTCGATATCGGCGATGCGTTTGATGCCGGCGACAAGATCGGCTGCATGGCGATAGCCGTCAGGATGCGGCGCAAACCGTTCGCCGATGCCACCGACCGGATCGCCACGCAACGCCACGATATGACGGACGCCGGCTTGCGCGTAGCCCTCGATGACGGCGTCGATCTCCGCGCGGGTGGCGGCGACGCAGGTCAGATGGGCCGCCGGCGTGAGCATCGTCTCGGCGAGAATCCGCTTGACGGTCGCGTGCGTGCGCTCGCGGGTCGAGCCGCCCGCCCCATAGGTGACCGAGACGAAATTCGGGCGCAGCGGCGCGAGCCGTCCCACCGCCTCCCACAGCGTTGTTTCCATGTCCGCGGTTTTGGGCGGAAAGAATTCAAACGATACGCGTATGTCAGGCGCGCTGTCCGGATGGGTGAAGCGGCTGTTACGGATGCTACTCATTAGGCGACCTCACGTGTTTCCGGGGAGGCGACGATCACGCGCGGATCGCGCGCGAGCCACAGCGAAACGGCGATCTTGCCCTCCGGTCCCGGTGCCAAGGTTTGCCGGCGGGTGAGATCGAGGCCGGCGGCTTCGAGCCATTGCGTCACCGTTTCGGCGGCAAAGCCGAGCCGGCGGTGCGCATGCTCGTCACGCAGGAATTCCAGATCGTGGGGGGCGAAGTCGATGACCAGGAGGCGACCACCCGGACGCAATACGCGTGCGGCCTCGCGCAGCGCGCGGGCGCTGTCGTCGAGGAAGTGCAGCACCTGGTGAATGATCACGACATCGAAGCTGTCGGCCGGGAGCGCCAGATCGTAGATGTCGCCATGACGCACGGTACAGTGCTTCAGCCCGGCACGGTCGAGGCGGGCGCGGGCAAGCGCGAGCATGTCGAGCGACAGGTCGAGCCCAAGACCGCGCTCGATCCCGCCGGCGAACAGCTCCAGCATGCGTCCCGTGCCGGTGCCGAGATCGAGAAGCGCGCGGATCGGCCGGTCGCCGAGCGCCGCACGGATTGCCTCTTCGACGGCCGTGTCGGCGACGTGCAGCCGCCGGATACGATCCCATTGCGCGGCGTGACGGCGGAAATAATTCTGCGCCGCTGCGGCGCGTGCCGAGCGGACGCCGGCAAGCCTTTCGCGATCGCGTGCGATGACCGGGTCGTTCGGGTCGAGCCGGGCGATCAAGGCGCGGGCGATATCGGCGGTGCCGCCGGCCTCGCCGAGGCGGAAAAAGGCCCAGGAGCCTTCCCGGTGGCGCTCCACCAGGCCGGCTTCAGCCAGAAGCCGCAAATGACGCGAGAGGCGGGGTTGCGATTGGCGCAGGATGGCGGTGAGATCGGTGACGGTGAGTTCGGCTTCGCCGATCAGCATCAGGAGGCGCAGCCGCGTCGGTTCGGCCGCGGCCTTAAGGGTGCCGGTCAGCGCCGGAAAGCTGAGTTGGGCGTTCGTCATGGGTATCGCACCCTGCCAAGATCGCGCGTGCCATTCATACATAAAGATATCTTTATGCCATTAAGTAGGCAAGTGCTCTTGGGAGGCGTGTTCTTGGGACGTCGCCCATCTCCAGCAGGTAGGAAAGCGATGCGGGGTTGAAAAGGCGTCGGCTGGCCGCGCGCGGATTTGCATGCGAGAAGGGCAGCCGATGAGCGATCCCTACACCCCAAAAGTATCACTCGCGTTGCGCGAGGGCGAAATTGCCGTCGCATTGCCGGAAAAGTTCGATGCCTCTCTGTACTTCATTGGGCACATCCGCACGCCGTGGAAACACCGGCAGGATTGTCCGAAGAACCCGCGCGAAAGCGATGCCGTTTGCACCATCGTGCTCGATCCGCGCTGGGTCGGCGGCTTGCAGGGCCTCGACAGCGTGAGCCACGTGGTCGTTCTCTATTGGATGGATCGTGCACGCCGCGATCTGATCGTGCAGGCGCCGCGTCACTATTCCGAGCATCGGGGCACGTTTGCGCTTCGTTCGCCGGTGCGACCGAACCCGATTGCGGTTTCGGTCGCGCGGCTTCTTGAAATTCGCGACAACGAACTCTCGGTGGTCGGCTTGGATTGCATTGACGGCACGCCGCTCCTCGATCTGAAGCCGTACTTTGCGGCCACGGACTCGGTGCCGGACGCTTCCGTCGGCTGGCACGCGGGGACCAAGCGCTAGAGCGCGATGGCTTAAGTTGAATCGACATCGCGCTCTAGATCTTTGGTGGAGCATGATCTTTTCGGAAAACCGGTATCCACCCATCGGGTCTAAGCCCGAGGGCATGCTTTTCCGGATCATGCTCTGAAGCGCTGGTGCTCCGGTCCGCTCGACCGGATGTGGGATACTGGTGCCCGCCGCTGTTGCTTCCTACTTATTGGGCGGTCCACCAATCTCCTGCGGCGCCGGGGCGCGGCAAAGACGCATGGGTTTAGGATTTCAGTGATGAGCAGATTGCCGACGCTTTTCATTCCGCATGGCGGCGGGCCGTGCTTCTTCATGGATTGGAATCCACCCGATACATGGGACCGCATGGCCGATTATTTGCGCAGCGTGCCGGACGCGGCAGGTGCGTCGCCGCCAAAGGCGCTGGTCGTCATTTCCGGCCACTGGGAAGAGCCGGTCGTCACCATCCAGAACAATCCGGCGCCGTCACTCCTCTACGACTATTACGGCTTCCCGCCGAGCACTTACGAAATCAAATTTCCGGCGCTTGGCGCGCCAGCGGTGTCGGTGCGGGTGGCCGAACTGCTCGAGACCGCCGGCATCGCCTGGAAATACGACCACGAGCGTGGCTTCGACCACGGCGTCTTCATTCCGCTGAAGGTCGCATTCCCCGATGCCGATGTGCCGATCGTGCAGGTATCGTTGCTGGCGAGCATGGACGCCGCCGAGCATATTCGCATCGGGCAGGCTCTGGCGCCGCTACGCGACGAAGGCGTGCTGATCATCGGCAGCGGCATGACCTACCACAATATGCGGACCCTGATGGCCAGCATGCGTGGCGGCGCCGACGGCCGTGCCGCCGACGCGGGCTCGCAGCGCTTTGACGACTGGTTGGAGGAAGTCCTGACTCAGGCGCCGCCGGAGTTGCGCGCGTCCGCGCTTGCCGCCTGGGATAAGGCACCATCGGCGCGCGGCGCTCATCCGCGCGAAGAGCACCTGTTGCCGCTGCATGTCGTGGTCGGAGCAGCAGGCGACGATCCCGGGCAGCGGACGTTCAAGGACGTCGTCATGGGAGCCGTGGAGTCGGCCTTCCGCTTCGGTTAGAGCCTGTCCCCGAAGACCTCCGGCGCTAAAAGAGTGCCGGCACTTCGCCGATGCGCAACATCCCAAGATAAACCGCGCCGTTGACAAAGCGCAGCGGCAGCAGAGTCGCTGGCCGATTGTCGACCGTGGTCGGCTCTCCCATTTTCTTCAGGTTCTCGATCACGGTTGCATTCGCGGTCTGGCGAATGGTTGCGCCCAATCCGGGCACCAGCCGGTCGAGCGTGCCGCTCGTGCCGGACCATTGATCGACACCCTGGGCGATCATCCGGTCGATGCCAAGCGTCGGGACGATTTGCTCGAGGCCGACGATGGCAACGCGGATCACGCCATCAAGCTTACCGTCGGCGTTGAGTGTAAGCGTTCCGGCTCCGGCGACGACCGCGTTTGCCTGCGTCAGGCGAAACGATTTGATCTCGATGTTGCCGCCCGCGGCTTGCATTTCACGCATCCGGTCGGCCCAGGACTTCGGCGATAAATCCGCTAGGCCGCGCACGACCGCCTCGATGTCGCCGTTGAGCGGCTGTGCCGTCAGGGTGTGGAAAGCCGCCGACGCGCCGGCCAAATGCAAGGTAAGGTCAAGCACGGGATGATCCCGGGGCGTGCCTTCCGTGACGCGGGCCTGAAAATTCACATTGTGCGCGTTAAAGAGCTTCTCATCACTGCCAGCCCGATCGAGATGCGGAGCATCAAAATCAAATGAAAGCGTATCCGGATAGGGCGGTACGCCATTCACAACGAGCCGCGCACGTATCCAATCGGCCGTCAGGCTTGGCGGTTGACCGTTAACCGCGACAGTCAGGGGGCCAGTGATCTCGCCCACCAGCCGGGTCGGGCGATAGACCTCAGCGACAAAATCGACGGCTTTTGCCGTGCTCGCGTAGGGCGGTTGGCTGTTCTTAATCTCGGCGCCGACGTCGTTGCACCGCGCCCGGATGTCGAGCGGAAAACCGCCGATCGTCTGTGTCCCGCATGAATAGGCGCGGCCGGCGGCCGCTTCGCGCTCGATCCAGCCGGCAAGCGCCCGGTCGGCCACGGAAGCGGAAACGTACCAAAGCCCGCTCCACACGGCCGCAAGCAGGATCACAATCGCGAGCGGTAACCATAGCGGCCAGCGGCGACGGCCGGGCAATCCGCGTGGCTGCGGCTGTGCCCGCGGTCGCTGCGGTTGCATCATGCTGAGGGGAGACTGGCCCGGCATTGCTTCTCCTCGCCTGCCGAGTGCGGCGTTTCAAAGACCAAGCTATTCCAATACGAGAATTTCGCCGCCGCAGCGGCGCCACGATGGGGTTTTAGCGCAAATGCATGCTCTGGTCGGACCTCTTCCACGTTTCTGTATCAGGTTCGCGACCGGTGGGGCCTTGGGGGACGTACGACGGTGAAGGAATTGCTCGACAAGCATAGCCCGGAAGACCTCTGGGTCTTCGGCTACGGCTCGCTAATGTGGAATCCAGGCTTCGAATTTGTCGAGCGCGTATCGGCCCGGCTCATCGGCTTGCACCGGGCGCTGTGCGTCTATTCTTTTGTCCATCGCGGCACGCCGGAGCGGCCCGGGCTGGTGCTGGGTCTCGACAGGGGCGGAATGTGTCGCGGTATCGCCTTCCGGGTTGCCGCCGCGGCACGCGAGGCGACAGTCGCCTACCTGCGCGCCCGCGAGCAGGTGACGACCGTTTATCTGGAAACGATGCGGCGTATCGAACTCGAGGAGGAGGCGCGGCGCCAGGTGCGCGCGCTGTGCTTTATCGTCGATCGCAGCCACGTTCAATATGCCGGGCGTTTGACGCTTGCGGAGTGCGTGCATCATGTCCGCCAAGGTCATGGCCGTTCAGGTCCCAATCGCGATTACGTGCTGGAGACCGTGCAGGCGCTGGAGGCGCTCGGCTATCGCGAGACCGAGCTGCATGCGATCGCAGAGCGGCTCAAAGGGCAGCCGTCAGTCGCGACCCATTGATCGTTCGCCTTCCGCGACCAGCCGAGCGGTTGCCTGCTCGATTGCGCTTTGCAGGCGCGTGAGGAATTCGCGCTTGTCGAGCCCGGCGGGGATCGGATCCAGCACTTCGGCCACGACCGTGCCGGGACGGCGCAGCCAGGAATGGCGAGGCCAGAACAGTCCGGAATTGAGCGCGATCGGTACGCAGGGCAGTCCGAGGTCCGCGTACAGGAAGGCGGCGCCTGGCAAATAGTGCGGCTTCGCTCCGGGTGGACGCCGCGTGCCTTCGGGAAAGATGACGATCTGCCGGCCGCGCGCGGCTTCCCGGCGCGCCGCCGCGAGCATGCCGGTGAGTGCTTTGGCGTGTGAGCCGCGATCGATGGGAATCATCCGCGCCTTGGTGGCGAGCCAGCCAAACAGCGGCAGCTGCATCAACTCACGCTTGAGTACGTAAGTCGGATCGGGGAGCACCATGAACAGCGCAAACGTCTCCCACACCGATTGGTGCTTGCAGGCGACGATGCAGGCTCCCTGGGGAAGCTTCTCGCGCCCGCGCCACTCGACGCCGATGCCGCATATGACGCGCAGGAACCACAAAGTGCTGCCGGCATAACGGCGCAAAACGCCGAGCAGAAATGAATAAGGCAACATGATCGTCGGCAACGCCACGATCATGCGTACGCTGATGTTGATGTAGAACACCACGTTGAACAGCAGCGAGCGTGCGACCATGCCGGTGGAGGAAGACAAGGGATACCCGAATTACTGAGCGTGGATGTGCGGCCACAGGCCGGCAAACCGTACGCTGTGGACCTCGGCGGCGGCGCTGTCGAAGCGCATGCGCAGGTGGGCGTACAGGTATTTGAAATACTCGGAAAGGACTAGCCGCGTGGTTGTGCCGTTCGACCACCACGGCTCGAGCCGCAAGCGGTCTGAAACGACCGGATAGGGAATAAGCGTAACGTCCGGCAGCTGATGGGATATTTCCGCCAGGGCGCGTGGCATGTGATAGGCCGAGGTGACGATCACGAGCGAATGAAAGCCCCGGTCCAGCACCCAGCGGCGCGTTTCCACGGCATTGCCGAAGGTGTTGAGCGCCGCATAATCGAGATCGACGCAGCAGTTGAGGAACTTGTCATAACCCGCGGTCTGGCGGGCGATATCGGCCGTGGTCGTGCCCGGATTGACGCCGGTGATCAAGAGCCGCTTGCCGTGCCCGGTGGCGAGGAGCTCCAAAGCGTCGGCAACGCGCGAGGTGCCTCCGGTCAGGACGACAATGCCGTCCGCATTGCGGTCGAGAACGACTTCTTCATTCGGTAGCAGCCACAGAAAGACGAGAAAGCCCAGCCCAAGCGCGACGAGCACGAGCACGACAAGCTTGCTGAAGGCCGATCCTAACCGCCGTCGTCTGACCGCGCCGCTGAGACTAAGCATTCCGTGCGCGTCCCCCGGCGCCCAGTATCGTCCACGACCCCTGCCGTCATTTACCGCCGGCAGCATTTCGCAGCAACCGAGTCATGGCGGCAACGCCTTCAGTCGATGGACTGGAGCGTGCCGTTGACCGTGCGGCGCGAGGCGAACGCCGTCACCATGGCCATGAATATGATTTGCAGCGCGATCGCCAAATAGCCGGCGACCCCGATGGAAAGGCTGCCGAACAGGCCGGCGACTTCATCTCCCGCGGGCGTGCCGGCGAGCCAGGCTTTCGCCGCTTCCAGCACCGCGAACAAGAGAATGGCTATGCCGCCGCCGATGGCGCCGCCTTTGAAACCGAGGATGAGGAAATGGCGCTGGAATTGGCTGGATATAAAGGCATCCGTGGCCCCGACATAATGAAGCACCTCGACGATCGGGCGGTTTGTGGCCATGACGCCGCGGGTGGCGAAAGTGACTGAAAGTACCGTCACCACCCAGACCAGGGTCATCACCGCGATGCAGGCGAAGACCGCTGTCTCCGCCATGGTACGCATGCGCTCGATCCAGCGCCGATGATCGTCCAGGCTCGCCGTCGGCACCCGCGTCGTCAGCAACTGGCCGAGCGCTGCAAAGTCGGGGCGCGTACCGGGCGCAATCTTGACGACGATCAGGCGCGGGATCGGCAAATCGTCCATCGAGAGTCCCGCGCCGAGCCACGGCTCGACCAGCCGCGCCGATTCCTCCTTGGTAAAAGCGTGTATCTCCGCGATGCCGGGTGTGGCGCGGGCGAGATCGGACGCGGCGCGGACGTCGGTGTCGATGTTGCGGCCGGGCGCCGGCCGCACCTGAATGGTGACTTCCCGGCTCACTTCCGATTGCCAATCGCTTGCCGCGCCAACGACCAGCATGGCAGCCCCGGTGGTGAGCGAGGCCAGGAACGTCATGATGGCGACCACCACCGCGAGCGAACGTCCGGCGATCGAATCCTTCGGTACGATCGGTGCCGTGCCGGCCAGCCTGCGTACGACTGTCGGCGGCGTTTCGAGCTCGTCCCAAGGCTCCGTCATCGCCTCGACCGGTTCAGTCGTAGACATGCAGGCGACCTTCATGCAGGACCAGCCGGCGGGCGTCGTACTCGTCCATCAGGGCGATGTCGTGCGTGGCGATGACGACCGCAGTGCCGGATTTGTTAAGCTCGATGAAGAGTCGCAGCAACCGCTGGCCGAGATTGGGGTCGACATTGCCGGTCGGCTCGTCGGCGAGCAGAAGCTGGGGTCGCGCGATCACGGCGCGGGCAATCGCGGCGCGCTGTTTTTCCCCGCCGGAAAGAATCGGCGGCAAGGCGCCCATCCGATCCCCCAGCCCAACCCATTGCAACAATTCGACGACTTCGGCTCGATAGTCCGCCTCCTCCTTGCCCAAGACCCGCAGCGGCAGCGCTACGTTCTCGTAGGTCGTGAGGTGGTCGAGCAGACGGAAATCCTGAAACACGATACCGATCCGGCGGCGCAGATTGGCGCGGCCATTCTTGCTCAGCGTGGCGGTATCCTGATCGAACATGTGGACCAGGCCGCGGCTCGGCCGCAGCGACAGCAACATCAGCCGGAGCAGGGAGGTCTTGCCCGCACCGGAGGGGCCGGTCAGAAATTGGAAGGAATGCCCGTTGACCGCAAAATTGAGGTCGCGCAGCACCTCGGGACCGAGCCCATAGCGCAACCCGACATTCTCGAACCGGATCACCCGCCGTCCTCCGCAAGCCTCCAAGTGATAAACGACGGTCGCGGCCGATTCGCGGCGTCCCACAATCCTCTTAGCATGGTCCCGGTACCGGCCGGCATGGTTTCCAATCCGTTAACGGATCGGCGCTAGGGTGGCGCGAGGTCGACGCTGCCATGATTCGCCGATGCTGATTATCTGCCCGTCTTGCGCCACGTCCTACGATGTCGGCGCCGCAAGCTTGTCCCCGAACGGCCGGCAAGTCCGCTGTGCGCGCTGCCGAACCGTATGGCGCGCGGAACCGACACACGCCGACAAGCTTATGCTTGCGGCTGCCGCGCTGGCACCGGAACCGGATACTGCCGCGCTTGCCGCAGAGGAAGCGGTCGACCACGCGGCCGACGCGCTTGCCAGCGTTCGACTGGGTGCCTTTCGGCCGGCCGACGACCGGCCCGGACGTCCGCCGGCGGTCGCTTCTAACGAAAGCCGTGTCGCCACCACACAGGCCGACCGGGGCTATTCCGATGACATTGAAGCGCCGCCGATCGTCCCGGTCGATCTCGATGAGGAGCCACCGCGCCAACGGCGCGAACGCCTGCATGTGCCAGAACGACAGGATCCGCTTGCCGTCCAGGATATTGAGAGCATGGCGGCACGCCGGGGGGGCGCGAATTGCGACGCCCAGCGTTGGCCGCTCTCGCGGCCGCATACTGTCCTGCTCGGTCTTGCGCTGCTCGTCACCATTCTCATCGGTTGGCGAACCGATGTGGTGCGAGCGCTGCCGCAGACCGCGTCCTTCTATTCCTCGATAGGTCTACCGGTGAACTTGCGCGGTCTTGTCTTCGACAATGTAGCAACCGTTACCGAACAGCATGAGGGAGTGCCGATTTTGGTGGTCGAAGGCAACGTCCTTAACCCGAGCCGCAAAACCGAAGATGTGCCACGTCTCAAATTCGTCCTGCGCAACGCTGCGCGGCAGGAGATCTATTCGTGGACGGCGGTTCCCGCGCGCGCCTCGCTGCCACCAGGCGAAGCTGTGGAGTTTCACAGCCGCCTGGCGTCGCCGCCGGCTGACGCGCGCGATATCGTCGTTCGTTTCGTCAATCGCCGCGACCTCGTCGCCGCAAATCATTGACGTTGCATGGCACGCATTCTCATAGCCGAGGATGAGGACGCGTTGCGTGCGCTGTGCGCGCGTGCCCTTTCGCTGGACGGTCACGAAGTCACGACCGCAAGCGATGGAGGGGAGGCGCTCGACGTCATCGACCGTACCGAGGGAGGTTTCGACCTCCTGCTGACCGACATTCGCATGCCGATGATGGACGGTATTGCGTTGGCGCTCGCGGCCGCGCGCGACCACCCGGCACTGACCATCCTGTTGATGACCGGCTACGCGGATCAGCGTGAGCGGGCGCACGGCCTCGATGCGATCATTCACGACGTGCTGGCAAAGCCGTTCTCGGTTGCCACCTTACGCGGCGCCGTCACGGAGGCGCTGACGGTGCGGACGCGCGGCAATTAGAGCATGTCCCGGAAAAGCATACCGCGGGCTTGACCCGACGGGTGGAAGCCGGTTTTCCGAAAAGGACATGCGATAACAAATAGCTCTAAACCGCATCCTCACAGATCGAATTGAATGGGCGCTCCACTTCTTTGGCGGAGCCTTATCGTCGCTTGAGCGCCAAGACCGAGGGCCGGCTGTTCGAAGGTCGGATCTCCACCCTGGATCGCGTGTGGGGGTTCTCCAGACCACGTTCTCGGCGCCTCTCTCAAACACAACAGCGGCCGGATTGCTCCGGCCGCTGTCACGAAACACCGCTCAAGGCGCCTCGCGAAAACAAAGACGTTAACCGCGCGACCTCGAATACGAGGTCGGCGCGCGTTACGACGTCTTCTTCATCTTCTTCTTCTTGGTCGGCTTTGTGGTGGTTGACGTGGCCATGACATGATTCCTTTTGTGAGACGTCCGTCCTCGGCAGGGTTGAGTTCAAGCTCGCGGGAGATTTCCCGATCCCTTGGCCTTAGCCCCCTTACCGGGATTCAGAGTGCCACAAGGGCGCCTCTTAGGCAACAGAAAAATCGAAAATAGTTCTTATTTTTCCGTGGCTTAACGGATATTCAGCTTTTTATTAATCTACATTCAGCGTGATGAATGGGCGCTGAACGAAATACGCATTTACAGCTGCCCCGTCATTTGACCGAAGAGGGAGCGCGGGCTACCAAACGCGCGTTGTCGCTGAGCCAAAGGATTGTAAGGGACTGTCTTGGCGCCGTAGCAAAGGCGCCGAAGCGCGGCAGACGACTTGGAGCGGGAAACGCAAGCCACACTTAAGCTGATGAATATGAACAAAACGCTTCAACAGGCAGACCATCAGATTTCGACGTAGAGACTCGAAGCACGATACCTGAGCGCATCATTCGGCCATGTCCTTCAATACCTTCGGACATTCTTTTCGCGTAACGACCTTCGGCGAGAGCCACGGGCCCGCGATCGGCTGCGTGGTCGATGGTTGCCCACCGCGCATTGCGCTGTCCGAGCGGGACATTCAACCGTTCCTCGATCGCCGCCGGCCCGGTCAGTCGCGCTTCACCACCCAGCGGCAGGAGCCGGACAGCGTGAAGATCCTGTCCGGCGTGTTCTTGGATGACGCATCGGGCGAGCAGGTTACCACCGGCACACCCATCGCACTCGTCATCGACAATGTGGATCAGCGCAGCAAGGACTATTCGGACATCAGCGACAAGTATCGGCCCGGCCATGCCGACTACACCTATGACATAAAATATGGCGTGCGCGACTATCGCGGCGGCGGACGCCAATCCGCGCGCGAAACCGCGATGCGGGTCGCCGCCGGCGCCATTGCGCGAAAAGTCGTGCCAGGCTTGCGGGTCCGCGGCGCGCTCATCCAGATGGGGCCGCACCGCATCGACCGCGCCCGCTGGGATTGGGACGAGGTTGAGCGCAATCCGTTCTTCTGTCCGGACCCGAAACAGGCGGCGTTCTTTTCCGATTATCTCGACGACGTCCGCAAGCGTGGCTCATCCATCGGCGCCGTGCTGGAGATCGTCGCCGAAGGGGTGCCGGCGGGTCTCGGCGCTCCGCTTTACGGCAAGCTCGATGCCGACCTCGCCGCCGCGTTGATGAGCGTCAATGCGGTCAAAGGTGTCGAGATCGGCGCCGGCTTTGCCGCGGCCGAACTGACGGGCGAGGAAAACGGCGATGCCATGCGCGCAGGCAACGAGGGCAAGCCGCTTTTTCTCTCCAATAATGCCGGCGGCATTTTGGGCGGCATTTCCACCGGTCAGCCGGTGGTGGCGCGCTTTGCCGTCAAGGCGACCTCCTCGATTCCGCAGTCGCGGCCGACCGTCGACCGCTACGGACGCGACACCGAGATCAAGACGACCGGCCGCCACGACCCCTGCGTCGGCATTCGTGCGGTACCGGTGGGCGAGGCCATGGTGGCGTGTGTGATCGCCGATCATTATCTGCGCCATCGCGGTCAGGTCGGTGAGGCGCCGGTTTGGCCGTTTCCGCTGCCGCCGCCTCGGTGACCGCATCGCCGCGCAAAGATGGTATGGACATACGGAACGCGCCCATTCGCTCGTCCCCGCCAAGGGCGTCGGCGGAGCGCATAACAATACGGAATAATCCTGAATTTCCGCCTGCGCGGGAATGAGCGAAAAAGGCTTTAAGAAAAATGGACGCCGCCCAGCAACGCATCCACGCCGCCGTCGCCGCTTTTGCGCGCGGCGAGATCGTCATCGTCTCCGACGACGACGACCGGGAGAACGAAGGCGATCTGTTCGTCGCCGCTTCGCTCTGCACGCCCGAGAAGATGGCGTTCATTATCCGGCACACATCGGGCATCGTCTGCGCCCCGTTGGCGCAGGAAGAGGCGCGGCGGCTGCATCTCGATCCGATGGTGGCGCGCAACGATGCGCCGCTCGGTACCGCCTTCACGGTTTCGGTCGACGCGCGCCACGGCCTCACCACCGGCATCTCCGCCGAGGAGCGGACCAACACCGTGCGGGCGCTCGCCAACGGCAATATGGGCGCCGGCGATTTCGTCCGGCCGGGTCACGTCTTTCCGCTGGTGGCGAAGGAGGGCGGGGTGCTTATGCGCTCCGGCCACACCGAAGCCTGCGTCGATCTCTGCCGGCTTGCCGGCGTGCCGCCGGTCGGCGTGCTGTGCGAACTGATGAACGATGACGGTACGGTGATGCGCGGCCCGCAGATCGCCGCCTTCGGTGAGCGCCACAAGCTCGCGCGGGTGACCATTGCCGATCTGATCGCCTATCGGCAGTCGCGCGAGCGCTTGATCGAGCGCGTCGGCGAGTTTCCGGTGGAGTCCGAGATCGGCACGCTTGCAGGTTACGCCTATCTGACGCAGTTCGATCCCTTCTATCACGTGGCTTTCGTCCACGGCGACATCAGTGACGGGCGGCATGTGCCGACCCGCTTGCATCGCGCCAATCTGATCCTCGACGTGTTCGGCGGCGCCAAAGCCGTGCGCAAGACGCTGGAACGTTTCAAGGCCGAAGGCCGGGGCGTCCTGGTCATGTTGCGCGATGGCGCCGCCGGTGTTCCGGTCGTCACGATTCCGAAATCGGAGGAGACCGCCTCCGGCGAAGCGCGCAGCCGGCAGTGGCGCGAGGTTGGTCTCGGTGCACAAATTCTCAAGGATTTGGGTGTCAGCTCGATCCGACTTTTGAGCGTGTCGCGGCAGATGACCTATGTGGGCCTGTCCGGCTTTGGGATCGAGATTGCCAGTACGGAGCGGGTGGAAGTGTAAACACAGGCCGCACGCGGGCGGCAAGAATCGGGAGCAAGCATGACCACGTTCATGAACCGGATTGGCGTCGCTCGGATCGGTCTCCTGGCGGCGCTTCTTGGTATCGCGTTCACGGTTTCGGGCTGCGGCTACAACACCATTCCGACCCTGGAAGAGCAGGCCAAGGCGCGCTGGGGTGACGTTCAGAACCAGTATCAGCGCCGCGCCGATCTCATCCCCAACCTGGTCGAGACCGTGAAGGGCTACGCGACGCAGGAAAAGAGCGTTCTCACCGCGGTGGTCGAGGCGCGCGCCAAGGCAACGCAAGTCAAGGTCGACGCCTCGCAGCTCACCGACCCGGAGAAGCTGAAACAATTCCAGGATGCGCAGAACCAGTTGAGCGGTGCGCTCGGCCGGCTGTTGGCCGTGACCGAGAATTATCCGGACCTGAAATCCAACGCCAACTTCCTGGCGCTGCAGTCGCAGCTCGAGGGCACCGAGAACCGCATCGCCGTGGCGCGCCGCGACTACATCGAATCTGTGCGGGTCTATAATACGGCGCTGCGAACCTTCCCCACCGTGCTCTGGGCCAAGACGGTGTTCGCCGGCAACAAGCCGATGGCGGAGTTCGCTGCGACTGACGGCTCGGAACGGCCGCCGACAGTGAAATTCTAAAAAGCCGAGGCATTCGTGCGAAGCTTTTGCACGTTTCCCGGGCGCAGCGCAGCGCGACGCGCAGTGGCGTACTGCGCCGCTGACCCGGGATCGTCTCAAACTCTGAGTTTCGAAAGATCCCGGAACTGCAGTGCAACGCTTCGCGCTGCACTGCGTCCGGGAAGCATTCCTTTCTCCGTCGCCGCTCTACTTTGCCTTTTCGCCTCCCTCGCTCTGGCGTTCGACTTCCCGCAACTCACCGGGCGCGTGGTCGATCAGGCCGGCGTGATGTCGCCGCAGGCCAAGAGCGACATCGAGGCGAAGTCGAAGACGCTGGAAGACAAATCCGGCATCCAGCTCGTCGTCGCCACGGTGAAGTCCCTGGAAGGTAGCGACATCGAAACCTATGGCTATCAGCTCGGTCGCTTCTGGAAGCTGGGCGAGGCGAAAAAGAACAACGGCGTGCTGCTTCTGGTCGCTCCGAAAGAGCGCAAGGTACGCATCGAGGTCGGCTATGGGCTCGAGGGTACGCTGACCGATGCGCTCTCCTCGGTGATTATCTCCAGCGCCATCGTCCCGCGCTTCAAGTCGGGCGACTTTTCCGGCGGCATCGAGCGTGGCGTCGACGGTATCATTAGCGTCCTCTCAGGCGATAGCGCCGAGTGGCAACCGAAGAAGGTCGATGTGCGTTCCGATGACGCATCGAGCGACTTCGACAAGCTATTTCCGGTATTATTTTTTCTGATCATGATTTTTATCATCTGGTATTTGATCCGCAACGCCGGCGGTGGGCGGCCGCCCGGCCCGGGCAGCCGCAGCACGCCGATTATTTTTCCCGGCGGCTGGGGTTCGGATTGGGGTGGTGGCGGCTCCGGCGGAGGCGGCGGGTTCGGCGGCGGCTTTTCCGGTGGCGGCGGTTCGTTTGGTGGCGGCGGCGCTTCGGGGAGCTGGTGATGGAATTCACCAAGGCACAACACGAGGCGGTGGCGGCGGCGATCCGCGAGGCGGAACAGAAATCCAGCGGGCAGATCGTGTGCGTGCTGGCGCGAGCCTCCTCGGCTTATGCGCATGTCCCGTTGTTGTGGGCGAGCGCGCTGGCCTTGATCACGCCCTGGCCACTGATCGATTTCACGCCCTGGAGCGTGCAGCGCATCTTCCTCGCCCAGCTCGTGGTCTTTCTCGTCGCGGCGATTGTTTTCTCCTGGCTGCGGCTGCGCCTATTGCTTGTTCCGCGCGCCGTGCAGCGATCGCGGGCCCACCATGCGGCGATCGAGCAATTCGTCGTTCGCCGTGTCGCCCACACCAAAAATCGTTGCGGCATCCTGATTTTTGTTTCGCTCGCCGAGCACTATGCGCGCATCATCGCCGATGAGGGCATCGCGCAGAAAGTGCCCAACGCGGAGTGGCAGACGGCGGTCGACGCCCTCGTCGCGCATATGCGCGGCGGCGACATCGCCGCGGGCTTCACCGCCGCCATCGAACGCTGCTCTGCCGTGCTTGCCGCGCATGCCCCGCCCGACGGGTCGCCCAACGAATTGCCCGATCGCCTCTATGTTATTTGATGTTCCGGGACCGGGTCGTCCGGACGTAACGTCCCGGTAAGGTTCGCGGGCCCCGGGCGATCACCGAGAAATGATTCCTTATCGGCTTTTGTTCTGGAGCATAGAGGCTCAATCCGCATTGCAGCAGTGCAAGGAGGCTTTGATGCCCGGGCAAGGGTTTGACCGACAAGGGTTCGACCGAGACGCCGTCAATCGTCGCCGTCGTGCGCTGATCATCGCTGGCGGTGCGCTCATCATCGGCGCCGCACTGCGGCCGCTGGGTGCGGTGGCCCAGGGAAAACAGCGCATCGGCATTATCGGTTCAGGTCATATCGGCGGTACCATCGGGGGCCTGTGGGTGAAGGCCGGACATCCGGTGCTGTTTTCGTCGCGCCATCCCGATGAGCTCAAAGATCTGGTCGCCGGGCTTGGCGAACTTGCGCAAGCCGGTACCGTCGATCAGGCGATCGCGTTCAGCGACGTGCTGTTTATCGCGGTGCCTTATGCGGCGCTGCCGCAGATCGGCCGCGACTACGGGACCGCGCTCAAGGGCAAGATCATGCTCGATGCCTGCAACGCCGTGGCACCGCGCGACGGCGAGGCGATTGCCGACGAGGTCGAGCACGAGGGCATCGGCGTCGTCTCGCAGAAATACCTGCCAGGCGCGCGGCTGGTGCGCGCCTTCAACACGCTCAATTACAAGATCTTTGCCAGCGAGGCGAACCGGCCCGATCCGAAGCTCGCCGTACCGATCGCCGGCGACGATCCCGATGCAGTGCAGATGGCGGCCGCCTTGGTGCGCGATGCCGGTTTCGATCCGGTCCTGGTTGGCAAGCTTGCCGAGGCGGCCCGTTTCCAGCGCGGGGCGCCCGGCTATAACCAGCCGGTGACCGCCGCCGAGCTAAAACAGAAGCTCTCGCTCAAGCCCTGAATGCGCATTGGCGAGCGGGTCGTTGTTGATATCATCGCGGGGCGGCGATGAGAGACAGACGCAATGAGGAATATCGCCGCAGCGTTTGAGCGCGGTCTTTCCTGGGCGGTGCCGGCGACCCGACAAGAGCGCGCGGCGGCGCTTTGGTCGTTTGCCTACTTCTTTGCTTTGCTCGCCGGCTATTATGTGCTGCGACCGCTGCGCGATCAGATGGGCATTGCCGGCGGTACGCGAAATCTGCCGTGGCTGTTTACCGCGACGTTCGTGACGCTCATCGTCGTGCAGCCGCTGTACGGCGCCGTGGTCGCGAAGCTGCCCCGCGCGCGCTTCATCCCGTTGGTCTATCATTTTTTCGTCGCCAATCTGCTGCTGTTTTGGTTGGCGCTGACGCTCAATGTGGCGCCGGTCATTGTCGCGCGCGTGTTCTTTGTTTGGCTGAGCGTCTTTTCGCTGTTCGCAGTCGCCGTATTCTGGTCGTTCATGGCCGATCTCTTCACCGCCGAACAAGGCAAACGTCTGTTCGGCTTCATCGGCGCCGGCGGCACTGCCGGCGGGCTGTTGGGGCCGCTGATCACGATCCAGCTCGCCAAGCCGCTCGGCTCCGTCAATCTTCTCATCGCCGCGGCCGTGCTTCTCGAGCTTGCGGTGTTCTGCGTCTGGCGGCTCGAGCGTGCCGCCAGCGTGCATGCCGGCCTGCAAGGCCAATTGCACGCGGCGCCGCAGCGTATCGGCGGCAGTGCCTTTGCGGCCTTTTTCGAGTTCGTGCGCTCGCCTTATCTGCTCGGCGTCGGTCTGTGGGTCAGTCTTTTGTCTTTCTGCGCCACCATCGTTTATCTGGAACAAGCCAACATCGTCTCCGCCGCCATTCATGACCGCGATACGCAGACCCGCATCTTCGCCGCCATCGATCTGGCGGTGAATTTGCTCAGCCTGGCGACGCAAATCTTCATCACCGGGCAAGTGCTCAAGCGTTTTGGCACCGGCGTCGCCGCCGGCGCGTTGCCGGCGGTCTATGTGTTGGGCTTCGCCGCGCTGTTTCTGGCGCCGACGCTTGCGGTCGTCGTCACCGTTCAGGTGGTGCAACGCTGGATGAATTTCGCCATCGCCAATCCGGCGCGGCAGGTATTTTTCACCGTGATCGGCCGCGAGGAAAAATACAAAGCCAAGAACCTGATCGATGTCGTGATCTATCGCGGCTCGGATGCCTTGTATAGCTGGGTGTTCGACGGCCTGCAGGCCCTCGGCCTCAAGCTCGGCGCCATCGCGCTCGTGGCGTGGCCCTTCGCGGCCGGCTGGCTCGTGCTGTCGATCGTGCTCGGTCGTGCGCAGGAGCGTCGGGCGAAGCGCATCGATGGCGAAGCGGCCACACTTGCGGGCGGCCTCGGTGCCGCGCCGAGCGACGACGTCACTCTCGGCGACGCGGACTTCGCTGTCACGCGCGAAGGGAGCGCGATCACAGGAGAAAAAGCATGACCATTCGCTTGACCCGTCGCGAATTTGCCGTCGCAGGCGGCGCGGCGTTGCTGCCCTGGCGCGGCGCCGCTGAGACTGCAGCGCCGTCCGGCGAATTGCTGGCGCGTCCGATCCCGAGCAGCGGCGAACGCCTGCCGGCCGTGGGGCTTGGCACCGCCATGGTCTTTGACAGCAACGACAATGCCACCCGGCAGAAGGCGTCGGCCGTCCTGCAAGCGCTGATCGCCGCCGGCGGCCGCCTGATCGATACCTCATCGGTCTATGGCGATGCGGAGGCTGTGCTTGGCGAGACCGTTGTTCCAGCAGGCTTGCGTGACAACCTTTTCATCGCCACCAAGCTCGAAGCGCCGGACGCAGCCGAGCTCAAGCGCTCGCAGACGCGTTTGCAGATGCAGTCGTTTGACCTGCTGCAATTTCACAACGTGCACGACCCGCAGCAATCGCTCGGTCAGTTCAAGGATTGGAAGGCACAGGGCGTATGCCGATATGTCGGCATCACGTCCACGCGGCATGCGGACTTCGGCGCCATCGAGGCCGTGCTGCTGCGCGAAAAGCCCGATTTCGTGCAGATCGACTATTCGCTCGACGACCGCGAGGCCGAAAGGCGCGTGCTGCCGGCCGCAGCGGAGGTCAAGGCTGCGGTGCTCACGGCCTTGCCGTTCGGCCGGGCCCGTCTGCTTCGCGCCGTCCGCGACAAGGAAATTCCCGATTGGGCCCGTCCGTTCGCCGAAACCTGGCCGCAGTTCTTCCTGAAGTATCTTTTGAGCAATCCGCGCATCACGGCCGTCATTCCGGGCACCGCAAATCCTATCCACATGACCGACAATGCCGGCGCCATGCGCGGACCTCTCCCCGACCCCGATCAGCGCAAGCAAATGGAGGCGTTTGCCGCCACGCTGTGACGGGCGAAGGTGAGGCTTGCGCGCGACCCTATAGCCAGCGGGCGAAATCTGAGTAGTGTGCGGCCGGCAGCGACCTTCTCGAGCACACGCCGATTCAATTGAATCGGCATGTGCCCTCGATCCATTTGTTATCGCGTGTCTTTTTCGGAAAACCGGCTTCCGCTTTTCCGGGACATGCTCTAGAGAATCCAGATGCCCTGGTTGGCAAGCAAGTCGGGCAAAATCCACTACGAACTGAGCGGTCCGGAGAACGGGCCGGTCTGCGTGTTGGTCAATGGCCTCACGCAGTACGTGAAATTATGGATGCCCTTTCGCGACGGGCTCGTGGCGCGCGGCTTTCAGGTTGCAAGCTATGACATGCTCGGTCAGGGCCAATCCGACAAACCGCACCTGTTCATCGAACAGGACGATCAGGTCGAGGTCCTGCGCGAACTGATCGCTTCGCTCGGGCCGCGGCCGGTTTTCGTCGGCGGCATCAGCTTCGGCGGCGTCATTGCGCTGCGCTGCGCCATCGAACACCCCGAGACCATCACGGGTCTGGTGCCGATGTCGAGCTTTGCCGAAATCTCTCCGCAACTGATGCGGCTCGGCATGGCCATGCGCACGGCCTTGATCCTCGGCGGCACCGGCTATTTGCAGGACCTGCTCTTCCCGATGAATTTTTCCAGTGCCTGGCTGGACGCCAAAGCCGACATCATCGGCCTTGCCACCCGCCGCGGCTGGCTGATCAACGACGTCTACGCCCTGCAGAATCTCATGGAGTCTTTTCTGGATTTCGAGCCGTTGACATCGAAATTATCGTCGATCCGCGCACCGACCATGATCATGACCGGCGAATTCGATTTTCTCACGCCGCGGCCGCTGCAGGATTCGCTGCGCGCGCATATTCCTAACAGCGCGCTGGTCATCATCCCGCGCGCCTATCATGCGTTCACGCTCGAGCGGGCCGATCTCGCCGCATACGTGATGGGGCGCTTTGCCGAAGACGTGATGGCCGGGCGCTTCGCGGGCAAGCAGTCGGTCTGGATCGCGCCGGACGAAGTGGGGGGCGAGCTCACGCCCTTTCCCGCCGGCTTCGACCACCTGCGCTCGATTCCGGTCCGGCTGCCGCCGCCGGAAGGCGCCGAGGCTTCGTCGCCGCTGCACGAGACGGCGGCGTCATGAACGGGCAGCTTGGTCCGGCCGACGAAGGCGGTCGCATTCCCGCGCTCCAGCAGACGCGCATCGCAGCTTTTCTGTTGTCGGCGCATGGCGCACAGGCGCGCCGGCTCGCCGTCACCATGCCGATGCAGTTGCACCAGCCGTGGCACATCGAATTGCACGCGCAATATTGCCGCGAGATGGAAATTCTGTCGCTACTCGCGCATTCGACCGCATGGGTCTTCGATCCGCAATTGCCGCTCATGACCTGGCAGTGGGAGGGCGCGTGGCTGCCGCGGCCGATGCCCGGAGCTGCCGATCATTTCCACGGCCTGCTGGTCGATATGGCGGCATTGGGGCATGCCATCCATGCCGGCATCCGGCCGGCCGCCCTCTTGCCGGACGATGCTGCGCCGGCCGATCCCTTCGTGCTGGCGATGCGGCGGATCGAGTTCGAAAGCGGTCGTTTGCTGCAGGCGCAAATTCTGTTCCTGAAGGGGCCGCAGCTTGCCGACGCACGTGATTACGTTGCCGCCGCCGTTGAATACCGCCATGAGCAGGTGCGCGAGCTTTGGCAGGCGATGTTGAAGGGCTTGAACGTCGCCGCCGAGTAGGGTTCACTTACTTGAACATTCAAACAGACTCGGCTGGGCACGCTCCCCTGCCGAAAACCACGGCTGTCCGAATTTTCGCGGCCAATTTGAGGCACTATGATCACCGTTCCCGAATTGGCCGCTGAAGCGTTGGGCTCGTTCCTGTCTTCGCATCTGGAGCGCCGCTTCGGCTCGACCGAAGCCGGTTTGACGGAGCTCATTTCCTGGGTCTCCCGGCTTGCGCTCGAATGTATCGGCAACAGCGACGCGCTCTATCATACGGTCGAACACACCATGCTGGTGACGCTGGTCGGCTACGACATTATGAAAGGCCGCTCGCTGTTGATGCCGACCTCGGCCGCGGATTATGCGCATGTGCTGGTCGCCTGTCTGATGCACGACATCGGATATGTGCGCGGCCTGCTCGTTGGCGACGGAGCCGACGGCTATGTGATCGACGCTCGTGGCGGCAAGGCGAAGCTACCGCGCGGCGCTTCGGACGCGGCGCTCACGCCGCATCACGTCGATCGCTCGAAACTGTTCGTGCTCGATCGGCTGGCGCATATGGATTTTATCGACGCGTCGCGGGTGGCGCGCGCCATCGAAGTGACGCGATTTCCTTCCGCCATCGACCCGGTGGCGCAGGACGTCGAAGAGGGCTCGCTGGTGCGCGCCGCCGATCTGATTGGTCAACTCGGCGATCCGCATTATCTGCGCAAGGCCAACGCGCTCTATTACGAATTCGAAGAAGTCGGCATGAACAAGCAACTCGGCTATGCTTCGCCGGCGGACCTGACCGCGCTTTATCCGCAATTTTACTATAACAGCGTCGCCCCTCACATTCAGACCGCGATCCGCTATCTTAATGTCACCTCCAGCGGCCGGCAGTGGATCTCGAGTCTCTACAGCAACGTGTTTCGCGCCGAGAGCGAGCTCAGTCTGTCAGGCCCCGAAAGGTGAGATGGCTCGCGCACGTGGTGGGCGGCCTAGAGCGCGATGGCTTTAGGTTAAATCGACATCGCGCTCTAGATCTTCGGTGAAGCATGATCTTTTCGGAAGACCGGCATCCACTTTTCCGGATCATGCTCTAAAAACGAACAAGAACAGGAGACCCCAAATGAATCAGATCTCCGATATCAAGCCCGAGGCGTCGTCGCTCCGAACGCCCTATTTTTCCGAAGAGCACGAGATGCTGCGCACACAGGTGCGCCGCTTCGTCGAGACCGAGATCAAGCCGCACGCTCTCGCCTGGGAGGAGCAAGGCTATGTGCCGCGCGAGGTGCTGCGCCGCATGGGCAGCCTCGGCTTTTTCGGTATCCGCTATCCCGAGCAATACGGTGGCTCGCAGATGGATGCGCTGGCGACCGTGGTGTTGGCCGAAGAGCTCGGCCGCTCGACCTTCTCGGGCGTCGCCATCACCGCGCTCGTTCATTCCGACATGGCCTCGATCCATGTCTTCCGCGGCGGCAGCCAGGCGCAGAAGGATAAGTGGATGCCCGGCATCATCGCCGGCGAGGTTATCACCGCGGTCGCCGTCACCGAGCCGGACGCCGGCTCCGACGTCAAAAGCATTCGCACCTTCGCGCGCCGCGAGGGCGACAGCTACGTCCTCAACGGCGCCAAGATGTTCATCACCAACGGCGTGCACGCCAACCTTTATTGCGTGGCGGCGAAGACCGATAGGGACGGCGCGCCGAGCCGTTCCATCACCATGTTCCTGGTCGAGAAGGGCACGCCCGGCTTTACCGTGAGCCGCACCCTCGACAAGCACGGCTGGCGCTCGTCCGATACGGCCGAGCTGCATTTCGACGAATGCCGCATTCCGGCCGAGAACGTGCTTGGCAAGGAAGGCCGCGGCTTCTACGCGATCATGGGCAATTTCCAGAATGAGCGGGTCACTATCGGCGCCATGGCGATGGGCGAGGCGCAAGCCGCGCTCGATCTCACGCTCGATTATGTGCGTACGCGCAAAGCCTTCGGTGCGCCATTATGGGCACGCGAAACCGTTCGCCAGCGGCTTGCGAAGCTGGCGGCGAAAGTCGAAGCCGGCCGCCGGCTTGTCTATCACGCCGCCTGGCTCGATACGCAGGGCGTCGACGCCACCCGCGAAGTGTCGATGGTCAAGGCCTATTGCGGCGAGCTCGTCAACGAAGTCATGTACGATTGCGTGCAGTTCCACGGCGGCATGGGCTTTATGCGCGAGAGCACGATCGAGCGAATGTCGCGCGACGCCCGCGTACAAAATATCGGCGGCGGCGCCACCGAGGTGATGCTCGAGGAAGTCGCCAAGCGCATGTAGGGAGGTGCGCATGGATGTCGTGCCGTTAGGTCCTGGCTTTGCGGCCGAATTGCGCGGCGTGACGCTGGCCGACGTCGCGCATGACGATGCAGCCTATGCGGCGGTCCGCGGCGCTTTTGAAGCGCATTCGGTTCTGCTTTTCCGCGATCAGGACGTCACCGACAACTCGCAGATTGCCTTTTCGCGCCGCTTCGGTCCGCTGGAGATCACGCCGGCGGGAACGCAAGGCGCCGGCACCCATCTGGTCATCCTCTCGACCATCGGGCCGGACGGCAAGGTCGTGCCGGCCAATTCGCGCGTGGCGCTGCGCAACAAGGCGAACCAGCTTTGGCATGCTAACTCGACGTTCAAGAGCGTGCCGGCGCTTGCGTCCGTGCTGTCCGCGCGCATCATTCCCGCGCAGGGTGGCGAGACCGAGTATGTCTCGACCAGGCGGGCGTTCGATCGACTGGATGACGCGATGCAAAAACGCGTCGCGAGTTTGTTCGCCTGGCATGACTACGCGCACTCGCGCGCCAAGATCGCGCCCGATATCGTCGCCGCGTCGGAGCGCGCAGCGCTGCCGCCGCAATGCTGGCGCATGGTCTGGACCAATCCGGCCAATGGCCGGAGCGCGCTTTATATCGCGTCGCATGCCTATGCCGTCGAGGGAATGGAACAGAGCGCAGCACTCGAACTCATCGCCGAGCTTGCTGAGGCGGCGACTGCGCCGGGCCTGAGCTTCACCCATATTTGGCGACAGGGCGATGTGCTGATGTGGGACAATCGCGCGACGCTGCATCGCGGCCGGCCGTGGCCGCCGAACGAGCCGCGGCTGATCGTGCGCACGACCATTTCGGCGACCGATGCCGACGGGCTGCAAAGCGTGTCTCCGCCTGCGCGCCGAGCCGCCGAGTAGTCGCCGCCACGGGACTCTTCTGTTCGCGAAACGCAGCGCCTGCCCGGCACCATCCCAGCAGCGTGAAGTATTTGAACGAGGTCGTTTCATTTTGTTTACTTCGGCGATCCGCCACGCTAAATCGAATGTGATGTCGGCTGCTTCGGTCTCGGCTGTCGTTTCCGGGCCGCATACGCGGTCGCGGCGGCCGAAAGGTCAAGCAATGAACAAGACTGCGGCGATGGACAAGCGCGCGACCCCGCGCCGTGCCGCCCGCGCGGGGCGGCCGCCGCGGGAGCTTGCCGGCGAGGTCGACGCGCGCATTCTGGATGCGGCGCGCCGCGTATTTCTCGAGCGGGGCCTTGCCGGCGCCAGCATCGATGAGATCGCCAGCCTGGCGAGCGCCGGCAAGCCGACCATTTACGCGCGCTTTCCCGGAAAGGAGGCGCTTTTCGCCGCGGTTGTGATCCGTAACGTCGAGCACAATCTGGCGCGCTTCGCCAGCGATCCGCCGAAAGGAGAGACGATCGAGCAGCGACTTGTCACTGTTGCGACGGGCCTTCTGCATTGGGCGTTGGGCGGTGACACCGTCGATTTGATGCGCCTTGGCATCGCGGAGGCGCGGCGCTTTCCAGATCTGGCAAGTCACGTTCACCGCATGGCCCGGGAGCGCGGGGAAGAGGCGGTCGGCAGGTTGTTGGCCGAAGCGGCGGCGCAATCCCAGGCGCTCGGTTCGCTGGCGGCCTTTGCGCCGGAGCGCATGGCGGCCACGACGCAATTCTTCGTCGATCTGGTGTTCATGCCCATTATCATGCAGGCGCTATTCGGGGCCAAGCTCAAGCTGCTGCATCCGCAGATCAGCCACCACGTGCCGTGCAGTGTCGCCTTTTTTCTGGCTGCTTGCCGAAACGGCGGTGTTACTTAGGGCACATCCCGATTGAGCGGATCACGCTCCAGATCTTTAGTGGAGCATGATCTTTTCAGAAAACCGGTATCCACTTTTTCGGATCACGCTCTAGCGCGCGGTCGCTTTTGCCGCGATCGGCCCGACATCCGTTCGCGAACATCTGAATTAGAAAAACGACATCGTCTTTTCTTGCTAATGCACGACGAAGCGGCGACAATTCGTGGACGGTGCCGAGCCGGGAAAACCGGTTGAGGAGCGCCGAAAAAACGGGGAGGCGGCGCCATGGCCGTGGCCGACGTTACGTCGGGCGCGTTGCCCGAGGATGTGCATCGCATTCAGCTGCGCCGTGCCATCATTGCGAGCACGGTCGGTACCACGATCGAGTGGTACGATTTTCTTCTCTACGGGATCGCCACCGGGCTTGTTTTCGGCAAGCTGTTCTTTCCCAGATCCGATCCCCTGGTCGGCGTGCTGGAAGCATTTTCGATCTACGCGGTGGGATTTATCGCGCGTCCATTCGGAGCAGCGATCTTCGGCCATTTCGGCGACCGCGCCGGCCGCAAGGCGGTGCTGATCGCGACTTTGTTGATCACCGGCTTTGCCACTTTCGCGGTCGGCCTGGTGCCGACTTACGACCAGATCGGAATCTGGGGCGCCGTCATCCTGACCGGCATTCGCTTCATCCAGGGTATCGGCATCGGCGGCGAGTGGGGCGGTTCGGTGCTGCTGGCGATGGAATGGGCGCGCAGCAACCATCGTCGCGGCTTGATCACGTCGGGTCCGCAGCTTGGCGTGCCGGCCGGATTGATATTAGCCTATTCGGCCGTGCTGTTTTTCAGTTGGATCTCCGGCGATCAATTTCTGATCTGGGGCTGGCGCATTCCATTTCTGCTCAGCATCCTCATGGCTGGCGTTGGTCTCTATATCCGGCTCGGGATTCTGGAAACGCCGATCTTCACGCGGCTTTTGCAGGACAAGAGGATCGAGCGAACGCCGGTGCTGGAGGTGATCCGCCGCCAGCCGAAGGAGATCGTCCTCTGCGCGTTGGCCAAAACCGCCGAGACCGCGACCGCTTACATCTACATCGCCTTTGTGTTCGTCTATGGCATGCAAGCCGTCCATGCTTCGCGCGAGTTTTTGCTCGGCGGATTGATCACCGCATGCGGACTAGCGTTCTTCGTCATTCCTCTCTCCGCCTATCTGTCCGACCGGATCGGACGCAAGCGCATGTACGTGATCGGCGCGATCGCCGTCGGCATCTTCGGATTTCTCTATTTCGCGCTGCTCGACTCACAGGTGCCGGCGCTGATGTTCCTTGCCGTGATGCTGTCGTTCGTGCCACACGGCTTGATCTTCGGGCCGCAGGCGGCGTTGTTCGCCGAGTGCTTCACGCCACGGCTGCGCTATAGCGGCACGTCGATCGGTTTTCATCTCGCCGCGGTCACCGCCGGCGGCCCGGCGCCGCTGATCGCGACAGCTTTGCTTGCCTGGACCGGATCGGGCTACGCGATCGCCGGCTATATCGCGCTGACGGCGATCGTCAGCATCGTCGCAACGTTGCTGATGCCGGATTACACCAACAAAGATATTGCCCATGAGGCGGTCTGAGGCTTGGGCGAGCCAATTCCTGATGGGGCGATACATGTCGCGAGCGCCCGGATGGCTCAGGATCGCATGATTAGGCGCTATTTGCGCTTTTCGCCGCCCGATAGCGACCGAAATGGCAATTTGATTATTGACAACATATTGTCGCTATGACAATATATTGCGCATGAGCAAGACGGTCACGTCTCTCGGGGACGCCATTACGGACCTGGTACTGGAGACCTTTCGGCTCAACGGGCGTCTGCTGGCATCCGGCGACGTGCTCGTCGCCGATCTCGGCCTTACCAGCGCGCGCTGGCAGGTGCTGGGTGCGATCGCGCTGTCACCGGTGCCGCTGTCGGTCGCTCAGATCGCGCGCAACATGGGGCTCACGCGGCAGGCGGTGCAACGCCTGGTGAACGAGATGGAGGCCGACGAGCTGGTGCAGTTCGCGCCGAATCCGCACCATCAGCGAGCCAAGCTGGTCGTGCTCTCGGCTGCTGGAAAAAGTGCGTTCGCCGCGGCGATGAAACGCCAAACTGCGTGGGCCACCGAGCTCGGAACGGGTTTCACCGCGCGGAAGATCGCGGCTGCAGTGGTGACGCTGCGAAGCATTCGACAGCGTCTCGATACTGCAACGGACATCGAATCCAACACCGCCGAATAAGGAGAGAGGCCATGCTCAGTCTGCGTCCGCTCGATGAACGCATGCCGATTCAACAACAGCTCGGCGCAACCGCGTCGCCCGCGGTGCTGATCAACATCTTCACCGTGGCGTCCGAAGACGTCGATGGTTTGCTCGCCGCTTGGGAACAGGATGCCAATTGGATGAAAAGGCAACCCGGTTACATCTCGACGCAATTGCATCGCGGCATCGGCGGGAGTTGCGCGTTTCTGAACTACGCGGTCTGGGAATCGGTCGCGCATTTCCGCGCAGCTTTCACCCATCCCGAGTTTCGCGCCGCGCTGGCGGCCTATCCATCAAGCGTCGTCGCCTCGCCGCATCTGTTCGAGAAGGTGGCGGTGCCGAATTTGTGCGCGAACTAGCGCCCACAGAACCATACGCTCGTCATGCCCGGCCCTGTGCCGGGCATCCCGGAAATGGTGGCACGGCTTTGCATTTTCTGATCGGGATGGCTGGGACAAGCTCGGCCATGACGGCTGCTGATGGTGGTTGGCTCTATCCCTGATAGGTCCGGTTCGGAATCGCGAAGCCGCAGCTGGTGCCGTCAGTGACTTGCACGTCGTCTTCCCAGGGCAGCCGATATTGTCCGGCCATGAGATCGCGCATGTAGGTGTAGGGACAATCCTGCGCGCCGCCTTTCACCGCCACATAGCCGCGGTGGCCGAACTGATAAATGTTGTTCTCGACGCCCCAGATCCGGCGCGCTTCGTCGGCGAGCTTCGGCCGCACCTCGGCGGTGATGATCTCGTCGGGCGCGCCGTTGCCGGTGGCGAGCGGCACGCCGTCGTAATTGACGATCATGCCTTCACCCATGGAATTGAACGTGCCGTCGGTGCCGGCCATGCACACATTCGCCGTGTACATGAGGTTGGAGAACGAGTTGCTCTGATTGCTGATCTGCCAGGCGTGGCGGATCGGCGCGGTGTAGCCCGCCGTGCGCAGCATGATGTTGGCGCCCTTGTAAGCGCACTCCCGCGCCATCTCGGGAAACATGCCGTCATGGCAGATGATCAGCGCCACCTTGCTGCCGTTGGGCCCGTCACAGACCGGAATGCCGAGATTGCCCGGCTCCCACGGCTCGACCGGCACCCACGGATGCATCTTGCGGTAATAGAGCTTGATCTCGCCTTCGTCGTCGATGATCAGGCCGGAATTGTAGGGGTTGCCGTCCGGATTGTACTCCATGATGGAGAAGCAGCCCCAGATGCGATTGTCGATGCAGGCTTGGCGGAAGCTCGCCACTTCGGGTCCGTCGAGCCGCGACATCAATTCCGCAGTGGTGTCCATCGACAGCCCGTGCAGCGAATATTCAGGAAACACCACCAGATCCATGGTCGGCATGCCCTTGCGGGCCTTTTGCACCATCGCGCAGATCTTTTGCGTCTGTGCCGCCAGATCGCTCTTGGCGGCGATCGTCGGCAATTGCAGTTGAACGAGCCCGATGACCACGCCGTCGGGAGTTTTGTTCAATCCGCCAAGTCCACTCATGGAAAACCTCTCCTTCGCGTATCAGCTCCCGGGCGCGGGCAATCTACACGCTTCCGCAGGCGGTCGCCCATGTTTTCCGGAAGGGCTGTTGTCTTGACAAAGGTGCAATTGCGCCTAGTTATTTGCATATACATGTAAATGCGCCGGCCCAAGCGTACTTGATGGATTCCAACTCATCTCGGATCGAGGAGCTCAGCCATGACATCGCGTTCAGTCGTTTTTGCCGAACCGGTCCGCACCGCAATCGGAGCCTTCGGCGGCGCCCTCAAGGATGTGACCGCGCCGACGCTTGGCGCGGTGGCGATCAAGGGCGCTGTCGAGCGTGCTGGCGTTCGGCCGGAAGAGGTGCAGACCGTGGTGATGGGCAACGTCATTCAGGCCGGCGAGAAAATGAATCCGGCGCGCCAAGCCGGCGTTCATGCCGGACTGCCGGTGACGACACCGGCGCTGACGGTCAATCGCGTCTGCGGCTCCGGTGCGCAAGCCATCGTCTCGGCCGCGCAAGAGATTTTGCTCGGCAACATCGATGTCGCCGCGGCCGGCGGCATGGAGAGCATGGATCAGGCGCCCTATCTGATCGGCCGCGCGCGCTGGGGCTATCGCATGGGCGACGGCCAACTCTATGACAGCATGCTGCGTGACGGCCTGAACGACGCATTTTCCGACAAGCATTCCGGCTGGCACACCGAAGACCTGGTGGAGAAATATCAGGTCACCCGCGAGGCGCAGGATCGCTGGGCGCTGCGGTCGCAACAGCGTTTCGCCGCCGCGCAAGCCACCGGTCATTTCAAGTCGCAGATCGTCGCCGTCGAGGTGCCGGGCAAGAAAGGCCCGACGGCGTTCGACAAGGACGAAGCCAATCGGCCCGACACCACAATCGAGACGCTCACGAAGCTCAAGCCCGCTTTCCGCCCCGATGGCACCATCACGGCCGGCAATGCGCCGGGATTGAATGACGGTGCCGCCGCCATGGTGTTGGCGGACGCGGGCTGGGCGGGGAAGCGTGGGCTTTCCGCGCAGGCGCGTCTTGTCTCTTACGGCATCGCGGCCGTCGAGCCGGGCATGTTCGGCCTTGGGCCGGTGCCGGCGGTGCGGCAAGCGTTGGCGCGCGCCGGCTGGGATGCGGCCTCGGTCGAACGCGTGGAGATCAACGAAGCGTTTGCGGCCATCGCCATCGTGGTCGCCCGCGAGCTCGGCTTTCCCGACGATATCGTCAATGTCGAGGGCGGTGCCGTCGCTCACGGCCATCCGATCGGTGCCACCGGCGCGGTGCTGACCACCAAGCTCATTCACTCCATGCGCCGCGACGGCCTCAAGCGCGGCATCG
Source organism: uncultured Alphaproteobacteria bacterium (assembly GCA_963818155.1). Classification (GTDB taxonomy): domain Bacteria; phylum Pseudomonadota; class Alphaproteobacteria; order Rhizobiales; family Xanthobacteraceae; genus BOG-931. Next base: position 193,317 of record CAWFRC010000009.1, read on the forward strand.
TCACGCTCTGCATCGGCGGCGGCCAGGGCATCGCGCTAGCGATCGAAGCGGTGCACTGAGTTACAACGGATCGCGCCTCCGTGGCTGCTTCCCGGTGTTTTCACTTCATTCCCGCTCGCTCGACACGGGCCGCATCGCCGTGGGATGATTGAAGAAATCGGCATCGGCGCCGCCCTGGCGCTCATAGCGAACCGCCGATGCAGGGGGGCAATGGCAGACGCCAATCATTCGGATCGCGCGCGACTTGTCCGGTTTTGGCGGAGCGCCAAAGGGTTTTGGGGCGGCACGTCGGCCATGATTGCCTGGCCGTTGACGATCGGCCTCGTCGCCATCGCGGTGTCGCAGCTTTTTGTGCAGTATCGCCTCAATTACTGGAATCGCGATTTCTTCAATGCGCTGGCGCGCCGCGACGGCGACACGCTGTGGGGGCAGGTGACGGTCTTTGTGCCGCTCGCGATCCTCAGCGTCGGCCTGTCGGTCGTCTCGGTCTGGGCGCGTATGACCACGCAGCGCAAATGGCGGCAGTGGCTCACCACCAACATTCTCGGCGATTGGCTCGCCAATGAAAATTATCGACGCCTGGAAGCGGCGTCCGGCGAGTACAAGAATGCCGAATATCGCATTTCATACGACGCCAAATCGGCAACGGATTCGCCCGTCGATCTGACGCTGGGGCTGGTCAATGCGGTGATGACGGCGTGCGTCTTCACCGGCGTGCTCTGGTCGGTTGGCGGTGCGCTGACGTTTGCCGTCGGCGGTATCGTCGTGACCGTGCCGGGATATCTGGTCATCGGCGCAGTCATTTATGCCGTGCTCTTTACCGGCTTGATGTTGATCATCGGCCGCAATTTGCCGGCGGTGATCCAGCAGCAAAGCCAGAGCGAGGCCGAATTTCTATCGGCCGCCAACGAGATCCGGGAGTCGGGCAGCCACGCCGCGAGCGATGGGGACGGCGAGCGGCAGCGCGCGGTTTGGGACGCACTGAGCCAAGTGTTGCTGCGCTGGCGTCAACTGCTCTGGCAGTTGATGGGCACGACGTTCGTTTCGCAAACCGATCTTTTGTTTGCGCCGGTCTTCGGCTGGTTCTTGTGCGTCCCCAAATATCTCGCCGGCACCTTGACGCTCGGCGAACTGACGCAAGCCTCGGCGGCTTTCGTCACCGTGCAGGTGGCGTTCAACTGGCTGGTCGACAATTACCAGCGGCTGTCGGACTGGCGGTCGGCGGCCAATCGCGTCGCCGTGTTGCTGTTCGGGCTCGATCAGGTCAAACAGTCGGGACCGGCGAAGCCGACCGTGTCTTGATGAGGTCGGCGAACCATTGGAACGACTCCTTCGGCAGCCGGCGCAGCGTCGGATAGTCCATGTAGACTAGGCCGAAGCGCTGGCCCAAGCCGGAACTCCATTCGAAATTGTCGAGCAGCGACCAGACGAAATAGCCGCGCACGTCGACGCCATCGCCGATCGCGGCGAACATCGCATCGGTATAAGCCTTGAGATAGGCGATGCGCGGCGCGTCGGGCACCGCGCCCTCGGGCGTCGGCTTATCGGCGTGGGCCGTGCCGTTTTCCGTCACGTAAATCGGCAACCCGTAGCGCTTGTACATGGTCACGAGGATCTCTCGGAAGGCGTCCGGCTCGACCGGCCAGCCCATGGAGGAGCGCGGCACGGTGTCGGGCGCCGAGCCAAACCATAGGCCGAGCGGATTGCCGTCGCTCGCGACCACATAGTGGGGCGAATAGTGGTTGAGCCCGAAATAATCGACCGGACGGCAAATCCGCTTGAGGTCGTCCGCCTGCACGTAGGGCGCCATGGCGTCGGCGAGCAGCGGCGGATAAACGCCGCGCAATTGCGGATCCGGAAAGGCGCCGTTCCAGTAGGCATCGAGCATGTCGGAGGCGGTTTTGTCTTCCGGCTTGTCGGTCGCCGGCCGGCAAGGCTGACAATTGTGAACGGCGCCGAGCGAGGCGCCGGTCACGGCCGCGCGCAAGCGGTCGACCGCGGCGCCATGGCCGAGATTCACGTGATGGATGGCGCGCAGCAGCATCGCGCGGTCGACGATTCCCGGAGCCTGGCCGCCAAGGGCAAAACCGAACAGCGTGAACACGCTCGGCTCGTTGAAGGTCGCGAACCGCTTGACGCGATCGCCGTAGCGGCGGGCGACGACGCTTGTGTAATCCGCGAACCAATCCGCGCAGTCGCGGTTGGTCCAGCCGCCGTTGTCTTGCAGCGCTTGCGGCAGATCCCAGTGATAGAGACACAGCCACGGCTCGATGCCGGCGGCGAGAACCGCGTCGATCAGCCGGTCGTAGAAGGCGAGCCCGGCTTCGTTGATGGCGCCGCGTCCGCTCGGCATGATCCGCGGCCATGCCACCGAGAACCGGTAGGCATCGATCCCGAGCTTTTGCATCAACCCGACGTCTTCGCGGTAACGGTGATAGTGATCGCAAGTAACGTCGCCGGTATCGCCGTTGGCGATCTTGCCGGGCAAATGGGAATATGTGTCCCAGATGCTGGGCTCGCGCCCGTCCTCGTGGACGGCGCCTTCGATCTGATAGGCGGCGGTGGAAACGCCCCAGGTGAAGGATTCTGGCGATCGCTTTTCGGGCAGGCCGGCATTCATGCTGGGATCCTATCAGGTCGCGCTGTCGATGCGGCCGTGTCGCGTTTTTGTGGGAAGGAGCGCAATGGTCAAAATGGCCGAACCACCCGCGCGCGGTTGCGCCAGATCTGGCGCTCCAATTCGGCCAAGCGAGAATCGACGCTGATATCGCGGACCGGCGCGGGAGCGGGCTTCTCGGCGGACTGGGCCAGAGCCCGCACCACGTCGGCGCGTCCGATGATGCCGACGAGCTTGTCTTTATCGATTACCGGCAGCCGCTTGATGCGATGTTGCGTCAGAAGATGGCAGGCATGCGCAATCGGGGCGGTCAATTCGACCGTGATCGGATCGCGCGACATGATTTCCTCGACCTTCCGCGCGCCCAGCCGTTCCGGGTCACCGGTCAGGCCGTCTGTTCCCGCTACCATCTGAAGCCAGGGCGAGCCTTGGGCGCTCTTGCCGTCCTCGCGCAACAGGTCGGTCTCGGTAATGACCCCAACGACGCGGCCAGACGGGTCCACCACCGGCAGGCCGCTGACGTGATTGTCCAGCATCAGCCTTGCCGCCGTGAGGATTGGCGTGTCGGGCGCGACCGTAACCACCCGGCGCGTCATGAAGTGTTCAACCTGCATGTCCGCTCTCCGACATTGGCGATTTTATCAGTCCTTGTTTGACCGTGTCCATCCGGGCTTACTTGACCAATATCAAGGCGGACGTTGTTGCCGGGTCACATTTGTAAACTACATTGAAAGAAACCAGCGGAGGCACAGCATGACCGAGACCCAAACCCACACCGGCAACCCCTTCTCGTTCGCCGAGAAAGCCTTTCCGTTTTCATTCGACAGCGGCGAATTCGCTGCGCTCGGCAAGAAACGCATGGAGACGTTCGTCAGCGTGCAAACCGAGTTGCTCGAGGAGATTCAAGTGGCGAACCGGCATTGGATGGATCGTATCCAGTCGGAAGCCAACCTGGCCGCGGAATATGCGTCCAGGCTGAGCAGCACGCGCACGATTCCGGACGCCATGGCTATTTCGCGCGATTGGTCATCGCAGTATCTGCAGAGGCTCGCCGAAGACGGCAAGCATCTTGCCGACGACACCCGCAGATTCATCGAGACCGGCGCGCGGCTGTTTCACAATGGGTTCGAACGGCCGGTCGCCGCGGCCGCGTAACGCGAGATCGTCGCTTCGCGGCGATCGATCATCGGGACGATCGCGCGCACGAGCTCATGAAAGTTCGGCCGGATCGTTTGTTTGACGGTTGGACTGCCCAGAGGTGTCACACTCCACGCGTCCGCGGCGAGGTGGTGCGGTCGGCTGCTGCCGACGACCCAATGCATGACGGCCGTCTCGGCGCGGTTGTCGAAATGATGCTTTCGGATCCTGTGCCTTTTGCTTTGGCATTTGTTTGATGCCTTCGGTGCGACGAGGTTTCGTCGGGGGCGGAGGCCGCAGGCAGGGCGTCAGCAGGCCTCAGGCCCGGTCGCCCCGGCGCGGCTGGCCAAGGGCGATCGGTGTCGGCCGCACTAGCGGCTCGCTAACGGCAGAGCGTCCAGCAGTTCAGAGGTGGTTAGGATCGCGTGAGCGAAGGTCGGCCCGTTGAGCTCGTGGGCCGCGTGCATGTGGTCACGGCTGAATGCGGCGGTCGCATCGCGAACCAGGGTTACGTGATAGCCGAGCTCCATGGCGAAGCGCGCGGTTGACTCGATGCAGGTGTTGGCGAGCAAGCCCACCGCGATGACGTGGGTGACCCCGTGCTGTTTGAGCTGGAAATCGAGGTCCGTGTTGGCGAAGCCACTCTGGGCCCAATGCTCCTTGATGATGACGTCGCCCGATTGCGGCACGAAGTCGGGATGCCACTCGCCGCCCCAGCGACCCTTCGCGAAGGGCTGCAGTTGCTGTATTTGGCGCTGGCTGGGATTCACGTGATCCCAGCTTTCATAATCGCCGGGCTCCCAACGGCGATGGGGAACGAAGAAGATTTTGACGCCGGCCGAGCGGGCGCCGGCGACAATCGAGCGCAGGTGATCGAGCAATCCAACCTCATTGGCGACGCCCTTCACCATCGGCCAGACCTTTCCGCCTTCCGACAGGAAGTCGTTGTAGGGATCGACCAGCAGTAGCGCTGTGCGCGACGGCTCGTAGTGAAATTCAGACATTGAAACCTCCTCAAAATGGTGTTGACGCCGATTTTTCCGGCCTGGGCCGCGGGATTCACGCGGGCGTTAGCGCCGGACGTGCTCGTTCAGCTTGGTGACCAAGGCATCGCCGAACGCGGGCGCCGACATCGGCTGTTGGCCGGTGATCAGTTCACGATCGACGACCACATTGGGGTGCCAGTTGGCGATCGTCTCGACGCGGGCGCCGGCTTCAGCCAAGGCGTTGACCGGGTAATACTGAACGTAACCGCCCAAGCCGCCGGGGCCTTCGAGCGCTTGCTCTTCGCCGGTCGAGAAAATGGTCACACGATAATCGGCGTAGGGCCAACCGGCGGCCAGGGAGTTCGCTTTGCCGTCGCCGGCGATCATCGAGGCGATGAAGGCATCGGGATCGGGCAGCGCGGAAAGCAGCACGATCGGGCCATGGCAGACGATGCCGGTCGGACGGCCGGTTTCGTGGAAGCTGGTCAGGATCTTGCCGAGGTTTTTGTCCTTCAGCAGGTCGGCCATCGGGGCGTGGCCGCCCGGAATGAACAGGCCGACGTAGTCTTTGGTGCCTTCGGCGACAATCACGGCCAGAGTCTTGGGGCGCTTCAGCAGTTCGAGCCCGGTCGCGAACTTGAGTGCGTCGGCGCGGGCCGCGTCGTCTCCGCCAAAGAACATGGCGTTGTTGGAGTTGGCGTCCATCACCGGAAGGTCGCCCTTCGGGTTTGCGATCACCGGCTCGTAGCCGGCTTCCAGCAGCTTGCGGTAGGGGACGACGAACTCGTTCAGGTAGTAGCCAGTCGAGTATTTCTTGCCATCCTTCAGATCGAGCGCGTTAGCGCTGGACATCACGACGAGAACTTTACCTTTGGACATTGGAGTCACCTTTCCTGTGGCGCGCGCCGGAGCGCCGCCGATTATGTTGAGAAAAATGGAATGCACTTTCGGGAAGGTCGCCGCCGCTCAGGTGGCGCCTAAGTCAAGTCGCCCGTCACGCGATGTGGTAGCGCGGGGCAGGCTTCGGGTTGCGGAACTTCGGAGCCATCTCGCGACGCTCCTGCTCCCAGCGGGTCCACGCATCGGCTTCATGCAGACCGGGAATTGTCACTAATTCACCAGCGTCGAGACCGGCCAGCGCCGCGTCAACGAGGTCTTCGGCCCGCATGGTGATCTCGGACGTCTTCGCGGGCGCGTAGCCGGCGATGTCCCAGAACTCTGTCGCCGTGGCGCCGGGCAGGACGGTCTGCACGCGCACGCCCTTCTCGGCCAGGTCTTTCTGCAGCGAGTGGCCGAAGCTCAGGACGTAGGATTTCGAGGCGCTATACACGCCGTTCAGATTCTCCACGGCGATGCCCACGACCGAGGAGATGTTGATGATCGTGCCTGTACCGCTAGCTACGAAGGAAGGGGCTGCAGCATAGGTGAGCCGCGTCAGAGCGGTGATGTTCAGATCGATCATCGCCTCCATCTTGGCGACGTCAGCCTGCAGGATCGAGGCGACGGACCCGACGCCGGCGTTGTTGACCAGCATGGTGATGTTGGGATCTTCGCGGAGCACCGTTTCCACCGCCGCCAGCCCGACCTTGTCATTCAGATCAGCAGCCAGGGCGGTGACCTGCACGCCCGTCTCGGCGCGAAGGCGGTCGGCGACGGCGTTCAGTCGTTGCTCGTTGCGCGCAACCAGGATCAGGTCGTAGCCGCGCTTGGCGAGGCGATCGGCGTAAATGGCGCCGATGCCGGTAGATGCCCCTGTGATAAGGGCAACGCCCTTTCTGCTTGGACCACTCATTGTGTTTCTCCGTCTGTCGCGGCTCGTGCTTGAGCCCGTAGGCGGAAAATACTGTTGCGGCCCGAAGTCTCAAATGTCATATACACGTAGATTTAGGACATAGGGACAGACACCATGCGCGACATCGCTCTTGTTGTTTACCCCGGTTATTCGGTGATGGCCCTCGCTATTGTGGCGGGCTTCGAGGTTGCCAATTCGATGGTCGACCCGAAGCCTTATGACTTGTACTACGTGTCCGAAAAAGGCGGCCCCATCAAAACCTCTGCGGGCTTGTTGCTCGAGACCGAGATGTTCACCGACAAGCCGTTCGATACGCTCGTGGTCGGCGGCGCGACCGTCATCGCGCCGTCAACACCCGGCCTGATCGCCTTTATGCGGGATGCGCCCAAGCGCCATCGGCGGATCGCGGCGGTGTGCACCGGCGCCTTCGTGCTGGCCGAGGCGGGGCTGCTGGACGGTCGGCGCGCCACAACTCATTGGATGCACGCGCGCGAACTGCAGCGGAACTATCCGAAGGCAAAGTTGGATGAAGACCGCATCTTCATCAACGACGGACCAGTCTGGACCTCAGCGGGCATGACGGCCGGCGTCGATCTCGGCCTGGCGCTGATCGAGAACGACCTTGGGCCCGAGTTGGCCAAGGCGGTGGCGCGCAAACTCGTCGTCTATCATCGCCGCGGCGGCGGTCAGTCGCAGTTCTCTACCTTGCTCGAGTTGTCACCCAAATCGGATCGCATCCAGGCCGCGCTCGCCTACGCACGGGACAACTTGCATAAGCGCCTGACGGTGCCCGACCTCGCCGAGGCTGCACACCTCAGCCCGCGACAGTTCAGTCGGGCTTTCCACGCCGAGACCGGCCAGTCGCCGGCCAAGGCGATCGAGAACCTGCGAGTCGAGGGTGCGCGCAATCTCATGGAGCAGAGCCGCCACCCGATCGACGTGGTGGCGCGTCAGACCGGGTTCAGCGATCGCGACCACATGCGCCGGGCGTTCCTACGCGCTTTCGGGCAACCACCTCAGGTTCTTCGACGCAACGCACGGCTTGAATTGATCGACGGCGAATTCGCCTCCGGTTCCTAGAGCATATCCCGGAAAAGTGGAGACCGGTTTTCCGAAAAGGACATGCGACAACGAAGAGATCCACTGACAGCGAACGAACGCGTCGGCTGGTGACCTGGAAGTTGGCGGGGTCAACGCAAAGTTGGCCGCGAATGCGCGAATTCCAACCACCCCTTCTGCCGCAATCGGCAGGCCTCGCAGCTGCCGCAGCCATAGCCCCAGTCGTGGCGGGTCGCTCGCTCGCCAAGATAACAGCTGTGGCTTTCCTCCAGGATCAGATCGATCAATTGCCGGCCCGCAAGCTCTTCCGCAAGCTCCCATGTGGCGGCTTTGGTCCGCCACATCAGCGGGGTGTGCAGGACGATCCGGCTCGCCATACCGAGATTAAGCGTCGCCTGCAGGGATTTGATGGTGTCGTCCCGGCAGTCCGGATAGCCCGAATAGTCAGTTTCGCACATCCCGGCGATTACGTGCTTGAGGCCGCGTTGTTCGGCCACGATCGCCGCGAAGGTGAGGAAGACCAGATTGCGGCCCGGCACGAACGTTGTCGGCAGTCCGTCCGGTCGCGTGCCGATCGGCAGGTCGGCCGTCAACGCACTCGCACTGACGCTGCCGAGGACGCGCAAATCGATGGTGTGGTCGTTGGCAAGCTTCGCATTCCAATCCGAAGACAGCCGCCGCATGCCGGCGCGCAGCGGCTCGCGGCATTTGAGCTCGACCGCATGCCGTTGCCCGTAATCGAAGCCGATCGTTTCCACATGTTGGAAGCGCGCGAGCGCCCACGCCAGGCAGGTGGCAGAGTTTTGACCTCCGGAAAATACCACGAGCGCACGGTTCGATGCTTCGGTCATGTCTTATGGGCTTCGGCCAGGACATTCGCCGGCGTGCCGGTGCGCAGCTTTCGAACCGATACGGACGTATCAGGCCGTCCTAGCGCCGGCAGTCATGACGCGCAAGCCGCACCTAGAGCATTTTCCGATTAAGTGGAATCGGGAAATGCTCTAGATCTCTTTGTTGTCGCATGTCCTTTTTGGAAAACCGGTTTCCACCCATCGGGTCAAGCCCGAGGGCGTGCTTTTCCGGGACATGCTCTAGAGGTGAGATTTCAACATGCGTTAGAGGACGGTCTCCAACTAGAACCCGGCCACCATCTCGAGGGATTTGCCTGCGTCTGTTTGAGCCTTGCGCGTTGCCGCGAGGTGGGCATCGAACTCTGGCGGTGTAGCAACCTCTTTCGCGAATTCCGGCCTTGCGCGAAGCTCTCGGACGAAAGCGTCGACCCGCGGATGTAGTCTTGCGAACGGATAGCCGGCGAGAGAGAGGCGGTGAGCATAAATAAACCACGCAATGTCCAAAACCGTTAAATCTTGACCTAGCAAATAGCGGCGTTGAGCGAGGGTGTTTTCCAGCGCCTCGAACTCAGAGTGGAACTTGTGCGCGGCGGCGCGCGTCCTTTCGTCCGTATAGCCTTCCTTGGCAGCCCGCTCCCACCATTCGAGCTGAATATCCCTGTCGCCATCCTTCTGGCCCCGCACCGTACCGGTTCCGTTTGTCCGGTACTTTTTCAACTGCTCGGAAGTCTTGGGCGGTCCCGGCGGATTGAACACGAAGCGAAAGCTGAGAGTGCGAAGATCGAGATGAAGATCATCTTCGTGCTTAAGCAGAGCCGCCACCTCCTTCTCATGACCCACAGGTATAAGGCGAGGTTCAGGGAATATCTTTTCCAAATATTGGATTATATCGTTGCTTTCGATGTGCACCGCGCCATCGTGCACCAGCACTGGCGCCAAGCCACGAGGATTGATGCCCAAAAACCAGGGTTCGACGTTCTCGTTGGCCAGCAAATCGATAGTATGCAACTCCCAATCGATCCCCTTAAGGTTGAGGAAGATCCGCACCTTCTGAGAGCACGACGATCCCATGTAGTGAATCAGATGGATGCCTCTCCAGTCGAGCACCTCACGCGTCTTGATATCGGCGTCAAGAAGCTGAACCATATCCGTCTACCTCCGATCGCTAAAGCTCGAACTTTCAGGTGACGTCGCCCGGCTAAGCGGCGATGTTTGGTTGCACGGGTGGATCGGATAGGCCTCGAATGGCGGCCTTAGTGGCTAGCCCGCGTTCTTTCATGAGTTCCAGATATTTTGGATTGAGCCATGCCTCGATGCCTTTGCGATAGCCGGCGGTCTTTTTGCAACGATCAAACCACGATGTCAGCGCCGGATAGCGCGACCAAATCTCCGTCATGTGGAGGTGCTCGAAACGGCACATGTACGGCAGATAGGCAACGTCCGCGAGGGTTAGCTCGTTGTCAACAAGCCAATCACTCGCTGCGAGCGCCATGTTCATGTCCGCGAACTGCCGCTTCCACGCATCGAGTGCCAATAGGAAGGATTTCGAGCCGGCTCCTGAAGGTACGACGTCGCGGTAGACGGCCTGAAGCCGGGCATCGGGCACTGCGGAGTAGTACGACTCAAGTGCTTGATCGTTCTGATGGACAGCCAGGAGCTGGTCGCGAAACGCAATCCCGACGCTGATCGTTGCGATATGCAGATGGAGCGTCGTGTCGAGACGTTGCAGCAAATTTCGAACCGCCGCTTTGCCGACGGCCGATTTAGGCATCAAACGCTTGGCATCGGGAAATGCGTCTTCCAGGTATTCCATAATGATATTGGATTCGGTAACGACCTTGCCGCCGTGAACGAGCACCGGGACAACGCCTCTCGGGTTAAGCTTCAGAAATTGAGGCTTGTGCTGCTCGCCAGTTCGTAGATTGAGCTCATGACCGTCCCACGCAAGATCTTTCTCGGCGAGAGTAGCTCTAACTTTCTGAGCGCAAGTGGACATGTCGTTATGATAAAGTTCCAACATATTCGTCTTCTCCATCGACCTCGTTAATCGCGTCGGCTCGGCTTTAGAGGGTCGCCACCTCGCGATGGAGATCGAGCAGCGGGAGTACCGTATCAGGGCTGCGGCGACCGAAGCCGCATTCACACGCAACGCCGAATTCCGGCCGATACCGCTTCGCGGTTTCCACTCGCGAACGCGCCCCCGCGACACCGTCAGTGAGGTGAATAAGTCCAAGATAGAGTTCAGTAGTCGGTGGAAGTCGGAGATCCTTCAGCGGGGCGAAGTATGCGTCGTCCTTTCGACCGCGCGGCACTGGCATGTGGATCCACTGCACCGGCCGACCACTGCGCTTGACTATGGCGTTCGCCAATTCCACCGACAGGGCGAGATCACTAGGCTCCACTAGATGCTTGTGGCCAGGATCGCCGTAGCAAAGATGGAAGCCGAGATCGATGTCGGACGGAACTGCGCTTCCGAGATCAACGATCCGTTTAAGCAGCCCGTCCTTTGAGCGATCGACGAACGTCTCAAGTTGCCAACCTTCCAAGAACAGCACTTCGTGCGCAACGTCCCACTGTATCGCCAAATCTTGATGCGGGATCGATTGCCCGATCTCCTCGAGTTCCTTCTTCAGAGCTTGGGTATAAGGCTTTTCCACCAGCGCCTGCGAGTCTGGGACGATAAAGCCGGAAATGACCGCGACCGCCGTCGGAAGCGAAACCTGAAATTTGGTGGTGGCGGTGATTTTCCCTGCCTTCTTCAACTCGGCGAATTGCCGATAAGACTCTTTGGCGGCAGCCGCGTAGTTCAACGTGGCGAACTCTACGGGCTTCGAGGGATCGGCGACCTCATAGACGGTCTGCGCTAGGCCGGGAGCGATATCAAATTGGTGATGTACTTTCAGATTTTTGGCTTTCGCCATCACATCCTTCTGGCAGAGGATCCACATGGTGCGAACGCCGGTCTCACCATCCGGCATCCGTGGGATAAGCTCTCCCAATCGCGCGGCACACTCGTCGAATACTTGTCTGGCGTTTGCCAGCGGCACGCTTCCTACAAGAAGTATATTCCTGTTTTGAGATTTCGCAGGCATCTCATCCCTCCGAATTAACCGAACTTGCTCAAAAGGACGCGCCAGCACGGCGTCGGGCCACCAAAAGTAGGCGCCCGGTTCGGAGGTTTCCTGCACGAAACGTAAGAATCTTCTGTATGAAATAGGTGATTCGAAAAATCGGCGGCCAGCCTAGATGGGCCCTGCGTCGCGCCTACTGCAGAGTCAGCGTTCAGAATTACCGACGGTTCATCGAATTCCGCGCCGGAAAGCCGCTGGGGTCGTTCCACATTCAACCCTGAACACTCTTGTCATGTGCTCCTGATGACAAAAGCCGCAATTGAGGGCGATTTCCGCAATTGACATATAGTCATAGCCCAGAAGTTCTTTTGCTCGTTTGACTCTGAGAGAGCGAAGATAGCGGTGCGGCGAAGAGCCAGTGCGCAGCTTGAATTGCCGGGCAAAATAGACTGGGCTTAGCCCTGCGGCGGCCGCCAAATCCTCGACCCCGAGGTCCCCGTCCATATATTGGAGCATGTATTCTTCCACGCGCCTCAGCTGCCGATTTGTTAGACCGGAGCAATGCGCGAAGAACGGTTCCGTCGAGCCCCGCCCGTGTGTTTGGACCAGATGTGCCGCGACCGCCCACGCAAGGTAGTCGACGTAGAGCGACGCGGATTTGGAAGGCTCGCCGAGCACGGCAACGCAGGCATGCGCAAGATGCTCTAGCAGTGGCTCCTGAACGCCGAAAAATGGTTGCAAGTGCGGAGCCTTAATGGCGATACCGCGCTCGTCCATAACTCGGTCGATCATCTCTTGCCGCAAGTAGATGTGCGCGCTGTCGACTGTATCGAATATACGGACCTTGAAGCCCTCACCACCGGGAGCCAACGTTGACCCGCCAGCGGCCACTTGTTTGATTGTGGTGCGCCCGGCCATCCTGAGGCTCACGCTTGCCGGACCGTTGCAATGCACGACTAAAAGATGGTGGCGCACACTACCATAATCGACCTCTTCCGGAGTTTCTGTTTGTGACGAAACGAATAAGTTGCGCCAGCCTAACGCGGCACTGGAAGCGTGTTGCGTCCATCCACGTCTGGTGCAGACACTATGTGGCTCGCACGGACTGAAGCCCTGCGGGTCGACCGATGTGGAAGCTTCCGAGCGTCCGCCACGCCGGAGTCCAGCAGCCACTTACTCCTCCCAGGCATTCGCAGCTTGTTCGCCACACTGCTTTCGGGCACTTTGAACCTTTACGGAAACCTGCACAATAGGGGGCCTAGTCGGCTGCACCCGTGTGAATGCGCCCGATAGCGTCTCCTTTCATGACGAAAGGGAAGTCATGAAATTGGGGCGTCAGGCCTTTCAGTAAATGGCGGAAGTGTCGAACCGGTCTCCACACCTGCGAACGAGGTCTCCGCAAAAAACTTGGATAACGAAAATTCGGAAGTGGAGACTGGCGCGGCAACTAGTCGATCGGCGTCAGGCGAGCGGGCTTTTTCTGTAACGGAGACCGATGCACGCACCCCTAATAGCCGGAAGTATCGGGCGTTTTCCTAAAATCCGGAAATGACCCCTGGAGACGGCACTCGGTGGCTGGGGCGCCAGGATTCGAACCTGGGAATGGCGGAATCAAAATCAAGCCAATTCGCCATTCGTTTCAGTCGTTATTCTGAAAACTAATCGAATTTCCGCCCGTTGCCTGTCAATGTGTCAATCGGCGCGCAAATTTGACCCCTTATCGGCGTCCAATTTTGACCCCTTTGAACGGCGGGTTTTGACGGTAGCGCTCGCCTCGTCGGAGCTGGCCGGGGTTGCGAAGACGTGGCGAGCGCGGGTTGCGTGATCGTCGTCGCGGCTTTTGAATCGCCAGCTGTCGTTGCCGGTCTCGACGATGTCGCAATGGTGGGTCAGGCGGTCGAGGAGCGCGGTTGTCATCTTGGCGTCGCCGAACACGCTGGGCCATTCGCCGAACGCGAGGTTGGTGGTGACGACGATGGACGTTCGCTCGTAGAGCCGGCTGACGAGGTGGAACAGAAGCTGGCCGCCGGACTGGGCAAAGGGCAGATATCCGAGTTCGTCGAGGACGATGAAGTCCATCCGGGTCAAATGCTCGGCGAGCCGTCCCTGTCGTCCGTTGCGGGACTCGATCTCGAGGCGGTTGACGAGGTCGACCACGTTGTAGAAGCGGCCGCGGGCGCCGGATCGGATGCAGCTTCTGGCGATTGCGATGGCCAGATGGGTCTTGCCGGTGCCGGTGCCGCCGACCAGCACGACGTTGCGTTGCTGGGCGATGAAGCCGCCGGCGGCGAGGTCATTGACCAGCGTCCGATTGATGGGCGTGTCTTCGAACTGGAAGTCCTCAAGGTCCTTGGCAAGCGGTAACTTGGCGATGGTGAGCTGGTACTTGATCGAACGGGCCTGCTTCTCGTTGATCTCGGCGTTGAGCAGGTCGCCGACAATGCGCTGGGGTTCGTGCTGGCGCTTGACGGCAGTCGCCATGATCTCGTCGAAGGCAGCCTTCATGCCGTAGAGCTTGAGTTCGCCCATGAGGTCGAAGATTTGGGTGCGCTCCATTAGTTGGTTCTCCTGAGGTTGTCGTAACGGGCACAGTCGGCGATTGGCGCATGGCGTAGGATCAGCGCAGCCGGGGTGAGGATGTTGGCTGGTGGCGCGGGATCTCGCTGGCGGGCCAGGATGTTGAGAACAACATCGGCGGAATGGACGCCGTGGGCGATCGCCTCGGCGCAGGCTGCCTCGACAGCCGGCAGACCGTCGGTCAGAACCGCGTTGAGGATGTCGACCATCTGCCGATTGCCATCGTCGGCACCGGCGAGCTTGCGCCGTACTCGTTCAATTGCTGCCGGTAGTACCCAGTCCTTGAAGGGAGCGCCGTTACGCAAGGCGCCGGGCTTGCGAGCCAGCACCGGCACGTAATGCCAGGGATCATAGGTCGTCTCGCCGCGGCCGAAGGAGCGCGGATGCTCGGCAACGATGCGTCCGTCCTGGCGGATTACGATGCGGTCGGCGTAAGCATGGACTTCGACCGGCCGTCCGACGGCACTGGCCGTGACCGAGTATTTGTTGTTGTCGAAGCGCACGAGGCAGGTCTTCGAGACCGAGGCCGGCACCGCATGGAATCCGTCGAAGCGGCCGGCATAGGGAACGAGCTTTGGCCGTTCGGCTTCGAACACTTCCCAAATCGTCTGTTCGGGTAGTTCCGGATGCCGATGCGCCTTGGCGTAGGCGATGCATTTGTCCAACAGCCAGGCGTTCAGCTCGTCGAGGGTTTTGAACCGCAGCCGTGGCGTGAAGAAGCGTTCCCGGACCAGCCCGACCTGGTTCTCGACCTGGCCCTTCTCCCAGCCCGACGCCGGCGTGCAGGCAACCGGATCGACCAGATAGTGGCTGCACATCTGCAGGAAGCGGCGATTATAAAGGCGATCCTTGCCGACGAAGATCGTCTCCACGGCCGTCTTCATATTGTCGTAGATGCCGCGGCTGCAGGTGCCCTTGAACAGGGCGAACGCCCGGTCGTGGGCGTCGAACACCATCTCCTGCGTCTCTCGCGGATAAGCCCGCACGAACAGCATGCGGCTGTGGCAGAGCCGGACATGGGCGGCCTTCACGATCACCGTCGTCGCCATTGAGCAGGACGACCTCATGGCTCCAGTCAAACTGGTAGGCTTCCCCCGGTGCAAAACTCAGCGGGACATAGGCCGCAGCCGTCGATTGTCCGCGCTCCTTACTCCATCGTCTGGCGTAACGTCGCACGGCATCGTAGCCGCCGGCATAGCCACGTCCGCGCAGCTCTTCGAAGATCCGGATCAACGTCAGCTGTTCGCGAGAGGATTTGACCGCGTTCGCCGCCAGCAATCCGTCGAGCTCTGCTGCCCACCGTCCCAGCTTCGGTCGTGGCTGGACCAACACGCTCGTACTCGAATGAGGTCTCTCCCGATCTCAGCACCTTCCGGACCGTGTTCCGCGAAACCTTCAGGTCACGGGCGATCTCCTTGATCGTTTTGCCCTTGATGAAGTGCTCACGCCGTATCCGCGCAATCGTCTCCACGATCAGCATCCCCGACCACCTGCTTCATTACAAAGCAGGCAGCGCAACAGACCAACCTGATAGGGGGTCAATTTTGGACGCCGATCCCCCGGCTCAGGGGGTCAATATTGCAGGCCGAATGACAACCGCGGCGGGTAATGTCAGTTTCAGCCGAGATCGGACATTTGAAGGAGCGGATGCCACGTTACTCGAATGAGTTTTGACTACAGGACTTGATAGACGTCGAAGCCTCTGCGATCGCCATCGCACGAGCCGGTGGCTATCGAGCAAATGCGATTGATCCAAGAATAGCTTTTTGAGCTGGTCTCGAAGTATGGCGTAGTGCGGAAATAATAACTGGGGGGATCGACAGCCTCGCCGCGATTGAGGCGATCTATAACATCTTTGGGTCCGTGCCGAAGCCCTTTCCAATGCACGTAGATCATGTGCTGGTCATCGGTCTCAAGAACGATGCGAACCTCAATATCAAGCACATTGTCGCGCCGCAGAAGCATCCAGCCTCCTCCGCCGGGCAACACCGTGCCTCTCAGCCTGGGACCGTCGAAGCTGCCGCCTGCGACGCGTGCGATACGTCGCGCGCCGTATGGTGTCTCGCCGAGCGCGAGCACCGGCACTTCCAGTGCAATCGTGAAAAGAAAATCGGTGGCAATCCCAGGCATCGGCGTTGTGTGCGCGGTGATCCGGCACTACCGTAGCCCATCAGTGGGCCACCATGAAGCGCGCATTCGTTGCCTTCCAGCTTGCTGGTATGCAACGATTGACGAGGCGACAACGCAGTCGGGCGCTGGATCGTGCTACACGAAGTTTAGGCGACCTCAACAACCGCTTCGATCTCAACCGTCATGTTGAAGGGGAGCGAGCCCATGCCGACGGCGCAACGCGCATGCCGACCGCGATCCCCGAAGACCTCAACAAACAGGTCCGAGCAACCGTTGATGACCTTTGGGTGGTCGGTGAATTCCGGCACGGCGTTCACCATGCCGAACACTCTGCCGAAGCGAACCACCTTATCAAGGCTACCGGCGGCCTCCCGCAGCGCCGCCAGCAATTGAAGCCCAGCGTTCCTCGCATGTTGATTCGCCTGTTCGAGGGTCACGTCGCGCCCCACCTTGCCCTGCGGCCGAGAGCCATCGGGATTGAGTGGCCCTGTACCCGCAAGGAAGACTATGTTTCCGAGACGAGCCGACGGCACGTAGTTTGCGACGGGTGCAGCGACCTTCGGCAATTCGATCCCCAGTTCACGCAGTCTCGCCTCTGGCGAATTTGCGGCAGCCTTAGTGGCAGTCGATATAAGCGACGCCGCTGCAAGGCCAGCGACAAATACAGTACGGCGATCGATGTCATTCATGACTTCTCGCTCCTCTTATGAAGGCAAGCTGTGTGAGATTGGGGAATACCGCGAAGCCAATATTGAACGTGGTCACCCGGGCGCTCCCGGTGCTCTGAAACGGGCACGGAATTCTGTCGGTGTTGCGGAAATCGCTCGTGAGAACGCGCGATCCATGCGGCGTAGGGATCCGAATCCACACCGGATCGCGACATTTTCGATCTGTGCGTCCGTCTCAAGCAAGGCGCGTCTTGCCTGATCGATGCGGACGCGCTCCACGAACTTTGATGGACTGGCGTTAAGCTCTTTGCGAAACAAGCGGCTGAGAGAGCGCGGCGACACGCCGGCCGCGGTCGCCAGCGTATCCGTGCGCCAGTGCTCTTGTGGCCCTTCGGCGATCTTTTCGGCCAATTTGGAGAGGCGATGGTGTCGAATACCTTGTGCTGCCAGCTCGGGTGAAAACTGGCCTTGGCCGCCTGGCCGAATACGAAAGACAACGTGGCGACGTGCAACCGCCAAAGCGATAGCTCGACCGAAATCTGCCTCGATCAGCGCCAGCGAAAGATCGATGCCTGATGTGACGCCTGCCGATGTCCAAACATTGCCGTCACGCAAGTAGATCGCCTCTGGATCGACATCGACCTGCGGTCGAAATCGACGAAGACGCTCGACGTGGAGCCAATGAGTTGCTGCTCGACGCCCATCGAGTAGGCCCGCTGCGGCGAGGAAGAATGTGCCAGTGCAAACAGACACGATACGAGCCTTGCGCCGCATCGCCGCCTTGAGAAGAGCAGCAATCTCGCCGCTTTTGAGCGCGCGGCAAAGACCAGGGTCGCCGCCCGCGGCGATCAATGTATCGGAGGCGCGGCACTTTACCGGGCTGACATCCGCAATCGCCAAATCCGCCACAAGGCTGATGCCGGAGGATGTCTTAAACGGGCCGCGCTTAGGAGCCGCGATCACAAGTTCGTAGGCTTGCTGGCCCAATTCATCATTGACGCCGGCAAACATCTGCAACGGCCCAGTGACGTCCAACATCTGGCAGTCTGGAAATGCCAGCATCAGGATGCGATGGGGCCTAGCCATAGTTCACAGACTAGCCCGATCGGCCCCCGTCCCAAAGGCCAATGTTCGGTCATTTTCGGCCAGAACGGAAAAGTGACGCGAAAGCAACGCCTGGGAGTCCGCTCAGGGTTATTTTCGACGATTCCCGCTAGGATCGTCGGTGGGCTGATGTCCACATTTGCCCGCAAACTCCATATCAGCACGGGGCCGAGAGCGTTGCTTTCAGCCAGTCCCGCGTGCCCTTCACGAGTTCGCGTCCTAGTCCGCGACCCTTCTTCTCTCCGCGCGTCTTTTCAGAGCAACTGAGATGAGCTGTTTGCGCGTCCGCTTGGCGTATGTGGGCAGTTGGCGCGCGGAGCGGTGTCGGCCAGCGAGCCCGCAACTCCGCATCCGTCATATCGGCATCGGCGCCCTCGGTGAAGCCGCCGTGACGGAAGGACGTGAACGAGAGTTCGTCACGCAGGCCGGCAGCACGGATGATCTCTTTTACGACGCCGCGGAAATAATCCAAGTCGCCGCGAGGCGTAATCCAAGGGAGCGGTACGGGCTGGCGGCGATGAGCATGGTCGCGGCGAAATACTAGGCCGTCTATACCGACCACGGACCGTGCCTTGATCGCGTCCAGCTCAGCCATGAGCTCGGGGAAAAGAGCATGCTCGTCGGGATATCGCTGCGTCTCATCGAACAACGGCCACCATGCCTCTTCGCGTCCGCTACGTAGTATGGCGGATGACCGTTGCGCCATCCCTAATGAACCCAATCCACCACGCTCGCAGCATGAGGCACTCAACTGATCCTGATGTCGGGCCCTCCGGATTGCAACCAGCCCGCGGCCTATTGGAACCGGCGCTCAGGCCGCCTTCTGCTGCTTGGGCCGGGCCACACGCGGCGCCATAAATGCCGGCGACACGGGGTCGACGATGCAGCGCTCGAGGATGGCATCGATGTCGTGTTTGGTCGCGGCGTCGATATGCCAGCCTTCGACATCACTGATTGGGTGAAGCTGACCAGGGTGCCTAGCACCCCAGAGGGCGATCGTTGGGCCTTGATCGAGCACCCAGCGCACCGCGAGTGCCAATACCGATTTGCCAAAGCGCTCTTTCGCCAACTTCTTGAGCTCGGCGACCGCATCGAGATACTGGCGGAAGCGCTTACCTTGAAATTTCGGATCGACGTTGCGGAGATCGTCGCCGTTGAATTCCGTGTCCGCGCTCATCCGTCCGCTTAGAAGACCGCGACAGAGCGCACCGTAGCTCAGAACAGTAAGTCCTGCATCCACCGCGTAGGGCATTACGTCGGCCTCGATATCTCGCTCAAAGAGATTGTATGGCGGCTGCACGGCGTCGAGCTGGGCGTCCGTGCTGAACATGCGCATCTGCGCCGGCGAAAAGTTGCTGACGCCGATCGCTCGAATTTTGCCCTCACGGCGCAGATCTTCCATCGTCCGTGCGGTCTCCGCAATCGGTGTCTCCAAGTCCGGCCAATGCACCTGGTAAAGATCGATAACGTCCGTGCGGAGTCGCCGCAGTGAATCCTCGACCTCCTTTCGAAGGCGAGCAGCCCGGGAATCGCGATAGACGGTATCGCCTTTCCACGCGAGGCCAACCTTCGTGGCGATTGCCACCTTGTGGCGCAACGATCCTTCCAGCGCCTTGCCGACGATCTCCTCGGAGCGGCCAAAGCCGTAGACCGGAGCGGTGTCGATCAGTGTCACGCCACGATCGATAGCGGAGCGAATGGTTGCGATCGACTGAGCCTCGTCCGTACCGCCCCACATCCAACCGCCCATAGCCCAGGTGCCGAGACCGATGCGTGAGGTGATCAGACCAGATCTGGCGAATTTGATTTGTTCCATGATGGCCTCCCGTTACCAACGTCCGAATCCGCCAGCGCCGCCGTCGAAATTTCGATCGCGCGCAAGCGTGCCGGGAATCATTGGCTGGCTTGTTGACTGCTGTTGTGTAGAGGCGTGCTCTGACGCCATTTCGTGCATCTCCGTACCCGCTGCCGATGCAGAGGTAGCGATGCTTCCAGATATGAGCAACGCGAGTACGATTTTCACCGCGGCCTCCTATTCCGTATCCGGATTGATCGGACAGCTTTCAATCGTGAGATCATCCGGAAGGGAACAATCGTTCGTGTTGTAGAGTGGTTCACCGTACAGACCGCGGACGTGATGGTGTCCCAATTCGTGAGAAATCCGTGTGTGGCCAAGGCCGTGGCCATCCAGGCTGCGGTGCATCGAGATGTCGGGCGTGACCATCGGGTGAATACCAAGGTCGCCCATATGAGCCATGCCAAGGCCGCCGACATGAGAGCCGCCTAAGACGCCCACGTGAGCACCCCCGAAGCCACCGACATGACCGCCACCAAACCCGCCACCGCCGCGCGCAAGAGCAGCGCTGCCGGTTAATCCAATCAACGTAGCCGCGGCAATTGCGAGTATTTTGCTTTGAACTCGATTTTTCATGACCTAGCTCCTTATTCTCCGTGATCGAAGTGAAACTGGGCCACGAAAGGGGGGAATTTCCAACCTTCATTGGTGTTAGGAATGATCGATAAAATCGATCTGCTGTCAGATCAAACAGATGCGTCATGATTTTGTGACGAGAATCACTTTGAACCCCATCCCTCTCGCGCGACGAGGCCGATCGACAAGTGGCTGACGAATATAAAGGGGCCGCGCCCGTTGAAAGGCCGCGGCCCCATGATGCTCAGGACTATTTATCGATCGTATCTCTGAGGCAGATGCGTTAGTTCGTGACGCGGTGATTGTTGCCGCAGGGTGAACTGGGCATATAACAAAAGCGCTCGTCGCTGTGCGGGTAGACCACCCCGTCGTAACGCTCGGCGGGCGCGAAAAACCGCGTCGTTTCCCAAGCCGGACGTGCCGACGCGGCGCCGACCGAAGCAATAACGAGTGCCGCAGCCAGTACGGTGCTGATCTTGTTAACCATTTCAACCTCCTCATCGTTGTGTGGTCAGTGAAGTAGCAAGTGACAAGCCCAACCTGGATGATGAAAGGCGATATTTCCAATGCCGATTGGTGTTGGATATGATCTTCTGGGCAGATTGATCGGTGGTTCGGATGTATGCGGCCCCATCGTGCTGAGAGGAGATGGGAGTGACACTGGATCAGCTTCGTATCTTTGTGGCCGTTGCAGAGCGGCAGCATGTGACGCAGGCAGCGGAGGCCCTTAACCTCGCGCAGTCTGCTGCCAGTCACGCAATCGCAAGCCTTGAGGGGCGGCACCAAACGAAGCTCTTTAGCCGGATCGGACGCCGCATTGAACTAACCGACGCCGGCGAAGCCTTTTTGAAGGAGGCGCGCACGGTACTCGCGACCGTCGAGGCGGCCGAGTTGGCACTCATGGAATTCAGCAGCCTGCAACGAGGCGTCCTTTCAGTTCAGGCGAGCCAAACCATTGCAAATTACTGGTTGCCTCGTCATTTGGCCGCGTTTCGCAGCGCCTATCCGCAGATCGAGATAAGAGCAAGCATCGGAAATACGGTTCAAGTAGCGAAGGCGGTCGAGAACAGAGAGACGGAGCTTGGCTTTGTGGAAGCGGTCGTTCACAGTGAGCAACTCACTAGCACGGCGGTAGCGCGGGACCAGATTATCGTTGTCACGGCCCCTGATCACCAATTGCTCAAGCGCGACAAAATTTCGGCTTGGGACCTTGTGGAAGTCGAATGGGTGTTGCGCGAGCGCGGATCGGGCACTCGATCAGTCTTCGAAGCCGCGCTCGTGGAATTCGGCTTGAAAACCCAAGCACTGCGCGTCGTTCTGGAATTGCCTTCAAATGAAGCGGTGCGCTCCGCCGCAGAGGCTGGCCTGGGAGCAGCCGTGATTTCGGCTTCAATCGCGGCGCCTAGTCTTGAGGCCGGTCTCCTGGAGCAGATCGATTTTCGTCTGCCCGAACGCGAGTTCCACGTACTCGCCCACCGCGAGCGTCACGCCAGCCGTGCCGCGCGGGCCTTCTTGAGCATGGTGGATGCAGTTCCGAAAGCCAAGCGCCGGGAACAGGAGAAGAGTTGATTTTGCGCCGTCGGCTGGGAAGCCCGCATCAATCTCACGCCGCGAGCAAACGGGCTTGCTCGGGGCTCCCACAGAATGAATCGTTTTGTGAGAGCCTCCTCAGATAGGTACATCCCGAGCGAAGAGCGATCGCCCGGACCGCGCGCTGCCGCGCGCGCATGCGACAAGCACGCAAGTGCGATAGCTCTTTGCTCCCGGTCAAACTGGAACGATGTCGGGCCTGTTCTTAGGAAACTGCGCGATGACTGTTCGATCGAGGTTCAGCGTCTCGGCCACCATGTCGGCCGGACTGTGTGCTAACCAATCCGACAGCGACACTTCTTCGAAGCGATCGGCGCGGAACACTTCCATGTACACAAGGTCGGTGTTGCCGGTGTTCTCGAGATAATGGCCAAACGCCTTCTTGATGTAACCGATGTCACCCGCATGGAAGTTTGCGGTGATGGCTTGTGGTCCGGTGTTGAAAACGGTCGCACGTCCGGCACCCTTGAGAATGTATAGCCATTCATCGGCGTTGGGATGCCAGTGCATTTCTCGCAGGCCACCTGGCTTGATTGTGACCATCGAAGCGGCAACGGTCTTTGATACCAGGAAGTTGTTGCTATCAGCAATACGAACTGTCCCACTCTTGGTTTCCCGAGTCGGCGCCATATCTCCGAGCCTGAACACAAACGGATTAGGCGGCTTGCCAGCAACCGCCGCCATCTGCGCCTCGACAGCTGCCACCGGCGGCGCCGGCGTGTTCGTTTGATAGATCCATCTGTTGTGCAGGGGAATATTTTTGAACGCCTCCGCCGGCACGCCGAAATTCTTGGCCAGCACGTCGGGTGGCGTATGGGCGATCCAATCGGTGACCAGCAGGGTGTTGAATTCGGATGAATTGCCGTTATCGAAGGCGATGACGAACTCGCAGCCATCAGGTTCCAAACCCTGCAACGAATGAGGCAAGCCTGCTGGGAAGTACCAGAGGTCGCCCTCCTTCACATCCGCCACTTGCGGACGTCCATCCTGGTCCAGAATCGTGACACGGCAGATGCCGTAAGTCATAATCGCCCATTCGGCTTGCTGATGCCAGTGAAGTTCACGAACACCGCCGGGGCCAAGGCGCATATTGACGCCCGCGATGGTCGTCGAGATCTTAAAATCGTCTTGGGTAATCTGCCGTGCCCAGCCGCCGTTCTGAATGCGCTTGGGCGACAGATTGAACGAAGCCCAATACTGCGGCATGCCGTTGACGTCGGTTGCAGGCGGATCAAGGAAGGCGGGCTCATTTCCGGCGAGCCCTTGATCCTGAGGCCCGGGATCTGTCAGCGCCTTAGGGTTGGTGGCATTGACCGCGCCTTCGGCCGGTTCATCCGGGTTGCCGAAGGTCGCCGCGCGAGCCGTCGTGGTGGACAATGCTACGCCTGCAGCGGCCGTCGCGAGGATGTTTCGCCTTGAAAGCATCTCTTTGCTCCTGCTCCTGATACCCTTTCTGATGAAATAAAATCCACCCCGATTGGCTCTTCCTGTTGCACTCTTCTGGCCGATATTTACGCACTTCACTGCTACCGAGCGATAGTGTGGCTGCCATCGCGTTGATAGTGTTGCGCGATTGCGATTCAACTTCTTTTCCAGTTTTGATCGATCTAAGAATTTTTCGCTCTCAGCCCTTAAGCCCCGCCGCTGACTGCTAACTGTCATCACCGGGTAGGAGAGCCAGCGGCTTTAGCTATCGATTTCTGATAAGGGCGCGCCAACAATTCCGATCTGACGACAATTCCATTGCGCTCTGCTTTAAAGATACGACTGCGGGCGTGAGAGTGGAGACGTCGGCGAAACGCGTGCGAAAATGGAGTTTGACTTGAATGATTGCTCGGCCAAACCTTCGGCTGTCAGATCGGCTATCGAGCATTTAAAAGCGGTGCGCTAATAGTTCGCTGCTCGTCTCTCATCGTCGCGAAGGCGGTTCCGCGAATTTTCTTGCCGCGCGCTCCGCACGTGATCATGCACCCGAGTCAAATCGCGGCGGTTTAGCCATCTCGACAGTTGGCGTCTATACAAAAAGCTTGAGCGCCATCAGATTTTAGAGGACGGCACGTGATTGCGGGCGACGAATGCCCCTGGTGGATCAATAGCAGTTATAGGGGTAGACGTACGGATTACAGTAACCGGTACCGCCGGCGAACCCGTATAAGCCGCCATAACCACGGAAGCCTTTAGCAATCCGACGGCTATCGTGGCTGTAGTGTCCATGCGCAATTGCGAAGCCGTGCCCTCCCGAGTGGCCATGCCCGCCACCGCCCACGTGACCGCCGCCATGGCCGCCGCGCGCCAGGGCACTCCCTCCCATCGTCCACGCGCCAAGCAAGGCGGCTACTATGACAGCAATTGTCCGCTTCCGCACGTGCGCTCCCTTAACAGTAGTCATCCCGTTCTCCTTGCGCCGTGAAAGTCCAGCATCAACATCTGTGAACGTTTGAAGATCCTTGTTCAGGATCTACGGGTGTTGCTAGTGTGCGACCGGTTGATCTCTTCTGCCAGTTTTTAGGCATTTGGAGCGGATCATCTTTGCCGCTTGCGAATTGCGTAAGCGAAGTTGATACCGTTGACTTTTCGGACGGGGGCCAATCGCAACGGAGATTGAGATGAAATCTCTTCTTGCAGCGGCTACGATCCTCGCCACCACGTTTGGCCTCGGCCAGAGCGTGGCGCAGACTGGCGCGTCGAGCCCGGGCAATATAGGGGCGACCTCGCCGCTCGGGGCGGACTTCGGCCAAACCCTCGGTAATTCGTGGATCAGCGCGCCGAGCCAAGGCGGCATCAACGCAACGTCGCCCCTCGGAGCGGATTTCGGCCAGTCCCTGGGGGATAATTCCCAAACCACCCCGGCACCGTTCACCGACGCGACCAAGCTCGGGCCGTGCACGAGCGGAGGCCCTGGTGCGGTCGCTCTCTCGCCATTCGACGGCAGCGGATTGAGCCCAACAAGCGGCGGCCTTAGCCCAACAAACTGCTTCACAACCTCCGGCATCGGCGTGGCCAGCACCGCGGCGCCATGTAATTCGGTGAGCAGCACTTCCGGGGTCAGTGGCACATTAAATTCCGCAAATTCCGCTGCCGCGACCGTGCCGAATGCTAACCCTTCCTCGCCGGTTTCACCCGTATCGTCAGGCCTTGGAAGATCGACCCCGGCAACTGCGACCGCCTCGCCGAACACAAAGGCCCTTGGCGTAACCGCCCTAGGCACCAGTGGACTCGGTACGATGGGGCTCGGAACGAACGCTCTCGGCTCACTGCCGGCTCAATCCACGTTGACGTTGGAAACAACAAATTCTCCATCAATGGCGACCCAAGCCGAGACATCGTGTTCCGGCGACCTCGCTGCGCCCCCGCTTAACCCGGCTGCTGTCACGGCGCGAAGTCTAAGCGGCGGCATTCCCGATCCGGCTCTGAGTCTCGGCGGCTCGGCGACCGATGCCGCGCAACGCCTCGGCGGCACCGCAAGAGTGCCGGCACTACCGGCGCCCTGTTCGTCGACTTCGACGATGCCCTGAGTAGGCAGCATGGCGAAACGACCACGCAAAACCAAGATGCTAATAACATTTGCTGTGCTCGCGGTCGCCGGCGGTGTTGGCGCAGTGGCGGTCACGCGCCCATCTCTTTTTCACTCGGCGCCGGCACCACAAGCGCCGGCCGCACCGCCGCCGCCCGTGGGCGTCGTTGCCGCCACTGTCAAAAGCGGCGATGTCCCGATCTACCTGCGCGGCGTCGGTACGGTGATCGCATATAACAATGTGCTCATACGCAGCCAGATCACCGGACAGCTCGTCAAGATCAGCTTTCAGCAGGGTCAGCAAGTGAAGAAAGGCGACCTGCTCGCGGTGATCGACCCGCGACCGTATCAAGCTGAACTCGATCAAGCGATCGCCAATCGCGACCGTGATCAGGCACACCTGGAGAATGCCAAGATCGATCTCAATCGATACACTGACCTCGCCAAGCAACAATCCATCGCGACGCAGCTCGCCGAATCGCAAAGGGCCATTGTTGACCAGCTCGTCGCCATGGTTAAAGCCGATGAGGCAATAATCGAAAGCGCACGTGTCAACCTCAGTTACACAAACCTCACCTCACCAATCGATGGTGTCAGCGGGATCAGACAGATCGACATCGGCAATATCATCCACCCGACCGACGTCAACGGCTTGGTTGATATCACTCAGGTCGAGCCGATCTCACTGATTTTCACGTTGCCGGAAGCCAATTTCGTTCCCATTCAAGAGCTTCTATCGCACGGAACGGTCACGGTCTTTGTCGATAGTCAGGACGGCAAGCAGCTCGATCGGGGTATCCTAAACCTCATCGATAACCAGATCATCCAATCCACCGGCACGATCAGGCTGCGAGCCGAATTTCCCAATAAGAAGCATCTGCTGTGGCCGGGGCAGCTCGTTAACGCGCGGCTGCTGCTCGACACGCGTCATGACGGCTTGACCGTTCCGGCTTCGGTCGTGCTGCAAGGCTCGCAGGGAGCTTATGCATATGTGATCAACCCGGATAGCTCGGTGGCTATCCGCTCGATCAAAATCGCCCAAATCAGCGGCGGGCAGGCGCTCATCGACTCTGGCCTCCAGGCCAACGAGCAGGTGGTAACCGACGGGCAGTACAAGCTTCAACCCGGAGCCCATGTCACAATCCTGCACGGACGCGCCGCAGAGGAAGCGGCTGCACAAAGTGCACTGCAGGCGCCGATCCCGTGAATATTTCCGCACCGTTCATCGAGCGACCGATCGCGACCGCCCTGCTGATGGTCGGATTGCTAGCCGGCGGTTTGATCGCCTATCCGCTCCTGCCGGTGGCGGCATTGCCGAACGTAAATTATCCCACCTTATCCGTGACCGCGCAGTTGCCGGGCGCCGATCCGCAGACCATGGCAGAAACGGTGGCATCACCGCTCGAGCTGCAGTTCGGGCAGATCCCCGGCCTCACGCAGATGACATCGGCGAGTGCGCTCGGCTATGTCCAGATCACCCTGCAATTCGAATTGAGCCGGCAGATCGATGGGACTGTCAGCGATACTCTATCTGCGATCCAGTCAGCGAGTGCGTACCTCCCGAAAAACCTGCCGTATCCGCCGGAAATCCGCAAAGTCAATCCGGCCGACACGCCGATCCTCGTGCTTGGCATCACTTCAGACAGCTTGCCGCTGACGGTTGTCGATGCTTATGCGCAAAATATTTTGTTGGAAAAACTCTCCCAGATATCCGGAGTCGGTCTCGTCGGCATCGGAGGTGAGCAGCAGCCGGCCGTCCGCGTACGAGTCGATCCGCAGGCGCTCGCGGATCGCGGCATCAACCTCGAGGATGTGCGCGCGGTCCTCGGCCAAGCGAACGTCGATCTGCCGAAAGGCACGCTTAACAGTCCGCGACAAACCTTCACGCTCAATACCAACGATCAGCTATTCAAGCCCGACCAGTACGCTGATCTGGTCATCGCCTATCGTAACGGTTCGCCGGTCCGCATCCGCGATATCGGGCACGCCATCAGTGCGGGCGAGAACGAGTTCATTTCAGCATGGTTCAACACGAAGCGCGCGATCCTACTCTCCATCCAACGCCAGCCGGGAGCCAACGTCATCGAGACAGTAGCCCGGATCAAAGCCATGCTTCCCGTGCTCGAGGCCTCGATTCCCCCTGCCATCAAGGTCAATATCATTTCAGATCGCACCCAGACAATCCGCGCATCGGTCGCCGACGTGCAGAACACCTTGCTGCTGACCGTCGCGCTGGTGGTGATGGTAATTTTCTTATTCCTGCGTAATTTCTGGGCGACGGTCATCCCGGCGGTCACCGTGCCGCTCGCCTTGATCGGCACCTTCGCGGTGCTGTACGCGCTGGGGTACAGCCTCGACAATCTCTCCTTGATGGCCCTGTCGATCGCGGTCGGCTTCGTGGTCGACGACGCCGTCGTCGAGATCGAGAACATCGTGCGGCATATGGAAACTGGCCTTTCGCCGTACGATGCCGCCATGAAGGGATCGGGCGAGATCGGATTTACCGTTATGGCGATCACCTTCTCACTCATCGCCGTGTTCATTCCGTTGTTCCTGATGAGCGGCTATGTTGGATTGCTATTCCGCGAGTTCGCCGTCGCGGTGAGCGCGGCTTTGGTTCTATCACTACTTATCTCGCGGACACTCACGCCGATGATATGCGCATATGTGCTCAAGCCTGGGCGCAAGGAGCACGGGTGGCTCTACCGCGTATCCGAGCGCGGCTTCGATGGGCTCCTGAATCTCTATGAAGCAGGCCTCAAAATCGTGCTGCGGCACCGGTTCACAACGCTGATGGTGATGCTCGGCACCATCGCACTCACTGGGTACCTGTATGTGGTGATCCCTAAAGGCTTCTTTCCGCAGCAGGACACCGGTTTGATCATCGGCCAGTCCGAGGCGGCGCAAGATATTTCCTTCGCAGCCATGCGGGAACGCCAACAAGCCTTGCAAGACGTCATCATGCAAGACCCCGCCGTTGTCACAGTGGGATCGGCGGTTGGCCCGGGTGGTGGCCTCTACACTCTCAACGACGGTCGGGTATTCATTCAGCTCAAGCCCCATGGCCAACGTGACCCGATCGACAAGGTGATCGCGCGGTTAGGCGCCAACCTCGCGAGAATCCAGGGCATCACGCTTTATATGCAAGCCGCTCAGGATATCACCATCGGTGCACGGCTGAACAAGACGCAGTTTCAATACACCATAAACGATGCCGATGCCGGCGAGCTCAACGTATGGGCGACCAAGTTCTTCGACAAGTTCAAGGCCACCCCCGGTATTGTCGACGTCGCCACCGATCAGCTCAATACCGCGCCAATGCTCGACATCAAGATCAAGCGCGAAGTCGCCTCAAGTTACGGCATCCTGCCCTACACCATCGACAATACGCTCGACGACGCTTTCGGCCAGCGCATCGTATCGACCATTTACACCGCCCTACAACAGTACCACGTCATTCTGGAGGTCGATCCCAAGTTTCAGTACGGTCCAGAAGCGCTCAATGGCATCTACGTCAAATCATCGACCGGCCAACAGGTGCCAATATCCACACTGGTCGACACGGCCATCAAGGTCTCGCCGCTGGTCATCAACCATCAAGGACAGTTTCCCTCAGTAACGATCTCGTTCAATCTGGCGCCGGGCGTCGCCCTCGGTCCAGCGGTAAGTGCTATCGAGAAGGCTGTGAAAGAGCTCAGCCCGCCGCTCTCGCTGCAGACAAGCTTCCAGGGTAACGCCCAGGCGTTTGGCGCGTCTCTGAAAAGCACGCCGATTCTCATCGCCGCAGCGCTTTTCGTGATCTATCTGATCCTCGGCATTTTGTACGAGAGCTTAGTCCACCCGGTCACCATCCTTTCGACACTGCCGGCAGCCGGCCTCGGAGCGCTGCTGCTGCTCATGGCGGCTCACTTCGATCTGAGTGTGATCGCCATCGTCGGTATTCTTCTGCTCATTGGCATCGTCAAGAAGAACGGCATCATGCTGGTCGATTTCGCTCAACAAGTGGAACTCAGTGAGGGCTTGACGGCCGAGCAATCGATC
Source organism: uncultured Alphaproteobacteria bacterium (assembly GCA_963818155.1). GTDB lineage: Bacteria > Pseudomonadota > Alphaproteobacteria > Rhizobiales > Xanthobacteraceae > BOG-931. Next base: position 222,885 of record CAWFRC010000009.1, read on the forward strand.
TACCGGGCGTGCATGCTCCGCTTTCGACCGATCCTGATGACCACGATGGCAGCGCTGCTGGGCGCCGTACCGATGATGCTCGGAACGGGAACCGGGTCCGAGATTCGCCAGCCGCTTGGCTACGCCATCGTAGGCGGTCTCGCCGTATCGCAGATACTGACTCTCTATACGACGCCGGTCATCTATATCTATTTTGATCGGCTGCAAACCTGGATGATGCGAAAAGGGAAAAAGGAGGAGGCGACCTCCGGCCACTCCCAAACACACCCTGCGGAGTAATCGCAAGGCCGATATGTCGGCAAACGACCTCAATGAAGGTTATGATGGGCACGCACAACCTGAGCACGGTCCGCCCCTCAATTAAAATATCGCTTTGCTGAAGCCAGCGGATTCAATCAAGACGACGGGTGCTGAAGGATAAGACAACTCAACAAATAAACTCGTGGAAAAAGTCTAGCACAGATCCACGCCCCCTAACCAAGGCGCGTTGGCATGTAGTAAAAGGTCTGTGGCAGTCGTTAGCATCCCCATCGAGGGGACAATGCGACATAAATTGGCGGCCACAGCGACAATCGGCGCACTGTTGATTTCCAGCGGATTCTCGCCGGCGCTTGCGGGCTCTGTTGCGCAACCAGGCGAAACAGTGGGCATCGCCGCTGGAGCGCCCCTTTCGCCGGGTCTTTATTTCACAAATACCGCAGATTGGGGCTGCCGAAATACAACGCCGGCCAGTTGTCTCGGCATCACAATTCCCGCGCCGAGCTATACCGGCAATGATTGGAATCTGACGGCGAACGTCATCTACGGCATCCAACTTGATCAGGTCACCAACCGGCCACAAATCTCGCCATGCCCGGCTCCGTTCGGCTTCATTGGCTGCAATCCGGACTTCATCAATATCGACCTGACGGCTGTCAAAAAGTTCGGCAAATGGCAGCTCGGACCGGGGGCTTACGGCTCCAGCGACCTCACTCGTCCAATTGCTGGCTATCAGCAACAAACCCAATTCGCAGCCGGCGCGCTATTCGGCTACGACTTCGGTCTGCTCACTTTGCAGGCTTACGCTACCACTGACGTGGTCGAACATAATTACGGCGGCCGGGATACTCGCGGCTGGTTTCGTGTGATCATCCCGCTCTGGACCCCGCCGACTTTTGCGCAGATTACGAAGTGACATCATGATGCTAGCCCGCGAACATCGGGAGGTGATTTCGGAGCGCATTGCCCATCCACGCCGCCTCTCAAGATGTCTTCTTGTCGCTCAATCGAAAAGGCGGTGCCGATCATTTTCTCTTTCGCTAGTCGCGCAGGTATTGAACCTTCAGTCCCTTGCCTCGCCAAAGCAAAGTATTAGCACATCCTTTATTGGGAGGAGCAAAAGACGGGAGCTGTAATTGCGCGGTCAAAAATCTTTTCATATCGTTGAGCTGTCAAAGATGGACCGCATGCGGCTCGGTAGCCGGACGGTCGTCCGAGCATTGGTTTTGTCAGGCCTCATTGTCTATGCAACGGAAGCTCGGGCAGATTCCATCAGTGGCGATTCAAACTCAGCTAACAATCCGGTCGAGCCGAAGCTGACCTTGGAATACTGGAATTATTACGCAATATCCTTGAATAAGCTAAACGGCGAAGCTGAGAACGGAGAAGGTCGAGTTTTGATCCCCTTCAAAGTCGACGGCATCCAGCAAAATTTCCACGTCGATCCTCAGATCGTCACAGCTCCGGCCGCGAAAAGCGGTCCTCGTACGGGCCTCGGCGACGCACAAATTTATAATTTCACTCTAACCACGCAAGACATCGGGCTGCCCAAAAAGGTCACGTTCGGTATCGGACCCCTCATCGCGGTTCCGACAAACACCGGCACCAATTTCGGCCCCAACAGTTTACAGAGCGGCGCCGCAGGTGCCATCATCGCGCCCCAACGCTGGGGCCTTCTTGGCGTGCTGGCGACCTATCAGCACACGCTATGGGGACCCAACTCGCAACTTACCACCGTGCAGCCGAACGTCTTCTACAATCTCGACCACGGATATTATTTACGTTCGTCCGCAATCTTGCGTTTCGACACTTACAGCCACACGGATGTTGTCCCCTTGGGTTTGGGCGCCGGCAAGGTGATCAAGCTGAATGGCGGGTACGTGTTGAACGTCTATGCTGAGGCCCAGCCTTCCGTCTATCGCGCCGGGGTAGGCGTGCCGAACTTCCAGGCATTCACGGGCATCAAACTACAATTCCCGGGGAGCGTTACGAGCGGCTGGAATTTCTAAGGCAGAGCGGCGCCCCGAACCTCGCCTTGGGGTGCTACTTGACGGCAGACGATAAGGTTGGCGGACGTGCGTAACATCCGTGACCAATTCATCGGAAGCTGTCTTCAGTATCCGAGGGGTCATCAAGGGACGTCGGCCGCCCTAGTTTCAGGGCGACTGATCGAGTTCTCTATTTTTACGCCGCCTGATCGGCGCCGCGAGTTGCGTCCCCGGCGCTATAGGACCGAGCGCCGGTCCCTGCTAGTTTGCCCTTGTCGACGATCAGATACTCGTCACGGATGGGACGGTTCTCAAACCAGCATTCAAGGATCTCGCGCGTACCGGCGGCATAACGGGCCTGGGCCGATAATGATGTGCCAGAAATGTGTGGTGTCATGCCGTTATGCGGCATGGTACGCCACGGATGATCCTTCGGCGCCGGCTGTGGAAACCATACATCACCCGCATAGCCCGCAAGCTGTCCGTGTTGGAGCGCCCGAACGACCGCGTCGCGATCGCAAATCTTAGCGCGCGCGGTGTTGATCAGATAGGCGCCACGCTTCATGCGCGCGAACATTTTGTCGTCGAAGAGATTTTCGGTCTCGGGATGTAGCGGAGCGTTGATGGTGACGACGTCGCAGACCGGCACCATTTCAGCGGCTGTCTCGTGAAACGTGAGGCCGAGCTCTTTTTCAAGGGCTTTCGGGAGACGATGCCGGTCTGTGTAATGTAGGTGCATGTCGAAAGGCTTGAGGCGACGCAGGACAGCCAGCCCGATACGGCCGGCAGCGACCGTGCCGACGTGCATCCCTTCGACGTCGTAGGAGCGCATAACGCAATCAGCGATATTCCAACCGCCTTTTACGACCCACTGATGGGACGGAATGTAATTTCTTACTAAACCGAGAACCATCATTACCACGTGCTCAGCGACGCTGATCGAGTTGGAAAAAGTAACTTCGGCCACGGTGATGTTGCGGTCGATGGCAGCCTGCAAATCGACGTGGTCTGACCCAATACCGGCGGTGACGGCAAGTTTCAGTTTAGGCGCCTTGGCGATGCGCTCTGCCGTCAGATACGCGGGCCAGAACGGTTGAGATATGACAATTTCGGCATCGGAAAGCTCTCGTTCAAAAACGGAGTTGGGGCCGTCCTTATCAGCGGTCACAATCAACTCACCCCGGTGGCTCTCGATGAATTTGCGCAATCCAAGTTCGCCGGACACGCTGCCGAGCAGTTGACCAGGAACGAAATCGATCTCCTTCGGGGTCGGCAGGGTCTGGCCGCCAGGATAATTCGTCAACTTTGGCAAGTCGTCGCGGACGTAGGATCGTGGATAGCCATCGACGGGATCGGGATATAGTACGCAGATAATCTTGGACATAAACTTTCCTTTCTTGGTGTGACGGCCCCCTTGCCCGTTTGGCCTGACGCTCGGCGGCGGCTTAGCGCGCGTTACTGGTGCTGACGACGCATCTTGTTGACGGCGCCTCATCGCAAACGAAGATACCTCAGGCGGTACCAAGGCAGATGCAGTGCGTGTCTCCGCCGAACGCCGATCCGATTGGTTCGAACGCACGCCGCTCGGATCGTGTTAGCAATTCAGCGAATTTTCGCAAACGGAACGCGAGGACGTCGACTTTGTTCCAGCCGCGCTTCGTAGAGCGGTTTCGCGTTGTGCGGCCCTCAGTCGGTACTGACCTTGTTATGCGGCGTCAGGAAGATAGCCAACCTTGAAATTAGACGATAGGTCGCGCCTGAACTTGCCACGACTGGAACGTGCTCGCGAAGCTCAGTCTAGCAATCTTAAAACATTATCAGTCATCTAAATCGGAGCTTAAGCGCTATGCTATTCGCTGTTCGGGTGCGTGGATGCGCGCTAGGTGAGATGATCCGTAATCGGCGTGTGCGTCCACCAAGAAAAATGCAAGGAGCTTTAGGGTGGGGGACTAGGCGGCGCTCTTATCGCGCTTCAAGTGGGAATGAGAGTCGTATTTTCCGTTGTTTAAAGGGTGGCTAGCTCGACGCGCGAAGCCCCGGATCAATGACTGAACGAGAATTTGAAGTGCCTAGTGGCGTCTGTAGGCGGCGAGCAAATTGGCCTTGGTGAAACTGTGTATCAAGGGGCTGGCTGTTGGCAGTAGTGGAGGTGATCATGTCGTTCAAAGCACTGTTTTTCGTTGGATCACTGCTGATTGTTCCGGTCGCCGCTCACATCGATGCCGCGCGCGCCGCTGAAACCGGGACGAAAACGTTGCCGGACAGCTCAATATATCCACCGCCGACGCCTGCTCCGGTGTTTGGTTCAGGCGAGCACTACATGTGCTACCTGCCAAGCGAGCCCTGCGACAATAGCTATCGTGTCGAAAACTAATGTAATGGGCTCCGCACTCTTATCGCCAACGTGAGGGTGATGGAGTGCTTATCGCTTAGCTGCGGCGCCGCATTTATGAGCCGGTGTGACGACCATCATGCCGGCGGTAAGTCTTTGGCGGTCCGACGATCCTTGAAGTGGCGGGGGTGACGTCACCGGCGGATCAGCATCGCGCCCGCGAGAAGGCCGATGCGGTCTAGCAGCAGCGAGAAAATCACCTGCCCGGTCACGACCGTAGCGATCATCGTCGCGCTGCCGAGCTTGGGGACTGCGAAGGTCGTGGCGGCTAGGAAGAACGCGCCGTACAGGCCGCCGGTCAAGACCCACCAGGGCAGATTGGCCGCTCCTGCGGTGCGAGGCAAGGTGTGGGTCGTCAAAAGACCGATCGCAGCAAAGACGACTGTCAAAACCGCGCCGGACACTGCCGCCGCCCAAATCGGGACCCCAGCAGGCGCCCGAGGCGCGCGTTCACGGCTGCTTGTAGTGGCGTCATCACGCCTGCGATCAGTGCCAGGACGATTTGATCCGACATGTTCGAAGTCCTTGAAGCGATCGTGGTATGTAGCCTGCTATCGGTCGGCAAAATACGCTCTTGGTGAAGGGACAGGCGGCCGGTTCGATCCCGGCCGCCTGCATCGTGATATTAGTGAAACAGCGATCCGGGACTTGCCGGCGAGACCGGAGCCTCGGGGGAGGTCGGTACGGTGTATCCACTAGACGGATTGAAGATCGGCGGCGTTGATATCGTGCCACCCATGTATGGCGCGCCTCCGCGGAACCCGCCGCCCATGTGACCGCCGCCACGCGCTTGTACAGCGCCGCTAGTCGCGGCGATTCCAATCATTGCGGCGGCGGCGATTGCAAGAATCTTGCTGTAAACTTGGGCTTTCATAACCTAACTCCTCTTTTCTCCAGCGACCAACCAAAGTTGTTCCCCGAAAGGCGAAATTTCCAATATTGATTGATGTTGGGAACGATCAGGAAAGTCGATTTGTCGTGGCATCAGATAGTTGCAGGCCCATGTGTGATCCGAATCACGTCGGCCCCCACTTTCTCGCACAAGACGTCGATTGAGAATTTGTCGATGAGCAGAAATAGGCCGCGACCCGCCAAAGCGACGAACGTTACGTAAAATAAGCGTTCACCCAGGTATGGCGCTGCCGGTAATCCGACCACAGGAGCAGAAACGCTTAGGGGCCTGAGCTTCAACTGAGTTTAAGCCATGTCTGAGGCGTCTTTGCGAAGGTATTGCGTCGCGCTCAATTGTTCAAAAATATCGCCTGCGAATGGTCTTGCTTTAGACTAGCCTCGTGCGCGTATCATGGACCCATGCTGATGCTCGAATGGGTTCTGGTATTGCTGCTCGCCGCTGTCGTTCTGACCCATTTGGCCGAACGGCTGGCTGTACCCTATCCGTCCTTGCTCGCCATCGCCGGTGCCGCGCTAGCCTTCTTGCCGTTCGCCCCGCAAATCCGAATTGAGCCTGACCTTGCATTGGCGCTGTTCGTGGCCCCGGCGCTTCTCGACGCCGCGTTCGACACGTCGCCGCGCGGTCTGCGCGACAATGCCATTCCGGTTGCCTCAATGGCGGTGGTCGCAGTCGTGCTGACTACCGCGGCGATCGCGTTCCTGGGATGGCGCTTTGCCGGTTTGCCGATCGCGGCGGCGATCGCCCTTGGTGCCATCGTGGCTCCGCCCGATGCGGTCGCGGCTAATGAGGTGCTACGGCATCTGCGGATTCCGCAGCGGATCGGGCTGGTGTTGCAGGGGGAGAGTATGCTCAACGACGCGACCGCGCTGTTGATCTACCGTGCCGCCGTTCTGACAGCCGCAGGTTCATTCAGTCTTGCCTCCGACGCGCCGATGCTCGTGCTCGCGGCTGTGGGGGGCGCGGTCGCGGGCTATGCGTTCGCACGACTGTACCTAGTCGCTGGAGCGTTTGTCCGCGATCCGGCCAGCAGCACCGTTCTACAATTCGTTGGGACCTTCGGGGTGTGGCTTCTGTCTGAACGCCTGGGGCTTTCACCGATCATCACGGTCGTGATCTACGCCATGACATTGGCTCAATCGGCTCCCGGGAGGTTGGGCCCGCGGCTCCGCATCAGCTCCTATTCTGTGTGGGAGACTGCGGTTTTCGTCGTGAATGTGCTGGCGTTCGTGCTGATGGGATTACAAGGCCGCCCAATCATCGAGCGCCTGTCAGAGGAGCAGCGCTGGGGCTCGCTTGTGTTCGGACTGAGTGTGCTTGCCGTCGTGATCTTGGTTCGCATTGCCTGGCTCGTGGTGTACAGAACGATCGTTGCTACGATCCGGCGCTGGGGTCCCGGCCTCGCCGACCGGCTCGCTTCAAGGGATCCACGCGGCGCCATTGTCCTGGGCTGGAGCGGCATGCGCGGCCTTATTACGCTGGCGACCGCATTTGCATTGCCGCAGCAATTTCCTGGGCGCGACCTGATTGTCCTGTGTGCATTCTGCGTAGTTCTCGGGACGCTCGTGATCCAGGGCTTTACGCTACTGCCGTTAACGAGATTGCTCCGTTTCGGTGATGATGGTGCCGTCGAACGTGAACTCTCCCGCGCGCGCGTCGCCGTCATGCAGGCGGCGCTCGACAGCCTCGACGGTGAGACATCACCCGCCGCGATGATGGCGCGCGAGAAATACGCGGCCGCCCGCAAGGTTGCCGAAGACCAGAGCGAGCCGCAGGCTGCCACGAAATACGACGAACTGCGACTACGCGCGATCGCCGCCCAACGCGCGGCACTGCAACGCATGCGCGCGCGGGGCGACATCGGGGAAGAAGCCTTTCACCGCATTCAGGAGGAGCTCGACTGGTCCGAGCTCGATGCCGCTCCAGCCGGAAGCTTTCAATCGCTGGCAAGTTGACATAAATCGTTGGCGCTGCGCCCGCGGCGCAACACGCGATAGATAAGCAGACCAATCACGCTCCAGAGTAGAGCGGCGCTGATGACGTACTCATCGCTTCCCCCCATGTTTGATTCTGTAATGGTTCTCGGCCTCGATGAAGCCGAGGACGTACCCGATAGCGGCACCGACGCCGGTGAACACCAAGCCTGTCACCACGATGACTGTGAGGATCATGGTCACTCTCCAATACGGACCGATGGCCTCCGAGCACCACCAGAGAAGTCACCGGCAAGTGGGTTAGTTTCTTCCGCGCCGCGGCGTTGCAATGTGCTGCTTCGGGAAACCTGACGGCGCGGATTGGTAAGGCTGATCCATTCCGCCGCCGTCAGTCCCATCGTAACTTCAAACCGCCGTTTGAATTCTGACATGGAAATGGATCGGATGGTTGCCCTTCGCAACTAAATTTTTGGACAGGTTGCCAAGAAACTGAAATACGCTCTTATTTGATTGGTGGCTTACACTGCTTGTTAGACGGGGTGCATCAAAATTAGATGTCTTTTGGAATGCGCATGCTTTCGTGCTTGGGAGTAATCGACGAATTGATGCATAGGGAACTTTGAGGTTTCGACCCAAAGGCGTGAATAGGAAAACGTATGATCCAACTCTCCATAGTCACGTAGTCACGCCATGCCCTTTGCAATCTGCGGCAAAACTGGCAGGCGTCGGCACGCTCTCGGCTGATGTAATTGCGCTCGATCGGATCCGTGGTGGCGTCGGCCTGCACCCAGGGAACAAAACCCACTCCGAAGCGTTCCGCCGCTGGCTATTCCCGTTGGTTATTCCTTAAGTGCTGTGGAGCGTGCTGCAACAAGCCATCCGATGGAGGTTTGTGATGCCACATTACCTGAGAGTAGTCCCGCCTGTTGCTGGTCTGATCCTGGGTATTTTCAGCCTTACCGTCCCCGAGGATGCGAGATCGCAACAGCCCAGCGACGCTATCGCACAGGCGCAGACCCCCAAGGAAGTTCCAATAGAGCGGCCGGAACAGAAGAAGACGGCCCACGACCTCTCCGAGGTGTTCAACCCAAGCAATGCGGAGCCATCGTCGGAGGCTTTGACTAATCAAACAGATCACGGAACGATGCCCGGTTTCGATTTCTACCGCGACGGCCTCGGCGCGACGAGACCGGGGATGACGTTTGACGACTTCTACAGGGCCGGCGTCGCCAACAAGGCGGGGGTCACGGCGACCCAGCGCAGGCTTCTCGAAAGCCGCTACAATCTTGAACCGAAGCTCGACCCGGTCGTCACCATGTCACGCGGCAAACCCCTCCCGGTGGGTCCGACCGCGAAATTGCCTGCTGCGGTGACATGGGAAGCGCTGGCCGCGTTAAGCCCGGACGAGATTCGCGCGCGGGACATCTTCCCCTACAAGGCACTCCCGCACGCCTCCCAAGGCGGCGGCCTAGGCGGTCAAGTCTTCCCCCAGATGCAGACTAGAATGTTTCCGCGGCTGGAGCGGTACGACGTCGACTTCGATCTGCCCGAGGCATTTTTGCCGGAGTTTCCGCCAGCGATGTATCTGCAAAGCAGACCCGAACTGGGCGACGTCTCACGCGGCGAAGTAGTCTCGATCAACAACTATTACCGCCTGTTCGTGGACATTTTGACAGCCGTGCAGCTCGATGGCCTGCGCTTGCTGGTAACGCCATTCCCACAAGAGGAATTTAACCCGACTGGCGATCGAAAGACGGCTCAGCCCAGCCTGGGCGTGACCTGCTTTGATTGTCATACGAATGGCCACACCAGCGGTGCGTTCCATATTACTCCAGACCAGAGGCCAGAGCAGCGGCGCATACGACTGGATACCGTCAGTCTCCGCGGCATGTTTAATCAACAGATCCATGGGTCTAAGCGGAGCTTACGTTCGGTCGAGGACTTTACCGAGTTTGAGCAACGCAGCGCCTATTTCAATGGCGATATGATTCACGCCCTCAAGAAAGGCATGAACATTCTGGACCGCATCCAAGTGACCAACATGGCACAGATGCAGAATATGCTCGACTTTCCTCCGGCACCGAAACTGACCGTAACCGGCAGGCTCGACCCGGCGAAGGCTACGGCTGCCGAACTCGCGGGCGAGAAACTGTTCTTTGGCAAAGCGCAATGTTCGTCGTGCCATCCTGCACCGATGTATCTCGATAACCAGATGCACGACCTCCACGTCGAGCGCTTCCTGAAAAACGAAGCAGGCGACGGACCGATTAAGGCGTTTACGCTGCGCGGTATCAAGGACAGCCCGCCGTATTTCCATGACGGTAGGCTTTTGACACTGGAAGACACTGTGGAGTTCTTCAATCTGGTCCTGGAACTCAAACTCACTCCCGAGGAAAAGCGCAATCTTGTTGAGTTTATGCGGCAATTGTAGCGGTTATGACCTTCGCCGGCGCGCTTGCTGACAATGTGAATCTCCCCTGCCTCCAATCTTGTTGAGTGCTTGCTAGGAGCGGAGCATGTCAATGGTCAACGGAGCGAGTTTTCAGGCGGCGCAGCGCCGTGGTGCCGCCGGTTTTTCGGCGGCCGGTCTTCTCGCCAGCTTGATGTTAGTAGCATCAGCGCCACTCGTTTCTGCGCAGACGGATAGTTGTGGACGTGACAATGTCGGAATCACGCTCCCACCTGGCTTCTGCGCCACGATTTTTGCCGACAATCTTGGTCACGCACGCCAAATGGCGTTCGGTCCCAATGCCGTGCTCTACCTCAACACATGGAGTGGAGGTTATTATCAAAACGACAAGCCGCCAGACGGTGGTTTTCTCGTTGCGCTCAAGGATACCAAGGGCGCTGGCCACGCCGACATGATCGAGCGGTTCGGTGATGGTGTTGCGCAGGGTTCAGCCGGCGGTACCGGTATCCGTATCTATGGTCGCGCCCTGTTCGCCGAGCAAAATGATAAGATCATCCGCTATCCACTGCCGGCGAACGTCACAGTACCGAGCGGGCCTCCACGTCTGGTTGTTTCCGGTCTGCCGCTTACCGGCGATCATCCCATGCACCCGTTCATCATCAGTGACGATGGCGATTTGTTCGTCGATCTCGGCTCGGCAACCAATTCCTGCCAGAAGGAAAATCGTATCGCCAATTCGCCGGGCTACCAGCCTTGCATAGAGTTACAAACTCGTGCCGGGACCTGGCTCTATGATGCAAACAAAGAGGATCAGCATTTTTCGCCACGGGAACGCTACGTGACCGGACTGCGCAACGGCGAGGGATTTGCATTCGATGCCGCCGGGCGCTTGTTCGCCACCATGCACGGCCGCGACCAGCTTTCGCAGAATTGGCCGAGCCTCTTCACGGCCGATCAGAGCGCGCAGCTCCCCGCCGAGGAAATCGTGCAACTGGAAAAAGGTGCCGACTACGGTTGGCCGGAATGCTATTATGATGGCATTCAAAATAAGCTGGTGCTAGCGCCGGAATATGGCGGCGACGGTACGAAGGTGGGTGACTGTGCGAACAAGAAAGCTCCGGTCGCTTCCTTTCCAGGACATTGGGCGCCGAACGACCTCTTGATCTATTCCGGTAGCGCCTTTCCCGCTGCCTATCAAGGCGGTGCCTTTGTCGCCTTCCATGGCTCGTGGAATCGATCTCCGGCCCCGCAGGGCGGCTACAATGTTGTGTTCCAGCCCCTCAAAGATGGCAAAGCTTCGGGGCCATTCGTCGTTTTTGCCGATGGATTCGCCGGTGCGGTGAAGCAGCCCGGCCAAGCCGCGCACCGGCCATCGGGACTAGCGATGGGACCTGATGGCGCACTCTATATCTCGGACGATTGGCACGGACGCATCTGGCGCGTCACCTATCACGGTGATCCTAATGCTGAAGTAACCGCAGCACCATCGCCGAAGACTACGGCTACGATCTCTGGCGAACCTGGACCGCCCGAGGGCATCCATCCCGAAGCCGGACGCTTGGCGTCGCTGTCCGTCCCGCCTGGTGCCACATCAGATCAAGTCCTTTTGGGCGGGCGCATCTTCAATGGCGAGGCTGCGGGCGGAACCTGCCTCGGCTGTCATGGCTACGATGCAAAAGGTTCGCCGCAGGCACCGGCGCTCGACACTGGCAAATGGTTGGATAGCGACGGTAGCCTGTCAGGGATCGCGCGGACAATTACAGACGGTGTGCAGAAGCCAAAGCATTTTTCCGTCCCAATGCCGGCGCGCGGTGGCGCGCCGCTGTCCGATTCCGATGTCGCCGCCGTCGCCGCTTATGTCTGGGCCGTAGGCCATCCAGTAGGGAAGTAGCTTTCGATCAAACGGGACTGCCTCCAAATCGCCGAGGGTAGCGCTATGTCTAAAATGATAGCGGGCATCAAAATTCCCGACAGCAAGATGGCGAAAGAGTTGACGGAACTGATTCGCGAAAGGGAGCCGGACCTTCTCTATCACCATTCCAGACGGGTATTCTTGTTCGGCGCGTTGACCGGTCAGCGCAAAGGTCTGGATTACGACCCCGAGCTACTTTATGTCGGCGCAATGTTTCACGACATTGGCCTGACCGATCAGTATCGGAATTCAATGCTGCGTTTTGAGGTAGATGGTGCCAATGCGGCGCGCGATTTCCTGCGCAAGTACGGGGTCCCGGAGTCATCCATTGAGATGGTCTGGGATGCAATAGCATTACACACCACGCCTGGAATTCCCGAGCACAAGAAAGCGGTGGTGACACTCGTGACGGCTGGCGTCGAGATGGACGTGCTCGGGATCGCCTACAAGGAGTTTAAGGATCAGGACAGGCTCGCCGTGGTGGCCGCGCATCCCCGCGGCAATCACTTCAAGGACAGCATTATCGACGCCTTCTATCACGGAATGGCTCATCGTCCGGATAGCACATTCGGCACCGTCAATGACGACGTGCTGGCTTTAAAAAATCCACAGTTCGAGCGCGCGGATTTTTGCAAGATTATTCTGAACTCCGCCTGGGATGCTTGAGACTTCGTTTTGCTGTTGGCAAGCCGCTAAGCATTTCGAGAAACGCCCTTGCGGCTTTGCTGGGATGGCGTTCTCGATGCGTCAGTACATAGAACTCACGTTCGGGCAGGCGAAAGTCGATCTGCTGCAGAAGGCCAGCTTCAAGGCTGGGGGCCGCGACCGATGCTGAAATAACAGCGGCTCCCAGACCAGCCTCGGCAGCCGAGCGTACCGCTTCGTTTGAAGGTAACTCCAGGGCGATGCGCAGTGCAGCTTTGAGACCAAGTTCCGCGAGCGCTCCTTCGAAGACTGCTCTTGTGCCTGATCCGCGTTCGCGCAGCACCCATTCGGCTTCCATGAGGTCTTTGAGCGCGATTGGCTTGCGCTTGACCAGCTGGTGATCCGGGGCCGCAACAACGACGATCTGATCCCGAGCTACCGCCGTGCTGGTAAGTTGTTCGCTGTGATTGGCTGCTTCTACAAAGCCGAGTTCTGTCTCCCTATTCTCGACCGCGTTGCTACTTGAGCCGTGTTGCCGATGGTCGCCATCAACCGAGCCTGTCGTAATTGTGCCAGAAGAGTAGTGGTTAACTCAGCTAACACATCGGAATATCGAATATTGACCTAGGTCAAAGCCGACAGTGGCGGGCTGCGCGCGCACAAATGTGGTCCCTAACGCACAGCGAGCCCTAACCTGGCATGACATGAGTCCCCTTTTCTGCGGGGTTCGCCTTGATGCAAGACATTAGCCGTTGCCTGCTAATCGCCCCGATTCTGGCAGTAACGCTGGCGCTGGCTCACTTTGCACATGCGCAAAGCAGCGCCATTTATGTAACCACCTACGTTGAAGTCATGGCGAACGCGATCGCGCCGGGCGTTTCCCTGCTCGAAGCATACAGTGATGCAAGCCGAAAGCAGGATGGCAATTTGCGTTTCAACGTGCTGCAGGAAATCGGCCGCCCGAATCGCTTTGCTATCATCGAAGCATGGCGCGATCCGGGGGCACTGGATGCCCATGCCAAAGCAGCCAGCACCTTGGACTTTCGCAATAACTTGACGGCAATCGAAACGGCACCATACGACGATCAAATCAACAGTGCTCTCGCCACCAAAAAGGGAAAGAACGCAGCAGAGCCCGGCACGATCTATGTGGTTACACATGTTGATGTGCTGCCTGCCGGCAAAGATGATTGCATAGCAGCGCTAAAGGCCATGGCCATCGCATCGGTCGATGATTCGGGCAACATTAGCTACGACGCATTTGATCAAGTGAACCGCGGCAATCATTTTACGGTCATCGAAGGGTGGGCGAACAAAAGTGCGTTAGAGGCGCATGCCGCGGCAGCGCATACGCGTGACTTTCGCAAAAAAATCATGCCGTTTATCGGCGCGCCCTATGACGACCGTTTGTATAAGGCGCTGTATTGAGCGGCTCCCCAATCATAAAACCACAGACCAATTGCTGAGCTCTTTGGTCAGATTGTAAAGTTCGCGGGCCGCATCGGCTTAGTACTGCTATTTGTTGAGGGATAAGGACTGGTTGGCTTGAAAGAGTCTCGGGAATGGGACCTATTTGCGGAACAATGTTATGTGAGGGACGCGCCTGATGAGCGCCAGGATTGCCGCAGTTGCAATATGCCTCGTTGCCGGAACTGCCGTGTGGGCCCAAGGGCCATACGTGGCGCTTTCTCCCGCTGCCTTAAAGGAAATTGCAGACGTCGAGGCGGAGATCGACCGCATCGAGAGACAAACCCTCGAGCGGCTGGCAGCACCGCCCGATAACGAGGTGCAACAGGTCGAGCTGCTTGGCAAATCGATGCTCTATGACAAACAGCTCTCCGTGAACCGCAATGAAGCCTGTGCTTTCTGCCATATGCCGGAGATGGGCTTCGCCGGGCCTGTATCTGAGCTCAACCGCACGACTGGCTCCTATCCGGGTTCAGTGCGCGCGCGTTTTAGCAATCGCAAACCGCAGACACACGCCTACGCCGCGCTCTCGCCCGTTCTGCATTACAATCCGGGCCAAGGTGATCTCGTAGGCGGCAATTTCTGGGACATGCGTGCTACCGGCCGTCGCTTGGGCAACCCCGCGGCCGAGCAAGCAGAGGGGCCGCCGACCAACCCCGTCGAAATGGGGCTGCCCGATATCGCTTGCGCCGTGTACCGCGCGTCGCAGCGCCCCTATCGTGCCCTCTTCGAAAGGAAATGGGGCGCACAGGCATTTGCCATCGCCTGGCCTGGCGATGTGGAGCAAGTGTGTAATCAGCCCGGCCCACCTCCCGCTAACGATCCGATGCCGGTCCATCTCACGGAGTTGGATCGCGGCCGTGCTGCCGCAACCTTCGATCAGATGGCGCAGTCTATTGCTGGCTACGAGGCCTCCGCTGAGGTGACACCTTTAACCTCTAAGTTCGATGCGGTTCTGGCGGGTAAAGCCCAATTCACCCCGCAGGAGCAGTCAGGCTACGCCCTATTTCGCGGCAAGGCGCAATGCAACAATTGTCACCGCGACGGCGGCCCCGGCGAAGATCCGCTATTCACAGACTTTACCGCAAGCAATATCGGAACGCCCGCAAATCCGATGCTTCCTTACTATGACGAGCAACAACCCGACGCGCGAGGCTATGCTGCCAACCCCGCTGGATCAGGATATGTCGATCCCGGCGTCGGCGGTTTTCTTACCGAACACAACCTGCTCAGCCACCCTTCTGCAGTTGACGCACGATGGCGCCCGCTGGCCGCTGAGAACATGGGGAGATTTCAGGTCCCAACACTGCGCAATGTGGATAAGCGACCCAATGCAGATTTCGTCAAAGCCTACGGACACAATGGTTACTTCAAGAGCCTTAAGTCAATCGTCCATTTCTACAATACGCGCGACGTCCTGCGGCGCTGTGGAACTAACGACGCCGGCGAGGGCAGCGCGTGCTGGCCAGCGCCAGAGTCCACCGATAACATGAACACGAAGTTCGTCGGACGACTCGGGCTTTCGGACGAGGAAGAAAACGCGCTGGTAAACTTCATGCAGACGCTCACCGACGGCTTCATGCAACGGTGATTCGGGATCGTTCTCGAGTTCGGTGTGGCGTTATTTGGCAAACGCAAGACCGCCACAACGCTGCTCGATAATTCTGCTGTGTTGAATCATGGGTACTTGCCAGTTCACATGCGACACGAACGGCCTCGTTTCGAACTTGCGGAACGCTTAGAGAAACGGAGCTCGGGAGGAACCAATATGAAGGTACTTTACGCGGCGAAACTCGTCATTGTGTGCCTCCCTCTCATGTGTATTGGACTGTTAGCGAGCGCCCAGAGTCAGTCGTCGACTGAAGCGCTGGGGCCGGTCGACACGTATTTCGTCACGCAGACATCGCTAGGAACCCCGTTCCAAGTCGATTCCGGCAACCTTGCCGTGACCAAAGCCACGACCCAAGCCATTCGCGACTACGCGCAACTCATGGTGAGTTCCCACGTCGCCGTGAACAACGCATTAGATGCAATTCTTAAGAAGAAGCCGGCGGTACCTCCGCCGACGCTCTTGAAAGCCGCCTATTCCACGATGCTTTCGACGCTTGAGCATCAAGGTGGCAAGGCGTTTGATACTGACTACGTGATAGGCCAGGTCAAATATCAAAACGCCAATGCATCCCTCTATAAGTATGAGATTGCGAGCGGTGCGGATCCCGATCTTAAGGACTTTGCTAAGCAGACCCTGCCGAAAATTGAAGACCATTTGCAGCGCGCATTAAACCTTCAAGGCGAGGCGCAGTAGCGACGACCCAGTCGCGATTGACCCGGAGCGGACTCAATTGGCGTTGAAAACCGATTACAACCGTCGCGTCGCTCCTACCTCGCCACGGTCGCCGAGCGACACCTGGACCATCAGTAGCGAATACGGTCGGGAAATATGGTCGTCGCGTTACCACGATTCAAAAATACGGATCGATGATAAAATCGCAACTCCGGCTCTCGCAATTGCTAAACCGCTAGAGGCTGCCGACCGCTATTACCACGAGGGGTGAACGTTTATCTGCCCAAGCCCGCCGATCGCCCACCCGCTGATAAGTTTCGTCAGCCGGTCGACGGCACGCTCATTGAGAGCGAGCGAAACTGGGGGCATGGCGAGCTGTTCCCGGTTACGTACGAAGACATTGCATTGACCGTATAGCCAGACCGTAGCCATGATCAGCGTGGGTCGGTCGGCGTCAGGCATGAAGCGACGCATCAGATCGGCGGCAAACCCAAGGAAAGGAGCCGCCTCTTCGCTTACAAGCTTGCGATATACCGCAGTCGGCTGGACCGCTTCCCAGTTGAGAATGTGAATGTACCGTGTGACATCGTCTTTCGCAGACAAGGGCCTCAGCTGCTGGCGGACGAATTCAGCCAAAGCGCGCTCGCGCGGCATTGCCTGCGTTTCCTGGGCGTGGGCGAGCTGATCCTGTGTGAGCGCGTGAATGGCATCGCGCAATATTTCACGGTACAGCCCCTCCTTGGTTTTGAAGTGGTAATTTATTGCGGCCTGATTGACGTGAGCCTTCGCCGCAAGCGTGCGTACGCTGGTCGTTTCATAGCCACGTTCGGAAAATAGCCGCGCCGCCGTCTTTAATATCCGGTTGCGCGTAATCTCAGAAGGCCGAACTCATTTCATCCCCCAACCTCGATTTCAAACGAGTGTTTGAAATCCATCATTTTTATGTCAAGGGTAAGGCAAACAGAAAAAGACTTTCAAAAATGGGCGTCAGCGGCGAATACAGGCGGCGCGCAAAAAGAACCCCGAGCGCGGGGACCGGGCGCTCAGGGAGAGTTGGGAGGAAGTCGGTGAGAGTCGTTATGAGTTCTTGGCCTTGCTCCGGCGGGGATGTTCGTCGGCTGATTCCGTGATCCAGAGGCTGCACTCGCGGCAGCTGAGGATCTGAAGCTCGGCGAGACCTTCCATTTCCGGCACGGTCCGCGCAAAGCGTAGGGCGCCGCCGCAACTCGGGCAGGCCGGGTAATGAATCGGAACGTCGTGGGAAGGCTGCATTGTCGATGCGCGCATCATGGGACAATCCTCAGATGTTTCGGCGGCCATGCGTGGAAGAAAGCGGGCGGGGCGCGGAGGCCGACCCGACCGTGGAGGGCATTGCAGTGATGGCCGTTCTTTGCTCCGCGTAGCGGTCTCGTTCCGCCGCGTATTGGGCCTTGATCATGTCGGCGACGAGATCGTGCTCGTCACGCACAAGCTGCATCATTTCCGGCGTGGCGCGGACTGGGTAGGCCGCAGGTTCGGCCGCATGGCCCCACTGGCTTGCCATCACAAACCCGGTTAGGCCGGCCGCGACCAGTCCCAACGTAAGAAGACGCTTCGTCATTGCAGCCCCCGTTTCAAACGGACGATTGGAATTCGAACACTTGTTTGAGAAAAAGACAAGACCTGTCTGGGGAAAATATGTGACTTTTTCGGCGCTGCGCTTTCGGGGTCACAGAGTTAGAAGCAAGTGATTCCGCGAAAAACGAGCAAAATAGGCGATTTTTGCGAGCCGGGATTGAGGCGGAGACGGGTGAGTCCCAAGGCGGTTAGGGGACCGAGCCGGTTAGGGCTCTCAGACAGAGGGGGGTAGCGAGGGGGATGGTTCTGTCTGCCTTGGGACTCATTCCTCGTTTCAAACGACTGTCTTAAAATAGAATGGGTGTTTGAGTCGGGGCAAGACGGGACTACGGAAAGGCTCTAGCTGTGGCGGAAAATACTCCATGCCGCGATCGGTATTCCTGGCCGGTTAGCGCTTTTCCGGGCCGGATCGCCCCTCAAGCGTACTGGCGTCGGCGGAACTACACCTCTCCCGTTGCTTTTGTACGTCGCCGAGATTGATCCTCGCGCGATTGCTAACCTTCTCCTTAAAGAGGATGGGTGCCGCAACCGGCGTCTCTCAATTCAATACGGTAGGATGCACCGTAAAATTTTCGGAAGCCCTTTAAGTCTCCCTGTTTCTCGCCTGTACGGTGTCGTAGCATTGCCAAAGGCTCCGTGAGCATCAGTTCCTAGCCGGTCGGCTATACCAACCGGCGTTTACGTTCGGGATATGCGGCCGCTTCGCAATTGCGACGTCTTATCGAAGCCTTCGCAGAGTCTAAGACTGGGAGCAGGTCGAATATTCAGGCTATGCCAGCCATGGCTACATGAACGCGCACTCAGCAAAGGACGAAACCCATGACATCGTTGAGACTTGCGTTTGCGGCAATAGCCATCGCACTGACCAGTGGACCTTTGATCGCGGGCGAGCTCAACTCGGCCGCGGTGACCTATATTTTGCCTAACAACATTAAATGGGAAAGCATTCCAGGTTTTGCCGGCGCCGAGCGGGCGGTCATGGTTGGCGATCCGACGAAGCCTGGGTTCTACGCAGAAATGGTAAAATGGCTGCCGGGGAATCACTTCAGCCATCCGCACTTTCATCCGCACGATCGTTTTATTACGGTCTTGAAGGGAATCTGGTGGGTCGGCAGCGGCACGACATTCGACCCCGATAGTACGGTCCCGATGCCCGTTGGGACGTTTGTAACGCACTACGGCAAGCAAGTTCACTTCGACGGCGCCAAGGAGGAGGAAGCGATCCTCCTCATTGTTGGAGAGGGCCCGGAGACTCCCACTCCAGCCGAAATGAAATGACGCAAGGCGAAGTCACGCGGTGTCCCGCGATCGTAGACCCCAAACAAGATCTTTAGGGTTTTGGGCACCAGGGTCGGTTTCCCGGCGCGGGTGAATCGGCCGCGACGCCCTCATCGCGAGGTCAATCCCGATCATATGCGTGGCCTGAACCCTCGGACCTATACCCAGTTCTCGAACCGAAACTGACGGCGGTCTTCGTAAAGGAAAGTTCGGCCGAAGCCGAACAAATAACGGAAACGGTTGCCGTGCCCGGGCGTCATAAAGGGGACAGACCACAGCATCAGCACAGCGCGCGGAGGCTTTATGAAAAGAGAGATCATCCGGGTCGAGCCATTCTCGACCTGGCTCGAAAGGTGGAAAGCGCCCACCTCAGCGGTGACGCGGCACGGCGACACAATCTATGTGTCGGGTTTTCCGCCTTTTGATCCGGCGACGGGTGAGGTCATCGACGCTCCGATCGAGCGCCAGACCGAACTCGTTCTCGACCAACTGAAGCTTTGCTTGGAGACAGCAGGATCGTCGTTCGATCACATCCTCAAATGCAATGTCTATTGCACGTCGGTCGAGAAGTTTGCCGCTGTCAACGCGATCTACTTCCGCTATTTCCCGAAAGACCCGCCGGCGCGGATTTTCGTGAACGTCCCGGCCTGGCCGGGGCATTTCGATATCGAGGTCGACTGCATCGCCGCGGTCGCGACCAAAAGGTAGGAGGATAGGCATGTTCTCAGTCATTTTCGAAGTGCATCCGAAGCCCAAGCAATGGGCCGCTTATCTCGGCAACGCCAAGATGCTACGGCCCGGATTGGAAAAGATCGATGGATTTGTCGACAACATCCGCTACAAGAGCCTCACCCGCGACGGCTGGATTCTGTCGCTTTCCGGATGGCGCGATGAGAAGGCGGTTGTGCGCTGGCGCACGCTAGAAGGCCACCATCTAGTGCAGGAAGCAGGCCGCTCGGAAATCCTCCTCGATTATCACCTCCGCGTCGGCCAGATAACGAACGATACCGAAGTGCCGGCCGGCCAGAAAATACAAGAGCAGCGGCTCGACGAGACGGCACGACTCTCATGCTCATGGACGCGAAATGGCCGGAAACCTCCTGCTCGACCGCCAATGCGCCGAGTATCTTGAAATATCTCGGCCTGAATTCAAGGGCTGACGGTTTGGTGAGCTGGGATGTCTTCGATGCCGTCCTGACGCCGGGCGATGTGATTCTTTTGATGTCATGGAAGTCGAGGGCCGATGCCGACGCATTTGCCAAGCGGATCGTGTTTCCGCCGGGCGGTCGGCTGCGACAAGTGCGCGTAGTGCGCGATTACGGCATGTTCGATCGTCGCGAGGCACCGCAATATTTTCCCGCCGCCAACGATGAGCGGAGATCCACATGACAGCTGTGGAAATTCATCGATTGCCGTGATCCATGGAAGCCGCCGCACGATCACGGTTATCAGTTGACGAACACCTGGCGCGCGCCGATCCCGACCTTGGGCGCCTGATTGCGGCCGTGACGGCGGAGGTTGGACGACAGTCCGTCGAGCCGTCACTGACGCCGCCCTTCGAAGCGCTTATAAAGGCGATCGTTTATCAGAGCGTGTCCGGCAAAGCGGCCGCGGCTATCTTCCTGCGACTGAAGGCAGCGCTCAACAGTGCGATCATACCCGCAAAGGTGGTGGCGTTATCGCCACAAGAGCTGATGAAGCTAGGACTGTCGGGAGCAAAAGCACGGAGCATTCGTGCGCTGGGCGAGTGGTTCACGACAAATCGCGGGCTCGCGAAAGCGCTTCCGACATTGAGTGACGCCGAGATCGTCGAGACGCTGACGGCCATTCCCGGGATCGGTGCCTGGACAGTGAACGTCTTTCTCATTTTCAACCTGGGCCGGCCCGATGTGCTGCCGGCGGCCGATCGTGGCATCCGGCGCGGCATGCAACTCGCTTACAGAATGCGTGACGTGGCGACGGTCAAAGAGGTTCTAGAGCGATCGCAGCGGTGGATGCCCTATCGCAGCATCGCGGCCAAATATCTGTGGCAGGCCGCCAGACTGAAACGCACGCAAAACAATGCCAACGAAGAGAGACGTCCATGACCACGTCCACCATAGTGACGTCGCGGTCGCAACACTCTGGTTACTTGCGGAGCTGGACATCCTTACAAAATCGCCGCGCTCGATTTCTTTGAGACCGATTTCCCAAAATGCTGATTCTGGTGCACCGCACGAGTCCCCAGCCCCTAACGTCATACTCGGCGCTTCGAAAGTGTGGTGTCTACCGGATCAACAGCGGACAAGTTCCGCCGGCGGGTTGTGCCGCTCGGCAGCGTTTGACCCATCGCGACCAAATACTCTGTAAGAATTTGACGTCAGCTTTGGGGGCCAAGCGGAAGTGAGCCGTACAGCAGAGCATGCCGCTTCGGTCGCGAATGACCCGATTCGGACTTCGGTCCCTGCGAACAGCACTGGACTTGCCAGCTCGGCTAGACAATCATGAGTGGTGAGCCGTTGTGGGCGCCATCATGGACCTCGATAGGTGGCTGCGGAGCCTCGGACTGGAAAAATACGAGGCCGCATTCCGCGAAAATGAGATCAACGAACGGGTCCTGCCAAGCCTCACGGCGGAGGACCTTAAAGAGCTTGGCGTCGCCGCGCTTGGGCATCGTCGTATCCTACTCGATGCGATAGCGGCCCTGCGGACCAGCGCAGCCGGAACGGGGCCTTCAGTGGCTGCTGGGGTCGCGTCGAGTGCCCCAAGCACACGCCCAGAAGACCGCGCCGAACGCCGCCAAGTCACGGTGATGTTCTCGGACTTGGTGGGTTCAACAGCTCTATTAGCGCGCTTGGATCCTGAAGACTTCGGCGAAGTCGTCTCGGCCTACCAAAGTTGCGCTGCAGAGACTGTGCGGCGCTTCGGCGGTTTCATGGCGACGTGCACTGGCGACGGGGTGATGGTTTACCTCGGTTATCCCGAGGCACACGAAGACGACGCGGAACAGGCCGTTCGGGCAGGGCTTGAAATGGTCGCGGCCGTAGCGGAGCTCAAGACTCACGCGGCCCTGCAGACACGCGTTGGCATCGCGACGGGATTGGTGGTTGTCGGCGACCTATTCGGTTCGGGCGCTAATGGGGAGCAGTCCATTGTAGGGGAGACGCCTAATCTAGCCGCGCGCTTGCTCGGCATCGCCGAGCCGGGCAGCGTGGTCATTGCCGAGAGCACGCGGAAGCTCGTAGGCAACCTGTTTGAGCTCCACGACCTTGGAGCGCGGGAACTCAAAGGCATCGCGAAGCCGACGCGAGCTTGGCGGGCGCTGCGACCGTCATCAGTCGAAAGCCGCTTCGAGGCCCTGCGCGCCGTCACAACGCCGTTGGTGGGCCGGAGCGAGGAAATCGAACTCCTCATGCGCCGCTGGGAACGGGCGAAGGACGGTGACGGCTGCGTCGTGCTGATCTCAGGCGAGCCGGGTATAGGAAAATCTCGCATCGCGCAGACGATAGTGGAGCGGCTTACCAACGACCCGCATGTTCGCCTCCGTTATTTCTGCTCGCCCCACCACCAGGATAGTGCGCTCTACCCGAGCATCAGCCAGCTAGAGCGGGCGGCCGGGTTTCGGCGCGAGGATACGGTCACGCAACGACTGTCAAAGCTCGAGATGGTGCTCGCACAGGCGACCAGCGATCTTGGGGAGGTCGTGCCGCTGATGGCGGGTTTGTTGTCGATCCCAACCGGCGACCGCTACCCGCCTCTCGAGCTGAGCCCGCAGCAACGCAAGGAGAGGATTTTTCAGGCGCAGCTCGCGCAACTCGAAGGCTTGGCCTCGCGGCAGCCCGTTCTGATGGTGTTCGAGGATGTCCATTGGAGCGACCCCACCACACGCGAATCGCTCGATCTCCTCATCGACCGCGTGCAGACTCTCCGCGTGCTCGTGATTTTGACATTTCGACCGGAGTTCGCGCCACCCTGGATTGGGCGCCCGCAGGTAACCTTGATCAGCCTGAACCGCTTGTCGCTGCGGCAGCGCGCCAAGATGATTACTCACGTGGCGGGCGGAAAGACGCTGCCCAAGGAAATTTTCGACCAAATTGTCGATCGTACCGATGGCGTGCCATTGTTTGTCGAGGAATTGACCAAGACGGTTGTGGAAAGTGGCATCGTTACCGACACCACAGCAGGCCACGTAGCGACTGATACGGTGGCGCCGTTCGTCATTCCAACGTCGCTTCACGCTTCGCTTCTGGCGCGGCTTGATCGCCTGGCGCCGACCCGCGAGCTGGCACAGATCGGAGCGGCGCTCGGCCGATCATTTTCACATCAGCTGATAAGCGCCGTGGCGACGATGCCGCAGCAGCAGGTTGATGACGCGCTGGCTCAGTTGGTGCGTGCAGAACTGATCTTCCAACACGGCACGCCGCCTAACGCGGAGTACAGTTTCAAACACGCATTGGTGCAGGATGCCGCGTACAGCACCTTGCTACGCGACCGACGCCAGCAACTTCACGGCCTGATCGGCACTACGCTAGAGCAGGAATTCCCGGAGATCGTTCAAACACGGCCCGAGGTGGTAGCGCGACATTGTACAGAAGCGAATTTAGTCGAGAAAGCGGTTGGCTACTGGCTCAAGGCGGGGCAACTAGCTCTTGGCCGAATGGCTTTGCCGGAAGCCATCGCGCACCTCGACTTCGGCTTGGCTCTGCTCCAGAAGCTCGTTCGTTCACCCGAACGCGATGAGCTTGAGCTGCAGATCCGAAATGCCCTTGGCACCGCTTGGTGGGCACGCAAGGGCTGGATGGCCGAGGAGATAGTCGATGCCCTTAAACCCGCGTTGGAAATTGCGAAAGCACTGGGGCGACCTGCAGCGATAATACAAGTATTATGGGGATTGTGGGTCTACTATTTGATTAGAGGCCGTGTACGGGAGTCGGTCCCGTTGGCAGAAGAGGCCTTGCGGGTCGCTCAGGCAGGGGATGATGAAGCTCTCCTTGTAGCGCACGTGATAGCTGCTGCCACGCATTTCTGGCACGGAGAGTTGACGGAGGCAGTCAAGCAAGGCGAGGCCATTCTTGCCCTCTATGACGAGCGCAAGCACTGGCATATCGCCGATCAATTCAATCACGATCCAAAGACGATCGTGGGTATATATGGGCAACACTGCCTCTGGATCCTCGGCTACCCCGACCAAGCTCTCGCAATCGCGCGGAGCAAAGACGAGCATGCGCGGCGGCGCAATCATCCCTTCGACCTTGGTTTTGCACTGACCCAGGGTGCTCACATTTACGATTACCTGGGAGATGCGGCTGCTCTCCGAGTTCGGGCTGAAGAAGCCGAACGGCTCGGGGCGCAGCGCGGCCTGCCAACATTCGAAATCATGGGACAAGCGCTTCAGGGAGTGGCACTGGCGCGGGGTGGCAACTACGATCGGGCGGTTCCCGTCCTTCGAGCCGCCATCGAACGGTGGCACAGCACCGGGGCGAGGTTCTGGGGTCGATATATCAGAGGGGTACTGGCTGAGGCGTTGGCGCGGTCCGACAAAATCGAACAAAGTCTCGAAGTTTGCGATGACGTGCTTGCTGAAATCGAGCAACCAGAAAGTCGAGAGCGCTGGCACTACGCCGAACTCATACGGCTTAGAGGCTGGATACTCTCGCTCAAGGGCGACGCTCGTGGTGCCGAACAAAGCTACGGAACCTCGCTGGAATGGGCGCGCCAGCAACAGGCGAGATCCTGGGAGCTGCGCGCCGCAATGAGCCTTGCGCGTCTCTGGCGCGACCAGGGCAAGGTGCAGCAAGCGCGTGAACTGTTGGCTCCGGTCTACGGGTGGTTCACGGAGGGATTTGAGACGCGCGATCTGAAGGAGGCCAAAGCGCTGCTTTCTGAATTCATAGCCTAGACCGCGCCCACTGCCGCTCCGACTTCCGGTAATGGCACTTGGCGGACGCCGAGTGATGTCCGATCAGTGTCCACTGTTGAGGGGTAGGCGAACATTGCACAAAAAAGTTCCGGATGTCTGCCTTCGACTCAGCTCGAACATCGACGAATGCGTGCTTTGGGAAACAAAGCGGACATTGCTATCATTCAAAGCCTTCTCAGATTGTCCCCAAGCAAGCCGGGCGCGTTGCGCGGGAGACCGCTGGAAATAAAATACCTTAGCAGAAGGATCAAAAATGGATTGGAAGGTACACGGGGTCAAGATCGTACGCGGCGGAGAACTAGACATGAAGACGCCGCAGACGTCCGGAATGACGCGGGCGGCGGCGATCACACATGCGCGAACGGGCGCAGAGAAACTGTGGGCGGGCACGATGGTGGTGCAACCGGATGCGAAGACGGGACCGCATCATCACGGTGAATTAGAGACGGTGCTATACGTTGTGAAGGGCCGGGTGCGAATGCGATGGGGTGATCACCTGGAACTGAGTGAAGAAGCAAGCGCGGGAGATTTTATTTATGTGCCGCCTTACGTGGCACATCAGGAGATCAACGGAAGTCCAAACGAGATTTGCGAGGCGGTCGTGGTAAGAAGCGGGCAAGCGCCTGTGGTCATTAATCTTGACGTGGAAACGCCGGAACCTGCGAGCGCTGGGCGTCCGGGGATGCCGTTCCATCCCGAGGGTTGAATCATACGGCTGCGTTCGCCAACTTAATTTTTCGCCTACTTTACCCGAACAGCGCTTTCAAGCGTGCTGCTTCCACTCAATTCGTATCGCCTGTGGCAGGAACTGCACAGGCCTCGTTGGCTCCATCTTGGAAGGGTCGGGAATGGCCTTTGTCGGCGACAGAGCCGTAGGATGCGCAACCCGTGACGAGACGCGGACGGCTATGCCACGCATCTCGTTATCCGTGAGTTCGATCTCGCACATCGAAAATCCGAGCCGGGACAAATGGTTTGCATCGATCGGAAATGATCAAGCGCGCAAATCAATCACGTAATTAGATTAAACCAAACTCGCCTTTTTAGCGTGGTACGAACTACTCGAGGCGTTTTCTAAAATGACTCATGCGGTCGGCAGCGATCTTGCCAAATGTCTCCAGCAAATCGGACTAAAGCAGCCTCCCGATACTCCCAAAATAGGACGTGACAGCGTGCAGGCCCAATTGTCAAAAATCCGCATATCCCTTCTGGCACTTGCGGCTTGCTTCGGCGGAATGGTCCAGACCGCAGTCGGCGCTGGCGAGCCCTTGGACACACCGTCCGCGGATGATCTGCTGAGGGCAGGACAAGACGACAATAACTGGGTTCTGTTTGCGAAGACCTATGCTGGCAATCGCTATACAGCTCTCAGGCAGATCGACAAGACCAATGTCGGCTCGTTGCATCTGGCCTGGAGCACTCGCATAGCCGACAATGGTCAGCAGGAGACCTCGCCGATCATCTGGAATGGCAGAATGTACTTGTCCACGGCGCATGACGGCGTGATGGCGCTCGATGCGGCCACGGGCAAGCTGCTCTGGCAGGTGCCCTACAACCCAGCCTACGTCTTGCTTTATGCCGTCAATCGCGGCGTTGGTCTTGCGGACGGCAAAGTGTTCGTCGCGACGGCGGATTGTCGGATCATCGCACTCGACGCCGGTACCGGCAAAAGCATATGGAACATGCAGGGCTGCCTCGAAACCAGCAACAGCTTTTATTCGATGGCCGCCTATATTTATAAGGATCAACTCATCGTCGGCACCGGAGGCGGCGACAGCGGCAATATTGGTTTGATCAGCGCCTTCAGCGTGAAGGATGGCGAGCGTCTATGGGATTGGCGGAGCATTCCCGGCCCAGGGGAACCAGGCCACGAAACTTGGCCGGGAGATTCTTGGAAGCATGGCGCAGGTGCGATGTGGAACGGCATCGCTATCGATCAGGGAAACGACACTTTGTTTGTCACGCCCGGCAATCCCGGCCCGGACCTGGTGCTGAAGGGCCGCAAGGGTAGAAACCTGTACACCAACTCGTTGGTGGCACTGGATATCTCCGGCAAGAAGCCGAGGATGAAGTGGTATTACCAATTCGTCCAGGATGACTCGCACGATACCGACCCTGCCATGATTCCGGTACTGTTCGAGGGGCTGGTCAACAAACAAAAGCGATCGCTGGTCGCGATCGGAGACAAGGGTGGCGACTTCGTCATTCTGGATCGCGGAAACGGCGAGGTCGTGCATCGTACTGTCGTGGACAAGCAGGAGGGGCTGGGGGTGCCGCCGACGAAAAAGGGCGAGCTCGCCTGCCCCAATCATGGTGGCGGCATACAATGGAATGGCGGTGCATATGATCCCGCCACCAATATCTTTATCGTTCCGAGCACCAACGAATGCGCTGTCTTTAAGATCACGACTGATCGTCCCGCCTACATTCCCGGTCAGCTCTATCTCGGTGGCGCGCTGCCGAAACGCCAGGACGCTACAGGTGTCGTAACCGCGATTGATGTTGACAGCGGTGCGGTACGCTGGCGTCAGCTTCTGCCTTACCCCGGGCAAGGCGGCGTTCTCGTCACCGCGACCGGCTTAGCCTTCACCAGCGACGTCGGAGGCAACCTTTATGCCTTCGACGCCGCTACCGGCCAACAATATTGGAAGGAAGTGACGGGTTCCTCGATCGTCGCGCCAATCGCCGCCTACAGCATCAACGGAAACGAATATCTGACGGTTGTCGTAGGTGAGGCAGGCGGCCAGCAGACGCCCAACCTGCCCCCGACGGACGGCAGCCGTGTCCTTACCTATTCTTTGGGTAGCGCACCGACGATTGCCAACGATGCGACCGGCCAAGTGGTGCTTGCAAATGCGCCCAATCCCGCCGCTGGCGCCGGCGCGCCGATAAAATCCAGCGGCTCGGCTCCGTACACCCAGGAGCAGGTCGCCCAGGGTGCCGAAATTTATGCCAGGCAGTGCGCAAACTGCCACGGCAGCAACCTGCAAGGCGTGTCCGCGCCGGCCCTGACCGGTCCGAGCTTCGGCCGCTCGCACCTCGACGCTGCGCAGTTGCGGAGCATTGTCGTTGACACCATGCCGCCGACTGCGCGGGGGACGCTCAAGCCAGATGAATATGCGGCGGTGCTAGCTTATCTTCTCAGTTATGACTGCGTGCCACCCGCCGGCAACGGCAAGCAGCGGTTTCCGACGACGGACGCGCCTTCTTTGAAGCGTATTACACTGGGAGGCACGACTTGCGCTGTCGGTCCATCGAAATGAGGGTTCTATCGTAGCGATATCGATCCGTGAGCGAATACTTGCCGTAGTTTATGGTTGATTTAGCGCAGTCCCGAGCCTTGGGAGAAGACGATGCAATCTTCAATTCAGCAGATTGGCGTCATTGGCCTCGGTCATATGGGCGGTGATTTTGCCAGCAATCTGATAGCCGACGGATTTCAAGTCAAAGTCTATGATCGCAATGAAAAGCAGTGCGCGCCATTCGTTGCCAGAGGAGCAACCGCCGCGGCCAACTTAGCGGACCTCGCCGGCTGTGAGGCCGTCCTGACATCACTCCCCGGCGATGATGCACTCGCCGATGTTACATTGCGAGACGGAGGATTGGTCCATGTGCTTGGACGGAGCGCCATCCATGTCTCCATGAGCACAGTGAGTCCAGGTTTATCGCGCCGTCTGGCTCACCAGCACGAACTCGCCGGCCAGAGCTACGTGGCGGCTCCGGTGCTTGGCAATCCCGATCTGGCGGAAGCCAGGAAACTCTTCGTGCTCGTAGCGGGCGCGTCGCCTGCAGTGGATCGGGTCTCACCGGTGCTCGGCCGGCTTGGGCAACGGCTGTTTCTTCTAGGGGACGATCCTGGTGCCGCCAATCTTATGAAGGTGGCGGCCAATGCACTTACGGCGCTTACCTTGCAAAGCATGGGCGAGGTTTTGGCGTTGCTGCGCAAAGGCGGCGTGGAGGCTAGGGCGGCGTTCGAAATTCTCACTGGCTCGCTCTTTGACGGCAAGGTCCACAAGACCTATGGCGGCAAAATCGTCGAAAACCGTTATAGCCCGCCAGGAATGACCACCCCGCTGGCGGTCAAAGATCTTCGGCTGGCGCTTGCTGAAGCCGAGCATATGGCTGTGCCCATGCCCGCAGCAAGCCTTGTTCATGATCGTCTCGTCGCAACAGTTGCTCGCGGTTGGACTGAGCTCGATTGGTCAGCCTTAGGCTTGCTCGCCGCTTGCGATGCGGGGCTGCAATCCGATGCTGGTGTGCCTTCGGGCCGACCACGGCCACCGGCTTAGTGATTTCCAGATTCAGTGCGTTACAGCTCCATCGCGACGGGTCGCTTGAATGAGCCGGCCTGACTTCAGGTAATGGCAAATCGCCGCCATCAAGCGATGCTCATCTTTCTGTCGCTATTGGGCGGAAAGTGGACATCGATCACCGTTGGTGTGAAGGCTTGCCGGCCGTGGCTTTGCATCTAACCTCTGCATCTAATACGCGGAGAAAGGGGGACAGAATGAGCGACGATCTGCGAAGGCGATCCGCGGCGCAAGTATTCGAAGACCACCTGCGCCTCGCTGGCGAGCATCGCTTTGAGGAGGACATACAGCGCAACGTTTCGCCCGACATCGTTGTTCTCGAACGTCGAGGCATTTTCCGAGGCCACAATGGCGTTAGGGAGCTTGCGCGGCTACTCGAGCAGGAGCTGCCTGGGGCACCTTACGTCTATACGAACCGTCTGGTAGAGGGGCGCGTCGCCTTTCTAGAGTGGACGGCGCAAGCCGAGCATTCCTGCGTGAGCGACGGCGCCAACTCGTTTCTGATCGAGGACGGCTGGATCGTGGCCCAGACGATCCATTACACCGTAGATGAGCGGTAAGCCGCCGACCGACCAAGATGAGCGAACGCTTGGACCGGACGAAGAGCGCGGCCGCAGCGTGATCCCGCGACAGTACTTGATATCATTTACGAGACCGCTGCTTGATGTCGGTTCCTGGCCCTTAGCGACCAACTTCTCATTCGCACCTGGCGTCCGCTTTCGGGGCGAAGCGGAAGTGGGCCGGACGGCAGGGTACGCCGCTTCGGTCGCGAATAACCCTCAGCAGACATGGTAATACTTTCAATGTTTGGGCGCCCCAGCCAGCATCGATTGCCTGATAATTCGCAGATTCTCGGCGGATTCATCCTCACTCGTCCGGCAGCCCGGCCTTGCTTAGGCCATCACGAAAACCTGGAGGCAAGTCGATATAACTGGGCACGCGCGCGTGAAACCACGCCACTGAAATATTCGGATTCAACTTTCTCGCCTCGGCTAGCGCGGCTTTCGCCTCTGGCAGTT
The DNA here is from genome assembly GCA_963818155.1 of uncultured Alphaproteobacteria bacterium. GTDB lineage: Bacteria > Pseudomonadota > Alphaproteobacteria > Rhizobiales > Xanthobacteraceae > BOG-931. The sequence continues at coordinate 253,208 of CAWFRC010000009.1, forward strand.
TGTCAACGGCCGCATAGAAGGCCGCGAGGCTGGCGTAGCCTACCATGGTCCGAAACCCCAAATCGACGGCCTTGAGGCCTTCTTGAACCGCCGCGTCGTATCGATGCAAGCCGAAAAGCTCTCTACCCATATGCTGCCGCCAAGCTCCGATATTTAAATCGCGCGGACTGATCCTGATGGCCTGTTCAAGATGCGATAAGCCCTTCTCGTAGTTGCCGAGCAGCTCTTCCGCGACGGCCATCGGAAGGTAGGCAGGTGCAAAACTGGGATCGGCGCGCAGTGATGCCTCGGCCTCAGCAATTGTCTCGTTCGCCAACGCTGCATCGTTCGGTTTCAATTTGTACATAAGCAAGAATGCCTTGGCGTAATGCGCATAGGGCTGGTTGGGATTTAGCGCAATAGCTTGGTTGGCCCGCTGCATCGCGCGCGAGTACACGTCGACACTGGGATCGGACCAACCATAAACATTGTCTCGCGCATCAATCACAGCGGCCCCAGCGAAAGCGTCGGCATTGATTGGATCGACCTTCAACGCTTGCTCGAATAAGTCCCGAGCCTGAAAATAGGGGGCTTTGGTGGGGACGGCGGTGTTGATAAGCGCAAATCCACGTAGCGTCAGATCGATGGCATCAGGATTTGCTGGGCGGTCGTGAATGCCACGGTGTGCTTCAGCGTTCAACAACTCCACTTGCAACGTGCGTGCAAGCCTTGCGACTACTTCGTCCTGGAGCTTGAACAGGTCGGCTAGATCGTTTTCGAACCGATCGGCCCAGATATGGGCACCGCTTTCGGCGTCGATCAACTGAGCGTTGACGCGTACTCGGTTGCCATCGCGCTGTACCGACCCTTCGAGCACATAGCGGACACCGAGGTCCTTGCCGATCTCTTTGACATCGACGTTCTTACCCTTAAAGGAGAAGGCGGTGTTGCGGGCGATGACGAAACTGTTGCGGATACGTGACAGATCGGTGGTGAGGTTTTCGGTAATGCCGTCGGCGAAGTAATCCTAGACTCTTGTCACCGCTCAAATTAGCCAAGGGCAACACGACAAGAGAGAGACGCGCGGGCGCCTTGACGACCGTGCCTGGTTTCTGTCCCCCCAGAAAATACCAAAAGCCGGCCATGATAACGACAAGGATCGCCCCTGTAGCGGCGATGATCGGGAGGGCCATCGCGGGTTTCTTCATCGGCGCCGCGATCGGCTTCGCGAGCGCTTTTTTGCCGACTTCAACCGAGTATACCCGTACCAACTCAGCGATGTTCTTGAGTTTGGTTTCGCCGAGATCGCTGACCGCGAGATCGAGCCTCGCCTTTACCTGCCGATAGGCGTCCTCGGAGAGACAGATGGCTCCCGGCTTGGCAATTCCTTCCAATCGCGCGGCAATATTGATGCCGTCGCCCATCAAATCGCCGTCGCTCTCCTCGACCACGTCGCCGACATGGATTCCGATGCGAAAATCGATGCGACGCTCAGGCGGAAGGCCGGCATTGCGCTCGACCATGCCATTCTGCACCTCGATGGCGCAGCGCACCGCGTCGACCACGCTACGGAACTCAACGATGGCTCCATCGCCGGTGCGCTTCACTACGCGCCCGTTGTGTACAGCAATTGTCGGATCGATCAGATCGCTTCGCAGTGCCCGCAGCCGCGCCAGCGTGCGATCTTCGTCGGAGCCAGCTAGCTTGCTGTACCCGACCACGTCAGCCGCCAGTATTGCCGCGAGTTTCCGGGTCTCCGCCACGGCTTTTGCTCCCTCATCTCAAGACTAGCATGCCGATGCTTTCAGAGTGGAGGGGGCATTTATTGAATGTACAAGCCGGCGCTGGAGCCTAGGCGAGGTCCGTTCGTGGCCCAATCCGGACATGCTACTCGCACCGTGCAATGTCCGCTTTGTGGGGTGAAGCAGACGTCGGGGGCCGACGTGCCTGAACGTCAGCTAATGACCCGCAACGGACTTGGTCGGGTTCGAACACACGGCCCGATCGCGTTGCAGCGCCAGCGGGAGGGCCCGCAGCTTCGCGCCACCGTAGACGCCCTTTCGCCTTTGGTGGGCGATCGTGCGAAGGCCAATATTGGTTTTGGTGGGCAATCGTGCAAAGACCGGTATTAATATGGGTCACCACCAACGGAGTCAGAGCCATTGACCGCGCAAACCGAATTGATCCCGGAGCCACAGGCGGTGGTTTCGGCTTTGACGCGGGCCGCGATTTTTCTGGTTGCGATGGTCAACCCCGGTGCCGCGAACGCAGAGGCGGTCCGTTCGTTTTGCGGGGACCTCCCGGCGCTGTTACGTGCCGTCGGCTTCCGTGACATTGAGGGCAATCTGTCTTGCGTGATGGGGATCGGATCAAACGCCTGGGACAGACTGTTCGGCCAACCGCAGCCAGCCGAACTGCATCCTTTTCAGGAAATCAGAGCCGGGCTAAGGCATGCGGTTGCCACGCCCGGCGATCTCCTTTTTCACATTCGCTCTAAGCGCATGGATCTGTGCTTCGAATTGGCGACGCAGATCATGGCTGCGCTTGGCGAGGCGGTTTCGCCGGTGGACGAAGTCCACGGCTTTCGCTATTTCGACGACCGCGATCTGATCGGCTTTGTTGATGGCACAGAGAACCCGGCCGGGCAGGCGGCAATCGACGCGGCTTATGTTGGCTCCGAAGACGCCGCCTTCGCTGGCGGCAGCTATGTGATCGTGCAAAAATATCTGCACGACATTGTCGGTTGGAATGCGCTGTCCACCGAGGCACAGCAGCGCATCATCGGCCGCACAAAGCTTTCGGACATCGAGCTCGACGACGCCACCAAACCGACGTCCGCCCACAACGCGCTGACCACGATCGTCGAGAACGGCAAGGAGATCAAGATCATCCGTGACAACATGCCGTTCGGCCGGGTGGTTGACAAGGAGTTCGGCACCTACTTCATCGGCTACGCGCGTTCACCGCGAACCATCGAGCAGATGCTGGAAAATATGTTCATAGGCCGCCCGCCGGGCAATTACGATCGTCTGCTGGATTTCAGTTTCGCCAAGACCGGCAATCTGTTCTTTGTCCCGTCCGCGACTTTCCTAGACAATGTGGGAGGCGATACTCCGCCAGCCGGACAAACGCTTTCGGATACGCCGGCGGCTGCGGCCCCGCAGCCGACCGCGAAGCGCGACGGTTCGCTTGGTATCGGTTCGCTTAAAGGAGACCCGGCGTAATGAACAATCTTCACCGCGAGCTTGCCCCGATATCCGATCTGGCCTGGGCTCAGATCGAGGAGGAGGCCTCGCGCACCATCAAACGCTACCTCGCTGGCCGGCGAGTCGTCGACGTTCTGGGTCCGGGCGGGGTCGCGCTCTCAGCCATCGGCACTGGCCATTTGCGCAACGTCGCGGCGCCGGGAAACGGAATTCTAGCGCGGCAGCGTGAGGTCAAGCCGCTGCTTGAACTGCGCGTTCCTTTCGAACTCGATCGCCAACAGATCGATGACGTCGAGCGCGGCGCAAACGATTCGGATTGGCAGCCGGTCAAGGATGCCGCACGGCTTTTGGCTTTTGCGGAGGACCGCGCAATCTTCGAAGGCTATGTCGCCGCAGGCATTGGCGGCATCCGCGAGGGCACAAGCAATCCCATTCTGACGCTGCCGGCCGACATCCGTGCCTACCCGGACGCGATCGCTCGGGCGCTAAGTCAGTTGCGGCTCGCTGGCGTTAACGGTCCTTATTCGGTTTTGCTGAGTGCGGAAGCCTATACCGGATTGAGCGAGACCAGCGACCACGGCTATCCGGTCATGGAGCACATCAAACGCCAGGTTGACGGCGAAATCATCTGGGCGCCGGCTATTACCGGTGCGTTTGTGCTCACGGCCCGTGGTGGCGACTTCAGCTTGTATCTCGGCGAGGATGTGTCGATTGGCTATCTGAGTCACAACGAAAAGGCGGTACGGCTTTATCTCGAGGAGACGTTTACGTTCCTGTTGCTGACGACCGAGGCCTCAGTCGCGCTGAATGACAACAAAGGCGAAGGCAAGGGCTGACGTCCGCTTTTGGCCCAAAGCGGACTTTAAGTAACGTACGAATATCGGCCGCTGAGAGAGAAGCGGACCTCACACGGCTCTTCTACACGCCGTGGGTCCGTTCCGACACTGCCACTTTCCTAAACCCGATCAGTAGCGCCGAACTGCTGGGTGTGTCGGAATGCGCATTGTGTTCACGGATATCTCTGGCGCCTCTTAATCAGCGGGTCCAAGGTTCGAGTCCTTGTGCGCCCACCAGCCCAATCAATGGCTTAGGCCAAGATCGAGCGCCCGCCGGGAAATCGGGGGCACCATCTAGGGCACCGCGCTAGGGGCCAGCGAAGGCCGTGGGCGAACTTTGCCGGCGACCCCCCTCCCTTTTCCGCCCCTTAACAGCTCCCATGTCCGTGGCACTCACGTGCTGGCGGAGGAGGTGCCAGCCGTGCAGAAGCGCGTAGTGGCGTTCGCCCGTTTATCGAAGGAATGGCTCTGCGGCAATTGGAGCTGGTCGTCGCACAGCCGGTCGAACCAGAAGCCGCCGTTGTGCTCTTGGCATCGAGGCTTGTGCATCGTCGCATCATTGGTCGCGTGAGCTTCAAGCGATTGGCCCTACGGTTCGCCTGATGCCGCCGGCTTACGTGAAGCGGCACAAAAATGATTCTGTTGATGCCGAGGCGATCTGTGAAGATAAGCAAAATTCAAACTGAGACGCTATCGAAAAACGTAATCGCGTTGCAGGCGTCTGATTTATGCGTCTGCATTCGGCCTTCGATAGGTACCGAGAATCTTGTCCCAGAAAAAGTGAATTACACCAAAATTGCTGTTCGCGTGACGGTGATGAACGAAGTGCAGTTCTTGCTGGCGTCTGAACCACGCAAACCTTTGAAGCCGCGACCCTTCTACGTGTATTCCTTGTCGAAAAAACATGCGCGTAAAACGACGCCGCGCTTGCGATTACCATCACCACAAAAAGATTTAGCGGCAATAAGAAATAAGCGGCACCCCCGACTAGAAATACAGGAATAAGGAAGTAGGGCGTAATGTTCCCTTCGTCACCGAGGTACGTCCGAGAGACAAGATGATCGTCGGCATAATGGGCGTGATGGAAGTTATGGAGCATGAGTGCTTCCTCTGGCTTAATAAACCAATTTAGCACCGTAGCGCCGTTACTGTCCGATCCAGGATCCATATTCTTGCCACTAGGCTGGCGAGCCGTGCGTCAAACCAGCCTTCCTTGACGGAAGGTGCATAACTGTCGCGCGCCCGCATCCTTCCCTGAAAAGGCCGAACGGCGTCATCTGTTTCGTATTGCGGCGAACCGACGCGTTGGGCCAGAGCAGGTCATTCGCCGATGATTCCGTCAGGGGCAAGTGAGAGAGCAGCAGGGAAAGAAGGGTATATCGGGGATAAAGGCCACGAAGTGAAACCCTCATTGATACGGAAGGCGGCTATCGATTGTAGCCTTCTTTTAATGCATCGGATTTCGCGCCGTCTTGGTGGCGCTGGGTTAGCCTTGGAGCCGCTTCAACCCAAGCATGCACGGCGAACGCCTGCTACGGATGATTTGTTAATCAGGGGACAAGAAAAATGAGAGAGCCGGGACTACAAGGTGGCAAGAACAAGGCCACAGTTACCTCCAATCTTACGCTGACGCCATTGGTGGTCTCGGTCGCCGTTCTGTCGCCTACCAAACGAACCGCCGTGATCGAGTGTTTCAACAACAACGGTCTTCATAAACGCAGGGGCTACTGGTGGGGAACGCCAGAAGGTAAGCACATCTCAGGTATCACTGTTGCAGACCTCGCACGCGACGGCATATTCTCTGTAATCGTAAATCTCCGACATGGTTCGGCACGACTGACCGAACGCGGCCAATGGTTTGCACGGACGCTGATCGAAGCCGCAAACGAAGCACCATTGCGAAAATAGTCGCCGCGTTCGGTGTGATTACCCTTCAGAAGGGGCCGGGTGGGCGCCTGCCAGCAAGACGGCGCGCATCGCCAGGCGTTGCAGGCCAAGGGCGGCATCTAAATGAGTGCCTGTGTTTGCCGCGGCGGCCTATCCATTCTCGTCGGTATGTTTCGTGTCGGCTAACTTCCGCTGTCGGGCCCAGCACGTCAGGCTTGTGATCACCAGCCGTGCAACAGAGGGTACGCATCTAAGATGCTTCTCTCGGAGCATAAAATCAGGCTGTTCCGTTCATCCGTCGAAATCCACGAGTTTCTTAGTTCGAAATTGCCCCTGCGGGGTTAGGCACTTATCCACCGACGGTTCAGTGTGAGCTGTTTTATACAGACGCAGAAAAGAGGGCGGCCTTGGATTGCAGAAAGGAGAAAGTCATGGATCTCCCGATAGGCCGTCTATCCAACCGTTTGCCGCGGCGGTTTCCAGTAGGCGCCAAGTATGTGGTTGAAGGATACGGCGGCGAGGAGGGGAAGTTGCGCGTGATCGCGCGCTACGTCGTCCTGCCTGGCGGGCGGCGGATCAATGTTCCAGCCGGCATCGCTGCAGGCCCTGGCGCGCAGCCTCCAAATTCTGAGCGATCCCAGGGGCGCCTCTGACCTCTATGTGTGGGCGGCCCGGCGCGCTAGCGCAATTGATGCGAAGTTCACCGCCATGCGCCGCGCTTCATCGCGCGTCAGCCGATTTGGTCGCCCAGCGGTGCGACGCAGCGATACGTCCGGACTCGGGGGAGAAGCGGAAGCGTGCGGCTTGCGCTTGAAACGACATTGATGACCCACAACGACCTCGGTTTGAAACAAGGCCGTTGCTAATCGATCGCTTACAAACCGCGGCTGGATGAGCAGGGAGTTGCAACTCGGCCGGTTTATGCGACCATTTGAGCAGCCGGTGTTGAACGCGAAATTGCAATTTCCTCTTCATTCATCTCGGTGGGGATGTCCCCAAACAACGGCGTACTCAGATAGCGTTCGCCGGTATCCGGCAGCATGCAGAGCACCGTCGCGTCCTTCGGCGCTTCCGCACAGACGCGCAGGGCGCCGGCGAACGTTGCCCCTGCGGTGACGCCGACGAAGATCCCTTCTTTCTGCGCCAAATCACGACTGAAGCGTAGTGCGTCGCCATTTGCGATCGGAATGATACGGTTGATGACGTGCATGTCTACTGCGTCCGCGGTCAACTTCGGAATGAAGTCGGGCGTCCAACCTTGCATCGGGTGGGGTTTGAACGCCGGGTGAGTGGTGGTCGCGGAGCCGTCGGGGTTGCGCTGTTGCGGAATCCCACTTTCAAGCAGGGGCGCGTCCTGCGGTTCGCAAACGATGATCTTGGTGTCGGGACGCTCCTTCGCCAACACGCGGGCGATTCCCTTGAGCGTGCCGCCGGTGCCATATCCGGTAACCCAATAGTCAAGTGGCTCACCCGCAAACGCTTCAAGTATTTCCCGAGCTGTCGTTCGCGAATGAATGTCAGGATTGGCTTCGTTTTCAAACTGGCGAGTTAGAAACCAGCCATAAGTCTGGGCAAGTTCCCTGGCTTTCACCACCATGCCCATGCCGCGCTGCGCTGCCGGCGTCAGCACGACCTTGGCGCCGAGAAACCGCATTAGCTTTCGCCGCTCGACGCTGAAGCTTTCGGCCATCGTCAGCACGAGCGGATAGCCCTTTTGGGCGCACACCATAGCGAGTCCGATACCAGTGTTGCCGCTGGTCGCTTCCACGACCGTTTGACCCGGCTTGAGTTGCCCGGACCGCTCAGCGTCTTCGATCACCCCGAGCGCAAGTCGATCCTTCACCGAACCCAGTGGGTTGAAGGCCTCGATCTTGACGAACAGGTTGACACCTGCTGGCGCCAACCGGTTTATCTTGACAACGGGCGTATTCCCTATCGTCTCGAGGATGTTATGGAATTTGCGTCCCACGGGGTTCTCCCTGATTTGCCGATCCCGCCGTCTATGCGCATCAATCCGGCAAGCCAAGCTTCCTGAGATTGTCGACTAGGCGGTCGACAGCGGCTGGCGAGAAGACCATCGCCCTCCTGACGCTCGACACCGTTAGGGCCGGAAAGCTGCGCAATACCTGTGCATAGGCCTCTTTGGCCTCCTCCAATCGGCCCGCACCGACCAACGAGGATGCCAGGGCGCGGTAAATCCAACTAGCGTGCGGCCGCTCCTCAAGCCCACGCCGGTAAAAGGCGGCAGCCTTGTCATAGTCCTGCGCAACCTCGTGCGCGGAACCGATTCCGACGTAATTGTTGAAATTCATCGGATCTAGCGGACTCAGGCGCAAGGCGCGCTCGAACTTCTCGACCGCACGCTCTGGCTGATCACCATAATTGTCAAGCCATCCTAGTCTGCTCCATGCCCAGGCTGAATTGGGATCGATAGCAACCGCGCGCTCCAGCAGCACGCGCGCCGTTCCGTGATTGCGCACGAATGTGTGGACCGTGCCGAGCACTGCTAGAATGAGGGGATCGTCACCGCTGAGCTCGGCCGCCCTTTCGGCCAGCGTTTGCGCTTGCGCCTGGCTCTGCCCAATGTCGTCCGCCCAGGTATAGACCGAGCGCTGAGCATGGCACCAACCGGCGAGCGATAGGGCAAGCGGATATGCGGGGTCGATCGCAAGCGCTTTATCGAGTAGTTCAAGCGCTTTCGCGCTCTCTCCCTTCTCAAGCGCCCAGACATGCGGCATCGAGCGCATGGCATAATCATAGGCGCCCAAATCCTGCGGACGCTTGCGCCGCGAACGTTCAATTTCGGCAATGCGAATGGACGGTTGCAACGCGCCTGCCACTTGTTCAGTTATGCGATCCTGAAGATCAAAAATATCATCTATTGTGCCGTCATGACGTCCGGTCCATACGTGTGCGCCGCCCTCGGTTTCGACAAGCTGCACGATAATCCTGACCCGGTTGCCGGCCTTCTGCACGCTGCCTTCGAGCACATAGGCGACGCCCAATTCACTGCCGACGTCACGCACATTCACTGCCCGACCCTTGTAGGTAAACGCCGAGTTTCGTGCGATCACAAAAAACGAGCGGATTCGCGAGAGCGCCCCGGTGATCGCTTCGACGATCCCATCACTCAGATACTCTTGGCCCGGCTCACTGCTCATATTGTTGAAGGGTAGAACAGCAATCGACGGTTTATCGGGAAGCGAGAGCCGGATTGACAATTCCGGCGTGGCGGGCTCCGTGGAGTGGCCACTTTTCGCTGGGGCAGGCGCGGCGACCTCCAGTGAATAAACTCGCACCGGCTCCGCGATATTCTTCAGTTGGGTCGGGCCAAGATCAGCAACTGCGAGATCGAGTCGGGCTTTTACTTGCCTATAGGCATCCTCGGAGAGACAAACTGTACCGGGTCGAGCGACGCCTTCGAGCCGCGCCGCGATGTTCACGCCATCGCCCATCAGATCACCGTCACTCTCTTCGACGACATCCCCCAGATGGACGCCGACGCGAAATTCGATGCGGCGTTCCGGCGGAAGGCCGGCGTTTCGCTCTATCATACCGTTCTGTACCTCCACCGCGCAGCGCACGGCATCAACCACGCTGCGGAACTCCACGAGGATGCCGTCGCCGGTGCGCTTGACCACGCGCCCGTTGTGCACGGCGATCGTCGGGTCAATCAGATCGCTGCGGAGGGCTCGCAGCCGCGCGAGTGTGCGATCCTCGTCCGCGGCGGCAAGCCGGCTGTATCCGACAACGTCGGCAGCCAGAATCGCGGCAAGTTTCCGGGTCTCGGTCATGACCTTTCGCCATAATCCGTAACGCAACGCGGGATTTCTCCCCGCCGAAATGTGGCGAAGGTTATCACGCCCCAACACCGAGTTCTGTCACCTAATTCAGGGGGAATGTCTCATGTTGGCCCGAAGCGTCACCTAGTGCGATGCAAAGATATGTCCGAAGTTGAGGTCAAAGCCAACTCGAAAGCGAATGCTGAATTCGCTCGAGATTGACCCACGACGGTCATCTGTTGTGCATCCGGCGACACGCGCTCAGGATATCAACGTGTTGATACGGCTTGGCGACGAACCCGCTACCGGGGACGCGGTGTTCGGGGTCGAACCCCTCGCCTGATATGTAGATCACGGGTTGCTCCAACCGAAAACGCTTAGCCACATCGGCGCTAAGCGGACATTTTGCGGACTGTCGCAAAATGTGCGGCAGCGACCCGTCACGCCTCGTCTATCGCCGGTCGACCGACGCAGTCAGTTTGGCGAAGTTCACCGTCATCCGCCGCGCCTTGTCGCGTCAGCCAATTCCTGCAACGCCCCGGCTTCTCCGCCAACGATTGACACTCCTTCGACGGCACATTGGGGGAGCGACCGAGTGCATCAAGATCATCCGCACCATTGGGCTTACGGATCCGTCGGTGGTGCCCCGTCCCTTTGATGGGGCACCCGACCGCCAAAAGAGCCCCGCCTGGAATTGCGGGGCTCGAAACGGAAGGCTGCATCAGGGGCTGAGGGAATGCCTTCAAAACGGCAATGTGCATCCGTTCACGGGCACGCCACGCGACTGCGCCTCAGCACCTCTGCGTCATCTGGTGAGGCAGAACCTCGTGGTCTTGTGTATCTCGGGCGTCGACGTGTATCTCAGGCGTCGAAAAGCCACTGCGGCAAACGAACCACACGTAGCAGGCCCGCGGCGCTTGACAAGCTGTGAACCGATCTGCGGGCTTCTAACAAGACATCCCAGAAGACCAATCGCTTGGTCGCGCCAGACGGTTCTTCCACAAACGAGAGGCGATGAAGCGAGTAGAGCCCAAGTACGCAGGCCATCGCGAAAAAAAACGTCCATGAGTGGAGGTTCAGTACCTGAACCGTGAGCTTCTGAGGGCCGCCCGTCCAAGTGAATGCCAATGTCAGCTGGTGCAAAGCAAAGAAGTCCGCGAACCGTCCGCCCAAGATCGGAGCGGTTGCCGCGGCGGCCGCAGAAATCACGCCATTGGCGGCGAGATAGGCTGTTGCTTGGCCGGGAGGCGAGAGCTTCATGGCGATGTTGCCCGAAGCCAAACCGACCCCCGCGGTCGCTACTCCCATCAGAACATGGATGACAGCCAGGAGATAAAGGGTGTACGGCTGAACCCAAGGCACACCTGTGAACGTCCAGGCCAAAGTGCAGGCAAGGAAAAGCGGCGCCGCTACTCCGAGCACCGACTTGTTACTGAAGCGATCAATAAGCGCGCCCCACAACCCCAGTGCAACGATGTTGCTAAGTTGGCTAGCTATCGTAAGCGCGAGAATTGTAGTCATCGGATAGTCCAGCGACTTCAGCATATACACCGTGAAAAACGGGGCCGCCAGATTGGCCGCAAAATTCCACGATGCGAGAAAAAGGATGAGCCGCTTGAAATTCTCCTCGCGCAGTGGCGCAAAGAGCAGCGCAAGTGCCGGGCCGGCTTTTTCTGCCGGGGCCATCGGCTTGTCCGGGGTGATGCGCAAAAGGTATACGCCCATATAGCCGACGATCGCGCTTACCAAAAACAACAATGAGTACCCGAATAAAGCGTATTCGGGCATGTAGCCTTTCCAAAGATCAATGATTGCACCGCCACTCAAAGCAGCAACCACCGAAAGCGCCGTCGTAGCCGCTGTGCGCCGTCCAAAAAAGCGTCCGTGTTCGCTGGAAGGAACAAGATCTCGCATCCATGAATTCCAAGCGCAGCCGGCGATCGCTGCCATGCCTTGATAAATCGCAAGCGAGGCGATGAGCACCTTGATCCCGAGCGCACCGCCAATGAGCGGTGCAGCCGCTGCACCAATGAGGAACGCGCGACCGATGGCCGTACTAAACACGCAGATATCCCGGCGAACGCGCCAGCGTTCCACCAGCAGGACCGCCGGTATCTGCAAGAGCTGCGCGAGGAATGGAACTGCTGCAAGCACGCCTATGGCGAAGTTGTCAGCACCAAGCGCTACCGCAAAACCAACCAGGAATACGCCCGTAGTGAGGGTTCCCATGGCCTCGCTGGCGAGGGCATCGAAAAGCACCAGCCTGAGGACGCGGCGATCTTCGCGCTCGGCGGCTTGGGTTGGCCCTGCAGCCGGATTTGTGGTCGCGTTGATCTGTGCTTCGTTCATGATCCAGTTTTAACAGCTGTATCTCGATCGCCGTAGGTGGTTGCTCGGTCGCGTGGATAACGCGAGCGGGCCGCCAGAGCACTAAACCTTGGGTGCAAAAAAGCTCCCGGCTCGCTCCTGCTCCAAAAACGCGTACGATCAGGCCGACCTGCTCGTCGAGCGCCCGAGGTCTTGTGAAAGCGCCATATGCAGGCTCCATATGATGGGAAACGCTAAGCAGCATAGCAAAGCCATTCCCCAGAATCCGGCAGGTCCGAAGCGCGCGAACAGCCAACCGGAAAGTATGGTCGCCAGTGCCGTTGCTCCGCCAATTCCGACAGTTCCATAAAAAGCCTGCGCGATCCCGGCGAGACTGCTGGGTACGGTATTAACGATGATGCGCATGCATCCCAGATGAAACAGTGCGAATGTAAATCCATGCAGCGGCTCGATTAGCGCGAGATTGGTAACGTCAGCAGTTTGAGCCATGACTCCCCAGCGCATCACCGCTGCGCCGGCGCCTAAAGCCAATGCACCACTCCTGCCCAACAGGCTCAACAGCCAGGGACCAAGGAAAACAAATACCAGCACCTCCGCTCCCACCGATTCCGACCACAGTACGCTCGAAACGACAGGGGAAATTCCGGCGTCACGCCAGCGTATGATGGCAAACGCGTCATGCATCGCATGGCTCCCAATAACAAGAGCGGCCGCGAGCACCATACGCACGAATACGGGCTGTCGCAGGAGGACGAGCCAGTCTCCCTCGGTCACCTTCCTTTTTTGAGTTGTTGAATTTGTGCCGGGTGCCAGGTCGGGCACAAATCGTGTCGATAACGCCGTCGCGAAAAGGCCGGCGGCAGTGAGCCAGAGAACGGAAGACAGCCCCCACACGGCGGCGCTTTGCCCTGCCACGAGCACTCCAGCAATAAAGGCGGCGGAGCCCATGCCGCGAACCCAGCCATATTCGAAAGCTCCCGAATTGCCGCGTGTTGTCGGGCGAGACCAGGAAAGGGTTAGAGCATCCGCGAGCGGGACTAGCGGCGCCAGCATGGCGGCTTGGGTCAGATTCGCAAAAGCCAGCAGCCAGAAATTGTGCGTAGGCAAATAGAGCAGCGACGCTGCCGCCGCTGCTAGGGCAAACAGGGCGAGCTCTAGTCGAAAGGCGCCGAATACATCCGCGAGCCGACCTGCGAACGGCGCAGAAAGCAGTCTCACAGCCGTCCCGGCACCGAGCAGAAACCCAAGCCATTCGGCCCCTATGCCGCGGCTCGTCAGGAATTCAGGTAGGAACGGCGACGAGAGGCCGAAGCTGCAATAAAGCATGCCATAGAGGAGAACAAACCAAAGCAACAAATCTCGCCGAACGCCCATCTCAATTCTCACAACGGGCCGCAAATCAGCGCCATCAATTCATCAATTGGGGGATTCCCGAGGACCCGAGCCACTAGTGAACGTCGAGACAGTCTTTGCTGTTCAACCCGCCGGGAACTGCGCATCTCCTCCAACGAAACCTTTGCCCGTTCCATCCCAGCCCCCTTGTCATACCAGCATAGGAAGACCCCGAGCAGAGGTGTGGGCTGAATGCGCTGCGAGTAACAGGTGCCCAGGATAAAACAGAGCAACGGGGTTGGCTTTGTCTGAGATTTGGCAGGTTCTAACCGCCGGCCCCCCAGCATGAGAAAGCTTTGTTTCGCCTTACATGAGTAATCGAGGTTTTCCTAGGGCAAGAGCGAGTGGAAAGACGGCGCTCATCACCGGCTCGACCGACGGCGTCGGCCGCATGGTCGCGGAAAGGCTGGGCCAAGATGGCTGGCGTGTTTTAGTGCATGGCCGCGATCGCGGACGCGGCGAGCAGGTCGTTGCCTCGATCAACGCGGGCGGCGGTGCAGCCGAATTTTTGCAAGCCGACTTTTCCGCCCTTGCGGAAGTGCGGCGACCGGCCGACGCGGTGCAGCGCACGACGAGGCACCTCAATCTCCTCATCAACAATGCCGGCATTGGCAGCGGTGGCCCGCATGGGACGCGGCAGACCAGCGCCGACGGCCACGAATCCCGCTTCGCAGTGAACTATCTTGCCGGCTTCCTGCTCACCGATCTGCTCCTGCCGCTCCTGAAAAAGAGTGCGCCCGCCCGCATAGTCAACGTTTCGTCGCTCGGACAACAGGCGCTCGATTTCACCGACGTTATGCTCACGCGCGAATACAGCGGCATACGCGCCTACCGCCAAAGCAAGCTCGCACAGATCCTGTTCACGATCGACCTCGCAGTGGAGCTCGAAGGCAGCGGCATCACCGTCAATGCGCTGCATCCTGCAACTTTCATGAACACCAAGATGGTGCGCGATTTTGGCACGCCGCGGAGCACGGTCGAGGAAGGCGCCCTCGCCATCCTCAAGCTTGCAAGCTCAGCCGAGGTCGAGGGGCGGGGCGGACTTTATTTCAACGGACAGGAGGAGGCGCGAGCGGACGCGCAAGCCTATGACCCGCAGGCGCGGCAGCGTCTCAAGCGCCTCAGCTTCGAGCTCACGGGCTTGTCCTTTCCGCAAACTCGCGGAGCGCAGATAGCACGAGATTAGGCCGTCGCGCGAACCGGAAACCGCCGGAGCGAAGTAACTAGCCGACCGCGCGATCGTTCGGACGACGCCCTGGACCTGCCGGCTCGGCGTCCAATCGGCACTGACAGGCTTGATCGCTTGGGCATTCCCCTAACAAATAGCCGACATCGCGCCACGGCGGTAAAGTGCCAGGTACGGACATCACCGAAGAGGAAATAAGCTATCTATCAAACAAGAGAGCTCCCATTGAAAGCGGACGTCCCGGCGGAGTAGCGAATCCGACGCGAATGACCCAGACCGGACTTCGCAAAGTGATTCACAATCCTCCCGCGGATCGGCGCGTTCGCGGTGCCATCGGCTAAATTTCGAGAGCGTCAGCGGCCAGCCGCTGTGTGGGGCGTGTAGTCGACTAATGGATCGGTCCAGGGGTCATAGCCGTAGACCCAATCCGGATCAGTCTGCTCGCGAAGCCAAGTGTTGGTTCGCGAACTGAGTTGGACCCGCGCGGTGCGAGGCTTGCGAGTCGCCTCGAAACGGCGAAAGGCGTTCGCCACTCCCGGCCGGTCCACGCCGTTGAGGCAGCGCGACAGCACGGCGGCGTCCTCGAACGCCATGGCCGCGCCCTGCGCCATATAGGGCGTCATGGGATGGCAGGCATCGCCCAACAGGGTGACGTTGCCTTCCGACCAGCGGGGCAGGGGATCATGATCGACCAGAGGTCTTTTGTGAACGGCAGGACATGAACCGAGCACCTGCTGAACCTGCGGATGGAAACCAGCGAAGGCGGCCCGCAACACGTTGACGTCGCCCGTGGCGGACCAGGATTCGAGCGCGAAGCCGGGTTCGGGCTGACTCGTCACGAAATAGACTTCGCTGCGGTCGGGCTTGACATAATAGATGACGATGTGGCGATCCGGTCCCCACCATTTGGTGCAATCATCGATGCGGTATCCGTTCAGCAGCGTTGCCGGGTATACGGTGCGGTAGGCGACGCGGCCGGTAAAAGTCGGCGTATCTCCGCCGAACAGCGTGTCTCTGACGACCGAGCGAACGCCGTCGGCGCCCACGACGGCATCGGCGTCGGCCCTCATGCCATTAGCGAAATCGAGCCGGATTCTGCCGTCGGCGTGCTGTGCCAACGAGACGAGCTGATGATCGAGCCGTAGCACGCTATCAGGCACGACGCTGGCTAAGGCGGCGTGGAGATCGCCCCGGTGCGCCAGCAAGTAAGGCGCGCCATAACGCTTCTCGGCGGTTTCGCCGAAAATCATGTCGAAGCAACTCTCGCCCGTATCGAAGTTCTTGTTATTCCAAGAGCGGGGATAGAACGCGGCCGCGCGCAGATTCGCCTCAAGTCCAAAGGTGCGAAGGACTTTCATCGCGTTAAAGCTGATTTGAATGCCGGCTCCAACACGAGCGAAGCGTCGAGCCTGCTCATAGACGGTGACATCGATGCCAACTCGCTGCAGCGCTGCCGCGGTCGCAAGTCCGCCCATTCCCGCGCCGATGATCGCAACAGAAAGGCTATTCACGCGGGCATACCTTGATGTGGGGACAGTTCTTCCAAAGGGATCGAAAACCGCCGCTGCTTGGGGACGAGCCCGATCCATGCCGAAAAATCCCGGCCTCTTGCGAACGCCGCGCCGTTGCCGATCGCTGCAACCATCGCACTCGAGATGATCGGACCGATGCCCGGCACGGTCATTACCCTTCGACAACCGTCATCACTCTTCGCTAACGTCTCGATCTCATCGGTCACGGGTTCAATTCTCTCATCGAGCTGCCGCCAGTCACTGGCAAGATCCGCGACGATGCGCACCATCCGTGGTGAGAGAACGTCTGTGCGCTTGGCCAGGATGTCGGGCAGCGCCTGCCGAAGGAAGCGCAGTCCTTGCCGGACGATGATGCCGCGCTCCAGAAGAAAGCCGCGAATCTGGTTGATTACCGCGGTCCGCTCGCTGACGAGGCGAGACCGTACCCGGTGTAGCGCTTGCAGATCCAGTTGCTCATCGGTCTTGGCTGGAACAAAGCGTGTCGTCGGCCGCTGCACCGCCTCGGCTACGCTATAAGCATCTCGGAAATCATTCTTGTGCGCCTGCCGAAACGGCTTCGCATACGTGGGTGGCACCTGCTTCACATCGTGGCCGAGCGCGGCAAGTTCTAGTGTGTCGCCAAACCCGCTTCGATGCCAATGAGACAGGATGGCAGGTTCGCAAGCCTCGATGTAATCCGTCCGCGGGAGACCTTCTCCCGCAACACGGTGGCGCCGCGCGAATCGAGGCCAATCATGTGAAGTGTGTTCTTGCCCATGTCCATTCCGATAGTGGTCACTGCGTGAACGCTGGACGTGCGAGGCATGACGGCGCTCCTTCTCCTGACAAGCCCTCCGCGCACTCTGAGTGTTGTCGGGGGCGGGAGCGCGGCCGGTCCATCCCATTCGCGTTACCCGATTGCGTCGCAACAGTAGGTCTGGAATCGGGGAATAAGCGGATGTTCGCGGCTTGCGCCCGGAACGACGTTGATGACGTCAAACCCACCACCAAGCGTGGGAAGCTATCTCGGTCCTTCGCTTCCGTCGTGCTTCCTGATCTCAGGCTTGTCGTACAAGACCACGTTCAACAGCGAGTTACGGATTTCCAATTTTCCGTTGTATTCGATATAGCCCAATTTGCGAAATTTATTCATGAAAAAACTCACGCGTGATCGTGTCGTGCCAATCATCTCCGCGAGGGTTTCTTGACTAAACTTCCCGATGATCGGCTCAACCGTGGCTTCTTTGCCGAAATTCGCTAGAAGCAGAAGGACCCGCGCCAGCCGTTTCTCGCTTGAATCGAATAATTGATCGATGAGGTCTTCTTCAATTCGACTGTTCCGACTCAACAGATCAGCCATGAACAATTCAGAAAATTCCGGCTGATCATGCAAAGTAGCAATCATTTCTGCTTTGGGGATACGTGTAATCAGGGATTGTTCGATTGCCGTAGCCGTTGTGACACGCAGCGGATGGCCATTCAGACATCCTTCGCCGAAAAAGTGACTAGGTTCCAGAATTCCCACGACTGCTTCCTTGCCGCGCTCGGAAACGACGGTGAGCTTGATCTTGCCCTTCTGGATGTAAAAAACGGCGTCCGCCTCGCCACCCTGCGAAAAAACAACTTGGTCCTTCTGATACTCGGTTATGGTTTTCCCATCGCCCACTTTGGCGAGAAATGTTTTCGGCTCAAATGCGGCCTTCCTACTCTTCTTCACGAAGAAGTCCTCTTCCCCGGACGAAGCCAGAATCATGTCAGGCAATCGGGGATCAACTCGGGCAATCATACAGCGATTCCGACGCCGGAAATAGATTTCCTAGCCGGCGTCACGCTGACGCACTTTACCTTGTGCGGAATGAGGCTGGTCGGCGTCCAAGAAAATCATGCTTCTTTAAAAGTCTAGGCAACCTTCTCATTCAGGTGACGGAAGAGCGCTTTGCGCGACTCGTCATCCATCTCGGTCTTGAATTTATGTCTGTCCTTGAGCGTCACAGCGCGTTGTGCCGCCGGTCGTTCGCTGATTTCGTCGACCAGCCGCTTCAATTCGGGAACTTCATCCAAGTGTTCTCGCCGAGCACGGTCGGGATTAGGCGTGCCCAGCCCCATGCATCCATGTCGACGATCGTATAGGTGTCGCCAAGCATGTACTTCTGTCCGGCGAGTCGGGCGTCGAGAATGCCAAAGTGACGCTGGTCGTTTGGCGGCCGAACTGTTGGACTTCAACCGCCTGCGCATCGGCGCGCTTCCCCGGTAAATCTGTTCAAAACAGACCACTGTGCCGGATTTCAAATGCCACGCCGTAGGAACCGAACAATAGATCGCGAGTTGGCGCAAGGTTGGCTCGCCGAAGCGTGTTCAATCCCCATCCAGCGGAAAGACCGCGAATATGGCCGGCGAGTCAGAACATTTACGACGTCTAGCATTAAGGATGCTTCAGATCGCGTCGAGAACGGGCAGCCCGACATTGGCTAAAACGATGTCAAGCCGCGCCGGGGAGTACCATGACCGAGCGCTTGCGCTCGAAGCGGCCGCTCCTTCAATCGTCCCGCCAGATGATCCTGAGAAAACCTAGGCCATTTCTATTGTCGCCACTCGATCAGGGTAGCAGCGCGATAGTGGGCTCCAAAACCCTAACGTCGGCCCCGATTTCGTCCGCCAAAAATCGCAGCCACTGACGTCGTTCGGATACGAAACTCTCCTACTCGCGTGGGTCCGTGGCTTCTTGAGCTAGTCGCGCACATCACGGCAGATGTTTATCTGACCTTTTGCATCCCGCGCGCCAACATCAAGCCCACCGAAGGTGCGACTATTCCAGTGTCCTCGTTGCGGACACCAAATGAAACGAACGGCAAACCTGATAGAGCCAGCTCACGCCGACGAAGCGCGCCGAATCGCCGCCTAGGAGCACCACAAAAATAAACCCCGAGCAGTCCACACGCTCGGGGTTCTCTAGTTTGATGCCTCAACTCGTGGGCTCTTGTGATCCGGCGGCTCGGGGTGTGTCGGGGAAGGGGGATGCCGCCAGATTCGGGCCTCTGTCCGTATCTAAAAATACGAGTGATTCCCCTATCGCACTGAGCAAAACAGCTCGGCTTTCGGGATGTGGATAAGCGCTGCCGGTTCGCAGCGAACATCGCCAAGCTGCCGAAGTTGCTGCGGGAATGAAAAAAGAAAGAGCCCCCACTTTCGACCGGAGCCCTTTCAATTCGCGCCTCGAGATGCGTTTTCCGGGGGGGCATCGGTTTGGGATGCCCCGGATCGATTGATGCAGAATCGCCAGGCACCTCGCTGTAACTCGTCGATGACATCTTGCGGTACTTGTGCATCATCAGTGCGATCTTCATGGTGGATGTACGGCCCTCTAGCGGTGAGCAATATTGAACAGAATCACTTCGACGATCAGCGTAAGGAAATAAATGCAAACCCGGCTGGAAACTCATGCCCGAGTTTCAATCCAATCACTCCACCCATCCTGACAGGTTGGATCGTGGTCATCGCGTCTTCACATGCCCGACGACACGAGGAGCGATCGGCAATTTGACCGGCTGTGATCTCACGCCAACGGTCGCGGCGGTCATCGCCGGGGACCTCGCCGCGTACGGCGCACGCTGCTGCTTCGGCCTGCTCGGCACCGCCAATTTCAAGATTTCGCATGCGCTGGTCGAGGCCGGTGTGGAGCTGATTTCCGCGCGCCACGAATGCAACGCAGCGAGCATGGGCGACGCCTACGCCAAGGCGACCGGCGAGCTGACGTTGGTGAGCGTGCATTCCGGTCCGGGGCTGACCAATGCGCTGACCGGGATCGGCGAGGCGGCGAAGAGCCGGACGCCGCTTGTCGTGCTGGCCGGCGACGTGCCGACTGGCGCGGTGAAGAGCAACTTTTACATCGAGCAGGCAGAAATCGTGCGCGCGGTCGGTGCCGTGTCGGAGCGGCTCTATACGCCGAACTCCGCGCGTGAAGACACGCTACGTGCCGTCACCCGCGCCTTGCGCGATCGTCAGACTGTGGTGCTTAGCATGCCGCTCGACGTGCAGCACGCGCCCTTCGCCTCGAGCCTCCCGCCACTGAAATTGCCGCCACCGCCCGGCCGCCTGCACCCCGATCCGCGGACCGTTGAACGCCTCGCCGATGCGTTGGCGCACGCGCAACGCCCGCTCATTCTCGGCGGTCGCGGCGCCGTGCTTTCGGATGCCGAGCCGGTGCTGGTTGCACTCGCCGATCGCGTCGGCGCGCTATTGGCGACATCGGTGTGCGGTCACGGGCTGTTTTCGCAAAACCCTTGGTCGGTCGGCATCAGCGGCGGATTTTCTTCGTCGGTCGCCGATGATCTGATCGCAGAAAGCGATTTCATTCTCGGATTCGGCGCGAGTTTCACGCAATGGACCACCAAGAAGGGCAAGCTAATCGCTTCCGGCGCCCTGGTCGCGCAGGTCGATATCGAGGCGCCGAAACTCGGATACCAGATGCCGATCCAGCACGCGGTGCACGGCGACGCGAGGGCGACGGCGGAGGCGTTGCTCGCGGAACTCGACCGGCGCGGCATGACGATCCCGAAAGACGGCCGCCGCAGCGACGCGATGCGCGAGCGTATTCGCGCTGGCGACAATCATCATTTCTCACACCTCGACGAATCGAGCGCGCAGTTCATCGATCCGCGGACGCTGAGCAAGGCCGTTGACGCTATTCTGCCAGCGGACCGGGTGGTGGCTTCGGACTCCGGTCATTTCTGCGGTTGGGTGCCACGCTATCTGCGCGTGCCGAACGCGCGCGCTTCGTGCCTGAGCCATTCGTTCCAATCGGTAGGCCTTGGGCTCGCCTCGACCGTCGGTCTTGCCATCGCGAATCCGGGCAAGCTCGCCGTGCTCGGCGCTGGCGACGGCGGCTTCCTGATGTCGATTTCCGATCTGGAAACCGCCATCCGCCTTGGCTTGCGCATGTGCATCCTTGTCTACAACGACAGTTCGTACGCGGCCGAGGTGCATTATTTCCGCCGCCAGGGCTTTTCGGTCGACATCGTGCAGTTCCCAGAAACGGATTTCGCGGCCATCGCCCGCGGCTATGGCGCGCGCGGCGCGACGGTGCGCACGCTCACCGACCTCGAGCCGGTGCGGGCGTGGGTCGCGGAGGGCACGCCGGGGGTCTTCGTCATTGACGGCAAAATCAATCCGTATCTCGAAGCCGACTGGCACGCCGAGCATTTTCCATCGTGAGCCCAGATCAATTCCCACCGGTCCCGGAACCAGGCGAGGGCACATCGCTGCCGCTAGAATCGGGGCAGCGTTCCCATGAAGCGACGATCATCCTTGTTGCGTCTGCTGTCCCCGGTCAGCAGTCAATCGTGGTTGATCCAAAAAGTCCTGGCAGCATCGACTCGCCGCACGGCCTGATTCTGTTCGACGGCGTATGCGTCCTATGCTCGCGCGGCTGCGGCTTCGTCAGCAAACGTGACTGCCACGCCTATTTTTGCATCGCTTGTTCAGAGCACTGATTTCAGCGCATACAAGCGCGGGTGTGAGCGATATTGCTCAGATTCCGGACGGGCAAAAGCGTACAGCGAAAATAATCTAAACGGCATCCCAAAGCGTTTGGTCGTCAATTCAAGCTGTGCCGGAAACTCATGCGAGAGTCCGCGGCCTCGCGTCGCGGGTACCATCGGCATCCGGATTGTGCATATCCGTTCGCCGGTGGTCCGGGCCGTTTGGCCATTGGTCCTTTCAACCGCTCGATCGAAGAGGAGCGCCGCGTGCAGGTTCTCGTCCGGGACAACAATGTCGAACAAGCCCTCAAGGTGCTTAAGAAGAAGATGCAGCGCGAGGGCGTCTTCCGCGAGATGAAGCTCCGCAGCCATTACGAAAAGCCGTCCGAGCGAAGGGTCCGGGAGAAGGCGGAGGCCATCCGCCGCGCCCGCAAGCTCGCTCGCAAAAAGCTGCAGCGCGAGGGTCTGCTGCCGATGAAGCCTCGGCTGGTTCTGGGGGCCATCGTAAGAGGCGGTCCGGCGCGCGCTCCTCGCCTCTGATCGAGGAAGAGCAGGACACGAGCAAAGCCACGACGGCGGTAAGGGGAGGAAGAGATGGCGAAGATCCTGTGCGTGCTCTACGACGATCCCATCGGCGGCTATCCCAAATCCTACGCGCGGGATGGCATTCCGAAAATCGACCGTTATCCCGGCGGTCAATCGGCGCCGACGCCGGAGCATATCGATTTCAAGCCGGGCGAGCTTCTCGGCTCTGTCTCGGGTGAACTTGGACTGCGCAAATTCTTTGAAGGTCTAGGCCACACCTTCGTCGTAACGTCGGATAAAGAGGGCCCGAACTCGGTCTTCGAACGTGAGCTTCCCGATGCGGAAGTGGTCATCTCACAACCCTTTTGGCCGGCTTACCTGACGGCGGAAAGGATCGCGAAGGCGAAGAAGCTGAAGCTTGCGATCACGGCGGGTATCGGATCAGACCATGTGGATCTTGAAGCCGCCATCAAGCACGGCGTCACGGTCGCTGAAGTTACTTATAGCAATAGCATTAGCGTATCCGAGCACGTGGTGATGATGATCTTGTCGTTGATACGCAACTACATCCCGTCTTATCAGTGGATAATCGACGGGGGTTGGAACATCGCCGACTGCGTTTCACGCTCCTACGATCTCGAAGCAATGGAGGTTGGTACGGTTGCGGCCGGCCGCATCGGTTTGGCCGTTCTGAAACGATTGAAGCCGTTCGACGTCAAGCTTCACTACACTGATCGGCATCGGCTTCCGCAAGATGTCGAGAAGGAACTGAACCTCACTTACCACCCGAACGTCGAGTCTATGGTCCGTGTTTGTGACGTGGTTACAATCAACGCTCCACTGCATCCGGAGACCGAACACCTCTTCAACGACGCGCTGATCGGGAAGATGAAACGGGGCGCGTATCTGGTAAACACGGCGCGCGGCAAGATTTGCGATCGTGAGGCCGTCGTCCGTGCACTTAACAGCGGGCGGCTCGCGGGCTACGCAGGCGACGTCTGGTTCCCGCAGCCACCACCGAAGGATCACCCTTGGCGCACCATGCCCTACCACGGAATGACGCCGCACACCTCGGGAACATCATTATCAGCCCAGGCCCGCTACGCGGCTGGAACCAGAGAAATCCTGGAATGCTGGTTTGAGGGTCGTCCGATCCGGGACGAATATCTAATTGTTGATCGCGGCAAGCTGGCCGGCACTGGTGCGCATTCCTACAGCGTTGGCAACACTTGAATGGCGTTCTGCCATCCACTTCGTCCGGCGCCTAAGTTTCGTTTTGCCGACACTGACTATTCGGTAGTCGAGAGTAATTGGGGGTCCTCTCCGAACTCGCGGACATGGGAGATTTATCGCCCCGGTGTGCTCGATAGGGCAATATTCCGACTTTTCGCACCAGGCGGACCCTAAAAGGTAGGGATGGCATGCGTATCCACGTCGGTTGCGAGCTCGGTTTCGAATTTCCGCAAACAACGCCTATGATCGCAACGTTGAACGTGCATTTCTCGCGCGTCTCTGAATTGGAACGTCCAGATTATCTGATGACGAACCCTTCGGTTCCCATCGAAGGCTACCGCGACAGCTTCGGAAATTGGTGCAGCCGCCTCGTTGCGCCCAGTGGTCGTTTCAGCCTCGGTACGGACGCGATTATTCGTGACACGGGCATACCGGACCCGATTGAGCTGAACGCTCTGCAGCACCAAGTTCAGCACTTGCCGGTAGAAGTCATGCTGTTTTTGCTTGGCAGTCGTTACTGTGAGACCGATCATCTGTCCGACGAGGCTTGGCGGCTCTTCGGAAACACCCCACTCGGTTGGCCGCGTGTGCAGGCTATCTGCGACTTCGTGCACAATCACATAATCTTTGGCTATGAGCACTCCCGCGCCACCAGAACCGCGCTCGAGGCATACCAAGAACGACGCGGCGTTTGCCGTGACTACGCGCATCTTGCAGTCGCCTTCTGCCGTTGTCTGAACATTCCGGCGCGCTATTGCACCGGTTACATTACTGACATCGGCCTCCCCCCACCGTACGCGCCGATGGATTTTGCCGCATGGATTGAAGTTTATCTGGGCGACCGTTGGTACGCCTTTGACCCGCGCAACAACGCCCCCCGGATCGGTCGTATCCTCATCGCGCAGGGCCGCGACGCCGCAGACGTGCCTCTGACGCACACGTTTGGCTCTGGCACTTTGTCAGAGTTTCGGGTCTGGGCGGATGAAGTGCCAAAATGATGCTCTGCCTTTCGGAGCATTTTTTGATGAGTCTGCCTCAGGCTAGTGCGGAGGCGATTTTTGAAATTTCTCGCGAAATTGCGACCGCGAACGCGACTGTAGCATCACGGCGTCGCATAGAGGCCGACAACGAGCGGGTGTTTGAGCGCTTCCACATCGGCCGGCGGCGCGCCGCAGAAGCCAAGGAATGTCACGGCCGGCGGCAAATCCTGCCGCACCCGCGCGATTGTCTCATAGACCGGTTCAAGCGGCACATGGTCGATTGCTGCTCGTAGCGGGAATTCTTCCCGCTCAGGAGTTCGACAGATGGTGCATTGAGCCGCATGCGCGGATTGTCGAAAAGGTCCGTGCCGAGATTCCGGGAGCGCGCATCATCGCCTTTCCGCGCGGCGCCGGCACGGCGGTCCGACGGTTCGCGCCAGGACCAGATTCCTCGACCCGCCCCGGCTGGGCGGATGGCCACGGCGGTGCCGATAGTGGCATCCGAGAGGTCCAAACCGACGCGTGGTGAAACGCGTTTCCTGGTGGCCGGTGCAACGCGTTGCAGTTTTGAGCGACTGTCGGCGGGAAAGCTTCATCAAAAAACTCTTCGGCTCGCCGCAGACGAGACGCGCCTAACCCAGTAGTTAAGAACAGGATCGCATGAAAGCTCTGTCGTTCAACGCCGCTTTGACCCTTACCGCAACCTCCATGGCAAGGTGATCCGATGCGCTTCCATACCATGTCCCTTGCAAAGGAATTGCGTCCCGCGGGTTCTCAACGACCGCAACGCGGATGAGGTTCTGGTTTCCCACAACACCCGCCGACGGATCGAAGTCGACCCAGCCAGGACCTGGAACGTAAGCCTGGACCCAAGCGTGGGTGTTGCCGCCCGTAATTGGATGCTCGTCTTCTTGGTGCTCTTCCTGGGCTAAATGCAGGTAACCCGAGACGAACCGCGCGGCAATTCCGCGTGAGCGCAGTGCCGCGATCATCAACATCGCAAGGTCGCGGCAACTACCGCTCCCTAGGGCGACGGTTCGAATCGGATCTTGGATTCCCTTCTCGCAGCGAGCCACGTGCCCGAAGGTCTGGCGGATGGTCCGCGTCATGTCGACGAGCAGCGCATGCGTGTCCGCTGATCCATTCCTAAAGAATTGGTCGCTCCAGCGTCTAAGTTCGGGCTCCAGCGACAGCGGCAAAATGAACCGTTTCAGACGCAACCAGTCCTCCACGGTATAGCTGAACGGATAGATTCGGGCATAGTCCTCGATAGCGCCCTCATGAAATCCGTTCGGCGCGTACTCGAGATGAACGGTGCTGGCAAAGCGCAACTCATCAGAACGGTCGGCGAAATGCGCAATCCCAACGTGATTGCCAAATCCGTCCCGCGCCCAAGCAAGCTCCTGCGGTTTCGGAGTGATCTCAAGATCGGATTGGAGTAGCCTTTGGTCGTCGTCGTCGCGCGGACGCAGCATCATCCGATGCTCGCCGAAGGCTACTGGCCGACGATAACGGTAGCTCGTGACGTGTTTGATAGAGAGAATTGGCATTGCCATTCCAGTATATTCGCCGCCGATGCCCAGACCGGTGACCATCCGAAAGAGGGCGAAACTCCAGAAGTCCCAGGCCAACGCGCTCAGCAACACCCCGGTAGGGTAGACGATCAGCGCCGCGGCGTCATTCTATGTTGTTGGAGCGGTAACCGGCGCCCTAGGATTTGGTTGGATTACGGACAGGTTCGGGCGTCGCCTCGTCTTCTACGTGACGCCGAGATTAGCGCTCGACAAATTAAGCGTCTGCGTACTTTGCAATGCCGGTCCGAGCGAACCGACAATCGTCACCTCCAGTCCGTCCAGGATCCAAGTGACCCCGAGCGCCCGGATTGAAAGGTTGCTCTCGCAACAACTAACGCCCCGGCTGGCGGATCGGGAAACTTTCCATTCCTCCCGGCGAATGCGTCAACAACCACAGCGGTTTGCTGATTTCTTTAGTCCAGTTTGGCGCGGCTTGCGGACGAGCGCGCCAAGGCCCACTCTGATCGCCCGCGCAGCAGCTAAGGCCCTCAGGACTTGATACGGGGGGCCCCCCTTCGGCTGACAAACATTCGACGGGGCGGGCTCCCAATGTTTGAGCGATCCAGCGAGGGGTCATCCTTGGACGCCTGATAGGGCCAAACGGCGCACCGGATCCACATCCAAAGGACGCGAAAGGTCCCTGGCGCCATGTCTCAGCGACAAGGCGCGTCGAGCGCGATGTTATTGGCGATCTCGCGCTCCCAACGATCGCCGTTCGCCCAGAAGTCGCTCCTTGTCGTAGTAAACCTCCTCGCGCGTTTCGGTGGCGTATTCGAAGTCCGGACCCTCGACGATGGCGTCGACAGGGCAGGCCTCCTGGCACAGCCCGCAATAGATGCATTTGACCATATCGATGTCGTAGCGGGTGGCACGACGGGTGCCGTCGTTCCTGCGCGGGCCTGCCTCGATGGTGATGGCCTGCGCCGGACAGATCGCCTCGCAGAGCTTGCAGGGGATGCAGCGCTCCTCACCGTTGGGAAAGGGGTGCAGTACATGCTCGCCACGGAAGCGCGGCGATAGCGGGTTTTTTCGAACGGATAATTGATCGTCACCACATTGGCGTACATCCAGCTTGCGCAAGGGCGCTAGGTCGCAGCCAAATTGGCCGCCTAGAGGTGGTCCGTTTTGATCGGAAGGCTGAATGGTAGCGTGCTAGAGGCAGCACTTGCCCTATGCTGATCCCTCTCGCAGATATCAGTGAGCATCGAGCACGCCGGGCGCAGCGTGCATCGAATGAACCGACGCGTCATTCAAACCAGAGAAAGAAAAGCCAATGAAACGAGTACTTTTGGTTTCCGTGCTTACGTTGCTCGCGAGTAGCGCGGCGTTCGCAGCAGACACATCGACGATGTCTCCTTCCTCGCCGGCCGGTCTTATGACGACGATGCCAGGGGACGCAGTCACCGTTACAAACTGGTACAAGCAAAATGTCTATGACTTATCCAATAACAAGATCGGAGAGGTTGAAGACGTTCTCGTGAATAAGAACGGTCAGATTACGGCCGTTATCCTCTCTGTTGGCGGCTTCCTCGGAATGGACACAAAGGACGTAGCCGCACCCTTTCAGGCGATCCACGCCACCATGAAGGATAACAAGTGGTGGCTGGTCATGAACACGACCAAGGATGCCCTAAAGACGGCGCCCGGCTACAAATACGACAAAAACAGCATGATGTGGGTCTTCGGACAAATCGTAACCAAACGAAACTAAGGCCGCGTTCTCCGCCTCCCGCTTGGAGGCGGATCTTTCCTCTAATTCGGTCGCGTCGTGCCAGTAGGAACGGATTCGTCGAAGGCCGCATCGTCAGGTGGAAACCCGGAACGGTGAAACAGGCATCAGCCGAGTCCGTGGATCTTCGAAGCAAGTGGCAAAAATCCGATATGCGAGCAGTTTTACGCGGTCATTCACCAGGAACCAAGCCACCGCATAGCCCCACACGAAAAGTGCCCAACCCCAGCCAAGGGGCGTCATTAACACTCCATACACCGCAATCAGGGTCGCCAGCATTTGCGTGCCGAGTACCGCGACCCAAACAATCCGCGCCGGACGTATGGACCAGAATGGGCCGCGCGTGCGTGTCAGGAAAATGGTCAGGTGTCCGGCCACGGAAAGCTTCAGGTACATCAGAGTTTGGATGTGAGCGCGGTCGAGGTGGAATACTCGCTCGCCAAGATAAAAAAGGCCAAATGCGGATACGACCCCAATAATACCCAACACCGTGGCGATCCCCAGCACGACCGGCATGTTCCAGGCCTCGGGCTGATCTTTGTAATGGACGTTGTCATAGGCAATGGACAGGATGGCGCCGTCGTTAAGCAGCGCCAGCATCACGATCATCACCGCCGTCAATGGATAAAAGTTGAACACCAAGATCGCCAACGTCATGAACAACAGCACGCGCAGCGTCTCGGTGACACGGTAGATCGCGTAACTGTTCATCCGTTGGAAGATACGACGGCTCTCCATGATTCCGTCGATGATCACTGACAGGCCGGGCGTCATCAGCACGATGGCTGCCGCTGCACGCGCCGCGTCCGTCGCGCTCGAAACCGCGATACCGCAGTCGGCTTTCTTCAGTGCGGGCGCGTCATTCACCCCGTCGCCCGTCATTCCGACGATGTGGTCCCGCTTTTGTAGGACGTCCACGATGTGGAACTTGTGTTCGGGAAACACTTGGGCGAAACCGTCGGCGTTCTCAATGGATTCTGCCAACTGCGCCGTCTCTCGACGATTCGTATCGCCGAACCCGCTGGCATCGAGGATATTTGTGCCCATCCCTAATTTCTTGGCGGTTTCCTGGGCGATAGCCAACGCATCGCCGGTCACCATCTTGACCTTCACGCCCATCTTGCGCGCGGTCGCGATGGTCGCCTCGGCATCCTCCCGCGGCGGATCAAATAGGGGCAGCACACCGAGAAACTGCCAATGGCCGTCACCGTCGGCACGCGCTACACCCAATGAACGAAAACCCCGGGCCGCGAATTCGTTGACCGCCTTGTCAACGGCGAGCGTCACCTCTCCGGCATTGGCCGACAACGCCAAGATTACCTGTGGGGCACCCTTCGTGACCTTGAATGCCTTACCATCCGTGCCCGCGACGGTGGCCTCGGTGCGTTTATTGACCGGGTCGAACGGCTGGAAATGAGCTATCTTGTAGCCTTTCAAGACCTGATCGTCTTTCAGGCCGCCCAGAACGGCAAGATCGATGGTGTCGTTATTGTCGGCACGTGACGCTAGGGCGGCACTGAGGATTATTTGCTCGGCGGGGACATTATTGACGCCGAAAGGATCGCCCAGTGTCAGTTTGTTCTGGGTCAGGGTGCCGGTCTTGTCCGTGCACAGCACATCCACGCCCGCCAATTCCTCGATGGCCACCAACCGGGTCACAATCGCCTGTTTTTTGGCCAGCTGGCGCGCCCCGACCGCCATCGTCACCGACAGCACCGTGGGCATCGCCACGGGAATCGCTGCTACGGTCAGCACCAAGGCGAACTGCAACGTGGTGATGATAGCATCGCCGCGGAAGATCGCGAAGGCGATAATCGTCGCCACCAGAACCAGTGCCAGGATGATCAGATAATCGCCGATCTTGAGCACCGCGCGCTGAAAGTGGCTGACGGTTTGGGCTCCCTGCACCAGTTGCGCCGTTCTACCGAAATAGGTGTTCACGCCCGTGGCATAGACCAACGCACCGATCTCACCCTGGCGAACGATCGAACCGGAAAACACTGCCTCGCCGGATTTGCGCGCGGCGGGCAGCGATTCTCCTGTCAGCGCTGACTGATCCACCTCGACCGGATCGCCTTCTAGCAATCGCGCATCCGCCGGTACGATGTCGCCCATCCGGACACGGATGACGTCGCCCGGCACGAGTTCACGCGCTGCCGGGTTAATCCACTTTCCGTCACGTTTCACCCTGGCCTTGATCGCCAGCGTGGCCTTCAGGGCAGCGATTGCGTTGCCGGCCTGGTGTTCTTCCCAGAATCCAACCACAGCGTTCGCAAGAAGCAGAAGCAGGATGATGCCAAAGTCAGGCCAATGCCGGGCCACCGCCGACAGGATCACTGCCGCTTCGATCATCCACGGGATGGGACCCCAAAAAAAGCTTAGGAATTTCAGAAGCTCATTGCTCTTCTTTTCTTCGATCTCGTTGGGTCCATATTGTATCAGCCGTTTCTGCGCCTCGGCCTGAGTGAGGCCGTCCGGTGACGACTCCAATTTTTTCTCCACCTCGCACAGAGGCAAAGATTTCAAATCGTCCGTCGCAACAGCCTTCAGTGTGGAGGGGATTGGATGGCCAGCACTGGGTTTCATCGTCGGTATTCTTTGGATCTGAGCCATGTTTCACGTTTGTGAATTGCAGCGGCGTCTCTGCGAAAATCTCCACGCGCCCAAAAATATCGACGCTACCTCAGATGGAGTGGTCAAAAGAGAACAGACTCGATCTGCTTAGATCGGCAAAAAACGCTGGTGTCTTGGTACGGCGTCACGCCGAAATCTAAACGTGCTCCGGTTGCTCACCACGCCCAGGCAACCGGAGCATTTTTATTACGCGCCAGGGAGACGGTGTTGTTGAAGCTAGTCTTGTGGAACTGCAGCCAAGCTGCGCTGCACGCATTTGCAATCGTTGCTGGAAAGTACAGGTCATTATGAAAATTGCACAGGTCGCTCCGCTCATCGAGAGCGTTCCTCCTCGTCTCTATGGCGGCACTGAGCGGATCGTCTCCTACTTGACCGAAGAACTTGTCAGGCTTGGCCACGAGGTGACGCTTTTTGCGAGCGCGGACTTTATCACCAGCGCCGATTTGGTTCCCTGTTGCACCCGCGCGTTGCGCCTCGATCCCTTAGTGAAGGACACCGTGCCGCACTTCATGATGATGATCGATAAGGTGCGCGAGCGGGCGAAGGAGTTCGACATTATCCATTTTCATATCGATTTCTTCCACTTCCCGCTTTTTCGCTCGCTGGCTGCTCGGACTTTGACTACGCTTCACGGCCGCCAGGATTTGGCAGATCTCAAGCCCTTTTATTCCCGCTTCGGCGAGATGCCATTGATTTCCATCTCCCATGACCAGCGCAAATCACTGCCGCACGCCAATTTTGTTGCGACCATCCACCACGGCATTCCGCCTGACCTGCATCGACCGTCGTTCGAGCAGGGCCGCTACCTTGCCTTCCTTGGACGGATTTCGCCGGAAAAGCGCCCGGACCGCGCTATCAGGATTGCGCGCGCTGCTGGCATCCCACTGAAGATAGCAGCCAAGGTCGATAAGGTCGATGAAGAGTACTTCCGCAACGGGATACTCCCGCTTATTGATGGCCCAGGCGTAGAGTTCATCGGTGAGATCAACGAGCGTGAGAAAACACAATTCCTCGGCGAGGCGGCTGCTCTGTTGTTTCCGGTTGATTGGCCGGAGCCATTTGGACTGGTGATGATCGAAGCCATGGCGTGTGGCACGCCAGTGCTCGCGTTCCGATGCGGTTCGATCCCCGAGATCATCGAGGACGGCGTCACCGGCAAAATAGTTCGCAGCGAGGAAGAAGCCATCGCGGCGCTGCCGGCGATCTTGGCTTACGATCGCCGTGCGGTGCGACAACAGTTTGAGGAGAGATTCACCGCCACAAGAATGGCCCAGGATTATGTCAGGACTTATCGCCGGTTGATGAAGACACGCACGTCTGGCGCCAGGTCGCGCCAACTCGCTCTCAATGGCAGCAATGGCTTAGCTCCCAGTTCGACAGAAAGACCGTTTGTGACCCTGTTCGAGGCCGGCGCGGATCCCGAGATTCCTACCTGAGGAACGGCGAATTATGTCAGCCAAAATTAGCATCAGGTTGTGCGATACGCACTGGCAGTGTCACCGACTTTACGCCGGGATCGTCCGGATCGTCGGCTATGTGAAAGCCGAGTTCGGCGCACATGGCGAGCATGGTGGTATTCTCTGATAATACTTGGCCTTGCACGGTCTTGAGGTGCGTATGTCTTGAAAATTCGATCATGTGCTTCATCAACAGCCAGCCGACGCCGTGGTCCTTAAGCCGCGAACGCACCAGAATTGCAAATTCGGCGGTCTGTCCGCTTGTGTCGTCGTGCAGGCGTACGACGCCCAGCATCTTTCGGCTTTTCTCGTCGACGGCGATGAAGGCCATGGCACAGGCCGGATCGTAGTGGATAAGCTTGTCGAGGAGCTCGTGGCTCACCTCGCGCATTGGGCCGAAGAAGCGCAGCCGAAGATCCTCCGCTGTCACGTTGCCGAGAAAATCGGAATAGAGGGGGGCATCCTCCGCGACAAGCCGGCGGATTAAAATCGGCGTTCCATCGCGCAGCGATAAATGCGCGTGGTGAGACGCAAACTCAATCTCGGAATCATAATCTCGGGGCACGAAACGCCTCCAGTTGACGGAACAACAATTCAGAGATTGATTTCACGCGACCACCGCTAGCTGCTCGACGCGCCCGCTAGGCCCGCTGGAAGATAGCAACATCAAGCACGTAGGGGTGCGTTTCTGTGAGCAATATTGCTCAGAAATGCATTGAGCCAAGGATCAAAAATGCATGCCTGAACAGCGTCCCGATCGATTAGGGAGCCAATTCTGAATGCAGGAAGCAGATCCGAGTGTTGCTGCCACACGCGCTCCTCGGTGGTGGGCGCCGATCCTCGCCGGCTACCGTGAGCCGAATTGCGGCCGCAGCGCGGTCGAGCTCATCATTACGTCCGTGCCTTTCGTGGTCTTATGGGTTCTGATGTGGGCTGCTCTCGGCACCGGTTACTGGGTTGGCCTGTTGCTCGCCCTGCCGGCGGCCGGCTTTCTCGTGCGCCTCTTCATGATCCAACACGATTGTGGCCACGGGTCATTCTTCCGCCGACGTCGGACGAATGACTGGGTAGGACGCGTCATTGGGGTGTTGACATTGACGCCCTACGATTTCTGGCGGCACAGTCACGCTCTGCACCACGCAAACTCGGGCAATCTCGATCATCGCGGATTCGGCGACGTCGACACGCTGACCGTGCGCGAGTTTCTAGCGTTATCCCGATGGCGTCAGTTCATGTATCGGTTATACAGGAATCCGATCGTGATGTTCGGCATTGGTCCCATGTATCTGTTCGTCTTGCAGCACCGACTGCCGGCGGGCCTGATGCGCAGTAGTTGGCATTTCTGGCTCAGCACGATGGCAACGAACCTGGCAATCGCCGTCCTCGCGGCAACAATGATCTGGCTGGTCGGCCTAGGCGCATTCTTGCTTGTACAAGTGCCGATCACGCTTCTGGCAGGTTCGATTGGCGTCTGGCTGTTCTACATTCAGCATCAGTTTGAGGACACCTTCTGGGCCCGTGGCGATGGCTGGAACTTTCACGATGCGGCGCTGCATGGCAGCTCCCATTACGATCTCCCAAGCGTCCTCCGTTGGTTCACCGCCAATATCGGGGTGCACCACGTCCACCACCTCTGCAGCCGTATCCCGTACTACCGATTGCAACAAGTGCTACTGGATCACCCAGAGCTTGCTGCCGTCGGGCGGCTTACGCTCCGTGAGAGCCTCCAGTGCGTGCGCATGGTTCTTTGGGACGAAAGGGGGCGTCGGCTTATTTCCTTTCGCGAGATGCATATTCTCAGGTCGGGGGTGAACAAAAGGGCGGCCGCGGTACCAAATCGAGCGTAGTCATCGCGAGTTTGGGCGGCGACGCCAAAAAGGAAAGACAAAATGATGTCGATAATTGCATTGATCGTTGTGTTGATCATGCCACTCGGGATGATCCTGTGGTGGATACCGCGATGTGACGCTGTAGGGGTTCAAAATGCGAAAAATCGTACGGAACGTACGAATCCGCATTAATGATTTTTGCAGATGAAGCTGCGTCTTCTCCATCGCAGCGATCAAATGTGAGTCTTACTCGGGCACAAAAGGTATTCTCGTTGGTCGCTCCCCGATTGTCCCAGCGAGTATGGTTACGTCGCATATCTAGTTTTCAAATCTAGTTTTCAAAAAAATGGTGGCGAACGGAAATTTTCCCAACGATTGGGTAGAGCTCGAAACCGCGGCTTCTCTTCCTGCCGTCACCGCTCGACTGGAGAAAATTAAATCGCCGCCTAAGGCCATGGCGAAATCGAAGGCTAAGCGCGGACGAAAATAGTCCGCCTATGTGCTGGCCATACGCAACAAGTGACGTTCAGTGCCATCAGTGCAGGTGGCATTAGGATCGACGCGGCTGATTGCCGGTCGCTTCTCCTCCAAAGTGAATTCAATATCAACGCAATAGAGGTGAGCCGTTTTGCTCAGTAAACGACGGAGGAAGATTTCACAGGTGATCGGGGGAGAAAAAGAGATTGCAATGAATGTTGTTCAGCCTATTCGCGGTGAAAAAGGCGCGACCCCACTTGGCCTCGATGCCGATTCACACGGAACGCAACACCGGGCAATCGTCGATACCCACCGGCATCCATGGGGAAAAAAAATGCAGTCCAAAATAGAGGAGCGAGGCCTGCTCGACCCTAAACATGGATTCCCGCAGACCAACGCTCTGGACTTGATGGCCTATCGCGGGGTTTTCGATCTGGACTACGCCATGCCTATCCAGCGCGAGGGCGGCATCACCCTCAGCCTCATGACCAATGGCGGCGAGGTGGAGTGGCTTGCGCGGGATTTGCTCCAACCCAGCACACTCTCGAGGGTCTCAGGTTCTTCAACGACGAATACGTGGATATCATGAATCGCTATCCCGGCGAGTTCGCACCGACGGCCAACGCACACGCACTCGAAGAGTCCTGTCGGCCCGTAGTTGAGGAGATGATCCGCCAGGGCGGCGCCAAAGCAATTGCGGTGGCGTCCAGCTATGGCGACGGCGCGGATCGCGTCTTCCTCGACAGCCCCAAGGCGGAAAGTTTGCGGAAGCCAAGGACATCGTGGTGCACATCCATCCACCGATGCAGTCGATCGGGCACGAGTCGCTCATGCAGTACCGTCTCAACGAGGCGGTTGGCCGCCCGTTCGACTCAACCGTCAACGGCGCCCGGATGATCGACTCCGGTGTGTTTGACCGCCACGCAAAGCTGCAGGTGTTGGTCGCCCACATGGGCGGCGCACTTGCGTCGATCCTTGGACGCCTCGATTTCAATTGGCATCTCAACTGCGACGGGATCCCCAACCCGCCGGCCGGCAGGCCTTACACGGACCTGCGGAAGCCATCCGAGTACTGCAAGACCAACATCCTCGTCGACAGCATGGGGTTCAGTTCTCTTGGGGTTCGAGCTAGCGGTTGAGATGTGTGGCGTGGACCGAGTGGTGTTCGGCACAGGTTTCGGTCCAATACCGTACGGGGTCAAAGAGCATGTGCAGATCGTCGAGGATGTGCTTCCCAGCCCGGCTGACCGCGATCTCGTGTTCTGGAAGACAAGCAACAAGGTATTCCGTCTAGGCCTAGTCGATACTGATCTCGGCACCCCCACTTTCACCAATCGGGGCAGCCTAGAGCGTGATCCGCGATGACGTCATGGACACTTCAGTCGGCCGAATTAGCCAAACATGCGGCTCGTCTCAATCGCCTGGCGCGGTGGAAGCAATGGCTTCGATCAGTCGGCAAGCGTCGGTAGAAACGCGGCGGCCGCCGACCGGTACCGGTCGCTCTGCCCGTCGAACAGGGCTGCATCATTGATTTCCGTCCAAGGACCGCGAGCCGTCGCGCTCGGACAAAGACGCGCGCCATTCTCTTCCTCCAAACGGTCAACGATCGACGCCTAACACCTCAGCATATCAAGCCGCCACACCAGCAAAAGTCTTCCACCGCCTGATTAGTGCAGCGCCGAGACGATTACGACGTCTTTGAAGACTGCTCCTCTTCCATCGTGACAGCGACCGCAGCGTTCGGAGAGAGGCGAACCCGTTGACCTTCAACTTCGGCGACCAAACTTAAGCTTATGTAATGATGGTGCCCCCTGTGTTTACCTTCACCACTGTCAGCTTTGGTCAGTTTAATCTGGCCATTTTCAACGCGATCGACGGTTCCGATGTGAACACCATCGGCGCCGATCACCTCCATATGCTCTTTTATCGCAATTTTAGACATTTAAATCTCCTTGCCATTGTGCCAGAAGGGCGGACGCTGACAATTAGACAGTCGAACCGCGTTTGTTCGAAGGGACTCTCACGTTGTCTCTTGCGACTACGGACCAGGTAACGAATGTCTAATGCGTTGAACTAGAACCAGTGTCCCCGAATGTACCGAGCGCTGCCGCCAAGAATTAGTACGGTCATGATGATGATCAGAAAATTGGCGGTGTCCATCTTGTCCTGTCATTTGCGAGTGCGTCCGCCTCTATCTTCAGGTTGAACTGACTAATTGCAAAAATCTGAGCTGGATTGCTCACGTTGTTCGTGTCATTCCCCGATGCCGGGATGCACAACCGACTACCTGCGCGCTTTCGAGGCAGCTCGCGCGCGAGCATCTATGACCGCTAGTCACTGACGGCTGTCGCGGCTTTTCCGTTGATTCAAAAGTCCGCAACGCTTAGTTCGTAAGAGCCCTTGCGCCCTCGCGTATAAGCCTTAGTTGCTGCGGCGTAGATTTTTTCTCGATTTGAATCAAAGGCACGAAGAAGGCTCGCCTCATCTCGCTCTGCGCTGGGTTGTAGTCTCTTGAGGGCTAATCCCGTTACAAAGAACGACCATTCCATAGCCCTGTCATGACCCCAGAATCGAACTGCGTGTCGAGTTGAGTCGAAGAATCGGCTTTGATTGGGAAAGTCCAACACGGCTACTCACCTTACTAAAGATTAAAGCGGCCTGGATTGTTTGAAGACCAACGTATGAACGTAATGACATTTTGGGCACTCGAATGTCCGATCTCCAGGACCCGCGTCGACAAGTGACACGTCCACTATTTTCATTTGCGTCGTGCAGTGTAGGCAAGCCGGCATAAAGTAGATGTCCCGAATGTCTGAGATGGCGCGGTTTAGTTCTGGCATAAGCCGCTCCCTGGTTTTCAGGCGGAAGCAATACCTAACTCTCAGTCACCGACGCCTGATCGAGAGCGTCGATGATTCCCTACATACGCTGATCTGCCCAGTAGAAACTGAGCAAAATCGCTCACTACTCGCGGCGCTGATGGCAAGTCGTATGGCTGTCCTAATATCTTCTTGTATAGAGGGTATCGTCTCTCGACATGGAACTTTCTAGCGCGCATCATCCCGCTGATTGAGGCGCCGCCGCAAAGCGCCCAAGACCCCTTATAATTTAGGTTGGACCCCTTTGAGTGTCCTCAATTCGCCGCGGCGAAAGGGACTTGTCATGTCTATGACCTTGTACACGAATGAACCTTGTCCACGGTGCGGGAAAACGATCCGGCAGACCACCATCGACCTGCATCCAACTCGCGACGGCCTCGCGATCCATACGTTCGAATGCGTCGATTGCGGGCCGGTAAAATCGAAAGTCTATTCGCTACAGCCAGGCAAGCCTTCGCCAGAGCTAGCCGCATAGTCCCTCGAGGAGCGGCGCAGAACTGCGGCGCCTCACGCGCGACGAAGCGCGCCAGTTTCGACACGCCATCTGGAACAATGCATCCGTGAGTCTGTTACCTTAGATATCAAACAAACAAATAACGAGGATGCGGCGATGGATAAAGATCGAATCAAAGGCTCGGCCGAGCAGGCAAAGGGAGCGGTAAAAGAGACCGTGGGAAAGGCTTTCGGCGATAAGAAGCTCGAAACCGAAGGCAAGACCGACAAGGCTGCCGGTAAAGTGCAAAACGCGGTTGGTGGATTGAAGGATGCGGTGCGGGGTAAATAACCCCGGCGCCGAGCAAGGAGACTTCCCATGGAAATGATCCTAATTATCGTAGTGTTACTGCTGCTGTTTGGTGGCGGCGGCGGATACTGGGGTCGTGCTCGAGGCTATTGGTGAGCTTACAGATCCCTGCTTCTGGCGAGAGCAGGGACGCCCGCCGAAGGTAACCTAATAATCAATCACCCGATCTTCTTCGCGCGCCATGAAGCTTAACTAACCGATAACCGCTCATGCGAATTGGACGCCAAGAAGGCGGCCTACTTACCTCACGTTATGTCATTCGCTTTAGCCGGATGCAGGGCGGCATCAGCTAGCCTTAGCCATTCCGCCGCCATTCGGCGTTGAACGGCCAAAAAATCCTGATCCAGTACCGAGGGCACCATTTCCAAACAATGTGCCGCGTAATGCGCGTATTCCTTATGCTTGTCATTTTTGGAAACTGTCATGACCCACTCCACAAAAAATCTACACCAAGAACTCTGACGATTCCGCTGAAGGGAATCTGTTCAGAATTGACCGCTCTCGCATCCGCCCATTGGTTTCTTTTTAAACTGCATTGAAGGGCCACGGTGCGATGGCTCGCGATTTTCCCATCGTTCCCTCCGCTTTACGCGATGAGGTGTCCGCATCGAGAGCGGACTTGTGCTCGACTTCGCCAGCGACCTCATTGGCTCCCGGGCTTTCAGGCTCACCGGACAAGCAGGCCACTCCGTGTTGCCGAAAATTATCGCCGGTATAAGGTTAACGACGAAATCGGGGATCAGATTCCGAGCTCAAGCCGCTGCCCGCCTGACCCTCCCGTCACCGAGTTTCGGCAAAAGCTCCGGCAGGGGTGAAAATGATGCAATCCGCGCTGGATATGTTTCTAAGGCGGTTCATCACGGCCGGCCGGTTGGTGGTGCGCTGGCCGGACGGCAGAACGCAAATCTATTCAGGACGACCAGGGCCAGAGGCGAGCGTCATGTTACGCGAC
This sequence comes from uncultured Alphaproteobacteria bacterium, assembly GCA_963818155.1. Lineage (GTDB taxonomy): Bacteria > Pseudomonadota > Alphaproteobacteria > Rhizobiales > Xanthobacteraceae > BOG-931. Next base: position 291,863 of record CAWFRC010000009.1, read on the forward strand.
CGGCGTACGGTCTGGCGGCTGGTGCTGAATCCCAAACTGTCGCTCGGGGAAGCCTATATGGATGGTGGTTTGGTCGCACTCGGCGGCTCGATCCACGACGTCCTCGAAGTAGTTCTCGCCAATCTCCGAACCAAACGCAAAGGGCCCTTGGTCGCTTGGCTCCGGCGTACAGCCGTTCGGATTTGGCGCCCGATCAATCAGTTCAACGCGAGAGGACGGGCTCGCCGGAACGTCGCACACCACTATGACCTGAATGGACGGCTGTACAGCCTATTCCTGGATCGGGACCGGCAATACTCCTGCGCTTATTTCCCGAAGGGAACCGAAACCCTTGAAGAAGCGCAAGAGGCCAAGAAACATCACATCGCCGCCAAACTCTGTCTGGAGCGGCCCGACCTATCGATACTCGATATTGGCTGCGGCTGGGCGGAATGGCGCTGACCCTTGCGCGGGATTACGGAGCCAGGGTAACCGGGGTCACCCTGTCAACGGAGCAATTGGCTGCGGCCCAGGCTCGCGCCGACGCCGAGGGCTTAGCGGATCGCGTCTCGTTCCAACTGCTGGATTATCGGGCGGCGGATCAGAGCTTCGACCGCATTGTCTCGGTCGGCATGTTCGAGCATGTCGGGGTCTTTCACTACCGCACCTTCTTCGACACGGTTTCCCGCTGCCTGAAACCGGACGGCGTGGCTCTGCTGCACAGCATCGGCCAATGGGACGGCCCGGGAATCAACAATCCCTGGATCAGCAAATACATCTTCCCCGGCGCCTATTGCCCGGCGCTCAGCGAGGTGATGCCTGCAATCGAAGATTCCGGTCTATTGACCACTGATGTCGAGGTGCTCCGGCTGCATTATGCCGAGACGCTTCGCCATTGGCGGCTCCGCTCCTGCCTTCCTGTGCTGCTTAGTTTATTAGGCGCTGACTGGCGCGTTTTCTGGCTCTACAGTAATCCCCCGCGGTCCGTCGCCACAAACGAGCCTACGGGCTTCTATAAGTCACCGAAACATATATCCGCATCTCACGATGTCGTCTGCGCCATGGCAGCGGCATCCCCATTGCATGGTGTCGGAGGCAACGTCACGTTCACCGCTGGTCGCGAGACGATCAGCAAATTTAAACGAGCGTTCGTCGCAGTGCCAATCAGTGCCGCATGAGGTGGTTGGCCTTCAACCAGGGAGCTCCGATGGTGCATCCTGCGACATTGATTAAGAAGCTTAGTCAAACACCTACCTCTTGAAGTGACGGCCTCGACCGGCCCGGTGCTCCACGGCGTGTTGCCAGATGAGCCCGCCATCGATGTTTCCGTCAGGCTCGGTTAGGTCTGCGTCTGCCCCCTGGGGGTATCCCGCCCCAAACGCGACTGGCTCGGGGGCTGAGCCTGTGATCGGTGGCGCAATAAAGGCATTTATGTGGGGATAGTCCGCGCTAGTTCATATCTACCCAATTGCTCATCCCTCAGCACCGACCCATTAAGTGATCGTTAACCAATCATACTCAAGTTGTTAACCAATCGGAATCACCGATCTCGAGGTGGGCATCGTGTCGAACGCCGTTCGCCAACGCCATTCGCTGATGTTTCGGCCGCGTTCCTACACGGCCTTTGCCGTTACACCTCAGCCGCCTATTGTCGATTGGCTCTCTGATCTTGACGCTAGTCTGGTTCGCTCGGAGAGCTTTTTCGCGGGTCACCACGTCGCGCTGGATTTGTCCGCGGTCAATCTCAGTTCAAATGCAATTGGCCAACTTGTTTCCAAACTCGAGGAGAGGAACGTTCGGGTCCTGGGTATCGAAGGGGTTGACCCCGCGAGATGGCAACCGGGGCTTCCGCCCGTCCTGCGAAGCGACCGCGTTCCGCGCATCGTCGAGTCTCCTCGGCCTACGGAGCCAGATGCCCCGACACATGCTCCTGATCCGCTACCTCCTCCAAAGCAGAAGCCAGCATCGTTGATGATTGAAGAGCCCGTACGCTCCGGACAGTCCGTGGTGTTCTTGGAAGGCGATATCACTATTGTCGGATCTGTTGGATCAGGTGCTGAAATTGTAGCCGGCGGTTCGATTCATGTTTACGGCGCGCTGCGGGGCCGCGCACTAGCCGGTGCCACCGGAAATGCCCGAGCTCGCATTTTCTGCCACCGCGTCGAGGCTGAGCTTCTTGCGATCAATTCTTATTATCGAACAGCCGACGAGATCGACGACAGCGTGCGGTGCCGCTCTGCTCAAGCATGGCTTGAGGGGGAGCAACTACAGATTTCGACGATGAACTAGCAACGAAAGGTTAGACATATGGCGCAGGTCTTGGTCGTGACTTCCGGCAAGGGCGGCGTCGGCAAGACGACGTCTACCGCAGCCTTGGGCGCCGCTCTCGCACATGATGGCGCTAAGGTTGTCGTTATCGATTTCGACGTCGGGTTGCGCAACCTCGACCTAGTTCTTGGAGCCGAGAGGCGGGTAGTCTTTGATCTAATCAACGTTATCAATGGCGTGGCGAAGCTTCCGCAGGCCCTTATTCGCGACAAACGCTTGGAGACTTTGTACCTGCTTCCGGCATCGCAAACGCGCGACAAAGACGCGCTCACAGAAGATGGCGTCGCCAGAATTATAGACGAACTACGGGAAAAATTTGATTGGATCATATGCGATAGCCCCGCGGGGATCGAGCGCGGGGCCGCACTAGCCATGCGCTATGCAAACTCCGCAGTAATCGTCACTAATCCCGAAGTGTCATCAGTTCGCGATTCCGATCGCATCATCGGCTTGCTGGATTCCAAAACGGCAAAAGCGGAGCGTGGTGAACGTATTGATAAGCACGTGCTTATCACGCGTTACCATGCATCCCGCGCTGCTCGCGGTGAAATGCTCTCGGTGGACGATGTACTTGAGATCTTATCGACGCCGCTCTTGGGCATTATACCTGAGAGCCAAGAGGTACTGAGAGCCTCCAATGTCGGGTCGCCGGTTACTCTCAATAATCCCCTCAGCGCCCCGGCGCGAGCCTACTTCGATGCCGCGCGCCGCCTTAAGGGTGAGCACGTAGCCATGGTCGTGCCCAGCGAAAGCCGCGGCATCCTCAACAAGCTTTTCTCACGGAAGGCAGCATGAGCTTGTTCGGTCTTTTTCGACGCGGCTCCGCACCCGTCGCCCGGGAACGGCTCCAAGTCCTCCTTTCGCACGAGCGCACCGCCCGCGATCGGCCTGATCTGCTTAGCATCCTGCGGGAGGAGATAGTAGCAGTAATCGGACGACACGTCTCGTTTGAGCCCGATAAGGTTCAGATAAAAATGGACCGCGGCAAGTCCGTGTCGACGCTCGCGGTTGACATCGAAATTCCGAATCGCGACCGAGTGTTCGGCGCAGTCTCGCATTAATATCAGCAGTTAGTTTCGGGGAAACGTATGCGGACAATTGCTTTTCTCACGCAAAAAGGAGGTGCGGGAAAGACCACGTTGGCCGCATCTCTAGCAGCAGTCGCGGCTTGCGCAGGCGAAAGGGTGATTGCGCTAGACCTTGACCCCCAAGCATCTTTGGTACGCTGGAGCCAGTATCGCGAAACCGCGAACGCGGCCCAAAAAATCGTGGTCGAACCCCTCGAAAGCGAACGTCTTCCGCACTTACAAGCGATTCTTGAGGGGCTCGCGGGCGTCGGATTTACTCTGGCAATATTTGACACTGGCGGTTCCGACAATGCTGCTGCTCGCTTCATGACGAACGCAGTGGACATTTGCCTCCTGCCAACGAGACCGACACGTTTGGATGTCGCCACCACCGCCGCGACATTTCGAACCGTTTTCCTAGCAAAGCGCAAAGCTGCGTTCGTTCTTAATCAATGCCCACCTACGTTTCGCAGTTTGCGAACTGGTGATGCTGCCAAAGATCTGACGAGTTTAGGCGTGCTCGCAGAACCAACGATCACTGCGCGCATGGATTTTCAGGATGCAATGGCTAGAGGGCTCGGCGTAACTGAATTTGCTCGGCAAAGTCGTGCCGCCCAAGAAGTCGAAGCACTGTGGACTTGGACCCGCACGCAGCTTGAGGGAAGTGCAAGCCTCAGCGATTATGTGGGACATCAGGTCGCCGCTTAACACTTTGCTTCTTTGGCGTGAAAATAAGGTGGTCGATTTCAGGGTACCTCGACTAAGCGGCGCTAACTTGTCGCTTCCGCCGGCCGCTGCAATCCGGCTGGCACTGGCTAGCGCGAATGGCATCACATATTTTCTTGCGGATCCGACGATCCGGCTACCCGTGTGAGTGGCGATGACCGACGATACGCTCAAGATTTTTGTTGATGCCGCGCGGCCTGCGTCGCTCAACGACGGAGCCGGCAAGCAGACGGATTTCGCGACGTTGAAAGAGGCCGTCGCGGCTTGGCGTGCGCTGCCCTCAGCACAGAAAATACGGACGACCGTAAAGGTGATTGGCGGGCCGGTTTACGCGGCGCACCAGATCGATCGGCTTCACTGAGCGCATTTCACCGTGCGCAGGCTCGAACGGCGCTACGGCAAGGACGTTGTAAGAATGGCCTATGACAAGTTTTCTGGCGCGCCTCGGCCGGTCGTTTGAAAGCCATCCCAGCGCCGGCAGGCAAATACGCCTCAGGCTGGTGCTGGTGCTTCGGCCTGGGCGACGATCGCCTGTCTAGCTCTCGCACGGGCCTCGGCTGTGATCCGACCTTCCGAGACCGAGAGTCAACGGCCGGTTAACTCGGCGTTGACCATATCAGTCACATATATTGCGCGCGTCACGGGCTGAGGGCTGAACACCACTGCCGCGCGCAAAGGGCTCCCGCTTGGGGGATAAACGGGGGCCCTTTGTATTTGGCACCCCACCCATCGCAGCCCGTGTCCTGGGGCTTCTGATCAGGCATCTCGCTGAGGTGAACGAAGCCATTTGACGATGAGATGGCCGCGCCAGGGTCTCACTCAGGAAGTTCTGGCGGAAATGAAAATTGAATCCGCCGTCGAATAGGCATTGAAACCCGATCCGATCGTCCGATGGAATCTCGTTGCACGAAACCTAGGTACGTGATGGGGCCGGATGGGAGCCCATTGACGGTCGCTGATCTGCCACCGCCGGGGACAAAACGCTGGGTGATCCGTCGCAAGGCAGAGGTGGTAGCTGCCGTGGGCGGTGGTCTGCTCTCGCTGGAGGAAGCTTGCAGCCGCTACATGCTCACGGTCGATGAATTTCTCGTCTGGCAACGCTCGATCGATCGCCACGGCCTCGCCGGCTTGCGTTCCATGCGAACTCAGCAATATCGGCAAAATGAAGCTTCGACCGGTTGGCGTGATAAAGACTCCGGTCTCAGAAATGCGAGCGGTATGCTCCTGGGCAATCAAGACAGATGCTACCGTCCGTTTGGAAGGGGTGACGCCTCGATAGGCAGGGGCGATATTGACCGCCGGTCCTGAACCTCTCTGGATGTTAGGGCGGCCGGAGTTAAAATCGGGCAGCGTTCCACTTAGGGATGAAAACAGGGGTCGCCTCCGGTTCCCTACGGCTTTCCCGCAACCCTTCCCTGGAGTTCAGAGGAAATCTTGTTGAGCCACTGTTCCGCCTGTTCAGATCGATCTCGATAGACTTGAACCTCGACCTCCAACTCAGCAACGCGATCGGTTAATTCAGCGACCTTGGCCTCGCTCGCGATCAGCCGAGCGGATAGGTCTTTCGCGATGCCCACGGCGTACTTGCTATTGCCCTCAGCTATGTCGGCAGACCTCTGTAGCAGCGTCAAAATACTTGCGCCAGCAAGGTCGTCGTTCTGGTCCCGCGCGCTAAGTATAGGCTGTAGCGTAGCGTTGCTATCCTCATCGGACATTACTGCCTCTTCGCTTTGAGAACGGTTCCGGCGGCCCGGCCCGGCAATAGGCCCTCTGTCGCCATCGATTCCAAATCTCGGCGAGCCAGAAGTCGTTACGAGTTTTGGCATTGGTCTGGGTTTACGAAAAGAGACAAATCTTGCCGCCGCTTTTCAGCAGTTTCGCCGCGGCGTTTGATTTCCCAGGCTAAGCGATTGATGGCATTAGCGTGCGGACTTTCGTCCATTGTCTCACTGACGAGTGTGAGCGCATCGGCGAACTCGTCGATCGCTCTCAAGTCGCCTTCCATTTCACAAACGGCTTTGAAAATTGGGTCGTGCCCCCCGGCTTGTGCCGGGCGGAGGTGAATAATCTCTGCCATTTCCCCACCCCTAATAGTCACCCGAAAAGGGGGCACTATACCGGCAGACGGTTTCTAAATCGGATATGCGAGCTATCGAAGCGGCACCTCCCCAACATCTCCCGAGCAAAACTGATGTCTGTTCGAGCATGGTAAACATTTATTAAAACCGTCGGAATTGAATGCGTGAGAGGATAGAGCTGGCTGGGAGCCCTCATGATTCGCGCTATCATCGACGATCGCTTGCGTCGTGCTTGGGCAATCCTGATTGGAATGTCAGCCATGGGGACGACGGTCGGGTTGGTCACCATCGCGATCCACGACCGCGTCCAATAACTTGGCAATGAAAGAAATCTACCGAAGAGCCATCCAACGGACATTTGCGGACGGTGCCAACCAGCGCTTCCAAATCAAGAACACCGGCATCAGCGAGTTCGGCGATGCCTCCCGGCGCAAATTCATCCGCCGTGGCTAGTCCTTGAACGGGGCACTATTGGTCGAGCCGTATCTAAGGACGCCGATGGCGCGTCAGTAACTTCCGACCCGGGTTGGTCGTCAGTGTTGCGCCGATGGTCTGGCGTATGCGTATTACGACGGAAGCGAACTTCGTCGTTCATGACCATAACCGGCGTAGCCAAGCCCAGCAGCAGACGATCAAATACGCCCAGCCGAGCGCGGCCACGACCACGATGAAGCCGACGGCGGCGTCGACGAACAGCTCGTGCATGTGTCGCCCTGAGCAGCGAGGTCTTGTCCTTTAAATGTGCGGGCGACAGTGTCAATCAGTGCCAGTGCCATTAGTGCCAACGGGTTGACGGAAACGGTGCCAAGGATGCTGCCGGCAATCAGTGGGCTAAAGGTTTGGAAGCGCATAGAACCGTTTCGGCGCGGGCCCGAAGCCGCAGGAAGGTTTGCCGGTGCATTCCTTTGGCCTCGCTGGAAACGGCTCAAGCAAGTCGACGCCGCCGCCCAGCCTCATCCTAATCTTCAGCGCCTGCTCCAAGCGGCGATGCAGTGGCGTCTGCTGTTGGCTTGCATAAGACAAGTCATAGCAGCGCCGGCAGGCAAATAGGTCGCCAGTGCAGTAAAGGATGGCGGCCCGGCGCCCGCAGTAGCCGGTATCGCTACAGGCCGAACAGACGAACCAAGGGCGTACACCACCGAGGTGGCAAGCCGTCGCGCCGATCGGAACCCGTTGCTCTATAGATTTTTGCTAGGAAGCTCCGCCGTCCGATGCGACTGTATCCGGCCTGAATTGAAGAAAGGCGAACGCTGCCACGACCGACCGGTGCCAAATAGTGCCAGCGCAATAACCGTAGACGTCTGAAAACAGCGTCCTGGGCAAACCCCGCGCTGACTCCGGAGGAAACGTGGCCCCCTTCGAAAAGGCAGCGGGCTGCGATGACACGCCTCTAACTCTCCGGCTGCGGCATAACTTGTAAAAGCGGATCTGGGCTGACTGATATCTCGCCAATGAAAGGCCGGTCGTGAGCTGCAATCAATAGGACCGCGGTAGCTACGCCCGTGGCAAACAGCAGCATGCTGAGAATAGACGCAAGTTTGTTGTCACTATGGACAAGCGCAATCGCTATCAGCGCGCATATCGCTTGTAAATATAAACAGGACCACTTTATTCCGGTAACCTGCGATTGGCTGATCGTAAGGCGTTGACGGCGAGCATCCATTGCATTTTGCAAAGCGCTTATGATCTCGCGTTGGGCAATCTGTTGGCCCGAGCCATCGGGCTGCAAGCTCAACATGAATTGCAGGGCTTCTGAAAGGGTAGGCGGCGCCCTTGTGAGCGTGATGGCGCGATGGGCCATTAATGGCCATTCCTGCGCCTTTGCTTCTGCAATGTAGCTCCTTATTAGAGCATCCAGCCGATTTTTCGGTTCGCCCGGAAAGGCGACCGCAAGGAGTGCCGCTGATCGCAAGGCACTGGCTTCGCGGTCCACCGCTGCGGTCGCCGTAGCACTATCGCTCCAGACCTGCGCGGCAGTAAATCCAACAAAGAGGCCAAATATGATACCGAGGGGCGGCAACATACCGGGCGAGACGGACTTAAACGCGCGCGCTCGCTCACCCACCGCGAGGATGCCTACGACAACATAGATCAGTGTCACTACAAAATAGGTGAAACCGAAAACTATTAACGCCATCCAAGAGATGGGTAGGCTATGAAACCAATCGCTCATCTCAGCCCCGCTCGGTCAAGATCGCGGCTCCTGTCGCCGTGCTCGCAAGATCTCAAGCATGGCATCCAGACCGAGAATGTAGGAGTGCATTCCAAAGCCGGTGATGAAGCCCTCAGCCACGTCCGACAGGACGCAGTGGATGCCGCGCTTTGCAATATTGCTGATATGAACTTCTACATAGGGCAGGCCGGCGCCTTTGACGCAGTCTTTCAATGCGAAGCCAGCATAGGTGAAGCCCGCGGGATTCATCACCAAGCCTTCGAAGCCCTCATCTACGGCTTGATAGATACGATTGATCGCTTCGCCTTCAATGTTGCTGTAGAAAATATCAAGAGCGTAGCCATGCTTCCTGGCGTGAGATTGTAGCAGCGCATCTAGCTCGGCGGCCGTTGTCGTGCCGTAGATCGCGGGCTCACGCCGGCCTAGGAAGCTCAAGTTCGCGCCTTGGACTAGCAGGATCTTTGTCATATCACTTCCGCCGAAGTAATCCACTTGGGTGGTAGCCGGTGGGCCGACCCGAGTCGCGTGGTCAATGTCATCTTGGCACCGTAGAGGTCACGCGACGCGAGCGGCGTTGCTGGCGCGATTGGCACCGCCCCCTGTCGTGCCGTTGCGCACGAGGTCAACCTAGGCGTAATCGTTGTCGTTGGGCCTGATTTTAGCAGGCGCTCCGCAGCTATTTATCGTTCAATACTGCTTGCTGTTCAACTTTATCCGACATGCTAACTAACTCGGCGGAATACCAACCTCTGCGACTCCGCAAGAAGCCACGAACTACAGGTGCCAGTGAAAGCGTCTCATGCAGGAAGTGAGTTACGACTTTGCAAAGCCGCCGGCCTCGGCTTCCGAGTAAAGCCGAACAGCGTCGTCAAAGGCTTGACGAACATCCACGGGCATCGTTTCGGATAGTTGCTCGACCATGACAAAACCCCGGACTCGATTGTCGGCTGATCTTCCACTAACCCATACTTACCAAGCCTCCAGCTTTCCCCAAAGATATACCGGATTGGCGCTAAATTTCTAATTCATTTCGGCCCCGACAATTGCGCTTGATTAGGATTGAGGGGCCAGCATCACAGACGGTCAGCGCTGGAGGAGATCAAAATGGCAACCAAAAAAGCGGTGGTGCATCCGATTGATCCGTTCCTGTTCGACGGTCCATCGTTCCAAAATTTCGTATTTCACCTCAAATCGAGCAGCAACGCACCAAACCACATCCTGACGATCACATCGCAGACTTCCGTGAACACCAACTTCGCCTTTATCCAAGGTACTTGGCAGGGTGACGGGCCCAACGCGAAGCAAATCACGGGATCGATCACCGATGGGACGGTTTCCCTTACCGCGTCGTGGGCAAATGGAATGGGGGGTACGAACACTCTTGTAGGCAGGCTCGCTCCCGTCGTCTCACGTATTCCAGTGTTTCCCACCGCATGGGAACTGAACGGCAATGTCGTGGTCACGAATGGACAAGGCAGCATCGTCGCTGGCGGACCGGGCGCGGTGTCCGGCGAAGGGTCGCCTCCACAGGTTCTAGAAGCTTAAGATGCCAAGACATGCGTACTTAAGCACTGCGTCTCGGGATCAGCCGAGGCCCCCGAAATCGACCACCTTATTTCCACGCCCGTGCTTCCTGGCTCGCAATGTCGAGGATCGCAAGATAGCTCGCGGTTTTACATTGCCCTCTGGCCATCCCGGCTTTGATCAGGTTCGATCACCCGGATTTGGTGAGAAATATTGTCCTTTGTCTGCCACTCCCTGCCACTCTTTGGCATCAGCCGGAGGTTCTTTCTTGAGCGTAATATTAGGCCATAGCTTGGCGTATTCCGTGTTGATGCTCAGCCACTTCTCAAGGCCCGGTTCAGTGTCCGGCTTAATCGCATCGACCGGGCATTCTGGCTCGCAAACCCCGCAATCGATACATTCGTCGGGATGGATAACCAGCATGTTCTCGCCCTCGTAGAAGCAATCCACCGGGCAGACTTCTACACAATCCATCAACTTACATTTGATGCAACTCTCATTGACTACATAGGTCATTTGAGCTTCCTCCGATGGGCAGGCATCTCAGTGGCCGACTCGAACGACCGCATTCGCCGCGTGGGCCATTAACATTCGTATGGCTGTCTTAACTCTGCCGCCCGATTGCGAGTTCGTTCGTGACTTGTGCGATGCCGCCGCGATTGGCAGGCAGTGGCCGTTGGGCCGGGTCACACGGTGGTCCGCGTATCCCGCTAGGCGTTCTCGCCGCCAAGTCGGCGCATGGGGTGACGGGTGTCGCCACGTTTATTTTGCTGGCGGACGTAGGCAATCACCGCTTCTGGACGCTGCATTTTGACTTTGAGGGCGGCGATCAACGCGTCTTCCGCGTCAACGACAACGTGTCCCGTTTTCCCCTGAATTTTAAATCCGACCGCAAACTGCACCTGCGTGCTCTCCCGATTTCAGCAAAATGTAGCACACTTCAAGAGGCAGGTGTTTGACTAAGCTTCTTAATCGGTGTCGCAGGATGCACCATCGGAGCATCCCTGGTTGAAGGGCAACCACCTCATGCGGCACTGATTGGCATTGCGATTGCGCCAGCGCAGGCTGGCACCATTTGATTGTGATCGACCGCCATGACGCTGATTGGCACACAATTTTGCGCGCTTGCCATACCGCCTAAGCGGTTTACGGCTCCGCACTTGAATGTTCCGTAAGTTCGATGACCAGAGAGGAGTTCAAATGTGATGGAGGAGAAGCGAACGGAGAAGCAACGAATGCTCGCCGGGGATCTCTACACTGCTGACTGTCCGGAACTTGCCGAGGATAACAAACGCATTTCCGAGTGGATGAGCCGCTACAATACCGCACTATCAAAGACGCCTGATGAACGCCACTCGATGCTTAAGGAAGTACTCGGTCACGTCGGGGCGGGCGTAAATATCAGGCCGCCATTCTTCTGCGACTACGGATACAATATCAGTATTGGCGACGGGTCCTTCATAAATTTCAATTGCGTCGTGCTTGATGTCGTTAAGGTGATGATCGGCAACAGAACCAAAATTGGGTCGGCCGTTCAGATTCTGACAGCCGATCACCCGCGCGATCCCAAGCTCCGTGCGCAGCTTCTAGAATTGGGGCGCCCCGTCACGATCGGATCCAACGTATGGATCGGGAGCGGCGCGATCATTATACCCGGGGTCAGCGTCGGAGACGATGCGATCATCGGCGCTGGCGCGGTTGTCACACGCGATGTCCCCGCTGGGGCGATCGCCGTCGGAAACCCTGCACGTCTAAGATAAAAGCGCCTGAGCCGTAGAGGTCGCCTCTCGGCTCGGCCGTCCGATGGTTCGTCTGATCATCTCTAGTCCTCGTTGACGCGCTCGATGACGATGCGCTCGGCGGCGAAGTTTAGCTCGTTCTCGACCAGCGCGCGCACGGAGTTAAGGCTGGTGCCGTGGCGCACCTCGACGTAGTCCTTGCCGCGGTCGGTGACCGTGACGCGGTACGGCCACACCTTCATTGCAGCCCAGTGGGCGCCATCCGCGGCCCGATACCACTGCCGCGAGCCGATCAGGACGATATTGGTCTCGACGCGGTCGGCCGTCGCCTTCCTCCTTGCTGTGCGATCAAGCGATTAAGCCGGTGACGGTGATGAAGACAAGTAGAGTTTACCGCACCGGTCCAACTCCGATTTGGCGCGTGACCTGCTCGCGCAACTCGTCTGTAGATAAAGCCTAAGTTGGCTAGGCGCCGGCACGGGCCACTATCTTCCCTGCGATAGGATGCGGTGCTTTTCTCAAGAGACAGGCGGCAAGGGCCATGTAATCACGGCCTCTTGGAGGGTCCGGCAATCGACCCGACGTCTCCGCAACTCCTTTGCGTGCCAACCCCTCTTTCGTGGCCCGTTTACTAACCCACATAAACGGTGGCTGGAGATGCAGGAGAGCCGCCATGACACCGCAAGAGCAAGAGCTCTTAAGCGAATTATTCGATCGTTTGGCCAACTCAGAAACTAACCCCCGCGATCTAGACGCCGAGCGTACGATTGCGGATGGACTGAGACGCGCACCGCACGCAGTCTTTGGGGACCGCGGGGTTGTCGTTGTCGCTGGCAAGCAGAACATCTGCTGAAATCGAAACGCCGCTCGGGGACGCCACCATGACTTTGATCCTCTCGACAGCGCCGAAAGCCGGGGAGGGTTGTGCCATAATTATTTTGCGGCAGAGATAGTGGGCATAACGCCGTCACCGCTCATCACTTGCCGCCGAAAAGGTATGCAAGACTTTGCTCATTGAAGGTGACCGGGTCTTCCATCTGCGGCCAATGACTGCAGTGCTTCATCTCGAACACGGTGATGTCAGGGATGAGCTTCGCGATCGCTCGCGCAGTATCCAGAAAGACATCGTGGTGATCGACAGCCGCAACAACTAGGGTGGGAGCACGCAAACGCCTCCAGTCCTCGTCTGGAATTCTATTTCGGTTGTAGACCTCGGGATCCAGCAGCGCAAGAATATGGGACATCGCCCTCTTCATATCCGGCTGGCTGTACAGCGAAAGCCGGGTAGCAATGAGGTCGTCCCAAATCTCCGTTTCGTCGTGAAACAGTCCCTTGAAGATCTCACGGATGCTGTCCCATGTCGGATTGGCCGCTGCCGCAGCCCTGCTACCTTTGATGTCTCCCTGAATTGGCCGTGCTGGAAAGTAGGCGGTGGCGGAAAGAAGAATAAGCTTTTCGACCATTTCCGGGTGGTCGATGGCAAAGCGACTCGCGACGCGAGCGCCAAGCGACAATCCGATGATCGATGCTTTTTTAATATCCATGGCTTTGAACACATCAACAACATGGGCAACATAGTGATTGGTCTCATAATCATAGTCCGGCTTCGCGGTCATCCCCGATCCAATCATGTCGAATGCGACGCAATTAAAGTGTTGTGCGTGCGCCGCAATGTTCGCCGCGAAATTCTCCAAACTGCCCGCGGTGCCGTGCAGCATGACCAGCGGCGGATTCGACGGATCACCGGCCTGCACAAACCGCGTCTTGATCCCGCCGGCGTCTATCCATCCTTGCCGAAAGGGCGTGGCGAGCAATTGTGTCCAAATGCTGTGATAGGCCTGCGGCATTGGTTGAGCTCACTTTCCATATTGCAAGCTACTGCGCATCACCGCGCGAAGACCGGCACACCGGTCGGTCGCCGGCTCGCAGTGCGATCCATGAATACGATTTGGTCGCTCGCCGGCCGATAATTCGGGAAGCGATCGAGAAAGCTGGCAACGGCAACCCGCAACTCAAGCCGCGCCAAGGCGGCGCCAAGACAATAATGCACGCCGTGACCGAGCGTCACGTGACGGTTGGGATTGCGGCTGATGTCGAGCCGGTCGGGATCGCTAAACTGGTCGGGGTCACGATTGGCGGCGCCGATCATGATATGAAGGATCTGACCCTTGCGGATTCGAACGCCGCCAATTTCAAAATCCTCCCGCGCGGTGCGGATGCCGCGCTGCGTTGGCGCATCGTAGCGAAGGAATTCCTCGGCGGCCGAATCGACGAGCGTGGGATCGGCCTTAAGCTTTGCAAGCTGGTCGGGGAATTTATGTAGCCACCATAGTGACATGGCAATCGCGCTTCGCGACGTACCGCCGCCCGCCGTTGCCATCATGTTGCAGGTCGCAAGAATCTCAAGGTCGGTGAGCTGCTCGCCATCAACTTCGGCCCGCGCCATCGCCGAAATCATGTCTGCGCCAGGATTACGCCTGCGTTCCTCGATGAGCGGCATAAAATACGCTTGCTGAGCGTCAAGAATTTCGCGCTGCTCCTGCGCCATCGCGCCCTTATCGGGTGATACAGGCTGGAATAGGAAATTTGAACAGCGGTCGCTCCAATGCCGCAACATCAGCTCGTCGGAATCGGGCAAATCCAGAAGATCGAGCATCACCTGAGTAGGAAGCCGTGCTGCGTAGTCGAGATAGGCGTCAAACGCCCCCCGTTCTGCCAAGGTGTCGATGATGGCGTCAACGCGACGCTGCACCATCGGGCGTAGGCGTTCAACCGCCCGTGGCGTCATCGCTTTCAAGAAAAGCGCCTTCAGACGATCATGATAGGTATCGTCGCGGTAAAGCAGCCACCGATGATAGTGGTCGACAATATCACTGAATCGCTCCGGATTTACGCGCGGCAGATAGGAGTAAAGCGTCTCAATGCGATCGACGCTCAGATCCGGACGATCCTGCAGATCGAAGACGTCGCGATACCGCGTGAAGTACCAGGCACGCGCCTTTTCCGACCAGTGTATCGGCTCACGCTCGCGCATCGCTCGGTAGTGCGGATAGGGATTTTGCACGGCATCCGCGCTGAATATTCCGTAGCTATCCCTATCCGCAACCGTTTGGCTCACGACCGTCCCCAGACACGACGGCCGATGTCGACCAAGAGCTCGATCTTGAGCGTTTGGATGTCGGCCGTCACTTTGCTGGGCCGAACAGCGAACTTCGACATCGCCGCGCTGGAGAAGCCGCATTGCGGACAGATACCCAGCCGTTCCATCGGAGCATAACGGGAAGCCTCATTGATCCGGCGCATGAGTTCGTCGGGCGATTCCACGGTCGGATTCTTCGTGCTGATAATCCCAAGATAGGCGCGTTTGTTCGCGGGCAAATGGCGCAACGGCGCGAAATCTCCGGCACGCCGCGAATCGTACTCGAGCAAAAATGCATCGACGTCAGCGCGGTTGAACAACGCCTCGGCGATCGGGTCATAGCCGCCATCTCCCATCCACAGACCTTCCATGTTGCCGCGGCACAAGTGCATGGCGATAGTGAAATCTGCGGGCCGCCCGGCGACCGCGCGATTGAGCACGTCGATATAGAGGTGGACGAGCGCGTCGGGGTCCTCGCCTTCGCTCATCGTCAACGCGCGGATATTTTGGTCGCACAGCAACGCCAGAGGGACTTCGTCAAGCTGCAGAAAACGGCACCCGGCCGCGTAGAGCTCTTTGAGCTCCTGCTGAAAGATCGCGACGAGGTCGTCCCAATAGGCGCCGACGTTCGGATAGACCGTGGGGTCGACGGCGTCCTTGAAATGACCGAAGTGCATGTGCGACGGGGTCGGCATGGTCACCTTGACCGGCCGACTAGCGACGGCGCTGATGAATTTGAAGTCCTCGACGACGATTGCCCTGGCGCGGCGCACTTTTGTTGTCGCAACGGGCGCCGGCGACGCGGTCGTAAATCCGTCGTCGGAGCGGAAGACAAGCTTCGACGAAGCGAAGTCGAATCCTTCGACCGCATTAAGGAAGCCGCGCGACCAACCGGCACGGCGAAACTCGCCATCAGTGACAATCGGAAGTTCCAGGTCCTCTTGCATCCTGATCACATCGCGAATTGCTCGATCTTGAACTTCGCGCAATTTTCCGGAATCGATTTCGCCGGACTCCCACCCGCACCACGCCGCGACCAGCTCCGCGGGTCTTTTCAAGCTGCCGACGTGATCGACTGGATTTGAAGGAACGCGAGACGGGGCCATGGCGAAGCGTCCTTCTCAGAATGCCGTCGCAGTTTTCGGCGACAAATTGGGAAACGTCTCGGGCTGCGCGCGCAACTGTCTGCGCTCGAGCACTGCGTACAGCTCAGAGAGCGACGATGCAGTTCCCAGAATATGCCGATCCGGACGGATGATGACCGCATCGGCGCGGAGATCCTCGAGATAGGCAACCGCCTCGCCCTCCGCGACAATTAGAACAAGCTCGTTATCAAGCACGGCGCGTGTTGCGGCTGGCAACGCATCGACAAAGCGATGATCCGCTAACATCGCGTAGCGATAGCCCACGTGGTCATCCAGCAGCCTTCCATCGGCCAGTCGCAGTTGCACAGCGCGGGCCGCCGCGGGCGGCGGCGCATCGCCGTGCAGACCGGGGCCTAGCCGCGGCGCGATCGGTCGCAGCATTGTCGGGTTGGCGACGAGGTCGTGGTCGCGCTGCCGCGCTTTCTCGGGATCGGTGGTCTGGATAACGCTGCCCAGATCGACAGCGAGCTCAATAAGAGCACGCACGTGCTCGGTGCGCTCGGTTTCATAGCTGTCGAGCAAATCGTCCGTTGCTGTTCCGCGGATCACGTCACGAAGTTTCCACGCCAAGTTGGCGACATCACGCAGACCTGAGCACATACCCTGCCCAAGGAATGGAGGCATCTGATGCGCGGAATCCCCCGCCAGCACCAACCGCCCAAGCCGCCATTTGTTGGAAAGTGCCGAATGGAATGTGTAGATGACGGCCCGCTCGATCGACGAAGTCGCCGGGTCGATATCCCAAGGCCTTAGCAGCTGGTAGATCCGGTCCGGCTGCGTGATCGTCGCCGGATCGTCATACGGCATCAGCATAAATTCCCAACGGTGACGTTTGCCGGGCATTGGAACGAAAGTCGTCGGCCGAGCCGGATCGCAATACTGTATCGCGTCGACGACGCGACCGGTCGCGTCGGTAGCCTCCGGGACGCCGGCCGGCGGCTGCTCAAGAATCATATCAAGCACCACCCAGCGCTCGTGCGAGCGCAGATCTTGCAGCGCCGCTCCCATCAAGCGCCTGACCGTCGAACGTGCACCGTCGCAGCCGACGATATAGCGCGCGGTCAACTCAGCAATCGTTCCATCGCCGAGATTATCGTAGCGGACGCGGACATAGTCGTCGGCTTCCTCGAGTGCGAACGCTTCGCAGCGCTCCCGCACATCGACCGACGGATAGCGCGACACACCGCGACGCAAGACAGCCTCAAACTCCGGCTGGTAAAAACGATAGGCGTTATGCCAGCCTTCCGGCCCGACGCCGCTGCGAGTCAGTAGCAGGAGCAATTTGCCTTCCGCGTTGACGTGGCGGATGTTGCGACTGATGTTCAGCTGCGGCAACAATTCGTCGGCGAGCCCCATCGTCTGAACGAGACGCATGCCTTCGCCGTCCAGCGCTACCGCGCGCGGAAGGTGATAAACCGAAGACTCGCGCTCGAGCACGACGGTCTTCATGTCACTTTGTCCGAGCAGATTCGCCAGGCTCGCACCGATCGGCCCGTAACCGATAATGCAGACATCAAAATCCGGCGCGGCCATGCTGGCTGACCTGGCCGTCAGGATTTGCTCAGGCCTATTTTGGCGGCGATCTCGGCCTGATAGTCCTCGATCGGCCTGAAGCCCGGCGCGTTACGACAAAAGGCGTCCGATTTGGCGCGAATTTGATCGGCCGGCAGCGAAAGATCGAGCTCCTCGATGCACGGCTGCTCGATGTACCATTGCGTGTCACAGAATACCTCGAGGCGATTGCCCTCGGGATCGCGAAAGTACAGCGACCAAGCGTTGCCATGGTCCATTGGCCGCATATCGGTGACGTCCGCTTCATTCTTCACGCGTTTCCAAACCGCTTGCAGGTCTTCGACAGAGTTCACGCGGAAAGAAATCTGGTTGATGTGATTATAAGCGAGATCTTTCGGCCGCCCGGTCACCAAGGCGACCTGATGGTGGTCCTTGGGATCCCAGCTCGTGAAAACGATGTCAGCGCCGCGCACTTTGCCCCGATCGGTGACGGTGAACCCGAGCACTCGGGTGTAGAAATCTTCCATCCTCGGGAGGTCGTGAACGTAGAGTCCAATATGGCTCATGCTGAGTGGCACTCGCCGACCTTCGATGTGAGATGCTGCCACGGACATGTCGGCTCCTCCCTCCGATTTTGGAGCAAATTAAAACGTGAGAACGGACCGCGGCCAGCGGTCTTGACTACATGTCCGCAGAGTGGACAATCGGCGGGCAGGATCATCGAGCATGGTACAAGGAAACGGTAAGGCACGGGGCGGCAATGTGCGTTCGCTCGAACGCGGCCTTGCTTTGCTGGTTGCCATGAACCGCCGCAGGCTTCCATCCGTCGTCGAACTGGCACACGACACGCATCTGCCCCGACCGACCGTGTACCGGTTATTGGAAACGCTAAGCCGCGCCGGCTTCGTGGCTCGAGGCAGCCCGCACGACCGCTACTGCTTGACAAGCCGGGTGCGCGCGCTGAGCGACGGCTTCGCCGAGGATGATTGGATAGCCGACGTTGCGGCGCCGATGATGACGCAATTGACGCGCCGGGTGGTGTGGCCCGTGGCACTGATGACCTTCGAAGCGGGTCGCATGCTGGTGCGCGAAACCACCCACGAAGCGAGTACGCTCTCAATCGATCACGGGATGGTCGGACGTTCGTTACCTATGCTGCGCACGGCCGCCGGCCGTTGCTATCTTGCGCTCTGTCCGGCGAAGGAGCGGCGCGTGATCCTCGAGATGCTTTCGCGATCGAAGGCTCCCGAGGATCGGGGAGCGCGCGAGAGGGAGCGCCTGACTGTGCTGTTGGACGCGATCCGGGCCAAGGGCTATGCGATCCAGGACCGCGAGATCAATCCGAAGACCACGGGTATCGCCGTGCCTATTCGTCAGGGGACGCGCGTACTCGGAAGCTTATCGCTGATCTGGATTTCATCGGCCTTGACGATCGAACGGGCCGAGATCGAGTTTTCGCCGCTGCTCATCTTGACCGCAAGCCGCATCGCGGATGCAACACGCGACCGCGCCGGTAGGATGATCGACGCTTGCACCTGAACATTAATGCACGAAGGTGCGCGGCAACCAGAGGACGATTCCCGGTAGCAAAATAAGAATGATCAGCACGGCGAAATCGGCGATGAGAAACGGAACCACGCCGCGATAGATCGTACTCATAGGTATCCTTGGCGCAATAGCGTGAAGCAGGAAAACGATAATTCCCATCGGCGGGTGGATCAACGCCATTTCGACCTGGATCAAACAGATAACGCCCCACCACAGCGGATCATATCCAAGATTGACGATAATCGGCAGGATCAGCGGCAGGGTGATAAGGATAGACGACATCTCCTCGAAAAACGTGCCGAGCAGAATGTAGACCATCGTCAACGTGAAAATCACTCCGAGCGGCGGAAACCGATGGCCGTCGATCCACCGCACCAGCGCGTCCGGAACGTGCGCCAGATTGATGAAATACGTGAAGATCGGCGCGGCCATCAGGATCAAATACAGCATCGCGGTCACGGACGCCGCCTCGTACATGCCGCGAACCAGCCCTCTCCAGGCCAGCCGGCGCCGCGCGAGGGCGAGCAGCAGCGCAAGGACCGCTGCGGCCGAAGCGGCCTCGTTTACGGTAAAAATGCCACTGTAGATACCGACAAAGACGCCCAGGAGCAGCGCGAGCGATGGCGCCGCCCGCCGAAGCGCAACGAGCCGTTCCTTCCAGGGCAGTCGTGCGCTGAGGGGGGCAATTTGGGGCCGAAGCCGCACCACGATCGCTATGGCGACGAGGTTGAAGGCGATGGTCATCAACGCCGGAACCACGGCAGCCACGAACATGTCGAGAATGAATGTCTTTGCGACGACGCAATAGATGATCATAACCAGCGACGGCGGAATCAGCGATTTCAGCGTGCCTCCCGCCGCAATCACGCCGGTCGAGAAAGCGGGCGAATAACCGCGGTCAAGCATCTGCGGCAGCGCGACCTTGCCGAAGGTGGCCGCGGTTGCCGTGCTTGAACCGCAGATCGCGCCGAACGCGGCGGAGCCGCCGATTGTCGCGTAAGCAAGGCCGCCACGCCGATGGCCGAGAAACGCCGCGGCGGCACGATAAACGTCCTCCGAGAAGCCGGCGACGCTGGCGAACACCCCCATCAAAAGGAACAGTGGCACAGCGGCGAGATCGGTGGAAGAAAGTACAAAAGAAGGCTCCTGCGCGAGGAAGGAAAATGCGGGCATCCAGCCGCCGCCCTGCAACGCAAATCCGACAACCCCGACTGTTATCATCGCGAAACCGATGGGCACCTGCAGCAAGATCAAAGCAAACAGCGCCGCGATCCCCAATGCGCCAATCACCGCCGGTTGCAAGTTGCTTCCTCCCGACGTCTCAGTCCGCGCTGGTCGGACTTCCATTCATGTAATCGCCGCGCATCGTCTTGATGGAGACCACGATCTGTAGGACGGCGCTGATGCCAAAAATGGACGCTACGGCTGCCCAGATGGGAGCCGTTGGAATGCGCAGCATCCACGTCGCCGAACTGTTCAACCGAGCCTGGTTGGCGAAGACGATGAACTGCCACGTCATCAGGATCAGGACGAGCTCGACCAGAGCCGCCGCAGCAATGTCGGCCAGTTGTCCAACGCGGCTCCCGAAAATGCTTGGCAGGAAACGGATGGTAATGTTGCTTCGCTCGACGATCGCGACCGGGATGCAGCAGGCGACCGCAAACGCCGCGACAAGGTTGGCGGCGTCACGGACAATGTCGATCGGGTTGGCGAAGAAAAACCGCAATAACCCATCCAAAATCGTCATCGCGGCAAAACACAGAAGCACGCCAAGGCCTAAAACCGCGAGCGCCCGCGCCAGCGCCTTGGTCGCCAAGTCGATCCGTGTCATTGCCGTTTTCGCTCAACAGCGTCGACCATTGGGTTCAATGATTCCACGCAAGATATCGCCGGCGAGCGCGGCGAGCCGAAAAAGGGACAAGTGGAACAGTTGGAGCGAGCATGCTGCTAGCCCTTCCCTTCTCCGCGGACCGCCGCAAGCTCGGTGTCAAGTGCGCTCTTCAGCTCTCGATGCCGGTCGCTCGCCTCGACCCACCCTTCTCGCACCGGCGCCAACAGCTTCTGCGCTTCGTCCCGTTGCGCCTCTGAGGGAAATACGATCTTGTTTTTTGGATTGCTCTTGAGCTTTTCAAGATTTTCCTCGTTGAATGCAGTGACAGACTCGATCCATCGGTTCGTGAGCGGATCACCCGCGTTGCGTTCGATCACAGTGCGCGCAGACTGTGGCAGCTCGTCGAATTTTTTCTTGTTCATGACAATCGCCAGGGGAACGACGCCGAGCCCGATGAAAAAGTGGTTGTTGGTGACCCGATCAAGCCCGAAGTCGAAAAACGGCGACAGGTGCGAGGTCGTGCCGCTGATGGTTCCCCGGCTGATCGCCTCAGGGATTTCGGTCACCGGCATTCCGATAGGGACGGCGCCAAAGGCGCGAAGCGCAGCGCTCTCGTTTTTGCTTGAGGCGCGGATGGTCTTGCCTTTGAGGTCTTTGATCGACGCGACGGGAAAGTTGGTGTGGATCGAATAGGGCGCCGTGCCCCACATACCTATCACATAGAAATCGCCGTAATCGTTGAACGCCTTGCGCTGATTGAGCCGCGTGGCCACAAGAGAGGATTCTCGCAAGTCTTTGAACAGCCCGGGAAGCTCCAGGACTTCGGTATCCGGAAAGCGTCCAGGCGAATAAGACGGAACGACCCAGGCCACGTCGGCAACGCCGTCGACGACCATCTGCGGCTGGCTTCCAGGATTACGGCCAAGCGCACCGTTCGGAAAGAGGTCAAAAACCACGGCGTTATCGGATTCGCGCTGAACCGTTTCGGCAAACGGTTTCATCACAGTCCGGAACGTTACCTCATTATCCGGAGTAAACACCGTCCATTTCAGGTGATCCTCCGCTCGAGCACGGCTGTCGCCAAGCATAGTCGCCACGGGCACAGCCGCGGCGGCGGCTAGAAACCTGCGCCGGTCCATTTTGATCCTCCCAGTCGGTTGTCCGCTTGCCGGCAACCTTCACGTCATATTATTTGCTGTGCGCGTTCGCGCACCCACGTTATCGGAAACACTCCGTCGAGGACGAGCGGGTCGCCCGCGCGCAGCACTTTCTCCGGCTCGCCCTCGATCTTCATCACATTCGGGCGCGGGTCCCAGCGGGCATCATGACCCGCATAGCGAACCGAAATCGCGGCACGGCGACTCGATGACGCGTTGCCACCGGCGCCGTGGACGACCAGCGGATGATGGCAGATGATATCACCGGCGTCGCATTCCCATGACAAGAATCGATGTTGCGACGCGTCTTTGAGCTGGGAAAAATCGGGACATTCCTCCAGCTCCACATTGGTGAATTTCGCGTCTTTATCCGGAGTTACAGCACGGTAGAATTTGCCCCATTTGTGCGAGCCGGCCACATATTCGACGCCGCTCCCCTCAATCGTCACCGGCGTGAGGGCAACCCAAAGCGAAATGATGTCATCACCCAAAGCAGGCCAGAACGGCAGGTCCTGATGCCAATCCGTCGCAGACCGCGTACCCGGCTCCTTGATAAACGCTTGGTCGTAGAACAGCGACACTCGGTCGGCGCCCAGCAGAGCCGCGCCAAGTTCTGGCAAGGGTGACTGCAGCGCGAACTCACGAAAATCCGGATCCCACCGCCACATGAATACATTCATGTGGAAGCGGCCGGGATCGCCTGCTTTGGTGGCTTCTCGCGCACGCTTTCCCGGCTTGAGCAACAACCGCTCAACCGCCGCATTCATGCGCTCGCACCATTCGCGGTCGAGGACGTTGCGAATGCAGATTGCACCATCCTCGCGAAAACGCGCGACCTGTTCTTCTGTGATCGGACGCAATGGGTGTCTGTTCATAGCGTCTCCTCCCATGCGAGCTTTCTTGAGGTTGCTCGTCTTTGCGTAGATTGCCGCGACCCTGACCGTGGGCACAACGGCGGCAAAAGCCGAGTCCGAGGTGCGGACAGCCGCGGCCGTTCCCTGCCCTGGACTCTTTAACTTACGCCCTCGCAGGGTCTCGACGGGCATGGGGCGCGGCCGCGACTCACTTTAAAGAGACGAACCCTGTGGTCCTCGCGAGGCAAAAGGGTCACAATGCGAATTCAGTCGAGCAGTACCGGCTACCCGGAGAGCAAGTTCGGCATAGAGATAATGCAGGGAGGGACGGATGAAGAGGAGTACTGGCCTGGTCACACTGTTGGTTGGGTTGAGCGTGGCGGCGCTGAACCCGGCGCCTTCGTTTGCGCAGGACAACACGATTTATCGTGTCGTCACCACGCTCGATAAGAGCAACAAATCGTCGATTCTGTTCGATAGCAAAGTACCGCTCAAGATTGGTGGCGCGGGAGAAGGCGTGGCTTCCATTTGGGTGACCGAAAAAGGTCCAGCCGACTTTGCGTGGGACACCGACCGCTCTGCGGCGCGAAAGGGTTTCGCCCCTTCAAATGGGGGCAGCTACATGCTCATCGTTGACTTTCCGCCGGTAGGGCCGGAAGTAGATAAGCTTGACGTGAACACGATGATGAATGTCGTGGGCGCTGACGCTCCGAAACGTGGAGTGCCTCCAACCAATCCTCTAATGCACCGCACCCGTACCGTCGATTACGCGATCGTCGTCGCTGGCGAGATCGACATGATGCTCGACGAGGGTACCGTACACCTCAAAGCCGGAGACGTTGTAGTTCAGCAGGCGACTAACCATGCTTGGCTCAACCACGGCAAAGAGCCTTGTCGCATCGCCTTCGTATTAATGGACGCGCAGGAGCCGTAATGGCAAAAACAGCCTGCTCGGATATTTTTGGCAGGCGATATCCGCGCTAAGCGGGGCTGTGAAGCTAGCGAAGTCTGTGGCGCGACTGTCTCGCTCGGCCGCGCCTCGGGTTGGAAGCGCGAGTTTGAGCTGCAGTTCGGGCATCCATCGGAACCGTGCCTGCGTGGCTCCGCGGGAGCCGATTTTCGGAACGACTCAACTCTGGCGCTTAACCAATCAATTCAGCCTGGAAATCCGGCACCTCCACGGGAACAATTGAGAGGCTTTTATCCCGATGGGCTGCTTGACGGTCATGCGCCTGCATTGGTTGTGCTGTTAGCCGTTCAAGCGCTGTCGGTGGCAAGGATAGATCCGCTGTGGGGACTTCTCGATCTGACGCCCGAAGGTCGCGGCGACTTTTCCCAAAGGTGAACTACGATTGACTGCTTGTCACGATTGCATCGACGCACAGAAGGATACGCGATGGCGAACACCATCTGCCTTTGGTACGACAAGGACGCCGAGGACGCTCGTTGGATCGTACCCACCGCGCTGTCGGGAAATGTCTCGGCATAAAAGCGACCAGCGGCGGCCTAGCGACTATTCATCCGGCAAGAAAGGAGATGTGTTGGTTGTCGAGTTCAGGGTCCATCCGGGAAGCTACGGAACTGGCACCTCAGGGCGTCTCGGGTCCTCTCAAGCGGATCCGCGCGGCACTATTTGGCACAGGCTGAAATTTCCCGCGGTCTTGTGCGCGAGCGCATTGCGGCTAAGGTGGCTGATGTTTCGGGTGTGGCTCGCTATGCTTCAATGATTTATGCTTAACGGGTTCACCGACGGCGGTCTTGAACCTTTTGGGGGTAGCGACTGCAACCGGCCAAATCAGTGTCAGTGCCAATTAGTGCCAAAGACTAGCTCATTGTCGATCAGTGCCAGGGTCCTCACATGCTCGGGCGCGGTGCCAAGGACCTCAACCTGTGTTGCGTAAGCCCTCACGCGGCGTGGACTGAATGTCGAGGCCAGGAAGAGATCGTCGACCGGCATGACAACCTGACGATCGCCCGCGCAATCTATCGCGGCCGGGTTTGTCAATATCCGAGCCGACCGGTCATGCTGCGTGATCGGACGCGCGTCCTGGCACGAAGCGATCGACCGGAGACGACGCCGTAGGCTGCAGCGGCGCGGCCAGTATATGCCCTAATTTGTGGGGCGCCCACAGGATTGAAGGGTTAAGAAAAACACGGCTGCCGGGTCACGCTTAGACCGAGCCGATCAGTTTCGCGGAGAGCGCGCTATTGCCGCAGCTTGTCATCGTTTCTAACAGAGTTCGCGATTCCGGACAGAAATGCAAAGGTTCGCGCAGGCGGACTTGAAGTCGCCGTCAACGCGGCACTCAAACAAAAATCCGGCATTTGGTTCGGCTGGAGCGGAAAGATCGGCGCCAGCACCAGGATTTCGACGCAGCGGGCGGAACGCGGCGGTATTAGCTACGTCACGCTCGATCTCTCCAAAGAGGACTATCGCGAATACTACAACGGTTTCACGAATTGGGTGCTCTGGCCGATCCTGCATTATCGAATCGATCTGGCCGAGTTCTCGCGGCGAGACCTGAGTGGTTATCTGCGTGTCAACGATCATTTTGCGCGCGAATTACACCAAGTACTGGGGCCTGACGACCTGGTCTGGGTGCATGATTATCATCTGATTCCGCTTGCCAGGGCGCTGCGTGAGCGCGGACATAAGAATCGTATCGGCTTTTTTCTTCACATACCCTGTCCTCCACCGGAAATGCTTGCCGCACTACCCAACCACGAGCGTCTTGTTCCATCGCTTTGCGAATACGACCTCGTTGGGTTCCAGACCGGCGATGACGCCTTCAATTTCAGCCGATATCTTACGCGAGAATGCGGCCTGCACAGCCGCGACTTCAATTTCGTGCTCGCCGATCGGACAATTCAAATCGGGGTATTCCCGGTTGGGATCGAAACTGCGGGTTTCGCCGAGCTTGCCCAACGTTCGATACAGTTGCCGTTCGTCAAGGAAGTGATCGCGAGCCTCAATGACCGAGCGCTGATCATCGGGGTTGATCGCTTGGACTACTCGAAAGGAATCGCCAATCGCCTTTCGGCCTTCGAGCTATTTCTGAAAACGCAACCTGACTGGCGGGGTAAAGTGACTTATCTACAGATCGCACCCAAAAGCCGGACCGAGATTCCAGAATATGCCGACATGGAACAAGAAATTGGATCGGCGGCGGGACGCATCAACGGCTCTTATGGGGAGGCGGATTGGACGCCGATCCGCTACGTCAACCGCACCTACAGTCATTCGACACTTGCCGGGCTTTATCGCGCCGCCCGCGTCGGGCTCGTGACTCCGCTGCGCGATGGCATGAACCTCGTCGCCAAGGAATATGTCGCTTCGCAGAATCCTGACGACCCGGGTGTGCTCATCCTATCGCGGTTCGCTGGCGCGGCTCATGAATGCCGAGAGGCGCTGCTGGTCAATCCTTACGATCCCGACAGTGTCGCGGCGGCCATCGGACAGGCGCTCTCGATGCCGCTCGCCGAGCGGCGCGAGCGGCACGACGCTTTGTTCCGGGTGCTCTCACACAATGACATCCAACACTGGGCAGACCGATTTCTCGCTGCGCTGGACCATGAGCCGAAGGCACCGAGCCGGCTCGAGCAAATGCCCGCGACCGGGTCCTAGCGGCGTGACGAAATAGAAGGCTTGGCGGTTCGCGGCAATAGGGTCAAGGCGCATTGCGCGGGCTCCCTCAATGGCGGCCGCCGCCGGAGGCCCAACGAGTGTCGCCCCAGACAATCCGTGCAAGGAGTTCATCCGTGCAAGGAGTTCTTAGGGGTTGCCCGTAACAATCTGATTATGACGAAAACAAAATCACATCCGGACTTGCTGGAAATTGCCGCGATGCGTGCTCGATGGAAAGAGGAACGCGCGGCAGGAGCCACCAGTGAAACTTTCGCCCGCTGGCGCCTGAGGGTCAGAGCGAAGGTGCTCGACGAGCTTCGCAAAGTCCTCGATGACGACCGGCGCCAGTGGCCCGATCCACGCAAACGCGATCTTGGCAAACCGGAACGGCGCAAACGCCGGCGAGCATTTTAGCTGCCGCTTAAGCGGTCGTCCCTCCTGCCCACGCTTTCGAGCTTTGTTTTATCTCTCACCCGCGTACATCCGTAGCTACCAGCTTTCCCCACGGAGGGGGAATTGCGAGGGTAAGCCGGGCCAAG
The DNA here is from genome assembly GCA_963818155.1 of uncultured Alphaproteobacteria bacterium. GTDB lineage: Bacteria > Pseudomonadota > Alphaproteobacteria > Rhizobiales > Xanthobacteraceae > BOG-931. The sequence continues at coordinate 318,827 of CAWFRC010000009.1, forward strand.
GGGGGTCTTTAACGCCTGGAGCACCCCCAAGCCTAAACGAGAAATCTTACCGGCGCGCTCCACAAGCCAAGCGTTCGCCCTTCGCTATCGCCGCGCGGCTAACACGGCGCGTCCTGACCCGGTCTATGTCAGTGCAATGGTAAACGTCCCAATGGCTATACAAGACCAAGAGCAAAACTATGCCCGACGACACCCTAAGTCAGCGCAACGGCAACGCTCGGCTTCAATAGGAAAGGGCCAGTTTTGCAGCCAACAATATTCCTACGCCCATCAGAATGATGCTGAACGGGTCATAGGCTGGAATTTTGAACATGTTTCTGCTGCTTATTAAGAACCCCTAGCGCGCGTGCGACGCGCCAGGGGCCTAGGGCGCGCGCTGGGTACGCATTACAAAAACGCGCGACCCCGACCTTCAAAGCATCGCGGACGCTGAATCTCTATTTTTTCCAGAGATTAAGGTTACGCTGGCAGGTTGATGATTGCGGCTGTGATGGCACTAATTGACACTTGCTGACGGCGCCACCGGCGCTTCGGAGAATTGTTCGATCCGCTGAAATGTGGGAACGGCGCAAGCGCCGCCTGGGCTCCCCCACGAATCGACCGCCTCCTTTTGCTTCGCGGAGAGCCGTGGGTGAACATGAAAAGCGTCTCAATTCGGCCTTCCCTGGCCCCTGGCTACCCCGGAACACAAAGGGCCCTCGGCAAACCCGAGAGCCCTTTGCTCATTCCAATACGCAACACAGGATACGCTAGGCAGTGCACGCGCACCATGCATCGGCCGCGGTAAAGGGCCGGTAAACGCATTCGCGCACGGGATTTTGATTCCAGCCGCCACCTATTCCCCTCTCGACCGCGCCATGCAAATTGCGTAGATAAACGCGCCCCTTCCCCAACAAATAGCCAACGATTTCCCTGCATCAATGCTCGCGAAGAACCCCCGCCCATGCCTGCCGCGCCCGGCAGGTGAGCCGCCCTCCGGTCCCGGTTGGGTGCATGAAATCAAGCACGACGGTTTCCGCATCATGGCTTTGCGCAGCGAGGATCGCGTCCGCCTGTTCACTCGCAACGGCTATGATTTTGCGGCGCGTTTTCCGAAGATAGTCGCAGCGGTCGAGGCCTTACCGGTGCGCTCATGTTTGATCGACGGTGAGGCCATCGTCGTAAACGCGGATGGTCTCTCGGTCTTCGATCTGCTGCGCCATCGTCACCACGATGACGCTGCCATCCTTTGCGCGTTCGACTTGATCGAACTCAACGGCGAAAACCTTAAATGGTCTACCCTGGAGAACCGCAAAGGCTGCTGGCTGATGTACTCAAAGGCACGGCTGATGGAATTGCATTCAACGCTCACTTCGACTGCGAAGGTGCGACTATCTTCAAGCATGCCTGCATGCTGGGCTACGAGGGGATCGTATCCAAGCGCCTAGGCTCACACTACCGTTCTGGCCGCGTCGATGACTGGCTCAAGATCAAAAATACCAAATCTCCTGCCGTGCGCCGCGAACGGGAAGATTGGGGCGCTAAACGCTGGGCAGCCGGGTGTCGGCGGAAATGACAGAGTCACAACGCCGGATGGCTAGTGGCACTATTTGGCACCGCCGCGATTTTTGGTAGCAATCTGCGGGCGGTCGGAAGTCGGTGAAGATCGGTGCCACTCGCTACTGCACCTCGGGCGTCTCGATAACTTTTAGCTCAAGGATGCCGGCCTCCTGCAATATGTTGAGCCGGCGCTCGATCTCCGCGCGCAGTTCCTCCGCCGTCGCATCGTCCTTGAAGTGCACCGGATTGCTCGCACCGCCGGCGACCTTCACGGCCGACAGGCGCGGGTGCCGATATGGCGCGGCCATCCCGGCAATACGTGTGGCCCTATCGAAATCCTCGTCGACCTGAGCCGCGGTGCGTCTCGCCTTACCCTTCTGTTTGCCACTGGCACCGGCAACGGCCCGCGTGAAGTAGAACGTTGCCGAGTATTCCATGATGTAAAGCATGTCGGCGATCTTGTTGGGATCACGCTCGATGCTCATGGCTTCCTGTGATTCGCGGAGCAGCGTTCGCTTATTCTTCGTGCCTGCTATGCGCGCCATGATAGTTCCGTTGGGGATTTCCACATTTTGCTTCGACTGATTGCCAATAATCTAGAATAGATTGACGACAGTTAGGAGGCAAACATGATGAACGGGCTTAGAGGAAACGACAGGGGAACCGGAAGTGGCGGCCGAGTGAGGAGAGGGGGGGCCTGCCCGTGCTGCGAGTTGCGCGTGAAAACTGGGGGAGCGCAAGAAGGCAAAAAGAAATCTTCGGTCAAGTTGTTGCTCGCGGCCGCGGGGCCACGAGCCACCCACGCGGTGAAGTCCCGAACTAGGCTCGGTGTCAAGCAACCTCGCACCTAACCCGAAGGATCGAGATCCCTCCGGTATGCCCAACCGCGGACGTCTTGCGCGGGGCGATCAGCGGCTGCGATCAAGCGCGATCGGTTTGACGTGCCGCCGCAGATTGACGAATTTGGAACTCAAGGCGGTGGCAAAGTGTTCCGACAACATGACCAACGAAGTCATTCCTCATTTCCATAACGACCTGGGCGTTCAGGTCATCGAGATCGGTGCCAAAAAATTCATGTGCATGGGCGCGCTGCCGCCACAGGATCATCCGCATGTCTTCTGTGACATGGGTGAGGACGTCGAGTATGTGTGCCCCTATTGCTCAACGCTCTATCGCCACAACCCTGCGCTGGCGCCTAATCACGCCCGCCCAGCGGAATGCGAATTTCACGATATCATCATCTGATTTTAGAACTTCTCATGATCGTATCTGAACGAGAAGCTGGCCCACTTCGTCCGCGAGCGCTCCCCGCCACGACTTTCCTGGACGAAACACCTAGACCAGCGGCAATGAGTGGGGGAGTCGAAGAAACGCTTCCTCCTGGCGCGGTCGTTTCCGAAGTTGCTCGACGGCACGGCCGGCCTATCGAACTGGGTGACGATTACGAGGTCGCCTGCCTTGAGCGCCTTCATGAGCTTCGCGAGTTGCGGTAGGTCAGCGCGCACTCCCCACACCTTCTCCTTGAAGACCGTCGCCGCTCCTGCCGTCTTCAGCGCCGCCACTTGGCCGTCAAGCTCTTGGTCAGCCGTGCTCACGCGAGCATAACCCAGCACCGCCATTTCATGATTCCCCGTGTAGATAAGATATGCAAAGGATAAACCGTTGCTTCTCAATGTCCACCGTTCTTTGCGCAACTGCCAAGTTATGCGAAAACACATGTATCGGGATTCGCACTGATTGTTCGTATCACTCGTCCGAAGTAGATGGCGCGCGCGCATAGCGACCTAGCGCGCCGGATGTGGCGAACGCCGAAGCATGCCGCATCTCAAGTGTCAAACCGTGCCAATGCCAATCGGTGCCAAATACGATAGTGCCAAGTGAGGCGAAGCGGAATTGTGCCACGCTGGTCAATTCTACTAACCGTGACCATCTCCGATCTCGTCGTCATCGTCGCTCCGTGCCCCCGTGCCCCCGATCGCGGTGTTTGACGACGTTCGGCACCCCCCTCGCCCGGTGCCGGGATGACCTTGAGCAAGCGGCCTTCCCGGAGTATCGGATTGAAATTGGGCAAGGATTTCGGCCCGCAATTCGGCGGCGCTCAGTGCACCCAACCGTGATTGGGTTGAGTTCGGCGATCTTCCCGAGGCTACTTACGACGCACTATACAAACGTGACGGGCACAAATTGGATTTCCCCATGGGCTCAATACCGAGCACGACATCATAAACAAACCCGGTAATGCGTGCGCACGATAATGCAGTATCTTTGAGTACTGCAGCCACAAGAAGCAGCGCAAGAAACCGCTTCCGTACATCTTCCTGCCGAAGTCGCCGCGAATCTGACGGCAATCGCTGGCCATTGCCGGCGAACTGAGATTGATCGGGCTGGATTGGCGCAGCGGCTGTTCGCCGCGGGACTTTCGCTGCAATATCTTGCCGAACTACAGGACATCGCGAGTCAGGACGTCTCCGCGGGAAATGCAGCAAAACAGATCAGGGCGGGACACGCAAAGGCGGAAAATGCGAAGAAACGACTTGTGGTGGCCAATCTCAGGCTCGTGGTCTCGATGCAGTCGAGGCGGAAGAGGCGGCAGCCCCCGGCATTGGCGGTATGGTCTCGGAGCACGAGAAAGCCCGCAACGTGCATAGTGCGGGGTTCGTCGAAGTGCGTGTCGATGAAGAATTGGATCAGGTCCGTGTGACGCGGGTGGTGATTGCTGTTGCGTCAGGAAGAATTATCAATCCCAAAACGGCGCGCAGCCAGATCCTCGGTGGAGCAGTGATGGGAATCAGCATGGCCTTATTCGAGGAGTCCATACCAGACACCACGCTCGGAAAATGGATCAACCACAGCTTCGGCGAATATCATGTGCCGGCGCATGCCGACATCCAGAACATCGATGTGATCTTCGTCGATGAGCCCGATCCCGAGGTCTCTCCGCTCGGCGTCAAAGGGCTAGGCGAAATCGGGATCGTGGCTGTTGCCGCCGCGGTCGCGAACGCGATCTATCACGCAACCGGCAAACGCGTACGCTCGTTACCAATTACCGTTGACAAGTTGCTCGCAGCATAGTTGCGGCGGGGCTGTCCTGTTGCTCCAATCCCGTAGGCTGTTGAACCCATTAGGGAGAACTCAATCATGGACCCCAAAAAGACCGCAGTTGTGATGATTGAGTTTCAGAACGATTTCGTAAAGCCGGGTGGTGCCCAGCATGACGCTGTACGTGACGTCATGGAGAGCACCGGCATGCTGTCTAATAGTCTAAAGCTGGCGAAGGAAGCCCGTGCACTGGGGGCCACCATCATGCTGACCCCCATTACGTTCGCCCAGGGCTATCCAGAAACCTCCAGACATCCCTACGGAATTCTGAAGGAGATCGTAGATACCAAGGCATTTCGCAAAGGCACCTGGGGCGCCGAGATCATCGAGGAACTCAAACCCTTGCCGGAAGACATCATCATCGAGGGCAAGCGCGGGCTTGATTGCTTTGCTACGACGAACCTCGACTTTATTCTCCGCGGTCGCGAAGTCCAAAACGTCGTCCTAGCCGGGTTTCTTACTAATGTCTGCGTGGAGTCCACAATGCGATCCGCTTATGAGCGCGGTTTCAACGTAATCACACTGACTGATTGCACTGCGACTACAAGCGAAGAGGAACAGCGTGTAGCAACAACACGTGATTTCAAAATATTTTCTCATACGATGACGCATGAAGCCTTTCTAAGTGGGCGGCAGGCTGAGCGGAACTCATTCACGCCTTTGTCTCCGTGATACGGCGCCGAGCCTTGCAAGGCTCCAAACCTCCATCACGCCCGATCGCACAGATCCCCGTCTCTCGAATTGGAGATTACCCATGCCCTTCGCACGTATCGATCTACTTCATGGAAAACCGGCCGACTACCGCGCCACCTTGGCCGACATCGTCTATCGCGGCATCGTCGATGTCCTGAAGGCGCCGGACGGCGACCGATTTGTCGTCGTCGGCGAGCATTCTTCCGAAAACCTGATTTACGACGCGAAGTTTCTCGGGTTCGAACGATCGCCCGATTTCGTTCTGGTTCAGGTGACCAGTACAGTCGGCAACGAACCGACGACGAAATTTGCCTTCTATCGATTTATCGCCGACGAGCTCAAGGCCAAGCTCAGTATCCGCCCGGATGATATCATGATCAATCTCGTCTTCGTAAAGCGGGAGGACTGGTCGTTCGGCGCGGGTCAGCCGTGGACCTGAGAGTTGAATACGGGGCTACCAGAAGCATGAGTTGAGGGACCCAATGAGAGCCGATCTTACCTATTCCGACGCGACCAGGCTGGCCGAATTGATCCGCACCAAAGAGGTCTCGCCGGTCGAAGTGGTGCAGGCGCATCTGGATCGCATCGCGGCGGTGAACCCAAAGATCAATGCGATCGTCACGCTCGCGACCGGTGCGCTCGACGCTGCAAAGGCGGCGGAGGCAGCGGTGTTGGCGGGCGACGAACTCGGCCCGCTGCACGGTGTGCCTTTCACGGTGAAGGACTCGATCGACACGGCGGACGGACGTAGCCACCCAGCGCGGCTCGCCGATCTTCAAGGACCGCGTTCCGGGCGTCGACGCGACGAGCGTCGCGCGCATGAAGAAGGCAGGCGGCATCCTGCTGGCGAAGACCAACCTTCCTGAATTCTCCTACATGGTCGAGACCGATAACCTGCTCACGGGCCGATCGAACAACCCTTGGGACCTGACTCGCACGCCAGGTGGTTCGAGCGGCGGTGAAGCGGCAGCGATCGCGGCGGGCATGTCGCCGATTGGCCTTGGCACCGATCTCGCCATTTCCGTCCGCGGCCCAGCGTCCGAAACCGGTATCTCATCCGTCACGTCATCGGCACGCGGCCATACGTCGCCTTCGTACCGCGCCGCTTCTGGCATGTCGGGCCGATGGCTCACACCATTCGCGACCTGGCTCTCGTCGGGCATCTGGCCGCGCGGTCGCGGCATCGACAGCATAGTCTTGGCCATCTTGTACATCTGGTCTTCGTGACCGGCCGTCACTTCGCGGAACGCCGGCTTCATCTCCATCACGTGGAGCTTGGTGTAGACGTCGAGCGGAAAATCGCGCTCAAGCGCAAGCCCGGCTCCCCGATGCCGGTCACGCAGTGATTTCGAACAAATCCCGATTCGGGAATCCGTCAGAAAAGCACGTCCAGGGAGTCCGCCCACACGGCCTAAATGGAGGTATTTCAGCATCGCGTGGTCAGGGGAGCAAGCCAAAACGTGATAGGTGCTGTACCCTGGGCAATTTATCGCCGCCGGCGAGCGCCAACCGCGTACGATACTCTTTAGGGGTCTTCCGCGTCCACTTGCGAAAAGCTTTTCGAAAGTTTGCTGCATCATTAAACCCAACGAGGGCGCCGATATCCTCGACAGAGAGGTCGGTCTTGCGAAGGCTCTCCTGGGCCACCTCGGTTCGCACAAGATTGACAATCTCACCAAAGGAAGTCGCGTCCGCAGTTAGTTTCCTGCGCAGGGTGCGCTCATTCATCCGCAGTCTCGCGGCCATTTCGCTTATCGGCGGTATGTTCTCTGGGCATTCGCAGACGATTCGATGGACGCGGTGAGCAATTCCGGCCGCCGCAACAAACTCCGCAATTTGCCGATCGCACTGCGTTTGCATAGCGTCAGCCGAAAACTTGTTGGCGAGGGTCGTTGGGCGATCCAGCACCTCGGCATCGTGATAGATTTCGGGGGGGCCGTCCCAGAATGAAACCGGGCAGTTCAGATGCGCTCCGAACATACTTTCGAAAGCACGCAAGCCCTCGGGCAACAGCACATAAAGCGGCCGGTACTGTTCGCCCAGGCCATCTTGCATATGTAAGGCGTGTTGAAACACTTGTTGGGCGAGAAGGAAATTGCGACAGTGGGCGTTCTCAATTGAGACCGTCGGCTTGAGCAGACGCCAGACGAACCGCTCCTTGGACGCACCCCACTCCACCCTGAACACCGGCGTAGCCAGCCGGTGATATTTCACGGCGTTGTCTAGGAACATTCGGATGGAGGGGCTACTCAGCAAGGTGTAACCGTAGACGCCATAGGCAGACAAATGCATCCGTTGTCCGACTCTGAACGGCAAAGAACTGTCATCAACCAAGCGGATCGCGTTCTCGCACCCTTTCACGAACTGGGCGACCGACGATTTCATGCCAAAGCTGGACAGGTCATCGGGCGCGAACCCGGTGCCGCGGAGCACCGATGCCGGTTCAACGCCAAGCTCCTTCGCAGCATCGACAAGGCCTGCCAGTTTGTACGGCAGGTATAGCCTGTCGTAAATCCACGATGCCTGGGTCATGGATCCCCCTCTTTGTCATCGGCTGAGCCTGCGGGTCCCATCCAGGACCGCTGCGCTCAGTGCACCGCCGCATACATGATGAGGTCTTCCGTCGCCTCATTCGCTGCGAATTCCTCGACCACTCTGCCCTGGCGGCAGACCAATATTCTGTCGGACACAGTCATAATCTCCGGCAGGTAGGACGAGATGACCACCACCGCTTTGCGCGCATCGGCAAGGCGATTGATAATTTCGTGGATTTCGGAGATCGCGCCAACATCTACGCCACGAGTTCGGCTCGTCGAAGATGATGATTTGCGGCTCCTGAGCTAGGGATTTGGCGATGACCACTTTCTGCTGATTGCCGCCAGAGAGCTCGATGACCCGCATACCGGCGCTGACAGCTCTCACCGCAAGATTGGAGACCCAGCTCTTGCCAAGCTCTCTCTCTTCAGAAAGCTTGGTAAGCACGCGTCCTTTCCCGAATCTCGCAAGAACCCCCATGTAGATATTGCGGCCGATGGACATAGTCTCAAAGAAACCTTCGACCTTCCGATCTTCGGTCACGTAGGCAATGCCATCGCGCACTGCGGGGGCCGGGACCAAGTAGCGGACCGGTCGATCGTGAAGAAATACCTCGCCGCCATGGAAGAAGTCGCGCTTCAACAGACCTGCGACGATCTTAAATGTTTCGGTGCGGCCGGCCCCGACAAGTCCGAAGACACCAGTAATCTGACCGGCGAACACGGAAAATGACGTGCTTTTGACCATCGACGACATACGAAGGTCTTGTACGGACAGGACGCGCCGGCCTGCCCGCCGCGTCTGCTTCTTGCGCTGACCATAAAGCGTCTGCGACAGATCACGTCCAACCATTGCCTTTACGATCGATGCCCGATCGAACTTGACCGTCTGATCGGTGACAACATGCTTTCCATCCCGGAGAATGGTGATCCAATCGGAAACCGCGAGCGCTTCTTCGAGCGCGTGAGAAATAAAGACGACCCCCACGCCTCGCTTCTTCAGAGTTCCGACTAGGTCGAAGAAGTGCTTCTTCTCCTCTGGAGTGAGCGTCGCCGTCGGCTCGTCGAAGATGATGACCTTCGCGTTCAGCAGAACCGCTCTCGCGATCTCGACCATCTGCTTCTTCGCGGCCCCCAGCTGGCTTGCGGTCTGTACCGGATCAACATCGAAGTTCAGCGACTGCAGGAACTGCTGGGCAGCGATATTGATCCTGCGCAACCTGTTGAAAACCTTTTCATGACCGAGGAACAGATTCTGGGCGACGGTCATCGTCGGGACTAGGCTGGTTTCCTGGAACACCATGGCGACACCCATTTGCAGAGCCTCATGGGGGGTTCGCGGCTCGACCAGTTGCCCCTCTACGTAGAGTGATCCTGAGCTCGGCCGCACAACTCCGGCCATGATCTTGGTCAACGTCGATTTGCCCGCTCCATTCTCACCGAGCAGGGCATGGACTTCCCCTCGCCTCAGACCGATTGAGACATCCTCAACTGCGGAAACGCCGCCGTATCGTTTGGTCGCGTTCCTCAGCTCAAGAACGTAGTCGCTCACGCGGTGTCTCTTTCCGTTAATCCAGCCAAATCAACCCGGAGCAGAAGGCCAGCCCCCTTCGACAAGAGGTAGAGATACCCATTAGCTTCGACTGCCGACACGATGCCGTGATGGTGCCCGTCCGCGCGGCTGTGGAGCGAGTATTTTGGTAGACCGTCCGGCCCGAGCCTGACGACCAGCCCGTAGGAGCGCGGGGGCGCCCAGGGTTTGGAAATCCCCAAAGTCTTGACGTTCCCGCCTTGGAGCGGCTCGAGAAAGCTTTGACCGGACGACAGCATGGGAGCGACCCAGAAACGAGGATCGACCTCCTGCATCATCATGCGGCGATAACGGTCTTCACGAAGCACGAACTCGACAAGTCGACGGCGGGCGGTAAAGCACGTCAGCCACATTCCTCCGCCGGCCGCTGGCGACATTCTCGATGGGTAGGCGGGCAGACGATCAATGACAGAGGAAATATGAGGCATTGCGCCGTTTCGCTCGATCTTGGCGACGCGATGGTTCCAGCTTTCAGAGAACCAGAGCTCGTTCGCCACTTCGTAAGCACCGAAGGGATAGCGAAGCCCCGCGACAAGTTCTCTGTCGCCGTTGCCGTCAGGAGTGAGCCTGCAGATGCGGCCGCTTTTGCCGTGCGACAGGAGGTCCCGTGCGTACTCATTCGGACCAGTGTCCGCGGATGAGTCGGTAGCCAGCATCCCTCCATCGCGGCAGGCGCTTAGCGCCGTCACGCACCCGAGGGCCTTTCCCCCAACCGAGCGGCGCGAGGATGCCCAACTCGATTTGCCAATGACCACAACTTCCTTTCCTGCGATCGCAGCCGCGATGCCCCCAGCGGGCAGCCGCGCGAGAGCGGTCAACACCTCGGGAAACGCGGATACTAGTTCCTTCTCTCCGCCGGGCTCTAGGCGCAACAGGTGTCGCCCTTCGGCAATCCAGAGCGTTTCGCCGTCGGAAGCGAGATCATTTCCGTCGTCCAGTTCGGCAACGACTTCGGCGTTGTCTATGATGTGATTGGGCTTCAGCGGCCCATCCATTGGAGGAACCGTAATGGCCGCCTCACCGCGACCGAGAAGTCGGTCCGAGGCTTCTTTGAGAAGCGCGATCACGTCGATCTGCTCCAGAACGGTGTGCCTTTCCAATAGGTGTCGTATTGAACGTAGTCCTCCCGCGCGTTCTTCAGCTTGTACCGGCCGATGCGGTTATTGACCAAACCACCGATATAGAGGTAGCCACGATGCTCCCGCATCGAGGTGATGCTCGGATGGTTCGTACCGTCGCGATCCCAGAGAGCCTCAAGCGCCTTGCCTTCTTCGGTGATCTTGATGACGCAGCCGACATTGATGTTCGGGTACATCCACTCGTCGGGTGGCAAGCGCTTGGCCATCCGCCGGCGGAAGTCCGGCAGGCGCAGCGCGAGGTCAAATGCCGGGGAGCGCATTCCCGTTAATGCAACCCAGAAGTTTCCGTCGGACGCTCGATTGATGTTGTCGGGCAGACCCGGAAGGTTCGGGATGACGACTTGGTGGGTACCTTTCTGGGGACCATCGAACCAGTACCGGTTTAGAGTGCAGCCCCAAGTCTCGGCGAACAGAAAGGACTCTCCGTCGCTCGCCATGGAGATCCCGTTAGGAAATACCAAACCGCGGAGGACCGTCTGAGTCGTATTGCTTCTCGGATCGTAACAGATGATGCGGCCATTCCCGCGCGCTTCAAGGCTGTCGACCGCCCACTCGTGCATTTCGTAACGGGTGGTCGCTTCGGAAAAGAAGACGCGACCATCCGGCGCAATATCCAAATCGTCAGCAAGCCTTAGGCGACTGTCGTCGTTGATCGACGTCATGCTCCGATTTGTCTCATCGGTTGCTAATGTAACCGAACCGTCCGGCGCAATGCGATACAGCCCCATGCCACCAACGCAGACGTAGAGATTGTCATCTCGATCGAAAGCCATGCCGAGCGGTTGGCCGCCGATATGGGCGAACACCTCCATCTTTTCGTAAGTGGGTGCGAAGAAGCGCACGATGTCGCCATGCCGCGACCCGCAATAGAGGTGATCGTTCCGGTCCAGGATGACGTCTTCCGGACCCTCGATCCGGCCCAATCCTATCGGCTCCACATTCTTGAGCGCATCGTTAATCGCATAAGCCGTGCGATCCTCAGGCTTCGTGCTGGGCGCGTTCGGCAGACGGAGATATGAAGGGCTTACATAGACTTTGCTGATGATACGCTGCCGATTCTTGATCCAACGAATGTCCACGCACGCGGAAAGTATCAGGATCGCCGCCAGCACCATGCGGTTGACACCGCCGGGGACGGCAAGGCTTACCAGACCATTCGTAATAGCCAGAACGATCAATGTCCCGATGATCGCTTTTGTCGCCGACCCGTTGCCGCCACCCAATCGGATCCCGCCCACAACTGCCGCCGTCAGCGCGGTTACTTCCCACCCTGCACCAACGTCGCCGCCCACTGTCGAGAGGCGTGACGCGAAGCAAAGAGCTCCAATGGATGTCAGTACGCCCGCTGCCACGTAGCAGAAGGCGATAGTCCTCCGCACCGGTATTCCGGAATTGAAAGCGGATCGTCTGGATCCGCCAATGGCGATGACGTGCCATCCCCAGCGAAGGCGTGTTAGAAAAATATGGCCGAAGATAGCGACACCGATGCAGACGGCGGCGATCGTTGGCACGCCCACGATAGTCCCCGAACCCAACCAATCCCAGGCCGCAGAATCAGGCAGGTTCGCGGAGATCGCGGTCGAATAGCGAAGGACGAGCATATCGTAGGCGGCGCGATATACGATCAACGTGATCAGCGTGGTCAAGAAGGCACGTAAGCGCAGATAGCCGACAAGGACGCCGTTCACTGCGCCGAGCAGGGCTCCAAGCCCCAGAGTTACGAGACCGGTTGATATGACAGACAAGCCCCATACGTTCATAGCTAAAAGCGCCATGAAATTTGTGAGAGCGAAAGTCGAACCGACCGAAAGGTCGATGCCGCCAACGACCATCACCAAACCGAGACCCAATACGATCAGGCCGATTTCTCCGGCCTGCCGGCTCATGCTGACCAGGGCGCCGATAGTCAGGAAGTTCTGAACGTAGTTGGCGAGGACGGCAAATACCAACACCAAAAGGATCACTGGAATTGCAGTTTCGGTCCACCTTTTGGACAGGATTTCACCAACCGCGTAATCGGGCCAGATGCGATGACGGAGACGTGTGAAAAGTTCAAAACTCACGAGCGCGGCTCCCGGCCTTAAATGAAAAAGTTGACCGCATCCAAGACGAGGTCAACTGTCACTCAAAGCCTTATTTGCCCAACGTCCAACACGCACCGTCGACGTTCGCTTTTGTGACGGTATTCAACGTTGTGTAGATCGAGCCCTTCGCCGTGCCAACCTTGATGCCCGATTGTAGCAGCCACTTGATCATGGCCGACACGTCGCGGCCTTGATCCGGAACGTTGTACGAAATGTACATGTCGTATGCGTCGCTTTTCACCATGTCGCAAGCGCCCTTCTGCTCGCTGCCGCCGGAGGTGATCAAGAAGACCTTGCCAGTCATGCCGGCTTCTTTGATTGCGGCTGCCGTCCCGATGTCCTGACCATCCCAAAAACCGATGATGCCGCAAAGATCCGGATGCTGCTTGAGAACGGTCTGGGTGATCGCTTTCGCCTTCGATGCATCCCAGTCCGCCGCCTGATTGGACACGACGCTGATTTGCTTGTTCTTCGCCAGCACGTTTTCGATACCCTTTAGGGTGTATGCGCTGGCGGCCGCCGAAAGAGCGCCCTGCAGGATGGCAATCTTTCCCGATTTTCCTTCGCACGCCTTCACGACGGACTTGGTGAGCTTTTCGCCCATTTCGACCCAATCCACGCCGACGAAGGCCGTGGAGTTATAGGATGTCCGCATATTTAACTGGATAACAAAGATGCCGGCTTGTTCGGCGCGCTGCAGAAGCTTCGCGTAGGTCTGCACGTCCGGGTTCTGGACGACGATGACCGCCGGCTTTTCGTTGATCAGGTTTTCGATTGCCTGGGCGCCGGCGCTCGAATTGAAGTTCGGATCACGCACGGTTACGGATACTCCGAGCGGTTCCAATTCCTTCTTCATCGTTGCGAACCAACCTTGCGCCAAGTCCACGGCTTGGGCGACTGGAATGAAGACGACATTCTTTCCGTTGAGTGCCTCTTGGTAACCAGCGCGGAACGGTTCGTCGATGCCATCGGCGAGCGACGGACAGATTGCGGTAGCGAGAATGCCGGCGCCGAGGCCGAGTGCCAGCAGCGCAGACCTTTGTGTTTTCATGCTCATTATTCTTCCTCCCTTAGTGTAACCGGCCGCCGCGGAATGCGACGGCCGTCAGATATCTCCTTGCTGCGCCGTCTCCTCGTTCCGAGGATTGGCTAGTGAATCGAGCACGACCGCACAAAGCAGGATCAGCCCCTTGATGAAGTTCTGGGCTGAATACGACAGATCCATCAGCGTCATGCCGTTGAGCAGCGTGCCAATCAGCAACGTTCCGATAACGACATTGGATACGCCGCCTCGACCCCCGGAGAGGCCGATGCCTCCCAAAACGACGACAAGGACCACGTCGTAGATCAGCGTGGAGTTAAAGACGCGCGTTGGCATGCTTTCGAGCGAAGCGGCCATCACGATTCCCGCGAACACACCAATGAGGGCCGCCACGAGATATTTCAGGACAATCAAAGGACGTGTAGAAATACCGGTTGCCCGCGCTGCCAACAAATTATCACCGACTGCATGGATGAAGGCGCCCAATTTGGTCAGCTTCAGAAAGGCGGCCGTCACCACCGCCGCCAACGCAAACATGATGACTGGTTTGGGTACCCCTAGAATGTCGCCGCGACCCATCCAGGACAGCGAGTGCAGGTCCGGACTCCATTGCACAACATCGACGTCGAAGAAGAAAACCTGGCCGAAGCCGGCGAGAAAGAGACCTGATGCGAGCGTCGTGAAAAGAGAAGGCACTTCGGCGTAGGCAATCAGCCAACCATTGAGCAAACCGAACACAATGGCGACCGCGAGGGAGAAGGTCACGGCATAAGGAACGCTGTGTCCCCACTGGACGAGCTGAAGAAGTATCCCTGGCGGGACAGCAAGAGAAGCGATCATCGAAATGTCAATGCCGCGGCCGATGATCACGACCGCCATCCCGAGTGCAAGAATCCCAAGAATGGCAACACTTTGCAGAAGCGCGAGCAGATTTGCCCCGGTCAGAAAGGTCGGTACGAACACCGAAAGCAGAGCAAAGAGCACGACGAAGATCGCAAAGACGATCGTCTTTTGGGAAAAGAGCCCCGAGACCGCTGCTTTGAGGCTCTCGGCGCGTGCGGATGCCCCTGCATAGGCCATTTAACGCCTCCCTCGCGTTTATTTGTTTTGATTTTTGACGGAGGATAGTGGCGCTCTGAGATGTCGGCTTGCGCTAGGACGCAACGGCATTGCATGGAGGCGCAATTGGCGGGTCCTATTTAGCGGGCCGGCCCTGCGCCATTGTCGGTCGGTCGGTCGTTTTCGGTGGTCTAGCGAGGCCTGTGATGCTGTTTTAGACCGGCAAGGATCACTTTTGTTTGTTCGCTTGAGAGGCATTCGATGAAGGCTTCGCACTCGGACTCGATCCGTTCCATGATCCCAACGTCGGTCGAGCGGCCGAGACGCTTGATGTGTGCCACAGACGCTTCCGGAAGCTTGGCTATCTGACCGGCGACCTCATGGGCCGCCTCTCGCACCTTCCCTTCCGGAACGACGGTGTTGACCAAGCCAAGGCGTTCTGCTTCGGCTGCCTCAATGATCCGCCCGAGGAGGAATACTTCATTCGCCTTGAGATTTCCGACGCGCGCTGGCAGGAGCCCGCTCGACCCAACTTCCGGAACGAGCCCCAGCTGGGCAAATGGTGCTGAAAGCTTTGCCGTGCCATCGACGAGTACGATGTCGCAGTGGAGCAACATGGTCAGCCCGATGCCAACCGCATAGCCTTGGACAGCAGCCACAATCGGCTTGTTGAAGGCTGGAAGAGATTCTGCAAATCGGCGCCATGGCGAGCCAGGGTTGAGGCTGTAGCTGCCCCCGAGGAACTCTGCGATATCATTGCCTGCGCTGAAATGTGGTCCTTCCGCGTCGATCAGCGCAACTTTGATACTGGCGTCCGTCCGCACCTCATCGAGGGCGTTGGACATCGAAAGGTACATCTCCGCGGTAAGGGCGTTGCGTTTAACCACCCGATTGAGTGTGAGCCGAAGAATGCCATCGTTCTTGTGGACAATGATGTCGCTCACACACGGCTCCCGAGTGCGTCAAACCAAAGACGCCGAGAACTGTGGCAGATCATAGTGCCCTTCACTTGCGCGTGCGCGCAACCGCTTTGCGTATGCACGCAACTGGGCGAACCGCGCGAGACACGAGGTTAGGAGCCGCGGATGCTCGTTGGAGGGACACCGTAGCGCCGCCGAAACACGCTGCTGAAGTGGGACAGGCTATTGAATCCCGCGTCCATAGCGATTTCCGTGACCGTGCGCTTCAGCCCGACCGCCACCTCAAGCTCCTTGCGGCAGCGCTCCAGCCGGCTCGTCCAGATATAATCGGATACCGAAATATCGGCCGACTTGAACAGGTATTGCAACGTCCTGACTGACATCTGGTTGGCTTTGGCGATACGCTCCGGATTAAGCAACGGATTGCCCAAGTTCTTCTCGATATAGGACATGACCTGACGCAGGCGAGCGCCTCGAACGTCGGCGTCGCCTACAGACGCCGACACGTCATGCTCAGTGGTTTCGAACGCCAAGGCGAGAATGTTGAGGATATCTTCCCCAAGCTGCCTTCGGGCGTTCGCCTGAAGGTTCTCCGCCTCCATCACCATCGAGCTGCACATCGCCGCGGCGACGCGGCCGATTCCAACCCTGGTTTGGATGATCGATGTCACTGGGGGCGCGTGGCCGGAGAAACGCTTCGCGAACTCCTCCCGGGGAAACTCCAAATATATGAACAGTGCGGGGTCGCCGTTCTTCAGCTCGTAGGGTTCGGACGCCGTGAAAAGGCCCGCTTTGCCGACGGTGCAGAGAATGCTGTCATTGCGTTGCTGGACCGCTAGGCTGCTCTTCGCGGCGAAGCACACGTAGATGCAATCTTTGCTGACGCGAGACAAGTGCGACCGACGGCGCACGATATGAAGCGGTGGCGATTGGGTCTCGGTAAGCGTCACCGAGCCGAAGCTTGCCTCCTTGATGTAACCGACGTAGTCGCTCGGCCCCATGTCCACCATGTCGACTCGGACATAGTTGTCGCACACACCTGCTCGCCAAGCTTGGAAGCGCTTGGCGGAAGGGTATTCTTCGGAGGAAAATACAAGCTTCATACGCGGCTCCTCCCACGAACTGGACATATTAGTGTAACAGTCCGTAGCGGCAGCCGCCATATGGCTGGACAATCTTGCCTTTGCGAAATGAGACGACGCGCTCGCCCTACCCTAGAGCCATTCGATCTCGGTTTCGATCGTCAAATCGCGAACAGCCTCTTCGAGCCGCTGTTTCGCGGTGGATTGCGGAACGACCGATGCCGTTGCATTGACGGCAAAAGCAACCTTCGTCCCTGCTGAGATGCCGCTCGAAAAGCGGGCATTCACCAACTTTAGGCCGCCGTCGATTTTCGTGAGTTCGATACGCAGTTTTTCGATGATTGCCATTTCTCTAAGCGATGGTTTGTAAATCTTACCGACCGCTGTGATGGGCAATTGATCGATTTTGAAGATATGACGCGGCCGCGCCGGCGGCTCAGGAGTATGCACCTCCATATATTTCGCCAGCTCCTCAAGATTGAAGTCTTTGTCGGACCGCGCGACGACAAATAGGACAGGAATTTCTCCAGCATAAGCATCAGGCATGCCAACGGCCGCACTCGCAGCTACGGCGGGATGCGCGCTTGCCACTTCTTCGATCGCCGCTGGATCGATGTTATGACCACCGCGGATAATCAAATCCTTCTTTCGGCCGGTCAGCACGAGCTGGCTGTCCTCGGTGAAGTGGCCTACGTCGCCCGTCACCAGGTAGCCGCTAGGAGTGAAGGCGTCTATGTTGTGGCGCCGATCGACATAGCTCGAGATAACCTGACGGCCGCGACAGATAACGTTGCCGGTCTCGTTCGGCGCGCAATCATCGAGAATGTCAGCGAAGGGGTCTTTAACAACCCTTACTTCCGAGAATGGGTGTCGGAGTCCGACGGCTCCCCGCTGCCTCCGGCCGCGTGGGGGCGCACAAGCGATAGCGGTAACGGTTTCTGTCATACCGTATTGCTCGACGAGCGGGACACGAACCATTGCTTCAAAGCGATCGGCGACGGATGAAGAGATGGAAGCGCCACCCGTCAGCGTAAGCCGTAACGTCGAAATGTCATTGTTGTCGATCGGAATGTTTACCATCGCGCCGATCGTCGTCGGCACTGCGCCAAATATCGTAGCCCTGAAATAGCGCACGATCTTCCAGATATTCCTCACCACATGCGGATCGCGGTACCCGATTGGAGAGAGAACGACCAAGTGTCCGCCGGCGGCAACCATGGCGAGGCCCCATGCCGAAGCCCCGCCAACGTGGAAGAAAGGCAGCCCGTTGAGCCCGATATCCTGCTCCGTGTTCCCGAGCGACTGGGCCATGCTCCAGGCGGCATGTATTTGATTCCCATGCGTCTGGGGTACGAGTTTCGGTGACCCGGTGGTGCCGCCTGTATGGAATAAAGCGGCGATGCTTTCACGATTAATCTTACGCGGCGCAAGCAACCTTTCGGCTGACTGCCTCTCCAAACCGTCGGCAAGGGAGATGAATTTCGCTCCTTGCACACGGTTTTCGCCGATGAGGACCACGTAGCGCAGGCTCGGAACATGTTCGATGATGCCGCTAACGCGGCCCCAAATCTCCGGATCGGTTGTAGGGCTTGGGCACACTAGGATTTTCGCGGCTTCGCGCCGCAAAATCTCGACCAACACCTCCTGCGCGAGGAGGTAGTTGAGGCAGCTCACGATGCCGGCGGTCTCAGCTCCCCATACCAGCGCGGGGATAGGACCGTGAGTCTTGCTGACGATCGCTATGACGTCATCCTCGCCAACGCCGAGAGATGTAAAGAGATTGGCCGCCTTTGTGATCTGTCTCAGAAGCTCCGAATGCGACAGGGTCACTTCAATGTCGGAAGGTTCCGCGGACCTTAAAACGGTGACGGATGGGCGATTGCCGCAGAACCTAGCGGTGTTTAAGAATAGATCGTAGACGCTCCTTGCCGTGATCAGATCATCATAAGGAAATGCTTCCAGTGCCTCGACGTCTGCGATAGACCGGATGTCGCCGAGGGCACGAAGCGTCGTCGTCTTAGCCATGCTGGGGTTTGAACGAGTGCACTGACATCGTGATAAGCCGATCTCTCTGGCTTTGACTTGGGCCGGGCAGTTTCCGCCGCGCACAGATTAGGTGGCGCTGGAGGGTGCGAACAGGTGCCCCCAAGGTCAAAAGGGGTCTATTTCGGACACGGTCAACGGCTGCTTTGGCGGGAATAATTCGTTGACGTCGCAATGCCAAGTTGACGGACGGCACACGCCCCCAACGAGCCGACTGCATACGGCGCAATAATGAGGTTTGCGATTTAGGACAGAATGGGCGGGTTAGCACTTTCGTACGTACCCTGGACTTAATCCCGGTCAGATCCACCTGGCCGGGGTTTTTCCGTTGTCGATAGCCTCTGTTCTTTCGTTCGACCGAAGCTTGATTAGACCGTCGATGAACTGTTGAGCTCGAAAGATCGCAGTCTCGCGGTGCGAGGATTTTCCGACCTTGTCTTTGGGAGCGCGCTTCACCGACCAGCGCCAATCGTTCTCGATTGTCTGAACGACCGCGTATTCGATGCCACGATATTCCATAGGTCGGCTCCCTGAGGGGCTTTTCATTACTGGAAGTTCATTTGACTGCCGCGCGTCACCCTGGCGCAATAGTAGCGCTTAAGGAAGCTCCTATTGTCTGGATAACTTAGCCCCGGTCCCCTCTGGCCGGGGCTTTTTCATTACATGAAGCGCAGTTCACGCTGTGGCTGAGTGCGGAGGCGGGATCTGGAATTCTAAAGCGAGCCCCAAATGATTACCTTCAACGCTGGCCGGTCTCAAAGCACGTCAACAGCTCGAAAGCGGACGCGGATGATGGGACGCTGATCGACGCGGTAAAGTTGGCCTAACCGTGCGCCTATCAATGATAGATCAACATGCCGATGACGCTCGCGGTCAACGCCGTACCGAGCACAACGTAGACTGCTTCGAAGCCGTAACCGTACCACATGGGTTGCCCCACGTAGGTTCCGCGCTCAGTCGCGCGGTGGCGGGCTTTTGTTGTTCGCCGAAATACCCGTTGCTTCCGTCACCGTTGCCCACAAAAAAAACGGGTTGCGGCTCAATGGTAGGCGAGGTCACAAAGGATGCCAGATCAGTGGCGGGTCGCGCTACGCCGGGCTGGCTAACTTCCGCGAGGCTAGGCGCAATTATCGCCGTCGCGGAATGAAAGGGCTTGGCGACCAGCAATGCCAACATAACAGCCGATGTAACCCCACCGATTATCACTACCCGAGCAACGTCTGCTTCACCCAAGCTCGTCATTCTCATGGCTCGCTCCATATGCAGACCGAATATCGGCGAGGCTATCCTCGTCCGGGTATATGCGTTGTGACCGATGACAAAGTTTTTTGAGTTTTATGATCGCGGATCGAGGTTGGTCTGCCTTCCTTAGTATAGCACCGCTGACCCTTATGTCCCCGTCTTCCTGCATCATTTGATGCATTAATTTGGGGCATTTAGTGGCTTCGCTCCGTCCAAATAGTTCGTCACTTCCTCTACGAGTTGGCCGGAGGCTCCCAACCACTCGCAAATATCTGAAGCTTTCTGTCGTGAGACTCGATTGGGAGGAGGGAAATCAGACAGTTTCAGTGGTTTGGTTTTCCGCGCCGCTGGTTCATGGCGCTTCATCGCACCGCACCTTCTGCAATTTAATTTAGGAAATTATAGGGTAAGTCACCATTTCAGCTTTTAGGCGAGCCACAGTTGAGTTGCTATGGGGCACACCGTAGGACACTCGGATCCAAAGTGTGACCTACCTTTGATCCCATCCGCCGATCTCAGGCGAACTATTTGCAATTCTCGGAGTGGTGTTGGGCGCCTGATTGCCCGCAAGTGCGAGCGTGCGTTCAAGAAGCACTTCATAGATTGGACGTCCGCCGAACCAATCTGCGATGAGATTGGCAAATAGGCATGTGAGGATCGTAGGTATCAGGGCTGAATATGCTCCAGTCAGCTCTGCGATCAGCACAATTCCGACTAATGGAGCTCGAACGGTCGATGAAAATAACCCTCCCATGGCGGCCGCGGCAAATGTCGCTTCCACGCCAGCCGGGAGGGGTAGCACCGACGACAATAGAAGTCCGTACAGCAGACCGATAGCCGTAGCGAGCGAAAGGATTGGGGCGAAGATGCCGCCTGGCACGCCAGTGGAATAGCTTGCCATCGTCATGATAAAACGAGAGACAACAATTATCGCGATAATCGTAAGGGGCAAATTCTCGCCGATAAGACGTACGGCGAGATTGTCTCCACCCATCGTCGCTTCGGGTTGAACTATCAGCAATACGCCGACCACGAATCCAATGAGAACCGGGAAGACGTAGTACGAAATGCGACGACCGATAGTCAGGCTGAGATCGAGTGACCAGATCAATGCGCGATTGAAAAGAACGCCGAGTATACCGAGGAGAAAGCCTAGAACGATAAATGCAGGGAACCATAAAAGCGGTATATCGGGTACCGAAAGCGCCATGAATGGACGCCGGCCGGCAATCGCCTCTGTGACAATGCCGCTGGTGACCGACGAGAGCATCAGGGCGGTGTAACTTTTCAACGAATAGGGGAATTGTCTGCGGGTTTCCTCGATCACAAACAGGATGGAGGCAAGCGGCGCACTAAAGGCTGCGGCAAGTCCGGCGGCCCCACCTGCAGCCAGCAGTGCACGTCCGTCTCGATCAGGAAGCCGCATCCATTCGGAAAACGCCTGCGAGACGGCAGCACCGATATGAATCGTGGGGCCTTCGCGCCCGATAACCAGGCCCGATCCGAGCGAAAGAAATCCGCCGAAAAACTTGACGGGCAGGACCCGGGCCCAACGTATCTTGCGCACCCCCGCCATCGCTCCTTCGATTTCTTGGACACCGGAGCCTGCTGCTTCTGGCACGAGTGTACGAACGAGCCAAACGGAGATCACAACCATAATCGCCGCAACTGCACCGGTCGCCAGACAATATGACGGTCCTTCAATGCCCAGAATTGGCTGGAGCATTTTGGGCCACGCAAGCAGTCGGTCCACGCCGAGATGCAGAATAGTACCAAGTGTTCCGGTAATGGCTCCTACCGCGATGGCGGCGACATAGAAGATGACATCGCTGCCGTGACCAGAAACAATCTCCTTTGAAGAGTGGTCGGGCTGCACCTTTAGCGTACTCCTTCAGCGGCTATTTCCACGCTCTTGCACTTCGCACGTCATCGCCTGCACGACGCCGTTATACGCGAAGAAATTTTCCCAACCCATCCAATACAAATAATCTCTGGAGCGCACGGCGTTCTTGTTGAGTCGCACTGTGACTCTTTACAATTTTCCTGACGCGGGAAAGAATGTGAAATTGAATGCGCAAGACCTGAAAGGCATAGCCACCCTTTCACTGGAACATTATAACCAGCGCGCCGAAGAGTTCTGGACAGGCACGCGCGATCACGATGTCAGCCAGAACATCGCGGCGATGTTGCAGTACATCGAGTGTGAGCCGCGTTTCACAATACTTGATTTTGGCTGCGGGCCCGGACGAGACCTCAAAGTGGTTGCCGAACTCGGTCACATCGCGATCGGTTTGGAAGGCGCTGCACATTTCGCCGACATGGCGCGCGCCTACAGCGGCTGCGAAGTGTGGCAGCAGGATTTTCTCAAGCTCGATCTTCCGAATAACGCCGAGCCTCGTAAGCGCAGTGCCGCGATTGCTATGTGAATTGTTGAACGCAAGGCCTCGCTGCAACCCTGGAACGCCCGAATTGTTTCCGCGATTTTTAACAATAAACGCGTTTATTGATGGGCGCACAAGGACTGCAATCGTTCAATGATTTCAATGGGTGGGACACTACCATCGGCGTATAAAACCCTAAGAAAGCCCATCTGAGATTTCTAGTCGTGTCCCACCATTCACTTCCGCTTGCCGACGAGCCAACGTAAGCAAAACGCCAAAGAAGGCTTCTCGGTCTGACGAAGTGGGTTGGGTGCCAGGTGCGGACGCTAATGTCGTGGACGATGTGGACGACCTCTCCGAAGGCACACCAGTTATCGAATGCGGTGAGGTTCAACTGCTCGAGGAGCCAAAGAGACGCGTGCGATGAAATCTTTCCTGATCTTCACCATCGGCGTGGTTGTTACTGCCGTGGTTGTGCTGGCGGTCTTGTGGGCGTTGTTCGTCTAACAGCAGTGGTGTGCGGGTGGGGAGCCGCGTTTGGCTCCCTCTCTTTTTGGGAATGATTGAAGTTCTCTCTGATCGTACAAGCCAGGACACGTGCATCTGGATTTGTAGGACCTCACTGAGCGATTCGCTTAGGGCGTATTGTGAACTCGCTGGGCAATGTCACTTGCAGCTTTTTGCTCTGGCAGCATGCGGAACAGCGCGCCGTCGCGGCGTACCGCCACGTGCCAGCCGGTCGCCCCAATATGGAGGATTATGACGGCATAAGTTAGCCACTGACCTGCGCGCTTCGATCCGTAGCGGCTAATAGCATAATGTTCCGCTCTTGCACGGCGCTTCCATGAGCCACTCGTTTTCAACAACCAAATTAGTCTTTGTGAGCAAGAGCCCAGCATTCCAACTCGATCTGAGCACCCAGCGCCAATCCGTTGGCGCCAAACGCAGAGCGAGCAGGCAAATGATCCGGTGTGAAATATGTAACGTAGATTTTGTTGAACGCACCCCATTTAGCCATATCCGCGATCATGACGGTGCATTTGAAAACGTCATCGAAACTCAAATTATTCGCCCGCAAGATAGTGCCGATATTCTCCAGGGTTTGCTTGGCTTCGGCTTCCAAACCGCCCGGAGCAAGTTCCAATTTGTCCGGAACCACCCCGATAGCACCGGATAAGTACCAAATATTGCCCACCCGTACCGCTTGACTAAAAGGGAGTTTAGCGACGGCTGCAGCCGGCGAGCTATAAAACTGCATTTGCCCCGTTTCTGCCGCCAGTGCGTTTTTGGAAAACACGCCGACACTAGCGGCCGCCAAAAGGAAAGCCGCAGTCTTCAAGATGGTCATCGCGTCCTCTTCTAACCTCTTGCTTTATGTTTTGGTGGGATTGTTCGTCAATCCGTGGAGGCAGTAACGGGAGAAGGGGGGATGAGCGCTATTGAGCCTCGTCAGTTGCGAGCGTATCTTCCGGTGGTGGCGACCCACTCTCCGTCTCATCCGTCGTCGTTTCCTGTGGCACGATTGGGCGACGTGCCGCGCCGCCTTTCCGGGGCGGTCTGCGTTTAGCAGCACTTGCACGCGTAGCAGGCTTTCGCCGCTTCGCCGCAGGGCGACGTTTGGCACTTGTCCCGCGCTTAGTAGCGGTACGTCCCTTGGCCGTCGTGCGCCGTTTTGTAGTGGTCCGCCGTTTTGGAGTTGTCCGACGCTTCACTGGCGTCCGTCTTTTCCGGGACGAGCGCGAGCTTGCCGCACGCTTTTTACGCTTCGCCATATGTCGCCTCCTTGAGCTTGCGTCACTCTATCATTTCGGAAAAAAGGAACGCCGAGGCGGGTACAGCCGGGCATAAAACCTATGGGACGGCATGGATTTTCGGTACTGCGGTGGACAAAAAGCCGGCACCCCTTGCGCATGGACGCGAGTGGGACGACCTATTTGGAAATAAGCCGTTACGCTCGGTTGTTCACTCTGAGCATCGCTAACGTAGAACCGCTGTCTGCCACTAAGTGCTGGGCTCCTGGAACAGCCACATCAGTGGAAAGCGCATGGGAGTTGGGTTTCATGATCACGACAGATATCTACCGCGAAGCCATCAAGCGCGCATTCGCAGACCTATATGGCGTGGCGCGTCAGGAAGTAGATGTCAGTTGGAACAAGGACGGCGACAACATCACCGTGCGCTGTGCAGATAGAACCTTCACGCACGAAACTATCCATGATGATGACGACGGCACGCTTGAATTCGTCTCCATCCATGATGACCCCGTTACCGTCACATTGACCAATGACGAACGTCTTCGGCTTGAGGTGACGAACCTGGATCGCCTTAACGGGTTCTAAAAGCCGGGTGGTGGTCTGGAAATGATACGGGTAGAGTCTACTTCACTGGACTTTTTGACTCTTGGACTGGCGCAGCTGCGTCTATCCCACAGATTGGTCGATGTCTAAACTAAAATTCACTTTCCTTATGCGCGAGCCTCTGCTAACGCGCCAGTATTCCAACTACTCGGAGAAACCTTACCATGAAGAACGGCAAACGACGCTCGTGGACGACGGATGACGTGCGAACCTTGAAGTCACTCGCGCGAAAGAAGACCCGCGCCGGGAAGATCGCGAAGACACTTAAGCGTTCCGAGGGAGCAACTTGCCAAAAGGCGTTCAGTTTGGGCGTATCGCTTGACGCTCGGGTCTAGCGCCTGAAAGAAACCTGAAAATGATCAAAAAGGAGCCGCAAGGCTCCTTTTTCCTTTTGGCGTTCTCGATGATCTAAAGCTGCGGTAATATTTGCCATCATCCGCATCGCGAACCAAGCGTCTGGACACCAAAGTATGCTTCGTTTCGGTCTATGCGCGGCATTGGCGCTGTGTGTCTGTGGGTTGCCCGGCACCGCGGTAGCAGAGCGTTTTGGACAATGGTCGCTTGACCAACCAGGGGACTTTATTTTCGCACTATCCTCTAAGCGGACCATTTCGTTCGATGATAGAACCGCAACATCAGAACTCGCGTTCATCTGTAATCAAGAGAATAAACATGTTGCCGTCCTGCTGATACCGCTCGACGGTACATTCACCAGCCGACATACGGCGACTCCTGTTACCATCCAGAAGATCGAAAACCAATCTGGTCCGTCTGACCTGATGCAACGTTGGGAAAACGGACCGGGCTACATACTTTTGGAATCTCCCGGCGAGCAGGAGGAACTTGCCTCGTACCTGAAGAACAGAGAAGGCGAGGGTGTGAAGTCGATTCACTTTTATTTTTCCAACGACCTGGACGCGAGTACGCAAACAACCAATCACATGGTCGTTGACGTTTCGGGTTTTTCAAGCGGCGTAGCGGCATTTACAAGCCGCTGCGAACAGGCGCGGTAGCTCGTGTGTCCGTCGTTGCCGCACAGACCAAACTATTCCACAACTTCAATTCCCGAGCCACCAAATCCGTGGGGAAAGTCCTTGAGCTTGAGCAAACCATCCGGAATGGGCAATTTGGTTTCGCCGTAATTCACATGCAGCCCTGGAATGAAAGGGACATCAGGAACGACCGCGGCATACACATCGGTCAATCCTAATCCTGGATGCTCCGTAAAAACATGGCCGCCGCATGTCTTGCACCACTTGCGATTGCTTTGCGGCGTTTTGCTGAAGGCCCCAATATTCTCTTCTCCCCGCGTAATTCTCACGTTTTCCGGCTGCCACAAAGTGAAGGCATTAACGGGAGCCGCCGACCAATGGCGGCACGAATTGCAATGACAATAGCCCATGCTCACCGGCGTGCCGGTCACGGTGAAGTGGACCGCTCCACAGAAACAACTTCCGACGTAGCTTTTTGGACTCGCCATAGCGGTTTCCTATTTGGCTTCAAGACACTCAACGATGGCGTAATGCTTACAGTCCGAAATAGGAACTTAGCAACACGCGCATGCACCGACACTGATGACCTCCGTGTGTATTGTTGGGAAGTCCTCGCTGCTCAACCGGCTGCCGCGTTCGTGGGCTCGAACATCAGGGCGATCCTTCGCGCACCACAACGAGGGACATTTCAGCCGCACTTGCAAGCGCGATAGCGGGAAGTCGCGACCTCTCGTCCACACCAATGTTTGTAGGTCAAGCTCCGCTCGGTAACTGCACCTCCTAGCGTGGCTGCCGTGATCCTGCTGGCATGCTTACAACGTGCGAAAGCACGCCAACTGGCAGCGAAGGCATTGCCAAGCGTGTCAATCTCCATTTAGAACAAAATGAGAACCACGCTCGGCAGAGTCGAGCATTTTGTGGAGGAATCTTCGCATTAGCTCGAAATTTACCGAAAAGTCTAAAGACCGGCGACGCTGGCCGTGTTTGCTGGTTAAGTCGCCCGGCTGGTGCGCGACTGACGGTAGGTTCTCAATGAGATATGACCTCGCTCCCGAACGCTACATAGTCGAGGTAGACGGAATAGCGAAAGCCGAATATTCAATTTTCGTATGTGCGCTGAAAGCCAGCCTACAGCTAAAGCAAGAGCTTCCGAACTGCCGCGTCAAACTGCGCGACGCTGACGACGAGACGGCGCACTAAGTTACATCCTCGCCGACGGCGGACTGCCGGTTGATCGCCATCGTTCATCCAGAGCTGAAGTTTACCGGGGGGCAACCGGTACCTTCGGCCAAACCGTTGGCCCAGTCCCGCTAACCATAGGCGCGGGACGTTGGGACGCCACGGTATGCCTTCCGGTGCTACTAGGAAGCTCGCTGGTGCGAGGAACGCTCTATGCCTATCCCAGAAAGGCGGAAAAACGTCTACTTTGCGCGTGAGGTCCTTTACGCGCCTGGCGTCTGGCGGCAAACGCGGGAACGACTCAAATCGAGCGCAGCACTTGGGGCAACGCCAGAAATGGCGAATAACTTGCCGATCCAAATCTCAGTGCGCTCTGGCGCAATTAATTCGTCACGCACTCGACGCAACATATCCCAAACAGAGAACCAGCGCTAAACGCCATGACGTACCACACCCGGTCAGTCAATTCCGCCCGTATCCGTAGTTTGCGCTCGCGAAAGATTTATGATGCTCAACGCCGCGACGACTCACTTTGCCGTGAGCCTTAATCCTGGCACAAAATGCATTTTGTCCTATCGTATGAGTACCGAGGGCGCTATGCCGCACGTCATTGTATGGGACATTGAAACGGTTCCTGACCTGAAAGGCTTCGCAGCCGCTAACGGTCATGATGGTAAGTCCGACGATGAAATTCGAGCGGAACTAGGGGAGAAATTCCCAAAGCACATCTATCACTCGATCATCTGTATCGGGGCGTTGATCGCCCACCGCGACAACGATCACTGGATCGTTGATGCGCTTGGTGCTCCGCATGTCGGCGACCGATCAGAGAAAGAATTAATTGCCGCTTTCGTTGACCGCATTGCTGAATTGAAACCTCAGCTCGTCACATTCAACGGCTCTTCGTTCGACCTGCCGGTCTTGCGCTATCGCGCGTTGGTCCACAAAGTGCCCGCGATTGGTTTGACAGCACGTCAATACTTTCACCGGTACACAGACGACGCAGTAGATTTATGTGACGTTTTGTCGTCATTCTCCCCTGGAGCAAAATGCACGTTGCACGAGCTATGTCGTGTGATGGGACTGCCAGGTAAGCCGACCGGGGTCAACGGCGCGGAAGTGGTCCAGTACTTTCGAGAAGGACGGCTGCGCGAGATTGCGGATTATTGTGAAAGCGACATTGTGAACACGTATCGGGTTTGGCTTCGACACGAACTATTTCGAGGCAATTTGGCTAACTCCGGTCTTGAGGCGAGCGAGGCAGTCCTCAAGGAATTTCTCGCCGCTCGGATCAATACGAAGCCGCATCTGGGAGAGGTGATCGGAGCGAGGAGTTAGCGTCATTAGCGCGCTGCTCCCCTTGAACACTCAAGCGACTAAACGCAATGCGACAGCGTCGCGTCGTCGCACAATAGCTTCTATCCTGCTCATAATCTCTTTTATCGACTTTGTGTGCGAAGTTGGAATGACTTCGAAAGAACAATCGCATATCGAGCAGTGCCAAAGATGACGGATCTGCCGATCATCCCAATACTCGGACCTTTCGGGGGCAACCAGCTCATTGTCGCATCGAACGCAATTTGTACCGAAGCTCGAACGACGTTTGGATGCTATCATCTGCATGGCGGCTCCCCTGCTGTCGCCTCGAAATAGCGCGAGGAGGTTACAGAAGTATGGCACGTAGCTCGGCAGCGACTCACTTAAATGTGAATCGAGTAAGCAGGATTTTTCTACGTCGCTTCATGATCGTATCAGCCGCATAAAGAAACCGTATCAGCCGCATAAAGAAGCTGTATGTGCTGCAACAAACGCCAGGCGCCTGACATGCCACACGTGCTCGTACGGGGTACATTGAACGGTGCCCGACCTCGTAGGATTGGCTGCGGCGAATGGTCACGAAGGCAAAACCGATGACGAAATTCGCGCCGAACTCGGAGATAAATTTCCAAAGCACATCTATCACTCGATTATCTGCATCGGCGCGTTGATCGCACCTGTTCAGCCCTTCGAAGCTTTGCGTTTCGCCATCGCAAACGTCGACACCTTGTCGATCAGATCTGTATTGGAGAAAATTTCGCACCCGATAAAATATAAGAAGAACTACGTAAACGCAGTGGCATTTCCGCAACGCCCACTTCAAATGTCATGGCGTTGCGCCAAAAGGAGCGAATTTCTGACACGAAGTAGGATAAGGTTAGGGTGATTGGGGAACGCAGCTGCCGCGGCATTAGGTCTGTGTTCGATGTGCGGCAGCGAGCGATTTGGTGGGGAATCCCATGACAAGCGGTATCGCCGCTCATCTTCCTGATGAGAATTTCATCGTCCGCGTGAACGGACGAGTAAGATCGCACCATCGTCGCTTCTTGGACGCGCTGCGGGAAGGTTTGCAGCTACGGGATCAGTTCCCGCAGCACGACGTCAAGGTTTGTGCGCAAACAAGTGATGAACTGCACCTTGCAATGACCGGATGAAATACGTCGGCAGTATCTGACGGTCCTACACGCTCATCGCGTGAGCGTGAGTCGCTCGTTTCGGATCGAAATGGGCGCGGAAAATCTCGGCATCGAGCGGCTTTTCGAAGCAATAGCGCACGTAAACCGCATGGTCGTCTTCGACGTACATGTCGAACCGCCCCACATTGGCAAGCAGGAAGTCAAGGATCGCACTGTCGTCGAGTAGCTGTAGCCGCGGCAGCCCCACTTGGTATGGGCACTCTTCGTTAAGCTTGCGCAGCCATGCGCTTCGTTTGCCTAAGTCCATAATCCATGCCCTTGATAAACGGCGCGCCAAAACCCTTGGCGATCATTATTTTTGATCTTCCAAGTACTGCGAGACAAACGCATCAAATTCATCGTGGCTTTTGCAAGCCGTCGTTTGTCGTACGCTTTGTATAAGGGTGCAGGATTGCATCTGACCGTTCGTTTCCATGTAAACAGCATACATGCGTCGATCGGTGTCGATCAGGTAGGAAGTGTGGGAGAGGTCGCCCACCATAGTGGTGTCTTTGTTGACCAGCAGTAGACATCGCTTTAACGTCGAATTATAATAATGCCTATAGTCGCTCAACCCGACATCGACTTTTAGCTGCAAACCTCTTACTTCAGCGTCGTACGTTCTCCGCAAGTCCTCAAAAACCCTTTTCGCTTCCGTTGAGCACTGTTGTTGAGGATCAGGTGACTGAGCATTCGCTGTCGGATGAAGTACGATGGCGATCGTACATGCGACCGTTGCTATCGTGATCAGCGATGATATTAGCGCGGAGCGTGGACGTGCCATGGCAACACCGTGCTCACCCCCGAACACCATGGCAGTATAGCGCCCGCTTTCCCTTACCGACACTAATTCAACGGCATTTCTCATCAAGTCGTCAGAGACCGTTTTCGCGTCCATGACAACATTAATCTAAATGTTTAAAACAATGCGATAACCATCTGAACAGTAAGCAAAGAAGATAGCTCTTCGGCGAACGACGGGAGTCTCCTAGTGCAGACCAAACTCGCCAATGGTTCTTCTCGCGAGCGTTACGTCGCCGAAATCGTCGGGACAACGAAATCGGAGTATTCCGTCTTTGTAAAAGCACTGACGGCAAGCTTACAGCTATGACAAGGGTAGAGCACAGTTTGGTCAAGCTACGACGCAGATGAGAAGGCGCCGGTCCATGCCCATTGAAGTCACACATCACCGCTTTCGATCAAGCGACGAGTTGAATCAGCTTCCTTATGCGAAAATAGCGGCACACCGCGCAGTGCGCACCCCGATTAGACAGGAATTGAACGCGGGCTATGAAATTCCGCAAGAATTTGCCCCACGAAATGATTGCTCCCTTGACGCACCTGAACCGTGCCGAAAACTAATCGCAAGACGGGCTGGTTAAATCAAACTGATGCGTGCCGCGAAACATCTGTCAGAAAGGCTTCGACATCCTTCTGCAAGCCGTGCAATGCATGGTCGATAGCGCTGGACACCCCTTGGATCTTTTGCGCTGAAGTTTCCGTTTCGTTGGCATCATTCGCTACGTCAGTAAGCATCCGGCTTACGTCGTAAGTACGCTCAGAAGCTGCCATCGCATTCAAGGAGATGTCAGCAGTTACCGCATTTTGCTCCTCGATAGAGCTAGCGAATTCTGCGGTGTATTCGTTGATGGCCTGCATGCGGTCGTGTATCCGAAGAATCGAATGGGCAGCGCTAGTCGTGGATTCCTGAAGCGATTTTATCTGACTGACGATATCCTGCGTGGCGTTAGCGGTCTGGATTGCGAGCGACTTAATCTCAGAAGCTACTACAGCGAAACCGCGACCAGCTGCGCCACTTCGGGCAGCTTCAATCGTTGCATTCAGAGCTAATAAATTCGTTTGCGACGCAATATTCTGAATGAATTCGATGACGGCACCAATCTGACTTGCGGAATGTACGAGCGCCTTGATTTCGCGATCCGTAAGGTTGGCTTCCGAGACAGCCGAAGTGATTATATTTTTGGTTTCATGCATCCTGCGTGCGATTTGAGCAATTGATCGAGAGAGTTCGGTGGTAGAGCTCGCTGCGTTTTGCACACCTGCCGAAGCCGCTTTCGATGTATCCGCCGCCGTGGCGGCACTTTTTGACGTCCTGTTCGAAGAATCAGCCAGTCGATCCGCGACTGTCTTCATGGTCACGGCGCCTTCAGCAAATGTGGAAAATCGAGGCGCCATGCGGGCTCGAAAGTCGCGAATGGATGTTTCCATCCCTTCCTGACGTTTCTGTTGTTGAACCCTTTTATCTCGCTCCTGCTCGAACAGTGTACGGTCGGTTACGTCTTCATGCGTTGACAGCCAGCCACCGTCCGGCATCGGGTGATTCATGGCGTGAACAATGCGCCCGTCACTTGCG
Organism: uncultured Alphaproteobacteria bacterium; assembly: GCA_963818155.1. GTDB lineage: Bacteria > Pseudomonadota > Alphaproteobacteria > Rhizobiales > Xanthobacteraceae > BOG-931. The sequence continues at coordinate 350,669 of CAWFRC010000009.1, forward strand.
ACCACTGTCCAGCGAGTATTCTTTCCTGACTTAATGCTATCTACGATGTCCGCGCAGTATTGAGCTGGATCGGCAGTGAGTAGCCCTGTTTCCTTTCTGTGTTCGATGAGATGCCGCAGAGTACAGCCTGGCTTAACCACGGTCGGGGAAAGGTTGTACATTTTTAGGTATTGTGGGTTGCAGAGGATGACGCGCGTCGCGGAGTCGAACATGCAAACGCCCTGCGACATGTGGCTAATAGCTTTTTTAAGCGTCTGAATTTTGCTGCGTCTGCGCGCATCGACCAATAGACCGATCATCAGGACTGCTAGGACCAGCACCCACTGCCAGCCTGCAGTCAGAAAGTAACAAGGATTAGCCATGTGTGCGCCCGAGCATATACCTGGGTTACTGATCCACGGTGCCCATTACAAATTGATAACGCCTTAAGGCGACGGTAATGCGCTCGATGCCGTTCCGTCCTTGCAATAACTCTGGCGGCCCGAATGCTCATTTCAATAAACTTTGAGAAGGTTCAGAAAAAGACGTCGAAACGATCCGTCCTCTACCAAAAACTCCTTAGGCAAGTAGATCGTGGTCACTATCCACCAATCGTGCCCAATCACGCCTAAACACAAACTGTTCATCGCTCAGAGTGTTATTCAAGTGATTTTGCGATCTGAATTAGGTTGATCGTGGTCGAATTCCGGGGGTGCCGAATTCTAGGGAAGTCATCTCACAGACAAGCTCGTCAATGAACTGCATCGGCGCAAGTTCAATAAACTCGGTGAGCAGCCAGTTTTCCTTGCCGTCCGGGCGCACGGCGCCGAACGCCTTGCTGATCTGCTTCATCTCGAGGAGGGGCGCGCGGCCGTTGAGAGGCTGCTCGTCGATCGGAACCGGCATTGCGCCAATCCCGTTCACGGGCTACCAACCGCATCGCCTGGATGCGGAGTGGCCTTATGCAGCGGCGCCTGGATGCGGAGTGGCCTTATGCAGCGGCGTTATCGCTGCGCTCCGAGCCTGCGACAACATTGTTGGTACAAACATCACAAACTCCCTCCCGCTTCATCGCTTGTCGCGATCCTTTTTCTTGGGGCATGTAACTCACTAGCTACTTACTAAAAGCAAGAGTTTGTCAAACAGGCAGCCGATCGCGCCGGTCGCATGCACGGAGTCACTTGTTGCGGCACCAAATTGTGTAAGGATGGTTGTTCTAACCGGCGGTCGGACCTGAGAGCCAAAATGCCAGTTGCGAAGTCCCCCATGTCTCTAGCTTACAATCCGGCCGGGTCGCAGATGCTCCCCCCCGATAAAGCCAAGACCCGGTCGGGCCGCGGCAACGCTTCTGCGCGCTCGCTGGCGATCCAGGTCCCGCGCACCAATACGCGCAATCCCGAACGAACCAGCGCCGCGATCCTGGCCGCTGCGATGAAAGAGTTCACCGAAAAGGGGTACGAGGGCGCACGGATCGACAGTATAGCCGCCCGCGCCCGCATCAATAAGCGCATGCTGTACCACTATTTCGGTAATAAGCAGGCGCTCTACGTTGCCGTTCTCGAGAACAGTTACACGGCCATTCGCAGCGCAGAACACGGCCTACATCTTGCCGATCGCGATCCCGTCGACGGTATGACGGACCTCGTTCTCTTCACCTGGCGCTATTATTTGGCGCATCCCGAATTCTTAAGCCTGCTGAATACAGAGAACCTCCACAGAGCCAAATTCTTGAAGCGTTCAGGCCGGATCTTTGAGCTCAATTCGCCGTTGATCGAGCAAATCTCCGTTCTCCTTAAACGGGGCGTCGACCAGGGTGTGTTCCGCGACGACGCCGATCCAGTGAAAGTCTACGTATCGATCGCCGCGCTTGGTTTTTTTTATTTGTCAAACCGTTGGACGCTATCCACGATCTTTCGCCGCGATCTGCTCGCGAAGGAAAGCATCGAGGATTGGGGACGGCACATGGTCGATGTCACTCTTTCCTACCTTCGCAAAGCTTGACGTCGCGCCGGGTTGACAGCCTTTGCGGACCGTGATTGTAAGTAACCAATAAGTTACAAATTTCGGAGGAAGCTATGGCAGTCCGGCGACTTGGCATCATCATGCATGGTGTGACCGGACGAATGGGGTACAACCAGCACCTTGTTCGCTCTATTGCGGCCATCCGGTCGGCGGGCGGTGTTCCGTTGCCCAATGGCGACCGGGCAATGCCGGATCCGATCTTGGTCGGTCGCAACGCCCAAAGGCTTGCGGAAATCGCCGAACTTCAAGGTGTCACGCGCCACACGACGGATCTCGATGCGGCTCTCGCCGATCCGAACGACACGATCTTTTTTGACTCCGGATCGACACAGATGCGCGCGGCGCTGCTGACGCGCGCCATCAGTGCTGGCAAGCATGTCTATTGCGAGAAGCCGGTTTCGGAGACGCTTGAGGATGCTTTAGCTGTGGCGCGTCTTGCAGAGGCGCGGGGCGGCAAGCACGGCGTCGTGCAAGACAAGATATTCCTTCCCGGGCTGCTCAAGTTGCGTATGTTGCGCAAGGCCGGTTTCTTCGGCCGTATCCTTTCGGTCCGCGGTGAATTCGGTTACTGGGTGTTCGAGGGCGACCTGCAGCCGGCACAACGTCCGTCGTGGAATTACCGCAAGGCGGACGGAGGCGGTGTTGTTCTCGATATGCTCCCGCACTGGCGCTACGTGCTCGACAACACGTTCGGTCAGGTCAAGTCCGTGAGCTGCCGCGGCGTCACGCACATCCCGGAGCGTATCGACGAGCAAGGCAAGCGCTACAACGCCGACGCCGACGACGCCGCTTATGCGACGTTCGAGCTCGAAGGCGGCATCATAGCGCAGATCAACTCGTCTTGGGCCACGCGCGTCAACCGCGATGATCTTGTCACCTTCCAGGTTGACGGCACGCACGGATCGGCGGTCGCGGGATTGACCCGCTGCGTCACGCAGCACCGGGTCAACACTCCGCGTCCGGTCTGGAATCCGGACGAGCCGCAGACCATGAAGTTCATGCAGCAGTGGGACGAGGTGCCCGACACCGAAGTCTTCGGCAACGGTTTCCGTGTGCAATGGGAATACTTCATCCGCCACGTCATGGCGGACACGCCCTGGCACCACGATCTGTTCGAGGGCGCCAAGGGTGTGCAGCTCGCCGAGTTGGCGACCCAAAGCTGGGTCGAGCGCCGCTGGGTCGACGTGCCGCCGCTAAGCCTCGCCAATACCGGGTCCGTGCATCGCCTCGCTGCGAGTGGACAATCGTGACAAGCCTGCTCCTCCCCGTCTCTGACGGCCGCATCGAGCGATACACGATCAAGAATGCGGCGTTGCCTGTTGCCGACGGCCGCAACGCGCCGCCGTCCTTCAATCGGATCGCTTATGCGGCGCCGCATGTGGTTGCCGATCCGCTTGCGAATGGCGATCCGTGGCTCGACACGGCGATCGACTGGGACGAGACGCTGAAGTTTCGTCACTACCTGTGGGACTTGGGCTTCGGCATCGCCGAAGCGATGGACACGGCGCAGCGCGGCGGCGGCTTGAGTTGGCCGAATGCGCTTGAGTTGATCAGGCGCACGCTCGCCGAAGCTAAGAGCCGGCCGGCCGCTCTGGTCGGCTGCGGTGCCGGGACGGACCAATTGGAGCCCGGCGAAGCCCGCACGCTTGATGACGTCATCGCCGCTTACGAGGCTCAGATTGAAGCCATCGAAGCGATCGACGGTCGCATCGTGCTGATGGCAAGCCGCTCCTTGGTCGAGATCGCCAAAGGTCCGGAAGATTACAAGCGCGTCTACGATCACATCCTGCGGCAAGTGAAAAACCCGGTGGTGATACATTGGTTGGGCGAAATGTTCGATCCTGCGCTCACCGGGTATTGGGGCGCGAACGATCACATGGGGGCGATGGAAACGGCGCTGGCCGTCGTTGCCGACAACGCCGCCAAGGTTGATGGGGTTAAAATCTCGCTCTTGTCCAAAGAGAAAGAGATCGTCATGCGTCGCCGCCTGCCGGCCGCGGTGCGCATGTATACGGGCGATGACTTCAACTATGCCGAGCTGATCGCCGGCGATCAGGATGGCTATTCGGATGCGCTGCTCGGCATCTTCGATGCCATCGCGCCTGCAGCCTCGGCGGCGCTCTCTCAGCTTGCCGCTGGCGACGAGACCGCGTTCCACAAACTGCTCGCGCCGACGGTTTTGCTCTCCCGGCATATGTTTCGGGCGCCGACGCGTTTCTTCAAAGCGGGGGTCGTGTTCCTCGCCTACCTCAACGGTCTGCAAAATCACTTCCACATGATCGGTGGATTGCAGAGCGCTCGTTCGCTGCAGCATTACGCCGAGCTGTTTCGGCTCGCCGATGCGGCGCGCGTGCTGCGGAATCCAGAACTTGCTGCCAAGCGCGTCAGCCTCATGATGGAGCTCGGCGGTATCAACTAGGACGTGACGTTGTTGGAATGTGCTTTGTTGGGACGTAGGTCGGAAAATTACGCGGGGAATTTCCGAACAAGCAACGTCAATCAGAAATCGAGCGCGGCCGGCACTTTAACAGAGCCGGGTGACGTCGGAGGTTACGCTTGAGCGTGAAGGGGCTGTCCATCAATCTCGCCACGGTGCGCCAACAATTTGGTTTTGCTGCCGCGGTTGATGCGTGCCTAGCCCAAGGGATCACCGCTATATCGCCATGGCGCGATCAGGTCGAAGCCATCGGACTCAGCGAAGCCGCGCGCATCGTCAAGGCCAACAGTCTCCAAGTCACCGGCCATTGTCGGGGAGGGATGTTCCCCGCAAATGACAAGGGGGGACGGGACGCCGCGATCGACGACAGTAAGCGCGCCATCGACGAAGCCGCGGCTCTCGGCGCCGACTGTCTGGTGATGGTCGCGGGTGGTCTTCCGGCTGGCTCCAAGGATATTGCGGCGGCCCGCGCCATGGTTGCCGACGGACTGGCCGCCATCCTGCCTCATGCCCGCGCTTGCCATATGCCGGTTGCGATCGAACCGCTACATCCGATGTATGCTGGCGACCGCGCGTGCGTGAACACGCTTGAGCAGGCGCTGGACCTGTGTGACGCGCTTGGCGCGGGCGTCGGCGTCGCCATCGACGTCTACCACACCTGGTGGGATCCGAAGATCCGGCCGCAGATCGCGCGGGCTGGGCGCAACAAGCAAATTCTCGCGCACCATATTTGCGATTGGTTGGTCCCGACCCGCGACCTGCTGCTCGACCGGGGCATGATGGGCGACGGCGTGATCGACCTGAAGCGGTTTCGCGGGGATATCGAAGACGCCGGTTTCCACGGTCCGCAGGAGGTGGAGATTTTCTCGTCGGAGAATTGGTGGAAACGCCCAGGCGCGGAGGTCCTCGCGACCTGCATCGAACGCTTTCGAACCATTTGCTGACGTTCAGAATAGGGGAGATGACCCACATGACCATCTTCGAATCGCGCAGTCCGACAACCGGCGAACTCATCGCCAGTTATCCCGAGCACACACCTGCCGAGGTCGAAGCTCGGCTGACCCGCGTCTGGTCCGGTTGGAAAGCCTGGTCGGCCACGCCTCTTGCCCAGCGTGTGGCGTTTTTGAACAAGCTCGCTGACGGGCTGCAAAAGCGGGTTGATGAGTTCGCCCGCCTCATCACGAAGGAGATGGGAAAGCCCTTGGCGGAGGCCCAGGCGGAGGTGAAGAAAGCCGCTTCGGGCGCGCGGCATTTCGCGGAAGCCGGTCCCGATTATATCGCGCCGCAACCCGGTGCCTGGCACCCAGAGACAAGTCATCTATCAATCGCTTGGCCCGGTCCTCGGGATCATGCCGTGGAATCTTCCGCTCTGGCAGGTTCTGCGATTTTTCGTTCCTGCTGCGTTGGTCGGCAACACCGTGCTGGTAAAGCACGCCGAGAATGTCCAGGGCTGCGCCATCGCACTCGAAGATTGTCGAGGCGGCGAAAAAGATTCCGGTCGGCGATCCGATGCAAACGTCGACTTGTCCGCTGGCGCGTAGCGATTTGCGCAAGTTCAGCGGCAGGTGGACGACGCGGTGAAGCAGGGCGGCAAGATCCTCGTTGGCGGCAAGCCCATGACGGGGCCGGGCTATTTCTACGAGCCGACGGTGCTGACCGGTCTTGCGCACAGCAAGCCCATCGTTGCCGAGGAGTTTTTCGGCCCGGTGGCGATGTTGTTTCCCGTGCGCGATGACGCCGAGGTGGGTCGAGCTTGCGAATGCCGGCGATTACGGCCTCGGCGCCGCGGTGCGGAGCCGCGACCTCGATCGGGCCAATCGGGTGGCGGCGCAAATCGAAGCCGGCGCCGTGTTCATCAATGACTTTGTGCGCTCCGACCCTCGCGCGCCGTTCGGCGGCGTGAAGAGTTCGGGTTTTGGGCGTGAACTCGGCGCGCTGTGGGCACGCGAACTTACCAATGCCAAGTTGGTCTGGCGCGGCGCCTGAGCGATAGCCACGAGCGAACGCATCCCGATAATGGAAATGCACTCTCGCCAATCATTATGGGCTAAAGAGGTGGGACCAGCCGCGCCAGTCCGATCTGAGTGAGTTTTTCGATGTCGGCCAAGCAGCAATACAACGTCGTTCTCGCCAGCTTTCTGGGCTGGACGATCGATGCCTTCGACTTCTTTCTGCTGATCTTTGTGATGGGCGATGTCGCCAAGGAGTTTGACTCTACTGTCAAAGTCGTGAGCTGGGCCATCACGCTGACGTTAGGCTTGCGGGTCGTCGGCGCTTTCCTTTTCGGTCGTCTGGCGGATCGTTACGGACGCAAGCCCGTGCTGATCGCCAATATTCTGACCTTCTCGGTAATCGAGTGCGCGTCGGGCTTCGCCCCCACATTGACTGTCTTCCTGATCCTGCGAGGCCTGTTCGGCATCGCGATGGGCGGTGAGTGGGGCATCGGTGCAAGCCTCACCATGGAATCCATTCCGGTTCATTGGCGTGGATTCGTTTCTGGTCTGCTGCAATCAGGCTATTCGTTCGGCTATCTGATCGCAGCTCTTGTTTTCGGCGTCGGCTTCGATGCGCTGGGGTGGCGTGGGCTCTTTATCGTCGCCATCGTGCCGGCCTTTTTGGTGCTGTACATCCGCAGCCACGTGCCGGAGAGCCCGGCATGGTCGGCCACCAATGTCCAGAAGCCGGTAGGCGGCGGCCACCGGCGCGCGCATATCGGTCGTTACATTTACGCCATCGCGCTGATGGGCGCGGCGGCAACGTTTAGCCACGGCACCCAGGATCTTTATCCGACCTTCCTGCGGATCCAACACGGTTTCTCGGTACACGAAGTGTCGATTATTGCGATCCTCTACAACATCGGCGCGATCCTGGGCTGCCTCTGCGGTGGAACGTTATCCCAGAAGATCGGCCGGCGACGGGAGCTCGTGCTGGCCGCCATTTTGGCCGTCGTGCTGATGCCGTTCTGGGCGATCTCCTCGGGTCCGATCTGGCTGGTCGCGACGGCGTTCTGTATGCAATTCCTCGTACAATGCACATTCGGCACAATGCCAGCACATCTCAACGAGATTTCTCCACCGCAAGAGAGGGCGACGTTCCCTGGCTTTACGTATCAGTTCGGCAATTTTCTTGCAGCCGCCAACGTAACCATTCAGGTCATGCTCGCGGAGAACTTCCAGAACAACTATGGGATCGGCATGGCTTTGGTGGCCGGTGCAGGTGCCATCGTGTTCGGCCTGCTCGCGGCATTCGGGCCCGAGGCCAAAGAGCTTCGCATGGTGGCCGAAAAGGCCTGATTGTCCCTGTCTTGACCTTGGCCTACATGGTCAGCGTGATTGGCGCGCAATTTCCGCGTATGGAGGTTCTTCAACACCATTGGATCAAGCTACGGACGCGCCAGTATTCATTCTTCCTTATATCCATATTCCGGTATGCCCTGTTCGTTGCCATAGTATTTATAGGGAAGGAATTTTCCGGACATGAGTATCCGGACGCGGTCGCCCTTTGCATGAGCAAGGCGTTCGAGTTGGAGATCGAAATCGATGGCGGACATGATTCCGTCGCCGAACTCTTCCTCGATCAAGGCTTTTAGCGCTGGACCATTGACCATCACCAGTTCGTAGAGCCGGTAAATCAGCGGATCGGTCGGCGGCATCGGCATCCCGCGCATCGGCACTTCGTTGAGCATCCGCTGTTCGGAATCCGACAGGCCGAACAGCGCAGCGGCCTTTTCCGCGATCGGCTTCGGCAATTTCATCTGCCCGAGTAGGGCGCCGACCACGAGCAGCGGCGACATACCGCCGATCTCGTCGGTAATGTATTTCCAGCTCCAGTTTTTCTCCCGCTTGATATCAAGTATCTTCTCGGCTAGCTGTTCGCGTGTCACGGCTGTCTTCCTTTATCTTTTGACGGTCAAAGTGACGACGCCAACCGAGCGCCGTCAGCTGATCTGGAGCGGGTTAGCGGGCGAACTTGAACTTCGCCGCCTCTTCCGAGCCGCCGGTCGCGTTGCCGGCGCTGTAGGAATGAGCACTGGTGCCGGCGAGCTTACCACCGTCGACGATCAGATACTCGTCGCCGATTGGCCGCTTGTCGAACCAGCATTCGAGGATTTCACGGGTTCCCGCCGCATAGCGCGCCTGGGCCGACAACGAGGTCCCGGAAATATGCGGCGTCATGCCGTGGTGCGGCATTGTCCGCCATGGGTGGTCTTTCGGCGCCGGCTGCGGGAACCAGACGTCTCCGGCGTAGCCAGCGAGTTGACCGTTCTCGAGCGCCCGGAAGATGGCCTCCCGGTTGCATATCTTGCCGCGTGCGGTGTTCACCGGATACGCCCCGCGTTTCATGCGCGCGAGCATCTTGTCGTCGAACAGATTCTCCGTCTCCGGGTGAAGCGGCGCGTTGACGGTAAGTCGCATCAAGGTGGTAATTCGTACGCATCGGTCGCGGTGCGATGGCAACGGCAAACGGCCATTGACCGGATTGGATTAGGCGATGTCGGTCGGGTCGATCAGCCCCTCCAACCTCCATGAACGCGGAGCATCAGGAGCACATGTCGAGATGTCTTCGAAACGCAAGCGCCGTCTGATGGGGCACTGCTTAATTGCGCCCCAGGCCATCGGCTGCACTAGAATTTAGGCATTTACTCAAAGATAACTTTACACCGCAGGCTCATACCGGTGCGCATGCTTCAGAAAATTCCAACTTTCTCCAAGGACGCGCATAGGATTCTCGAATGGAGCCTGATCGCGGGTACCTTCGCGCTAGCGATAGTCGTCATTGCCTACGGCATGAAATAGGCGCCCGAGGCGGCAATAAGCTTTTGCAAACGCGCATGCTTCCGATTTGGAAATAACAACAATGCCACACTCATAAATGGCACTGGTCAGGATTTTCCGTAGACCGCTTGAGCTGTCCACGCTGCGGATCGCATATGTGCGAGTGCTATTGAAGCCGCCCGCGAAGAATTAGGGCCTAGACTATCCGGTACCGCCAGTTCATCCGGCGCAGGGGGGCTCTATCCTAACAGTCACGCCATGGCCCCGCTTGATGTCATTCGATGCCGCAAGGTAGACGGCTTCGAGCGCGCCTTGCGTAGTCGCCGGCAGGCGGCGCGTCATCTTCGGAGATGGCCCAATGACCGGGGTTATTCGTACGATCCCGATGCGCCCACACTCCGGGTTGGGAGAGGTGCAATAGCGATGCTTCCGATGGCACGTTGGACTCGGACTATGTCTGCCGCTTTGACCGCGTCCGTCCTCATGTCCACCGACCCCGGAAGAGCGCGGGCGGAGGATCCCGCCACCGACATCCGTGCAGCGCTCGAACAGTGGCGCCTGGATTTCAACGCGCGGCGCTCCGTGAATATCTGCGGGCTTTTCGCGAAGGACCTGCGCTACGATTTCCGCGGTCTGCCGGAGCAAAATTACTCGCTCCTTTGCGATCGGCTTCACCGGGCGCTCAGCGATGCCACAAGGTCATTCCGTTATGATCTTAGGATCAAGGAGATCATCGTCTCCGGATCACTCGCCATTGTACGACTGACTTGGATCTCTACACTGACCGCGAATGGAAGCAGCGGCACGCATGAGGAGCCCGGGCTGGATGTGTTCCAGAAACAAGCCGATGGGCGATAGCAAATCATCCGCTACATCGCCTACGAAGCAGAGTAGTGTCTGCGAGGTTGCTTTTGGTCTTCGGGGCCGACGAGAATGAGGCTACAAGACGCGGTTTTTTCATTGCGCGAGTGGTCCAGGTGGGCCTGATCATTAGGCCCCACAGACGTACTATGTGCCGCACGCTAATCATCGTTTATCGTCCTCCGCTCGCTGGAGGGTGTCAGTGTAGTTTCGATGTTCGGAATACAGTCCGCTTGGGGACGGGCTGGCTGCTACGAAAGTGAAAAGCACAGCGACAATGATGCCCAAGGCGATCGCTGGGATTTCTCCCTCATCGAACATGGCGGTGTTCTCCGTTCGCCCCGCAAATGTGAGGATACAGGAAGTCAAACTACCGTCGGCTTAACGCTTATAAAAGCCGCAAGGGCCGTGCTGACCGATGACTGCATTGTCCACATAACGCGTGGTGTTGCATCGCCAGAAAACGTCATCAAACTCATGCTGGAAGCCGTGGAAAAGATCAGATCGTCCGGCGCCAATGCCCAACCGTCGGCTGCAGAGTGGGACCAGCCGCAGCTCTGGCCCGTTCGGCCAGTTGACAAGTGACACCGTCGCTGGCGCAGCAAGGCGGCCCGTCGGTCAGGTCGGTTCAACGGCCCCGCTCATCCGCTGGAACCGATCCAGCGGCGCGGCATGTCAGGAGCTTCCGAGGAGGTCGGCGTGCGTGATATCACCCCAGCGATTGCGCGGAACCATTTGACGCCGTGTCGAAAATTTGGGCGCTTTGAGGGGAAAACCGGCTTGACACGATTGTTACCCGACGCCTAGCCTTTTTTGTCCTTTTTGGGAAAGCGAACGGCCTGAAAAGCATCGCGCGCACTCGCTTACGTTCGCTGCGGGCGGCAAGAGGTGCCGTGCAGCCTCAGAGCTCAGACCGTTGTTTGAGGAGGTTGTTTGTTTCTAATAGGCCCGCTGCACGCATAAGAACCCGTGGTCGGCCACCAAGCGCGCAGTCGTGCCCCCGTGATATGGCGTAATGCCGACGATCGGCCGCTGGCGAGGGCAAACTGGAAACTGGCATGTCCACTGCGAGCTTCAAAGCGGCGACCGTTCAGTTTGAGCCTGCGCTGTTCGCCAAGGAAAGAAACACCGAGCAGCTGCTGACACTGGTGGAGCGGGCGGCTGGCATGGGCGCGCGCCTGATCGTCACTCCCGAGATGGGGATCACCGGCTATTGCTGGTTCGACCGCGCCGAAGTGCAGCCGTTCGTCGAAACCGTACCCGGCAATGTCACTGACCGTTTCGCGGAGCTCGCGCGGCGCCACGATTGCTACATTGTCATCGGCCTGCCCGAGGTCGATCCACAGACGAATCTCTATTACAACTCCGCGGTGTTGATCGGTTCGAAAGGCGTGATCGGAAAGCATCGCAAGACCCACCCGTACATTTCCGAGCCCAAATGGTCGGCGCCCGGTGACGTCGGACATCAGGTGTTCGATACTGCGATCGGCCGCATCGCGCTGTTGATCTGCATGGACATCCACTTCATTGAAACCGCGCGGCTGGTGTCGCTGCAGGGGGCCGACGTCATCTGTCACATCAGTAACTGGCTCGCCGAGCGCACCCCGGCGCCTTATTGGATCAATCGCGCGTTCGAGAATTCGTGCTACGTAATCGAAAGTAACCGCTGGGGCCTGGAACGTACGGTGCAGTTCAGCGGGGGCAGTTGCATCATCGCACCGGATGGCTCGATCGAGGCCGTGATCGACAAAGGCGACGGCATCGCCCTCGGCGAGATCGATCTGGAGCGGGTGCGGCAGCGCAAAGTCCTCGGCGAGGAGGTCTTCGCGCAGCGCCGCCCTGACCTCTACACGAATTTGGCGACCAACACCTTCGCTTGGAATCCGCGCGACTTCTTCGGGCTGTACGGCCACCGACCGTTGCCGCCGGGGCGGCAATCGCGGGTATCGGTCGCGCAATTCCTGCCAACCTCGCAACCCGCTTGCAATCTCGACCACATCGAGGAGATGGTGGCCGGGGCCGTCGGGCGCGATCAGACCGATCTCGTGGTGTTTCCCGAACTTTCGGTTACCGGCGGCGACGATGCCAGCGGCCGCGCCGAAGCAATCACTGGTCGGTCATGCCGGCGGCTCGTTCAGATCGCGACGCGCCACCGGGTGCACATCGTCGCTGGCATTGCTGAACGCGACGACGATAGCCTCTACAACACCGCGGTGCTGGTCGGTCCGAGCGGCTTGATTGGCATTTATCGCAAAATCCATCTAACGACGAGCGACGCCGAATGGGCGACCGCCGGCTCGGAATGGAAGTTCTTTGATACGGTCATCGGCCGCATCGGTTTGTTGATCGGCCACGATGCGATCTTCCCCGAATCGGGACGAGTGCTGACGCTGTCCGGCTGTGACCTGATCGCCTGCCCGTCGGCACAGGCCGGCCGTTTTACGGGCGCGCATGGTGGCACCGAGGTCGGTCAGAATTACCCGATCCCGACCGGTTCGGATCCGTATCACTGGCATCTGTTCCGCGTGCGGGCCGGCGAGAACAACACCTACCTTGCCTTCGCCAACGTCATCGATCCGGCCAACGAGTTTTATGGCGCAAGCGGCGTGTTCGGCCCGGACACTTTTGAATTTCCGCGTCGCGAGTCGCAAGTTCTCGACGGTGAAGGCATCGCCTCTGCCATCATCGATACGACCAACACGCACGACGTTTACCCCACCAATGTGGCGCGGCGTAAGGATTTGGTGCTGATGCGACTGCCCAATCACTATCAGCCTCTGGTCATCGGATCGAGAGCCAACACTGCGACCGGCTCGGCGAATGTCGAACTGTTGTCGGCGGCACGTGCCGCGCAGGCGCGCTGAGCCCGGAGCACAATCGTCAGGGAGACTGCTATGCAGGTTTTATCGATCAATGCCGGTCCGTTGAAACCGTTGGCGGTCCAGCAGGAAGTGATCAAGTCCGGCTTCTACAAAGGCGCCTGCGAGGGCGAAGTCCAGGTGGTGAAAATCGGCATCGAGGGCGATTTTCGCGTCGCCTGTGCCACCGACTACAATCGAGCGGTCTTCTTTTATCAATCCTCATACTACGACCGCTGGCGTGAAGAACTAAAGCGCGATCTGCCCTACGGTATGATCGGGGAAAACGTCACTTTCGATGGCCCCGACGACTCGGAGTTTTATCTTGGCGACGTGTTGCGGATCGGCAGCGCCGTGCTGTGCATCACCCAGCCTCGGTTTCCCTGTCGCAAATTGACCGCGCGGATTCAGGAAGGTGACGATTTTCCGCTGCGCTACCTCAAGAGCGGCCGGCTCGGCTTCTTCTGTAACGTGGTCGAGGAGGGCAAGATGTCGCCCGGTGATCCGATCATCCTCGAGCACCGCGAGACCGATCCTTATCCGCTGACGGAATTCACCCGAGTCACATTCCTTGAGCCGCGCGACGTCGAGAGCATCCGCCGGATGTTGGCTTGCCCGGTGCTAGTGCCGGAGTGGAAGATCCGCGTAGAGCGGCAACTGCGGCGCGCGATCGGAGCGGAAGGCTGGAGCGACTATCGCCCGATCAGCGTGGTCGGCCGGCGCGTCGAGAGCGCAGATACGATCTCGCTGGACCTGGAAGGTGCGGCCGACGAGACGCTGCCGGATTTCATCGCCGGCCAGTTCGTGACGCTCCGGCTGGACGTGCCTGGCGAATCCGATCCGGTGGTGCGTACCTACACCATCAACGGTCGATCCGCCTCCGGACGCGGCTATTCGATTGCGGTCAAGCGCATTCCCGAAGGCGAAGGCAACGACTCGACGATGACCGGGATCGGCTCCTCGCACGTCAACGACAAGGTGCGCGAGGGCGACACCCTCATGGCCCTGCCGCCGCGCGGCCTGTTCGCGGTCGAGCCGGGCGCGCGGCCGATCGCGCTGTTGAGCGCCGGCATCGGCGTCACGCCGATGATGGCGATGCTCGAACAGCTCGCCACCTGTCCGCTCAGTCGGCAGGTGTACTTCATTCACGGCGCGCGCTCCGGGCGCGAACACGTGCTTGACGTTAGGGTCCGCAAGCTGACCGATGGATCGGAACTGCTGCACCGGTTTGTCAAGTACAGCCAGCCTTCGCCCGAAGACGTCGAAGGTCGCGACTTCGATGCCCCCGGGCGCGTGACCATTGCTGATATCGAGACGATCCTTCCGTCGCTAGAGGCGGATTATTACGTGTGCGGTCCGGTGGGGTTCATGCGCGATATTATTCGTGGCCTGGTCGATCGCGGCATTGCTAAAGATCACATCAGGTATGAGTTCTTCGGCCAGAATGAACCGCTATTCGAGGAGCCCGTTGCGGCCGAGGACGCCGACGAGCCGGTGATGGACAGTGCGGGCAACCCGATCATGGTGACGTTTGCTCGATCTGGCGTGTCGGTGCCGTGGCCGCGCGGCGCATTCAGTATCCTGTCGCTTGCCGAACGGCGCGGGCTGCGGCTGATGAATTCCTGCCGCACCGGATTGTGCAATGTCTGCGTATGCCGGCTCGATGCCGGCAAGGTGAGCTATGCGGTCGAGCCGCTCGAATCGCCGCCCGAAGGCGAGGTCATGATCTGCTGCGCGCGGCCCACCACAAGCGTGATGGTCAACGCTTAGTTCGGCTTGTGCCCGCGTTGCTTCGCAGACTCCCGATATAGCGCCCCCACACCCAGCTTAGGCCTCTGGGCTGAGCATCCGTCCCGAGGGCATATTCGCCCCCCAAATAATGTCTCCCTGAGAATGACCCGTCTTGTCGATAAGGTCTAATTTCGGCTTTTCCAGTTCTCTCGATCAGCGCCATTACGTGCAATCGGCCACCGACCTTCCAGCACTGATGGTCCAAGACGTGCCACGCACTAGGCGTTTCATTAACCATCGACAATCTTGACGGCGCAATTTTCTGCCTCGTTTACCATTCCTGTCGCGCCCCACCTTATCGTGCGCTGGGCGAGGTGGGACGATGGCAAGAGGATCGTTATTAAGCACTTGCAAGGTGGCTGCAGCCGCCTTTGCAATCCTTTCTTGCGTGAGTAATGCCTTGGCCGTGGAGTTGGGCGATCTTACAAACTACGTGCGTGGATCCACACAGGGTCTCCCTCTCGGCGCGACGCCTCCACCCGGCCTGTACGGTAGCTTCTCTCTTGGAGCGACGGGCCTCGGCAGCTCTCCCGGCGTTGGCAACCAGGCGACTGGCTTTGCGACCAATCCCGTCTTTGGCTTTGGACAAAGCCTTCTGTGGGTACCGGGCTGGACCTTCTTCGGTGCGAGCTATAGTGCCGGCATAGTGCAAGGCGAATATTTCGGGCTTTCCGCCAGTTCTGTAAATCCGCCGTTCGCAGTCAGCCAGATCAATGGCCCGGAACTGATCAATACGAATTTCACGCCGATCAGTTTGTCGTGGAAGCTAACCCCGAATTGGTTTTTTGCCGCTGCATTCACGGTCGTGGCGCCTGACGGCTCTCAGTGGGCTAGTAAGGCAACCGACATAAACATCAATCCGGATTACTGGAGCTTTGCGCCTGGTGCAGCGCTTTCTTATCTGGATGCTAATTGGCTCCTTTCGGCCAATTTTCGCTATGACATCAATACCGCCTCACGAGGCGTAACCATGGGGGCACCGTTCCTTGGGCCGGCGGCAAGCGGTTACACTTCAGGCAATGAGCTTTTCGGCGATCTAACTGCCCTCTACAAGATCGGTAAGTGGCAAATCGGTCCAGTTGCTTACTTCGAAGCTCAGACGACGCCTGACCGTCCCGGCAATGGGATTACCTGCACACCGGCTCTGTGTGGCTACCAATCACAGATAGCCGTCGGTGGCCTGGTTGGTTACGACTTCGGCCCAGTCGCCGTTCAAATGTGGTTCGACGACACCGTCGAATGCCGAAACGCCATTTGCGGCCTGGACGTATGGGGGCGCATGACCTTCAAGATCTGGGGGCCTGATACGACCAAACCAGTTACGTCCAAAAACTGACTCTGCCTGGCTAGCGATCTGCCTACTTAGCCGCCTCGTCAGTCGCAATCGTGGCGCGGGATCTTAGGCGGCGGTAGCCGCAGAGCCTGGAAATCGTCGGCCAGCAAATACGACACTTCCGCGACCTTTGTGCTTGGCCTGGTAAAGCGCAGCGTCGGCAGAGGTCCCGAGGCGATCTAGCGATATCCCGTCTCGAGGCGCTACTGCAATCCCGATAGTGACGCCGACGCCCACATCTCGTTCCTCGATAGTAAAAGGAGTGCTGAGTGCGCGGACAATTCGGTGCGCGAACAAGGCGGCCTCGTCTTCGTGACGAATGCCAATTTGCAACACAACAAATTCGTCGCCCCCTGTGCGCGCTACGGTGTCGCCAATGCGTGAGACGCTAGCAAGGCGCTCTGCGACGAGCTTGAGCAAAGCGTCGCCCGTAGCGTGTCCCAAATTGTCATTGACCGATTTGAAGTGGTCGAGGTCGAGGCAATGAAAGGCCAGAAGCGTACCATCACGTCGCGTCTGAACGATGCCTTCGTTGAGCCGTGCCCGTAATAAAGTACGATTAGGCAGGCCGGTCAGGGCGTCTTGTCCTGCAAGCATTGTAAGATCCTGGCGGGTCAGGAGTTGCTGAAGCGTCGTGCGGTAAATATGCCCCATTGCTTCTGTGCCAGCCGCGGCGAACGTGAGCAGAAGCAATGCCTGACATGCGTACATCGCTGTAATGTAATAATCGCCAGCTTTGGCGGCATAGATGATGTACCCGACGCACGTTGGCGCAACGGCCAAGCCGAGGCTGATGACGCAGGTTATTGGCCGTACGGCAAGCCTTGCAACGATACCTGCGCCGTATCCGAACATCACGCTGGTGATCAACATAGCGATCATGGGATCGCCAAGCGCGATTGCCCGCAAGTTGAATGCGCCGAGCACCACCGCAAAGCCATAGGCGCCAATCGCGTAACAACGTTCCCAAGGAGCTGGGTCCTGAATGCCCTCCAGTCTGGCTTTCCGACGGTAGGCCAATATCAGCAAGACCCGGCCGGCGGTGACCACTATGCCTAGGGCAACTAGGCCGCAAACGATTAGATCCTGCTCTTTCGCGGCAACCAAAACACCAACCGCCGTGAGTGTGACCCCAATAAGGATGACCGGGGGCAGGCTGGTGAAGACAATGCCGACGAACTCCGCGAAAATCGGTTTCGGAAGCCGATTTGACGACCCAACAACCGTCCGCAGAAATCTAAGCATATACGGACCTTGAGCACTGAGAATTTTAGATTGCATCAAATTGTTCTTTCAAGTTTTAGGTATCGCGCGCGAGCACCGGACCATGTTTACAATTGCCAAAAGCCGGAGGTGAGCGGGTCCTAGGCGTCTAAAGAACGACGCGTCGCCAATCATTGCGCCATTCCACTCTATTTCGGCGAGCGACGGCCGCTACTCGTTACTGGCTTCGGCCTGTGCCAGTTCCGTCCGGTAATGCGCGAAACATCGTTTCGGGTGCCCGATAACGCTTCCAATCAGTCTCATGGGGTGAATGTCTCGAGTGTCCCCCGACAGGGCGTTATATTAGGCAATGCCCACGCTGCTAACCGGTCGCCCCCCGATGGCTCTTTTGGGTGAGGGTACGTTTCTCTTGCCCCGCACTGCAATAATTGCTGCGATGCACCTCAGCCGGTGGCTGAGGTATATCATGTCTGCAATCGAGCGTTTGCTGGTGCCGGGCTCTACTGACTTACCCGCATGTCATTGCGGTGACGACATGCGTATCACGAGCCACAACTCAGTTCCGGAAAAGGGCGATGCCGTCATCGGGATCTACAAATGCCCCTCATGCACCCGCGAGATGAGGCTCACCGTTTGGGCTTCCAGTCCGGGGTCCGAACGAGATGAAGCCGGGGGAGCGACCCCCGGCTTCTCCGCCTAACGATGGACGGCTCCCTTTGACAGCAGATAGGGGAGCGACCCCGATGCATCAAAATCGTCCGAGCCATAGGCTAGGCTCGTCGATCTTACATGGCGCGCGACCTTACGTGTGCCACGAGGTGGTGATCGGACTCGCAGGGGAAATGTTCACGCTATTTTCGGTTCCGACCAAATGCCAGAACGTTCTTGGGGAATGCAATAAACCTTAAATCGAGAACAAAACGCGTCGTCGGTCGCACCGCGGCGATGGGGCCGCGCCCTGGCCCGTTTGACAGTGATGTCCTAATGCAGGGCTTTCGTCGTTGGCATTAAGTTTGCTCCGCGGATGGCTGGGACGGCGTGGGAGTGGTGCTTAGAACGGAGTGTTCCGAAATGACACTTTCGATGAGCGGCCAGTCGTTTGTTGTCTCAAACGGGGTCACGTATCTGCCGGCCAATTCTTCGATGAGGCCAGACGGAAACATCAGGCTGAGGGATCGGTCGGCTCGCCGGACGGAAGGGCGAAGGGTCGACGTAAAAAGGCGTATATCGACCCTAAAACGTCTGATTGCCGACTGTGATCGCATTGCTTCCGATCTCGACCAAGAGGTCCGGAACGAGGAGAACCGGGTTAAGGTGCACGATCCGGCCGATATCGCGTATTCTATCTACGCCAAAGCGACCGCTTCGAGACGCGATAATCTAAAGCGCTCGGCGGACGATTTGAGAGCCCATTTGGCCGAAGCCCAAAGTCAGCTGCGCGAGCTTGGTGAGGCCTTCGACGGTTAAGGCGACCGTGCGTTCACGCCTTTTCCTCAGGTGCCCAGATAAGACCGTTCACATGGCGCGAAAGTGGGTCGCGGGAAGTAAAGAAAGGCCCTCGCCGACCGGTGAGAAGCTGCAATCCGGGCCGGCAGGCTGCGCTTGTTTTGATGACTGGAGACATTTTTGCTTTGCGTTGCGCGAAATCGCGGCCGGGGCAAACGGGCGAACTCTATCTGGCCTCGAAGCGCAGCAACGCGCACAGGCGGTGTTGGCTGAGCGCGGCTACACATGGCCGATGCATCATCAGGCTGGCTCCATTCATAGAACAACTGATTCATGACCCCCGGTCTCGCGAGCCTTATCTAGTCAAGTCTGCCTTTTAGGGGCAGTTCGATCGGGTCGATCGCTTCGGGCCAGAACGCGAGATCGATCGCGTAGCTTCACGAGCCGGCCCGGATATTGAGACACCCGGCCGCGGTAGATCGCGCGGGCCACGGTAAGATTGTCGTGGCGGTCGACGATCTCCTCGTCGCCGGCGCCTTCGGCACCCTCCTTGAACAATTCAACTGAGTATTTGCCTTCGCTCACGGTGTCTTCTCTCTCCACCACTGTCCCGAGTCGCTGCCGCTCTATGTGGGGATGACGGCTATGAGCAACCACGCGGCCGGGAGGGGGTTGCCCGTGCATGGTTGTTTTTGATGGTTCAAAATATGCCCGTTGATAATCCAAAATGAACTCATATGATGGAAACCATTCTAATTAAACTCATGGGGGTTTTCAGATGTGTTACATCCGCGCCTATCTCCGGGCTTCGACTGACGAACAGGATGCCGGCCGCGCTGGGGAGCAGCTGAAGACCTTCGCCGCGGAGCGTGGTCTCCAGATTGTCGCCTGGTACATGGAAAACGAGTCGGGCGCCAAACTGGCCCGGCCCGAGCTATTCCGGCTGCTAGCCGACGCACACGATGGCGACATTCTCCTCGTGGAGCAGGTCGACCGTCTTTCGCGCCTGACATCTCGCGACTGGGAGAAACTCAAGGCCGAGCTCCAGTCGAAACACGTTCGCGTCGTCGCGCTCGACCTGCCGACGTCATGGATGATGGCGGCCAAGGCCGACGAGTTCACCGGCCGGATGTTCGAGGCGATCAACAACATGCTGCTCGACATGCTCGCCGCGGTAGCGCGCAAGGATTACGACGATCGGCGCCGGCGGCAGGCTCAGGGGCAGGCCAAGGCGAAAACCGAAGGCAAGTACAAGGGCCGCGTCGAAGACGTTGCGCGTAATGCCGGCATCGCCTCCATGCTCAAGTCAGGCCAGAGCTATAGCGCCATTCAGGCCGCCATGGGCTGCAGTCGAGCGACCATCGCAAAGATCGCTAAGCGGCAGGCCAGGGCAGCCTGATCCCGCCCGCGAGCGGAGCGCGTAGGAACGCGTACCATATCTCCTTACTCCCTGATTGTGTCGGCGAATTCGTACAATCTATCGGGGATTTGGAGAGTGCCAAATGCTGAAATCGGTAGCCTTACTCGCATCAGCATTTGCAGTATTTCAGTACGCGTTCACCGAACGTGCATCGAAAAACGACGGACCTATTCCCGAAATTCGGGTGGTCCGCAGTGATGCCAACGCGCGCCTATTGATGCTCGGATTGAACGAGGCCCTGGCGATCGATGTGCCGGCCGATATCAAGGAAATTCTCGTGGGGGACTTAGAAACAGTAAGGGTCGTCGTTCGAACTCTTCGACGCGTCCATATTGTTGGGGCATCCGTCGGACGGACTCACATAGTCTTCTACGACGACCACGATCGTCAGATTCTCGTCCTCGACGTTTCAGTGTCGCCGCAAATGGGCCTTCCGCAACAGCTAACCCAGAGCTTCGCCGCACTGATTTAATTTTTGGCCCAAGTCGGACGGTGTCCTTGCGTTCTGATACCTGACGCCACCACTATTCAGTACATGCTGCGGCATGCCTGCGGGTACGCCTTGGCCAACAAGGGCATCGATACCTGCACGCTCCAAGCCTATCTGGGCCATCGCTCGATCAATTCGACGACGCGGTATGCCGCGTTGGCGCCGGATCGGTTCAAAAACATTTGGGGGAAGGGTAGTCACCGAAGCCAGTCCTCATGACGGCCCCCGCATCCATTCCAACTCCAACGGGGGCCGTCTTTCCTCTCAGCGAATTACGCCGACAGTTGGATTTTCCCATTGGGCACCTTCGTAGGAAAAGATGCCGAAGCGGTCTCAAACTCATCGTCTTTAGCGCGCAGACCGCGACCACCAGGAAACCGTGGTGCCGGCGGATCGGGTTTACGGTTGAAGTCAACTCGAACGATGTTGCTCTCTCGGGCGATCACGTAATGTCCAACAGAACTCACCATGCGCATAGCTCCTCCGACTGGCCGGATGTGCCGGATCGGCTACTGACCCTGCTTTGTTATTGGACTGAGGTGCCGTTGTTGCTCGAGCCCTTCAGGCTCTCGCGCCGTAGTAAGCCTCGGCGATGCCGCACGCGATAACGATGCCCATTGGCCTGCGCGTCGAGTGTCCGCAGCGCCTCCATGATGTCGTCGAACCGCACGGGTACGCCGCGAGGATTCGAGCGCAGATCGGGCGCCGCCTCGATCGCGCAGGCATCCGATGCCCAGGATGCAAGGATGGCGCGCTTCTCGTTGAGGGTCAGTTCCGGATCATTGATGACCTCGGACGGATGCCCGAACGCCCGCGCTGGATGTAAGAGTTGGTTGAGATCAAAGCGATCGCTTGTTCTGTCGTTCATATCCTTTCTCCTTCGACAGGGATCACGGCTTGGATCGGTTAAGATATCTGAATGGTCCGAGGCTTCGCCTTCTCGGCCTTCTGCAGCGTCAACGAGAGCACGCCGTCTTTTAATTCAGCAGCGATCTTGTCCTGATCGATTGCGTTGGAAAGCCGAAAGCTGCGTGAATAGTTGCCGATGTTGTATTCGGTGTAGAGCGGCTGAAGGCCTCGGTATTTGGCCAAATCGAGGCGACTTTCCACAAACAACACGCCGTCCTCGACGTGAACGTTGACGTTGCCTTTCTCGACGCCTGGCATCTCGAGGAGGACCTTAAGGGAATCGCGGTCCTCGTAAATGTCGGCGGGGGGCAGGAAGGTACGGACCGGAATCGTGCCTTCCTCTTTTCCGTCCTGTTCGCGTTTCTTCTGCACCTGCAATTCCTGTGGGCTCATGACGTTCGCTCCAAAGGTCTGCCTGTTGGGTTGGGGTTTTCAGCTGATGGTTATGGTCCGCGGCTTGTCGCGCTCGGACCGAGGGAGGTACAAGGCCAGGATGCCGTCGCGATATTCCGCCTTGATGCCGTCGGGCTTCAAATCCACTGGCAGCGAGATCGTGCGGTCGAACTCGCCTGCAACGCGTTCTCGACGATGCACGCTGACGCCGTCGGGGTAGGCTACCGCTTTCTTACCGGCGATGCGTATCGTGTTTTCCTTGGCTTCGACTTGCAGGCTGCTCTTATCGATGCCTGGCAACTCGATAATCGCGAGGAGATCGCTGCCTTGCTGGAAGACGTTGATGGGTGGGAAAGGCCCCTGGCTGGTGGTTTGGTCTTGCAGCCAGTCGCTCGCCAAACGGGCCTCGAGCGCACGCTGCAGATTGAACAAAGCCTCAAAGGGTTCGACGAAAGCCGTGATCATGTTCGCACTCCGCCTTGTGACTTCGCGGAGGTTTCGAACCGGTATTGGACGTTCCGCCCGCCTCCGCGGCAGTGGATTTGGTTTTGGCCTTGGCACTGTCAAGAGTAGACTGCCAAAAAATTTTGATGATACGCCGTCGGCGCTCGCGCGCTCGTATCGCCGCGCCCGGCCGATTCCTACACGGTCACGGAAAAAGCTAAGGGTGCTGCGTGGCGGCGCCGACGGCGCCAAAGTCACGGCCTTGACCGAAGCCTACCGATGCTGGAGCCAGGGGCGGCGCTTCCTGCCGTCAACGATGGGAACGGTCCCGGCCGGTCGGCCTTCCATACGCTTCAGCGTGACGTTCAAATGCCTATCGCCGAATGATTCCGAATGATCCCGCGCTTGCCAGCTAACAGCCGGCGGCTCTCGTCGTTGAGCAGCGAAGCCGCTAGGATAGGAACAAGCGCTTCGCGAGCGGCGTTGGCTCCGAAACAGGGAGTTGCTTATGCCTACTTGCGATGTTTGCGGCAACGACTACGACAAGGCCTTCCAGGTCACACAATCCGGGAAGACCATGACATTCGACAGTTTCGAATGCGCAATCCATGCGATGGCACCCCGTTGTGCCCACTGCCAATGCGCCGTGATCGGTCATGGCGTGCAAGCAGGCGCGGCTGTGTATTGTTGCGCCCATTGCGCGCAACACTCTGGCGTGAAGGGCGTTGCTGATAGAGCGGCGTAACCCCTACGGTCCTGAGTTATGGCCGGGTCTTCGGAAGCGCTGATCACTGGCGCGTGTCGGAGGATGACTCTCCGCCGGGCGCTGACTACGCGACGCGGGAAGGAGCGCTTGAGGTCGTCTATCTGGCGGCGTCGAATGACATCAAGAAAGGTCACGGGGTAACGATCAGGATCGATCCTCCACCGCCTGACGCTCCTGCTACCGGCGGAAAGGCTTAGTTGCGACGGCCGGCTCGAATAACACCCGGACATACCGGGATCCGCACCGTGGACATCGTAACCGGTCCTTCAACATTTCCAACGGGAAATTCCGCCCGCGGGTCCACACCAGTGACTCCATGTCGAGCTCGCATCGATACGTGCATTCTCGGCTCGATCGGGACGACGGCCCGTCTGTCCGTCCGCCAGCACAGGGCGCTCGAGCGCGCCATGCTGACGCATAAGCATCACCCAACGTTCTCACTGACATAGAACAGAAATAGAACACCAGAGCGCGCGGTCAAGGTCGAAGTCGGCCGGATCTAGACGAAGACATAGCCTGTCGCGTGATTGTTACGGTTCCCTGCTACTACCCCGCGCGGCGGATCAGTGGTGCTCCGCCTCCCAAATTCCATAGACAGGATGCCGCGCTTTAACGGACTGGCGGCATGTTGGAGCCAACGGATGTCAATCCGAGGAATTCTACGACTATGCGGACGAGCATTTCGGCCGGGCGGAGACCGCCAGGACCGAGCGCGAACGAGCGTTTTTCTTGCAGATGGCGACTGCGTGGCGAGAGGTCGCCCAGCGATGGGAAGGCAATAGCCCTTCCCCGAAAGAACCGGCGGGGTGCCGCAGTTATCGAGCGGATACAGCTGGCATCAAATGATGCAGGAAAAGCGGGACATAAAGGTCAGCGGTGCTATACTAGGGAAGGCGGACCAACCTCGATCCGCG
The DNA here is from genome assembly GCA_963818155.1 of uncultured Alphaproteobacteria bacterium. GTDB lineage: Bacteria > Pseudomonadota > Alphaproteobacteria > Rhizobiales > Xanthobacteraceae > BOG-931. The sequence goes on from CAWFRC010000009.1 coordinate 374,731, forward strand.
ATCATAAAACTCAAAAAACTTTGTCATCGGTCACAACGCATATACCCAGGCGAGGATAGCCTGGCGATAATTCGGTCTGCATATGGAGCGAGCCATGAGAATGACGAGCTTGGGTGAAGCAGACGTTGCTCGGGTAGTGATAATCGGTGGGGTTACATCGGCTGTTATGTTGGCATTGCTGGTCGCCAAGCCCTTTCATTCCGCGACGGCGATAATTGCGCCTAGCCTCGCGGAAGTTAGCCAGCCCGGCGTAGCGCGGCCCGCCACTGATCTGGCCTCCTTTGTGACCTCGCCTACCATTGAGCCGCAACCCGTTTTTTTTGTGGGCAACGGTGACGGAAGCAACGGGTATTTCGGCGAACAACAAAAGCCCGCCGCCGGGCGCGACTGAGCGCGGAACCTGCGTAGGGCAACCCATGTGGATGGTTACGGCTTCGAAGCAGTCTACGTTGTGCTCGGTACGGCGTTGACCGCGAGCGTCGTCGGCATGTTGATCTATCATTGATAGGCGCACGGTTAGGCCAACTTTACCGCGTCGATCAGCGTCCCATCATCCGCGTTCGCCTTCGAGCTGATGACGCGTTTTGAGACCGGCCAGCGTTGAAGGTAATCATTTGGGGCTGGCTTTAGTATCCCCGCTCCCGCCTCCCCATTCAGCCACGGCTCAAACTAGCCGCCGCGGCGGCGCGCTTGACCATGCGGTTGAAGCCCTCCAATGACAGCTACGCGCCGCGTTCGGATACCGGCGGCACGTCGCGCTTGTGCCGGCCGAGCTCGCATAGTTCGCGAACGGTCAGCGGGTGCGTCGCAGGCGTGTCCGCCCTTGCGCCGAACGCCGGATGACCATGGGCCGGCCAGACCTACCAACGTCGGCCCCATCTTGCTCCGCCTCTCCAGCCGGTCGCCAACCGCAAAATTAGCAGCAGAACCACCGCGCCAATAAAGGCATTTATGATCAATGCGATGATGCCAGCGCCAAGGTGGATACCGAGCTGCGGCAGCAACCAGTCGCCTATAAAAGCACCTACCAAGCCTACAAGTAGATCGCCGATTAGTCCAAAACCGCCGCCTTCCATTACTCTGCCGGCCAACCAGCCCGCGATTATTCCCACAACTAGGATGACTAAAAGGCTCTGATTGGAAAGGTACATGCGTGACCCCCTAAACGGCTGTGAGACACCTTCAACGAGTTACGGTGGACTTGCAAGCAGGTGGCTCACGGCCGTTGCGGCGAATGCCCGGGAGCCGAGCTTAAAAATTCGCCCCCCGATATTTCCAGGCCACTTTAGGAACCGGGAATGTACAAGCCGCTACATCTTGTGCCAGTGATTTGGCGGCCAGCCCGCCGTTTCACCCGCGAACCATTCGGCCTGAATAACGCCGCCTCACCTGGAGGCGCGACATAGCCGACTTAGCCCCGGTCACCTCTGGCCGGGGTTTTTCATTGCGGGCTTCGAGTTTTGCTCTGACTTGATACGGCGTATTTCCGAGGACTTAACAGGGGCTGAATTGTATACGCCAAGTCTTTTCCATTCGGCGGCCATCTCGCGTCGCATCCGACGCTCTTCAAGCTGGTGTGCGATTCTCAAACAATCTTCGGCGTAACGAGCGAAATCGCTATAGCTCGCATTTTGCGGCACTATTGCACTCCCCTATGATCAACTCAGGCAGCTCAGGCAGGAGCGCATATGGCCGGGCTTTGTCGCGGCGTGTCTGTTCAAAAGTGAACGCTTTCGTTCCAGAGCAAAAAGGGACCAGGCCGGCAAGAAATCAAGATCGTGAAGCGAAAGCGCGGCTGGAAGTTCTTCGGGGCTATCGCCGTTAATATTGCGGTCGCCGGAGCAGATCGGGCAGCTTGGCGATGTTCGCCGCGATCCGCCCGTGCCTCTTCAATATGGGTAGTTTGAGTCCCCTGAGTCTTTTTGCTTCTGCTGCTCTTCAAGAATTAGGCGACCAAGATAATCCTTCCGCTCTTTATCCGTCGCGGTCTGTAGTAGCCGCCGATATCGCTCGACGTTCTGGCGGCGAGTGAATTTAGTTTGGCTCTTGGCCGTCACCGAGCAATGTACGTATGATTTGAAGTGGTTGTCCGCTTGTTTTGGCATCTGTTCCCCAATTCGAACAGTACCATCTGCATAACTTCGCAGGATGTCTGGTCAAAAAGAACCTCTTCTCGATTTCGTTCGGGGAGGCGGGGGCGGGTATACTCAAGCTCTCGCCAAACGACTATCTACAGCGCCGGTCCGTTTCGAAGCGGGTCAATAGCTCGAAGGCCGATGCGGATGATGCGACTTTGAAAGACTTGAGTTGGCCTAGCAAAAGAAGAGACCCCGCGCGGGGGCCACGGGGTCTCTTTATTTACTGACGGGACTCGGATCACGGGGTTGGGGTGCGGATCCCGTCTCCCATCAACAACTGATCAACGCCCGCATCAGAAAATCGTTCCGCTTCGCAGGCCTTTCTGCAGCATATAGAATGCCTCTCGGTACTAGGCGGCAATCCGTGCCGACGCCCGAATTTCCAACTCTTTCTTTACGGCCATCCTCTTCCAATCTTTCTCTTTGCGAAGAAGAAACTTCCGGTCTTCTTCATTCCCTGTGTGAGCCGCATACCACTCGCATTCGCGGGCGTGTTCTAAGCATTCAGTTATAGTCCGTGACATGATGAGCCTCGATTTTGTTCGACGCCATTTGCATACCCCTGCGCCCGCTACCGGTTGCAGCCAAAAAGATGCTCCATTGCGCACGCTTACGTCATCGATCGCTAGATCGGGCTAACGGCGAATTTGGGGTTTGAAGGCCAGTCACTGCCCGGCTAGCAACTGACTTACGATGGCCATTCCACCTGTCACGACAAGCGCGCACTTGAACACTGTAGCTAGCCGTCGATCAGGTTCAAGACGACCGATCGCGCTAAATAAGAGAGAGCCGATAATGATAATCGCAAAAACGTGAAAGCCAGCGAGAATGGGAGAGACATCCACGGACGCTAATCACCAGGATTAAATCTCGCGGGTGACTTCTTGTTGCCGGTGTCAAAACGCTTTCGACGGCGTCGCATTGGGGACATGACCAAACAATAAGTCCCGCGCCGTTCATCGGTGGCGCATCCGCAATCAATTCCATCGCGCAATTACACTTCCGACAACGCTTGTCGCCGTATTGCATGACGCAGCCTCTGATTTCTTGACAATTTTGATTTGAACGTGCGGCGCAGCACGGCGTTCCCCCTTCTTTGTCTGTATATTATTTGGCGGTCAGAGCTGGATCATCCACACCCCCCATGATTGGGGGGTTGCCGCCGACACTGAGAGCCAGTTTACTGGCATCGAGTAAGCCCTTACTCACGTAGGCCAGTCCCCGACGGGACGCTCCCAACGCTCCCGTCGGGATTTCTATTTCTCGCGGGCCGCCACGAAAAGAACCCCGGGCAGTCAACGCTCCCGGGGCTTTTACAGGTTGTTGCCTCAGCTTGTGGGCTCTTTTGATCCGGGCGGCGGGGTGTCGGGGGATGGGCTGCTGCCCGGGTCGGGCCCTACGAGCCGAAGTGTTAGCTGCACAACTTAGTTCCGCAATATCTCAGAACGAGGATGCTTAACACCGCCAGCTTCGCTATGCGCCCGGCCGGCAGCGACGTCACGTGCATCATGCCCGTCCGCGGCCAGCACATCGGCTCAGTCAGGTTTTTGCAACTAGGCGCCATTCAAGCGCTGCGACCAACGACGCGGCAGTGAGGCTAAGAATATTTTTCAACACGCTAAGATCATTGAGGAAAAACCCGTTCGACATTTTTGCGCACCGGCGACCGACCCCGGCGCCAAAAAGCCCTCGACGGCCACTGGTACATCTACTCGCCCCACGCAACCGGGAATTACATGGGGATGCAATGAGAGACGATTGCGCTTTGGGCTCGGCGAATTGTCGTCCGGCAGCAATTTCAGTTCTCAGGGATTGGCACACGAGAATGCGGCCAATCAGGTTGGTTACTGCTCGGTCCGACATCGCACGCTAGTCTGATACCAGCGCACTCCGCACGAGGGCGTCCGAGCGATATCTCCGATGTTGACTGAACGAAACGGTTGTAGCAGGTGGTGCGTGGGCCATAACAAATCGGCAGATCGCGCCATGGTGCGCCTGAACGCAGCACCCAAAAGATGCCATTGAGCATGCGCCGATCGTTTACGCGCCGAACGCCGCGCGATTTGTTCGGCAGGAACGGCTTGATGGCGGCCCATTCAGAATCGCTGAGTTCGTAACACACGGTCCAAGGCTCCAGTTTAGCAGCTACCAATCACGTCTCGGGCAGCGCCATCAATCCACAATAGCCGGTCGAGCTGTCACAAATGCTCTGAATTTACTTCCGCTTTCAGTGCACAGCGGACATGGACCCGTAGGCAAGACTGGTCGGATCGGTCGAAAATGACCCATCTCGGTCGTTCGGCGCGAATTTCGCTGTGGTACACAATGTTCAAAAGCGGCTTAAGCTAAGCGGCACCTTCTGGACGTGCCCGAATTGCGAAGGATATTAGGATGGCGGTCGTCCCTACTTTAGCGTCACCACCAGAATGGTCGATGTCCTAGGCTCTCCCACTCTTGGCAATAAATTCGCCTCCCGCGTCGCCGGGAATCTTATGCTGACCTCGGCAGCAGCGTGTGCCGCGGGCATCTGCTCGGCATCCGTCGTGTTCGGGATGGACATTGTGACAAAAGCTTCAGAACAGGCCTCGCAAAATTCACCTGTTATGCAATCCTCTCAAAGCACAGAGCAACAATCTTCCGTTTTTGGCGACTGGGGGCGGTTTGCGCAGCTGGCTAAGTAGCCGAGGCATCGATCTCGGTGTCAGCTATCTCAGCGAATCTGCCTGGAATGTCGCTGGCGGCAGGGCGCTCGGAGGGACCTACGCAGGGCAGGAGAATGTGAGCCTCGACCTCAATTGGGAAAAGATCGCAAGTATAAATGGCTTCGAGCGCGAGCGCTTGCTGTGGGCGGCTGGCATCCGCACTCACATGCTTGTCTGCGTGGGGGCTTGCCTGTTTATGATCGTTTCGGCCTACGGGTTTGCCTCGGTGCTCGGCCCGAACGTCGTCCTTGATCCATCCCGCATAGCCGCACAGGTCGTCTCCGGAATTGGCTTTCTCGGTGCCGGCGCAATTCTGGCGCGCGGCGAAATCGTCAGAGGACTAACCACCGCGGCGAGTATTTGGACTGTGGCTGCCATTGGCCTCGCTGTCGGCGGCGGACTGTATTTTGCAGCGGGCGTTTCTACCGCCGTCATTCTCGCCATTCTCGCCGGTGTGAAGCCGCTGGAACAGATGTATCGCGACCGGAACCAAAGTTGTCGCCTTGTGGTCGAGGCAACGCACGGATCACTAACGCCCGACTTGGTCAAACGAACGCTTGGAGTTCGTGCAGGTCAGATCAAGCGCTTTGTCGTCAAACCGGGAGAACCGGCGGGCGTTGATGAAGTGACTGTCATTTTAACCCGGGTAGCTTCCCAAGATACTCAAGTCTTCGCCGAAAAGCTGCAAAGCCTTTCAAACGTGAATCAGGTTAGTATTGTAACCCGCCGCGATGATCGTGCTCTTCTCGATGCCCTGTGAGGACTGGTTTCTGAGGGACCTATCATTTCGGACAGCTTATCGCGGATAAAGCGTGCAGTAGGTGTTAGCCTTATGCCACGCGGTTAACGCCAACTGGCGCGGTCGATTTCTCGCTTATCCCCAATCTTGAGCATTCCAGCCGCTTTGTTGGTGATGAAGATCGCATCGCTCATCTTGCGGCCCGACCGGTGATTGGTGGCCTTAATCTGTTTCCATAGCGTCAAACGCCCTAGTTTCAGTTTCGGCAATTCTTTCTTTATTTGCCGACGAAGGCATTGCTTCTCGCTTTCGTTTTTGCGTTTGCGGCCACCTGGAAACATCCAGAGCTTGTCTCGTCGCCGTCTGACCAGAAGGACACGGCCACGTTTTGAAGCAACCAGCTTCGAAGATCTCGCCATCTTTCAAGAATCCCCTGGGAAGGTGCAACGGCGAATATCCTCAATCATCCGGAGCTTCGGTGTCATAACTTCCGAGAGTTAAAAAAGTCCCGGCGGATAGGAGCGCGCTGCGTCGGGCGAGATCAGGCTGAAAAACAAAAACCCCGCGGTCTACTCACCCGGGGGTCTACGCTAGTTGATGCCTCAGCTTGCAAGCTTCTGCGTCCAAGCAGCGGGGTCTGATGGGGACCATGTTGGCGGTCACCGGGCAGACGCTTGCTAGCTGATCGTGCTACCCGCCACCAGTAATTATCCTCCGCACGTACTGGCCATCGCGCGATAGCCAGCGCGGAGCGAGCTTGGTCGTCGCGCCGCGGCCGGCCACCAGCGCGCGCGGCTCACCAATCCGTGGCACACACAAGGCCAGGCAGCGTGTAAGATGGACAAGCCTAGCCATCGGGTCAGATGATCTTGATGCTCGGGGTCGCTCCCCATTGTGCCATCAAAGGATCTGGCCATCGTTAGGCGGTGAAGCCGGGGGTCGCTCCCCCGGCTTCATCTCGTTAAAGTCAGTCAGAGCGGACCATCGAGGGGACGCCTGTAGCGACTAAGGTGGCCAGCGGGAGATCGGTCCCCAATTCACTCCGCGTGATACCCAGGTGATACCCAGCGCCCAGTGTAGCCTTAAGAGCAACCTGCAATTCATTGAAATCATTGGCTGGGGCGCCAGGATTCGAACCTGGGAATGGCGGAATCAAAATCCGCTGCCTTACCACTTGGCTACGCCCCATTCTGCCGTCGGATTTGCCGGTCCGGCCCTGCGGACCCATCGGCCGGCGGCGGCACCATAGCGGCGTCATCTGCGGCGATCAATGTGTGCGGGCCATTAAGGCCCCGGCGGGCCGGCGGGTAGCCGGAGCAGGGTGAAAGCCGTAAATTCGCCGCCCGGTAAATGCGCCGCTCGCCCCCGCTAGTGAAGGTGCCAGTATGACCTATCCCCACTCCTCGATTCTCGAGTCGCGCCGCGACCAAATCCTGCCGTTGCTCGACGCGACCGACATTGAGCGCGCCGGCCGCTTCGGGGAGATCCGCGATTTCGCCGCCGGCGAAACCTTGGCGAAGATTGGCGAGATCGGCGTCGGTCTCGGCATCATCCTCAGCGGGCACGTCGACGTCTACCGCTATGACGCCTACGGCGACCGCCAGCATTTTTACGCGTTCGGCCCCGGCTCGTTTCTCGGCGAGCTGGCCCAACTCGCCGGCCGGCCGTCGTTCGGCGATGCCGTTGCCAGCGTGCCGGTCAAGGCGCTGATCTTCTCCCCCGATCGCATGCGGGCGCTATTGGTTGCCGAGGCGGAGCTCGGCGAACGGCTGATGCGGGCGCTGATCCTGCGCCGGACCCAGATGCTGCACGAGGGCGTCGGCGGTCCAGTCATCGTCGGCCGTTCCGACAATGTCGATGTCCTGCGCCTCGAGGGCTTTCTCGCCCGCAACGCCACACCGCGCATGCGGCTGGATCCGGAAACCGACCCCGAGGCGAGGGCACTGGTCGAGCGCTTCCATGTTGATCCGGGGCAACTGCCGATCGTGATCTGTCCCGGCGGGGAGATGCTGCGCAATCCCAGCGAAGACGAGCTTGCGCGCTGCATCGGGCTGGTCGGGCCGATCGATACGGAGCGCCTTTATGATATCGCGGTGGTCGGCGCGGGGCCCGCCGGCCTTGCGACTTCGGTCTACGCGGCGTCGGAAGGGCTCTCCGTCCTGGTGTTGGATTGCCGATCGTTTGGCGGTCAGGCCGGCGCGTCGTCGCGCATCGAGAATTATCTCGGTTTTCCGACCGGCATCAGCGGCATGGCGCTGATGGCGCGCGCCTATAATCAGGCACATAAGTTCGGCGCGGAAACCGCCATTCCCAACGAGGTGATCGGCTTCGACGCGCCGGTCGGCGATAAGTCCGGGCGCTTTGTCTTGCGGCTTGCGAGCGGCGAAAAGGTGTCGGCACGTTCGGTCGTCATCGCCAGCGGCGTAAGCTACCGGCGCCTCGCCGTCGATAAACTCGACATTTACGAAGCCGTCAGCATTCACTACTGGGCCTCGCGGATCGAGGCTCGATTGTGCGCCGATCAGGAAGTCGTGCTGGTCGGCGGCGGCAATTCGGCCGGCCAGGCCGTCGTGTATCTCGCCGAGCACGTCGCCAAAGTCTGGATGGTGGTGCGGCGCGACGATCTCGCCGCGACGATGTCGCGCTATCTGGTCGATCGGATCAGCGGACTTGCCAATGTCGAGGTGCTCACCCAGACCGAAATCTGCGAACTCGAAGGGGCCGAGGGCATTCTATCCGCCGTGCACTGCCGTCACACGCTGACCGGTGAAAAGATGCGCCGGCCGGCACGACATTTGTTCTTATTCATCGGCGCCGATCCGAATACCGGGTGGCTCGAAGGCTCAGGGGTGGCGCTCGACCCGAAAGGTTTTGTCCTGACCGGCGCCGACGCTGGCACTGATACCGGGGGCAACCGCCGCCGCTCGCTGGAAACCAGCCGCCGCGGCATTTATGCCATTGGCGATATCCGCGCCGGCTCGATCAAGCGGGTCGCTGCCGCGGTCGGCGAAGGCGCTCAGGTCGTCGCGGCCTTGCACGCTTACCTCGCCCCGCCGGCTCCGGCCGCAGCGGCGCCCGCGCAAGCAGCCGCGGCGCGGCGTCCGCAATCGTGATGGCCAATCGAGCGCCGCCGGGCTATGCAAGGCGGCACTGTCTCAAAGAGACACTGTCTTGGGCCGGGACGCGCCATATAATGGCATAATGGCGTCTTGCAGCGTGCGCGCGGTGCCGCTGGCGCTAGACCTCTTTGCATCTTCGAGCGGAGACTGCCTGTGACCTATCACGCCCCTCTCGCCGACATGACCTTTGCGCTCAAATACGGGGCTTCGCTCTTGCCGGCATTGGATGAAGGGTTCCTCGGCGACCTGTCGATGGACGATGTCGAGGCCGTGCTGGCCGAGGCCGGCCGGATGGCCGCCGAAGTGCTGGCGCCGCTCGACCGCACCGGCGACCGTGTCGGCGCTTCCATCAAAGACGGGGTCGTCACCACCGCGCCGGGTTGGAAGGAAGCCTATGACGCGTGGCGCAAGGGTGGTTGGAACGGGGTTGCCTCGTCTGCCGAATGGGGCGGCCAAGGCTTGCCGCAGATCGTCAATGCGGCCTGCACCGAAATGTGGAACGGCGCCTGCATGGCGTTCGGCGTCGGCCCGCTTTTGACCATGGGCGCGGTCGATGCGCTCGACGCGCACGGCAGCGACGCGCTCAAGCGCACGTACCTGGAAAAGCTCGTGACCGGCGAATGGACGGGCACGATGCATCTGACCGAGCCGCAGGCCGGCTCGGATGTCGGCGCGCTGCGCACCCGCGCCGAGCGCGCACCCGACGGCACCTATCGGATTACCGGGCAGAAGATTTTCATCACCTACGGCGAGCACGATCTCACCGACAACATCATTCACTTCGTGCTGGCGCGGCTGCCTGATGCGCCGCCCGGCACGCGCGGCATCTCGCTGTTCCTGGTGCCGAAATTTTTGCTCGACGCCGAAGGTTCGCCGGGAGAGCGCAACGACGTGCGCGCGCATTCGATCGAGCACAAGCTCGGCATCCACGGCTCGCCCACCTGCACCATGGTGTTCGGCGATCGTGGCGGCGCTGCCGGCTTTTTGATCGGCGAAGAGAATGCCGGTATGGCCTGCATGTTCACCATGATGAACCGCGCGCGACTCGCGGTCGGCCTGCAAGGCGTCGGCATCGCCGAGCGCGCCACCCAGCAAGCGACCGCTTATGCGCGCGAACGGAAACAAGGCCGCGTGCCCGGCATGCCGGCGAAAGAGTCGGCGCCGATCATTGCCCACCCGGACGTCAAGCGCATGCTGATCACCATGCGCGCACTCACGCAGGCTGCGCGCAGCATCTGCTACGCCACCGCGCTTGCGCTCGATCGTGCCGAACGCGGGCCCGACAAGACGACGCGCGAAGCGGGGCATGCCCGCGCCTCGTTGCTCACCCCGCTTGCCAAAGCTTTTTCCAGCGACATCGGCATTGAGGTGACCTCGCTCGGCGTACAGGTCCATGGCGGCATGGGCTTCATTGAAGAGACCGGCGCGGCGCAGCTTTATCGCGACGCACGTATTGCGGCGATCTACGAGGGGACCAACGGCATTCAGGCGATCGATCTCGTCACCCGCAAGCTGCCGCTTGCCGGCGGCGTGGCGGTCGAGACCTATCTCGACGAACTGCGCGCCATCGTCGAGGCCGTCAACGCGACCAACGATCCGGCGCTCGGCTGGTCGGGCGTGCGGCTCGGTGAAGCGCTCGAAAGCTTGAAGCGCGCAACCCAATGGATGCTGGCGATGTTAGACAAAGACGCCAATCAGGTGCTGGCCGGAGCGACGCCGTATCTGCGCTTGTTCTCCATCACCGCCGGCGGCTGTCTTTTGGCGCAGCAGGCTTTGGCGGCACTGCGGTTGAACAACGAGACGGGTGCGCGCGTTACAGTGGCACGATTCTTCGCAGAAAATATCGCCGTTCAGGCCGGCGCGCTCGAGCGGACCGTTGTCGAAGGGGGCGGCGCCGTCCTGGGCGCGGAAGCGGCGTTGGCCGAGTAAAAAATTCATGTCCACGTTGCTGATTACCCATCCGGATTGTCTTGAGCATCGTGTGCCGACCGGGCATCCGGAACGGCCCGAACGGCTGCGCGCCATCGAGAACGCGCTGGAGATCGAAAAATTTCAGTCGCTCGCCCGCGCGCAAGCGCCGAAAGCGCCGCTCGATGTCATCGCGCTATGTCATCCGATGGACTACATCGAAGACGTTGGCGCGGCGATACCGACGCAGGGCATCGTGCATCTCGACGCCGACACGTCGCTGTCGCCGGGCACGTTCGATGCCGCTCTGCGCGCCGCCGGCGGCGCCATGCTGGCGGTCGACGAGGTGGTGAGCAAGAAGGCCGCCAATGCCTTTGTGGCCACGCGGCCGCCCGGCCATCATGCCGAAACCGCGCGGCCGATGGGCTTTTGTATTTTCGACAATGCCGCCATCGCCGCCCGTTACGCGCAAAAGCGCTACGGCATTGCGCGCGTGGCGATCGTCGATTTCGACGTGCATCACGGCAACGGCTCGCAGGAAATTTTCTGGGCCGACAAGACCGTGATGTATAGCTCGACGCATCAGATGCCGCTTTATCCGGGTACCGGCGCCGTCATCGAAGCCGGGGAATTCGACACGGTGGTGAATGCGCCGCTTCGTCCCGGCGATGGCGGTGACGCCTTTCGCGCCGCGTTCGAGAGCCGGCTGCTGCCGCGGCTGCTCGATTTTGCTCCGGAATTTTTGATCATTTCCGCCGGCTTCGATGCGCACATGCGCGATCCGCTCGCCAATCTGAACCTGGTCGAAGACGATTTCGTCTGGGCGACCCAGAAGATCATGGACGTCGCCGACCGGGTCGCCGAAGGCCGCGTCGTCTCGCTGCTCGAAGGCGGCTACGATCTGGAAGCGCTGGCGAGTTCGGCCGCTGCGCATGTCACCACGCTGATGCGAGGATGATGTTGGCTCATTCCGCTCATTCGCACGCAAGCGGGTATCCAGCTCTGGGTCCCGCCTTCGCGGCACGGCGGATGAAGCTATCGCGCGTTTCACTATTGTCACGTAACCGTTAAGGTAAGGACTTGAGTCGGAGAGCCGCGATGGCGCAACAAAACAATAATCCGAGCGAGATCGACGTCGGCGAGCTCTCGTTCGAGCGTGCGATCGATGAGCTTGAATCGATCGTACGGCGGCTCGAGGATGGCAAAGTGCCGCTTGAGGAATCAGTCGCCATCTATGAGCGCGGCGAGGCGCTCAAGCGCCGTTGCGAGGATTTGCTGCGGCAAGCAGAGGCGCGGGTGCAGAAAATAACGCTCGATGCGTCGGGCAATCCGAGCGGCGCCGAGCCGCTGGACGTGGAATAGGCGGCGGAGCGCATGCTCAATCCTTGGGTTGTCCTGTCGATGCGAGCGGTTCAGCTCAGTTGGGAGGCGCAAAACGTCATCGCGCTGCGGATGCTGCGGCTAGCGTCAGGCGATGTGCGCGGCCAGGCCGAACTCAACCGCATGGTGGTCGAGAAGATCACCGCCGCCGTCGAGGCGCAGGTGGCCGCCGGCGCGGCGATGATGACCGGTCGTAAGGATCACGTCATCGCCGGCAAGGCACTTGCCGTTTACAAAAATCGCGTGCGCGCCAACCGGCGGCGATTGTCGGAGCCGTAAGAGCGCGCCTCGCGCAAGAACCTTCGCCAGTTGTTGCGAGCGAATTGTCGATTTGCTTCACGCGATCTATCCGAGATCGGCGCGCTCTCCCGATGACGTTTAGTTGCGGTTAAATCCCTCGCCCCGTAGGGCGAGGGACCTGCAATCATCGATCAGCAATGTTGACCGGGCTGGCATTTCGGCTTGGGCGGCGGAGCCGGCTTCGGCGCCGGGTGCGGCGGCGGAGCTGGATGCGGTGCGGGCGCCGCGACACGCGCCGGTGGCGGGGTAGGCGGCTTCACCGCGTGGACCGCCGGCACCGCTGGCGTCGATCTTGCGACCGAAGGTGCGGGAGGCTGTGCGTGCACGGCCGCTGTCGGTGTGTGCACGGCCGCTGTCGGCGTATGCACTGCGGTCGCCGGCGCGCCACCGACATGGGGAGGCGGCGGCGTTCCGGGACCTGCGCCATTATGCATCTCGTGCATCTCGGTGCCCGGATGCGTGTTGGCGACCGGAGAACCACCGGCCGGGCCATTGCCGTGCGCCGGGGCTACGCCGGGGAGCACATGATTGCCCGGAGCCGTCGCCGCGTTACCTGTGCCGACCTTTGTGCCCGAGTTACCCGGTTGGACACCAGGCAGCGCGTGATTGCCCGGAACGGTCCCCACACCGGGAGTCAATTTCGCACCGCCTGGTGCGGTTGCCCCCCCAACGTGATGGCCTTGCGGTGCGATGGCGGCAACCGGCGTGCCGGGATGCGCGGCAACGACTCCGGCCCCGCTCAATTGGCCCGGGTGCCCGGTCGCCGCGATGGTCGGATGGCCGTGATTGTTGTTAAGCGAAAGCGCCGGATCCCTCGCCGCCGCCTGCATGTGTTGCGTCTGCTCGGCCGTCGCGCCGACATGATGCCCGTTGGCTGCTGCGAGCTGCTCCGGCGTCGCCCGCGCCTCGATGCCGCCGGCGCCGCCATTGTAGCTGACATTCGTCGTGTTTCTCATCTCGACGGTCTTGTTGTAGACGTTGCTGATCGCAACGCCGCCGATGTTGTTGACACTGCGGTTGTAGAAAAAGCCGCCGCCGCGCCAATAGCCGCCTTCATAGCCGTTGCCGGTATAGCCGAAGCCGTAAGGAACGCCGCCGTAGAAGCCGATCTGCGGACCCCAATAGCCGCTATGAAAGAGATAATTGCCGCCTTCCCAGCCCCAATAGCCGGGCGTCCATAACAATTCAGGCTCCGGCGGCTGCACCCATGTGCCCGGTACCCAATAATAGCCGGTGACGTCATCCCAGGCCCAATAGCCCGGTGTCCAGATGTAGCCGGGCGCCGGTATCGCCGGCTGATCGTAGACCGGCAACGGCGGCGGCGCGACGTCCACGCTGACGTCGACATCGATTTGCGCGCGCGCGGGTGAAAGAGACAACAAACAACAAACAAGAAAGGATAACACCAAAGCCCCGATCACGCGCATGAAATACTCCTGCGATTGGCCCCAGCCATAATGGAGCAAAGCTAGCTCCTGTTCTCTGAACCCGCGCTGAACGTCGGCTACGCGAAATCGTTATTCGCGTATCAGCGTGTCAATACGAGCGATGCACGTTTTGGGATTGTCGCGTCCCCGCCCAATACAGATGAGAGAAGCTGGACATTTGTTTGACGGTCGGATGTCCGACCGTCGTCGCGCGCATGTTTCGCCGATGCATTGTGCAAGTTGCCGGGACAGGGTGGAACTGTGTCCGGCGATGCTAGCATCGTCAACGCGCGGCGGCGCGGCGTGGCGGATCATAAAGGACCACCACATAGCGCGAGCCGCATCGCGGGCAGCGCAAGCGGCTTTCCAGCCGCGAAAGCGGAAATGCCCGGCCCCGCGTCCAGACCAGCGTCTCCATGTCGAGCTCCCGGCGATAGTTGCATTCACGGCTCGACTGCGAGCGCGGACCCTCGGAGCGGCCATAGGCGCAGCGCACGGTGACGCGCCAACCCTGTGAACAGGCTTCGCCAAGCGTTTCGATCGCCATCGCGGCCTTCGGATTTCACGCGTCCGGCTCGGAAAAAAGTCTTGAGGACCCGGAACAGCTCTTGACTTTCAGGAACAAAAAGAGAACAATCCTACGTCCGAGTCAAGGAGGCAATCGTGGAACCGGACAGACGAAGTGCTTGGCTGCGTAAGCTCGATGAGGAATGCCCGTATCAGGTCGTGCTGCCGCGTCAGCAATTGACTGACGACAATGCGATTCTGGATTTCCTGCTCGCCCATGTGGGCACCTTCGACATGTATGTTGAAGACGATTATGCGGCGTTCGTGCGCTATTGCTTCGAAGATCCGCTCGACGCCGAGATTTTTCGCGCTCGGTTCGAGCCGAAGGTCGAGCGCTTCAGGCTCGCGGGCTAGGTCACGCCCATCCGCAAAGCGAGGGCGCGAAGTGATCTTCGCGCCTCAATCTTTTAGGACTTGCGCTACCCTGGCAGCTTCTGCCGCACCTTGCCGATCTCGGCCCAGACATCATCCTTGATGCGCTTTTTCAGATCGAGCACGGAAAATTCGTTGCCGCCTTCGGTGCGGGGGAGCCGCTCCCAGGCGAGCGGCGTCGATACCGGCGCGCCGGCCCGCGCGCGCGTCGAGTAGGGCGCGATCGAGGTCGCCTCGCGCGAATTCCGAAAGTAATCGATGAAGATGCGGCCCTTGCGCAAAGCTTTGGTCATTTTGGCGAGATAAAGTTTCGGACTATCCGCCGCCACGCGCGCGGCGATGCGGCCAGAAAATGCCTTGGCGGTTTCCCAATCTGTGTCCGCGATCGGCAACACTACATGAATGCCCTTGCCGCCGGAAAGCTTGACGAAGCTTTCGAGCTTTTCTGCTGCCAGGCGATCGCGTATCTCGCGCGCGGCGGCAACGATTTGCTGCCAGACGACGCCTTCGCCCGGATCGAGATCGAAAACGATGCGGTCGCAAGTCTCCAGACTATCCAGCCGGGAGCCGCGCACGTAAATCTCGAGCGCGCCCGACTGCACGATCGCCACCAGGTCGTCGACGGTTTCCACCGCGATCACGTCGCCATCTTTGCCCGCCACCGCATGGCGTAGCGGCGACGACTTCACATTGGCGGCGATATGCTTCTGAAAGAAGGTCTCGCCGCCGACGCCCTCCGGCGCGCGTACGAGCGATAGAGCCCGGCCCAGAATATGCGGCCTGATCCAGTCCCAGATCGAAACGTAATACGCCGCGAGATCGGCTTTGGTGACGCCGACGTCCGGCCAATAGATGCGATCGGGATGGGTTAGGCGAAGCGCGACGCCGTCGGTTGGATTTTTGCTTTTCGTGCCGGCGCCGGCGCTCGCGCTCTTTCTATCGATCGTGTCGGAAGAGGCACGCGCGCTCACAACTCGCGCCGTGCTTTCTTTACCTTGCACAGCGTTTCTTGACACAGCCTCGCTCCGTGCATTGCCCGCTGGCGCCGGCACCTCGCGCACCACGTCTTTGGCCGCCTTGTCCTCGCGGATGCCCTTGAACGAGGCTTGCCGAAGCACGCCGCCATGGGTGATGCCGGCGAATTCCGCTTCAATCACGAGCTTGGGCTCGATCCACACGACATCCTTGCGCCGCTCGTCCGGCGGCAACGCAACCGGCCGCTTGTCGACACGCAGCGGCGACAGACGCTTGAACAAATCGTGGGCCATTTTTTGCGTATAGCCGGTGCCGACGCGTCCGGCGTAGCGCAGCTCGCCACCCTCATACACCGCGACGACGAGCGCACCGATCGCCCGCGGCATCGCGGTCGCCGGTGCGTAGCCGGCGACGACGAATTCCTGCTCGCCGCGACATTTCGTTTTGATGAAATTGTCGGTGCGGCCCGAGCGGTAGGGCGCGCTGCGCCGCTTCGAGATGATGCCCTCAAGCCCCATCTCGCAAGCGTGGCGCAAGATGATCGGACCGGATTCGCCAGTGTCTTCGGTGTAACGGATGATGCCGTTCTTGCTCAGGCCGGCGAGCAAGCGCCCGAGCGCGGCTTTGCGTTCAGTGAGCGGCGCGCCGGTGAGATCCCGGCCGTTGAGATAAAGAAGATCGAATACATAATAAACGAAACGGTCGGTGCGGCCGTCTTTCAGATCGGTCTGCAGCAACGAAAAACTGCTGATCCCTTTCTCGTCCTCGACCACGATCTCGCCGTCGAGCAAGGCGTTTGCGACCGGGAGCGCGGCGACCGCTTCGGCAACCGGCGGAAAGCGGTGCGTCCAGTTCTGTTGCTTACGGGTCAGCAGCCTGGCTTCACCGTCTTCAAGACGGGCCTCGGTGCGATAGCCGTCGAGCTTGATCTCGTGCAGCCAATCCGGCCCGCTTGGCGCCGTATCGTAAAATGTCGCCAGACTGAGCGGAACGAAATCCGGCGGCGGCTTGCCTTTGGCTGAACGGGTCGTTTTTTTGTTTTTGCTCGTTTCGCTTTTTCCGCTCGGTTCCGTCTCGAGCGGGCGTGTCCGTCCCCTTCCGGCGGCGGCCTTTGCCGCAGCTTCGGTCTTCGCGCTTTTCGTCTTCGCGTTTTTCGTCTTTGCGGCTTTCGCTTTGACGGCCTTGGTCTCGGCAGCCTTTGGTATGGCGCGCGCGTGCGCTTGTGCGCGCGTGGCGATCTGCCGGATTTTTTGCTTGAAGCTTGCCCGATCTTCGACCTTGTTCTTCGTCTTGGCCGTCACCTTGCTTTGAGCTTTGCCGTCCTCCGAACGGTTGGAGTGCCAGACCCGTTTCTTGCCTCTGCCGCCGGCGATTTCCTCGATCGAACGGCCGCTGGCGACCGAGCGTGATTTTTCTTCCAGGATGTCGCGATCGCGCGGCCCGCGCGCATCTTCGTCTTTGCCTTTGATCAGCAGCCAGTTATCGTGGCGGTCGCCCTGGCGCGCGCGCATGCGCACGAGATGCCAGCGTCCATGCAGCTTTGCGCCGTCGAGATCGAAGACGAGGTGGCCTTTGGCGAGCGTCTTGTGTGGATCGCCTTCGGGCGACCAGGTCCCGCGGTCCCAGATCATGACGGTGCCGCCGCCATACTCGCCTTCCGGGATGGTGCCCTCGAAGGTGTTGTATTCGACAGGGTGATCCTCGACTTGCACGGCAAGCCGCTTTTCGCCGGGATCGAGGCTTGGTCCGCGGGTGACGGCCCAGCTCTTCATCACGCCATCGAGTTCCAGCCGCAGATCGTAATGCAACCGTCGCGCCGCATGCTTTTGAATGACATAGCGGTACCTCCCGGCAGGCCCCTTGCGCCCGCGCGGTTCAGGTGTCACATCGAACTGCCGCTTCTTGCGATACGTTTCCAGCGCCACGGAGATCAAATTTTTGGTTCAGTGTCGTATTCGAGCCACACGGCGCCCTTTTCCGCCGAAGTTCCGTCCAGAACGCTCTAGAACCATAGTTAACGGCACTTCGGCGATGGCAAAACACGCCGCGTAGTGCAACATACGCGGCAATATCTCAACGTAGGAGTTTTTCGGCCAGTTCCGGGCGGCAAAGCGGCTAAATTGCGTAGAAGACCAAAAGTGGTGTAAGAATTCGCGGTTTGTGCGTAAGCGTCGGTTAAGCCAGCTGGTCCGATCCCACTATTTGCCGATTAGGCCGCCGCGCCAACGAGGCTGAGAGAAGGAGTATTCGCGTGACCATTCAGTCCAAGACCCCATTGCTGGATCTGGTCAACACGCCCAGCGATTTGCGCAAGCTCGATGAGGCGCGACTCCGGCAGCTTGCCGACGAGCTGCGGCGGGAGACGATCGATGCCGTCGCTGTCACCGGCGGTCATCTCGGCGCAGGACTGGGCGTCATCGAGCTTACGGTCGCGCTTCATTATGTCTTCGATACGCCGAATGATCGGCTAATCTGGGATGTCGGCCACCAGGCCTATCCGCACAAGATCCTCACCGGCCGCCGCGATCGTATCCGTACGCTGCGCCAGGGCGGCGGGCTGTCCGGTTTCACCAAGCGCGCCGAGAGCGAGTACGATCCGTTCGGTGCCGCACATTCGTCGACCTCGATTTCCGCAGGGCTCGGCATGGCCGTCGCCCGCGATCTCGAAGGCAAGAAGAACAACGTTATTGCCGTGATCGGCGACGGTGCCATGTCGGCCGGCATGGCCTATGAGGCGATGAACAACGCCGGCGCCATGAACTCGCGGCTGATCGTCGTGCTCAATGACAACGATATGTCGATCGCCCCGCCGGTCGGTGCGCTGTCGGCCTATCTGGCGCGCCGGGTGTCCGGGCCAGCCTACCGGGGCTTGCGCCATTGGATGCGCCAGATCGCTAAGCGCCTGCCAAGCCGCATGCTGGAGAAGCGCGCGATCGCCATTGAGGAATATGCGCGCGGCCTCGTCACCGGCGGCACGCTGTTCGATGAGCTCGGCTTCTTCTATGTCGGCCCGATCGACGGCCACAATATCGATCACCTGCTGCCGGTGCTCAAGAACGTGCGCGACGCTGGCAACGGTCCGTTCCTGGTCCACGTCGTGACGCAAAAGGGCAAAGGCTACGAGCCGGCGGAAAAATCCGCCGACAAGTACCATGGCGTGGTCAAGTTCGACGTGGCGACAGGCACGCAGCAGAAATCCAAGCCTGGCGCGCCGGCTTATCAAAAGGTCTACGGCGAAGCCCTGATCAATGAAGCCCGCAAGGATCCGAAGATCGTCGCCATTACGGCGGCGATGCCCTCGGGCACCGGCGTCGACCTGTTCCAGAAGGAATTTCCCGAGCGCACGTTCGATGTCGGCATCGCCGAGCAGCACGGCGTGACCTTCGCGGCAGGACTAGCGACCGAAGGCTACAAGCCGTTCGCCACCATCTATTCGACCTTCCTGCAGCGCGGTTACGACCAGGTCGTGCACGACGTGGCGATCCAGAAACTGCCGGTGCGTTTCGCCATGGATCGCGCCGGCCTCGTCGGCGCCGACGGTCCGACCCATGCGGGCTCATTCGATGTGGCCTTCCTGGGTTGCTTGCCCAACTTCGTGCTGATGGCCCCGTCCGACGAGGCCGAGCTGGTGCACATGGTGGCGACTGCGGTCGCCATCGACGACCGCCCGTCGGCGCTGCGCTATCCGCGCGGCGAAGGCCGCGGCATTGCCATTCCGGATGAAGGCAAGCCGCTCGAGATCGGCAAAGGCCGTATCGTGCGCGAAGGCAGCAAGATCGCGATCTTCTCCTACGGCACGCGGCTTACCGAAAGCCTCAAGGCGGCCGACGAACTGAGCGCCCACGGCCTCTCAACGACGGTCGCCGACGCCCGCTTCGCCAAGCCGCTCGATATCGATCTGTTGCTGCGGCTGGCGCGCGAACACGAAGTGCTGTTGACCATCGAAGAAGGTTCGGTCGGCGGCTTCGGCTCCTTCGTGCTGCAGGCGCTTGCCGACCAGGGCGTGCTCGATCGCGGCATCAAGGTGCGGCAGATGGTGCTGCCCGATACCTACATCGATCACGACTCGCCGAACGCGATGTATGCCAAGGCCGGACTCGACGCCAAAGGCATTGTCGCCAAGGCGTTCGAAGCGCTCGGCCAGAACTCGCGCGGCGACGTGGTGAAGCTGGTCAGGTAACCGGTCGCTGCCTGTTTTTGCGAACCTGTCGTCATGGCCGGGCTCGTCCCGGCCATCCACGTCTTTGGGCCATTCCAAGTAAGACGTGGATGCCCGCGCAAGGCCGGGCATGACGCTGAATACTGTGCCGACCCATGAACACGCGCGAACGCGCCGATCGCCTGCTGGTCGCGCGCGGTTTTTACGAAAGCCGGGCGCGCGCCCAAGCCGCGATCGCCGCCGGTCTGGTCAGCGCTGACGGTTCGGTCGTTCGCAAGGCGTCGGACGCGATCGCTACCACGGCAGTGATCGACGCAAAGGCTGCGCACCCTTACGTCTCGCGCGGCGGGGTTAAGCTTGCGGCAGCGCTTGATCACTTCAGGGTCGACGTGGCCGGCCGCGTTTGCCTCGATGTCGGCGCTTCGACCGGCGGCTTTTCCGAGGTGCTGGTCAAACGCGGCGCGCGGCGCGTTTACGCGATCGATGTCGGCACCGGCCAGCTTCATTCGCGCCTTGTAGCGTGCGCCGAGATCGTGTCCATCGAGCAAACCGATATCCGCACGCTCGATCCGGCGCGCCTCACCGAACCACCGGATCTTGTCGTGATCGATGTAAGCTTCATCTCGCTGAAATTGGTGCTGCCCGCGATCGGCAGGCTAGTGTTCGCGCGTGCAACCTTGGTCGCGCTGATCAAGCCGCAATTCGAAGCCGCGCGCGCCACCATCAAGAAGGGTATTGTGCGTGATCCGGCGGTGCACGCCGTCGTGTGCGCGGACATCGCGGCGGTCCTGAGCGCCGCCGGCTGGCGCGTGGCCGGCATCATCCCGTCGCCTATTCCGGGCGGGGACGGCAATCATGAGTTTCTCATCGAGGCCGAGCGTGGTTGAGCGGCTCACGATTGTCGGCATCGGCCATCGCGGCGACGGCTTGGCGGAGGGAGCGGCCGGCGCGATCTTTGTGCCGGGGACCTTGCCGGGCGAAACGGTCGAAGTCGAGGATGTCGCGGGTCATCCCGACCGGCGCCAGCTTCTGCGCATCGAAACCGCGAGCCCAACCCGCATCAAGCCGCTCTGTCCACATTTCGGCGTGTGCGGCGGCTGTGCCGTGCAGCATTGGGAGGAGTCGCATTATCGAGCGTGGAAACGCGGCCTGGTCGTGGAAGCGTTGCGGCAAGCGGGCCTCGATACGCCGGTCGCCGACCTCCTCGATGCGCACGGCGATGGTCGCAGGCGCGCCGTATTCCACGCCCGCAGCGGCGCCAAAGCGGTGCTCGAAGTCGGCTTTGCGGCGGCGCGCACGCACCGTATCGTCGCCATTGATCGCTGTCCGGTGCTGGCGCCGGATTTAAGCCGCGCTGTTACGGTCGCGTGGGCCTTGGCGGAGGCGCTAGGGCCGACCAAAAAGCCGCTCGACATTGCGGTGACCGCAACCGATGCCGGTCTTGACGTTGATGTGCGCGGCTCGGGACCACTCGCGCCCGCGCTCATGACAGAACTGGCGAGTCTCGCCACCAAGCACGGGCTCGCGCGTCTGACACGGCATGGCGAATTGGTCGCGCAGTCGCGGCCGCCGACCTTGCGGGTTGGCAAAGCGATCGTGTCTTTGCCGCCAGCTACTTTCTTGCAGGCGACCGCAGCAGGGGAGGCCGCCTTGGCGCGGCTCGCGCTTACCGCTTGCGCCGACGCCGCCAAGGTTGCGGATCTGTTTTGCGGCATCGGGCCGTTCGCGCTGCGGCTTGCCGAACGCTCGCGCGTCTTCGCCGCCGATGCCGACGAAGCGGCGCTCGGCGCACTCAAACGTGCCGCCGCCACGCCCGGCCTCAAGCCGATCGACATTGAACGGCGCGATTTATTTCGTCGGCCGCTGCTCGCCGACGAGCTCAAACGCTTTGACGCGGTAATATTCGATCCGCCGAGGCAAGGCGCCGAGGCGCAATCGCGTGAGCTCGCGGCAAGCCGTGTGCCGCTGATCGTAGCGGTGTCCTGCAATCCGGCGACATTTGCACGCGATGTGGCAACTTTGCTGGGGGCGGGCTATCGGCTGACTGAAGTAACACCGGTCGATCAATTCCGCTATGCGGCCCACGTTGAAATCGTCGCCCGCCTCGAGCGTTAACAATTTCTCCGCAGCAATTCATCGGTCTCGCGTAGCCCCGCCGGCGAGCCGATCTCGTAAAAACGAGTTGTCATTTCGTAGCCGGCCAGAAGGTCTTTGCGCGCCAGCGCCGAATAGATAGCAGCCAGATCGATAGGTTCGTCGGCGGGCTCGGCGGCGAGCACATCGGCCTTGACCATGCTGAGCCCCCAATCGATGTGCTGCATCTGCGGCAGCCGCATCTCCTTGTCGTAGGCGCGGATGTGGCCGTTCTCTAACCAAACGTTGCTGCGGTCCCAACGGTCGGAATTGCGGTAGACGGTCATGAGCGCCGGCTTGCCGCTCGCACGAAACGCATCGACAACCGGCGCGAAAGCGGCGTCGAGCCAGCTATCGCCGTACATCACCAGAAATTCCGTTCCGAGCTGGCCGACGGCGCGGCGCAATGCGCCGCCGGTGCCAAGCAGCACCGGACCGTCGTAGCAGTAGTCCACCGCAAGGCCGAATTGGCTGCCGTTTCCGACAAAATCTTCGACCTGCTGGCCGAGATAGCCGACGCAGAGAACGACGTGCGTAATCAACTCGCGGCGCGCCAGCCGTAGCTGATGGGCGATGAAAGGCTCTCCCGCCACCTCGGCCATGACCTTGGCCACGCTTTCACTGAGCGGCCGCAGCCGCTTCGCCAGGCCACCCGCCAACAACGCCAATGGCGGCATCTGTGTCATTGAACGAGCGTCTTGGTGCCTTCGAAATCGAAGCGAATGCGAACTTCTTCGAGACCCGCCCCGTGCATGGCGTGGCGCAGGCGTTTCTTGTCTTCGGTATAGAATAAGAGAAAGCCGCCACCGCCGGCGCCGATCAGCTTGCCGCCCACTGCGCCGTTGCGCATGGCAAGATCATACCATTCGTCAATTTGCGGCGTAGAGATCGTGCCGGAGCGTTTGCGTTTGTTTTGCCAATGCTCATGCATGAGCGTGCCAAAGCGATGCAGATCGCCGGCCTTTAGCGCATCGAGCGAGCGAGCGCCGAGTTCCTTCACATAATGCAGGTTGTCCATCATGGAGACGTCCATGGCCTTGGACCTGTCGTCCTGATCCCGCAAGATCGCGGACGCGGAGCGCGCCGCTCCGGTAAAGAACATCGCCAGGCCTTCTTCCAGATTGGTGATCGTCTCGGTATCGATCGGCGCCGGCCGAACCTCGACCGTGTCGTCTTTGTTGAAGCGGAAGCAGGTGACGCCGCCATAAGCGGCAATGAACGGATCCTGCTTGCCGACCGGCTCATTGAGCCGCTCGATCTCGATGTGGCATGCCTGCTCGGCGAGCTCTTGTACGCTGATGATATTGCGGCGGTGCGCATGGAGCGCGTGCAGCAAGGCCGTCGTGAAGCTGCCGGACGATCCCAGCCCGGTGCCGGCCGGAATATCGGCCAAGCTGGTGATCTCGATCTTGTCGGTGATGCCGGTGAGCGTCAGCGCTTCGCGCACGATCGGATGACGCACATCCTCACGGCGTTCGACCTTTTCCAGCTGCGAATACTTCACGATGAAGCCGCTCTGGAACATCTGATGGATGGTTATGTAGACATAGCGGTCGATCGCGGCGGCGACGAGAAATCCCTCGTGGTGCCGGTAGTAGGACGGCAGATCGGTGCCCCCGCCACCGAGCGTGATCCGCAACGGACTGCGCACGATGATCATGGCTGATTGTCCATCTTGGATCGCACCTGCGCAGCCGTCACGGCGCTTCTTTGGCGCGGAAAGCCGCGATGGTGATGCGGCCGACATGCCCAAGATTGATCGCCGCAATGGGCGGCCCACGATCGTAATGCAGGCCGATTTCTTGCGCGCGCGCGGTAAAAGCGGCCTCCTGGCGGGCATCGACAAAGCCGAAACGGCAGCCGCCGCCCCGCAGATAATCGGCCACTCCGGCTCCATCGGTGGATACTGTCTCGGCGCCGGCGAGGAAGATGACGCTCGGCTCCTCGTAGCCGGCGATGGCGGCCACCGGGTGCGCGCAGCCGGCCTTGTGCAAAACATTGGCCATTGCCACGCTGGGAAACAACTGGCCAAGGGGCGGGATCACCAGTCCGTAGATTCCGGCCGACAACAGCAAGGAGGCTGCGGCTGCGAAGACGATCGAGCGTTCCGCGCCGTCGTGCGCGTATGATCGCCAGGCCAGATAGCCGCAAATGATCGCTGCAGCGAGAACCGGCCAAGCGGCAGGGAGCGGTCCATATCCGAGCGCGATCGCGCCGGCAATGACGGCGACGCTGGCAATAAGCGGAATGATGAACCACCACACTAGGCCGAGCACAAGCCAGCCGCGGCGCGACAGCATGTTTCTCTCGACGACGACAGCCAGGAGAATGGCGATGGCCGGATAAAGCGGCAGCACGTAGTGCGGCAGCTTTGTTACCGCGAGTTCGAACACGATCCATGTGGGCACCAGCCAAGCCAACAGAAAGCTAATGGCCGGCTCGCGGCGCCAGGCAGAGCGCACGACTTCGGGTACGGCTAAGCTCGCCAGGATCGAACCCGGGAAAAAAGTTACAAAGAACAGGACGAGATAAAGTCCCGGCGGGGCGCCGTGACTTTGTTGCGCGTTCAAGATTTTGCCCAGCGTGTCGTGCCCCACGGACGCGAGCACGAAGTCGCCGCCGGTGCGCATCGAGATGGCGATAAGCCACGGCACGACGAGAAGCGCGGCCCAGGCGATCCCGGAGACCGGGCGCATCGCCAGCCACCAGCGCGCCGAGCGGTCGACAATCGCGAGGGTCAACACGGTAAGCCCGGCGATCATCAAAATCGGCAATCCCTTGATCAGCACCCCGACCGCCAACGCCGTCCAGAATGTCGCGACGACCGACAATCTGGGCTGCTGCGTCTCAGCGTTCCGCGCCGCCAGATAGACCCGCGCCAGCGCGCCCATGGCGACGACCACGCTGAGGAGCAACATGGCGTCGGTCTTGGCCAGCCGCGCTTCCACGCCGAGCAGGGTCGAGGCCGCCATGATCAAGGCGGCGACCGCGGCGCCGCGCCGGTCGACAAAGGCGAGCGCACACCAGAAGGTGCCGAGCACCGCGCCGATCGCGCCGAACAGCGATGGCAGCCGGTAGACCCATATCTTGTCGCGCGCGCCATGCAGGCCCAGCGCTGCGGCGGTCTTCACCGTGGCTGCTTGCAGCCAATAGATCCCGACCGGCTTGTCGTTAGCCTCTTCGTTGATGAAACGGATGTCGACATAGTCGCCCGTTTCGATCATTTGTTTGCTGGCTTGCGCGTAGCGCGGCTCGTCGCGATCGATCGGCGGTATCTGAAAAAAGCCGGGCAGGAACGCCAAGAAGGAAATAAGCGCGAGCACCACCGCCGTACGCCGCCGCGTGGCCAGGGCAAAGTCGAAAAACGCCGACAGCCCCCGCGTCGGCCACACGTTCGCCCGCACCGGCATACAATTGATCTTACTCATAGCCCCACGACCGATAATGAGAGCGGCCGACTACCCGACGTCAACCCGCTCTCCTGCACGCACCCCACGTGTATCACGCAACGCGACGTTGACGGTGCGCTGAACGATGTACATTGGCCGGCGGCGCACTTCATCATAGATGCGACCGATATACTCGCCAAGCACCCCGACCGCCGTCAGTTGTACCCCGCCGATGAACAACACCAGCACGGTGATCGTCGGTATGCCCATCGGGTATTGGTTGCCGTGAAAGATCTTCAGAGCGATGACCACCAGGATGGCGAGAGCGCTCAGCATCGCGATGGCAAATCCCGTCCACATCATCACGCGCAGCGGAAAATTTGAGAATCCGAAGATGCCGTTGGCCTGCAAGGTGAACGAACCGATGTAGCGATTGTATTTGCTCGTTCCGCCGGCCCGCGCATCGCGCTTGTAGAGCACTTCCGTCTGCGGGAAACCGACAAACGGCACCAGCCCTTTCAGGAAGCCGTGGGTCTCGCTCAGCCCGCGCAATTCCTCGATCACGCGCCGGCTGATGACGCGGAAGTCGCCGGTGTCGGGCGGAATCCGCACCTCGGCAATACGATTGATCAGGCGGTAGCCGTAACGGGCGACGAGCAGCTTGACCCAAGTTTCGCCCTCGCGGCTGCTGCGGCGAGCGGCGACAACGTCGAAGCCTTCTTGCGCCTTGTGCCACAATTGCTCGATCACTTCCGGTGGATCTTGCAGATCGACGTCGATGATCGCGCACCAGCGTCCGCGACAGTTCAAGATGCCCGCCATCGTGGCGCCCGGCTGGCCGAAGCGGCGGCTGAAGACCATGAGGCCGATATTCGGGTTGCGCGCGATCTCGTCGCGGATCACGCGCTCGGTTTCATCGCGCGAGGGATCGAGCGCGAATATGATCTCGTAAGTGCCGATGCGCTCGAGCACGGGCACGGTACGCGCGAGAAACGGGGGAATATTGGACTGCTCGTTATAGACCGGCACCACCACCGAAATAACTGGCGGATCCGCGGGATGATCGCCCTCGGGGATCAAGGCGACGAAGGGAGCATCTTTGCGGTCAGCGAGTTCGGCAGGGGTTTCGCCCATAGGGGTATCGGCCATGTGCATTCTCGCCGGCATCACCGTCGCTTGACATGCGCGACGCCGGAATTCCTCGGATTTTGCCCGGCCATGACCAGATTGAAACAGAACGATACAGTTTCGTTTCGCGCCGCAAGCTAGGCGGCTGGTCAGGGCGAGTCAACTTAATTGAACAACGGCAGCCCGTTACTTGTCCCCACCGTCTATCACATCGCCGGTCCCGCTGGCGAAAATCTTGCCCCGGCGACAGAATGCATAGATGGCATGATACGAGCTGCGCGACGGGTGAAGAAGGCGGTGGTCGAAAAACGCAGCAAAGCGCGCCACGCGGGTCGAACGGGGCGGCCGCCGCGCGAACGCTCCGGAGAGGTAGACGCCCGTATCCTGGATGCCGCGCGCCGCGTATTTCTTAAGCGCGGGCTTGCTGGCGCCAGCATGGATGAAATCGCAAGCCTGGCCGGCGCCGGCAAGCCGACCATTTATGCCCGCTTTGCCGGCAAGAAGGCGCTGTTTGCGGCAGTCGTGAGCTGCAACGTCGACGCCAGCGTCGCTAGGCTCGACGACCATACCCCGGTGGGTGCCAATAGCGAGGATCGTCTCGTCAGCCTGGCGACGCGGCGTTTGCACTGGGCCCTTGGAGGGCGAAACCGTCGATCTCATGCGACTGGGCATAGCGGAGGCGCGCCGCTTTCCAGAATTGGCGAGCAATGTCAAGCAGATGGCGCGCCAGCGCGGCGAGGAGACGGTGGCCCGGCTGCTGTGCGAGGCGATCCAATTCGAGGGAGCCGCGAGGTTGCCTGCCTTCACGCCGGAGCGGCTGCCGACGACGACGCGTTTCTTTATCGATCTGGTTTTCTTGCCCTTGATGATGCGGGCGTTGTTTGGCGAGAAACTGGAGTTGCTGCGCGCCCAGATCGGCGCGCATGTTGCGTGCAGCGTGGCGTTCTTTCTCGCCGCCTGCCGCGACGACAGCGTCGACTGAAGCTTGCCGCACGTCTTGTCCGCTCCCCGTGCGCACCGGAAAGCGGGTCGTGCAGGTCAGTCGATGCGTGCGGAGAAACGCCGCTCCGCAGACGAAATGGTGTTGAAGAGCAACATCGTTACCGTCATCGGCCCGACGCCGCCGGGCACCGGAGTGATGTACGACGCCTTTTGTGAAACGCCCTGAAAGTCGACGTCGCCGACGAGCTTGCCGTTAGGCAGCCGATTGATGCCGACGTCGATTACCACGGCGCCGGTCTTCACCATTTGCGGCACGATCAAGTTGGGCTTCCCGGCGGCGACCACCAGAATATCGGCCAGGATCGTGAACTGTGCCAAGTCCCGCGTCTTGGCGTGGCAAATACAGACCGTGGCGTCTTTTTGCATCAGCATCAGCGCCAGCGGCTTGCCCACGATATTGCTGGCGCCGACGACGACGACGTTCTGACCCTCGATGGCTATCTGTTCGTGCTCGAGCAGTTGCACGACACCGTAAGGCGTGCACGGCGGGAACACCGTATCGCCGACGACGAGGCCGCCGACATTGTAGAGATGGAAGCCGTCCACATCCTTGTCCACGGAGATGGCACGGAGAATTTCGAAAATCGAAAACTGTGGCGGTAGCGGCAGCTGAACCAAAATGCCGTGGACGTCGTCGCGCTGGTTCAGATCCGCGATCAGCTCCAGCACCGCGGAAGGCACCGCCGTCGCATCAAAGTCGAAGCGGAAAGACTTGATGCCGACTTCCTGGCAGGCGCGGATCTTGTTGCGGACATAGACCGCCGATGCTGGGTCCTCGCCAACGACGATCACTGCGAGGCCCGGGGTCACGCCGTTCGCTTTGAGCGCGTCGATACGCTCCCGACATTCGGCGCGGATCTTCGCCGCAACTGCGACGCCGTCAATAATGTGTGCGGTTCGTGCGAGCATCGCTGATCAAATCCCGCAGGCTTCAGGTTCATGGATACGAACGAGCGGACAAGCGGCGAGCCACCGCTGGCGGATATTCCAGGCCCGAGAATTTCCAAGACCGGGAACAAGCCCAGGAATAAGGAAGCCGTCGGTCGGACGCAAATGCTCTCTATACGATCACGGTAAATCCGCAATGACCCTCAAGTCCGCCGCATCGGGCAGCGGGGCCGAATTCGCCCTTCTGGTGGGGCACCGCCCATTCGGCCCCGGGCGACGGCTGACCTTCGGAAGAGAGCTAGCGCGATCGAGGACGCAGCTCGCGGGGCGTTCTGCCGAAGTGGGCTTTGAATTGCCGGCTGAACTGGGCCTGACCGCCGAACCCCCAACGATAGGCGATCTCCGCGATGGTTTCCTGGTGACGCGGACTTTGCAAATCGTTGCAAGCGGCCTCGAGCCTCAGAGTCCTGATCCATTGGCCGACGGGGGTGCCGCTTTCTTTGAACAGGTCGTGCAGATAACGCACGGACACGCCGTTCGCGCACGCGATCTCCTCGATCGTCATCGCATGCTTCGCCAAATTTCGGCGAACATAACGTTCAATACGCGCAAGGTGGGCGAGCCGCACTGAGCTCATCTGGCTGCCGATGGCTCGCGGGTCGTCCTCGATCGCCAAGCAAAGCAGATCGAGCAGACAGCGGCCCAAACCGTCCTTGGCTTCAGCACTCAGTTGCGTCACGCGCGGCGGAATGTCGCGCGCCGTGTCGAGGAACAGCGCGCCCAGTCCCCGGCTGGCGTCGTGCACGTAGCCCAGATAGCGATCGACCACTCTAATTCTGCCTTTCAACATCCGGCTCGGCACTTTCAACACCCAGAGCTCGTTGTCGTCGGCGTGTGAAAATTGGTAGGGCAGGTCGCCGCGTTCGAAGAAGAACCCGTTCCGCCGGCAGTGAAGATTGTAATCGCCCTGGATGAAGCGGGCGTCGGCGCGCGTGGCGAACGTGATCAGAAGATCGTCGTCGGCGCGGCCGCGCAAATGCGACTTCGCTCGATCGTAACAAACCGGTCCCGAGCAAAATCGCGACAGCGAAACGCGCCCCAGGTCCCAGTTCTCGATGGTCCCGTGAAAGCGGTCGGGCGCGGCGAAGGACGCGCTCATGGGAAAGAAGATCCCCGAGACGAAGTTCGACCAGTGCTGGCTTCGTTCCTCTGGCGCCACCGCGGCGACGCTAAAGCGGGTCATGACAGCTTTGCCTCACTGCCTACGATCGCTGCAGGCCGCAAGCTTAGAGCGGCCGTCGGCAAAAGGTCCAGTGAGAGGAATGCAAAAACCACGCCACGCCAGCCCGCCGGGGCGTCGCCTGGGTGCCTTTAACGTCGATCCTTCGGCTTCACGCGGCCGCGTTGATCGCCGCGTACCTTTCGCGGACCAGCGGCAAAACCTTTTCGCCGAAGCGCCTTATGTCGGGAACGAAGTCGACGAAGGTCAGGAGCAAGCCGCCGATCCCGGTATCGCGCTCCAGCGTGGCGATGAGTTCCGCCACGGTTTCGTAGGAGCCGTGCAGAACCGGGAAACCCATGAAGGCCAGGTTGCCTTCCTCGATCGGCGCCGACAGGCCATCGAGAAAATGCTTGCTGGTGCCGTCTGGATTGGTATCCATCGCGGCGCTGCGGGCGATGTTGGCGAGCGCGTCCTTGTCGGCGCCGCCGATGATCGCCTGCGCTTTTTCCATAGCCAGCGCGTCGGTCTCCTCGGCGATCACGGTCACCAGCGCGAGCGTACCGACATTGCGCCCCAGTTTCCGCGATTCATCGATGACCGGTTGGGCGATGCGGCGCAGCTTTTCGCGACCGCCGAAAACGAAATTGAATTCCGCATGCCGGGCGGTGAACACTCTGCCGCGCGGCGACTGGCCAGCGCAGACGATCGGAATTTCGCGGTTCGGCGTCGGGTAGCAGGTGCAGTCGGTAAGCTTGAAGAATTCCCCGTCGAAGGTCATGCGTCCTTCGCGCCACAGCGTGCGCAAGACCTTGATATATTCCTCGGTGTATTCGTAGCGCCGGTCGTGATAATTGTCGCCCGGCCACAGCCCCATTTGTTGATATTCCGGCCTGTTCCAGCCGGTGACGATGTTGACGCCGGCACGCCCGCCGCTGATGTCGTTGAAGGTCGCGATCTGACGCGCGGCGACGGCCGGATGAATGCCGAGCACGGGCACCGTTGCGTAAAGCTCTATGGTGCTCGTTGCCGCGGCGAGGCCGCAGGCCAGCCCTATGGAGTTGAGGCAGGATTCCCAATAGCCGGATGTGCCGCCAAAACCTCGATATTTGATCATCGAAAGAATGAAATCGAGACCGATGCGCTCGCATTCCTTGGTGATGTCGAGCATGTGCTGAAAGGTCGGCACGTATTGCGGGCTTGAGTTCGAAACGATGTAGCCGTTTTGCCCGTTGGGCAGAAAAACACCGAGTTTCATCTGATCCTCGCAACGCGTGTCGCCGGGCACGACGCATGGTTTGGCGGAGGCTGCCACGTCGTCACGCGGCTGAAAACACGGTTGCTGCCGATCTGCGCAGGCGGTCAAAAGTTTGTGCGTTATCCGTCAAATCGCGGGGCGCAGCGCGGCCGCGTCGTGAGACGACGCACGCTCTGCATTCCCTTTCACTGGACCCGCCCGGTCGCTGCGGGACCGCGGCCGATGCGGTTGGACGATACGCTCAGCGTCGCCCGAACAATGCCACCTCGATGGCCTCGATGTGGCCGAGCATGGCTTGGGCGGCCCCGTCTGCATCGCGGTTCTGTAAAGCTGTGACCACGCCGGCATGCTGCTCGCAGTAGTGCAGGCGCCGGTTCTCGGAGAACGACTTACGCTTGAGCTCGATCCAGGGATTGCGGCTGCGGATCAGCTGCAGGATGCCGTGGATGCTGACCAAAAGCTCATTGCGCGTCGCGGCGAACAGCCGTCGATGAAATTGCGTGTCCCAGTGCTCGAACTCGTCGGTCTGCAACGCGCGCGTGGCCCGCTGATGCGCGTCCGCGATCGCCTCCAGGTCGGACAGGCTGGCGTTCTTGGCGGCGATCGCCGCGGCCTGTGGCTCCACGATCAATCGCACCGCCATCAGGTCGGCGGGGGAAACGCCGGTTACGCGTTGCATAATGCCGGCAAGCTCGCCAGTGCCACCGTTGAGAAACGTGCCGCGGCCGATCTGGCGTTCGACCGTTCCGTCACCCGCAATCGCGTCGACCGCCCGCCGCACCGTGTTGCGCGCCACCCCGTATTCCGCGGCGAGGTCGCGTTCGGCGGGAAGGCGGCCGCTGGTCGACCATTCGCCGGCGGCAATCCGTTCGCGCAACGATCCTTCGACGTTGCTGGCAACGATCTTAGGCAAGGCTGCTACCCCCAAAAAGGCTGTCACGCCAAAAGGCTGTTACCCGGAAGGCTGCTACGCACGACTCCCACTTAAGAGTCTCGCACTTAAGTGAACCGATTGTGGACCACTATCGCTCCGAAATTTCTGCCTGCCAATTGAAATTTTTACTGCTGTTACATCGGGCTTGCAATCAAATCCAAAAGCTCGATACACTCGTCCGACGACTGAAATTGGTTCAAGAAAAGAAAACTGGTTCACAAAGGGGAGCGAATGAAAGTCGCGACGGTTTCGATCGCCGGGGAACGGCGTGTTGGCCAGATTACCGAGGACGGCACCGCGCTTTTGCCGTTCGATCTGCCAGTTTCCGAAGCGCAGGAGGGCATTCTCGCTCTCATCCGCCGCAATGGATCGGGCTTGCCGTCGACGCTGTCGCCGGTTCCGCTCAATCAGGTCACCATGGAAGCGCCCATTCCGCTACCGCGGCGGAACATCTTTTGCGTCGGCAAGAATTACCACGATCACGCCCACGAATTTGCCCGCAGCGGCTTTGACAGCAGCGCCGGCAAGGGCGCGGTGCCCGCCAGTCCAATCATTTTCTCCAAAGTGCCCGAGACCGTGGTGCCGAGCGGCAGTCCCGTCGTCATCGATCCGAAGGTGTCGCCGGCGATCGATTACGAGGCGGAACTCGCGGTTATTATCGGCAAGGGCGGTCGCGGCATCAGCGCCAAGGACGCGTTCGATCACGTCTGGGGCTATACCATCGTCAATGACGTGACGGCGCGCGACCTGCAGGGACGCTACAGTCAGTGGCTGATCGGCAAGTCTCAGGACACGTTCTGCCCGATGGGCCCGGTCGCGGTAACCCGTGAGGAGATCGATATCGCTGACACGCCGATCTCCTGCTACGTCAACGGCGAACTGCGGCAGAGCTCGAATACCGGCTTGTTGATTTTTGACATTCCGACCATCATCGAGACCTTGTCGGCCGGCATCACCCTGCAGCCGGGCGACCTGATCGCCACCGGCACGCCTGCCGGTGTCGGCATCGGTTACGATCCGCCGAAATATCTGAAGGCCGGCGACGTCGTGCGGGTCGAGATCGGCGGAATTGGCGTTCTCGAAAATGAAGTCGTGGAGCGTTCCTCATGACTTCGGTTCACGTGCGCGGCATGGCGATAGACTCGGAAGGCGAGGGGCCTCCCATCGTCATGCTCCACGGGCTGGGCGGCACCTCCAACAGCTTTGAGGCGATGATGCCGGCGCTATCCGGCTTTCGCGTGGTGCGTCCGGATCTGCCAGGCGCCGGCCGCTCGCCGACGCCGCCGCAGAAGATTACCGTTGCGTCATTGGTCGAAGCGGTCGAGCACGCCGCCATCCATCTCGGCGTCAATCGCGCGCATGTGGTCGGCCATTCTTTCGGAACCCTGATCGCGCAGCATATCGCCGCCCGCCATCCGCAGCGGGTTGCGAGCCTCACCTTGTTCGGCCCGATCCTGGAACCGCAAGACGCCGCGCGCGAACGCTTGCGCGCCCGCGCCACGACCGCCCGCCACGAAGGCATGAGCGCGATTGCCGATCAGCTCATCGGCGCGGCGCTGGCGCGCGCGACCGCAACCGACAATCCGGTCGCTGTCGCGTTTGTGCGCGAGAGCCATATGCGCCAGGATGCGGAGGGGTTTGCGCGTTCGTGCGAGGCGCTTGGGCAAGCCGAGAGAGCCGATCACCGGCTGATCGATTGCCCGACCCTGATCGTCACCGGCGATGAGGATGCGGTCGGCCCGCCGAGCGTAGCGCAGGAGCTTGCCGGCAAGATCGGCGGCGCCAAGACCGTGATCCTCAACCGCTGCGGCCATTGGACGCCGATCGAAAAAGCGAAGGAGTGCGGCAAACTCCTGTCGGAATTCGTACGTGGAATTTCGATCTGAAAAACACGTGCGGCGCGATGCTGCGCCGCGAAGGAGGAAGCATCATGGCCTATGAGACAAACGGCTTGAACGGCGCCGGGCCGGTCCACTTCACCAATGTGCGCATTCTCGATGCCACCGGCGAATATTCCTACACCGGCGAGGTGGTGGTTCAGGGCAACCGCATCAAACAGATAAACCGCGGCTCGTCGCGCATTGCTCCGGCAAGCGGCGGCCACAACGGCACCGTCATCGACGGCATGGGCGCAACGCTGATG
Source organism: uncultured Alphaproteobacteria bacterium (assembly GCA_963818155.1). Lineage (GTDB taxonomy): Bacteria > Pseudomonadota > Alphaproteobacteria > Rhizobiales > Xanthobacteraceae > BOG-931. The sequence goes on from CAWFRC010000009.1 coordinate 408,611, forward strand.
CCCGGTTTGATCGATGCGCATCTGCATCTGTCCTGGAACAACGCGCCCGGCATCGATCCCATCCAGATGATGGAGCTGGAAGAGCATATGCTCGTCACCATGGAGATGGCGAAGCTCGTGCTCGACGCCGGCTTCACCGCCGGGCGTGGCGCCGCCGCCGCGAAACCACGGCTCGACGTTGTCGCCAAGCGCTTCATCAATGAAGGGCGCTTCCCCGGTCCGCGCTATCTGGCGGCGGGCCCGGAAATTACCACGGTGGGCGGGCTCGGCGACTCGGCGCCATCGCACATTCCGCACGAGGGCCTCAATCTCGGCATCGTCGTCTCGGGCCCCGAAGAAATACGCCGCACCGTGCGCCAGCTCATCAAATACGGCGTCGACTCGATCAAGCTCAATCTCTCCGGCGAGGAGATCACCGGGATGGGCGCGGAAGAGACGCCGATGTCGGAGGAAGAAGTCGCGATGGCGGTGAAGGAGGCCAAGTGCCGCAACAAGGTGCTCTCCGCGCACGCCCGCTCGTCCGGCTCGGTCAAGCAATGCGTCCGCCACGGCATCCAGAACATCTATCACGCCTCGTTCGCCGACGAAGAGGCACTCGACATGCTTGAGGCCAACAAGGATGCGCATTTCGTCGCTCCCGGCATCGCCTGGCTGATCAACACCGCGCGGCACGCCGAGCCGTGGGGCATTAAGCCAGGATCGAAGGTCGCGATGCTCTACGAGCGCGAGCTCGAAATGTGCATCGACACCATGAAGAAAATGCACCGCCGCGGCATCCGTATCTGCATCGGCGGCGACTATGGCTTTGCCTGGACGCCACAAGGCACCAACGCCAAGGACATTCAGACCTTTGTCGAGATGCTCGGCTTCACCCCGATGGAAGCCATCCAGGCGGCGACCAAATACGGCGGCGAGATCATGGGCATGAGCAACGAGCTCGGCATGATCAAGGAGGGCTATCTGGCGGATCTTTTGTTGGTCGACGGCGATCCGATCGCCGATGTGCGCATCCTGCAGGACAAGTCGCGCATCCTCGCCATCATGAAGGACGGCAAATTCCACAGGGCGCCAAAGCTTAATCAGCAGCGCCTGCGAATGAGCGCATGAGTCTCGTCGAGCAACCGGCACCGGCTTTCACCGCGCGGCAGGCTTGGATCCTTTTTGGGGTGCTTGCCGCTGCGCTGGTGGCTTGGCTGTTCTTTGCGGTCTGGCCGGCGTGGCTCGATGCGATTCTCATTTCCAAGAAGGCGTTCATCAATTCCATTTTCAACGGCGTGACGCTCGCGGGACTTTATTTCCTCGTTGCCAGCGGATTCACGCTGGTGTTCGGGCTGATGCGCAACGTCAATCTCGCGCACGGCTCGCTCTATCTGCTGGGCGCTTATCTGGGCTACGAAGTGGCGCAGCGAACCGGCGTCTGGGTGCTGGGTGTCGTGGTCGGCTTTCTCGCGCTCGCCGTCGTCGGTCTGCTGATGCAGATCTTCATTTTCCGCCGGCTCGAGGGCGACGAACTGCGGCAGACGCTGGTTACGCTCGGCATTTCCATCGTCGCCGCGGACGTGATGCTCGCGATCTGGACTGGCGTGACCTACCAGATCGGCGTGCCGGCCTGGCTCGACGGTGCCATCAAGCTGCCGATCATCACCGCGATGCGCGCGAACGGCACGGCCGTGATGATGACCTACCCGCTTTATCGCCTCGTCGTTCTCGGCGTGGCCATCGTCATCGGTGTCGGTTTGTGGCTGATGATGAACCGCACGCGCATCGGCACCATGATCCGCGCCGGCGTCGATGACCGCGCGATGCTGTCGGCCTCCGGCGTCAACGTGCACATGGTCTTCGCCATTGTGTTCGCTGTCGGCGCCGGCCTTGCGGGTTTCGCCGGCGTGGTCGGCGGCACGGCCTTGTCGCTCGCGCCCGGCGAGGACGTGCGCTATCTGCTGGCGTCGCTGGTGGTCGTCATCGTTGGCGGCATGGGCTCGATTCCCGGAGCGGCGATCGGCGCTCTGCTGGTCGGCTTGGCCGAGCAACTCGGGCTCGTCTATATGCCGACCTACGGCATCGTCCTCACCTTCATCATCATGGTCGGGACGCTGGCGTTGCGCCCGCAGGGCATCATGGGCCGGGTGCGCCCGACCGGCGCCGCCATCCTGGCGCTCGATCGGCCGAACAAGGCGTTGGCGCTACCCTCCGAGCGCGGCATTTGGCAGATCGTCCTTGCCGTGGCGCTTCTGCTTTATCCGCTGGTCGCGTCGGAATTCTTTCTCACCCAGATCGGGGCCTATTCGCTGATCTGGGGCTTGCTGGCGCTCTCGATGATGCTGCTTGCGGGCTACGGCGGCATGGTCAGTCTGGCGCAGATCACGAGCGCCGGCGTTGCCGCCTACACGATTGCGATTTTCGGCACCAACAACATCCACGTCCACGGCTTCGGCTGGCCTTGGTGGGTGCTGGTCCCGTTTGCGGTGCTGCTTGCCGCCATCACCTCCGCCGTCATCGGCGCGATCTCGGTGCGGACCGAGGGCATCTATACCATCATGATCACGCTCGCGATCGCGGCGGCGTTCTTCTATTTCGCGCAGCAGAACTACACATTGTTCAACGGCCATTCGGGCTATGCCGGAATTCCGACGCCGGAGGTGGCGGGCGTCAATTGGCGCGACCCGCTGCCATTCTATTATCTTTGTTTGTTCGTAGCGGCGGCCTGCTATGCCGCCGTGCTCTATTGTTCACGCTCGACCTTCGGGTTGGCGTTGCAGGCCATCCGCGACAACGGACGGCGCATGCGCGCGGTCGGCTTCGACATTACCGCACACAAGGTAGTGGCCTACTTCTACTCCGGCATCATCGCCGGTCTCGCCGGCGTATTGTTGGTCTGGTTCAACGGCCGGGTGTCGCCAGGGACGATCGATGTCGGTCAAGCCATCGAGGTTCTGGTCATCGCCGTGATCGGCGGCCTGCGGCATCCCATCGGGCCGTTCATCGGCGCGGCCTTCGTGATCCTGATCCAGACTTTCGCCATCGATATCGTTGGCGCCGAGCGTTTCAATACGCTGATCGGGCTGGTCTTTCTGGCGATCGTCTTTTCGTCGCCGGATGGTCTTCTGGGCTTATGGGGCAGAGTAAGACCCCTGATGGCGCAGGAGTCGTTGCGTTCCCGCCTAGGAGGGGGAGCGGTGCTTCGCGCACAAACACAATCCACACAAGGGAGGATGGAATGATGTTGCGTAGACGTTTGCTTTTGGCTGCCGGGTTGGCGGCGGGATTGGCGATCCCGTCACTGGCGATCCCGGCGTTCGCGGAAGATACCATTAAGGTCGGCGTTCTCGCCACCTTCGAGGGTGCCTTTACGGTGCTGGGCGAAGACAGCATGCGTGGCGCCGTAATGGCGGTCGACGATTTCGGCGGCAAGGTCGGCGGCAAGAAGATCGAAATTATCAAAGGCTCGTCCGACGGTTCGCCGGATAGCGCCGTGCGCGCGATCCGCAAGCTCGTGGAGCAGGACGGCGTTAAGGTCGTGGTCGGGCCGCTGTCCGGCGACGAAGGCCTCGCGGTCAAGGACTATCTCAAGACCAAGCCCGACGTCACCGTGGTCAACGGCACCTCGGCGGCGCAGGACACAACCTTGCGCGATCCGGCGCCCAACTTCTTCCGCTTCTCCACCGACGGCGCGCAATGGATGGCCGGCCTCGGCGACTATGCCTACAACACCAAAGGCTATAAGCGCGTCGCAGTGTTGGCCGAGGATTATTCGTTCCCCTACACGCAGGTATTCGGCTTCATGGCGCCGTTCTGCAAGGCCGGCGGCCACGTCGTGAAGAAATTCTTCGTGCCGATCGGCACCAAGGACTTCTCTTCGGTGATCGCGGCGATGCCGGACAATATCGACGCGGTCTATGTCGTGCTCGGCGGCGCCGACTCGGTGAACTTCCTCACCCAGTATCAGCAGGCCGGCGGCCAGGCGCCGCTGATCGGCGGCTCGGTCACGGTCGACCAGACCATTCTGGGATCGAAGGGTAAGATCCACGACGTGGTCATCGGCACGCCGTCGGCCGGCCCCATCGCCGACGACAACAAGACGGCGGCATGGGAGAAGTTCGTCGCCGAGTATAAGAAACAGCCGAACGCCTTCCCGTCGCCGTCGCTGTTCGCGCACGGCTACTATGTCAACATGACCGCGTTGCTGACTGCGCTCGGCAAGGTGAATGCCGACGTCGCCGACGGCGGCGGCAAGCTCCGCACGACGCTCGCAAGCCTCGTCCTGGAGACGCCGACCGGCAAGGTGTCGCTGGACAAGAACCGCAACGCCATCGCCGACGAGTTCCTGACGGAAGTGGCTAAGAACGCCGACGGCACGCTCTATAACAAGCTCATCAAGGTCGTTCCGCAGGTCAACCAGACGCTGGGCATTTCTGAAGCCGAATTCCTCGCGCTCGGGAAGGCCAGCCGCGACAATCCGAGCTGCCCGTAGCAGCCCGATCTGAGAGACTAAGGTGTCCGAAGTGTCCGTTGCCGCGCGTCTGCAAGAGTTGGGAGCGCATGCTCTCGAGCTCGACAACGTGGCGCGGCACTTCGGCGCCCTAGTGGCGCTGTCCGGCATCACCTTGCGGGTGGCAGCCAGCGAGCGGCGCGCCATCATCGGCTCGAACGGTGCCGGCAAGACGACGCTGTTCAACGCCATCACTGGCGATTTCATGCCGACCGCCGGGCGCATCCGCTTCTTCAACGAAGACATCACCACGCTGCCGGTGCAGGAGCGCATTCGCCGCGGCTTGCGCAGGACCTATCAGATATCGCAGCTCTTTGGCGGGCTGAGCGTGCGCGATTCCGTTTATCTCGCCTGCCGGGGCGTCTCCCGCGGGCGCTTTTCGCTGGCGCGTCCGCGCGCCGACGACCGTACCATGATGCAGGCGGAATCGATCCTTCATGCGGTGCATCTGGAGACGATCCGAGAGCGGCTGGTGGCGACGTTGAGCCACGGCCAGCAGCGGCAGCTCGAGATCGCGTTGGCGCTCGCGGGTGCGCCGCGCTTTATTTTGTTTGATGAGCCGGCGGCGGGATTGTCGCCGACGGAGCGGCGCGATCTCGTGACGATTCTCAACGCGCTGCCGAAACATATCGGCTTCATCATCATCGAACACGATCTCGATGTGGCGCTGCGCGTCACTGAGTATGTCACGATGCTGCACAACGGGCGGATGTTCAAAGAAGGTACGCCCGAGGACATCGAAGACGATCCGCAGGTCCAGGAAGTCTATCTCGGAGGTCGCCATGGCTGAGCGCCGCGACCCGCCCGCGCTGAAGATCGAAGAGCTGCAGGTGTACTACGGCGAAAGCCACGCCATTCAGGGCGTGTCGATGCAGATCGACCACGGCGTGCTGGCCGTTGTCGGCCGCAACGGCATGGGAAAGAGCACGCTGTGCAACACCATCGCCGGCCTGAAAGCGGCGCGTTCCGGCAGCATCCGAATACGCGGGCGCGAAACCTCGCGGCTTGAGCCGCACATTATCCATCGGCTGGGCGTCGGCTATGTGCCGCAGGGACGCCGGGTCTGGCCGAGCCTTTCGGTGGACGAACACCTACGGCTCGTCGCCACCGGCGGGCCCGATGCGCCGTGGACCGTCGATCGCGTGTACCAAACGTTCCCGCGCCTTTATGAGCGGCGCACCAGCGGCGGCACGCAATTATCCGGCGGCGAGCAACAAATGCTCGCGATCGGGCGTGCGCTTCTCGGCAATCCGCATCTGTTGATCATGGACGAGCCGACCGAAGGGTTGGCGCCGGTGATCGTCGAGCAGGTCGAAAACATGTTGGTGCAGCTTGCCCAAGAGGGGTCGATGGCGATCCTCGTGGTCGAGCAGAATATCGGAGTGGCGACCGGCGTGTCCGACCATGTCGCCATCATGGTCAATGGCCGCATCAACCGGGTCATGGAGGCGCGCGCGCTTGCCGCCGATCGCGAGTTGCAGCAGCGCCTGCTCGGCGTCGGGCGGCAGGAAGAAGACGATCTGCCGCCGCAAGAACCGGCGGCGGGTGAAAGCGTCGAGGCGCTGTTGGCCGATGTCTATCGTGTGGAGCGTGGCGACGGTGTCGGCGTCGACGCAGGCGCTGGCTCTTCCCAAGCGCCGGCGGCGAATCCGCTCCTTCCGGACCGCTGGAAAATGCCGGCGACCACCCTGCGGCAATCGATGGTGGACGCGTCACGGTCCGAGGACGACGGACGGCGCATGTTTGCGATTCCGTTTGCCGAGCGCATCGGCCGCACCGCGATCGTGGCCGGTACCTTCGACACCAAAGGACGCGAGCTCAGATTTGTCCGCGACCGGCTGAAAGCGCTCGGCATTCCGACCCGCACCGTGGATCTTTCAACGTCGGGCAAGCCGTCCACAGCGGATGTGACCCCGCTGCAAGTCGCGAGCATGCATGCGGGTGGGACATCGGCGGTGTTTTCCTCGGATCGTGGGCACTCGGTCACCGCCATGGCCGAGGCGTTCGCGCGCTGGGTCGCGCGTGAACAACGTATCGGCGGCATCATTTCCGCCGGCGGATCAGGCGGCACGACCTTAGCCACCGCCGGCATGCGCGCGCTGCCGGTGGGTATTCCGAAGGTGATGGTGTCCACGGTCGCGGCCGGCGATGTGCGCGACTATGTGGGCGCCACTGACCTCGTGATGTTTCACTCGGTCGCCGACGTGCAGGGCCTCAATTCGATCACCGAGCAGGTGCTCGCCAATGCCGCGCATGCGCTCGCCGGCATGATCGCGCAGATGCCGAGCCGCGAAGCTTACGAGGCCAAGCGCAAGACCAGCCGGCCGGCGCTCGGCATCACCATGTTCGGGGTGACGACGCCGTGCGTCCAGGCGGTGACGCAGCGGCTCGAGCCTGATTACGATTGCCTGGTGTTTCATGCCACCGGGGTTGGCGGCCGCGCCATGGAGGCGCTCGGCGATTCCGGGCTATTGGCCGGTTTTTTGGATCTGACCACGACCGAAGTCGCCGACATGATGGTCGGCGGTATTCTCGCCTGCGATCGCGACCGCTTCGGCGCCGTCATTCGTAGCGGGCTTCCTTATGTCGGCTCGGCCGGTGCGCTGGACATGGTCAATTTCGGCCCCCGCGAGACGGTGCCGGCGCGGTTTGCCAACCGCCGATTTGTTGTTCACAATCCCAACGTCACGCTGATGCGCACGACGCGTGACGAAAACCGCGCTATCGGCGAATGGATCGGCCAGCGCCTGAATTTGATGGAAGGGCCGGTGCGTTTTTTGTTGCCTGAGGGCGGCGTGTCGATGCTCGACAGGCCCGGCGCGCCATTCCATGATCCTGAGGCCGATGCGGCGCTGTTCGAGGCGATCGAAAAAACTGTGCGTTCGACCACAAGGCGCTCGGTCGAGCGAGTGAAAGGAAACATCAACGATCCGTCGTTTTTCGAGGCGGTGATTGACGCTTTTCGCTCGATCTCACCGGCACTGCGGAACACGGCTTAGAGCATGGTCCGGAGACCAGAGATCATGGTCAAACAAAACGATCTGGGACGCTGCGGCTGAACCACAACACTGGAATCGAACTGGGCGGCAGCGCGTCCGGCGCAATGAGTGGAGGCTGATATGAGTGCGAATACTTTGGGGGAAGTGTTGTTGTGGCTGATCGGCGTCGCCGTCGCCATCGTCATCCTCGTTTACATTTTGCGCTGGCTCTATCGCCGCTCCACCAAGGAGACGGCGTTCGTGCGAACCGGCTTCCTGGGCGAAAAGGTCGTCGTCAATAGCGGTGCCTTTGTCATTCCGGTGCTGCACGAGATCACGCCGGTCAACATGAACGTCATGCGCATCGAGGTGACGCGGCGCGACAATGGCGCGCTGATCACCCGCAACCGCATGCGCGTCGACATCATTGCCGAATTCTTCGTGCGCGTCGGCGCCTCGAAGGCGGCCGTTGCCGCCGCGGCACAGACGCTTGGCCGGCGCACGCTGCAGGAAGACGGCATCCGCAGCCTCTTGGAGGGCAAGTTCGCTTCTTCCATGCGCATGGTGGCGGCGCAAATGACACTCGAGGAGATGCACGAGCAACGCCGCGACTATGCCAACCAGGTGCAGGCTCTGGCCGCCGAAGCGCTCGCCGCCAACGGCCTTGAGCTAGAGAACGTCGCCATCGTCGATCTCGATCAGACCAGCCTCGAATTTTTCGACCCGTCGAACGCCTTCGACGCGGAAGGCCTCACCCAGCTCACGGAATTGATCGAGACGCGGCGGAAAATGCGCAACGAAATCGAGCAGCGCGCGCTGGTCGATATCCGCAACCAGAACCTGGAAGCGCAGAAGAAGGTGTTCGAGATCGATCGCGAGACCGAATATGCGCGGCTCGAACAAGAGCGCGAGGTTGAATTCCGCCGCGCGGTGCAACGCTCCGAACTGATGAAGGAGCGCGCCCTTCGCGAACAGGAGGCCGAGGAAGCCCAGCTTGCCTCGCGCCAGGCAGTCGAGACGGCGCGACTGGCGCAACAGCTCAACATTACCCAGGAGCGCATCCGCAGCGAGGAGGAGACGCAACGGCGCGAAATCGCCCGCCGCCGCGCACTTGACGAGGCGGAGCTGAAGATGCGCGAGCAGACCGAGCGCGAGCAGATCAATCTCGAGCTGCAGCTGGAAACGGCCCGCATCGCCCGCGAGCGCGAACAGCGCGAACACGAGATCGACCGGCAAAAGGCGCTCGAGATTTTGGAGCTCGACCGGCAGATCGCGCTCGCCGAGAAGACACTCGCGGTGATCAAGGCGGACGCGGAAAAGCGCCGCACCGAGATTGTCGAAAATCAGCACACCGAAGCCGAGCGGATCGCCCAGGATCGCGCGTTGGATCAGATCAGACTCGAGCGCGAACGGCATCTGGAAGGCCTGCAGATCGCCAAGCGCCAGGCTTTCGAAGAAGCCGAAATTGCCGCCGCCGAAGAGGTTGAGCGCGCGCGCATCGCCACCGAGCGCGGGATCGAAGAGGCGCGCATCGCCAAGGATCGCGACGTGCGCACCTTGGCGACCGAGCGCGACAAGCTCGTCGAAATCGCGGAGATGACCAAGGCGGTCGAGCTTGCCAAGAAGGCATCCGAGCGTTCGGCGGCGCTGGCGGCGGCCGAGGCCGTGCGGCTCAAGGTCATCCAGGCCGAAGAGCAGGTGATCACCGCGCGCGAGCGCGAAATCGCCGAGCGACGCAAGCTCACCGATATGATCGCCGCGCAGCGCGAAGCCGAGCGCGAAGCGCTGCGGGTTACGGCGAAGGCCGAAGCGGAGATGCGCGCCGCACGCAGTTTCGCCGAAGCGCAGAAGATTGCCGCCGAGGCGGCGGCCGAAGCGGAGAAGATCCGTGCGCTCGCGGCTGCCGAACGTTACGAGGTCGACGCGGCCGGTGCCCGTCAGCTCAACGAGGCGGAAAATCTGTTGAGTGAGGCCGCGCGCGCCGGGCGGCTGCGCGAGAAGCTTCTGGAACGGATCGAAGGCATCGTGCGCGAGAGCGTGCGGCCGTTGGAGAAGATCGAAGGCATCAAGATCCTGCATGTCGACGGCGCCAATGGCGGTGCTCCGGGCCGCAACGTCACCGACGAGGTGATCGATTTGGCGCTGCGCTATCGCGTCCAGGCACCGATGATTGACTCGCTGATGAAGGAAATCGGCATCGAGGGCGGCAGTCTCGGCCGCATGACCGACGTGCTGCGCGACGCCAAAGATATTTCGGCGCTCACGCGTGACAGCAAGCCGACGGCAAAGCCGACAAAGCCGGCGAAGGCGGGGGAGGACGACCGGGATCGCGATCGCTGAGCGGAGGAGGATAACCTTTCGCTTCAAACGGCGCCCCCCCTTCGAGCGAGTATTACGGGGACTAGCACGCTTCATGTGCATAATCGACGTCTATGAGCCGTTTTTATAGACATAATCGACATTCACTTTAGTCCGTCGACCTGCGCTTATTGCGGCCAACGAATGGGGCAACTCGTTCGAAGGGGGAGGGGACGGCAAGTTTGACTTCGACCTTAGCCACGCCCGAAATCGATGTGCGAAATTTGCGCGTGCTGGTGACGGCGGGCGCTAGTGGGATCGGCCGCACCATTGCGGAAAGCTTCGCAGCCGCCGGCGCCAACGTGCATGTCACCGATGTGGTGGAAACGACGCTCGCGGCGGCGATCGACGCCGTACCCGGGCTGACCGGAACGATTGGGGATGCCGCCAACGTCAAGGACGTGGATCGGGCTTTTGACAATGTTTCGGCTTCGCTCGGCGGACTTGATGTGCTCGTCAACAACGCGGGTATCGCCGGGCCGACTGGTCTGGTGGATACGCTGAACATGTCCGACGTCGACCGCACCATCGACGTCAATCTCGGATCGCAATTTCATTTTCTCAATCGCTTCGTGCCGTTGCTGAAGGCATCGAAACGCAATCCGTCGATCATCGCCATGAGCTCGGTCGCCGGCCGACTGGGCTATGGCTATCGCACGCCGTATGCCGCAACCAAATGGGCCATCGTCGGCCTGGTCAAATCGTTGGCCGTAGAGCTCGGGCCGCTCGGCGTTCGCGCTAACGCGATCCTTCCCGGCGTGGTGCAAGGCGAGCGGATGAACCGCGTGATCGCCGATCGCGCCGCCGCCGTGGGAGTGAGCTTCGAAGAGATGCGCGAAGAGTATCTGCGCAAGATTTCTTTACGTCGCATGGTCGAGGCCAGCGACGTCGCCAACCTGTCTTTGTTTCTCGCCTCGAATCTGGCGCGAAACATCACCGGGCAAGTCATCAGCGTCGACGGCAATGTCGAGTACCTTTGACCGGGCCGCACGGAGCAAGAACCGTGAAGGTGCGTAAGAGCAAGATCGTCGCGGCGGGTGCGGCCGCAGAATTCATTGCTGCTCCGTCAGCTGCCGGCGCTACGGCTGCCGGCAAGGTAGGGTCGTGTGTCTGATATTTCCCTCAACGCAAGGGGTGGGCGCCGAAAAGGCAGCTTGCTCGAATACGTGGTGATTGGGGTTATCGTCGCGATCATACCGCTGTTCTCGATCTTCATCCAAGGATTCGCGACGCTTGGAAATCTGCGGGTGATCGCTTCAAATTCCGCGGCGCTGGTGATCCTGAGCTGCGGCATGGGGATGGTCATCATTTCCCGCGGGCTCGATCTTTCACTGGTCGCAGCCATGGTGGCCGGCGCAACTATCTTCGCGGTCCTTATCAATGCCGGCTGCGGAGCGCCGGTCGTTGTCGCATTGACGTTACTGGCGGTGGTCGCCATCGGCTTCGCCAACGGATGGCTCATCGCCTACGTCGAAATACCGGCGATGTTGGCGACGCTCGCCTCCGCGATGGCCATCACTGGCCTGTTCCGCTTCGGCGTGTTGCGCGGAGAATTCCTGCTGCTGTTGCCGAAGACGAATCCCGCAGTGGTGTTCTTTTCGCACGATATTCTGCCGGGTTTGACGGCGCCGGCTGCGCTCATGATCGCCACGTTCGTGCTGACCTGGATCCTGCTGCGCTTCACTACGCTTGGCCGCATCACCTACGCGATGGGCGACAATTTTCAGGCCGCACGGCTCACCGGGCTCCCAGTTCGAAGAGCAACCTTGCTGATCTATATTTACGCCGCGCTCACGGCGTTGTTGGCTGGGCTTGTGACTTCCGCGTCCAGCGGAACCGTGGACTTCCGCACCGTCACCAATGGCAGCCTGCTCTTCGAGGTCATCTTGGTCGTCGTGCTGGGAGGCATTCCGCTACGCGGCGGCCGCGGCGGTATGCGCAACATCTTTGTAGGCGCGGCGCTGATTGCGGTGCTGCGCAACGGGATGACGCTCTTCGACCTCACGACGCAGACCCAGGCCGTGCTCACCGGGCTTGTTCTGATCGTCGCGATCGTCACTGACAATTACTTCAATCCCAGAGATACCGAGACCGATACGGTTGGGGATCTCTGATCATAAGTCCTAACAGAGGAGGAAAACGTGTCGACAATGAAAAATAGCCTGCTGAAAGCGGTAACAGGATTGACGATCTGTGCGTCTCTTGCGCTCGGGTCGTTCGCTGCCAAGGCCGACGGCAACATCGCCGGCAAGAAGGTCATCTTCGTTCCGATCGCGATGGGCATTACGCTGACCGAGGCTTGGGCCAAACGCATGAAGGAGCACGCGGCGATCTACGGCTACAACGTCGACGTCCGCGACGCAGCCTTCAATAGCGGCGCTATGTCGGAGCTGCTGGCGAAAGCGATCAGCGAAAAGCCGGATGTGCTCGTCGTGCACAATCCAACCGTTCAGCTTCTAGCCCGGCAGATCAAGCAAGCCGAGTCGCAGGGCATCAAGGTGCTGCAACTGAATCTACAGTCGAACCAGCCTTCGACCGCATTCGTGGGCGCGAATTGGGAACGGATCGGACGCGAAATCGCCGAAGACATCGTCAAGGCGTGCGGCGCCGGTAGCGGCAAGTCCGGGGAGGTCGCCATCATTCCCGGTCAGTTGACGGCCGCCGACAGCGTGATCATGAACGAGGCCGCCTTCAAGGTCTTCAATGCCCATCCGGAGATCAAGGTGGTTTCCAACCAGGCGTCGGATTGGGAGCCCGAAAAGGCTCGCCAGATCACGGCCACGGTCATTCAGCAGCACCCCAATCTCTGTGCCATCTTCGGCCATTGGGACGTGCACACCATGGGGGCCGGCAAGGCCGTCAAGGACGCCGGTCTGGAGGACAAGATCATCGTCTATGCCACCGGCGGCGGCGACGACAAAACCTGCCAGGCCGTCGAAGACAAAATCCTGGACCGGGTCTGGAGCTACGATGCCGACGGCCAGGGCCGCGACGCAGGTACGATGGTCGACGTTCTTCTCCAGGGCGGCGCGGCCGCGGACCACTCGATGCTGAAAATCGAGTCGCCGATGAAGATCATCAAGCTCGGCCCGACTTACAGCAAGGAGCTTTGCTTCAAGCTGTAACCTGCAAGGGGGGTACACCCACCACCTATTCCGCCCGCGCGGTCAACCTTAGGATCGCGCGGGTGCCAAGCCGGCGTCATCAAACGTGTCAGCGTCATTCGACTTCGCCCGTCTGCCAAGCCAACGCGTGCCACGCCTCGTGGTATCGCCGCGCCGGATTCTGTCCGACATTCTCTCCAAAGGCTGGGTAGAGAGCGCAATTCCTTTCGTCGCCTTCGTCGCCATGGTCGTCGGCGTGCTTATCGGCACCGACGGCTACTTCACGCCGACCAATCTTGCCAATCTCAGCCAGTACGCCGCCGACGGCGGGCTCGTGGTGCTTGCGCTTCTGATTGTCGTCGCGGTCGGCGGCATCGATTTGTCTGTAGGCTCGAACTTTGCGATGTCGGCGTTCGCCGCGCTCTACGCCTTCCACATTCTCGGCCTGCCGGTTTGGGTGGTTCTCGGATTGAGCCTTGCGTGCGGTTCTTTGATCGGCGCCGTCAATGGCGTGTTGGCCGGCTTGATCGGCTGCGGCGCGCTGCTGACGACGCTGGGCACGATGATCACGGTGCGCGGGCTTTTCACCCTGGCGTCGCAGGCCCGGCTGGTGGCGATTTCCACCAGCGCCAGAAGCGACGACCTGTGGGATTGGATCGGCTCCGAAACAATATGGGGCATGCCGGTCGGTTTTCTGACGCTCGTTGTTGTGGCGTTGCTGATCCTTTTCATGTTTCGGCAATCGCGCTTCGGCTGGCACATCCTTGGGGTCGGCGGCAACCGAAAGGCGGCGCGGCATGGCGGCATCAATGTCAAGCTCACGATTTTCTTCGCCTATGTGGTTGCCGGGCTGATCGTCGGTCTTTCCGGATTTCTGTTTGCTGCGCGACAGAACAGCATCGGCGCGGATACCGGCATCGGCATGGAGTTCTTCACCTTGACCGCGCTGGTGGTCGGCCTCGGCGGCTTCGTACCCGGTCGTGGTGCCGTCGTCTCCGTGCTGATGGGGTTCGCGACGATCTATGTTCTCAACAACGCGATGATCAACTCGGGCTTTCGCGGCGATTTCACTCAGTTTGTTCTTGGCGGGATCATCATCGTAATTCTCGCCATCGACGTGAAATTCCGCAAGAATCGGCACCGTTTGCTGGCTTCGACCTATCTGGATCCTGTCGCGCTCGAGGTGGAGGATGCGACCGGCATGGCCGGCCTGATGCCGGACGCCATTGCGCCGAAACTCTCCGCCGCGACGCTGATCGGATCGGGGCAGATCGACGGGCCCGAGGATGTGCTTCTCGATGCGGAGGACAATCTGTATTGCGGCACCCGCGATGGACGCATCGTGCGGTTTGCGGCGCCAGATCACGCGGAGATGACTGTTTTCGCCAAGATCGGCGGCCGGCCGCTCGGGCTGGCACTCGACGCGGAAGGACGCATCGTAACCTGTGTCGCCGGCATGGGCCTCGTGCGCGTGACCCGCAAGGGCGACGTCGAACTGCTCACCGATGAGACCGAACGCAGCCTGTTCAGCATCCAGGACGACACCACCATCCGCATGGCTGACGATCTCGATATCGCCCCGGACGGAACGATCTACTTCACCGACGCGACCAAGCGCTACGATATCGGCGATTGGGGTCTCGATTTGCTGGAAGGGCGCCCGAACGGCCGGCTTCTGAGCTTCGATCCGAAATCGCGCAAGACGCGGACGGTCTGCGACAACCTGATCTTTCCGAACGGCGTCTGCGTCACCCATGACGGCAATCATCTGCTGGTGGCGAGCAGTTGGACCTGTTCGATCCTGATCTTCGATCTGAGGAACATGGCGGGCGGGCCGCGGGTCTTTATTCGCGGACTGCCCGGCTATCCTGACAACGTCAACCGGGCGTCCGACGGCGGTTACTGGATCGCGCTTGCCGGCATGCGCAATCCGGTGATGGACGAGGCGATGAAGATTCCGGGATTGCGCCGTCGCATGACCCGGCGCGTGCCGCCGACCAATTGGCTCTTTGGCAATCTCAATATCGGCGGCGTACTGAAGGCCGATGGCGCCGGACGCGTCCGCGATGCCTATTGGGATAAGCCGGACAGACCACTCTACATGATCACGTCCATGCGTGAACACAAAGGCGCGCTCTATCTCGGCGGGGTTACCAACAACAAAATCGGGCGCCTCGCCCTCGATGGTGCCGATCCGCAATGGACCGGTCCCGCGAGTTACTGGAGGAAAGCCTGAACGATGTTCTTCCGGCGCAAGCGAGACGTACAATCGATGTCGCTCGAGGGCGCGTTGGGCGCCAACGGCCGCCTCGACGACGCCGACGCGGTGCCGATGCCGGCGCCGGAAGCCATCGGCGTCGACCGCGACGGATACTTGCTCGTTTCCTCAGGGCCCAACGTATTTCGGATCGGACAGTGGGGCCAGGAGCCCAAGCTTTGGGCGTCTTTCGATGCGCCGGTGACGGCGCTTTGCGTCAGCGAGGGTGGGCGGGTCGCGATCGGCCTTTCCGGCGGCCGGATTTGTATTCGCGATCCTGCCGGCGAGCCTTTGCCGGACTGGCCGACGTTGACCGGGCTGCGCGCGGTCGCCGATTGTTTGTTTTTGTCCGAAGATGAACTGGCGGTGGTTGATCACGGTTATGGGCCGGATGAACCGATCCTTTCGCTGGCACCATGGGACCCGGTGGCGCGGGGACAAGTCATCGCAGTCAGCCAATCCGGGGCACCGCGGATGATCGCATCCCGACTGCATTGTCCGATGGGCATCGCACGGGCGCTGGACGGCGCGCTGGTCGTGACCGAGCTCGAGCGGGCGCGCGTGGTCGAACCATCCGGCAGAGTGGTACAGTCCGGCTATCCCGCCTATCTCGGCCGTATCCGCAGGGTCGGAGATGGCTATGCGCTCGCCTGCCTGTCGCGGCGCGATCCGCTGATCGAATTTCTGAAGACCGAGCGCGAGTTCGTGGCGCGGATGAAGGCGCGCATCGATCCGCGGCTCTGGATATCGCCGCGGGTCACACCGGAGTTCAGCCACGATTTTCCCATCGAGCTCGGCGCGACCCGGCTGTTTGGCGAGATCAAGCCCTGGGCTCCCTCATTCTCCTACGGGCTGGTGATCGAGACTGACGGCGCCATGATGCCGGTTGCGTCCGCTCATTCTCGTGCGAACGGTATTCGTCATGCGATTTCCGATGTGGTCTTCTGGAACGGGAGCCTGATTGCGGTGAGCCGCGCAAGTGCGGAGATCTTGAAATTCGCCGCGGCCGGAGTCGTCTCATGAGCGCTGGTCCGACTATTCGCCTCGAAGGCATCACCAAGCGCTACGCCGGCATCGCTGCGCTGCAAAGCGCCGATTTCGACCTGTTCGCCGGGGAGATCCACGCTCTTGTCGGGGAGAATGGTGCCGGCAAGTCCACGCTGTGCAAACTGATCGCGGGAGTCATCGCGCCCTCCGACGGCCGCTTGATCATCGACGGACAAATCGTGCAACTCACCGCGCCGAAGGACGCGGCACGCTTTGGCATTTCCATGGTCTACCAGGAAACGAGCCTGGTGCCGCAACTCACCGTGGCGCAGAACATGGTTCTCGGCCGCGAGCGCGCGTTCAATTCGGTACGCAAAGTGCGCAACGCCGCGCGGCAGGTGCTGCAGCGCCTGAACTTCAATGTCGATCCATCGCAGTTGGCCGGGTCACTGTCCGCCGCCAAGCGGCAGATGGTCGAGATCGCCCGTGCCGTGCTCAACGATGCGCGCATCATTATCCTCGATGAGCCAACCGCTGCGTTGACTCCGGAAGAGACCGAGCATCTGTTCGAGTTGATGAAGTCGTTGCAAAAATCCGGCGTGGCGATGATCTTCATCTCGCACGCGCTGGAAGAGGCGTTGACACATGCCGATCGCATCACGGTGCTTCGCAACGGCCAACTGATCAAGACCGGGCCAGCAAGCGAATTTGATCGCGACCGGCTCATTCGCTTCATGATCGGCGATGATCTTGCCGTGCATGCATCAGCGCCGCGCGCGGCCCGCGTCGCCCGCACGGCGCTGCCGGTGCTGCGGGTGGAGAACATCCGCATGGGAAGCGTCGTCAACAACATGTCGTTTTCGATCTTTCCGGGCGAGATCACCGGCATTGCCGGGCTCATAGGCTCCGGGCGCAGCGAAGTCGCCAAGGTGATCATGGGACACACCAAGCGCAACTTCGGTGGCGGCCAAATCTGGCTGGAGGGGCGTGAGGTTCGTTATAGCCTGCCGGCGCAAGCGGTGGCGGCCGGAATTGCCTATGTGTCGGAGGACCGCAAGCTCGACGGCTTCTTCGACATGATGAGCGTTTCCGAGAATATCGGGCTCGGGTGGCTGGCGAAATTCGGGCGTGGTGCGTTGGTTGCGCCGCTGGCGAAGATGCGCACAGTGGCGCGCGAGTGGGAAGAACGCTTGGCGATCCGCCGCATCGGCGATGATCAGTCCGTGCTCTATCTTTCCGGCGGCAACCAGCAGAAGGTGGTTGTCGCCAAATCCCTGGCGCAGAAGCCCAAGCTCGTGATCTTCGACGAACCGACGCGCGGCGTCGATGTCGGCGCTATTGCGGAGATCCGCCAAATCATCCGCGCCTTCGCGCAAAGCGGTGCGGGCGTGATGTTGATCTCATCGTACCTGCCGGAAATCCTTGATCTATCCGATCGCATTTTGGTGGCGAAGAGCGGCACCATCGTCGCGGAATTCGCGCGCTCCGAGGCCAGCGCCGAAAAAATCCTCCATGCCGCCATTCATTGATGGGGATGTAAACGACGTGCGTGTGCGGGCCGCGTCGCGCCCCAGATCTTTTTGTTGTCGCATGTCCTTTTCGGAAAGCCGGTTTCCACCCATCGGATCAAGTCCGAGGGCATGCTTTTCCGGGACATGCTCTGAGCTTTTGTGTTGTGTGAGAGAGAAGCGAGTACCATGACCATTCGTTTTGACGGCAGGGTTGCGATCGTTACCGGATCGGGCGGCGGCTTGGGCCGTTGCCACGCGCTCGGATTAGCCGCGCGCGGTGCGAAAGTGGTCGTCAACGACATCGGAAAGGGAGCCGCTGCCTCCGATAGTGCGCTCAAGGTCGTCGACGAGATCGGGGCGGCTGGCGGCGTCGCGATGGCTGACGGCTCCGACGTCGCCGATTTCGAGCAGATCACTGCCATGGTGGCGCGCGCCGAAAAGGAATGGGGTCGGGTCGATATCCTGGTCAACAATGCCGGCATCCTGCGCGACAAGACCTTCGCCAAGATGGAGATGAGCGACTTCGATCGTGTCATCAGCGTGCATCTGCGGGGCTCGGCAAATTGCACCAAGGCCGTCTGGAACGGGATGCGAGATCGCAACTATGGACGTATCGTCTTTACTTCGTCGGCGTCCGGCATTTACGGCAACTTCGGTCAAGCCAATTACGGCGCGGCAAAAGCCGCCATGGTGGGTTTGATGAACGTGCTGCATCTCGAAGGCAGTAAGTACAATATCCGCGTCAATACGCTGGCGCCCACCGCGGCGACGGCGATGACAGCCGGCCTGCTTCCGCCTAACGCAATGGAGCTCCTTTCGCCCGAGTCGGTGACGCCGGCGGTATTGTTTTTGGTCAGCGAGAACGCTCCCTCGCGGGTCATTGTCGGCGCCGGCGCCGGCGTGTTCGCCGTGACCCGGATCGAGGAAACGCCCGGTATCTATCTCGACGAGGCTGAGCGTTCACCTGAAACGATCGCCGCTCGCTGGAGCGAGATATTCAATCACGACGCATCCCTGCCGCTCGAAGATGCCTTCGCGCAAACGCGAAAATTCGCAGCGCTGGCGAGCAGCGCCAAAGGGCTGGAGCCCTCTTGAGGAATGCTTTCCTGATGCGATCAGGGTGTGATCCGGAAAAGCGCGCCCTCGGGCTTGACCCGACGGGTGGAAACCGGTTTTACGAAAAGATCATGCTCCACCAAAGATCTAGAGCGCGATGTCAATTCAACCTAAAGCGATCGCGCTCTAGGGCGCCGCGGTGATGGAATCGAGGCGCAGTGCCACATGCAATTCCAGCGCCGATATCGGATCGTCCCAACCGCCGGTGATCTCACGAAGCGTGCCGAGCCGTTGCCGAACCGTGTTGATGTGAACGTTGAGAAGCTCGGCGGTGCGCGCGATGTTGTACTGGCTGTCCATGTAGCATAGCAGCGTCTTCTTGAGCTGGGTCTTCTGCCGCGGATCGCGTTCGTCGATCGGCGACAAAATCTGCTCCATGTGTCGCGCAATGCGCGAGGCGTCGCCCGCCTCGAACAGCTTGGCAAAAAGATTGACCTGAGAATGCTCCACGAATCTGTTGAGGCGGTTCATCTTACGCAACAAGCGCAGCGCCTGCTCGATCCGGTCATAGTGTGCCGCCGCCTGTGTTAGTTCGGAGAATGGGTTGGACACGATCCCGCCGATCTCCCATCCTTTGCGGTGTCGCAGCAGCGTTCGAAGGAATTCCCGGATCGATTTCTCCGGGCCGGCGGCAAGGTAGGTGTCGTCGATGAGATCGACCAACAAGTTCATTTTTGCCGCCGATGTGCGGATCATCGTCGTTTGCGAGGCGCGATCGAGGCCGGAGATCGCGATGAGCGCCAGCACCACAGGCTGCTCGGCATTGATCTTCAAACGGTCGTGGATGGCCGAAATGGTGGAAGCGTCGGGCGGGTTGACCAGAATGAGATGACGCAGCAGGGTGGACGACGCGATGAGCTGTTCGGTCTCGCGCTTCTCGCTCCACAGCTTCGCAATCGAAAGCGCGACGGTACTGCGCTCCAGATTACGGATATCGATCGGATCCAATTCGCCACGATGACAGATGACAAGGCTCTCGCCGCGTCCGACGCCGCCATGCAGGGCCATGACTCGGTAGTGTTCGTCGCCGGCAGCGCGCATGACCACCGACCGTCCACTGTGGCGCGACTGGGAAATGGCGCTGATTAGTGCCGAGGACTGCAGCTTGCCGTCTTTTAGCTCGGCGGCCGGCTGCTCGCGAAACGAGTCCGACGTGAAGCGTCCTCGCACCGAGAGCAATTCATCGTAGAGAATGATCGCGCCGTCGATCTGGTCGGCCATTCGCTGGATGAAAAGCGGCCATTCCGTGCCCTTGGCGAGCAACGAAGTCAATTCGTCATGCGCCGCCGCGGAGACGTCGACGCGATGAATGTGGTCGATGAGCGCGGTGCGATTGCGCTCCGCTTCGGCGAGCGCTTCCGACACCCGTGTGAAGGCGTGCGCATTCCGCATGGCGACGCCGGCGTGCAGAGCGAAGGAGCCCAATATGGAAATCTCCCGCGCCGACAGTTTGCGATGATAGCGGTCGGCGACGAAGAGCACGCCCTGCAATTTGTTTTCCGAGAGAATCGGGAAGCCGGCGAGAGAGACGATGCTTTCAGCTCGGAAAATTCGATCCAGAGCATCCGAATGGCGGAAACGATGGTCGTTCAGGTAGTCCTGCGTGTCGAAGAAGCTCTTCGAACTGATCGTGAGACTGACGGCGCCGTAACCGATGCGCGCCGTCATCTCCGATGTGGCCGGGTAGATATGTCCCTCCGCGGTCACGGTCCGCAACGTGTTTTCATCGTCGTCGAGCAACGTGAGCCAGGCGATGTTCGCGCCGACGAGGCTTCGCGCCCGGCTGACGATGGTTTGCAGAAGGTCCTGCAGCGCGAGCGTTTTGGAGAGATCGTGCGTCGTATCGATCAAGAGATTGAGGCCGCGTTCGCTGACGCCGCGGTCGCGGATGGCTTGGGCCAGTGTGCTCAAATGAAGGTGCAGGCGCTCGATGTCCGGCCTGGCCGACGTCGAAGGCGAGACATTCCGCACCAATTCCATCATTTCGGCGATGTCGGAGTCGGCGGCGCCGAGCACAGCCTTTTCCAGCGTGGCCGCAATGACTGAAAGAACATGACTCGACACGAACGGCCCCGGATCGCTGATGCAGCCTTGCCATCAGGTCGACAGGGGTTGCCAAACTACGGCGAAGGACGGCAAACGGTATCAAACCCACACAGATTTTGCACCCTTGTGTGGTAATAGTCTATCGCGGGAAACGAGGTGCGGGACCTGTCGATGCGGTTTTGACCTGCATCTCTCGGCGGCCCGGAGCGCAAAAGTGCTTTCGGAGGATCGATTACTGCTGGCGATGAGGCGCGTCGGCCAGATCAGGCCCTAGCGCAT
Source organism: uncultured Alphaproteobacteria bacterium (assembly GCA_963818155.1). Classification (GTDB taxonomy): domain Bacteria; phylum Pseudomonadota; class Alphaproteobacteria; order Rhizobiales; family Xanthobacteraceae; genus BOG-931. Next base: position 429,736 of record CAWFRC010000009.1, read on the forward strand.
ATTGGCGACACGGCGAAAGCCCGCAGGGTCGAGGATGGTCAGCGAGCGATCACTGATCTTGATCAGTCCGCCGCGGCGGAATTCGGACAGCACTTTACTCACATGGACCGGCGTCAAGCCGGTGGCGTCGGCGATATGATGCTGGCGCAACGGGAATTCCATCTCGATGGCGGAATTCTCGGTCGTCCTGATCATGTCGCGCTGGGATAGCCGCTCGGCTAAGTTCAGTATGAGCCGCGCAATGCGTTCGTCGGCCGTGCGCCGGCCCAAATCGACGATGAGTTGGTCCGCGCGATCCTTCTCCTCAATCCAGGCCCGCGACAGCATGTCGAACATCTCGGGATGCTTGAGCAGGGTGGCTTTGAGTTCGCTTCGCTTAAACGTGCGGTAAACGACGTCGGTGATGGCCTCGACCAGGCAGTGCGACCGCGGCTCGAACAACAAAGCGGTGGAGACCAGATCGCCAGGCAACAAGAACGACAGGATCTGCCGGCTGGCATCTGACAGCAACACCACCGAGGCCGCCCAGCCGCCGCAAATGATGGGGACGGCATCCTGCAGATCATGCTCCCGGCAGATGATGCGGCGCGCCAGGACCGTGCGTGAAGTCTGCTGAATTTGGATGTGGCTCGATTGATCCGGTGCGAGCGCGCGAGCAAGGCCGCACAAGCTCAAGCCGTGGGTTTCGCACGCGGTGCAGGAAACATAGATCGGTCGCGATAGCTCGGTTGTTGTCATGCCGGGACGATCGATCGCCTGCGGGATAAGCCGAAGCACCTGAACGCGCGATCGGCGAGAACGCGTGGTCTTCGCCTGCTCCTCCGGAGCCGGAGAGGCGGCAACTTGGCGATCAAAACCGGTTGGGAAGGAATCTTATTCATTCTCAGAGGCTTGGCATAAATTCTTCCGTCACTGCGCCCTTACACAAGAATTACGCAAATCGCTCTGAACAATGAACGGTAAGCGATACTACGTATAGGCTGCACCAGCTTTCGTTGCATTTTACAATGTTAAAGTATTTTATGAAAAATGGCTCAAGCAGACATTCCGACCTCCGGAATCTCGGAAAAGGCACCGGATAGTCCGTAGCCCGAATGATCCGACTCACGATCTCTGGTCTGCCGGGAAATGCGCGTCCTGGTTGTGCGCGCTTTATCGCGAACCGTGGCCACACGGTTGCTCCTACATTCATCGATGGATCATCGTGCCTATCGGCGCGGCGCGATCGGATGCGCTGCACATTCGTCGATGATTTATGGGGCGCGGCGTTTTTACGCCGAAAGACCTTGCTCGGCCGATAGTGAGTCGCCGGCAGTTTCTTTGATGCAGAATAGCATTCAAGGATTGCATGCTATCGCAATATGGAAATTTGCAATGTGCAATTCGCGCGCTTTAACCAATTTGTAGCTGGCGCTGATTTATTGCGTGGGAGGTATTTGGGGGCTCTGAAGTTTATTCCACCCTTCTCGCCATGTGATCTTTTGCTCCGGCAGCCGCACCGCGTGCCCGGCGCAGGGTCCTGCAGCGGCGGCGGTTTGTTTGGGGCTCCTGACAACCGGAAATGCCATGATCGCGCCAGCGCTCCGAAGCTTTTCGTCGGTCCCCGATCACGATCGGGGCCACGCAGCGAGCGACGCGTGCGGTCGAACTGACCCGTCCTGCGAAGAGTGCCCGCGAGATTTCAGCCCATCCAAGGAATTCCCATGCTGAACCGAGTGACAATCAATGCGCTTCTGAAGGCCGTCATCGGTGTGCTTGGCGCCGCCGTCGTTATCATGCTGGCCCTCAGCGCTTGGGAGTCTTGGGGACGCTTGGCGACTGCGAGCCGTGCGGCGGCGGTTGCCGACGCCTCGACTTACCTGTTTACGGCGTTGCATAATTTGCGCTTCGATCGCGCCGTGTCCCGCACCGAGCTTCTGGCCGAGAAGCCGGCGATGGCGATGAACGCGGTGCTGCGCGAGGCGCGGGTCAACGAAATGCCGGCGCTGAAGGCGGCGGTTCCGGCGCTCAAGCAGACCGATCTCTCCGATCGGGATGCGATCGCCAGCGCCCTCGAAGAGCACATCAAGCGACTTTCGGCATTGCATGAAGAGACCGCTGCGGCGATGCAGCAGCCGAAGGCGTCGCGGCGTGCCGGGATTGCCGAGGACATCGTCAAGGAGACCGACGACCTGATCAAGTTCATCGACAAGGTGTCGACGGAGCTGACATTGTCGATCAAGCTCCAGGACCCGTATGTCGATCAACTGATGGAGCTCAAGCAGATCGCTTGGGTGGTGCGCAATGCGGCGGGCGACGCGGCCGTTGCCGTTTCATTCGCGGTCGAAGGGAAGCCGCAGACTGCGACCCCGATCGACGACTATATTGCCAGGGTCAGCAAGGTTCGCTCGACCTGGGCGGTGCTCGAGGATCTGGCCAGCGGCTTGCCGCTGCCCGCGAGCTTCGCGCAGGCCCGCGAGCGCGTGAACCGCGATTATTTTGGCTCTGATTACATCGAAATCGGCATGAAGACATTGAAGGAGGCGGCCGCCGGAGAGCCGCGCCTGAATGTCGATCAATGGACGGCGATGGGAATGACGCGGCTCTCGCCGCTGGTCGCGGTGGCGGAAGCGGCGCTGAATGCGGCGCGCGACCACGCCGCAAACCAATACGCGAGCGCGCTTCGTGGTCTGATCCTGCAGATCGTCCTGCTGCTGCTCGCTATCGGGCTGTTTGTCGGCACCATGCTGGTGGTGACCAGGCGGGTGACCATGCCGCTGCAGAAGTTGAGCGAGGCGATGCGCAAGCTCGCCGGCGGCGACTTTGCGGTGGTGTTGCCGGGGCTCGAGCGCAAAGACGAGATCGGCGCCATGGCCAATGCCGTGGAGGAATTCAAGGTGCTCGCGGTCGAAAAAGCGCGACACGAAGCCGATGAGATCACGCAGCGTCAGCAAGCCGAGGTCGAACTGCAGTCGAAGGCTACGGCGGAACAGAGGAAGCTGGCCGAGGCACGGGCTCAAGCCGCCGAGGAGCAGGCCAAAATCGTCGGCCTCCTCGCCGACGGCATGGTGAAGATGGCCGAGGGTGACCTTACCCATCGCCTGGGCGAAGGCTTCACCGAGAGCTACCGCCAGATCAAGGACGACTTCAATGCGATGGCGGAACGGCTGCAGCAAACCATCGGCTCGATCGTGATAGCGACGCGGGAGATCGCCAACGCTTCGGCGGAGCTTTCGGGCAGCACCACCGACCTTTCGCAGCGCACGGAGGAGCAGGCAGCGAGTCTGGAGCAGACCTCGGCGTCGATGGAGGAAATCTCCGCAACCGTGCGAAAGAACGCGGAAAACGCGCAACAAGCCAATCAGTCGGCGAACAATACGCGTGCGGTCGCCGACCGGGGTGGCCAGGTCGTGGCCAAGGCGGTCGACGCCATGGCGCGCATCGAAGAGTCGTCGCGCAGGATATCCGACATCATCAGCGTCATCGACGAAATCGCCCGGCAGACCAATCTGCTGGCGCTCAACGCGGCGGTCGAAGCCGCACGAGCGGGCGAAGCCGGCCGGGGATTTGCCGTGGTCGCTTCGGAAGTGCGCAGCCTGGCGCAGCGCTCCTCACAAGCCGCCAAGGACATCAAGGACCTCATCACGAACAGCAATAATCAGGTCAAAGACGGCGTCGATCTGGTCAACCGCGCCGGAGCGGCGCTGCACGAGATCGTCGATTCCATCAAGAACGTGGTGCAGACGGTCTCCGACATTGCTAACGCCAGCGTCGAGCAGGCAACCGGTCTCGACGAGGTCAACAGGGCTCTCACCCAGATGGACGAGGTGACACAGCAGAACTCGGCCTTGGTCGAGGAGAATGCCGCCACCGCAAGGACGCTGGAGCAGCAGAGCAAAGTCATGGACGAGCGCGTTGCCGCCTTCCGCATTGGCAATGCTGGTGGTGCGGCGTCATCGACGGACAATATGCGATCGGTTGCGGCCAAGCCCATAGCCGTCGCCGGCACGGTCAAGTCGCAGCCGAGCACCGCGCCGAAGCGATCGGTCGCTGCGCCGAAGCGCGCCGGCGCGAATGGTCGCGGCGCCGTCGGCCGCATGCAGGCAGCTATTGCCTCGGCCATCAACGAGGACGACTGGAAGGAATTCTAGCTGGCGTGGTGCCGCGCGTTGGGGCTGCGAACGGCGCCGTCGACCGGCAGTCTCAACCCGAGGGCGACGAAAGCGCCGTCGAAGCGTTGCGATGCCATCGTGTCGGGCGACCCGATATTTTCTCCCGGCGGGCAGCGCGTCTTTCTTAATCTAGCGTAGCATCAAAAAATAATACGGAGCTTCGCTATGCAGGTTGGCGAAGTTCGCCTCCGAACATTAACCGATTTGTAGCTCGATACCGCCTATTGATGCCGTGGGAAATTTCGAGGCCTTGAAGTCTCTCTGGAGATGTATGGCGGGGACAGCCTCAAACGGCAGGACCCGTCTGCAACGCCGAGACAGCTTCAACGCATCGACATGGGGCAACGGGCATCATGAACGAACCGGCCGCTTCATCTGCGACTGCGCATGCGCAGTTTGGCCCGGTCGTGGCGGCCGGCGCCCGGCTCGGGTCTGCGGCTGGCGTGCCGACGCAGCTGATCAGTTTTGCGATCGGCGACGACCAATATGGCGTCGACATTATGGCAGTGCGCGAGATCAAGGGCTGGACGGAGATCACCCATCTGCCGAAGCAGCCTGATTATGTCCGCGGCGTGCTCAATCTGCGTGGGGTCATCGTTCCGATCATCGATTTGCGCTGCCGGTTCGGTCAAGGTTTTACGGAAGCCACGCCGCTGCACATCGTCATCATCGTGCAGATAGGAACGAAGCCGATCGGATTGTTGGCCGATCGCGTTCTTGACATTGTTTCGCTTGATCCATCGCAAATACAGCCAGTGCCGCGGATCGCGCAGGCATCGCGCGTGGAATTCCTGTCTGGCCTGGTGACGATCGAGAACGCGATGATCGCGCTGATCGATCTTCCCAATCTGTTATCGCTTACTGTCGAATAGGTTAACCAGGGCGCGAATGCTCAAATGCAATTGATCGAAGGAGATCATAATGCTTGCACTTGCAAAGTCGCCCCTCACGCGTCTCGGTCGCGGTTCAGCCGACGCCAGCATGACTGGGATGATGAACGCCATCAATCGCGTGCAGGCTGTCATCGAATTCGGCCTGGATGGAAAAATTCTGCACGCAAATGAAAATTTCTTGAAGACTCTTGGCTATTCGCTTGAGGAGATCAAGGGCAACCATCACTCCATGTTTGTCGATGCCGCCTATCGCCAGAGCCCTGACTATCGGTTGTTCTGGGAGAAGCTCGGCCGCGGCGAATACGATGCCGGGCAATACAAGCGCATCGGCAAAGGCGGCCGCGTTGTTTGGATTCAGGCGAGCTACAATCCGGTCCTTGACCAAAACGGCAAGCCTTTCAAGGTCGTCAAGTTTGCCACCGACATTACCGAGCAGAAGCTACGCAATGCCGATTACGAGGGGCAAATCGCGGCCATCAGCAAGGCACAGGCCGTCATCGAGTTCACACTCGACGGAAAGGTCATCGGCGCCAATAATAATTTTCTCAAAGTGCTCGGCTACTCGCTCGGCGAAATCAAGGGACAGCATCACGCGATGTTCGTGGAGGCCAGCTACCGGCAAAGCCCGGAGTATCGCCTGTTTTGGGAGAAGCTCGGGCATGGCGAATACGAGGCTGGTCAATACAAGCGCATCGGTAAAGGCGGCACCGAGGTTTGGATTCAGGCGAGCTACAATCCGATCATGGACGCGGACGGCAAGCCGTTCAAAGTCGTCAAATACGCGACCGACATCACCGCCAGCGTCAAGGCGAGCCAGGTTCTCCAACAAGCCGTTCAGCAAGTGCAGGTGGTGGTCGAGGCCGCCAAGGACAACGTTCTGACCGAACGCGTTCCACTTGACGGCAAGTCCGGCGAGATCGGCGCGTTGTGCGCGGGCGTAAACGGCCTGCTCGACACCATGATGGCCGTGGTCGTGAAGATCCGCGCCTCGGCACACGAGATATCGAGTGCATCCGCGGAAATCTCCACCAGCACCACCGATCTCTCGCAGCGGACCGAGGAGCAGGCGGCGAGTCTCGAGGAGACCTCCGCCTCGATGGAGCAGATGTCGGCGACGGTGAAGAAAAACGCCGATAATGCCCAGCAAGCCAATCAATCAGCGGGCGCCACGCGCGACGTCGCCGATCGTGGCGGGCAGGTCGTTGCCAAGGCGGTCGAGGCCATGGCGCGCATCGAAGAATCCTCGCGCAAGATTTCCGACATCATCGGCGTCATCGACGAGATCGCGCGCCAAACCAACTTGCTTGCGTTGAACGCCGCGGTCGAAGCGGCGCGCGCCGGGGAGGCGGGCCGCGGCTTTGCCGTCGTGGCTTCTGAAGTGCGGAGCCTGGCACAGCGCTCGTCGCAGGCCGCCAAGGATATCAAGGACCTGATCACCAACAGCAACAGCCAGGTCAAGGAGGGTGTCGATCTCGTCAACAAGGCGGGCGGTGCGCTCAACGACATCGTCAACTCCATCAAGAAAGTGGCCGTAGTCATTTCCGACATCGCCGCCGCCAGTGCCGAGCAGGCGACCGGAATCGAGCAGGTGAACAAGGCGCTGACGCAGATGGACGAAGTCACGCAACAGAACTCCGCCCTGGTGGAAGAAAATGCGGCGACCGCAAAGACGCTCGAACAGCAAGCCAAGGCCATGAGCGACGAGGTGAGCGTGTTTCGTGTTGAGGGGATAGAGGCTGAGCTGCCACGGGTGATGCAGCGTTCGCCTGGCGCGGTCGTCAGACCGGCGTCCAGGCCGGCCACGGCAAAGCGCGCGATCGCCAATGGCGGACCCGTTGGGCGGATGCACGCCGCGCTTGCCACGGCGGTGCGCAGTGATGCCGACTGGCAGGAATTCTAGAGGCAGCAGAAACGTAGCATGTCGCATCGTCGAAATGGCGCGGCAATGGCACTCGCTGATGTCGCGCTTCCCATCGTCGAGACCGAGCGCGAGTTTGACTTTACCGACGCGGATTTCCGGTCCCTGGTGAAGCTCGCACATGAGCATGCCGGCATTTCTTTGGCGGAGAGCAAACGCAACCTCGTCTACAGCCGCCTGTCGCGCCGCCTGCGTGCCCTGGGCCTGCGCTCGTTTCACGATTATCGCGACTATCTTGCCGCCAACAGCGCCGAGCTTGAAAGCTTCATCAATGCGATCTCGACCAACCTCACCAAATTCTTTCGTGAGCCACATCACTTCGAGCACCTGCGCGCCAACGTCGCCGCGAGCTTCGCGCAAGCCGCGGTTCGTGGCTCGGGTGCGCGCTTGAGAATCTGGTCGGCCGGGTGCTCGAGCGGCGAAGAGCCCTATACGATCGCCGCTGTGCTACGCCGCGAAATCCCGGATGTTCAACGTTACGATGTCCGTATTCTCGCCACCGACATCGATACCGAAATGATTGCCAGGGGTGCGCGCGGAATTTATCCGTCGGCCGCTATAGGGGATGTGCCGCACACCTATCGCGAGTTCTTCCAGACGGTCGGAGCCGATAGGTCCGGGACCTTCGTCATGAACGAAGCTTTGCGCTCGCTCATCGCGTTCCGACGTTTGAATCTGATGGATCCGTGGCCGTTCGGCGGCAAGTTCGACGCCATCTTCTGCCGCAACGTGATGATCTATTTCGACGCTTCCACCAAATCCGCGCTGATCGACCGCTTCGCGCAGCAGTTGCACCACGGTGGTTGGCTTTACATCGGTCATTCGGAATCCTTGATCGGATCGCATCCGCAACTCGATCTGGTCGGCCGCACGACGTATCGGCGGATACAATGACCGAGGCCGCGCCCTTCGCAGAGACAAGCCGTTCGTTGATGGCCAAGGTGCGGCCGGCTGCCGGCCGGCGTTTCTTCGACGCCGCCAACGCCGCTTGGATGATGAAAGTCTTCCCGGGCGAGTTCTATCTTACCAAAGAACCTGATGAGGTGCTGGTCACCGTGCTTGGCTCATGCGTGTCGGCTTGCATCCGCGATCCGGTGGCGGGCGTCGGCGGCATGAATCATTTCATGCTTCCGCATCATGGATCCGGCGCGTGGGGCAAGGACCTCAACTCGGCGCGCTTCGGCAATTTCGCCATGGAGAAGCTCATCAACGAGCTGATCAAGGCCGGATGCGTGCGCCAGCGCATGGAAATCAAGGTGTTCGGTGGCGGCAACGTTACCGATTCCAGCAACGCGGTCGGCAGCGAAAACGCGGAATTCATCATGGCTTATCTGAAAGCCGAAGGGCTGCCATGCGCCGCGAGCGATCTCGGCGGGACGTTGCCGCGGCGCATTCACTATTACCCGGCGACCGGACGCGTCGTGCGCCGGCTGCTCGGCAGCAGCGAGCGCTACACGGTCGATCGTGAAGAGCTCGATTACGGCAGCCGTCTGCAGCAACAGCAGCCCGCGGGCGAAATTGAGCTCTTTGGGGAGGGGCAATGACAGGCCTCAAGACACCGGTGCGCGTGCTGATCGTCGACAATTCTGCGGTTATGCGGCAATTGTTGACCAGCCTCCTGGAAGCCGATCCGGAAATCACCGTCGTCGGCACTGCGGCCGATCCGTATATCGCGCGCGAGCGCATCAAGGCGCTTAATCCCGACGTCGTCACGCTTGATGTCGAGATGCCGCACATGGACGGCCTCACTTTTCTGCGCAAGATCATGGCGCTGCGCCCCATGCCGGTGGTGATGATCTCCACGCTCACCCAGAGTGGCGCAGAAACGACGCTGGAAGCGCTCGAGATTGGCGCCGTCGATTTCATCGCCAAACCGGCGCACGAGCAAGCCGAGCGGTTGGCGGATCTGGCGGCAGAACTGCAACAGAAGGTCAAGGCTGCGGCACAGGTGCGCGTTGGCGTGCGCCGCGCGGTGCCGCCGCCCGCGCCGCGCCGCGAGCGGCTGCGGCGTTCGACTGGGAAGATCGTGTTTGTCGGCGCGTCGACTGGAGGGGTTGAGGCGCTCAAGACACTGCTCATGGGTTTTCCGGAGGATTGTCCGCCGACGCTCGTCACGCAGCACATGCCGCCGCAATTCACCACCGGCTTTGCCGGCAGGCTCAACCGCGAGTGCCCGATGATGGTGTCGGAGGCCGTCGACGGTGAAGCCGTCGAGGCCGGTCACGTTTACATCGCGCCAGGTTCGCATCACCTCGAAATCGTACGTGCCGCCAAAGGGCATATTTGTCGCTTGTCGGATGCGCCGCCGGTCAGCGGCCATCGGCCGTCGGTCGATGTCTTGTTCCGTTCGGCGGCGCGCGTCTGCGCAAAATCGGCAGTCGCCGCCATTCTGACCGGAATGGGTAAGGACGGCGCCGAAGGCCTCTTGGAACTGCGCCAGGCGGGAGGATCGACGCTTGGGCAGGACGAAGAGTCTTCGCTCATCTACGGCATGCCGCGGGTGGCGTTCGAGCGCGGCGCGGTGATGCGACAGCACGCTTTGTCGCAGATGGCCGACGCCATTCTCGACGCTTGCGAGCGCGACCCCCGCGCCGTCGCTGACGCAACCGCGGCATGACGCGCGATCGAAACAAAGAGAACATCGGATTCCGCCATGAACGAAGCTGCAAACAACACCGAGCTGAAGCTGCCGAGGACGCTCGATCTGGCGGCCGCCGAAGGTTTGCTCGAAACCATTCGGAGCCGCCTTGCGCACGATCCTCGCTTGTGCGTCGACGCCTCGGCGGTGGAACTCATCACACTTCCCTGCATGCAGATCATTCTGTCCGCGCTGCGGACCTACGGGCAGATGTCGGTCGTGCGTCCGTCGGAGGAATACATCAATGCTTTTCAGGATCTTGGAATTGATTGCCGCGAGCAGCAGGCGCTCGACATTGACGTGGCGGCGTCCGCCGATGTTGCAGCCGATACTGTTGCCGATCGTTCTCCGCAAACGGAGGAATCGCCCATGAGCAAGCGCGTCCTCACCATCGACAACTCCAAGACCATCCGCGACATGCTCATGCTGACGCTGGCCGAAGCCGGCTTCGAGGTGTTGCAGGCGGTCGACGGCCTGGATGGCCTCGACGTCTTGGACAAGGAGCAAGTCGATGTCGTGATCACCGACATCAACATGCCGCGGATGGACGGCTACGAGGTGATACGGCACCTGCGTGGCAATTCGGCGCACAAATCGACGCCGATACTGGTGCTGACCACCGAAAGCGAAGCCGACAAGAAAAATCTCGCGCGCGTTGCCGGCGCCACTGGATGGATGGTCAAGCCCTTCGATCCCGAGCGGTTGATCGCCACTATCAACAAGGTCGCCCCATAAGCGCCGACTATTCTTCGAGGAGCGCCGCCGATGGCGAGCTTGGATCAACTCAAGGGTACGTTTTTCGACGAGTGCAGCGAGGCGCTGCAGCAAATTGAATTGGGCCTTTCCGATCTGCGCGAAGGAACGGCCTCGGACGACACCATCAATGCGGTATTCCGCTCCGTCCACTCGGTGAAAGGCGGCGCCGGAATTTTCGGCTTCGACAACCTCGTCAAGTTCGCGCATGTGTTCGAAACGGTTCTGGATGCCATGCGGAGCGGCAAACTGCCGAGCAGCCAGGACACGATTGACACATTGTTGCAGGCGAACGACGTGCTCTCGGATCTCATCGGCATGTCGCGCTCCGGCGACGTCATTCCGGTCGACTACGGCTTGGAATGCCGCGCTCTGCTCGAACGCATCCTGCAGGTCAATTCTCGCGGCGACGAATGGGGAGACGAAGGATCAGCGGCTGTGGCCGACTTCGACGGCCTCGATTTCGTCCCGGTCCGCTCCGATCAGTTCGATACCGTAGACGAGCAGCCGGGCGAACAGCAATATCGGATCGTCTTTCGGCCCAAGCCCGACCTGCTGAAAAAAGCGAACGAGCCGCTCTACATCCTGCGTGAGCTGCGCCGGCTCGGGACGCTCGCACTGAGCGTCGAGACCGAGCGGTTGCCGCTGTTAATGGATCTGGAGCCGGACCGCGCTTATCTGGGCTGGACAGGGACGCTGCAGACGTCGGCGCCGGTCGCACAAATTCACGAAGTGTTTGAATTCGTGTTTGACGACTGCGAGCTTGAAATCGTCGCGGTCCAGATGGCCGCTGACGCGTCGCCATCCCAAGCTCCTGCGGACACGAGCGGGATGGACATCGCGGCGTATCCGGAAGGCGATGTTGCGCTGCCGGTCGAACCGGCGTTGGAGCCGACATCGAGCAGCCCGTCGTTGGCACCCAGTTTGCCGGTCGAAACCTCCGAAGCGGAAACGGCGCCGCGCTCGGCGCCAGCGAAGGCTTTGGCGCCGGCTGCGACGACCACGCGGGTCGAGCTCGAAAAGATTGATCGTGTGGTTAATATGGTCGGCGAATTGGTCATTGCGCAGGCCATGCTTGGCCAGGTGGTGCATTCGTTGCCGGAGGATATCAGCGGCCGGCTCGTGCAGGTCCTCGAAGAGGTGGTCCATCATACCCGCGAGCTGAAAGACAGCGTGATGTCGATGCGCGCCCAGCAGGTGGGCGCGGTGTTTCAGCGCATGCCGCGGCTGGTGCGGGAACTGGCCGCGAAGACTGGAAAAAAGGCGCGCCTCGAGATGGCCGGCGAAAGCACCGAAGTCGACCGTTCGATCATCGAGCGTTTGGGCGATCCGCTGACCCATATCATTCGCAACGCCGTGGATCACGGGATCGAGAAGCCGGAGCTGCGTGCGGCTGCGGGCAAGCCCGAAGAAGGAACCGTGCGGCTTTCGGCCGAACATCGTGGCGGCCGGATTATCATCGAAGTGCGCGATGACGGCGCCGGGATCAATCCCGAGCGCGTTCTCAAGAAAGCGCGCGACCGTGGTCTGGTCAAAAGCGACGCCTCGCTTACCGAAGACGAGATCAACAATCTGATTTTCTTGCCCGGCTTTTCCACGGCCGAGAGCGTTTCCGATATTTCGGGGCGCGGCGTGGGAATGGATGTCGTTCGACGCAATATTCAAGATCTGGGCGGACGCATCAACGTCAAATCGGAACGCGGCCGCGGCATGACGATCCAATTGGCGTTACCGCTTACGCTTGCGGTGATGGACGGCATGGTCATTCGCGTCGGCCGCGAGACGTATGTGATGCCGATGTCGTCGATTGTTGAATGTCTGCGCCCGCCGGCCTCGGACGTCCACAGCTTGCTCGGCACACGCGGCATGCTGCAGTTGCGCGGAAACCTGGTTCCGCTCGTCCACCTGGGCGAGCTGCTCGACATAGCGGCGACCGATACGGCGTCCGACGATCGGGTGGTGATTATCAGCGACGCCGGCGACGGCGCCCGCTTCGGCATCGTGGTCGACGAATTGTGCGGACATCAGCAGGTCGTCGTTAAAAGCATCGAGGAAAGTTACGGTTCGGTTCCGGGTATCGCCGGGGCCACCATTCTGGGCAATGGGCGCGTCGCTTTCATTCTCGATATCGAGAAGCTTTCCGATCTCGCCGGTCACAACGTGTCGAACGTCGCGGTGCGATACGCCGATGCAGCGGCAACGATGTAAAAATAATCAATCGTTCCTTCCCGGGCGCACGGGAAGCTTTCGTCAGGAGTGATGCAAATGCCAGCGGCGGCAATTCTTAAGGTCCTCGTGGTCGACGACCAGAACAGCGTCCGTCAAATGACGCGGATAACGCTTGAGCAGATCGGCATTCGGCAGATCCACGAAGCGGAGAACGGCAAGCAGGCGATGGACACCGCGGCACTGCAACCGCTCGACTTGATCATCTCGGATTTCAACATGCCGGAAATGGACGGACTTGCGTTGTTGCGTGCGGTACGGGGCCATCCGGCAGCGCGCAAGGTGCCGTTCATCCTGTTGACCGGCCGCGGCGACCGCGAACTGGTGGTCAAGGCGGCGCAAGCCGGCGCCAACAACTATTTGATCAAGCCGTTTACGGCCGACATTCTTCGGCAAAAAATCGAGCAGGTGATGGGGAGATTGTCTTGACGGAAACGCCGCCAAGCCTTGTGCCATCAAGCCTTGTGCCATCAAGCCTTGTGCCATCAAGCCTTGTGCCATCAAGCCTTGTGCCATCAAGCCTTGTGACGTCAGATCTTGCGATACCGAATCCTGCAACGCCGAACCTTGCAACACCCGGACTCGATAATGTCAAAAAGTTTCTCAGCGTCATGGCGACGGAGCTGCATGAGACAATCCTGAGACTTGAGAGGACCACGGCACGGGTGACCGAGCTGACCGCGTTGCGTACCGCTCGACCCGATCGCGATCTGGTCGTCGCCTTGCAGGATTTCGACCGCCTGCAGCAGGAATTCGTCAGCTTTGCCGACACCTTCGCGTCGGCGGCGGCGAAGTCACCGGAATCCTGGCAACAATCCAATGAAGACGGGCATCCGGCGGGAGATGCAGTCGCCAAGATACCGCTGACCGATCTTAAAGCCCGCATCCTTCGGCAACTGTGTGCCGCCGATGAGGATTTCGCCGAAGTCGTCTTCTAGGTCAGAATAGACCCCGATTTCAGCCTAATCAGGGCGTGCTCGAGTTGGCGCCAGTTTCGACAAAGAGAGCGAAAGCGCTTGCGGTCGAGGCAGATTCACAATCCGGCGCTCGTGCGCTGCTCGACGACGCGGCGCAGACCTTTGGTCAGTTCCGGAACTTGATCGGGCCGCAGCGCGCGAAAATCCGCTCGTGCCGATAAGCTCAAAGCGTCCAGATGACAGGCGATCGGCTCAACCGGAAATTCGGCGCCGGCGCCGATCGAGTCCAATAGCTCACACAGAGATCCGGCGACAAAGGCCAGCAACTCAAAGCGCATGGTCGCCGTTACGTCACCGATCTGCCGGCTGCGGTTTTTGAACTCAGCGAGCCGTGTCGCGTCGTGCGGATTATCGCGCGCCACGGCGAAAGCCGCCGTTAGTTCGGCAAGTTCCCGGCTCAGCCACTCGTCGAAGCCGACTTTCACTCCCGTGATTTCGACTTCGGCCCTCTCGATGGCGCGATCGCGCGCTATTCCGCCGGGCCGGCGCGCCATCTGCTGGAAATTGGTATCGACCTGAAATATCCGCGTTTCGGATGACACTGCCAGACTCGCTAACTATCGTGGCCAGTCTGCACGGCGCTGAACAGGCTGTCGATGTCGCCTTGGGCGAGCGCGGGACCGGCTTCCTCACCGATCTCGACTGCCTTGTCGCCTTTACGGCGGCCGATGCCGTTCGGATATCCTTCGATCTTGAACCTGCGGTCGGGCCCGAAATACGTGGGGGTGTCGACGAACTGGCGCGGATTGAAGGCGATCCAGGCCAGGCGATCGTAAAGGCTCCCGGGCGACATCGGTTTGGTGATCACCATGTTGGCGCCGGCGTCTCGGGCGAGCTTAACGGTGGTTTCCCGGCCGTCGCTGGTCATCACCAGGATCGGGATGGTGCGATTGGCATTATCCTGTTTCCGCCGAATGGCGCGGGTCAGCGGCAGGCCGCCGTGCGGCGGGAGCCGCGAGTCGCAGATCAGGATATCGATCTTTTGGTTGGTCAGGATATGCAGAACGTTGGTGCTGCTTCTCGCCTCCAGCACCTTGTTGCTGCCGAAGCCGCGCAGCATGCTGTGAATAAGCATGGACATGTACGAACTTGGATCAGCGACGAGGATCACGAGATCGCGAAGATTGATGCTGAAGCGAGCCATTCGCCAAACTCCGCGGAGTCAGTCAGAGCCGCAAACGCTTGACCCGAAGCGCCATCGCTGCGCGGAGTGAATTAGATCGGATACGATCGCATCACGCCATTTCGCTTCTTCGAACAGATGCTGCGTCCGCACGCGGTCCTCTACGTCGATCAAGAATGCAACTGATTCGAGTTACCAAGCCCAGCGAATTTAACCACATCTATCGCAATAATTTCGATTAACAAATCGCGGGTGCCCATGGCAGGACCTTGGTCCTGCTAGTGCGAGGACGGGCGAGTCATCGTCACGCGAGGGGTTCCGGGGACCCGGTTGCTGTTCGCCGTGGCGCGCGTAACGTCACGCCGGGCATCACATTCACGGCCATGGGCATCCAAGCGAATGACAAGCTTTCCATCAATTCCGGGGGGAGACTATCGCCTGATCAACGCCACCGTCCCGTTGTGCCTGCTTGAGGCGGCCGACGGCGGCAACGCACGGTCCGACGCGCTCGCGTCGGCGACGCTGACCATCAGGGCGGGGAAAATCCAAAGACTAGCGCTCGATACCCACGCCGGCGTCGCCCCCGACGCTGACGCTGCAGCTTCGAACCTGCCGGCGCTCGATCTCGACCGCGGGATGATCTGGCCGGTGTGTGCCGACCTTCACACGCACCTCGACAAAGGCCAGACTTGGTTTCGCGTGCCCAACACAAGCGGCCGGTGGCAAGACGCGCTGGCGCTGGTCGCCCGGGATCGCGGGGCGTTTTGGAATGCCGCCGACGTTGCCGCGCGCATGGATTTTTCACTGCGCTGCGCATTCGTCCACGGCACCGCCGCCATTCGCACGCACATCGATTCGATGGGCCCGCAGGCCGACATCAGTTGGCCGGTACTGGCGCGAATGCGCGACCGTTGGACCGGCCGCATTGCCTTGCAGGGCGTGTCGCTCGCCATGCTCGACAGCTACGCGGGGGAGGAGGGCGAGCGGCTTGCCGATCTCGTCGCCGATCATGGCGGCATCTTGGGAGCCGTCGTGATTGACGATGCCGATTCGGGCGCAGCGCTGGACCGGGTGTTTGGCCTGGCGCGCGATCGCAATCTCGACCTCGATTTTCACACCGACGAAACCGACAATCCGCATTCCAACGGCCTCGAGGCGATTGCGGAAGCCACCATCCGTTTCGGCTGGCAAGGGCGCGTCACTGCCGGTCACTGTTGCAGTCTGGCCTGCCGGCCGGCCGCCGATGCGGAGCGCACGATCGCCCGGGTGGCGGCTGCCGGCGTGGCCGTGGTCTCGCTGCCGATGTGCAACATGTATCTGCAGGACCGGAGCGAAGGCGGGCGCACGCCACGCTGGCGCGGGGTCACTTTGTTGCAGGAGCTTGCGGCGGCCGGCGTACCGGTCGCGATCGGCAGCGACAATACGCGCGATCCATTCTATGCCTATGGTGACCTCGATCCGGTCGAAGTTTTCACCCAGGCGGTGCGTATCGCGCAGCTTGATAGTCCGTTGGGTGGTTGGGCGCGGGCAATAACGGCCACTCCCGCCAGCATCATGAAGACCAGTGTCGGCGCTTTATTGGGGAGCGGCCGCGACGCCGATCTCATCGTGTTCCGCGCGCGATCGTGGTCGGAGTTGCTCTCGCGGCCGGGCGGTCCTCGACTCGTCATCCGCGGTGGCCGGCCGGTGACCGATGCGCTGCCGGACTATCGGGAATTAGACGGGCTTCGCCGTTGATGCCCGGCAGCTTCACGGCGTTCCGGGATGCTGCACCAGCACGTTGTCGCGCCAGGCTTCTGCGATGTGCTGAAATTTCAGCGGTTGTTTGTTGCCTAGAATGAGTTCCAGTACGTGCGGCGGCGTGAGCGGCAATTCCTGAACACGGCGGCCGATCGCGTTTGCTACCGCGCATGCAACCGCCGCACCGACATTGAGGATCGGCACTTCGCCGGCGCCTTTGGTGCCCAGCGGCCCGATCGAAGGCGCGCCTTCGAACAGACTGATTTCGACCGGCACCACGTCCTGTGCGAGCGGCACCCGATAAGTCTCAAAGCCGTTTTGAAGGATACGCCCGTTGGCGCCGATCGAGATTTCTTCGTGCAAGGCATAACCCAGACCCTGGGTGACGCCTCCCTGGATTTGTCCAAAAATCGCGCGCGGATTGAGCGCCCGCCCGACGTCTTGGACGACCCGATAGCTCAGCACCTCCACGTGACCGGTCTCCGCGTCGACGGCGACTTCGCATTCGTGGACCGCGAACACCGGTATGTCCAAAGCCTCGATGAAATGACCGGCCGCGCAGCCCGGCATCGCGGGCACGCCCGGTCCCGTAAAGGCGCCGCTTCCCGAGATCGGACCGGCGGTAGCTTGCGCGCGCTGGGCGACGGCCGCGATCGTTGTTCCCGAGCCTTCGGCACCGACGATTTCGACCCTGCCGTTACGCAAGACAAGATCCCCGGGATCCGCTTCGAGCATTTGCGCGGCGACGTCGAGGAGCTTTTTGCGCACTTCGCCGCAGGCGGCGAGGCTCGCAGCGCCAAGCGAAACCGTGGTTCGGCCGCCGCCGACCCCGACGTCATAGCCGGCCGCGTCGGTGTCGGCTGGGCGAACGACGACATCGTCGGGCCGCAGTCCGAGTGAACTCGCGACGATTTGCGGCAACGACTGCATCATCGAACCGGAGCCGATCTCGACGCCAGCCGTCACCAGCGTGGCGCTGCCGTCGGCATTGAGGTGAACCGTCGCCGCAGACGGTCCAACAAAAACGAACCATGTGCCAACAGCCGTACCGCGGCCGTACAGCCGGTCGCCGGCAAGGTGCTTCTTTGAAGGACCGGTATCGCGCAGCGCGCTCATGCGATCGAGCATGGGCTTGAGGACATTGCCTTCGAATACCTGGCCGGTCGCGCCGAGATCGTTGTTGCCGAGAACGTTGCGGCGGCGGAATTCCAGCGGCTCCATACCGATTGCGGCGCAGATCTCGTCGGTGTGGCGCTCGAGCGCAAAGGTGTTGTACACGCCATTGCAGGCGCGAAACGCCCCGTTGGGGGCGGTATTGGTATAGACCGCGCGGCTCGCAAGCCGCACGGCGCCAAGCCGGTAATTGCCGCCGAGCGTGTGGGCGGTCATCGTTGTCAGGAATATCTGCTCGCCCCCATAGGCGCCGCAATCCATCAACACGACCGCTTCGCGCCCGACGATCTCGCCATCCTGAGTCACCGCCGAGCGCAGGACAATGTCCGCGTTCTCCCGGCAAAGGCAGGTCAGCATCTCTTCCTGCCGCGAATTGATCAGGCGCACCGGCCGTCCGGTAGCGCGCGCCAAGAGGGCCGCGAATGGCTCGAGCGCCCAATCGAACTTCAGCCCGAAGCCGCCGCCGACCGGAGGTACCGTGACGCGCACGTCCGAGGGCGGCACATTGAGAAACCGGGCGGTGGCATTTTTGATCGACCACGGCACCTGGGTTGACGTTTCGATATGGAAGCGGCCGTCCTCGTAGGAAGCGATCACCGCGCGCGGCTCCAGGGAAAGATGATTCTGCCGCCCGACACGAAAACTGCTTTCGACGATTTGCACGTCGTTGCGCGCGAAGGCGGCGTCGACGTCGCCGCGCAGCACGGTCGCCTCCCAGGCGACGTTGCCGCCCCGTGCTCCGCCTTCGAACAGAACCTCGTAATCTTTCCAGGCGGGGTGGACCAAAGGCGCGTTCGGCGCCAGTGCGTCGGCCATCGAGATGACGGCTGGAAGCGGCTCTAGCTCCATCTCGATCGCGGCCGCCGCAGCCTGCGCTTGTGCCTGCGTCTCGGCGGCGATTGCCGCGATCGGCTCACCGTCGTGTCGGATGCGGTCGACGGCGAACAGCGGATGGTCGGCGATGCCGATACCGTAGCGAAAGGGCGCGTCAGCCCCAGTGACGACCGCGCGTACGCCCGGCATTCGCCGTGCCACCGAGGTGTCGATGCGGACGATGCGGGCGGACGGAATCCGCGCCCGCGCCAACGCCGCGTAGAGCATGCCGGGGCGGGCGCGATCAATCGTAAAGCGCGTGCGGCCGCGCAGCTTGTCACGTGCATCACGCCGCAGGAAATTCATTGTCGCTGTCGTCGCTTCGGGCATCTTTTTCTCACGGCGTCTCGGCAGAGCGAGCTAGCGAAAGCGCTGCGTCAAGAATGCGCTCGTAGCCTGTGCAGCGGCAGACATTTCCGGCCAGCGCAGCCTTCATATCGGTACGGCTGGGATGTTCGGCGCGTTCGAAGTAGCGGGTGAGAGTCAGCAACAAGTCCGGGAAAGCACATGCCGCATTGGACCACGTCGTGTTCTTCCAAGGCGCGCTGCAGCGGCGACAAATCACCCTCCGGCGCGAGGCCCTCGACGGTACGCACCTCGCGATCTGCCACGAGGCCGGCTGGCATCAGGCACGATGCAATCGGCTCACCCGCGAGCAGAACCGTACACGCACCGCAGAAGCCTTCGCGGCAGACGGGCTTGGCGCCGGTCAGGAAGAACTCGTCGCGAAGAACGTCGACCAGGGGACTTAAGGGATCGCTGTTCGATACCCGATCTTCGCCGTTGATCCTCAGCCGTATCGGCATGGCAGTCTCGTCCGCGCTTTATCGCTCATGGGGTTCGCGCAACGCATGCACTGCCTTGCGGACGAGGCTCGGAAGAACACTGACCCGATACCAGCCTGGAGCCTCGACTGCGTCGCGACCGCGCAAGGCGGCGCTGTGGTGTCGGGCTTTTTCAGCAGCCCGTACCGGATCGAGCGGGTGGCCGACCAATTCGGCTTCCAGTTCATGCCAGCGCCGTGGTATCGGCTCGACCGATCCGACGGCGGCACGGGCGCCCACGACCGTGCCGCTCTCGTTCAGCGTCACTGCGAGACTGAAAATCGCGACCGGATAATCGCCGGCTTTGCGCAACGGCAGCCGGACGTGCACCGAACGGCGTTGTGCGCGCGCGATGATGATGCGCCGTACGAGCTGACCCGGCGCGAGGCTCGTTCTGATCTCAAGAAAACGGCTGAGCGATATCCGGTCCCTTCCCTGCGGTCCTTGCAACTCGATCTCGGCATCAAGGCACAGAAGCGCGGTTACCAAATCGGCGGCGGGGAAATCGGCAGCGCACAGATTTCCGCCGATTGTCGCGACCTGCCGGATGGCCGGATTTGCCGCGTTGCCGGCGGCCAAGGCGAGTGCGCAGCAATCGGATATCGCGGCAAGCCCGCGTATGAGCTCAGCGTGGGTGGCGCATGCCCCTATACTGACGTTGCGGTCGTCTACGGACACGTCGTGCAACGCGGCGATCTGACCGATCGCTACATAAAAGAGATGCCGTTCCTGACGCAGCGGCGCCCGCATGATCCAGGTCGCGCCCGCCAGCGGCGCCGCCTCACGCCCGCGCTCGGCGAGCGCAGCGACGGCATCGTCAAGCGTCGGTGCCACATAGAGCCCGGTTTCAGGCTGTCCAGACAAACGACACGTCCCTGAAGTCAACCCCTCCTTATGGTTCATTCCCTTCGCCTTGGCCAGTGCTCATGATTTGTCCGACCGTGCGTCAGATAACTACCGCAACCCGAGGTACTGACGGCTTGCATCGCTGCCTCGGGGTGAAAAAGGCCGCCACGCGCACGCGATTGCTCGGATACGCGTCATCCAATGCGCATTGTGGGTGCACGCGGCTGCAGGCGCGGCCGTCGTCGGTTCCGCACGTGTCGGCGGCGAATGTCTGCATCTGATAACTCGCGTCGCGGAATGAAATGGGCCTTGGCCCGGACAGCGTCGCGCTCGGCTGCGCTGCTATTTCTCCAAAAAATCTTCGCAATGCTGGATTTGATCGCCCGATCCCCAAGGCATGATCGGCACAGTCGAGGTGGAGTTCTTCGGCGAGCCTTCAATGAGACGGTCGGAATAGACCATGTAGACGAGCACATTGCGCTTGCCGTCACAGCCGCGCACGATTTGCATCTTTTTGAAAAATAACGAGCGGCGCCTGCGAAACATGTCGTCGCCCTGAGCGAACTTGGCCTTGAAATGGATCGGTCCGATCTGCCGGCAGGCGAGGGAGATGTCCGACACCTCTTCGGCCACGCCGAGCCATCCTTTGACGCCTCCGCGTTCGGGGACGGTAAAGTGGCAGGCAACGCCGTCCACGTCAGGGTCATCGATACCGTAAGTGGCGAGCTTATCGTTGGGCGTGACCAGCTTGAATACCGTCGAACGCTTGAAAATGAGATCAGGCTCGTCCATTGCGCCTGCCGGCGTTGCAACCAAACCACCGATCAGCAGCATCAGCGACAGTCGAAGTATCTTCCGCATGACGATCCCTTCTTTGTCTCGCAGAACGGCGAATTTGAGGAAATTCAATAACACACCGTTGCCCGTATCGCGGAAAACAACGGCCCTCAACGCATCGAATAAGGGCTCTGCTGGCATGTTGATCTGTGTGGCAACGCAAGAGGTTAGTTTGCCAGAATGCCGCGAGTGCCAAAAGCTCAAATCGTCTTCTGGGTCGCGTTGGCAGGTATTGCGGTCGCGGCGCTCAGCGCCATTCCGCTGCTGAGCGCTGCTTTCCTGCAGGGGCGGGCGCTGACTTTGGTCGAGGATATCATTCTCGACCTGCTCATTGGCTGCGTGGTCTTTGTCGGCCCTGCCGCCGTGATGTTTTGGCATCAATTGCGGCGACGCGATCAATATCAGCAAATCATCCGGGAAGAAAAAAGTAAGCTGGACACCGCGATCGATCACATGACCCAGGGCCTGGTGATGTTTGACGGCAGCCAGCGCCTGGCGCTGCGCAATCGCCGCTATTGCGAGCTGTACGGGCTTTCGCCCGACGCCGTCAAACCCGGCCTTCCGTTTCGCGACCTGCTGATGCAGCGCAAGCTGAGCGGATCGCTGTTCGAGGATGCGGAGGGTGTCTTCAACCGCGTCGTCGAAGTTCTTGCCGAAGGAAAGATGAGCACCATCGTAAGGCCGGCCAAAGACGGCCGGGTCGTTCGAATTGTCACCAAGCCGTTGGGCGGCGGCGGCTGGGTGGCAACACACGAAGACATAACTGAACGCCAGCAATTGCTTAAGGTTCGCGAACGTGCGGAGGCGGTCGCCCAGGAGAAATCGGCGCAATTGGACGCCGCGCTCAACAATATGGCCCACGGCCTTTGCCTGCACGACGCCGACGGCCGCATCATCATGTGCAATCGGCGATACCGCGAATTCATGGGCGATGAGGATGAGCCTGTGGAAGGAAATGCGCTGGTCGACGTGCTTCGGCGGCGCGCCGCTGCTGGGCATGCGCTGCCGGATCCGGGGCCGTACGTGGCTTCGATCTTGACGAAAGTACGTGCGGGCGAGGTCGGGTTGGCGGAGATGCGGGGGGCGAATAATCGGATCCTTCGCGTGGTGCGCCATCCGATCGAGACGGGCGGTTGGGTCGCGACGTTCGAGGACATCACCGACCAGCGCCGCGCCGAGCAGGAGCGCGACCGCAACCGGGCGTTCCTCGACCTGATCATCAACAACGTTCCGTCGGCTATCTTCGTCAAGCGCGCTAGCGATCGCCGCTATGTGCTCGTCAACGGGGCTGGCGAGCGGTTCTGGGGGATGCCGCGACAAGAAATGATCGGCAAAACCGCTGCGGCGGTCTTTCCGGCCGAGGAGGCATCGAGAATTGAGGTGCGTGACGACACGCTCTTGCGGTCTTTCCAGCCGATGTTTGACGAACGCGAGATCATCACGGCTTCCGGCGAACCGCGGATGATCTTGTCTCGCCGGATCGTATTCAACGATCAACGCGATCAAACACTGTATATTCTCGGCGTCATCGATGACGTGACGGAGCGAAAGCTGGCTGAGGCAAGGATTGCGCGGCTTGCGCACTACGATCCGCTGACCGGCGTTCCCAACCGGACGCTGTTTCGCGAACAGCTGATGAAGGAGCTGTCGTTTGCGCGGCGCGGAGCAAGGCTCGCGGTGCTCTGCATCGATCTCGATTATTTCAAGAACATCAACGACACGCTCGGCCACCGGGCCGGCGACGAGCTTTTGAAGGAGGTGGCGCAGCAAATTCGCGGCTGCCTGAATGAAAGCGATCTGATCGCCCGTCTTGGCGGCGACGAATTTGCCGTCGTCCGTACGAGCCTGCAAAATCCGAAGGAGGCAGAAATCCTCGCCCAGCATTTGCGCGACGCCGTGGCAGGTCGCGCGTTCTACTTGAACGGCCATCAGACCGGAAGCGACCTGAGCATTGGCATCGCTTTGGCTCCCGAGGATGGTCTGGAAATCGATGAGCTTTTGAATCACGCGGATTTGGCGCTCTATGGGGCCAAAGCCGAGGGGCGCGGCAACTACCGCTATTACGAGCCGGAAATGAACGCACGCATGAAGCGGCGACGGGCGTTGGAAGTGGATTTGCGATCGGCGCTACAGAAGGACGAGTTTGTCCTTTACTACCAGCCCATTCTGGCTCTCGAAAGCGGGACGATCAGCGGTTGCGAGGCGCTGCTGCGCTGGCAGGACCCGGTGCGAGGCATGGTTTTGCCGGCCGAGTTCGTTCCGGTGGCGGAAGAGACCGGCTTGATCAACAGTATCGGAGAATGGGTCCTCCAGCGCGCGTGTGCCGACGCGACCAATTGGCCAAGCTCCATGCGAGTGGCGGTCAACGTCTCGCCGGCACAATTCCGAAACAGCGCGCTGCCGCTCGTGGTCGTGGCGGCGCTCGCGGAATCCGGTTTACCGGCGCAGCGGCTGGAGCTTGAGATCACGGAGTCTGTGCTCATGCAGAACAACGAATCCTCGTTTCTGATGCTGCATCAGCTTCGCGAGCTTGGGGTTCGGATCGCGCTGGACGATTTCGGTACCGGTTATTCGTCGCTTTCCTATCTGAGAAGTTTTCCGTTCGATCGTATCAAGGTCGATCGCTCGTTCGTCGCAGATCTGCTGCATGGCGGCGAGGCCGCGGCTATCGTGCATGCGATTTTGAGCCTGGCCTCGAGCCTTAAGATGCAGACCACCGCGGAGGGCGTGGAGACCGCGACCCAACGAGGGCTCCTGCAGGCCGCCGGCTGTGACGAGATGCAAGGATATCTGTTCAGTCTGCCGCTCCCGGCGGCGGATATCGGCGAACTCGTTCGGCTCGTTCGGCTGCGCCACCGCTCCGCCGTCGATGTCGCGTGATCGAACTATGCTTCTTCAGTGAGTGGCAGCGCCGCAAGGAAGCTGCTGGCGCCGCGCCGG
The DNA here is from genome assembly GCA_963818155.1 of uncultured Alphaproteobacteria bacterium. GTDB lineage: Bacteria > Pseudomonadota > Alphaproteobacteria > Rhizobiales > Xanthobacteraceae > BOG-931. The sequence goes on from CAWFRC010000009.1 coordinate 453,648, forward strand.
TGCGCTGGTTTCCGCTGCGATGCCAATGTGTCAGTTCTGCAAACGGTGCTCGTTATCGCAGGGCTCGCTTGGCAGACGGCACAATTGCCTGCCGCCACTGAGGTGGTCGTAAATGGAATAGAGCGAGTAGGGATTCCAGCGAGAGTAGTAGTAGGGCGCGTAGGGCGAAACGGGCACGCGGACGAGGTAGCGGGGGTACACGACCATGACGGGCTTGCGATGATTGGTGCCGGCGAGGCTGTTGCCGGCGGTGAGCGGAATGAGCGCGAGTGTCAGCCCGAGAAATCCGGCGGCCGTGTGCTTGGGTCTGGGTAACATGGCTGTTGGCCCCTTTTCTTCATATCTGGCTGTCTGCATAGGCGAGAAAAATGGCAGCCATTGCGACGCCCGACACTTTTCCCGATCCGTCGTCGCGTGCGTTGCACCACGCGCAGAGATCGAAGATTTCAACTCGCCGGCCCATCCTCCGCCGGTTCGAGCCCCGGCAATATCGAACCGGCAATATCGAAATAGATAATGATAACACTTCGATAATTCTTCCTTTTTTGAGCTTGTAATCGGCACAATTGCTAACCGCTACGGCGGGAAACGCTTTCGATACCATGTCGATCAACGGAAAAGTGGGCGGTAGCTCCGTAGTCTTGGCTGATCGCCGGAGATTGTCGATCGCCGGAGACTAATGAACAGCAGGGAGCTGGGTAATGAAGAAGATATTGATCGTGCTTGTTGCGGCGGCGCTATCCGGCGCTGCGTTTCTAGGAACATCGAAAGCCGCGGAAGCCCGCTGGGGCTACTACGGTGGCTGGGGCTACCATGGCGGTTGGGGTTACCGAGGTGGTTGGGGTTACCGAGGTGGTTGGGGTTATCGCGGTCCGGGCTGGGGGCCCGGCGGATTTGCGGCCGGCGCCGTCATCGGCGCTGCGCTGGCAACTCCCTACTATTACTATCCGACCCCCGCCTATCCGGCCTATTACTACTACTCGTATCCGGCTCCGGCCTACTACTACTACGGCGTCGGTCCGGGCTGCTGCTACTGAGCCTTGCCGGCTTACAGCCGTCAAAGCCAAGACGGGATGACGTCTGTTCAAATCGTCATCCCGTTCTGATTACGCGTTGAATTCCCCGAAAGCGCGGTCCTGTCGGATCAAGTTCGAACGCGCGCTTCAAGGATATCGATAGCGCCACGATAGCGCGGTCGATGTTCTGCAGCTCAGCAAAATCTGCGATCAGGAACCGCCGTCAGGCAAAGTCGCTGTCGTTGCCGCTGAAGCTGCCGTCATCGTCGGCCAAATCGTCGGCCGCATCCCAATCTTGTTGCTGATTGCCCGAGTCTTGTTGCTGATTACCCAAGTCTTGTTGCTGATTACCAAAGTCTTGTCGCTGATTGCCCAAATCGGCGGCACCTTGGCGATCGCTGCCGCCGCGGTCGATGTCATTGATTCCGGCTTCGCGGGCGAGGTTGCTGTCGGACGAGCTGCCGGCCGATGATCGATCATTGTTAAGCCCACCGAATGCGCTCTGCGTGGAGGTGCCGGCTCCGGCGTGATGGCCGAACATCGAGCGGATCCCATCCATGAGAAGCGCGCCGCCGACCACGCCGGCCGCCGTCGAGGCTGCTGTGCCGAGAAACGATCCGCCCGAGGCAAAGGGCGGAGGACCGCCAGGCATTTGCGGATAATAACCTGGGGCACCGCCAAACGGCGGTTGGCCAAAGGGCGGCTGCCCCATCGGCGGCTGATCCAGAGGCGGGGGCGCCATTGGCGATGTCTGCGTTGCTGGCGAGCGCACGCTCGGCACCGAGCCGCGCGGCTCGCGCCTGCCGAGCACGGCCTCGCGCATCGAGTCGAGGAAGCTGCCCTGGTGCTGCTCCTGCTCGCCGCCGAACTGTGCTTCCAATTCCTCGATCCGGGCGTTGGCACGCTTGAGTGCCTCGTCCTGCACCAGCGCGGTTTGCACGAGGGCATAGGCGGCATGGGGCGCACGGCGCAATCCGTCCGCGATCGCGCGCTCGGCTTCCGCGTCGCGCGGGTTATTCTCCAAACTCGCTAAGCGGTCGAACAACTCGCTGATTAAGGCCTGTTCCTGCGGTGTCATTGCAGTTCTCCCTGGCACGCGGAATGGCGCTTATGTGGGGAGGCCGCGGAGCGGCGGGAGGGGGGCCGCGAAAATGTCGCCGACAGCGAACGACGATCGCGGATGACGGAAATTTATGTTGGGTTTTCATCGCGGATGCGATGGCTGTCCCAATTTGCCCATAAAATGTTCCTCTATTTGCCCGGCCCGCTTTATGCTGGGTAGGTCTAACCTTGCGACGTGGACGATCCTTGATGCACGGGGTCGCTCCCCACATGTGCTGGTCAAGTAGCCCGTCCATTGTTAGGCGGAGGTGCCGGGGGTCGCTCCCCCGGCACACTCTCCGTGAAGCTCTGAATTCATTGATTATTTTCGCTAGGTGAGGGCGTTTTCCCCAAAGGTGAGGGAATAGAAGTTCGCGCATCGTTCGCTAGCTTATGCATCGCCCGGCGAGCCAACTGACGTCGATCGGTGGCGCGCGTATAGAGCGAAGCCATGGGGCCTACCGGACCAACCAAAAAATCGCTTCCAGCTCCGCGACCGTTGCACCCGCGTTCGCCGCCCGCGTGGCCGCGACCTTGCGGAGTCCGTGTGCAGATCGCCGCACACCCGCCTCACGACACGCCTTCCGAAACTGATTTCCGAATGAACGTTTGTCGAGTGGATGGCCATTCGCGCCGATTATGAACGTGAGATCGCCGCATCGTCCGACCAGTAATGTTTCGCCCAATACTGGCAGGACGGGTAACGTCACTTCGGTGTCGTTCTTTTCGGTTTTGATTGTGGCTACGCCGTTGCGGACGTGCTGACGTCCGTCGCCCCGCCGAAGCCCTGTATATAGCAACACATCAAGCCAACGGCCAACGCTGCTCATACGCGGCAACTTGCTCCTCGGTCCATACAGGAATGCCTGAGTTCTTAGGTCGTGCCGGATCAGCAACCCCGGCGGTAGGATTTGTTTTAACGAGCTGGGCATCCGTGGCCCACCGAAAGAGTCCACGCACCGTTTCAAGGAAATGGCGCGCTTGAGCCGGCGTCCCATACCCGCGGTCTCTACCGACGACTATATTTGCTCGCGTGATCTGCGCATATGGCCGCTTACCTGCAGAATCCACGATGTGAGGATGGCTTCTCGCTGCCGTCGCGTCGAAAGCGATAAACCGAGCCACGCGGGAGTCTCGCGATATCCAATCAGCCACGCAAGTGTATCGGCGGGGGCACTGTTTGATGATGGACGTGGGCGAGCCGTTATGGCTGCGTGATACTCGGCATCGAACTCCGGCGTGCCAAATGCTGCCCAAATTCGCGTGCGCTGGCCTTTACCCATCCGGACGTACCAGACACTTTTGCCGTGTCTCGTGACCTGCCGTTGCAGGTGAGGGGGGCGAGGGCGGGCATTGCTTCCATTAGAGGACAATCTCCTCACCTTCGCGCCGCTGTTTCCCGTGATTTCTGAGCCAGAGACTCAGATCAACTAACTCCAAGCCCGCAGAGCCTAATCGCGGCGGACGTGGTCGGGAGATGATTGAGTAAGGTGCAAAGTTGAATGGGTGCTCGCAAAATCCACCAAGATCGAACAAATTTGCATTCTCGAAGGCAAGCTCGTCGATAAAGAAGGCCCTGTTGCGGAGTCGGGCGACTTTGCCGCTGCCACCATCGGCAAGGGCGCCGACGCGGTGGACGGACATCTCTCCTCCAGCGTTTACTTCTCCTCACTGAACTCACCGGAGAACGCGGCCGCGCGTTGGAGCGGTTGCCGGAGGTCGGACTCGGCATCAGCAGCGCATTGGTGTTGGCACTCGTTTTCACTGCGCTGATTGAGCCTTGGTCCCAGCTAGTTCAAGTGGCGCGAAGCCGGGACACGCCACGTCGCCTAGACGCTAAAGGGAGGGCTGATGCTTGCTATGTGCCAGGTGCCGAATAAATCCTTGGAAGCCGACGGCCGCGTCACCGACCTATCAGGCGTCAACTAGGAATGCATTTGGAGGACGTCGTATAGGATGCTGGTACATCCTATTTGAGAGCATGCGTCGCCGGTGGGTGCTTCGCTCGTGCTGCCGCGATTGAGACGTTAGCTGCGAGTTTGCGTTGTCGTTGCGTGCAGTTTCCCGCTGAGGAAGACCAGTGGAGCGATGAAGGGTAACAATGATACACTAGGAATCATGAAAAAGGTGTTTCTCAGTCATAAGGATGAGCATGCAACTGCCGCAGAGGCTCTGGCCGACGTATTGAGCCTACTCGTTCGGAGAGATGAAATTTTCCTCTCGAAGGAGATAGACAAAGGGGGCGATTGGAGAAGAGAGATTGATCAGGCACTTGAGCACGCTAAATGTTTTATCTTGTTATACAAAGATCCGAAACTCGACTGGGCATGGTGTTTCTACGAGGCGGGCCGCTTCACGGGTACCGGCGGTCCAGAAAATCGGGACACGCATCCGATCTATTGCGTACACTCGGCATACGACGAACCTCCCAGTCAACTGGCACATTTACAGACAATTAAGGCGTTAGGAACTGATCTCGAACAGTGGGTCCGGACAAGTCTTTGCTCGGTACTACAATGTCGAAAGCCTCGCGCCGGACTTTTAGCGGCACGAGTAAAGGTGATTGAAGACATTTGTCATTCGGCCTGCAATATTGACCCCCTGAGCCGGGGGATCGGCGTCCAAAATTGACCCCCTATCGGTAGGTCTGTTGCGCTGCCTGCTTTGGACTGAAGCAGGTGGTCGGGGATGCTGGTCGTGGAGACGATTGCGCGGATACGGCGCGAGCACTTCATCAAGGGCAAGACGATCAAAGAGATCGCTCGCGATCTGAAGGTGTCGCGGAACACGGTCCGCAAGGTGCTGAGATCGGGGGAGACCTCCTTCGAGTACGAACGATTGGTGCAGCCACGACCAAAGCTGGGGCGATGGGCATCGGAGCTCGATGAACTGCTGGCGGCGAACGCGGTCAAATCGTCTCGCGAACAGCTGACGTTGATCCGGGTCTTCGAAGAGCTGCGCGGCCGCGGCTATGACGGCGGTTACGATGCCGTGCGGCGTTACGCCAGGCGATGGAGCAAGGAGCGCGGGCAATCGACCGCGACGGCTTATGTCCCGCTGAGTTTTGCGCCGGGAGAAGCCTACCAGTTCGACTGGAGCCACGAGGTGGTCCTGTTGAGCGGGACCACGGTGGTCGTGAAGGCCGCTCATGTCCGGCTTTGCCACAGCCGCATGCTGTTCGTGCGGGCTTATCCGCGAGAGACGCAGGAGATGGTGTTCGACGCCCACGACCGGGCGTTCTCCCTGTTCAAGGGCACCTGCAGCCGCGGCATCTACGACAACATGAAGACTGCAGTCGAGACGATCTTTGTCGGCAAGGATCGCCGTTATAATCGCCGCTTCCTGCAGATGTGCAGCCACTACCTGGTCGACCCAGTTGCCTGTACGCCGGCCTCGGGCTGGGAGAAGGGGCAGGTCGAGAACCAGGTTGGGCTGGTCCGAGAACGCTTCTTCACGCCGCGGCTGCGGTTCAAAAACCTGGACGAGTTGAACGCCTGGCTGCTCGATAAATGTATCGCCTATGCCAAGGCGCATCGCCATCCGGAACTCGTTGAGCAGACGATCTGGGAGGTGTTCGAAGCCGAACGACCGAAGCTCGTTCCCTATGCGGGTCGATTCGATGGCTTCCATGCCGTGCCGGCGTCGGTCTCGAAGACCTGTCTGGTGCGCTTCGACAACAACAAATACTCGGTCATAGCCAGCGCGGTTGGACGCCCGGTCGAGGTTCAGGCTTACGCCGACCGCATCGTGATCCGTCAGGATGGGCGCGTCGTTGCTGAGCATCCGCGATCCTTTGGACGCGGCGAGACGACCTATGATCCCTGGCATTATGTGCCAGTGCTCGCTCGCAAACCCGGCGCCTTGCGCAACGGTGCGCCCTTCAAGGACTGGGTGCTGCCGGCCGCGATCGAACGGATCCGACGCAAGCTCGCCAGCACCGACGATGGCAATCGGCAGATGGTCGACATCCTCAACGCGGTGCTGACCGATGGTCTTCCCGCTGTCGAAGCAGCTTGCGCCGAGGCGGTCGCTCACGGCGTCCATTCTGCTGATGTCGTGCTCAACATCCTGGCCCGCCAGCGTGATCCTGCGCGACCAGCAAATATCCTCACCCCCGCGGCGTTGATCTTGCGCCATGCGCCGATCGCCGACTGTGCCCGTTACGACAACCTCAGGAGAACCAGCTAATGGAGCGCACCCAACTGTTCGACCTCATGGGCGAACTCAAGCTCTACGGCATGAAGGCTGCCTTCGACGAGATCATGGCGACCGCCGTCAAGCGCCAGCATGAACCCCAGCGCATCGTCGGCGACCTGCTCAATGCCGAGATCAACGAGAAGCAGGCTCGTTCGATCAAGTATCAGCTCACCATCGCAAAACTGCCGCTTGCCAAAGACATCGCCGACTTCCAGTTCGACGGCACACCGATCAACCAGACGCTCGTCAACGATATCGCCGCCGGCGGCTTCATCGCTCAGCAACGCAACGTCGTGCTGGTCGGCGGAACAGGCACCGGCAAGACGCATCTTGCCATCGCAATCGCCAGAAGCTGCATCCGATCCGGTGCCCGCGGCCGCTTCTATAACGTGGTCGACCTCGTCAACCGCCTCGAGATCGAGACCCGCAACGGACGTCAGGGCCGGCTCGCCGAGCACCTAACACGGATGGACTTCATCGTCCTCGACGAACTCGGATATTTGCCTTTTGCCCAGTCAGGCGGCCAGCTTCTGTTCCATCTTGTCAGCAGGCTCTACGAGCGCGCTTCCGTCATCGTCACCACCAATCTCGCATTCGGCGAATGGCCCAGCGTGTTTGGCGATGCCAAGATGACCACTGCGCTGCTCGACCGGCTGACCCACCACTGCGACATCGTCGAGACCGGCAATGACAGTTGGCGATTCAAAAGCCGCGACGACGATCACGCAACCCGCGCTCGTCTCGTCTCCGCAACCCCGACCAGCTCCGACGAGACGAGCGCTACCGTCAAGCCACGCCGCTCAAAGGGGTCAAAATTGGAAGCCGATCAGGGGTCAAGTTTGCGCGCCGATTGACACCCCGCGTTCCAATGCGGTTTGGACGGCGATTTCAATTCCTATCCGGAATTGCAGGGGTGGCTCGGAAAGGCTCAGTCCTTGGCCGAGGCGGTCGCTTCGATGCGACCCAAGTACTGGGGAGTGGAACGAGCCGGAGCCATGCGGCTTCCGTGCTTGATCGAGACCGACGGACAGCAGCGTGTCGTCCGAAGGCTTATCGTGGTCCATCCGTTGTGGCGGGCGGACCGAACGCTCCTGAGCCGTCTCGGGGTCGCCCCCCCAAACATCCGCACGCTTCCGATTGACACCTTCGATCTCGAACGGCGGCCTTTGCGCGCATTGGAACTGGTCGAGGAGAGGGGACCGGCACCGGCTTTCCAAGCCAGCGGAGGCGACTAGCGCGAGCGATCCGAAGCGAATAGGCGTCGAAGGATCCTATTCAAGTTAGCGAGGTCCTTGGCTTGGCACTCCCAGATTATCGCGCATCGCCATCCGGACTTCTTTAGAAGCTCGACGTTCTCTTGGTCCCGGCGGGCGTTCCTCAGAAGTTTCTTCGTCCAATATTTTCTGTTGGTCTTCGGCATCCGCGCTCTTTCGCAGTTTCGGTGCGAATGCCAAAAGCAGCCGTTCACAAACAGAACGGTGCGCCATCGGCGGAAAACGAGGTCAGGCTTTCCGGGCAGAGTCAAGCTATGAAGTCGAAAGCGGAGCCCCAGCGCGTGCGCCGCTTTCCGCACCGCGATCTCGGGCGTGGTGTTTTTCGACTTGATCTGCGCCATCGTCCAAGAACGATGGGAGCCGTACGTCTCTTTGGGTCTTGAGGGCAGCGCTGGAGCGAACCGCTTGCCCGTCGCCACGTTTGGTCGTTTTGCACGTGCTCTGCGATGGACTGCCATTGCTCATCCGTATAGTTCTCGGCGAAGGCGCCTTGGACGCTGTTCAGTGATGCAGTCACCACATCAGAACATCTGAGCGTCCTGATATTTCTGAAAGGGAACGTGCGACGTGGCTTACCTCGCGTCCTGACGATTGGAGGAAACATCACCCGAAAGCGTCTCTACCTATCAGTACCGAGCGAATGGCGTCTTGCAATCGCGTAACCCGAAACCGTGTAGCTTGGAGCGCCCATTGTCCCTGCTGCAGCAGCGCGGCTGGGTTCTGGATCGCTTGCACACGAGGAGCCGTTCCGAGACAATCGGCTACCAATAGCAAGATATACCTCGCGCCAAGCTTTCTGCTCGCACGAAGCTCGTTTGCGGTAAGCTCAAAATTCAGGAACCCGACACCTGACGTGCCCTTCACTTCAACGCCCGTCAGTTCGCCGCCGTCGAGAAACTGAAGGTCCCAGCCGGGAGTTTCACCTTCATTCGCCAGCCAGATTAAATCTCGAGCATGGGGATACGCCTGACGCACCCATCTGAGCGCAATCTCTTCTGCGCGTCTTCCAATCGCGACAGATCGCCGCGAATACCTGGCTTGTCCACTGGGGCCAGCGGTTGAGTCAATGTTGGTCGTTGTAGTTGGAAGCAGGAGATCATCAGCGAGGTGGATCACGACGTCGTCGAGAGGCGGCAACTCGGGCAACGCTAATATCGACGACGGTTCGATATCGAATACTATACCAGCCCGCCCCAGGATCGCTCTAAACTGATCCTCACCGATTTTACGAACTCCGTTGCGCCACATGTTTGGGGGAATCTTCTCAAAGAACACACCATCGATCTTCGCAGGGACCGGAGGATCAAAGGGCGCATAGTCTTGGATCGAGCAGTACCAGCTCCAGTGCGCTTTTAGAGCGTCTTCCGAAACGCTTGGATCTCGCCAGACATCTCCCACCAGGCCGCACCCAAAGTATTCGGCTGCGGCTCTCGTCCTGTCCTTTCTTCTCACACCGCGATAGTACACGAATCGCTCACCTTGACGGATTAGGTTTCGGTACCCATTGGGATAGTGATAACGGACACCCGTTACGTCGTCCCAATCGTATCGGCTGCTGGCGTTAATTTCGTTGGACGTAAGAACAATCGGCATCTTCGTCACCGTGCGTGAACGCGATAGCTTGCCAGTTGCCAGTGGTGCCAAAACCGTGCCTCGCCGTCAAAGCAGAACGGGAGCGAACTCGGCTTCAGCTACAAGGATCGCCTTTTGCGCACCATTTTGTGCGTCGAACACGCGGGTGCAGTTCTGCGAGGACATTTTACGGCAAGGACGGCTTGGCGGGAGTGCAGGCCCTGTTCACGAGGCGCGGACCGATTTCCAGAGCCGGCAGACATCGTTCGCGAAACGCTCAAGGCGTTGCTGGGCTGGTGGCCGTTGCCCTGAGCCACTCGACAATGACGCGCCATACAAGCCAATTGCGCATGCCGAGTAATTGCACCCCGGCTTAACCGCGATGACTGAAATGAAACACCGCATCTACTGCCGTGAAGAAAAATCAGCAGAGATTTTCCCGAGGGGCACATCATCCCCCAATTCATGGGGAGGATTTTCGGCATGTGCAGCTGCCGTAAAGCGGGACGCATGCCGGCGGTGCAACGCACTTTTGGGCTTGGTTTGTCGATTCGGCCGTTGCGAAGGGGTTCTATCTGGACGGTAACGAAAACAGTGCTTGGCAGGCTTGCTTCGACTGCTAAGCGCCTTCTTCTTCCGTCAGTCCGTTTTTCGCGAGCAACTCCGGCGTAGCAGCCCAAGGCTTGCCCGGTATCCTGGTGATAAAGCCGCTGAACACCCGGGAAAATGCACGCTTCCCGGCGGCCTCGTCGAATCTGGCGCGTTCTTCGGCCGTGAGGAGCGGAAGGACATCTGCAAGAAATCCTCCGCGGGCCAACTTTTCGAACATGCGCTTTTCGGCTTCCCAGCGAGGGATTGGCTTTGCTTTCGTGTATGCGACAAACATATCGACGGTCTTTTGTGCGTCGAGCTTTTGAAAAATTTCAAGCGCATGCGCGAGGTCGACGAGATCGCGCCCTTTGTTGCGTTGAAGGAGGGCGCGGATTTTCGTGGCTAAGACCTCTTCCGTCGAGAACATTGCGACATTTGCGGTGCCGGAGAACCAAGGATTGTCCACTTTGTAGGGCAGGGCTTGGGGTGTGTCGAAGGGCGTAAATTCGGCTTCGTTGATCTCGACTTTGAGGCGGATCAAGGAGCCGTCTTGTGCGGTGACGTCGTAACGGAGCGCGGGCGCGGTCTTACTGCGGAAATACTCGGGGTCACCAAGCCATGGGTCGAGCAGATCGTGAACGCGGTCCCAGATGGGCTTCGATGCTCCGGCTTTCGTGCGTGCAAGATCGATATCTTCGGAGTAGCGCAGCGGCTTCGGGAAGTGCAGCTTGTTGATCGCGGTGCCGCCCCTAAAGCGCAGTTCCTCGCGCAAGAAGGGATCATTGAAGAGCATAACGATCGCGCGCGCGATGATTAGGTCCTGTTCGACCTGCCTCGGTTCAGACCAGGGCGCGAACTTTGACCATGCGATGATGTTCTGCTGCGGAATCATTCGTCGACCTCGGGGTGGCGCTGAACGAGGACGTGCCAACGGTCGTTGCGCTCGACCGGTATTGTCTCCGACATTTTTTCTCCCCGTTTCAGGGGCTCCAGCGTCACCCAGCCCAATGGTTTGATTGGCGACAAAGAACTGTGAAGGGCTTCGGCGCGCTCGGCGTGTCCGAGCCGGTCCAGTAAATAGCCGAGCCTTTGAACGCAGGCACGGTCAAAATGCTCCGCCAGGGCAGAGAGCTTTTCGCCATCGATCTTTCGGGCCAGGTCGGTGAGGATGGTCGCCACGGCATCGATGCCGCCGGCGACATGAACGTACTTAAGTAGGTCGAGAGCCGTCAGCTCGGGAGACGATACCTTCATCGTCCCGGTTTCGGTCTGGCGATCAATAATACCCTCGCCGACTGAGTACATGTCCTTGCGGTAATGGAATGTGATCCAGGAGCGGCCCGCCTTGATCTTAGGTAGCTGACGGTCGGTGACGACTTGGAATTCCATCACGGCTTGATGCGAGGCGCCGTGCAACTCGGCGGCCTTGAGCAACCCTACATAGTAGGGGCGACCCTCGTGGTGCATCAGGGCATCGATGTACCAGGTTGGCGGGGGTGCCTTCCACGACAGGAATTGCGGCGGCACGGCCACGTAGAAGCCATGACGCGGGTTCAGCAGCATGTGGCGCTTCTGGAGCCGCGCGGCGGCTTTCAAAAATCCGGGCTCCGTGATGCCAATCGCCGCGATCGCCTCCTCGCGGGTAAATGTTACCTGTCCCTCCGATTGGAGGTTTGCCAGGTGCCGGGCGAGGGTGGAGTTCTCTTGGCTCATATTGAAAAATAACCCACATTTGTCCATTTTTCAATATGAGCCAAGAATGCATCTCGTATCATATTGGAAAGCAGCCAAATTATGTCCATTTTTCAATATGAGCCAGGAACCCAAGGGTTCATGGATCCCAAAGCAGCGCAGACGGATTTGAGCAATTTGCTTTGCGGGTGCGCACGCCGGACCACCTGCCACGACCCCCATGCCCCGTTCCCGCGGTGGCATCTAAAGTACGAGCGCGCACGATCAACAATCACGAAGGAGCCGATAACATTTTGTCCGTCTTGCATCGGCAACTGGCCTGCGACACTCTTTAACCATGCATCGCAGCTGGTAGGCAGGCGCCTTGTCGGAAGAAGACGACGCAAACTATCGCCGAAGAATAAGCGAAGTTCTCAACCGGCACGGATTCGGCTGGGTCATTGGGCAAGTCGAGGCGCAAATAGCAGAAGGCAAACCCAGTTCGAAGCAAGTGTCAGAACGCGAAACCTTGCCATTCTCCGCTGACCCCATGTTCGCAATCAGGAGACCCAGATCACGCCGTGCAAGTCTGATAACATCCGAACCATATACTGAGAGGGAACGGCTTGAGATTCTGCTGCAAGCCATCGAAGCAGCCATCATCCAGCGATCGACAATAGAGCAAACAATCTTCGATCACTTGACGGGCATTGCCAACATTCGGTTCGTTCCGGATAACCCGACGGAGGATGCGGCGGGAGCCATTTTCGGAAATCCTCATGCCTTGAGCTTGAGCGAAAAAGGCACCGCAGTCGATCTCGAAGCGGAAGCACGTCACGCACTTGCCCATTTGAGAGAGCGCGACGGTGGCGATACGTGAGGATTTAATCTCCGAGATTGATGCCGTGGTGGCCAAAGCGACGACAGTGGGGTACTCCGCTCCGTCAGCCACCAACGATCTCTACGAGACCTACATCTGGGCGTTGTGTTTGCAGGCGGCTCGGCAACATGGCGCAATCGTCAACTATGAGGACTTCAACGAAACGCCCGTTTCGGAGTTAGTCTTCCGGACAGCTCCTGGAGCGATCTATAGTCCTGCGCGGCCTTACACTCATGCAGCCATCGAGTTTGCGGGCTGTCCAACGCTTGAGGCCCATATAGGCATTAAGGTGACTGGAAAATCGCGCGTCCTACACGAGTGCGACGTCGCGATTTTGGATAGGGAAGAGGCGCGCCTTTGCCGGCTGAACGAGGTTCATCCACGCGCGAGCAAGGTTTTGCTCGCGGTGGAATGTAAGTTCTATACCTCGGCAATTCAGCTTTATCTTGGCAGAGGTTTTCTCGGTCTAACCAGCGATATCCACCGGAAGGAGAGATACTTCGTTACAAACGGACAGTCTCCGAGCGTCACCAAGCTGATAGCTCACCATCAATCGGAATGGGAATGCGGAGTTTTTCCAAAGTCGCCCGACGCAGACGCGCTTCTTCATAGCTTCGCGAGAGCGTTTCGGAATTACAAAGCTTCTTTTTGATTCCGCCGGTCTTTGGCTGCTTTCCAGGAAGGCTGTTTGACGCCCTTCACGAACTCTGCTCGCGGCGAATGCTGATTTGAGCGACAGCCCCAGCCGTTCATGAGGCTGGCTAAGACGCCAATTTTTCAAGTTAGTGGCCAACCTTGAGCGCCGTCACCGCATCGTCGAGAGCGAGGCGCCCCTGCAGACCCGCTATTCCGACCGCGCTTGAGTACCGGCCAAAGCCGCGGTCTCGAAGCAAATCCGTGGCCAGTGGGCGGGGATCGCAGTCACACGATATGCGCCGAAGTGGAGCGGATTGCCGGTGACAGAGTAGGCCAAACACCTTAGTTTCACCGCTGCTGTATTGCGCCGCGTAAGCGGCTAAGAGTGGTTTGTGCAAATGCCACTGTTTATTTTACACCGCAATTCGTCCCTTTGAGAATTACGTCTACGAATTGCCGAATATATTCGGCCCTTTGAACAGGCGACGCGTGTGAAAAGTTGGAAATATCCGCCGTATTTTTGCCGAGCTGAATATTAAAGACGAAGATCATTTGCAATGCGTCTCCGGCGGGCGATACTGTGGCGAGGATCTCTGTTAGCTCTCTCTGAGGGGAAAAAAGCGATGAAACCTGGAACCCCCTACTAAAACTTATGAGCGCGGTATCATCCTTTGATTGCTGTTGCTTAATTACGGTCGGAAATAGTTTGAAGGGTTCGTCGTTGAGAATTGCGTAAAGAGTTTGTACTTTTTCCATCCCATGTCCGCGCTCGATCGGGCAAACGAATGTGACGGGAGTCTCATTTTTTGATGCTTGATCGACGTTCTTTAAACCGGCAACGAAATCTGGAACATCGTACGCGCAATCGATGCAATAATAATAAAACTTCGCTCTTAATGCGTAGATGTTTGCCCCATCCTTGAAAACTACAACCTGACAATGACTTGGCCAGCGTTGATTGCTTTCTGCATGGCGTGGCGCGTCGATTTCTTCAGAACGTATTTCGGTGCAATACTGAATGCTCTCTTTTTGAGCAGAATGACGTACTTGAATTACAGACGCGCACTTCTCTTTGCAGTCCTTGGCCGCTTCAATGGTCGCTAATTTTTCCCAAATAGCTAGAAAATCACGTCGCCAAATCTCTCTCGAAACTTTCATCAGAAGCCAGTTGTCGTAGCTGTAAGGATTGTCGAGCTCTTCCGTTTCCCCGTAAAGCAGTTCATCAGGGAAGTTGGCACGGCTGATTTTTTCCAACTCCGAATAGTACGCTTTTTGCTTTGCCGGTGGCCTTAAGCTTCCACCAACGTTAATGTCGTCGGCGTCGTCCCCAAGTCGTGGCACAAACGGGATTTCTTGCTGCAGCTGGTAAAAACCGCTGTTATCGTCAACTGCTCGCTTTTTGCATTTGACATCAATCGAGTTGTATCGGCACGATAATTCTACGTGCGGAGCAGAATATTTACTCTTCGTGAGAGCGCCAAGTAGCTCGTTTGATCGTTTGATTTTGTCCTGAATGTCCTGAGCTGTCATGAAGAAAGTCGGAAAGTTTCCGAAGTCAAACTCATTGAACACCATTGCGGCATGAGCGCTTTTTGCTGCCGAGCTCGCGGCAACTAAAACCGTAAGCAGGATCGCAATACGTTTCATTTTGGGGAATCCCTTTGGTCGACGGGGGACTCCCGCTGGTCGACGCCAAACAGGGAGTTTGAAATTACACCGACCGTCACGGTTAGAATTCCCAAAACGATGCTTATCCATGACGTGAGTTCATCCACGGTCATGCCATTGCCTGCAGTGGCGTGCGGTGAGTTGCCTAGATAGAAGGCTAGCAAAAGGGAGACCATGGAAACGAAGAAAAGGAGAAAAGGACCAAAAATTAGGTACCCAATCAGGCTGCCGCTTTCTCCTCTCGGACGAATAATTTCTTGATGTGCCTTAGTGACGAATATCGAAGCAGCGCCCAAGAAGCCCAAGAACACCGGCGTGACAATGCGCACAACCGCTAGTGACTCACTTGCCTTGAGTGGGTAGCCGACGTATGGGGCGAGAATTAAAAAGGGAATAAGTATCCCCGTCGACACCAAACTGAACAGGACGATTGTCCTGCGAGCTGCAAGCGGAGACATTAGTGCAGCAAAATGCCTTGAATGATGGTCGTCAGGTTCCGCTGCCATCGATACTCCGAGATGACCGGCAACAAAGGCGGCAATCGTCGTATGGCCGTAGTATTTGCCTCGAGACCCGCCTGTATCGACGTCGGTTCATAAACATCACCTGGCGGGCGTACCCATCACTTTGCCTTCTTGTTGGTGGATGTCTGCGCTAAACGAATCGCGAGCGTGCGTGCGGTTACTGCTGCGCAATGGTCGTAGCCTGACTATCGACCACCCGCTATCTTGGCGCAACCTAAACGGGAAGGCAATCCTGTCGGAAAGACGTGCAGGTCGGCAAACACCATTGCTGGCGTTGACCGTGGCCCCGGGCAGCCATCGCGCCTAGAGCGCTTCAAACGATCGCTACGGGAACCGGCGGTCACATTCGCGCGCGGTACCTGTTTAGTGGCCTCAACGCGCTGATGCTGTAGGCGACGTCGATTAATTCCGGGTGAGCCCCCGGACATAAATTCGCATGATGGTGCGGGCATGCCTTCTTGAACATTATCGTCGTGATGCCCGCATATAGGGGTCGGAAGCCCGACAGCGCGCCCGAGTACATAGCTGGGCCAGTGCGGTGGGGGCCCCGTTTGAAATTCTTTATGGGTCTCAATGGCGCTGATCCGGCGGGTGAGGGGAGATAATCCCTTGATAAGAATATATTATCACACTTGTCGCTCCCCCGGCACACTCTCTTGCGCCGCCGATGGCGTCCCGCGGTCGGACGCTCGCGCGAAGCGTCAACGCGTCTAGCAAACCCTGACGCCCGCGATCCACAAGCAACAGCCACCGCAGCCGCCGCAACCACCACAGCCATGGCCGCAACCTCGACAGCCGCCACCGCCACAGCCATGCCCGCACCCGCGTGCGGCACACCCGTGGCCGCAGCCACGGCCGCCACCTCCGCATCCGTGCCCGCCGCCACAGCCGTGACCGGCGGCAAGTTGAACTCCGTGGCGCTGGGTGTTTTCCTTGTCGAAGACGTAGAAGGTAGACAGGCTCACATCGGAGATTTCTTCCTCCGCGAGCAGCATCCGGCTGCTGTTCTCCCCGTTGCCGGCGGGACTGGGTGAGGCGGATGCGCCGCATGCGCCACATACACCGCTGACGAGCGACAAAGCTCCGGCGACGCCCAACGCCGCCACACCTCGTCGTCTAGTTGTTTGCGAAGATCGCTTTTTGTCGCCCGGCATGAGTCCTCCATTGGTCTCTAACCAACAACAATCAGCTTGGCTTGATCTTAGTTCCGGAAAGATCGGTCGCCTCAGCACGAGCGAGCTGGCCGCTCTTTGTCGAAGCCGGTCCTGCGCAATTTTCTTCGACGCCGAGCTGCGTCAGAGCGGGCCAAATGATGCAAAGGCCGCCGTGAAGGAATCCCACAGAGAAAGATCCTGCACGGATGGCTATTGCCGGGAGGCGCTGGTTTTTTGCTGGAACCTCGTCGCCGACCAAGCGATTTAGTTTGTGAGGGCTGAAAGTCGAGGACAACATGAATCGGCGCGACCGCAGGCTCTTACAACGTCAGACGAGCCATATTCTGCCGCCGTCACGGGACAACGGCGTGGTGATGATCGCCCTCGTCGGTGTTTTCATCGCAGGACTTACGACGGGCGGATTGCTATTTGCGTTTCGCGACAGTCCGCTGACGCCGACGGCCTCGGATGAAGGCAGAACGGCGTTAGCGTTCTTTCTGAACGGTGCTGCAAACAATCCCGGCAATCCCGGCCGATAGCGGCGGGAGCGAGCGGATTTTCGACGATTTTTGGTGACTTAGGAACTGCTTCGCCGGCGGCGCATTGAAATAGCGGGCGGCGGGACGATCCGAATTTCAGGAGAGCTTTCGATGCGCTTCATGGCCCTGTTTGCAACGATAAGCGCGCTATTCTGCGCCATGATGCCCGCTCCCTTTGGCGAGGATGCGGAATAGGTGCACGCCGCCACATCGTCCGCGGGTTGATTTACATCACATAAATCGGCGCCGGAATCTCATAGGTTTTTCTGGAACATGAGGCGAAGGCGATGTCGAAATATCTAACGATTACGATGTTGGGTGTGTGGCTAGCTCTAACTTTTACAGTCGGATTGAACGCGTTGACGGGCGTCAATGTTGTCAAGGCGGGTGCTGGTGTCCACCGGGATTCGCTGGCAAAGGCGCCGACTTTCGATCTTCTGCCTCGCGCCGATTTTTGATGGCGCGGGCGCCGTCTGCCCCGATGCGCGGCGCGCCGCATTTGGTCGGGTGCAATGTCTTAATCCGTTTTTTGCAGAGGAAGTCCATAGCGCGGACTTAGTTTCACAGCGCGGAAATTCCTCCGGTCACGCTCAAAGCCTGGCCGGTCATCTTGCTCGCCGCAGGCGAAGCCAGAAAGACTGCGATCCCGGCCAGATCGCTCATGTCGACCAGGCCCAGTTCAGCCTTCGGTACCGCCTTGCCGAACAGTTTGCCGGCAAACGGATCGGCCATGATGCGCTCATAGAATTCCGTGCCACCCACGATGGAAGGCGTCAGCACGTTGGCGCGGATGTTGTTGCGCTTGGCTTCCACCGCGAGCGCCCGCGTGAACATCACGATCCCGGCCATCGCAGCACCGATGACGGTCTCGCCGGGAGTCGGGATTTTGGCGGCGTCTGACGCGACATTGATGATGCACCCATTGTTCGCGGCGCGCATGTGCGGGAGCACCGCGCGGCAGCTCAAGAGCTGTGCCGTCAGACAGCGCTGCAAGATGCCCGGGATGTCCTCCAGCGCAACCCTGTGGAGGAGGGTGGGGAGATCGTTTGTGCCGGTCGAATTGACCAGAACATCGATGCGGCCGAGCTTTGCGATGGCTGCGGCGACGACGGCCTCTGCGTCGCGGAGTTGCGCCATATCGCCGAGCGCAAGAGCGATCGAGGTATCGGGAAAGCGGGAGGTGAGTGCGGCGAGGGCGCGTTCGCCGCGCTCGGGACTGCGGCCGTTGACGATCATCGCCTCGGCGCCTGCCGCCAGCATGGCTTCCGCGCAGGCCTTGCCGATGCCGGCGGTGCCGCCGGTGATCAGTACGGTCTTTCCTTGCAACGGCCCCATGGACATGCTGCGCAGCAGATGGAAACTAAGCGGCCAGAGCTTTTTCAGCCGGCTCGTACGGTAGATCAAGCGCCTCCGCCACCGCCCGATAGGTAACGTGCCCCTCGTGCACGTTAAGCCCGGCACGCAAGTTCGGATCGTCTTTCAACGCGGTGCGCCAGCCCTTGTCGGCCAGCGCGAGCACGTACGAGGTGGTGACGTTGCTCAACGCGAACGTCGAGGTGCGGGCGACTGCGCCCGGCATGTTGGCGACGCAATAATGCACTACGTCGTCGACGATATAGGTCGGATGCGAATGCGTCGTCGCCTTCGAGGTCTCTGCGCAGCCGCCTTGATCGATGGCGACATCGACGATCACCGAGCCCGGCTTCATCGCTTTCACGGTCTCGCGCGTGATCAGCTTCGGCGCCATGGCGCCCGGCACCAGGACGGTGGCGATAACGAGATCGGCGCGGCGGCATAGGACTTCGACCACGTCGCGGGTCGAGAATACCGTGCGCACGCGGCCGTTGAACTGCGCCGCGAGGCGCCGCAGCGCCTCCGGATTGCGATCAAGCACGACCACGTCGGCGCCCATTCCGGACGCGATCAGCGCCGCGTTGGTCCCGGCAACGCCGCCGCCCAGAATGACGACATTTGCCGGAGAGACGCCGGGCACGCCGCCGAGAAGCACGCCGCGCCCGCCATTCACCTTCTCTAAGCAATGCGCACCAACATGGGGCGCCATGCGCCCCGCCACTTCCGACATGGGCGTCAACAGCGGCAGCGCGCCTTGCGGTCCGGTGACCGTCTCGTAAGCGATGGCCGTCACCCCGGATTGCACCAGATCCTCGGTTTGGGCGCGATCTGGAGCGAGATGCAGATAAGTAAACAGAATCTGGTTCTTGCGCAGCTTCTTGCGCTCGACCGCGAGCGGCTCCTTAACCTTCACCACCAGCTCGGCCTTCCCGAATACCGTATCGGCGTCCGGGGCGATCGCAGCGCCGGCGGCCTGATAGTCGCTGTCGGGCAGGCCGGCACCCGCACCGGCACCGGTTTCAACCAGCACCTGGTGGCCCTTTTCCGTCAGTTCGCGGACGGTCGATGGCACGATGCCGACGCGGAATTCGTTGTCTTTGATCTCCTTCGGCACTCCGACCAGCATTGCAATCTCCTCGATCCGGTTTCGCGACCGCGTGCGGACTTTAAACGCTGCCCGGCGCGTTGCCGCAAGGGTCGATTTCTCGGCCGATACCGCGGGCGATCTTGCGGCAAATCACAAGGTTAAGTCTTAAGTCGCGTCGCAAGCTCAGGTCACAAATTTCGCTAATTTGCTCGCGGTGGTTGGTCTGCGGCCGGCGCGACCGCCGGCCGGCCGAATGTGACAACCGCGCACGCTCGCCGCGGATATGTGGTAAGAGGCAGATGGCCATATATGAATTTAGCGCACATTCGGACCCCACTTCATCGGCACGCGCTCTAGGCTTGAGGTTTTGGAGATGCAATTGAGAGTCCACGGCAATTCCGCGGCGAGCCGCGACATAGCAACGCTGCTGCACCCTTACACCAATCTCAAGACGCACCAGTCGAAAGGTCCGCTGATCATCACTGGCGGCCGCGGCGTGTATGTCCGCGACGATCAGGGCAAGGAATATCTCGAAGGCTTGGCGGGTCTATGGTGCGTCTCGCTTGGATTCAGCGAGCCGCGTTTGATCGAGGCGGCGCGCCGGCAGATGGAAGCGCTGCCCTACTACCATTCCTTTTCCTCCAAATCGCACGGACCGGCCATCGAGCTTGCGGAACGGATTCTCGATCTGTTGCCGGAGACGATGTCCAAGGTGTTTTTCAACAATTCCGGCTCGGAGGCGAACGATACCGCGATCAAGCTGGTCTGGTACTACAACAACGCACTCGGCCGGCCGCAGAAGAAGAAGATTATCTCGCGGACCAAGGCCTATCACGGCGTCACCATCGCCAGCGCCAGCCTCACCGGGCTTCCCAACAATCACCGCGATTTCGATCTTCCGGTCGCCGGCATTCTGCACACCGGCTGCCCGCATCATTACCGGTTCGCCCGGCCCGGCGAGAGCGAGGAGGCCTTCGCGACCCGGCTCGCCGAAGAGCTTGACGCGTTGATCGAAAAGGAAGGGCCCGATACCGTGGCCGCCTTTATCGCCGAGCCGGTGATGGGCGCCGGCGGCGTGCTGGTGCCGCCGCACACGTATTTCGCCAAGATCCAGCCGGTGCTGAAAAAGCACGACGTGCTACTGATCGCCGACGAGGTGATTTGCGGCTTCGGGCGGCTCGGTACGATGTTTGGCCTCGAGCATTTCGAGATCAAGCCCGACATCGTGACGATGGCCAAGCAGCTCACCTCCGGCTACCAGCCGATGTCGGCGACCGTGGTCTCGGGTGCGATTTTCGACGCACTGGTTCGCCAGAGCGAAAAGATCGGCGTCTTCGCCCACGGCTTCACGTATTCGGGCCATCCGGTTGCCGCCGCGGTCGGCGTCGAAACGCTGAAGATCTACGAGGAACGCCGTATCCTCGACCACGTGCACGCGGTGATGGGCAATTTTCAGGACCGCTTGCGCCAGCTCGGCAGCCACCCGCTGGTTGGTGAAGCACGCGGCATGGGTCTGATCGGCGCGGTGGAGCTGGTCGAGGACAAGGAAAGCAAGAAGCCGTTCGATTCGGCGGTGGCCGCCGGTCCGTTGGGGGCGGAGCTTGCGCTCGACAACGGCCTGGTCGTTCGCGCCGCCGGCGATACGCTGGCTCTTTGCCCGCCGTTGATCATCGAGGATAAGGAGATCGACCAATTGTTCGATCGGCTCTCCGCGACGCTCGACCAGACGCATGCGGAGCTCAAGCGGCGCGGCGCCAAGTAGTCGGCCCAATCGGGGCGGGGGCGCGGTCTTCGGGGGGAGGGGGGCATGAGACTGAAGGGGAAGGTGGCGATCGTCACCGGCGGCACGCAAGGCATCGGCGAAGCGATTGCCGTCCGCTACGGTGCAGAGGGCGCGCGCGTTGCGGTGATCTATCACCACAACGACGCCTCCGCCGCCGCGGTGGTGAAAAGGATAACGGACGCCGGCGGCGAAGCGGCCGCGGTGAAGGCCGACTGCGCCAAGGTGCCGGACATCGAGCGCATGATTGCCGAGGTGATCAAGCGCTTCGGCACTATCGACATCCTGGTCAACAATGCCGGTGTCTTCCGCACGGTGCCGATCGCCGAAACCACCGAGGCGATCTGGGACGAGCAGCTCG
Organism: uncultured Alphaproteobacteria bacterium; assembly: GCA_963818155.1. Taxonomy (GTDB): domain Bacteria; phylum Pseudomonadota; class Alphaproteobacteria; order Rhizobiales; family Xanthobacteraceae; genus BOG-931. The sequence continues at coordinate 475,052 of CAWFRC010000009.1, forward strand.
ATCTCAATCTGCGCGGCGCATTTTTCTGCGTCAAAGCGGCGCTGCCGGAGTTTCGTCGCAAGGGCGGCGGCAAGGTGATCAACATCACCTCGATCGCCGGTGTCGGCGCCTTTCCGAATTGTCCGGCCTATTGCGCCTCCAAGGGCGGGCTCGAGATCTTGACCAAGGCGCTGGCCGCCGAGCTCGGCAAGGAGAACATCAACGTCAATTCGCTCGGGCCCGGTAATGTGGCGACGCCGTTGAACGCCCACCTGCGCGGCCCGGGCAATGAGGATTACATCAATCTGATGCAGACCCTGACGCCGACCGGGCGCGACTTTCTCTCGCCCGAGGAAATGACCGGCGCCGCGGTGTTCCTCGCCTCCGAGGACGCCTCCGCCATCCACGGCGCCACCCTTATGGTCGACGCCGGCTGGTCGGCGATTTAGCCAGCCGGCTTTGCGGCCGGCCGGCGATAGCCGGACAGAAACACGCCGACGAACATCAGCGCCATAGCGGCGATCACGTAGATCGACAGCCGCTCGCCGAAGATCACTGCGCCCCAGGTCACGCCGGCGAGCACGGCGAGGTAGTTGAACTGGGCGAAGAACACCGGTCCGGCGCGGCGGATGATTTCGAGGAAAAGCACCAGGAAGACGGCGTTGATGGCGATGGCCAGCAGCGTGCCGATCGCCGCGTCGTCGAGGCGCGTCGGCACCCATGCCTGGCCGGCGATCAGCATTACCGGCAGGATTACCAGTGCCGAGCCGAACAATACGCCTGCGGCGGTCGCGACCGATGAAGATGCGGGCGGACGCAGAAGTGCGGCGGACACATTTGCCGCGGCGAACATGACCGGCGCCAGCAGCGCCAGCAAAAACCACTGCCAGGCGATCGGTTCCGCCGCGCTCGCGCCGGGCGCCACGATCAGCACCACGCCGGCAAAGCCGAACAGGAGACCAATCAAGCCGAGCCAGCGAAAGCGCTCGACCCGCGCCAGCACACCCATGACGAAAGTAAACGGCGGGGATAGCGCCAGCACGAGCGTCATGACGCCGGCCGGCAGCTTGGGCGCAATGTAAGTCAGCAGCGAAATCGGAATGCCGATCACCAGCGCGCCGACGACGATATAGTTGATCAGCGCCGCACGGGACACGCTTAGCCTTTCGCCGCGCAGCGTCAGCACGATCCAGAGCAGCAAGCCGGCGCCGAAGGATTGCCAGAACGCGTAGGCGAGCGCCGGCGCGCCGCCGTTCGCTGCGAGCTTATTGACGCTGAACACGGCGCCGAAGATGATCGCCGCGCCGAGCAGCATCGCATAGTCGAGCGGCGAGCGCCGCTCCTGCGGCTCGCTCATATGGTCTTGCCGATGGCGGTGTCCTTGAGCTCGATTTCGATGAAGACCATCTCGCCCGGACCGTTGTTGATGACGTCATGTTCGACGCCGGCATTGCGGAAGTAGGATTTGCCCAGCTGCAGCTTGGCGAAAGAAATCTCGCCGGTCGGGCCGATCAGCTTGAGTTCGCCGTCGCACGCCGGCACTACGACATAGTCATGCTCGTGGCGGTGATAGCCGGTGGCCGCGCCGGGCGCGAAGCGCCACTCGGTGACGCGCAGATGGCCGTTGTCGATTTGAACGGTCGGAGTGGCTTTCTCCTCGCTCACGTTCCTCTCCTATTGTGGTTTATGGGAGCCGGAAGGCTCAGTACTCGGAAAACTAGCAGTGTCTTGTCAGGCTCGGGTTGCGCGCACGCGGTCGAGAAAGATGGCGCCGATGATCACGCAACCGAGCAAGATCTGCTGAACGTAGCCGCCGACTTCGAGCAGGTCCATGGCGTTGGACAGCATGGTGACGAAGATCGAGCCCAGAATGGCCGGAATGATGCCGCCGACGCCGCCCTGCAGGCTGACACCGCCGATCACAGCGGCGGCGATGCTTTCAAGCATCAGGCTGCCGCCCAGATTGGGCTCGCCGGATCCGGTGCGCGCGGTCAGCATCAGCGAGCCGAACGCGGCCAAGAGACTGCAGGTCACGTAGGCGAGAAACAGATAGCGCTTGCTGGGAAGCCCGGCGAGATGGGCGGCGCGCCGATTGTTGCCGATCAGATAGAGCGCGCGGCCGAACACCGTGTGGTCCAGCAAGAAATAGAGGAATATGGCGACCACGATCGCTAGCGCCACGGGTATCGGAACGCCGGGGATGAAAGTGCCGTCGTAGAGCGGCTGCGTAAACGCGTCGGGTACGTTGAAAACCGGCCGGCCGCCGGAAATCGTCGTTGCCAGGCCGTAGCAGATGTTGAGGCTTCCGAGCGTCACCACGAACGGATTGATGCCGACCCACGAGACAAAAAAGCCGTTGAAGATTCCGACCAGCAGCCCAACGCCGAGCCCGACCGCAAGCCCAACGATGAGGATGAGCCATGCCGGCGCGCCGGCGGCGGCGAGCGCCGTGGTGGCGAGCGCGGTTGCGACGCTGATGACCGACACGGCCATGCCGAGCGACAGGTCGAATCCGCCTGTCAGGATCACCACCATCTGGGCGGAGGCGAACAGCAGCAGGTAGCTCGATTGCACCAGAACGTTGGAAATGTTGCGCAGCGACAGGACGCGCGGCTCGACCAGGGCGACCGCAAGCTCCATGGCGACGATCAGGAGCGGCAGCAGCAGTGCAAAGCCCCAGCGCGTGGCCTGACGGTGCCGCAGGCTTTCCGAAGCGGGGACGACGCCGACCCCGGAGATGCTGGCTTCAGACAAGCGCCGCCCTCCTCTGCGAAAGTTCGTCCAGCGCGACCGCCCCAACGACGATAATGCCGAGGAAGATCGCCTGAATGCGCGGATCGATCCGCAACAGGTCCATCGCATCGGTCAGCGTGAGCAGAAGGAGCGCGCCGAGCGCTACCATCTCGACCCGACCGACGCCGCCCTTGATGCTGACGCCGGCGATCACCGCGGCCGCGATGCTTTCCAGTGTGAGCTGGTCCTTGATGACCGCTTGGCCTGATCCAAGCTGCGCAGTGAAGGCCAGTCCCGATATGGACGCGAGCACCGAGCACATCACATAAGAGAGAATAAGATAGGTCTTGGCGGGCACCCCCGAGACCACCGCAGCCTGCATGTTGCCGCCGATGGCGAGAATATAGCGGCCCATGCGGGTGTAGTTCTGCATCACCCAAATCACTGCCACGACCGCCGCTGCAAGCCAAAAGGCCGAAGGCAAATCAAGCCAGAGCGCGCGGCCGAACCCTTCGACATAGCTTTTCGGCATGCCGTAGACCGGAATGCCGCTGGTCAAAAGCAATGCGCAGCCGGTTGCGATCGACATCGTGCCTAATGTCACCATGAAGGGAGAAATGCGCAGGAACGCAACACATAGGCCGTTCACCAGACCGACGATCACCCCGCACCCCAATCCGGCAAGGACGCCGACGAGAATTATTAGTCCGGGCTCGTTGGGGAATGTATCCTTGAAAGCAACCATGACGAGCGCGCTGGTCACGCTGGTGAGCGCGTAAACTGCGCCCTGAGAGAGATCAAAGCCGCCGACGATGAGGACGAGCATCTGCCCCGCAGCAATGATGACCAGATAAGACGAACTGCGCAGTACGTTGAAAATATTTCCCACGCCGATGAAGTTCGGAACGAACAGCGCGAAGGCGACCAGCAACACCGGCAGCACAATCGGCAGAAATCCGGCTGCAAGATAAGTGCGGAAAATCCGCTCGAACAGCGAAGTCGGCGAGGCGTCGCCTGCGGTCGATTGGCTACTCATGCGTCCCCAGTGATCTTATGAGCTCATTGCCGAATGGTTGATCCCCGGATCGCCTCCCGCAGCACTGCCCGGCATCCCGTCGCCGGCATGTTGCTCGCGGAAGAAATGTGACAAAACAGCCGGCTCGTTGATGTCGGCGCCGACAAGCTCGGCCGCCATCCGCGACCGGTGCATGACATAGAGCCGGTTCGACAAGTGGAGCACTTCGGGCAAGTCGGACGATACCAGCACGATCGCGACGCCGGTCGCCAACAGGCCCTTCATCAACTCATAGATCTCGATTTTGGCGCCGACATCGACGCCCACCGTGGGCTCGTCGAACAGATACACCGAGATATCGCGTGTCAGTCCGCGCGCCAGCAGAATTTTTTGCCGATTGCCGCCGGAGAACGATGCGACGGCGCGCTCGATGTGCGGCGGGCGCAGCAACAGTTTACCGACGATCTCCTGTACCAGCCGCCGTTCGCTGCGGCGCTGCAGGATGCGGCCGTGGGAAAACCCGGGCAAATCCAGTGCTGCCATCGACACGTTCTCGCGCACCGGACGCGCCAGCGCGAGGCCTTCGGCGACACGGTCCGAGGGGAAATAGCAGACCCCGTTCTTGAGCATCGCGCCCGGTGTCGGCGCGGCGACATCCATGCCGCGCACGCGGATCGTGCCGCTCTCCATCGGCTCAAGACCGACGATCGCACGGACGATTTCCGATTTGCCGCAGCCGACCAGACCGGCAATGCCGGTGATCTCACCGGCGCGTGCATAGAAGCTGACCTCATTGACCGAGCGATCGGCAAGCGTGACGCTCTCGACCTCAAGAAGCTTATCGGCCGGCTTATGCTCGATGGTCGGAAACAGGACGCCGATCTTGCGGCCGGTCATTAGTTCGACCAGTTCGGTCTCGGAGACATCCTTGGCCTCGACCGTCTTGATCTTGTGGCCATCGCGCAAGACCGTGATCCGGTCGGCGATCTGTTTGATCTCGCGCATGCGGTGCGACACGTAGATGATGCCGACGCCGGATGCCTTGAGCTTGGCGATAAGGCCGAAAAGCTTCGCCGCCTCGGCGTCGGTGAGCGACGCCGTCGGCTCGTCAAGGATCAGAAGACGCACCTCGGTGAGGAACGCCTTGGCGATCTCCACCATTTGCTGATGCGCGCGCGACAATTGCGAGACCTTGTAATCGGGTCGCAGATCGAAATTGAGCTCGCGAACGATGGCGCGGGCGCGTGCCCGCATGGCGGGACGATTGAGAAAGCCGCCGGCGGTGATCTCGCGGCCAAGAAACAGATTTTGCTCGACCGTAAGCTCCGGCACCAGGCTGAATTCCTGAAAGACCGGGCTGATGCCGATGACGCGCGCACCATGCGGAGTGAGATGGCTAATCTCTTTGCCCTGATATTTGAAAGTGCCGGTATCGGGCGGAAAGGTGCCGGCGATGATGTTGATCAGTGTCGACTTGCCGGCGCCGTTCTCGCCGAACAGCACGTGGACCTCGCCACACCGCAAGTCGAAGTCCACGCCTTCCAGCGCGATCACGCCGGGAAACCGCTTCGAGATATTCGACAGCTCGAGAAGGAGATCGCTGGTGTCGCGGGCCGCGTCGGCGGCCCGCGATGCGTTGCTATCTGCGACTACGGTCATCTGCGCAACCGTCAGTCATGTTTTTGCGCCAATCACGGCTTCACGGAATAGACGGCCTTGAAGTCGGCCGGAGCAAGCACGAGACTGAGATTGATCTTGTCCATGTTACTCTTGGCGATCATGTCGGGGATCGCCTTGGCGCTCTTCACGTAGGGCTTCTTTTCCAGGACGCGGACGGCGGTATCGATGGCGATACGGCCCTGCAGCACCGGATACTGCGTGGCGAAGCCGAGGATCTCGCCCTTTTTCAGAGCATCGAGCATCGCCTGGTTCTCATAGGAGGACATGATCAGCACGTCTTTCTTGCCGGCTTGCGCCACCGCGCCCACAGCGGCTTCCGCGGCCGGAGCGCAGCCCCAGATCACGTTCATGTCCGGATATGCCTGCAAGGCGTTCTGGATTAGGCCGAGCTGCACGGCGACGCCGGAATCGCCGAACTTGTCGTCCAGCATGGTGATGTTGCTCTTGCCCTTGACCGCCTTCTTGAAGCCGTCGAGGAACGCTTCCGCCCAACCCGAGCCGGACGGGCCGGGGAAAGTGCCGACTTTGGCGGTGTTGCCCTTGAGGTAATCGACCAGATAGCTGCCGGTCTGCTCGCCCATGGTATCGAAATCGACCGTCATCTTCGCGGTCACGGTCGCTTTGGCGACCGGATTGACCGTCGAGATGATCACCTTGCCGGAGGCCACGCCCTTGGCGAATTGCTTATCGAGACCGGCCTCCGAGATCGGGCCGATGATGATGGCGTCGAAGTTGCCGGCCAGGCAGTCGTCGAACTGGGAAAGCTGCTTCGGCAGGTTCTCATAACCGCCGGCTTGATAGAGCGTCATGTTGACGCCCATGCGCTTGGCTTCCTCGACCACGCCGTAGTCCACCGCTACCCAGAAGGTGTCCTTCATGTGTGGAAACAGCACACAGATATTCCAAGGCTTCGACGCCTTTTCGAGCGGCGTATATTCCTCGATCTTTGGCGAGCCTGAGTCCAGGTTGTAATATTTGGCCGGCCACCACTTTTCGTCGGCCTGGGCCGTGCCTGACGTGATCGCCACGGTGGCGGCGATCGCCGCTCCTACTAAGAGCGCTGTGTGTTTCATTGACGACTCCCCTCTGGAAATACCGCGCAGAAAACGTCGGTTGCCCGGAATACTGCGCTTGCAAAAGGAATTTTCGCAAGAATTGCCCACCGGCGCAATCTGATACTGCAGTCGCATGCCTTTTTTAGCGGCGCTGCCTGCGCGGCGTGCAATCGCCGCGGTTTATTTTCGGGTCAGCACGTAGGAGCCGCTAACATCAAGGCGCGCGGTCCATCGAGGCTCGATGACGATGGTCGTCGTGACTTCCTCGATGATCGCCGGCCCTTTGACCGTGGCGCCGGCGCCAAGCTTGGAGCCGTCATAGACCGGCGTGTTTACCAATTTGCCGTCGGCGGCAAAGATGGCCTTGCGGCGGCCGATCAGTGCCTTTGCGGGCGGCGCGCCCTTTTTTACGCGCGGCGGTTGCGGTTTCTCCACGTGACCGTAAAGCGTGCTCTCGATATTGACCACCTCCACCGCGTTATGCGGTTCGGAGTAGGTGTAGAGTTCTTCATGGCGCTTGTGGAAGGCGTCCTTAACCTTCTCCAGGGCCTTCGCGTCATTGGCGTAGGTGCCGATGTCGACCGTGCACTCGTGCACCTGCCCGACATAGCGCATGTCGAGGCTGCGCTCGATGCGGATCGCTGATTTGGCGAACCCGTCAGCGAGCAGATGTTTCACGCCCTGCGCTTCTATTTGCCCGAACAGCTCGTTGATCGTTGTGTAAGCCTTGCCTTCGAGCCGCAGCGGGCTGGTGGCCATGTAGTTGTATTTGACGTCTGAAATGATCTGACCGAAGGCGCAAAGCCCGGAGGCGAGCTTAGGCAGAATGACGGTATCGATGCCCATCTCGCCGGCGAGCGCCGTGATGTGGGCGGCGGTCGCGCCGCCGGCGCCGACCAGCACGAAATCGCGCGGGTCGTAACCGCGCTCGACCGACACGCGGCGGATGCCGTTGACCATGTTGCTGTTGACGATGGTGAACATGCCATAGGACGCGCGCGCGACCGATATGCCGAGCGGATCGGCGACGCTTTTGATGGCGTTTCGCGCCTTCTCCAAGTCGAGCGGCAACCGTCCGCCGAGCAATCCTTTCGGATTGAGATAGCCGAGAACCAAATTGGCATCGGTTACGGTCGGCTGCGTTCCGCCTTGGTCGTAGCAGGCCGGGCCGGGTGTGGCGCCGGCGCTTTGCGGGCCGACTTGCAGCAGTCCCATGCTGTCGATCCAGCCGATCGAGCCGCCGCCGGCGCCAAGCGTCTCGACCTGGATCATCGGAATGCCGATCCGATAACGCAGCATGTCGATGTTTTTGCTGATATTGGTCACGCCGTTGCGGGTCAGCGTGATGTCGAACGACGTACCGCCCATATCGATGGTGATGACGTTCTTTTTCTTGAACGGCGCGGTCACGAACAGTCCGGCTTGCGGCGCTGAGGCCGGCCCGGAATTGATGGCGTAGACCGAGCGTTCGGAGATCGCTTGCCCCAGTCCCAGTCCACCGTTCGACTGGAAATAGCGCACCGGATATCGGGCCCCGAGCTTGCGGAAATATTCGTCCACGGCGGCGACGTAGCGGGTCAGGATCGGCGCCAGATAGGCATTCACCACGGCCGTGGAGGTGCGGGTATATTCGCGCACCTGCGGATAAAGCTCGCTGCCGACGGTGATCGGGGTGTGCGGCATCATCTCGCGAGCGATTTCCGCGGCGCGCCGTTCGTGGGCTTGATTGAGCACCGACCACAGGAATGAGATCGCAACCGACTCGATGCCTTCGTCGATGAAGAAGCGGCAGGCTGCGCGCACGTCTTCTTCATGAAGCGGCGTCTTGATCGAGCCGTTGGAAATCACCCGTTCGCGGACGCCTTTGCGCAGATAGCGCGGAGCCAGCATCACCGCAGCGGGATATTCGGGATCGTAGCGGTAGCCGTCCTCCTTATGACCGAGCCGGATCTCGATCAAATCCTCATGGCCGGCAGTGCAGATCAGGCCGGTCTTGCCGCCCTTATGCTGAATGAGCGCATTGAGGCCGACCGTCGTACCGTTGATGCAAAGATCGGAATTGGAAACGATCTCGGCCGGGCTTTCGCCGATGTCTTCGGCGATCAGCTTCATGCCCTCTTCGATGGCGCGCGTCGGATCGGCGGGCGTCGACAGCGCCTTGTAGAGACGCACGTCGCCCGACCGGGCAGCGAGGACGAGATCGGTGAACGTCCCGCCGGCGTCAATTCCCAGACGATATCTTGTTCGCATGATCTTACTCAGACGCTGGCGCTGGCGGTGCCGGAACGGGCGGCGCGACGCAGTTTCTCGGTTTCGGCCATGTCGACCGTGAGCGTCTCGGGGTTGGTGATGACGACGCCGTAATCCTCGCGGGCGCCGGTGATCGAAACCAGGCCGTTCTTCACGTCCCAGACGATTTTTTCCACCGGGCGCTCGAACGGATCGCCATAGCCGCCGCCGCCCGGATTAAGATTGGTCACCGTCTCGCCGGGCTTCACGTTCTCGATTACGTTCTTGCGGATGGTGTCGAGCTTGCCGCCGCGCCGGACTTCGATGCGCCCGACCTTGGTGTCGATCATCTTCGACACCGCACCGGCGGCACCGACCGCCGGGATGCGACGGCCTTCGCCGAAGGTGATGAAGGTCATGTCGCGGTCGAGCGGTTCGACTTCCCAGGCGGTGCCCGACCCGCCGCGAAACTTGCCGGCGCCGCCGGAATCTTCGATCAGCGAATAGCGGTGAATGACGATCGGATAGGAATATTCCAGAAGCTCCACGTCACCGGAGGTGAGGGCGCCGAAGCAGCATTCCGGACCGCAGGCATGCCAGCCGTCCTGCTGCGGCGTGGCGCCCGCGCCCGAGATGATGGTGGCGAGCACCATGGTTACGTATTCTTCGTTGGTGCGGGTGTCCCAGCCGGCGATGTTGAAGCCGTTGGCATGGCCCCACGACGCCGAAACCTTCGCCGGCATCGCTTTCTCAAACGCGAGCCGCACCGCATCGGTGAGCGTTTCCATCGGCGTGGTCGTGCAGTTCATGTGCGGCGCCGGCTCGACGGCGTTGCACAGAGTGCCCTTGGGACCGAAATCGACGGTGACGCAGCGATAAAGCCCTTCATTATACGGCGGCGGCAATTGGGCGAACATCATCAGCCCGAGATAGACACCCGAGTGCGAATTGCCTTCGTACGAATTGACGAAATAGGGGATCTGCGGCGGGCTCTTGATGGCGATGTGGCAGGTATCGCTCTTGATGGTGACGGTGGCGCTGATCTCGATGTCGCCGAAGCCGTGGCCGGCGTCCTCGAGGATCGCCGCGCCCTGATAGACACCGTCCGGCACCGCCGCGATCAGGCTGCGCATGTGGCGGTCGGCCATGGCGAGCAATTCTTCAATACAAGCATCGGTCTGGTCGCTGCCGTATTTCTCGACCATGCCGAGCAAGTTGCGCTCACCAACCTGGCAGGCGCCGATCAGCGCGTTGAAATCGCCCTCCTGATCGCGGCGCGCGCGCATGTTGGTGAAGATCAGATTGATGACGTCGTTGCGCGGCTTGCCGCGGTCCCAGATCTTGACCGGCGGAATGCGCAGACACTCGGCGTAGATTTCCGTCGCGTTCGGGTTATAGCCGGCCGGCACCGGACCGCCGATGTCGGTAAGATGGCCTTTGCAGACCGTCCAGTAGCGCAACTTACCCCGGTAAAAGACCGGCTTGTACATGCATACGTCGATGGCGTGGCTGCCGCCGAAGGCCGGGTCGTTGTGCAGGATGAGATCGCCTTCGTGGATATCGTCGCCGAAATAGCGCGCAACCGACTTCATGGCCGGGATCAGCGAACCGAGATGGATGGGGATGTCCTGTCCCTGCAGGATCATTTCCGGAACGTGATTGAAGAGCGCAGTCGAGTAATCGTGCGCCAGATTGAACACACTGGAGCGCGCGGTCTTCTCCAGCGACAGCGTCATTTCGCGCTGGGTGGTTTCGAGAATGCCCCGGATCACCGACAGCGTAATAGGGTCGACTTTGGTTTTGGCGGATTTCTTGGCGGACGCGGTCTTCGCGGAAGCTTTCTTGGCGGAAGCATTGGACGCGACCTTCGTGTGAGATTTCGTCGATCGCGCAGGCGCGCTCTTGGATGTCTTCGCTTTGTTCGTCTTCGCCATGGTCCGTCTTGTCCGCGAGATTGTTCGTCCGCCCCATAATGCCGGTTGCCGACGCGTCGTCTGGCAACAATTCCGTTAGCCGGATGGCATCCGCCGTCAAGCTAACGCGTTCATGTGCAAATGCAAAGCTCCGGCTATGGTCGGCAGAGAAGGCGTCGGTGCCGCATGCGTCGTTGGCACTCAATTCGCCAGGAGTTGCGTCAACAGCGCAAACGCGCTCGACGGCTTCATTGGATCGGAATTATCGATTAGGATATTGACAGCATAGTTTTAGGATCGAAAAAAACGATCCAGCCCCGGCGACGATGGAGACCAAACGATGGCCGCAGCGAAATCGAACACCAAGATCGCGATCAATTGCGACATGGGCGAGAGCTTCGGCCTCTATAAAATGGGTGACGACGAAGGGTTGATGCCGCACATCACCATCGCGAACGTGGCCTGCGGCTTTCACGCCTCCGATCCGTCGGTGATGGCCAAGACGGTGCGCTTGGCGAAGCGGCATAATGTCAAAGTCGGCGCGCATCCGTCGCTGCCTGACCTGCAAGGGTTCGGTCGGCGCGAGATGAAGATGCGGCCGGAGGAGGTCACCGACTCCGTTATCTACCAGGTCGGCGCGCTCAAAGGCTTTCTCGAGCGCGAAGGCCTGGAGCTCTACCACATCAAGCCGCACGGATCGCTCTACGGCATGGCGGCGCGCTCGGAGGAGGTGGCCAAAGCGGTCGCCGAGGCCGCCAAGATCTTCAATGTGCCGCTGATGGGGATGGTCGGCACCTTGCACGAACGGGTCTATCAGGCCGAGGGCATCGGCTTCATTTCCGAATATTACGCCGACCTGGATTATGACGATCAGGGCATGGTCATTATCACCCGTGAGCACCACGCTTTCGATCCGAAGCAAGCCGCCGAGCGGGCCTTGCGCGCCGTGAAGGAAGGCGTCACGGTGTCGGTCCACGGCAAGGACGTTAAGGTGCGCGCCGATTGCATTTGCGTTCATTCCGATACGCCGAATGCGGTCGAACTCGCCGAGACCGTCAAAGCCGCCGTGGCCGATTATCTATAAGCCACGCCTTTAGTAGTTAAGCACTTTCAGCCAAGCCGACGCTCAGAGGGGATGTGAGAATGGCGCAGCATGAAGTTTTGAGCCCGCTGCCCGGAATTTTTTACCGCCGGCCGGCACCGGAAAAGCCGCCATTTAAGGAAGACGGCGATAACGTCGCCGATGGCGAGATCATCGGGCTCATCGAGGTGATGAAGCAATTCACCGAAGTGCATGCCGACGCGGCCGGCAAAATCGCGCGCTTTCTCGTCGACAACGAGGCGCCGGTGGAACCCGGTCAGCCGATATTGGTGATCGAAACCGCGTGAACGCGTCGTCTCTTGGTTATAGGGGTTTTGGCGCTATAACCCGGCAGTCGCCCGCAGTTCGCGCAGAACGCCGACGATCGCGCCGTCGCTTTTCTCCACCTCGTCGAGAACGGAGAAATGATCAGCGCCGGGAATTTCCCGAAATAGCACCGGCCAGCCTTGCTGGCGGAGCGCCTGCGCGTAGTCGACGGATTGCTGCACCATGAGCGGAAGCTCGGCTCCGCCGACCACGATGGCGAGCGGCACCGGCCTCGACGGTTGCACGATTATCGGTGAATTGCGCCGGGCCGCGGCTTCGTCAAGACCGAGCTTGTCGTTGACATAGCAGTGCCGTATCGGCTCGAGGTCGTAGATGCCGCTGATGGCGAGGCAGCCGCGAACCGACGGGTGATCCATGGTCATGGCGGCAAGGTGGGCGCCGGCTGACCATCCCGATACAAGGAGCTTGTTTGCATCGCCGCCGAGCTCAGGCAATTGCGCCGCGAGCCAATCGATCGCGCAGCGAACCTCGGCCACGATCTCGTCCATGGAGGCCGCGGGCGCAAGCGTGTAGCCGACGAGCGCGACATTCATTCCGATCGACAGGGGGCCCTTGGCGAGGAAAGCGAAACCTTCCTTCGCCCGCATCTGCCAATAGCCGCCATGCACGAAAGCAAGCGTCGGTGCACGCGGCACGGCACATCTGAAAAAATCGATCCGGTTGCGCGGCCGCGCTCCGTAAGCGAGGTCGAGCATCGCGTCGCCGCGTTGGCGAAGCGCTGCGCTACGCGCTTCCCACGCGGCGGTGATGGCGTCGATATTTGCAACCGCGGCGCCGTTGTTGTAGCCCGCGTCTAGCGCGGCCCGATCAAGGCTGCGCCAATCGAGCCGCGAATGCTTCGCTTCCACGCGTCCGGCCAATGCCAATCTGTTGTAGGCGGCGATGATGCCTCAGCCGGCCGCCTTCTTCGGCAACGCCGAAATCACGTTATCGGATTTGGTGACGAAGCCGAAGCACTTCTTCACGTTCCACAAGGTCGCCTCATGGCAGAAATCCGGGGACGTGGTGCCGCAGCAATCCTGGACCAGCACGCAATTGTATCCCAGGAAATGCGCGTCGGTCAGCGAATGCAGCACGCATTGATCGGTGTTGACGCCGGTGAAGAAGACGGTCTTGACCTCGAGGTTGCGCAGGATGCTGTCGAGCGGGGTGTCCCAAAAGCCGCTGATCCGATATTTGTCGACCTTGATGTCTTCCGGCAGCTGCGGGAGCTCGTCGACCACCGCCGCCGACCAGCTGTCCTTTTCCAGAAGATGCGCGCCGTTGCCGGGCAGTTCGCCGCCGATGCCGATGCCGTTGCCGTCCGGATTGAACACATAAAGGATCGTCGGCGGCAGATTCTTGCGGTCCGGCCGGTTGCCCCAGTTGAGCCAAATGATCGGAACGCCGTTGGCGCGCAGTGCCGGCAGGATCGCCTGCAGCGGCTTGATCGGCGCGCGCTCGGGCGACAGATCGGCGCCGAGCCAATCGACCCAGCCCCCCGGAGCGCAAAAGTCGTTCTGCATGTCGACAACGATCATGGCCGAGCGGGCGAGGTCGATGGTGATGTTTTGCGGCTCGGCCGAAATGCTCGCCAGCAATGGTTCCTTCGCCGGCATCGAGAGATCGACGTGCGATGGGCTGACTGTCCAGGAATAAGCGCCGGTTCCGAGCCGCGCAGATTCCACGTCACGTCCGCCAACCACCATCGGCTTGGTATTCGACATCGCCCACCTCCTCACGATTTTGTGTACATTCGCGCGCCGAAAAACGCCGCGCATTTGGCCGCAAGTACACTTGCAAGCGATGTGCCAAGCGGATCGCGGTGTTTGTGAAATCTGTTATTCGCGCTCGATCGGCATGTTGCGGCGAACTTCGAGACGGCCACTGTCATATTCGATGCGGCAAAACTCGATGAAGGCGCGCGCCTCGGTGGTCGGCTCGCGAGCGCGTGACCACACCAGCCCGGTATTCATGGTGGGAATGTTGGCCGCGACCTCGCGCACTTCGATGCGGCTGCCTTCCAGCGACCACGGCCGGTACATCATATCTGAAAGGATCGTCACGCCTTGGCGATGGGCGATCAGGCTGCGTATGGCCTCGACCGACTCGGTGCGAATAATGATGTTTGGCCGCAGATTGTGCGCGCGCCAATAAGCGCCGGTCGTGAACTCGGCATCGTCGATGACCAACTGGATGTAAGGCAGTGCGGCAACGTCGGCGAGCGTGACGATTTCCTGACTGAGCAGCGCATGCTTGGGCGGCAACCAGAGCCGGCGCATCGAATGCACCAGTGTGTGGCTCAGCAGCTTTTGGCGATTGGAGAGGTTCGATACCAGCATCAGCGCCAGATCGTGCTTGCCCTCGATCAGACCCTCTTCCAGCGCCAGTCGCTTCTCTTCGACGACCTGGACGTGAATATTCGGAAACGTTTTCTGAAAGCGCGACAAAAGCGGAGCCAGGAAATAACCGGCGACCGTTATCGTCGTCGCTAGCTTCAGCGTTCCTTCCATCTCGCTGTCGGGCCGTCCCAGCGCGTCGTTGGCGCCTTCGACCGCCGACAGGATATTGCGGCAATGCGCTAAAAACCGGTGACCCTCATAAGTCAGATCGAGTCCGCGCGGCTGCCGCTGGAATAGTTTCATCCGCGACAAAGTCTCCAGCTCACCCACCGCCTCGGTAACCACGGAGGGAGAGATGCCGAGCATGGCGGCGGCGGCGCTGATCTTGCCGCTTTCGGCGACGGCGATGAAATAACGAATCTGGCGGAATGTGACCAACGCCATGAAACGCTCCGGCCGAATGTTGCCGTCCCGTTCCCCGTTCTTAGATTTGTTTTGCCTAGGCATGGTGCAATTCCTTGCACATCTGCGCACCGATTAATCAGCGGTCGTTTGACTTTCCCGAAATCGCATTTCTGGAATTTGAAATTTACAAGATCGTGCCTCGCCTGCAACCTTTGCTCATTCACCGGGCACCTGTCTTTGGTGTGGAGGTGATTGTCTGCACGTTTTTTGCACTTCAAGAGCAAAAGGTCGGGCAGGCAAAAAGCTTAAGCGAGCAAAAAGCTTAAGGGATCAGAAAGCGCGCGTTGGGTTGCGAAGGCAGATGCGCTCTGCCGGCCGAGAGTCGCAGCCGTGCCTGAACAAGTGATGGGTTCGGTGAGCATTGAGATTCTCGGCAATACCTGCTTCGTCGTTTTTCGTCGGCACACCAAGCGGATCGCGCACGCTCCGCGCTCCATCGTGCCGGCGCTACCGACCGCGCCCGCGACGATCTCACCCATGACAGTTGCCCGAGGCTCTGGCGCCGCGCCTGTCGGTTGACAGCCACGGAACAGGCTCTCGCGCAACGCCTTGCAATTTCCACCTTCCACCTAACAAAGGGGCATATGATGATCGATTGGTTTGCAACACTCGGAAGGAAGCGGCGGTCGCTATCCGCAATCGCTGCGCTCGCGGTCGGTGCCGCGCTGGTCGCCACTGCCGCTCACAACGCCGCGGCCGTCGAGATGTCGCCGGCGGCGAAGGCCGTTGTCGACTACGACAAGTCGGGTGAAAAGCCGACGAAGAAATATCGCATCGCTTACCTGACCGAATGCGTCGACAATCCGTACTGTCTGGCGCGGCTTGCGGGTCTCAAGGCGGCGGCCGCGAAGTTCGGCTTCGAATACAAGATCTTCGATGCCAACTTCAGCCCGGCCACGCAGGCCAAGGTGGTCGAGAATGCGGTCACCGAAGGTTTCGACGGCTATCTGTTCGGGCCGGCTGCGGCGCAGCCCGGCTGTGGCCTCTACAATCGTCTGCTCAAGCCGACCGGAAAGCCGGTCGTCTCCATCGATATCGCCATGTGCGGCGATCCCGATTACACGCCCGGCCTCTCAGCAACGCTGACCATGCAGGGACCGAAGCACTTCGACGAATTCATCGACAGCGCCTTTGCCTCCTGCAAGGACAAATGCTCGGTGGCGGCGGTCGGCGGCTTCGTCGGCTCCGACCTGTTCACGTACTGGGAGAACGCCATCAAGAAGGCGGCCGCCAAGTATCCGAATGTGAAAGTCGTGGTCGACGAGCCGGCGAATTTCGATCCGCGCATCGCTCTGACCAAGATCCAGAGCGCGTTGCTGGCGCACCCCGACATCAACATCATCATTTCCTCGTGGGATGATATGTCGCGCGGCGTCGAGCAGGCGGTGGTCGCGGCCGGCAAAGTGCCGGGCAAGGACGTCCAGATCTTCTCCGGCGGCGGCACCAAAGTCGGCATCGGCAAAGTCCGCGCCGGCACCTGGGCGCAGACGACGGCGTATCTGCCCTACCAGGAAGCCTATTACGGCGCCGCCGCGCTGATGATGGCGCTCGAAGGCAAGCCGATCAATGCCTATATCGACGAGGCGTTGCTGCCGGAAATCGTCAACACCACCGGCACGATCTTTATGACCAAGTCCAACGCCGATAAGTACGAGCCGGTCTACTAAGCGCGATCGCGCAATGTCGTTGGGGTTCCGGGCCGTCTCGGCCCGGGACCCTGCGACTTTAAGGGAAGGCCGCGATGGTGGAGTCCCCGATCGGCAGCAAGCGAGTCAGCGAGTCGACGCTCGCCATCCGCGTGCGCAACGTCTCGAAATCGTTTCCCGGTGTCCAGGCGCTGCGCAAAGTCAGCTTCGTGCTGGAAACCGGCGAAGTGCACGGGCTGGTCGGCGCCAACGGCGCCGGCAAATCGACCTTCATTCGCATGCTGTCGGGCGCCAGCACACCCGACACCGGCGACATCGAAGTGCAGGGACGACCGATCTCGTTCGAAGATCCGCGGGCGCAACGCAACAACGGCATCGCCGCGATCTATCAGGAATTGACCATCATTCCGGAAATGTCGGCGGTCTCGAACGTTTTCTTGGGCGAAGTGCCGAGCCGCTGGTTCGTCGTCGACCGAAGCGGTATGGAGAAGCGCTTTCGCGAGCTGGCGCAATGGATGGGTCTCAAGATTGAGCCGCAGACAATAGCTCGGACGCTCTCGGTCGCCAATCAGCAGATGCTGGAAATCATGCGTGCGGTTCATGCCGAGCATGATGTCATCATCATGGACGAGCCGACCGCGCCGCTCGGTCCGTTCGAGCGCTCGCGGCTTTACGAGCTGATCGGGCGACTGAAAGAAAACAACGTATCGATCATTTTCATTTCGCACGATCTCGACGAGGTGCTGCGGCTGTGCGACCGCGTCTCGGTGATGCGCGACGGGCAGCTGATTGAAACGCGACCGTCTGCTTCTTGGAGCAAAGACACGCTGGTAAAAGCCATGCTCGGTGACGTGCAGATCGTTCCCGGCCGCAAACGCGAGCGCACTGAGGTCAAAGAGCTTTTGCGCGTGCGCAATCTGTCATTGCCCGGCAAGGTTTCGGGCATCAATTTCGAACTCGGCGAAGGGGAGGTGCTCGGCATCGCGGGGCTGGTCGGCGCCGGCCGCACCGAAGTTTTGCGCTGTGTTGCCGGACTGGAGCCGTTGTCCGAAGGCAGCATGGCGATCGGCGGACAGGACGCGCCGTGGCCGCCGTCGGTCGGCGCGGCGATCGCGCGCGGCATCGCGTTGGCGCCGGAAGACCGCAAGCGCGAAGGCCTGGTGCTGTCGCGTTCGGCTATTTCGAACCTTTTGCTCGCGGATATCGGTTCCGTCGCCAGAGGCCCCTTCGTCTCGCCGGGCGCGCGGCGCGCCACCGCCACCATGCTGGCCCGGCAGATCGGCTTCAATCCCGATCGGCTCGACACCGACGCACTGCATCTCTCCGGCGGTAATCAACAAAAGCTTGTCATCGGCAAATGGCTGCATCGCCGGCCGCGGGTGCTGCTGCTCGACGAGCCGACCCGCGGCATCGATCTCGGCGCCAAGCAAGAAATCTTCCAGACCATCCGCAGCCTCAGCGATCAGGGCATGGGCGTCATTCTGGTCTCCTCCGACCTCGAAGAAGTCGTCGAGCATGCCGACCGCGTCCTGGTCATGGCGCGCGGCAAGCAAATTGCAACGCTCGACGGCCATGAGGCGAGTGTCGAGCGCATTCTCAATCTGATCTTCGCGGTCGAAAACCGTCCCGCCATGGCGAGCTAGCTTTGCGAGTTTTCGGATGACCACAATCAATACGGCGCGTCCTGTGACCCGGCCAGTGGGCGCGTGGCGCGATCAATTGCCGACGCTGATCCGCGTCTACGGCATTATCCTCACGCTGGTGCTGCTTGTGGCGGTGGTCGGGATCGGCAACCCGGCCTTCCTATCGGGGCAGAACATCTTCAACATGCTCTCCCAGTGGGCGCCGGCCGGCATTATGGCCGTGGGGATGACCTTCGTCATTCTCACCGGCGGCTTCGATCTGTCGGTGGCCTCGGGCTACTCGCTCTGCGCGGTGGTCGCTGCCTATGTGGGCCAGAGCTATCCGCCGTCGATCGCGTTTGCGGCAGCAATCGTGGTCGGGCTGCTGTTCGGACTGGCCAATGGGCTTCTGGTCGCCGTAGTACGCATTAATCCGTTCATCACCACCGTGGGCAGTGGTTTTGTCATCAACGGCGTCGCGCTGGTGATGACCAAGAACGCGGCGTTTCTGGTCGACGATCCGGATTTCGGCACGCTCGGCGCCGGGCGCTGGCACGGCATTCCTTATTCCGGCATGCTTTTGATCGTTTTTCTCTTGGTGTTCGGTTTCATCCTGGCGCGTACCGTCTATGGCGAGGCGATTTATTCGGTTGGCGGCAATTACGAGGCGAGCCGGCTCTCCGGCATCCGCGTGCGCACGGTGGTTGCCAGTACCTACGTCTTGCTCGGGGGCTGCATCGGCCTCGCTGGCAGCATCATTGCCTCGCAGCTTTCGTCGGCGCAGGCCAATCTCGACCCCGGCATCATTTTCGACGTGCTCACCATCGTGGTAGTCGGTGGCACTTCGCTGTCGGGCGGCGTCGGCGCGATGTGGCGCACTGTCGTGGGACTCGGGATCATCGCCACGATCTCGAACGGTTTCGTTCTGCTCGACGTCAGCCCCTACTATCAATCGATCATCAAAGGCGCGATCATCGTCGCGGCGTTGGCGCTCGACGGCGGTCTGACCCGCTTGGTGCGCGCCAAATAAAGAATACTTGCGGCCGCCGCGCCCTTTCGGTGTCGTCGGCCTTGCTCGTCCGGGATTGGAATCATCAAGGAGAGGTCCGTGGCCAAGAGTTTTGTTCTCGAAGAAGCGACGATCGACCAGATACACGCCGCCTACCAGGCAAAGACGCTGACCTGCGTCGAGCTCGTGCAAGCTTATCTGGACAGGATTGCGGCCTACGATCAGACCGGACCGGCGCTGAATGCTTTTGTCGCGCTCAATCCGGAGGCCCTGAAGGAGGCCGCCGCACTCGATGCCGCTTTCCAGAAATCCGGGAAGCTGAGCGGCCCGTTGCACGGCATACCGATCGCCGTCAAGGATCAAGCCGAGAGCAAGGGAATTCCGACAAGCTTCGGCTCGATCGCCATCAAGGGCTATGTGCCGAAGGAAGACTCGACGCTGGTGGCCAAGCTCAAAGAGGCCGGCGCGATCATCCTCGGCAAAACGACCTTGCCGGATTTCGCCACCTCCTGGTTCGGCTATTCGTCGGCCAGCGGCGAGACCAAGAATCCGTACGACCTCGCCCGCGATCCGGGCGGCTCGAGCGCCGGTACCGGCGCTGCGATCGCCGCCAATCTGGCGACAGTGGGTATCGGCGAGGACACCGGCGGCTCCATCCGCCTGCCGGCGAGCTTCGACAATTTGGTCGGCGTGCGCGTGACCCCGGGCCTGATCAGCCGCAAGGGGCTTTCCCCGCTCGTGGTCTTTCAGGACACCGCCGGGCCGATGGGCCGCAGCGTCAAGGACACTGCCATCGTGCTCGATGCCATCGTCGGCTACGATCCGGCGGATCCCTACACGGCCGCCTATGCGATCGCCGGCCACAAGGGCAGCTACACGCAGAACCTCGATCCGAACGGCCTGAAGGGCGCGCGCATCGGCGTTCTGAAAGAAGCTTTCGGCAGCGACAGCGATCCGGATTGCGCCGAGGTGAATAAAGTCGTGCGCGCGGCGATCAAATCAATCGCGGCTGCCGGCGCCGAGGTTGTCGAGGTCAGCCTCCCGAAGATGATGGATTTCATCATCGAGACGTCGCTCTACATCACCCACTCGCGCCACGACATCAATGCGTTCCTCGGCAAGAATCCAGACTTCGCCTACAAGTCGCTCGACGCGATCTACAAGGACGGCAAGTATCACAAGAATCTCGATCTCATCAAAGACATCATGACTGGCCCGGCGAAGCCGGAAGACGATCCCGAATATTATCGCAAGCTCGCCGCGCGGGATGCCTTCCAGCGCGCGGTGGTCAACATCATCGCCGCCAATAAGCTCGATGGTATTTGTTTCCCATCTTGTCAGGTGTTGCCGCCAACGCGCGAAGAGCTCAACAACGGCCGTTGGACGGTCCTGACCTTCCCGACCAACACGCTCATCGCCGCGCAGACGTGGCTGCCGTCGATCTGCCTGCCGGCTGGTTTCTCGCCGGCCGGCATTCCGGTGGGTCTGGAAATGGTGGTGCTGCCTTATCACGAGCCCGACCTTTTCCGGCTTGGCTACGCTTTCGAACAGGCGACGCACCATCGCAAGCCGCCGGCATCGACGCCGCCGCTTTAAGCGGAGCAGGCGGGCGGGGCGGGCAAAGCCCACCCTTGCCTCGCGGCCTTTTGCTGCTAAGCCGAACTTTATCTTTCTGCCGGGACACCAAAAACAATGAAGCATTTCCAGCGGCCGGCTCGCTCGGCCGCCGTCAGCAACGAAGCGATGGCCGCGACCTCGCATCCGCTCGCTACCGAGACTGCCGTGGCAATTCTGCGCGATGGCGGCAACGCCGTCGATGCCGCGATTGCGGCGTCGGCCGTACTCTGCGTGGCCGAGCCGCACATGACCGGTATCGGCGGCGATAGTTTCGTCCTCTATTCACTGAAGGGCGGTTTGCCGTTGGCCCTCAACGGCTCCGGCCGCGCACCGGCGGCGGCGACACTCGATTGGTATTTGGAGCGCGGCTTTCGCGACATCCCGGAACGGTCCGCGCACGCCGTGACCGTGCCGGGCGCGGTGGATGCCTGGATTCGGTTGCTGACCGATCACGGCACCCGGGAGTTGGGAGAGTTGCTGCAGCCGGCGATTCGGTTGGCCGAGGAAGGCTGCCCGATAGCGCCACGGGTGGCGTTCGATCTCAGTAAAAGTTGCGCGCAAGTCGTCAACGATCCGACGGCCGCGCCAATCTTCCTGCCTGACGGAAAGCCGCTCGTCCTCGGCGACGTGGTGCGGCAACCGCTCTTGGCCGCCACGCTGCGGCGGATCGCCAAAGAGGGCCGACGCGGCTTTTACGAAGGGCCGGTCGCCGACGACATGGTTGCCCGGCTTCGGGCTGCCGGCGGCTTGCACACGCTTGAAGATTTCGCCGCGCAAACGGCGGTTTACGAAACGGCGATATCGGCGACCTATGCGGCACACGACGTTTACGAATGCCCCCCCAACGGGCAGGGTATCGTCGCGCTGATGATGGTCAAGGCGCTGGCGGGATTCGATCTCTTCGACACGCCGTCCAGCGAAGCCGATCAAATTCATCTTTTGGCCGAGGTCGCCAAGGCCGCTTACGGCGCGCGTGATGCCTATTTCTGCGATCCCGTCGCCAATCCATTCGATGTCGCGCGTTTTCTGTCCGACGCCTACGCCGATCGAATTCAGGCGGCGGTCACCCTTGGCCGGTCATCCAAAGCTCTGCTGCTCGATGAGGTGGAGCACCGGGATACGGTCTATCTCGCGGTCGTCGATCGCGACGGCAACGCCATCTCGTTCATCAATTCGCTGTTCGCCGAGTTCGGCTCCGGCATCATGGCTGCGAACAGCGGCGTGTTGTTTCACAGCCGCGGCTCGAGCTTCCGCGTGTTGCCGGGGCACCCGAACGCGATCGGCCCGCGCAAGCGGCCGCTACACACCATCATTCCGGGCATGGTGGTCAAGAACGGGCGTGCCGTCATGCCGTTCGGCGTCATGGGCGGTCATTATCAGGCTGCCGGTCATGCGCACTTTCTCACCCGGCTGTTGCGCGGCGGGCTCGATCCGCAGGCTGCGGCCGACGCGCCGCGAAGCTTCGCTTATGGGGGCGTGCTGCAACTTGAGCCGACGATCGATACCGGCACGGCGGCCGAACTCGAACGGCGCGGCCACAAGGTGGTTTTTACCGAGAAGCCGCTCGGCGGCTGCCAGGCCATCTGGATCGATTACGAGCGCGGTGTCCTTATCGGAGGCTCCGATCCGCGCAAAGACGGCATGGCGCTTGGATATTGAGCGCAAGCTTGACGGCCCGCCGAGATAAAGGGAATGTCTGCGGCCCGGCAGAACGGCGATAGCGGAAGACGTGCGTGTTCGACAAACTGTTAGTCGCCAATCGCGGCGAGATTGCCGTGCGGATCATCCGCGCGGCAAAAGAACTCGATCTGCGCACCGTCGCGGTCTTCAGCGACGCCGATAAAGAGAGCCTCGCCGTGCGTCTTGCCGACGAGGCCGTCCACATCGGACCGTCGCCCGCCGGCAAGAGCTACCTGAACATCGATGCGATCATTGCGGCCGCGCAACAGTCCGGTGCCGGCGCGATCCATCCTGGCTATGGCTTTTTGTCCGAGAATCCGCGTTTCGTTGATGCCGTCGCCGCGGCGGGGCTCGTTTTCGTCGGGCCAAGCGCCGACACGATCCGGATGATGGGCGACAAGGCGGCGGCGCGCGCGGCCGCACAGGCTGCCGGCGTGCCGGTGGTGCCGGGTAGCGAAGGCGAGGTCGCCGACATCGATCAAGCGCTGGCCGCGGCCCGCGCGATCGGCTTTCCGGTCATGCTTAAAGCAAGCGCCGGTGGTGGCGGTCGCGGCATTCGCGTCGCGCACGATGAGGCCGGCTTCGAACATCAATTTCACACCGCGCAAGCCGAAGCCAAGGCGGCCTTCGGCAATGGTGCGCTTTATCTTGAGCGTTTCCTCGCGCGCGCACGTCATCTGGAAGTGCAGGTGCTCGGCGATGGCAAGAATGTCATCCATTGCTTCGAGCGCGAATGCTCGCTGCAGCGGCGACGCCAAAAAGTCTGGGAGGAAGCGCCGTCGCCGGCGATCGACGAGAAAACGCGTCAGGAATTATGCGCGTCGGCCGTGCGGCTCGCGGCGCGCGCCGGCTATCGCGGGGCCGGGACGCTGGAATATCTCTACGACGAAGAGACCGGCAAATTTTTCTTTATCGAGATGAATACCCGCATCCAGGTCGAGCATCCGATCACCGAGATGATCACCGGCATCGACCTGGTGCGCGAGATGATCCGCATCGCGCAGGGCGAGCCGCTGCGGCTGACACAAGCCGACGTGCAGAGGCGCGGCGCCAGCATCGAGGTGCGGATCAATGCCGAGGATCCGGACAAGAACTTTCGGCCTTCGCCCGGCAAGGTTGCCGCGCTGGCGCTGCCGGCAGGGCCCGGGGTGCGGGTCGATACCATGCTCTATCCTGGCTATGCGGTGCCGGCCTATTACGACTCTCTCCTTGCCAAGATCGTTGTCCATGCCGAAACTCGGGATCTGGCGCTGGCGCGCCTGCGCCGGGCGCTTGACGAGTTTGCAATCGAAGGTGTGGTCACGACCGCGGGGCTGCATAAACGGCTGGCCAGGCTGGAAGACGTGCACGCGGCGCGTTTCGACACCGGGTTTCTGGAGCGATGGCTGGCGGCGCAGCAGCCGCCTGCGGGGTAGGCAACGGGGGGCAGACACGCATGAGCGGAATTCGATACTCCTTCGGCGCCGACGAGCATGTCTTCGCCGAGATCGGCGAGCAGATGTCGCTGGAAGCCTTTTTCAAGGGCATGGCGATCTGCAAGGAACTCGAGAAGCGCAAGATTCCCGGTGTCACGGAAATCTGCCCGTCGAACGCGTCCTATCTGGTGCGCTTCGATCCGGATGTGATCCACCCGGACAAGATGCTGGCCACCTTGAAGGAGATCGAAGAGGAGGTCGGGGAGGCGGAGATCGAACTGGCGACGCGCAT
Source organism: uncultured Alphaproteobacteria bacterium (assembly GCA_963818155.1). Classification (GTDB taxonomy): domain Bacteria; phylum Pseudomonadota; class Alphaproteobacteria; order Rhizobiales; family Xanthobacteraceae; genus BOG-931. Next base: position 499,152 of record CAWFRC010000009.1, read on the forward strand.
TGTCGAGATGCCGGTGCTTTACGACGACCCCTGGACCAAAGAGACCGGAGCGCGCTTCCGCGAACGCCACCAGGATCCAAGCAGCACAGACATTGAATACGCCGCCCGCATCAACGGCTATAAGACCATCGACGATTTCGTCGCCGCGCACTCCGGCGCGCCGTGGTTCGTATCGATGGTCGGCTTTGTCGCCGGTCTGCCCTGGCTTTATCAGATCGTCGAGCGATCGAAGCAGATCGAGGTGCCGAAATATCTGCGGCCGCGCACCGACACGCCGAAGCTGACCATCGGGTACGGCGGTTGCTTCACGGCGATCTATTCGGTGCGCGGCGCCGGCGGCTATCAGATGCTCGGCATCACGCCGGCGCCGATCTACGATCCGGCGCAGACATTGCCGTATTTCAAGGACTTCCTCGCCGTCTTCAAGCCCGGCGACATGGTGAAGTTCAAACCGATCACGCGCGAGGAATATGACCGCGACCTGAAGGCGGTCGAGGCTGGTACCTTCAACATGACGTTCCGGCCGGTCACGTTCTCGTTGAAAGAGTTTCACAAGGATCCGAGCGGCTACGCCCGGCATCTGTCGGGGGCGCTCTATGGCCATTGAGGTGATCAAGCCGGGTCTCGCGACCACCGTCCAGGATGCTGGCCGGCCGGGCTATTACAATGTCGGCATTCCGCTGTCGGGTGCGCTCGATCAATACGCGCTCAAGGTCGCCAATCTTCTGGTCGGCAACGACGAGGGCGCCGCCGTTCTCGAAGCGAGCCTGCTGGCGCCGGAGCTGGTGTTTCGCGCGCCGGCGATTATCGCGATCAGCGGCGCTGAAGCGACGCCGAAGGTCAACGGCGAGGCACGGCCACGCAACGAGTTGTTCGCCGTCAAAGCAGACGACAAACTCACCTTTGATTTCATGAAAGCCGGCGCGCGTTGTTACATCGCCGTTGCCGGCGGCATCGACGTGCCGGTAGTTCTCGGCAGCCGCTCGACCTATGGGCTTGGCGCACTGGGTGGATTTTCCGGCCGCAAGGTTGCCGCCGGCGACGTGGTGCCGGTGGGCACGCCACGCTCAAACGCGCGCGCCGGCCGCAAGCTCGCGAGCGAATTGGCGCCGAGCTATCCGAAGTCGCTCGAAGTGCGCGTCCTGACCGGTCTCTACTTCCATCGTCTCACCGACGAAGCGGCCAAGAACTTTTTCGAGGATACCTGGACGGTGGCGCCGGAAGCCGACCGCATCGGCTATCGCTACCGTAAGGGGCGTCCGCTATCGTTCCGTGAACGCAAGCAGCCGTTCGGCGCCGGGTCCGATCCGTCCAACATCGTGGACGCCGGCTATCCCTACGGCTCGATCCAGGTGCCGGGCGGCCTCGAGCCGATCATCCTGCATCGCGATGCCGTGTCGGGCGGCGGCTACGCCATGATCGGCACCGTAATCAGCGCTGACATGGACCGCGTCGCGCAGATGCAGCCGAACAATCTGGCGCGTTTCGTGGCCGTCGACATGGAAGCCGCGCTGAAAGCGCGCGCCGAGTACAAGGCGCGTGACGCGAAACTGCGGTCGCTGTTGTCGGTGTAGTCAGCACGGCGCAGCGAGCCAAGGAGGCAAGCATGACCGATTTTAAATTCGATCCGCGCAAGACCGCGCTCCTCAACATCGACATGCAGAATTGCTTTGTCGAGAATTCGCCAGTTGCGGCGCCGCGCGGCCGCGAGATCGTTCCGCGCATCAATAAGCTTGCCGATGTCTGCCGCCGGCGCGGCGCGCTGGTCATTCATACGCTGCATCTGGTGCGCCCGGACGGCAGCAATACCGGCGTGATGGGGGTGATCATTCCGGCCATAGCCGCCGGCCTGATCAACAAAGGCAACAGACAGGCCGAGCTGCATCCGGACATTGTTGTCGGCAAGAACGACATTCTGCTCGAGAAGCCCCGCTATGGCGCCTTCCATGGCACCGATCTCGATCTCATTTTGCGCAATCGCGGCATCGATACGGTGATCATCACCGGTATTTGCACCAATGTGTGCTGCGAGACGACGGCACGCGAAGCCAATATGCGGGACTACAAGGTGTTCTTCATCAGCGACGGCACCGCAACATTCAACACGCCGGAAATTTCGGCGGAGCAGATTCAGCCCGTGGTGCTGGCGACGCTGAAAGCCGCTTTTGCGCAAGTCGAGAACACCGCCAGCATGATCCGCAAGCTGGAAGAGCACCGAAGCGCTTTCGCAGCTTGAGACGCTTACGGCGCCGGGAAGTGCGCCAGGATCTTGAACTTCAGCCCATCGGCCTGCGCCAGGTAGATATCGGACAGGAGGTGGTGCGACCGCATAGTGACGCGGCCGCGGCCGCCTGCATAGCTGAGCCCTTCCGACACCCGTGAAAGGTCAGCGACGCCAAGCGCGCCGGCGCGGCGCGTAAGTTCCGTATAGAGGCGAATGCCTTCGTAACAGGATTGCCCGATCGTATTGGGCATCGGCGCATCGCGACCGAAGGCGCCGTGGTAGCGGTCAAGAAACGCCTGATTGGCCGGGGTGTCGAGTACGGCCAGGTAGCCGGCAGTGAAGTAGAAATTCTCCGCTTGCCGGGCGCCGATGCCCAAGAGCGTATTTTCTTCGCTGGCAACGGACAGGCGCAGCATGTGACGGGCGAGGCCGGCGGCCGCGAAGGCGCGATTGAACGTGACGCAATCGGTGCCGACCATGGAGACCAAAACGACGTCGGGCTGTGCTTTACGGATGCGCGCCAGATAGTCGTCGTGGTCCTCGCACCCGAAGGGCACATAGTCGACGCCGAGCACCTCGCCGCCGGTCTCTTTGACGTAGCGGCGCGCGGCGCGGTGCGAGACGTGCGGCCAGATATAGTCGTTGCCGATCAGGTACCATCGGCGCGCGCGCCGGTGCTCAGCGAGCCAGTGGATCGCTGGCTTGAGCTGACGCGCCGGCGTCTCGCCGACCATGAACAATCCGGGCGAGCGTTCGCCGCCTTCATAAACCGGCGTGTAAACGTATGGCAGCCGGCCGCGCAACGCGCGCACCAGCGCCTGGCGCACGGCGCTGATATGCATGCCGATCACCGCCTCGGCACGGTTCTCCGCGATCAGATCGAGCGTGTCCTCGGCGACCAGTTCGGGGTCGGCACCGGCATCAGCAAAAACAAGCTCGATCTCACGGCCGAGAATGCCGCCCGCAGCGTTTACTTCCTGCGCCGCTAGCGTGGCGCTCGCCTGGCATGACGGCCCCCACAGGCCGGCTGGGCCGCTCAGCGGAATGAGAAACGCGATACGCAGGCGATCGGAGCGGCTTCGCGCCCGCGCCAACGAAACGTCCAGATCATCGCAGCGCCCACCGATCACTCGCGCCGGGAGCGAGCGCGGACGCAGTGCCGCGATTGGCGATGTAACAGTCATCGAACCGCCCTGTCCCGGGCCGCTACCAGATATACCGACGTCGAATGGTTATCTGCCGCATAAAATGCTAGCAGCTAAGGGCGGCCCGTGGAAACGGATTCTCCGAGAGGGCAATGGCCAATGACCCGTAATCGCCCGATTAACGAGCACATTGCTTATCTTTTGGCGTGGGCGACCCGGCAGGTCCACCAGCAACTCGATGAAGAGTTTCGCGGCGAAGGCGTGCCGGTCGAGCACTGGCGCATCTTGAAGCTTCTGGTCGAGAAGAACGGGCGTTCCATGAGCAACCTCACGCAGGCTGCGCTTCTTAATCATCCGACCCTGACCAAGATGATCGACCGCATGATCTCGGATGCGCTCGTTTACCGCCGCCCGGATCCGAAGGATGGCCGTAAGGTGCTGATTTTCATTTCGGAACGAGGCCGGACGCTCAACGATCGGCTCAGCCGGCTGGCCAATTTGCGGCAGGCCGAAATCGTCGAGGGCTACGGCGATCGCGAGACCGAAGAGCTCAAGCGCTTGTTGTCAGCACTGATCCATCGCACGGCGCCGTAGCCGCCGCGTGTGCACATGAGCGCTAACGTTTTGCCGCCGTTGCGCACGCCTCTCACCCTCTTGCCGTCAAACAAGTAAACGGGCGCCGGAACGCTACGCGGGGCCTATTGACAGCCGTAGGGAGATACTTCACTTTTCAAATAGTTTCAGGTGTTAGACCACGAGGTGGGGGCCATGGTCATCCTCGGATGGGTGCTTGCCATAGCCGTCGCGGTTGTGGTGATCGCAATCGCGGTTTTGTTTCTCAACCGCTTCTATCGCAAGTCGACGCGCGACATTGCGCTGGTCCGGACCGGCTTCGGCGGGCAGCGCATTCTCATCTCCGGCGGCTGCCTGGCGCTGCCTTTCCTGCACAAGGTCGAAGAGATCAACATGCGCACCTTGCGCATCGAGGTCCGTCGCACCGGCGACAAATCTGTGATCACCGAAGATCGCATGCGGGTCGATGTCGAGCTCGAGTTCTATGTGCGGGTGATCCCGACAGCCGACGGCATTGCCACCGCCGCGCAGGCGCTCGGCGCCAAGTCTTTCACCGTCGACGGCATTCGCAATCTGCTCGAGGGCCGTTTTGTCGACGCCGTGCAGGCGGTGGCGGCGCGCCATACCATGGATAGCTTGCACGAGGGCCGCGCCGAGTTCGTTTCCAGCATCTCCGATCTGTTGCGCGAGAATCTCAAACAGAACGGTATTTTGCTGGATTCGGTTTCGTTGACGCGGCTCGATCAGTCGGCGTTTTCGTCGTTCGACGAGAACAACGCTTTCAACGCGGTAGGGCTGCGCAAGCTCGCCGAGATCATCGCCGTCAACCGCAAGAAGCGGGCCGAGATCGAGGCGGATGCCGACATTTCGGTGCGGCAGACTCAGCTCGAGGCCACCAAGCAGCGGCTTGTCCTGTCTAAGCAGGAAGAAGAAGCGCAGATCAACCAGCATCTGGAGATCGAGAAAATTCGCGCGGCAAGCGACGCGGAAGCCGCCAAGGCGCGCGAGGAGGCGATGATCGCCTCCGAAGAAGCGCGCATCGAGCGGGAGCGTCAGACCAAGGCCACCGAAGTCGCCAAGCAGAGCCAGTTGCGCAAGCTCGAAGTGGAGTCGCAGCTCGGTGTCGAGCTCAAGAAAGTCGACAGCGCCATTCAACTTGCCGCCAAGCATGTGGAAGAGGCGAAATCGCGCGCCCAGGCGGAGTTGGCTCGCACCGAAGTGGTGCTGGCCGAAGAGCATGTGCAGACCGAGCGCGATCGCGCCGTCGCCGATCGCTCCCACGAGATTGCGCTCAAGCGCGTCAACGAGCAGGGCGCCGTGGACCAGGCCAAGGCCGAGACCGAAGCGGGCGTGCTGCTGCGGCGGATCCGCGCCGAGGCCGAGGCGGTGCGGACCAAAGCCGAGGCCGAACGTTTGCGGCTTTTGGCGCAGTCCGAAGGCGAGCGCGCGGTGATCGACGCGGAGAATTCACAGACCGACGCGCTGATCCGCATGAAGCTCGAGCAATACCGGCTCGACCGGCTGCCCGAAATTGTCTCGCAGATGATGAAGCCCGCGGAAAAAATCGAATCGATCCGCATTCATCAGCTCAACGGCTTCGGCGGCGGCTCGTCGGGTGCGCCGGGCAGCACTGGCGATGGCGCTCAGAAGACCCCGATCAATCAAGTGATGGACAGCATCCTCGGCATGGCGCTGCAGCTTCCGGCGCTGCGCAGCATCGGCGACTCGATCGGGCTGGATTTTGCCTCGGCTGTCGAGCCGTCGGGCACCAGCGTCGTCCATCACAAGAAAAACGGCGAAGCCGAATCCAGCGAAAAGTGACTGCACAGGTTTACCGACATCAGAGAACCCGAAGGAACGCTTCCATGATCTCCCGCAGGACCTTGCTCAATTCCGCCGGTGCCGCTGCTGTGCTGGCCGGCGTGCCGCTGTTTCCCGTCCACGCGGAGGACGCGGCGATCAAGCTCGGCGCCATCGACGACAATTCCGGTGTGCTCGACATCTACGGCAAGCCGATCGTGATGGCGAACAACCTGGCGGTGGAGGAAATCAATGCAGCCGGCGGTTTGCTTGGGCGCAAGATCGATCTCAAGCAATACGACAGCCAGTCGGATATCGCGCTCTACACCAAATACGCACAGCAGCTCGTTCGCGAAGACAAGGTCGATGTAGCGCACGCCGGCATCACCTCGGCGTCGCGTGAGGCGATCCGCCAGACCTTCCGCCGCGGCAACACGCTTTACTTCTACAACATCCTCTATGAGGGCGGCGTCTGCGACCGCAATTGCTTCGTCACCGGCACGACGCCGGCCCAAGCGGTCGAGCCGATCATCGATTATGCGATGAAGAAGTGGGGCAACAAGGTCTACGTGCTGGCGGCCGACTATAACTACGGCCAGATCACCGCGAAATGGGTTGCCCATTATGTCGAGCAGCGCAAGGGCACCGTTCTCGCCACCAACTTCTTCCCGCTCGATGTCTCCGATTTCGGATCGACCATCGCCAAGATCCAGGATGCCGGGCCCAGCTTCGTCGTTGCTGCGCTGGTCGGCGGCGCCCACATGTCGTTCTTCCGCCAGTGGGCGGCATCGGGCATGAACAAGAAGATCCCGCTGACCTCGACCACATTCGGCGTCGGCAACGAGCATCTGGCGCTGTCAGCCGCCGAGGGCGACGGCATCCTGATCGCCGGCAATTACAGCCCCGAGATCGATACGCCGGCGAACAAGAAGTTCCTCGCCGCCTGGGCGAAGAAATATGGCGATGCCAAGCTGGTGCATGAGCTCGCGGTATCGCAATATCAGGGCATCATGCTGTGGGCGGAAGCGGTGCGCAAAGCGGGGTCGGTGGAACGCGACGCAGTGATCAAGGCGCTCGAGACCGGCTTGAAGATCGAAGGCCCGGCCGGGATCGTCGCCGTCGACCCCAAGACCCACCATTGCGCACTCGACATTCATCTGATGGTGGTCAAGGATCAGAAGCTCACCATCATCGACACCGCGCCGCAGCGGCCGCCGGCCGACACGGCGCAGTACTGCGATCTGCAGAAAAACCCGGACGACAACACGCAGTACGAGGTCAAGATCTAAGGGCGTGATCCGGAATAGTGGAAACCGGCTTTCCAACGAGATCATGCTCTAACCAATAACGAAGAGCGGAATCGTTTCGGTCTGAAACAATTCCGCTGCAAGCGCGGCGGGCGGGCTGCCCGCCGCCGCCAAGCGGGCCGGTGGAATGGACTACGCGGCGATCGTCGTTCTGGAGATTCTCTACATGATCGGGTTTCTCGCGCTGATCAGCGCGGGATTGGCGATCGTGTTTGGAATGATGCGCGTAATCAATCTCGCCCACGGCGAGTTCGTCATGCTCGGCGGTTACGCGACGATCGCGGCCGCCAAGGCCGGCATCAACATTTATTTCGCCATGCTGGTGATTGCGCCGATTGTGGTCGGCATCATCGGGCTGATCGTCGAACGCCTGATTGTGCGTTTTCTCTACGGGCGCATGATCGATATCATGCTCGCGACGTGGGGGTTAAGCCTGCTGCTGATCGGGCTGGTAACCCTGATCTTCGGCAATACGCCGGTCAGCGTGCCGACGCCGATCCCCGGCTATCGCATCGGCCACTACCAGATGGGCGGCTACAATCTGTTCGTGATCGCGGTAGCCGCCGTCCTCATGTGCGCGATGTGGTTCGTGTTGCGCTACACCCGCGTCGGCCTGATCGCGCGCGGCACCATGCAGGGCAGGGACGTGGTCGCTTCGCTCGGCTATAACCCGAGCACGATCTTCATGCTGACGTTCACGGTCGGCGCCGCCCTGTCGGGTCTGGCCGGCGGCGTGATGGCGCCGCTCACCGGGCTGCTGCCGTCGATCGGCGGCGCCTACATCGCCAAGGCGTTCATCACCGTCATCACCGGCGGCGCCGCCGTGATCGCCGGCACGCTCTCCACGGCCGGGCTGTTCGGCGCCGTCGATCAGTTGGTGTCGTTCGCCTCGACGCCGGTGCTCGGCGAAATCGCCATGCTGGCGCTCGCCCTCGTGCTTTTGCGGCTGATGCCGCAGGGCGTGACCGGGCAATTTTTCCGTAACTCCACATGACCGGCGCAGCGTTCGGCATCGGCCGTATCCATTGGCAATGGCTTGCCGCATTGGCGGTGCTGCTGGCGGCATTGCCGCTGGTGAGCGAGACCAACACGCCAATTCTGCTGGCTGTCTGGGCGTTGTTCGCGCTGTCGCTCGCGTTGATGTGGGGCTTTGCCGGCATTCTCAGCTTCGGTCATGCCGCCTATTTCGGTCTCGGCGCCTACACCTACGCGATCGCTTCCGTCAATATCGGCGAGAGCACCGTGCCGGTGCTGCTGGCGCTGTTGGTCCCGGCCGTGGTGGCCGCAATCATTGGCGCGATGATGTTCTACGGCCGCATCAGCGACGTCTATCTCGGCGTGATGACCTTGGTGGTCACGCTCATCCTCAACCGCTTTATGAACGCCACTGCCGGCGACGCCTACAAGATCGGCAACGCGCGGCTTGGCGGATTCAACGGCATTCCGGCTTTCCCGACACTGAACGTGCCGGGAGATCCAAAGATGGAAATCTACGGCACCGCCTACTATTACGTCGTGATCGCCTGCCTGTTCATCGCTTATCTGGTGGCGCGATGGATTCTGTCGAGCGCCTTCGGCCGTACCCTGATCGGCATTCGTGAAAACGAAACCCGGATGGAGCTGCTTGGCTATAACGTTCCTGCCTACAAGACCGCGATCTTTTCCGTTTGCGGCGCGATGGCGGGGCTTTCCGGTTGCCTGTTCGCCAATTGGGCCGAGATCGTTACCCCGAGCGTGTTCAGCCTCGGCACCACGGCCGAGGTCCTGATCTGGGTCATCGTCGGCGGGCTCGGCACGCTGATTGGTCCGATGATCGCTGCAGTCGCGCTCGGCTCGTTAAAGCTCGAACTCGGGCACCAGACCCTGGTCGACAATTCGCTCGTGCTCGGCGCGATCCTTATTTTGGTCGTTTTGCTCATTCCGCGCGGCTTTGCGCCGAGCTTTACGCTCTGGCGGCAGCGTTTGGCCCAGGCCCAGGTTCATCGCCGGCAGGCACGTGGCACGCGCCGGCGCCGCATCGCACTGCAGGACGTCAAACAGTGAGCGAGCCGGTCGTCGAGACGCAGGAACTGGCCGTGCGCTTTGGCGGCGTGCTCGCGGTCGATCATGTTAATTTCGTCCTCCGCGAACGCGAATTGCGTTGTCTGATCGGACCGAACGGCGCGGGCAAAAGCACGTTCTTCAAATCGCTCACCGGCCAGATCCGCGGCGCCAATGCCAGCGGCCGGGTTCTGATCCGCGGTCAGGATACCAGCGGCTGGTCGACGCACCAGATCGTGCGGCTTGGCATCGGCATCAAAACGCAGGTGCCCTCGGTGATGAACGGGCTTACGGTTGCGGAAAATCTGTGGCTGTCCGCCCGCCGCACCGCGGGCCATGACGGTGCCGACGCCGTGGTCGAGGAAATCTTGAGCGAGCTCGAGCTGAGCGCCATCGCGCGGCGGCTGGTCGGCGAGCTTGCGCATGGCCAACGCCAACTGGTCGAGATCGGCATCGTGCTGGCCAACAAGCCGTGGCTCGTTTTGCTCGATGAGCCCGCGGCCGGCCTCACCAATGTCGAGACCGAGCGCTTGGTCGCGATCATCCGCCGCATCAATCAGACCGCAACGCTGATCGTGGTCGATCACGACATGCATTTCGTGCGGACGCTCGACTCGCTGATCACGGTCTTTCACCAGGGCGCGATCCTACTGGAAGGCCACGCCGAGAAGGTCCTGACCGATCCGAGTGTGCGCGAAGTCTATCTGGGGAACCGTGCATGAGCGTCCATGAAGCCGGCGATTCGCCAATGAGCGAGAACGCGGCCGATAGCGCCGCCGCACCTGACGGTCTTGTCCTCGACATCGTCGACTTGCAGGCCGGCTACGGCGAAGTGCCGGTGCTGCATGGCATTTCGCTGCAGCTTTGGGAAGGCGAAGCGATCGGTATCGTCGGCCACAACGGCATGGGCAAGACCACGCTCATGAAGGCGATCATGGGTCTGCTGCCGGCGCGCGGCGGCAAGATCGTGATCGACGGCGTCGATGTGACCGGTTGGGCCGCGCATGAGCGCAGCCGGCTTGGAGTTCTCGTATGTGCCGCAGGGCCGCGGCATTCTTCCGGGTCTGAGCGCGCATGAAAATCTGCGGCTCGCCTGGACGCCGGATGCCGGCGAAACCGAGGAGCGGGCGATCGAGCGCGTGCTGGCGCTGTTCCCGCGGCTGACCCGGCTTCTGGAGCGCCGCGGCGGGGCGCTGTCCGGCGGCGAGCAGCAGATCCTGGCGCTGGCGCGGGCGCTGGTGCCGGTGCCGTGGCTGCTTCTGCTCGACGAGCCCTCGGAAGGAATTCAGCCGTCCATCGTCCAAGAGATCGGCGAGCTTTTGGCGAATTTGCGCGAAAAGCACCGTCTCTCCATGCTGATCGTCGAACAGAATCTCGAGCTCGTGCTCGACGTCGCAAGCCGCATCGTGCTGGTCGAACGCGGCCGCATCACCCGCGAACTCGATGTCGGTGCCGTGCAGGGCGGCGCAATCGCCGAACTGGTCGGTCTCGGCGGTGCGCGCAGCACCTACGCGGGGACCGGCGGTGGCGCCGCGGCGCGGCCGCGTCCGCAGCTCGCAGTCGTGCCGCCGGCGAACGGTTCTGCGCGCGCGCCGGCCAACCGCGATAGTGCGGCGGCAGCCGCTACTGTTCGCTCATCCACGGCCGCTCGCACCTCACCATCAGCTTCCGCCCGCAACGGGCGACCGCGTATTGCGGCGCCGGCGGCGCCCGCAGCCGCCACACCATTAGGGGGCCCCATGTCCACCGTCAGACGGCCAACGCTCGAACAGATGCATGACATCGTCGATTCCTTGCATCTGAGCATGTCGCCCGGCGAGGTTGCCGAATATCTCGACGTGCTGGAGGGCACCTTCCAGGCCTACGACCGGGTCAATCAGTTGCCCGATTATTTGCCGGCGGTGCGGTATCCGCGCACGCCCGGCTATCGCCCCGGCGCCAATGAGAATCCACTCAATGCCTGGGCGGTGAAGACGGAGGTGCGCGGTGCCGCGCACGGTCCGCTCTCGGGCAAACGCATCGTGCTCAAAGACAATATCTGCCTTGCCGGCGTGCCGATGATGAATGGCGCCTCGACGCTCGAAGGCTATGTGCCGGATATCGATGCCACGATCGTCACCCGCATCCTCGACGCTGGCGGCACCATCATCGGCAAGGCGCATTGCGAATATTTTTGTTTGTCCGGCGGCAGCCATACGTCGGCGCACGGTCCGGTTCACAACCCCTTTAAGCACGGCTATTCGGCCGGCGGCTCGTCGTCGGGATGCGGCGCGCTGGTCGGCGCCGGTGAAGTCGAAATGGCGATCGGCGGCGATCAGGGCGGCTCGATCCGCATGCCCGCAGCCTATTCGGGCTGCTACGGCATGAAGGCGACGCACGGTCTTGTACCTTACACCGGCATCATGCCAATCGAGGCGACCATCGACCATGCCGGGCCGATGACCGCCACGGTCGGCGACAACGCGCTGCTGCTGGAAGTGATCGCCGGCGCCGATGGGCTCGATCCACGGCAATACGATGTTCAAGTCGAGAAATACAGCTACACGACCGGCGTCGGCCGCGGCGTCTCCGGCATGCGCATCGGGCTCGTTCAACAAGGGTTCGGCTGGCCGGCCAGCGAGCCGGATGTCGATGCCAAGGTGCGCGAGGCGGCGGAGCGCTTGCGCAGCGCCGGCGCTATCGTCGAGCCCGTGTCTATCCCCATGCACCGTGACGGCGCCGCCATCTGGACGCCGATTGCGCTCGAAGGGCTCGTTGCACAGATGATGAGCGGCAACGGCATGGGCTTTAACTGGAAGGGCCTTTACACCACGAGCCTGCTCGACGCCCACGCCAATTGGCGGGCGCGCGCCGACGAACTCTCGCGCACGCTGAAAATCTCCATGCTGGCTGGCGAGTATTTCATCAAACATCACCGCGGTCACTTCTATGCCAAGGCGCAAAACCTCGGCCGCCTCCTGCGCAAGACCTACGACGATGCCTTGGCGCGTTACGATCTTCTGATGATGCCGACGCTGCCGTTGAAGGCGACACCGCTGCCGCCCAACAACGCGCCGCTGGCGCTGTGGTGCCAGCGCGGCTTCGAAATGCTGCCGAACACGGCGCCGTTCGACGTCACCGGACATCCGGCGATGCAGGTCCCCTGCGGCATGAGCGATGGATTGCCGATCGGCATGATGCTGGTCGGCAAGCATTATGCCGAAACTACGATCTATCGTGCCGCGCATGCCTTCGAGCAACTCGGGGATTGGCGGAATTTCTGATCGACGATCGTGCCCGACAAGAGCGGCGCCCTGTGAGCATCCATAATCCGTTCAGCTCGAATTTTCTGCGCGGCCGCGGCGACGATCATTTGCGGCCGCAGGGGCCGTTGTCTTACGTCGCCGGCACAAGCGACGATCCGCTCAAATACATGACCGTCGCTCAATTGTTGGATCGGGCCTGTGCACGGTATGGCGGACGCACCGCTGCGATTTTCGCCGAGAAAAAGCTGTCGCTGTCCTGGTACGATTTGCGCGAGCGCGCCAACGATGTCGCTGCCGGTCTCCTGGCGCTCGGCATCGGGCGCGGCGATCGGGTCGGCATCTGGGCGCCCAATCGCGCGGAGTGGCTGTACACGCAATTCGGCACCGCGCGCATCGGCGCCATCCTGGTCAACATCAATCCGGCCCATCGGCCGTCCGAGCTCGGATATGCGCTCAACAAGGTCGGCTGCAAGGCGCTGATCATGGCGCGGCGCCATCGCTCGAGCGATTACGTCGAGACGCTGCGCGCGCTCGCGCCGGGGATCGACCGGCAAGCCGATTTGCTGCGAGCGGCGAGGCTTCCGCATCTCAAACACGTCGTGCTGCTCGACGACGGTCCGCATCCCGGTGGCGTCCATTTGTTCTCTCAGTTCACGTCGCTCGCCGGGCCTGCCCATCGCAGCCGGTTGGAGGGATTGTCCGCCGCGCTCGATCCCGACGACGCCATCAATATCCAGTTCACCAGCGGCACGACCGGCGCGCCCAAAGGCGCGACATTGACCCATTTCAACATCGTCAACAACGCACGCTACGCCGCGAAGGCGATGGCCCTCTCGGCCGAAGATCGTCTGTGTATTCCGGTGCCGCTCTATCATTGCTTCGGCATGGTGTTGGGCGTGCTCACCTGCTCGGCCGTCGGCGCCGGCATGGTATTTCCGGGCGAAGGTTTTGATTCCGAAGCGACGCTCGCCGCCGTCGCGCGTCATAGATGCACGGCGCTGCATGGCGTTCCGACCATGTTCATCGCCGAGCTCGAGCATCCGAACTTCGCCAACTACGACATCTCGACGCTGCGCACCGGCATCATGGCGGGCGCGCCATGCCCGATTGACACGATGCGGGCGGTGATCGATCGCATGCACATGCGCGAAGTCACCATCGGCTACGGCATGACCGAAACGAGCCCGCTGTCGTTTCAATCGCGTCCGGACGATCCGATCAACCGTCGCCTGGCTACCGTCGGGCGTATCCATCCGCATGTTGAGGTCAAGATCGTGGACGCAAGCGGCAAAGCTGTGCGCATCGGCGAGTTTGGCGAATTGTGCACCCGCGGTTACGGCGTAATGCACGGTTACTGGGACGATCGCGAACGCAGCGCTGAAGCGATCGACGCTTCGGGCTGGATGCATTCGGGCGATCTCGCGACCATCGACGAGCAGGGCTATTGCACCATTGTAGGCCGTCTCAAGGACATGCTCATCCGCGGCGGCGAGAACATCTATCCGCGCGAGATCGAGGAGTTTTTGCTGCGGCATCCGAAGGTGCAATCGGCGCAGGTGTTCGGCGTTCCGGATCACCGCCTTGGCGAAGACATCTGCGCATTCATCGTGCTCAAGTCCGGACAATCGGCGACCGCCGACGAAATCCAATCCTTCTGTCGCGGCCAAATCTCACATCACAAGGTGCCGCGCCACATTCGCTTCGTGCCGGACTTTCCAATGACGGCAACCGGTAAGCCACAGAAATACGTGATGCGCGAACAGATCATCCGCGAATTATCGGCGGCCTCCTCCGGCAAAATCGCCTAAACACCGTCACCGTCAATTTCCGGGAAATTTCGCCGGCCGCCGCTCCAGAAATGCCGAGACGCCTTCGCGAAAGTCCGCCGTCCCGGCGGCGCTCACGAATGCTTCGCGCTCGGCATCGAGTTGCGCATCGAGCGAGGAGTGCAGGGCCTGATCGACGAGGCGCTTGAGCGAGGCTTGCGCCGTTGCCGGGCCGCTCGCGATCCGCCGGGCCAGCGCCTCGACTTCACCGGCGAGCGTATCCTTCGCCACCACGCGATAGATCAGGCCCATGTCCTTCGCCACGTGGGCGTTGATCGTCTCTCCGAGCATCAGCCATTCGAGCGCGCGTTGCGCGCCGATGAGCCGTGTCACCGACCAGGTCGTTCCGCCGTCGGGACTGGTTCCCAGTTTCGTGTAAGCCGGCACGAAGGTCGCGTCCTCGCTGGCGATGACGAAATCGCAAGCCAGCGCCAGCCCGACCGCGCCGCCGGCGGCGGCGCCGTGCACGCCCGCCACCACCGGCGCCCGCAGCCGCCGGATCGCGCGGATGATGCGATGAAAGAGATCGATCAGCACGCCGATCACTTTCGGCGCGTCGTTGCCGGCCTTCTTGAAGACCATGATATCGCCGCCGGCCATGAACATGCGTCCAGCGCCCATCAGGGTCACGGCGCGCAGAGAGGGATCGTGTTCGAGCGATTCCAGCGCGGTGGTGAGCGCCAGCGCCAAATCGTGATCGAGCGCGTTCAGCCGGTCCGGCCGGTTCAATGTGATCCGCGCGATGCCACCGTCGGTCGCAACCAGCACGAGGTCTTGCTCGGGCATGCCGTCCTCCCTGATCCCGCGTTCCGCATTGTCATTACCGCGCGGGTCATCTAGTCTCCCCCAAAAATGAATCCAACTCAATATGGAGGAAGCGATGCCGGACGTGCGCTGCGAACAAAAAGGGCAGGCGCTTTGGCTCACCATCGACCGGGAGGAGCGGCGCAACGCCCTCAACGAGGCCGTGTTCGATGGTCTTCGCGCCGGCATAGCCCAAGCAGACGCATCCCCGGCGATCCGGGCCGTTGTCATCACTGGCGCCGGCGAGAAAGCGTTTTGCGCCGGCGGCGATCTCAAGCCGAATGCTGAAGGTGATCCGTTCACCGTCGATCCGGCCGAGCGCGATAATCCGGCGGTGAAACTGTTCCGCGCCATCGTCGATTCCCGCGTGCCGGTGATCGCGCGCGTCAACGGCCATGCGCTCGCCGGCGGCTTCGGCCTGGTCTGCGCCTGCGATTTTGCGGTCGTGGCCGATCATGCCCGGCTCGGCGTGCCGGAAGCCCGTATCGGCATTTTCCCGATGATGATCCTGCCCTTCATGTTGCGCACGATCTCGCGGCGCAAATTGCTCGAATTGTGCGTCACCGGCGAGCCGGTCTCGGCGGCGGAGGCGCTCGCGCACGGGATGGTCAATTATGTGGTGCCGCGCGCCAACCTCGACCAGAAGGTCGATGCGCTGTTGGCGTCGATCATCGCGTCTTCGCCGACCGCGATCGGCATGGGCCGCCGCGCGCTGGCAATGATCGATGGCGTCTCCTTGGAGGCGGGGCTCGAATATGCGCAGCGCGTGCTGCCGCAGATGGCGCGCACGCAGGATGCGCGCGAAGGCTTTCGCGCCTTCAATGAGAAACGTTCACCTGTCTGGACCGGACGGTGAGCGGCATGACGCAGGAAACAGTGCGTATCGGCTGCGCCTCGGCTTTCTGGGGCGATAGCACCGCCGGCGCCGAACAGCTTGTTCGCCACGGCAAGATCGATTTTCTGGTCTTCGATTATCTAGCCGAGATCACCATGTCGCTGCTGGCGCGCGCGCGCGCCCGCAAACCTGAGCTCGGTTACGTCCCCGATTTTGTCGAGGCGATCGCGCCGCTTCTGCCGGAGATCAAACAAAAGGGCATTCGTCTTGTCTCCAATGCCGGCGGCATCAATCCGCAGGCGGCCGCCGCGGCGTTGCGGCGCAAGGCGGAGGAGGCCGGCATCGCGCTGAAAATCGCCGTCGTCACTGGCGACGACCTCAGCAGTCGCGCCGACGAAATTCGTAAAGCCGGTGTTCCCGAGATGTTTTCTGGCGCCGCGATGCCGGAAAAGCTCACCACCCTGAACGCTTATCTGGGGGCGCAGCCGATCGTGTTGGCGCTCGACCGCGGGGCGGACGTGGTCATTACCGGACGCTGCGTCGATTCCGCGGTGGTGCTCGGTCCGATGGTGCATGCCTTCGGCTGGTCGTGGACGGATTACGACAAGCTCGCGCAAGGAAGCTTGGCCGGCCACTTGTTGGAATGTGCCGCGCAGGTCACCGGCGGCTTGTTCACCGATTGGCGCGACGTGCCGGGCTGGGACGATATGGGCATGCCGATCGCGGTGTGCAGCGCGGATGGATCGTTCGTCGTGACCAAACCTCCAGGCACCGGCGGCCTGGTGGTGCCGCTCTCGGTCGGCGAGCAGATGCTGTATGAGATCGGCGATCCGGCCGCGTACATTCTTCCAGACGTGGTCTGCGATTTTCGCGATGTATCGATGACCGTCAGCGGTCCGGATCAGGTGCGCGTCACCGGCGCGCGCGGCCGTCCGCCGACGCCGACGCTGAAGGTGAGCGCGACCTACCCCGACGGCTTTCGTGTCATCGGCACGCTGACCATCGGTGGCTACGAGGCCGCCGCCAAGGCCGAGCGCGCCGGTGAGGCGATCCTGGCACGCCTGCGCGGTTTGCTCAGCGCGCGCGGCTTGCCCTATTTCTCCGAGACTTCGATCGAGGTGCTGGGCTCCGAGAGCATGTACGGGCCCCATCGCGCAAACACGGCCCGAGATAGCCGCGAGGTCGTGCTCAAGATCGGCGCGCGTCACGCCGATCAACAAGCGCTGGAAGTCTTGGCGCGGGAGATTTTCCCGCCGGGTTCGTCGATGGCGCAGGGGATCACCGGCTTCTTCGCCGGCCGCCCTAGCGTGCAGCCGGTGCTCCGATTGTTTTCCTTCCTGTGGCCGAAGGAGAAAATCACCCAAGTCGTCCATTTGGATGGCGAGGACATCGCCATTCCGTTCGCGCCGTCGCAGCCGTTGCCCCGGCCCTCCACGGCACCGGATGCGGCAAAGCCGGCCGGCGTCGCCGACGCGACCGTGCCGCTGATCGCGTTGGCGGTGGGCCGCAGCGGTGATAAAGGCAATTCCGCCAACATCGGCCTGATCGCACGCAAATCCGAGTATGTGCCGTGGATCCGCGCCGCGCTCACCGAAGACGTCGTGCGCGGCTGGTTCGCCCATCTGGGAGTCAGCAGGGTGGAACGTTTCGAGCTTCCGGGCATGAACGCATTCAACTTCCTACTGCAGGATGCGCTGGGCGGCGGCGGCGTCGCTTCGTTGCGCGTCGATGCGCAGGGCAAGGCATATGCGCAGATGCTGATGGACTATCCGATACCGGTGCCTACCGCGTTGGCTCACGCGTTGAAGAATAGGCACCCCGTTTCTCAGACCGCCTAGATTGTCGGACCCATATGACTCAGCAATTCGGAAAGACCGACGACGAACTCGCCACCATGCCGCTGACGTTCCGCGACGGCCTGTTTGCCGGCCAGGTCGTGCTCGTATCCGGCGCCGGGCGCGGAATTGGCAAGGCGATTGCGTTTCAGTTCGCGCGGCTCGGCGCCAAGCTTGTGCTCTGCGGGCGCGACGCCGAACGGCTCGCGGCTGTTGCCGGCAGGCTGTCTGAATTAGGGGCTGACGTTCTCAGTCATCCGATGTCGATCCGCGATCCGGAGGCGGTGACGCGGCTGTTCGATGCGGTTGGCGAGCGGTTCGGCGTCGCCGACGTGCTGGTCAACAACGCCGGCGGACAGTTTCCGCAAGCGGCGATTGATTTTTCTCCGAAAGGCTTCAACGCGGTCGTCGACACCAATCTCAACGGCACCTGGTACATGATGCAGCAGGCGGCGCGGCGCTGGCGCGATGCCGGGCGGGGCGGCCGCATCGTCAATATCGTCGCAGTGACGACCCGCGGCATGCCGGGCGTCGCGCACACGGCGGCGGCGCGCGCGGGCGTCGTCGCACTCTCCAAGACGGTCGCGATCGAGTGGGCGCCGCTCGGCGTTCAGATCAATTGCGTGGCACCCGGCATCATCGCCACCGAAGGCATGAACGTCTATTCGCCGGAAGCGCGCGAAGCGTTGCCCAAGACCAATCTGGTGCGCCGCTTCGGCGACGTGCGCGATGTCGCCGATGCGGTCTGTTACCTCGCCGGCCCGTCCGGCTCGTTTATCACCGGCACCGTGATCACGCTCGACGGCGGTAACGAAATCTGGGGCGATCAATGGACCATCCCGCGCCCGGATTGGTTCAATGTCGGCGGGTGAAGTCGAACCTCTGCGAGGGTGACATCAAGCGCGCTGCACATGTGCGGCGCCGGGCGGACAAAAAATTTGGCTTACTCGCCGCCGACGGGTGCGCCTTTTTCGGCGACGGAACGCTTCATCAACAAGACGCAGAACGCCACCGCGAACGCCACGACGGCGAAGAGCCAGAAACAATCGAAATACGCCAATGACGAGGCTTGCTGCTCACGCAGGTTCTCTAGCGCCCGCAACGCCAATTGTTGCGCCGCGGCCGGATCTCCGGTCTGCTGGAGAAAACGCGCTTGCGCCTGCTCCAGGAAGGATGCCACCGCGGGATTGAGAGGATCGAGCGAATTCGCCGAGCCGTAGCGTATGGAATTGCTCGCGTCGCTCCTGCACTGTTTGCGCCATCGATACGCCGACGCTGCCGCCTTCGTTGCGCAGGAGGCTTAACAGGCCCACCGCCGCGCCGCGCAACAAGGGAGGCGTGTATAGATAGGCGGCGACGTTCACGGGCGCGAAGACGATTGCCAGTCCGACGACCAATCCGGCCCGCGGCCAGATGACCTGGTCGGGACTGATGTCGAGGTTCATCTGCGACATCCAATAATTGCTGGCAGCGATGAGCAGCAATCCTCCGCCGATCAGCCAACGGGCGTCGGTCTTTAGGCCGAGCAGCCGGCTGACGATCGGCATGGCGAGGACGGCGAAGAAGCCGGCCGGCGACATGACCAGCCCTGCGGCCAGTGCGTTGTAGCCGAACAACGATTGCAGCAAGCCGGGCAAAGACTTGGTGGCGCCGTAGAGCACCGCATAAGCGAAAAAAATGATGATGCAGCACGCAACGAAATTGCGTTCCCGCAACGGCCGGAAATTGACCACAGGGTTGGGGTTGCGTAATTCCCAGATAATCAGCCCGAGCAAACCCGTCGCACAGAGAGTGGCCAATGTCTGGATGCGCCAAAATGGATCGCCCAGCCAGTCCCACTCCTGGCCCTTGCTGAGCATGACTTCCCAACACACCATGACGACGACGAGCAGCGCGAGGCCGATCGAGTCGAAATAGAACGGCCGTCTCTTCAGCTCCGCACGTTCCTTGACGAGATAGTCCGGGTCGCGGAGAACGGCGTAACATCCGGCGAACGCTATGAGGCCGAAAGGTACATTGATTAAAAACACCCACCGCCAGTCATATTGGTCCGTCAAATAACCGCCTAAGGTCGGACCGACGACCGGCGCCAGCAAGGCCGCCAAGCCGAACAGTGTCATCGCCACGCCCTGCCTTTCGCGCGGGAAGGCGTCCAGCAGAACGGCCTGGCTGCTCGGCTGCAAGCCGCCGCCAGCCAGACCCTGAATGACACGGAACAGAATGAGCTGACCGAGACTGCCGGCAAATCCGCAGAGCGCGGAACTGATGGTAAAAACCGCAATCGACATGAGGAAATAGTTGCGCCGGCCGAGATGCGCGCTCAACCAGCCGGTGATCGGCAGGATGATGGCGTTGGCGGCCAGATAGCTGGTGATGACCCATTCCCCGTCGGTGACGGTGGCTGACAGGCCGCCGACGATATAGCGCAGCGCCACCACCGCGACGGTGGTGTCGAGCACCTCCATGAAGGTCGGCAAAACAACGACTGCGGCCACCAGCCACGGATTCATCGACGCGGGCGCTCGCGATGGCGACACCGCCGCGACCGTCATTTGTCGTGACCAATCAGGCTCTGGGGTGGACTGACGCTTGGTGCGGAAGGGCTGTTCGCCTGCAGAAACTTCCCGGCATCGGGCCCGGTGGCCGGTTTGTTGATGTAGACGTAGGGAACAACCGACGTGCCGATGAACAGGGTATTGTCGTTCGGATCGTATCCCTCAAGGTCGATGCGGACCGGTAGCCGCTGCACCACTTTGACGAAGTTGCCGGTGGCATTCTCGGGCGGGAGCAATGCCAGCGTTGATCCGGTCCCCATCGTGAATCCGGAGATCCGGCCCTTGAACACATGCCGGCCGCCATACATGTCGACGTACAGATCGGCAGCTTGGCCGATGCGCAAATCGCGCAATTGGGTTTCCTTGAAATTGGCATCGACCCAAATTTCACGCAGGGAGCGGATCGCCATCAGACTCTGGCCGACCCTCACATCGTTGCCCGGGTTGACGTTGCGTCGCGTGACGACGCCGTCGATCTCGGCGACGATGTCGCAGTAACGAAGGTTGAGCTCGGCCTGAACGAGGTCGCGATTGGCGGCTTCGAGCTTGGCTTGCGCCTGTTTGATCGCTGGGGCGTTCGCCGTCAGTTCGGAAAGCGACTTGTCGGTATCACCACGATTGAGATTCTCGAACTGCTGCAGCATCTGCTTCGGCAGCTGCTTAAACGAATGGGTGACGCCGAGCTGTGCGGCTGTGCGGATCAGGGCGGCCTGCGTGTCGCGGACGGAGGAGAAGGTCTCGTCGAGATCGGCCGGCACCTCAGCGAGATCGCCGCTTTTGGGCTGCGCCGGCAAGCCCAATGCGGCGCGGATTTGATGGACATCGGCCGTCGCTTGCGCCACCTCGGCCTGCGTTTCCGACAGGACCGCTTGCCGTCGATCATATTCCTGCCGGCTTACCGTTTCGTTTGGCAGCAATTTCTCTGCGCGCGCGAATTCCAGTTGTGCAAGCTTGAGCGCGGCGTTGTTTTTGTCGACAGTGGCAACGCGGGCCCGCAACTGGGCCACCCGGTTGTCCACATCTTCCATGGCGTTTTCCAGCTGCCAGTACTGGCTCCTGGCTTGGGCTTCAAGGCCACGCACGGTGGCCGTGGCCGCGAGCAAATCCGCCTTGGCGGTGTCGACGGCCGCTCGTTTGACGGCCACGTCGTCTTCGTAGGGCTCCTTGTCCAGCTGGACCAGAATGTCGCCCTTGTGGACGCGGTTGTTGTCATCGACAAAAACCCGGACGACTTGGCCGCTGACACGCGGAGCAACGAACGTGACGTGCCCGTTCACATAGGCGTCATCTGTCGAGACTGTGTTGAGCGTCAATTCGATCCACGGGATGCCGAATTTCCAGATGGCCGCCAGCAGCACAACAGCTAGTGCGCCTAGGGCCAACCTTTTCCATCCCGGCCGATGATTTGCTGGCGCGACGGTTGCCGTCTCAACAGACGCAGGCGCTCGCCCGACCGAGACGCCTTCGTCGGCTCTCGGGGCGGGGGCGCTATGATCCAACTCACTGTTATCCGCGTCTTGTTTCTCGACCATCGAGGGCCATTGAATAAAAACGGGGATTGCAAACGCGGCGGATTGTCCCCCGAGCGCGCGGGAAAGTCCATCGAGCATCGATGGTAACGGAATCTATCTTTATTGCGTGGCGGACAGATGTCTGCGGCCGCTCAAGCTCGGCCCTTCAACGAAGGTGGCGGAATGTTCCATTTAGAAAAAGCGGGCACCCGGTCCGTGATGGTCGAATGAACGCCTTAACCCCGCATCAACTCGCCGCCGATGATCAGGCGGCGGATCTCTGACGTGCCGGCGCCGATCTCGAGAAGTTTGCTGGCGCGATAAAGCCGGTTGATCTCGGTTTCGCGCATATAGCCGGCACCGCCGAAAATCTGCACCGCGTGCTCCATCACTCGCGTGCAGCCCTCCGCGGAATAGAGAATGCTCGCGGCGGTGAGTTTATGAATTTCGCCGCGGCCGCCGCTGCCGACTTCCAGATCGTTGGCCTCGGCGAGCGTGCGGTAACAGAAGGTTCGCATGGTCTCGATCGTGGTGTACATGTCGGCGAGCTTGCCTTGCACGAGCTGGAATTCGCCGATCGGGCGGTTGAACTGCTTGCGCGTTTTTGCGTAGTCGAGCGCCAGCGCAAAGGCGCGTTCCGCCATGCCGAGATTGATCATGGCGACGATCGCACGCTCGAGGTCGAGGCCGCTCATCACCACGGCGACGCCGGCATTTTCCTCGCCGACAAGATTGGCAGCCGGCACGCGGCAATCGTCGAACACCAGCTCGGCGGTGGTGCTGCCGCGAAAGCCCATCTTGTCGAGTTTCTGCGCCACGCCGAACCCCGGCGTGCCGCGCTCGATCACGAACGCCGATATGCCCTTGGCGCCCTGCGCTTTGTCTGTCTTGGCATAGACCAGAAGAATGTCGGCAACCGGCCCGTTGGTGATGTAGAGCTTGCGGCCATTGAGCACGTAATGATCGCCGTCACGACGCGCGGTTGTCGCCATCGAGCCGAGGGCGTCCGAGCCGGCGCCGGGCTCCGTCAGCCCGAGCGCGCCGATGGCGCTGCCGTCGCAGAGTCTGGGCAGAAAGCGTGTGCGGATCTCATCGGAGCCGTTGCGCGCGATATTGTTGAGGCAGAGGTTCTCGTGGGCGACGTAGCTGAGCGCAACCGCGTGGTTCCAGCGCGCCAAGCCTTGCGTGATCAATCCCGACGTGAAGAAATCGCCGCCGGCGCCGCCAAGCTGGGTTGGCGCGGTGACGCCCAGGAAGCCCATGCGGGCCAAAGCCGGCATCGCCTCCGGCGGCCACCACTCCTCATCGTCCATGCGTTGCTGCAGGGGGAAGAATTCCGCCTGCGCGAAACGGTCGCTAGTGGAAAGGATCTCCTCCTGCTCCTCGCTAAGTAGAAATGCGCGATTCATTGTAGATTCTCGGGTCATTTAACGCCTGGGCTAACATTTGGCTAATATCCAAGTCTCGTCACGCCCAGCCAATTATCAAGCATAGCGTCGCCAGTCTATGCCCCCGCATGCGGGTATATGCGGGTATCAATAACCGCGCGGGCATCGGCGACGTAGGCGAGCTTGATCCCAATAGGTTAAAACCTACAGCAAGCAAACGATGAGCCGTAGGTGAGTGCGGCATCCATAGGCCGACGCCGATAGGTTCTTATTTCTAGTTTGTAAGATTTTCACCGCGCCACATGCTGTTATGTCACTGTTTATTGCTAGATTGACTTCCTCTGCCGGATTTCAGTCAGGAGTCTGCAAGCATGCGCATAGCTCTCATAACCGCCCTCCTTCTTGCCCTGACAGCTCTGCCAACTTACGCGAAGTCGCCATCATCGAAGCCCGCCACTAATACGGCCTTCATCGTCGGTCCCGGCAGTGAGACGTGCAAAACCTTCACCGATTTCCATAAGGAAGCGCCGGAACTGAGCAAAGTAGTGTTTCACGCCTATGCGCAAGGCTTTATGACGGCGCTGAATATGTCCCGGTCACTTAATGGGCTGGCCGCACACACCCTCAAAGGCCTCGGCCAAGACGACCAAATGGCACGTCTTGTATACTTCTGCGGCAACTATCCCACCGAAAACTTCATCTCTGCCATTAACAGCCTCTACGACGATTTACCGGAAATTGAGGCCGCCAAAGATTTGAAGGAATCCCCTGCACCTCCGCAATCAAACGTTACCACCACTGCACCCATGATTGCCGGCTGTGCGGCAGCTGAACGCATGGTCGAGACAAAAAAATCGCCGACATCGTCAGACGCGCTGTTTCACGCAGGCATGTGTCTCGGGCACGCAAATACAGCTATGTTTTTTATCCCGTGGCTGGCGTCGCTACCACAAAAGCCTGCGATTTGCATTCCCGAGGGAGTTTCGGTCGGGCAGTACATCGCCGTCATTAACAAGTTCATGCGCGAGCACCCAGAAGAACGCCACCGAGACTTTAACGACACGATGGGCATGGCGGCCGCCGATGCGTGGCCTTGCTCAAGCGAAGACAAAGGGAAGCAGTAATCTACACCCGCCCTCGCGGGCCCCTCATAAGAGGAATAGGTCATGCGGTCAGGTGCGGCGATGCTATTTTCTTTGCTGTAGTATCCATCCCGGCATCGGCTCAAAACTGCAATACGATTTCTGGCACGCCACGGATTGTGGATGGCGACACCCTGGCGATCGGCGAGGTAAAAATTAGGCTGGAAGGAATCGACGCGCCGGAGACGGATCAGGTTTGGCTCGATGCCGATGTCGCAAGGTGGCCGTGCGGAGTTGTTGCACGTGATCGCCTCATTGCGCACGTTAACGGTCGGCCGGTCGACTGCAAACCGACTGGAACCGATCAGTATGGACGCACTCTGGCGGTGTGTAGTGTTGCAGACGACGACCTAAACGCTTGGATGGTCCACGAAGGTTGGGCGGTCGCGTTCGTCCGCTACTCGACCGTTTATGTGAAAGAAGAAGAAAAGGCACACGTAGCACAAAGAGGGTTATGGCGCGGCGCGTTTATCGCGCCATGGGACTAGCGCCACCGCGACAAGGGTACCACGATCCTCGGTCCGCTATCTGTTCCGATCACAGCTCAAAAGCAGTTACTAGAGCCGTTCTCCGCCGGGGGGGCGCCATCGCACGATTGCATCATCAAAGGCAACGTCAATCGAGAAGGCCAACGCATCTATCACATGCCGGGTGGCAACAGTTACGCGAAGATCAACATGGATGTGCCGGGGAAACGTTGGTTTTGTAGTGAAGATGAGGCCAAGTTTGCCGGTCGGCGTCCCGCCAAGCGCTAGCGCCGGCGAGAGTGCAGCGCCCCTATCAAGTGGTGCTACAGCGTCGGCAACTGACCGACGACAACGCGATTCTGGATTTCCTGCTCGCCAATGTCGGTTACTTCGACATGCACGCCGAAGACGATTGCGCGGCGTTCGTGCGCTACTGTTTCGAAAACCCGATCAATGCCGAGATTTCCGCGCGCGTTTCGAGCCGACATCGAACGTTTCAGGCTCGCGGGCTAGCGCCGTGGTCATGATTCTGAAATTTGAAGCGGTGCCCGCCCGGTACGCGGGACCGTGGTCCCGCCGTGCACAGGCCGCCGCCTGCGGGAATCCGAAGGCCAGAAATGGCCGCCTATCGATTATTTCTGGGGGGCAGGTAGGTCGGCCTAGGCGACGTTGGCCAAGAAGGTCCGGATCAGTCCCGAGTGCGAGGAGGTAGGCCCGTCTTTCGATCAAAGTAATCTATGCGCAAATCGAACAGACTTAACCAATGACTCGACAGCTTTACCAAGAGTTCGACGAATTTCGAAATCCGCGCGCAAGCGCTTGTGGGAAGGAATGCGCTGGTGCCGCAGGATTTTTTCAGCCGGTAAATCGATGGCCCAATAGGTGTGTATGGCAGCGTTGCGATCCCCGGCTAAACGGTCAATCTCGGCCAGCGTCTTTTCAAGTCGCCCGCGCAGGTCAGGATAATCTTGGAGGACAACGGAACCGACAGCCAAAAGCAGTTGCCGTTGTGTGCGATCCGATTGAGTTTCCCAATATCGTTTTCGCACCTCCTCAGACGCACAAAAGTCCTCGAACAATTGACCGACCTGCGCGTGAACGTCGCTCCACATCAACGTAACACGGCCAATTAGGGCCGCGTGACGAGCAACCACCCCACCACCCATTCTTGGGTCGTCTCTCATTGGGGATAGTCTCGTTCGGACGATTGTCCCATCGCGGCTTGTACCTCACGCTCCGAGCAGTTGGCCCAGCGTTTCGCGGGCTAGGAAGTGTGCGCGGGTTCTCATCCCTCTGGCCCCCATGAAACGAACAGTAGTCCTTTTATGATCTGAAACTTCGCAGCAGAGGGAAAATAAGTATTCTCTCTCTGGTCCCCATAGCGTGCAAGCGATCGTCGGCCGGCAAGGCGTTTACATCGTGTACGTATCAGATAAGCGTCCCTATCTCTTCGTTCTATTTTATCAAATAAACAATCGCCTGGATTATCAATAGGACTGTCGTCATTATATCCTTCTTGCTCTATGGTGATACCATCAGTTAAATCATTACAACAGCACCCATGAGGACGAAAATAAACTTCTTCCGACTCGTTGCTGATGTTGCCGTCATGACACCATCTGCCAAGTACCGACTCTGGCAACAGGTCATTCGCGTGTGCTGTCCCGATTGCCAGGAGCAGCGCAGCAACACCGGTTAGGAGCAGCTTCATTCGCATTCTCCGCGCGGCAACCAACAAAGCAACGACGCAACACGTTGCGCGCATCATTCTCTCCTGCGCAAACTCACATCACCCAGAAGCCGCATTGGAAAATACCACCTTTTTGTCGCAGGAATAGCTGCACCTGGACAATAGTTAACGAGAGTAACTGTCATCAGGCTTGCTTGTCACTCTCGCGAGCGTGCATCAAGCCGTCACGTTTGATGGGTTGTGGTCGTGCTGGTCGTCGCGATTGACCGTGCCAGCCTTGAGGTCGCGTTCAAGCCGGGCGACGAGGAGCTCGCTGAGGGCTCGCATGTCTGCGTTTGTGATCATGCCGCCTTTCAGCTTGGACGCTGCCCACTTGGTAGTTAACCGCTCGGTCGTTTCCTCGATGACCGACAGCGGCATCATTTCCAGTTCATCGTGAGAGAACTTGCTGGTTAGTTCAGTCCACACAAATCTTTGCGGGGCATGATTGCTAGGGCATGTACTCATAAACTCTGAACCTTAAAATGAGTTGTCGTCGTTTGAATTGGCGAGATGAAAAGGTGGCGGCGAGGTGACAACTTGTTTTCCTCGCCGCCTTAATGCAAGACGTAAGGCGGTACCTTCCCCACCGAAGGGGTTTGCCTAGACTGGGGACCGGGGCGGGCGCCGAAATAAGAAACGGGACGCATGATCTTCCCGGAAATCGCCGCTGGGAAGATCATGGAAAGATCGAAGGAGTAGAGGATGACCACCAACGCAGTAAATGATCACCTCAAAAAACTCCACGCCGCGAGAGTGCAGGCGGTTAAGGCCCGTCGCGAGGTCGCCGATACCCTGACCGAGAATTTTCGGCGCGGTCACACCGAGGATGTGCGCGACCTGTTCATAAGACTTCAGGATACCATTGAAGCAATCGATCGTGCGATCCTGGACGAAGAGAGGATAGCGACGAACGGGAAAGAGCCAGAAATTCCGCCGGGATGATCCCGCCCGCTTGCGTCGCGTCGGGGATGCTGGAGGGTCGCGCCTTCTAGGTAAAACTCTCCGGGTTTTTCTGCATCTCACTCTGGTACCAACCTTGCCCATTCAGGCACAAGACCTAGCGGCTTGCGTTCCTGTTCTCGGTACGTTCGCATAGGGGCATGACCCGAGGACAGGTGCTCAGATACGCTATCGCTTTCGCCCCATGCGCGCGCGCAAGATCGTCCGCGGAGCGAAGGCAGGATTGACCGAGCGATACGCGATCGCCGATCACCTAGTCGACTAGCTCACGCAACGCGGAGACCCGTGGGGACTGAAAGAGGAGGCGGAAGTCGCGCCACCGCATTCGACATGACGCCGCGCACTTCTACACCGCCTTGGGTCGTCGACGACACGTCCACCGAAAGCTTCTGCACCCGCGACGCCAAAGGCCAAGCGCTTGCGTACGTTTATTACGAGGATGAGACCGGTCGGCGCATGGCGATGGGGCGAATATTGCGATGGCCGAGATAGGCTTGGATCGCCCGAGTATCGTGGCCATCATTTGGCGAGCAAGTAACCGCAGGCATGCCGCTCGATACCCGAACGCTGCAGGCTTACCTCGGCCATCGCTCGATCGGCTCCACGACGCGCTACGCTGCGCTGGCCCCGGGGCGATTTAAGAACATTTGGGGGAAGGGATAGGGACAATGCATCGCATCACGCCGCAGCTCGTGGGCGCCGAATGCCCTTGAGCACGCTGACGGACTTCCTCGCGGTGTTTGTGGCCGCGGGAGCTACAATTGTGATTGGGATCGCCGTCGTGATCTTGAATACGAGGTCGTAATCATTGTGGGATGACCGATCGTCAGCCTGGTCGCAGGCAAAACCTGGCAGGCCGAACCGTGCCCGTCCCTACGGAACGTAGGGGTGCGTCGGCCGGATCATACCGTCAGCGTGCCGTTAGCCTAGAGAGCCGAGGCGGCAGAGGAAAAGTTAAATGAGAAAGCCGAGATCGCAGGCTACGCGAGAGCGATCTAAGGCTCCTTCCGTATCCGAACAGCGTATCCTCGTATTATCTATTCAAGCCTATATTTGCCGGAACCGGTGTATGAGGTGCTCCGAAAGATCGCTTTTGAGGAGCGGCTCAAAATTCATGACCTCGTACTGGAGGGCTTGACGCTGTACTCCGGCGGCGGGGCTGTCCTTCTGTGGTCGACCTGAAGAGCGGCAAGAAGTCTTAAATCAGTCTATTACCAGTTAGCATGCAGGGGAACGCCGCCCGGCGACTTGTGGGCGCGTCGCTGGGTAGGTAGTGCGCCCATAATCGTTTGGCCTGAGTTCGAGTCCTCCCGGGCCCACCACGCGTTCCGACTCCCGAGGAAATTTCCCGGCCATCCGGTAATTAACAGCCAATTCGCCGACTTGTTTGGCGAAAGCTTTGTCTCTGCTGGCGTCTTCGTGAACTTCTCTGGATGTTTCGTCGCCTTTGTCTCTGCGCACAAAATTCCGTTTCCCGGAAACAGAGACTCCGGTTCGAAGAGACACGGTTCGAATGCAGGTATCCGTTAGTCCGCCTTTCGAGGCGAGGTGCTGCCGCGAACACGGGTTTGCAAACCACCACTATTCGGTCAATTTGGTATCGTATCAGGAGCGGTTCTTTTTTTGCCGCGACCGAACAGACGTTGCGATTATAGCGCGTGGATCGGACAAATAAACCTAGCCCGTCAACGAGGTGAGATCCACCGAAGTACACCGATCGTTTGCTTGCCGAGACCTCAAGTTGTGACACTTCTAGGCGCTGCGGCTCCATGCGATTTGCTTAAGGGGTCGTCAACAACAGCGGGTGCGACAGCCTCTCGCCACGGCTCAGCTATCGCAGCGACTTGCGCCACGTCGACCAGCCATTGCCTTTCCTTTTTATCGTTCTCCTCTGTGAACCAGACCATATCCCCATTCGTCAGAAGGGTCTGAAAGCGACCACTGATGATTTGCCCCGAAGTTAGCTGCAGAGCCATCCGGGATCCATCGTTGAACGCTAATGTCTCCAAGGCTTGGCTGAACTGCGAGGGTGTCATGTCAGGCTCCGTGGTCGCTGACCGCCCAAAAGTGGCGAAAACGCGCGACTGAATTGGTGGACCAAGCACCGCCTTCGACGGCTGCTCTGAGTTGCCTCATGTAGGGAGGAAGTGATTGCAAGATCATCAGCAGTGAGGCATTCGTGCACGCCATTGCCGATAGCGTTTGAAGGTTACAGGCAAGCGAGCAAAATCGATGAGGATAAGACCATCATTGCTCTCCATTGTCCCTTTGGAAGACAAAGAGATAATTTGAAGCAAAGTTTCCGGATTGATTTTCACGGTAAATAATCGATTAATCAGCGAACCTGGAATATTGCATCTTGTCGGCAATCTCGTTTTCCTAATTGCGTTTGGCCGCTCGATTGAGAACCTCATTGGCCCCAAAATATTTCTAGTAGCGTTTGTCGGTCTTGGCGCTCTTTCATTCCTTGGGTCTTGGCTCCTAAATCCTGCGTCGCCAATTCCGATTATAGGAGCATCCGGTGCGCTCTCGTTCTTGATGGGAGCATATACGGTCATTTTCCCGCGAGCCAAACTGCGGATCATTCCGTTCTTGCGCACTCCCTACGTTCGAGCTTGGCTCTTTTCCGCAGCATGGATTGCTTTCCAGATATTGGATGAAATTTTCGTCGGCGAAACCGCCGGGGGCGTATTGCTGGCTTCTTGGTCGGCGGGGCTGCCACGTTTCTCTTTATAAGGGGCATAGCACTATGCGGCGATTGCGAATCGTACTTGCGCAAGCTCAAAACCAAACGGACCAAAGAACTGACCTTCGATGAAACAGATAAGGTAATCGACCTTTTCAATCGCGGCGATCTGGAAACGGTGCAAAGTCTGTTGGCATGGGCACCCCGTGAACGAAAACTGGACTCACAAAAGGCGCTCATCACTTTTGATCTACTCGGATGCTCAAAGTGTAAAACTGAGGCCATCACGGCAAAGGTACAGGTATTTAATAGCAGAGAATGGAAGGATGTTCCTTCGCTTGGGGCACGCCGTAACCTCGTAAGCGGCTTGTCATTGCGCGACGGGGATTTGGGACAGCGAGCGGCGCGAAACCTGTTCCCCATATCCCCGAGTCTGGCGACGACCGGTCGGATGCGGATAAAGAGGCGTTCAAGCGTTCAATGAACAAGCCACGGCTATGAATGAAACGATTTGGGACCTGTCATTGCAGCCAAGCTGGATTGTCACGCTGCTTGGGAAAGCTGCTGGGCCGTCTTGGAACGGCGCAAACGCCGGCGGGCATTTTAGCCTGCCGCGCACGCTCAGGCGCTCGACTCTCCTACCCACGCGTTCAAGCTTTTGTTTTATCTCTCACCCGCTTACATGGGGCATTACCCATCGGCAGCAGACGCTGCACGCACGTCTATTGTCGTTCCGACTTTCAGGGCCCGTCGCCCTTCAAGTTGCAAAAAGAGAGGCGATCTTAAAGCCGCTGAGGGGCGGGTAGCGTCAAGCTCTTGTCAGTTTGCGGTCAGAAGAGTGTGATTTTGGCCGCTGAAAAAGGGTGTGGACCTTGAGCGTCAACAATAAAGTACCTTTGCCGAGTGAGCCGCAAGCGGAGCCACGGTCCTTTGTCCGCAGTTTTCACGGGACTGACCTCACCGACGAGTTCGCTTGGCTAAAAGCTCCGAATTGGCGGGAGGTTATGCACGATCCGCAACAGCTCGATCCTGCGATCCGCTGCTACCTTCAGGCGGAAAACGACTATTGCGAGCATGTCCTCGCTGACAACGCTGCTCTCCAGGAAGCTTTGTTTATCGAAATGAAGGGGCGGATCAAGGAAGACGATTCCACTGTGCCTGAGCCAGACGGGCCCTATGCCTATTATGTGCGCTATCGCAAGGACGGACAACATCCGCTGTTTTGCCGGGAGATGCGCGACGGTGGCGCTCGACAGCTCCTCCTTGACGGCGACGCGCTCGCGCGCGGCAAGCCTTTCTTTCGACTTGGCGGCGCCGTTCATTCGCCCGACCATCAGTTGCTCGTGTGGACGTCGGACGACATTGGTTCCGAGTTTTATACGGCTCGTGTGCGCGCGATCGAAAATGGAACGGAGCTCGCTGACACGATATCCAACGTCTCCGGCTCAGCGGTTTGGACGCACGACGCCGCGGCCTTCTATTACGTGCGCCTCGACCGGAGCCACCGGCCTGTCGGGGTTTTTCAGCACCGGCTTGGAACGCCAGCGACTGCTGACGTTCGCGTACTCGCGGAAGCCGATCCAGGCTTGTTTATGTCGGTCGGTCGCCAAACGTCCGGCCGGTTTGCCGATATAACGGTGAACGATCACGAAACCTCGGAGGTTTGGCTCCTTGACCTAGTCGAGCCTAGGGCGAGACCGACACTCGTTGCCGCGCGCGAAGCCGCTGTTCGATATGATGTCGAACATCATCCCGCTTACAATGGCGGCCCGGCGTTGATGGTCCGCACGAACGCGGATGGCGCCGAGGACTTCAAGATTGTCTGGACGCCGCTTGAGACGCCCGGCCGGGCTCACTGGCGCGATCTGGTCCCTCACCGCAAAGGCATATACTTGCTCTCGTTTATGGTCCTTCGGGACTGGCTCATCAGGCTCGAACGCGAAGATGGCTTGCCGCGCATCGTGGTCCGGAACCTCGACACCAAGGAGGAGCACGCTATAGCGTTTACGGAGGAGGGTTATTCGCTCGGGTTTGATCTCGGTTACGAGTTCGCCACAAACATCCTTCGCTTCACCTATTCCTCGATGACAACGCCTTCCGAAGTCTGGGATTACGATCTCGCATCGCGAGCACGGACGCTGCGCAAAGGCCAAGAAGTCCCAAGTGGTCATGACGCTTCCAACTATGTGACTCGACGATTGTTAGCGCCGGCTGCCGATGGCGAAACCGTTCGGATCTCACTGCTCTACAGCAAGGATTGTGTGCTTGACGGCACCGCGCCATGCCTCCTCTACGGGTACGGTTCTTATGGCATTTCGATCCCCGCCGCTTTCAACACCAATCGGCTCTCTCTTGTCGATCGTGGCTTCATGTACGCCATTGCTCACGTGCGCGGCGGCAGTGAGAAGGGCTGGCGATGGTATCGCGACGGCAAGTTGGCGAAGAAAATGAACACGTTCAGCGATTTCATCGCGGCGAGCGAATACTTGGTGGAGCGCGGCTTTGCCGCGCGGGACAAGTTGGTTGCACATGGCGGGTCTGCAGGCGGCACACTGATCGGGGCGGTCGCAAATATGCGGCCCGAGCTCTATGCAGGCCTTATTGCCGAGGTGCCGTTCGTCGATGTACTCAACACTATGCTGGACGAGACGCTGCCGCTCACGCCGCCCGAATGGCCGGAATGGGGCGATCCGATCCAGAACCCCGTGGCATTTCGGACGATTCTCGCCTATTCGCCCTATGAGAACGTGCGCGCACAAAATTATCCAGCGATCCTGGCCTTGGCAGGACTTGCCGACCCTCGGGTCCTGTATTGGGAGCCGGCGAAATGGATCGCACGGCTTCGCAATTTGCGGACCGATCGCAATCTAATCCTCCTCCGCACCAACATGGAAGCTGGACACGCGGGTTCCGCCGGCCGCCTAGAGCGCCTGAAGGAAGTGGCGCTAACCTCCGCCTTCGCGATCAAGATTACGACACTGGCGGAGCCCAGGAAGAGTTGAGTGTGAGGTCCCGCCCGCCATCAATCCAAGACCGGCGGCCGCAGCTGACCGATGGTGGGCGATCCGATGGCGATAGGCGTAAGCGGGCTCGCAGCAGACCGCGCGGTTTGCTCGACCGTTACCTGCAGGCGCAGCGGCGATTAGTGAAATTGCTTCCGCACAGTGTTAGACGTCTCGCCCGAGTTACCAGCTAGTGCGGCGCCGTCCGCCACGACAGTCCCGCCATCCTCGACACGTTGCGCTGGCGTGGGCTTCGGCGCCTCCTGCTGGGCGGTCGCGTCGCCCGTGGGCTGTTCGGTGACGATGATCTGCGTTTCGGTTTTGGCTTCCTTATTCCAATCACAGGCGAGCGCAGGCGAGGCGGCGACGCCAAGGGCTAACGGCAATCAGGGTCAGCTTCTGCATGGATTGCTCCTCCGAGGAGACGGCCCGAACATAGAACACGGCGTCGGCCCTGTTGAGCCACAAAACGGTGATCGATGCCGCATGTGGCGGCGCGCCGGGCCATAGACGGGGGTGCGCTACCGCGGCTCGCTCAAAGCGCGTTACTGAACCGAGTGTCAACCGTGCCGGTGATGCATGTGGTCCGGGTCGCGATACGCTAGGGGCGGATATTGAACGCGGGTCACTTCAAACGAGAGCGAGCGGAAACAAATTAATTGGCCCGCGCGTGCTTCCGCTCCGGCAGGAGATCAGCAGATCAGCGGCAGTGACCGTGCGTGCAATGCCCGTAGTGCAGATAGTAACGCGGATACGCGCGGTGGGAAGTCCCGTGTGCCATCGCCATTCGGCACGCCGCGCTCAACTGACCCCGCTTTGCCATCATGCATTTCGTGGTTTGCGACACGTCCGAAGTGAACTCCGAACAAAGCCGCATCGCATCCGGCGTGCAAGCTTGGCGCGCCTCTGGGCTGCCTTGAGCGGCAGCGTCTGTGATCCCCATTGCGCTCATTCCAATCAGTAGAAGTGTGGCGGCCAATGCCGGGCCGCAGACGCGGTGCATGATACGCAGCATGTTAGTGCTCCTCAGCTTCCGTTCCGACGGCAGCCTAGAATGTGATCCCGAAGGAGAAATAAAAAATTTGCCTCGCAGCTTATTGAAATACTTAAGGCGATTTCACCCCGTTGGCCTGTGACGGCTTTTTCACTGGAGAGTTTGAGATGAGCGTCGAAGGACTTAACTGCCGCGCGATTGCCCATCGCAACCGCACTGCCGGCGTCAATCACAACATCATCCCCTGCCGCGTCTGCGGTCACACATTCGCCTATCGTGGCCGACGTCACATGCCGATCAATGACGATGGCACTCCTCGTGAAGTCACCACCACCGCCATTTCACACAGCGTGCGTCTACTAACGGTCACCACGTTATTTGTTACGAGGGACTAAGTGCAGTCCGCCGGCCATGGGATTCTGTAAGCTGCTGTGCTACTGAAGGCGCTTAAGCAATCCATCGTTCGGCGCTGTCAAACGAGCGCGAACAATTCATGCAGCGTATTGAAAACAACCTTGAGAGCCGAAATCGACCTTGGAGCCGGTGGGATTCTTGCACAGGAGGTCGCGGGGTCTTGGGAGAATTCGACACCGACGTCATGGTCTCGCCGCCAAATGATCCGGCACAGCCGACCAGGGTCAGACGCTTTTGTCAGATGCAGAGCATAGTTTTCAGGCAGATCGTAAACGTCGCTGATCGTCAGGCATGCACCTGACTCGGATACGTTGACCAGCTTGCACCGTTCAAGGATCGTGGGCACTTTCTCGATCCAAGCAGCCTCGTTGACTGCTCGTCGGGAGAACCTCCGGCGGTTGAAAAAGGCCATATTCATCTGCCACCGATAGGCCCCGAAAGTTTAATAGAAGCCTGTACTTACCGCAACAAAACCATCGCAAATTGTTAGGTTCCGTTTTCCATGCGCCAATGCAGAGACGGCAGCGCTCATCACTTGGAAATCAGTAGACCGCCTATATCAGGCCTGCGGCCGCCGTGGTGGCCACGCGGAGTGACCGGACTCAAAACGGGCTTTGGGAGCCCACTCGGCAGCCTTCTCGCTGGCCGCTGCCGAACACCGGCTGCACGAGAAAAGCAGCCCAGGAACACTGCTAAGTCGGGAAGAGGCATCGTGTCAAAAGCCAAAGGCAAATACTCAGTCGAGCTGTTCAGGGAAGGCAGTCACGACACTGGCCAGGAAGAGATCGTCGACCGGCATGACAACCTGACGGTCGCCCGCGCAATCTATCGCGGCCGGGTTTCTCAATACCCGAGCAGACTGGTCATGCTGCGCGATCGGACGCGCGTTCTGGCGCGAAGCGATCGACCGGAGACGATGCCGTAAGCTGCAGCGCCTGGCTGGCGGCCCCCTGAGTTGCCGAAAGCGGTTGTCGCCGGTGCGAGGGCTGTATTTCTGGCTACCGCGGATAGCCCAAGAAGAGAGCTGGCATCATCATACGTCCGATGCCTGAATTGCAATGGTACGCCTTCGGTCGGCGTCGTAACATGTCCGCTCAATCCAAACAACTTTTCGGGTGCATTGTCCCGCGAAGCGGCCGAGAAGGGCAGTTCTATTGACCCAAGCCATTGGTACGCGGGCAAGTGCGGCCGAGCCGCATTTGTCGTTCTCGCCGCGATCACCTTTTGCCACCTGCTGAATGACGTGATGCAGGCCCTTTTGCCGGCGATCTACCCGATGCTGAAAAGCGGGTTTGCATTGTCGCTCGGGCAGATCGGCCTCTTGACGCTGATCTTTCAGGTCACAGCTTCTCTTCTTCAGCCAATGGTCGGGCTCTACGCTGACCGCAGGCCGCAGCCTTATTCGCTACCGTTGGGTATGGCTTGTTCGCTGCTCGGCATGGTCACGCTCGCCTTCGCGCCAAACTTCCCTGCGTCGCTCGCCGGAGCGGCATTGCTTGGCATCGGCAGTTCGATATTTCATCCCGAATCTTCGCGTCTCGCCAGATTGGCCTCGGGCGGTGCTCACGGTTTCGCCCAGACATTTTTCAAATTGGCGGCCATGTCGGAAGTGCACCGCTGGTGGGTCGGATTCCGCTGCCAAGCGCTAGAGACCTTATGCCTTGCTAAGCTTGCGGTATCGGCAGCAAGTCCTCCACTACCTACGCGCATTTGTGTGCATTTACTCATCGGCCTGTCGCCGAAACGGAATGAAACCGCACGTCCCGAGACGTCGCTCAGGCCCCATTTTAAGCTCCGGTGAAGGGCGCGGGGTAGCGCGTTCCAAAGAATTGCAGCGCCGCTATTGGTCGCGCTCCTTGATCCTCGGTTGAGGCGACAGCGCGCCTATTCAGTCAGCCGGCAGGCCCGCACGCGACCGAAGCGCGGCGCTGCTCTGGCGTCTTATTCGCTCGAAATCGTCGGCGTCACTCCGCCAAACGGCGGCAGTTCAGGCGATCAAGTTAACTACTTCCACTATGTGCTTCGCCGATATGCCAAAGGCGTCGATAAGTTCGTCCGGTTTGCCGGAATGCGGCATGTCTCTGACCACGCTTTTCGGGCCGGCGCCGCAGCTGCGGGCGCCCTTGGCGGTCCCACCGCTTCTCGCGGCTGGAATGATTGCACCGGCGGGCATGGCGACCGCGCCGCTTGTTGATCTTGGCCGGCACACTGGCCAGCGCAAACCGGTATGAGTTTAAGAATTTTAATTGAAGGTATCGCAATCCAAATCACCGGACGAGTATTGCCCGACGACAAGTCTATGACTTGGTCAGTTACGATCACTCCCTGATTGCGTGCGGCGGGTGGCGCAGCTTAATTCGGCTGATACGGGAAAAAGATCTCGAACAATCCGTCATAGCGCCTGACGACCGGCTTGGCTTGGCCGGTTCCCACATCAAGAGTCTTTTCCGGCAACGGAGCTGTCCGGTTCCACCAGCCGCCACCAAGCGCGGCAAAAAGCGCGGCGGTATCGGCGAGGCGAGCGGCGCGCGCCTGCACCACCTGGATGACCGCTTGCAGGTTCGTCGCCTGCCCGGTGAGCAGCAAAAGAACATTGGCGTTGCCGCCCTGCATCTGCTGCCGCCCAAGATCATAACTGATCTTGGAGGCCCGTTCGAAGTCCCGCGCCGCTTTGAGTGCGGCCGCATCGTTTTGCAGCGCGCGCAAAGCGTCGGAGACGTTCTGGACGGCGCCAATAACAGTCCCCCGATAGGCCCACGCCGTCGCGTTGTAGGTATCCTTGGCCTGCTGCATTTGATGGAAGCCAGTGCCACCGTCCAGTACGGTCTGCGTGGCGTTCGCTGCCGCCAGCCAGAAAAGGTTCTGAGGTGCTAGCAGGCCGGCCAGAGCGCTATTGACGAATCCGATATTGCCGCTGATCGTGAAGTTCGGAAGAAGATTGGCGATGGCGACGCCGATGTCCGCGCTGGCCGCCCGCAATTGCTCTTCGGCCGCGCGAATGTCCGGACGCTGCTGGATCAACTCTGAGGGCAAGCTGACTGGCAAGTCGGTCGGCAGATGCAGGTCGACGAGCCGGAATGACTCGACCGGTCCTTGGTTCGGGAAGATGCCGGCGAGCGCAGCGAGAAGGTCACGCTGCTGTGCGAGCGCCCTGCGCAGCGGCGGCAGCGTGGCCCGGGTCTGAGCCAGCGCCGCTTCCTGGAGTGCAACGGCACTCCGATTGGCATAGCCAGATTCAAGCTGGTGGCGCAGAACGTCAAGCATCTTGCTATTGGCCGTAATCAGCTCGTTGGTGGCTTCGATCTGGCCGCGCAGCGAGGCCTCCGTGATGGCGGCGATCACGACGTTGGACGTGAGCGTCAGATATGCCGCCTCGACTTGGAATCGTTGATTGTCCTCTTGCGCCTTCAGAGCTTCCACGGTCCGACGGTTGAGACCCCAGACGTCGAAAGTGTACGACACGCCAATTTGCGCCGTGTACAGCGCGAACGGGTTGGCGCCGGAATTGAGCACTGGCGTCAGCACGCCAGGCGTCAACTGATTGGTCGGATTGAAATTGGCGGTGACCAGCGGAAAGAACTTGCCCTCTTGTGCATACACCGCCTGACGCGCCGCGCGCAGGTTAGCGATCGTCGATTGCAGCGACGGATTATTCCTGATGGATTGCTGCACCAAAGCAGTCAGCGCCGGCGAGCGAAACAGCGTCCACCAATCGGCAGCAATGTCGCGGCCGACGTCGAAGCGCTGCGCCTGACCGTGCGGCGCATTGGCCGAGGAGGTTTGTGTCAACGGCTCCTTCGTATAGCCGGCTGCGTCGGGCGCTGCGGGAGACAAAAAATCCGGTCCGACGGCGCAGCTCGCCAAAAGCAGCGCGGCAGCGAGACTGCTAACCGTGAGCTTAATGGCAGAGCACGCCGACATAAGACTGTTTACAAAATTCCGACGAACCGCAGCTTAGGCCTGATGCCCGCCACCTTCCAGATGCGGTCAAACCAATGTTCCATCGCGATGATGATGGCCAGCTGTTGATCGGCGCTACAGAAGACCATTTGGCGACAAGGGGGTTGATCGGATCTCGAAGAATATCACGCGCGGGTTTCCATGCTGGCGTGATGGTGTGCCGGCTGTACATCGCGGAGGTGGAACAAAGCGTTCTTTCGCCTGTTCATTCAGTACGTTGCCACTTGGAGCGACCATCGTGTCCCGTGTTGTGCTTGTAGTCGATGACGAGCCGGCGGTCCTAGATATCACAGCCGCCATGCTCGAAGACCTTGGGTGCGAGGTAATCACAGCGGCGGATGGAAACGACGCTTTGCACAGACTTTCCACGGACGAGCGAATTGAAATCCTGATCACCGACGTAAATATGCCCGGTATGGACGGATACGAGCTAACCAAAAAAGCTAAGCAAATACGCGAAGGGTTGAAAGTAATCCTGTTATCAGGCCGCGACCAGGCCGCTTCCAAGCTTCCGCTCATTCGGAAGCCATTTCTGGAGCAAGACCTCAAACGAACAATGGCGCAACACACCGGGCTGTGTTGAGCGTGCCTACAGCCACGACCCTTGCCGAAGGAAGTTGATATTGGCGGCCACTTCCGCTTTTTGACCCACGGGTGGCCCATAATTCCACCTTCGGACCCCCGGTCAGACCCATGCTGGCCGGGGGCGGCTTCTTGTGTGGATTTCCGCGCGCGCCGTTCGATTGCTTGGTTGACTCTGCCTGAGCGCTCGGCCTGAATAGGCGGGTGACTGACATACATCGTGACTTCACCCCGGCCTTCCTGGCCGGGGTTTTTCGTTCGCGCAGGACTATCGCCGCCGACCTCGAGCCCGCCGCGACGATGTCGCTGCCAGAATAGAACGCGAGGCCGCCGCCAAACACGATCACTCCGCCAATATGTTTTCCGACCATCGGATCAAATGAGCTGCCGAACTGCGCGGGATCGCCCTATAGAGCACGTCAGGTGCGACAGGGTTCTGGAGCCGCTCCAGTGCGCAGCAGGCAGGTACGCTCTACTGGCGTAAAGGTTG
This sequence comes from uncultured Alphaproteobacteria bacterium, assembly GCA_963818155.1. Classification (GTDB taxonomy): domain Bacteria; phylum Pseudomonadota; class Alphaproteobacteria; order Rhizobiales; family Xanthobacteraceae; genus BOG-931. The sequence goes on from CAWFRC010000009.1 coordinate 538,669, forward strand.
GCCGTTGGAGGCAAAACTTTTTAGACTAAATGCGTTCGCGGTGTTTGCCTTCTCGGCCGCGACCGCGCGGCTGCCCGACCATTTCATCGACTTTGCCGCCGCTGAATGTGACGGCGCAGAGCATCCCGTCGCGCGCGACGACCGCCGCCCACTCGGTTGTTGTCAAGCCCGCCGTTGCCTGGGCCGCCACTCGGTTTCACGCTCGCGCGCAAGGCCTGCGCATGTTGGTCGTGCGTGACTGGGCAGTTCGCGGCAGAAGCGACGACTGGCAAGGTGAGGCCGGAATGCTTAGACATGCCTTTTCTCCTGACGAATCAGGCGGCGGCTGACCCAAGACGCCATGGAAAAAAAGCGAGGGCCGAAATCAGCAGCGGCCCGTCATCTTTGGAAACCAGTGCCGCGGCCATCGCTCAGCGCTTCTCCGGCCATAGCCCGTGAGCGATCGGACAATGCGTTCGGCCGCAGCGCCCACAGCAAGACCTGCCGCGATATCGCTCGCCCAATGCGCCAACAGAAAAATCCGGGTAAAGACCAGGAGGGCTCCCAATGTCCATGCTCCGGCGCGCTGCGTAGGAGGAAGTTCGCAGGCGGCTGAAGCCAGCGCGCCGACATGCAGCGCATGGCCGGAGGGGAAGGCCTGTAGAGGACTGCCGGAAAACGGCGCGCCATGCACATGCGCCTCAACGCTGAGCCGATCCGGCCGCTCTTGCGTAAACAAATGCTTTATCAGGTGCGGCAGAACGGCCGCCGTCACGGTTGTAATCAAAACATGGGTGCTCGCATTTCGCTCCCAGGCGGACCTGCTTCTGCAATAGAGCCACCAGATCGCCGCTGCAGTGCAAAGAAAATGCTCGTCGGCTCCCCAGGTAAGTCCTTGAGCTATCTTCTCCGCGGCGGGGGTACTATGGCGGGCGAAAAACCTTGCGGTCTCCTTATCTGCTCGCGTCGGCCGCACGGTAACGGGCATGTCGCTACATCTCCTGAAACGTTTGCTTGTACAAATACGCATCCCCCGGCTCGGTTGTTCCAGCAGCTGCCCTGGGGCAAATGGGATTGCGCGATTCCGGGAACCGTCCTGGGGGCTTCGCGTTTGAGGCTGTCGCTACTGGTGCTGTAGCGCATCGGCCCATTACGGAGAACACGTTATGGATTACGTAATCCGTTTCTTAGCCGGAGGCGTCGTCGTCTCTCTTTTTGCCGTGGCGGGGGATGTGCTGTGTCCCAAAAGCTTTGCCGGATTGTTCGGAGCTGCGCCGTCGGTCGCTCTCGCCACACTGACGCTCGCTTTCTGGAAGCATGGCGAGAGCTACGTCTCAACGGAAGGACGTTCGATGATCTGCGGAGCTGTCGCATTCGCCTTCTATAGCTTTCTGATCTGCCAGCTCCTGATGCGGCTGCGCTGCTCCGCACTGATGGCCACGTCGGCGGCGACGGCGTCGTGGCTTGTGGTTGCGATTGGTCTGAAGCAGGTTTTGCTGGGGTAATTCCATGATCATTCGCGTCAAGTTCGGCGCCCTTAAACAAGGTCACTGGTACGAGTATTTGGTGCGCTTTGTTCTTGGTGGGGTCGCGACAGTTGTGGCGGGCGTGGTCGCCGATATCTGGGGCCCGGCTGCAGGTGGCCTGTTTTTAGCCTTTCCGGCGATTTTCTGCGCGAGCGCCACCCTTATTGAAAAACATGAGCGCGAGCGGAAGGAGAAGAAAGAAATGAAAGGAGAAGAGCGCGGCAAAAATGCCGCGGCGCTGGACGCTGCCGGCGCAGGGCTCGGAAGTGTCGGACTGGCCGTTTTTGGCGCCCTCATGTGGGGCACCGCTAAAGAGGGTGTAGTTGTGTTTTTGGCTGTTTCCACGATCGTCTGGTTGCCGTTGCCGTCCTTCTGTGGAGAGCGCGGCGGCAGGTCAGGGCGTCCAAGGCTTAAAAGAAACGAGGCGCTCTCCGGTCAGGGGGAGGGAGGGCCCGACCACCCAACGCTAAATGATGCCGCGCTACGGCTGATCTCGCGGAACTAAAACTTATTCCTGCGGTTTTTCCAACCAATTAAAACTGTAAGGAGAGGCCTATGCCACGCCAAAAAGACCTGCACGAATTATTTCATGAAACGCTGAAAGACATTTATTTTGCAGAAAAGAAGATCCTGAGCGCCTTGCCAAAAATGGCCAAAGCTGCCCAGGCCGAAGAGCTCAAAGCGGCATTTGAAAAGCACAAGACCGAGACGGAAGAACACGTCGCGCGCCTCGAAAAAGTGTTTGTGGAGATCGAGGAGACCCCTCGAGGCAAGTCCTGCGACGCGATCATGGGAATAATCGAGGAGGGCCAGGAAGTAATGAAGGAGTTCAAAGGCGCGCCTGCTTTGGACGCCGGACTCCTCGCGGCCGCGCAGGCGGTTGAGCATTATGAGATCGCCCGCTACGGGACGCTAAAGACTTGGGCGGCCGAACTGGGCTTAAAGCAATCGGTGCGGTTACTGGAAACCACACTGGCCGAAGAAAAGAAAACCGATGAGACCCTGACACAACTCGCGCAGCAGCAAGTCAATCAGCACGCCGCAGCGGCATGACAGGTCTCAGGCCACGACGCTCGGTTTATGGCCCCGGCTAAATGCGGGGCCTTTCTTTTAGCCGTCGGTCCCACATTCAGCCTGGAACGAACTTTTCGCGCAGATGTTTTGCTGGAAAATGGTCATTCTAAACGTCGAAGACGAGTTCCTGGTTAGCGAGTACCTGCGGGCCTACTGGAGGCCGGCGGTCGCACAGTCATTACGACCGTCGATGCTGACGAGGCTGTTAGGGTCCTCGAAAGCAAGCGCGATATCGCGTTCGTCATTACGGATGTCAGCCTGCCAGGTTCTATGGACGGGCTGCGGCTAGCGGCTGCGGTAAGAGACAGGTGGCCACCGATCCATCTGATAGTGGTCACGGGACGTGCTGCGCGTAAACTGAGTGTACCCTCCGGCAGTCTGATCGTCCCGAAGCCATACGGAGCCGCCGATGTTCTCGCGGCCGTGGGGACCTTAGCTGGCCGTCTTCCGGCTAGAAGCTTTTCTTCGCTTGGTGCCGATAGTTTGTCGCCAAAAACCGCACGGCCCCATCTGCAAGCTCCTTCGGCTCGGTGATGCCGCGCTTGGCGAGCTCGATAATGCGCTTGGCCACCACTTCGCGCATTGCGCGCGCGTAAGCCGGGCGCGTGCATTCGCTTCCAGATTGTTTCAGGCGGCACCAGGCGTCGTCGAGGGCCGCAGAAAGCGCCGAGACGGTTTCGGGGTCGAAAGCTGGCTCCGGCCGAATTAACTCCAGGATATTAGCCATCAGCACACTCCAGATACCCAGAAGCACGCGCAGGCATGCGTCGCTATCCTTGTTGATTACCGAGGATTCAATTCAGATGGAACCGGCGGGTTCCAGCCCGGTTTGTTGGCTGCCGCAACCTGCAAGAGGAGATCTAAACGCAATGCGCGCCGCTCAGCCAATCGCCGCCTTTCCGGCACGCCGCCGTCGAGCCACACCGACTGGTTTGGCCGGCTGGCCATGCAGACCGCGATATTTTCGGGCAGGCCAATCACCTTTCTCTCGGCCGTCGCCATTGTCTTTTTGTGGGCCGTGACAGGACCGGTTTTCCATTATAGCGACACCTGGCAACTGGTGATCAATACGGGCACAACCATCGTCACGTTTCTCATGGTGTTCCTGATACAGGCAACGCAAAACCGCGATACCCTGGCGCTTCAGATCAAGCTCTCCGAACTGATCCTCGCATTGGAGGGGGCGCGCAATGAGTTGGCCGCCGTCGAAAGGCAGCCAGAGGCCAAACTGGAAAATATCGCCGAACAAATCCACGAACGGGCAGCAGCGGCGGCTGGTGCAATGACACGTCCAGACGCCGCGTCGCCCCAGCCGCCTGAATGAGATTGGTTGTCGAGACTGCGAGAAGCGACTCTTAGTTCTTTGGCGTATTGGGTGTCTGCGGGGTCGGTCCGCTTTCGCCGGGCGGCGGAAAAGCAAGGGCATTTTGCTGCGCCAATTGCCCGATTAGCTCCTGCACCATCGCGAGGTGGCGCAAGAGCACTGGCAGGGTCTTGACCGCAAAGGCTTGCAGCGCTGCATTTTCGCCTGAACCGATCTCGTATTCGAGCAGTTGCGCCGTCCGCTGATGATCCTGTTGCTGCATGAGCAGATATTCTGCGTCGAACTGGGATCCGCGGAGGGCAGCGAGGGAGGCACGTGCCTGTCGATGTTCGGGGTCCAGCTCCTGCTCCACCGGAATGCCGTGTTGGGTACTTATCTCAGTGAGCTCCCGATTGGCTTTGGAATGGTCTTGGACCATCTTCCGCGCAAACGCCTTAATGGGATCGCTATTGCTCATCTGCTCCGCGAGTTTGGCAAGGTCGACTTCGGCAAGACCTCCACTTGAAGCTGTCAGGGCGAAGGCGCGGTCCGCTTGATTGGATCGGTTGCCAGAGCTCTGATCGCGGGTAGTGGGCGCAGTCGTCGCGGGATTGCCGATACCGGCCCCGGCTGCTGGCGTATGCGTGACCTCGGCGACCGCCGTTCCGGAAATCACCATCGCCAGACAGGTCGCGCTCAGCATAATGCGCATTGGCACTTAACTCCTTGGCAAATACGAACAGCGTTGCGAACCGGTCACGCCGACATCACAGCGCTAGCATGTAAGCGACGAGATCATCCTTCTCCTGCTGGCTGAGCTTTAGTCCAAGCACCAGGTTGAAGAACTCCACCGTATCCGCCAAAGTCAGGAGCCGTCCGTCGTGCAGATAGGGCGGGAAGTCTTTGATGCCGCGCAGCGTCATCGTCTTGATTGGGCCATCAGGCAGCATGACCAGGCCGTTGCTGGTCTCACCGATCGCATAGAACCGCTCCAGCTTGAGGTCATGCATATTATTATCCATGAACGCGGTCTGCGGGTTATGACACGCCGAGCATTGTCCCTTGCCTATAAAGACTTGCTCACCCGCGAGTTCATGCTGTGTCGCTTTTGATGGGTCGAGCCGGCCCATCGCGTCGAGCTTAGGGGCCGGCGGAAAATCGATGATGTTCTGCATCTGCGCCATCATCGGCACCTGGTCAACCCGGTCTGGCCGATTGATCCCCTTGCGTTGGGCGCTGACGTGATCGCCGTTAAAATATGCGGTGCGCTGTTCGAACTGTGTGAAATCCTCGATCGAGCGCAGGGAGCGCTTGGACCCGTGGATTTGCTGGTTGAACACCCCGCGAAGGCTCACGGTGTCGAGCCGGAAGCGTGCCGCCTGCGGGCGCACGTCGGGTGTTTGGTGGAAGGCGGCATTCGTATGGAAATTGGAGTGGCAATCGAGGCAGGTCACGCCGAGGCTTTGGTCGGCGCTTTTGCGATCTTCGGTTTGGTTGAATTCTTCTTGCGGAAATGGCGTGAGGAGCAGCCGCAGCCCTTCGATCTGGACCGGCGTAAGGATCCCGACAGTCAGGGCGTAGTAGTTTTTGATGGTGAGCAATTGGCCCTGGGATACGTCGCCCAGCTCGGGTGGGTCGTCAGGAAAATGGGCGGCGGAAATTCCGGAGTGAGGTGATCTGGCAGATCGAAATCCACGTCGAAACGGCGCAAGTTGCGCGCTTCCTCGTTCTGGATGGTATCGATCTGATTGGAGGGAAACACTTGCCCGCCGGTTGCCTGCTTGACGTGCGGAAGGGGCATGAAACCGGGTGGCAGAAGCCCTCGTTCGCGCACTGTATCGGGGCTCATACCCGCGAGGCTGTCCCAGGTCACGCCTTGTGGCAGCTTGACCCTGACACCTCCCTGCACGGCCTTGCGCCCTCCCGACATCATTACCCCGGCGAGCCGCTGATCGCTCAGGCCGTAGCGCGACCGCAAAACGTCCCCCTGGCGCTGCATCACCGCGGGCTTGTCGGCTTCGTCCATGGCGCGCACCGCCGAGAACGGCTGAGTGGGCAGCGGACGATCGCTGGCATCCGGCGGCAACGAATTAGAGAGAGCGGCAAAGCTCAAAACGGTCATGCCGCTGACCATGAGCGCTGTACGATAAAACCTATGCAATGCCTCTCTCCGATAATAAACATCTGGGATCGACGAGCAGCAAACTCGGAATGTCCCGTTACGTTCCTATTGTTAAGGACAAGGGCTACACCAGCAAGGGCGTAACCAGCCTCGCAGCAACCGCGATCCGGAATTGTTTCAGGGCATTCAAGGCGTCGGCTTCTCGCTCGTAGAGAAAATGAACCAGTGGGACGTTCTCTCCGCTCAAGAGGTCAAAGTTGTAGCCCCTTATCTGAACGCCGTATCTCGCTAACCTTATAATAGGCCATGCTCCAACCCGAAGCGGATCCGCGCGGGAGAGACAAACGTCAAGACCGCTCCGCGCGAAATTTCCTTCAGCAAGCCGGAAGCGGTGGTCTTACTTCTCTTTTGCCAGCGTCTCCGCGGTTTGCAGGTGATGCTCCAAGGTCGGAAGCGTTTCCTTGGCGAAATCGGACAGGGGACTCTTTGATTTTGCCTCCTTCTCGTACTCCGCGATGTCCTTCTTATGATCCGTAATCATCGCTTTCACGAACTGCTCATCGAACTGGGCGCCGGAAAGTTTGCTGAGACGATCGTGCATGCTTTTTTGGGTCGCGTTCGGCTGTTGGGGTGCGGTCACGCCTAACTCCTGCGCCTTGCTTTGAACCTTCTGCGCATGCTCGCCGTGATCTTGCTCAAGCAATTTACCGAAGTCTTTCACGCCCTGGCTTTGGGCCTTTTCCTGGGCCAATTTACCCATACTGACCTCGGCAAGATCGCCCTGCATCGCGTCCTTGATGAACATTTCGTCGGCTTTGCTTGCCTTGCCCTGCGCTTGGGCCATGACAATGGCAGCGCACACGCTAACGGCGACGAAGCAGCCATATTTAATCACTGGGTGCATGAATTTCTCCTCAGCTGACGGCTAGGAGTTGAACAATCGGGCGAAGGCGCAGTTCCTGTGGGAGCGTAGCCTTGTGCGATTTAAGTTTGAAAGCCGCCCGCTTCTCAGAAGTGTATCCGAGGGCCGGGATTTAGCGTGCCTTGCCGACAGTATCCGCCATAGTGGCTCCGCGGGCTCCAAGTGGTTTGTCGCCTTCGACCGTGGAATTGCGCGCAGTCTGATGTTCAATCTCCGAGTTGAGCTCGGCTCCGAACAAGATGACAATCGAGGTAATCCACATCCACATCATCAAGCCGATGGCGGCCCCGAGCGAGCCATAGGTGGCGTCGTAGTTGGCGAAATGTGCCAAATACCAGGAGAGCAGGGCGGATGCCGCAAGCCAGGCAAGTGCCGCTACCACGCTGCCGACGCTGATCCATTGCCAGCGCGGCTCCCGTCTGCTGGGGCCGAAGCGGTAAAGAACCGCCAAGCCGATGATGATAAGTGCCAGAAGCAGCGGCCAACGCAGCCCCCGCAGAAGGAAATCGGTCATGGCGTGCAAGCCCAAGTAATTGAGGGCGATCGGCATGATAACAACGGCGCCGAGAGCAAGCAGAAAGGATGCGATGGCCGCCAGCGTGAAGCAGAGCGAGACGAGGTTCAGCTTGATAAAACCGCGCTTTTCCTTTTCTTCATAGACGACATTGAGGGCATCAAGGATTGCCTTCATTCCGGAATTCGCGCTCCACAGAGCAACGGCCAGCCCGATGACGAATCCGAAGCCGAGCTTGGCATCTCCCTTTGCAGCCAGCCGATCGACCTGGTCCCTGACGATACTCATCGCACTTTCGGGCAAAAGACCTGCGGCCGCCGACAAATGTTCGCTGATGGCCGAGGCTTTTGCGAACAGACCATAGAGCGAGACCAGGGCCGTGACTGCGGGAAACAGGGCGAGCAGCCCGTAAAAGACCACGCCGGCTGCTACCGCCAGGAGGCGGTCTTCTCCGATGCGCTCGTAGGTCCGCCACAGGATGTCTTTCCAGCCCCTCCACGTTCCAAAATGGCGCGTTGCCGAGCTCGAGCCCGGCTCAGCGTGGCGGCGGCCCAGCTGCACGCGGCAATCGTCAGAAAAACGCCGGCGGTGGCGAGGCCTCCGAAGACTGGTCCGAGCTCGACCGCTGCCCAAGCGTAACCGCTGACACCGAGAAAAATGAACGTAATGAGCGCGGCAATGACGGCGATGCACGAAAGGATCAAGAAGTTCGCAGTCAGGCCAGTCCTTTCCCTGAACCAAAGACTTGCGGTCTGCTGCAAGTTCGCAAACTTGCAAGGGCCTCGATACCGCGATGCATTTCCGGTCCGCCTTAATGAACCGGGGTTGAGGACCTTTCGTTCCGTTGGCAAAATCCGCCTCTGCCTAGGTCCTGCTAATCTCGAAAGAACTCCCTGAAGCGCTGCGGCGCCAAAGCTGTATAGCGCGTCGTATTCTGAATATTGCGATGCCCGAGGTAGGCTTGATCGCCCGAGTATCGTGGCCATCATTGACGAGCTGGTAGCCACAGGCATGGCGCAGCATGTGCGCATGGGTCTTGATGCCAGCTCGGCCGCCGTAACCGCCCGCTCTATCATGCGGGAAAACCCTGTCGCTGACAGCGGCGCTCCAAGTTCCGACACTAACACAAATGGCGACGATGGGTTCCTCCGCTGATGCCGGCGGAGCTCGCGCATCTCACGCCCGCTGAGGGGATGCGTGGCAGACGTGCCGTTCTTGGCTTTACGGACGTGCAAAACAGCAGTCGACCTGCTCCCCAACGCAGATCCACCACTTCGGCGGCTCTGAGGCCGTGCCTGTAGGCCAGAAGCACCATCAGGGCGTCTCGATGGCCATGCCGGCTGGCTTTGGCCGCCGCTCAGCTCGTCGCTCGTCGGCGGTCAGATGCTCACGGGTGCGCAATTCGGCATTCGGCGGTCGCTGCTGAGTGACCGTTCGATTTCAGTTGTTGGCGTGACCAGCCGGACGTTCGGTTTTGCCACGATTTGCGCGCCCCTCGAGCAGCAACTGTTCACAATAGGGATTTTATGAACAGAGAGGGCGGCCCAAGCACCCTCTGTCATGCCTCACCAGCCGCAATAAAAAGCTTATTGAAACTCTCATGGATGGCATTCAGAGCGTCAATGTGAGTGCGTATCAGCTGCTTGACGCCTGAATGCGCGAGCGGGTCGTGACCTCAAGGCCGCTCACTGCTTTCTCGATGCGTGTGTCAATCTAGCGACATTTCGCGAATCGCCCGTTGATGGAATGCCTTCCCGTGAGAAATGGGTCCATCGTCATGGGCTTGACCAGATCAAAGAGGTTGCGAGCAAGGGCGGGAAGGCAAAATCGTCGGAACGGGCACGGCGCCCTTGCGGTTGTCCTCGGCCCTCTGAGTCAGAGGTCACCGCTGGAGGAGCGTCATGCCTGACAAACGAGCGCCGGAATACAAAGAAGCGGACCGACGGACTGGCACTGACGAAGTGAGCAGAGTGCGTGCTCGGGCAGGCGTTACCGGCCACAACGTACGCTATGTTCTCGCCTTCGGTTTGCTTGCAGTGATTATCGGATTCGTTATCGTTTATGTCGCCTTCGTTCACCGATAGCTGAGGACACCACAATTTCTACATAGTCAGCGTGCCGGAAGCAGCGATTGCTCAAGGGCCCGAAAGAATTTCGCAGATATTCGCGAGGATTTACCGAAAACAAAAAGCTGAAAACAGCTAGAGATGCAGTGAGCAAATGGTGTGAAGCGATCAAGGGTTTCCTGGGCGGAACGAACAATCGGTCGTGACGTGCTATCCGACGCCGCGCACAACGCCTCCGGCGTGTCCGCCAATCAAGCCAAGGCAATCGTCAATCAGGTTGTGGAGGAAATTGCGGCAACACTAGAACGCGGTGAAACCGTTATGCTGACTTCTTTCGGTTCGTTCACGGTGCATCAAAAGAAAGCACGCCTTGGGCGTAATCCAAGAACTGGGGAGCCAGCACGCATATCCGCTCGCCGTGTCTTGCGGTTCAAGCCGTCACCGGTGTTGAAGATGCAGATAAATTCATTGCCGAATGACGCGTAACTCCACCGAAGAAACCATATAGGACAAGGTTGGAACTGCAAGACGTAATCATGCGCGAAGTCCGTCGTCATCCCGAATGGAATACAATTCTTAGCGTTACTGTTAGCAAGCGATCGAGCGCCGCCCGTCATCAACCGAACTGAACGCTGCATTTATGATGTACGGCCCGCGCGTTGCTCCGGAGGATGCATTTAGATTGATCACGAATTTGCAGAACGAATTCGATTCGGCGTGACCTCGTTCAAGCCTTCTGGCGCGGTTCCGTGGCTATCCGACCGCAAATGGTTCCAGAAAGTTCGACTATTTCCTCGGCAACACCTGGAACCCGCTTTAATCATCAGCAACAAGGCCGATATATTAGAAAAGCAACGAAAATTAGCTGCCCGTCAAATCTAGGGCCGAGCGGGGGCGGCTTCGGCTGCCCTTTTATTTCGAATTATCCAACCGCTCCTTATACTCAACGATCATTGTGTATGAATTCGCCGGCTTGCCGTTTTCGAAAACTGTCGGCGTTGGCGCTTCAATGATCTTCACCTCGTGGATGGTATCATCCCGCCTTCCTATCCAATGCCTTTCTATCCAATCATCCCATTGGTCCCAGCATGCTTGGCCTGTCGTTCCGTGGAATCTCTTGCGCCTTTTTGGCATCCTAACGCCGCGTCGACCGCCCTTTTCCATTAGAAACGCTATCCATAGTCATCGGATATTCGCCTAGCTTGGCTCGAGCCTCGGCCCGATCAAAAGCCTTTTCCCATTCCTCACGTATGGCCGTTACTCGGGTCGCAAATGTCGAGGGCCGGATTGGTTGATGCTGACATCGCTGCCAGCAGGCGGTGATGCGCGTGATTTCGAACAACTCACATTAGCGTGGTCGCTGACCGTCTGATGCCATACTGAGAACCCCGAAGCGACGGGCGCCCGGGGCGGCTCAACTACCGCCGGGGGCCTCGTTTGTTTGAGCGCGGTGACATTCTGATAACCACGCGGCTAATCTACCATTTTCTGCCTTGGAAAATTGAGCAAAACCTATCGGGTTGCGATGGCAAACATTGGGGAGGATCATGTCTAGGCCAACGCTGATTGACTTTAATGAGCGGCACAAGCCGCACTTCGAGCCCCGAAAAACAAACCTTGCCAGCTCGCTGGAAATGTTAGCGCTACTACGAGCGTTCGGGTCCATTCAAAGTTCAACGGTGCGCGGCGAAATCCTTAGAGCTGCACAAGACGCCGCCAGCCCAAGCCGGCCAAATGATGCAGCCTAACGCGCGACCCATCGCTGGTCACAAAACGCCAAAAACGTAGAGCCAGCCAAAAAGAAACGCTGCAAACAACACGACGATAACGATTGCACTCAAGATGTGCCGTCGCCGGCGGCGACCTTCCACGTTTCAAGAGGGGAGTGTCGATGTTGTCTGTCGAGCATTTGGCCGGCCCCCACATTCTAAATTAGAGCTTGTCTTCGGGGTTAAGGCTCGGGCCGCGCGTGACTTTTCAACACGCCATCCAACTCGAGGCGGAAGTCGAAATGCAAGCGTGGGGCCGCATGCTTCTGAATGAGATAGGCGCGAGGGCATCTTGCTAAGGCCCGGCACCCGCTTGCCCGATAACCGGCATTGCGCGGGCGCTCAGATCGGCCGAAGCGGACGGTGCATACTGGCTTCCGGTTCAACGATATGGATGGCATCGCCCGAACGTACCGTACCGCTTTCCGTCACAACCGCCATAACCGCTCCCTTCATTATCTTGTGCCGGCCGTGGACAATCGTGACGCTGCGGCGCAAGCCTTTCTGAAAGCTGTCGATTTTGGCGCAAGGCGTGCGTAGCCCAGTGATAGTGAGCCGGGCCTTCCGTCCAAGCTGCAATTCTGTGCCTTCACTGAGGCGCAAAAGCGCAAGATTGCGCGTAACAATATTCTCGCCTAGCGCGCCGGGCGTGATCGGAAAGCCGAGCTCGTTCAGGGCATCCATTAGTTCGGCTTCGATAAGGTGGATTTGCCGAAGGTTAGGACGGAGTGGGTCTTTTCTCTTATCATAGAGATGCTGCACACTCGCGCCGCGATGCGCATCGCCTGCGGCCCCCAGTCTCGCGATCAGGCGTATGGATGGTTTCAACTGTTTGATAAAGCCATGCGCCGCTGACTCGGCGACAGCAACGACAAAGGGCAATTCTCCATGCGGCATCCGGAAATCGAGCCGTCCGACAAAGTTTCTAACAGCACGATTCGCATTGGGACATCGGGCTGGATGTACGACGGCTGGCGTGGCCCGTTTTATCCGCAAGCGCTCGCGAAGCGCGCATGGCTTGCCTTCTATGCAGAAAGGTTTGCTACGGTCGAGATCAACAGCGCCTTTTACCGTACGCCTTCGCTGGAAGCGGTCCGTTCCTGCCGCGATGGCACGCCGCAACATTTTTGCTTCGCCTGGAAAGCATCGAAGTTCGTAACCCACTGGAAGCGCCTCAGCGAAAATTGCGAGAACTCAATCGCGCTCCAGACGCGTCTCCGCGCTCTCGCGCCCAAAGTTTCTGTGGTGCTCTTTCAGTTGCCGCCGCAGTTCGCCAGAGACACCGCGCGCTTGGAAGCATTTTTTGCGATGCTGCCGCGACGCCGGCGATACACCTTCGAATTCCGCCACGACAGCTGGTATGATGACGCGGTCTTCGATCTCCTGCAGCGGCGCGACGTATCTCTATGCCTTTCCGATCATGCCGACGCACCCTCACCGTGGCTTGCGACCGCGGGCCACGTCTATGTACGCGGCCACGGACCTCGGGGGGGATTATAGTGGCAGCTATCCCAGTCCCACCCTGAGCCGGTGGGCAAGCCAAATGCGCGAATGGCAAAGCCAAGGTCGAGATGTTTTTGTGTATTTCGACAACGATCAGAAGGCGGCAGCTCCGGGAGATGCCGAGCGGTTAGGGCAGCTTCTTGCTTCAAAGGCATCAAAGGGTTTGTAGGAACACGGGAGCCGTTTGGCGGATTCCGCCGGCAAAGCCATCCAATAACGAGGCCGCGACCGAGGCGCCCGCGGAAATTCGAGTTCCTCCCGCACCGAAAATGGGCCGCGTCGGCACCTCTACAGAATCGGCTTCCCGCCGGTAACCGCGATTGTTGCTCCGCCACATAACTTGAGAGTGGGTCGGCCAGCATAACGTAGGCCGTCGCCAGCTCTGCTACGACGGCCGGTCCAATGCCGCTATCGACGCCCGTAATGACAGCCCTCTTTCCGGTGAGCTTGCCACTGCCGCGATAGCTTTCCTCACCATGATCCGGCCTTGGCCGCATATCGTCTCGGCCTTCCCAGCTTTTTCCCTTGCTAAGGTTCCACATTGCGACGCGGGCAATACTGAGGGTGTCGAGCAAGAAAAAAAGTCGGCGAAAGTCGATACCGGCTCGAACATAGACACCGCGGTTGTGTTGCCTTTTTGATCCTCTCTCGCTCAGCCTTGCAGCGCCAGCGCGATTCCGGTCGGACGGGCGAAGGACCAATTCACCGCGAGGCGTCTCGCATTTAAGAAGGAACTCATATGTATCATCATGTCAAAAAGCTAATGTACACCGTACGCGTTGATGAGCCGGATCCGCGCTTCGGCAATATGCTTCTGGAACAATTTGGCGGCGCCAACGGCGAGCTTGCCGCGGCAATGCAGTACTCGGTCCAGGGTCTCAACTGCGAAGACGCCGGCCGCAAAGACTTATTGATGGATATTGGAACGGAAGAACTCAGCCACCTTGAGATTGTAGGTACTTTAGCGCGCATGCACTTGAAGCCTTTGAAGTCGGTGCGTGAAGCTGCCGAAGCCGATCCGTTGATTGCGATCGCGGGCGGCGGTGGCGTAAATCTTTTCAATTCCCAAGGTAATGCGTGGACTGCCGATTATCTCAAGATCACCGGCGAACTCGACGTCGACCTTCGCAGCAATATTGCCGCCGAAGCCCGCGCCAAGATCGTCTACGAGCGGCTGATCAACTTCTGCCGTGACGCCGGCTCTAAGGACGCGCTTCAGTTCCTCATGACGCGGGAAATCACGCACATGCGGGCTTTCACGCTTGCCTTGGAAAGCATGGGAAAACCGGCTTTCAGCATCGGGCGCATCGCCCCGACACCAAAATTGGTCGATCAATTCTTTAACGATTCGACTGGCGAAGGCGAATACGGCGAAGTTGATACGCGTGGTCCATGGAATGAGGGTGGTGAATGGGAATTCGTTAAGTCGCCAGCGATCGCGGACCTGAACGGCTTCGCAGGCGGAGGGGAGGAAGGATCTCCCGTAATGCATGCCGAAAGTTCCGGCCCCGGTGACGATACCATCAAGGAGCTACTGGTGGAGCAGCTCCGCGACATCCTGCACGCGGAAAAGCAACTGACCAAGGCGCTACCAAAGATGGCCAAAGCCGCCCGTTCGGTGCAGCTCCAACGATTGTTCGAAACCCATCTGGCGGAAACCGAGGCTCAGGCAGACAGGCTGAACGAATGTCTGCGCCTGTTGGGCTCGGCGGCTCGTGCTAAACCTTGCAAGGGCATGGCAGGCCTTGTCGAAGAAGGCGAGGAGGTCATGCAGGACGGCAAGGAAAAAGAGGACGCCCCTGCCGATCTCGCCCTGATTGGGGCGGCTCAGCGGGTGGAGCATTATGAGATGGCGGCTTACACGACTGCCCGGAACTTGGCCGTGCAAATGCGTCATCCGGAGATCGTTCAACTTCTCACCACGTCGTTGGGCGAAGAACAAAATGCGGGACAACTGCTCGATCAGGTCGCACAGCCCCTTATGTCCGTTGCGCGGATGCCAGCGACCGTCGAATAAGGCTTCGATGAAGAAAACAGGGGCGCGCTTGGTCGCGTCCCTTCCCTGGCTCCGTCGGCTTTTCCAGCTTCTATCGTCGGTCGCCTGCAAGCGTTCTCTGTCACCAAAATATCGCGTGGAGTGCGTGCTTGCACTTTCCGACCGAGCGGAACCTATTCTTGTTCCGCAGCTTCCCCCAATATAAGCCAAGTGAGAAAGACAGGTTCAATGCGAGCACTTTGCTGGCACGGTAAAGGGGATGTGCGGGTCGACACTGTACCCGACCCTAAAATTCAGCATCCGCGCGACGCGATTATTAAAATCACGGCCTGCGCGATCTGCGGTTCCGACCTCCATCTTCTGGACGGCTATCAGCCGACCATGGAGAGTGGCGACATTCTCGGTCACGAAAATATGGGCGAGGTGATCGAACTCGGATCCGAAGTCACCAACCTTGCAATCGGCGATCGGGTCGTAGTTCCTTTCACGATCAGCTGCGGGGAATGTTGGTTTTGCCGGCAGGGACTTTATTCTTGCTGTGATCGAACCAATCCCAACGCCGAGATGGCACGCAAGGCTATGGGACAGTCGCCGGCCGGCCTGTTCGGCTTCAGCCATATGCTGGGGGGCTACTCAGGCGGTCAAGCCGAATACCTCCGCGTGCCTATGGCGGACATTGGGCCCATCAAGATTCCCGAAAACGTCACCGATGAGCAGGCGCTTTTTCTTTCCGACATTTTCCCCACGGGCTATATGGCCGCTGAGAATGCGCAAATTAAAGACGGTGACACGGTCGCCATCTGGGGCTGTGGACCAGTGGGGCAATTCGCAATCCGGTCAGCTCTACTAATGGGCGCGGCGCGGGTTGTGGCTATTGACGAAGTGTCGGAGCGCTTAGCCATGGCAGAAGCGGGTGGCGCCGAGACGATCGATTTCTCAAAGACAGATGTCTACGATGAGCTGATGGCCCTGACCAACAACCGGGGTCCGGATAGCTGCATCGATGCGGTGGGCTGCGAGGCGGCCGGCCATGGGGCATCGGACGCCACCATCGACAAAGTGAAAGCCGCAGCTTTTCTTGCCACCGACCGTGTGCATGTGCTTCGTCAAGCAATTATGTGTTGTCGCAAAGCCGGTACGGTGTCCATTCCGGGCGTGTATGTCGGTATCGGCGATAAAATTCCTCTAGGCGCAGCAATGAACAAAGGACTTACGCTCAAGATGGGCCAGACCCATGTCCAGGCCTATACGAAACCACTGCTAAAAAGGATTGTTGAAGGCGACATCGACCCCAGCTTTGTCGTGACACACCCCGCAACTCTGGAAGATGCGCCTGAGATGTATAAGAAGTTTCGCGACAAAAAGGACGGCGTCATCAAGGTTGTCATGCGCCCGAGCCGCTGAAGCTGCAAAACCGGCTGCGCTAGGCGTCCGCTGGTAACGCCCAGGAACGCCGCGCAGTATTCGATCAGGTGGGCCAGATGCCGCACATCCTGCGCCGTATCTCACTGTTTCGCTTCCGAGTACGCCCTAACGGTAGTTTTGTCGACGGGGGTCGAGGGGGCTTCCCTCTTAAGGCCTAGTATTTGCTTTCTCGATTACCACCGGAATGCCCTTAGATGCCGGGACATCGCTACCAATTGCGTGGTGCCAAACGGGGATCAGCGGATTGCATTCCGGATAATAGCCGCCGACGCACCCTGCTGGGATATTGTAAGCGTGGACGATGAAGCCATCAACTCGGCGCTCGGCATCGTCCCCAATAGCAGTCTTGAGGTTGACAATCTCGCCTTCGCGCAAGTTGAGACGTGTTACGTCATTTTCGTTCATGAACAGGGCCATGCGTGTACCGTGAATTCCCCGAAAGCGGTCGCGATCCGAATAAACCGTGGTATTGAACTGACCTTGGCTGCGGAATGTCGTCAGCTGCAGGATGTCCGTTCGTGCCGGATCGATTTTGACGTCGGCTGTGAGTGATTTTGGCGAGATGAAATTTGCCTTTCCGCTTTTGGTCTTCCACACCCGTTGACAAGCTGCAAGTGGACGATGGAAGCCTCCAGGTTGCCACATGCGTTTGTTGAAATCCTTAAACATGTCGGGATAGGTGCGCTCGATCGCGTCTCGGATGCGGCTGTAATCGGCAACCCA
Organism: uncultured Alphaproteobacteria bacterium; assembly: GCA_963818155.1. Lineage (GTDB taxonomy): Bacteria > Pseudomonadota > Alphaproteobacteria > Rhizobiales > Xanthobacteraceae > BOG-931. The sequence continues at coordinate 555,591 of CAWFRC010000009.1, forward strand.
GGAATCCCAATCAACTCTCGGGTTGCCGGGCAGTATTGCCTTTGCGAGCGCTGCTATGATCCAGGGTTCGGACCGAAGCTCTGCGCTAGCAGGTGTTGCATATCCCCGTGAACCATGGATGCACGCCGTGCTGTCTTCCACACTGACGGCTTGCGGCTTTTCGTTCTGCTTGTCGACCTCAATGCGACCGAGGCAAGGCAGGATATATGCCTTCTCTCCGTGCACGAGGCAGGATTTGTTGAGTTTTGTCTCGATCTGCACGGTGAGCCGAAGTTTCCGCCAGGCCGGAACCAATAGATGCAGGTCGGGCAGCGCCCGCACGAGATTGCCGCCGAGCTGAAACACGGCCTTTACACGTCCGTACATGACGCCCTGCGCGGCCTCTATGCAGTTCAGGCCTTTGTCGGTCGGCGGTTCGAAGCCATACAGCGCTTTCAATTTATCCATCGGCACGAGCTCGGGCTTTTCGGTGATGCCGACGGTCCGTTGCCCCTGCACATTGGAATGGCCGCGTATCGGCAGAACGCCCGCGCCCGGCTTGCCGATATTCCCGCGCATCAAGAGTAAATTAACGACCATCTGGACGTTCTCGACGCCGTTGACATGCTGGGTCATACCCATGCCGTAAGCGATAATGGCCCTTTCAGCTCGTGCGTAGACGGCGGCCGCGGCTTGCATCGCAGAACGCGTGAGACCCGAGCCCACCTCAAGCTCCGACCAATCGTGGCCGCGAACGCCAGCCTCGAAATCCTTAAACCCATCCGTGTGATCTGCGATAAAAAGGCGGTCGAGTATCCCCTGACGACCCGCCTTGCGGGCCTCGTCGTCAAGCTCAAATAGGCCTTTGCACACGCCCATCAAAGCGGCCTTGTCACCACCAACATTCAGCTGATGATACTGTGAGCTGATTTGGGTGGATGATCCGGACAGCATTTCAATTGGGCTCTGAGGGTTTGTAAATCGTTCAAACCCGCGCTCGCGCAGCGGATTGAAGATAACGATCGGCACGCCGCGCTTTGCGCATTCCTGTAGCGGATGCAGCATGCGCGGAGCATTAACGCCGGTATTGTGTCCGATAATGATCAAACAGTCAGTTTGCTCAAAATCATCCAGTGTCACCGTTCCGACTGGCACGCCAATGCTGAGAGGTAATCCGACAGACGTGCTTTCGTGACACATGTTTGAACTATCCGGCAGGTTATTGTTACCGTACATGCGCGCCATAAGGGCATACATGTACGATGATTCAAGGGACGCTCTACCGGAGCTGTAGAAAACCACCCCCTTGGGGTCAGCATCCTTGAGTTCGGCTGCGATCTCGGAAATGGCCTGTTCCCATTCGACGGGAACGTATTTGTCGCTGGCGGTATCGTAGCGGAGCGGATGGGTGAGCCGACCTTGTTCTTCCAGCGCATGGTCGGTCCATGCCTCCAATTCGTTGACCGTATGGGCTTCGAAAAAGTCAAGGCCGCACCGACGGCCGGTAATTTCCCAAGTCGTTGCCTTGGCACCTTCTTCGCAGAATTCGAACGGAAGAGGATTTGCGGGCTTGGCCCACGAGCAACTCACGCACGCAAAGCCATCTGGCTTGTTTTGGTGAAGAAGGACCCGAGAGCCGCTAATGGGGACGCGCTCCCGCGTAAGGCTTCGACCGAGGGACTGGACTGACCCCCAGCCTCCGGCGGGCCGGCCATAGTCGACGAACTTTGCTTGTCGCTTCATGCTTTGCTCACTATACATAATTAAGGCGGCAGCGTGTCGCCGCGCCACCTAAATAAAGTCGGAGAGTTTCTAGGGGTTCCTGCGGCTAATCAGTCTCGATTTGGACAAGGCGTCACCGCGATAAGAAGAATGTCGCGCGAGACGAAACCAGCGCAACACGCCGCGCGCCCTTATCCTCACAACGCACGCAATGGGACTGATGTGCCGGAGCGTCGATGAGTTGATGCGATCGGAGATGTCGTAAGCGTCTCCCCAGATCGCCGTGGCAAAGAGCAATGCGGTGGCCGCTGCCACACCACACGCAACTGGTCGTCAGGCACGCCGATGTAAACAGCTAGTCGGGATATTCGTCGGAGCCCTGGATCCAGAGAAAAGACTGAATGTCGATCATGTCGCGGGGCCGCAACGATGCGAGGTAAAGCTTGGTCGACCGTTACCGAGGATGACTGGTGCGATCACCACATGCAGACGATCGAGGCAGCCTGCCTGAAGAAAACGCGACACGGTATTTGGGCCGCCTTCGACCAGCATCCGGCGCAAGCCAAGGTTGGCGAGTCCGGCAAGTATTACGGAGGGCGAAATATTTCCACCTGTTGCCGGCAGCGACAGGATTTCCACACCGGCAAGTTTACGGTCGTTGCCGTCGGCAGTTATCAGTATTGTTTTTGCGTCTCCGCTAAGAAGGCGAGCGTCGGGTGACAGCCGCCCATGAGGATCAATTACTACCCGGATCGGATTTGGGCCGCAGACGCGGCGCACCGTTAACTGTGGGTCGTCTGCGCAAGCCGTGCCGACGCCAATGATGACGACGTCAACCAATGACCGCAAGCGATGGAGGTGGGTGATGCCGGCGGGACAGTTGATATAGTGAGACCGGCCGGTGGTCGTCGCGACACGACCGTCAATGGATTGACCAATCTGACCGACGACAACAAGATCATCAACATTTCCAACACGCAGCGGTCCGAAAACATCTTCCCAGGGCGGGGGAAGCGGAGCGATCCATGTCCGAAATAGGCGGGGCACTTGCGGCCAGCTGTAATTAAAATCGTCACGCAACCCGGTGTCTCGGTGCAACGTCCCGGTTGCAACTGGGTCGCTCAAGATACGCTCCTTGCCGCTGGGGCTTGCTCCGTCATCCGGTTCAGATTTGTGGAGACTCTGTTCTTTAGAAAGTTGAACCCTTCTCCGGGCCGACTTGTTCCCGGCACATCATCCGTTCTCTCCGAAAAGCCGCTTATGTCTGACGTTCTCAATTGCGGTGGCAAACCGTCGAGCTGAGTCTTGCCAAGTGGGGAGCTGAGCCGCTGCTGCCCGAGCGTTCGTGGCAAGCTGCTGCCGTTCACTCGGTCTAGTGACCAGACGGCGGAGTGCCTTGGCCAGTGCGGCCGCATCATCCGGAGGCACCAATAAACCAGTCCCTGGAGGTACTGTTTCAGGGATTGCGCCGGCCCTGGTAGAGACCACTGGTAGCCCGTGTGCAATCGCTTCCGCAAGCGCCATTCCATACCCCTCGAAACGCGACGCGAGGACAAACGCGTCGGATGCCAGATACAATTCCCGGACACGTTCAGGCGACACGGCGCCGAGCACCGTGACCTTGTTGCCGAGGCCATAAGCCTCGATGTCAGCGTCTAGCAGCGCTGCCGCGACCGGATCGCGGGTCCGGTCGCCCGCGATCGTCAGCCGCCAGGGCATCTCCTTAAGCGTGGCAACTGCTGGAATGAGCAAATCGTATCCTTTGACCGGTAGCACAGACCCAATCGAAAGGAGCCGAACGATGCTGTCTTCGCTGCCAAGCGCCGGCGGGACCGGATCATTTCCCGGGCGCACAACGCTAATGCAGTGAGGAGGGACGCCATAATCGCCGATCAGGATCCGAGCAGTCGCTTCACTCGTGACCACGACGCGCTCGGCAGCGGCGAGCGTGGCACGTTCGCTCCTACGAAAGGCATCTGCCTGCTTGGTATTAAGGCCGGGATCCGTAGCAAGTGGTTGGTGCACTAGCGCGATGAGCGGCATGTGGCATCGGAGGGTGCCGGCCTCGGGCAGCGCTCCGAACGCAAGCCCATCGAGAATCACGGGACGGCCGGCAGGCACCGCAGACAGTACCGCCAATGCCGCGGCTCGCTGCTCACTGCTCGGGAACGGAAAGCCGCCTCCTATATCGGCGACATCCACTTGCCAACCGAGCCGCCGAAGCTCTTGAATAATGCGCCGGTCATAGCGATAGCCTCCAGTCGGCATAGCGAGATCACCCGGCACGGCGAACGTGACGCGCAGTTCATTATGTGGAAGTTTGCGCACAATAGAGAATCCGGTACCAGTCGCGCTCTGAAACGACCGTACGTTATTTCTTGGCTAACTGCCTCGGCTCGTTGTTCCTCTGACGGGTTCCTCCGGTGAGAAAGGTCAGTACCAGTAGTGGCCCCGTTCACGGGGCGCAGTTCATGCAAAAGAAACTTCGTAAGTCAATGACACAATGGAAGCCCCGATCAGCGTATGAGTTTGCCGCACCGAAATTCGTCTCTAGTTGACAGGGTTTAATGTCCCTCCCATTGGCCGTAGCGAAGCGCACGGACGCGTTGCCACCGAGAGGCGGCGCCGTACCAGCGTTGCCGTGGTGGTCGGATAGCAGCCGGTTGAAGTGAAAGGATCTCGCACGCGCCATCGAACGTTACGCCTGCTCGCAGCCCAGCAATGGCGGGTATCGAGCTGGCCAAACTGGCGGGTAAGCTGCCAGCTTTCGCAACAGGCTCGTTGGCGATCGCGTTGCGAAACACGACCAAACGCGCGGCTTCCGTTCCGTCAAGCGTCATGGCTGACGAGCCCGCTATTTCCAATGAATTGACGAGATGTTGGCGTAAGCCGGAAACGGCGATCGATTGGCATGGCAGCGATGCTTTGATCTCCTTAAAATAACAACAGGCCTGCCGCAGCGAAATTCAGCCAAACCGCGTTCCACGCCGAGATAGTCGGATCGGATGAACAGGGAATTTGCTGGCTGCAGCAGAGAGTTGATACAACTGTTTCAGCGCAGCTTTGATGTGTCTGCCGTGAAACTTGCTGTCAGCGCGCGGCGAGCTCATGCACTCGGGATCAAAACGCAAACCCCGGTGTCGCTGAAGCCTCGCGGCAGAGATTTTCCGCCGGCAACTGCGATAGCATCGCAAATACTCACTTCTCCCTGGGTCTCCAGCGGTTGATCGTCGGCGCTCCGAATTCTATCGCAGCCCGTTCTAGTTCGGCTGCATTCGGAATGTTTGAGCGGGGATGTCTTTGGCTCTCGCCGCTGCGATTGTGGAGACCAGCTCCGACTGGCTTTCACTCGAATACAAAGTGTTGGCGGAATAATTCTTTACCTGCGACAGGAAGGCCGGGGCGTTGGCCTTCTGAACAAGATACGTGCCTACGAACTTCAAGATGCGGGTTTGGACACGGTTGAAGCGAATATGACACTTGGCTTCGAAAGCGACGAGCGCGACTACAGCGCTGCAGGACGGATGCTGCAATTGCTCGGCTGTCAGCGGGTGTTGCTGCTGACCAATAATCCCGCGAAACTTGCTGGGCTTTCGAACAGCGGGATTGAGATTAGCGGGCGTGTGCCGCTTCATGCGCCCATCACCGCGAACAATAGGCGATTACTTGAGACGCTAATGGTCCGGGCGGGACATCACTCTATTGCCAGCGCGGCCGACGCGCCATTCCAGGAATGAAGCTCTGGACCCGACGGCCAAGAAATACTTAAACGAAAGCTTAGGGCCGCTGATGTGCGCATTTGTTGGCGCGCAGGTTTAGCGCACAGGTCACCACACCAATCGGCGAGTGACCGCCTTGGGGGCGGTTCCGGCAGCGGCGAACATTAGCTTCACAGCGGCAAGATCTGGCGCTTCAAATGAACCGATTTGTTTAGCGTGGAGACCCGAGACAACGAAGAGACAGTCAATACCGAAAGCGGCCGCACCCTTGAGGTCAGTCCTGATCGAGTCGCCGATCGCGAGCACGCGGGCGAGCGGTGGCTCACCGCCGCTAACGACTTTTGCGGCGTGGTTTATCGCAGCCTCATAGATCGGCGCGTGCGGCTTGCCGCAATAGAGCACCTCGCCGCCAAGCGCTGCATAGGCGTCGGCTAGCGCTCCCGCGCAATAAATAAGCGCGTCGCCTCGCTCGACGAAGACGTCGGGGTTGGCGCAGACCATGACTAGCGAGCGTCCGTACATGAACGCCAGCATGGCGCGGTAATCTTCCGGCGCCTCCGTCTTGTCATCCACCAGACCGGAGCACACAACGTAGTCGGCGCTTTCGACCGGAGCGAAGGTGACATTGAGTTCCGCGAAGATCGACAGGTCGCGGGGCGGGCCGAGATGGAACACGCCCTCGGCGAGCCTCGCCGCAACGATGCTGCGCGTCACGTCGCCGGAACTGGTGATCGCGTCATAGGCGTCGCGCCGGACCTCGAGGCGGTCGAGAAACCGTTGGACCGCGTCGGCCGGATATGGCGCGTTGGTGACAAGGATCACCGTACCGCCGTCGGTTCGAAACCGCGCGAGCGCATCAGCGGCCTGTGTGAAGACGGCAATGCCATTGTGCACTACCCCCCAGACGTCACAGAGCAAAACGTCATAGTTCTTTGCGAACGCTGAAAATCGTTCGATGAAGATCGTGCTTTCCATTATTCGCTAATACCTCCGGAGCTAACGTCGTCCATGAAATTTCCAGCTGGCACTAGCCAAAATATTGAGATGCCTTCGCCGGTGGATCCCAGATTCACCTATCGCTTGCTGGGAGAACTCAACGAGTTGTTCCATTTTTTCACGGCTGTCGAGGTCCGTGACGGAATACTGCTCCATCGGATATACTTTCGGCCGAATGAGCTCCTCGTTAGCCTCGCCCGGCAACGCCCGGATTAAACTTAGGACAAGGAGCTAAGCGGCGCGCTCCCGACGCGCGAGATATTGCAGCGTGACATCTTTGACGCGGCTGACGATCCAAGTTGCCATCGCTTCTTCCTCGCTTAAGGAGGTCTGAAGCGGACCCGCAAAATCGAGCCCGGCGCGTTCGGAAAGGGCAAGCATAGATTTGTAAGCCGCGATTTCAAATGCTTAAAGGCATCGTTCGCAAATGTGTTCTTAAGGATTTCATCGCCGGCCATGCCATGCGCCATTGCCATCACGTTGGCGACCATTGACTGCGCGGTACCGCTTTAACGAGCTTACGGACGGGAAAGGCCCCCCAAAAGTGCATCGATGCGTTCGGTCAAGCTTCTTCTGCGAAATTTACCGTGACCGCTCCGCCCGCTTCCGCCAGCGCGAGACGCTCAGGAATTCGGTCTATGGCGACGATTTGTTTGGCGCCCAGCAGGACGCGAAAGACCTTGTACATTTCAGGACCCTTCTCAAGCGGCGCCCTGGTGGCACCATCTCAATTCCCGGAGTTTATAGCGGCTTTGCTGACAAAATCCCTCTGGGCCACCTATGCCCTCACCCCCTTCGCCCTCACGGTCTGGCGGCGCGAACCGTACGGCATGCCGGAGAAGCAATGGTGCCGCTGAGCGCGCAACCACAGAAAATTGAACAGTTGGCATCAGCCTAGCTATTCTCTCGCCTTTCGCAGGGCCTCCTCCAGCTTCAGCTTCTCTCTCTCCCAGCGCGCGGCCTCCCTTTCTGATCGCTGGTCCAGCACCTTTCGCTGGTCCTCAATGGCTCCCATTGCCTTGTCGTGTTCCCTTTTACCCCGGTCCAACGCTGCTTGGGCCTTCGCAATCGCTTCATCACGTCTCTCGCGTCGCCTCTCCTCGGCGGCTGCCTCTTTCCTGCGCAGCGTTTCGCGGTGTCGCTCTTGCTTCTCGAAGAGAAGAGCAGCTTTCCGAGTTGCCTTTTCGTCGGGCGGCCGGGGCGCCAGCTTTTTTGACGTTGTGGTTCGCGTCTCGTGCTGGATGTCTACAAGATTACTAGGCAGGTCTGCGTGCTCCCGGAATGGCCCATCTGAGCCCACGGCACGCCTGAGGACGATGCCAGGCGCTGCCATAGTCGCCGCTACCACGTCGGGATCTTCGCTCTCTTTTGCGAAGCCCTGATGGAAAAGATTGCTCCCGGCGCCCCACGCCTCTAGCGCGGCCTTCATCGATGGGGCGGCAATGGCCAGATCGTAAAAACCGACCGACGTCTGGTACGCTTTGAGTTTCCGCGCCATGGCGGCTGTTAGTCTTGCTCAACCAGGATTTCATCCAGCTCGACGTGCAACATTTCGCCGAGCGTATGACGGTGCGCTTTTCCGGCGGACAGCAAAGCTTCCGCCTGTTCGGGACTATCGGCCTCCACCCACCATTCTTCCGCGCGCGTCACCACCATCCTCGCGTGGAAAATCTTCGATTCGGATAGCCCCGTTCTTTTTCGCTTCCCGGGCATCTTCCAAGCCAATCCTGTGTCAGGAAACACCGCACATAAGCCTGCCAGAACGAAGCGGCAACGGTCCTTATCTACAATCTAAAAACGTGAAAATGGCTCGTTGACTTACGCGGAGGCATAGCCAGATTCGAATTATCATCTTGGCGCCTAGTTTGTAGGAGTATGTCTGTGGCCCCGCGTGCATATTGGAAAGGCTACCTCAAGCTATCGCTCGTCTCTTGTCCGATCGCTCTTTACCCGGCGACATCCGAGCGCGAGAAAATCAGCTTTCATCAGCTCAACAAGGAAACCGGCAATCGGATCCGCTACCGGAAGGTAGACGCTGAGACCGGCGATGACGTCGACCAAGCCAACATCATCAAGGGCTATGAGCTCGCCAAGGGCGAATACGTCGACGTCACCCGCGAAGAGCTTGAGGCCGTGGCCATTGAGAGTAAGCGGACCATCGAGATAGCGGAGTTTGTCCCGAAAACGCAGATCGATGAGTTGTATATTCGCGACCCGTACTATATCGCGCCGGATGGCGAGGTCGGGCAGCAAGCGTTTGCAGTGATCCGCGAAGCCATTCGCAAGGAAGGCATGGTCGCCGTAGGAAAGGTCGTATTCACCTCACGCGAACACATCATCGCGTTGGAGGCGCGTGACAACGGGATGCTGGGCATCACGCTGCGCTACCCCTACGAGGTGCGGCGCCAAAGCGATTACTTCGATGATATCAAAGAAGAGAAAGTGCCAAAGGACATGTTGGATTTGGCGCTACACATTGTCGACACCAAGCGCGGCGATTTCGAGCCTGAGAAGTTCGAAGATCAGTACGAAGATGCCCTGCGGCAGTTGATCGAAAGGAAGGCGAAGGGCGAAAAGATCGAGCAACCAAAACAGCCCGCACGCTCGAATGTCGTCAATCTAATGGACGCTCTACGGGCTAGCGTCGAAGCGGAAGGTAGTACCGGCCGCTCCAAAGGCTCGCCGCGCAATGCGGGCCGTAGCGGACGGAAAACGTCGCGAGGCCATAGCAAACATAAGAAGGCTAGCTGATTACCGCGTCGGAACTACAGACCGGTATGGATGTTGCACTTCTAACTACAAAGACACGGAGATACGCTGCAATGGCGACGGACACTGGCAGAGGCTCACGCAAGGGCGCAGTCAAGAAGCGGTCACAACGGCAGACCAAAATGATGGGCCATAAGACATGGACAAAGCGCAGCCGCACGAGCGGCGAGTTCTTGTCTCAGAAGAAGCCCGGCGCGAAGAAATACAAGGGCGTTCGGCGAGAGCGGTCCTGACTATGGCGGAGAAGCATTATCGGGTCTTCGGAAGCGCCGACCACTGGCGCGTGTCCGAAGATGACTCCCCGCCGGGCGCTGACTACGCGACGCGGGAAGGAGCGCTTGAGGTCGTTTATCTGGCGGCGTCGAACGATATCAAGAAAGGTCACGGGGTCACGATCAGGATCGATCCTCCACCGCCTGACGCTCCTGCTACTGGCGGAAAGGCGTAGCTGCGGCGGCCGGCTCGAAAGCACCCGAGCGGGATCCGCAGCGTGGGCATCGCAATCAGTCTTCCAGCATCTCCAGCGGGAAATCCCGCCCCCCGGGTCCCTTGACAGGGTCACTCAAAAGCGGAACCATGCCCGTCAATTCACATTGGTTACATGCGTATCGGAGATCAGGCAGGCCGACCGCCATGGGATCATCGAGTGAATATTGGCACTACGTGCAGCAGTGCACCGCGTTAGCTGCCCGAACCGCCAACGAAGACCATAAGCAATTCATGCTGGCCATGGCGGAGACATGGAGGCGCTTGGCGACGGGCGATTTTCCAGATTGCTCCGCCACTACAGACCACGTCATAGCTCATGGGACCTCCGAAGCAGGAACCAGTCCGCAAGATACGGCGGAAAGCGAAATGGCGAATGCCTGTTGGAGGCAACGCCACGCGCCCGAGCGTTAGCGCGCGGTGCACCGTGCCAGTGACGGCGCGGCCCGGTCACCGGGTATTAGCCACGGGCCTGCAGCAACGTTACGGCGGTAGTTAGCCGCGAGGAAGCTCACAGCCTTATGGGCAAGTTCCTTGCGGTCCGCCCGGCCGATTGCCACGTTCTCGGGGAGTCAGTCATCCAGCAGGGGGGACTGGTTCGGTAGGCTGGCCGTGCAGACCGCGCTCTGAACATCGCGGAAGACATCCAGCTGCGGGCCGAAATTGCCGAGCAAGATGTCACTAATCGTACAGCAACGTAGCTCGTGCACCTCAGCGTTGCCAACATGCCATGATGGTTTGCGCGTCGGCTGTCTCAATCTGCTCCGAATAGCGGGTGTGATACAGGCGCATCAGCATGTCGTGGCCCTCGTCCGACGAACTGCATACGCCATCGCGGACGACGATTACCCGGTAGCCCAGGTCTACCGCGGCGAGCACAGTGGCCAGCACGCACACATCCGTTTCGGATCCGGAGACGATTAGAGTGTCTGCTTCGCGCTCTCGCAGGTGCTCAAGCAGCCACGGTTCGGCGAACGCCGAATATCGGGTCTTGTTGATGACCGCAGCGGGAGGACATAATGCCGCCAGCGGTGGCATTAGTTCCAACAAGTGCGGATCGAGAAATTCCCTGGTCGCCTCGCGCCACCGCGTATAATAGCGCTGCCACATGCCGGGCATCTCGGTTGGACGCTCCGGTGGGATAAAACGGGTAAAGATGGTTCGGCTGGGATAAAGCGCGGCGAGATCGGCGACCACGGGCAACACTCTCTCCATCCAAGGTGTCGGCCAGGGACCATCCACGGAAAATATCCGCTGCATGTCCACGCAAAGGTGGACGGTTCGCTCAGTCAGCGGAAACGGCAGCAATGAGTCTCCCACGGATTGCCCTCCGTTCGGTCAGAGACGGCGTCGCACGACCCAGGCCAATACGGAGATCGCAAGCCACACCGTCGGCGCCAAAACAAGCGCTCGCGAAGGAGATCGCTCGATCAGCAACCAAATAACGACTGCAAATGCGACGAGTCCTATACTGCCGAGCACGGCTCCTGCCGCATCCAGCGCGGCGGCTTCCTTGCCCCGCCGGGCGCCGGACAGGCCGGTCTTCTCCTTGCGCTCCCGCTGATGCTTTTCAATAAGCGTAGCGCTCGCCGGAAAGATTGCCGGAAAAGCAAGAAAGAGCCCTCCGACTATGGGCCCGTAGCGACTGGCAATGAGGCCAGCAATCACAGTCATAGCGCCACCCAGCGCGAACCTGATCGCGTACTCATACCAGCGGGTATCGCCTAAGGCCGACGTGTTGAATTGGACAATCATGGCGTGCCGAACAGGACCGCGGAAGCGCCGAATGCTATGCCGAACCAAACAACGATCGCCGCCAATGTGGCAATCCAGGAAGACACCATGAATCTTTCCAGCAATACGCAGACGAACCAGCTATAGGCTGCGAGAGCGACCGCGCCGAGGACCATTGAGCGGCCCTCCACCGCCGCGAAGCCCGCGCCATCTTTCGACAGGGTGATCAGGAGCGTCGCCAGCGCGATCGATGGAGCGGCGCCAAAGAGCCCGGCGAAGCTTTTTGGGCGAAGGGCATCGCCCAGTACGGCGAACGCTGTAACCGCGACCCCACCTGCAATGAAACGTAAAACGTATTCCAACATCGCCTTATGCCCACAGGGAAATATCCACGAGGCAGAACGTTTATATCGAGGAACGGTTCGATCCTTCATCTCGCATCGCACCAATAGGCCGTCCCACGAGATTCGAGAGAAATTGATGCCAAACCTGATCAGGCTTCCCACCTTTTCTGACGATGGCGACGTTCGCGTGGTGATAGAGACGCCGCGCGGCAGTCGCGCGAAGTTCGATTATGACCCCGAGCTGCAAACCTTTGCGCTCTCAAAGTCTCTGTTAATAGGGCTGACCTATCCCTACGATTGGGGATTTGTACCGTCGACCAAGGCGGAGGATGGCGACCCGCTCGACATCATGGTGATCCACGATGCTGCGACTTTCCCGGGCTTAGTGCTCGCCTGCCGGGTGATCGGTGTTCTCCAGATCGAGCAGACAAGCAAAAAGAAGAAGGAGCGGAACGACCGGTTGTTCGCAGTCCCGAGGCGGTCGCACTCCGAGCGCGACCTTCGTGATGTGGCTGACCTGTCGAAGCCCATTCAGGAAGAGCTGGAGAAGTTTTTCATAGCCACTGATGAGCTTGAGGACAAAACACTCAATATTCTCGGTTGGAAGGGCCCAAAGGTCGCCTTGAAGGCGGTGAAGGATGCTGCAAAATCATTTACGAAAAGCGGCCCTTGAATCCAAATTTGACGGGCGGCGCGATGGAAAATCGTACGCAGTGGATACCCGTCCAATCTCGAACAAGAAGGGCTTTGGACCGCCGACAGGGAACGGAAGCACCAGATGCAAGTTAGGTCCTATGACGGCCGGTCACTCAAAGCGCCCCCCAGCCCCTGTAGCCGGCCGTCGCGGTAAAAAAGCCCCGTTCTCCCCCGGCGGGGCTTTTCCTTTTTGCGCACCTGATGCCCTACGGTCACCAGATCGCGCATACCTTTCCGTCGAGAGCCACGACAGCGCGACTGGCGTTCAGACGTCGCCGGCTGTCTCCACCACCGGCCTGCGATACGAGGTGGTCGTTGATGAGTTGCTAAAATCGCCATGGCGGAAGCGGCAAGGACGTTTCAAGGCCGTCGGGGCAGGTAACGCCATTCGGTGCGCCAGCCGAGCATATAACTGAAACCAAGGTCTCGCCCTCATCGCAGGATACCGTCGTCTTTCCAGTAACGACGCGCAGCTGATTACTCGGAGCCCCCGGTTCGCCCTTCTGCCCGGGGGGACCGGCCGGACCCGGCGGACCCGCATCGCCCTTTGGTCCAGCAAGGCCCATAGGTCCTTGTTGTCCCTGTGGTCCGCGCGGGCCGGCCTGACCTTGAGGACCAGGAGGACCTGGCCTCTGCTCGCAAACGACGGCCAGCAACGTCACACCCAAGGTGATAGCTCTCATGATCCCTCTCTGAGTGGTACAGCGCCACCGATGCTCGCCACATCGCGCGAACGACTAGCTAATTTGCTTCGGTTCATAACTACCTGGCCTATTTTAGTTCCTCTATCCACACCTGCACCCGCTCCAACGCCACCGACCACAGAGGGCCGATGTCGATGATCTTGTTTAACTCGTTGCGCGGATTTGTAGCCAATCGACCGAACCGCGGCGCCTCGACCGGCATTCGATGCCTCTTCTCATGTTACCCATCGTCAAAGAAGCATCCCGCGATGACTGCAGCCGCCGTTAAGCGTTTACCTAAATTTCAGCGAGAGGTGTCCCATGACCGGCATGGAATTGCATATTGGATGGAACGACATCGCGGCCCGGCTCTTTCTGACGGTCCTGGCAGGATTGCTGATCGGCTATAATCGCAGCGAGCATGGAAAGGCCGCCGGGTTGAGAACGACGGTTCTGGTCTGTTTGGCCGCTTCAGTCGCAATGATTTAGATGAATTCTGCTGCTGCCCACGGCTGGACGCCCGTCCGATTCCTTCGTCATGAATGACTTGATGCGCCTCCCGCTCGGCATCCTGACGGGCGTGGGCTTTATCGGTGGCGGGGTCAGCCTTCGGCGTGACAACATCGTCATCGGCGTGACCACAGCCGCCACGTTGTGGTGCGTCACTGTCATCGGCTCGTGCCTCGGCGGAGGTCAGTTAAAGCTCGGCATGGCTGTGACGGCGGTCGCCGTACTAGCGTTGTGGGTGCTTCAATGGACCGAGACGATCTTGCGTCGAGAGCATCGGGTCAGCTTGCGGATAAAGCTAAACGCCTCAGCGAGGATGACATCCGCAACATGCTGGCCGCGGCCGGTTTGAAGATCGCAGGCGCGCACGTCGCGGTTTCTGCCGCCGGTACGTTGCGCGATATGACGTTGGATCTTCTCGAATTCAGCAAGCCGACCGAAGTTCGCAGTCCAGCGATCTTCGCGGCGGTCGCGGCCCGCAGGATGTGCTGCTGGTTGAATGGCGGCGGATGTAAGGACGCGTCAGCGTTAACTGGCTTTTGTTCTTATTGGTCAAGCACCTTTGTCAGATCTCACTTGTTGCGAGCCCACAGGCGCCCTTGGAGCAAACCATTGGGCGTGAACTTCAAGTAAATCACCGCCTCACGGAACAGAGGGCGAAAAATCACGTTATCAGGATGCAAAATGGCGGACACGCCGCCCGTGGAACCTGTGATGTGACGTAGGCGTCGGCAGGAGGCGGTGGATGCCGCACGTGTTTCATCCCTTTGCCGACACGATCGCGCGAGGGATTCTGGTCGGCGTTCTGGTTCTGCCGTTTGTTGCGATCGGCGTTGGCTACTGGCTGAGTGCATCGGAATACAGCACCGGGCTCACGCAGACGACCGACCAGCCGATCCCTTTCAGCCACCAGCATCACATTGGTGGGCTCGGTCTGGACTGTCGATACTGCCACAGCGGTGTGGAAACCTCCACGGTTGCAGGATTGCCGCCGACCCATACCTGTATGACCTGCCATTCACAGCTCTATACACAGACCGCGATGCTGGCACCGGTTCGCGAGAGCTTGGCCAACGACACTCCAATCCACTGGAACAAAGTGAACCGGTTGCCGGACTATGTGTATTTTGATCATTCGATCCACATCGCAAAAGGCGTCGCTTGCGCCAGCTGTCACGGCGACGTGAGCTCCATGCCGCTGCTTCGGCAGGCGGCACCGCTGACGATGGGCTGGTGTCTCGATTGTCATCGCGATCCCACGCCGAACCTTGCGGCCCTTACGGACGTTTTCGATCCGAACTGGAAGAGGCCGAACGATCCGTCAGCACGTAATGCGGCGCTCGTTCATCCCCGGATCGATAACAAGCACCTAACCGATTGTTCGGTTTGCCACCGATGATGCAGCAGGCCTTCGGCAAGTGTCCGACCTCAGAGGGTGCGCTTGACCGCCGTGCCGCCCTCAGACTTTTTGTGAGTGGCGCGGCCTTAGCTCTCACTTCGTGTGGCCGGCCTGCCCAACAGATCATGCCTTATGTCGACATGCCTGACAGCGAAGTGCCTGGCATCCCGCTCCGGTTTGCAACAGCTCTGCCTCTGGCGGGATACGGGCGCGGCGTCATTGCGACGTCGGTCGAGGGGCGACCGATCAAGATCAACGGCAACCCCCGCCATCCGGCAAGCCTTGGAGCAACGGACATCTTTGCCGAGGCCGCAGTGCTGTCGCTTTATGACCCTGACCGCTCAAGGGCACCCTATAGCGCGGGTCGCGTGCAGCCATGGAGCGCCTTCCAAGCCGCTTTGCTGCCGCGCCTGAGTGCCGCGAGAGCGCATCAGGGCGCAGGACTGGCGCTTGTGACGGGCCGCGTCACGTCGCCGACCTTGCTCGATCAGATAACCGCGTTCAAGCGTACGTTCCCGCAGGCGCAATGGTATCGCTATGAACCCGTCGAAGACGACGCGGCGAGCGCGGGTGCCGTATTGGCCTTCGATCGTGCCGCAACTGTCGTACCGCGCTTTTCCGATGCACGTGTCGCGATGATGTTGGATGCGGATCCCCTCGGGTTTGGATCGGAGCAGATCCGGCACGGGCGCGACATAATGAGCGCCCGACGGTCGCGCCAGCCCGCCGATTCGCTGCGGCTTTACGTCGCCGAACCGGCGTACACATTAACGGGCGCCCTTGCCGATCATCGTGTCTCGCTTCGGCCGGAGCTTGTTCGAAATGTTGCGATTGAGATCGCCCGCAATCTCGGTGCGCCGCTCGCTGCCGCTGAGTTGCCAGCCGATGTCGGCCACGTCGCGCGCGTGGCCGCCGACGATCTCGCCGCCCGGCGTGGCGCCGCTTTCGTTCAAGCGGGCCCGCGGCAAAGCTTCGATGTGCACGCGCTGTGTCATTGGATCAATACGCAGTTGTCCGCGCCGATCGATTGGATCTCGCCGGTCGACCCGGTCGACGCCGGGCATGGCGAGTTCTTTGCGCGCTCTGTCCGATGCTTTGCAGGCAAGGCGCATCGATTTTCTGATCGTTATCGGGGCCAACCCGGCCTACGACACGCCTGGTGAGCTGGGCATTGCGGAGGGCCTCGCTTCGATCCCGTTCTCAGTTCACCTCGGAACTTATCGCGACGAGACCGGCACACGCTGCACGTGGCATTTGCCATTGTCGCATGTGTTGGAGGAGTGGTCGGATATCCGTGCGACCGACGGGACGGCCAGCATCATCCAGCCGTTGATCCGGCCGTTGTATGATACCCGCAGCGCGCACAACCTGCTCGCAGTTCTCAACGGCAGCTTAAGCACTTCCGCCCATGAGCTTGTGCGCGCGCGATGGCGCACAAGCGGTTCATCTGGCGAGAACTTCGAGGGTTGGTGGCGGCAGGCACTGCAGGACGGCCTGATCGCTGGCAGTGCTTCTCCGAAAGTGACGTTGCCGACGGCAAAATTGCCGCAGATGGCGCCGGCAAAACCCACAACTGGTTTCGTTCTGACGCTCGCGCCCGACCCGGCCGTATTCGACGGCAGCGTTGCCAACAATGCGTGGCTGCAGGAATGTCCGAAGCCATTCAGCAAACAAGTCTGGGGTAATGCCCTCCACATTGCCGAGGAGGATGCGCGCAAACTCGGCCTCGTCGATGGCGACATGCTGCGCATCGCGTCAGGCAAACACGTTCTCGAAGCGCCGGTCTTTGTACAGTCCGGGCAAGCAACTGGCACGATTGCCGGCACGCTCGGTTACGGTCGGACCGCGGCCGGCACCATGGGCAGCAACATCGGCTTCGACCTCTACGCGCTGAGGCCGACGGATTCGCCGTGGGCGCTTGACGTGAACGTCGGCCGCGCGACCGGTGTGCACAATCTTCTGCGCACGCAACACTTTTTCACTCTCGAAGGTGAAGCAGCGAAGCTTCAGCCGCGCTTTGATCTCACGGAGCTTCTCAAACCCGAACTCGGGCTCACCAAGCCAAACAGCAATCCGCCGACGCTCTACCCGTCTCATCGCTACGACACTTACGAATGGGCAATGGTCATCGACAATGCAGCCTGCATCGGTTGCAACGCCTGCGTCATTGCCTGTCAGGCTGAGAACAACGTTCCGATCGTCGGCCCGGACGAGATCGCCGAGGGCCGCGACATGCATTGGCTGCGCATCGACGAATATGTTGTCGGCGGACGGCCGGGGTTTTCGCCGGTGCCGTGCATGCAGTGCGAGCACGCTCCCTGCGAACCAGTTTGCCCGGTGGCCGCTTCCGTACACGACAGCGAGGGGCTCAACGCCCAGGTCTACAACCGCTGCGTCGGCACGCGCTTCTGCCAATCGAATTGCCCCTACAAGGTCCGGCGTTTCAATTTCTTCGGATATGCCGATGGCCAGGAATACGGAAATTTTGGCAGCGACATCGTGAAGGCGGTGTTCAATCCCGACGTCAGCGTGCGCGGCCGCGGCGTCATGGAGAAATGCACCTATTGCGTCCAGCGCATCAGCGGGGCGCGGCGTGCCGCCGAGAAGGAAGGCCGGACGATCCGTGACGGAGAGGTGGTCACCGCATGCCAGGCGGCCTGCCCGACACGCGCAATCTCGTTCGGCAATCTGGCGGATCCGCAAGCCGCGATCCACGCGCTGCGCGACGCACCGCAAAGCTACGCCCTGCTCGGTGAACTCGGCACGCGACCGCGCACAACCTATCTGGCGCGCCTGCAAAACCATAACCCGGACTTTGGAAAGACGCAGTCTTGAGCGCAGTCGTCGTTGAGCATGACACGACTTTGCCGGATCCAGTGCGCTGGACTCTGCCGAGCGCCCGGACTTTGGCGGCCGTGAACGAGCTGGTGACCGCGCCCCTCAACGAGCGGCAGCTCTGGTCGTGGCGCGCATGGTGGATCGCTTTCGCGATCAGCTTCGCCCTCACCGCTGCATTTCTGCTCGCAGTATTTCTGGTGCTTTGGCGCGGCATCGGCATCTGGGGCATCAACACCACTGTGGTGTGGGGCTTCGCGATCGCCAACTACGTCTGGTGGATCGGCATCGGCAATGCGGGCACTCTCATTTCCGCCATGCTGTTGCTAACGCGGCAGAAGTGGCGCGCATCAACCAACCGCTTCGCCGAGGCGATGACGCTTTTTGCCGCCAGCATCGCCGGACTGTTTCCAATCATTCATCTGGGCCGGCCGATGTATTTCTATTGGCTCACGCCTTACCCGAACACGATGGGGTTATGGCCGCAATGGCGCAGCGCCTTGATCTGGGATTTTTGGGCGATCCTCAGTTATCTGATCTTCTCGATCCTGTTTTGGTATGTCGGTCTTATTCCCGATCTCGCCACCATGCGCGATCGCGCTCGCACCAAATTTCCCGCGGTCGTTTATGGTGCGTTCGCTCTTGGATGGCGCGGCTCAGCCGTTCATTGGCAGGTTTATGAGCGGCTGCATGTTGCTCTCGCCTGTCTCGGTGTGCCTCTGGTCGTCTCGCTCCACAGCGTCGTCGGCATGGACTTCGCGGCAAGCCTGATGCCGGGCTGGCAGGAAACAATCTTTCCACCCTACTTTGTCGTCGGTGCGATGTATTCCGGGTTCGCCATGGTTGTTTGCCTGGCCGCCTTGGTGCGCTGGGGCTTCCGCATGGAAAGCCTCATTACCCTCGAGCATTTCGATGTCATGGCCAAAATCATGCTGGCGGCATCGATCATCATGGGAATGTCTTACGCCAGCGAATGGTTCAACGCCTGGTATGGCGGCGAGCACGCCGACCGCAGCTTGGTAGCTTTTGAGTTCACCGGCGCCTATGCGCCCATGTTTTGGACGCTGCTGCTCTGCAACGTCGTCGTGCCGCAAGCCTTTTGGTTCACAACCACGCGACGGAATGTCGCCGCAGTGTTTGTCGTCGCGGTCGCCATCAACGTTGGCATGTGGCTCGAGCGCATTCTGATCGTTTGGAACACTCTGTCTCACGATTACGCGGTCGGCATGTGGCGGCTGTTCCTGCCGACCGTTTGGGACTGGATCACAACGATCGGTTCACTCGGCCTATTCGCGCTGACGTATCTGATTTTCGTACGGGTCATTCCGGTCGTGTCGATGCACGAGGTTCGCAAGCTGATCAGTGAGGAAGCCGGATGACAGCTTGGATCCTTGCGGAATTTTCCGATCCGGCGCGCGTGCTGGAAGCCGCCCGCCGCGCGCGCGCGGCTGATCTCCACCCCGTAGATGCGTTCACGCCCTATCCGGTTGAAGACTTGAATGAAGTTCTCGCATTGCGCCCCGATAACATGCGCGTCGTCATGTTCGTCGCCGGCATGGCGATGGCGGCCCTCGCGTACGGCACGGAGTATTATTCCGCCGTTATCGACTATCCCTACAACAGCGGCGGGCGTCCATTCGACGCCTGGCCAGCATTCATGCTGGTTCCGTTTGCCGTCGGCATTCTGGCTGCTGCGATCGCAGGCTTCGCCACCTTCCTCATCACATGCGGGTTGCCGCGGCTGCATCATTCCCTGTTTATCGTTGAAGGGTTTGAGCGTGCCAGCCAGGACCGTTTCATCCTGGCCCTTGAGCGGCCGACCGATGACCGCCTTCGCCAGTCGATCGATTTCTTACGCAACGCCGGCGCGACGGCGATCCGCGAAGTCAAGATCCGAGGAGGAGCCATGATCCTCCGCTCCCTTCTGTCACTGGCTATGGCTGCGGCCTGCTCGACCCTCGCCGGATGCGATTTGAGCATGACGCAGCAGCGCAAGCTCGGCGCCTACGCGCCGACGCCGATATGGTCCGACGGCACATCTGCCCGGCCTCTGCCGGCGGGTGTCGTCGCCCAAGGCGATGTTGAACGTGCAGACACGGCAAAAAATCCGCCTCCCGTTGATGCCGCATCTGCTGACACGTGGCCAGCAACGTTTCGCTATTTTCTGCGCGCCCTGCCACGGCATCGCCGGTGACGGGGACGGCGTCATCGTCGCGCACGGCTTTCCGCGTCCGCCGTCTTATTTCGAAGATCGGCTCGCTGCGGCACCGGTAGAGCATTTCTACGAGGTGATGACCAACGGCTACGGTGTGATGTTCTCATACGCCGACCGCGTTGATCCGCACGATCGTTGGGCGATTGCCGCTTACATCCGTGCGCTGCAATTGTCGCGGCGCGCAAAGCTCGCCGACGTCCCGGATGCTGAGGAGCACCTGCGATGAACGGCGCGCGTTTCCGCCACGCCGACTGGCGAACCGTTGCCGCCGCGAGTGCAGTTGTGGCGGCGGCGTTGGTGATCGTGCTGGCGCTCCTGGACCCAAAGGCCGCGGCGGCCGGCTGGCTCATTGGCTTAGCGTTTTGGTCGCAGATCCTCGTCGGTAGCCTGACGCCTCATCATGATTTATCGCGTTGACGGGCGGACGCTGGGGACCGTTGCTCGCGCCCTCGATTGCGCCTGCCGCCATGCGCATTGCCGCTATTGCTAGTGCTGGCCGTACCCCTATTCCTCGCGCTGCCACGCTTTATCCATGGCCCATCAACCGGTGACAATCAAACCCGACGTACTCTCGTATTATTTGAACACCCCGACATTTATTTTACGAACCTTGTCGCCCTCGTCGGCTGGTCCGGTTTTGCCATTATTGTTGTCACGAACGCACGGCCGACTTACGCAACTGCTCGCGGCGCTCGGCTTGGTTTTCAATGCGCTTGCCATCTCCACCATCTCCATCGATTGGTATCTTTCGCTTGAGGCGCCGTTCAATTCCTCCTCGTTTGGTGCGACGATTGCCATTGCATCACTGGCCGCGGCACTCGCCTGGGCGACTCTCGTCGCGCCCTTACGGCCGACAGATCCCGCACTCGGCGATTTAGGCGGTCTGCTTCTCGCTACGCTGCTCGGCCTTACCTACATGAACTTTATGGCCGTGCTCGTCATCTGGTACGGCGATCTTCCCGCCGAATCCGTCTGGTTTGTCGAGCGTATTCGAATTCCCGTGGCGGCTGTTTGCGTGGGCGGCTTTCGCCCTAGCGTCACTGCTCCCGATCTTCGCCCTCATGATATCGAAGCTCCGCAGCGACCGCGGGGCACTGCGCGCCATCGGCTGCGCCGTGCTCGCCGGACTGATCGCGTTCGACATTTATCTCATCGCGCCATCGGCAGGCGCCGCCGCGATCTTGCCTGCTATTTTTTCGATCCTGGCCATCGGATTGCTGCTGATCGGGCTGGATATAGGTCGTGTCTCTCGATTGACCGCCTCTCGGGAGATAGCCGATGCACGCTGACGAGCACATCCGCTATGCGCCGGAGTCTCCATCTGTTGATGTTCCGGATTGTCATCTTGGCGGCGATTGGAGCGTTACTGTTGGCCGCCTCGGCTATCGGATTTTTCTACGAAATCTATCAGCATTCCGTACCAATCAAAGATCTTCCCCCACCGCAGACATTCGCCGAACCCCGGGTGACAACGTCTCAGGCCGAAGTATGCCGAGCGCGAGCGCCTTGCATCGGAACAACAACAGCGCCTCGATACTTGGCGATGGGCGGACGCCAAGCACACCCTCGTGCAGATCCCGATCGACCGCGCCATGCAATTGTTGGCGCAGCGCGGATAGTGACGCCTGGGCACCACTGTTGCCGGCGGCGCCGGCGTTGTCACGCAACGGCAGGCGCACAAAACGCCACGACCGCGCCTCACGCCAAATCGGAGCCGCCACCTCACGCCAGGCGCCCAGCCATGACCCGCGCCTGGCGCACATTCGTTATCGCCGCTTTCTTTGGAGCGATAGTCGTCGCTTGCCGACACGCGCCATGGCGAATTTTACCAAGGCCGAGCTGAACGCAGTTTCTGCCGTACCGCCGCCGCACGCGGCTTTGCCCTCGGCCTGGTCTTGCGCGACGAGGAACAACGCCAGCTCCGTATCGGCGATGTGATTGCAGGCGTTCCGGCGATCGTGATCTTCGCCGATTACACCTGCCGGACGCTCTGCGGACCGATCGTCAGTTTCGTCGCCGCCGGTCTCGCCAAGTCCGGACTGAGACCCGGCACGGAATATCATCTTCTCGTCATCGGCCTTAACCCGCACAATGGGGTCAGCGACGCGCGAGCCATGCGCGCAAAGCATTTAGGTGCCGACGATCCTGTCGGGCGGGCAACAAACTTTCTGACCGCGGACGAGCCAACGATCCATTCGGCCGCTACTGCGCTCGGCCTGCGCTATGCTTATGATGCGCAGCACGACCAATATGCACATCCTGCAGTCGCGTACATCGTTGATTCGGCCGGGCAGGTGCGCCACCTGCTCTCTCCGCTCGGCCTTGATGGTAGCGACCTCCGGCTTGCCATCGTCGATGCCGGTCGCGGCTCGGTCGGCACGCTTGCCGATCGCATCCATCTTCTTTGCTACGGCTACGATCCGGCGAGAGGCATCTACACCGAACGCATCACCATCGTGCTTGGCTACGCGGCAGGCCTGACGCTGCTGCTGTTAGTGGCCGTTATCTCGATCATGCTGATGCGTGAGCGGCGGAGGGCAGCGCAATGACCATCGACCAATTCACGGCCGCGGCCTCCGACTACGCGACAAAGGTTGATAACCTATTCTACCTGCTCTCTGTCATCTGCGGTCTTATCGTGCTGCTGGTGACAGGGCTGATCGTCGGATTTTTCGCGGTGTATTATCGTGGGTCTAGCGCGCCCCGGGGCGCTGTGCCGGAGCGAAAGACCCGAGAGCTCGAGATCGGCTGGACGGTCGCCACGCTGTTTTCGTTCCTTTTCTTTTTCTGGTGGGCCGCATCCGATCAACTCGCCGCGCTGACACCTCCCAAAGAAGCGTTAGAGATCCATGTCGTCGCCAAACAGTGGATGTGGCGAATTCAACACCCCGGCGGCGCGCGCGAGATCGACGAACTGCACGTGCCGGCCAATACCGGCGTCCGGCTGGTAATGACTTCCCAGGATGTTATTCACGACCTCTATTTGCCGGCGCTGCGAATAAAACAGGACATCCTGCCGGACCGTTATACCTACCTTTGGTTCAACGCCAATAAGACCGGCATCTTCCATCTCACCTGCGCCGAATTCTGCGGGACGGATCATTCGCTCATGGCGGGGCGCTTGGTCGTTATGGCCCCGGATGACTATGCCCGCTGGACGGCCGCGCAGCCGCAAGGCGACGACCTTGCACATCAGGGCGAAGCGTTATTCCATTCACTCGGGTGCTCCGGGTGCCACAGTCCGGCATCACCGGTCCATGCGCCGGATCTTCACGGCATTTATGGACATGATGTGCAAATCGTCGGCGGCCGCGCGGTGATGGCCGACGAGGCCTATCTTCGCGACTGCATCATATTGCCCGACAAATACCGCGTGGCCGGCTTTCCTCCCATCATGCCGAATTTTTCCGGCACAGTCAGCGAGGGTCAGATCGTCGGGCTTGTCGCATACATCAAATCATTGACGAACAGTGATCGCGGGCAAGACGGAGCATCGCCGTGACCGACGCCGCCCTGCCCTTTATGCCCCCGCTTCGCAGCGGCCGCGAAAGCTATCTGGAGGATGGCCATACGTTCGCATCCTGGCTGAGCGACGACGGATCATAAGCGCATTGCCATTCTCTATGCGTTATCGATCACCGTCTTTTTCTTTATCGGTGGCTTTGCCATTGCGCTTGTACGGCTCGAACTAATCAGCCCGACAGGATGGTTCCTGACGTCCGATCAATACAATCGGCTGTTTACGCTGCACGGCATCATCATGGTCTGGTTTTTTTTGGTGCCATCAATTCCGGCCACCATGGGCAACTTCCTCTTGCCGATGATGATCGGTGCGCCGGACGTCGCGTTTCCACGTCTCAACCTCTTGTCCTGGTATATTTATGTGATCGGCGCCGGCTTCACGATTTTTGTCTTGTTGTCCGGCGGAGTCGATACCGGCTGGACGTTTTATCCGCCATTCTCCTCCAACTATTCGCAGTCAAACGTCGTTGCCGCAGCTGTCGGCGTGTTCGTCGTCGGCTTCTCATCGATCGCGACCGGCGTCAATTTTATCGCCACCATTCACATGCTGCGCGCCCCAGGTATGACCTGGTTGCGCCTGCCTCTCTTTGTCTGGTCGATGTATGTCGTCAGCATCGTGATGGTATCTGGCAACGCCGGTGCTTGCCATGTCGCTTCTCCTGATCGTCGCCGAACGGTTTTTCGGCCTGCCGATCTTCGATGCTGCGGTGGGCGGTGATCCAGTCCTGTTTCAGCATCTATTCTGGTTCTACAGCCACCCCGCCGTCTACATTATGATTTTGCCGGCGATGGGCGTCGTATCCGAAGTGTTCGCCTGCTTCGCAAGGCGCCGGGTGTTCGGTTACGGCTTTATGGTGTTCTCGCTGCTGATGATCGGCGTGATTGGCTTCATGGTTTGGGGTCATCATATGTTCGTCGCCGGACAATCGCCCCTCGCCAATCTGGTTTTTTCGTTTCTTTCGTTCATCGTCGCGGTACCGTCGGCGATCAAGGTGTTCAATTGGACGGCGACGCTCTATCGCGGCCACATCGGTTTCGAGGCTCCGATGATCTACGCTCTCGGATTTCTCGGGCTCTTCACCATCGGTGGCCTGACTGGATTGTTTCTCGCCTCGGTGCCGATTGATGTCGCCACCACCGACACGTATTTTGTTGTCGCGCACTTCCATACCATCATGGTCGGCGGCACCGTCTCGGCCTTCATGGCGGGCGTCCATTATTGGTGGCCGAAAGTCACCGGCAAGCTGTATAACGAGTTCTGGGCACAGTTTGCCGCTATCACGATCTTTCTCGGCTTCAATCTCACCTTCCTGCCGCAGTTCGTCATGGGCTGGCTCGGGATGCCGCGGCGCTATCACTATTATCCCGATGTTTTCCAGATCTGGCACATTCTCTCCAGCGGCGGCGCGGTGATCCTCGCCGCCGCCTACATCATGCCGCTACTTTATCTGACATGGTCGCTGATTTATGGAGCGAAAGCGCCCGCTAATCCGTGGGATGCGACGGGGTTGGAATGGCAAACGCCGTCGCCGCCGCCAAAGCAGAACTTTCTGCGGCCGCCCCGCGTGACTGCCGATCCATATGAGTATCACGATTTCGGTCGCGCCGAGGAAAGCGGCTCGGAAGCGCGCGCCCAGCCCCAAGGCGAGCCATCATGACCGCGACAGCCGTCCGCGAACCTTGGGCAACTTTGGCGATGCAGCGCGCAGGCGTCAGCCTGGGAACGTGGATCTTCCTCGCAAGCGAAGCACTATTTTTCGCCGGCCTCTTCGCCAGTTACGCGGTCTATCGAAGCTTCAACCAGGAAGCATTCGCGATCGCAAGCGCTCACACGCAAGTGCTCTACGGTTCAATCAATACAGCCCTGCTGCTGACCTCGAGCTTCACCATAACGATCGCGCTGCGGGCGGCCAGCGCGGAGCTTCGCTCGTTGACGCTTCTCTGCCTCGCCGTCACCGGCGCGCTCGGTTTGGCATTCCTGGCGTGCAAAGGTCTGGAGTACCGAGAAGATCTCAAAGAACACCTTTTCCCCGGACCGAGCTTTCCGCTGTCGCCGCCGGCCACACGGATCTTCTGGGGCCTTTACTGGGTCACAACCGTCGTCCACGCGATCCATCTGTCCGTCGGTATCGGCGCGGTCTTGGTCATCCTCGTCGCCTTTCAGAAGCAACTCATTCCGCCGCAAGGAGCGACCATGGAAGGGGTCGCTCTTTATTGGCATTTCGTCGACTGCATTTGGATCGTCCTTTTTCCGCTCCTCTACCTCGGCGGCCGGTCATGAACGATGT
This sequence comes from uncultured Alphaproteobacteria bacterium, assembly GCA_963818155.1. Classification (GTDB taxonomy): domain Bacteria; phylum Pseudomonadota; class Alphaproteobacteria; order Rhizobiales; family Xanthobacteraceae; genus BOG-931. The sequence goes on from CAWFRC010000009.1 coordinate 581,485, forward strand.
CCGATCGTCCCCTCCTGGACACCGTAGCGACCAAGGGTCGGATCGTAACACTTGGCAATTGTGGAAAGGACCGGGCGTCGCCTGGCTAGCATTGATCGCGCTGTTCGTGGTCAATCTTACCTGCGCCTACGTACCGCTTGGTGCCGGCAACTTGCTGCTCAGCCTCGTTATCGCCGCGCTCATGGTCGCGGTGCTAAGCACGTTTCTTATGGGGCTTCGAGACTCAACCTCGCTCATCCGCCTCGTCGCTGGCGCCGGGCTGTTTTGGACGAGCCTCATGTTCATCCTCACCTTCTGCGACTTCCTTTCGCGCCGTCACTAACCGGCAGGTATGACATGACCAGAACCAGCCTGAGCGTGGGAAGAAATGACGAAACCAAGGCGCCGGACCAGAAAAATCAAATCACAGAGCGCGAAGTCGAAGACGTTGAGGAGCGATCGGGTCCGCGGACGCCGGTCATCTATGAGGTCGTGTGCCGGCTAGGCGAAGAGGAGATGGCTCGCCCGGTTTTCTCGCTGTGGTGGTCTGGCGTCGCAGCCGGCATGTCGATCAGTTTCTCCCTGTTGGCGCAGGCGATACTACACTCGCATCTGCCGGATACGCCTTGGCGCCCGCTTGTTGCCGATTTCGGCTATACGATCGGGTTCATCATGGTGATCATGTCGCGGCAGCAACTTTTTACCGAGAATACGATTACAGCGGTCTTACCAGTCATAGCGACATTTAACTTCGACCAATCTGATCAAGATGGCCCGCTTATGGGCTGTGGTGTTGCTCGCTAATTTTGCCGGGACGCTTTTCGCCGCGCTGTTTTCCACATTTACACCGGTAATCTCGCCGGAATTGTTGCACGGCATGCTTGAAATCAGCGGTCAAATCCTCGGTCATTCCTGGCCGGAAATGTTCTTCAGGGGTGTCGCCGCCGGATTTCTTATCGCCGCGTTGGTCTGGCTGATACCCGGTGCCGAGACGGCACAGTTTTACGTGATCGTACTGATGACCTACCTGATTTCCGTCGGCAATTTCATGCACATCGTCGCCGGCAGCGTCGAAGCTTTTCTGCTTCTACTCAACGGCGAGCTGTCGTGGCTAGCAATGCTGACGGGATTTCTGTTACCGGTCCTTGCCGGCAACATCGTCGGCGGCACCGCACTGTTCACGCTCATCGCTTACGCGCAAGTGGTGAAAGAAATCTGAGCGACCAAGCCGCCGCGCTTCGCAAGAGGCGCACCGGCACCCCTTTCGACGCCGCCACCTTGCTTCCGGTCGTGACCGTCAAAAGATAAAGGAAGACAGCCGTGACACGTGAGCAGCTTGCCGAGAAGATACTTGATATGAAGCGGGAGAAAAACTGGAGCTGGAAATACATTACCGACGAGATCGGCGGTATGTCGCCGCTGCTCGTGGTCGGCGCCCTACTCGGGCAGATGAAATTGCCGAAGCCGATCGCGGAAAAGGCCGCTGCGCTGTTCGGCCTGTCGGATTCCGAACATCGGATGCTCAACGAAGTGCCGATGCGCGGAATGCCGATGCCGCCACCGATGACATTCATTGTCCTGCTCATGCCATCGTTTGCCGTGTTCGCTGGACGTCGCGATTTAGCCGGTGTTGTTAGCTCAGGCTGCAAAGCCGGACTCCAGCTTGTAGCAAGATGAGACGAAAAAGGACACGGGATCAACTAGCACCGACATGCCACAATTTACATTTGATCCGCCTCTGACGCTCAAAGGCAACATTGTCGTGCGAAATCTCGACGATGCGGCGCGCTTCATGGTTGGCTTCCGGCAGGCACGTCGCCCCGCTCTACAGAGGAGCGTTCTTCACCGTCTCGAAGGGGCTGTCGGGGAAGCTCAAGAACGGGACGCCGGCTATGCATTTCGCGGCTGGGCTGAGGTGGAGCAGTTGATTGTCAAACCTGATTACCGACCGGGCAACGAGAGGACGAAATGAGTCGATCGCTGGTCGACGAAGCGAAGGCAGAGTTGAAGGCTGCCCAATCAACGCTTGATGCAGCACTGCACGCTTGGGACCAGAGCGTTTCGGAGTTGTGGCGCACATCGCTGGCATTGACGCGGGCACAGAAACCGGTAACTCGCGCGCATGAGCTGTTGCGGGACGCACTTGCGGCCGCGGATGAATGAGGGCTACGAAAATGTGCCAGTGGCAAAGGGCGGGGCTTGGTGGGGAAAAACGCCGCCGCCATCGCGCAGCGACCTTCGCGCCGAATTCTCGTCCTTCGATCTGGTCTTCCGGGCCACTCCGCCTCAAACTTGGCGCGTCTGGATGTGTCTCGTCATACTCCGCCGTCCGCCAGCCGTCACGGCTGCGGACGGCCAGTCCCGAACGCTCGAAACTCCCCACGCCGCCGGATAGGTCGGGGCGTCCAGCTCCGTCGTTGAAGCTTCGCTGTCGCTGCTACGGATATTATTTTCTTGCTCGAGGCGCCCAACTGAACCCGCATCGACGCTCCACGTTGGTCTGTAGGCAACTTTGCCAACAATCCTTGTAACGGGAGACGATGATGGATCGACGAGCGATGCTCGCGGCTGCGGCGATAGCAATAGTGGCCGGCCCAGTCCGCGCCGAGGGTGACAGCCAGAGCGACAAGCAAAATGGGATGGGTAATGCAGAAAGGACCCACGCAGAGAAAACTGCGGCGATCGGAACTGCCAGCCTAACGATGGCTCAACTAGCGTCGGAAAAGGCTCACGGGGCAAAAGTCAAAGAGTTTGCAAAATTCGAGCGTGACGAGCAGACGACGGTTGCCGCCATTCTGAAGACAATGGATCCCAGTCTGACCCCTTCCCACTTGCCGCCGGATGTCGCTCAAGCGATCGATAAGTTAAAGAGCTCGCATGGCGGTGAGGTCTTTGACCGAGAGTTTGTCAGCGCCCAGATACAAGGCCACGAGATGCTTCGGTCGATGCAGGAAGAGTATTTGAAAGAGGGCAAGGATCAGCCAACAATCAACGTCACAAGCTGGTTTTGGGCATGATAACCTCGCGTTGCTGTCGGATCTGAAAGGCAGCAAGGAATCCGAACTTTAGCCCGCACCGGCAAGGATCGCTGGACCGGGTGGGAGCTACCTTCATCTCACACGTGGAGGGTACCGCCGGACTTTGTGCCCTGAGGCACCATGGCAGACTTCGGCGACTTCGAGGTAGCGCGCTGCGTCTATCGCGCCCTGCAGGAGCTTTGGGCTCGTAAGACTCCTGCCCATTCGATTTGACTGGACGCAATCGGTGCGAAAGCGGCAATTCCGTGCGATAACCGTTCCTACGTCGATGAAGCCCGGACGGACGCCTGCCTTGCGGTGTGTCGTCTCGCCGCTGCAACGGCGGAAATCAGAACGCAGTCAACCAAAACGAGCTGAAACAAGATCATCGACATCGGCCCTCTGTGGTCGGTGGCGTTGGAGCGGGTGCAGGTGTGGATAGAGGAACTAAAATAGGCCAGGTAGTTATGAACCGAAGCAAATTAGCTAGTCGTTCGCGCGATGTGGCGAGCATCGGTGGCGCTGTACCACTCAGAGAGGGATCATGAGAGCTATCACCTTGGGTGTGACGTTGCTGGCCGTCGTTTGCGAGCAGAGGCCAGGTCCTCCTGGTCCTCAAGGTCAGGCCGGCCCGCGCGGACCACAGGGACAACAAGGACCTATGGGCCTTGCTGGACCAAAGGGCGATGTGGGTCCGCCGGGTCCGGCCGGTCCCCCCGGGCAGAAGGGCGAACCGGGGGCTCCGAGTAATCAGCTGCGCGTCGTTACTGGAAAGACGACGGTATCCTGCGATGAGGGCGAGACCTTGGTTTCAGTTATATGCTCGGCTGGCGCACCGAATGGCGTAACCTGCCCCGACGGCCTTGAAACGAAGGGGCTTTGCCTTCACAAATAAGCCCCCAACTCGTTGTTGGAAAATCTGTCGGCTCCTTTGCATCCGATCCTCTCACCACCCTCCAGATCCGATCATTAGCTTCGCTTGCCGCCTTTTTGTCCTGCGTGCACGTGACGACGGGGCGTCTTCTGGCGCGCTTGGTCGCATCAGCCCGGTTTTGCAACGTCACATGGAACGCTTGGACAAGCCGACGGTTCATCTCGCGCAGCTAAGGAGATCTCCATGTCTGACGATGAACCTGGCGGCCCGCCCTGCGAATTGAGCTTGACCAGCCGCGTGTCGCGCCGGCGGCTGCTCGAGACCGGCACGCTGGCCGTCGGCGGCGCTGCCTTGGCCGCCGGGCAACGGGCGAACGCCGAGCAACCGGAAAACGTTACGGCCGGCGAGCGCGGCGCGAGCGCAAGTGACCCCGGCCCGGAAAACGAAACGCTCCGGGATCTCAATCCCAATAGTTTCATGCCGCCCCCGACCGATCACGGCCTCCCGCAGATATTTTGGAGCTCGTTTTCCGGCATGCGGCGCCATATCCAGGAGGGCGGCTGGTCGCGACAGGTCAACGTCCACGATTTTCCGATCTCCAAGGAGATCGCCGGCGTGAACATGCGCCTAACGGCGGGTGGCATCCGCGAACTCCACTGGCACAAGGCCAACGAATGGGCGCTGATGCTCACAGGTAATTGCCGGCTGACGGCCCTTAATTTCGATGGCTCGCCCTACGTCAACGACGTGACGGCGGGCGACCTTTGGTACTTTCCAACCGGCGTGCCGCATTCGCTGCAAGGCCTCGGTCCCGACGGGTGTGAATTTCTATTGGTCTTCGATGAAGGCGAATTCTCAGAAGAAGATACGACCCTGCTCACGGATTGGGCGATCCATACGCCGCCGGAGGTGTTGGCGAAAAACTGGGGCGTTACCAACGATGCGCTCGATCCGCTCAAGAGCATTCCGCGGGAAGGTCGCTACATCTTCCAGGCGCCGGTGCCTCCGCCGCTCGGGCAGGACAAGCAGGCGGTCAGCCGCGATCGCGCGGCAACGACGGCCTTTGACTTTCGCATGCTGATGCAGCCGCAAAAGTCATCCAAAGGTGGCGAAGTGCGGATCGTGGATTCGACGAATTTTCCGGCGGCGGCCAATATTGCCATGGCGCACGTGACGCTCAAGCCGGGCGCATTGCGCGAGCTGCATTGGCACCCGAATGCCGACGAATGGCAATATTTCATTCAAGGCGCAGGCCGGATGACGGTGTTCTTCAACAGATCAGTCGCTCGCACCATCGACTTCCGCTCCGGCGACGTCGGTTACGTGCCGCAGACGCTGGGCCATTACATCGAGAACACCGGCAATACCGACCTGGTCTTCCTGGAAATGTTCAAGGCGCCCCGCTATCAGGATTTCTCCCTCAACGATTGGCTCACCCATCTTCCGCCGGAGCTGGTCATCGATCATTTGGGAATTTCACAACAAACGCTCGGCGCAATTCCGAGAGCAAACGACGCCGTGCTTCCCGTTTAGGCGGGACTCAGCCTTCGAAATCGTCGATTTACCAAACAGGCCGCCTGGGCCCAAAGGGTTGGCTATGGCAGACAAATCAAGCCGTGAATGAAGGCCATACTGCCCGCCACGACGACGCCGACGCGGTAGCGCAATAGAATGGTGTCTATCCGCCATGGAGCTTCATCACTTGGGCCGGTGCTAAACCTTCCCGCTTTGTAGCCGATAAGTGAACCGAACTCTCACTGGCGCGTTTCCGCGTAGCTGCGCATTCATTTTTGCCGCGCCCCGGAGGTTCAATGGCCGGTCTTGCACCCTATTCGACGGCGCGGATTGGCGCCTATCCCATTCATCCAGCGCTTGTGCCCATTCCGATCGCTTGCTTCGTCGGCACTCTCCTTTCCGATCTCATGTATTGGCGGACTGCGGCGATGCAGTGGGCGAATTTCTCCGCTTGGCTGGTCACAGTCGGTGTTATAATCGGTTGGCTCGCAGCGATCGCCGGACTAATAGATTTCCTGGGAAATCGGGCAGTCCGCAGTCAGCCGCCTGCATGGCCGCATTTTATCGGCAACATGGCGGTGCTGATACTGGCCACCCTCAACATGATGGTCCACAGCCGCGATGCGTATACCTCGGTCGTCCCCACCGGGGTGATCCTTTCAGCCTTAACGGTGGCGATCCTTATCGTGACCGGCTGGCTCGGCTGGTCGATGGTTTATCGATACCGTGTGGGAGGCGCGCCGTGACGGCTGGTGCCTTGCAGCGATCGGCGGTAACGTTCGTTGTCATTTGGGCTGCGCTATTCACTCTTGCCGCTTGCGATGACAATTCGTCGTTCGACCCGGCTAGTCAGATTGGCGAAAATCCAAACCTGCCCGAGCCGCAGCAATATCTGTTCCCACCTATGCATCTGTCCTCTGTCGTAGGATGGAAGCAAGGCGAGAAGCCAACCGTCGCTGCTGGCCTGAAGATTGAGGCGCTCGCCACCGGACTTGAACATCCACGCTCGCTCTATGTCCTTCCGAATGGCGACGTTCTGATCGTCGAATCAAAGGCGCCGCCGGCACCACCGATCAGTCGGCCGAAAGATCTGGTGATGCAATGGATGGAAGCCAAGACAACTTCCACCAACCAGAAAAGCAACCGGATAACGTTCGTGCGGAAGGGCGTTGAAGGCGGTGCTGAGGTTCGCGGCACATTTCTCGACAATCTCCGCTCTCCATTCGGTGTTGCTCTCGTCGGCCATGATTTTTACGTCGCCAATACCGATGCGATCGTTCGCTTCCCCTATACTCAAGGCGATACCAGCATAAGCGCCGGGGGCGAGGTTTTGACGCCACTTCCCGGTGGGCCCATCGATCACCATTGGACAAAAAGTCTTCTTGCCAGCCGCGACGGCTCGCTTCTCTACGTCGGCGTTGGCTCGAACAGCAATATCACTGAAAACGGCATCCAGGCCGAAGAAAATCGCGCTTCAATCTGGGAGGTCGATCGTTCATCGGGCCGTCGGCGAATTTTTGCATCCGGCCTACGCAACCCCAATGGTCTCAGCTGGGAGCCGCAAACCAATACGCTGTGGGCGGTTATCAACGAGCGCGATGAGCTTGGGCCGAACCTCGTGCCCGATTATCTGACATCGATCAAAGACGGTGGCTTCTATGGTTGGCCGTATGGTTATTATGGCAATCATGTCGATCCGCGCGTCCAACCACAACGTCCGGATCTGGTAGAGAAGGCAATCATCCCCGACTACGCGCTGAGCTCCCACGTCGCGCCTCTCGGTCTCGCCTTTAATACCGCATCAGGATTGCCTTCCCGATATCGGAATGGAGCTTTCATTGGCGAGCACGGCAGTTGGGACCGCGTTCAATTCAACGGTTATAAGGTGGTGTTTGTGCCATTTGCGGATGGCCGCCCCAGTGGCAGGGCCGAAGACGTAGTCACCGGCTTTTTGGATTCGGACGGTCATGCGCGCGGCCGGCCCGTCGGCGTTGCGTTCGATAAATCCGGCGCCCTGCTAATTGCTGACGACGTTGGCAATACAGTGTGGCGCGTCAGCAGCGAATAAAAATTGCGAGGTCCTGGAGCTGCTTTTCACGGCGAAGGCGCCTGCAGGCCATCAAGGATGCGGCTAAATCCTTCAAAAAGAACGGCGAGTAACAGCTAGGCGGCCTTCGCGCGTTGCTTTTTTGCCGCCGGGCTCTCGGCTTCTTTCGCGAGCCGTCCGCGCAGGAGGGCAAGGACGGCCGCTTCTTCCGGTTTGAAGCGTTGCACGTCGCCGCGCAACTCGCTTTCGGCCTTTTCTTTCAGCTAAAGCACGAGATTGCCGTCCATGTAGGAGTTCAAAACCTCGGGATGCACATAGCATTTGCGGCAGATGGTCGGCGTGTTGCCGAGCTTTCCCGCCCTTGAGAGCAAGCGGCCTGTGTCCCTGTCGCCGGCGGCCGAATGCGTCCGGCCGAACGCTCTTGCGCGCGGAAAAGCACCGGCGCCTGACAACGCCCGTGCGGAGGCGCGAGAGACTTCCACCAACACCGGCTCCGGCGATCCCCGGGGACGCATTGCGCGACCGCATTGCGCGACCGTTTTCTAGCATAGGTTCAGGGGCCCGGCGGAGCCCAGAGACGGTAGTTGATGACTTTCGAGCGGCTGGCCTGAGCATCCGTCAGATCGCGGACCTAACCGCCATCCCGCGCTCAGCGGCTATTCAGCCAAAACGCTCAGGGAGTGTCAATCGGGCGGCGTTGGTGAGGAGTGGCTATCTCGAATGAGGCGGAAGAAGTGCACTCATTCGACGGGACACACTTTTCCATAAATCCGTGACGTCACACCAAAAGACCAAAACACCGATCACCCAAATTGCGCCGGCAACAACAGCCAAAGCGAAAATATTTTCACCGCTCGCGCACAAATGAAAAAGCCCCAAGCAGTCTAACTGTGCTCAGGGCTTCCCAAGTTGCCCCAGTTTAGGCTTCTGACCCGGCGACAGGGGGTGTCGGGGGATGGGCCAGTCACCAAGTCGGCCTATTGTTCTTCTTTTATTTCACCTATGTTCGCTCGGATGTGATGGTCAGCACACTTTTGCCGGCCATCACCACCAAAACTGACCCGTCTATTCAATGAGAGATACGCGCCGAGCTACACGACGATCGCTTGGCGGGAGTCGACAAGAAGGTTTTCTTGCCGCTATGCCACCAGCTTGGCACGTAGGCGCGTGAATTCGGCGTCGCTGATCGATCCTGCCGTTTTCAGCCGATCGAGCTTTTCGATTTCATCGGCGGCACTGAAGCCAATTGCGCACGCGGCAAAATAAAGCCTTATCAATCGCTCACGAGAAATGGCCATTTGGTTCCTCCATCGCCGCCTAAAATAGCTTATGAGCGTGCTGGTTATACGCGACAAGAATGTGACATACGCTCAAACAAAAAAGGGCGGCTGAGGCCGTTCCGACAATGAAAAGCCCGGCCGCAGGGATCAACCGGCGGCCGGGGGCTAAGTCAGAACGATGGTAATAGCAACGGGCCTTTCAGGCCGATCGCTTGGCAGGAGTCAGCCCCATCCTTGTTATAGAAGTCGCGAATTCGGCCGGCGTGTAGGCTTTGCCGCCCTGGGGCCGGTCGACGATCAGGACGTCGATATATCCCTTGCCGAGCATCATGAATATTTGATCGCTTCGAACGGGCTGTCGATCGGAATGTTGGGCGCCAACCCGTTGAAGGCAATGTCGAGGTCGTATTTGAACTTTTTGCCCTTCTTCCATTGTCCGCCCACCAGCGGCGTGACGCTAACATTCGGAACCGGATTCTTCGGTCCGCCGCCTTTCCAACTCACCGGACCGACGATCGACTGATAGTCGGTCTGCAGGATGGCCTCGCGGATGGCGTCCGGCTCAAGTTTCTTGGAGCGATTGAGCACATCGATCGCGACTTCGAGGTTGGCGTGCTTGAAGCCGAGCGGCTGGGTCCATTTCCTTCCGGTGGCTTTTTCATAGGAATCGCAAAACTGCTGGGCAGTTTCGCCAGTCAGGTTGGATTTGAACGGGTGGTGATGCGACCACCACACTTCGGTCGACAGGTCGACGCCGCGGTCGCCGAGCGCTTCGACCGAGGTCGGAAACAGCAGCGCTTTCGCCGGCGTCACGATCTTGGGCTTGAAACCTTGCTGCGCGCACTGGGTCCAGAAAATCCCGAACTGGGGCGGGGTAAATATGCCGCAGACGATGTCGGCGTTGATCTTCTTCATTTCCGCGATCTGCGACGAGAAGTCGTCGGACTGCATCGGATAGAGGCCGAGATCGTGAACGTCGAAGCCCTTAGACTTGTAGAGCGCCGGCAGACCCTTCTCCTTGTCATCGGCGGCGAGGCCGTCGGGGTCGTTGCTGAACAAGGTGGCCACGATTTTGTTGGTCGGTATCGAGGCCCACATGTCGGCGAACGTATTGCCGGCTTGGTCAAAGCCCCAGAAGAAGTGATAGGTCCACTCAAAACCTTTCTTCGGGTCGCCCTTGCGTGGGAAGAACCAAGCCTGCCATGGATCGTCCGACGAAACGCAAGGAACGCCGGCGAGCTCGCACTGGTCGGAGACCGGATTAACCGTGTCTGACGTCGATGACGCCGTCATCAGGTCGACTTTGTCGTTGTTGATGAGCTGGGCCGCCACTTCCGACGCGCGGTTCGGATTTGACTGGCTGTCCTTGGTAATGATCTCGACGTTATATTTTTGGCCTCCGACCGTGATGCCGTCGGATAGAACCTTCTTTACGCCGTCGACCACCCATTGAGTCGGCTCGCCGAAGGCGGCAATCGGCCCGGTTTCTGGAGTCACCATCCCGATCTTGATGGTCTTGCTGGCTGCGCGCGACGACTGAAACCACGGCGAGGCGATTGTACCGGCGCCGACGGCGCCCAAGAGCTTGATGACTTTGCGGCGCTGCGGGTCAACCATTTGAGGCCGCTTTTTTCTGTTGGCTGTTTTCATTCTGGATATCCTCCCTTATTCAGGCGTTGCCGTCCAATTCAGGTATCGATCTCATCTACACTTCAACTCATGGCATTCAAAAACTTGTCGCTAGAGGCTTGGCGGTAACGGCACCAAACAGAAAACCGCGACGCTATGATAGGAGATCGCGGCGAATATCCAGGCAGTTCCAGAAGGATTGCCTTGGGCCGGCTTGGTAACATGGCGCGGCTGGACGTGGAAGATCGTTCCAGTGGGGATCTTTGGCCGAAAGGTGTGGTCCGGATATTGACGGGCTTCGCCGTTACTCAAGCGCGCGACCCATTCGTCGTTGTCGCCTCCGTCTTTCAGGATTTCCACCTCGTAACCGTCCGCTGGTCCGCAGCACTTTTGCGATGGCAAAGTCGGATTCTCTAAGGCGTCCATCCAGGCTGGAATAGGCTCATTGAGATCGAACCCCTTGTTGGGTTTCGCCCCGACGCGAGCGGAAGGCGAGATATACGCAAGGTAGCCGAACTTGTAATCTTCCTCTGAAGTACCGGGCGCAAATTCGATCCAGTCGTCGGGTGCGGCTGGCCACTTGTCGGCGGGCACCCAGTCGGCCTGACCGAAGGCGCTCTGACTGAGGAGAATTATCGCGCCAAATGCGAAGCTCGTGACAATCCGCACGGCAATTTCCCGTGCGGGCGACGGCCGTCTTTCGACAACCTCGGCGCCGACTTTACAAAGCACAGAATTGGTTCCTCAAATTGGGATCAGCTTACAACGAAGGTTTTACGGTGAACCACTTGCACCGGAGTTGGAGCTGACCCGCACGATCGTTGTGGCCACCGGTGTCAGCGGCAACGAGCGCCCGCAACCGGGCGGCTCACCGAATGGTAGAGATACGGCGGTGTTCGGCGTCGGAAACGGCTTGGTTGATCTTCGCGGCTACCGTGTTCTGGGGTCTTGTCATGCTCCTTCTCGGTTACGTGGTAGGCAAGGGACAGTGAAGGCGCCGCGAAGCAAGGGCCCTATCGGCGAGGCGTTATGTTTTCCATGTTGCTTGTGTAGATTAGGGGCCGAGTACGGGCTCCTGGTATTGACCGAGTGCCACTCAGAGGTACGCTTATAAAAGGCGACCTTCATTTTGAGAGCTCACAGTGTCCGAAGTTGTGCCGTTCCCAATACACGTTCAGCCCGTCGGCGATATTGTTGAGGGATTCGACCGAGATCTGAAAAATGCGGCAATTACCATCCTCGACGACGCCTTCCATGCTGGCGGTCATGCTGCCGTGGCGCGATTTACGGCCAGGCTTTTTGTCGCGATCAGTCATACCTACGGCGAGGATACGCTTTTGAAGTCTTTAGATGAAATGGCGCAGCAAGAAATCCGACGTTACCCTTCGGATGTTTGATCCAACCCTGAGGTTTTCGACGGAGAGGCGGGTCTAGCTTCGGCGCTGGCTCAGATCCGCGCGTTCATGCTCTCCCTTCCCACACACAATGGTCACATGGGCGCAATGAACGGTAGCAGACGAATGTTCAAAATTGCGGCGATGATCTTTATTGGATCCTGGCGGGTGTTGGATTTTTTGATCTTGGACAGGAGGCCTACACGCTAGCGCTCCTATTGTTTGGGATCGGGGCCTTCTTGGATTTCGGCCGAAAGCGAACAGCGGGCTAGCGGCACTTATATTGTTCAAAGAACAACTGATTTATGAACAGTCTGGCCCGCGCGTACGGGACCACTCGAAAAAGCGATGGTGCCGCCGACTACGCCAACCACTGAAAATCTAACAGTGACCATAGGTGATTTATTATGTATTTCTTTTCTTATATCAAATACTTATGCTGACTCGGCTTCCCCGTCATCCGTCTCTGGGCACCTTCTGGGAAGCCGGGCACCGGCTTTTGACGTGCATCAGATTTTGTAGACTAAGTATGCAGGCCTGACACTCGTTAGGCCCCGCGACCGAGTGCTTGAGACACCCGGTCGCGACTTGACCAGGGCAAGCAGCAGACCGCCGTGGCCCACGCCAGAGATAGAGCCGAGCCCCTGCGCTTGCCAACCAGGAGGCTTAGATGTCCCCGGAAAGAGCGTTCGATCTCGTCGTCAACGCAGCGGTGGTCCATTGGTCGATGGACACTCGCCTGCTGAGCTCAGAGAGGCCCTGGATAAGGTCCTCGAACACCGCGGCGACACTACGTTAAGTCGCGCATTAGAACTGCGCTGGCACAAGCGGCCGCGCCCCCTCGTGCGGGCGTTTGAGTAATGACCACCAATGATCGTGGCCCTTGCCCTTTCTTTCGGGCAGCTCGCTAACGACCGCGAGTTCTATGACTGTTCGCGGAAAAAGCTGGAAGACCCCAGCGGTGGTTTATCACTGCGTGTAATGCCCTGAAGACAAATCTTGAACAGGCGTTTGATTTTCGCCCGTATGAAACATTCCCCAATACCCATGTCGGGGCCGGCTGAGCGAAAGGCGCAGGGCCCGATTTCAATTCTGTTTGTCCCGGTGGAACTATAAGCGGAATCGTGCGGTTAAATTGAACTAGGGGGCGCCCAAGTCGACCCGATAGATGTTTCGGAAGGATCAAAACGATACGGTGCCTGAGCTAGCGCTTAACTACGGCTCGATCACCGTTCGCACTCTGAGAGACTACTACGGTAGCTTTGCTCCGCATTGTGCAGACGACTACTCGGAGCTCGGCGAGATACTGCCGAACCTTGACGTAGCCTCGCTCACCCAAGTCATTCGGGATTACAAGAGCGGACGGCTTGAACAGATTTGCCAGCCGCTCTCAAGACCAAAGAGCGAAAGCCAGGGCCACTCCCGCTACAACGGCGATAAAGGACTGTGAAACCGCTACGACGGTGTAGAAGCAGGCGGCACCGATGCGCTGAATCGCATCGCCAGCCGTCTGGGCGTGCGAGTTTTCAGCGACGAGATCATGCAGATCGGGGAATGACCTGGATTTCGGCGAGGTCTTTTAAAAAGCCGGCGGACAATGCTTGCCTAGTGCCGATCGTGTTTTGGTTCAAGAACGCGCGGCATCGATAACTTGGTCAGTGACAAAGTTACGGGCGACTAAAAGACTGCAATCGGTATAGTCCATCAGGTATGCACCCTTCGGACCAGACCACCAACGATCAAAGGCGCTCTGTCGCCGGTGGCCCACGACGATGAGATCGGCATCGACATCTCTGGCGAACTTTCCAATTTCTTCGGCGGGCTGGCCCCGCACAAGCTTAGCAACAGGATCAAAACCAAGCTTTTTCAAGCGACTAATACCTTCATCGAGTATCTCTCGGAATTTCTCCTCCATTTGGACAGTTGCCCCAGCCAACGCCACTTCGGAGAATAGCAAAGCACCGGTGTCCGCGAGCACCGATAACAGGAAGACCTCCGCGCCGAGTTGTTTGGCCAGCAAAGCACCTTCTCGGAGAGCCGTGCGGCCTTCTACGGAGCCGTCATATGCGAGCAGGATTCGCTTGTACATCTTCATCCCCCTTTTCTTGGGGCCAATATAGGGCATTCCAGCGAGAAGCGAATTGACAGATCGATCGAACATGGTCGGGGCGATGATCTCGTCGGTTTATTTGGCAGGTTGCCATGGCGCGACCGTTCAGGCGAACTATATGTTCGGTGAACAGCCCTCCCTCTCCCCTTGAAGAAGCCCTTGATCGTTTTTCTGCTGCTCGTCTTTGTGCCGATCGCCGCATCGGCCGTACGCTATCTCTGTCTCGGAGATGGCCGTGGAAACCGGCAGACCGCCGACAGGTCGAGCGCTGGCCTGTTACCGTCCGCGTCTTCACGCTCCGACGCCATGATCCGGGTCTTCGCCGCCCGCACCGTGAGGTGGCGCAGCATTTTCGCAGTCCACACCTGGATCGTGGTGAAGGAAAGGGGTGCGACCAGCTACAGTCGATACGACTACACGGCCTGGGGCGAACCGATAAGGACCAATGGTTTCGCTCCGGATGGTCGGTGGTTTGGGGCGATGCCCGAGACGGTAGTGGCCGTCGACGGCGAGCGTGCGGAAGCGCTCATTCCAAGGATCCGGTACGTCATCGAAAACTACAGATTTCGATCGTACGGAGACTATAGCGCTTGGCCGGGACCCAACTCGAACACGTTCGTTCGCTGCCCTGGATTCGGTTCCAGAACTCCGAGCAGTGCTGCCGCCGACCGCGATCGGCAAGGACTTTCCCTACGATGGCCGGTGGATCGGCGTGACCTCGTCCGGCATGGGCGTTTACGTTTCCCTCGCCGGCTACGTCGGCATGACGGTCGGTTGGGTAGAAGGCTTCGATGCCGCAATTGTTCATTTGCTTGTTCCAGTTGAGAAGTTCGCTCGCGCACCAGACTTTCCGGCAGCGCCGCCGACGTTTCGCGCTCTAACAGGTGACGCTGTACTTCATACTGATGCCTTCTAGCACGAAGTGCCGAACGGACCGCGCTCATCAATGTAACGACGTTCAAGGGCCGCTCAAGCAACGAAACATTTCCAAGTTTTTCGACCAAGCGAAGCCGGTATGCCTGGGCAGCATGCGAGGTGTCGCGACTCGTGAGGATGACGAAGGGAAAGTTTGAGCTGGTCTAATGAGAAACCGTGGCGCTTCCCTACAAGACGAAGTTCTCGTTCGCTTTCCGAGAGCGTGACATAAAGGCCTTTCTCTCCGCGGCGAGCGCCTTCCAGAAGGAATTGTAATGCAAGCGTCGTCTTTCCGGCGCCAGGCTCCCCCTCCACCAAATACAACCGTTGAGCATCAAGTCCGCCGCACAAGACATCGTCCAGGCCGGCTATACCTGTCGACAGGCGCTCGTCGGCGCCTTCTGGAACATGCTCATCCATCCTAGCCATCCTCAACCGCTAATCATGAAAGCAATTTGTTTTGCCTGAGGGACCCGGGGATACGCCCTGAAGGTTCGAAGCGCCACCACAGGATCACATCAAGCTTCGCGAGGCCGGTCCGCGACCCGTTATGAAACCGTTGTTCCCACGCATAAAGCCACCGAAACCCGCATGGTTCCCTCGCACCACCGCCCATTCGAAGCGCTTATTGAATCGCTGCACCTTCGCGACACTTCATAGTGTCTCTGCCGCCTCTTTAGACCCGCGCCGGCCAGCGTTTGTCGCCCCCGGCGGCGCCATGAATAGGTGTCGTGAGAGTCCTCTTAGGCCGCAGGTCTCAAAGCATGTAGTGGAACTCACTCTCGCGCAGGGCGTTTCTTCTACCTGGACAGTGTATGGCGTGGTTCACTTGGCGTGTTTCGAGATGTACTGCTTAGATTTTGGGGGGACTACGATCCAATCCGAATGCCAAAATATTCCCCTTACACGACGACCGTGGTCGGCGCGCATAGCGTGCCGCGATGGTACGAAGCGCTTGATCGGCTGGTTTCGCTGGGTCAGCTCTCCGATGGCGACTTTGCGGACGCGCAAATGCGAGCGATGCAGGCCGCCGTCCTTGAACAGGAGGTGGCCGGCATCGATGTGATTGCGGGCGGAGAAATGCATCGCCGGCGCCACAACCGGCATTCGCCGCCCAACGCGATGCTTAATTATTTCTGGCAGAAGATTCCGTCTTTCCAAGGGGAGACCAAGCCCAAGCCGATCACTCAATATGATCCGAACGTCTTTCATCCGGCGGCGATCTGCCGTGGCCCGATAGCCGACAACATCGACCTCGGCCTGGTCGATGAGTTCAAGTCCGTCTCCGCCTTCGCTCGGAAGCCGGTCAAGGTGACGATGACCGGACCCCATCTCCTCGCCGCGGTCGCATACGACGAATACTACGGCGATCCAAAAAAAATGCTCGGGGATTTCGGCAAGCTGCTGCACCACAACTTCAGAAGCCTCGTGGCGGCTGGATGCAAGCACATCCAGATCGACGAGCCCTATTTCACCGTAGCGGACGAAGACGAAGTCCGAGCGGCGGTCGAAGCCATCAACCTCTCCATCGATGGATTGCCCGGGGATGTGCATGTGATGGTGCATATCTGTCAGGGCAATTACGCGGTGGGACCCGATTATGATGGGCAGATCGGGCACCGGTATTTCGACCACGGCCGCTATAAGGCCGATTTGGTTTGTAAGATCGAATGCGACGGCTATCTGATCGAACATGACATGACCCCGCATTATCAGTCTTGTCTGGGCAACAAACAGCTCGGGGTCGGCGCCGTCGACGTGCAGGCGCCGAATGTCGAATCCGGCGAGCAGGTGGCGGAACGGATTACGACCCACCGCTGGCTCCAGCCAGAGCAGACGATCATCACCAGTTCCTGCGGTTTCAATCACCTGCCGCGCCATATCGCGCTCGGCAAACTGCGCGCGATGGCAGAGGCCAAAGCTATCCTCACCGGCGCGCACTGATCCAGCACCTTATGAAACAAGGAAAAGAAAACACGAAAGGCCGGTCGCGCGTCCGCTCCACCCTGGCAGAGCGGTTACGCGAAGCCGAAGCGGCCAGTGGCATCGGCGCCTTTGTCTTGGATCTTTCGAGCCACGAGTGGGCATGGAGTCCGCCGGTTGCGACGCTCTTTGGCTTCAGCGGTGAGAAGCCACCCGCAGCCTTTGACGAATGGCTCAAGGCCATTTTCGTAGATGACGCCCCGAAGATTCGGCACGCGCTCGATATCGCGCGGGATAGTGGCGATTTCTACGTGGAATTCCGCGTCAAGGCCGCCGAGCGTTCGTTCCGCTGGCTTGCCGGCAAAGGCCAAGTTACCCATAGCGGCGATGGCAGCCGCGTGCTGCGCGGAACGGTCTATGACATCAATGAGCGTAAGCAGCTCGAAGCGCGGCTCCTTGCGACGAATGAGACCTTGGAAACCCGCGTGGGGGAGTTACGCGAAGAGGCGCGCGCGCTCGAAGTCCTGAACCGGACGGGCGTCGCCATCGGTGCCGACCTTGATCTTGAGCGCCTGGTCCAGACGATCACTGATGCCGGGGTTGAACTTAGCGGCGCACAATTCGGAGCGTTCTTTTATAATATCGTGGGGTCGACCGGCGAGTCTTATACGCTATACACGCTTTCGGGTGTGCCGCGCGAAGCGTTCGAACGCTTCCCGATGCCGCGCAATACGCAAGTATTCGAGCCGACGTTCCGGGGCACCGGCGTCGTTCGCTCTCCCGATATCCTAGCCGACCCGCGTTATGGAAAGATGGAGCCGTATCGCGGGATGCCGCCGGGTCACCTGCCGGTGCGCAGCTACTTGGCAGTGCCAGTCGTCTCGCGCAACGGGGAAGTGCTGGGCGGACTGTTCTTTGGTCACCGGCAGCCGGGCATCTTCACTGCCCGGGCGGAGCGCCTTCTCGTGGGACTTGCCGCCCAGGCCGCGGTCGCGATCGACAATTCCCGCCTATATCAAACGAGCCAACGCGAGGTCGCGGCCCGCAAGGACGCCGAAGAAAAGCTCCAGGACCTAAACCGCAATCTGGAGCGACGGGCGCTTCGGCGCGCCGAAGAGCTCGCCTCCAGCACCCTTGAGCTCGAAGAAAGCGAGCGCCGGTTCCGGCTTCTGGTGGAAGGGGTCAACGACTACGCCATCTTCATGCTCGATCCGGCCGGCAACGTGATCAACTGGAATCCCGGCGCGCAACGCATCAAGGGTTACACCCGAGAAGAGATCATCGGGCAGCATTTTTCCAGATTCTATACCGAGGAAGACCGCAGCAAGGGTGTCCCGGACAAGGCGCTCGAGACCGCAAGGGCGACCGGGAAATTCGAAGCCGAAGGCTGGCGGATGCGCAAGGAAGGGACCCCCTTCTGGGCGAGCGTCGTGATCAACGCCATCCGCGACGCGGGCGGCGAGATCGTGGGGTTTGCCAAGGTGACGCGCGATTTGACCGAACGCCGCGCCGCCGCAGAGCGCCTTACGCAGGCGCAGAAGATGGAAGGCATTGGGCAACTCACCGGTGGCGTCGCCCATGACTTCAATAATCTCCTGACCATTATTATCGGCAACCTCGAAACCGTCCAGCGGAATGTGCGAGAGGACTGTCTGGACAAAAGCAGGTTAGAACGGGCAGCCGACAATGCGATGCGCGGGGCGCGCCGTGCCGAGGCGCTCACGCAGCGGCTACTCGCATTCTCGCGGCAACAGCCACTTGAGCCGACTTCGGTCGATGTGGGCCGGCTTGTCTCCGGAATGTCCGATCTCCTGCGGCGCACGTTGGGCGAGCAGGTCGCGGTCGAGACCGTTCTCGCCGGCGGCCTCTGGCGGGCGTTTGCCGATCCGAACCAGCTCGAAGTGGCGATCCTCAACCTTGCGGTCAACGCGCGCGACGCCATGCCCAATGGCGGAAAGCTCACTGTCGAGACCGCCAACGTTCATCTTGACGAAATCTATGCTGCGGCGCAGGCCGAAGTGCTGCCCGGTCAGTACGTCGTGCTAGCCGTGAGTGACACCGGCGTCGGCATGGCGCCCGACGTGAAAGCGAAAGCGTTCGATCCGTTCTTCACCACCAAGGATGTGGGACAGGGCACGGGTCTTGGACTTTCGCAGGTGTACGGCTTCGTCAAGCAGTCGCGCGGCCATGTTAAGATTTATAGTGAAGTGGGCGAAGGGACGACGATCAAACTATACCTGCCCAGACATCATTCGGAAGCGGACGTCGAAGAAGAAGCCGCAGTGCACGCGATTACCCGCGGCCGGCGCAGCGAGACCATCCTCATCGTCGAGGACGATCAGGATGTTCGGAATTATTCGAGCGAGACCTTGCGCGAGCTCGGCTATGGCGTTCTTGAAGCTCCGCATGCCCGCGCCGCGCTTCAGATTATCGACGCGCACCCGGATATCGCCGTGATTTTTACCGATGTGGGTCTGCCCGGCGGCATGAACGGCCGCCAGCTTGCCGAGGAGGCGCGCAAGCGCAACCCGACGATTAAGATTTTGTTCGCAACTGGTTATGCCCGAAATGCCATCGTCCACGACGGGCGCCTTGATCCCGGCGTCGAACTTCTGCCTAAGCCTTTCACCCAGGCGGCTCTCGGCGCGAAGTTACGCGACATTATCGACGCACGAACCACGCCAGCGCGCGTATTGGTGGTCGAGGACGAAGCACTCATCCAAATGCTCGCTAAGGAATATCTCGAAGAATGCGAAGTTAAGGTGGACATCGCTTCTTCGGCTGCCGAGGCGCTTAACAAGCTGCGCCTCATTCCGGGCGGCGTCGATGCGATGGTCGTCGACATGGGCCTTCCCGACAGCAAGGGCGACGTCTTGGTGCGGGAGGTGCGTTCGATCTACCCGTCGCTGCCGATCGTGATCGCGACGGGCCAGGGCGCTGCCGATGTGCGGGAGGCTTTCAAAGGGATGGCCTCGATCGCGATCGTCAACAAGCCCTACACGTCCGACGAGCTCAAAGCGGCGATCCGAACGGTCGGCATCCGCTACTGACGCTTTTTGCGCGCGCCGTCGGCATCACGCACCTCGGATTGCCGGAACCACCCCTAAAGTCAGTGAGTTGACCAGCGGGTGTTCCATAGCACGCCGCGATGAGCGTGAGATCTGTGATGCTGTCCTTTGTTCTCATCGTCGACGATGATTCCATGATCCCATGATCCTCGACCTCACCGCCAGCATGCTCGAAGAATTGCGCGCCATTACCAGCCCCTCGGCGAGGGACGCCCTGCGAGTTCGTCGAGAGCAGCCTGAGATAACGACCTTGCTGACCGATGTGCAGGATGCCGGGAATGAGTGGTGTCGAGCTCGAGCCTGCCCAGATGTTTCTGAGAGACGACGGGCTGATGATGATGAGCGAATACAATCTTGAACACGAGAACGAGCCGGATTGGTTCTCCGGCGCCATTCTGTTGCCCTCCTGGATGTATTAGTGCGCGGCATGACTCTACAATGGCGGCAGTGCATTTTGGCGTAAGCTTGCCCCTCTATCAGAATGAGGCGTAACCGCACAGGCGTGGAAATTCAGCTTCGCGGCGCCGCGGCGTCTGGGCACCGTAACGGCGTTGGCAGTTTGCCCGTTCATTAGTGCCGCGGCTCATCCGGCGTGACAGCTGATAGCGCAAGGGTAGGGCGCTGCTGGCTCAGTAGATATCGCCGCCATAGGGTCACGGTGCTATCAGTCCCTTCACGTCGTGGCGCGCGGCCAAAGGAGCATGGCGTAACTCCTGCAATGGCCAGCCTCGAGCGTAGTTTGCTATAGGTGGGACCGGCTCGATCGCTGGTCTACCAAGATTGTAGGGACGACTATCCCTTCTTGCGTGGAACCTTCTTCCCCTTCTTTCGAGCTTTGGAAAGACCAATGGCGATTGCTTGCTTGCGGCTCTTTACTTTGCCGCCCCGTCCTTTCGGTCCGCTGCGGGCCTTGCCTTCCTTATAGCGATGCATCTCGCTTTTTACGTCGCTCCCGGCACTGGGAGAATATTTTTGCTTTCGCTTCTTCTTTGCCACGGCGCTCCTCCACAGACCGATCGACGGCAATATCGAAATTCACAACGCGCGCATTACCATAAAGTTTCGATGTGAAGTTTCGGACGTCCAATTTGTTTCTCCCCGGCATGATCGAGCCGACCACGAGCGGCTCTCAGCGCTCAGCGACGACGGCGAACGTTTTAACTCAACCAAAGAATAGTACTCGCAACCATGCCGATGATGCACAGCGTCATCGCCGCGGTCGAAGCCCATCCCAACCCGTACGCCCACCCTCGAACCACAAAAGGGCCGATGCCGTTGATCACAGCGCTCCAATAGAGAGCCTTGATCGAGTCCAGAGGGAGGAAGTCAATCATAACGCCCGCACTGCCAGCCGCCGCTAAGTTTACGTAAAGAATGATCGCCTGCTTTGGATTTCGCGGCAAACCAACCGGCAACTTACGCCCCTCCGCGAGGGCGTAAGCGGTCGATCCAGCCAACACAGGAATGGCCATCAACCCCGTTCCGATAATCCCCAACGCAAAAATTATCTCGGCGAAGGGCGGGCGCCGAAATTCTGGAGCCGCCTCCTTGAGATGCTGCTTGAGCGGGAGCCTAGCTGCGTCGATCCGTTGATCCTCGGCTTCCTGAGAAGATTGCCAGATGAAGAGATATGGCGAAATCGTCGTGCCGACGATCGCTACCAGCGTGGTCAAAAAATCGGATGACATATCCATCGGGGGCACGCATCCATCGGGATGTACGGCGGCAGTGTGTCAGTCGCTCTTACACTGTGGACTGGCCGTGCGAAGACTTCGCGTATCATGGCCGCCCGTTGAACTGCTACCCGAAAGCAGAAGTAAAATCAGATGCACGGCCCGGACTTTACTTTTCTATCCGTTGCACCGGTAGATTTTTTTTCAGGGTTTGAGATGCCGGGGGAGTGAGGGGATATTGCCCGTTGCTCGGGTAATTTGAGGGGCTTTGTCAAAAACCGTAGTCCGCGCTCGAGGCAGACGCCGAACGCGATCCCGGCCAGCACATCCGTGAACCAATGCGCCAACAACACAACGCGAGTTGTTACGAGTAGACCTCCCGCGGCCCAAATCGCGTTTCGATACTTTGGGGGCAGGAGCGTGGCGGCGGACGCGAGACCTCCAACATGCAGGGCATGACCCGACGGAAACGCGTCCTCCGCCTTTCCCGAAAACGGAACGCCGAGGAGATGACCTTCAATGGTCAAGCGATCTGGGCGTTCCTGATTAATAAGCAGCTTCATAAGGTGCGGTAAAAACGCAGTAGAAGCCGAGCATGCTAAAAAATGAGTGCCGATGCGACGCTCGGGCTCGCCCATTTGCCGTGTCAGCAGCCATCCGACCGCGGCTAGCA
This sequence comes from uncultured Alphaproteobacteria bacterium, assembly GCA_963818155.1. Classification (GTDB taxonomy): domain Bacteria; phylum Pseudomonadota; class Alphaproteobacteria; order Rhizobiales; family Xanthobacteraceae; genus BOG-931. Next base: position 603,582 of record CAWFRC010000009.1, read on the forward strand.
TTAACAGCACATGCTCATCCGCGCCCCACGTTAACGCTCCGGCGAAGCGCTCGATACGGCGATCCGTATGGGACACCACCTCTCGGGCTATCCGACTGTCGATATACGCCGGGCGAACCGTAAAGAAAGCCATTTCAACCGCCTTGCAGCTTCCGGCAAGGGAACGCTTGCGGTCACAAAAGGTTCATAAACCAAACTAGGAGGAGTTTGCGTTGGATTACGTCGTGCGATTTAGGCGGGCTGGTCGTTTCCGCCTTTGCCATTTTGGGCGACATGCTTCGTCCGAAGAGCTTCGCCGGACTTTTCGGAGCTGCACCGTCTGTCGCTTTGGCGACGCTGTCACTTGCGATTGTCAAAAACGGTTCGACGTTTGCCGCGGTCGAAGGCCGTTCGATGGTACTTGGCGCATTCGCCCTTTTAATTTTCTCCTGCATTGTTTGTCAAATGTTGATGCGTTTTCGGATTTCCGCTGCCGCAGCGACGGGATCGGCGCTGGTCATTTGGATGCTTGTGGCGTTTGGTCTCAAACAACTCATTATTGGATAGGCCGTGATCGTTAGCGTCAAGCTATCCGCTCTTAGAGAAGGCCGGTGGTAGGAGCATGGGATGCGCGTTGGTCTCGGCGGTTTGACGACCGTCGTCGCGGGCTTAATCGGCGATTTCTGGGGACCTGTGGAAGGCGGTTTGTTTCTCGCTTTACCGGTTATTCTTTGTGCGAGCGCAACGCTCGTCGAAGCTCACGAGCGTCGGGAAAAGTGCGAACGCGGCTTGGTAGGTCATCGACGCGGCACCGACGCAGCTGCGCTCGAGGCCGCCGGGCCGCGCTCGGAAGCTTGGGGCTGGCGAGTTTCGCTCTCACGGTTTGGCTTCTTGCGCCGAATATGGGGATCGCGTCGCTTGGTATCGGTGGGGTCGTTTGGCTACTGGTGGCTGTGACGTGTTGGCGACTGCGCCGCCTCGCTGGGCGACCTTACTTTTGCGCGAGGCCGAGGCGAAGCGATGCTTCGACGCAAGTCAACTAAACCGAAAGTCCTCAAAGCGCGTCAACGCCAACTCCGCGCAAACGCCTTGCGGATAATTTGAAAAGGTCAGACGGCACCCTTGCTGGTCAACTGAGCAAACAAAGGGCAAAACGAATACTAGTTCCCCGGATCTCATGTTGGCAGGACCCGCACGTCACGACGACAGCCAAAGCAGAATCGCTACGGCGAACTAGTGTTCTGAACCAAAGGTTCGTTTAAGAATGTGCGTGGACAGTGAGTGTTCTTTTGCAGAATCTGGCGATTGAGCTGAAGATTTGATCAGCGGATTTGGTCCAGAGGAAGGGCCTCGGTTCGGCATTGTGGTCGACGATAAAGGCGGCGACGGCTGCCTCCAATTCCTTGATGCTACGGTGGACGCCGCGGCGGATCTGGCGCTCTGTCAGAAGCGCGAACCAGCGCTCGACCTGATTGAGCCAAGAGGCGTACGTGGGAGTGAAGTGGAGGTGATAGCGAGGCCGTTTGGCAAACCAGGCTTTGATCGTCGGCGCCTTGTGGGTGGCATAATTGTCCATGACCAGGTGGATATCGAGATCGGCAGGTACCGCGGCGTCGATGGCGTCGAGGAAACGGCGAAACTCAGTTGCGCGATGGCGCCTGTAGCAGCAGCCGAGCACCCGACCGGTGGCAATATCGAGGGCGGCGAACAGCGCCGTCGTACCGTGGCGCTTGTAATCATGACTTCGCCGCTCCGCTTGGCCGGGTGAGAGGGGCAGCAGCGGCTGCGTCCGATCGAGCGCCTGCATCTGGCTTTTTTCATCGACACACAGCACCAGGGCATGGTCGGGAGGGCTCATATAGAGGCCGACGACGTCGCGCACCTTGTCGACAAACAGCGGATCGGTGGACAGCTTAAAGGTCTCGGTACGGTGCGGCTGCAGGCCGAAGGCGCGCCAGATGCGCTGGACGCTGGAGGTGGAATTTCCGCTCGAGCGCGCCATACCTCGCGAACTCCAATGGGTAGCGCCCCGCGGCATCGTCTCCAGGGTTGCGACGATCACCGCCTCGACTTTGGCATCGTCGATCGAGCGCGCCACGCCCGGACGCGGCTCGTCATGCAGGCCGTCCAACCGCCGCGCAACGAAGCGGGCTCGCCATTTGCAGACTGTTTGCGGCGTCACCCCGAGCTTCTTCGCAACCAGCTGGTTGGGATCGCCCGCCGCGCAGGCGAGCACGATGCGGACTCGCAACGCCAATGCCTGGGCCGTCGTTCGCCGCCTCGCCAAGCTCCGCAGGGAATCCTCTTCCGCCGCGCTTAACGTCAGAACCGATAAAGGACGGCCCATGATCTCAGCTCCTCAGATAAGATCATGAATCTTATGCGAATCTCTGATTCAGAACACTAGATAGCCGTCGCGAGTGCAAACGACCCGCTGCAGCCGTCCTTCGCAACAGCCCATTTGATTGCGCCGAACACGACGAGCGCCCACTCCCGAGTGTCCGCTCCCGCCGGCATTCTGCGCTAGTCTAATGCGGAGGCCGCTGCTCTTAGCCAGGAACCGGTGGGAAGCTTCGGCGTTTATACCCTGAACAATCCGGGAACGGTTCCTTAGGCCGCAAGTTGCGTGATGAAAATCGGAACGAAACCAATGCCAAGATCGACCCTCAGCCGAATTCGAATACCGAAAAGGACCCTGACGAGTGGGTGTGGGGCGACGACCCATGACTGGCGCTCCGGCGTCCTACCTCAAGACGCTGTCCGAGGAGTACGGCGAACCTGATGCGTTTGCGCCTGCGCTGACCAAAGCGGAAGCCTCGACGGGCATCGATGCGCTCAAGGCAAGACGCCGTCCCGTCCGGCACCGGTAACCGCCATGAGCCGCGCTTTTGTCAAAGAAGCTGAAGACAAGGTTGAGGATTTCCCCGACCGGCCGATCTCCCCGCATCGCAATCTGGTAACGCCCGAAGGTCTCCGGGCGATCGAAGCGTCCCTCGCACGCTTCGAGCAGGCTCACCGGCAAGCGATCACGGGCAACGATGCGCAGGCCGCCACCGCCGCGATGCGCGCGGTCCGGTATTGGCGGGCCCAGTCGCTCAAGTGCGGAAGTCATCCGCCCGCAGGCTGAGGCCGACACGGCCTCCTTCGGCACCACGGTCACGCTGCGCCGGGATGATGGCCGCGAACAAACCTTCCGGATCGTGGGCGAGGATGAAGCCGATCCCGCGCACGGCACCGTTTCCTATGTTTCGCAGCTCGCGCGGGCCGTCATGACGTACGGGCCGGGTGACACGGTCGAGATAGCGGGCCGCAATGCGGAGATACTGGACGTGCGGTAGGAGCCGCCCACGTCTGACAGCAGGGAGACAAGCATGCCGAATGTCTACATTGAAGCTCGTCCAAAGGGCCGCCAGGGGCATTGCAGTCGAAGACTTCGTCGTGGAGGATCACGCGGACCACGTGCTGGCCGACTTCAAGACACAGCGCGAAGCGATCGAGTGGGCGCGGAAGAACAACCACTCGCCTCTCGTTGCTCGCGTGCGGCATCTCAGCGACAAGAAAGTCCCCGACCACTGGCGCACCGCCTAGCCGTCAAGGAACCGGTTTCCTTTCAGTCCGTTCCTTTGTTTGCGGAGCCGAAAGGATCCTTCCTTGTTGCTTGAGTCACCCCACCCCGTCGAGACGATCGTTGACCCGAGGGACGCCGCCGAGTCCGCGGGACTTCGCTATGTTTCGGACGGGCGCCCCGGCATACGCCGCAAGAAAGCCGGGACCGGTTTTAGCTATGCGCGCGCGGACGGCTCAAGACTGACCGAAAAAGATGTCCTGAAACGCATCAAGGCGCTCGCGATCCCGCCCGCATGGACGGAAGTCTGGATATGCCCCTTCGCGGATGGCCACATTCAGGCGAGACAGGGCGCGACGCGAAGGGCCGCAAGCAGTACCGCTACCACCCGCGCTTCCGTGAGGTCCGAGAAAGCACCAAGTACGAGCATGTCGTTGCTTTCGCCGACGCGCTGCCCGCGATCCGCGAGAAGGTCCTGGAGCATATGGCCTTGCGCGGATTGCCGCGCGAAAAAGTGCTGGCGACCATCGTCCATCTTCTGGAGACGACGCTGATCCGCGTCGGAAACGACGACTACGCGAAGCAAAATAGCAGCTACGGTCTAACGACCCTCAAGAACCGCCATGTCTCGGTGGATGGAAACGAGGTGCGTTTTCGCTTTACCGGCAAAAGCGGCAAGCAATGGTCGCTGCGCGTCAGGGACCGCCGTATCGCCAAGATCATAAAAGCCTGCCAGGACCTGCCGGGGCAGGAACTGCTGCAGTATGTCGATGAAGCCGGCAGCTGCCAGGATGTCACGTCAAGCGACGTGAACGATTATCTCAAGGAAATAACCGGAAAGGATATCACGGCGAAGGACTTCCGTACCTGGGCGGGCACCGTCCTCGCGGCGATGGCGCTCAATGAGCTTGAAAGCTTTGATAGCGCCGCGCAGGCAAAACGAAACCTCCGCGGCGCCATCGAAAAAGTGGCGGGCAAGCTCGGCAACACGCCGACCATCTGCCGCAAATGCTATGTGCATCCCGAGGTTCTGAACTCCTACATGGACGGCAGGCTCGTGCTTGAGCTGAAAGAAAAGGCCGAAAGCGAGTTGCGCGGCGACGTGCAAAGCTTCAAACCGGAAGAAGCCGCCGTCCTTGCCCTCCTGCGCGGACGGCTCGCGAAAGAAGCCGAGCGCCCGGCGGCAAAAAAGCAGCGCGCGAAGGCCGCCTAGCTGTTACTCGCCGTTCTTCTTGAAGGATTTAGCGGCATTCTTGATGGCCTGCACGGCCGCCTTGGTCCCTTTCCAGCCGATGATCGTGAGCTTTTTGTCCTCAAGCTCGTCGGTCGCCTTGAAGAACTTCTCTAGCTCCTGCCGGATCGGCTTCGAAAGATCGCTCACGTCCTTGAGGGCCTGCTCTGAATGCGAATCCCTGGGCACAGCGAACAGTCGGTCGTTGCGCTCGGTCTTGCCTTTGCTCTTTTGCTCGATCTGAAGAATGCCGATGACGCGGCACGTGAGGACGATGCCTGGGAAGGTCGCTGCGTCGTGCACGACCATGATATCGATCGGGTCGCCGTCGTCGGCCTTGGTCGAAGGCACGAACCCCCAATCGTGCGGATAGGTGAGGCCCGTCAGCAGCGACTTTGACAGCGTAAATGTCTTGAGCTTTGGATCGTAGTCGAATTTAGCCCGGCTGCCGCGAGGCGTTTCGACCACAACGTAAACGTCACCGTCTTCGGTGAAAGGCGGAAGGTTGATGAGATTTGGCATGGTCAGTCCTTAAGATTAGCACACAAAGAAGGCTGAGCTAACGGCTGAGCGGGAAAAGCCCGCGACGGATCTTTTTTGTGGCCCGCGGGCGAAGCCTTCTTTGCTTTGGCGGTAACCGTCCGCGTCCGGGGAATTCGGCGTCCGGGCCACCGGACGCTTGCCGCGGCGCTGATCGCGCCGGTTTGCGAGATATTCGGCAAATTCTTCTTTGTTAAGACAATTCAGGACGCGTTCTTTGGGCACGCCGCCCTTGCGCGCCGTCTTGACGCCCCAGTGGGTCAGATCGATTTCACGGGTCGAATGCGCGTCTGGATTGATGCTCATCATGCAGCCAACGCGGAGCGCCGTCTCATGCCAGCGCCAGTCGAGATCAAGCCGCCACGGGTTCGCATTGATTTCAACGGCGACGCCATGCTCCGCGCATGCGGCAAGGACTTTCTCGATGTCGATGTCATAGCCCGGGCGGCGCAGGAGTTGCCGTCCGGTCATATGCCCGAGGATTGTAGTGTAGGGGTTTGAGACCGCGCGGATGATGCGCTCCGTCTGCGCCGCGCGATCCATCTTGAACTGGCCGTGAACGCTCGCGACAACAAAATCAAACCGTGCGAGCACATCGTCAGGGTAATCGAGCGAACCGTCCGGAAGAATATCGGACTCAATGCCTTTAAAGATACGGAAGGCGCTGCCATACGTCCTGTTGAGCGCGTCTGCTTCTGCCTGCTGCTCTAGGATCTCTTCCACGCTGAGACCCCCCGCGTAATGAGCGGATTTCGAATGATCGCAGACGCCAAAATACTGGTAGCCGCGGCTGCGCGTAGCTTCCGCCATTGTTGCAAGCGTATCGACACCATCCGAGCGGTCCGTATGCGCGTGAAGGATTCCCGCAATATCGGAATCCGTTACGAGCTTAGGCAGTGTCCCCGCCAAGGCCCGCGCGATTTCGTCGCGGCCCTCGCGCAATTCCGGCAGCACCGTCTGCATCCCGAGCGCCTTGTAGATCGCCTCTTCCGTCGCTGCAGCCACGACTTTCCGGCCACTGCGCAGGCCCTTTTCGTCAAGGACCATGTTTCGCTCGCAGGCAATCCGCGCGAAGACCCGCAACATGCGCGTCAGAGCCCGTCGCCAGCAGGAGCGTCACGCCGTAATGCGCCGCGTCCGTGAGATGTGCGGTCAGCTGCCCACCCGCCGTGATGGCCTTGGGGCCGCCCGGGAGCTTCGTCACCTCGGCGACAAGGGAGAGATCGCCCGCAAGCTCCGAGCCGCGCCGGAAATCGCCTGCTCTTGGGATCCGTTTGATTTCGGGCCGGGCCTCCTTGAGATGCTTTTCAGCCGATCTCAAAAGCTCGTCGGCCTTGTGCATATGCCTGCGTCCCCGCGCTTCGCGCCTCAGTTCAAGGCCGCGCAGGATCTTGGTTTGCAGCGACGCGCCAAGCCCCTTGACCTTTTCCAGCTTTCCTTCGCGCGCGGCCTCCTCCAGCTCTTCGAGCGAGGTCAGTCCGAGCTGCTGGTACAGTTTGATGACCTTGTCCGTGCGTAGGCCCGGGATCGTCAGCATTTCAACAACGCCCGCCGGGATTTCCTTGCGCATTCTCTCAAGCGCGGGATGGGTGCTGGTCGCATGAAGCTTTTCGACGATGTCCGCGATCGCATCGCCAATGCCGGGAATTTCCCGGAGGCGGTCCTGCGCGATGATCTGATCGAGCGGCAAACTCAGCGCGAGAAGATTGTCCGCTGCGCGCCCATAGGCTTTCGCCCGGAACGGGTTGCCGCCGCGCAGCGCGCTTCTTTGTCCAAACTCCCGGAGCAAGGCGGCAACTGCGGATGCGTCCAGCGCGGTCATCTTCGTCACTGCGCGCGCGCGTGAACCGGCGCGCGTCGCTTCGATGCAATTTGCCGCTGGACGGGCTTGCGCCAAGTCCGCATAAGCGGTCCTTTCGCACCATAGACGGGGTCTTTGCGCGGCCGCGCGACCTTGGGAATCGCGAGCACCGCTTTCTTGCGGTCCTCGGGCGTTGTGCAGATATCGAACTTACCCGTGGGCGGGTAAGCTCCGACGACCAGAAAATCATCGCTCGCTCTCAGGCACTGGTGTCCCGTGCCAGCCGGCAGGACAGCAACGTCGCCCGCTTTCAACGTCAGCGTTTGCCCCTTGGGACCGCCGAACTGAACTTTGCCGATGCCGCGCGCAATACCGAGCACTTCATGAATACGCGAGTGGTAATGCGCGTAGGCGTAGATGCCGTCGCGCCACGAGTCGCCCCAGCCATTGCTTTCAAACAAGTCTTCGAACACGGAGGCGGCATCGAAAGTCTCCGGCAGACGGACGGTGCCCTTGTAGATAACGAGCGGCCACTTGGGATGGTTGGGAATAAGCCCGTCGTCCTTGAACCGGTAAGCCTGCGGCTTGCGCTCGCGCAAAAGCGCCTGCGGATCGTCCGGCCGTTTCCAGCCCGTGGCTTTCTCGGTGATGCGCTTGCCATCTTCCAGGAGACTCATCGCGGCGATCCTCAAATGGTGATTTGTGTCCTTCTTTCAAACGTTTAGCGGTGCCGCGTGTTCCATGAGCGGCGGACCTGCAGGCGGCCTCCCGCCCGGCAGTCGCAAGGATTTTGTTTGACCGGCAAGTGACCAACATGCGGGTCTTCGCGCGATCTATGTCGGGATGAACAGGTTTACCGGCAAGCGATCGCAGGCAACGATGCGCAGGCCGCCACTGCCGCGATGCGCGAGGTCCGGTATTGGCGGGCCCGGCGCGCAAGCGCGGAAGTCATCCGCCCGCTGGCGGAGGCGGACACGGTCTCCTTCGGCAGAGCGAAGCGAGCTTGCCCTTGACGGCTCGGGGCGCAGGCCCTCTCCGCGCGAGGGATCGTTACCGTATGGCCGAGACGGAAGACTCGGGCCGGCCAGCGCGCCTAGCGGCGGCGCGCAATGGAACTCGCCATATGCAGCTGGGATTAGCAAAATTCCGAGCATAAGGGAGGTAGGGCGTGGCGGCAGGGAGGCAAAGAGAACGGCGGCCAGCGCCCGAAAGAAGACGCGTGCGCAGTGTAGCCCTTCTCTTGATCTCTTCGGAGACGAGACGCTGCCCGATGGTTTCCACTATCAGCCGGATTTCCTGAGCCAGGAGGAAGAATCCTTCCTCCTGCGAAATCTCAAAGGGTTGCCGTTCAAGGAATTCGAGTTTCAGGACTTCAAGGGCAAGCGGCGAGTCGTGTCGTTCGGCTGGCGCTACGATTTCAATGGCGGCGGGCTCACGAAGACGGAGGACATGCCTGGCTTCCTCACTTATACGCGCGTCAAGGCGGAACGCTTTGCTGCGCTTGCTCCCGGCAAGCTGCAACAGGTCCTCGTCACTGAATACTCGGAAGGCGCCGCCATGGGCTGGCATAAGGACCGCTCCGTCTTCGGCGATGTCGTCGGGATATCGCTCCTTTCCCCCTGCACCTTTCGCTTCCGCAAAAAAGGCGGTGCGAAGTGGGAGCGGCGCAGCCTCGTAGCGGAGCGGCGCTCTATCTATCTCCTGCGCGGGCCCTTCCGAAGTGAGTGGGAGCATTCTATTCCCGGCGTTGACAGCCTGCGCTATTCCATCACCTTCCGCAGTGTTCTCGAAAGGACCGCCTGAGAATGGGCCGCGTCTCGACTTTGCCGAAGCGGCTCCAGCCGATGCTTGCCACCTTGACCGACGGCCCGTTCGACGATCCCGGCTGGATTTTCGAGGAAAAATACGATGGCTTCCGCATGGTCGCAAAGATCGAAAAAGGCAAGGTCACGCTTTATAGCCGCAACGGCCAGGTCATCAGTCGCAACTACATCGAGGTCGCGCAGGCACTGGAAGGCGTCAAGGGCGATGCCGTCATCGACGGCGAGCTTGTCGCGCTTGACGAGAACGGCGTTTCTCATTTCCAGCTCCTGCAGAATGCGCTGCGCCGTCAAGCAAAGCTCCTCTACTGCGCCTTTGATCTCATGTTTCAGGACGGCGAGGATTTGCGGGCGATGCCGCTGACTGAGCGCAAGAAGCGCCTGAAAGCCATTCTTCCCAAACACAGGCTTGTTGCTGTCAGCCGCCACCGCAAGACTTTCGGAACGAAGTTCTTCGAGGAAGCGGGGCGTAAAGGCCTTGAAGGCATCATGGCAAAACGCGCAAGCAGCAAATATCTGTCGGGCGCCCGCACGGACGACGGGCTCAAGATCAAAACTCGAAGCGCGAGGAAGTCGTTATCGCAGGCTTTACGGCTCCTAAGAAAACGCGTCCCTTTCTCGGAGCCCTCGTCCTCGCGGTCCGCGGCGGTAACGGCTGGCGCTATATCGGGCATGTCGGCACTGGCTTCAGCCACGCCACGCTTGAGGAGCTTCATGGCAAGCTCATCACGAGTTGCAGCGCCTCGTCCTTGCTCTTGGCATGAACAAGCCCGAGAAGGTGACCCTTTGATCGCAGCTGGATAACCTCCCAGGGTGTACGCTTGCTGGGCGTCTTCTTTTTCGACGGTGGCGGCATTCGTCAAGCATCAACGTCGGGATACACCAAGAACCTTGCTTCCTCGCGCAGCCAGTCGCCGATCACCCGAGCGCGTTGCTCCGGGTTGTCCGGCCAGAGGCCGGCGGTCGGCGGCCTTTGAGCTACCTGCGGACGCATGCACAGCAGAAGAAAGGGCCCCCTTCGCCGTTGCTTAGACTGCAAGACCCAGAACCTTCTGGAAATTATTTGTCCGACGCCTCGAACCGGATCACCTGATCACAAGCGGCCGTCGCAGCGAAGCCTCTACCTTCTTTCTCGGTCCGAGGACATCGCCTTAAAATAGTGCTCGGCGTACTGATAGTAGTGCTCTGCCCCGACCGTGTTGCCGACTTGGGCTTCGGCGCGAGCGAGTGCCAGATACCGCTCATAGTTTCTTTGAGCGTTTTGAGAGCCGGGGCGGGCGGCACTCGATGTCCACCGCTTCGAGCCTGCAGCAAATGACGCCGCCAGTCTGGGTTGGCGCGCACTCATGATTGGCTTTGGCCATTTTGCATGGCTCACTCCTTGGTAGTTGCGGGTAAAATTCTCCGTGTGACACACGAACAATAAAAATCAGAGAGGATGGCGGGCATTCTCTGAAGAGCGAGCCGACGCACTATTGAAGGCCGGGGCCTGCGGTACGTTGCGTTCATCAATCCACTAGGCAGTGGCGGCCCTTGCTGGCGACCGACCCGCCCCAACTATGAATTAATAGCAGTGGCGATAAAGGCCGCCGGAGGAAATGACGCAATTTTCTCAAGCTGAGGTTCAGTTGTCGTGGCGGCACCTGCCGACTACACGCGATATAGATGAATTAAACGTTGCCGTATGAGGATAGCTGTAGAAATTGTCAACTTGGGGCGGTCGACGAGGTCGGCCACATGGCGGCGACCTCGACACAAAATTGGTGGACTCCTATTGTTCTTTATCCTCGGCGCGCCCATTTGTCAGCGCATACAGGCAGGCACTGACTGTCTGAAGAGCTGCTCAAAAAACGAGGACGTACCGAAGTCATCGCTCTTCCAATCGGCGGCCATGGTGCCCATAGGCAGGCACAATTTCAGTTCTCGACGTCGGTTCGTACCGCGGGTGCCATTTCCGCGCGCCAGTGGCCCAGGCGCCTTGGCCACCGCCCATCGCCGCTCGATCGAAGAGGAACGCCGCATGCAGGTCGTCCGTGACAACAATGTCGATCAAGCCCTCAAGGTGCTGAAGAAGAAGATGCGGCGCGAGGGCGTTTCTTCCGCGAGATGAAACTTCGCGGCCACTACGAAAAGCCCACCGAGAGGAGAATGCGGGAAAAAGCGGAGGCCATACGCCGCGCCCGCAAGCTCGCTCGCAAAAAGCTGCAGCGCGAGGGTCTGCTGCCGACGAAGCCTCGGACGATCCTGGGGGCCCCCGGAAGAGGCGGTCCCGCGCGCACCCCTCGCTTCTGATCTCGGAACAATCGTAACCGGTGCCCGATACCTTCTTCCAACGGCACCGTCGGCTTAGGGCCGATTGTGAAGATTTCATGGCAAGCAAGATCAATGTGATGCCGCAGAAGGAAGAGATGCGGGAGAAGGAGGGTCCTGAGACCCAATCCGACCGCCCACTGCTCGATCTGTCCGCCGTCGCCGTCAAGGAGATGATCCGCAACGCCAAGAAGCGTGGCTATGTCACCCACGACCAGATAGACGCGTTACTGTCCTCGGAGGAGGTCAAATCCGAGCAAATCGAGGACATCCTGGCGAATTTCAGCGAGGTGGGCGTCAACGTGGTCGACGCCAAGGAGGTCGAGCTTGAGGAAGTGGTGGCGACCGGCGAGGAGCCCGAGAAGGAAGCCGAGGGCGACAACGAGCTAGTCGAAGTTCCGCAACGATCCGTTCCGGCCAAATCCGGGGCCAAGAATCCCGCCGAGCGCACCGACGACCCCGTGCGCATGTATCTTCGCGAAATGGGTACGATAGAACTGCTTTCGCGCGAGGGCGAGATCGCCATCGCCAAGCGTATCGAGGCCGGCCGCGAGGCCATGATCGCGGGGCTTTGCGAGAGCCCGCTCACCTTCCAGGCCATCATCATCTGGCGGGACGAGCTCAACGAGGGCAAGGTCTTCCTGCGCGACATCATCGACCTCGATGCAACCTATGCCGGCCCTGACGTCAAGGTCATGCCGGCGCCGGTGATGAGCCCCGACCGCCAGTTGATCGTGGGCGTTGCCACCCCGGGCCAACCCGGGCGGCCGCCGCAGATGCAGGGGCCGGCCATTGCACCCGCCACCCCGTTCAAGCCGACCGACGAACGCGCTGACGGGGAGGAGACGGCAACCGACGGGACGATCGGCGAGAGCAACCTCGATGACGACGACGACATGCAGAATTGGCTCTCAGTCGTTGCAATCGAGGCGGAGCTCAAGCCCAAGGTGATCGAGTCCTTCGACACCATCGCCGACACCTACAAGCGGCTGCGGCGGTTGCAGGACCAGGACATCCAATTCCAGCTTAAAAGGCTGTCGCTCTCTCCTGCGCAGGAACGCAAGTATAAGAAGCTGAAGAGCGAGATAGTCGGCCAGGTAGAATCGTTACGGCTACACCAAGCGCGCATCGACACGCTGGTCGAGCAACTCTATGAGATCAACAAGCGCCTCATCGGCTACGAGGGTCGCCTGATGCGGCTCGCCGAGAGCCACGGTGTCGTGCGCGAGGACTTCCTAAAGAACTATCTGGGCTCCGAACTCGACCCGCTCTGGCTCAACCGCGTGTCGAAGCTCTCGGAAAAAGGCTGGAAGAGCCTCGTTGCCAAGGACAAGGACAAAATCAAATTGCATCGCCACGATATCCATGCGCTTGCCGTGGAGACGGGCCTCGACATCGGCGAGTTCCGCAAAATCGTCCATGTCGTGCAAAAGGGCGAGCGAGAAGCGCGTCAAGCTAAGAAGGAAATGGTAGAGGCGAACCTGCGCCTCGTCGTCTCGATCGCGAAGAAATCCGCCAACCGTGGCCTGCAGCTCTTGGACCTCATCCAGGAAGGCAACATCGGCCTGATGAAGGCGGTCGACAAGTTCGACTACCGCCGGGGCTACAAGTTTGCGACCTACGCTACCTGGTGGATCCGGCAGGCCGTCACCCGCTCACTCTCCGATCAGTCGCGCACCATCCGTGTGCCCGTTCACATGGCTGAGTCCATCAACAAGATCGCGCGCACCAGCCGGCAGCTGCTCAGCGAGCTCGGCCGCGAGCCGACGCCGGAGGAGCTCGCCAAGAAGCTCCATATGCCGCTAGAAAAGGTACGCAAGACCTTGAAGATTGCTAAGGAACCGCTCTCGCTCGAAACACCGATGGGCGAAGAAGGGGACTCCCAACTCGGCGACCTGATCGAAGACAAGAACGCTATTCTACCAATCGACGCCGCGATCCAGTCGAACCTGCGCGACACTACGACACGCGTGCTGGCTTCATTGACGCCACGCGAGGAGCGCATCGTACGCATGCGCTTTGGCCTCGGCATGAACAACGACCACACCTTGGAGGAGGTCGGCAAACGGTTCTCGCTGACGCGCGAGCGAATTCGGCAGATCGAGGCCAGGGCACTGCGAAAGCTCAAGCACCCAAGCCGATCAAGGGTGCTCAGGAGCTTTCTCGATAGTTGAAGAGCCGGGCAGCGCCGCGTACGACGCGAATACGATGATCATTGGACGTGTTCAACGAAGAGAATCTGTTCGCCAGCGGATGCGACTTCCGCTAGTGGTCAATCGCGACCGAATGAAGCATCAATTTCGCTTTTATACGACTGGCACTGCGCGCTTCTTCTGCCGAAGCTGTCCACATTAAGCGGATGCATAGTTGAGACGGAAAACTTAAGCGTCCGAGTTTTTCCTCTCGCTTGCTTCCTTGGCCAACCGAAGAGCCTTCAATCGCGCAATCTTTTCACGAACAATCTTTGCTTGGACTTCGTAGTCCACCGTGAGAGCCTTCTCCCGCGCGGTCTTCTCCAACCGCGATTGCACTCGCATGTTTTTCGGATTAGCGGTCATCGTGCACTTCTTTTACGGGTGCAGAAACGCGACCCCATAGCGTTCATACGCAACGTGTATGTAAAGATATATATGCACGAAACACGATGAAAAAAGGCCCCGCGCCACCTCGTGGCGGGGCCGAATTTCAGGCGTGTGCTTCGCTGCCAAGCTCGAGCGTTCAAACAGTATCGATCGCGGCTGGGTGCAGGAGTCGTGGTGCCGTGTGGTTGGATCGCGCACGAGCGAACACCAACAACAAGGCTGGAGCGGCGACCAAAAGGTAGCAGACGGCTCCGATCCTGAGCGTTGTATCGATGCTGAACGCAATGCTGGTGACAACGGCAACGCTTGTAGCGAGAACACCTGCACCGCCGTTGATGCCCCAGAACCAGGGCATGGGCCCGGCATTGATCGTGGAGACCAATCGCATGCCGGTCGGAAATCCAAAGCCCATCAGGAAGCCTGCCGGCGCTAGGACAAGGACACAAAGGCCGGCGCGAACGAGAAGGTTTGCTCCATCGAGGTCGAACAGGAACGGCAGCCAGACCGGCAACGCAAATAAGTAAGTGGCACTCGCGACGCTCCAGGTCACAAGCTTGGCGGCTCCGTCGAGGCGCACGCGCTCGGATGCCATGCTGCCGAAGCCTGTCCAAAGGATCAGGCTGAACAAGACGACACTGAGCGCGTAGACGGGATGACCGAGGAAGACGCTCATTCGCTGTAGGAGAGCGATCTCGATCATCATGAAGCCGACCCCGATCAGGGCGAAATAGGCGGTGCCGCCCACCACCAGCGGCCAACCGGCTTCATTGACCGTCGGCCGCAAGGGAACAATGATCGTCGCGGCGACCAGCGCGATCGAAATCACAACGAGCATGGCGAGGGTCAGCGTCGCCATGAGGTTGCCGGCGAACACCCCAGTGTGGGTGAAATGAGAGAAAACGCGCGGGTCGAATATCTTGGCGAACCCTAACTGGTTGAAGAAGAACGGGCGCGCATCGGTCGGCGGCGTGAGATCGAGATAGTAGCCTGCCGTCGCCTGGTTGAGCGCTCGACGGTCCTGAACACTGACGATTTTCTCAAGCATGGCGGAGGGTGCCGCCGTGTCCGGGCTTAGCAGAACCGTGAACTCATTGGCCTTGGCAACGTCCTCGAGCGCCGCGAGCGCCGACGGCGAGAGCGGCGACTTCGCCACGATTAGTGTCGCCACCTTGCCCGCCGCGGCGAGGAACAGATGGCGCCTTGGCTCGGCGGCGCCGTTCGTGAGAAGTGTCGCGACGGCAAGGCTGACCAATCGCCCGGTCTCGTTCACTTCGCCAGGCGCATACCAGCGGCTCACAGTGAACAGCCCGTCCGGATTGAGCCGACCGAGAAAGCGCCGCCATGCCTCGACCGTATAAAGGCCGTTCTCGGTGAGCGTGAAGGCGCCGGCACCCGTCGCCGCCCAGGTATCGATCAGGCTCATCTGGATGACATCGAAAGCGCGTGGTGTGCGTGCAAACCAGCTGCGCGCCTCGTCGACCTCGAACTTCACCCCATCCAATACCGCGATCGCTGTATAGTCAGAAAAGTGATGCTCTAGGACGTCGACGATGATCGGATTGATCTCGATGCCTGTTACGTCACTGACGCCGAAGAGGCGCTGCGATAGTACGTCCCGGCCGCCGCCGACGCCGATCACGGCACCTGTTTTTAGGTTCGGCATGGCATAGGCGAGGTTAGTCACGTCATAGCGCAGGAAGCCTAAACTCTCGAGGTTTCCATCGAAGCGGTACAGGGCAGTGCCGGCGCCGCCGTCGATGTTCAGCGCTCGCTGTTCGATGGTCGAGTCCGGCAAACGCGGCGAGGCGCCGAACATCGACGGCGGGACCGTTTGGCTCTGACTGACGGTGATGCGGGAAAATGAATTCCAACGATCGTAGGCAAGGTCGGCCGCCGCTTCCAAGTGATCCTTGATGATGGTCGGTCGAACGCCATGGCTCGTGAACGTGTTGGCAATCGCCAAGAGCAGGCACCCTGTGACGACGATTCGGCGGTAGCGAAATAACTGGGAACCAAGCGACGTTGATTTGGGCAGGGCGCCGAGTTCCGGAACTGGCGAAACCGAGGGCGGCGAGTGCGATGAGCCCGCCGACCCACAAGACCGCTGACGGCCCGCTCATCACATTCAGAAGCGCGAGGACCCCGATGCACCCGGTGGCAGCGCCGATCAGATCGGCTCCGTAGACCTGTCCGATCGGATAGGAGCTGCGCGTCAGCGCAAGGCTCACGACAACGCCCGAAAAGAAAAACGGAACGGCGAGACAGAGTGCGAATTCGGCCCAGGCGACCAAAGAAGTGAGCGACGGCGAGGCGCCTGTCACCAGCGTCAATTGCACCAGGATCGCGAGATTGGCCGTTAGGGCGAAAGCCAGCGTCGCCACGGTCAGGTCGTAGGACAACCGTTCTGGTCGGAACCTCTCCCTGCGCAAATAGACAAAGACTGCACCGGCGGTTAGGCCGAACATGGCAATACTGATGACGAAGAAGGCCAGGTGATACCAGGAGACCACGGAAATGATTCTGGTCTCAATGATCTGTAGCATCGCGTATCCACCAGCGCTCGAGCGCCTGCTCACCGCGGAGATGCGAAGCAAACCAACTGTTGCGCTAATGCATGCTGCAACATTTGGGCCCGAATCGCGGCTGTTCAAAGTATGAAACACGCATCCGAGAATCGGTCGCAGGAAGTTCTTGCCGGTCTCGTCGAGCGCGTCACGTACCATAACGTCGAGAATGGCTTTTGCGTGCTGCGGGCTAAGGCGCGTGGTCATCGTGACGTCGTGACCGTTGTCGGCCATGCCGCAACGATTGCAGCTGGCGAAAAGGTGTTCGACATTATTGAGGCGACGCCAGACCGACTACGTGAGGTCGACGGCATGGGACCGGTACGCGCCAGCCGCATCACCGCTGCCTGGGCCGAGCAGAAGGCCGTGCGGGAAATCATGGTGTTCCTGCACAGCCATGGAGTCACGCGTGTTAGGAAAGTTAACTTTGGTTTAGATATCGACCAATAGACCTCAGCTATGTGGTGCATTGGATCAAAAAGTCCGGTGAAGTCTATCTCAGAGGAAGATACCAAACGCAAAAGTAATAAGTGAGCACCCACACCAACGATAAACTCGGAACTCGCGTGGGTTCCTCGCGCCGGCCGACCGAGGCCAGGTCTTACCTGCGGTGATCTTCGAGTTCTTGGGAAGCGTGAATTGGAGGGGATTAAAGACGTCCACGTAGGCGGTGCCTGAGGACGAGCGGAATGGAAATTATCGCCACGGCGCGAGGACAAAGGAAGCGATTGAGCTGAGAGCGCTCATCCCCCCTGTGTTGCTGGCAAATCTCATTTAGCCCGGGATATCACCTCGAGGCGGGGCCGTGCGGGCCGATCGACTAGTGAGGCAGGATGATGTTCGCGACAGCCGCAAGAGCGGCGATGATGGCGGCAACGAGCGTCTAGAAGCTGTGGAGAAGCTTATCTTCACAGTCCAACTTATCGGCCTCAGCGGCCTCGATTTCCTTTTCCTGTTCGGCCACCCATTCCCGCGCTTGGTCTAAACTTTCGGCACTGCCGCTCGATAGGTAATAGTAGACACGGGATGCTAGCTCTCTCCTGACAGTTTCGAGGCCGTCTCCGTCAAACAGCTTCCTGTTTCTGTCCGAAATGGTCATTGCGCAAGGCTCCGAATTCCCGCAGCCAGCGACCAACTCACCTCGATTAGTATTGCGGTCGACGGAGCAAATCGGGAAGCCGGGCGGTGTTCGCCGCGATCCTTCGCGCTTCATCGCGGGTCGGGTCGGTCTATGGCCATTCGCCTTCTGGCTTCATCTTCGAAATAAACGTAATTGGGCACAAATCAACGCTTCTTGCGGTGCCGACGCGACGTAGCATCCGGCGTCACCACTGTGGCAGCATCGAAAATTTGCCGGCGGTCAGTGATGATGCCAATGCACCTATGCTCATTGCGTCTGGCGTCATAATAATCGCAGCGGACGATCACGGGTTTCGAATCGATGACAAGGCAATCGCCATTCTCCGCGATAATGCCGCGACACCAATCGGCGTGGGCCGGCATTACCACACCTGTCGCAACCAGGAACGCGAGCAGGGCGATGCGGGTCATTCGGGACTCCCATTGCAGCACCGTTCCCAATCGGCCATTTGGGCGTGCCGCTTCGCCGGCATGGATGCCGCGCCGGTTGCCCTCTGCCTTCAATTGGCTTGCGCGCCAAACGATCGCCACACCCGACGGCTACATTACAGTCGCGACTAAAAAACCCTTCTGATCAATTCGGTTGACTAGCCCTGCCCGGCGGTTGATCCCGCGGCTGGGGATTTTCGTTTGACTCCCGCTGAGCGTTCGGCCTGGATTAGGTGGGTCATAGCCTCGCCCCGGTTCCCTCTGGCCGGGGCTTTTTTCGTTGCGGTATCTAGTCGTCGGGTTCCTCGCACGGATCGATGAGGTGCGGCCGATTGCAGATGGGGCAATCGACCGGCACAATGACCGTATCGGGACCTATTAAGTCATCATCGATTGCGCTTTGGACTTGCTTGTCGCTGATAGGACACCAGAAGACAATGCGTCGACTGCTTTCCCGAATTGTCGCGATCTCCGCCAATTCTATGAACACAAATGTGTAACGCATCAGCGTGGTCGGTCTGTTCAAAAGAGACCAGAGAGGATTTTAAAACGGCGGCGCGGTGCCGATCGGATCGCGCTTCCGCGCAGGCGCATGGCACACTGACCTATCGCCCATGCGCGGGTCGGGGCGGCCACCACTCCCGGCCCGCCAATTGCCAGCGCGATCGGCGGGGATTGCTATTTGGCGTTCAGTTTCCGCGCCGCACTTCGGGCACTCGTACACGACTACTTTTGTCCGCGTGCTCAATTGAATGACGGCGGCCTCGTCGCGCCAAGCAGCTGGGTCAGAAGCCCAAACTTGCGGCGCCGCTCTCACGCTGGCCGGCCGAACGGGCAACTTCTTTCAGGCGAGCGAGAACTCATAGGATCCCTCAGGCATGTCGGCACGCGCATTGCGGCCGTAACGGCCGGCATCAGCGGAAGATCTCCGGCAACTCGAGTAGGCCGGCAACCGCTAAGGCGAAAGCAACGTGGCGGTGAAGCGCGATGCCTTGTTCTTTGCAACGGCGTGCCTGTGCACGCCACTCGCCTGCCTGGGCATTCTGAGCAAAAAACACGGATAAAACCTTCGTCGTTTCGGCGTTTTTCAAGCAGTGCCCAGCAACATTCTCCAAGCGCTCGCCAGCATATCGATCCAAGAGCCAGCGGCAGAAGTAGGTTGGGGACCCGGCAAAAGTCGGGCCTTATTTGTTTCTGCCATAGCTGAACTCTTAGCGGCTGACCTGAGTTTATTAAGCAGCCAATTTCCTTAGGGTCGTGGCCAAAGCATCAAGGCTGTAAGGTTTCGGCACGAAATGTCCGCGCGCTGGAATTTCATTGGAAGAGAACTGATGTTTGCCAGAGGTGAGGATGAGTTCGATCGGTGGCCAGCGATCGCGGATGGCGCGGGCCAACCTGAGACCGTCCATCGATCCGGGCATCTCAATGTCAGTAAAAACGATACGAATATCCTTGCGTGTCTCCAGCAGCCTGATCGCTTCGTCAGCATTATTGGCCTCAATCGCATCAAAGCCCGCTTCTTCGATCATGTCGACGGCTTGCATGCGCACAAGAAACTCATCTTCGACCACCAAGACAACTGGTCTGTCCGTAGCCGCGTTTACGTCGCGCATGCGCGCATACCTTTCCGGCGAAGGCCACGACAGGCGGCTGGCGTTCAGACGTCGAATTGTCGCTTTGAAGCAACGCAGGCCATTTGAGGCTCTGCGGGATATGGGGGCAACGCGCGCGGGCTCAGTACGGTTCCGTACCTTCAAGGCCGAAATCGCGGAAAGTCAAAAGGAATTAGGAGATCGTCGCCGGAAGGCGTAAACTGCAATCACCGCCCGCCGAACGATATGGGCGCGGGTGTTTAGGAGACGCGCCGGTGCTCTTGCCCCACAAAGGGAAGAGCATGTCGGACAACTCCACCAAGCGCAGCCCCAATCAATTGCTCGCCGCGCTGACGGCAAGCGATCTGGCGCTACTGCAGCCCCATTTGACGACCGTAAGCCTCAAATTGCTGCAGGAGCTCGAAAAACCCGACAAGCCGATCGAAAATATTTACTTCATGCTCGCAGGGATCGCTTCGGTCGTCGCCACGGTCTCGGATGATGATCCGCGCGTCGAGATCGGCTTGATCGGCCGGGAAGGCATGACAGGCGCGGCCGTGCTGCTTGGC
This sequence comes from uncultured Alphaproteobacteria bacterium, assembly GCA_963818155.1. Classification (GTDB taxonomy): domain Bacteria; phylum Pseudomonadota; class Alphaproteobacteria; order Rhizobiales; family Xanthobacteraceae; genus BOG-931. The sequence goes on from CAWFRC010000009.1 coordinate 623,704, forward strand.
GACGGCCAATCACCACACTCGATCTACATCCAGGCCGCCGGCTCGGGGGACCGGATTGGAGTCCGCGCGTTCCGCAACGCGATCGGCGAAAGCGATACTTTGCATCGCGTGTTTCTTAAGTACTTGCAGTCGTTCATGGTGCAAACGGCGCACACCGCCATTGCCAATGCACGCGCCTCCCTTCCCGAACGGCTGGCCCGATGGGTACTGATGGCTCAGGATCGAATGGACGGCCCCAAGCTGACGCTCACCCATGAGTTTCTCCGATTGATGTTGGGCGTAAGACGAGCGGGCGTCACGGAAGCCTTGCACGACCTGGGACACCGAGGGTTGATCAAGACCGGGCGTGGCGAAATCATCGTACTGGATCGCGCTGGCCTCAAACGAATTGCCGGCAAATTCTACGGGCTGCCCGAGCGAGAGCACCAGCGTCTCATCGGTTAAAACCGAGGCTAATCGAATGAACGAAACAGCCGATCTCGTTGCCTCCGGCATTCAAGCGCAGCTCGCGGGTCGCACCGCGCTTGACGGAGCCTGTGCCCAGGGACGTCAATAGCCGAACCGCCATTCAACAAAGAAAACCTCGACCGAATTCAATCGATCGAGGCTTTCAATATCACGGCTATTCCACCCAGATGCGCATGACGTGGGGGGCGGTGGAACTCACTGGTCCCATTCCACACTAACAGATCGGAGATTTTAAAACTACCCGCTGACGACGTACTGCTTTACAGCGGACAAGCCCGCGTCTCGCAGACGGTCCGGATTGCGTTCACCCTGTTTCGCGGCTTCGACGATATTCTTCGCGATGGCTTCCCGTGCCGCGGTTGGCTGCGGAGTTCGGCCGAGGAGAGCGCAAGCCTTGTCGAACGCCAATCCAAGAGTCCGCGTGGCTTCCTCATCGAATGCGCCTGTGATTGGGAAAAACCGCTCAATAGACGACATGAGCATGCTCCATACGCCCCATGGTCGGAAGGCCATATTATTCGTGAGTACGCAACTGCTTTGTCAGTACGTAAGCGTACTCAACTACAATCCGGCGCGTCCGGCCGCGGGATGAGGGGCCCGCCAACTGACGTGGCCTTCTCGGTCGCGAGAAGCCTTATCACCACGCGCGTGCCGTCCCATACTTCAATGCCCTGCCCGTTCAGCTGCGTCTTCGCGTATTCGATCACGTCCTCATCGTCGGAAAAATTGACGATATCGGGCATGGTTGTGATGTGGTTGCCGGGGAAGATTTTGTAGACCCGATAAAGAGCCATTTTGCGAAACTCCTTTGCCAGGGGAGCTAGCCAACACTGCGTAAAACGCAAAAACATTTGGGATAAAGTTCCTGGGTGTCAAGCACGGTACCGTACATAACTGCGCCTTTTCAAAAGGGACGACCGGCCAAAATCATTCACTGAGGGGTGTAAAAAAGCCCCACTGGGAACGGAGGGGCGAGACAGCATGGCGTCCTTCGCGGAGGAAGAAAAGCACGCGCGTACCGTCCTGCGAAAACAATGCCAGACAGACGCCGATCGTTCGCTGCGATGGGGCAACCGTCCTCTGCGTCCAGGGCATTTACCGACTACCACCAGCCCACTCGCGCTCCCGCCGCACGGCGGGTGGCCCGCCGTTCTTGGTCTTCAGCCATACGTGGTGCGACCCATGCCGGCTAATAGCTATCGGGGGTCTCGCGCGCTACGCGCGCGCGCGTCAGTAATCATTGAAGAATTTCGAACGACATTATTCCATGAAAATCTGCCTCCGATGCGAGCAAATCCTGCCGCTGGAAGCCTTTCACGCGAAGGCCGATGGCCGATCTGCCAGGTCGAAGAAGTCGGGCGCGATCCGCTCTGATGTGAACGATTGCCCTGCAGGAGATCTTCCGGTGGATCAGTTCGCCGCGCCCTTCTGGTTGCTTTGGCTACCGGTCCACAACGCAGGTCTCCAATAATCCGGACTTTCACGACCAATTCTTAGAGATTCATGCCGCAAGGGGTAGGTAGCTGCCATCCCCTTAGACGCATCCTTAGCCGCGATAGGGCGTTTTTCTGCGGTCGAAAATCGGTCCCGTAGGCTAGCGAGGGCGTCGGCCGAAAGCAGCTTTCGCTTGCGGACGCCAAGAATCAGCCGGATGGTGGCCGCCTCGGCTGGTGTCGGCAGCCGATCGAGGTGCAAAGCGCCTTCACCATCGCCGTCTTGGGCGACATGGCAAAACGCCAGCCGCTTCTTCACAAAGCCCCAGCGCCGAACCGAGCCGGCGAGAGCAGGTACCCGGCGCCATCCGAATAGACGTGGCCCTTCTTGCCGACGATAAAATAATCGCCGCAGTCGTCGCGTCGCGACCGCGCATCGAACCGTCGAGGGCAGAGAGCAACGCCTGAAGGCGCGTGCGGTCTTCACGCATAGAATTCCTTTCGTTTGAGAGGACTGTCTGATTCGTTCTACTGTCGTATGGAACGGCCTCACCTGCCGGTCCTGCGTTCTTGCCGATGTGCAGCGCCTCGGCTGCCTCTCGAACGCTGAAAGGGATTAAGGCTTGATGGTGGTGGGTGATGAGGCCCAATCGGCATAATCCTTGCGTTGTTTTGGATCGTCGAGACAAAAGTCCTTGTTGCGCAAATACACGCCAGTAAGAGGGTTCGTCACTGTTTTGCATCTCGGTCAGTTGAGTAGTTACGTAGGAACCCCTTTGCTGAGAGATACGGGGTGGCCTAGGCTAATTCTTTCGAAATATTACTGGGTGATCCGTTTCATCGAGTTTTTATGACGGGAAATCTCGACACGTCCCCCTAGATCGCATACGAAAATTCTCAAAATTATATTTGGATGTTCGTTTTCAGAACTTGCAAAATCGGGAAAAGCGGGGGTGGCTTAGCGATTTCGCGAAATCTTTGTCGGATTCGCTAAGCCCACGGCCACGAGACTCCATTACTTTTGGTTTCGGTACCATGGACCCGGTGGCCTATACCCCAGGGTGGCCATGGTCACCGGTCCCGACGGGAGGCGGCCGAGAGTGGACAATCGAGCAACTGACATAACTGACGACAGGAATTTGTGAATTGCTGACTGACCGGAAAAGGTGTTTATTACGGCAAGTCAGTTCTCGATATCGAGGAAAACGCCAATGAATGCGACGCTTCGTCTGGTAGAGCCAAACAACGTTTTCCGGTCAGTGCCGATGCGCCCTGCCAATTCCGATTTGCGAAGCCGTGAATATCTTACGCCGAAAGAGGTCGAGAAGCTGTGCAAAGAGGCGCGGCAGGGCCGATACGGCCACCGCGACGCGACCCTGATCCTAATCGCCTTCCGCCACGGCCTGCGGGCTCAAGAGATTCGGGACCTGGAATGGTCGCAGGTCGAGTCCGGACGCTCTGCCAGCCTTCACGTTCGCCGCGTCAAGAATGGGAAGCCTAGTGTTCATCCCCTGCGGGGCGATGAAATCCGCGCCTTACGTGAGCTTCAACGCCAGTTTCCAGACAGCAAGTTCGTATTCAGCACCGAGCGCAACGGACCTTTCAGCGATGACGCCGTAAATCGCCTCGTTAAACGCATCGGCGAACGCGCTGGCTTCGATTTCCCCGTCCACGTCCATATGCTGCGGCACGCGTGCGGCTACGCTCTGGCCAATCAGGGGCACGATACGAGGGCAATCCAAGACTGGCTTGGGCATCGGTCTATCCAGCATACCGTCCGCTATACCGAGCTGGCACCGACTCGGTTTAAGGACTTTTGGCGGTAGATCACTCCTCCCAGCCGGGAATGAGCCGCTTCAACTCAGCGATCGCGGATGCGCGGCGCTGCTCTGGCGTCTTCTTCGGCATGCCCCATGATGAAATGCTCTTAGTAGCCTTGGGCTTGGCTGTACGTAGGCTTTCGTGCCACGGCAACGCTGGCTTCCCTGCCGCGCGCCAAGCGTCCCAGAAGCTCAACATGCGGCTGCGGGTGGCATCGGCAATACGTTGACGGCCTTCGATCGTCTGCTTACCTGACTTGGTATGACCACCATGGCCCAAGCAGCGAGGTCGCGGTCGACCGTCTTCACCGACTGCGCATTTTCGCAAGCACGGTTTGCCGGTAGATCTCGCGAATGCGTTACACGTTGGCCACGCATGATGATTGTGACGTCCCGCCATTTTTGTCGCCTTCAATGCCCATGACACGCGCGCATATACGCGGTCGGTCGGTCGCGCTTTTTCACGCTTGCCTCCAGTAAATTTCGTCGCGTTGGCCATTTGGTGTAGGTTGGGCTTCACGCTGCTTGGCGAGTTTTTCGAGATATCCCAGGTAGGGACGCCATCTCGGCTGATCATCATTTGCCACGGAGTGCACGACGCCTTTGACGTTCAGCGTGCTCAACGCTGGTAGCCCATTCGGGGTGCATCCATGGGCGATCAAGGTCTTCGATTGGAAACCGCTCCAAATCCAAAATCGCGTCAGGCAAGTCGTTTGGGTCTATGCTCTCCCACCGGCGCCGGATCATCCGCGAATACCTCATTTTGTCCTCGTGCGTGTGGACATCTTCAAGACGGATGTCATCGTCATCAGTTTTGCGTTTAGCCATGTGTTCAACGCTCTTTTTTTAAAGCATCTTAGGTACTGCTAATCGGTGGTCTGTCGGATTCGGCAATAAAAATGGGCTGCCCGTTCGCGGCCGGGTGACCGATAAATAGACGATTTGTAGTTACGCAGCTTTCTTCCACTGAACGATATTCCCGGCTTCAGCCCATAGCCTCCGTACTGTGTCAGGATTAGCTCCGCCCTTGAGGTGGCAGTCGCCCTCATATTGTCCGCCCATGCGGTAGCGATACGCCCCGTAGAGCGAATGAAAATCGAAAGGATATGGCTCGTAGCCTTCATTCAGTATTGCCACGTCGTTCTCCATTGCGTGACCTTCATTTAGAAAAACGCCGAGCGCCACACTGGTCCAGATATCTTTCATGACTTGAGGGTAGGCGCCTAGCAGAAGCACATCCTCGCGATAAAGTTCGTCATGAGGTAACGCGGCCCTGGAGGTCGCGATGTAACTGCGCACCTTGCCGAGACCGTAGTCTCCAGCCGGGATAAGTGACGGGCTATCGCCACTTTGAAATGTCCACGCGATCGGTTTCACTTCGACTTTGACGACATCGTACTTGCCGATGAGTAGGAAGTCGGGGATCCAACCGACCTCATCAATCGGCTCATATTCCCAGCGCCAGCCAGCCATGTCGAAAAACGCGGCCCATCGTGCCTCCAGTCGGGACCGCATGCGAACGTCGCGGTAGGTGGTAGGGATGCCTTTTATCTGTTCGTGCAATAATGTTCCGCTGCGCATAATGTGCGCCTCCATGCCATTAAAAAATGAAAAAGTGAAAAGGCCGCTTATAAGTTACAGCAGCGCCGCAACAGCGCATTGAACCAATTAGCTTGTCTACGTGACATCCGGTGGTTCTCTTCAGCACGTCCCATCATCTCAAAGACGAAGCAGCCTTCCTTATCAGATAAGTCACCGTCCTGAAGCATCTGCCTAGCTACCTCAACCACATCGACGGGGGAGTATTTTTGTTGTCCCATGCTGTGATGCATCCCACTGATACGGCACGCCAGTGATGCGAACGTTACGTTCTCTTTCCTAAGGCATCGCTTTAATGCACTAGCAGCAGCTAGAACTTCACCGTCATAATCAGATCCCAACATACCGATGCGTACAGCAATGGCGTTCCAATCAGCCATAGGAAGTCTCCAAAGGATGGAGAGGATATAGGGGTGTGTGAGGGTAATAGAGGTAGGGGTATATTATTATATAAGAGAAGAATAGAAAGAAAGATAAGAGAAGAATAGAAGAGAATCCTCACCGTATGTGCGTCCCGGTCTCATGTTGGTTTAAATCATGAGACGAAAGGGTACATAGACTCAAATATGACTAGGCAGTTTTGGGCTCATGTTTCACCTGGACTATTGGCGACTTCCTGGGCCGCCTTTCGACCGAAATCAGCCCAAGCCTCTCCAGGTCGGCAAGTGCGCGCCACTTAGCACGGCGGTCAACCCCCACCATTTGCGGCAGCTTGTTTGCCAGTTTTATCGGCTGTCCTTTAGCTTTCCAATCGAGATATAAGACGACAAATGCCACTCGAAGCGTTTGGCCACGACAGCCTATTAGTTGCTCCATCCACACCCAAGGAAAGCGCACAAAGTGTTGCCGACGTTTCTTTGGTGTAATGCTAGGGGCTTGCTTACCCTTCACAACTAGCTCAGGCGGCAGTTCGAGCGACTTCAAGTCCAATGTTTTCATTGTCTCCCCCCTTTGCTATCAAAGCTAGAACGCGCGCCCACATCACAGCGCCACGTTCGTCTGAAAATCGGTCTGGATATTTGATCACGTCAGCATCTGTCCCGAGCTCAAAGCCGTTTAAAACAATACGAGAAGCTTCACACATCGCTTCTTGCATGCATGCGATATCGGCTTCGAGCCTATCAAGTAGTGCGCATATCAGGACAGCATCATGGACTGGCGCACAGATTTCGATCCCACGCTCTGTGCCCAAACAGCAAGCGAGGCGTAGCATTTCCGCGCCTGTCGCCTGCATCGGAAAGTTTCGCAGCATCCGCGGGTTTGGATCTGCCCCGACATGGATGTACCAGCCAAAAACCGTCGACAGATAGCCGCGCGTCATCGCAAAGTCGCAAGCAGCGTCGGACCAGTCCCAATAAGTTTGATAAGTCTCCCGATGGAGGCGCAACAGATGGCGAGCTTTTATCGGTGGTTGGCCTATGCGGTGCGCCAGTGATTCTTCTCCCATACCAAACTGGACCGCCAACACACACTGTTTGAACTGCTCGCGGACCGCTTTATGCGTGGCTTTTGTAGCTTCCTGCGGTGCTGCACTCGCCTGCTTGGCGAAAGCAAGATACGGGTCACCACTGCGATACGCGGTTTTCATATTTTCATCACCAGACAAAGCGGCAGCAATCCCGAATTCTTGCTGTTCCCAGTCGATGTATGCAACGCCGTGACCAGGTGGCGGCTTGATTAGCCCGCGTAACCATACGGATGGGCCGAATATAAACTTCGAGTTGCTCGGCTGATTGCGTCCAGAGCGAGCTCGGAAAGGTGATAACAGGGCTCGATTACGGCCGTCGCGTCCTACAGCTAAATCCGCTAGACGCATTTCGGATAGTGAACTGCGCAGCTCGCGGAGTGGAGAGACGAGAGGATTGGAGCGGGCTATTTGGCGGAACGTGTCATCGCTCATATCGAGACGGCCTGATTCCAATCGTGGCCACGCGATGCCTTGTCTGACTAAAAACTGCGCAAACCTGTCTGCCTTGAAGGTCCGACCGTCAAATACATCATAACTAGCGTCTATATCGGCAATAAGGTCATCTTGAATGTTAGTCCAGTTGTTGAGCAGCAAGTTGAGCGTTGGGACGTCAATCGGAACGCCATTGAATTCCGTGCGTGCGACTGCGGCCATGTACCGACCACGTAACAATGCGCGCGGTAAATCTATTTTGGGAAGCATCGCGGGAAGCAATCGTGCCAGCGAGGCAACGTCGCTTTCGCAATAATCAAGAATGGCAAGCTGCTCATCACTGGACCACGGGCCACCACGCAAGACCAGATCGCGCATATCGTCTTTTTCGCCGGCGCCAATGCTGTCTAGGCCATAATGTGCAAGCGCGCCGAGCAGCCCGGCGCCACTGATTGTCGGCAGTCCATTCGTATGGTTGCGGAACTCAACAAATAAATCGAGTATTCGCTCAGGCGCTGGCCAGCCTAATGCGAGGTGGCAACCGATTTCGGCGCTGGCATAGTAAGCAATAAACAGCGCATCAGATCCGGTTGAATAAGGTGGCGTGGCGCCGAACTCGTCGCGCCACAACCGCATCTTACGTCCACTATTCAGCTCCCAGGCAACTAAGCAAACCGGCTCTTGAATGTCCCCAGGAGGTGCACCGAACTCGAAGTCGACGAGCCAGATTTCTCTGAAAGGAAGAGTGGTCATGTTAGGCCTTGTAACTTCAGGACCAGAGGATGGTCAGGGTTATCGACAACGCGGCCCCGGAACGCTATTTGCAGGATTTCCTGGAAGGAATGCTCTTCCGGCCATTTGGGCTCGGGCAGATTGTTGCTCGTCGCCTCAAATATTTCATAGGCGCCCAAACTCATGTTGGATGTCATCCGCACCCAACACGACATGGCGCGCTCAGCAGCTTCCGCTGCGGAATGGTGCCAAGGGTTGACCTTGCCGTCAGACCCTGGGAGTTTTACCGGCCAGACCCGGAGCACACCTTGCCGGTTGATCGCGAGGAACAAAGTGCACGGAACAAACTCGCCTGGGAGGTTGGCAGCCATCGTTGGCGTGACGATGTAGGTTTCCCGGTCATCCTTTAGCTCAATCAGGGCTGCTGGAGATAGTCTGAACTCTTCGCCGGGATGTACCCGCACAAAGTCTTGTTTGTTTGGTTTGCCTACAGGGACCGTCGCTAATATCCTCTTCACGCCAACCGTATCAGCATAGTCCTGACTTAGCTTCAGCGCATTCAGGTCGTCGAATAGTCCTTCCATTTTCATTTACCTCCTGCCGGACATGCGCCGGCATTCTCCGCAACGGGATTGTTGCGGAAGCTCTTGACGGACAGCACAGGAGGTTGTTAAAAGGCGGGAGTTCTCACACGTCCTACCAAAACAACAATCTGTCTGTTGTCTCCGCCCGGCGGCTAACAACCGCCGGGTTATTTTATCTCCGCAGGCTCCTCCTTCGGGAGCGAGTACAGCGTGTGGGGAGGCGCCGCGCTCACGATCGTTCGGGTGATGGTGCCATGACGCTGCATTCTTTTTAGAGTTCGCGCCAGCAACGGACTGTTTGGCGCTTGCGTCGCAATCATAAGCTCTGAGTATCTCAACTCACCGCGTTCGGCGAGACTAGCGCTGATGCGCTGTTCAAGTTTGGTTGGAGTGTTTCTCATGGTCACACCTAAAGTGGTTATGTTCCTAGATTTCTGAAAAAAGGGGATTGTTCATGCCATCGTTGAAGTACGATGACGGCGGCGACCACCGAACCAGCAAATCAAGCGTGTCGTTTCTCACGTCGATTGACTCAACACCTGATACAGGGGGGCGCTTCGGTATCGGTCCTTCATCCCAGCCGGGCGCGTATGCTTCACGCTGCCGCGGCGGTTCGCGCATCGTGACGAAGATCCCTTGATATTCCCAGTCGGGCCCGGTGCAGTCGCGATTCGGGCGGCCTCTTATCTCCGCTCCGTTTAATTTATCGGGCAGCAAACCGTCCTCGCCTGCGTTATAAAACTTAATCGCAAATCTCTGCGTCGACCTCGACTGCCACGGGTCTAGCCACTGCATCCCGCGCCGGTACTTCTTTTCGAAATCGACGTGGCCCTTGCCCCACTTCGAAGCGACGTCAAGGTCGGCGTCATGATATCGCGCCACGCCGGTCACATCGTCCCATGCCGGTTGCGGCCGTGACGAAACCACCCAAAGCAGTTCACCGTCCGCCCCATAGGCTGCACAAAGCTTGCCTGCGAGCGCGTAAGTCCTTCCATATGTCTGACGCCGCTTATACCGATCTAGCCCAGCTGTCTGATGTTGGTCGTAACCGCTGGCCAGTCCGGGCGGCAGCTTCTGGACGATGCCGCCCGCGGCGAGCCATTCGGCTGCCAGTGTCAGTTCGGCAGCGAGGACCTGCTCCCTTGTTTGGAATCCCGGCCGGTCGACATGGATATGGATCCGGGGATGCCATATCGGCGGCGTTCCGCACCGTCCCCTATTATAGGGGAGACGGTGCGGACTTAAGGATTTGGGCCACCGGACAGGCCCGACATTCGCCGCAATGGCCTCGATGGCGTCGTGAAATCGCGTGCGGATAGCTCTTTCGTCCAGGCCGAGTTCCCGCGCAAAGTCTCGAAACGACTGGCGGTTAAACATAACCCGCTTGATGATGGTCCAATCCGTTAGAAACTTGTCGCCTATCGTTGCCCGCCAGCGCTCCTTGAAGATGACTGCCCGTATCAACACCTTGGAGGCGCTGGCGACTACCAATTCGGCGGCGGCGATGTCGTCGACCGTGATAACGCAACGCGGTCGGTGGCGAAATCTGCGGTCAGCATATTCGAAGTCGCGGTCGACTAATTCTTCCAAAGCGGGAATAAGCAGTCTCAGGGCCGCGGCGACATGGTCTTCTCGATCGATTAGCTCCGGCACTAGCCTAATGCCGAGTGCCGCCTGTATTGCCCTGGCAACCGGCTCGCCCTGGTCGCACCAGCTCGGCAGATTGTCCGCGCGCCGCGCCATGCGCACAAAGGCGTCATGCACCGATATCGGAATCGCGGTCGGCGCTATGGCGGTTCGTTGATCAATCACGCCGGTACCTGTTTATCGTTGAAAAAGTCTTTGATGCCTTGCGATATCGCATCGTAGTCGAGACCAAGCGCGGCGCACTGTTTACGTTCTCGCTGTGCTTTAATATGTGCAGCACGAGCATCACGATATTCTTGAGCTAAGCGGTGCTGATCCGAAAACGCCGGTTTCAGTTGGCGCATCAGCTGCCGTATCATCCTCTTAGTCGCTTCGCGTCGACATTCAGCCTGCCACGCTTCGCGTTGGGCGATCGTGGCGAATGGTTTGCGGGTCTTCACGACACATCCTCCTTCTCGGAGGCGCCGTCGACAATTGGTGCGATCGCACTAACGGTTGTCATGATCGGCATAATCTTGCCGAACATTTCGGTGGTCCCGCCATGGGTGACTTCGAAGCCTTTGAAACGGCGTTCGGTGAACGTAATCCGGCTACGCACCTCGGCGATACTGATGGTCACGTCGCATGTATCGCCGGCCGTATCGACGCCGTGTACTAGGCCGCGTCCGCAGATTGGAAAGGACGATGGTGGATCTCGATCAGCGTCTACTTGAAACCAATATCTGGTTTGTTCGGGTTCTAGGTCTTCAAGATAGTCATCGCTTACGTAGATACTGTCGCATCCGTCGGCGAGATTGCCACGAAGCGGTCTGCTGCCGATTGTGAAGCGCTTGCATTTCAGCGCGCTGCGGATGGCAGGTAAGCCTTTCCCGAGTTTCGTCTCAGTAACGGACTGAGACATTGGGTCGATCAGATATATCCTGAAATTCTTACTCACCATTGCCTCCTTTATGCTCGGTCCACGCGATTTCGCGTTCCATTTCTTTGATGGCGTTGTACAAAGCCGGCGGCACGGCGCCGCTGTCGTATCGGGCTCGCACCTGGTCCAATCGGCCGCGAAGCACTTTGCTTTTGATCGTTTGCTGTTTGGTGGTGTCAGTCATTGTGACACCGCCATTTCGTAGCAAGCGTTGCACATCCCACGACCATCGGACGGAGTGTGATCGAGCACCGGCACTTCGGTCAGCTCTAACCACCGACTGTAGCCATCCGGCGCATCCAGCAGCCGCATGTAGTAGTGCCGTGCCCGGCATTCGCGGCAATAGTGGACTTCGAGCGATTTCATGTGGCTGTTGTCGGGCCTCATCACGCTGCCTCACGCCGTGCAGCTACCGATTTGGCGGCGCGTGTCTTTGTTTGCTCGCTCGGCTCTGTCGGGCGGTTGGCGAGCCACTCATTGACTTCGGCCGCGGTCCAAACGCGCGTCTGTGGTCCGAGCAACTTGCCGGGCGGAAAGCCTTCATGCAATTTCAGGTGTTGAAGACCCGGCCAGGAATTGACAATACCCTTACGGCGCAAGTCTTCGAACCGCAGATGTTGTGGTACGTCGTTCAATTCCATGTGAACCCTCGTTCGTGTTGATGAGGGCTCTATACAAATGAGAGCGCGGATTTGGGAAGCGAATAGATGGGACGACGTGACGTCGTCCCATTGCCTAACCGCTTGAACTATATGAAAATATCGGCGAATTATGATTTTGTGACAACGTGACGTCGTCCCCAAATAGCAATCTAGAACGGCACTCCTTCATTCTTCTTTGCACGCTGTCGGTGACGTTGGATTCGCTTGCGCAGAGCGTCGTCTTTGATTGGTAGCGTCTTATATCCCTGCGATTTCATTTCAGCCTCAACAGTTCTGATTATTTCTTTGTCCTTGGGAAAGACCGGAGCCGCGGCTTTAAAAGTAAGAGCGATAGCTTCGTCTAGTGCTTCCTCCCATCCCTTCTTACGTTTCTTCAGTGCCTTATCTACGCGTTTCAGTCCTTTTATTCTGTTTGGCTCCGGTGATGCTGATCCTAACAAATACGCCGTATAAATGAGTTCTCTGAAATAGAGTTCGGTTTCCCCGTTTCCGAATAAGGCCGAAGGTGAAGTGAAGGGGGCAGGATTGAGTCGGGCGCGGTAGCCTGCTTCCAGATAGTCATCAAACAGGCGATACGCCGTCCTTAACCGGCTGTGGTCTTTTTCTAGCTCTTTGGGAGACTGCCCGCGAGCCTTGGCTTGGTCGAGGGTCAACTGTATTAAGTTCTCGACCGGACTCTGAAAGAGATTGGAGATGTAATGCGTTAAACTTGGTACCCGCCGCATCTATTGTTACCCCGCCACCTTCGTGACGACGTTCGGCTGTGGACCAACTATCTGCTCAATCAGTCCCGCCAGCCGCTTCAGTGCGTCGGCCATTTCTGTTTGATAGTCATGCCGGTCGTATATCTGGATAAGTTCGTCTTGGGCGTGACCGAGGACGCGCTCGGCTATCTCGGTCGTGACGCCGGCTTTCGCCATTAAGGATCGCGCTGACCTTCGCAGGTCGTGAACTCTCCAATTCTTAACGCCAGAGTGCTGGTCGAATTGCGCCTTGTAATACCCTGTGTCGAAGGCGGCTGAGGGCTGTCCATTGCGGCCGGCGAACACATACGGGTTATCGACGAATTTTGGTTGGGACTTGATGATGTCGAGCGCGATCGGCGGCAATCGCAACTGTCCGGGATTGCCCTTCTCGCGCGGTTCTGTCCTGATAACCCAAATATCGCCATGGATATCATCCCATCGGAGCGTCCGAAGCTTGTCCTTGCGTTGCGCCGTCAGAAGCGCCAGCTTTACAAAGGCGCCGTATGGACCGTCCGCAGCGCGCCAGACTTTTCTGATTTCCTCATCGCTCAAGACACGTTTGCGGCGCTTCTCCGCTTTCGACACCCGCGACATGCCGGCAGTGAGCGGCGCACGATATGATTCGTCGCGTTGTTCGACCCATCGCGAGATCGCGCGATAGACCTTTAACACTGCCTCGGCTGTTGGCTTGCCGTGCTGGTCTTCGATGCTATCGAGAAACTCAGCAACATCTAAGCGCCGCACGTCCGCGAATACTCGGCTGCCAATACGTGGGAGAATATATGTGCCGATGATGCGCTCAGTCTCGCGCGCGGTGCGGAAGCCGTTCCCCTTAACCTGCCGCTCGAGCCATTGCGTGGCGACAGCGCGTACAGTGGGTTTACCACGATCGGTGGTGGGCCTTCCTAACTTGATGTGCTCGATAGCCTTACGCGCCCGGCCCCGCGCTTGCTCTATGCTCATGGCGCTGGCGTTGCCGAGCGTAGTCCAGACCTGCCTGCCGTTCGGATCGCGCGCTACCACGGTGTAGCTAATTGGTGCACGAGACGTTCGCGCCGGCACCCTCAGATAATGGCCGATCAATTCCGGGTCGGGCAGCGCATATCGGTTCGGTTTTCGGGGCAGTGATTCAATCTGACTATCGGTCAGCCGAGTGCGCTTAGGCATGTTAAACTCGTTTGCCTCGGGCTAACAAGGTACCAATAAACCCGACTAAACACAACTGCAGGCGCACCGAGATTCGTGAGATCTTTCAGTCTAGCGGTATCTTCATACGCCGCTTTCTGCTAATCCTCGCTCAGGCGAAAGCCACCTGCCGCAAATGACTGAGCGCGCGTGTCCGCTGCCGCTGCCGTCATGGAATTCCTCCCTTGGTCTTTTCCGGCACGACCTAAACAGGGTCGCGTTGACATGTCAAAGTGAAGCGTATTCAATATGCGTAATCAACGGTCGGGCGGGCCGAATATCAGGCGCCCACGCGCAACTGGGAGGACGGCAGGGGCATGCGCCGGTTCGGCCGAACATCATCGTGCGTGCGGGTTCCTGGGACGTCCGGCGTTTTTCCCGCGGTCTTCTTCAACGGTTTTTCGAGCGTGTGATGCCGGCCATCAGTCCCGAGCGGATGCGCGACCGCTATGAGACGATCCTGGCGGCCGCATCGCGCGCCTTCGCCGAAAAGGGCTATGAAACCACCTCGATCACCGAGATCGCGCGGGCGGCCGACGTCTCCGACGGCCTGATCTACAAATACTTCTCCAACAAGCGCGATCTGCTCGAGCACGTTTTGCGGAAATTCTATGAGCGCTTGATCGAGGATCTGGGCACGAAGGTCGCGCGCGGGAAGGGGTTTCGCGAGCAGCTCTACATTCTCATCAGCGAGCATCTGGCGATCTTCGTCGCGCAGCGCGATCTCTGCCGGCTTTTCATATCCGAGGTGCGGATCGCGGGCGATTATCGCGGCTCCGCCATTCAGCAGCTCAACCGCCGTTACACATCGATCCTCGTCAAGATGGTGGATGATGCCGTAGCCAGCGGCGAAATTCCGGAGGCCGTCGATCCGCGGGTGGTGCGCGACATGTTGTTCGGCGCCATCGAGCATTCCGCCTGGCGCCACACTATCGCCAAGCGTCCGCTCGACGTGCAGCGCATGGCACGCAACATCACCGATATCTTCTTGAACGGGCTCTGTCCAAACTCCGTGAGGGCGAACGCGTAATGTCGAAGCTTGGTCCTACCCCAGTGAACGGGTGGCCGTTCCGGCGCGTCCTGATTGCCAATCGCGGCGAGATCGCATTGCGCATCCTGCGCACCGTGCAGGCGTTGGGGTTGGAAGCGGTCGTCGTCTATCACGCTGCCGATGCGGCGACGCCGGCGGTGGCGGCGGCCGATCGGGCAATTGAGATCGCCGGCGCGACACCGGTCGCGGCTTATCTCGACGGCGCCCAAATCATCGCCGCGGCCCGCGAGAGCGGTGCCGGTGCCATCCATCCGGGTTACGGCTTTCTATCCGAGAATGCGCGTTTCGCCCGCCAGGTCGCTGAAGCAGGCATCGTGTTTGTCGGCCCAACGGCGGACGCGATCGAGTTGATGGGCGATAAGGTGCGGGCCCGCGCGTTTGTGGCCGAGCGCGGCTTTCCGGTTGCGCCCTCCGCCATCGAGGACGACGATCCGAAGACGTTTTCAGAGCGTGCGCGCGCGGTCGGCTTTCCGCTGTTGATAAAGCCCGCGGCCGGCGGCGGCGGCAAAGGCATGCAAATCGCGCGCGAGGCGGCGGTGCTCGACGAGGAGATCGTGCGCGCGCGCAGCGAAGGTACGCGCTATTTCGGCGACGGCCGCCTTTATGTCGAGCGCTATGTAGAGCGGCCGCGCCATATCGAGGTGCAGGTGCTCGGCGATGCACACGGCAATGTCGTGCATCTGTTCGATCGCGAATGCTCGATCCAGCGCCGCTTCCAGAAGATCGTCGAGGAGGCGCCGTCGCCGGCTCTGGACGAAAGCGAACGCAGGCGCATCTGCGACATCGCCGTCGGCATCGCTCGCGCGGCCGGCTACCGCAATGCTGGCACGATCGAGTTCATCTACGGCCGCGGTGAGTTTTATTTCCTCGAAATGAACACGCGGCTGCAAGTCGAGCATCCGGTGACTGAAATGATCACCGGCATCGATCTCGTCGCCGAGCAGTTGCATGTCGCCGCCGGCGAACCGCTGCGCTGTACGCAAGCGGAACTCGCCATCCACGGCCATGCCATCGAATATCGCATTTATGCCGAAAGTCCGGCACGCGGCTTTACGCCTACCACCGGCCGCATCGTCGAGATGGCGCTGCCGGAAACCGGGCCGGATGTGCGCGTCGATACCGGCATCAGCAAGGGGCAGGTGGTCACCGCCGCCTTCGATCCGATGCTGGCCAAGCTCGTCGTTCACGGCAACGACCGCGCGGCGGCGTGCACGCGGGGCTATGACGCCTTGGGTGAGCTTGCAGTGTTGGGCTTCGAGACCAACACTGCCTTCCTGCGTCGCCTCACCGCCGATCCGGATTTCGCCGCGGGCGCGCTCCATACCGGTTTTTTGGATGAGCATCCCGCGCTTGCGGCCGATCCGCCGGTCAGCGCGGAGCTGGCAATCAAGTTGATTGCGGCGGCTTCGCTATCGCTTCGTCCGGTGCGTGACGCGGCCGATGCGGTACCGGAATTGTTCAGCGCCATGGGCGCCTGGAGGAATTGATGCGATGCGCTAACGACCCTGCGCGAGGCGCCAAATGACCTTGCCGAACGCGCTCAAACAGACACTCTCGGTGCCCGCCATTGGCGCGCCGATGTTTCTGGTGTCCTTCCCGCCGCTGGTGATGGCGCTATGCCGCGCCGGCGTTATCGGCGCCTTCCCGCATGTGAATGCGCGCCCGTCCGAACAGCTCGAACTCGTGGCTCAGTGAAATCGAGGCCGGCTTGCGCGCTCATGCGCAGTCTCACCCGGGCGCCAAAGTGGCGCCGCATGCGGTCAACCTCATCGTGCACCGCACCAATGCGCGTTACGAACCTGATTTGGAAATCGTCGTCTCCCACAAGGTGCCCCTGGTCATCACCTGTCTGGGCGATCCGCGCCGCACCATCGAGGCGGTTCACGGTTATGGCGGCCTCGTGTTCTGCGACGTGGTCAACGCCTTGCACGCCCGCAAGGCGATCGAAGGTGGCGCCGACGGTTTGATCTGCGTCGGCGGCGGCGCCGGCGGCCATGCTTCCAGCCAAAGCGCGTTTTCGCTGGTCCGCGAAGTGCGCGAATTCTGGGACGGCTGCCTGGTGCTCGGCGGCAGCATCAGCGACGGCCATCAGATCCGCGCCGCCGAGGTGCTTGGCGCCGATCTCGCCTATATGGGCACCCGCTTTCTGGCGACACGCGAGTCCAATGCGCAAGACGCCTACAAACAAATGATCGTCGACAGCAGCGTCAAGGACATTATCTATTCGGACCGCTTCTCCGGCGTGTTCGCGAATTTCCTGTTGCCGTCGATCACACGCTACGGCATCGATCCGGAAACCCTGCCGAAGAAATCCCCCGACATGAGCGGGCTTGCGGATTCCGAGGCGCGCACTTGGCGCGATATTTGGAGCGCGGGTCACGGCATCGCCACCATCCACGACGTGCCGAGCATCGCTGAGCTCGTCGAGCGGCTCGCCGCCGATTACCGCTCCGCATGTGCGGTGCCGGCTTCTCCGGCTTTGGCGGTCGCCTGATGCAACACACATTTGTCATTGGCGAGACCGAGCACGAAGGCTTCTTGTCGCGTCGCGGCGACGGCTACGTGCTGCATGTCGGCGAAACCGCCATTCCGATCGCGCTTACGGACGCGGAGCGCGGCGCACAGCTCCTTCATCTGGGCGCGGAAAGTTCACGCGTGCTGATCGCGCCGGACGGTGACCTCGTTCACGTACACATCGATGGGATGACTTTCACGGTCCGCTATGTCGATCCCGTGCGGCGCTACGGCAGCCACGCCGGCGCCGCCGCCGAGGATGTCGTCGAAGCGCCGATGCCGGGGGTGGTCATCGCGCTGCATGTGAAGGAAGGACAGTCCGTGACCGCCGGGGAAACTCTCATGGTGATCGAGAGCATGAAGCTCGAGACGGCAATCAAAGCCTGGCGCGACGGTGCGGTCGCGGCCGTCCATGTCGGCGTGGGCCAGACTTTCCAGCGCGGCGCGCCGCTGCTGGAATTGGCTCCGGCCTGAGAGAGTGTTGAGCCATGCGGCGCATTGAAAGCAAGATCGACACCGCGTCCGAGGAGTTTCGCCTCAACTGGAAGCATAATCGCGGGCTCGCCGATGCGCTCAAGGCGCGCCAGCACGCGGCGCGGCGCGAGCGCCCGGCGCGCGATCTCGAACGCCTGTCGCGGCAGAACAAGATGTTCGTGCGCGATCGCATCGAGTTGTTGCTCGATCCCGGCACGCCGTTTCTGGAATTGTCGACGCTTGCGGCCAACACTGAATACGGCGGCGAGGTGCCGGGCGCCGGGATCGTCAGCGGCATCGGCATCGTCGAAGGCCGCGAAGTTATTATTCACGCCGACGATGCCAGCGTGAAGGGTGGTGCGTGGTATCCGCTCTCGGTCAAAAAGATCGTGCGCACGCTCGATATCGCTATCGAGAACCGGCTGCCGGTCGTGCATCTGTGCGACAGCGCCGGCGGCTTTCTGCCGCTACAGGCCGATCTCTTCGCCGACCGCTATCTGGCCGGCCGCATTTTCCGCAATCAATCGATCTTGTCCAAGCTCGGCGTGCAGCAGGTCGCCATCGTGCTCGGCCATTGTACCGCAGGCGGCGCCTACATACCGGCGCTGAGCGAATACAGTGTCATCGTGCGCGGCACCGGCGCGATCTTTCTCGGCGGTCCGCCGCTGGTAAAGGCGGCAACCGGCGAAGACGTCACCGTCGACGACTTGGGCGGCGCTGATGTGCACACCCGCATTTCCGGAACCGCGGACTATCCGGCCACGAGCGAGGCGCAGGCGATCGCCATCGCGCGTGAACTGGTCGGACAGACGCAACGGCCGACCAAGCTCAACGTGGAGCGGATCGCGCCGGAGCCGCCGCACTACGACCCCGACGAGCTTTACGGCGTCATTCCGCGCGACATCAAAGTCCAGTTCGACGTGCGCGAGCTGATTGCGCGGCTGGTCGACGGCAGCCGCTTTCACGAATATCAGCCCGCTTACGGCACCACGCTGGTCTGCGGGTTCGCCCATATCTGGGGCTTTAAGGTCGGAATCCTCGGCAACAACGGCGTCCTTTTCAACAATTCCTCGCTCAAGGGCGCCCATTTCATGCAGTTGTGCAACCAAAGTCGCGTGCCGATGATCTTCCTGCAGAACATCACCGGCTATATGGTGGGCCGCGACTATGAGCACCGCGGCATCACCAAGGACGGCGCCAAGATGATCATGGCGGTTTCGGGCTCGGAAGTGCCGAAGATCACGGTGATCTGCAACGGCTCGTTCGGAGCCGGGAATTACGGCATGGCGGGACGGGCGTTTGATCCGCGGTTTCTGTTCATGTGGCCGCAGAGCCAGATTTCGGTCATGGGGGCGGAGCAAGCCGCCAATGTGCTTGCGGATATCAAAATTCGCCAGCTCTCGCGCGAGGGAAAAAGCCTGAGCCCCGCCGAGATCGCCGCCATTCGCGAGCCTATCCTGGACGAATATCGACGCCAACAAAGCGCATACTATTCCACCTCGCATTTATGGGATGATGGTATTTTGGATCCGACCGATACCCGCAATGCGCTGGCAATGACGATCAGCGTTGCGCTCAACGCGCCGATCGACCGCCCGCATTATGGTGTGTTCCGGATGTGATGAGATCAAGCGGCCGACAATGAGGGCACCGGGCGAGCGGGATCAAGGCGACAGCATACTACGCTGTCGGGATATCGAGCTTGCCTTCGGTGGCTTGCGCGCGCTCAAGGGCGTTTCGCTGGAGATTCCGAAGGGCCAAATCTTCGGACTTGTCGGGCCGAACGGCAGCGGCAAGACCAGCATGGTCAATGTCATTACCGGCTTCTATCGTCCGGAGTCTGGCAGCGTAAATCTTTTCGGCCAGGAAGTGGTCGGTCTCAAGCCGCATCGGATCGCGGCGCGCGGCGTGGCGCGGACTTTCCAGAATCTCGCGTTGTTTCGTGGCATGACCGTGTTGGAAAACATTCTGCTCGGTCGTCATGTATTCATGGGCGCAAGCGCGCTCGCAAGCCTGTTCTACTGGGTCTGGGCTTTGCGCAATGAGACCGAGCACCGGCGCGTGGTCGAAGAGCTGATCGACTTCATGCAGATCCAGGATATCCGCGACGAGCCGGTCGAGGTCATTCCGCTCGGCATGCAAAAGCGTGTGGAGTTGGCGCGCGCGCTCGCCGCCGAGCCCGAGCTCCTGATCCTCGACGAGCCGATGGCCGGGATGAATCAGGAGGAGAAGGAATACATCGCGCGCTTCATTCTTGACGCGCGCGAAGAGCGCAACGCCACGATTTTGTTGATCGAGCATCACATGGATGTGGTGACCGCGCTGTGCGACCACGTCGTGGTGCTGAGCTACGGCGAAAAAATCGCCGAAGGCGAGCCGGCACAAACCATCGCGGATCCGCGCGTCGTGTCGGCTTATCTCGGTCAGCGCGCGGCCGCGCGTCGCGTCGAGGCGATGTGATGAATATGCCGCTGCGCACGCCGCTCGTGACCTCCTGGCCGGTGACCGAGCAGGGCCGGCCCGCGACCTTGATCGCGGCGCTGGCGCGCAATGCTGCCGAAACCGGGAGCCGCCCCGCATTTCGCGAGCGCGACCGCGGCGTATGGCAGGAGCGAGGCTGGGCCGAGATATTTACCGAAGTGATGGCCCTTGCGGCGGCGCTCGAAGCGCTCGGGCTCGGGCCCGATCAGGCTTTGACGGTGATAGGCGACAATCGCACCCGGCTTTACACCGCAACGCTTGCCGCCATGGCCCTGCGGGCGTTTCCGTCTCCGGTTTTTCCGGATGTTCCGCCGGACGAGCTCGTGGCTTACACACGCTACGGTGCACCGCGCATCGCGGTCGCCGAAGACCAGGAACAAGTCGACAAGCTTCTGGAATTGCGCGAGCGCACCGGCCGTCCCGACACGATCCTTTACGACGATCCGCGCGGACTTCTGGCCTACAAATCCGCAGGGCTGTTGTCGCTCGACGCCGCGATCGCGCGCGGCCGCGCCTTGATCGAGGCGAATTCCGCGCTGGTTGTTGATTTGGTCGGCCGCGCGCGTGGCGACGACATTGCGGCGCTGCTGCATTCATCAGGCACGACGGGCGCGCCCAAAGGCGTGCCGTTGCGCCATCGCAACATCATCGCCGGTGTCGAGAACGCGGTCGCCGGCGGTTACTTTCAGGACTACGAGGATCACTACGCCTATTTGCCGATGGCCTGGGTTGGCGATCTCGTTTTCACGCTCGGCGCCGGCACGTTGTTGCGTTTCACCACGCACATTCCGGAACGCCAGGAAACGGTGTTGCGCGACATTCGCGAAGTGGCCCCGACCATCTATCTGGCGGCGCCGCGCGCGTGGGACAACATGCTCACCCGCATCCAGATCGGCATGGCCAATTCCACGCCGCTCAAGCGCAGGCTCTACGACTATTTCATGCCGCGGGCGATCGAGCGCGAGCGCAACCGCCTGGCGGGCAAGTCGCTCGGCCTCGCCGATCGAATTCTCCAGCATTCTCGGCGAGCTTCTCGTCTTCGGCCCGATCAAGGATTTTCTCGGCATGACCCGCACGCACCGCGCCTATACGGGCGGCGAGGCGATGGGCGAAGACACGTTTTTGTTCTTCCGCGCGCTCGGTATCGATCTGCGCCAGTTCTACGGCCAGACCGAAACGGCGGCGCTCACTGCCGCGCAGCCGGAAGGGCAGGTAACGCTGCACGGGGTCGGCAAGCCGATGCCGAATGTGGACATCAAGATCGACGACAACGGCGAAATCGTCGTGCGCTCAGGATCGGTCATCGACGGCTATTTCGACGATCCGGAAGCCACCCGCAAGGCGTTGAATGACGGGTGGCTGCACACCGGCGACGCCGGCTATCTGGAACCGAGCGGTCAGTTGGTCGTGCTCGGGCGCGTCAGCGAAGTGGTGCGCACGCGTGCCGGCGAACGCTTCATTCCCAACTACATCGAGAACCGGATCAAGTTCAGTCCTTATGTCCGCAACGTCGCGGTGCTCGGCGCCGGCCGCGACGAGCTCGCGGCGATTGTCTGCATCGATCTCGAAGCCGCCGGCCATTGGGCGGAAGAACGCGGCATCTCGTTCACGTCCTATGCGGATCTGTCGCAGAAGCCGGAAATCGCCAAGCTCGTCGCGTCGGTTTTGGCGCATATCAATGAAAGCCTCCCGGTGCCGCTGCGCCTTCGCCGTTTCGTCAACCTGCACAAGGATTTCGATCCGGACGACGGCGAAATCACGCGCACACGGAAACTGCGGCGCAACGTCATTGAGGAGCGCTACCAGGTCGTGATCGCCGCGCTCTATTCCGGCGCCGCCTCGGTGGTCGAGAACACGCGCATCACCTATGAGAGCGGCCAGACCGGGACGATCAGCCGAACGCTCTCCATCTGCGAGGTGCCGTAGCCGTGGATATCGCGCTGCTCGGCGAACTCGCACTGACCGGAGCGCTCGTCGGCGCCATGTACGGGCTTGTCGCGCTCGGCATCGTGCTGATCTACAAAACCTCGGGCACCGCCAATTTCGCGCAGGGCGCCATCGCGATGATGGGAGCCTATATAACGTGGCTGTTTGCCGCCGGCGCCGGTCTGCCGATGTGGGCTGCGATCGTTGCGGCGGTGATTGTGATGTTCGGCTTCGGCATGCTGATCGAGCGCACCGTGCTGCGGCGCATGATCGGCCAGCCGGTCATCATGGTGGTGATGCTGACCTTCGGCATCGAGCTTTTGTTGCGCGGCGCCGTGCCCGGGCTGTTGGGGTCTGCCGTGAAGCGGCTTAGCCTCGGCATCCCGCAGGCGCCGGTGTTTCTCGGCGATATGCTGATCAACCGCGCCTATCTAATCGGCGGCGGCGTATCGGCAGCCTTCATCATCTTGGCGATTGTTCTCTTCAACTCGCGCTCCGGCATCATCATGCGCGCTGTCTCCGATGACCAGGGTGCATCCTGGTCGGTCGGCATCCGCGTCGAGCGCGCCATCGCGGTCGCCTGGGGGTTCGCCGCGGTCGCCGCTACCGCCGCCGGCGTTCTTTGGGGCAGCATGCAGGGCGTCGATTGGAGTCTCTCCCTGTTGCTGATGAAGGCGCTTGCGATTGCCATCCTGGGCGGGCTCGACAGCATTCCGGGAGTGCTCGTCGCCGCCCTCATTGTCGGCGTCTGTGAAAGCCTTGCCACCGGCATCCTCGATCCGCTGATCGGCGGCGGCACCCGCGATATCGTCGCCTCGGTGATCATCGTGATCACGCTGATGGTCCGGCCCTACGGCCTGTTCGGCCATGAACAGATCGAGAGGGTGTGATGTTCTATCGCCGCGCCGGCATTCGCCATCTCGATTATCGGCACGAGCGCCAACTCTGGCCGTTGCCGTTCGATAAGCTGTTGGTCGGCATCGTGGTCGTGCTCGCTTTGGCGGCGCCGTTCCTCGTCGACCGGCTTTATCTGATCGCCTATCTGCTTCCCTGGCTGATCTGGTCGTCGGCCGCGCTCGGGCTCAATCTCTTGATGGGCGGCGCCGGCCAAATCCATCTCGGTTATGGCGCCGTGATGGCGATCGGCGCCTATAGCAGCGTCCATCTGGTGCGTCTGGGCGTTCCATTG
The DNA here is from genome assembly GCA_963818155.1 of uncultured Alphaproteobacteria bacterium. Lineage (GTDB taxonomy): Bacteria > Pseudomonadota > Alphaproteobacteria > Rhizobiales > Xanthobacteraceae > BOG-931. The sequence continues at coordinate 647,034 of CAWFRC010000009.1, forward strand.
GAATTCGCGATGCTCGCCGGCGGCATCGCCAGCGCGGTGATCGGCGCGATTTTCGGGTTTGCCGCCCTGCGAGTCAAAAGTCTTTATCTCGCGATGGCCACCATCGCGATGCAATACATCGTCGATTTCGCCATCACCCATATTCCGGGCGTCAGCGGCGGCGGCATGGCTTCGATCGAAGTGCCGCCGGTGCGCTTCCTCGGCGTGCGCATCGAGGGCGATCTGCCGACATATTACATGGCGCTGTTGGTGTGCGCCGTCATCGCCATGTTCCTGCTCAACGTCAATCGCACGGCGTTCGGCCGCGCGCTCGCCGCTATCCGCGAGAAGGATTATGCGGCCGAAATCATCGGCATCGACACGTTCAAGTTCAAGCTCTTGGCGTTCTGGACCAGTTCGTTCATCGGCGGCGTCGTCGGCTCGGTGCTGGTGGTGTGCTACTTGCGCAGCGTGTCGCCGGAGCAATTCCATCTCGATTTGTCGATCCAGCTTCTTGCCATGGTTATCGTCGGCGGGCTGGGCAGCGTGCTCGGGAGCTTTTTCGGTGCCGGCTTGGTGCTGTTCGCGCCGATCGTGTTCAACAATCTGATCAGTCACGGCGCCGATCGGCTCGGCATAGCGCTGAACGCCGATTTGCGCGCACATTTACCATTGATGCTCTACGGTGCGTTGATTATCGCATTCCTCGTGGCCGAGCCGTTGGGACTTGCTAAAATCTACGACAATGTCCGCAATTACTTCCTGGTCTGGCCGTTCCGCACCGCCAGGAGATAAACCAACAACCCGCTGGTTAGGGCTCACCTAAGCCGGCTTGAAAGGGAGGAAGACATGAAATTGACTCGGCGTAACTTCGTCGCCAGCACGGCGGCAACCGCCCTGATTGGATTGCGGCCGGCCTTGGCCGCGGACGAAAAAGTCGTTCGTTTCGGCATGCCGCAGGATTTCACCAAGATTTATACCTTCGTGACGGCGGAATACAGCCAAGGGCAACGCGACTACTTCTCGCTGGTCAATGGCCGCGGCGGTGTCGGCGGCTATAAGATCCTCGCCGATGTCAGCGACCACGCCAATGACTTGCCGCGCGCCATCGAGGCTTACGAGCGGCTCAAGCGCGAAGGCATGGTGCTGTGCGACCCGCTGTCGACGCCAGTCGCACGTGCGCTGGTCAGCCGCGCGCTCGAGGACAAGATCAATCTGGTCACCGCCTTCTCGGGCCGTAGCGACGCGGCCGACGGTTCGGTGTTTCCCTACGTGATGCCGCTGTCGCCGAATTATTGGACCCAAGCCGGCATCATCGTCGACTTCTTCCGCCAGCAGGACAAGGATCTGAAAGGCAAGAAGATCGTGCTGGTGCACATCGATACGCCGTTCGGCAAGGAGCCGATCCCGATCTTCCAGGCCCTGAGCCAGAAGCTAGGTTATACGTTCGAGACCTTCCCCTATACGCCGCCCGGCAACGACCAGGCAGCGATTTGGCCGCAGGTGCGCCGCGCGCGCCCGGATTGGGTGGTCTTCTGGGGCGCCGGCGTCGGTCAGACCACGGCGATCAGCGAAGCGATCCGGAACGGCATTCCCATGGATCGTATGTCGTCGAGCGTGTGGCTCTCCGAATCCGACATGGACGTGGTCGGCAAGGACGCCGCCAAGGGCGTGCTCCACTTCGAGCCTTGCGCCAGCGGCCGCAGTCCCAAGATCATCGCCGACATCCTCAAGGAGGTCGCCGGCAAAGGGCAGGGCGCCGGTCCCGAGAACAAGATCGGCACCGCCTATTACAATTACGAAGTCATGATGGCCGCCATCATGGTGGAAGGCGTGCGTGTCGCAGCCTCAAAAGCGCCGGACGGTCCAGTCACCGGACCCTGGCTCAACGAAGGTCTGACCTCCATTACCGATTTCACCGCCGAAGGCCTGCTGCCACCGATGACGGTGACCAAGGAAGATCACCAGGGCGGCGGCAAGGGCCGCATCGCCCGCTGGGATGGAACGAAGTTCGTTCCGCAGACCGATTGGTTCACGGCCTATCAGGACGTGGTCTGGGCGGAGATCAAAAAATCCGCCGAGGCCTTCAAGGCGAGCGGCAAGTAATCCGGGGACGACGTGCTCAGCCTTAACAATATCGAAGTCGCGTACGATCGCGTTTTTCTCGCGGTCAAGAGCGTTTCGATTGATGTGCCCGAGGGAGGGCTGGTCGCCCTCCTCGGCGCCAATGGCGCGGGCAAGAGCACGACATTGAAAGCGATGAGCGGCTTGTTGAAGCCGGAACGTGGCGAGGTCACCAAGGGTGAGATCGCTTTTGCCGGCAAGAATCTCCTGGCGCTCGATCCGCCCGACCGCGTGCGTCTTGGGCTCGCGCATGTGCTCGAAGGCCGTCGCGTCTTCGTGCACCTGACGCCGCGCGAGAATCTTTTGGCCGCGACCTCGATGCATCGCGATCGCGCCCACATCAACCGGCTGATCGACCGCACCTTTACCTGGTTCCCACGGCTCGCGCAGCGCGCCAATGCGCAAGCCGGCTATTTGTCCGGAGGCGAACAACAGATGCTCGCGATCGGCCGCGCGCTGATGACCGAGCCGAAACTGCTTCTATTGGACGAACCGAGTCTCGGCCTGGCGCCGCTTCTCGTCGACGAGATCGTCGACATCATCAAGCGCATCAACAGCGAAGGTAAAGTCGCCGTGCTTCTGGTCGAGCAGAACGCCGCCATGGCGCTCGACATCGTTCAGCACGCCTATCTGATGGACAGCGGCCGCGTCGTGATGAGCGGGCCGGCCGAAGTGGTGAAGGCTAATCCGGACGTGGAGGCCGCGTATCTCGGCGGTCACAAGGGCGTCCGTTATCTCGCCGTCAAGCATTACCGCCGGCGCCGGCGGTGGTTGGCGTAATGCTTCGTCGCTGCTCTACTGCTCTGTGGAATTCGCCCCGATATCGTCATTGCGAGGAGCAAAGCGACGAAGCAATCCAGCTCTCGCATGCCGAGCTGGATTGCTTCGCTTCGCTCGCAATGACGCGATAAGTGCTGCTAGTCTAGGCTTTCCCGTGCGTTTCCTTGACCTTGCCGCGATCGACGCTCCCCGCCGCCGTCTTCGGCAGAGCGTCGACGAAGGCGACGAATTTCGGCCGCTTGTAGCGCGCGATGCGCGCGCCGACGAAATCGATGATTTCCTGCGCAGTCGCTGTCTGTCCTGATTTGCAACGGCACACGGCCTTCACGGCCTCGCCCCATTGCGCGTCGGGAACGCCAATGACCACGACTTCCTCGATTGCCGGATGCGCAGCGATTTCGCGCTCGACTTCCGCCGGATAGACGTTTTCACCGCCGGGTTTGATCAGTTCCTTGGCGGGCGAGCGGCCCTTGTACCAGAGATAGCCGTCGGCATCGAAGGTGCCCTGATCGCCGGTGTGATGCCAGTCGTTGCGGAAGGTGAAGGCGTTATCCGCGTCGCAACGCCAATAGCCCTTGAACACGAGCGGACCGCGCACGGCGATCTCGCCGACTTCGCCGGGTGCGACCGGCCTGTCGGCTTCGTCGAGCACCGCCACGGTGGCCAGAAAGGTCGGCCGCCCGGCCGCACCCGGCCGGTCGCGAAAGCGCCCCATGGTCACAAAGCCCGAAGTTTCCGATTGCCCGAACACCGACCAAAAACGCGCCTGCGGGCACAGCCGTTCGAAACGATTGATGGTCTCGGGGCTGTCGAGACCGGTAGCGATGCGCAAGCTCGAAAGCTCGGTGGGCGTAATCTCGCCGGCGTCGAGTAGCGACGTCAGGATCGGCGGAAACTCCGCTAGCATCGTGACCCGCTGGCGGTGGATGGCGTCCAGTGCCACACCCGCATCGAACTTCGGCAGAATGATACTGGCGCCGCCCGCATACTGCGCCGCGAGCAGCATGGCGAGGCCGGCGACATGGAATAGCGGCAACACCCCCAAATTGACGTCGTCGGCGGTCAGCGACCACGAGCGCATGAGCTGGATGCTGTTCGCGATCAGATTTGCATGTGAGAGGAGCGCGCCGCGCGGCCTTCCGCCCACGGCGGCCGTGTGGATCATGACCAGCCCGGCATCGGCATCGGAATGCGGCGCCGGCAGGGAGGTCCCGTCCGCCGCGCCGAGCAAGTCGGCAAAAGGCGCAAAGGGAGCCCCGTGGGCGCCAATTCCATACCAGTGCTCGACCATCGGCAGGCGATCGTGCGCCGCCTGCAGCAGCGGCTGGTTGGCGGCGTCGGCAATCAGGATTTTTGGTGCCGCATCGGCAACGACGTATGCGACTTCTTCGGCGCTGAGCCGCCAGTTCACCGGCACCAGGATGGCGCCCAGCCGGGCGACCGCCCCGTAAAGATCGACGAATTCCAGGTTGTTCTGTGAGACCACGGCCACCCGGTCGCCGGATTGGATTCCCGCGTGCGCTAGGCCGCGCGCCGACCGTTCGGCGCGCCCCCGATAGGCGGCGTGGGTCACGCGCTCGCCCTCGAGCGCAAACGCCAATCGATCAGGGTAAAGACGCGCATTGCGCTCGACGATGTCGAACAGGGTAAAGTCTCGCAGCCCCATGTCGGCGGTCCTCCGTTGCGCGATTTATAGGGGGGGTATCCGCGCCCGAGCAAGGCAAGCCGTCGCGATACTTGCCGCATCCCATTTCTTTGTTACGATGGCCGCATAGCCCCAATAGAGAGGCCGGATGCCTGTTTACGATTATCTCTGCGACCGCTGCGGCCCCTTCACCGAAATGAAGCCCATGGCGGAGGCCGATCTCCCGCACAAATGCCCGACTTGCCGCAAGAAAGCGCCGCGCGCCTTCCTCACCGCGCCGTATTTTGCGACCTCGGGCAAGGGATCGACCCGGGTCACGGGCGAGAGGGCAGCGATGGGGCGCTCGTTATCGGCCGCGCACCGCGGCGGCTGCAACTGTTGTTCCGGACGATCGATGCGGTACGGCAAGCAGCGCGCCCGCTGAGCGGTTGCGCCGTTTCAGGCTCTACCGGCACCAATGGACGGCGCGGTACATGCAACGGTTGAATTGGCGTTCGCAGCCATAGGTGCATTGCGCCAAGAGCCGCGGCCGTGAGGGCCACGCGATCGCATCGCCCAGCGCGGCGCAATTGCGGTAGCAACGATGATGCTGCTCGCCGCAAAAATCCGTAAATGGGCAATAGCCTTGAGCCATCGCCGCTTGCGTGCCCCATGTCAGTAACACGACGAAAACCGCTGCGAACAACCGCATACCCTGAGCTCCCCAGTTCCGACCCCCGCACCATACCAATAATTTCATTCTCGGCGTAGTGACAAGGCTTGATCGGCAGGTCTGCGCATGGTCGGAGTGTCGGAAACGGCACGGCGGGTGCGGGGCGCCGGCAACAGCGTGCGGGGGCGCCATCGCCCCGGAGGAAAGACGACCGCATGATTGTCTTCCTTGAACCGCCGGCACAATACGACCACCCCTATCCGGGTCAGGTAGTCGAGCAACGGCTATCGCGGCTGCAGATTATCGTGACCTGCCATGGCCCGGCGGAAAGCTGCTCGTGGCTCGACAAGGGCGTCTGCCATATCGTCTTGCCGCAGGAGGAAAAGGACACGCGCCTGATCGCCTATATCCGCGAGCACGAGATGGGACACTGTAACGGCTGGCCCTCGCACCATCCCAATGCGCGGCATATCGAATATGATCCTGACGCCAAGAACGTCCCCAAGAGCGCGGCACCCAAGGGCAATGCCCCGAATAACGGCCATCTCAAGCTGGAATTGAACTGAACGTTTATTTGCGCTCGATCCGCGCGGCCGCGAATTGATATTGCGTGAGCCCATCCTTCACGATCCGCACATTGAGGTCGGGCCGCAGCTTGGCAAATTCGGCGACGGCCGGATGCGGCATCAACAGCCAAGCCGGCGGCTCGAGCGCGGCCATGCCCTGGAGGTCGAGACATCGTATCGGCACGTGCACATAGAAAAACACGTTGGTGTCGAGCCGCAGGCAATAGGCCGGCGCCGGTTCGGCCAAGATCGCCTGCTCGATCGCCTCGCCGGCCAGGCGGCTCTCTCCGAACCGCTGTGGAAGAAGCGGGGCCGCCACGATGGACAGCGCCAGCTGATAGATCGCGAGCAGGCAAAGAACGGTCGTCGCCGCACGGCGCATGATGACATAGCGGGACACTTCGAGCCGGTCCCACGCGATGCCTGCGAGGACCGCGAGCGATGGCGCGATCGGCATCGCGTAGCGCGTGTTGAAACGTGGCCACCACATCAGGATGGCGGTGCAAACGGCAGAATAGAGGATCATCGGCGCGACGATCCGCGGGATAGCAGCCGCCTTGCCGGCGTGACGCCACGGCCAGGGAATGAACGGGATCAAAAGGCTCGCCGGCAGCAATTCGAGATAGAGACTGCCGACGTCGTGGATGCTGCGGGTGATGTAATTGAAAAATGGCGGCCAGCCGTTGAGGCGCGCGTAGGAGACCCAGGCGGCTTCGTCCCCTGGACGATAGATGGCTGCGCCCCACGTAACGATGGCGGCCACCGGCATGACCATGCAGAGGATCCAACCCGGCAGGTCACGCCAGCGGCGTTCGATCACCAGATAGGCCAACACGCCTAGGCCGAAAAACGCAGCCGGTTGTGGTCCTTTGGCCATGGCTAAAGCGGCCAACAGCAGGCCCGAGCCGATCCAGTGCAGAATGGTCAGACGTCCGGCCGCAATGCCGCTCCCCCACACCACAAAGGCTGCGAACGACAGTGCAGTGATTAGCGTATCGGGCTCGGCGACGGTCAGCTTCTGTAGCAGCAACGGGCAAAAGACGAAAGCCAGTGCAGCGAACAGCGACGCGTTCAGGCTGGTGTAGCGGCGCGTCACCGCTTGCACCGTCAGCGCCGTGCCGAGAACCGAGAGCATGGCCGGCAACCGCGTCGACCATTCGTTCACGCCGCCGGTGAATAGTGCGAACCCCGCAACCAGCCAGGCCAGGAGCGAAGGTTTTTCGTGCCAGCGTATCCCATAAATGTAGGGTTGCAGAAAATCGCCGCGGGCGAGGATATCGCGTGCGATTTCAGCGTTGGTCCCTTCTTCGAGAATGAAGGAGCGTAGCGAAAGATTGGGAAAAACGGCGCAGGCCCACAGCACGACGATGAGTATCGGCACGGCGCCGCGCCGGCGCAGTTGGCTTTCAAGACCCGCGGCCGCCTCTGCCAGCGATCGATTGACGCCGGCAAAGCTTGCGTCCGCAGTCATTCTCTATCCCCTCAAGGGCCGAATCCGTAGCCCGCAGGGTGGCACAATATCATTGATAGGGCTGAGGAAAAGTGCCTTGGGGACCGCCCGTCGACGAAGGACGCACAGCGGCGGCGTTCATAAAGAGAATGCGTGCTCGTCCGCTGTCGGCGCGGCGCATCATCAGTCCGGGGCGCGCTCCCAGCGGGATTTAGGCGGATTTTTTTCTTGGGACTTTCTTGCCCTGCTTGCGCGCTTTCGACAAGCCGATGGCGATCGCCTGCTTGCGGCTCTTGACCTTGCCGCCTTTGCCGCCGCTGCCGCTGCGCGCCGTCCCGCGCTTGTATCGGTGCATTTCAAATTCGACGTCGCGGCTGGCGCCGCGTGAATATTTCCGTTTTCGCTTTGCCATAACATTCTCCGAAACTTATTTGTTGGCGCGCATCGTATCTTTTTCGATGGTTCGGATATTCGCGCGACATCACGTCCGGTTTTTCTGCTCCACATCGCGCAAACGTCAAAATTGTGTGGTGGTTCCTTCACAGAGGGCCGCCAAATTTGTACCTAAAGGTCAGCAATACTCACCTAAAGGTCTGATTGCTTTTTACCTAAAGGTCAGTTGCGGCCGGCTATCTGCGCAAATAGTGTGGGCGCACGTGGAACCACATGCCGCCAAGTGCGTTTAACGCCGGGCGCGGAGGGCTTGCGGCTTGAAGGCTGTGCATCGGATTAATCGCCGGCAGCTTCTCGCGTCGAGCGCGATCGTTTTGTTGCTAGGGCCGCGCCTCGCACAGGCGGCGGTGATCAAAGGCGCGCTGCCGTGGAAGCCCGGGGCTGCCGACCCGCCGCCGGCGGTACTGCCGGACGGCTGGCATTATTTCACGCAGCAAGAAGCCGCGACGGTTGAAGCTTTCGTCGATCGCCTCATCCCGCCCGAACCGCAAACGCCGGGGGGCAAAGATTGCGGCTGCGCGGTTTTCATCGACCGGCAGCTTGCCGGTCCCTACGGGCGCAACGAAGCCTTTTACATGGCGGGGCCGTTTCAACAAGGGACCAAGCAGCAGGGCCCGCAATCGGCACTGACCATTGCGGAGCAGTATCGCAAGGCGCTCGCAGCCTTCGATGCGGCGTGCCTCAAGCGCTTCAACGGCAAAGCCTTCGTCACATTGTCCGACGAGCAGAAGGACGATGTGATCAAAGGCCTGGAAGACGGATCGTTCAAGCTCGACGGCTTCGACGCCAAGGAGTTCTTCGGCCAAATCCTCAAGGATACGCAAAACGGTTTTCTTGCCGATCCGATCTATGGCGGTAACAAAGACATGGCCGCCTGGAAGATGATCGGCTTTCCCGGTGCGCATTACGATTATCGCGACTGGATCGATCGTCATAACCAGCGCGTCACGTTGCCGACCGTCGGCATCAACAATCATCCGAACTGGACGCAATGAGCTTTTGTTGACAAGGGCGGCACAACCGCCCGGTATTTTTGAAGAGACGCAGCATGGCACGCAAGCTCCCGCGCAAGGATGCGGTCATTATCGGTCTGGGATGGACCGGCTCAATTCTTGCGCATGAACTCACCGACGCGGGTTTGGACGTCGTCGCCATCGAACGTGGTCCATGGCGCGATACCGCAAGCGACTTTCCCATTTCTTACGCTCAGGACGAGTGGCGCTATCGCTTACAACACGAGCTTTTCCTGCGGCCGGCGCAGATGACGGTGACGTTTCGCAACAATGCCGGGCAGACGGCGCTGCCGGTGCGCAATTGGGGCGCCTTCATGCTCGGCAACGGCGTCGGTGGCGCTGGCGTGCATTGGAACGCCGAGACATTCCGATTTCTGCCCAGCGATTTCGTGACGCGCTCGCATTTGACCGAGCGCTACGGCGCGAATTTCCTGCCGGAAGACATGACGGTGCAGGACTGGGGCGTCACCTACGACGAGCTCGAGCCGCACTACGATCAGTTCGAATATCTCTGCGGCACGTCGGGCACGGCGGGGAACATCAACGGCAAAATTCGGGACGGCGGCAATCCGTTCGAAGGTGCGCGCTCGCGGCCCTATCCGACGCCGGCGATGAAGCAGGGCTATGGGCACGCACTGTTCGCGCAAGCCGCCACCGAGCTCGGCTATAAGCCTTACCCGCAGCCGTCCGGCAACCTTTCACAGGCCTACACCAATCCGCTCGGCGTGAAGCTTGGGCAATGCACCTTTTGCGGCTTCTGTGAATGGTTCGGCTGCGCCAATTATTCGAAAGCGAGTCCGCAGACGACCATCCTGCCGGTATTGCTGCGCAAGTCGAATTTCGAGGCGCGCACCGAATGCGAAGTGATGCGCATCAATCTCGACCGCGCCGGCAAATGGGCGACCGGCGTTACTTATGTGGATTTTTCCGGTGAAGAGTGGGAGCAGCCGGCCGACATGGTGCTCCTGTGCGCGTTCCAGCTCTTCAATGTCCAGCTTCTGCTGATTTCGGGCATCGGTACGCCTTACGATCCGCAAACCGGCAAGGGCCAGATCGGCCGCAATTTCACCCACCAGACGGTCTCAACCGCGGTCGGGTTTTTCGATAAGAACAAATACAATTTCAATCCATTCATCGGTGCCGGTGCGATCGGCATGTGCATCGACGAATTCAACGGCGACAATTTCGATCACCGCGATCTGGGTTTCGTCGGCGGCGGTTATATCGGGCAGGTCCGCACCAATGGCCGTCCGCTCGAGAGCATGGCGGTGCCGCCGGGTACGCCGGCCTGGGGAGCGAAATGGAAACAGGCACTCCGCGACAATTATCTCAGCTCGGTGATCTGCGGGGCCGCCTGTCACGGATCGTTCTACGCCTATCGCGATGTCTATCTCGATCTCGATCCGACCTACAAAGACCGCTTTAGCCGGCCGTTGATGCGCATGACCATCGACTTCCACGACAACGAACTGAAGATGAGCGCATTTCTCACCGACAAATACGCCGAGATCCTGCAAAAAATGGGCGCCTCGCAGGTGGTCAAAAAGCCGCGCCAAGGGCCCTACGACGTCACCGATTATCAGACTTCGCATCTCTGCGGCGGCGCGATCATGGGCGATAATCCGGGGAACAGCGCACTCAACAAATATTTACAAAGCTGGGACGTGCCAAATCTGTTCGTCCAGGGCGCCAGTGCTTTCCCGCAGAATGCCGGCTACAATCCGACCGACACGGTGGGCGCGCTCGCTTATTGGTCGGCGGCTGCCATTCGCTCGCAGTATCTCAAAAATCCGGGGCCGCTGGTTCATGCCTAAGTCAACGGCATTGCTCATCGGGCTTTGCGGTGCTGCGCTCGCCGTCTTTCCCGCGGCCGCCGACGGCATTGATAAGCAGGATTTCAGCCAGATCGAGCGCGGGCGATACCTTACCGTCGCCGGCGATTGTACGGCTTGTCATACCCTGCCGGGCAGCGGTCGGGATTTTGCCGGCGGGCGTCCGATCGATACGCCGTTTGGTCAACTCATCGGGCCGAACATCACGCCCGATGCGGAAACCGGCATCGGCGCCTGGACCGACGACGAATTCGTCAATGCGCTCACCAACGGCACCGGCCGCAATGGCCAGCGGCTTTATCCGGCCATGCCGTACACCTATTACACAAAGTTGACGCGCGACGACGCGCTCGCCATCCGCGCTTACCTCAATACGCTGCCCGCGATCCACAATCCGGTCGAACCCAACCAACTGCCGTTTCCCTTCGATATTCGCGCGTCGATGCTGTTGTGGGACCAGCTCTTCTTCACGCCCGGTAGCTTTCGGCCAAATCCGAATAAGGGCGCCGACTGGAATTGGGGCGCCTACTTGGCCGAAGGACTCACGCATTGCGGCATGTGCCATACGCCCAAGAATTTTCTCGGCGGCGATCGTAATGGCGAATATCTCCGCGGCTACGCCCTGCAGGGCTGGTTTGCGCCTGACATTACCAACGACACGCGGCGCGGGCTCGGCGGCTGGTCGGCCGACGAGATCGCGGCCTATCTGAAAACGGGACACAACAGCACCAGTGCCGCGGCCGGCTTGATGGCCGAAATGGTGAACTTGTCGACTTCGCACTTGAACGACCATGATCTCCAGGCGATTGCGGTCTATCTCAAGGACGCGCCGGGCAACGGCACGGGCGGAACGCTGTCGCAACCAGCGAAGCCGGACGAAAAAGTCATGGCGGCCGGCAGTGCCATCTATGCAGACGAGTGCTCCGGTTGTCATAGGTCGGACGGGAAGGGAACTGATGGTCTTTTCCCATCGTTGAATGGCTCGCCCGTCGTCCAACAAAGAGATCCGACGACGCTGTTGCATGTCGTGCTGCGGGGCGTCCGCAGCGCTTCGACCGTGGGTGCGCCGACGGCAGCGGCGATGCCGCAGTTCGACTGGCTTTTGACCGATGACCAGGTCGCGGCAGTGCTCACCTATATTCGGAACACCTGGGGAAACGCGGCGCCACCCGTTTCCGCCGCCGCGGCAGGCAACGCCAGGCATGCCTTCACGGAGCGCAGCGACTAGGGCGAGTGTGCTCTACGATGGCTAAGTCAGACGTAGGCCAGATAGACGATAACGAACGCCACGATCACGGCGGCCAGCCCCACAGCGAGAACATACCGTACGTTATGACCGGTCACTCCGGCGCGCGCCTGCGTCGCAGGCACGATCGGGCGGTTTGATACCTCCGGGCGCCGGTCGACGCCCTCCTTGTATTCAGGGGCTTGCGGATTGGCAGCCATCGGGTGTCCTCGAATATTTGGCTCTGCGGATCAACCGATCTACGCCGCTTCGTGTTCCGCAGAGACGTGAGATGGGACCACCGATGCAGGGCGCGGGTGAAAAAGAAAGACGGCGTGACTGAAATCGTCACGCCGTCATCTAACTTGGCTGATGCCGATCGCTAAGCGAAAACAGAGGCTTCCGCCTAGTTCACCGTGTTCAGCCAATCTTCGACGTCCTTGCGCGCGCGATCCTTGGCGATCCCGTAGCGCTCTTGGATCAGACCTTCGAGCTGATCGCGTTTGCCGTTGATCTGGGTAAGATCGTCGTCAGTGAGCTGGCCCCACTTCTCCTTGATCTTCCCTTTTGTTTGTTTCCAGTTTCCTTCGACCCGGTTCCAGTCCATCATCTTCCTCCAAACGTTGGTTGTCCCGATAACGCTCGGCGGGAAATGATGTTCCGGCGTTCCCCTCATTGCGGATGTCTGGATCGTTTTTCATAGCGACAAAAGCGGCGACAAACACGCTCGATCCCGCGCGGCGTTGGTCGCGCCGCGCGGGGGCCATATGAGTGGCCCGTGAGGGCTTGTCGTTATCCCTGGTCGGTCGTGTTTCTCCCTATCGACTGCCGGCAGCTTTCTTGACTCAGGCCGCCTTGCGGTTGACGTGGCTCTCGGCCACCGCGGTCAGTTTCTTGTCCGCCGCCTTTTCCTCGTTCAGCGTCTGCTCCAGCAAGGTCGCGCAATCGCGGCGGCCGAGCTGGTTAGCCCATGCGATCAGCGTGCCGTAGCGTGTCATCTCATAATGCTCGACCGCCTGCGCAGCCGCGATCAGTGCGGCATCGAGCACGGACTTGTCTTCGACTTCTCCGGTGACCTCTTCGGCCTCTTCGATAATGCCGTCGATTGCCGGGCAGTCGACTCCTTGCGCCTTCTGGCCGATGGTCTGGAAAACCTGCTCGAGACGCTTCACGTGGTTCTCGGTTTCATGCAAGTGGATGCGAAATCCATCTTTGAGCTGTGGATCGCTGGCCTTCTCGATCATTTCCGGCAGCGTCTTCACGATCTGCTTCTCGGCATAATAGATGTCGCGCAGCGTGTGAACGAACAAGTCGTTCATGTTCTGAATGTCCTTCGAGAAAAGTCCCATGGTTGTTCCGTTCCCTTGTTGCTGATGCGCACGGGCAACGCGGCGCGCTGTCGCGCCTCGTTCTCCTGCCTGGGCTTTTGGCCGTAGGGCGGGGGGCCGCTTTCCGGGCGCCCGCTGCGAGGTCAACGCCCGACCGTGTAGGCAGTTCGGCGGGAACGGACGAATTTGCGCGGGATCAAGGTTCGTCGACGGAGATCTACCTCATCTATGGCGGTTGGGGTAAAGGCGTGCTAAATAATATTTGAAGCTTAAACCATCTGCCGGACCGGCAGGCGGTGGATTTCGGACGGAGATACACATGCGCATCGTTTGCATCGGCGGCGGCCCGGCTGGGCTTTATTTTGGCCTGCTGATGAAAAAGGAAAATCCGGCTCATCACGTCACGGTCGTCGAGCGCAACAAGCCTTACGATACCTTCGGCTGGGGCGTGGTGTTTTCCGACGCGACGATGGAGAACATGCGCGCCTGGGACCCGAAGACCGCGAAAGCGATCGAAACCGCGTTCAATCACTGGGACGACATCGAGGTCCTGATCAAGGGGCGGCGGATGCGCACCACCGGTCACGGCTTCGTCGGCATCGGGCGCAAGAAGCTGCTCAATATTCTGCAGGAGCGCTGCGAGGAGCTCGGTGTGGAGCTCGTGTTCGAGCGGGAAGTCGATTCCGATCTCGAATTTCCGGACGCCGATCTGATCGTCGCCTCCGACGGGATCAATTCCAAGATCCGCAACCGGTACGTGAACGAGTTCAAGCCCGATATCGTCATGCGGCCGAACCGCTTTATCTGGCTCGGCACCAAGAAGGCGTACGACGCTTTCACCTTTGATTTCCGCCGCACCGAGCACGGCTGGTTTCAGGCTCACATTTACAAGTTCGACGCCGACACCTCGACCTTCATCGTCGAGACCACCGAGGATGTGTTCAAAGCGCACGGTCTCGACCAGGCCGACGAGCAGCGCTCGATCGCCTTCTGCGAGGAGCTGTTCTCCGAGGTGCTCGATGGCGCCAGCCTGATGAGCAATTCACGCCACCTGCGCGGCTCCGCTTGGCTCAATTTCGGTCGTCTGATTTGCGGAAAATGGAGCCATTTCAACGGCCGCAACCATGTCGTGCTCATGGGCGATGCGGTCCACACCGCGCATTTCGCCATTGGCTCCGGCACCAAGCTTGCGCTCGAGGACGCCATCGAGCTGACGCGGCAATTCCGCAAATTCGGCGCCACCCGTGAGACGATTCCCGAAGTTCTGGAAGCCTACGAAGAAGTCCGCGCCGTCGATGTCGCCCGCATCCAGAACGCGGCGCGTAACGCCATGGAATGGTTCGAGGTCGTCGGCAGCCGCTACGCCGATACGCTCGAACCCGAGCAATTCATGTATTCGTTGCTGACCCGCTCGCAGCGCATCAGCCATGAGAATTTGCGGCTGCGCGACAAGACCTGGCTGGAGAATTACGAGCGTTGGTTTGCCGCGCGCGCCGGCATCAATATCGATCCGGACGGGCCGCCGGTGCCGCCGATGTTCACGCCTTACCGTGTGCGCGGCATGGCGCTGCAAAACCGTATCGTCATGTCGCCGATGGCGATGTATTCCGCCAAAGACGGGCTGCCGAACGACTTTCATCTCGTGCATTTCGGCAGTCGCGCGCTCGGCGGCGCCGGCATGATCTTCGGCGAAATGACCTGTGTTTCGCCCGACGCGCGGATCACGCCCGGCTGCCTCGGCATATGGGACGACGCACAAGCCGCGGCCTGGAAGCGTATCGTCGAGTTCGTCCACACGACGACGCAGGCGAAGTTCGGCCTGCAACTCGGTCACGCCGGCCGCAAGGGCTCAACCCGCGTCGCCTGGGAGGGCATCGATCAGCCTCTCGACGACGACAACTGGCCGCTGATCTCGGCGTCGGCGCTGCCTTATCTGCCCAACAGTCAGGTGCCGCGCGCGATGACCCGCGCCGACATGGATCGGGTGAAGGCCGATTTTGTCGCGGCTACCAAGCGCGCTATCGACATCGGTTTTGACATGATCGAGCTGCACTGCGCGCATGGCTACCTGCTGTCGAGCTTCCTGTCGCCGTTGACCAATCAACGCACTGATGAATACGGCGGCTCGCACGAGAACAATGCGCGTTACCCGCTCGAAGTCTTTCGCGCTATTCGCGAGGTCTGGCCGCAGGACAAGCCGATCTCGGTTCGCCTGTCGTGTCACGATTGGACGGAGGGCGGCAATACGCCTGCGGACGCGGCGATCTATGCCAAGATGTTCAAGGAGGCCGGCGCCGACCTGATCGATTGCTCGTCCGGACAGGTGTCCAAGGCGGAAAAGCCGGTCTACGGGCGCCTGTTTCAGACTCCGTTCTCGGACAAGCTGCGCAACGAGATCGGCATCGCCACCGTTGCGGTGGGCGCAATCTCGGAGGCCGATCACGCCAATTCGATCATCGCCGCCGGACGCGCGGATTTGTGCGCCATTGCTCGTCCGCATCTCGCCGACGCCGGTTGGACCTTGCACGAGGCTGCCAAAATCGGAATGAAGTCGATCGCTTGGCCGAAACAATATCTGTCCGGAAAGTTGCAGTACGAAACGAACCTGGCTCGAGCCGTCGCCGGTCCGGCGCTGGCGCCGGCGCGAGAGATACCATCGTCGTGACCGACCCTACGCTCAAGGATCAGCATGTCCTCGTGACCGGAGCGGGGACGGGTATCGGCGCTGCGATCGCCATCGCCTGCGCTAGGGCCGGCGCGCGGGTCAGCCTCGCCGGCCGGCGTCGCGAACCGCTTGTCGAGGTGCAGGCTTTGTTGAGCGGTGCGCCAGCGCAGATATTGGCCGACTTCGATGTCACCGACGAAGGGAAGGTCAAGGCAGGCATTGCGGCTGCGCGCGAGGCATTCGGTCCCCTCGATGTCCTGGTCAACAATGCCGGCGAGGCGCCGAGCGCACCTTTCGTGAAGACGGATCTGGCCACCTGGAACAAAGCGTTGGCGGTGAATGTCACGGGAACTTTTCTGGTTACCCGGGAAGTCGTTCCCGACATGATCGCACGCAGGGCGGGCAGGATCGTCAATATCGCGTCGACCGCGGGGCTCGCAGGCTACGCCTATGTCTCGGCTTATGTGGCTGCCAAACACGCCGTGATCGGCCTCACCCGCAGCCTGGCGCTCGAATTCGCTCGCGCGGGAATCACAGTCAATGCGGTCTGCCCGGGATATACCGAGACGCCGCTCCTCGACCGCGCCGTCGACAACATCACGGCGAAGACCAAGCGCAGTCCCGAGGAAGCGCGGGCGGCGTTGGCCGCTACCAACCCGCAGGGTCGGCTGGTCACACCGGATGAGGTGGCGGAAACCGTGCTGTGGCTTGCGTCTCCAGCGGCGCGTTCGATTACCGGACAAGCCATTGTCATTGCCGGCGGCGAGGTAATGGCGGGTTGAGAGGTCGGCAGCCTGACACGTCATGGCTGGCTAAGCCGCTGGGCTACTTGAAGCTTATAAATTTGAACCTTAAAATGATTTCAGGCAAATGGTTGCGAGCTTGTCGTGATGGGGCGGGTTCGCGCAAGGGGCGTTGCGTGCAGGAAACATCCGGCATTCCGCTGGACGCAGAGACCAAGGTTACCGAACGGCCCGCCGATCATGAGAGCGAGCTGCGGCTATGGCTGCGGCTTTTGACCTGCACCACGCTGATCGAGGGCGAAGTCCGCCGGAGGTTGCGTCAGGACTTCGATGTGACGCTGCCGCGTTTTGATCTGATGGCGCAGCTCGATAAGGCGCCGGGCGGCATGACGCTCGGCGAGTTGTCGCAGCGCATGATGGTTTCGAACGGCAACGTCACCGGGCTGTCGGAGCGGCTGGTGGCGCTCGGGCTTCTCGACCGCCGGCAGTCGCGCAGCGACCGTCGCGCCCAGATCGTCAGTTTGACGCCCGAGGGGCGCCGGGTCTTTCGCGCCATGGCGCGCGCGCATGAGGGTTGGATTGCCGAAATTTTTTCGCAGCTTTCTCCGGGAGAGATCGACGTGCTGATGCGTCTACTGGCCAAAACAAAAATCTCCGCGCGCTCTTCGATCGCGGGAGACGTGCCGCGATGACGACGGCCAATCCGGTAACGTTGCCGCTCGCCGGCTATACGGCGCAGCATGTGCGCCTTTCGGTCGAGGGCGCGGTGGCCACCATCACGCTCAACCGCCCGGAGCGCAAGAATCCGCTCACGTTCGAAAGCTACGCCGAGCTCGGTAATATTTTTCGCGCCGCTGCCCGCGACAAAGGCGTCAAGGCCATCGTCATCACCGGCGCCGGCGGCAATTTCTGCTCCGGCGGCGACGTGTTCGAAATCATCAAGCCGCTGACCGAAATGGATACGAGCGGCCTTCTCGATTTCACGCGCCTGACGGGGGAGCTTGTGAAAGCGATGCGGGCGGCACCGCAGCCGATCATTGCTGCCATTGACGGTGTGTGCGCCGGCGCCGGCGCCATCGTCGCCATGTCCTCCGATATCCGTATCGGCACGGCGAATGCCAAGGTGGCCTTTTTGTTCAATCGTGTCGGCCTCGGCGGCTGCGATATGGGCGCTTGCGCTATTCTCCCGCGAATTATCGGCCAGGGTCGCGCCGCCGAGCTGTTGTTCACCGGCCGCTCGCTCGCTGGCGAGGATGCCGAGCGCTGGGGCTTCTTCAATCGCCTGGCCACGCCCGCCAATGTGCTCGCCGAGGTGCAGGCGCTTGCCGCAGAACTCGCCGCCGGCCCGACCTTCGGCAATGCCATGACCAAGCGCATGCTGGAAATGGAATGGGCCATGTCGGTCGAGACCGCGATCGAAGCCGAAGCGGTGGCGCAGGCACTCTGCATGGAGACCAAGGATTTTGGCCGCGCGTTCCGGGCATTCGCGGACAAACGTAAGCCCGTTTTCGAGGGCGACTGAAGCTGTCGGCTAACCCCCGATCGGCAGCGGAAGGATAATGTCAGATGATCCGCTCGGCACACGTCGACACATTCGCGCGCGATAATCTGCCCGCGCCGGAGCAATGGCCGCAGTTTTTGTTCAAGCTGCCGGAGCTGAACTATCCCAATCGGCTCAATTGTGTGGGCGCGTTCGTTGACGATTGGGTGGCCGCAGGCGAGGGCAGCCGCGACTGTCTGATGTCCCCGCACGAGCGCTTGTCTTACACGGATCTGGCGGAGCGGGTGAACCGCATCGCCAATGTGCTCACCCGCGACCTCGGCATCGTTCCCGGCAACCGCGTGCTGCTGCGCGGGCCGAACAGCCCGATGATGGTCGCGGCTTATTTCGCGGTGATCAAAGCCGGCGCTGTCGTGGTGGCGACCATGCCGCTCTTGCGCGCCAAGGAGATCGCGTTCCCGCTGACCAAAGCCGAGATCCGCCTCGCGCTGTGCGACGTCCGGCTGGCCGACGAAATGGAGAAGGCGCGGCCGCTCGCGCCCGTGCTCGAGCGCATTGTCTATTGGGGCTCCGGAGCCGACGATAGCCTCGAGGCGCTGATGCGCAAGGACGGCTACGAGCGCTTCGCGGCGTGCGATACCGCCAGCGATGATGTCTGCCTGATCGCGTTTACGTCGGGCACCACCGGCGTGCCAAAGGGCACCATGCACTTTCACCGCGACATGCTCGCCATTTGCGACACGTTCGGCAAATACGTGCTGCGCGCCGAGCCGAGCGATCGCTTCATCGGCTCGCCGCCGATCGCCTTCACGTTCGGTCTCGGCGGCCTCGTGTTGTTTCCGCTGCGCGTCGGTGCCTCGACGATCCTCTTGGAGAGAGCCTCGCCCGACGATCTTCTGCCGGCCATCGCCAATCTGCGCGCCACTATTTGTTTCACGGCGCCGACCGCATTCCGGGCGATGCTCGGCAAGCTTTCAGGTTTCGATCTGTCGTCGCTGCGCAAATCCGTTTCGGCCGGCGAGACCTTGCCGGCGGCGACCTTCGAGGCCTGGGCGGCGGCGACCGGCATCCGCATCATCGATGGGCTTGGTTCCACGGAAATGCTGCACATCTTCGTCGGCAGCCGCGAAGAGGACATGCGCGCGGGCGCGACCGGCAAGCCGGTTCCCGGCTACGAGGCGCGGGTCATCGATGAGGATGGACAGGAGGCGCCGCGGGGACGCCGGGGCGTCTTGCCGTGCGCGGCCCGACCGGTTGCCGCTATCTCGGAGACAAGCGCCAGACCGAATATGTGCAGAACGGCTGGAACGTGACCGGCGACACCTATGTGCAGGACGCCGACGGCTACTTCCGCTATCAGGCACGTTCCGACGATATGATCATCTCCGCCGGCTACAACATCGCCGGGCCGGAAGTGGAAACCGTGTTGTTGACCCATCAGGCGGTCGCCGAGTGCGGCGTGGTCGGCCAGCCGGACGACGAACGCGGCCAGATCGTCAAAGCCTATGTGGTGCTCAATCAAGGCTTCGCCGCCGACGTGGCCTTGACCCGCGCGCTGCAGGACTTTGTGAAGGCGACTGTTGCGCCCTACAAATACCCGCGCGCGATCGAATATGTCACCAGCCTGCCGCGCACCGAGACCGGCAAATTGCAGCGTTTCGAACTGCGGCGCCGCGCGGTGGAATCCGCCACCAGCAAGCTTGCCTCCTGAGGAGAAATCGAAATTGTCCCAGAGTTCCACCGATACCCTGCCGCCGCGCGCCTCGCACACCGTACTGCAGCCCGCGGGCTGGCCGCAGCCGAAAGGCTACGCCAACGGGATGAAGGCCCGCGGCGACATGGTGTTTGTCGGCGGCATGGTAGGTTGGGATGAGAACGAGCGCTTCCCGCCGGATTTCGTTGGGCAGACCCGCCAGCTTCTGAAAAACATCGCGACCGTCCTGGCCGAAGGCGGTGCCGCGCCGCATCACATCGTGCGCATGACCTGGTACGTCCGCGACATGGACGAATATTTGAAAGCGCGTCCGGCACTCGGCGAGGTTTATCGCGAAGTCATGGGCGAGCATTATCCGGCGATGGCCTTGGTTGCGGTGACGCGTCTGGTCGAGCCGGAAGCACGGCTCGAGATCGAGACCACGGCGGTGGTGCCGGATTGATGCACCGTTGTTGTAGGGTGGGCTGAGCGCAGCGAAGCCCACGCGGTTGCGTCGCGGATTGACGCGTGGGCACGGCGCTTCGCGCCTTTGCCGATCGCGTTTCCCGGGCGCGGTGCACCGCGAAGTAGTGCGCCGCAGACCCGGGATCGTAACGAGCACTGAGTTCTGAACGATCCCGGATCAGCAGTGCATCGCTGATGCGCTGCACTGCGTCCGGGAAATGATCATCAGATCACACCTGCAAATAGCGCTGGCGCACGGTGGGATCGCTGGACAGTGCCGCCGAACTGCCGGACCAGACCACGTAGCCCTTCTCAATCACAACATGGCGATCGGCGAGTTTAAGAAGGGCGTCGATATGTTTGTCGACCAGTAAGATCGCCAAGCCCTCGGCCTTGAGCTTCTTCAAGCTCGTCCAGATCTCATTGCGGATCAGCGGCGCCAAGCCTTCGGTGGCCTCGTCGAGAATGATGAGCTTCGGGTTGGTCATCAGGCTGCGTCCGATGGCCAGCATCTGTTGCTCGCCGCCGGAAAGCTGATTGCCCATGTTGCGGCGCCGCTCGGCGAGGCTCGGAAACATTTCGTACACGTCGCGCAGCCTCCAGCGCGCCGGCCCGAAGCGCGAGGCCGCGGTCGCGACGAGATTCTCCTCGACGGTGAGCGTCGGAAAAATCTGGCGGCCTTCCGGCACTAGGCCGAGGCCGGCTTGCGCGATCCGGTAGGGCGGCCAGCCGCCGAGATTGGCACCGGCGAAGCTGATGCGCCCGCCGGCCACCGGCATCAGCCCCATGATGGTCGAGATTGTCGTTGTTTTGCCCATGCCGTTGCGGCCAAGCAGCGTGACCACCTCGCCTTCCCCGATGGCGAAGCTCACGTCGAACAGCACTTGCGCCGCGCCGTATGCGGCCTTGAGGGCTTCGACCGTCAGCATGGGCGCTCCGTACCAGCCCGATGTGCCGCGCGCGCGATCAAACCGTCACTCCATCTGCTCGCCGAGATAGGCGACGATCACTTGCGGATCGGTGCGTACCGTGTCGGGGGAGCCCGTCATCAGCAGGCGGCCGCGGATCAGGACCGAGATGCGGTCGGCGAGTGCGAACACCGCCCCCATATCATGCTCGACCAATACCATGGTGAATTGGCCCTTGAGGCGAAGGAGAAGTTCGACCTGGCTTTCGGTTTCCTCGCGGCCGATACCGGCCATCGGTTCGTCGAGCAGAAGCAAGGTCGGCTTCATCGCGAGTGCGATGGCGAGCTCCAACGCGCGTTTCTCGCCATGCGACAATTCTCCGGCGCGGACGTGCGCGCGCTCGGCGATGCCGGCCTGTTCCAAAGCGCTCATGGCCGGCGCGTTGAGTGCCGTTTCGGCGGCGGCACGGCCGAAGAAGCGGAAGCTCGAGCCCTCGCGCGCTTGCACGGCGAGCGCGACGTTTTCCAGCACCGAGAAGCCGGGAAGGATCGAGGTGATTTGAAAGCTGCGGGCGAGGCCACGGAGCGCGCGCGCGTCGGCCGGCAATGCCGTCACGTCGCTGCCGGCGAAGACGATGCGGCCGCCGTCGGGTGGCAGGACACCCGATATCTGGTTGATCAGCGTCGTCTTGCCGGCGCCATTCGGGCCGATTATGGCGTGGATCTCGCCCGGCCTGACATCGAGCGTCACATCGTCCGTCACGGCCAGGCTGCCGAAGTTCTTGCGCAACCCTTCGAGCCGCAGCACCGCGTCTGAGTGCGCGCGCTCAGGCATGGAAGACCCGCCGTCGCAGCCAGGAGCCGAGCCCGATCAGTCCGCCGCGGGCGAACAGAACTACCAGCACCAAGATAGGTCCGAAAATCACCTTCCAGTTCTCGGTGAAGCCCGACAGCCATTCCTCGGCCAAAAGGTACGTGGCGCTGCCGAGCAGCGCGCCGTCGAGCGTGCCGACGCCGCCGAGGATCACCATCACGATCAGCTCGCCCGATTGCTGCCACGACATGTAGGCCGGCGCCACGAATTCGGTCAGGTTCGCGAGCAGGAAGCCGGAAAGTCCGCCGAGGCCGCCGGCGATGACATAGGCGACGAGCCGGAAACGCTGCACGTTGAAGCCAATGGCGGCCATGCGGACGGCGTTCTCCTTGCCGCCGCGCAGCACGCGGCCGAAGCGGGAGCCGACCAGTGCACGGCAAAACAGATAGGCCGCCAGCAGGCAGAGCAGGGTGAAATAATAGAACGCGCGGTCGTTCTTCAAGAGCGGCCAGCCCGCGATGGTGCTACGCGCCGCAATGGTGAGGCCGTTGTCGCCGCCGTACGGCGCAAGCGACGTGGCGATGAAATAGGCCATCTGCCCGAAGGCGAGCGTGATCATAATGAAATATGCGCCGCTGGTGCGCAGGCAAACAATGCCGGTCAGCCAGGCAAACAACATCGAGACCGCGATGGCGATCGGCAGCGCGATCAGCCCTTCGCCGACGCCGTGGGCCGAGAGGATGCCGACCGCGTAGGCTCCAAGCCCGATGAAGGCGGCGTGGCCGAATGAGATCAGCCCGGCATAACCGACGAGAAGGTCGAGCGCGATCGCAGCGAC
The DNA here is from genome assembly GCA_963818155.1 of uncultured Alphaproteobacteria bacterium. GTDB lineage: Bacteria > Pseudomonadota > Alphaproteobacteria > Rhizobiales > Xanthobacteraceae > BOG-931. The sequence continues at coordinate 669,707 of CAWFRC010000009.1, forward strand.
CGCGAACACCATCATGCGGCAGCCGACATCGACCAGATATTGCCGGGTCGTCAGCGCAGCGACGACCGGTAGGAGCGCGAAGACGATGAAAATCAGCGCCGGCAGAATGATGCTGCTGCGCGGCGGCGCGACCGCCTTCGAGGCTGCGAGCGTCGTCGCGCTCATCAACGGCCTCTTGCCGGAAATAGGCCGGTCGGCCGCGCGTAAAGCACCAGCGCCATCAGCACATAGATCAGCATCGAGGCGATGGCCGGACCGGCCATGCGGGCCGGTGAGGGGCCCATCATCAGCCGAAGGATGTCGACCGAAAACGAGCGGCCGAGCGTGTCGACGAGGCCGACCAGCAGCGCCGCGACGAATGCGCCGCGGATCGAGCCGATGCCGCCGATGACGATGACCACGAAAGCAAGGATGAGAATGTTGTCGCCCATGCCGGGCTCGACCGAGATGATCGGCGCGATCATGATGCCGGCGAAGCCGGCCAGCATCGTGCCGAAGCCGAACACGATCATGAACAGACGCTCGATATTGACGCCGAGCGCCGAGACCATCCGCGCATTGGTGGCGCCGGCTCGCACCAGCATGCCGATGCGGGTGAAGGTGACCAGCACATAGAGGCCGACGGCGATTGCAAGTCCGGAGCCGATGATGGCCAGGCGCCAGACCGGGTAGAGCAATCCGCTCATGAGCACGACCGAGCCGGTGAAGAATTCCGGCACCGGCAGTGACAAGGGCGCGGCACCCCACACCATGCGGACGCCGTGATTGAGGAACAGAATGATGCCGAAGGTGGCGATGACCTGGTCGAGATGGTCGCGGTCGTAGAGGTGACGGAAGACAAAAAATTCGAGCAGCAATCCAAAAACGAGCGAAGCGAGCAGCGCCAAGATCAGTGCGAGAAGGAAATTGTCGACGTAGCCATAGAAGGCGACCGCCAGATAGGCGCCGAGCATGTATTGAACGCCGTGCGCCAGATTGATGAAATCCATGACGCCGAAGACCAGCGTCAGTCCGGCGGCGATCAAAAACAACAGAACGCCGAGCTGTACGCCGTTAAGGATCTGAACGAGGAAGAGCGTGGTGGACATCGGTGCAAATGTTACCGGGATTACAGCCGTGGGCCGTCACTTTGATGCACGAGCGCGGACCTGATCGGGCGAAGCTTTCGAGCAGGGCGCGGCCAAGGCGTTCCGGGCAGTCCATCTTTCATCGTCACCACTGGGCTCGACCCGGTGGTCCATGCCAACCTGCGGCTCACCATGGATTGCCGGATCAAGTCCGGCAATGACGAATTGTGAGACGCTCGAGTCACTCCTCACTTCATCGCGCAGTCTTTGGCGTACAAATCGCCGTAGCCCGTGAACACCTTCTTGACGATCTCGGTCTGGTATTTGCCGTCCGGTCGTTTGGCCACCTTGGTCAGGTAAAAGTCCTGGATCGGATAGTGATTGGTGTTGAACTTGAAGGCGCCGCGCAGCGACTTGAAGTCGGCCTTCGTCAGTGCCGCGCGTAACGCATCCTTGTCAGCGAGATTGCCTTTGACGGCGCGCACGGCGCTGTCGATCAAGAGCGCCGCATCGTAAGCCTGGAAAGCGTAGGTCGCCGGCACGGCGTTATATTCCTTCACGTACTCATCGACGAACGCCTTGTTCTGCGGATTGTCCAGGTTGGGCGCCCAATTCGAGCCGGCGAGCATGCCGAGTGCGGCATCCTGTTGTGCCGGCAGCGTCAATTCATCGACCGTGAAAGCCGACAGGAACGGAATCTTGTCGGCAAGGCCGGCCTGGCGGAATTGTTTGACAAAATTCACGCCCATGCCGCCCGGAAGAAAGGCAAACACCGCATCGGGCGCCGCGGCGGCGATGCGCGTGAGCTCGGCCGAATAGTCGGGCTGGCCCAGCGGCACATAAATCTCATCGCCGATCTCGCCGGTGAATTTGTGTTTGAAGCCGGAGGCCGCGTCTTTGCCGGCTTGATAGTTCGGCACGATGATGATGACTTTCTTGAAGCCGGAGTCTTGCGCGTATTGACCCATCACCTCGTGTACCTGGTCGTTTTGATAGGACGTGACGAACAGGTTCGGATTGCACTCCTTGCCGGCGAAGGTCGAGGTGCCGGCATTCGGACTGATCAGGATCACGCCGGCTTCGGTTACCGGCTTGGCTATGGCGCCCAGAATGTTGGAGAAGATCGGCCCGACAACAAACTCGACCTTGTCGCGGTCGATGAGCGATTTCGCCTTGTTCACCGCCACATCGGGCTTAAGCTCGTCGTCGGCGACGAAGATCTCCGCCTCGCGGCCGCCGAGCTTGCCGCCCAGATCCTTCACCGCGAGCGCAAAGCCGTTGCGCAATTGCTGGCCCAGCACCGCCGGCGGACCGGACAAGGTAGCGATGACGCCAACCTTCAGGCTGTCCTCGGCGTGCGCGGCGGACGCCAGCGCTCCGAACACGGCCGCAATGGCCACGAGCGAGCAGTGTTTGATCATGTTCAATCTCCTGACGGGGCGTGCGGTTACTCTAGACGCCCCAAGGACGGCCTCGGAGGCTCTGGGAGAATATTTTAAGATTAAAATACTGGCTTTGTGAAGCGGGAGCGACGACAATAATATCGTCACAGATCGGCGCGAATTTACGCTATCGGTTGATCGGAGCGCGCGACATTTGGCGCTTTTGCGCGGCGCATGCTTGAATGGCATCAAGCTGAAGGGGAGTAACGGTGCGATGACTTACGCAATGACGCCCGGCGTTACCAAAGCGGGGACCGGTATCGATGGCATTTCGTGGAATATTCTCGGCCAGACGTACGTGCCGAAGCAGCTCTCCGAGAATTCCTTTTCCTGGCACGCGACATTTCCGCCCGGCACCTTCGTGCCGCCGCACATCCATCCGACCCAGGACGAATTCATCTACCTGCTCGACGGCCGCTTCGACCTGGTGCTCGAAGGGCGCGAATTCGTCGCCACCACCGGCGATCTGATCCGGCTGCCGATGAACATGGCGCACGGCATCTTCAACAAGACCGACCAAACCGTGAAGTGCTTCTTCTGGGTGACGCCGACGCGCAAGCTCTACGATCTGTTCTGGGCGATCCACAGCCTGAAAGAGCAGAACCCGCCGGACGTTGTGGCGGTCGCCGCCAAGCACGAAATCATCTTCCTGCCGCCGCCGGCGTAATCGTCATTTCCGGGGCGCGGGCTTTTGCCCGCGAGCCCGGAACCCATAACCTCATTGCTGCAGAACCGGTGGGAGAGTTACCGTTGGGCCGGCGGTTATGCATTCCGGACTTGCCGCTTCACGACAATCCAGAATGACGAGTTTGGCCGGGTCAAAAATTCGTCATTGCGAGAAGCGGAGCGACGAAGCAATCCAGCGGCTTGCGCAAGCGGCACTGGATTGCTTCGCTTCGCTCGCAATGACGAGGAGTTAGGCGGCTTTGTTGACCTGTTCGCGAGCGAAGCCGGCCTTGGAGGCGTAGCCGCGCACGATGGCCTTGCGCTGCTCGAACGACAGCACGTCCTCGATGTTGGAAAAACCTTCGGGCGCGCGTTCTTCTACCGCGTCGATCACGCCTTCGGGGCCGCCGCGGCGGTTGCTCTGCACGATGTCGGCGGTGAGCGGCAGCCGCGTTTGTTCGTAGAGCCACAGCGCGTGCACCGGATGATCGGCGTCCACGAGCCGGTCGGCGAGGAAGCGCGCATCGAGAATGGCCTGTGAGGCGCCATTGGAGCCCACCGGATACATCGGATGCGCGGCGTCGCCCAGTAGCGTGACCCGGCCGTGACTCCAGCGCGGCAACGGATCGCGGTCGCACATGGGATATTCCCAGAACTCGCTGGTTGCCTCGATCAGCGCCCGTCCATCCACAAACGGGATGCGGAAGCGCTGCACATGCGGCATCAGGTCCTCGAAGCGTCCGGGGCGTGACCAATCCTGCTTCTGCGGCACCGGCATCGAGGCATCGCCGACGCGGCCGATCACCGCCCAGTTGGTCAGTCTTTTGTCGGGCCGCGAGCCCTCGGCGATCGGATAGATCACGAGCTTGGCGGCAAGGCCGCCGGCGACCACCATGGAGCGGCCGGTCAAAAACGCCGGCCAGTCGGTGGCGCCGCGATAAAGCATGAGCCCATTCCAGCGCGGCGCCCCCTCATGGGGGAAGAGTGTTCCGCGCACCACCGAATGGATGCCGTCGGCGCCGATGAGAATATCGCCGCGCGCGGTATGGCAGTGGCTGCCGCCGCGGTTGAAGAAATAAGCGGTAACGCCGCTGTCGTCCTGCGTGAACGAACCCAGCCGGCAATTCAGATGGATGCGTGATTCACCGATACGGGCGCGCGCCGCCTGATAGATGACGTTCTGCAGGCGGCCGCGATGAATGGAGAATTGCGGAATCTCATAGCCGGCATCCACCCCGCGCGGCTCGCGCCAGATCTCCTGACCGAAGCGATTGGAATAGATGAGCTCGTAGGTGCGGATCGCCACAGCATCGAGGCGGTCGAGGAGGCCGAGATCGGCGAGCTCCTTGATCGCATGCGGGAGCGTATTGATGCCGACGCCGAGCTCGCGGATCGCGTCCGACTGCTCGAAGATCTCGCAGTCGATCCCCCGCGCATGCAGCATCAACCCGGTGACCAGGCCGCCGACGCCGCCGCCTACGATAATGACCTTCATGACGCTACCCCTGACACACTTCTTTTCCTCCCCCGCTTCGCGGGGCAGGAAAGGATATAACTCTGCCGCAAGCTGCGGAAAATGCAATGATTTGCCGCCGGCATGGTTATGACGGCGTGCTTGCCGCCGTGGCCTTAAGGGCGCGTTTATCGATCTTACCAACGCCTGAACGCGGCAGCGCATCGAGGAAGGCGATGTGCTTTGGCCACTTATATTTGACCAGATTTTGCTTGCAGTAATCGAGCAGTTCCTCGGCGGAAAGACTTGCGCCCGCCTTGCGCACGACGAACACCTTCACGGCTTCGCCGCTGAACGGGTCCGGCACGCCGACCGCGGCGGCTTCCAGAATGGCCGGATGTTTGAACAAGAGCTCGTCGATCTCGCGCGGATAAACATTGTAGCCGCCGACGATGATCATCTCTTTCTTGCGGTCGACAAGGAACATGTAACCATCCTCGTCGTAGTAGCCGATGTCGCCGGTATAGAGCCAGCCGTCGCGTATTTGCCTGGCGTTCTCTTCCGGGCGGTTGCGATAGCCGGAGGTGAATTGCGGTCCGCGCACGCGGATTTCGCCGCGTTCTCCTACCGGCATCACGCGCGTGCCGGTTTCGAGATCGACCACTTCGGCCTCATAGCCGTCGGCCGCAACACCCACGGAGCCGATCTTGCGGGTGCCATGCAGCGGATTTTGATGGATCGGCGCGCCCTCCGACATGCCCCAGCCTTCGAGCAAGATCGACCCGGTAGCGCCTTCCCAGAAACGGATCAATTCCACCGGACAGGCGGCGCCGCCGGAAAGACAAACCCGCAAGCTGGAAAAATCGGTCGCGGCAAAATTCTCGTTGGCACGAAGGCCCATATAGAGCGCCGACGGTCCTCCAGCGAAGGTCGTGATGCGGCGCTTCTGAAATTCCTCCAGCACGGCCGCCGGTTTGTAGGCGGGAAGGAGAACCGTGAACGCGCGCAGGTAGACTGGAAAGATCAGCGTGTAGCAAAAGCCCCAGATGTGAAACAGCGGCGCCACGTTGAGAATGTGTTCGTCGTCGCGCGGCAGCGGCCATAACGCCGCGACGCCATAACAAAAAGCCATCAAATTTCTGTGGCGGTGGTCGGCCCCTTTCGGCAATCCGGTGGTGCCGCCAGTGAAGAACAGCGCACAGAGATCGTCCGGCTCCGGCAGGGAAAGCGGCATGGCGGGCTCCGCCAAAAGCTCCTCGAGCGTGACACCGCTCGGGCCGACGACGATCACCGCGGCGCCGCCGCTAAGTTGCGCCAGTCGGCGCGCGCGCTCGGCGAACTCCGTGTCGCAAATAATCAAGCGCGGATCGACATCGCGCACCAGCGGCTCGATCTCGCGATCCGTATAGGTCGGATTGAGCGGCGCCACCTGCGCGCGCGCGGCCATGCCGGCATAAAGCGCCACCGCCATGTCGAGACTGTTGCGCATCAGATAAGCGATGCGCTCGCCGACAATGCCGACTTCGGCCAATCGTCGAGCCAATGCGGCGACCGCTTGCGCGTACTGGGCATAAGTGATTTCCCGGTCGAGGCAGGCAAAGGCCGGCGCATCGCCGCGCGTTGCGGCGGCGTCGGCCAGCGCATGCACGATGGTCGGAAAATCCGGGTAGCGAGGATCGCGGTGCAGCGTCACGGGCGGCATCGGGCTTCTCTCATGTCCGTCTTGTGCCCAGGCGGTTTGCAGTGTCCCGGTTCGTCATGTTCCGGTTTGCCACGGCCGGGCATTGTGTGCTGAAGCTTTACCGCTTTTGACCGGGAGAAAGAACACCATGAGTTCGGACCGCGCATCTGCGCCTTCCTTTCTTTGACGCGCAGCACCGCGCCTTCGCCGATGAGCTGGATGAGTGGGCCGGCACCAAAGCCGCCGAAATCGAGCACGGGGAGGGTGCCCGCGGCGACGTCGACGGGGCCTGCCGGCACTGGGTTCATGCGCTGGGCGAGGCCGGATGGCTGCGGCAATGCGTGCCGTCGGGCTTTGGCGGTGCTCACGACCCGCTGCAATCCCGTTATCTGGTGATCGCGCGGGAAACGCTGGCGTGGCATGCCGGCTTGGCGGATTTTGCCTTCATCATGCAGGGCCTCGGCAGCGGCCCCATTTCGCTCGCCGGCACCGAGGAGCTCAAGAAACGCTATCTGCCACGGGTCGGCTCCGGTGAGGCCATCGCGGCTTTCGCGCTGACCGAGCCGGAAGCGGGCTCCGACGTCGGCGCCATGGCGATGACCGCGCAGCGCGACGGCGACGCCTATGTGCTCGACGGCGAGAAGACCTGGATCTCCAACGGCGGTATTGCGGATTTTTACACTGTCTTCGCCCGCACCGGCGAAGCGCCCGGTGCGCGCGGTATCTCGGCTTTCGTGATCGATGCCGGTGTGCCGGGTTTTGAGATCGCGGAACGCCTGCACGTCACGGCGCCGCATCCGCTAGCGCGCCTGCGTTTCCACGATTGCCGCGTTCCCGCATCACAGATGATCGGCGGGCCCGGCGAGGGTTTTAAGATCGCCATGCGCAATCTCGATATTTTTCGAGCGTCGGTGGCGGCCGCCGCGCTCGGCTTCGCGCGCCGCGCGCTCGACGAAGCTTTGGCGCGGGCGACTAGCCGCAAGATGTTCGGCCAAACACTCGCCGATTTTCAGTTGACCCAAGCCGCACTCGCCGACATGGCGACTGAGATCGATGCGGCGGCGCTGCTCACCTATCGCGCCGCCTGGCTGCGCGACGTGGAAGGCGTTCCGACCACCCGCGAAGCTGCCATGGCGAAGATGACGGCGACGGAAAGCGCGCAACGCGTGATCGACCGTGCGGTGCAGATATTCGGCGGACTTGGTGTCGGTACCAGCTCCGTGGTCGAACATCTCTACCGCGAAATCCGGCCGTTGCGCATTTACGAAGGCGCGACCGAAGTGCAGAAGCTGATCATCGCCCGCGACTTGTTGAAAGCGCGCAATTAGCGCATCGACGCTGAATTAAAGGTGTTTCCCGGACGCGGTGCAGCGCGCAGCGGTGCACCGCTGATCCGGGATCGTTACAGACTCGGCATTTGCGGCGATCCTGGGTCTGCGACGCAGCACTCCGTGCTGCGCCGCGCCCGGGAAATGTCATCAGCGTGAGCGCGCGTTTGCGGGAGCGAGCGCGTCGCGCTCACGCCCCCGCGAGTATCTTCGCCAGCATGAAGCCGGAGCCGGCGCCGGCGCCGGCGCCCGGCCAAGTGGAGGCGCCGACCATGTAGAGGCGCTCGACCGGTGTGCGGTAGCGCGACCAGCCGAAGCCCGGACGGAAGAGGAAGTTCTGGTCGAGGTGGTGGCTGCCGCCGAGACTGTCGCCGCCGACGAGATTGGGATTGTCGCGCTCGAGATCGGCCGGCGAAAGCACCGCGCGGCCCAGAACGGTTGCCGAGAAGCCGGGCGCATAGCGCTCGATGATGCCGACAACACGATCCGCATAGGCTTCCTTCGCCTGGTCCCAATCCGTAGCGGGAATTGCTCCGCCGGTATCGCCGCGAATGCGCGACGGCAATACCCGGACCTGCACCCACAGCACGTGCTGTCCGGCCGGCGCACGCGAGGGATCAATGGCTGTGGGCTGGCCAACGACAAGCCCTGGCTCGGTCGGGAGTAGTCCGTCCAGCGCGTCGGTGTAGGTCTTCGCCATCACGGCGAGCGAAGGTGCCAGATGCACGTAGGCATATTTGCGCAAGTCGGCGCCGGCGCTCCAGGCCGGCAGCGCGCTGAGCGCAAAGTAAATCATCATCGTCGCCGGTCCGGGACGAAGCTTGGCAAGCTGGCGTGCCGCCGGCGGCGCGCCGCGCACAAGCTCCTCGAACAAAATGCGCGGGTGCAGGTTGGCAATCACCGCGCGCGTCGCCTCGATGCGCTCGCCGTTTGCCAGCACCACGGCCTTCGCCGCATTGCCTTCGACCGCGACGCTTTGCACCGGCGCGTTGAGCCGCACCGTACCGCCGGCCGCCTCGACGGTGCGGATCATGGCGGTGATGATGGTATCGGCGCCGCCTTGGCCGAGCGCCATGCCGAACACCTGATCGGCCATCGCTTCCAGATAAGGAAACAGCGCGCCGCCGGCGACGTCGGGAGAGAAATCGAGGTGCATGCCCCAGATCGCAAGCGTCGCCTTGAGCTTTTCGCTTTCAAAATTCGCATCGAGCCACTCGCGCGGCGACGATGCGAGCAGGCGCGCCGTGTCGGCGACCCAGTTGGTTCCGCGCGCGCGCCAAGCGGCAAAGATCGTGCGCGCTGCTTGCCAGGAGGGCATCGGCGCGCCGAGCAGCCCGAAAATATGCGGCGCATCTTGCGCGAACGCGGCCGTCAGGGCGCGCCAGCGTTCCGCGTCCGCCGAGCTGAGCGCCGCGATCCGCTGCGCATTGGCTTCGGGATTTTTTTCGACACCGACCCAAGTCCCGTCCGGAAAGGCGCTGGCGAAGCAATGCTCGGCGCTGACGAAACCCAAGCCATTTGCGAACAGCCGGTCCTTGTGGGTGGCGAAAAACGGCGAGCCGGCGAACAGGCCCAAATTCATCGCATAAAGGTCGTGGCGAAATCCCGGGCGTGTGATCTCGCGCGTCTTGACGGCGCCGCCGGCGACATCGGCGCGCTCGACCACGGCGACTTTCCAGCCTCTGGCGGAAAGGTGCACGGCCGCGGCCAGTCCGTTGACGCCAGCGCCAATCACCACTGCATCATAGGCCATGCGTTTGCTCCTGCTTTGCATTCGGCCGCTGGTCCCCGCGAAGATGGAGACCGAGGCTCGCTCGCCAAGCCAGATTGGATTCCGCTCGCGCGGAAATGAGCGGAGGCTGGTCGCAACCGAATTGTCGCGCCCGCTTGCCAGCGCAGATATTTCATATCTAAAATGATTGCGCTAGGCTTCCGCGACGTTGCGCCTGACGCAACGAATCCCAAAGACTGAACTTCCAAGATTGAATTCCAAGACTGAAATTCCAGGTAGCGAATTCGACGGTTCGAATTCCAAGAGCGCGACGGAGACACCCAATGACCAGTACCCAAGTTCTCGGCGATTTCGTATCGGCGCTCGCATCCGGCGCCATCGAGGTGGTGGATCTGACCGCTCCGCTCGGGCCCGAAACGCCGCTGATCAAGCTGCCGCCGGAGATCGGCAAGAACACGCCGCCGATCGAGGTTCATGCGATCTCGGACTACGACAAGGATGGCCCGTTCTGGAAGTGGAACTGGCTCAAGCTCGGCGAGCACTCGGGCACGCATTTCGACGCGCCGATCCACTGGATCAGCGGCCGCGACTATAAGGATGGTTCGACCGATACGATCCCGGTGAAGAATTTCGTCGCGCCGGTTTGTGTCATCGACTGCTCGGCCGAAACCGCGAAGGACCCGGATTTCCTTCTCACCGTCGATGGCGTCAAAGCCTGGGAGAAGACGCATGGCGACATTCCGGCCGGTTGTTGGGTGCTGATGCGCACCGACTGGTACAAGCGCAACGCCAGCGAAGCGAAATTCCTCAACGCCGACGACAAGGGCCCGCACTCGCCCGGTCCGGCGGTAGAGACCATCCACTATCTCGTTTCCAAAGGCGTGATCGGCTGGGGTTCGGAAACCGTCGGCACCGATGCCGGTTCGGCGGGCGGCATGGATCCGCCGTTCCCGGCCCACACCTTCATGCACAAGGCCAACCGTTACGGTCTCGCCAGCCTGTGCCAACTCGACAAGCTGCCGCCGAAGGGCGCGATCCTGATTGCGGCGCCGCTCAAGATCGTCAACGGCACCGGCAGCCCGCTGCGCGTGCTGGCGATCGTGCCGAAGAAGTAAGGGCGCGCGGCACACTGGAGCACGCACCATGGCGGCCGCCGACTACATCATCGTTGGAAGTGGCATCAACGCGCTTGTGGCGGCGGCCCAACTGGGCCGCAAGGGCCACAAAATTCTGGTGCTCGAGCGCAACGATCGTATCGGCGGCTGCATCCGTACCGAGGAAATCACGGCGCCAGGTTTCATTCACGACGTGATGGCGACGACGTTTGTTTTGTTCATTACCTCGCCGGCTTTCGCCGAGCTCGGGCCGGAGCTGGAAAAGCGCGGCTTGGCTTTCGCGCATTCGCCGATGCCGACGGCGGTGCTGATGCCGGATGGACGCCATGCCATCCTCGCCATGGATCGCAAGGCGAATGTCGCCGCCTTCGATGGGCTCGCGGCTGGCGACGGCGCGCGATTTGCCGCCGATATTGATCGCGTCGGCGCCGACGCGCCGTTTCTGTTCGCGCTGCTCGGCGGTTCGCTGTGGTCGGGCGCGATGCTGAGAATCATCGCGCGCGAAGCCTGGCGGCGCGGCTTGCGCGGGCTCGCCACGTATTTCGGCGAGGGGCTTGCCACGGCGCGGGGGTGGCTGGAAACGCGCTACGAGTTCGAGGTGATGCGGGCGCTATTCGCGCCATGGGTGTTGCATACCGGGCTTGGGCCGGAAAGCGCCTATTCGGGGCAGATGGGCAAAGTGATCGCGTTCGCGCTCGAGGTTGCCGGCGCGCCGATCGTCAAAGGCGGCGCCAAAAATTTTCTCACCGCCTTCGAGCGCCTGATCCGCGATCAGGGTGGCGACGTGCAGGTCAATGCCGACGTGGAGCGGGTGTTGCTTGATGCGAACGGCGCCGCGCGTGGCGTGCGGCTTGCCGGTGGCCGTGAGATCGAAGCCACCAAGGGCGTTATTTGCTCGGTAACGCCGAACCAGCTCTACGGCCGTTTGCTCGCCGACGCCACGGTGCCGGCGGATATCAAACAATCGGTCGCGCAATATCGCTACGGCAAGGGAAATTTTCAGGTCCATTACGCGCTCAAGGCGCCGCCGCAATGGAAAGCGCCGGAGCTTGGCGGCGTGGCATTGACGCATCTGACGCCAGGATTGGATGGCGTATCGAAAGCCTCGAACGAGGCCGAGCGTGGCATGCTCCCCGAGGTGCCGACGATCTGCGTCGGGCAGCCGGCAGCGCTCGATCCGAGCCGCTGCCCGGAGGGCCGCTCGATCCTGTGGCTGCAACTGCCGGAAGCACCGCGCTTCATCAAGGGCGACGCCGCCGGCAAGATCGCAGCGCCGCCGGATGGCAAATGGACCGAGGCCGTGCGCGAGCAATATGCCGATCGCATCGAGGCGATCCTGGCGGCGCATATCGACGGCTTCCGCGACAACGTGATCGCGCGCAAGGCCTATTCGCCGGGCGATCTTGAAGCACTCAACATGAATTTGTTCGGCGGCGATCCCTACGGCGGCTTCTGCGGCATCGACCAATTTTTTATCTGGCGGCCGTTCCACAATTCGGTCAATCACCGCACTCCAATCGCACGGCTGCATCATATCGGCGCCTCGACCCATCCGGGCGCGGGCCTCGGCGGCGGCTCTGGCTATCTGGTGGCGAAGGAATTGGGCTGAATTCCTGACGCTTCCGCTCACCCGGCTTCAGTTTGCTGAAACGCTGAGTAGCCCTCTCCCGCAAGGGGAGAGGGCGCGACCTCTCGCGCGCTGGATCGGCCAAGTCAAATGAGTGCCCCGGCGCCGCGGCATGCCGGATCTGCCCTCTCCCCTCGCGGGAGAGATTACATTAATTTTCTATCGGGAAAAGTGTCATAATTTCAATTCGTTATTTGTATCTTGACTGGGCTAACTTTGCCTTAGATTGCATATAGGTAGCAAGGACCTTCTTAACCGACCCTTAGGGCTTTAGGGCGCCCGTGGGCACCACCAAGGGATGTCTAATCATTGACGAGCTTCAACTCGAAGAACTTTCAATTCGCCGAATAGGGGAAAAATGGACGAGGCGTTCTGCGACGCGATGCAACAGCAATCGATGCCGGCACCGAGCACACGCTGACCGTCGTCTCGAAGCAGCCGGGCACCAGACAGCGGATGCGACCGCAGCTCGGCAGGCGTGAAGAGCCCGCCGCTGCTCGCACGCGCCCATTCGCACCTGTGGGAACACGGCCGCCATGTTAGGAGTTTGGTTAACATTGAGACGCTGGTTCGGGGAACACTATCATGGATCGCCGCGACCGCGAACTTTTAGACAGGCAACTGACTCATCTTCAACCTGATTCCCGCCGCGAAGGCGTGCTGTTGCTTATATTGGCTGCCGTATTTCTCGCAGGACTGGCTGCCGGCGGTTTGCTGTTTGCAAATTCATCGACTTCGAACAGCTTCCGGCGATGGCAGAACAGCGCTGGCGTTCTTATTGAACGGCACAGCCAGCCCCGACCGACAGTAGCCACTCCCATCCACGTCTAATTAGGCGTGGTAAAGCGATCTGCGCTGTCGATTCCCAATAGCAACCCGACCCGGCGGCTAATCGCGGTCCGGCGGCCAGCGCTTAGGAACTCTTGATATTCTGGCATAAAAGGTAGCGACCGCGCGGTCGGTGCTTCGTCTCGCTGGCGAACACTGCTTGGGCCCGGCCAAGGCCGTTGCTTGCGTGCAGCCAACTTGAGAACCTGATGCTCGGTCGAACCCCACAGCTCGACCTTGTGTAGTAACGGCAGCGGTCGGCCTCGTCCGCGTCATCAGTCTCGCGGTCCCCGAACTAAGCGAGCTCGCCTGCGATCTCCTCGCGCTCCTCGGCCGGCATGGGGTAGCTCGAATGGCGCGGCGTTTTCATTCGGCTGCGTCCGGCTTCGGTCCGTAGTGAATCCGCTCGATCTGTTGCGCGCGGTAGACCAGGCCGCCTTATTGCCACACTGGCCGACTTTCTCGGCGTCAACTAACCACTGAAGGCCAGCTATCGGCTCGCACGAAAAATCCTCGACAGCCGTGTGACTGAAAAATGCATGGCGTGCCAGCAGCTGTAGCACGTGGTGCAGCCTGAGGTATTGCCTCGGCGTGTCGTTTAGGCCTTCAGCAAAACCCGTTTCATGCCATGTGAGACAACTGTGTGACGCTTGTCGCCCCTAGAGTTGTCGCTAAGCGCGATGATTTGGTTGAGCGCCAGCTCGCTTAATTCGTACCGTTTCCTTAATTCTCCTCATCTGAGCAATTTGGAACAGTTCGGAGACCGGCGCAGGTACACCATCGTCTGACAGCAGATGGCTTGGTCTCCAGGCCGGTTACACATTTGCCGAAAGAATCTCTTCAACCTCATGAGCACACGGAGGGAACGATGAGCGACTCTATATACGCCCAGCGAAATGTATTTCAGTTTCCGGGGCGGCGCGCGATCGAGCGCGATGCACGCCGGCAGACGCAGTATGATGCGATAAGCTCCGAATTGCAGGCGGCTCTCGCGCGAGAGAAGGCATGGCTTCGCGAGAAGTCAGACCTTCTGCAGCGTCACGACACGCAGGCCCAAGAGTTCGAGCATCGGCTTGCGAATAGTTTGCAAATCATCGTAAGCGTTCTGTCCTTGCAAAGTCGTACTGCAAGTCCTGAAACCGCCGCGCAACTGACCGCCGCGGTCACTCGGGTTGCCGCGTTTGCGCGCGTGCATCATCGATTACACGTGCTCGATCATCAGACGAACGTGGAATTCAAACGGTATCTCCAGCAACTGTGCCAGGACCTTTCTGTTCTGCTGTTCGAAGGGGAAACCGAATGCACAATCACGGTCGAGGCTGCGGAGATTGACATACCCACCGCGTTCGCTATCCCGCTCGCCCTTATCCTCAACGAGCTAATCACCAATTCCGCGAAGTATGCCAAGAGCAACATTGCTGTTCGATTGGAAACATCGTCGATCATGGGGCATTCGCTGTCGGTATCAGATGACGGACCTGGATTGCCGGAGGCATTCGATCCGGCTCGCAGCAAAGGCCTTGGAATGAAAATCATAGCGACCTTGGTTAAGCAGATCGGTGGAGCGCTGCAGATCGGGCCTGGCGATGAGGGCCATGGGACCCGATTTACAATCAAATTCAACCCTCTATTCCCGGTCGTGTGATCGTGCAGTCGCGCCTAACGCAGACGTCAATCGGCCGATGCATTTGCCGTATGGATTGAAGGATATGGGCGACCGTTGGTTTGCCTTTGAGCCCGCAAAGACGCATCCGAAATCGATCGCATCCTCATCGCGACGGACGCGACGCCGCCAGGGTGCCTCTCAACCATTCGCTTGGTCCCGTAAACTTCTCAGGGTTTCTCGTCTGTGCCGACGAAGTGTCGAAACAGACTCTTCCATTCGAAGCATTGGATAAGGCAAGCCCAGGATACCCTCAACAACCTCTCGCACCCTTCACCGGCAGGAACCGAAAGATGTTCACCAAAAGCCAATCGATAGGAGATGTGTCACTCACTGTGACGCTTGAACGAACCCCTGAGGAGCCATTGGTCCGTGCCGCGCTGTCGCCCGATCTGCTTCAAAAAATGCACGCATATTGGCGCGCGGCGAACTATCTTTCGGTTGGGCAGATTTATCTGCAGGACAATCCCCTGCTCGAAACCCCACTCAAGATCGAGCACGTCAAGCCTCGTCTGCTCGGCCACTGGGGAACGACCACCGGTCTCAATTTTATTTATGTCCACCTGAATCGACTAATCAAAGAACACGATTTAAACATGATTTATGTTATCGGGCCCGGCCATGGCGGTCCGGGACTTGTGGCGCACAGCTATCTTGAAGGGTCATACACCGAACGCTACCCAGCGATAGAGCGGGATCGGAACGGTCTCCGACGGCTCTTTCGGCAGTTCTCCTGGCCTTATGGAATTCCCAGTCACGTATCGCCGGAAACTCCCGGCTCGATCCACGAAGGCGGCGAACTGGGTTATTCTCTGGTCCACGCCTATGGAGCGGCATTCGATAACCCAGATCTGATCGTGGCCTGCATCATCGGCGACGGCGAGGCGGAGACGGGAGCACTTGCCACCAGTTGGCACTCCAACAAGTTCCTGAATCCCGCACGTGACGGGGCGGTTCTACCGATCCTTCATCTCAATGGGTTCAAGATTGCAAATCCCACGGTGCTCGCGCGCATCAGCCGGCAGGAATTGACCGAGCTGATGCGCGGTTACGGCTATGAGCCGCATTTTGTGGAGGGCGATGTCCCTGCCGTGGTGCATCAAAAACTAGCCGGCACGCTTGATACGATCCTGGCGGAGATACAAAAGATCCAGAAAGCGGCGCGTTCCTCTGCAGACATGGTGGAGCGACCGCGCTGGCCTATGATTGTGTTCCGTACGCCAAAGGGCTGGACCGGGCCGAAGTTTGTGGACGGCAAGCCGATAGAGGGGACCTGGCGTGCACACCAGGTTCCGATCGCGAATTTCAAAAATCCCGAACATCTCAAGCAACTCGAAGACTGGATGAAGAGCTACCGGGCCCATGAGTTGTTCGACGAAAGCGGCAAGTTCCGCGACGAATTTGCGGCACTTGCGCCGACGGGCCATCGCCGCATGGGCTCCAATCCGCATGCCAATGGAGGCGAGTTGCTCGTCGCTCTATCGATGCCCCACTTCCATGAATATGCCTTGGCACTGCCTGAGCCGGGCAGCGTCGAGGCGGAGTCAACGCGCATTCTCGGAAAATATCTGCGCGACGTGATGAAACTCAATCTCGACAAAAAGAACTTTCGATTGTTCGGCCCTGACGAGACGGCGTCGAACAGATTGGACGCCGTTTACGAAGTTTCTGGCAAGGAGTGGATGGCCAAGGTCGAAGACGTCGACATCAATCTCAGCGTCAACGGGCGTGTCATGGAGGTGCTGAGCGAACATCTTTGCGAGGGCTGGCTCGAGGGGTATCTCCTCACCGGGCGCCATGGTCTGTTCTCGTGCTACGAGGCTTTCATCCACGTCATCGATTTAATGTTCAATCAGCATGCAAAATGGCTCAAAGTCAGCAGAAAGATCCCCTGGCGGAAGCCGATCGCGTCACTGAACTACCTGCTGACATCGCATGTCTGGCGTCAGGATCATAACGGTTTCTCCCACCAGGATCCGGGTTTCATCGACCATGTGGCAAACAAAAAAGCCGACATCGTGCGCATCTATTTGCCGCCAGATGCAAACTGCTTGCTGTCGGTCGTGGATCACTGTTTACGCAGCCGCAACTACATCAACTTGATCATCGCCGGCAAACAGCCGCAGTGGCAGTGGCTCGATATTGATTCGGCCGTTCGCCATTGCACCGCCGGTGCGAGTATTTGGCGATGGGCAAGCAACGATGTCGGCAGTCCTGACGTGGTCATGGCCTGTGCCGGCGACGTACCGACCCTTGAGACGCTCGCCGCGGTGACCCTCTTGCGTGAGCATGTCCCAGATATTCGCATCCGCGTCGTCAACGTCGTGGATTTGATGGTGCTGCAGCCTCAATCAGAACATCCCCATGGTCTGGAAGATCAGGATTTCGATGAATTGTTCACAACAGATAAGCCGGTGATCTTTGCGTTCCATGGTTATCCCGCGATGGTCCATAAGCTGACCTACCGGCGGCGCAATCACGACAATATTCATGTGCGGGGCTACAAGGAAGAAGGCACCACCACAACTCCCTTCGACATGGTGGTGCTGAATAATCTCGATCGCTATCAACTATCGCTGGACGCCATCCGAAGAATTCCGCGCTTCAGCGGTCACCTCGACAAGGCGACTGCGCGCTATTGGGCGGCGATGGAGCGCCATAAGCTCTATATCAGTGAGCATGGTGACGACATGCCAGAGGTGCGCGACTGGCGCTGGGCCTTGTGAGCGCGACGTTCTGCCGGAAAGCGCATGACCCACGCTGAATCCCAGTTGAATGTGCTTGCGCTGAACAGCGGCTCTTCCTCACTCAAATTCGGATTGTATGCCGTTGGGCCTTCCAGGATCGAAACGCTCATCTCCGGTGAGGCCGAATCAATTGGCGATAACAGCGGGAAGTTCCATGCAAGGGACTCGCACGGAGGCGCGTTGCTCTCCGAGAGCGGTGCCATTCCTAGTCAACGAGAAGCAATCATTCGCATCGGAAGGCTGCTCGTGGACTCCAAAATGCCGATGCCGGCCGCGATCGGACATCGAATTGTCCATGGCGGCCCGAGCCTGCGGCAGCATTGCCTCATTGACGATTTGGTCTTAGCGCGGCTCGAGGCTGCGACAGCCTTCGCACCACTGCATATTCCATCGGCTCTGTCGGTTATCCGTTTCGCGCAAGAGCATTTTCGCGGGCTCCCGCAGGCTGCGTGTTTCGATACCGCCTTTCACGCAGGGTTGCCGGAGGTCGCGCGAGTGCTCCCAGTTGCCAAGGAATTGCAATCGGAGGGAATTCAACGTTACGGATTTCACGGCGTTTCATGTGAATCGATCGTGCATCAGCTTGGCGACAATCTGCCGAACCACGTCGTAATCGCCCATCTTGGCAATGGCGCAAGCGTGACTGCAGTCAAAGGTGGCAAATCGATCGACACCAGCATGGGATTAACCCCAACCGGCGGGTTGATCATGGGCACCCGGAGCGGCGACCTTGATCCGGGCATCCTTGTCTATCTGATGCGTGAGAGAAAATTCGATGCCACCATGCTCGAGGAATTGGTCGATCACCGTTCCGGCCTCCTGGGAATTTCGGGCATTGGCAGCGACATGAGAGGGCTGCATGAGGCGGCGTCGTCAAACGCGGACGCGCGGCTCGCCATTCAGATGTTCTGTTATTCGGCACGCAAGCAGGTGGCCGCAATGATTGCGGCGCTTGGTGGAGTTGATCTGCTCGTGTTCACAGGCGGCATTGGAGAAAATGATGTCGACACGCGTGCCGCCATCTGTGACGGCCTATCCTGGCTCGGCGTCAGCCTTGACGCAGCTCGGAACCGGTCCGCAAACAATCCAATCAACGATACCAGATCGCGCTTTGCGGTGTACGTTCTCCCCTCGCAGGAAGACGAGCAGATTGCGCGCCATACCTGGGCATTATTCCCGCGTTGAAGCAGCTGTATTCCCACGCTGAAACAGCTGTCGAGCTCTCGTCACGATGTTAGCCAGAAAGCGAGGCCGCGCCTGACGCCGAGGTTGGTTGCTGTGCCATGTCGGAAAAGTCTAGTGCGCCATGTGATCAAGCGCCGGAGACGCGCGCAGTAGTTGAGGGGCCTGCGATCTATCCGATCGTCCGAGGGAGACCCAAAGCGCTTTTTGGCGGCTCAGCTTATGCGACGTGCCGCTTACGACAAGCGTCATCGGTTCTCCTTCTTCCAGGGTTGCTTTCATGCATTGCTTGGCCTGCTCAATCCTGATTGTGACCCTTCGGCCACGCCACTGAAGGCCGAAGCCAAGGCTGCTCCAATTCGTCGGCAGTTGCGGGTCGACGGCAACGCCGTCGCCGCGTAATGCCAGCCCCGCGAAACCGAACACCGCCGTCAGCCAGACCCCGCCAAGGGCCGCGATGTGCACACCGCCGTCAATGGCCACGTGCGTATCCGCGAGATCAATCGCCGCCGTCTGTTGAAAGTAGCGCAGCGCCATTTCGGAGTAGCCCAGTCGCGCAGCGACGAAGCCGTGCATGGCGCGGCTTAGCGAACTGCCGTGGCCGCAGCGAGGTTCGTAGTAGTGGAAGTTCGCTCTCCCGGTGTCAGCAGCAAACTCGTCTGGCAGTAGCCCGAGGAGCGCGACGACATCGGCTTGTTTTATCACCTGGGAACGTTGCGTCCGCTCCCGGCCAAGCACCACATCCATTGGCACCGACCGGCCCGCGTAGTCTGCCAGATTGATCTTTTCGAGAGCAAAATAGCCCGCAAACTGTTCGAACAGCCCCGTTTTGGGATCGATACCTGTCACCATCTTGTCTGCGGTATTCTTCCACTGGCCTAGTTCGGTGTCATCAACGCCGAGGCGGCTGGAAAGGTTTGCCCAGCACTCCGGCCAGCGCTTGCGCAACAATGCTGCCACATCGATCGCCCGCCGGATGTTCCAGCGCGCCATGACGTTAGTGAACGCGCTGTCGTCGACATGTTCGTGATACTCGTCCGGCCCGATGACGTTGCGGATGTGGCAATAGCCATCCGAATCCGACTGAGCCCGGCTAGCCCAGAATCGACCCGTCTCCAGGAGAATCTCGGCACCGGCGCCGCGCAGAAATCCTTCATCCTCAGTGGCCTGCCAGTATTGCCAGACCGCGTAGGCGACGTCCGCGCTAATGTGCTGCTCCTCCTTGCCGCAAAGGATTTCGATGATCTGACGATCCGGACCGATAACCTGTTCCGGCGTAGTCTCCGCACCGGTATCAGCGGACTCCCAGGCATAGAGGGCACCGCGCCAGCCCATCCGCGCCGATTTTGCTCGTGCGGCATCGAGGGTGTAGAAACGATACATGAGCAGTGTTCTGGCGGCTTCCGGCCAAGTCAAAATGTAAAAAGGTAGCAAGAATATCTCTGTGTCCCAGAACACGTGTCCATGATAACTGTCGCCGGTCAGTGCCCGGGCGCCAACCGACACGCGCTCGTCCGCTGGGTTGGCGGCGCTATTCAGATGATAGATAGCGAACCGCAATGCCTGCTGCGCGGCGGCATCGCCGCCCACCTCTACGTCGCTGCACCGCCAGCGGGTTGTCCAGGCCGCCTCGTGTTCCGCCAACACGCCGCGCCAGCCAAGGCGTTGTGCAACTTCGAGCTTGTCTCGCGCCCCTCTGCCGGGGCTCAGACCTGCGGTATCGCTCCGCACCACCGCGACCATGCGCTCGAAACACACAATCTGTCCAACGCGAGATTTCCAGCTCCAGGAGCATTTCAATTTGTCGATCGCGCTTGCCGCAAGATCGCGGCCGTCGACTTTTAGCGATGATGCGGTGGCCATAGCTAGGCGCCTGCCTGACCGTTCGGTGCGCCACACGCCGAGACCTTGGTCGAACCGCTCAGGGACGAGACCGAGATTAACCCCCTCGAACGACGCTTCGAATGTGAGCTCGATCTCACCGTCTTCGATCTCCAATTGGACCAACTGCAGCCCAAGCGCGCGCTCACTGAGCGACACGAGGCGCAAAGTGCGGAGGCGGATGCACACGCCCGGTGCCTTCAACAAGCAGCATTCGTCAATCAACGCTCCCCGCTTGAGATCGAGTATCATGCGATGGGACGATGCATCCTCGGGATGATGCACCAGCGGCCTGCCAGACAGCGATATACTGACTTTCAGCCAGTCGGCGGCGGGGACGAGCTCCGGGATGGCGGGTGTGGTGCCGAGCGTGTCGAACAAACCGGCGACATAGGTGTGCGGCGGCACGACCCAACGCGCTCCACGGGTGATGGCCCGCGCGCCCCTTATTCCTAAGAAACCATTGCTGATCGCAAAGCGTGACTCGAGGCTGCCTTCGCGAAGCGGATCGTAACCCACCGCTTCAAGGACCCAAGCCGCATCCGCGGTCGGTTTGAGTGCGTCATCCATCATTCTCGGCTCCATCATGTAGCCCCGTGGCTGAGCTGCCCGCCGACCAGCGCGTCGATGGCAACATCGTCTAGGCTCGTCACCACCAGATCCGCCCCTGCGGTCCGCAGCTCGGAAGCGTCCTTCAGTCTGGCGACGCCGAGCGCCGCCATGCCGCCAGCGGAGGCTGCCTCGATGCCGGCGGGCGCGTCCTCGACTACGAAGCAGTGTGCAGGCGCAATGTGCAATTCCGCGGCGGCGAGCAGGAAAATCTCCGGGTTTGGCTTGCCGTGCCGCAAATCGCGACCGCAGACATTGACGGTGAAGACGTCGAGCAGACTTCGGCCGGAGTTGAGTTGAATCTGCCGCATCATTTGGTCGGCGTTTTTCGACGACGATGCGACCGCCATAGGCCAGCCCTGCGCGCCGACCGCCTGAACGAAACGCAGAGCGTCGGGAAACGCAGCGACACTGCCGGCATGTATCAGTTCCATGAACAGCTTCTGCTTGTGCTCGGCATAGACAACAGCCTGCCGTTCGGCGTCCGAGACACCCAATGCCTCTAATGCAGCACGCGCACCGCTAAGACGTGGTTTGCCCGCTACATGGGCCTCATACATCGCGGTCGTGAAGCGACCCGGGTCAGCGAAACCTTTGAGGGCTTCGCGCCAAGCTTGCTCATGCGGGGATGCAAGCAAGACGCCATCAACATCGAAGATGGCCGCTTTCAGCGTCCGGAGGTATTCGGACTTGAGTGGCAGGAGTTGGCGGATGCTCATGATGCTTGAGGTCCAGATTGTCGCACTGGGGACGTAGCCTAAGACGGCGGCTCGATCTAATAAGCGATCACTTCCTTAGTCGTTCTAATATTTGATATGTCTCACCCAGCGATTCTCATCCGTTTAAGAACGCCTTTCGTCAGTGGAAGGAAATCAAGGGCCGTGCCCTGAAGTTTGCCCATTCCGCAAACGTTCAGCCGGGAAACTCCGGAACCTTCAGATTCCGCGCACTCTCGCGGCATCCCGCGCGTAAGCGCCTACGACCGCGGCGTGCCGCAACGTGCTCAACATGCTGCTGATTGCCGCGTTACAGATGTCTAAGTTTTCGATGGTTTGAATTTTTAGGACATATACTGAGGCGAGTATGCACAGTAACGACCACATATAATTGTCACACTGGACTGGCAACCCGTCCGTGGGCAAACCGAGGTATTCTGTGATCAAGTTTCCTTTTAAGAAGCCCTCGCTTTAGCTGCGTTGTGCATTAGCTAAGGTGGAGTGATTGGAAAAGCAGTGTCCGGGTTGGGTCGCAATTGACTCTGAAGCGACAAATCCCGCGGACGCCGAACAATGGGAAAGATGCAAAGGCCTACCAATGTCAAAAGTTAGATACATCAGGTCGCCAAACGAGATTCCCGCCGGGCGAAAATACATACTTGTTGTGTATGGCGTAGAATACGCGCAAACGAGACATCCCCTTGGCGTTACCATTACCGTTGCCAACTCGGTCAGTCAGCTCTCCTTCTTAACGGCTGTTCACACAGCCAAGGGAATCGCTAAGGACGAAGGAATATCCGACGTTTTTGTCTGCGCCACCATGAAAGCAGGACCTGTCCCAGCCTCCAGCGGTATGTTCGCTCAAGTTCCCGCCCAAGACGAACTTAGCTCCAACGTTATCGGCTTGGATGTCTACAACAAAGAAAAGCAGAATATCGGTACGATCAAGGATATCGCATTAGATGCCGGCGGCCTAAACGGTTATATTGTCGGTGTTGGAGGTTTTCTTGGGATGGGCGATCACTATGTGGTCGTGCGGCCGTCCGCAATCAGCTTCGAAGCCAAGGACAACAAATGGCATGCCACAATAAGTGCAAACTCTAATGAGCTCAGGGCGGCCCCAGAATACAAATACCTACCAAATCCTGATTTACACCAGCCTATCTGAGAGCAGGTGCCGCGGTTAATTCAAAAGCACGAATTGGCGGAGTTCCCAAAACGTTGGCTAATGGTAGAAATTTCGCCCAATGTGGGTACTACCGCTCCAATGAATTCATTTCTCCAGGAGATGGCGGTTTTTTGCCAGCGCGCCTTGTCCACAGTAACGTGTATGCGGGACAGTTGTTTTTAGCTAGACACGATAATGATGGATGCACGGTAAACTCTTTTTCGAAAGTCGGAGTTGCCTTTTACGGCCTTCCACCCAAGCTTGAATGGTGCAGTCCGTTCGCGGGCATGCGCGGAGTTTGCGGGGGGAATCTTGGGCATCATGGCTACTGCTCCGTCACCGGTTGCCCAGGATACGGCATTTCCTTCGTCGGCGATTTGGCAATAGGTGGTGTCGCGGTGGCACACCAGAACCGCGTGGCTCGATGCGTTCCATTTCCGACTGTTTGCGACACGGCGCCCAATCCTTAGGCATTGCCGCGCGCGGAGCGCGGCGATGAGCTTGGCGTCAACTTTGGATGGTGGTTGGCTTTTGCAGAATCAAGAACCCTATACGCGAGCAGTTTCACGCGATCATTCAACAAGAACCAAGCCACAGCATAGGCCCACACGAAAAGTGCCCAACCCCAGCCAAGGGGCGTCATGAACACGCCATACACCGCAATGAGGGTAGCCAACGCTTGCGTGCCAAGCACCGCGACCCACAAAATCCGCGCCGGGCGTATCGACCAGAAGGGGCCGCGCGTGCGCGTCAGAAAAATCGTCAGGTGTCCGGCCACAGAAAGCTTCAGGTACATCAGCGTTTGGATGTGGGCGCGGTCGAGGTGGAAGACCCGCTCGCCGAGATAAAAAAGTCCAAATGCGGATACGACCCCGATGATACCCAGCACCGTGGCGATCCCTAACACCACCGGCATGTTCCAGGCCTCGGGCTGATCTTTGTAATGAACATTGTCATAGGCAATGGACAGGATGGCGCCATCATTGAGCAATGCCAGCATCACAATCATCACCGCCGTCAACGGATAAAAGTTGAAGACCAAGATCGCCAGCGTCATGAACAACAGCACGCGGAGCGTCTCGGCAATACGGTAGATCGCATAGCTGTTCATGCGCTGAAAGATACGGCGGCTCTCCTTGATCGCATCGATGATTACCGACAGGCCGGGCGTTATCAGTACGATGGCAGCTGCTGCACGCGCCGCATCGGTCGCGCCAGAAACGGCAATGCCGCAGTCGGCCTTCTTGAGCGCGGGGGCGTCATTCACCCCGTCCCCGGTCATGCCTACGATGTGGCCACACGTTTGCAAGTCGGCGACGATATGGAATTTGTGTTCGGGGAACACCTGGGCGAAACCATCGGCCTTCTCGATAGCCTTCGCCACCGCCATCGTCCCTTGCTGCTTCTCGTCGCCCAGATGGCTGGCATCAAGGATATTGGTGCCCATCCCGAGCGTCTTGGCGGTTTCACGAGCGATAGCCAGCGCATCGCCGGTCACTATCTTGACTGTCACGCCCATATACTGCGCGGTCGCGATGGTTGCCTTGGCGTCCTCCCGCGGCGGATCGAACAGCGGCAGCACACCAAGAAACCGCCATTTGCCATCTGCCGCGGCCCGCGCCACGCCCAGTGAACGAAAGCCGCGCGCAGCGAATTCGTTGACCGCCTTGTCGACAGCCGGCTTAACCTCTCTGGTGTTGGCCGACAATGCCAGGATCACCTGCGGCGCGCCCTTCGTCACTTTGAACGCCCTTCCGTCAGGGCCGGTGATGGCGGCCTCGGTGCGTTTATGCACCGGATCGAACGGCTGGAAATGGCCCACCTTGTAGCTTTTCAAGGCTTGATCGTTTTTAAGGCCGCCCAAAACGGCGAGGTCGATAGTGTCGTTATTGTCGGCGCGCGACGCCAACGCGGCGTTGAGGACGACTTGATCGGCGGGGACGTCGTTCAAGCTGAAGGGATCGCCGAGGGTCAGCTTGTTCTGAGTTAGGGTGCCGGTCTTGTCGGCGCACAGTATGTCCACGCCCGCCAATTCCTCGATAGCCTCCAAACGAGTCACAATCGCCTTTTCCTTTGCGAGCAGGCGTGCGCCGACCGCCATCGTCACCGATAGCACCGTGGGCATTGCCACAGGAATCGCCGCTACAGTCAGCACCAGGGCGAACTGCAACGTTGTGAGGATCGGATCACCGTGGAAGATCGCGAAGGCAATGATCGTCGCCACCAGAACTACCGCGAGGACGATCAAGTAATTGCCGATCTTGAGCACCGCGCGCTGAAAGTGACTGACCGATTGTGCCCCTTGCACCAATTCCGCGGTCTTGCCGAAGTAGGTATTGGCACCCGTGCCATAGACCAATGCACCGGCTTCGCCCTGACGGACGATCGAGCCGGAAAACACTGCCTCGCCGGATTTGCGCGTGGCGGGCAGCGATTCGCCCGTCAGCGCGGACTGATCGACTTCAACCGGGTCGCCTTCCAGCAAGCGCGCATCCGCCGGCACGATGTCGCCCATGCGAACGCGGATCACGTCGCCCGGCACGAGATCACGGGCTGCCGGTGTAATCCACTTTCCGTCACGTTTCACCCTGGCTTTGATCGCCAGCGTGGCCTTCAGGGCAGCGATTGCGTTGCCCGCCTGGTGTTCTTCCCAGAATCCGACCAGGGCGTTGGCAAGAAGCAGGAGCAGGATGATGCCAAAGTCAGGCCAATGCCGGGCCGCCGCCGACAGGATCACCGCCGCTTCGATCATCCACGGGATGGGTCCCCAAAAATAGCTTAGGAATTTCAGAAGTTCATTGCTCTTCTTTTCTTTAATCTCGTTGGGCCCATATTGGGTGAGCCGTTTCTGCGCCTCGGCTTGAGTGAGGCCGTCCGGCGACGAATCCAATTTTTTCTCCACCTCGCACAGAGGCAAAGATTTTAAGTCGTCCGCCGCAACGGCTTTCAATTTGGAGCGGATTGGACGGCCAGCATTGGGTTTCATCGTCGGTGTTCTTTGGATCTGAGCCATGTTTCACGTTTGTGAATTGCAGCAGCGTCTCTGCGAAAATCTCCACATGCCCAAGAATATCGAGGTTACCTCAGATGCAGTGGTCAAAAGAGAACAGACTCGATCTGCTTAGATCGGCAAAAAATGGCGACGTCTTGGTACGGCGTCACGCCGAAATCTAAACGTGCTCCGGTTGCTCACCACGCCCAGGCAACCGGAGCATTTTTATTACCGCGCCAGGGAGACGGTGTTGTTGAAGCTAGTCTTGTGGAACTGCAGCCAAGCTGCGCTGCACGCATTTGCAATCGTTGCTGGAAAGTACAGGTCATGAAAATTGCACAGGTCGCTCCGCTCATCGAGAGCGTTCCTCCTCGTCTCTATGGCGGCACTGAGCGGATCGTCTCCTACTTGACCGAAGAACTTGTCGGGCTTGGCCACGAGGTGACGCTCTTTGCGAGCGCGGACTCTATCACCAGCGCCGATTTGGTTCCCTGCTGCACCCGCGCGTTGCGCCTCGATCCCTTAGTGAAGGACACCGTGCCGCACTTCATGATGATGATCGATAAGGTGCGCGAGCGGGCGAAAGAGTTCGACATTATCCATTTTCATATCGATTTCTTCCACTTCCCGCTTTTCCGCTCGCTGGCCGCTCAGACTTTGACTACGCTTCATGGCCGGCAGGATTTGGCAGATCTCAAGCCCTTTTATGCTCGCTTCGCCGAAATGCCGTTGGTTTCCATCTCCCATGACCAGCGCAAATCATTGCCGCATGCCAATTTTGTTGAGACTATCCACCACGGTATTCCGGCTGACCTGCATCGACCGTCGTTCGAGCGGGGACGCTACCTTGCCTTCCTAGGACGGATTTCGCCTGAAAAGCGTCCAGATCGCGCAATCAGGATTGCGCGCGCTGCTGGCATCCCACTAAAGATCGCAGCCAAGGTCGACAAGGTCGATGAAGAGTACTTCCGCAACGAGATACTCCCGCTTATTGATGGCCCGGGCGTAGAGTTCATCGGGGAAATCAACGACCATGAGAAAACGCGTTTCCTGAGTGAGGCGGCCGCTCTGTTGTTTCCGGTTGATTGGCCCGAGCCATTTGGGCTGGTGATGATTGAAGCCATGGCGTGTGGCACGCCAGTCCTCGCGTTCCGGTGCGGGTCGGTCCCCGAGATCATCGAGGACGGCATCACCGGCAAAATAGTCGGCAGTGAGGAAGAAGCCATCGCAGCGCTGCCGGCGATCTTGGCTTACGATCGCCATGCGGTCCGACAACAGTTTGAGAAGAGGTTCACGGCCACAAGAATGGCCCAGGATTATGTCAGTACTTATCGCCGGTCGATTAAGACACGGACGGCTAGCGCCCAGCCGCGTCAACTCGTTCTCAATGGCGGCAATGGCTTAGCTCCCATTTCGATTGAAAAGCCATTTGTGGCCCTGTTCGAGGCCGGCGCGGATCCCAGAGATTCCTACCTGAGAACGGCGAATGATGTCAGCGAAAATTAGCGTCAAGATGTGCGGTACGGCACCGGCAGTTTCACGGTCTTTACGCCGGGATCGTCCAGATCGTCGGTTATGTGAAAGCCGAGTTCGGCGCACATGGCAAGCATGGTGGTATTCTCCGACAGCACTTGGCCTTGTACGGTCTTTAGATTTTTGTGCTTTGAAAATTCGATCATGTGCTTCATCAACAGCCAACCGACGCCGTGGTCCTTAAGCCGCGAACGCACCAGAATGGCAAATTCGGCGGCGGTCCCTCCGCTTGTATCGTCGTGCAGGCGCACCACACCGAGCATCTTTTGGCTTTGCTCGTCGACGGCAATGAACGCCATCGCACAGACCGGATCGTAATGGATGAGCTTATCGAGGAGCTCGTGGCTCACGTCTCGCATTGCTCCGAAGAAGCGCAGCCGAAGATCCTCGGCGGTGATGTCGCTTAGAAAGTCTGGATAGAGGGCAGTATCCTCCACCATAAGCCGGCGGATTAAAAACGGGGTTCCATCGCGCAAGGTTAAATGCGCCTGGTGAGACGCAAATTCGATCACGAAATCATAGTCTCGGGGCACGGAACGCCTCCAGTCAGCGGAATAACAATTCAGAGATTGATTTCACGCAACCACTAATAGCTATTCGACGGCGACGTGCCCGCTAGGCCCGCCTCAGAGATGGCAACATCGAGCACAAAGAGGTGCATTCTTATGAGCAATATTGCTCAGAAATGCATTGAGCCAGGATCAAAAATGCATGCGTGAACAGGTCCCGATCGATTAGGGAGCAAAATTCGATTAGGGAGCAAAATTCTGAATGCATGAAGCAGATCCGAGTGTTGCTGCCACACGCGCTCCTCGGGGGTGGGCGCCGATACTCGCCGGCTATCGGGAGCCGAATTGCGCCCGCAGCACGGTCGAGCTCATCATCACGTCCGTGCCTTTCGTGATCTTATGGGTTCTGATGTGGGCCGCTCTCGCCACCGGTTACTGGGTTGGCCTGTTGCTCGCAGTGCCGGCGGCCGGTTTTCTCGTGCGCCTCTTCATGATCCAACACGATTGTGGCCATGGGTCATTCTTCCGCCGCCGACGCGCGAATGACTGGGTCGGACGCATCATTGGTGTCTTGACGCTGACGCCCTACGATTTCTGGCGGCACAGTCACGCTCTTCACCACGCGAACTCGGGCAATCTCGATCACCGTGGATTCGGCGACGTCGACACGCTCACCGTGCGCGAGTTTCTAGCGTTATCCCGATGGCGTCAGCTCATGTATCGGATGTACAGAAATCCGATCGTGATGTTTGGCATTGGTCCCATGTATCTGTTCGTCTTGCAGCACCGACTGCCGGCGGGGCTGATGCGAAGTAGTTGGCGCTTCTGGCTCAGCACGATGGCAACGAACCTCGCAATCGCCGTCCTCGCGGCGACGATGATCTGGCTGGTCGGACTAGGCCCATTCTTGCTCATACAAATGCCGATCACGCTTCTGGCAGCTTCGATTGGGGTCTGGCTGTTCTACATTCAGCATCAATTCGAGGACACCTTCTGGGCTCGTGCCGGTGGCTGGAATTTTCACGACGCGGCGCTCCACGGCAGCTCCCATTATGACCTTCCAAGCGTCCTGCGTTGGTTCACCGCCAATATCGGGGTGCACCACGTCCACCATCTCTGCAGCCGTATCCCGTACTACCGATTGCCACAGGTGCTACTGGATCACCCAGAGCTCGCAGCCGTCGGGCGGCTTACGCTCCGTGAGAGCGTCCAATGCGCGCGCATGGTTCTTTGGGACGAAAGGAGGCGTCGGCTTATTTCGTTTCGCGAGATGAGTATTCTCAGGTCGCGGTGAACAAAAGGGCAGCGATACAAATCAGGGATAGTAGCCTTCAGCCTTGTGTGGCGACACCATAAGAGAAAACGCGACTTTTCACCGGGCGACAGTACTAAAGCAGTTTATCCGAATTGACGATCTGTGATGCCATCCGGGAAAGGATCGCGGAAACGCATTCGTATGAGCAATATTGCTCAGAAGTGTACTGAGCCGAGGATCAAAATCGCTTCCTGAGGGGCGGACCGATCGTTGGGACCACGAAAATAAATCCCATTACTGTATTTCTGACCGTCGCATGCCTGGCTGTTGGCGCGGCATTGGGCGCAACAAACCACCTTTATTTGAGTGTTCCACTTGTGATCGTAGGGGTTATCATCGCCTCCGCGCTGAAGATGGCCAACACTTGGCAAAAGTTCGTCATCCTACGCGCGGGAAAATTGCGCGGCGTCAAAGGGCCCGGCCTTTTCCTTATCATTCCGGTCATCGACCATGTTGTCGCTATCATCGACGAGCGCATTCAGACCACGGCCTTCAGTGCCGAAGCGGCGCTGACGAAAGATACAGTCCCGGTGAATGTGGACGCGATCATCTTTTGGTTCGTCCATGACGCGCAAAAGGCGGCTTTGAATATTACGGACTATCGTGAAGCGATCGATCGGGTCTCCCAAACATCGCTTCGCGAAATGATCGGGTCATCAATGCTGTCGGCGCTGCTATCGGAACGCACGGCGGCGGATGACCTATTACGTGGCGAGATCGGCCGGAAAACCGCCGACTGGGGCATTTCGGTTAAGTCCGTTGAGATTCGCGACGTCGCGATCCCGGTAGCATTGCAAGACGCTATGTCTCGACAAGCGCAAGCGGAGCGCGAGAAGCAAGCTCGGGTCATTCTTGGTTCAGCTGAGGCGGCAATCGCGGGAAAGTTCGTCGAGGCGGCTATGACCTACGCTGATCACCCTGCGGCTCTGCAGCTGCGCGCCATGAATATCATTTATGAGACGACCAAGGAACGCGGCGCCACGATCTTGATCCCGACGTCGATGGTCGACAGCATGAATCCTGTGGTGGCGCTGGCGTTGGCCGGACAGCAAACCGCACCACAAAAGGCGAATGGGACTATGTCTTCTGACGTGCGGAACGAAAGTATCGCCGCGCCTCGTTCGGTTGCCAAATGACAACCATAAGCGTGTTCGATGCCTCCGCTGACACAGTCTCTATTCTCGATTGAGACCGAGCTACGAGCCCGCACGGGATTAGAGGCATAAATTTGACATGCGAGCGATCGCAAGCGGCTGCTCAGAGTTTTGGTGGAAGACAAGCCGAGCGTTGGAATTAGACGTGCCCAGGCGCACAATAGGAATTGTCCAGGCCCGGCCGTCTATGCTCGGTCATTCCTGGCGTCCGTTCACTCCAAACCGCTTAGCACCTGTCTTCTCGCGACCGCACTGGTGGCCAAATGCCACGGTGACAGGAGGTACGCCTGACACCAGCCCCTACTTTCTTCGATCTGGTGCAGTTGATCCGGCTGTCGCCGGATGCCGCCCTCGCCGCGCTCCAAACGAGTCGGGAAGGGCTCTCCGGCAAAGAGGCCGAGATCCGTCGCCAGCGTTATGGACGCAATGAGCTGCCAAAGCCTCCTGGCGCCGGATTGCTGCGAAAGTTCGGCGCGGAGTTGACACAGTTCTTCGCGCTGTTGCTCTGGGTCGCCGCTGGACTCGCCTTCGCGACTGGAACTCCACAGCTTGGCGTCGCGATCATCCTCGTCATCCTCATCAACGCCCTCTTCAGCTTCATCCAGGAGTATCGGGCGGAACAGGCGACGAAGGCTCTTGCTTTGCTGCTCCCCCAACAGGCCGCGGTCGTTCGCGGTGGGCAGCAGACAGCGATTACTGTTGAGGAACTCGTGCCGGGCGATATCCTTCTTCTGAGAGACGGCAATCGAATTTCTTGCGACGCGCGGGTGGTGAGTTCGGACGGACTGCACGTCAACAACTCAATCCTGACTGGCGAATCGAAGCCGGCCGCGCGCGACGCGAGGGCGTATGAATCGAACGACCCGACATCGGCCGCGAACGTCGTTTTCGCGGGGTCATTCGTGACCTCGGGATTTGCGCGGGCCGCCGTCGTCGCTACTGGCGAGAGCACACAACTTGCGGGGATTTCACGCTTGACGGGGGGGGTCGTTCGGCGGCCCACGCCGTTGCGCATCGATCTCCGTCGCACCGTTCATGTGATTGCGGCCTGCGCCGTGGCTATGGGCCTTGTCTTCTTCGGTATCTCCTTTGCTATCGGAGGGTCGATCCACACCGGCCTACTCGTGGGGGTGGGCGTGATTGTGGCGCTCGTTCCCAATGGGCTTCTGCCGACAGTCACGACGTCCCTTGCCATAAGCGCTAAGCGAATGGCCCGCCGCCGAGCGCTGGTTCGCCACCTCGAATCGATTGAGACGCTTGGCGCGACCACGGTCATCTGCTCCGACAAGACGGGCACGATGACGGCCAACCAGATGACGGTCGAGGCAGTTGTCGTAGCCGGGAAACGCTATTCAGTCACGGGGGTTGGCTTCAGCACCCAGGGAGTCCTACTCGAGAACGGCCGACCGCTCTCGCCGGAGGAGCTTGCACCACTCGGGACGCTCTTGAGAACGGCGATGCTCTGCGGAAATGCCACCGTGGGGCAGCATGAGGGGCGCTGGCGCTGCCTTGGGGATCCAATCGACGGTGCACTGGCGGCTCTTGCGACCAAGGGCGGCTGCCAACTCGAGCCTGCGGAGGGCGGCGAGCCGCGCGTACACGAATTCGCGTTCGACTCCACACGACGGCGCATGAGTACAGTGCACCAGACCTCCTCCGGAGGATTTGAGGTATTGACCAAAGGCTCGCCGGAATCGGTCCTCCCCCTCTGCGATACAGTTCGCGAGGGTGTGGAGGGCGTGCCCTTCGACGAGCGGCGGCGTGCTGGAATGCTCGGCGCCGTCGAGAGCCTTGCGCAAGAAGGCCTGCGAGTGCTGGTGCTCGCTCATCGTCTGAGCCCAACTGCGCTGACAACCGTTGCGACTGCAGAAACCAATCTCGAGCTTCTGGGCCTTGTTGGCATTGCTGATCCATTGCACCCGGAGGTGCCGGAGGCCGTCGCTCGCTGTCACTTAGCGGGCATCCGCGTCCTCATGCTCACCGGCGACCATCCCGCGACGGCGCGGATTGTGGCTGACAAGGCCGGCCTTCCGCCGGGTGACCCGGTCTTGGGAAGCGACCTGCCCGTGGACGGAAAAGCTTTGGCGAGTTTATTGTCCGGACCGGTCTCGGTGTTCGCTCGCATCACCCCGGACCAGAAGCTCCGCATCGCGCGTGCGTTGCAGGCACGGGGCGAGGTGGTGGCGATGACCGGCGACGGGGTCAACGATGCTCCCGCCTTGCGCCAGGCGGACATCGGTGTCGCGATGGGATTGGAAGGTTGCGACGTCGCGCGCGAAGCGGCGGACATCGTTTTGCTCGACGACAATTTCGCCCACATTGTCGACGCCGTAGAAGAGGGCCGCGCGGTCTTCGATAACATTCGCCGCTTCCTGACCTACGACCTCACCGTCAACGTGGCCGAGCTCGCACCATTCCTCGTGTGGGGGCTCTCTATTGGAAAAATTCCGCTCGCCCTATCCGTGTTGCAACTCCTAGCCTTGGACCTCGGAGTGAGCCTCCTGCCTGCGTTGGCTCTCGGTGCAGAGCCGCCTGAAGCCGCGACGATGACCCGCCCGCCTCGCAGTCGGACGGAGCGAACGCTCGACAGAAGCGTCCTTGGACGCGCGTTTGGCTTTCTCGGGCCTTTAGAGGCAGCGCTCTCGCTCGCGTTTCTCCCCGCCGGCGCCGCCTTGTACTTCGGGTGGCAGCTCGGCGGCCCGCTGCCGGCCGGTGGACTGGAGCTCTCGCTGCTCTCGACGCTGGTCTTTGCGTCGATCGTGCTCATGCAGATGGTCAATGCATTCGAGTGCCGGAGCACGTCGCGGTCCATTTTTGGCATGCGTTTCCTCTCGAATCCTCTCCTCCCAGCTTCGGTCGCGGCCTCGCTTTTGCTCCTGATGGCATTCGTCTACGTGCCCGTGCTCCAACACATCCTGGGCCAGACGGCGTTGAGTGCAAGGCAGTGGCTACTCATCGGCGCGGGGCCGGTGCTGTTTTTGGGAGCAGAGGAGCTTCGAAAAGCTATTGCGCGCTCCGCGCGCTAATGCACACCAACTACTGCCAAGGACGCCCTAATAGTATAATTTAGGTGGTCGCTGGCTCGCCGTTACACGTCGCGCGCGCCAACCTGTCAAAAAATTAAGCGGTTATGCTCCCGTCCCAATGAACGCAGCCCCATCCGTCCGATCGAGAGCGCTGCCGGGCTGGTCGAGCGGGTCATTTACCAGAACGCCGAGAACGGTCCAAGTTCCGGCAGCGTGCATTTAGGACATAGGCTAAGGGCGAGTCTGCACAATAACGCCCTCCTCATAATCGTCACACTTGGGGTACCGCTCGCGTCTAAAGCGATATCCTTGATGTGCCGATGGTCCGATTGTCTTTGTTGTAGAGATCAAAACCACCGACGTTCGAGCTGAGTTCGTTCCGGGCAGGAACGTTAGTGAACATGCCGCTGGAGGTCGGGTTAGACCGTGGTGTCATGGTGGTGCAGACAAAAACCTCGGTCAACTTCGTGCTTAGCGATTCAAATCTCGTTTGATGACGAGATGATTTTACTTTTGTCATCGGTAAGCCTTTGCATCTTTCTTAAGAACGGGACGGCGACTTATCGTTTCACAGATAATCGCCGCTAACCGACACTGCTATTTCCGTTTGGCGAGGGTCCGCAGTGGATCTGGCAGCTGCCTGCCCGCACGACGGAGTTGATCGCGCCAACAACCCCACGTGTGACGATTATATGTGGTCGTTATTGTGCAGACTGGCCCCCAGCATGCGTCCTAGTACGTACGGGTGATCGCGACCTATTCGCCTGCGCTGTTGCGCCGATCCAAGGACAGGAGAATATGCAGTGAACCACCTCCGAGCAATTACCGCAGCCGGCTTCCTAGCCGCAATCGTTCTTCCCGCTGCCGCCGCCGAGATTTCGGGCGCTGGCGCCACATTTCCCTATCCGGTCTATTCCAAATGGGCGGACACCTATAGGAAAGAGACCGGTGTCGGAATCAACTATCAATCAATCGGTTCCGGTGGAGGTATTAAGCAGATCGAAGCGAAGACCGTGACCTTCGGCGCCACCGATGCTCCGCTTAAGGGGGAGGAGCTCGATAAGTTCGGGTTGGTTCAGTTTCCGATGGTGATGGGCGGCATCGTGCCGGTCGTGAATATCGAAGGCCTCGCTCCGGGCGACCTTGTCCTCGACGGTCCGACCCTGGCCGCCGTCTTTCTCGGCACGGTGAAAAGCTGGGACGACCCTGCGATCAAGAAGCTAAACCCCCATGCCAAGCTGCCCTCGCAGCCAATCGCGGTCGTCCACCGCTCCGATGGTTCTGGCACGACCTTCAATTTCACTTACTATTTGGCTGAGGTGAGCCCCGATTGGAAATCGAAAGTCGGCTCGGCAACGTCGGTCGAATGGCCTGTGGGCATCGGCGCCAAGGGCAATGAGGGCGTTTCCAATAACGTCAGCCAGGCCAAGGGCTCGATCGGCTATGTCGAATATGCTTACGCGCTACAGAACAAAATGACCTATACGAAGATGGTCAACAAGGAGGGCAAGACCGTCGCGCCTACCGGTGAGGCCTTTCAGGCCGCCGCCGCTAACGCGGACTGGAATTCGGCGCCGGGCTTTGGACTGATACTGGCCAATCAGCCGGGCACCAATTCTTGGCCGATGACGGCAGCGACATTTATCCTCATTCCCAAACAGCCGTCCGACCCGGTGGCCACGGTCGAGGCGCTTAAATTCTTCGCCTGGGCCTACGCCAAGGGCGACAAGATGGCCGAGGACCTCGATTACGTGCCGATGCCGAAGAAAGTCGTCTC
Source organism: uncultured Alphaproteobacteria bacterium (assembly GCA_963818155.1). GTDB lineage: Bacteria > Pseudomonadota > Alphaproteobacteria > Rhizobiales > Xanthobacteraceae > BOG-931. The sequence continues at coordinate 704,918 of CAWFRC010000009.1, forward strand.
AGAGACAGAGAAGGTCTGGGCTAAGGAGATCAAGGACTCCAGCGGCAAGCCGCTCCATGTCACCAGCGCGATCGCGCAATAGGTACGGCTCTTCGCTTCCCGATCCTCTAAGCGCGCGCTTATCCAAGATGTCGGATCCCGACCGAAAAGGCGCCATCCAAAGGCGCTGCTGCCGCCGAGCGGAGCTTAGGGCGTTGTGTGCTTGTGCTTTGCTACCGCAGGAAGCACTAGCCTTTTATGAGCGTCTATTCGGATTCGAGTTGCGCGGCAAAAGCGACAGCATGGCCTTCATCGATCTCGGCGACCAGTTCATCGCCCTGGAGAGGGGCCGCAAGCAGCCGTCCGATGACGGACGGCATTTTGGCCTCGTTGTAGACGATAAGGAGGCCGCTGGGCGTGCTCTTCGGGCAGCGGGAATCGAACAGATCGCAGAGCCGTTGCTAAACTTCCGCGACGCGTGGGGAAATCGCATTGAGATTGTTGATTACGCGACGGTTCAATTCACCAAGGCGCCTAACGTTTTGCGCGGAATGGGTCTTGATCACCTCTCCAAGAGCGAAAGCGCCAGGCAACAATTGACGAAAAAGGGCATGGGCGGCGCCGTCTAGCTGAGCCATTCACGGCGACCCCGCTTCAGGGCTCGTCTTTGAGTGCCCATTAGAATGAACCGCTAGCCAAGGCACCGACTCGAAAGCGAAGATGATCGCCTATCCAAATTTTCTCCCTAGGGCTTTTTTCCAAACCGACCTCTGGCGGGCTTCCCCTGACTTTGTGCTGCCTTGTAGGCCGACACGCCCTTAACTCGATTTTTGTCTGCCTTCGGCTTCCTTTTTTCTTTGTTGCTTTCCTGGCCCTTAGACATTGCCCATCCCCTAGTTGAAGCGCGAACTACGTTGCTAGCATCTCACTCGTTTTTAAGCTGCGGCTTAAGCGGGGCAAAGTCGAGCAAGACGTCCCGACAAGATCCAGGATCGCGCCTTGCACGAGGTATTCTAGCCCAAACGGTCAACGACCAACGCCTGACAACTCAGGATATGTAGCCGCCGCCAGTAGTTATGCGCCACCAGCTAAGGTCTTCCACCGCATGATCCGCCCAGCGCGCAAATAAATACGACGTCTTTTAAGACTGCTCTTCTTCCATGGTGACAGCGACCGCAGCGTTCGCAGAGAGGCGAACCCGTCGACCTTCAACTTCCGCGACCAAACTTAAACTAATGTAATGATGGTGGCCCCTGTGTTCGCCTTCACCACTGTCAGCTTTCGTCAATTTAATTCGACCATTTTCGACGCGTTCGACGGTTCCGACGTGAACGCCATCGGCGCCGATCACCTCCATATGCTCTTTTACTGCAATTTCAAACACTCAAATCTCCTTGCCACTGTGTCGGAACGGTGGACGCTGACATTTAGGCAGTCAACAGCGTTTGCTTGAAGGGACTCTCACGTTGTCACTTGCGACTGCAACAGCAGGTAAACGAATGCGCACTGCGTTGAACCTAGAACCAGTGTCCCCGAATATACCGAGCGCTGCCGCCAAGAATTAGTACGGTCATGAGGATGATCAGAAAATGGCGGTGTGCATCTTGTCGTGCTAGGCCTCATTTGCGAGTGGATAAAAATGCTCTGAGTAATTGCAAACATCTGAGCTGAATTGCTCACGTTGTCCGTGTTCGTTCCCCGATGCCGGAATGCCGCGACCGACTATCTGCGCGCACTTTCGAGGCGTCTCGCGCGTGAGCATCTATCGCCGCCAGTCACTGACTGCTGTTGGGGCTTTTCTGTTATCGCACCCAGTTAAGCGGTCGCTAATCCAGGCTCACTACGGTCCGAATCGGGACGGAAAGTCCGCTACGTTTAGTTCGTAAGAGCCCTTGCGCTCCCGGCCATAAGCCTTAGTCGCTGCGGCGTAGATCCTTTCCCGATTTGAGTCAAAGGCTCGAAGAAGGCTGGCCTCATCTCGCTCTGCGCCGGGTTGTAGTCTCTCGAGTGCTGTTCCCGTTACAAAGAATGACCATTCCATAGCCCTGTCATGTCCCCAAAATCGAACTGCGAGCCGAGTTGAATCGAAGAATCGGCTTTGATTGGGAAAGTCCAACACAGCTACTCACCGTACTAAAGATAGAAGCGGTTAGATGGTTTGAAGACCCACGTATGAACGTAATGGCATTTTGGGCACTCGAATGTCCGATCTCCACGACCCGCATCGGGAAGTATCACGCCTAATATTTTCATTTGCGTCGTGCAGTGTAGGCAGGCCGGCGCAAGGTAGATGTCCGGAATGTCTGAGATGGCGCGGTTTAGCTCTGGCATAGGCCGCTTCCGTGGTTTCCAGGCGGGAGCATTACCGACCTCTCAGGCATCGACCGCCTGATCGAGAGCGTCGATGAGATTCCAGTATACGCTGGTCTGCCCCATGGAAACTGAGCAAAATCGCTCACTTGTCGATCAACTCACAAATTTGACCCCGTATCGGCTTCCAATTTCTGCAAGCCGAATGGCATCCGGGCCGCCTGCGATCATGAGAGGCGGCTTACTGTGTGGGGCGCCGACGCAATGGCTAGAAAGCGCCCTTTGGCGGCCGCGCGTCAGCTTTGACAACTATCGGCCCCCGGTTGCTCTCCAGCCGAGCTTTTTCTTTAGTGCGGAGCCGGAGGCTGCATATGCGCTTAGGTCAGACGGCCCGTTGATTCTTCCTCGCAGCATTCCTGCAGGCTTTCTTCCTGTCGATGCGCTACTTCTTGAAGCCGAAGGCGACAATCAATTATCAATTCGAAAAGAACCTGCTATCGCCGTTCTTTCGCGGCGAGCACGTATTGCGCGAGCGGCTGTCGTCACTAACGGTTAGCAACAAATTAGTATGGCGGCATCGCTTAATCCCCAGCTTCGTTACGTGTGATCGATACACGTTGCGGTGCCCGAGTACGAGTGAAGATCAGAAAGGTTTTCAGCCGCGAGACAAAAAGCCCCGCGAGCTGGGTAGCGGTTCGAATTCCCGTGGGCCAAGGAACGAATCGTCGCACCTAAATGTTGTCGCACCGACACAAAGCTGTCACGCAGACAAAGGCCGAGTTCGGCATTCTAATCGCGTGAGTTAAACGTTTGGGCGATAGCGGGACACAAGCGGCCCCAGTTGTTCTCATCGTTGAAGACGAAACGCTCATTCGTTGGGCCGCGGTCAAGGTGGCTGAGGATGCAGGCTTTGAGGTACTTGAGGCGGCCAACGCCGACGAAGCAATAGAGATACTTGAGAGCCGCAATGATATCCGGGTGGTATTTACCGACATTCACATGCCGGGTTCTATGGACGGTCTTAAGCTGGCTCATGCCGTGCGCGATCGCTGGCCGCCGATTAAGATCATCGTAACTTCAGGTCGCGAGATACCAACAGAGCACGATATTCCGGAAGGAGGACGTTTTCTTCCCAAGCCGTACAACCCGTTTCAAATTCATATCGTCTTATGCGAGTGGGCACAGTAAACTTCTTTACATTCCTCCATTCTCTCAGGCGAGCGCTCACGTCGCCGATGTGCAAAGCGCGCAATCACTTAATTTTCCACGGGAAAAGCGTCATAATAGTTGGCGATTCCGTGTTCACAACGGTGCTATTGGATAGATGGCGAAATCATCAAAGCTTATAGCGATGAAACGCGGGAAAGTCCTGTTAGTACGTCGCAAGCGCGACCGGTTGTGGATGTTTCCTGGCGGCAGAAAACGCGCCAACGAGAGCGAAAAGGACTGCCTTCGTAGGGAAATAAAGGAGGAATTGCCCAAGCTCAAAGTTGGCCATGTTCGCCTGTGGAAAGAGGTAAAGGCCAAGAACCGTCGCTCAGGCAGAAGAATGAGCGATGCGATTTTTGTGGCCAGAAAGGCGTCTGGTGAATTAAAGATTGGCGATAAGAAGGAAATCGACAAGGCGATCTGGGGCAAGCCACGCGGTATCAGACTTACTCCCACGTCGCGTTACGTTAGGGACAAGCTTTTTCGCAATTAGGCAACATCGCTAATTCACAGCGTGTCATGTCTATCGACACCCGCATGGAAGCGGATCAAACGTCGGCGCGCCCAAACCCAAGCCACGAGACAAAGCACCGCGGTGACAGAGAGCGCCAAGAGGGCTTGTGTGTGGTGGTCCATGCCTTCCTCCAATACACTAAAGCTCTAGACCTGATCGTGTGTGCATTAGACGCTGCGTAAATAAACGCCACTGACAGGAATGGAATTCAAACAGCTGTTTAAATCAGTTCGTAGGCAATATCAAGCGCATTCCGCGTTGTTCCAACGCAAACAGGGCCGAACCAAAGATAGGAAGCCAGCGGCAAGTGACGAGCCGCATAGAACATCCGCTTTTATGGCGACTAGCGCTGAATTTGGGCAAGATAAGTTCCGTGTCTATCAAACACGAAGCAACTGGGGCAAAATTACCAGCCGAAGGTCAAGTGCCACCGAAAGCGTCAACTTTTTATCCGTCGAGGGGGGCATCATGAAAAGCGCAATATTTGCCGCAGCTTTGCTGATGGTCGGCTGCCTGTCGTTGCCCGTTCTTGCCCAGCAGCCAGAATTGCAGGAACTGATGAACGCCACCAATGCACTAGGTACGCGGGAAAGCGACCTACTTAGTAAGAAAGACGCCGCAGGAATAGCATCACTCTTCACATCGGATGCATTGTTGGTGATGCTCGCCCCTCATTACGGATTTAAGCCCGGGCGAGACGCGATACTAAAGCATTATCAAGGGATCATCGACGCTGGCGCCACTGGCATCACACTCGAACTCAAGAATCTCGAACTGCGTAGCAACGACAGCATATGGGCGGCGGGAAACTATTCCGTCACCGTCAAAGACAAGACCATCCGGGGCAACTGGTTTAGAATTCTGAGGCGCGAAAACGGTACTTGGAAAATCGCGATGGAGGGGTTCGCTCGTGCCGATGATGATCGGCCGCCTGCTGCGCCTGCCGACAGCAAATAGAACAGAGGCTGGTTCGGCCAGTGCGCCATATCGGCTGGCTTTACCTCAGATGAGGCAACGAGTCAGCCAAAGCTTTTCCACAGGACCAAACCCCATCGCCCGGGGCTCGCGCTGATGCCGGCAGGAGCTTCACGCTCAGTCGAAGAACACTTATATGCAGAGCGTGGGAATGGTGCTGATCGTGCCTCATATGTTTAGCCATGCTACTATCTCGGCCGGGCCTACGTTTATCGGAGCAGATGATGCCTAAGGGTGCCGTGAAGTGGTTCATTTCTGTGTCACCCAACGAACAGGGCACCGCAGCTTCAATGACACTCCCGTGTTAACACCGGACCAGCAAGCAATTAAAAAAGCCAAGACGGGGCACAAGCATGTCAAACGCAATACTAAACGCAATACAATAAGGGATGTTTGTCACAGAGCGACCTCGGATCGCCACACCAGCGAAATGCGGGAGGTAGACGAGCTTCTTTTGCTCCACACCATCTCCCTTCGAGTCATCCTTCGAGCTTTTTGCTGATTTGCCGTACTCTCGACACATTTTCAAACGTTAGTTTGAAAATGGGGTTGGGAAATGAGACGTCCAGCGGCGCAAACGCCTCCCAGGCTCCAACGTGAGGCTAGTTTGGTACATTGAGCTACGGCTGATTGGCCTATGCGCCTAAATCTTGGCCGACCCTTGTAGTTGGGATCGGGCAGTCCCACGTTATTCGTGGGCGGCTGTGGCTCGGCTGAAAGCTGCCCCAGATGGCGACGCGCCGAAGTCGTCATCCTCCCCAGTTGCAGCGCTGACGCCAATCGGCAAGCGAAATCTTGACCTATCGCTCGTTCCTTGTCCGCCCAGTCCATTCAGGATGGGAGGAACGAACGTCGCGAATGATTCGCGGAGAAGATTGGAAGAAGGCGAGAATGGCCAAGCAGATTGCGGCGGCGAAGGAAACTGTTGAGACGCGGTTTGATCCAGCGGCATTCTTTCAAACCGTGGGCCAGGGTCGGAGCATCTCGACCTACCGTAAGAACGAAATCATTTTTTCACAGGGCGATGCGGCAGACGCAGTATTCTATATCAAGGAAGGCAAAGTCAAAATCGCCATCGTCTCCAAGCAAGGAAAGGAAGCCGTGGTCGCGCTCCTCGGCATAGATGAGTTTTTTGGCGAGGGATGTTTGATCGGACAACCCAAGCTTCCAAAGGTGCGCCAGTGGCTGGCGCGGCATACCCGCTGGACGTTCGACTTCCCCCGACCTCAGCATCCTGACCCAACGCGGTCGAAGGCTTCTCCGCCAAGCTCACGCGCTAGCGCCTCAACGCGGCGCTTTTCGATCTGTCATTGATCTGCAGGTTGCCATCAACCGTTTGGTCGCCGAGACAAACCTCAATCCCAAGCCCTTAGTGTGGACCGCAGACCCAAAACGCGTGCTCGCCGCTGTCGAAGGAGGGAGGCAAACGTTAGAGTCAGTCCACTAGCACCAAAGAAACCGCTTCTTCGTCGGCATTAATATCTCATCCCGCCATTGTGGTTTACGTCCCAGACCCCAAATATTTAGTTACTGGCAAGCAGCTGCTTGTCCGAGAGCTGCCTGAAAATCGGCGACGTACCGAAGTCCCCGGTCCCCCACATTGGCAGCCCTGGTGCCGTCGGTCGGCACAATGATGCTTCAAAAGAGTTTGGCTCGCGATCATGTGCGCATGAACGCTCGGGCGTTCGAGCATCGCTCACGGATCCCTGCAACTCATTGAAGGGCAAGGCAATTCGAGCGCCATATGACCGTGCCGTATTACGTCAATGAAAACCGCTCCGACATGCGCGGTATCAAATTTGGCTGGTACGCGATTGAGGATGACGGCAACCTTTCTTCTGGACCTTTTCCCAGTTTCGAGGAATGCCTCACGGAAATCAGTCAGTCAGCGAACGGGACGACGGCGATTAAGTTGCAACAAGGGCCGCACTGAACACTTCTCTAAACCGGTCTACCGGCATCGTTGAGGGCGGCGCCAGGAGGTCTACTCAAACCCGCCCTCTAAAGGATAAAGTGTCATGACGCAAACCACTAATGCCGCCAATAAAGCCAAGACCACGAAGCACGCCGCCTTCTCCTTCGCCATGCCGGACTACGGCATGCCGAAGTTCGAGATGCCAAAATTTGGTCTACCGAACGCGGAAATGCCAGCGGCATTTCGTGAGATGGCCGAAAAAGGGGTCGAGCAGACTAGGGACGCTTACGCGAAGGCCAAGGTAGCCAGTGAGGAAGCGATCGACTTGCTCGAAAATACCTACGAGACCGCTGCCAAGCGGGCGACAGACTATAATCACAAGCTTATCGAGATTGTCCGGACCAACACGTGCGCCGCCTTCGACAACGTCCATGAACTGTTGGGTGCGAAGTCACCGTCGGAGTTTTTCGAGCTGTCGACCGCGCAAATGCGCAAGCAATTCGAGATCGTGTCCGGGCAGAGCAACGAGCTATGCGCGCTTACTCAAGAGATCGCGACCGAGGCCGGTGGGGCAATCAAGACAGGCTCGTCCAAAGCATTTAATAAGGCCAGCTGATTGCGCACAAGGGGTCTGGAAGTTCAGACCCATAACGAACAGCTTTTGAGACACGATCAGCCTTATAAATCCGCCGGATTTGCAAAACGCAGGAGGACACCAATGAAATTCCGACCGCTTCACGACCGCGTTGTCATCGAGCGCATCGAAGCCGAGGCAAAGACCGCCGGCGGTATAATCATTCCCGACACTGCCCAGGAGAAACCGCAGCAGGGCAATGTGTCCGCGGTTGGCCCTGGCGGTCGCGACGAGAGTGGCAAGCTCATTCCGATTGACGTCAAGGTCGGCGACCGCATCCTGTTCGGCAAATGGTCGGGCACCGAGGTCAAAATCGATGGTGTGGAGTACCTCATAATGAAGGAGAGCGACATTATGGGGGTCCTTATCGAGGCCGAGGCCAAGAAGAAGGCGGCCTGATCACATCCTGCAAATTCTTGTCCTGAGGACGCCGTAACCGGTCGCCTCGAAGGCCGAGAAAACATCTGATCAATAATCCCTCATCATCGGGGGTGGCCAACGGCAGCTTGCGAAAATGAGGTCAAACAAAAGGGAATACTGACATGTCTGCCAAGGAAGTAAGATTTTCGGTCGACGCACGTGACAGAATGCTGCACGGCATCGATACACTGGCCCACGCGGTCCGCGTGACGCTTGGCCCAAAGGGCCGCAACGTCATACTCGACAAGTCGTTTGGCGCACCGCGGATCACCAAGGACGGCGTGACCGTCGCCAAGGAGATCGAGCTCGAAAACAAGTTCGAGAACATGGGCGCACAGATGGTACGCGAGGTCGCCTCGAAGACCTCAGACCAGGCCGGTGACGGCACAACTACGGCGACCGTGCTCGCTCACGCGATCGTTAGGGAGGGTGCCAAGGCTGTCGCTGCCGGCATGAACCCAATGGATTTGAAACGTGGCGTCGACCTTGCGGTCGAGGCGGTGGTCGCGGACCTGCAGAAGAACTCGAAGAACGTCACCTCGAACGAGGAAATTGCCCAGGTCGGTACCATCTCGGCCAACGGCGACGCAGAGATTGGGCGCTTTCTTGCTGACGCCATGAAAAAGGTCGGCAATGAGGGCGTGATTACGGTCGAGGAAGCCAAGTCGCTCGAAACCGAGTTGGAAGTCGTCGAAGGCATGCAGTTCGACCGTGGCTACGTGTCGCCTTACTTCGTCACCAATGCCGAAAAGATGCGGGTCGAGATGGAAGACCCGTATATTCTGATCTATGAAAAGAAACTGTCAGCGCTTCAGGAGCTGCTGCCCCTCCTTGAGGCGGTGGTACAGGCCGGCAAACCGCTGCTCATCATTGCTGAGGACGTGGAGGGCGAGGCGCTTGCGACCCTCGTGGTCAACAAGCTGCGCGGCGGCCTCAAGGTCGCGGCCGTCAAGGCGCCCGGCTTCGGCGATCGTCGCAAGGCGATGCTTGAGGACATCGCAATCCTTACTGCCGGCTCCATGGTCTCCGCCGATCTCGGCATCAAGCTCGAGAACGTCACCATCAATATGCTCGGCCGGGCTAAGAAAGTGATGATCGATAAGGAGAACACCACGATCGTCAGCGGTGCCGGTAAGAAGAATGAAATCCAGGCACGCATTGCTCAGATCAAGGCACAGATCGAGGAGACCACCTCTGATTACGATCGCGAGAAGCTCCAGGAACGGCTCGCCAAACTCGCGGGTGGCGTCGCGGTCATCCGCGTCGGCGGCGCTACAGAGGTCGAAGTGAAGGAGCGCAAGGATCGGGTGGACGACGCTATGCATGCGACCCGTGCCGCCGTCGAGGAAGGAATCCTGCCAGGTGGTGGCGTCGCGCTGTTACGCGCCGCCGAGGCGCTCAAGCGCGTCCGCACTTCGAATGAGGACCAGAAGCACGGCGTGGACATCGTCCGCAAAGCGCTCTCTTGGCCGGCGCGCCAAATCGCCCTTAACGCCGGCGAGGATGGTTCGGTCGTGGTCGGCAAGATCCTTGAGAAGGATACCTACGGCTTCGGCTTCGACGCGCAGTCGGGCGAGTACGTCAACATGATGTCCAAGGGCATCATCGACCCGACCAAGGTGGTGCGCGCAGCGTTGCAGGGCGCCGCATCCGTCGCCGGTCTGCTGATCACCACGGAGGCCATGGTTGCCGAGCTGCCGAAGAAGGAGAGCCCAGCTATGCCGGGCGGCGGAGGTATGGGTGGAATGGGCGGAATGGACTATTGATCGCGCCACTCATCCTCGAAGACAAAGAAAGGCCTGGGCACGCTCGGGCCTTTTGATAACCTGACGTATTCGAGAGTGACTGGGAGCGGTTCGGCAGCAACTACCCGGCTAGGGGACTGACACACCCCAATTATTCAATACTCGCCTGCCGCAGGCCTCAAGCATTGCGAGGATGTTTTATTTCCTGCCTGCTACACGCAAAACGTGAAAAAAGTAGGCCGCTTGGGAGCAACCGAGGCCCTGTTGGGAGGATATTACTCCGCCTGCTAGGATATTCAGTCGATTGATTTTCCACGTTCGTCAGGCGCAAGACGTCTCGCATCAACAATATTTGGCAACGATATCGACGCTCGAACTCGACGCCGATGCGGTCGAAATTTGACGCTAGCCAAGCGTCCGCACGTTGACGGCCAATCTCCTGAAGATGCGTTAGGAATTTCCAGCTCCCGTTCATCTTGCTGGAACCTGACAACTCGCTGATCACATCCTCCGCTTCGATCAAATGCATGAACATGCGTTTTCCATTGGTCAGGTTGCCCTCGTCGATAAGTTTAGTCACGTAAGCAATGGTTCGCATCTCGCGCATGAGCGACGAATTGAAACTGATCTCTTGCATGCGATTGATGATCGTGCGGGAATTGGTCGGGAGCTCCGACCGCTCGGTCGGCGTGAGATGAACCATGATGACGTCGGCAGCCTCGCATCCGTAAATTACTGGAAAGATAGCTGGATTTCCCATGAACCCACCGTCCCAAAAGGCCTCACCATCAATCTCTGGTGCGCGCATCATGAACGGCAGACAGGCCGAAGCGAGCACATGATCGGCCGCGATTTCCTCGCGAGCAAATACTTTTACCTTACCGCTCCGCACATTGGTTGCGGACAGGAACAGTTTGACAACTTTCTGCTGGCGTACTCGCTCGAAATTCACTTCCGCATTAAGCAACTCCCTGAGCGGATGGATGTCCATCGGATTGAGCTGATAGGGCGAAAGAATACGGCTGAGAACATCTATAAATGCGTACGCGGGCGTATGTTCCAGTCCAAATGTGGGGTTCATTTGGTCAAAAAAAGAGGGTGCGATAATGCTAGAGGACGCCATTTGCGACATCTTCTGCCAAAAATTCCTTAGGGCATTTCTTGCTCCCTCCGGACCGCCGAGCGCCAAACCGTCGGCAAGCACGACAGCATTGACGGCGCCGGCGCTGGTTGCGGTAATGCCATCGAAGGCCAGTCTCCCGTCTTCGAGAAGGCGATCGAGCACACCCCAGGTGAACGCGCCGTGGCTGCCTCCCCCCTGCAGCGCTAAGTTGACAACTTTCTGCTCAACGATTGGCGTGATTGCCTTAAGTTCGGCGGGCTTGAGATGTGCGGTCACGGTTCGTCTCCATTGCACACTCGCAAATATGCTCCCAACATGTGAAGAACCTGTTTGAGCCAATCCGACACTTCGCGGGCGGTGCGCCTTTCCGAGCGAGCCGAAGGATGCGGATTCTTCCACATAATCGGAACATACAAACCTCGCGGAAGCTCAGCCTAGGAGAGCGCGGCGGGTGAAACTGAGCAAAATTGCTCACGGTGATGCCGAGTCCTCAAGGCCAATCCTCAAGGCGGCGCCCGACAACGAGGCGCATCACGCTCGAACAAAGCTGCGCTTCCTACGCAAGCGGCCCCGCTTCACCGAAACCTGACGTCGGGGATCGGGTCGTGGGCACGCGCTCGGCTCTACGCCGTTAAAGGCGCAGCCTAAAAATGAACGAGATGCCAGAGCAAGCGTCCGCGCTTCAACCAGAGGATCGCCATGTCGAAGACTCAAAAAGGCAATAAGGAAAATAAGAAACCGAAGGCGGATAAAAATCGGTCAAAGAGTATGTCGGCGTACAAGGCGACGCAAAGTCAGGGAAAGCCGGCCAGCAACAGGTTCGGAAAAACGTCCTAACCCAGTTGGGGCGCGAGACAATGACTGATCAAAAATCCACCATAAGTGTTTGGTCATCGGCATTGTCTAGAATGGATTGAGCTTTAAATCGTTCTGGCTCAAAGTCAGGATTTGCGCATGTATTCGTGAGGGATGAGACCTTTGCAGGTCTCCTGCCGCCGCGGTCACTACATGAAAAAGACCCCAGCTTGTGGGAGCATGCTGGGGTCTCGTACGCACACATACCGCACGGGCGCGCGGGGGGGGGCTGGGACGCGGCCGGCATTTTTGAGTTTGAGCCCGGCAATTGTCCAAGGCTGTATCAAACAGCTCACCTCAAACGACGGTGGATAAGCGAAATATTTTTTTAACGTGCTCGTCGCGGCGGCGGTGGCTCAAGGCGCGAGAGACATCGCGCCGCCCATCGGCGCCAGAAAAGCTACCGAGTGCCTTCAACTCAGAATTGGCTGCCGCAATTTGCGAAATCCTCAGGGCTTGCCTACCTCTTGTCCGGCAATCTCAGGGAATTGTCTCGCATTCGCCACGATGGATGTCGATCTCTCCCTATAAATTGCACGCCCGACTTTGGACTTCCCATGATGGCTGTAGGCTTCGCGTGTGCTCTGTAGCACGACATGTGCGCGGTGGGGATGACCCGGCGCCTTATTGGCTGTGGTGACGGTTAGCATTGCGCTGAGTATCGCTGCACAAATTACGAAAGTTGAAAGAAGGCTCGCCAAATATCCCAGCAGTAGGATCATTTCCGTGGGCCTGCAGTAGCATGTCACGGTCCGGAGAGGCGAGGCAATGCCGGGGACGGACACCAAATAAAGGGCAAGAGCGACAACAAACTCATGAAGCGAGGTCCAAACCCTTTGATCCCACGAGCGGACCAAGTGCCCCTGTCACCCGGAAAGGCGAAAAGGCATCTAAGTTCGTTGGACAAATGCGCTGGCGTGAAGCGGCAAACGCCCCCGGTAACTCAATAGCAGGGCAGATTGGGGTAATATCCGCACGGGGCCCTGTTGTAATAGCGTGGGGCTATCACTGCTGCACCGACGGCCGCGGCGCCAATGCCGACACCCACGCCGCGACGCACATAGGCTCCGCGAAACGTTCCGCCCCGATAAACGCCGCCAGCATGCACGCCGCCCGCTCGGACACCGACCACGCGACCTCCGCCGCGGTACGCTAAGGCGTCGGTCGAAATACACGCGATGCAAAGAATGGCAGCTACAGCAATGCAAATAGCGGGTCGATACGACATGGGAATCTACCTTCATTGATTGATAGTTAGTAAAGGCTCTCCGCAAATCGAATACTGATCAAAATTGCTCACCAAGAAGAACATAGTGATTTGTTTATTTGCCGCCGAGCGTGCGGGCTAGGAGAGGTTCCACGTAGTTCACGCGCTGCTCGGGCAATATCGGGCGTTTGCAGTCAAAGTAGAGTGCTATCTAGGCCGCCGTCTGAGCGGGGTCCGATTAGGTTTAGCGACGTCTAAGTTTGAATTTGGACGTTTTGCGATGACGTAAAGATAGGCGCCGTAGGCCACTAGACCTATAGAGAGCGCTAGAACCAAATTAAATTGTAACCATTCAATGCCGCATATGCGCAGCCCGAAAAGTCCCAGCCCAATGCCAACCGAAAACAGAACAATTGGCGTTGGTTTACTCATGCGGCACGCCACGACCGCACCAATAAAATCCGCAGGACGCGCTGCTCGTTTGAGATGCCTCTGCACGGTCTACGATCCTTTGACGATAGCCAAACTCTGCTTGTGTTAAAGCCAGGCTACTTCGCCGATCTTGTTAGCTCACTCGCCACTGCAGACGATAGCTGTTTCGTTTTGCACTATCCCGACGAACTATCGACGTCTGTATAGAATTGCTCATCTCACCACACTCCTGCTCAAACGTTTGGAAGCGCATCGTTGTCTCACACGCGAACGTGTCCGCGCGACCTGCAACTATTAGCAGCTGCCGGCATTGCCAACTCGACCCCCATTGGAGAAAATCGTGTTTGATAAAACGATCATTGCTGTCACTATCGCGGTCGCGCTCGGTTGCATGTCGGTCGCGGCTAATGCGTTTGCTGCTGACCACCGGAGTGGTGAGCCCGGCGGCCGACACGTATTGAGCAGACACGCGTGGGGTGGGCCGGCGAGCAGACATGCTCTTGGCGCTCATGGCGTACGATACGGAGGTGGCAGCTCGAGGGGCGCTGCACCGATCTATGACACCTGCGATGGCTACCATGGCAACGGCTGCCCAGGTTTTGGTGTTCCCTATGTCGGTGGTTTGATAAATGGCGTGCCCCGTGGCTACTAACCGCGATCACCCCTTTTCCGAGTTAAAATGCGACTGTGCGGCTCGGCTTTACACTTGCCACGGGTGCCGGCTGATGTGACCAACCATCATCGGGTGGCGGGGCGTAAACCATCTGAAACGGTCGCGCCCAAAAGTGTGATCCAAGACCGAGTCCGGTCGCGCGCGACCAGCGCACCTTCCGACGCAGATCGTTGCTTTCGTGTCTCGGCTATTTCACGGAAGCGACGTGTAAGTGGATAACATTTACGTCGGTGTGAGCAATATTGGTCAGAAATGCATTGAGTCGATGGTCAATATCATGGCCGACTGTCCATCGGATCGGCGAAGCAAGAAACAATGGCTTCATCACCGTATAAGGGACTTACATGGCTATGATCCAAATAAACTTAAATGCTGAGTTTTCGGTAAAAATTCAACATCGCCGCCCTCTGCCAAAACGATACACCTGGGAAATTCACCGCAAGGGAGTTTGCTTATCCCTGGAAGAGTCACGCGGTGAGTTTGGCTCTTGGGAAGAGGCCAGTCGGGACGGGAACGCCGCGCTGACGCAGTTTTTGGAGCGAACTAATCCCGACCGGGTGGGTTTTTTACGAGGCGGCAGCGCGCCGACACTCCGCAAAGCAGGGCCAGCTGTGGAAGCCAGAAACGAATTTGCCGAATTCCCGTGGAATTTCGGTATCACCTGACTGTCCGGCCAAGAATTTCCTGTCCTGCTCATCATTAAGTCGGCGGCATAGAACAGGCGATGCTCGGCTCGCAGCGTCACTGTTCTGTCTTAGCCGTCGCTATGTCCAATCTAGATCGCTTCTGCCGTCACCCGGCTGCGCAGCAGGAGCACGTTTTTTTGATCGCTTCGGTAAAACGGCTTCGATAAACCGATGCTACCCAAGCGTGACGAAACTTTGCTGCGACGCACGCGTTCCCAATCTGTGGGAAGTTAAAGGTCATCATGAAAATCGTCCAGGTCGCTCCCCTCAGTGAGAGCGTTCCCCCTCGCCTCTATGGCGGCACTGAGCGGATCGTTTCCTACTTGACGGAGGAGCTCGTTAGGCTCGGGCATGACGTGACGCTCTTTGCAAGCGCGGACTCGATCTCAAGCGCCGTATTGACTCCATGTTGTCCTCGCGCAATCCGCCTTGATCCCACGATGCCCGACGCCATTCCACACACTATGTTGATGATCGATAGCTTACGCGAACGCGCGGAGGAATTCGACGTTCTTCATTTTCACATCGATCTGGTCCATTTCCCGCTTTTCCGTTCGGTGGCAGGTCGGACGCTGACCACACTTCACGGTCGACAGGATTTGGGGGGCCTCAGGGCTTTCTACACTCGCTTCAGCGAAATGCCGTTGGTCGCTATCTCGGACGACCAGCGCAAATCATTGCCATATGCCAAATTCATGACGACCATCCACCACGGCATTCCGGCTGATCTGCACCGACCGTCGTTCGAGAAGGGAAGATACCTTGCCTTCCTAGGCCGGATTTCGCCAGAAAAGCGCCCAGATCGTGCGATCCGGATCGCGCGCGCTGCTGGCATTCCACTGAAGATCGCAGCCAAGGTCGATAAGGTCGACGAAGAGTACTTCCGAAGTGAAGTCTTCCCCCTTATCGACGGCTCGGGCGTGGAGTTTGTCGGGGAGATCAACGAGCAAGAGAAAACAAAATTCCTAGGGGAGGCGGCCGCCCTTTTGTTCCCGGTAGACTGGCCCGAGCCGTTTGGCCTCGTGATGATCGAAGCCATGGCGTGTGGTACGCCAGTGCTGGCGTTCCGACGCGGGTCGATCCCCGAGATCATCGAAGATGGCGTTACCGGCAAAATAGTCGATAGCGAGCAAGAAGCCGTCACCGCGTTGTCAGAAATCTTATCTTACGACCGCAGCGCAGTGCGGCGCCGGTTTGATGAAAGATTTACCGCCACGAGAATGGCCGAAGACTATGTGAGTACCTATCGTCAGTTATTGAGCACGCGCGCGTCCGACCGCCAAAGGCGGAGCCCCTGGCTGCATCGAAGCGGCCGCAACGGCGGCAATGGATTGATTGCAACGCTGAATAAGAAACCGTCTCCGACGTTGCTCCCATTTACCCCGACCTCCACGGTCGATCCAGACGAGATTCGCGTGGTCAATTTATCAACGAAGTTGCGAGGCGATAACCTCAACACGACGAGAGCTGACGAAAACTCCACGCGCGTTTCTGCGGTTGATCCAGAAATGTCTGATATTAAGTGAAGCCGCGATTTCAAGCCCGTTCATCGCGTCAACATCCCGATATGATCGAACTGGTCAGTGAAGCGAATGCAATGCCTTCCACAACCGCTGTTCAGAGTCTTCCAGACGAGACGCCGCCTGAGACTCCGTTTTATCTCGCGGCAACTCAGGCTGCAGGCCGGCCGCGTCGTACGCTAAAAGACGGCGACGCATTTGCGGTTCTCGACAGTTACGGTGATATCGCGGCAACGCCGGGTGCGCCCGACGGCCTATTCTATCAGGACACGCGGTATCTCTCTCATCTCGAATTGCTGATTAACGAGAAGCGCCCACTGCTGCTCGGCTCCAATATACACGACGATAATTCCGCTCTTTTCGTCGACCTGACCAATCCAGATTTCATCCTCAACCAGAACATCGTCCTAGAGAGAGACATTGTGCACATCTCGCGCACGATATTCCTCTGGCGCGAAACAGCGCATCAGCGGTGCGGGGTGCGAAACTACAGCGACCAGCCTGTCGATCTTCGCCTATCGATATTGTTTGGGAGCGATTTTGCCGACCTCTTCGAAGTACGTGGAACGCAACGTGAGCGTCGTGGTGTCGTGACGACAAGGCTTCGAGGCGAAGACCAAGTGTTGTTGCGATATTTCGGCCTCGACGCAAGAGTACGGTATACCACGCTAACGTTTGAGCCTCGGCCCGATCAACTTTCGGCCGGCGCAGCCGTTTACGACCTCCATCTCGCTCCCGGTGAGATGCGGCCGATCTTTCTGACTGCGGGGTGCGATCAAACAGAAGCCCGACCACTTCCGTTCCTGCATAGCATCATAGCTGCTCGCCGTTCGATGCGCGAAGCAAGCCGCGGCAAGACATCCGTTCAAACTTCAAATGAGCGGTTCAACGAGGTGTTGTGCCAGTCTGCCGCCGATCTTGCGATGCTGATGACGGATACACCGCAAGGCAGTTACCCCTACGCCGGCATCCCGTGGTACTCGACTACGTTCGGCCGCGACGGTCTCGTCACGGCGCTCCAGATGCTTTGGTGGAGACCGGACGTGGCGCGCGGCGTGTTGCAGCGCCTGGCTGCGTATCAGGCCAAGACAACCGATCCGCTTTCCGATTCTGCGCCGGGAAAAATCCTGCACGAGATGCGCCGCGGTGAAATGGCGACGTTGCGTGAAGTGCCCTTCGGTTTGTACTACGGGAGCGTCAACTCTACGCCGTTGTTTGTGTTACTTGCCGGTCTTTATGCGGAACGCACAGGCGATGATGCCACTGTCGCCGTGCTGTGGCCCGCTATGGAAGCGGCCTTGACCTGGATCGACGGTCCAGGCGATCCGGACAGAGACGGATTCGTTGAATACAAACGAGCAACCGACCAAGGCCTCGCCAATCAGGGCTGGAAGGATTCGCACGACGCGATATTCCACGCTGACGGACGATTGGCCGAGGGTAATATCGCGCTCGCCGAAGTGCAAGGTTATGTCTATGCCGCCAAACGCCTGACGGCGCGTGTGGCGCGGCGTCTCGGGCGTGAGGCCCTTGCGCTCAAACTCGATGCTGAAGCAACCCGTCTTGCAGAGCGTTTTGAGACCGCATTCTGGTGCCCGGAGATTGAGACCTACGCACTTGCGCTCGACGGCGACAAAAATCCGTGTCGCGTACGAACGTCGAATGCTGGTCAGGTTCTGTTTAGCGGCATTGCCAGCTCCGATCGCGCCGCACGCGTGGCCGCGGGACTTATGCAGCCACGTTTCTTCTCCGGCTGGGGAATTCGCACGTTGGCAAAAGGAGAAGCTCGATACAATCCTATGTCATATCACAACGGGTCGGTCTGGCCGCACGATAATGCGCTTATCGCTCTCGGTCTCGCGCGCTATGGACACAAACGATCAATCGAAACACTTTTTGAGGGCCTGTTCAGCGCCGCGACCTACATGGACCTAGAGCGCCTACCTGAATTGTTCTGCGGCTTCAAGCGACAGCGTGGCTACGGATCGACGCTCTACCCAGTCGCCTGCTTGCCGCAGGCCTGGGCCAGTGCGACCGCGTTCACTCTGCTCGAGGCTTCGCTAGGTCTAGAATTCGATCCGTTCAATGGTGAAATCCGGCTGCGCAACCCTCGCCTGCCGGCATTTCTGGATGAGGTCGTTCTACGCAACCTGCAGCTAGGTCAATCAACCGTCGACGTGAGAGTGTTGCGCCGCAATGATACGGTTTTGCTCGATACGCTCCGCACCGATGGCGACGTTCGCATTTCGATTGTTTGACCGCTGCCGATGGTAGTGTCCACCTTACCGCGGTCGCCGTTGCGGACGAAGGAAGTCGTTTTTTCGTATTTCTTATCACATCTCTTATTGTGGCAATCAGCTCCTATCCAAAAAGTAGTTCTCTACTGAAGTGAGCAATTTTGCACAGATATCCAATGTGAAATCACATACAAAAACAGTGAACGTTAAAGCGCAAGGCGTGCGGATCCGCAAACGGAGCAGCACGACGGAGTTCTGCGTGCGCCACGCACCATCAAAGGAACAAAACCCGTGCAAGTTCCATCAATTCTCCTGGGCGAGTCGAGAACTCGTCTTATACAAGGAACAGTAATAGGCGCGGTAGCGGCGTTGGTGATCGGATTTTCTTGGGGCGGGTGGGTTACCGGCGCAACAGCCAATAAACTTGCGGCTGAGCAAGCTAGCACCGCGGTCGTGACAGTTCTCACACCGATCTGCGTAGAGAAATTCATGCAGAATGCCGATGCGCAAGCAAACCTGGTAGCCCTTCGAAAAATCTCTTCCAACTGGGAACAGGGCCAGTATTTGGAGAAGGGCGGCTTTGCAACTCGGCCGGGGGCTGTCTCCTCCGATTACCAGCTAGCTAGGGCATGTGCAACGAAATTGATCGAAGCCAAAGCTGCATCCCAGTGAGCTCTGTCGCGCCCCGCGACCTCGTATGTATCGGCAAAATGGAGTTGGCCGATCATATCGATCAGCTTGTGTCGCATAGGCCAGGTATGACCGAACTCGCGCTTGCAAAATCTCTGTTCGGTCGCGTGGGCTATCAGCAGCGGGTCAATTCAATCTGTCGGTGCCTGTTCAGGGAGGGCCACATTGACAGCGCGCTCCGTGAGGGATTAGCCCACCCTTTCCCTCTTAAAGATTGTTGCGCCTTGCCTGACCAAATGCTTTTTGTCCGTCCGTTCCCTTGGCGAGGATTTATCCTTGCTGTGAACGACGGGTATCGTGCCTATAAGAATCAGATTGGCATCTTTGCCTTTGGCGTAACCGCGAATGACTTTTCTCATGGTATGCCCCCGCATTGAGAGGATTGTCGCGCTTTTGGTTACCCGATGAGACAGTATGAGATGGCACACGTGTTCATGAAAGACTATTATTGATTGATTCACGCGTTTCTTAGTGCCGATTTGACGGCAGCGGAATCACTCTCTTGGCGCGAAAGTCCGATATCGCAGCCACCGCGATCACTAGATCTGCCGATCAGTCGCGAACTACGGCTGATTGGCGTGTGCGCCTAAGTCTAGGCCGACCTTGTACTTGGGACGGGCAGTCCCATTTTAAGTTTGGCCGGCTGTGGCTCGGCTTAAAGCTGCTCCCAGATGGCGACGCGCCGAAGTCGCCATTGTCAACAGTTGCAGCACTGATGCCAATCGGCAAGCAAAATCCGACCTATCCCTCGTTCCTTTTCCGCCCAGTCCATCAGGAGGGGAGGAACGGCTACCGCGAATGATTCGCGCAGAAGATTGGAAGAAGGCGAGAATGGCCAAGCAGATTGCGGCGCCGAAGGAAACTGTTGAGCTGCGGTTTGATCCGGCGGCATTCTTTCAAACCGTGGGCCAGGGTCGGAGCATTTCGACCTACCGTAAGAACGAAATCATTTTTTCACAGGGCGATGCGGCAGACGCAGTATTCTATATCAAGGAAGGCAAAGTCAAAATCGCCATCGTCTCCAAGCAAGGAAAGGAAGCCGTGGTCGCGCTCCTCGGCATAGATGAGTTTTTTGGCGAGGGATGTTTGATCGGACAACCCAAGCGTCTGGCGGCAGCCGTTACCGTGAGCGACTGCACGATCATGCGAGTTGGGAAGAATGAAATACAGCGCCTACTTCAGGACGAACCGACGTTTTCGCAAATCTTTGTGTCGCATATCCTGGCGCGGAAAGAACGCGTTGAGGAAGACTTAGTTGATCAGCTCTTCAACTCGACCGAAAAGCGGCTCGCGAGGCTACTGTTGCTGTTGGCTAATTTCGGCAAGGAAGGGCGGCCAGAGCCCATCGTTGCAAAGATCACTCAAGAAATGCTCGCCGAGATGATCGGAACAACTCGGTCACGCGTGAGCCACTTCATGAATAAGTTTCGCGAACTAGGCTTCATCGATTACAACGGTCACCTCGAAGTCCATAGCTCGCTTCTAAGCGTTGTATTGAAAGAGCAGGAGCGCACTGTGGCGGCGCGAGATTCGTCGGACAGCTAATATTGCCGTCCAGTTAAACCACCCGAAAGCGAACTTAGGTCTCGAATGAGCGATAAACTGCCTGCTCCCTGCGAGCATTGTAAAGCGACCGGCCTCTTCGGAGGCAGCGAGTGCCGGGAGTGCGATGGAAAGGGCTATCGCCTAATTATCGACGGTCGAGTGACTCCCCAGAGGCTCGAAAGATCGGGAATGATTCGCCGCCGTACGCAAACCCGCCGGACCCGAACTTGGACGCACCATTCTGTTTAGCCAATTCACACCCCGTCGCCGCATAACGTCGCTCTCAAAGACTAACGTAAACGCATTTAACATCGTGCATCTACAGCACAATTCGGAACGCAAAACTGCCCCAGCGAGTGCGCGAGAAAACATGTAGTTTTCATCATTGTCCACCACATAATGCATGCCTGCGGCGCAGCTTAGCGCGAATCGGGATACGGGCGACGACGTGATCATGCCGGGCGTCGGCCAGGAGGCCGGAATGGTGAAGCGCGAGCGATTCGTTACGTCTGTGACATGCCCCGTGTGCGCACTGAACGGCTCCGCAACCTGGGTAGAGAATGAAAGTGGAAATTTAGAGACGACAATTAGAAGCCTGTCGCATGGTTTTAGAATCTGTCTGGGTAACGAGGTTCGTTGCGTCGACTGTTACGGCGCGCATCATAGGGATCGCCACCGATACGAAGAAAACCGGGTAACTTTCGACCTCTCCAGAAAAGGCTCGATAGCACTCAAATGCGCTAGTTGGCCGTGCATTTCTGTTTATAACGCCGCCAGGCTCTGAGCAGTTTGTAGAAATTGGCGGTTTCAATTTGACCTGGAACCAAGGGACGGAGCCTTACTTGTCCCGAAGAAGGAATAAAGTTATGGCCGCACCGTCCAAAATCATCCTACCCTATGAGCCTGGCTATGTAGCTAACAAAGAAGCGGACAAACGGCGCAAGGAAACCAAGGAGCAGTTGCGGCAGCGCGAACGCGAATTTGTCCAACGGCAACAGCCGCCGTTAATCGTTCCAGGGCGGCTTAGAGCCGTCTAAGTTGGCGGCTTCGTCACTGTAGAAGGGCCAAAATCCGCTCGTACTGCTCAAGCGCCTGCTTGAGCTTTCGAATTCCCTTGACATCCAAATCGGCTGAGATTTGCAGACGACCTTGAGGCGTTCACCAAGACGCTAATCCCGTTGCCGTTGCCGTTGCGGTCACCCTCGCGGAATACTGAGATAGCGATTTGCTTTAAGCAGGCTCCATACGCTGCTTTTCAGGATACGTCAGTTGATGCGTTGCGGCCAAATTGGCTGGTGCTTAGCATTGCACCGGATGAGGGCATCTCGCTTCAGTTCGAGGTCAAACGCCGAGGTCCTGCGATGGATCTTGCTGCAGTAAAGATGAATTTCCATTACGATGACTGGTTCCGAAAAGAGCCCAACGTCGGCTACGAGACGCTGCTGTATGACGTCATGATTGGGGATCCGACGTTGTTCATGCGAGCTGACATGGTCGAGCAAACTTGGCGCATCGTTCAACCTGTGCTGGATGCTTGGGTTGGCGATCGCGGAAACGGTCCTGCGATCTATCAGGCCGGGAGCTCGGGCCCGGAGGAGGCCGCTGCTCTGCTGGCAAGGGACGGTCGCAGTTGGCGCACCATCGACGGTGATGACGGTAAGCCTCCAGAATGAAGAGTGGGAGCGCGCTCGGACCGCAAGGCTCGCGCGCGCGAGAAAGGGAACTTACATACTGTCAACACCACGACGCAAAATTATCTCCTTTCGGCCCTTCCCATCAGTAAGCACGACGCAGCGATATGTCCGAAGTCGGAAGCAAATCGGAAATGCTCAGCGCACGTTTAAAAACATCGTCGATGCACTCAGACATGGGCTGTTCTGGTGCGACCCGCCCAAAGAACGCAGGCCAGAGCTTTGTTTGCCATCATTTGGTGAGCGAGGCAGTATGGATCAATGCACGCCGCCCATCAGGAATCCGCTGCAGGAAGTTGGCTCTTATGACCGCTGCCAAGACAGGTATTGATGGCGATGATTAATCCGCAGCCGGTTGCAGCACCGCTGACTCGGTCGGCGATTTTTCTGATTGTGACGATAAACCCGGGCCCAAACCATCGCTCGACAGTCCGGTCGTTCTGTGCAGACCTTCCCGCGCTGTTCCGCGCCGTGGAATTTCGCAATCTAGAGGCGGGTCTCAGCTGTGTGATGGGGATCGGCTCCGAAGCATGGGACCGCCTGTTCGGCCACCCACGGCCGGCGGAGCTGCATGTGTTTCGCGAAATACGAGCGGGGTCGCGCCATGCGGTATCGTCGCCAGGCGATCTCTTATTTCATATACGCGCGAAACGCATGGATCTCTGCTTCGAACTTGCGACAAGGATCATGGCGAGGCTCGGTGGCGCGGTCTCAGCGGTCGACGAGGTTCATGGGTTTCGTTACTTCGACGACCGCGACCTGCTTGGGTTTGTTGACGGCACCGAGAATCCGCGCGGGGCAGCGGTGACCGAGGCTGCGATCATCGGCGAGGAGGATGCGGCATTTGCTGGCGGCAGCTACGTCATCGTGCAGAAATACCTGCACGATATGGACGGTTGGAACGCACTGTCCACGGAGGCGCAGGAACGCATCATCGGCCGCGCCAAGCTGTCGGACATCGAACTGGACGATTCGATAAAGCCGACATCGGCGCACAATGCGCTCACCACGATTACCGAGAACGGGAAGAGAGTTCAAGATCTTGCGCGACAACATGCCATTTGGCAGTGTCGCCGCGGGCTGAGTTTGGCACCTATTTCATCGGTTATTGCCGGACGCCCCGGGTCATCGAGCAGATGATCGAGAACATGTTCGTCGGTCGGCCGCCCGGCAATTATGATCGACTGCTTGATTTCAGTCGCGCGGTGACCGGTAGTCTGTTTTTTGTGCCATCCGCGTCATTTCTGGAATCCGTCAACGACGAGGATGCCGTTGCGGCGACGTCCGCCTCAACGTCGGAGGTTGAGCCTGCGCCATTTACGGTGGCCGATGGTTCGCTCGGCATCGGCTCGCTTAAAGGAGAAAATCGACATGAATAATCTTCATCGCGAGCTTGCCCCGATTTCCGATGCGGCGTGGGCGGACATCGAGGAGGAGACGACGCGTACGCTCAAGCGCCATCTCGCCGGACGGCGCGTGGTTGACGTGCAGCGGCGCTGGCGGCGTCGGCCTTTCCGCCGTCGGCACCGGCCACCTCAAGACGATTGCGGCGCCCGGGGACGGAATCCTCGCGCGGCAGCGGGACGTCAAAGCGCTGGTGGAGTTTCGCGTCCCGTTCGAGCTGGATCGCCAGCAGATCGACGACGTCGAACGCGGTGCAAACAATTCCGATTGGCAACCTGCAAAGGACGCCGCGCAGAAGATTGCCTATGCCGAGGACCGAGCTATTTTCGAGGGCTACGCGGAGGCGGGCATCGTCGGCGTCCGCCAGGGAACCAGCAATCCGCGCATGACGCTGCCGGCCACGTGCGCGAGTATCCTGACGCTATTGCTCAGGCGTTGAGCCAGCTGCGTCTCGTCGGTGTCAACGGACCCTATTCGGTGCTGCTCGGCGCTGATGCCTACACGGCACTCGCCGAGACCAGCGACAACGGGTACCCGGTGCTGGAACATATCAAAAAGCTTGTCAAAGACGAGATCATCTGGACCCCTGCAATAGCCGGTGCCTTCGTGCTTACCACACGCGGCGGAGATTTCGATCTGCACATCGGTCAGGACGTCTCGATAGGGTATCTAAGTCACACAGACAGCATTGTGCGCCTCTACCTGCAGGAGACGCTAACGTTTCTCCTGCTAACCTCAGAAGCCGCCGTCGCACTCGCACCCACCGACAACAAGGAAACCTGATGCGCGCGCTCGGCGCATATCGCCAACGACGGCAACCAGTCTTCAGGCCGTGAAGGCCGTGATTTTCTATCTCCGGCGGAAGAGGTTTCCTATCGCAATTTTCAAATTCACGAACCGCACCCGCGCGAGTATGCGCGCGTAGCCAAAAACAATGGAGATGCATTTTCACGGCCTTCACGGCCTACGCGGTCCGACGACGCCGTCGCCTATCGTTGCACGAGCAGCGCTGGGTTGAGGACGGTGAACCGCACGGCGATCGCGCCTGCGATGACGCAATGGGCTGCTGAGATCGCGAAGGGAGCGATGGCGTGAGCAATCGTCCCGCACGGATCACTCAAGCTGAAATTGAGCGCGTCATCCGCGCGGCGCGGAAAGCAGGCCTCGCGGAGGTCGAGATAAAAATCGGCTGCGAGGCGTCGATCCGCTTTCCACTGGCGCCGGACAACGATATTGCGAAACTTAAGGTTCGCGAACAGAGTAACACGACCGCATTAGACACATGGATGGCGAAGCGTGCGCGTTAGGCTGAAGGGACTAAACAACATTACTAAGCGGCTTGCCGATGGCACCATGCGCACCTACTGGTATGCGTGGAAAGGCGGCCCGGCGCTCCGCGGTCAGCCCGGAACGCCAGAGTTTATTGCGAGCTACAACAAATTTTGCGCCCGCAAGGTTGTGCCGACGCAAGGCGCGCTCTTAAGTATTTTGCAGCAATATCAAAGCAGTGAAGATTTCACCAGCTTGGCCAACAGCACCCGCAGGGGATACAGTGCCTTGATTGGGCGCATTGAGAAGGAATTCGCGGACTTCCCCATTGCGCGCTTACCGATCGTCGTACTCGCGGAATCTTCAAGGAATGGCGCGATCGTATCGCGACAAACTCCGGTCGCCGGCAGGCCGACTATGCATGGACCGTCTTGGCTCGGGTTCTGTCATGGGCGCTCGATCGCGGACTCATTGCGGCTAATCCGTGCGAACGTGGCGGCAGGCTTTATCGTGGATCACGGGCCGAGAAGATTTGGACCGTCGAGGACGAAGCGGCATTCCTGGAGCGTGCTCCGGCCCATTTGCACCTGCCGCTGATCTTGGCGCTGTGGACGGGGCAGCGGCAAGGAGACCTGCTAAGGCTTCCGTGGTCCAGCTATGACGGCAAGAACATTCGCCTGCGTCAGTCAAAGACGGGCCGGCCCGTCGCCATTCCCGTTGGCGAGCCGCTCAAGGTCAAACTCGATGCCGAGCCGAAGAGCAGCACGATCATTCTAACGAACACCGAAGGCAAGCCATGGACGTCCGATGGCTTTCGCGCATCATGGGGTAAGGCCTGCAAGGCCGTAGGCGTCGTCGGAGTGACCTTCAATGATCTCCGCGGTACGGCCGTGACACGGCTTGCCCTGGTCGGCGCGACCGAAACGGAGATCGCAACAATCACCGGCCACTCACTGCGCGATGTCCGCGCCATTCTCGACATGCACTAGACCCGCTGATTAA
>CAWFRC010000010.1:0-263645 GCA_963818155.1 uncultured Alphaproteobacteria bacterium
TCGCAAAACTGACACATGGCCTGCGGTAATCGGTTCGCCCTACCGCTTGGGGGCGGCGGTGCGCGGCTCAACGCCGAATATCGAGCGTTGCGCGCGATGAATTGCGCGCGCCGGCGGCGGCGTCGATCCGGAAGCGTTGTCGATCCGGAAAACGTTGTCGGCCCGGAAACCCGGAAACTATGACGCGCGTGAGATTGCCGGGTCAGCAACGGCTTTTCGCCCGGCATTCGCGTTGGCCGCAGCGCGCGCGAGATCGAGACGCTGATCGATGAATTTCCGCTTTCCGCGCGGCGTCATCGCGATGCGATCGACGACCTCAACGGCCACCTGCAGTTCACCGGCCAGTTTGCGATTGAGAAGATCGCGATAGTTCGAGAAATCGATCGCGCCGCGTGACAGCGGCACTAGCCGGACAACGGCTTCACCCGGGGTGTCCTGGTAGAACTGGTATTCCTGAACGCCGTAGGCCGTTCCCTGCAGGTTGGAGATCATTCCCTTGACGGCGATGAGGCTGCCGGACCGGCCCACGAGATATTCGGTGGCGTGTTTCGGCCTGATGCCGCGGACCGTCAAGCGATAGCCGTTGATCGCGTCGGGCAACGCCACGAGCTCGGCACTGTCGCCGGTGTCATAGCGGATCAGCGGCATGCCCGCGAACAAAAGCCCGGTCGAAACGATCCGGCCCGAAACGCCGGGCGTCACGATCGGAGCGTCGTTCTCATCGAGAAGCTCGGTATAGCCATAGAGCGGCTCGAACGCGAATACATCCGGATCGTCGCCCTGTGCGCTGGCGAAGGCCACCTTCTCGCTCAATCCGTAAAACGGCACGAGGGGCGCGTGCGCGAAGGCCTGCCGGACGATATCTTGCTGCGCGGAGTCAAAGCGCTCGGAGGTGATAAAGACGCCGGCGATTTGCGCCAGCGGCGCCCGCCCGGTGCGAACCAAAAACGCGGCAAAAATCGCGATCGCCGACGGATAGCCGTGAATGAAGCGAATCTTGCGGCCGACGATCGCTTCATAATAGCCGTGCATCGTCGCGTCCGTCAGGTGAAACACCGAACAGCGCAACTCGGCAAGCGCCGGTTCATATTCCATATGCGCCGGATCTGCGTTGCTCAATTCGAGGCCTCTGAACACGCAGCGCGGATTGCCGGCGCGAAATCCGGCCCGCGACCAAACGTCGTGAACGAAGGCGTATTCGATCGGGCTGCGATTGCGGTCGAGATAGAATTTCGCGGGCGTTCCCGATGAGCCTCCGGTCGAACTGGTGTCGAGCTCTTCGAGCGGACGCGTGCACATGTCGAGGGCGTTGGCAGTGACCGACGCCGCGGTGAGGACCGGAATTCGCGTCCAATTTGCCGCATCGAGCAGATGCGCGGGCGCACATCCGGGACCGAACAGGTCCGCAAACAAGGCGCGATAATACGGACTATGCCACGCGGCTGCCTCGACCATGGCGAGGCGCGCGCGATGGCGATGCTCTTCGATCAACGCCGGATTGTCCCGCGCCGCCGCCAATAGCGCACGCCAGGCGCGATAGCTCGATCCCCATTTCAGGTCCTCCGGCACGAAGCGCAAAAAAGACGCGAGCCTTGCGCGCGTGCGCGGTGGAAGACGCGAATATGCCCCGCGGGCGATGTCGATCAGTTGGTTCATGTCTGCCCTTCGGGCGATGGCGGATTTCAAGGCGCGCGGCTACCAACGCGGCAAATATGTTTCAAACAAAGCCAGCGCACGTGCAGACCGCTGTTAAGCTTAAGACGCGACGTCGCATTGCGCGATCAGCTCGGCGGCTGACAAATGCGCACGATCCGGACATGGAGTAGCGCACGCGCAGACTTGGCGCGGGTTCGGCGTGTGTCCGCGCGAATCTCGATGGTGCGGCGCCTTTGCGCGCGACGAAAGGGTGGACGAATGGCCGCTTTGCCGGTTTGGCGTTTCATCGGCTCAGCCGTGTCGCTCCGGCGCATTTTTCCGCTGGGCCTTGTGCTGCTCGCCGCGTTTCTCCCGGCGCCGGCGGCAATCGCTGCGAGCCAGGACGCGATCAAAGATGACGCGTCCGCGACCAAAGATCTTCCGTGCTATCACCGCGGCGTCGCCATTCACAACATGATGAATTGGGCCGCTGTCGAGCCGTCGAATCCGGGCCGTTACGTATCGCCGGCCTTCGTCGGGCCGAACTATGAAACCTCCGACGCGCTGTTGCGGCATGTGGCCGCGGCGGGATTCGATTTCATTCGGCTGACCATCGATCCGGGGCCGTTCCTGCAATTTTCCGGCCTCGACCGGGAAGCCCTCGACCGCCACCTGAAGCGGGTGGTCGAGCGGTTGCTGGGCAAAGGCTTCTGCGTCATCGTCGATTTTCACCCGAACAGTCAGGTCGCGAAATACGCCCCGGAAAAGCTCGTGCAGGCGCTCGACGACCCGTTGTTCGTCGCTTACGCGGGCGTGATCAAACAGACCGCTCACCTGCTGGCGGCGCTGCACTCCAATCGTGTCGCGATCGAGCTTATGAACGAGCCGCAATACGGCTGGGACCCGGCGACGACGGAGCGCTGGCAACGCCTACTGGAGTATTTGTATCGTGGGGCGAGGGCCGAGGCGCCGGATCTGCTCATGATCGTGTCTGGCGCCCGCGGCGGCGACATCAAGGGGCTGCTGGCGCTCGATCCGGAGCCGTTTCTGGGATCGCGCGTACTGTTCAGCTTCCACTACTACGAGCCCCATGACTTCACCCACGAAGGCGTCAAATCGACGACGCCGAGCGCCTGGCCGTGGCGCTTCATCAGCGGCCTGCCGTATCCGGCGCACAGCGGCGATCCGGATCGCGTGTGGGCGAAGATTGAAAACAATATCGTGGGCGATCCGAACATCACGGGCGACGAGCGTCGTCTCGCGCTGCAGCGGGTCCGCGAGCGGGTATCAAGTTATATCGCCAGCGGCTTCGACCGCCGGCAGATCGCAAGCGACTTCAATTCGGTGAGCGATTGGGCGAAATTATACGGCATCGATCCGAGCGCCATCCTGCTCGGCGAGTTCGGCGTAACGCGCACCTACGGCATGTACCGCGCGTCCGATCCGGTCTCGCAGGAAGCCTGGATGCACGATGTGCGCAGCGAAGCGGAGCGTCACGGCTTTCGCTGGGCGCTGTGGGTGCTTTCCGGCTACGGCGGAATGTCGCTGCTGGAGCGCGACGACAGCGACAAGCTCGATCCGGTCTCGCTGCGCGCGCTCGGGCTTAGTCCTGGGCTCTAGACCTTGATCCGATCAAATTGAATCGGATCAAGGTCTAGATTTTGCCTTGGTGCACGATCTTTTCCGAAAACCGGTTTCCACTTTTCGGCATCATGCACTAGAGGCTTGACGGGTCGCGAAAGCGCTGGTGAGCGCTGTGAAAGGCCGTGATCAACAGCGCGATCATCAGGACGTTCGGCGTTTTGGTCGACAGCGAGTTGTTGCCGAAAGCAATGACGAAAAAGGCCACGGTGCCGATGATGACGTGACGACCCGCTCCCGACAGCAGCACCCAGAACGTGCGCGCCAGAAACAATAGAAAGATGATCGTGCCAAAGAGCCCGAACTGAAAGATAAACATCACCAGCGAGCTTTCGATGAATTCCAGATTGAAATGAAAGAGCGCGAGGCGGCGGATATTGCCGATATCGGCGCCGAACAGGATTTCGTTCCAGCTCGCCAGATCGAAGAGGCGATAGATGTTCACCCGCGCCAACGCGCTTTCATCGATCAGGCCGTTCTGAAAGCGGGCAAACAGGCCGAGAGCGGGAAGCACGATCAGCGCCACCGGAACCGCCAGCGCAACGGTGCACAGCATAAACGCCTTGATGCGAAACCGCGTTTGCGCCGAGCTCGACGGCCATTCGTGCAGCACGATGGCGGCAACCGCGCTCACCGCGGCAACGATTGAAGCGAGCCGCGCACCCGCCGCGAAGGTGCCGAGCAGCATGATCGCGATGGCCGCCGTTTTCGCGCTTCCCCGCCATCGCGAGGCAGCGACGAAACTGATGCCGACGGCGTTAAACAGACCGAGAACCAGGGGATGCTCGGTCAACCCGGTGGGACGAAACGACAGCTCCTCGTACGGATAGGGCAGCAAACGCCTTCGCAGTACGAACTCGACGATGCCCAGCGCGGCACTTACGGTAATGAACACCAGCAGCATCGAGCCCAACCGCTCCCGCCACGCCGGTGGGAAGAACAACATGAGCGCCGCGCTGGCGCAGGCGGCCAGATAAGCGTCAACGAGATAACCGATCGATCCGCTGTGCCCGAGCAACACGGCAAACATGACGATCGCCGCCATCACGGCGACGAACGTCATCAGGCTGCGGATCGCCCGGAGCTCCCATTCGCCAAGCTCGATGCGGGCCGACAGCAGCGTGGCGATCAGAACGGCGAAGATGCCGTAAGTGCTCGGGTGAATCTTGGTGACGATGCTGCCGCCATCGGCGGAGTAATTGACGATCTTGTCGAGAAGGTTGGCATTGAGAAGGAAGCGCAACAAAACGAGCACGCAAAACAGTGCGAACCAGTAGCGCAGCACCGCGCGATTGTCATGGTCCCATACGGAAGCGGAATAGGCAGTTCTGGACCGCATCGGCTTGTATTCTCACGTGTCGCGGATCGATCGGCGCCCGTGCCCGGGTTTTAACGTCTCGGAGCCTTCATGTCCCGCGCCGGCGCGCCGCGCCACGAGCCGGGCTTACAACAAAAATGTCGTGTCGTGATTAACGGCCGATTAACCAAGCAGGTGCGATTGCGCGATCGCGACCCCGGCGTTTCTTGCCGCAACCGGTCAATTCCGAATATATAAAATCAACAGATAAAGAGAGCTACTTCCACTCACCAAGTGGCTCAAGGGACTCCGGCGTCATCCGGCTGCATCTTCCTGGCGGAGACCAGGCAGCTCGGCGTGTTCATCTCACAGCGCTTCAATGTCCGCGCAAGCGGTCGCATTGCGTCGAGCGTTCGATCTGAAAATGGAATAGAGCCGATTAGTATGAGCAGTTTAGCAGCACTCCCGATCGAGGGCATCCTCGAGCATCTGCGGTCCGCCGTGTATTGGCCGCTGCCACTCGCGCTCTGGCCGATACCGACCGCGGTTCCGTTTTGGGCGATATTCCTGTGGGCGCGCTCGCGCGAACGGCAGATTCTGTCGCAGTCGCAGCCAATCAACGATTCGGCGGCGAATTTCGACAAGGGATCCTGGCCGATTATCAATCATGGCTGGAAACTGGTGCGGCTTGCGGCGGTTGTGGCGGCATTTATCACGCCGCCGGTAGCGGAAGGCGCTCCGCGCGACGCTTTATTCCTCGTCAGCCTGGCGTTGATGATCGGCGGAGCGCTGCTGCGGCAACATTGCCTGAAGATGCTTGGCGATCATTTCACCTACGACGTGCGCGTTTCGGAGAAAAGCCAGATCATCAAGCGCGGAATCTACAAATGGGTGCGCCATCCGTCATACACCGGCGGCATGCTGTTCAATCTCGGCCTCGGCCTGGCGCTGACCAACTGGAACAGCATCGTCTTCATCGTCGCTGGCATGGCGGTCATGTACGTCTACCGGGTGCATGTGGAAGAACAGGCTCTCCTGCAAATACATCGGGGCAGCTACCGCGAGTATATGCAGCACACCAAAAGGTTCGTGCCATTTCTGTTCTGAACCGGTGATGAGACGCGGTCGCTTCGCGGTTGCATCGCGGTAGGTATGGTTTCGTCGCCGCTCCTCACTACGACTCGGGCGCGATAGCGTTGCATTCAGGTTTGGGAAGACGCATGGCAGGACAGCAAAAACCTTTGCGGGTTTTCATCGCCACGCCGAACGGCCTCGGCGGTCGCGGTGGCATCGATCGCATGAACGACATGTTGATCGATGTGATCGAGGCCGATCCGACGCTGAACGTCGAGGTCGAGAGGTTGGTTACGCGCGGCAACGGCAGCGTCGTCTTCGCGCCGATCGCACTCTGCCTCGCGCTGTTTCGCCTTTGGCGCGCAGCGCGGCGACGACAGGTCGATGTGGTGCACATCTGTCTGTCGCTCAAAGGCAGCGCTTATCGAAAGATTATCGTGGGGCTTTTCGCGCGCTATTGCGGCGTGCCTTACGTCGTTCACCTTCACGGCGGCGGCTTCGAATTTTTTTGGCTCACGGCCGGAAACCGTCTGCGGCGCGCGGTCGATCGCCTGTTCGTGGAAAGCGACCGGATCGTCGTCCTCGGCCGCTACTGGGTCGATGTTCTCGCCGGTTGGCTTCCCGAAACGCGCGACAAGATCGAAATCTTTCCCAATGCCACCTATAGCGCGATCGGAGGAAACGAGCCGGCGTTGGACCGCCGCGTACGCCTGACGTTTCTGGGCGAGCTTGGTCGACGTAAAGGCACGCCGCAATTGATGGAAGCGCTGGGGCGTTTGGCCGACCGTCGCGATTGGACCGCAACGATCGCCGGCAATGGCGAGGTCGAAGAGACGCGCGCCTCGGCACAGCGACTAGGGATCGCCGACGTTGTCGACATACCCGGATGGCTCGACGGCGAAGCGACCGCGGCGGTGCTGCGCCGGAGCGACATCGTCGTACTGCCGACATTCATCGAAAACCTGCCGATGATCATTCTCGAGGCGTTCGCCTGCGGCGTTCCGGTGATTACGACGCCGGTTGCCGCGATCACCGAGGTGCTCGATCACGAGCGCAACGGGCTGCTCGTGCCGGTCGGCGACATTGATGCCCTGGTCGAGGCGATCCGCCGGCTGATCGACGACGAAGATCTGCGCCATCGTCTCGGTCAGGCGGCGCGTGCGGATCATGCCCGCGCTTACGACATTCGCGGCTACGCGGCGCGGCTGGTGAAGCTCTGGGGCGACGTGGCTGCCCAGCAAAAGCGATCGTCGCCGGCGCTCGACCTTGATCCGATTCGATTTGATCGGATCAAGGTCTAGATCTTACATTGGCGCATGACCTTTTCCGAAAACCGGTTTCCACCCGTCGGATCAAGTCCGAGGGCATGCTTTTCGGGATCATGCACTATGTGGGACGGCCGGATACGACGAGCCGAAGCGTACGGTCCAAGCCGCTCCCAAGGCATGACATGGCTTTGCGCTCGCGAGGGTGGCGTGCGCGCAGGCGGGGCATCGGCCGCATATCGATGGCCTGAAGCGTGTCGAGCCGTTCAAAGTGATGCAGGCCGTCGAAGCCCAGATCGCGCGGCGCCTTGAAGCGCGCGACTTCGATCTCGTGAAAACGGGTCGGTGAGAGCTCGACGATCTCGTGCCAAACAAGGCCAGAACCATACGCGGCTTCGCAGTCCTGCGCCGGGCGGCAAAGCCGGTCGCCGCTGCGCACGATCCGCCCGGCAGGCCGCGCCGAGCGGCAATCGGACTTCACCGGATTATCAGGATGCGGTTGCCAGGGCCCGGTGAGCCGGTCGCTGAAGAAAATGAAAAGCTCGTCGTGGTCCGTCGTTCCGTGCTGCGCCATGCTGGCAAACAGCCACCAGCGATTGTCGTGAAAGAGCGGCGTCGCATCGGCCAACGGCATCCCTTCGATCAAGACGCTCTCGCGCTGCCATTTCCACGGAAATTGCGTGGCACGATAGAGCTCGAGTGAGCCACTCCCCACGCTTTCCGGAAGCATGAAGATCTCCTCGGCTTCCGAAAACACCAGCGGATAGGACAAATGATATGGCCGATCGAGAACCGGAACAGGGGTGCCGGCAAGGCGGTCGTCGACGACTTCCGCTGCCGAAATCACCGCCTTCCTTGTTGCGTCGCTGTAGTCTTCCATGAACAGGAACGTCTTGCCGGATGCGGTGCAGAGGAACGGGTCGGCATAGAAATGCCCGTTCTGGCTTTCGATCGGCACGAACGGACCGGTACCGCTGCGCAGCGCCACCGACCATTGCGGTGCAGCTGTAAAACGATTGACCAGCACGTTCGTGATTTTGCGGGCGACGAAGCGCCCCACGAAGGCAGGCAGTGTGCGCGATGTCGCAGGCGACTCTACAGACGGATTTCCGCCGCGTGCACGCCCGCTCTCCAGCGCTCTTTCAATCAACGCGATGCACCGGCCGAACGCCAGTTGCAAGCCGCGGGCCAATCGAAACTTGTCGTCGATCGCGACGGTCGAGGCGGCCAATATGTCGTCGCTGCCTTCCTTGCGCACGGAAAGTTGCGGCGTCTGTTGCCCGAGCAGGCGATCAATCAGCACCGTACTGTCGGTCGAGCCATCGTAGCTGATGGTCATGGCGCCGGCGCGCGGATGCGCGCGCTCGGACAGGTCTATGACGGCGTCGAATGTGCGGTCTTCGATCTCCTGCGAAGGCGGCAGATTGCCGCCGGCGAAGCCTGACGATAAGTCGCGCCGGGTGCGGTAGAGGAAATGCTCGAATCTCAACCACGTACGGATCGACAACGGATAGGGCGGTGCGTGATCGTCGATGAAAATCTTGACGTCATGCGTGCCGGACAGGCTCTCGACCAGAACCTTATGCCACCATCCGAGCCGGCGTTGCGGAAGAACGAGAGCGACCTGCACTTTATTTGCTTTCGTTAGGCGTTGGTTCACCAACTTTTATCTCTGATTATGTCCAAGAAATGTGAAAAACTTCTCCATGAGCAAATTTGGCGCCTATCATTTTTTGGAGGCTACGTTGCAAAAAATGCGGAGCAGGCCGAGCGCGTGTTGGCGCTGCTTGGCCCATTAGCGTTAATTGGTTGCCGGCGGTGTTCTCTGCCGCAGAATTCTCCATAACCGCGCTGACAAAAAGAGCCGCGTCGGAACAGCTGCGTCGGATGCGTCAAAGTCTTGAACTGGCCCTTGGTATATTGGACGGCGCGATTGGAGTTCCAGAAGGTCAACGAACGTGTTTATCGATACCAAACCACCCAGCGCGGCGAAGCATGTTCCCGCGGCGTCTGCGTCTAAGCTGACGCGGCGGCGGCACGTCGCCATCTATCTTCCGGCGCTGATCGGCGGCGGCGCGGAGCGGGTCGCCGCGATCCTGGCGACCGAACTGAGTGCTGCCGGGCACCATGTCACTTTGGTCGTCGATTTCGAGGCGCCGCAAAACGAGGGCTTTGTCGGTCCCGGGGTCGAACGGGTGACGCTGGCCGGCGCCCACAGCAGCGACGTCATCCGGCTTGCTGATTTCCTCAAAAAACGTCAGCCGGAAATCGTGCTCGCGATCGGCGCCGCGACCAACATCAAGCTTGTCGCCGCGCACCTGCTCGCAAAGCTGACCGGGGGCACGTCGACGCGCGTTGTTTTGTCCTATCACGGGCCATCGTCGCACGGCACCGGCTGGCTCGGTTGGCTGGGCTATCCCTTGGCGTCGCTGCTGACGCGTTATGCGTCGCGAACGATCTGCGTATCCGACGATCTCGTTCGTCACCTCGTGCAGGATTGGCGAGCAGCCGCCAAACGCTTCGTGCGTATCTATAACCCGATCACGATCGAGCGCGCCCAACCCGCAGCCGATGCGGCAGCATTGGCGTCGCGCCCGCCGCGCGTGATCGCGGTCGGGCGTCTGGTGGCGCAAAAGGATTTTGCCACTTTGATCGCCGCGATGGCGCTGCTTCCCCGCACCGATGCGCGGCTTGCGATCTACGGCGAGGGTCCGGAGCAGCCGGCGCTCAGCAGACTTGCCGAGCGTCTCGGAGTGGCGGGTCGCATCGATTGGTGCGGCTATGTTAACGAACCGTGGAATGCGTATGCGTCGGGCCGCTGCTTCGTGCTCTCGTCGCAAAACGAAGCCTTCGGCAATGTCGTCGTCGAGGCGCTCGCGTCGGGGCTACCGGTCGTGTCGACGGCATGCGGCGGTCCTGCCGAGATTCTCGACGGCGGCCGGTTCGGAGCGCTGGTGCCGGTCGGCGATCCCGCT
Organism: uncultured Alphaproteobacteria bacterium; assembly: GCA_963818155.1. Lineage (GTDB taxonomy): Bacteria > Pseudomonadota > Alphaproteobacteria > Rhizobiales > Xanthobacteraceae > BOG-931. The sequence goes on from CAWFRC010000010.1 coordinate 9,888, forward strand.
GCCTTGAGCGTGGCGATGGCGCGCGCATTGGAGCAGCCCGGCGATCCGCAGCCGCGCCTGGAGCGCGCGCGCGACTTCGCCGCGTCGACGATTGCGGCGCACTACGAGGCGCTGTTCGAGGAGATTCTCGTCGGTCTGAGCGTGCCTGCGCAAAGGCACCCACGGGGTCTCGATCATCCGCCACAACGAGAACCCCGACAGGGTCAAGAGCGCGCCGTAGACGCTGCAAAAAACGATCACCGCCGCGATCAGCGTTCCGACGATGCCGAACGTGGATTGATGGATCATCGCCCAAGTGGCAGACGTCGCGATCAGCGCGCTCAGCGCCGCCCACCCGAGCGTGCGCCACGGAATAGCGAAGGACAACACGCGGAAGGAAAAAACGGCGCTGACGCATGTGGCCACGGTCGCCACCACGACATAATTGATCGCAGCGCCGAAGACGCCGTATCGGCCGACCAACACGATGCCAAGTCCGATGCTGATCAGAACCGTCGGCATCATGGTGAAGAGATGCGGCCAATTCTGCTGCGTCACGTGCAGCCCGTTGTCGAATATGAATTGCTTGATCGAGAGGATGAATGTCGCCGTTGCGATCCACGGGATCAGCATGGCCACCTCGGCGCGGTAGCTCGGCGGGAACAGCAGCGTCGCCAGCGGCTCCGCGGTCAGCGACAAGCCGGCGACGATGCCGATGCCAAGCGTCGCGATGGTGATCATCAGGCCGCTCTGTATGGGGCCCGCTTTCCGCGATCCGTCGGCCGCATAGGCTTGTACGAGCAGCGGGAAGGTGAAGGTATTGAGCGCTCCGACGAAAAGCTCGACCGGCTGCCGGGCAATCGAATAAGCGGCCACATAGACGCCGACAGCGGCCGGCCCGAGGAAATAGTTGAGAACGAAACGGTCGGACCAGCCGATCGCATAAGCGAGGCAATTCGCCAGCAGGAACGGCACGCCGAAACTCAGCGCCGCGAGATAGCCGCCGCGCGGAAGGATGGCGGGCATTTGCAGACTGCGCGCGAATAAAAGTCCGAGTCCCGCGCATACTGCGGTTGCGAGCGATAGCGCCAGCGACGCCGGGAAGAAGGAGTGCGGATAGATGCGAGCGAAAATGATGGTAGCGGCGACGACTGTGAGCGCGCGGGCGGTCTCGATGACCGCGTAGGGGATGTGACTGCGCGAGAGTTGCGCCAGCATCAAGGTCGTGCGCAGCAGCGCGAAAGCGGCGACATACACGACGACCGCCAGCATCATCTCGCCTGTGCGCTCTGCGCTGACGAATGGGGCAACCAGTATCGCTGCGGCCAGTGCCGCGACGGTGCCGCCCGCACTCAGCAACAGCGCCCGTCCGAGCTGCCGCGGCCGGGTCTTGTGAGCGCCGGCCTCGGTGCGCAGAAGGTAGACGCGAACCCAGTTGCTCGATCCCATTTCGAGAATCTCGCCGACCGTCACGACGAGCGCGAACAGACCATATTCGGCCGCCGGCAACAGGCGCGTGAGCACGACCAGGACGACCAACATGGACGCGCGCGCGGCGATGTTGGCGAGGAAATAAAGCGGGTAGACGCCACGCGCGTGGTCGTGGTCGGAGGCGGAATGCGGATCTTGGCGCGGCCCTTCGCGGCCGTCCGCGGCCGGCGCGCAATCGTCCGCCGCTGCCGCGCCTTTCTGCCGGCCGAAGGACCAGGCAAAATTCATCAGCGCGCTACTCCGATATCGCTTTGACGTGCCGCGCACCGGTGGTGAGCTGGACGAAAAATGCGCGCAGCAGCAGCACGGCGAAGATGAGATTGGTGCGAAAATATCGTGCCGCGAGCCGGCGCGGCTCCTGGATCATGCGGTAAGCCCATTCGAGGCCGAGACTTTGCACCAGCGCCGGTGCGCGTCTCACCTGGCCGGCGACGACATCGAGCGTGCCGCCGACGCCCATGACGAACGGCACGCCGAGGCTGTCGCGGTGACGCGCCATGAAGCGCTCCTTGCGCGGCGTCGGCATGGCGATGAACAGGCAATCGGCGCCGCTTGAGCGAATGTGGTCGCAGACCGACGTCTTCCTGTTCGGGTGTGAAATAGCCGTTGATGGCTGCCGGCGAAAATCGAGCCCCGGATAGCGCTCGGAGCAATGCGCGTCTGGCGGCGGCGAGCACCTCGGGCGTGGCGCCGAGCAGGATACGGCCGAAGCCCGCGGCCGGCACACTGCGCCATCAGGCTTTCGAACAGGTCGACGCCCGCAACGCGCTGCGGAACCGTGATGGCCGAGCAGCCGCAAGGCATAGACGATGCCCATGCCGTCGATGCCGACGATGTCGCTTGCGCGCACATCGTTATCGAGCTCGGCATTGGTGCGCGCGTTGACCAGCTTGGCGACGTTGAGCGCGACGTGCTGGCAGCGCTGGCGCGCGTGCGATGGCCGCAAGGATGCGTTCGATCGTCTCGTCGCGACGACAGGATATCGACCGGAAGGCCAAACAGCTTTACTCGCATCGTTATCTGCTCTGTTGTTGTTACGCCGCGTGACCGACCGCGTCGTCCGATCCGGCCAACAGCCCGACCGTATCGACGACGATCTTGGCGGCCACCGCGCCGCGGTCGAGCGAGCGGAATTTGTTGTGCGCGACAAGAATGCCGACGATGTCGGCGCGCTTGACCGCAGTGGTCAGGTCGGTGAGCTGGACGCCCGGATAGTTGGCAAGCTGCGGCGGCAATTCGCTTGAGATGCGGCTCGACGGCAAGCACGGTGCCGATGCGGCGCGACGCGATCCTGCTGGCGATTTCCAGCGCCGGGCTTTCGCGCAGATCGTCGACGTTCGGCTTGTAGGACAGGCCGAGAAGTCCGATGACCGGCTGGCGAAAGCGCTTGGCAAGCTTGACGATGCGGTCGGCGACGAAATGCGGCTTGCCATCGTTGACTTCGCGCGCCGCCTTGATCAGCGGCGTCAGCTCGGGTGCGGCCTGATGGATGAACCACGGGTCGATCGGAATGCAATGCCCGCCGACGCCGGGGCCGGGCGAGAGGATGTTCACGCGCGGATGCAGGTTCGCGATTTGGATCACCGACCAGACGTCGATGCCGAGCGAGTCGCAGACCAGCGACAGCTCGTTGGCGAAGGCCACATTGACGTCGCGAAAGGCATTCTCGACGAGCTTCGACAAGTTCGGCGACGCGGGCGGTGGTCGGCCGCATCGGGCCCATCGCGAAGGATGCGTACAGCTCCTTCGCGCGCACGCGCGCTCAGGCGGTCGAGACCGCCGAGCACGCGCGCGTTCTCGGTGAGCTCACGCAAGGTTCGCCCGGGCAGGATCCGCTCCGGACAATAAGCGAGCAGAATGTCCGACTGCTCGGGATTGGTGTCGGGGAAGCTGAGTTCGGGCCGCAGCTTGCGCAGCAGCGTCGCGGCGTGCTCGGTCGTTCCCACCGGCGAGGTCGATTCGATGATGATCAGATCGCCGCGTTTGAGTACGGCCGCAATCGATTTGAGCGCGGCTTCCACCGCTGAGATGTCGGCTTTGTGATCGTGGGTGATCGGCGTCGGCACCGCGATAACGAATGCGTCCGCCGCCTCCGGCTTGGTGATGGCGCGAAGCTTGCCGGATTTCACCGCCGCGCCGAGCACCATGTCGAGATCGGGCTCGACGATGTGCGCCCGGCCGGAATTGATGCGGTCGACCGCCTCGCGGTTGATGTCTACGCCGATGACGTCAAAGCCGCGCGCGGCGAACGTAGCTGCGGTTGGAAGTCCGACATAGCCGAGGCCGACGATGCAGACGGATTGGATTTTTGTTTCTTGCATGTCATCAGGTCCTTCACGATGCGTTCGCTGGCGCGGCCGTCGCCGAACGGATTGGCTCCACTCGCCATGGCCGCGTATGAATTTTCGCAATCGAGCAGTTCATCGACGGCCGCGACGATCGTCGCCGCGTCGGTGCCGACAAGCCGCGCCACGCCGGCCTCGACCGCTTCGATGCGCTCGCTGGTATCGCGCATCACCAGAACCGGCTTGCCCAGCGACGGAGCTTCCTCCTGCACGCCGCCCGAATCGGTCAAGATGAGATGGCAGCGCGTCATCAGATAAACGAACTCTGATAGTCTAGCGGCTCGATCAGCTTGACGTTGGCAAATCCCGAGAGCCGCTCGACCGACCGGTCCGCGCACATTGGGATTGAGATGAACCGGGTAGACGATCTCGATATCGTCGCGGTGGGCGATCTTGGCGAGCGCATCGCAGATCCGGGCAAAGCCTGCACCGAAGCTTTCACGACGATGTCCGGTGACGAGGACGACGCGCTTTTGCCGGTCGAGCCAGGAGAAAGTCTGATCGAGCCGCTGCCGCAGCGGTCCCGGCGAGGTGACGTCATTCGCCACGCGCAGGAGCGCATCGATCACGGTATTGCCGGTCAGAACGATGTTGTCTCTCGGGTAGCCTTCAGCCAGCAAGGCGTCGCGTGCGCGCAGCGTCGGCGCATAGTGGCGCGACGCCATGACGGCGGTGAGGCGCCGGTTCGCTTCTTCCGGCCACGGGCTTTTCAGGTTGCCGGTGCGCAGGCCGGCCTCGACATGGCCGACGGCGATGTCGGCGATAAAATGCGGCGACAGCAGCGGCGGTGCTGGTCGCGGTATCGCCTTGCACCAGCACATAGTCCGGTCGGAACTGCGTGAGGATCGGTCCGAGCCCGCTTAGCACGCGCGCGAAGACATCGCCGAGCGCTTGTCCCGGCTGCATGATGTCGAGATCGTAGTCGGCCTTCAGGGCAAATGTGGCCATCACCTGATCGAGCATCTGGCGGTGCTGACCGGTGACGCAGACGCGCGAGGCAGGATCTCTTTGTGCTGGGCGAGCGCTTGGACCACCGGCGCCATTTTGATGGCTTCCGGACGCGTGCCGAATACTGAAAGAACTCGCATTAGATTTTGACTTCCACTGACGGCTTGCGTCGCTTTCAGGATCTCTCGCGTGCGGGCGTTGAGCTGAATTCGTTGCGATGCTAAAGCACAGGCAGCAGCGCGCAGTCGTCAAAATATTGGGTTAAGATCTTCTTAAAATTCATTTTTGATTAACGTTTACATTGATAACCTTAACTGACAGTCATCGTCAGATTGTCGATCTGAACGGCCCATATACTTACCCATGCAAGCAAGGCCCAGATCCTCGGGATTGCCACGGCGTGCAGCGGGTTGCGAATGACAAGGCTCGGCATGTTGCTACGCCGCGGCCAATGGTACGCGGCGCGGCTCGCGGCCATGCCGCCGGCGGAAATTCCCCATCGCCTTGTCGAGGCGCGCAGGCGCATGGCCTGGCGCCGGAAGGCGTCCGGCTGGCAGACGTTCGCCGGCGTCGGCGATGGTGAGCTTGCCGATCTGGCGGCGCTGCGCGCGCGCCTGGCGCGCTTGGGTGATGTCGCAGCCAGTGCAGCCGTGCGCGAAAGCGTCCGACAGCTTTGCGACGGACGACTAACCTTTCTGGGCGAAACCTGGCCGGCGGTGACCATGGCACCCAATAAGCCGCCGCAATTTCCGGCGACGTTCTGGTTCCACGATCCGATCACCGCAAAGTCCTGGCCGGACGCATCGGTCTCGAGCTTCGATATCGACGTGCGCGCGGCCGGCGGGGACATCGGCGACGTCAAATACGTCTGGGAGCCGAATCGTCTGCAGATGCTGCATCCGCTTGCAGCCGTCATTGCCGCAAACCAGGAGCGCGATCTGCATCAGATCGGCTTCGCCGTCATCGCGAGCTGGGCGGCGGCAAATCCGCCGTATCGGGGAGTCAATTGGAAATCGGGTATCGAGCTGGCGCTGCGTGTCGTCAGTCTCGCGCTGTTTGTGGCGGCCGCAGGACCGGCGCTGGGCGCGGCAGAACGCGCCGAAATCCGCGCCGTCATTGTCGCCCACGCGCGCTACCTCGTCGCATTTCCTTCGCTCCATTCGTCGGCGAACAATCACCGGATCGCGGAGGGACTCGGTCTGTTCCTTGCGGGTGTTTTGTTGCCGGATTTGCACGAGGCGCGCGGTTGGCTCGACGAAGGCCGTCAGATTCTTGAAATGGAGACGATGCGTCAAATTCTCCCGGACGGCGTTGGCGCGGAGCAGTCCCCGACCTATCAGGCATTCAGCATGGAGATGGTGGCGCTCGCCGCGCAGCTTGCGGATGATCTTGGCACGCGGTTTCGCGCCGATGTCCTCGAGCGTCTTGTTCGCGGCGCCGCGTTTCTTTCGTCGCTGAGCGACGAGAATGGCTTCGTGCCAGCCATCGGCGACGACGATGAGGGCCGGGTCATTGCCCAGCCGCCGGATCGTGAGCCGCGCTATGTCGCCTCGATCGTCGCTGCAATTGCCGGGCTCGCGAAGGGCGGCGGCGTTTCGGTTCCAGCGCACGATCCGCATTTGCGCGACATGATTTTCAATAGTCCGCAGCAGCGATCGGTGCCTGGACATTCGGGATTGCGAATTTTCGCGCATGGCGGCGTTTCCATTACGGATCAGACCCTGCTCGGCCGGCGTGTTCATCTCGTGTTCGACCACGGACCGCTCGGACTGCCGCCGCTCGCCGCCCACGGTCATGCCGATGCGTTGGCGGTCTGGCTGACAATCGACGGCGAGCCGGTGTTTATCGATGCCGGCACCTTTCGTTACTTTTCCGGCGGCGATACCCGCTCAGGGCTGCGCGAAGGCTTGGCCCATAACACCCTGGCGGTCGACGGCGTGTCGCCGAGCCGGGTCGCCACCCCGTTCAGTTGGAAAACAAGCGCGAACGCCCGCTTGCTTTCGGCCGATCGCGGACCGATGTGGACCGTCGTCGGCGCGCATGACGGCTATCGCCACGATTTTCGCGTTCGCCATGTCCGCGGCATTAGGCGTAGCGAAACAGGCTTTTTCATCGACGACCAACTCGTCGGTGACGGCCGGCCGCTGCCGGTGACACTGCGCTTTCTATGCGCTCCTGCGGTCTCCATCGCGCGCGACGGCGACGGCGTCGTGATCAACGGACGGCGCGGCGCTTTGTGCCGCGTGGCGCCGCCGCGCGGATTTGCCATCGAGATCATTGAAGCCTTCCATTCGCGGCGATTTGGCGATCTTGCGCCGACCAAGCAAATCATCTTCGCCGGCGAGCTTGCCGGCGGCGTGGCGACGACCCAGGTCGAAATTGTTGGATCCGCGAAGGCGCGTGCGCATGGTGGCGACGGTGAGGTTGTCGCATCGGCCGCGCGAAGTGACATCAAGGAGAAGGCATGGCACTGACCGGGACATCATCGGCGGGGCCGGTCGACGTGCAGAAGCCGGCTCCGGCCGCCGTGATCGATCTGCGCGACATCTTCGTCATCTTAAAGCGGCAGGCCAAATGGGTTTTCTGGTCGGCACTCCTTTGCACGATCGTTGGCGCGATCGTCGCCTACGCGCTGCCCACCCGCTACACGGCAACCGCGCAGATCCTGCTCGACGTTCATGGGCTGCAGGTGATGCAAGGCGATCTGATGCAGCGCGCCGATCGATCGAGCGATGCGCTGATTTCTGACGCCGAAAGCCAATTGCAGGTCGTCTCCTCCGGCAGCGTGCTTCGGACCGTGGTCGAGCGTGAAAAGCTGCAGGACGATTCGGAGTTCGGCGGGGCGCCGCCGAGCCTGTTGTCGTCGCTCATGTCATCGCTGTTCGGCAGTTCCGAGAAGGAAGACCGGGTCCTGAAGGCGACCCGCATCTTGGAAAACCGCATGGGCACGCGTCGCCCCGACAAGTCCTTTGTGATCGACATCTCGGTCTCGTCCAAGGACCCGGCCAAGGCGGCGCGGCTCGCCAATGCCATCGCGAGCGTCTATCTGGAGCACAATTTTGATGCGCGGACCGAGGCGAGCAAACGGACCACCGGCGCGCTCGAGTCGCGCCTGGCCGAATTGCGGGACCGGGCGGCGCGCAGCGCCCGCCGCGTGGAAGAATTCAAAGAGCAGAACAAAATTCTGGGCGCGAACGGCGAGTTGATCAACGAGCAGCAGCTCAGCGCGCTCAACAAACAGCTCGTGCAGGCACGCGCGCTCACCGCGGAAAGGCGCGCCCGCTACGAGGACGTGAAGCGCCTGCAGCGCAGCTCCGCCGAGCCTGATGCCATCGCCGAGGCGATCGATTCGCAGACCATCACCGCACTGCGCAGCCAGTATGCCGAGGCCAAGCAAGCCGAAGCGAACAAGACCGCCATCCTCGGGCCGCGTCATCCGCAGGTCATTGCGGCCGCCGCGCAGGTGGCGCAAAGCCGCCGGCGCATCGACGAGGAATTGTCGCGCATCGCCGATACGGCGCTGAGCGATTACAACCGCGCGCGTACCAACGAGGAGGACGTCGCGCACTCGCTCGACGCGCTCAAGGGCGATGTGACGAAGACGAACCAGCAAATGGTTCGATTGCATGAGCTCGAAAGCGAAGCGGAATCGGATCGCGCGGTTTATACCGCGTTCCTCAATCGCGCCAAGGAAGTCGGCGAGCAACAAGACCTCAACAATACCAATTCGCGCATCATCACGCGCGCCGTGGCGCCGACCGCGAAAAGCGGGCCGCCCCGGCTCCTTATCATCGCCGGCTCGTTGGTATTCGGGCTGATTGGCGGCAGCATGATCGGGCTGCTGCGCGACCAGTTCAATCCGACCGTTGTTTCTGCGCGGCAACTCGCGGCCGAATTCGGGGTGCGAGTCCTGGCGGAAGTGCCGGGCCAGGTGGACGCGCCGTCGCCGGTGTTCGCGCCGGATTCGCCGCAGGCGGCGGCGATGCATCATCTGGTCGGCGTTCTGCGATCGCGAAGCGGTGCCGATGGCGCCGACGTCACACTCATTACCTCGCCGTCCGGCAGCCCCGACGCACGCTCGATCATTGCGCTTAATCTTGCGGTCTGCGCCGGCGCCGCCGGGGCGCGCGTGCTTTTGGTGATCAGCGATCCGCAGCGATATGAAACAAAGCCGTCGACCGGCGGCTCGGCGCTCGAGCGCCGCGGCCGGATAAATTTCGCCGATCGCGTGGTCCACACGCCGTGGCGCGGCGTTGCATTGCTGCGCCTGCCGCCTTCGGCAGGCTATGACCGGTGGTCGACCGACCGTCTGCAGGACGTGATTAGAGAAGCGGCCGATGCGTTCGATCTGATTGTGATCGACGACGGGTTGTCTTCCACCGAATCTGTGCTGCTTGCGTCGCCGCGCTTTTTGGACAACGTCATCATGGTGGTGGAGAGCGGGCAAACACGGCGCGACGAGCTGCAGGAAGGGCTCGAAGCGCTCAAGCGAAGCCGGTCGAAGCTCGCCGGCGCGGTGCTTGCGGCTTAGCGGAAGGCTCCAACGGGCGGCTCGGCGTCTAGGCTGCCCATCAAGAGAGCCCGGCAGCGATCAGTTCCCACCCAGCGAGTCCAAGCTCGCGGGCAGGCTTTCCAGGACATGCTCTAACGGCGCAACAGGCGGTAAACGACGCCTGCGCCCACCAGCAGCGCCAGAATCGGGATCCAGACCAGAAGCGCGCCCACCACGGCCAGAAGGATCACGCCGGCCACAAAACCGATCGCCAACATGATCATGGCGAGGCCAAACGGCCCGAACTTGGCCATATAGAGCCGGTGGCTTGTGCCTGCCCTCGGGGCGTGGGGCTCCCAAACGTCATATTGCCAGCCGGGTTCGCGCCGGCCGCGGGCGGGAGGAATAATTTCCGGTTCCAGTCGAGGACGTTCCGGCCGATCAGAATAGTGTGCCATGGCAAACCGTCTTCACCGGGATTTGGCTAGAGCAAAACGTGAGCTATTTAATGGCTGTGAACGCCATCACCAAGCGGCGCCTTGTCGCTGCCCCGCCCCGCGCTGCGTTCGCGGGTGGTGATCGTGCAGGAATTTCGCCAATTGTTCCCGCAAACTCTCGTCGCGTTCGCTTCGATGTCCGAGGCTGACCGCACGCTCAAACAGCGTTTCCTGCAGTGCGGGCGGAAGGTTGCTCCAGAGGTCGAGTGCCGCCACGCCGAGAGCGAGACAATAGCGGTCATCGATCGTGAATGCTTGAGACGCTGAACTCATGATCCTGCTCACTCACGCGTTCGCTTCACCGCCCTGCGCGGCCCCGCCGTCACGACAACCACCGAAGCTGAACGAGCCCGCCACACCGAGGTTCCGTATGTCGGAAAGAAAACAGCAGCCCGGCAATAGGCCGGGTCGATGCCAATGTGCCGATTGGTAGGTCGCCGCGGTACGTTCATGACGGCGGATCATCCCCGTGCTAGCCTCAAGCGGTCATGATCGGTAACTTCGCTTTGACACGCGGCGCTATTGTGGCCGCAATTGCCCTTCCTTTGTGCACCGTCGGCGCTGCCGCCCAGGAGTCGCCAGCGTCGCCGGATGCCATCAATGCCATGATCGGGAACTGGGAGTTTTCCAACGCCGACCGGGACAAGGTTTGCCGTTTCGCATTCCGCTCGGATGCCGGGTCCGGCGGAAACAAAGTCGATATCGATAAAAATTGCGCGACGCTCTTTCCGTCGACCAAGGACGTCGTCGCCTGGACGCTCGACACCTTTGGGACGCTCCGTTTGCTCGACAAGTCTGGAAACGCCTTGATCGAGCTCAGCGAAGCCGAGAACGGCATCTTCGACGGCTTTCAGCCCAGCGAAGGGCGCTACGTGCTGCAAAGCGCAGCGGCAACTCCGCCGCGCACGGCCGAGGACCTGGTCGGCGACTGGGGAATTGCCCGCGGCACCGGCAAGCCGATCTGCTTGCTGACCCTTGCGGCCACGCCGGTCAGCGCCAACAACTTGGTCCTCAAAGTGAAGCCCGGCTGCGATCCGTTCGTCGCCCGCTTTGGTCCTACCTCCTGGCGGGTCGATCGCGGCGAATTGGTGCTGGTGTCGGCGCGCGGTCAGTTATGGCGCTTTGAAGAAGACGATGCGAATACCTGGACGCGCGTGCCCGAGACCGCGGATCCGATCATTATGCAGCGGCAGCAATGATCGTGGCGTTGAACATCGGTGCCCATCAAGACCCCGCCAAAGGACGGATTTGAAGCAAACGTTCCGGTCGTCGTGATCGGTGCGGGCGCGGCGGGTATCTGCGCAGCCTTGGCTGCGCACGAGCTTGGCGTCGAGGTCGCCGTGCTGGAGCGCAATTCCGTGCCGCGCGGATCGACCGCACTATCGGCCGGTCTCATTCCGGCGGCCGGTACGCGCTTTCAAGCCGCCGTGGGGATCGGCGACAGCCCGGCATTGTTTGTGGCCGACCTCAAGCATAAGGCGCGCGACCAAGCAGATCCGGCGCTCGTGGAGCTCGTTGCGCAGCAAGCAGGCCCAACGGTCGAATGGCTCGCCGATCGCTACGCCTTTCCTTTTTCGGTCGTTCACGATTTCGATTATCCGGGCCATGCGGCTCGCCGGATGCACGGACTTCCCAGCCGCTCAGGTGTCGAATTGATCGACCGACTGCGCCAGGCGGTCGATGCGTGCGGGATCCCCCTGATCGTCAATGCGACGGCAAGCGCGCTTTACGCGGATGCAAATCGCGCGGTCCGCGGCGTTGAGATCGTGCGGCCGGACGGAACGCGCGACGCCCTTGGCTGCGACGCTCTGATCCTGGCCTGCAACGGCTATGGCGGCGCTTCCGATCTCGTCGCCAGCTACATCCCGGAGATGCGCGACGCCGCATACTTCGGACATCCGGGCAATCGCGGCGACGCGGTGTTGTGGGGCGAAGAACTGGGCGCGAAGCTCGAACACATGCCGGGGTATCAGGGCCACGGATCGGTAGCGCATCCGCACGGAATTCTGATCAGCTGGGCGGTGATCATGGAGGGCGGCTTTCAGGTCAACACCGCCGGCGCGCGCTTTTCCGATGAGAGCCTCGGTTATTCCGAGCAGGCCGCTACGGTTCTGGCGCAGCGAGACGGCATCGCGTTTGACATCTTCGACGAGCGCATCGCGGCCATCGCCCGGCAATTTGCCGATTTTCGGCAGGCGGAGGCGTCGGGCGCGGTGATCGAGGCGCCTACACTCGAACAACTCGCTGCGCGGCTGAATGTACCGCTACCGGCTTTGGCGCAAAGTCTTGCCGAGATCGAAGACGCCAGGCGCACCAGCAATCCAGATCGCTTCGGCCGCAAATTCCCCGGAACCGCATTGGCGCCGCCGTTCAAGGCCGTCAAAGTGACCGGAGCGCTGTTTCACACCCAAGGCGGGTTGAAGGTCGATCGCGAGGCGCGCGTTCTCGATATCAACGGCGAGCAGTTGCCAAACCTCTTTGCCGCCGGCGGCGCGGCGGCAGGCGTTTCCGGCCCACGCGCTGACGGTTATTTGTCAGGAAACGGCTTGCTCACGGCGACCGTGCTTGGCCGGATCGCCGGGCAGGCTGCGGCAGCTTTGGTGAAGCAAGACACGATGATCGACGCGTCACCGAAATGAGCGCCCGCCAAAGAAGCCCATCGGCGCAGCGCCCGGATCGCTAATCAAATCAGTCTTCGCTGCTGCCACGGTTGCGAAACTGCGCATTGCCGAGCCCGGTGCCGATGGTCAGCACGCCCCAATGTTCGACATCGTCCATGAAGGGCCGTTCGCTCAATCCTTGCACCACGGCGTCGTTGTGCATGACGATGACGGTGTCGTGATCGAGTATCTGCGGAATTGCCTCAAGCAATGCGAACGGCAGATTGAATTTCTTGCCCTCCCATTTTCCCGGCAGGTTGTCGGCACCGCGATCGATGCTGCCGTCCGCATCGATGATCTCCGGGACAGCCGATGCCGATGAAGGGGGCGAGATGCAGTTTCTGTTTGCGCGCCCGTTCGGCCAGGTCGGTCAGCATGTTGACGAGATTCTTGACGGCTTCGCTCCGACTTAAGTGCTTCTCATCGGCGTGACGCCAAAGCTCGCTCTTCCAGACCGAGGCTTTGGTGAGCGTGGGGTCTTTTTTCACGTCGAATTCCACCACGCCGGCACGAATGTTGGTACCGCCGATATCGGCGGCCAAAATCGCGTCGTGGCCCTTGAAGATCCATGATGGAGCCAAATGCACCGCGCCGATCAGGCCCGCGTGATCAGGATCGTTGCGGATCAGCGTCAGGTCGAGATCGGGGTGGTCGGCTTTCAACAGCACGGCGGCTCGGCCGACCGCCAGTTCGCCGACACGCCCGCCGCGAAAGCCGCCGCCGATCACCAGGCGTTCGGTGTCGCGCCAGGCCTTCAGCTTGAGGACGCGCCGGATCACGGCGTTAAGCTCCTGCGCGAAATCCTCGATGGCGCTTTGTACGACGCCCGCAGCCTCGGGGTCGCCCTCGACCAGCAATTCCTCAAGATGCTTCTTGGCGATCTCGTCGGTTTCCTGATCGCCAAAGGGGTCGGCGCCGCCTTTGCTCATCACGTCGCGCCACTTTGCCAAGAGGTCGCGGAAGGCGCCTTTGTTGGCGCGGTCGCCGACAAAGCCCTCATCGTCTTTCACCTCGACATTGTAGCTTTCGACGGTCACCGAAGGCAGGCGCGTGGCGCCATGCGTCAGGCCCGCAGGTAAAGTGCTTTGATCGGACATTCAGAGGTTCCCGTTCGGCTACCTCCCAACAGTTGGGCACGAGCGAGGTTCCACGCCCGAAACCGGGGGTATCGGATGCCCTATGCGATCGGGGAGCCGGGAACCCGGTGACCGGCACGCCTTCTAGTGAGCATAAGCTTGCATTTCACGTAAGTCTTTAAATCTGCCGTCAACAAAAATAGTCTAAGAACCACAGGCGCATAGATTGTTTTCGCGTTCAGCCCAATGGTCCATTTTCCCAATGGTCCATTTTCAGGATTTGTTCGGCGATCTGCCGCAAGCCGGGGTCGGGCCGAACACAAAATTCGCTGAGATCTGCCGATGAATTTGACCAAGCGGTTTGTCATCAAGCCCGGTGCGGACGTCGAACTCGACGCCATTGATCCGGCGTTTTGCGGCAAGTGGACATCCGTCGAGGATGCCAAGCCGGAGCTTGATCGCAACCTCTCCCGCATCACCGCCTTGCAGCGCAAGCTCTACGCCGATAGCCACCACAGCCTTCTGATCGTGCTGCAAGGCATCGACGGCGCCGGCAAGGACGGCACCTGCTGGCACGTGATCAGCGCCATGGACCCGCAAGGAGTCCACGTCCAGGGCTTCAAACAGCCGACGACCGAAGAGCGCGGCCACGACTTTCTGTGGCGGGTACACCCGCACGCGCCGGCACGCGGGCGCATCGCGGTATTCAACCGCTCGCATTATGAAGATGTGCTGGTGGCGCGCGTTCACAAGCTGGTGGCGAAAGACATTTGGAAGGCGCGCTACGATTTCATCAACGAATGGGAGAAGCTGCTCGCGGTCGAGAACAACACGACCATCCTGAAATTCTTCCTCTACATCTCCAAGGATGAACAATTGGCGCGCTTCAGGCAGCGCCTCGACGATCCGGAACGATGGTGGAAGATCAGCAACAGCGACTATGCCGATCGCGACCAGTGGGATGAATATATCCGCGCGTTCGAAGCCGCGCTGTCACGATGCTCCACCAAATACGCGCCGTGGTTCGTCATCCCGGCCAATCACAAATGGTTTCGCAACCTCGCCGTATCGCAGATCATCGCCGACGCCATGGATGACATGAAGCTGAAGCTGCCGAAGCCGACGGTTGATATCGATGAAATTCGGCGGCTCTATCATAAGGATGCGGCGCAGGACCGCGGCAAGGCTGCGGCCAAAGCGTTTCCGAAGACCGCTAAAAAGACCACCAAGAAGGCCGGTAAAAAATAGCAGCGGCCGTCGCGGAGCGAGCCTTCTTACATCAGCTTGAGCCCCTTCAGGCTCGCGTGGCCGTCTTTGCCGACGATGATGTGATCGTGCACGGTGATACCGAGCGATCCCGCTACGGCGATGATCTGTCGTGTCATCTCGATATCGGCTTGCGAGGGGGTGGGGTCGCCGGACGGATGATTGTGCACCAGGATTACGGCGGTGGCCGAAAGCTCGAGCGCGCGTTTGACCACCTCGCGCGGATAGACCGGCGTATGATCGACGGTGCCGCTCTGCTGCACCTCGTCCGCGATCAGGCGGTTGCGCTTGTCGAGAAAGAGGATGCGGAATTGCTCCTTCTCGGCGAAGGCCTGGGCGCTGCGGCAATAGTCGAGCACCGCCGACCAGGACGACAATGCCGGCCGTTTTTTCACCTCGCCGCGCAACAGCCGGCTCGCCGCCGCTTCCACGATCTTGATTTCGGTGATGCCGGCCGGACCCAGTCCTTTGACTTCCGCGAGCCGAGTCGCCGGCGCCGAGATCACCTCGGCGAACGAGCCGAAGGTTGCCATCAGCGTCTTGGCGAGCGGCTTGACGTCGCGCCGTGGCATGGCGCGAAACAGCACCGCTTCGAGCAATTCGTAGTCCGATAGTGCGTCGGCGCCGGCCTCGCGAAATCGTTCGCGCAGCCGCTCGCGATGCCCATGATAGTGCGGCGGCGCCTCGGCAAGGCCGCTTGGATTTTCGCGCTTCTTTTCGAGCATGGAAAATCGCCGACAATTCGGACGCAGCCGCGCGTTGCTTGCGACCGCCACAGGTCGCCGCAGGATGACTGAATTTCGCTATTTTGCAATCGCCGCGCGCAGCGGCGCCAAATTGACATCCCATGCGCTGGGCGCGTCAGCTTTTTGTCGGCCGCCATTCCTCCACCGGAACGAGCGGATGCTCCTTGAAATAGTCGCGTGCGGCTTTGATAAAAACCGCGACATTGGCGGAGGCGATGCGCCGCGGCGAATAGATCGCATGCAGCGGCGATGGCGCCGGCGCGAATTGTTGCAGAACAGGCGTCAGACGGCCGGCAGTGACCGAGCGTTCCACCTGATAGGACAGCGAGCGGGTCATGCCGATGCCGGCTTCCGCCGCGGCGATTGCTGCGTCGATGCTGTTCACGATCAGGCGCGGCGCTAGGCGAACCGGTTTCCCGCCGCCGCGGAAACGCCACTCGTTGGTGGCGCCCAATCCTTCGAAGGCGACGATGTCGTGCGTGGCGAGCTCCGCTGGCGATTTCGGAATGCCGCGCTTTTTCAGATAAGCCGGACTGGCGACAACGACCCGGCTCACCACGCCGAGCTTGACGGCGATCAAACTGCTGTCGGCCAATTCGCCGATGCGCACCGCGACGTCGATGCCTTCCTCGACGAGATGGACATTGCGGTCCGACAACGCCAGCTCCACGGTCACGTCTCCATGATCGCGCAGCAGGCGATTGACGATCGGCAGGACGTGAAGCCGGCCGAACATCGTGGGGGCGGCGATTTTCAGCATGCCGCGCGGCGCGGCGTCCTCCCCGCGCACCCGCCGTTCGGCGCTGTCGATATCCTGCAAGATCTGCTGGCAGCTTCCGAGATAAAGCTCGCCGCGCTCGGTGAGGCGCAGCGAACGCGTGGTGCGCAGGAGGAGAGTGAGGCCGAGCTCGTCCTCGAGCTGGGCGACGGATCGGGTGACCACCGAGGGTGAAAGCTGCAGGCGCCGTGCCGCCTCGGAAAAGCTCCGCAAGGTGGCGACAGTGACGAAGATCCGCATGGCGCCGAGACGATCCATGGGATTATTGCTGAATAAGCAATAATGACTTGTCAATCGGCGATATTATGCCGCTCGCCCGGCGAGCCTAGATCACTCCTGTTTTTCGGCAAGAAGGAATGGAGGGGCTGACCATGGCCTATAAATTCCTGGACATTGTCGCGACACCGAGCGTCCAGGCCGCCCAAGCTGCCAATGGCAGCCGTCAGGTTTGGGAGCATTTCAAGGGCCATCGGCAATTCGACCGCTTCACCGGCGACGAAGCGGCTTTTATCGCCGAGCGCGATAGTTTCTATTTGGCCTCGGTTTCCGAGAGCGGCTGGCCCTACGTGCAACACCGTGGCGGGCCGCCCGGCTTCGTCAAGCTTCTGGACGACAAGACGCTGGCTTTCCCGGATTTTCGCGGCAATCTGCAATACATCAGCCTCGGCAATATCGCAGCCGACGATCGTGTCGCCTTGATCATGGTGGATTATCCGAACCGGGCGCGGCTGAAGATTCTGGCGCACATGGAAGTGCGCGATCTTGCTGGTGATCCGGAGCTCGCGGCGCGGCTAGCGCTGCCCGGCTACAAGGCGAAGGTGGAGCGCGCATTTGTGCTGCACCTAGAGACCTTCGACTGGAACTGTCCCCAGCACATCACGCCGCGTTACACCGAGTCCGATATCGCGGTCGCCGTTCGCTCACTCACCGGCCGCATCGCCGAGCTGGAAGCGGAAAATCAAAAGCTGCGCGCGCAGCTCGCGGCGCCCGTCGGAGCCGATCAGACCGGGTAGGGGGGCTTGGTGAAGCCCTTCGGCGACTGGGTGAATATCTCGACCCCGGTCTCGGTCACCCCGACCGAATGCTCGAATTGCGCCGAGAGCGAGCGGTCCCGTGTCACCGCTGTCCAGCCATCCGAAAGCACCTTCACGTGCGGCCGGCCGAGGTTGATCATCGGCTCCACGGTGAAAAACATGCCGGGTTTGAGCAGGATGCCCTCGCCGGGCCGGCCGACATGGACGATGTTCGGCTCGTCGTGAAACAGTCGCCCGAGGCCGTGCCCGCAAAAATCGCGCACCACGCTCATGTGCTGCGCCTCGACGAACGTCTGTATGGCATGGCCGATGTCGCCGCTGGTCGCGCCCGGCTTGATGACGGCGATGCCACGCATCATCGCCTCATAGGTGACGTCGATCAGCCGCTCGGCGCGGCGGGGGATTTCACCGACGGCGTACATGCGGCTCGAATCGCCGTGCCAGCCTTCCAGGATCAATGTCACGTCGACGTTGACGATGTCGCCTTCGCGCAGCGGCTTGTCACTCGGGATGCCGTGGCAGACGACGTGGTTGACCGATGTGCACGTCGACTTGCGATAGCCGCGGTACATCAATGTCGCCGGAATGGCGCCATGATCCATGCCGAATGCGTAGACCAGCCGGTCGATTTGGTCGGTGGTCACGCCCGGCGCCACGTGGGCGGCGAGCATGTCGAGGCAGGCCGCGGCCAGTTGTCCAGCCTTGCGCATTCCCGCAAAGGCCGCGGGGCCATAAATCTTGATCTGTCCGGTTTTTCGCAGCGGTGTAACCGCCGCATCGACGTAAGTCATTGGGGTACTGTTTTGGCCGCAGTGAGCGCGGCCAGGGCCGCAAGTCAGCACAGAATGTAAGCATATGCACGCCTAACGCAAGCAATCCTGGGCCGGTCCTGGTCTTCCGCAAACGCGGGGAACGGGCCGTCCTGCGCGTTTCCGATACCCTGCAGTAAGCCTATGGGAAGCGCCGTGGCCTGCCTCGACATTAACTTCGCGGGCAAGGCATTGCCGCGGATCAAAGGAACCCGTCAGGTCCCGGGTCCGACGTATTTTGGCATACCTTAGGCCTGCGGTTCGACGATGGGAACTGGCGTCGCGATCCGAATGCCGGCGAGGTCGACGTTGCAGCGCCAAGCCAGCATCTCGACTCCGGCTTTGCGCGCGAGATCGAAGGCTGCGCCGTAAGCGGGGTCAATATCGCGGGCGATGGCGAAGCGGTCGGCCGACGGAATCTGGATGACGTAAAGCATGACGGCGCGCGCGCCGGCGGCGCGCATCTGCGCGAGCTCGCGCAGGTGCTTGGCGCCGCGCTCGGTCACGCAGTCGGGAAATTCGGCAAGCCGCGGCTCGCGCATGAGATGGACATTTTTGACTTCGAGATAGCAGGCCGGTCGCGCCGGATCTTGAAGCAGAAAATCGATCCGCGATTTCTGCCCGTATTTCACTTCGCGGCGGACCGAGGCGTAATCGCGCAGGTCCGGAATAAGCCCGGCAGCGATCGCCTCGGCGGTGAGCTGGTGCGGCTGTCCGGTATTGACGCCGACGAGTTCGAGACCGCTG
The DNA here is from genome assembly GCA_963818155.1 of uncultured Alphaproteobacteria bacterium. Taxonomy (GTDB): domain Bacteria; phylum Pseudomonadota; class Alphaproteobacteria; order Rhizobiales; family Xanthobacteraceae; genus BOG-931. The sequence continues at coordinate 28,756 of CAWFRC010000010.1, forward strand.
CCGAGATCGGCTTCGACCAATTCCCACGTACAGCGATATTTGCGCAATGGATTGTTCGAATCGGAGAGCCAGACGCGGGAGAGCGCGCGGTCGAGGCCCGTCATGGCGCCTGGGTTGGCGACGTGGACCGTGGTAGCCGTGCCGTTTTCCAGCACCACGTCGGCCAGGAAGCGCTTGTAGCGGCGTGTGAGCGTCGCCGGGATGAGAGCCGAATCGAACACCATGCGCTCAGTTAAACCGCGGCGCCTGCAGCTGGAAGAGCTTCGCTCGATTTTTAGAGCATGATCCGGAAAAGCATGCCCTCGGGCTTGACCCGATGGGTGGATGCCGGTTTTCCGAAAGGATCATGCTCCACAAAAGATCTAGAGCGCGATGTCAATTCAACCTAAAGTAATCGCGATCTAGAACGCGACGCGGCCACCGAGCTCGTCGTCGATATGCGCGCGAATGATCTCGTCGAAGGATGTTTCGACCGTAAAGCCCAGCGCCCGCGCCCGCGCCGCATCGAACCGGCTCGGCCAGCCGCCCACGATCCGCTGCACCAATTGGTCCGGCGCGTTGCGGATGCGCGCCGCCACCTTGTCGCCGGCGATCCGCCGCAGCGCCGCGATCTGCTCGGCAACGGTGCAGCAAACGCCCGGCATGGTCAGATTGATCCGCGGCCCGACATCTTCGCCTTTGAGTGCGGCCGCATGGATCAAAAAGCCGACGGCTGCGCGCGGGCTCGCATGCCAGTTGCGTACGCTATCGGCCACCGGCAGCACAGCCTCCTCGCCGTTGAGCGGCTCGCGGATGATCGAAGAGAAAAAGCCCGAGGCGGCCTTGTTGGGCTTTCCCGGACGTACCACGATATTCGGCAGCCGGACGCCGATACCGTCGACGAAACCGCGGCGCGTATAATCGGCGAGCATCAGCTCGACCATCGCCTTTTGGCTCCCGTAGGAGGTCAGCGGCGTTAGGGCGAAATCGTCCGGTATCGTTTCCGGAAACGGCGCGCCGAAGACCGCAATCGACGACGTGAACACGAGGCGCGGCCGATAGTCGTCGCCGGCCTCGCGGACAGCATCGAGCAATGCGCGAGACCCGTCGAAATTGACATGCACGCCTTTCTCGAAGTCGAGCTCGGCCTCGCCCGACACCACCGCGGCCAGATGAAAGATCACATCGGGCCGGCCGGCCACCGCGGCACGGGCGGTCACCGGATCGGCAAGGTCGGCGGCGAGCGCCGTGACGTGCGCGGAAAAATGCTCGGGCCGGTCCGGCGCACTCACATCGAGCAGGGTCAGACGCTCGATCTGTCTGCCGTTGAGCGCCTTGTCGGCGATCAGACGCGCGGTCAATTTGCGTCCGATCATGCCGGCCGCGCCGGTCACCAGGATATGCATGGAAAAGTCCGTCACCTTGAGCGGCGGCGTCGCCCGCCCGCGGCGAGCTTACAACGCCATGCCGCCGTCGACGAGATGGGCCTGCCCGGTAATGTAGCTCAATTCATCGCTCGCTAAAAAGAGCGTCAGCCAGGCCACTTCTTCCGGTGTTCCCAGCCGCCCCATGGGTTGCCGCGCGACAAAATCCTGCCGGACCTGATCGAGCGTGCGCCCGCTTTGGTGCGAGACAGCATCCATGCGCTCGCCGAGCGAGGGCAACTCAACCGTGCCCGGGCAGACGGCGTTGCAACGTATCCCCTGCTTGATGAAATCGGAGGCGACGGCCTTGGTCAGCCCGATCACGGCGGCTTTGCTGGCGCCGTAGGCGTAGCGGTTGGGAACGCCGCGTATGGACGATACCGTCGACGAAATGTTGATGATCGAGCCCGCCTTCTTGTCCAGCATCGCCGGCAGGAAGGTCTTGATCATATGGTGCGTGGCTTTGACGTTCAGGTTGAACGAAAGATCCCAATCCTTGTCAGAGCAATCGAGCACCGAACCTTGGTGCACATAGCCGGCGCAATTGACCAGGACGTCGAGCGCACCGAATTCGCGGCCGACCTCGCGCGCGAAGGTTTCGATATCATCAGGCGCCAACACGTCGAGCTTGCGTAATTTACCGTGCAGGCCTTGCAGCTTGTTGGGATCGAGGTCGGTCGCGATCAGCTTGGCGCCTTCGGCCGCGAATTTTTCCGCGATCGCGCGGCCGATTCCCTGACCGGCCGCCGTCACGAGCGCCACTTTTCCTTCCAGCCTGTTCATCTTTCTTGCCTGCTCAATCTTTGCTCGTACCGGTTTGCTCGTCTCAGTCTTTGCTGGTTCGGTTTTGGCCGTTCAACGTCGCTAGGCTCTGTCTTTGCCGCTCGTTCGCGTCGAAATTCTCCGGCGCCAGCCAGCGCTCGAAGCTCGCCTTTCGCGCCGGCCATTCATGGTCGAGCATGGAAAAATACGCCGTGTCGCGGCTGCGGCCCTTGGTGATCATATGCTGACGGAAAATGCCCTCGAATACGAAGCCGAAGCGTAACGCGGCGCGGCGCGAGGGCGCGTTGAGCGCGTCACATTTCCACTCGTAACGCCGATATCCCAACGTTTCGAAAACATAACGCGCCAAGAGGTATTGGGTTTCGGTGGCGAGTGCAGTGCGTTGGAGTCCCGGGCTATAGACAACGAACCCCACTTCGATGACCCGCATGGCCGGGCGAATTTCCAGAAGCGCGAGCAGCCCGAGCGCACGACCGTTTGGGTCGCGCACCGTGAACGTGTAGGGATCGCTCAGCGTCGCCCGCTCGCCGAGCCACGTTGTGAATGTCAGCTGGTCAGAGAAAGGTCCGTGCCGCGAGATGTAAGTCCAAATGCTGTCGTGGCCGGTGAAGGCATGCCACAGGTCGGCCGCATCACGTGCGGCGTCGAGCCGCTCGACCGAACCGAAACGTCCAGACAGGGACACCGGCCCAGGCGGTTGCGCCGGCGTCGTATCGACCGGCGGCCCAACGGGTTGCTGCAAATCCATCACGCCAGCGATTTACGGTCTTCGCTGAAGAACTTGTTCAGCTCGGCGTTGGAGATAAGACCGGCGAAGCCATCGAATTTGCCGTCGTGAGCGATTTCGGTGGCGGTCTTGATGAAGGCATGCATGGCCGCGCGCGCCAGGGAGCCGCCGACACTGATGCGGCGCACGCCCATGGCTGCGATATCGTTCACGGTGAACTCCATCGCCCAACCGGCGAGAAAATTCACCGGCTTCGGCGCCACCGCTTTGACCACCGCCTCGATCTGTTCGCGGGTTCTGATACCCGGCGCATAGAGGCAGTCGGCCCCGGCCTCCGCGTAGGCTTTGAGCCGGCGAATGGCGTCGTCGAGGTCGGGCACGCCGCGAATGAAATTTTCGGCGCGGGCGGTGAACACGACATCGCCGCCGGCGCGGTCGACGGCAGCGCGCGCCGCCTTGATGCGGGCCACGGCCGCGTCGAGCGGGTAGAGCGGCTGCGCGTCTTTCGGAGAATCCTCGACCGATAATCCGGCGACACCGGTCGCAATGCAGCGCGTGACGTTAGCCGCAACGCCTTCGGGATCGTCGGCAAAGCCGTTTTCGAAGTCGGCATTGAGCGGAATGTCGGTCGCCGCGGAAAGCTCGCGATAGTGGGCCAGCACAGTGTCGAGGCTTTGTTCGCCGTCCGGAAATCCCAACGCATGCGCGTGACCGGCGCTGGTCGTCGCCAGCGCCTTGAAGCCGAGGCCCTGGAGATATCGTGCAGTACCGACATTCCAGGGATTGGGAATGACGAAGCAGCCTGTCTCATGCAGCTTGCGGAACGCCTGGCGCTTTTCGGCCACCGTCGGGCGCGTATTGCTCACGACATTCTCCCGGAGTTGAGCGACGAGAGCGCGATGGTTTGAGTTAAATCGACATCGCACCCTAGATCTTCGGTGGAGCATGATCGTTCGGAAGACCAGTTTCCGTCTTTCCGGATCATGCTCTAGTGATTGTCGCGCGGCACGTAGGTTTGCGCCACGCGTTGATACTTGACTGCCGGCTCAAGCACCATGCCGCCGGCGAGCTGATCGACCATGGCGCGCTGGATTTCCTGCCATGGCGTCTGACTGGCCGGATAGTCGTAGCCGCCATTTTGCTTGAGTATGGCACGGCGCTCCGCCAATTCGGCTGCCGGCACCAACATGTCGACCGTGCCCTTGTTGAGATCGATGCGCACGTGATCGCCGGTGCGCAGCAGCGCAAGCCCACCGCCATCGGCCGCCTCCGGCGACGCGTTGAGGATCGACGGCGAACCCGATGTGCCGGATTGCCGCCCGTCGCCGATACAGGGCAACGCCGTAACGCCGCGTTTGATCAGCGCGGCCGGCGGCTGCATGTTGACCACCTCGGCACCGCCCGGATAGCCGATCGGCCCGGCGCCGCGCATCACCAAAATGCTGCGCTCGTCGATGCCGAGCGCCGGATCCTCGATACGGTGATGATAATCCTCGGGCCCATCGAACACGGCAGCGCGCCCTTCAAAAGCATTCGGATCGCTCGGGTTGCTGAGATAACGCGCGCGGAATTCGTCGGAGATCACGCTCGTCTTCATGATCGCCGAATCGAACAGGTTGCCGTGCAATACCTTAAAGCCCGCATGCGGCTTCAGGGGCCGGTCGTAGGGGAGAATGACGCGAGGATTGTTGGTCTTCGCGCGGCCGACATTCTCGGCAACGGTCTTGCCATTGATGGTGGGCGCTTGGCCGTGCAGCCGTCCGGCGGCGAGAAGCTCGTTCATCACCGCCGGCAAGCCGCCGGCCCGATAATAGTCCTCGCCCAGAAACTCGCCGGCCGGCTGCATGTTCACGAGCAGCGGCACGTCGTAGCCGACGGTTTCCCAATCCGCCGTGGCAAGTTCAACGCCGACATGGCGCGCGATCGCGACCAGATGGATCGGCGCATTGGTCGAGCCGCCGATCGCCGAGCAGGCAACGATGGCATTCTCGAAAGCGGCGCGCGTCAGAATATCGGAAGGCTTTAGGTCCTCATGCACAATTGCGACCGCGCGCCGCCCGGTTTCATAAGCGATCTGCCCGCGCTCGCGATACGGCGCCGGAATGGCGGCGCAGCCGGGCAACGACATGCCGAGCGCCTCCGCCATGGCGTTCATGGTCGAGGCGGTGCCCATCGTGTTGCAATGGCCGACCGACGGTGCCGAAGCGGCGGCGATGTCGATGAACTGCTTGTAGTCGATCTTGCCGGCGGCAATATCCTCGCGCGCTTTCCACAAGGCCGTCCCTGAACCCAAAAGCCGGCCGTCGTCGCCATACGCGTTGAGCATCGGGCCGCCGGACAAGACGATGGCCGGAATGTTCACCGTTGCCGCCGCCATCAAGCAGGCGGGCGTGGTTTTGTCGCAGCCGGTGGTCAGCACCACGCCGTCGAGCGGATAGCCGTAGAGCACCTCGACCAGACCCAGATAGGCGAGGTTGCGGTCGAGCGCCGCCGTGGGTCGTTTGCCGGTTTCCTGTATCGGATGGACGGGAAATTCGAAGGCGATGCCGCCGGCCTCGCGAATGCCTTCGCGAACGCGCTTGGCGAGTTCCAAATGGTGCCGGTTGCAAGGACTAAGATCCGACCCGGTCTGTGCAATCCCGATGATCGGCTTGCCCGACGTCAGTTCCTCGCGGGTCAATCCGTAATTGAGGTAGCGCTCGAGATAGAGCGCGGTCATCCCCGGATTGTCCGGATTGTCGAACCACAATTGCGAACGCAGGCGTCGTTTTTGCGAACCGTTGCCTTGGGTCATTCTCATCTCCGCACGCCCCTATGCGCGCGCCAAAATAAGCTTATCCGGCGCGAACACGAACCCTGTTTTACGCAGACCTGTCAGCGGCAATATTGCAACGCAGCATCGAGCCGAATGTTTGCTTTTCAAAAGCAATTAGGCTCAAGTGCCGCCCATGTTGAGAACGATTGCGGCATTCGATCGTATCGGCGAGGAAAACGCGTTCGCGGTATTGGCCCGCGCCACGGCGCTTGCGGCGCAGGGTCGCGATATCATCAATCTCGGCATCGGCCAGCCGGATTTTCGCACCCCTGATTTCATTGTCGAGGCGGCCGTGAAAGCGCTGCGCGACGGTCATCATGGTTATACCCCATCGGTCGGCGTCTTGCCGCTGCGCGAGGCGGTCGCGGCCGACCTGCATAAGCGCTTCGCCGTGGAGGTCTCGCCCGACTCGGTGATGATCCTGCCCGGCGGCAAGCCGACCATGTACATGTCGATCCTGATGTTCGGCGAACCGGGCGTCGATATTCTTTATCCCGATCCGGGCTTTCCGATTTATCGTTCGATGATCGAGTTCACCGGTGCGCGGCCGGTGCCGGTGCCGATCCGCGAAGAGAACAACTTCGCCTTTTCGGCGGACGAAACGCTCTCCCTGATAACCCCGCAGACACGGCTTCTGATCCTCAACTCGCCAGCCAATCCGACGGGGGGCGTGACGCCGAAAGCCGAAGTCGACAAGCTCGTGGCCGGACTCGAGCGCTTTCCCGATCTCGCCGTCATGTCGGACGAGATCTACGACCACATGCTCTATGAGGGCGAGGCGCATGTCTGCCTGTTGCGGTACCCCTCAATTCGTGATCGGCTCATTCTGCTCAACGGCTGGTCGAAGACTTACGCCATGACCGGCTGGCGACTCGGCTATGCGGTATGGCCCGGCAAGCTCTATGAACTCGCGCGCAAGCTCTCGGTCAATCTGCACTCCTGCGTCAATGCACCGACGCAATACGCGGGACTTGCCGCGCTGACCGGCCCGCAGGACGAGGTGACCGCGATGGTCGACGCATTCGACAAACGGCGAAAAGTCGTGGTCGAAGGCCTCAACAGCCTCCCTGGTATTTCCTGTGCGACTCCGAAGGGCGCCTTCTACGCCTTCCCTAACGTCAAGCGCACCGGCTGGAAGGCAAAGCCGCTGGCTTCGGCGCTTCTGGAAGACGCCGGCGTGGCGCTGATCGGCGGACCTGATTTCGGCGTGCTCGGCGAAGGCTATGTGCGCGTGTCCTACGCCAACTCCACCGAGAATATCGTGCGCGCTCTCGGTCGCATCGGCGAATTCTTGGCGAGCCGCAAAGCGGCCTGATCGTTTTTACGCCGGCCCTGTTTATCGAGGCTGAGCCGCCGGCGTGTCGGAGGGGCTGGCATCACCCTTCTGCGTCAACCAAAAGCCGATGACGACAACGAGAAGGCCGGCAAGCTGCGAAAGCGTCGGGACTTCGCCGAGGATGATGAAGCCGCTCGATAGCACGAAAGGCGGCACCAGCGAGGGAAACAAAACCGCGCGCGAAGCGCCCAGCAGCACGACGGCGCGGGTGAACAGATAAATGGCGGCGGCTCCGGCGAGTCCGCCTTGGATGACGGCTTGCAGGATGTTTTCATACCATCCGGCAGCCAGGATATTGTTGTAGTCCAACAACAAAAACGGCGTGGCGACGAGCGACAGCACGCTGGTGATCGCCACCGACGGCATCGCCGACACACGCCACAGCCGGACCAGCATGCCGAAGGTGGCGAACGAGCCGCCGGCCAGGACGAACAAAAGATCGCCACTGATGCCATGGCCGCCGATCGTGCGTAGCGCTTCGATGCCGATCGTGCAAAGGCCGGCCACGATGGCGAGCCCACCGGCAATGCGGCGCGGCGGCAGCGGCTCTTTGAGAACCAGGCGCGCCAGTAGCATACCGCCCAGAGCCGCGGAGGACGGCTGGATGACGCCGCCGTGGCCGAGAGGGACATACAAGAAGCCCAGATAGCTCCAGAGCGCCAGCGGCAAGCCGCCGAACAGCGCCAGAGCGAAGCCGCGACCCCAGCCGATGCCGCCGAGATCGCGGAAGCCATTGGCGGCGACGAAAGGAAGCAACATCAGGCCCGGCCAGACGTAGCGATGCATGGCCACGACGAACGGCGACATCCCGGCCATGATGCCTTGCCGGGCGACGACGAAGCCCAACGCCCAGCAGAAGGCGGCGCCGACCCCGCAAAGAAGCCCGAGCGTCGTCGAATGTTTGAGCGACTGGGGGATGGTCAGAGAGGGGCTCACCGTCATGATGCGGTGCAACATAGTCGCTTCACGGACGCATCGACAATCCATGAAAGCGTGTAGCTGGGTTTCGCCAAACGCGAAGTTCCATCATTCCAGCGTGTCGATATCGGCCGATGTAATGAGCTCCAGCCCGCCAACGGCGGTGACGTGGCCGTTCTCGAGCCGCACCACATGGGTTGCGATCCGGCGCACTTCGCTGGCGGTGTGGCTGACATACACCATCGGCACGCGGGCCTCGTCGCGCAGCCGAATGAGGTAGGGAAGGATCTCGCGCTTGTGACCGATGTCGAGCGAGGCCAGCGGCTCATCGAGCAAGAGGAGCTTTGGGCGCATCAGCAAGGCGCGGCCGATGGCGACGCGTTGCCGCTCGCCGCCCGACAGCAGCCGCGGCCGCCGATCAAGCAAATGACCGATGTCGAGCATGGCGACAACGCGGGCGAATTCCTTAGGGTCGCGGGCATGACCGCTCATCCGGCGGCCGTAATCGATGTTCTGCTGCACGCTCAGATGTGGAAACAGCCGGCCCTCTTGAAACACGTAACCGATGTGGCGCCGATTGGGCGGCACGTTGGTGCCGTCGGCGGCGTCGAACAGCTTCGTGCCGTTGAGCGCGATCGAGCCGCGATCCGGGCGCAACAGTCCCGCAATCATGCTCACGACGGTGGTCTTGCCGGCACCTGACGCACCGAAGAGGGCGGTCACGCCGCCGGCCGCTTCGAACGCGACAGCGACCGTGAGCCTGCCGAAGCTTTTCTCCACATCGACCGAGAGCACGATTATTCGCCCTGAAGGCGCATGCCGGCGCGGCGTGCGAACCACTCGGAAACGATCAGTGCGGCGAGCGAGAGCGCAATGGCGACCAGCACCAGCCGCCCGGCCTGCGATTCTCCGCCGGGTACCTGTAGCAGCGTGTAGATGGCGGCGGAAATGGTCTGCGTCTCGCCCGGAATATTCGACACGAACGTAATGGTGGCGCCGAACTCGCCGAGCGCTCGGGCGAAAGCCATGACGGCACCGGCGATGATGCCGGGAAGCGCCAGCGGTAGCGTGATCGTCAAAAACACCCAGGCACGGCTGGCGCCGAGCGTCGCGGCGGCGTCTTCGAGCCGGCGGTCGATGCTTTCGAGCGCCAGGCGGATCGGACGCACCATGAGGGGGAAGCCCATGACGCCGCAGGCAAGCGCCGCGCCGGTCCAGCGAAAGGAAAACACCAGGCCGAAATAATCCGCCAAAAATGCTCCGATCGGCCCGCGGCGCCCGAACGAAATCAGCAGCAGATAGCCGGTGACGACGGGCGGCAGCACCAGCGGCAAATAGATGATGCCGTCGAGCAGCGTCTTGCCCCAGAAGTCCGTGCGCGCCAACAGCCAGCCGATGGCGATGCCGAACGGCAGCGCAAAAACGGTGGCGACGATCGAGATGCGCAGCGACAGCTCGACCGCAGTCCATTCGTCCGGGGAGAGACTAAACACCTGGGCGTTTTTCCAGCCTTAAAGCGTGATCCGGAGGCGTTGAAATCAGATCTCCGCGACCATGCTCCACCAAAATCTCAAACAATGAGTGGATTCGAGCATGATCCGGAAAAGTGGATACCGGTTTTCTGAAAAGATCATGCTCCACCAAAGATCTAGAGCGCGGTGTCGATTCCATTCAAAGCCATCGCGCTCTAGGATTTTCCCAGCACCCGGAAGCCATAGCGTTCGAACACCGCCTTCGCGGCCGGCGTCGTCAGGAAGGCGAGATATTGCGCCGCCTCGGGCTTTGCGTTTTTGGTCATCGCCACCGGATAGACGATCGGCGGGTGCGAATCCTCGGGAAACACGCCGATGATTTTGACCCCGGGATCGATCTTGGCGTCGGTCTCGTAAACGATGCCGAGCGGCGCCTCGCCGCGGGCGACCAGCACCAGCGCCGCGCGCACATTCTCCGCCATGGCGAGTTTCGGCTCGACGCTCGACCAAATGCCGAGCTTCTCGAGCGCCGCCTTGGCATAGAGGCCGGCCGGCACCGCGCGTACATCGCCGGTGGCGATACGGCCGGAGCCGGCGAGCCCGGCAAGATCGAAGCCAGGCGCGATGGTGACATTGCCGATCTTGGAGTCTTTCGGCGCGATCAGCACCAGGCGGTTGCCGAGCAGGTCCTGGCGCGTGTCGGTGTTGATGAGATTGTGTTTGACGCCATAGTCCATCCAGTCGATGTCGGCAGAGAGAAAGACGTCCGCCGGCGCGCCTTGCTCGATTTGCTTCATCAAGGCCGAGCTCGCCGCATAGCTGGCGACGATCTTGATCCCGCTTTGCTTGGTGAACAGAGCGTCGACTTCGTCAAGCGCATTCTTCATCGAAGCGGCCGCGAAGACCGTGATCGATGTCTCTTGCGCCGCCGCCGCCAGCGGCAAGCCGGTTACCGCAACAGCCGCAACAATGGCGGCCAGGACACGCCTTCTTTGCAACACGACAGTCCTCCAAAAGCATAAATGTTCGTCGTCCGCCGAGAATTCCGCGAACTGATCGACAAATCGCCTTGAGGAACCATCGTTCCAGGCTGATGCGGGCAAGCGCTCAGCAAGCCGCACTTTGCATGACGAAGATTACCAGCGGTCCGACGGTGTGGCAAAGCTGCGGCGAAACGTTATCATCAGCAAGGTTAGGGGGAAGCGAACGATGGCGGAGCCGGAGCCGATCGAGGGCGAGTACGACTACATCGTCGTGGGCGCGGGTTCGGCCGGCTGCCTGCTTGCTAACCGGCTTTCGGCCGATTCCGGCAAGCGCGTGCTGGTGCTCGAGGCCGGCGGATACGACAATTGGATTTGGTTTCATATACCGGTTGGTTACCTCTTTGCCATCGGCAACCCGCGTTCGGACTGGTGCTTCAAAACCGAAGCCGAAGCGGGACTCAACGGCAGAAGCCTGAGCTATCCGCGCGGCAAGGCAATCGGCGGCTCCTCGGCCATCAACGCGATGATCTATATGCGCGGCCAGGCGGCGGACTACGATCACTGGCGCCAACTCGGGCTTGCCGGCTGGAGCTGGGACGACGTGCTGCCGTATTTCAAGAAGCACGAAAACAGCTTTCTGGGCGAAAGCGAGTTGCACGGCGTGGGCGGCGAACTGCGGATCGAGGCGCCGCGCGTGCACTGGGATCTGCTCGACGCATTCCGCGCCGCCGCCGCGCAAGCGAATATCAAATCGGTCAGCGACTTTAACACCGGCGACAATGAGGGCTGCTGCGCTTTTCACGTCAATCAGAAGCGCGGCCGGCGCTGGTCGGCGGCAACCGCCTTTCTCAAGCCTGTTCTTCATCGCGGCAATCTGCGGCTCGAGACCAAATGCCTGGTGGAGGGCATTGACTTTGACGGCCGCCGCGCCGTTAGCGTGCGCTGGCGGCAGGATGGGCGCCTGCGCAGCGCGCGGTGCAACGGCGAAATCGTTCTTGCCGCCGGCGCGATCGGCTCGCCGCAACTGCTCTTGCTGTCCGGGATCGGCCCGGCGCGGCACTTGCAGGATCAGGGCATTGCGATCGTTGCCGACCGGCCGGGCGTGGGCGGCAATCTCCAAGATCACCTGCAACTGCGGCTCATCTACAAGGTTGACGGCATCACGACCCTGAACGAGCGCTATCACGCGCCGCTGGGGCTCGCCCGGATGCTCGCCGAATATGTGCTGTTCCGGCGCGGCCCGCTGACGATGGCGCCGTCGCAGCTCGGACTCTTCACCCGTTCGGATGCCGCGCAGGAGCGGGCCAATTTACAGTTTCACGTCCAGCCCTTGTCGCTCGATCGCTTCGGCGAGCCGCTGCATCGGTTTCCGGCATTTACCGCGAGCGTCGCCAATGTACGTCCGACCAGCCGCGGCTACGTGCGTTTGCGCGGGCGCGACCCCGCCGCCGCCCCGGCAATCCAGCCGAATTACTTGTCGACCGATGAGGATCGCGAGGTTGCGATCAAGGCCATCCGGTTGACCCGGCGCATTGTCGCGCAGCCGGCGCTCGCGCCCTATCATCCGGCCGAATATCTGCCCGGCGAACGCGTGCATGACAACGACGAACAGGCGCTGATGAAGGCCGCGGGCGATATCGGCACCACGATCTTTCATCCCGTTGGCACGGCGAAAATGGGTCTTGCCAGCGATCCCGCGATGGTGGTCGACGAACGCTTGCGTGTCGCCGGCGTCGAACGGCTGCGGGTCGTCGATGCGTCGGTCATGCCGACGATCACATCCGGCAACACCAATGCGCCGACGATGATGATTGCCGAGAAGGGCGCGGCCATGATCCGTGCCGACGCCGAAGGGCTCCGCTCATGAACATTGTGGCGCGCACCCACGGGATCCTCACCAATCCGCCCGCTGAATGGAGCAGGATCGCCGGCGAGCCGGGCGATGTCATCCAGTTGCTCATCAGCTACGTGGTGCCACTGGCGGTCATTCCGGCGTTATCGGGCTTTTTCGGCGCCTGCCTTGTCGGCGTGGTCGTGCCGGGTGTCGGCACGGTGCGGGCGCCGGTCCTGCAAGGATTTTTGGGCGCGACGTTCGGCTATGTGACGGCTTGCGCGATCGTTCTTTTTCTCGAACTCGTGATCGATCTGCTGGCGCCGGTCTTCAACAGCCGCCGCGACTTCGAACGCGCCTTCAGGCTTGCAGTTTATTCCTACACGCCGTTCTGGCTCGCCGGCGTTTTTTTGCTGGCGCCGGGCTTGCGCTTTCTCATCGTGCTCAGCGTCTACGGCGCCTACCTTTTGTGGAAAGGCTTGCCGCGTCTCATGGGGACGCCGAAATCGAAGGTTACGGCGTTTGCGGCGGTGGTTGTCGGTTGCGCCGCCGCGCTGACCTTGATCGTCGCCGCCGTGCAACATGCGATGTTCGGTCTGGCGGTGCTTTGAAGGCCGCGATCGCGCCGGGCGCACGCGCCGTTTTCATGGGGTCAACGGCACTGTCCGGGTCGCCAGTAGCTGCGGCGCCGTCAGGACTTACGGAGCTATCAAAACTTGGCGGCAACCCGGCGGCAACTTCGCCATCGTCAGCCCCAGTCCCGGCTTCTGCGGCGCGCTGGAGAACTGCGGATGTAAATTTGCCTCTGTGAACCAGGAATCGAGAGCGTGGCCGCAGCCTTCGCTCATGTCCGGCGGCGGCTGCGCCTCGCATTGCGGACTATCGGGCGGGCAGAATATGCGCACGTGGAAATGATAATCGTGCCCGTACCACGGCCTTACCTTGCCGAGCCAGGCGCGGTCCGATCCGGCCTCGCGGCACAGCGCCTTTTTGATCGCCGCGTTGACGAAGATGCGTTCGACCGCCGGATCTTCCGCAGCCGTGCGGATCAGTTCGGTATGCGCGCGCGTCCACACGTTCGGATCGACATCGAGCCGGTCCTCGCGCACCATCATGGTGGCCGACATGAATTCGCGCTCCTCGCGCGAGAGCTTGCGGTCGGGCATCGGCGTGAACCAGATGTCCGCATCGAGACCGACCTGATGGCTGGTATGACCGGTCAACATCGGGCCGCCGCGCGGCTGCGACATGTCGCCGACGAGAAGGCCGCTCCAGCCGACCTTCTTGGCATTGCCGGCCAAGCGCTCCAAAAACTCGATCAGCTTGGGGTGGCCCCAATTGCGGTTTCGTGACAACCGCATGACTTGCCAGGTCGATCCGTTGATCGGCAGCGCCGCGGCGCCCGCTATGCAACCGCGGGAATAAAAGCCGATCGAGCGCGGCGTCGCCGGATCGGGGGTGGTCTTGCGACCGAATAATTCTCGTGCCGGTGTCCCGGGGCCGGGATGGTCCAGCGGCGGCAGGATTTTGTCCTCGACCGTGCCGGGGTCCTGCGCCATCGCCGGGCCAATGGTTGCCAAAACGACGGCTGCCAAGATGATGGTTGCCAAAGCCAAGTCGGCGAAAGGCAAAAAGATTTTCAAGCGACCGAGCGCAAGCATTTCAACGCTCCGCAGTGTCAGCGCCCCGTGGTGTTCCGCGGTACGGAACGTTTCCGCCGATACCCGACGGTCCGCGCCCGGCGGCGATACGCTGCCGCGAGTCGTTGGCGCTGTCCAGTCGCGAACAAGTCGCACGCATGCTGATCGGCCTTCTCGTCGATGGCAAGCAATCGTCGCTCGGTCGCCGCATGCGCTTCGACTGAGCCATCATGAAGAATGTGACCCACGGCGACACCGCGCTCGGCGAGACTGCGTGCCACCAGAAGACAACGATGACAATCGAGCGGCTCCCGTTCGGCGCACATCAGGCAAAGGCGCGCGTGGGCCGCTGCTTCGATCAGGCGCTCGAGGCCGGTAATATAATCGGGCGCGGTTGCCATGGCCTCGTAATCGGCAACGTCGTCGCGATAGAGCGTGTCGTCGCGCGGCCGGCCGCCGAGCGCATCGCCCATCGCCGCATAGTTTATTCCGGCGGCGCTGAGCGCGGCCGCAAGCGGTTTTTGCGAAAACCAGGGGCAGAAACGCGAGTACGGCGTGCTGCGTACATCGGCCACCACATTCACGCCGGCAATTTGCAGCATCGCCAGGAAACGCTCGGCCGAAAGGTTCGAATGACCGATACTGAAGAGGTCGCAGGCCGCCATGTGTTGGTCGCTATGTGTTGGTTGCCATGTTGGTTTATGTTTCCTCGATCGGCCGCCGCAAAGGAAGCGAAACAAATAGCCGACTGGTTAAGCCACAATCGCGGGTGCGCTTTACATCATCAAATGCATCACAATAATCTTCAGCTGAGGCTAGGGCTGAGGTTTTGCCATGCGTCGTGTCGCGTTCGCGGCTCTCTGCGCCGCATCAGCTTTTGTTGTTGTGCCGAGCTTTGCGCAGGCGACCGTGCTGGTGCAGGTCGATCGCGCGACGCAGACCATGAATGTCAGCGTCAACGGCGCCTCGGTCTATCGCTTCCCGGTATCGACTGGCAGACGGGGCTTTGGCACACCGGGCGGCACCTACCGTCCGCAGCGTATGTCGGCGCGCTGGTATTCCACGGTCTACCACAACGCCCCGATGCCGCATGCGATCTTCTTCCACGGCGGCTATGCCATTCACGGCAGCTATGACACCGCGCATCTGGGCGGTCCGGCATCGCACGGCTGCGTCCGCCTGCATCCAAGCGCGGCCGCCGCATTATACGACCTCGTGCAGCGCGAAGGCGCCCACAACACCACGATTGTGGTGCATTAGATCTTTGGTGGAGCATGATCTTTTCGGAAAACCGGCATCCACTTTTCCGGATCATGCTCTAGCGGGTCGGTCCCAAGCTTTCATTAAGCCTCCCGGAATGGGACCCTCAGTTTGAGAGGACGAACGCCACAATTGGCGCGTCCTCAATTTTACTGTCATGGGAAGCACTTATGTTGGGCGCTGAGCCCCACCCACGCTAGCTTGGGAGCAACCTCATGGCGCATATTTCCCCCGTATGGATTTGGCTGGGCATCATCGCCTGCATCGTGCAATCGGCGCTGTTCGCCGGCCTGAACCTGGCGGTTTTCAGTCTCAGCCAATTGCGCCTGCAGCTCGAAGCCGATGGCGGCAACACTGACGCCGCCAAAGTTCTTGAACTGCGCAAGAATTCGAATCAGGTCCTGGCGACGGTGATTTGGGGCAATATCACCACCAACGTGCTGCTGACGCTGCTGTCGGATTCGGTGCTGACCGGGCTGGGCGCCTTCTTCTTCTCCGCCGTGGTCATCACTTTGCTCGCGGAAATTTTTCCGCAGGCCTATTTTTCGCGTAATGCCTTGCGGATGACGACGCGATTTCTGCCGTTCCTGAATTTCTATCTTATTGGTTTGTATCCGCTGGCCAAACCGACGGCGTTGATCCTCGATTGGTGGCTCGGCATCGAAGGCATCACCTACTTTCGCGAGCGCGACGTCCGCTCGCTGATTGCCCGCAGCGCCGCCAGCGGCGGCGATATCGGTAAGCTGGAAGCGATCGGCGCGCAAAACTTTCTCGATCTCGACGATATTTCGGTGACCGAGGAGGGCGAGATCGCCGACGAGAAGAGCATCATCAGCCTGCCCATCGCCCACAAGCGCTGCGTACTGCCGACCTTCGACCGCAGTCCCGACGACGCGTTTCTCCGCAAGGTCGATGCTTCCGGGAAAAAATGGGTGATCGTGACCGACCCTACAGGCGACCCGGTCTTCGTGCTCGACTCGCACCAGTTCCTGCGCGACGCCCTGTTCGGGCAGCTGGAAAGCGATCCCACCGCCTACTGGCACCGGCCGCTCATCATCCGCGACATGAAGACGAAGCTCGGCGACGTGATCGGGCAGTTGCGCGTCTGTGCCGAACGAGTAGGCGATGATGTGGTCGACAACGATCTAATTCTGGTCTGGGGCGAGCAGAAACGCATCATCACCGGGGCCGATCTGCTCGGCCGGCTGCTGCGCGGGATTGTTGCGGTGGATGGTCACGATGCGGCCAACCATCAAGCCGCAAGAGTGGCCGCCGCTCCAGCCCACCCCGCGAGCCAATCGCCCGCTTCGGCGTAGTTCGCCGAAGCGGTTACGCTCGAGTCAGCGTCTATTCGGCGCCCGGCGACTCACACATCCACTTTCAGCGCGGCGATGAAAGCTTCCTGGGGAATGTCGACCTTGCCGTACTGACGCATGCGCTTCTTGCCTTCCTTCTGTTTGTCCAGAAGCTTGCGCTTGCGCGTGATGTCGCCGCCGTAGCACTTCGCGGTCACATCTTTTCGGAAGGCCCGCACGGTCTCGCGGGCGACGACCTTGCCGCCAATGGCGGCCTGGATCGGCACCTGGAACATGTGGGGTGGGATCAGCTCCTTGAGCTTCTCCGCCATGGCGCGGCCGCGCTGCTCGGCGCGGGTTCGATGCACCAGCATCGCCAGCGCATCGACCGGATCGCCGTTCACCAGCATCTGCAGCTTTACCAGGTCGGACGCCTTGTAGTCGGTGAGCTGATAATCGAACGACGCGTAGCCCTTCGACACCGACTTGAGCCGGTCGTAGAAGTCGAACACCACCTCGTTGAGCGGGAGGTCATACTTCGCCATGGCCCGATTGCCCACATAGGTGAGCTCGACCTGAATGCCGCGGCGGTCCTGGCAAAGCTTGAGCACACTGCCGAGATATTCGTCCGGCGTCAGAATGGTGGCGCGGATCCAGGGCTCCTCGATTTCCTCGATCTTCATCACATCCGGCATGTCGACCGGATTGTGGATTTCAATCTCCTTGCCGTCGGTCTGCTTGATCTTGTAGATCACCGACGGCGCGGTCGCGATCAGGTTGAGATTGAATTCGCGCTCGAGCCGCTCCTGGATGATTTCCAGATGCAGCAGCCCGAGAAAGCCACAGCGAAAGCCGAAGCCGAGCGCGGCGGAGGTCTCCATCTCAAAACTGAAGCTGGCGTCGTTGAGGCGAAGCTTGCCCATCGCGGCGCGCAGGTCCTCGAAGTCGGCGGCATCGATCGGAAACAGGCCGCAGAACACCACCGGTATAGCCGGGCGAAAGCCCGGCAGCGGCTCGGCGACCGGCTTCTTGTCGTCCGTGATGGTGTCGCCGACGCGGGTGTCGGCGACCTCTTTGATCGAGCCGGTGAGGAAGCCGATTTCGCCGGGGCCGAGCTCGCCGGTTTCGACGCGCTTGGGGGTGAAGACGCCGACGCGGTCCACGTCGTAGGCCGCGCCCGTCCCCATCATGCGGATGCGCTGGCCCTTCTTGAGCACGCCGTCGACGACGCGGAACAGCACCACGACGCCTAGGTACGCATCGTACCAGCTATCGACCAACAGCGCCTTGAGCGGCGCCGTGGCGTCGCCCTTGGGCGGCGGCAGCCGGGTGACGATCGCTTCGAGGACGTCGGCCACGTTCAAGCCGGTCTTGGCAGAAATCAGGACCGCGTTGGAGGCATCGAGCCCGATCACGTCTTCGATCTGCTGCTTCACCTTGTCGGGCTCGGCGGCCGGCAGATCGACCTTGTTGAGCACCGGCACGATCTCGTGGTTGTTGTCGAGCGCCTGGTAGACGTTGGCGAGCGTCTGCGCCTCTACGCCCTGGCTGGCGTCGACCACCAGCAGCGAACCCTCGCAGGCCGCGAGGCTGCGGTTGACCTCGTAGGCAAAATCGACATGCCCGGGGGTGTCGATCAGGTTGAGGACATAATCCTTCCCGTCGTGCGCCCGATAGCGCAGCCGCACGGTCTGCGCCTTGATGGTGATGCCGCGCTCGCGCTCGATGTCCATCGAATTCGAGCACCTGATCGACCATTTCGCGCGCTTCAAGGCCGCCGGTGAGCTGAATCAGCCGGTCGGCGAGCGTCGACTTGCCGTGGTCGATGTGGGCAATGATCGAGAAATTACGGATGTTGTCGATGGGGGCCGCGGTCATGGCGGGCAGATAACATCGGGGGCCTGATGCGGCAAGCGTGGGCGTTGCCTATACGGCGGGCGAAGACCTCTCTGCTTCCCCTCTCCGGCCACTGGCGCGGCCGGCCTCTCCCCGTAGGGGCGAGGCAAAGATTCCTTGCTTACACATACACCTCGCCCCTCCGGGGAGAGGCCGCGCGAAGCGCGGGAGAGGGGAGGTGGCGCTTAGTTCACGGTTGGTGACGCCCAGCCTAGCGTTGGCGCCACACCAGTGCGGCGCTGACGACGAAGTTCCAGACGGTGCCGATCAGCGCGCCGCCCAGCCCCGCGATCCACCAGGTCTCGTCGTAATCGTAGATCCAGGTGGCGATACCCACGTTGGAGACGGCGCCGATGGCGCAGATCACCTGAAACCACAATAGGCCGGAGAGAAAGCGCCAGCCGGTCAGCCGCTGATCCCGGTAGGTGAACAGGTTGTTGAGCACGAAATTCCAGGCGATGGCGCCAACGGTGGCGAAGGCTTGCGCCACCCCGAACGAAAGCTTCGTGCTCTGCAGCGTGCTCAAGATGCTCAAATGAATGCCGATGCCGGTGAGGCCCACCAGGCAGAACAGGATAAAGCGCGCGGAGACGACATCGTTGGTGAGCTTCGCGGTCACCAGCGCCGCAAAGTCGAGCGCGATCTTGGAATTGAGCTTGCTCTCGCCGTGCTGGCGTTCGCGGAAGGTCGATGGCAGTTCGATCGAGCGCAGGCTGCCGCGCGCGGTCGCCAGAATGTCGAGCAGGATCTTGAAGCCCTGCGTCGAGAGCGACGGCGCCACCGTTTCGAGCGCATCGCGCCGGATCATGAAATGACCGCTCATCGGGTCGGTCAGGTCGATGCCGAGCAGGTGTTGCACCAGCGCATTGGAGCCGCGGCTGACGCGTGAGCGCTGCTTCGAAAGTCCGGCATTGGAGCCGCCATACAGGTAGCGGCTTGCGACCGCCACGTCGGCGCGTCCGGCGCGGAGCGCCTCCAGCATCGGAACCAGCAGGCCTTCGTCGTGCTGAAGGTCGGCGTCCATCACCGCCACGTAGCGGGCCTGGCTCGCCAGCATGCCCTCGAGGCAAGCGCCGGCCAATCCGCGCCGTCCGATGCGGCGGATGCAGCGCACGCGGTTGTCGGCCACGCCGATGGCCTTTGCGGTGGCGGCGGTTCCGTCGGGCGAATTGTCGTCGACAAAAATAACTTCCCACTCGCAAGCCGTGAGGAGCTGCGCCAGCCGCTCGACCAGAATCGGTATGTTGGCCTTTTCGTTGAAGGTCGGAACCACGATCGTC
This sequence comes from uncultured Alphaproteobacteria bacterium, assembly GCA_963818155.1. Taxonomy (GTDB): domain Bacteria; phylum Pseudomonadota; class Alphaproteobacteria; order Rhizobiales; family Xanthobacteraceae; genus BOG-931. The sequence goes on from CAWFRC010000010.1 coordinate 48,395, forward strand.
AATTCAGGGGCCGGCCGCACGGCCGTATCGGCGTCGGTGCGCGGCGGCGGCACGGACGGGCTCGGAGCCGGAATGTCGTCGATCGCCGATTGCGGCACCGCCGTAGGCCTTTCCCAATTGGCCGGGCTTATTGCTCTGCCCCCGGCGGCAAGCTACTAGCTTTGGCGCGCCTTGGAAAAGCCTTCCCGCTCCCGATGCCCGCCGGCGCGACCGCCGATAGAGCGCTTTGGAGCCATAATGTCCATAGCAGGGCGCGACCAAAACGGCGGCGTGTTCCGAGGCCCCGCAACCCTTGCTGACGGTCTCATGCGCCGCAGCGTGCGTTTCCTCTCCGCCGAGCGCGAAGGCGCGATCGTTGCCGCCATTTTGATCGCCTTCGTGGCCGCCTGGATGCTGTTTTGGGAAGTCTCGACCGCGTCCGTCGATGTGCATTACGACGCCAGCGAGGCGGTGATCTGGGCGCAGCATTTTGCCTTCGGCTACAAGCACCCGCCGCTCACCGGCTGGTTGTTCGCGCTATGGTTTTCGATCTTCCCGCACGCGCAATGGGCGATGAATCTGCTCACGGTGCTGACCAGCGCGGTCGGGCTTGCGGTGGGTTGGCGTCTCCTGCGCGATCATCTCGACCGAAACCGCGCATTGCTCGGCCTGTTCGCGCTGATGCTCATTCCGCTCTACGACGTGAAGGCGGAAGTGCTCAATGCCAACACGGTGATGATCCCGGTCTGGGCGGCGGCGCTGCTGTTCTATCTGCGCGCGCGCCGCGGGCTCGGATGGCTCGATGCGTTCTTGGCCGGCGCCTTCGCCAGCCTCACGATGCTCGGCAAATACTGGGCGGTGTTTTTGTTCGCCGGCATGGCGGTGGCGGCGCTGACCGGGCCGGGCGTGCGGCGCTTCTGGCGTTCGCCGGCGCCGTACGTGATGGCCATCGGAGCCGCGATCGTCATTGCTCCGCATCTGTGGTGGATGCTGACGCAAAGCGGCGCCAGCGTGCAGTTCGCCGAGAGCGTGGTCAATCGCATGCCGTTCTCAGCCGCGTTGGCGAAGTCGGCGAATTACTTCCTCGGCTCGGTCGCCTATGTGATCGGTCCGCTCATCTTCTTCGCGGCGCTCCGTCCCTCGCGGGCCGCTTTGGCGGACACGTTCTGGCCGCCCGAAGAGCTGCGGCGGCAGGCCTGGATTTTGTTGCTGGTGCCGCTCGTCCTCCCGGCGCTGGTCAATCTTTTTGTTCCCTATCGGCTCACCGCCGCCTGGACTTCGGCCAATTGGGCGCTGTTGCCGCTCATTCTCTACGGCTCACGTTATTTGCTGATTGACGAACGCGTGACGGCGCGCGCCGGCCTTGCCACGCTTGCCGTGACACTCGCTATTTTGATCGCCTCGCCGGTCGTCGCCTGCGTGCGGCTCAGCCACGGTCACGACCCGTACCGGCCGCATTTTCGGCAAGTGGCGCACATCGGCGAGACTCTTGCCGCCCGGCCGGTCGAATTGCTGTGGGGCTCTGAGGGGATTGTCTCGGGCATGCCGTTCTATCTGCCCAAGGCGAAGCCGTTGACGATCGGCCCGCTCTCACCAGAAGGCCGCGCGGCCGTAGCGGCGCATGGCTTGTTGATCGTTTGCGCGAGCGATGACGAAGGATGCCGGCAAAACGCCAAGCCGTTTATCGATGCCGGCGCGCCGAGCAAAACCGTGACGTTGACGCGGAGCTTCTTGGGCTTCTCCGCTAAGCCGGTGAGTTTTCAGATCACGGCGGTGCCGCCGGGCTAAGCGGGTCTACCGCCCCATGAAGATTATCTAACGAATCGTCATGCCCGCGCATAGCCGTTCGAAGAACGGCATCGCTTTGCGCCGCCTATGTCGCGGGCATTCACGTCTTAGCGTTTAAGAAACAAAGACGTGGATGACCGGAACAAGTCCGGCCATGACGCACTGTGTTTCTTCCAAGCTCTTACGCTTAGTACCGGTACTGGTCGGTTTTGAACGGGCCGCTGACCGGGATGCCGATATAGGTCGACTGCTTGTCGGAGAGCTTGGTGAGGTGCACGCCGATCTTGTCGAGATGCAGCCGCGCCACCTTCTCGTCGAGCTGCTTGGGCAGCGTGTAGACCTTCTTCTGGTACTTATCCGGATTGGTCCACAGCTCGATCTGTGCCAGCGTCTGGTTGGTGAACGAGGACGACATCACGAAGCTCGGATGGCCCATGGCGTTGCCGAGATTGACCAGCCGACCCTCGGACAACAGGATGATGCGCTTGCCGTCCGGGAACTCGATCTCGTCGACCTGCGGCTTGATGTTGTCCCACTTCAGGTTCTTCAGCGCCGCGACCTGAATTTCCGAATCGAAGTGACCGATGTTGCAGACGATGGCGCGGTGCTTCATGGCGCGCATGTGATCGATGGTGATCACGTCGACATTGCCGGTCGCCGTGCAGAAGATGTCGGCGCGCGGCGCCGCTTCTTCCATGGTTACCACCTCGTAGCCTTCCATCGCCGCCTGCAGCGCGCAGATCGGATCGATTTCCGACACCAGCACGCGGCAGCCGGCCTGGCGCAGCGAAGCCGCCGAGCCTTTGCCGACGTCGCCGAAGCCTGCGACCATCGCGATCTTGCCGGCCATCATCACGTCGGTGCCGCGGCGGATGCCGTCGACCAGTGATTCACGGCAGCCATAGAGATTGTCGAACTTCGACTTGGTGACGCTGTCGTTGACGTTGATGGCGGGGAAGAGCAGACGGCCTTCCTTCTCCATCTGATAGAGCCGGTGCACTCCGGTCGTGGTTTCCTCGGTGACGCCGCGGAGCTGCTTGGCGGTCTTGGTGTACCAGCCGGGCTGCGACACCATCCGTTTTTTGATGGCGGCGAACAGCACTTCCTCTTCTTCGTTGCCTGGGTGGGACAAAATGTTCGGCGCCGTTTCCGCCTGCATGCCGAGATGCATCAGCAGGGTGGCGTCGCCGCCGTCATCGAGGATCATGTTCGGCGCGCCGCCATCGGCCCACTCGAAAATGCGGTGCGTGTAATCCCAATACTCCGTCAGCGATTCGCCCTTTACGGCGAATACCGGAACGCCGGCGGCAGCGATCGCGGCGGCGGCATGGTCCTGGGTCGAATAGATGTTGCAGGACGCCCAACGCACGTCGGCGCCGAGCGCGGTGAGCGTCTCGATCAGCACGCCGGTTTGGATCGTCATGTGCAGGGAGCCGGCGATGCGCGCGCCGCGCAGCGGCTGCTGCGGTCCGTATTCTTCCCGCGTGGCCATCAGGCCGGGCATCTCGGTTTCCGCAATGGAGAGCTCTTTACGGCCCCATTCGGCGAGGCCGATGTCCTTGACGACATAATCCGTCTGCGAAGCTTTGGGCTTGGTCGATGTGCTCATGACAGTCCTTCTGGCGTCCTTGCCGTCTTGGTTCTAGGCGATGGTTCGGCGAGCCGCGATCGCCGCTTGCGCGGCTGTGGCCGCGGCCGGCGATCGGCGCGGCGCAATAAGACATAAGGAAAGCTTTATGTCCATGACATTGCTGCGACTTTGGATAAGTTATTGTTTTGGCGAGAAGATCGGACCAGCGCTGGGGTATTGACCTTGCGGGGATTTGTGCCGATGGAAAATCGGCTTGTCGCGAGGCGAGGGGGGGCGAGTTGACACAGAGGCGGGCGACAGAGCCCTACGACGACAAATCCAACGCGCCGTGGCGATGGATGCTCGGGCTCGACTGCGTCATCGCTCCGGCCGTGCTGCTCTACACGGTCTTCATCAATTCGCCGCGCTACCCCGGCTATATGCATCTCCTGGTCACCTATCACTTCGGCTTCGTCAGGCGGGCGTTCATCGGCAGCGTGCTGTCGTGGTTCACCAACTCCGTCCCGCTCTGGTCCGTCTATGCAATTGCAATCGCGGCTTGGGTCGTGACACTGATCCTGTTCGTTGCGGCGTTTCGCAAAGTGTACGGGTTCAAGCCCGAGAACTTTCCGTTATTTGTTTTCGTCGTCGGCTCGCCGTTCTTTTTCAAGAATTTTGCCGTGGCGCTCGGGCATTTCGATATTTACGGCTGTCTCTGGGCGCTCGTCGCTCTGCTCGTTCCGGTGGGACCGCTTTATCCGCTGCTGATCGCCGCCGGTTGCGTTGTGCTGGTGCTGATCCATCACCTGCATTTTTTGCTCTATATCCCGACCATCGGATTCATCGTGTTCGTCCGCTACGGCGCATTGCCGGGCCTTTCACGCGGCAAGATGATCTACGGCCTCGCTCTTGTTCTATTGGTGACCTTGGCCTTCGTGGCGGCTGCTTTTTTCGGCCGCATGTCGGTGCCCATGGAGACGTTTCTCGCCTATGTGAGGTCTCGGGCGTCCGATCCGATCGGTCCATCGAACGCATGGATGTGGTATTCGACCCTTGGGCAGGAAATGACGGCGACCCGGGAGCGACTGGGGGTCCATGCGTTGCGATTTCCGGTTTACGCCGCCCTCATTGCGCTACATCTCCCGCTTGCGCGCTACTTCAAGTCGATGATCGTCGCGCTGCCGACGCCGTTCCTGCGTTCCGTGACGGTCGCCGCCTTGGCGGCTATCTCAGTCGGATACGTCGCGATCGGAATTGTCGTGCATGATTATTCACGATGGGTGTCGAGTTGGGGTGTGTGCATGATTCTCGCCATGCATGCCGTTCGGCTCCTGCCTACGACCAAGCCGCCAGACGGCCCACCTGTTCAACCCGACAAAATGACAAATCTGGCGCTTGGCTGGATCGTGACCGCCATACCGCGCGTCGGCGTTGCGATGCCGTTTTGACGGGCTGGTTTAGCGGTGAGCCGGTGCATTAAGCGAAATGGCTTCCGCTCCGCCTTTGATCCAGATGACGTCGACTTGGTCTTCGACGTGCTCCAGGCTGTCGGCTGCGGTTTTTTCGATTTGGCCCGTGGCGGCAAGCGTGTGGGGCGTGAATCCAGCGGCCGTCAACCGATCGGCCGTCTCGGCAATCGACAAGCCGCCCGATCGGCTCAAGCCGGGCGACCACTCCATGACTACCACATCGGTTCGAGCCAGGGTCTGGCGCGCGCCGGCCACGACCGCTGGCTCGTAGCCTTCAACATCGATCTTGAGGATCAGCACGCGCTTGTCTGACAGTCCGGCCGCGGCGAGCGCGCTGTCGAGATCGGTGATTGGAACGGCGCGAGACCCGAAGCCATAGTTGGTCAACAGCGAGTGATGGCCGAGGTTCGAGCGCTTGTAGCGGTACAAGCGGGTGATGCCGCTCTGCATGCCGACCGCACAGTTGCTGACGACGACATTATCGACGCCGTTCAAAGTCAAGTTGCGGTCCAGTAACCAGGCATTGAACGCATCAGGCTCAAACGCGATAACCGTCTCCACCGCAGCGCATTGCGCGGCATGAATGGCATGCCAGCCGATATGGGCGCCGATGTCGACGAAAATTCCCCTCGAAGAGGTCTTGCCGAGGTAGTCGGACATCCACGTGGTCAACAGCGGCTCTCGCGTGCCGTATTTGGCAATATGGCGGCCGTTGACGTCCTTCCAATGGACATAGAACGACAGGTTTGACCGTCGCGGCCTGACACGAAATGCGGGGCGCCAGGGTGTAAGGGTCGCCAGCAGGAAACCGAGTGTACCGATAGGGCTTGGAACGCCAATCATGGCGGTGAAACGTCTACCGTAAATGCTTCAGGGTCAACGCCACAGAGCATGATCCGGAAAAAAGGGAACTTAAACAGCTTTCAACGCGTATTTCAGAAAGATCCATCGGGGCGAGAGAGTCCGGTGATGGAGTTGCACGACGAGATCCAAGAACCGATCGGATCGCTCGATCAGCTCGCTCAGGCCGAGCAGGGCTGCACGCGCTGCCCGCTCTACCGCGACGCCACCCAAGCGGTGCCGGGCGAGGGGCCGCGGCACGCGCCGTTCATGTTGGTCGGCGAACAGCCGGGCGACAAAGAAGACCTCGCCGGCAAGCCGTTTGTCGGGCCTGCCGGCCGGCTTCTCGATCAGGCGCTAGCGGACGCCGGCATCGAGCGAACGGACACGTTCGTCACCAACGCCGTGAAGCACTTCAAGCATGAAATGCGCGGCAAACGCCGGCTGCATAAGCGGCCTGACAATTACGAGGTCGAACGTTGCAAGGTGTGGCTCGACCTCGAACGCCGTCTGGTGAAACCGGATATCATCGTGGCGCTCGGCGTTACGGCTGCCCGTAGTCTGACCGGCCGCACGCTGACCATCGGCAAGGTGCGCGGCGCACCGATCGCCATGGCAGATGGCACAAGGCTTATCGTGACTATGCATCCGTCGGCGCTGCTGCGGATCGATAACGAGGCAGAACGACACGTCGCCTACCAAAGCTTCGTCGCCGACCTGAAAGCCGCTGCCGATCTGATGGCAGTTTCGGCGCATGGCCGGGACGCACCGCGCAAGCGGGCAAGCTAACTCGTGATTAGTTCGTGGTCGATTCCGGCGCGCGGGTCGCCTGCCGGGTCACCCCGGCCTGGGTCAAAGCCGTGCCGATCTGCTGCATGCGGTTGATGAGATCGACGGCGGCGGCAGGCGGCAATACCAAGCGGCACGCGGTGTAGCGGCGTCCGGTGATCGGCGTATTGGCTTTAACGTCATCAAGCCGCGTGACGCCGAATTCGATGCGCAGCGATTGGCCGTCGAAGACCAAGCTGGTGATCGTGTCCGCGAAAGTCTCGGTCACCTCGGGGCGATCGACATTGCGGATTGTGGGGGTCTGCCTCTGCGTCGCCGCCGCCGAAGCGCTCGGTTCGAAGCTCATTGGGTTTTCTCCTCGGCTGGGTGCGGAACAGCGACGTGTTAATCTTCTTCGCCGAAGCGCGAATTGATCAGGGTGGTCAGGGCCTCGACGACCTCCGCCGCCTCTTTGCCGGTCGCCTCGACGGTGATCGATGTCCCTGAGGCGGCCGCGAGCATCATCAGCCCCATGATCGACGTACCGCCGACGGTCTCGCCGCAGCGCATGACGCGAACGTCGGCGTCGAATTTCTCCACCGTCTGCACGAATTTGGCGGACGCCCGTGCGTGCAGCCCTTTACGATTGCAGATGTCGAGCTTGCGCACGATCGCCCCGTCGCGGAAGGCGGCCCCGTCCGGCAGGCATTCATCCTTATGCGGGGCCGACGTGCTCATTTTCCGGTCAGCACCCGGCTGGCAATGGTCACGTATTTGCGGCCGGCGTCCTGGGCAGCCGCAACCGCCTCGGCGAGCGGACACTCTCCGCGTACTTTCGCAAGCTTGACCAGCATCGGCAGATTGATGCCGGCAAGCACCTCGACCTTCGGTCGGCTCATGACCGAAATCGCAAGGTTGGACGGCGTGCCGCCGAACATGTCGGTCAAAATGGCGACACCGTCGCCGCTATCGACACGTTTGACCGCCTCGATGATGTCCTTGCGGCGCTCTTCGACATCATCGTCGGGGCCGATGGTCACGGCTTCGATTTGACCTTGTGGACCCACGACGTGCTCTAAGGCCGAGCGGAACTCGACGGCTAACCGCCCGTGGGTCACTAGCACAACACCAATCATGAAACTCCCCGCGGGCGCGTCCCGGGTGCACCGCACGAAAGGCTGCTCATCTTGACCATCCGAAGTCCAAGCGCAAGGGGCATTTTCAACGGCATCTTGCGATTGTTGCATCGCGATAGGTTAGGCCCTGATTTGACGGTCGGGGCCGCCGCACGCCTATTAGAGAGCAGAAAGCAGCGATGGCAATCGTAGCAGGCCCAAGGTTACCAAACCGCTCGCGGAACACGATAACCGCTCTGGTTGTGTTTGCCGACGCATTTTATCGGATGCTTTGAGACCCCCTGGACGCGTCGAAGAGCCAGCTATCCGGTGAGGAATTGATAAAGGCGAGCACCGCGTGCAAGGCCGGCGCGCCCGTTGCAACGGTGAGCCGCGATAATTCCACGCCTTCGATTTCGGTCCTGCGGCCCGCGGCTTCCGGCAGGCGCTCCGCGTCGGCCGCCGCAAGATCGACCACCAGCCCGACCACGGCGCTTGCCTCGTAACGAATGTGCATCAGGCCGAGGCCGCGGGCCTCGACCAGCCCCACGAGCGCATCGGCGGGCCGCACCAGTAGCCGGCCATGTGCAACTTCGAGGCGAACTCGGTCATCGCCGACCATGCGCGCGAACGGCAGCGAACCGGTCCGCGCGGTTTCGATCAGCGCGAGCGCAAGCTGGGACTTTCCCGATCCCGACGGTCCGCGGATCAGCACGGCCCGGGGTCCGATCAGGACCGCGGAGGCGTGCACCGTCGCCGGCCATGGTGTCATTGCAGGGCCGGCAAGCGCACAATGAAACGTGCGCCGGCCACCGTAGCCTCGCCTTGTTCGTCCGCCGGTCCGGGCCTGTTCTCGACCCAGATGGTGCCCCCATGGGCGTCAACGATTTGCTTGGAAATGGAGAGGCCGAGCCCCGAATTCTGCCCGAAGCCTTGATGCGGCCGGTCGGTGTAGAAGCGCTCAAATACCTTCTCGAAGGCGTCCGGCTGCACACCCGGGCCGTCATCGTCAACCACGATTTCGATATTGGTCTTGAGCCGCCGGCAGGTGACCCGCACCGTGCCTTCGGGCGGCGAGAACGAGCGCGCATTTTCAATCAGGTTATCGACCACCTGACCGAGCCGCGAATCGCGACCCGGCACCTCGAACGCGCGCGGGCCGGTGCCGCCCTCGAAGCGCACCGTCACCTTAACGCCGTCGTCGCGCTTGACCTCGTTGGCGACGCTGACGAGCGTGTTGAGCAGCTTGGTCATATCCACCGGCGCCGCCTCCTGCCGCTGGAGTTCGGCATCGAGCCTGCTGGCGTCGGAAATGTCGGAAATCAATCGGTCGAGCCGCTGCACATCGTGCTGAATGATGTTCAAGAGCCGGCCGCGACTCTCCTCCGTCCGCGCCAGCGGCAACGTCTCCACGGCTGACCGCATGGACGTAAGCGGGTTCTTGAGTTCGTGGGCCACGTCGGCGGCAAAGCTTTCGATGGCTTCGATGCGGCTGTAGAGCGCGTTGGTCATGTCGCGCAGCGTACCGGACAGATGCCCGATCTCGTCGCGCCGGCGGGTGAAGTCGGGAATCTCCACGCGGGAGCGGATACGCCTGCGTACGCTTTCGGCGGCGTCCGCCAACCGCCGCACCGGCTCCGCAATGGTGCCGGCGAGCAGGATCGAAAGCACCACCATCACCGCGGTGGCGACCAGGAAGACTTTGAGGATCGCAAGCCGCTCCGCCTCGACCATGTCGTCGATGTCGGCGCCCTGCGTGGAGAGCATCAGCGCGCCGCGCACCGCGCGGAAGCGCTGTACCGGCACAGCGACCGACACGATGACGTCGCCGCGGTCGTTGATGCGCACCATGCTGGCATTCTGGCCGTTCAGGGACTGCGCCACCTCCGGGTAGCCGCGGCCGTTCAGTGCGCCAAGCTCATGATAGAGCGGAAGATCGCCGCGCCCGAGCCAGCGCCGTAGCGCGATAAACGCGCGCTCGAAGAAGCCGGGCTTTTCCGCATCCGGCGGCGGCAGGTCGAAGCGCAGCACGTCGCCGCGGCCGAATAGATTGCGGCTGTCGACCAAAAGCACGCCGTCGCGGTCATAGATGCGGGCGCGCGTCTTGGTCGGGGAAACGAGCCGCCGCAGTACCGGCGCGACGCGCTCGGGATTGATTGGAAAATCGATGCCGTAAAGCGCTTCTTCGGAAGGGCCGTAACTTTCGCCCGGATGCAATTCGAGGAGCTTGTCCGGATCGATGGTGAGCGACGAATCGGTTTCGACGGTCGCCGAGGCCGCGATGGCGCCGGCGATGATCTGGCCTTGAACCAAAAGGCTCTGCACGCGCGCGTCGATCAGCCCGGCGCGGAATTCTGAGAGGAAGTTGATGCCGATGGAGAGCGCCAGAAGCCCGGCGACGTTCAGAAAGACGATGCGCCGCGTGAGGCTCGAGAAGCTCTGGGTGATGAAGAATTGCCAGGCCCGCTGCAGCCAGCCGGCGATGCGGGCCAAACCGCGGGCCGGCACGGCCTTGGCCTCGGCCTCGGCCTGCGTTTCGTCCGCGGACTCGGAGGCGTCCTCGGACGCGGACTGGGCCCGCGCCTTGGCGCGTGCGATTTCTGCGGTTCGATCGAGCACGTCGTCTGCCGGGTTTCGAGCCTGCCCGCCGTTTCTCGGGCACAAGCGCTATTAGTACCGCACGTCGGCCGCCCAGTCAGGGGTCACGGATCAAATGTCCATGACGCGTATCTACGACACGTTGCCGCGCAGTTTGCGCGTTATTCCTTGAAACGATAGCCGACGCCGTACAGCGTTTCGATCATGTCGAATTCGTTGTCACTGGCTTTGAATTTCTTGCGCAGCCGCTTGATGTGGCTGTCGATGGTGCGGTCGTCGACGTAGACCTGATCGTCGTAGGCCGCATCCATCAAGGCGTTTCGGCTTTTCACCACGCCCGGCCGGCTCGCCAGTGCGTGCAGGATTAGAAACTCGGTGACGGTCAGCGTGACCGGCTCGTTTTTCCAGGTGCAGGTATGACGTTCAGGATCCATGCGCAGCAGGCCGCGTTCCAGTACCTTGCTGTCGACTTCCTTCGGCGCCGTGCCATCCTTCGGCGAAGCGCGCCGCAGCACCGCCTTGACCCGCTCGACCAGGAGCCGCTGCGAGAAAGGCTTACGGATGAAATCGTCGGCGCCCATTTTGAGGCCGAACAATTCGTCGATTTCCTCGTCCTTCGACGTCAGGAAGATCACCGGCAAGTCGGACTTCTGCCGCAGCCGCCGCAACGTCTCCATGCCGTCCATGCGCGGCATTTTGATATCCAGGATGGCAAGGTCCGGCGGCGCGCTTTTGAAGCCGTCGAGCGCCGAGGCGCCGTCCGTATAGGTCGTGATGCGGTAGCCCTCAGCCTCGAGCGCAATGGAGACCGAAGTGAGAATATTGCGATCGTCGTCGACGAGAGCGATTGTCGGCATAGCAGCCTTCTAACATGAGTCGGCCGCAAGCATCACCTGCCCCGGCCCCATAAGCCTTTGAAGACCCATGTGGGGGCGGAAGTGTGACCAGACAAGGCGGAATCAAGGCAATTGCCGAGGCCGCGGGAACAGGAAAGACCTTGATGGTCCAGTCAGATAAGGGTTCTGCGCTTCCGGGTTCCATGCCCGACCGGCTGCCCGAGAACGCTCCGGCGCCCGATTTTGACCCGGCCGCCGTTGCCAAGCGGCTCCTGCGGGTCACCCGGGCCGGTGCGCTGAGCACCATCGACCGCAATGGCGGTCATCCGTTCGGATCGTTGGTTAACGTTGCCACCGACATGGACGGCTCTCCCCTCATTCTGGTGTCCCGGCTTGCGACCCATACGGCCAACCTCGAAAAAGACGGACGCGCGTCGCTGCTTTTGGCGGCTGCCGGCCGGGGCGATCCGCTGGCGCATCCGCGTCTGACGGTGCTCGGCACCTTCATACCGGTGGCGCGGGAGGATGCGCGCGAGCCGCGTTTGCGGCGGCGCTTTCTGGCGCGCCATCCGAAGTCCGAGCTCTATGCCGGCTTTGCAGATTTCTCCTTCTGGCGGCTGGACGCCGTGTCGGCTCACCTCAATGCCGGCTTCGCCCGCGCTGCCGATCTGAAAGCCGCCGACGTCATCACCGACGTGTCGGACGCCGAGGATCTCATCGACGGTGAAGCGAGTGCGGTAGCGCACATGAACGCCGACCATGCAGATGCTATCCGGCTTTACGCGACAAAGCTCCTTGGCGCCGACGACGGTGCGTGGCAGCTGACCGGCGTCGATCCGGACGGCATTGATCTTGCTCAAAGCGACGCCACGCTGCGCCTGCCATTTTTGCAGCGAGTGACGACCGCGCAGGCACTCCGTAAAGCCCTGGTGGAATTCGCCGCGCAGGCGCGGGCGAAATGAATCGCATTCGCTGCAGTGCAGCGGGAACGGCGCCGCTCTTTGGTCGTTGGAGGCGCGGTGGCGCGTCTGGTGTGGTGCGTCTGGTGTGGTGCGTCTGGTGTGGTGCGTCTTGGCAGGGGCTGGGATGCTCGGTATAGGGTCGCTGGTTCTCGTTGGACGGATTAAAGTGCCGGCTTAATATTGAATACTGACTTGGAGCTCGGGGTTGGGGCTCGGCGAGCTGCGGAGGCGAGTGTGAAGGAAACCGGTGTGCGGAATGGCGCCCACGGCGCTGAGAATTTCGGGCTGAAAAATCTCGCAGCGGTCCATTGGAATTTACCCGACACTATCTTGGTGGAGCACGCCATCGCCAACCACGAAGGCCAGCTGGTGCAGGGTGGTGCGTTCTGCGCGGAGACCGGCGTCCATACCGGCCGCAGCCCCAAGGACAAGTTCGTCGTCGCCGACGCGCAGACGGAAAAAAACGTCTGGTGGGAAAAAAACGGCCGGCTCTCGCCGGAGCAATTCCAGGTTCTGTTCGACGATTTCATTGCGCACGCCAAAGGCAAAGCGCTTTATGCGCAGGATCTTTATGGCGGCGCCGATACAAAGTACCGCATCAAGGTCCGGGTCTATAACGAGCTCGCGTGGCATTCGCAGTTCATCCGCGCGCTGCTCATTCGCCCGGATCGCGCGGAGCTGGCGCACTACGTTCCGGACTTCACCATTCTGTCGCTGCCGTCCTTCAAAGCCGATCCAAAACGCCACGGCGTGCGCAGCGAAACCGTCGTCGCTATCGATTTTACCCGGCGCATCATCCTGATCGGCGGCACCTACTATGCCGGCGAAATGAAGAAGTCGGTCTTCACCACGCTCAACTATTACCTGCCGGCCGAGAGCGTGATGCCGATGCATTGCTCGGCGAATGTGGGTCCGGCGGGCGATGTGGCGCTGTTCTTCGGCCTCTCGGGAACGGGCAAGACGACGTTATCGGCGGATCCCAAACGCACGCTCATCGGCGACGACGAGCACGGCTGGGGCCCGCAAGGCGTCTTTAACTTCGAAGGCGGCTGTTACGCCAAGTGCATCCATCTCTCGGCCGAGGCGGAGCCGGAGATTTACGCCACCACGCATCGTTTCGGGACCGTGCTTGAGAACGTCGTCTTCGATCCGGAGACGCGCGTCTGCGACTTCGACGACGATTCCAAGACCGAGAATACCCGCGCCGCTTACCCGTTGGATTTCATCCCGAACGCATCGCGGACCGGCCGTGCCGGCATGCCGCGCAACATCGTGCTGCTGACCGCCGACGCTTTCGGCGTCATGCCGCCGATCGCGAAGCTGTCGCCGGCGCAGGCGATGTATCACTTCCTCTCTGGTTATACGGCCAAAGTCGCCGGCACCGAGAAGGGTCTGGTCGGTGTGCAGCCGGAATTCTCTACTTGTTTCGGCGCGCCGTTCCTGCCGCGGCATCCTTCGGTGTACGGCAATCTGCTGCGCGAGTTGATCAGCGCCCATGGCGTCGATTGCTGGCTGGTGAATACGGGTTGGACCGGCGGGATTTACGGCGTCGGCCGCCGCATGCCGATCAAGGTGACGCGCACATTGCTCACGGCGGCGCTCGACGGCTCGCTCAAGAATGTGAGCTACCGGACCGATCCCTATTTCGGTTTTTCCGTTCCGACCCAGCTCGCCGGTGTCGAGCCGCATCTGCTCTATCCGCAGAAGACCTGGCAGAACAAGCTCGAGTTCGATGAGACGGCGCGCAAGCTCGTCGGCATGTTCCAGAAGAACTTCGTGCAGTTCGAGGAACATGTGGAGGCGGACGTGCGCGCGGCCGCGCCGGAAGTGCGGATCGCGGCCGAGTAGGCCGCGCTCAGGCGCGCTCTATTTCCACACTCGAAACGGCGTCTCCGGCACCGGCGTGAGCGGCGGCTCGCCCGCCGCCCAGGCGCGGATATTGTCCACCAGAAGCTGATCCATCTTGGCGCGGGTGAATTCCGACGCCGAGCCGACATGCGGCAGCAGCACGACGTTGTCCATGGCGAGCAATGCGTCGGGCACCTGCGGCTCTGTGGCGAACACGTCGAGACCGGCGGCTAAAATCTTGCGCTCGCGCAGCGCCGCGATCAGCGCCGGCTCGTCGATCACCGATCCGCGCGCGACATTGATGACAATGCCGTTCGGCCCGAGTGCATCGAGTACGTCGGCATTGATCATGTTTTTGGTGGCGGCGCCGCCGGGCACGATGACGATCAGCGTATCAACATCACGCGCCATGTCGAGAAGCTGCGGGTAGTGCCGGTAGGCAAGCTCGGGCCGCTTTTGCCGGGTGTGATAGACGATGGGCACCCCGAAGGCCTCGAGCCGGCGCGCGACAGCGATGCCGATGCGGCCCAAGCCGACGATGCCGACGGTGCGGTTGCGCAAGGTCGCGCGGCTGAGCGGATAATTCCCCGACGGCCATTTGCCGGCGCGCACGTAGCGCTCGGCCTGCGGCAGCTCGCGCACGGTGTTGAGCAGAAGGCCGATCGTGGTGTCGGCCACTTCCTCGGTCAGCACGTCGGGCGTGTGGGTGACGATAATGCCGCGTTTGGCGGCAGCCTTGACGTCGATGTGATCGTAGCCGACGCCGAAGCTCGAGATGATCTGCAGCTTGGGCAACGCCGTAAGCAACGCCTCATCGATTGCTTGCACCGGCGCGCTGACCGCCATGGCGCGGACGCCGGCCATCGGGGTGTCGCCGCTTTTGTGGACGGCAAAATCCGCAAATCCCTCGGTGAGAACCGGCCGCATCGGTCCGATCAGCAGCAAGTCCGCTCGCTCTGTTGGCAAAGCGCTATCCTTCCCTGTCAGCTTGAGGTGCGGCGGCCGGCGTGCCCGTAAAAGAATGGGATGAGCGCCGGCACTCGCGCGCGATAGCCCGGATACGCATCGGGAAAGCTTTCCATCATAAAGCGTTCCTCGCGCCGAAGCTTAAACAGGTAAGCGGCGATCAAGAAGCATAAGGCGAGGAGGCCACGCCACTCGCCGAACACGATGACGGTACCGAACATCGCCACGAGCAGCCCGGTATAGATGGGGTGACGAACGATCGCGTAAGGGCCACTGCAGATCAGCTCGTGATTTTCCTTGACCGTAACGGTGCCGCTCCAATTGCGCCCGAGGTAAGCACGGGCCCAGATCGCAAAGGCGAGGCCCGCAATCACGATCAACAAACCGAGCCAATAGACGATCATTGTGTCGGGCAGAAAGCGCGCGCCGAGCCCATGCAGCCATGATTCCGGCAGCCATGATTCCGGCACGGCGAGCAGCGCCGCGGCCGGCAGGGTCAGCACGGCGGTCAGAAGGCGGGTCGCCCAGGATTCTTTTCGGCGCGTCGGCTTGACGTACCATGCGGCAACGAGCCAGCAGAAGAGCCATCCTAACCACAGTGCGAGGAGCGGCAGGTCATAGAGCGAATAACGCACTTCAACCTCGGCTCGAAAATGTTGACAGTGAGCGTCCGCGCCAAGATCTCATCCGGACGGCGGCGGAGCAATCGCAATAGCCATCAGGCTACACCAGCATCGTGACCGGCGTTTCAGTCAACGCCTGCAGCGCGGCCAGAAGCTCGGCCCCGAGCGCGCCGTCGACAACCCGATGGTCGCACGACAACGTCACCGTCATCACGCTGGCGAAAGCAACGCCGCCGTCAGGCTTTTCGACCGCCTGCCGGCGCGCGGCGCCGACGGCGAGGATCGTCGCCTGCGGCGGATTGATGATGGCCGAGAACTCGCGCACGCCATACATGCCCAGATTGGAAATTGCCGATGAGCCACCCTGGTATTCGGCGGGCTTGAGCTTCTTGTCGCGGGCGCGCGCCGCCAGATCTTTCATCTCGGCCGAGATTGCGCTCAGCGTTTTGGTCTCAGCCTGGCGGATGACCGGCACGATCAGGCCGCCATCCAGCGCCACGGCGACGCCGACGTCGGCATGTTTGAAACGCAAAATGCGATCGCCCGCCCATGCGGCGTTGGCGTTGGGAACGCGCCGCAGCGCCAGCGCCAGCGCGCGGATCATGAAATCGTTGAGCGAGAGCCGGAACAGCGGTTTGCCGTCGCGGTCCTTCGGCGCCGACGCATTGACCTCCTCGCGCACCGCGAGCAGCCGGTCGATGGTGATGTCTGCCGTCAGATAGAAGTGCGGGATGGTCTGCTTGGCCTGCTGCAGCCGCGCCGCGATGGTCTTGCGCATCGCGTCGAGCGGCACTTCTTCGTAACCGGCCGGATCGTAGAGCGCCTTAACCTGATCGGCGGTCGGGCCTTCGGCCAATGCGGCAAGGCTGGGCGCAGTCTGGACACGCGGCGCGCTTTCAACGTCACGCGCGACGATGCGGCCATGCGGTCCGGAGCCCTTGAGGCGCGAAAGATCAATCCCGGATTCGCTCGCAAGCCGCCGTGCCAGCGGGGTGACTGAAATGCCGCCCGAGAGTCGCGCCGGTCCGAAATTGCGTTCCGGCGTGCGCACCTCGAAGAACGGATCAAGCTTTATCGGCTGCGACGGCGCTTTGAGTGCAGGCGCCGAAACTTGCGGCGCGGCCGCGGCCGCCGGTTGTTTGTTTGCGACGCTCGCTGCCAGAGTGGGCTTTGCCACCGGGCTGACGGCCGCTCCGGCGCCGTCGCCGATCACCGCGACGATCGCACCGACAGGCGCAACTTCACCTTCGGCCACGCGGATTTCGTTGAGAACGCCGGCTTCGGTCGCCGGCACTTCCATCGAGACTTTGTCGGTCTCGATCTCGAACAGATTGTCGCCGGGCTTGACCGCATCGCCGGCCGACTTGAACCACTTGGTGATTTTTCCCTCGGCGACGGTTTCGCCGAGCTGCGGCATGAGGATGTTCATTGCAAATTCCGAGCCCTCGGTTCGTCATGGCCGGGCTTGTCCCGGCCATCTCGCTTAGATGTGCTGTGCCTGTCTAAGCGGGATGCCCGGCACAAGGCCGGGCATGACAATATGTGAATGACGGATGCGAAGCCTTACCAGTTCACCGACACGTATTGGGTTTCCAAAAACTCCATCAAGCCTTCGTGGCCGCCTTCGCGGCCCAGCCCCGATTGCTTCATGCCGCCGAACGGCGCCGCCGGATCGGAAACGATGCCGCGATTGAGCCCGATCATGCCGAAGTCGAGTTTTTCCGACACGCGCAGGCCGCGGCTCAGGTCTTTGGTGTAGAGGTAGGCGACCAGGCCATACTCGGTGTCGTTGGCGCGCGTAATCACTTCATCTTCGCTCTTGAAGGTCTGCAGCGACGCAACAGGTCCGAAGATTTCGTCATTGAGCATCTTGGCATCGTTGGGAACGTCGGACAAAACGGTGGCCGGATAGAAGAATCCCGGTCCGCCCGGCGCCTTGCCGCCGGTGAGCACCTTGGCGCCCTTCTGCACGGCGTCGTCGACCAGCTCAATCACCTTGTCGAGGCCTTCTTTGTTGACCAGCGGGCCGAGTGCCACGCCGTCATCGAGGCCGTTGCCCATCTTCAACCCCGCCATCTTGGCGGTGAGCTTCTTGGCGAATTCGTCGTGCACCTTCTCGTGCACATAGAACCGGTTCGCTGCGGTACAGGCTTCGCCCATATTGCGCATCTTGGCAATCATGGCGCCGTCGATCGCCGCATCGATATCGGCGTCGTCGAACACGATGAACGGCGCATTGCCGCCGAGCTCCATGCCGGGGCGTACGATATTGTCGGCGGCCTCGTGCAACAGCTTGCGGCCGACCTCGGTCGAGCCGGTGAACGACACCACCCGCACGCGCGGGTCATGCAGCATGGCACCGACGACCTTGCCGGACGAGCGCGACGGAATGACGTTGACCACGCCCGCGGGCACGCCGGCCTCTTCCAGGATCGGCATCAGGGCCAGCATGGTCAGCGGCGTATCGGAGGCGGGCTTGAGCACGACGGCGCATCCGGCCGCAAGCGCCGGACCGATTTTGCGCGTCGCCATCGCGGCCGGGAAATTCCACGGCGTCACCAGCACGGCGATGCCGGCCGGCTTGTGATGCACCAGAATGCGGGCGCCGGTCGCCGGCGCAATTGAGTTCTGCCCGATATTGCGGACGCCTTCTTCGGCGAACCAGCGGAAGAACTCGGCCGCATAAGCGACTTCTCCGCGCGAGTCCGACAGCGCTTTGCCGTTCTCGATGGTGATCAGCTTCGCCAGCCGCTCCTGATCGCGGATGATGAGTTCATAGGCCTTGCGCAGGATTTCGCCGCGTTCGCGCGGCTTCTTGGCGGCCCATCCCGGGAACGCGGCGCTTGCAGCGTCGAGCGCGGCCTTGGCATCCTCGACGGTGGCGCTGGCCACCGAGGCAACGGCGTTCTCGGTCGCCGGATCGATCACGTCAAAACGGGCACCGTCGGAGGATTTCCGCCATTGGCCGCCGATCCACAAATCGGTCGGGACGTTTGCGAGCAGATTGTCGTACATGAACTTACCCCTTGGACTTACCCCTTGGCGTCCCTTGATTCGACCCTTGCTTCGAACTTGTGGCGCCGATCTTCGGCGATCGTTTCTCGCCGCGGCTGATTACTTCGCGGACTGTTTCAGTTCGACCAGGATGTTCTGATAGAGCTTGCCGCTCAGATTACGCAGCTCGTGCTTCTCGCCGGCATTGCGCCAGATGATGCCGCCGACCTTGTCGTCGGCCACGATGGTGTGGCCTTGAACATTCTCCAGCTCGATCTTGCCGCCGGTGATGTTGATGATGACGTAATCGAGCGTGTGATGATGCCACGCCTTGCGGCCGCCGGGCGCGACCTGCATGTCCCAGACCCGGACTTGATCGTTCTCAAATAGAACTTCCGTACCGATCGGTCCGCACGGATTCTCGCGTGTCGGCTCGTCTGCCATCATTTCCTCCGCTCATACGTTCTCAGGCTGCGGTGTTTCTCCGCTTATGCATTCAGGCTGCGCTGTATCCGCTCGGCAATGCGCTCGACGCTCGGCAGGGCGAGGTCTTCGAGAATGTCGGCGGCCGGCAGCGGAATGTGCGGTGTGGTGATGCGCACCGGCGGGCCGTCAAGATCGTAGAACGCCTCGTCGGCAGCGATCGAGACAAGCTCGGCACCCCAACCGCACAGCCGCGGATTTTCCTCGACGGTGAACAGCCGATGCGTGCGTGCCACCGAGCCGAGGATCGTTTGCGTGTCGATCGGCACCAGCGAGCGCACGTCGATCACCTCGGCGTCGATGCCGTGCTCGCTTTTGAGTTTCTCCGCCGCCGCCAGCGCCCGCGGCACCATCAGGGCCAGCGCCAGGATGGTCGCGTCCTTGCCCGGGCGTACGATCTTGGCGGTGCCGAGCGTGTCGACGATCTCACCGTCCGGCACCTCGCCCTTGGTGGCGTAGAGCGACTTGTGCTCGAGGAAGATCACCGGATCGGGATCGCGCACGGACGCTGCGAGCAGGCCGATCACGTCGACCGGGCTCGACGGCGCCACGACCTTGAGGCCCGGGATCATCATGCACCAGTTCTCGACGCTCTGCGAATGCTGCGCGCCGAAGCGGGCGCCGCCGCCATTGCCGGTGCGCACGACGAGCGGGACTTTCACCTGCCCGTTCGTCATGTAGCGGCTCTTGGGAAATTCGTTGGCGATATAGTCGAAGCACACGGCGATGAAGTCGGAGAACATGATCTCGGCGATCGGCTTCAGGCCGGTCATGGCCGCGCCCATGGCGGCGCCGAGGATCGCCTGCTCGGAGATCGGCGTGTCGCGCACCCGCAACGGCCCGAACTGTTCGTAGAGGCCGACCGTCGCCTTGAACACGCCGCCAGCCTTGGCGATGTCCTCACCGAGAAACACCACGTCCGGATCGCGCGTCATTTCCTGAGCAATGCCGCGAATGACGGCATCGCGATATGTCAGTTCCGCCATGCGAAGCCCCCATCGGCATAGACATCGGTGGTGAGGATATCGAGCGCGGGCGGCGGCGCCGCTTTGCAGGTTTCGGTGGCCTCGTCTACTTCGCGTTTGACCGTGGCATCGATGCCGAGGATCGTCTCCTCGGCGACGCCGAATTGCTTGAGCCGCTCGCGATAGATCTTGATCGGGTCGCGCTCTTTCCATTTTTCCAGCTCGCCCTCCGGCCGATATTTGGCGGGGTCGGCGCGCGAATGGCCGCTGTACCGATAGGTCATGCATTCGATCAGCGAGGGGCCGTCGCCGGCGCGCGCCTTGTCGTAAGCAGATAGCGCGGTGCGGTAAACGGCGTCGGCATCGTTGCCGTCGACGACGATGCGCGGCAGTCCGTAGGCAGAAGCGCGGTCGGCCGCCGGATGGGTCACCGCGGTGACGTCGGCGATCGGGGTGTATTCCATATAGAGGTTGTTCTCGCAGACGAAGACCACCGGCAGCTTCCACACCACGGCGAAGTTCAGCGCTTCGTGGAAGGCGCCGATATTGGTGGTGCCGTCGCCGAAGAAACAGACCGATACGTCCTTCTGGCCTTTATATTGCGCGCGCCACGCGGCGCCGCAGGCGATCGGCAGATGCGCGCCGATGATCGCATAAGAGCCCATGACGCCGTGCTCGACCGACGTCAGATGCATCGAGCCGCCCTTGCCGCGCATCAATCCGATGTCGCGCTGCATCAGCTCGCCGAGCACTTTGGTCACCGGCACGCCACGCGCCAGCGTATGGGCGTGACCCCGATAAGTGCAGAAGGACAGATCACCCGGCTTCATGGCGCCGGCGAAGCCTGCCGCAACCGCCTCCTGGCCGAGCGAGAGATGGCTCGTGCCTTTCACCAGGTTTTGCAGAAAGAGATCGTAGGCGCGCTGCTCGGCTTCACGGATCACGACCTGCGTGCGGTACAGCTCCAGGCGCTTTTCTTCGCCGATATCGTCGTTGAGCGCGGCCGCCGCGGCGGCTCGATCCTCGATCTTGGCCATTGAATATCCTTCAGGGCACCCAAATTCTGGCGGGGCCGCAACTTAGCGCCACTTGCGAATGCGAAGCAACGGCCCCAGCCGTTTTGGCCCGGTAGGCTTGCAGGTAGTGCTTGCCCCGGCTCCGTTCCTTAGCTAAGTGGCGCTGGCGGAGACTGCGATGGCGCAAGAGCAGGCAGAGGCCAACCAACCCATTCACCGCTTCCTGGGCGGTCCGCCGCTCGCGGTCGCCGGACGCCTGGTGCTGTTGTCGATTCTGGTGGGCGTGATCCTGGCCGCGATCGGGCTCGATCCGTGGAATATCATCGAATCGGTCCGCGCCCTCATCATCCATATCTGGGATATGGGCTTCGACATTCTGCGCGGGCTGTGGCGCTATTTTCTTCTAGGAGCTGTGATCGTCGTGCCGATCTGGCTTCTGGTCCGCCTGGCCAAGGCGCCGCGCGGGCGTTAGCGCTTGGTGCCGTGCAGGCTCGATCTTCGCCGCGGCATGCGGCGGCAATTGCTTCGAGGTTTGTCGGAACCCGACGGCTTGCGCGCTAAACCTTAGAGCGGCGGCGAGAACGCAACCACGTCGATCTCCCTGAGCCAGGGAGATCATTCCACAACGATAAAATAAATCGGCAGGAGCGGATCAGTCGTCCGAGCGCGGTCCGGACGGCGCATCGCCGCCGTCGCTGCCCTGCGCCGCATGATCGCGCGGGCCGCGGTGCCGGCGACGTCGCCGATGCAACGGAAACCGATCGGCTGAGCCGTCAAATCCGTTTTGGCCATTCGGAGCGCCTTGGCCGTTGGCGGCATGCTGACCGTTGGTTCCTTGGGCCGGTGCCGCCTGCTGCTGCGGCTGACCACCGCCACCGGTGATGAACGAGGGCAGGCGCTCGACGTCTTCGTCCTCGGCCGGCTGCTGCTGCGCGCGCTGACCATGACCGTGATTTTGCGGTTGTTGCTGTTGCTCGCGCGGATAAAAAGGCTGCGGTTCGCGCGGCGCAAACGGCTCGCCGATCGAGGGCTGGTCGTCGCCGTCGTCATATCCTTCGTCGTTGCCGCGCTGGTCGCCGCCCGGCTGATAATAGGGCTGGGTCTGGCGAAACTGTTCCTGGGCGGCGGCGATCAGCCGGAAATAATGCTCGGCATGCTGATAATAGTTTTCGGCCGCGACGGGGTCGCCGGAACTCTGCGCATCGCGCGCAAGCTGGAGATATTTCTCCGCGATATGGGAAGCCGTGCCGCGGATTTTCACGTCCGGTCCGTTGGACTCGTACATGCGCGACAACGGATTCTGGTGATGGCCACCTTTGCGGTTGCGACTGCGCATTCTCTTGTTTTGACCGTTTCTCATGACTTGCTTTCCCGCCAACCCCCTGTTTACGACAGCACGCAGGCCGCCGTCTCACGAAGAACTAGAGCCCCCCAGCTCAGGTCAATTCGACGCACGAATCCGAACGGTTTGTTCGTTTATCGCTCTGCGTTCGTCCGTCGCTCTTGATGATTTCAAGTCCGCGTTCCGACAATACAGCCCCTGCCGGCGGCTTCGCCGCACGTCGCCAACCCTCGTTGCGCGCCAAATTCACCAGGGCGCACAAAACCGATGAAACTTCACGGTCTGAATCTGACGATCCCGTTTGCCGTCCGATCCGGCTGTTGCTGTTCCGGTTCTCGCTGTTCCGGCTCTCGTCTCATCTGGCCTGCGCGGCCGAAACCTCAAGGAGCAAAGCTCCGGGCGTTCAAGGCTGCGCGGCACCCATTGTTTCGGGGCCGATTCCGTGCCGGCAAACTAGTCGGTTCCTGCAGATATTCCAAGTGCTTTTTTGCCGGGGTCCAATGCTTTGCGATCATGACCCTGCCTGGGCGCATTTGGCACTTTTCCGGCGACCAGGGCGCGTGGCGTACCCTGCAAGTCGTTACGCGGATAGCCCGGCGCAAGGCCCGCTTGCGAAAACAAATCGCCGACCGCCGCGGCTTGGCCGATGCCGACTTCCACCACCAGCCTTCCGGCCGCGTTAAGCAAAGGTGGGACCGTGGCGGCGATCGCGCGGTAACAGTCGAGTCCGTCGGGCCCACCGTCGAGCGCCGTCCGCGGATCGTAGTCGCGAACGTCGGGCGCGAGCGTGGCAATATCGGCCGATGTGATATAGGGCGGGTTGGCGACGATCAGATCGAACGTCCCGCCGAGCGCAGCGGCCAGATCGCAGGCGATGAACGCCGCGCGTTCAAGCCGCAGGCGCCGGGCATTGTCGCGCGCGATCCGCAGCGCGCCGCAGCTCGTGTCCGTGCCGACGCCGAACGCGTTCGGCAATTCCGAAAGCAACGCCAAGAGAATTGCGCCCGATCCGGTGCCAAGATCCGCAATCCGCATCGGCCGCGAGCGCATTCCCGCGGAATCGACCTCGGCCAGCGCCGCTTCCACAATCGTTTCCGTCTCCGGGCGCGGCACCAGCGTGGTGGAATCGATGGCGAGCTGCAGGCTCCAGAATTCCTTAAAGCCGACGATGCGCGCGACCGGTTCGCGCCGGCGCCGCCGCTCGGCAAGGCGGCCGATCAAATCCCGTTCGCCGGCTTCGAGAGTGCGTGCACCCGCTGCCGCTATCCCGGCGTGATCGAGGGAAAGGGCGTGAGCAACAAGAATGCGCGCGTCGAGTTCCGGCGTTTCAATTCCAGCAGTGCGGAATTCGGCGGCCAGAAGCCGCCGTGCGCCGGCGACGGTAGGCGTGCCGGTTGCTCCGTGGACCGAGATGGCGCCGCGCTCCGCCGGTTTCATTGCGTGTCCTGCGCGGCGAGCTGCTCCGCCTGATGCTCGGCAACGAGCGCGTCGACCAGCTCACCCAACGCTTCGCCTTCGATGACTTCGGGCAACTTGTAGAGCGTGAGGTTGATCCGGTGATCCGATACGCGGCCCTGCGGAAAATTGTAGGTGCGAATGCGTTCGGAGCGGTCGCCGGTGCCGACCTGGCCGCGGCGCTCGGCCGCGCGCGCAGCGTCGAGCTTCTGCCGTTCGAAATCGTAGAGGCGGGTGCGCAGGACCGCCATCGCCTTGGCGCGATTGCGATGCTGCGAGCGGTCCTCCTGCATCATGACGACGATGCCGGTTGGAATATGGGTGATGCGCACGGCCGACTCGGTCTTGTTGACGTGCTGACCGCCGGCGCCACCTGAGCGCAACGTGTCGATGCGCAGATCGGTGTCGTTGATCGGCGCGTCGACCTCCTGGGCTTCCGGCAACACCGCAACAGTCGCCGTGGACGTGTGAATGCGCCCGGACCCCTCGGTGTCGGGTACGCGCTGCACGCGGTGGACGCCGGATTCGAATTTGAGCTTGGCGAAAGCGCCGCGGCCGAAGATCTCGGCAACGATTTCCTTATAGCCGCCCATCGTGCCTTCACTCGCGGTCACCACTTCGACCTTCCAGCCCTGCTTGGCGGCGTATCGCTCATACATGCGGAACAGATCGCCGGCGAACAACGAAGCCTCGTCGCCGCCGGTGCCGGCGCGGATTTCGAGGATCACGTTGCGCTCGTCCATGGCGTCCTTGGGCAGGAGCGCCAGCCGCAACTGATGCTCGAGCAGGGCGCGCCGCGCTTCGAGCGCGGGTTTTTCGGCTTCCGCAATCTCGCGCATTTCAGGATCGGTTGCCGGGTCGGCCATCAGGCTCGTGACGCCTTCAAGCTCACGCTCGGCGGCACGATAGGACTTCACCGCTTCCACGACCGGTGTGAGCTCGGCGAATTCGCGCGAGAGCTTCACATAGGTCTCAGGCGGAACCACGGCCGTGAGCTCGCGTTCGAGTGTTCCGTGCCGGGCGACGAGCGCGTTCAGTTTCTGATCGGGTAACATGGTCTCTGCATTAAGAGTCGGCCTTAGCGCCGAATTTCAGGCTTGGAGCGAAAGCTCTTCTTTCGAGCTTTTGCAGGCTCCAGCGCTTTGTTTGTGCATGGTCCTCTCGAGGACCGGTTCCAGTCGTTGTTTGCAGGTTAAGTAGAAGACGCCGCCGATCGGGACAAGGCCGCCCGCAGCGAGACCGCCAGATACTAAAGCTGGAGCCCGCCGTCGGCGGCAAATTTCTCCAGATGGGCACGAATCGACATAGCTGCGTTCGGCTTCTCGATCAGGGGATAGAGAAACTCCGCGGCCTTGCCGGCATCGAGATCGAGCAGCATGGCCTTGACCGGTCCGACCGCCGACGGCGCCAGCGACAGCGAACGATAGCCGAGCGCCGTGAGCGCGAGCGCGCCGATCGGCTGCGACGCCAGTTCACCGCAGACGGTCGCCAGTTTACCGTACTCACGGGATTTTTCTGAGATGTCCTTGAGCGCGCGCAGCACCGGCGCGGACAGCGGGTCGAAGCGCGTGGAGACCCGCGGATTGCCGCGGTCGACCGCGTACAGGAACTGCACCAGATCGTTGGAGCCGACGGACAGGAAATCCACGTGCTCCAGGAGCTCGTCGAGCTGATAGAGCAGGGAGGGCACCTCGACCATGCTGCCGACTTCGACCGCATCGGGGAGCTTGTGTCCGTGACGGCGCAAATGCGTCAGTTCGCGCTCGACCAAACCCTTGGCCTGGTCGAATTCGGAGACCGTCGCGATCATCGGAAACATGATCTTCAGCGAGCGGCCGCCGGCGGCGCGCAAGAGTGCGCGCAATTGCGTGCGCAGCAGTGCCGGCCGGTCGAGACCGAGACGGATGGCGCGCCAGCCCAGCGCCGGGTTCTCCTCTTCGATATTGCGCATATAGGGCAGCACCTTGTCGCCGCCGATGTCGAGCGTGCGAAAGGTGACCGGCTTGTCGTCGGCGGCATCGAGCACGGCGCGATACAGGGAGTATTGTTCGCTGGAGCGCGGAAAGTTCGGCGCCACCATGAATTGCAGCTCGGTGCGGAACAGGCCGATGCCGGCGGCGCCGGTGTCGGCGATGTGCGGCAGGTCGACGCTCAGGCCGGCATTGATCAGCAGCGTGATCTCCTCGCCGTCCTTGGTAACGCACGGCAGATCGCGCAGCGCCTGATATTGCTGCTGGCGCCGTGCGCGCAGCCGCACGCGCTCCGCATAGGCCGCTTCAAGATCGGCCATCGGCCGCAGATGCACGTCGCCCGCGGTGCCATCGACGATGATGGCGTCGCCCGGATCGGCGATGCCGGTGGCGTTGTCGATCTCGCCGACCGCCGCGATCCCGAGCGCGCGTGCCACGATGGCGACATGCGATTGCGGTCCGCCTTCCTCGAGCACCAGACCGCGCAGCCGCTTGCGGTCGTAGTCGAGCAAGGCGGCAGGCCCCATGGAGCGGGCAACCAGAACGGCGTTTTCCGGCAAATTCTCTCGTGAAGGCGCATGATCGCGCCCGGTCAATTGCCGCATCAGGCGGTTGGCGAGATCGTCGAGATCGTGCAGGCGCTCGCGCAAATACGGGTCGGTCTGCCGCAGCATGCGGGCGCGGGTGTCTGACTGCACGCGCTCGACGGCGGCTTCCGCGGTCAGCCCGGTCATGACCGCTTCTTCCAGCTTGTGCACCCAGCCGGTGTCGTAAGCGAACATGCGGTAGGCTTCGAGCACATCGCGGTGCTCGCCGCCGTCCACCACGTCGCCTTGTTCGAGCAACTGGTCGAGATCGGTGCGGAGCGTCTCGATCGCCGCTTCCAGATGCTTCAATTCTTTCGGCACATCGTCGGCGATGTAATTGGTGACGACGACGCGCGGTTCGTGCAGCACCACATGCCCGAGCGCGATGCCTTCGGACAGCGCCATGCCCTTGAGGTGAAGCGAGCGTCGCGCCGCCGGCTCGGCGCCGGGAAGCGCCAGCGCCGAGAGCTCGCCGGAAGCGATCATCTCGGCAAGCACCATGGCGGTGGTCTGCAGCGCCTCGACTTCCTCCTCCGAATAGGTGCGCTTGGCGCGGTTCTGCACCACCAGCACGCCGAGCGTGTTGCCCGCGCGCAAGACCGGCACGCCGAGGAAGGAGTGATAAATCTCTTCGCCAGTTTCCGGCCGGTAGGCGAAGGCCGGATGGGCCTGGGCGTTGGAAAGATTGATTGCCGTCGCCTGGCTGGACACCAAGCCGACAAGGCCCTCGTCGGAGCCAAGCACCGTGTGGTGAACCGCGTCCCGGTTGAGACCCTCGGTGGCGTAAAGCTCGAGCGTCGAGTCGACGCGCAACACGTAGACCGAGCAAACCTCGGCCACCATATTGGCGGCGATCAACACCACGATCTTGTCGAGGCGTTCCTGCGCGCTGACCGGCTCCGCCATGACCTCGCGGAGGCGCCGCAACAGCACGCGCGGACCGCCGAGCGAGCCACGCATGGCGTGAGGTCCCTCGGGCCTGCTTAAACCGGAGCGTCGCCCGAATCGCGCCGGCCGTCATTCGAAGAGGAATACGCCCGGGGCGGTAAGCCCGCGGCGATCACCCTGCAGCCTATATCGAATGCGGTATGCAAACCGCAAGCCAAAGACGCCCAGATGACGAAAGCGAATTTTGTGCGCCGCAGCGAGAGTTAGGCGGTATTTAGAGGGAGAAAAGATCAAAACGGCGAGGCCCCTATTCGGGGTCGCCGCCAAGGGCCTGCCGCAGCCGCGGACCGATTACGCCGACGCCTGGTCGAGATCGTAAAGCGAATGCAGGGTGCGGACCGCAAGCTCGGTGAATGCCGCATCGATCAACAGCGAGAATTTAATCTCGGATGTGGTGATGGCGCGGATGTTGACGGCGCGCTCGGAGAGTGCGCGGAACGCCTGTGCGGCCACGCCGGCGTGGCTGCGCATACCGATGCCGATCACGGAGATCTTGGCGACGTCGGTGGCGCTGTCGAGGCGCTTATAGCCGATCGCGGGCTTGGCCTTGGTGACCACGTCGAGCGCGCGCTGATAGTCGGCGGCCGGCACCGTGAAGGTGAGGTCGGTGGTCTTGCCGTCGGCCGACACGTTCTGCACGATCATGTCGACGTTGATGCTGGCGTCGGCGAGCGGAATGAAGATCGCCGCGGCGACGCCGGGCTTGTCGTCCACCTGGCGCACCGAGATTTGCGCCTCGTCGCGCGAGAAGGCGATACCGGTAACGGTTTGTTGCTCCATGATCTCGTCCTCATCGCAAATCAGCGTGCCCGGGGGCGTGCCATGCGGGTCAATGTCCTCGGGCCGCTCGAAGCTCGAGCGCACGAAAATGCGCACCCGGTGCACCATGCCGAGCTCCACCGAGCGCACCTGCATGACCTTGGCGCCGAGCGAAGCCATTTCCAGCATTTCCTCGAACGCGATCTTCTGCAGCCGGCGTGCGCGCGGCACCACCCGCGGATCGGTGGTGTAGACGCCGTCGACATCGGTGTAGATGTCGCACCGATCGGCCTTGATGGCGGCCGCAATCGCGACCGCCGAGGTATCCGATCCGCCGCGCCCGAGCGTCGTGATGCGGCCGGTCTCTTTGTGCAGGCCCTGGAAGCCGGCAATGACCGCCACCTCGTGGCGTTCACGGAAGCGCTTGACGATTTCCTCGCCGTTGATGTCGAGAATACGGGCCGAGGCATGCGTATCGGAGGTGAGGATCGGCAATTGCCAGCCTTGCCAGGAGCGGGCGTTGATATCCATGTCCTGGAGCGTGACCGCTAACAGACCGGACGTGATTTGCTCGCCGGTGGCGACCACCGCGTCGTATTCGCGGGCGTCGAATATCTGCCGCGACTTCAAGGCGGCTTCGCACCAGCCCACGAGTTGGTTGGTGGTGCCCGACATCGCCGACACGACCACGGCGACCTCATGACCGGCATCGACCTCGCGTTTGACGTGCCGCGCAACGTTGCGGATGCGGTCGATGTCGGCGACGGAGGTACCGCCGAATTTCATTACCAGACGGGCCATGGCAAGAGTCTATGCTGGGTCTATGCTTCCACCGCGCATACGCCGCAGCGGAAGGGCTGTGTCGGCGCAAAAGCGCGCGTATGCATAGCGATGCGATGCCTGCCCTGCAACACCCGTCGCGCCGGCGGCAGCCCGTGAGGCTCCGCTTCCGGGCAGGCCGCCACGAATGCTGCCCGACCCGGCTCAAACCGCCAGCTTTAACTATTCGCTTGGCCGGTGATCGCGACGGTCTTTTGCCTTGACACGAACCGGCAGCACAGTCTCTTGCCAACCGCTCGCGACGCCCGTCATGCTGGACCAGAACGCGATCCACAATAGGATAGGCATTACCTTACTCCATAGCGGACCGAACTGGCACGACAACGTTCTGAGTTCTTTGAAGTTCCCTCAACAACGATTGCGAGAAGCTTAACAGCAAATGAGGCATCATCGATGCGTGCGCAGAAAATAGGCGTTGTCGGCGGCGGACTCATGGGCCACGGCATTGCCTATCTGTTTGCTGCCGCGGGTCATGCGGTTGGCGTGTTCGAGCCTGCGGCGGACATCCGCGCGACGTTGCCGCAACGCTTGGCGGCGATCGCCGATCTGTTTGATGACGATGCAGCCTTGTTGAACAACATTTCGGTTCACGACGCGCTCGGATCCGCGGTCGCGGGCGCGGGATTCGTTTTCGAGGCGGCGCCCGAGAAGCTGCCGCTCAAGCAGAAGATCTTCGCCGAGCTCGAAAGCACGGCTGCGCCGGATGCCATTTTGGCCAGCAATTCGTCGGCCATTCCCTCGACGCAGATCGGCCGCCATCTCAAACATCGCGCTCGCGTCATCGGCACGCATTTCTGGAATCCGCCGCATCTCGTCCCTTTGGTGGAGGTGATCCAGAATGAAGAAACCAGCGACGAGGTCGTGCACGCGACAATCGAATTGCTGCATGCGGTTGGCAAGACCCCGGTGCACGTGCGCCGCGACGTGCCGGGCTTTGTCGGCAACCGGCTGCAGCACGCGCTCAAACGCGAGGCCATCGCGCTCGTCGCCGCCGGCGTTTGCGACGCGGCAACGATTGATACCGTGATCAAAGAAGGACCCGGCGCGCGCATGGCCGTGCTCGGTCCGATGGAGCAATCCGATCTCGTCGGCCTCGATCTCACGCTCGATATTGCCGAGGTGCTTTATGCGGATCTCGATCGCACCGCGGGCGCGCATCCGTTTCTCCGGCAAAAGGTCGACGACGGCAAGCTCGGGATGAAAACAGGCGAGGGGCTGCGCCGCTGGACTGCCAAGAGCGCTGCCGCGGTTCGCGAGCGTCTGTCAAAATTTCTCGTTCAACAGGCGAAAGCAAGACGCAAGCTTTGAACCGATCACATGTTTGAACCGATCAAATAATTCTTGTCGCATCCGGGGAGGAGTCCGCATCATGCCTATCAGCGAAGAGCGCATTCTCACGACCCACGTCGGCAGCCTGGTGCGCCCGCCGGAATTGACCCGCTACATCGAGGCGATCGACCAGGGCGTCAAAATCGATGCCGCCGCGTTTGATCGTTGCTTGGCCGATTCGGTGGCCGACGTGGTCAAACGGCAGCAGCAGGCCGGGCTCGATATCGTCAGTGATGGCGAGTTCGGCAAATTCCGCAGCTGGTCCTTCTACGTGCTAGACCGTCTCGGCGGGATCGAAGAGCGCGCGGTTGAAAGCGCGCGCGGCGCCGGCCGCGATCAGCAGATGTTTGCCGATTTCTATGCCGAATATTTTCCCACACAGAAGCTGCCGAAGCGCGGGACAGTCGTTTGCGTCGGGCCGATCACCTACAAGGGTCAGGCCGCTGTGCAAAAGGACATCGCGGTTTTCAAAGCCGGTCTGAAAGACGCCGCGGTTGCGGATGCTTTCCTTCCGGTCGTGGCGCCTGCGAGTGCCGTGCCGCGGCATGCGAACGAATATTACAAGGACGACGAAGAATTTTTGTTCAAGCTCGCCGAGGCGCTACGCGAGGAATACAAAGCGATCGTCGATGCCGGCCTGATGGTGCAGATCGACGATGCGTTTCTTCCTTACATGTACGACGTGGCCTTTGCGGCGCATCAGCTCGAGGACTATCGCAAGTGGGCGGCGGTCCGCATCGAAGCGCTCAATCACGCCATCGCCGGCTTGCCGGAAGACCGCATCCGCTATCATATCTGCTGGGGCAGCTTCAACACACCGCACGTCACCGACGTGCCGCTCAAGGACATCGTCGATCTGGTGCTGCGCGTCACAGCCGGCGCCTATTGCATCGAAATGGCCAACCCGCGCCACGAGCACGAATGGCGGGTGTGGGAAACTGCGAAGCTGCCGGCGGGCCGCAAGCTCATCCCCGGCGTGATCAGCCACGCGACCAATATCGTCGAGCATCCCGAGCTCGTGGCCGAGCGATTGATGCGTGTTGCCCGGCTGGTCGGACGGGAGAACGTCTTGGGCGGCACCGATTGCGGCTTCTCGCAATCGCCTTACGCGCGGCGCGTGCATCCCTCAATTCAGTGGGCGAAGCTCGAAGCGCTTGCGGAAGGTGCGCGGCTCGCCTCGCAAGCCTTGTGGGGGCGGCGGGCCGCCTGATTCTATCTGATCGAGATAGGCTCTAACTACGTTGCGGCATGGGCCCTCTCCCCTTGCGGGAGAGGGCTGCTCGGACGTCGACCAACAAAAATCGGGTGAGGGTGCGGGCCGTCCCGCTCTCACCCACTTGTGTTTGTGGAAAGGCCGGTGGTGCCCTCTCCCGCAAGGGGAGAGGGCACGATAAAGCGCGCTGGTGTCACGTTCGCTAGTATGGCAATCCGACGTAATTCTCGGCGAACACGGTCTGCGCCGCTTTTGAGCGGAACAGATAATCGAGTTCGGCGAGCTGAATCTTGTGATCGAAGCTCTTGTCGGAAATCCGGTGCAGCGTCATGGTCATCCACCATGAAAACCGCTCGGCCTTCCATACCCGCGCCAGCGCGCGCGCCGAATAGTCGTTGATGCCCGCGTCGGATTTCTCGGCATAATATTCGATGAAGGCCCGCGACAGATAACGCACGTCGCTGGCGGCGAGGTTCAATCCCTTGGCGCCGGTCGGCGGCACGATGTGGGCGGCGTCGCCGGCGAGAAAAAGCCGTCCGAAGCGCATCGGCTCAGCGACAAAGCTGCGCAACGGCGCGATGCTCTTCTCGATCGACGGGCCCGTCACCAGCCGTTCGCGCGCCTCTTTGTCCAGCCGCGGTCTCAGCTCGCTCCAAAAGCGCTCGTCCGGCCAGGATTCGATATCCTCGGCGAGACTGCATTGAAGGTAGTAGCGGCTACGCGTCGGCGAGCGCATCGAGCACAGCGCAAAGCCGAGCGGATGACGCACATAGATCAGTTCGTCGGAGACCGGCGGCGTCTCCGAAAGGAGGCCGAGCCAACCGAGCGGATAGACCCGCTCATGCGAAGTAATGGCGCTCTGTGGCACACTCTTGCGGCTCACGCCATGAAAGCCGTCGCAGCCGGCGATAAAATCGCAAACAAGCTCGTGCTCCTGTCCGTCGACGCGGAAAGTGAGGCGCGGCTGTCCATCAAAGATGCCGTGCAGCTCGACGTCATGAGCCGAATAGATCGTCGGCGCGCCGGCGAGCGTGCGTCCGTCCATAAGATCCTTGGTGATTTCGGTCTGGCCGTAAACCATGACGGCCTTGCCGGTCATGTCCTTGAATGAGAGGCGGTGGCGCACGCCGTCGACGCAGATTTGCACGCCGTCATGCACGAGCCCGTCAGCGTGCATGCGAGCACCGACGCCTGCTTCGTCGAGAAGCTCGATCGTTCCTTGCTCGATGACGCCGGCGCGCACGCGGCCAAGGACATATGCGCCGGTCTGGCGTTCCAGAATGACGTTGTCGATGCCGTGCTTGTGGAGAAGCTGGCCGAGCAAAAGCCCGGAAGGGCCGGCGCCGATAATGGCGACTTGAGTGCGCGTTTAAATCCGCATGCGTCCTCATAGCATCGGCCGGACGATTTGGAAGAACAAACAGCAAGAGGAATCGAGGCGTTTGATCGAGATCAACCCGGTTTAGTCATGTGCCGACATCGGCGATCCCGATTTTGTACCGGAGCGCATCGGGCGCGGCAGTCGCACGCATATTTCAGATCGGCGCGGGCATGCGACGTGCGGAGCTGCTTCGTTGTTTGCACACGGTCCTGAACTCGGAAAGATGAGGCGTGCGCAGCGATCAACGAAAGGGGCCGTCCAACTAAAAACACGATGCCTGGCAGAGCACGGCGAAATACGCCGTTGGATTTGTTGCAACACGACGCGCTCAGCGACCGGCATGTCGGATGTTTGCATCGCCGGTCGATAGCTGCAGGTGACGCTTATCCCGCGCTTGTTGTTTCCGCCGTCGTCAATCGCGGGATTTTCAGTCAAATCCAAAACGATTTTTTACGCTCGGCGCAACGGTTCTTCGGTCTTATCGCGTGATGGCTGTAGGGCGACCGGCAAACACGTCTTCATTGGAGCGGAACGCGCGATCGGTGCGAAACCGTGAATGGGCTGGTGCGCCGTCGTCCCGGCCCCCCCGGCGAGGTGACGTGCGCGCCAGGACTGCGCGTCGGGCGCTCGTCTTATCGCTCTTTCTCGTGTTTCTCGCCGGCGCGCTCTTTGTCGGCTGCCGTAAAATCGTCGGCCCGATCCTGCGCGAGGCCGCCGCCCAGACCAGCGAGACGCATCGCAGGGGCGATATCGTGTTCACTATGCCGGACGGCGCATTTTGCCGCCATCTGGCCTTTGACAATAAGACAGCGGAATTACGGGAAAGCACCGTCGTGCAGTGCCAGGAGGCGAGACCGCGTGGATCCGCGCGCCCTCCTCGGGGTTTCGCTTGGGGCGCGCGCTGATCTCCAGCTGGCCGTGATCGGTCCTTCCTTTCGGCAAGCCCCGCTACGGGCGGCATTTTTCGCATTGAACGAAACTTTTCGGAAAACTGGTTTTCAGTTTTCGGTTGATGCATTAGGCTGCGCGCGCGACAGTCGACCCCTCCCCGCCGAAACCCCAAGAGGAATAAAGATGCTGTGTACCATGCGCCTCGCTTGCAGGATCGTGTTGCCGGCTGCGCTGCTCTTCGCGATTGCGGCTGCGGGAGTAGGCGGCGCCGCCGCCCAACAGGGCACGCCGGAAGCGCGCCAGGCCTGTACCCCGGATGCAATGCGGCTTTGTTCGGATTTCATCCCGGACGTGGCGAAGGTCACGCACTGCATGTTGTCGAAGCGGGGGCAATTAAGCGCGGCCTGCCGTGCCGCCATGGCCGGCGGGCATCGCGGCGGCTATGCCAAGTCGGGCCGGGCGGCACCGCGATATTCCCGCGGCCGTTGTGCGCATTTCCGCTGTCGGTAGATCGATCGCAGCGGGCGGGCGGCCTATGGGTCGCCGCAGCGCCCGCCCCGCCGCGGCCCTATTCCTGCGGCAATCAAAGCCTTGAGCGTTCTCGCTCGAAAGTGCCATTGTGTTGTCGACGTGAATCGCAGCGCCGGGACGGAGTTTGCAACGGCTCGTTATGTGGGGCGCCCTTAATCCAAATCGTTCGCTGGCCGTGCTGACTTCGGTGCGGCCGGCAATGCGCTGGTCCGGCCTCGGCGTCGTCGCCGCCGGTGTGCTGATCGCCGCTTTTGCCTTGCCGAAATCGCAACCGATGGCGCAAACGGCCACCTTGGACGAAATGGTCCTGGCGGCCGACAATGCCCTCGTGGCGGCGATGCGCACCGGTAACCGGACGGCCGCCCGGCGGCTATTGACATTACAGTTTAGCTTTGTCGATGCTGACGGGAAGATTCACCCGCGGCGGGAATTCCTCGGCGATTTGAAAAATGTCGCGGCGCGGCCGGCGACCGATGTCAGGGTGCGCAACTTCGGCTCGCTCGCCATGATGACCGGGAAGCATATGTCGGCGGAGGGGACCGACGTGTTCTTCCTCGACGTTTGGGTCAAGCAAAAGGGCGCTTGGCGCGCCTTGCTGATGCAGGACGTGCCGGCTGGCGCGGGCAACGACCCCTACGCCGCGCTGCAGCCGATTCGGGTGGCCGAGCTGGGCGCGCATGCCTGCAATAATCCGTGCAACATCATGCCGTATCGGGTGCGTTCCGCGGCCGAACAGGAGGTCGCCAAAACCTACCAGGCGATCACCAAAGCTGCCGCGACGGGTGATGCGGGAGGATGGGCCAAGCACGTCGCCGACGAATTCGTCGCCTATGCGAGCAGCCGCGCGCCACTCGCGCGCTCGAGCCGCAGCGCCGCCATCGAAGACCCCAATCGCGGCGGCGTGGGCGAAGTGCAAACCATGCGGCTTGCCGTTTATGGCGACGGAGCGGTGATGACGGCGACGGAATCGAGCGACCCGCATCCGCCGTATCGCGCGGCGCGCGTTTTCGTCAAACGCGACGGTCGCTGGCTGATGGCCGCCACGGCGCAGACGGACGTGAAGTCGCGATAAGCAATCCGCGGGTGGGCGTCCGTTTCTCGGCGCCGATTTGGGGGTCGGCGCCGACTTCTTCTGGCACGGCCTTGTGGGTCGGCTGAGGCCGCGGCACGCTGCCGCCTGTTCAGGATTCCAGGCCGGTCGGCACGTTCTTGTTCTCGCTTTCGAGCTTCATGCCGGAGGCAAGCGCCATGGTTTCGGCGAGCGCCGCGAAATCCTTTTCCAAATAGGCGCCGGGATCCTTCTGCAGCATGGCGGCCCCGAAGTGGCTCTGCAGAACTTCGCGCGCCGCCGCCGTCACCGGCAGCGGAACGTCCATCTCGCGGCCGAGCTCGAGCCCAAGGTCGAGATCCTTACGCAAAAGCTCCGGCGTAAATGTCGTGGTCCAGTCGCAATTGACCAAAGCCGGCGACTTGTACCGGGTGAACATCGAACCCATGACGCCATTATTAAGGAAGGCGAGGAAAGCGTGGCGGGGCACGCCCATCTTGTTGGTCAATAGCGTCATCTCGATCAGATTCTCGATGACCACGCCGAGCATCACATTGTGCGCGATCTTACAGACGCGCGCCAACTCGCCCTCGCCCACATAGGAAACACCCTGCGGGGCAAAAACTTCGATCAGCGGCATCACCTTCTTGCAGGCGGCTTCATCGCCCGAAACCACGGCGGACAACCTGCCGGCCTTGATCACCTTGGCGTTGCCGCTCACCGGGGCGGAAATGAACTCGGAGCCGAGTTGCTTGAGCCGCTCGCGCACGGTGGCGGAATCTTCGACCGAAATGGTCGAGCAGTCGACGACGACCGGAGGCAGCTTGCCGCCCTGGCTGGAGACGCCGTTTTTCCCGTAGAACACCTCTTGAACGTCTTTGCCGGTCGAGACGATCGAGAACAGCACATCGACGTCTTTGAGCTCGAACAGGTGGTCCACGACGGTAGCGCCGAGCTTGGCGAGCGGCTCCGCCTTGGCGCGCGTGCGGTTCCAGACCGCAACGTCGTAGCCGGCCTTGATCAGCCGCTCGGCCATGGGAAGTCCCATCCGGCCCGCCCCGATCCAACCGATCTTTACCTTCCGATCTTTACCGTTCGCCGCCATTGTAAGCTCCTTGCCAGACTTTCGGATTCCCCTTGCTGTCTTATCACAAGAGGAAAACCCCTGTCCGCGCATACGCATGGCGGTTAGCCAAAAGGAGGGGGCTGCTTTTCATTTTCTTGACATGGATTTACCGCCCGGTCATAAGAGCGCGGGCGCTGGCACAGGCGAGCCGTTAGGCTTGTCGGCCGACGCTAAAATCAGCAGCTTTAACAGCAGCATCGACTGGAAAAAGCCGGTCCGGCAGCGTGCCGAGTACTGGAAACCGAACACGAGGAAAAAAAGATGTTCGCGGTCTTCAAGACAGGTGGCAAGCAGTACCGCGTTGCCACGGAAGATGTGCTCAAGGTCGACAAGATCGAGGGCGAACCCGGTCAGGTCGTCGAATTCGGCGAAGTGCTCGTCGTCGGCGGCGACAGCGTCATGCTCGGTTCGCCGACCGTCTCCGGCGCCACCGTCGCGGCCGAAGTGCTTGACCAGGGGCGCGGTGCCAAGGTCATCGCCTTCAAGAAGCGCCGGCGCAAGAATTCGCGCCGCAAGCGCGGTCATCGGCAGGAATTCACCCTGCTGCGGATCACCGAGATCCTGACCGAGGGCAAGAAGGCGAGCACGACGCCGCCACCGCGGCCGAAGAAGGCACCGGCGCCGAAGCCGGCCGAGGCATCCGATGCCGCGGCAGCGAGCGCCGGCGCATAGCCGCTGAGAGGTACGAATGGCGTCGGGCTGAGGGCGAAAGTGCGGCAGTCCGACGAAGCGAAAAAGGTTCCAAAAAAGAAGTGCGCCGGTGGTGATGCTTTTGTCACGAATCCGGTATACACAAACGATACGAAAGGCTTGAGCGATGGCTCACAAGAAAGCAGGCGGATCCTCGCGTAACGGTCGTGACTCGGCCGGTCAGCGCCTGGGTATCAAAGTTTTTGGCGGCGAGCAGGTCATCGCCGGCAACATTATTGCGCGCCAGCGCGGTACCAAGTGGCACCCTGGGCGCAATGTCGGCATTGGCCGGGACCATACTCTGTTTGCGTTGATTGACGGTCGCGTCGCGTTTCAGTCGAAAGCCAAGGGTCGCACATTCGTTTCGGTACTTC
The DNA here is from genome assembly GCA_963818155.1 of uncultured Alphaproteobacteria bacterium. Taxonomy (GTDB): domain Bacteria; phylum Pseudomonadota; class Alphaproteobacteria; order Rhizobiales; family Xanthobacteraceae; genus BOG-931. The sequence goes on from CAWFRC010000010.1 coordinate 85,699, forward strand.
CGACGGAGGCAGCGGCCCAGTAATACGGTGGATCATACGAGGTCTGCCGGTATCCAGTCGAACCGGCGGACCCCATGGGGCTCCGAAAAGGGGGAGACGGGATACCGGCTCCCCCTTTCGCTTTGTTCGCAGGAGCCCGGAAATGACACTCTCGGAAGACGTCGACACGTCGATACAACGCGAACGCAGTATTCCCGTCCTCGAGACCAAACGGCTGACGCTTCGCGCGCCGCGTCACGAGGACGTAAAGGCGATTACGGTGCTCGCGAACGACCGCCGCATCGCCGAAAATACAGCGCGCATTCCGCATCCCTACCGGCTCGCGGATGCCGAACAATTCGTCGCCAACGTGAACCAAAGCGACGGCGAAGCCTGTTTCGTCCTGATGCTGGACGGCACTCTGATCGGCGCTTGCGGGATCGATCCGCGCGACGAAGGCGCAGAGCTCGGCTATTGGCTTGGCGCCGGCTATTGGGGCCACGGTTTCATGACCGAGGCTGCGCGCGCGGTTGTCGATCATGCCTTCGGCGACTTGCGGCATGAAGCGCTGCAATCGGGCGCCCGCGTGAGCAATCCGGCGTCGCGCCGCGTGCTGGAGAAATGCGCATTCCAGTGGACCGGCGTGCAGCTCACCCGCATCCGGGCAATTCATTCGGCGGCGCCAGTCGATCGTTTCCGGCTGGATCGCGGTCTGTGGTTGTCGCTCAAGGCGTGGGGGCGGGTCCGCCGCGTGGCATAGGTTTGGATTCGTTTGTTGTGGCATGTCTTTTTCGGAAAACCGGCTTCCGCCCATAGGGTCAAGCCCGAGGGCACGCTTTTCCGAGACATGCTTTTGAGATCAAGGGCCATCTCGCTGGGCGTCAAACAGCGGCGCGAGCTTGGTGACCAGAAGCGGGCCGAAATGCCCTTGCGGATTTGACGGGCGTGCTCCGTCCATCAATTCCCAGCCCTGTATGAGGACCCGGGCGTTGTCGAAGGCGTGTTGAAAATCGCGTCCCGGGCGCAAGCTCTGCCGGAAAAAGGCATCGCCGAAATAGGTCCAGTCGCGCTCGGGCGCGCAGCCGAACGACGTATTCTTGGCATCCGCGGCGGTAAGCACGATCGTATTGTCATTGGCCAGCGGCGGCACGAAGCTTCCCGAAAAGCAGGCCGATACGATGACGATGCGATTTTTGATGCCCTCGTGATCGATCACCGCAGCAACTTCCTGCGGGGTCAATTCGCTCACCACATCGCTCGGCAGCCGCAGCGCGAAGCCGCTGGGCTGGCCGTGCGAGGTCATCAACAACAAAAGAACGTCCGCTTCCTTGTCGAGCACTTGAGCGAGCGCGTGTACGGCGGCGGCGAAATTGCGCTGGTTGGCGAGCGGCAGGCTTTCGAGCGTCTCGGGATGATTGACGAGCCGCAGCCAATGACCGCGTATCGGCAATACGCCGCTGATCGCCGCAAGGGCACCGTCGAGCTCTTTGAGAAATACGTCCTGGCCAGCCCAACCGGCGATGCCGAGGGTGTAAATGTTGGTGACGCCTTTTTGCGGCGGCGCAAGCTTGGCGACCTCGGCTTCAAGGAGCGCATGCTGGGCTTGTTCGAAGCCGCGCGGGCCGCCTTTCGCCTCCGCGGTCGCCAAGTAGGCGTGCAGCAACTCCCATAAATTGGCCGTGCGAATATCGAAATTGCGCCCCACAAAAATCGGCGCATGCGGCACGAAGGCGCTGACGGCGAGCATCGCGATCCAGACCGCGGCGGCGCGCCCGAGCATGGCGAACCGCGGCTGCGGCACGAATGTTCGCAGCACCGCCGCCATCGCGCCGATCCACCACAGCGACACGACTGCAAAGATCGCAAACGGAACCGCGTGCTCGTGCAAAGCCGGGCTTGTCTCCGCCAGCGATGGGAATTTGGCAACGATGAGCTTGCCAACATCGTACTTGGCAGCGGCGAGCTTGGCGGCCGCGGTCGCAATTTCGGCGAGACCGGACAGAACCAACATCGCCGACAGCGCGGTCGTGCGCGCACCTGCCGGTACGAACAATGCCGCAACGGCGATCTCGAGCGCGATCCAGGCGATCGCCGCGTTGATCCCATACGGATTGAATCCGCCAGTCATCCCCGCGGCCGCAACGTCCAAGGCCACCCGCAACGCCGTCAGAAAAACGGCGCAGACGAGGAGACCCAGCAGGCCGACGAGACGCGCGTTTGCTGTCGATCGCCAGATCGCGGCGCGGAAGGCAACTTTAAGGACCGCTAACGCACTGTTCATCGAACGCCCAACCCACCCCTCGCTGCATCTGCCAACTCCGGCGCCATAACATTATATTAACTTCAACATCCGGGTCGTCCAGGCGTCCTTGCGCCCACGACAATGCCTATCTGCCCGGTGGATTCGCCGCTCCGGGACAGCTACGAGTAACCGCATGAAATTCCTCGACGAGGCCAAGGTCTATATTCGCTCCGGCGACGGCGGCAACGGCTGCGTGGCGTTCCGCCGCGAGAAATTCATTGAGTTCGGCGGCCCCAACGGGGGCGACGGCGGCAAGGGCGGCGATGTGATTGCCGAGGCCGTCGAAGGCCTCAATACGCTCATCGACTATCGTTATCAGCAGCACTTTTTCGCCAAGAACGGCGGCGGCGGCATGGGCAAGGACCGCGCCGGCGCCAATGGCCCCGACGCCATCCTCAGGGTACCGGTGGGGACGCAGGTCTACGAAGAGGACGGCGAAACCCTGCTGGCGGATTTCACCGAGCGCGGCCAGCGTGCCGTGCTCGCCCGCGGTGGCAACGGCGGCTTCGGCAATGCGCATTTCAAATCCTCGACCAATCGAGCGCCGCGGCGGGCCAATCCGGGTCAGCCCGGGCAGGAACATACTATTCGCCTGCGGCTCAAGCTGATCGCCGACGCCGGGATTGTCGGTCTGCCCAATGCCGGCAAATCGACATTTCTGGCGGCCGTCAGTGCCGCCAAGCCCAAAATCGCCGATTACCCGTTCACCACGCTGCAACCGCAGCTCGGCGTGGTCGGTGTCGACGGCCGGGAGTTCGTTCTCGCCGACATCCCCGGGCTGATCGAAGGCGCTCATGAAGGAGTCGGCCTGGGCGATCGCTTTCTCGGGCATGTCGAACGCTGCCGGGTGCTGCTGCATCTTATCGACGGCACCGGCGAAGATGCCGGCGCGGCCTACGCGACCGTGCGTGAGGAGCTGTCGGCCTACGGCCAGGGTCTGGCGACGAAGCCGGAAATTGTCGCGCTCAACAAAGCCGATGCGCTGACCGCGGAAGAGATCAAACAACAAACCGCGCGGCTGCGACGCGCCGCAAAGAAAGACGTGCTCGTTCTTTCTGCGGCCACGGGCGGGGGCGTCCGCGACGTGCTGCGCGCGCTGATGGCGGTGATCGAAGAGGCGCGCGGCCGTTCCGAGCAGAAGGCCGAGCACGCGACTTGGCAGCCTTGAAGTCTTTCTAGCCTCGAAGGCTTGGTCCCTGAGTTCTTGGCAGCCTTGAGTTCTCGGGCTGCGTTTGTCGCAGTTTCGCTTATTTGGATAAGACCGGTCTTATAGCTACATTACGCGCATGTTTGGTCTGCCGCGAACGCATCACCGACCCAAGAACGTGCGGCTTGAAACGCTGGTGCGGTTGCGCTGGCTCGCCGTGCTCGGTCAGTTCGCGGCCGTTTTGGTGGTGCATTTCGGGCTCGAGTTCGACGTCCCGCTGTGGTCTTCGCTGGCGGTCATCGCGCTTGCGGCGCTGCTCAATGTCGCGCTGCGGCTCGGCTTTCCCCATACCCAATGGCTCGAGCCCGAGCGCGCCGCTCACCTGCTGGCATTCGATGTCGCCCAACTTGCCGCGCTTCTCTACCTCACCGGCGGCTTGGAGAATCCGTTCTCGTTCCTGTTGCTGGGCCCGGTCCTGATCTCGGCGACGGCGCTGCCGCGGCGCATGACATTGTTGCTCGGCGTTTTCGCAATCCTGTGCGCGACCGTGCTGATCTTCTTTCACTATCCGCTTCCCTGGGAAAGCGGCGAACAATTGCAGCTGCCGGAAACCTATGTCGTTGCGGTGTGGCTCTCGATCCTGCTCGCGATCGGTTATATCGGCGTTTATACTTGGCAGGTCGCCGAAGAAGCCCGTCAGCTCTCCGATGCGCTTGCGGCGACCGAACTCGTGTTGGCGCGCGAGCAGCACCTCTCGCAACTCGACGGTCTGGCCGCCGCCGCGGCGCATGAGCTCGGCACCCCGCTGGCCACGATCACAGTCGTCGTCCGCGAAATGGAGCGCGCGCTTGATCCGCAATCGCCCTACGCGGACGATATCAAATTGCTGCGCGAGCAGGCGCAGCGCTGCCGCGAAATCCTGTCCAAGATCACCGAATTGCCGGCCGGCGAGCCGTTCGATCGGGTGCCGCTCCCGGCGCTGATCGAAGAAGCGGTGGCGCCGCATCGGAATTTCGGCGTTGCCATCGAGGTGAAATTACCATCCGATCAGCCCGACATACCCTCCGGCGCGCGCAATCCGGCGATCCGTTACGGTCTCGGCAACCTGATCGAGAATGCCGTCGATTTTGCGCACAAGCGTGTCGAAATCATTGCGCAATGGACGGAGTCCGACGTGCGTATCATCATCAGCGATGATGGGCCGGGTTTTGCGCCGGAAATCCTCGACCGCATCGGTGCTCCTTATGTCACCCATCGCCGCACTGGAGCGCGCGAGGCAGGCACTGACGAGGAGGAGGGTGGTTTCGGCCTTGGCCTCGGTTTTTTCATCGCCAAGACCTTGCTGGAACGCTCCGGCGCTACACTTTCGCTCAAAAACCGTATGCCGCCACTGCATGGCGCAACGGTAACCATTGTCTGGAACCGCGCGGATTTTGAGCGCGTGGCGGCAGTGGTCCCCCTTGAGGGTGCTGTGGAGGTTTCATAACTAGGTTTTGTGGGCGAGCGGATTTTGCCAAGCTGGGAGTGATATAGCGATGGCCAATTCCCCGATTGATGTCCCGGAAATTACGACAATTGGCACCAATGCCGGCCCGGCAGTTGCGGCGTCGGGCGAGCGCTCATTGTTGATCGTCGAAGACGACAAGTCTTTCCTCCAGCGCCTGGCGCGCGCCATGGAGGGCCGAGGCTTTATTGTCACGACCGCGGAGTCGGTCGCCGAAGGGCTTCTGCAGGTTGAAAAGGCTGCTCCGGCTTTCGCCGTGGTCGATATGCGGCTCGGCGACGGCAACGGCCTCGATGTTATTTCGGCCATGAAAAGGCGGCGTCCCGAAGCGCGCGCCATCATCCTCACCGGCTACGGCAATATCGCGACCGCGGTCAACGCCGTGAAGCTCGGCGCCGTCGATTATCTGGCCAAGCCGGTCGATGCCGACGATGTGGCCGCGGCCCTTCTGGCATTCGACAACAAAAAAATTGAGCCGCCTGAGAATCCGATGTCGGCCGACCGGGTGCGCTGGGAGCATATCCAGCGCATTTACGAACTGTGCAATCGTAACGTTTCGGAGACCGCGCGCCGGCTCAATATGCATCGCCGCACGTTGCAGCGCATCCTGGCCAAACGCGCGCCGAAATAATCGACCCTCCGCGTGCAACGAAAGCGTGGCCGTCGGCGTTTACCGACGGCTAATGGCGCTCTTCTGTTCCCATCAAAGGTGGCCCAATTCGCTCGCGCGTCTGCGAGTGCGTCGGGCATCGGTCATAGGCGCGCGGTCGTGTCGGGTTTTTGACGTTGTGGAGAGGTGAATGTCAGGACGGGTATTACGGCGTGCGGGGGACGGTGTAGGTTCGACTGCGGCCGCGCCTAGGCAAAGGGCTTTGCCGGCACCGCGTGTTCTGGTCGTCGATCGCGATAATCTCCATCGCATGATCATTTGTCGCGCGGCCGACAAAGCTGGCTGTATTCCGGCCGGCGCTGCCAATCTGGCAGAGGCCGCAAGGCAAATGCAGTCTGCGGATTTCGATGCCGTCACCCTCGATCTGTCATTCGGCCGCGAGGCCGTTTGCGATTTCTTGAGCCGCCTCGGAGCGTTGCGCTGCACGTTCAAGATCCTCCTCACGGGTCAGCGCGACGCCGCAGGTTGGCAGGCGGAAGCCGTTCGCCACGCCACATTGCTCGGGCTCGATGTCGAAGAGGATGTTGCAGCCAAGCCGCTCGACGTCGAGATGCTGCGTGGTGTCTTGGAGCAGCTTCGAATTCAACGCGCCCTCGACGGTGATGCGAAAACCGCCGGTCCCGGGCTCGATCCGGGGTGGAAGCCGACCTTTGCGGAAGATCACGCTTCCTGAAATGTCAGATCGTGAGTCGCTTTCTTCGCGGTCGATGCGCTGACGGGCACCGTCGTGAACGCCACCCGGCGCCCGGAGCGCAGATCTTATTTGGACTCCGCTTCGTAAACGCCGGTCCAGTCCGGCGGCGGCGGGTTGGCGCGGTAGACCGCGATCCGCTCCGTGTACATCTCATAAAGACCGTCGACGCCGAAGCCGCCCGCGAGCTTGCGGCAGCGTTCGATAAATCCCGCAGCATCGTCCCACGCCTGCCGGCGAAAGGATGCGAGCATCTGCCGGTTGAGCTCGCGCAATTCGTTGCAGCGCGGGTCATCGGTCACCTCGGCGCGGCCCAGCACGGTGAACACCCGCTCCGGCTCCTTCTTGCCCTTGACCTGGATGAGGTCGATTTCCATCGTGGCGAACTTCTCACCGGCGCGCTCCGCGGTGCGCGAACCAATGACCAGTGTCACGCGATAGTCCTTGGTTCTGGCTTCCAGCCGTGAAGCGAGATTGACCGTGTCGCCGAGCACCGAATAGTTGAAGCGGAAGTCCGATCCCATGTTGCCGACGACGCACGGTCCGCTGTTCAATCCGATGCCGATGCGCAGTGGCATGTAAAGTCCGTCCGACGCCTCGGCCTCGCGCTTGAGCTCGCCGTTGAGCACTTGCGCGCGGGCCAGCATTTCCAGCGCCGCGTCGCAGGCATTGGCCTCATGCTCATCGTCGTCGAGCGGCGCGTTCCAGAACGCCATGATCGCGTCGCCGATGTATTTGTCGATGGTGCCATTGCGCTCGATGATGGCGTTGGTGAGCGGCGTCAGGAATCAATTCATCAGCTGGGTGAGACCCTGCGGGTTGTCCTTGTAATGCTCCGAGATGGTCGTGAAGCCGCGCACATCGCTGAACAGGATCGTCATCCGGCGCTCTTCGCCGCCGAGCACCAGCTTTTCCGGCGAGCGCGCCAGCTGCTCCACCAGCGGCGGCGAGAGGTAAAAGCCGAACGCAGAGCGTATCTGCTGCCGTTGTTGCTGCTCGTTGAAGTAATTGACGAAAGTCAACACCAGATAGATCAGCCAGCACGAGATCAGCGGATACGTGAAATCGATCAGAAGATGATGGGCAACAAAGAAATACCACGAGATGCCGATCAAGCCGGCGATCAGGATGGCGCCGAGCGCGACCACGATTGCCGCCGGCAGCATCGGTGCCGCGACAATGATGGCGAGGCCGAAGACCACGGCGACAATGATCTCGGCGCCGATGGCGTAGCCGGGCGACGCCAGCAGCGATTTGGTGAGGATGTTTTCCAGAATCTGCGCATGGACCTCGACGCCCGGCATGTCGGGCTGCACCGGCGTTGTCTTGATGTCGAGGAGACCGGTCGCAGATGTTCCGATCAGCACCAGCCGGCCGCGGACCCGGTCGGGCGGCAGGCGTCCGCCGAGAACGTCGGCCGCCGCCACGGAACGGGCCGGATCGCGTTTGTTGAAGTAAATCCAAAACCTGCCGCGGTCGTCGGTCGGCACTTCGAGCCCCGGCACCGCCACGGTCCGTACGCCGACTTGATCGGCGCGAATAAGGATCGCACCGGCGCCGCTGACGACACGCAGCATCTCCATCGTCAGCGTCGGCATCAATTGGCCCTGTGCCTCCATGATCACGGGCACGCGGCGCACGATGCCGTCGGCTTCCGGAACGATGGAGAACAGCCCGCGCCCCGCCGCAGCCTGTTCGATCGGCGCAATGTTGCGCAGCAACCCTGGAAACGTCACCAGAAACCGGCGCGGATCGGGACCCAGGATGGCGAAGCCGGCTCGGGGCGTGGTCTGAGGCGTGGGACTCGCAGCGTCCTGCTCGGCGCCGGTTTCGCCGACGACGGCTCTGCCCGCCTTCGCGATTGCCTCGGCGAAGACCGCATCGTTGTCGGGCAGCGCCGCGAGCTTTTCGCGGGTCTGCGCGTCGAGGCCGCGAAAGCTCTCTGCCGCCACCGCGGGCGACATGCGGTCAGGTTCGGCGAAGATGACGTCGAAGCCGATTGCGGCGGCGCCGGCCTCGCGCAAGCGGTTGACGATATCGGCGACGACCGTGCGCGGCCACGGCCATTGTCCGATTTCCTTCAGGCTTGCTTCGTCGATATCGACGATCACGACCGGCCGTATTGTCTGTTCGCGCGGGCGCAGCACTTGGAACAGATCGAATGTGCGCAAGCGCAGCTCTTCGATCGGCAGCGGGTCGGCAATGCGTAACGGTACAAGCGCGAGCAGCAGCAAAACGCACACCGCTCGTGCGCTCCCGAATTGCCTCGCCCAGCGCGCGACGCGCCTCATAGTGTCTATCCCCTCCGCCCGCCGGCGTCCGGTTTCGGATGACTAGAGCACATCCCGATGAGGTGAAACCAGGATGTGCTCTAGATTCATTGTTGTCGCATGTCCTTTTCGGAAAACCGGCTTCCACTTTTCCGGGACATGCTCAGTAACAGTTTGTCAGGATTATCGCGCCCGCGCGCCAATTCCGGGGTTTCTTACTTTTCCCGGAACGTCCTTTTAATCTGGTCGTGCAGCGGCTTGACCAGATAGGACAGCATGGTGCGATTGCCGGTTTGAATGAAGGCTTCGACCGGCATGCCGGGCGTCAGCTTCACCTCGCCGAGCTTTGCGATCTCCTCCGGCGTCATCGCAATCCGCACCAAATAATAGCTTTGCCCGGTACGCTGATCGGTCGAGGTGTCGGCGCCCACACGAACCACCGCGCCGTTGATCTCTGGAGTCGTTCGCATGTTGAAGGCGGAGAAGCGAAGGACAACGGCCTGCCCGAGCTGAACCTGGTCTATATCCTTCGGCTCGACTTTGGCCTCGACCAGGAGGTTGTCGGCTTCGGGGACGATCAGCATCACCGGATCGCCGGCGGTGATGACGCCGCCGACGGTGTTGGCGTTTGACTGAAAGACGATGCCGTCCTGCGGTGCCCGCAGGTCAACGCGCTTGAGCTGGTCTTCGGCGGCGACTTTGCGTTCGACATACTCGCCGATCTTGCTGTCGGTGTCGCGCAGCTCCTTGGCCACGTCGCTGGTGGCTTCTTGATCGACCTGCAGGATCTGGAGCTGCGTTTCCACGATCTTGCCCTTGGCCTCTGCGGCGGTTGCAATAAGCTGACCATGCTCGCCCTGCAGCCGCGCCTCCTCCCGCTCCAGAGAGGTAAGGCGATTGATCTGAACCAGGTTTTTCGCCCACAAATCGCGGACCCCCTGCAATTCCTCGCCAATGATCGACATCTCTCTGGACTTGGCGTCCTGCTGGGCGGTTAGTCCGGTGATTTGCTCCTGTAACTGTTTGATGCGCTGCTGCAACTGATCCTTTTGGCCGAGCCGCGCGTTGTGCCGCAATTCAAACAACTTGCGCTCGCTCGCCAGCGCCTCCTGCACGTCCGGATCGTCGACCTTGTCGGCGAGCTGCTTGGGTACAGGAACGCTGCCGGCGCCGTCGCGTTCCGCGCTCAGGCGCGCCTTGCGTGCGTAAAGCTCGGTGAGACCCTTGGTGATAATCGCCAGGTTGGCGCGCGTCACCGTCTCATCGAGGCGCACGAGAATGTCGCCCGCTTTCACCCGGTCGCCGTCGTGTGCGCGCACTTCGCCGACGACGCCGCCGGTCGGGTGCTGCACTTTCTTCACGTTAAAATCGACGACCAGCGAGCCTTGCGCGATCAGCGCGCCGGCGATTTCGGCGGTGCTGGCCCAGCCGCCGAGACCGACAGCGAGGAAAACAACGACGGCGCAGCCGACGACGATATGGCGGCTGATCGAGGCCTGGGCATCGCGCACGCCGGCATTGCTCATCCGCCGCCTCCCTCGCCGGGCACGACTTTCAAGGTGCGCGGCGCGCTTTGCGGTTGCGCAACCCGTGCGAGGACCTCCTCCTTCGGGCCGAACTGCTGTTGACGGCCCTTGGCCATCACCAGGATATAGTCGACCCCGGCGATCGCACTCGGCCGATGGGCAACGACCGCCACGATGGCGCCGCGGGCGCGCAGACCCAAAATGGCACGGGTGAGCGCTTCGTCGCCTTCCGCGTCGAGATTGGAGTTCGGTTCGTCGAGCACAACCAGGAATGGGTCGCGGTAAAGCGCGCGCGCGAGCGCGATCCGTTGCGCCTGGCCGGCCGACAGCGCCGAGCCGCGCTCGCCGACTTTTGTTTCGTATCCCTCGGGCAGATTGACGATGAGATCGTGAACACCCGCGGCCTGCGCCGCCGCAAGCACGGCTTCGGGGTGTGGGGGATCTTCAAAACGCGCGATGTTTTGCGCGATATTGCCCGGAAACAATTCGACATCCTGCGGCAGATAGCCGACGTGCCGGCCGAGCGCTTCCGGCGACCATTGGTCGAGCGTGGCGCCGTCGAGCCGGATGGTGCCGCGCAGCGGCGCCCACACGCCGACGAGCATGCGCGCCAGCGACGATTTTCCCGATGCGGTCGGGCCGATGATTCCCAGGGCTTTGCCGCTGGCGAGCGTGAAGCTCACATCCTGACAGACGATCTTCTGCTCGCCCGGCGGACAGACCGCGGCATTCTGCACCACCAGAGTTTTCGATGGCGGCTGCAACGGCATCGGTTCGCTGCGTGGTGGCAGATGGGCGAGCAGCCGCGACAGACGCTGCCAGCTCTGCCGCGCGCCGACGAAGCCGCGCCAATTGGCGATCGCGAGATCGACCGGCGCCAACGCGCGGCCTCCCAGAATGGAGCCGGCGATGATGATGCCGGGGGTCGATTCCTGATGGATCACCAGCCAGGCGCCAACCGCCAGCAGCGATGACTGCAACAACAGCCGCAGCACCTTCGAGGCAGCGCCAAGCCCGCCGACCACGTCGCTGGCTTGGCCGGTCGCCGCGATGAAGCTGCGATTAAGGTCGCGCCAGCGATTGGCGACGCGCCCGGTCATGCCCATCGCGGTTATCGCTTCGGCGTTGCGTCGGCTCAATTCCAGGAGCGCGTTGCGCGCCATCGCGAATTGGGTGGCTTGACGCGTCGGCGAGCGCGTTCGCAGCTCCGTCGCGATGGTGAGGCAAATGAGGATAATCGCGCCGCCCAGCGCCGTCAGCCCGATATACGGATGAAACAGGAAGCAGATGGCCAGATAGACCGGCAGCCACGGCAGATCAAAAAAGGCAGAGGGGCCGGCGCCGGACAAAATCCGCGAACCGCATCGAGGTCGCGGATCGGTTGCGAACCCTCGCCCTTGCCGCCGATCTTGAGCGGCAGCCTGACGATCGCGTCGTAGACGCGCATGCTCATCGCTTCGTCGAGGCTGTTGCCGATGCGTACGAGGATACGGCTGCGGATTGCTTCGATGAAGCCCTGCGCGGCGTACAGCCCCGCGGTCAGGATCAAAAGCGCTACGAGCGTCGGTATGCTGCGGCTCGGCAGCACCCGATCATAGACCTCCAACATGAACAGAGAGCCGGTGAGCATCAAAATGTTGCTCATGCCGCTGAACAGCGCGATCGCCAGAAAGGCGCGCCGGCAGGCGCCGAGCGCCGCAGCAAGCTCGGAGCTCGTCGGCGTTTGCCGCTGAGAGCGGAGAAGTTAAATCATCGAGAGGCGTCCACCACCATCCCGAGCATCATAGCACGCCTGGACCTGGGAATTGCCCGTCGCAATTCGGCTTCATCATAGCGTAGTTTACGACGGAGCGGGCGCTTTGGTTCAGTCAGACACCCGCTGCTGCGGTCTTTGGCGCAACTCTTTTAGTGCGGGCAACGCTCTTGGCGCCGTGCAACATGCTTGACGCAATGCAATACGCCCAGCAGCGGCGCTGCCGGGCCGGACGCCATTCCTAAATTTCGACGAGCACACTGCTCCGCGCTCCTAGAGCATGTCCCGGAAAAGCATGCCCTCGGGCTTGACCCGATGGGTGGAAGCCGGCTTTTCCGAAAAACACATAATAAATAGCTCTAGGCCGGCCTGCGCATGCAAACCAACAATGGGCATACAATAACGGTCGCGGCCTGTGTTTACAGGCCGACGCCGCCAATCGACAAAAGCGATGCTGGAAAAAATCAGGAACGGGAATCGAGCGACAGCCCGATGCTGAACGCTTTCTGGCGCGTAGCGCCTTCCGTCCTTTTCAACTTTTTGGCAATCTTCGCCGCAGCGGTCTTCTTTTTCGCCAGCGACTTCAACTCGCGAAGTTCGGTCGCCGTCCAGGCGCGCCGCTTCTTTGACTTCTTAGCCATAAATCCTCCCTTTCAAGAAAGGCAAACGGTATCCCTTAACGGGGGCGGTAGAAAACACAACGCATGAAGTGATGTCACAAGGTCGCGTGATGTCACAAGATCGTAGTGTTGTCAGCGAGGCGCTGGACATAGCGCAACTCAAGTTAATGAGTGGTGTTGTTAGATCGTTCCTTAGCAACCCGCGCCGCTTTACGCAAATCCAACTTTGCGCGACGGGATTAAATTTTGTTGGTCCCGACGACAATCGTTATTTCCTGCCGCAGCGCAATGGTCTCTATAGACAACAACACTGCCGATTTCCAGGAAAAACGTGTCACTTTCGACATGATTAGGTCCTATTGATTGGCTCTAACGCGGACGCCAAAAGAAAGTTTGCGCGCCGATTCGGGGGTGAGGGATGAGCAAATTTCAACGCGTCAAAGCGGCGCGCTGGGTGAGTTTTTTCTGGCTGCCGGCACTTTTGCTCGCGGTGGTGCTGGGTCAATGCCCGGCGCACGCTGCAGAGCAGCGTTTCGCATTAGTGATCGGAAATGATGAATATAAGTCAGCGAAGCTTGCGACACCGGCCAACGATGCCGGCTTGGTGGCCAATGCACTCACCGCCGCCGGCTTCACGGTAACGGGGGCGCGCAATCTCGATCAAGCAACGCTGCGTGAATCCGTCCGCGAGTTTCTCGGGCAGGTAGCGGCCGCGGGCCCCGACGCGGTTGCCGTCATTTACCTCGCGGGTTTTGGTGTGCAATTCGCCGGTGAAAACTATTACGTGCCGGTCGATGCCGATCTGGCGCGCGATGTCGACGTCCCGTTGCAAGCGGTGCGAATTTCAGATTTCGCCCAGCCGCTCGCCGCGCTGCCCGCGCAGGTGAAAATCATCGTCCTCGACGCCGCCAGGCAAAACCCGTTCGGCCAGGGCGGCGAACCTTTGGCGAGCGGCCTGGCCCTGGTCGATCCTCCCCCCGGCATGGCGGTGGCGTTCAACGCCGCTCCGGGCACGATCGGGCCCGACGAGCCCGGACCCTATGGGGCTTACGCAACGGCGCTCACGGAGATGATAGCCGCGGGCGGGCTGTCCCTGGATGATGTGTTCGCGCGCGTACGCTTGCGTGTCAGCGAGGTGACAAACGGCGCCGAAGTGCCCTGGTACGCTTCGCAGATCAACGCACCGTTTTTGTTCACGGAACGCGCGGCCGATGCGCCGCCGCCGGCCGACGCGACCCCGGTCGGGGACCTGCGCGACAAGCCGATGCGCAGCTATTCCAGCATCGACGATGCTTACGCAGCCGCGCTCGCGCTCGACACGATCGATGGCTACGAGCAATTTTTGGCGCTCTATCCTCGAAGTCGTTACGCACGACGCGTCGCCGCGATGGTGGCGGTGCGCCGCGAGGAGATGATCTGGCGCCGATGCGTGTTCAACAATACGCCGCCGGCCTATTGGTCCTATCTGCGGCGCTATCCAAACGGTCCGCATGTCTGGGACGCGCGCCGCCGATTGGCGATGATCGGTGGGGCGTTCGACGCTCCGCCCGATTTCGCATTCGTCGACTTCGGTGTTCCGCCGCCTCCGCCTGAAGAATTGGAAGTTGTTGATCGACCGGTGGTCGCGTTTTGGGGGAGCGATTACGCGCCGCCACCGCCGCCACCGGTCTTCTTCCTGCCGCCGCGGCCGCGTGAATTTGTCGACCTGCCGCCGCCACCGCCGCCGCGCGAGCGTTTCTTTCTGCCGACGCCGCACGTCGCCGTCGTTCCGGCCTTCGTGCGGCCGCCGTCCACCGTTGCGGCACGGCCGGCTCCGGCCACGCCTGGCGCCGCGATGCCGGTTGCACTGCCGCCGGTCGTATCTCGCGGCGGCGCTCCTGGCCCTCATCCGGGTGCGGGTCCGCATCCCACTGTTGGCGGTGCGCCGGCCGTCGTCGTCCCCAATCATCCGGTCGGCCCGCCGGCGTCTTCCCCGCCTGCAACCGCGGCGGTAAGGCCTGTCCCGCCCCCGCCGCCTGCTCCGGGCACAGCGCCGGCGCCCGCGATGGTCAAGCCGGCAGGTCCACCGCCAGCGGCTGTGGCTCCGCCGCCCCCATCGCCGCATGCACCAGTTCCGGCTCCCGCGGCCGTGAGGCCGGCGCCGCCCCCGCCTGCGCATCCGGAGGCTGCTGCTCCGGCGACGATCAAGCCGGCAACGCCTCCTCCGCCGCCGCCGCCTGTGCATCCGGAGGCTGCTGCTCCGGCGACGATAAAGCCGGCAACGCCTCCTCTTCCGCCTGCGCATCCGGAGGCTGCTGCTCCGGCGACAGTCAAGCCGGCAACGCCTTCTCCCTCGCCTCACCCGGAAGCGCCTGCTCCGGCAACGATCAAGCCGGCAACGCCGCCGCCTCCTCCTCCTCCGCCCCATCCGGTGGCGCCAGCACCCGCGATGGTCAGGCCGGCGGCGCCACCGCCGCCCCCACCACCGCCGCCGCATCCAGCGGCGCCGGCTCCCGCGGCCGTGAGGCCGGCACCGCCTCCTCCGCCCCCGCCGCCACCACATCCAGCGGCGCCGGCGCCGGCGCCCGCGGCCGCCAAGCCGCCACCACCTGCTCCCGCCGCCAAACCGGGTTGCCCGCCCGGCAAGACGATGGTCGATGTCGGCGGTCACCCGACCTGCAAGTAAAGCAAATAAGAAACTTCATCTTGTGAACGAAAAAAGCGGCGGCTTCGGCGCGGTACGCCAAGCGGCGGGCCTTGCGGCCGCGTTGTTTGCTTCCTAATTTTTGGTCACGGACGCAGACAATGGAAAGCGATCATGGAGGAACTCAAGCTCGTCGCCCTGGATAGGGATGATATCGAGGTGATGTCCGCTCACTTGCAGGATGCCCTCGTCAAGGTCGCCGACGTCTTGTGGCGGCCGCGCGAGCATCGCTTCGTCATGGCGCTCAAGCGCTTCGATTGGATGAATGCGGTCGATGCGGACGGCGCAAAGGACCAGGGGCCCGAATATAGGCGCTGCCGCACGGCGCTTCGTTTCGAGCGGGTCGTCTCATGCAAATGCCGCGGTCTTGACCAAACCGGCAAGGACGCGGTGCTCAATCTGCTAGCCATCGAATTTGCACCGCACGACGAGCCGGCCGGCACGGTGACGATGACATTTTCGGGCGGCGGCGCTATCCGTCTGGATGTTGAGTGCCTGGAAGCCGAACTCGTCGATCTTGGCGAGGTTTATGCGGCAATGGCTTGTCCGGACCATTTCGCCGGCACCAAGGTGGTTTAGCGCGCGATCGTTTCAAGTTTGCTTCGCAGCGTGCCGGCGGATTAACCGAAGGCCGTGGCTCCTGATCGACACTGCGCAAACCGTAGCGGCGCCTGGTGACGTGATTGGTTACGCCGCCCGTGGCGGCTTCGCGTGCGGAAGCGCGAAAACCCGCATCAGCAGCGCGATGATCGCCAGCGTCGCCGCATAGACAATAACCTGCATTGCCGTGGGCTGGTCCACATAGCCCACTAAAGTATGCAGCGCGCGCCCCAAGAAACTGCCGTCGCGCAAAATCCAAGACGTATCCCACACGGTCTGGTCGAGCGCGGTGAGGATGTCCGCCTGCTCGAGGAAGGCGATGGCCTGCGCGGCCATTCCGGCCGCCAATAGCGCGATCAGCGTGCTGGTGACGGCGAACAGATAGCGGGTCGGAATCGTCACCAGGCCGCGATAGGTCAAAAAACAAACTGCGGCGCCGAGAACGAGCCCGACAATGCCGCCGACCAACATGCCGGCGCTGCCGCCGCCTTGCGCCGCCGCCACGCCGTAGAGGAACAGCACGACTTCCGAGCCCTCGCGCAAGACCGCGATCATCACCACGACGGCAAGCGCAGCGAGCGACTTCGATCCCTCGACGACGGCTTGGCCGGCGGCGCGCATCTCGGTCGCAAGCTCGCGGCCGTGTCGCGCCATCCACACATTGTGCCAGCCGAGCATCACCACCGCGAAGCCGAGAATGCTCGCGTTGAACAGTTCCTGCCCGCTGCCCTGAAACAGTTGAGATATTGCGCCGGTGAACAGGGCGACAACGCAGGCGCCGAGGATGCCCGCGGCCACGCCGCCCGCAACCCACCATCCGCGCCCGGCCACGCCCGCGGTGACTGCCATGACGATGCCGATGATCAGTCCCGCCTCGAACACCTCGCGGAAGACGATAATCAGAGAAGGCAGTATGGAAGCGAGCACGGAAACCTCATATTGCGGGAACGACAACTGACGTGACGACAACTGACGTGGCGGCAACTGAAACGGCGACGCGTCGCGGCGCCGTGTTTCGCGGCACGATCGGCCTCATGGCACGACCAACACGCCTTGCGTGGCGCGGTGAAAGTCATCGAAGAAACCATAACGTCCGGGCTCGAGCGGACGGATGCGCACCACCCCGTCGCGGCCCGGCGCCACGACCTTCTCCACATGCAGCGTGTCGCTTTCGAATTCGGCCGCGACCGAATTAAGGTTCTTGATGGTGAGCGTGATCGGCTTTCCGGCCGGTGCGTGAAGCTCGGCTGGTTCGAACTGCTGATCCTTGATCGTAATTGCGATTGTCACGGTCTCTTCGGCGCGGACCGCTGCGGCGGTCACTGCAAAAAGACAGGCGAGCACCGCCAGGCCGAATGTCGCAAACGCATTTCTTGTCATGGCCACCAAGAGCGCAATCGCCGCTATTCAGTAAGCCTTTTTGAGCAAGCCCGTGACACACGTTACGCAGGCCTTCGACACACGAGCAATTGGTGAAATGCCGCCCCTTTGTCAATGAGAAATAGACGCGCAGCAACGAGATTAGAATTGTTATAATAAAAGAGACCTGTTACGCGTCGATCTGTCGCCAGAACGTTCGAACATCTCGTGCACGAAGACACGCGGCGCGCTAAATCCAAGGCCTTACTGATCCAAGGCCTTACTGATCTGAGGCCTTACTGATCTGAGGCTTGCTGATCCAAAGGCGTTACTGATCCAAGGCGTTGCCGAAGCACGATCCCGAAAATGGAAAGCGGCTTTCGGCAAAAATCATGCTTCGACGTAAAATCCAGAGTGTATCGACGCAAACATGGCCATCCGTCTCGACTCCGGTGCGACCGATTTTGCTGAACGTTTCCGCGCTTTCCTCGATACCAAACGCGAGGCGGCCGCGGATGTCGAAGCCACGGTTCGGCCGATCGTCGCCGACGTGATCGCGCGCGGCGACCGGGCGCTGCATGATTACACGCTTCAGTTCGATCAGTTTGATCTCGATCGTGCCGGCCTGCGGGTGACCGACGACGACATCGCCGTCGCGATTGAAAGCTGCGAGCCCCGGACCCTGGAGGCGTTGAGCTTTGCCCGCCAGCGCATCGAGCAATTTCATCGGCGGCAAATACCGCAAAACGATCTATTCACGGATGCGCTCGGCGTCGAACTCGGCGCCCGCTGGACGGCGATTGAGGCGGTGGGACTCTACGTTCCCGGTGGCACGGCCGCTTACCCCTCGTCGGTTCTGATGAATGCTGTTCCGGCAAAGGTCGCCGGCGTACCGCGGATCGTGATGACGGTGCCGGCGCCGCGCGGCGTGTTGTCGCCGCTTGTGCTGGCCGCGGCAAAGCTTGCCGGTGTCGACGAGATCTATCGGATCGGCGGTGCGCAGGCGGTCGCGGCCCTGGCCTATGGCACGGCGACCATCGCCCCGGTGGCGAAGATCGTCGGCCCCGGTAACGCCTATGTGGCTGCCGCCAAACGTCTCGTCTTCGGCAAGGTCGGCATCGATATGATCGCCGGTCCCTCTGAGGTCTTGATCCTTGCCGATGCGACCGGCAACGCCGATTGGATCGCCGCCGATCTGTTGGCGCAGGCCGAACATGACGCGAGTGCGCAGGCGATCCTCATTACCGACGATGCCGAATTGGCAGGCGCAGTCGAGCGTTCGGTCGAAGACCAAATCGCCCGCTTGCCCAGAAGGGCGATCGCCGCCGCCTCATGGCGCGACTTCGGCGCCGTCATCCTCGTGCGCAGCCTCGACAAATCGGCGCCGCTGGTCGATGCGATCGCCCCCGAACATCTTGAGATCGCAGCCACGGATGCAGAAAGTCTGGCCGGCCGCATCCGCAACGCCGGCGCGATCTTCATCGGGGCGCATACGCCGGAAGCCATCGGCGACTATGTCGGCGGCTCGAACCACGTGTTGCCGACGGCGCGGTCGGCGCGTTTCTCTTCTGGGCTCGGCGTGCTCGATTTCATGAAGCGCACGTCGATCCTCAAGTGCGGACCGGAGCAATTGCGCGCGCTGGCGGATGCGGCCATCACCCTCGGCCATGCCGAAGGTCTCGACGCCCACGCCCGTTCGGTTGCTATGAGGCTCAATCGCTGATGGCGCGCACAGATCCCGACAAAGGCAATAGCGGCCGCCTTGTCGCGGTCACACTCGACGAGTCGTCGATCGGTCGTTCAAGCCCGGACGTCGAGCATGAGCGTGCCGTCGCGATCTACGATCTGATCGAGCAAAATGCCTTCCGGCCGGTCGGCCACGAGGGTGGTCCTTACGCGCTTAATCTTCGCATCGACGGCAACCGGCTCGTTTTCGATATCCGGCTCTCCGACGGCGCGCCGGTGATTGCTCATCTTCTTTCGCTGGCGCCATTCAGCCGCATCGTGAAGGACTATTTCACCGTCTGCGACAGCTACTACGCCGCGATCCGCGGTGCCACGCCAGATCGCATCGAAGCGCTCGATATGGCGCGGCGGTCGCTTCACGATGAGGGCTCGAACATCCTCATGGAGCGATTGAGCCGCAAGGTCGAGTTCGATTTCGATACCGCCCGCCGGCTGTTCACGCTGGTCACGGTGTTGCACTGGAAGGGCTGAGGAACGGCCATGCCGGCGTCCACGGCGCAGCCGCTCGCAATTCTGTTTGCCTGCGGACTTAATTCAGTGCGCTCGCCCATGGCCGCCGCACTGTTTTCGCAGCTGTTCGGGCGCGCGATCTATGTCGGCTCCGCCGGCGTGCGCAAAGGCGAACTCGACGCATTCGCGGTCGCCGCCATGGCCGAGATCGGCGTCGACATTTCGCGGCACAAGCCCACGACCTTCGAGGAGTTGGACGAGTTGGAGGGGCTTAATTTCGACCTGATCGTTACGCTGTCGCCGGAGGCGCATCACCGCGCTCTGGAGCTTACGCGGACGAGCGCAATCGACGTGGAATATTGGCCTACCGCCGATCCGACCGACACTGAAGGCAGCCGCGAGCAACGATTGGAGGCCTACCGCACGGTTCGCGATCAGTTGTTGAACAGAATTCGCGAGCGGTTTGGCGCCCGGAGGCGGGGCAACGAATGAAGCTGTCGCACGTCCGTCGGATACGGTTTGCTGCCGGGTGGGACGGCAGATTTTGAGTTGTGGTTGTGGCCGCAAGGGTGGTTGTGGAGCGCCTCGTCATCCGCTACGTTCCGGCGCCCATTTCACAGGTAATGGCCGCATGCACCAAAACTGCCGCAACACGTCCGGATAACGAATGGCGAAGGAAGAACTGCTGGAGTTTCCCGGGGTCGTCACGGAATTGCTTCCGAACGCCACTTTCCGCGTCAAACTCGAGAATGAGCACGAGATCATCGCGCATACCGCTGGACGCATGCGCAAGAACCGCATCCGGGTTCTGGCCGGCGACAAGGTTCTGGTCGAGATGACGCCCTACGATTTGACCAAGGGTAGAATCACCTACCGCTTCAAATGATAGGCCGGCCCAAATTTGTTCTCGCCTCCGGTTCGCCGCGACGGCTCTCCCTCATCAACCAGGCTGGGATCGAGCCTGACGCGCTTCGTCCGGCTGATGTCGACGAAACGCCGAAGCGTGGAGAATTACCGCGCGCCTGCGCCACCCGGCTCGCGCGCACCAAGGCGGAAGCGGCACTCGCCATGCTGCGGCTCGACGAAGAACTGAAGGGCTCGTTTATCCTCGCCGCCGATACCGTGGTGGCGGTGGGCCGTCGCATCCTGCCGAAGGCCGAATTACTCGACGAGGCGGCGCAATGCTTGCGGCTTCTGTCCGGCCGCAACCACCGCGTCCATACCTCCGTTTGTCTGGTGACCCCAAAGGAGGGATTTCGGCAGCGGCATGTGGAAACGCGCGTGCGTTTCAAGCGGTTGTCCGAACGGGATATCGAAGCCTACCTCGCCTCCGGCGAGTGGCGCGGCAAAGCCGGCGGCTATGCGGCCCAGGGAATCGCGGGAACTTTTATTGTTAAGATCGTCGGATCTTATTCCGGCGTTGTCGGCTTGCCGCTCTACGAGACGGTGGCACTGCTCAATGGCGAAGGCTATCCGATCCATTTCGGCTGGCTCAACGCGGGCACCTAACACCGTCGGCGTTCTGGCTCGCGCGGCGCATCTTCGTTCGGCGTCCTTATCGCGGTCACGCGCCAGGTTGGCGCCACAGAGCGCTGGTCCCATATACGGAGCATGTCCAAAGCAATCCGCCGGCCCTGTCCAATTTGCGGCAACCCCGCGGTGGAAGCGGTGCGGCCATTTTGCTCGCGCCGCTGTGCCGATGTCGATTTGAACCGCTGGCTGTCCGGCGCTTACGCCATTCCGGCGACCGAAGATGAAGAAGAAGACGAGCGGCGCGACGAAGGGCCGGCCGACAGCAGCCACTAGACCTTGATCCGATTGAATCGAATCCGATCAAGGTCTAGATTTCGTGTTGATGCACGATCTTTTCCGAAAACCGGTTTCCACTTTTCGGGATCATGCACTAAGGGTGCGGCGGCAGCCCGCTCTCGATCCTGGACAGCCGGATATGGAGGATTTATAACCGCCGCGCTCGGGCAGGCCAGCGACGGCTGCATCGGCCGTGAGCGTGGGCCCAGGTAGCTCAGTTGGTAGAGCATGCGACTGAAAATCGCAGTGTCGGTGGTTCGATTCCGCCCCTGGGCACCATCAAATCTTCCGTTTGTTGATGAGCATTGATACTTCATGGTCGCCTCGCGTCCGTCGTTGACTGGGGATTGCTCTCTTCATCATTGAGAGCGCACCGACATGTTCGGACGTGACATTGCGGTTCGCGCCCAACACGGGGAGGTGTTGACGTGACGCATGGCCGGTTCACCTGGTACGAGTTGCTCACGACCGACACGGAGGCCGCCAGGACCTTCTACGCGAACGTCGTCGGGTGGGGCGCGCGCGATGCCGGTGAGCCCGGTGGCGCT
The DNA here is from genome assembly GCA_963818155.1 of uncultured Alphaproteobacteria bacterium. Classification (GTDB taxonomy): domain Bacteria; phylum Pseudomonadota; class Alphaproteobacteria; order Rhizobiales; family Xanthobacteraceae; genus BOG-931. Next base: position 107,356 of record CAWFRC010000010.1, read on the forward strand.
TATACGTTTTTCACAATCAATCAGACGCCGGTGAGCGGGCTGATGGATCTTCCGGACGAAGTCAGGCAGCGCGGCGGCTCGCAATGCTGGATCGGATATGTGGCGGTCGATGACGTCGACGCTGCGGTGGCGAGTGTGCGGCAACGCGGCGGCTCCGTATTTCTTCCGCCCACGGAGGTTCCGGGTGTCAGCCGTGTCGCCGTCGTCGCCGACCCGCAGATGACGACGATCGCGCTGATCAAATGGCTGACGCCACGCGAGGAGCCGCCATCCAACTGGGGCAGCCCTGGACGCGTCGGCTGGCACGAGCTGCTCGCGACCGACGGCGACACGGCATTCGCGTTCTACAACGAGCTCTTCGGCTGGCAGCCAGCCGGAATGGAATCCGGCGCCGAGGGAGCCTATCGTCTGGTGGCGGCAGGCGAGCAAACACTCGGCGGCATCTTCACCAAGCCCGCAATGGTGGCGCGGCCGTTCTGGCTGTTCTATTTCGGCGTCGACGATATCGATGCTGCTGCGGAGCGCGTGAAGGCGGCCGGCGGCAAAGTTCTTGAAGGTCCGGGCGCGGTGCCGGGCGGCTGGATCGCGCGCTGCGAGGATCCGCAAGGCGCGATGTTCGCCCTGATGGGGCAGCGCACCAGCAAGGCTGTCGGATATTTCGAGCGTTCGACGCCGCGCGACCGAACCGATCCGCGCGGTCCGCGCTGGTATTGGTAGACTAGACACATCCCGATTAAATTGAATCGGAAATGGCTTAATATCTTGCAAGCGTCTCCCTCTCTCTCTCTCGCGCGCGCGCGTCATGCGCGGGCTTGACCCGCGCATCCCGATCGTCAGGGCTCAGTGCCCACCCTAACGGGATGGCCGGGACAAGCCCGGCCATGACGACACGATGTAGGGGCGCGCAAACTGTTCTAGCTAAGCGCCGGTCGCGCCGTCGGATTGGCCCGACTTCGCCCCACGGCCGAGCGCGAAAACGCCGACCGGGCCTTCGATATGAAAAGGGATTCCGGTCATCTTCTCGAACAGATCGATAGGGGTGCTGCCGACGGCGCAGCCGCCGAGGCCCATCGTGGTCGTCATCAGATAGAGCGTCTGGATCAAGACGCCGACATCCTTGAGAATGAGCGAATAAGCGAGCGAGCTGTATTTCCATGAAATACGCCCAAACCTCGCGGTCAACATGATCACGATCTGCGGCAGCGCGGCCGCGTTCATGGCGTACTGGGCGTGGCGCAATATTGCGTCGAGCGCCTGCGGATCGACGTCGACCGCGACCAGCGCGTGTTCGCCGGCATCGTAGTGATAAAAGCCGCGTGCAAGCCCTTCGCAATCATCGACTGCAAGGTAAAGCTCGAGCTCGTAGCTGGCACCGCCCGAAGGATAAGGCCGCGGCGCATAGCTGAGCGACGGCTCGCCGTCGCTCGGTGGAATTACGAAAGTCGCCTGGACACGCGCCGTGCTGTCGAGAAAATGCGCAAGCTCGCCAAGCGTGATCGGTTGCTTCACGTCGAAGTCGCGCACCGAATGACGTTCGCGCAGCAGCAACGCCGTTTCCCGCTTGGTTTCGGCCCGCGGCGGAGGGACTTCGCGCAAATCTATCCTGGCGCCCGGCCAGTTTGGCCGCACTGCCGGCAGCGGGGGCACTTCATTGGCATAGAGGTATGTTCCGCCGAGCGGGTTGGCATGGCGGCCTTCGGTGCTGCGGGCATGAAAAAGCAGATCGTGAAAGTCCCAGAGGAGCAGGTGGTCGTCGCCTTCGGCTGTCCGCAGGTTCTCGTCCTTGGCTCCTGTCTTGAAGAGGATGTCGCAGTCAAGGAGCAGCGCCAGCAGCTCGACGCCGGGGAAACCATCGGCTTGGCGCAGTTGTTTGATACTCTGCGGCGCAGCCAGCGTGGCCAAGGCGGCGGCGATGGTCGGATCGCAGATCCGGAACAGGGCGCGGGCGCGCGGTGATTCGAGGACCATGTCCTGCGCGCGCCGCCGCAGGTAGGCAAAACGCGACAAAGCCAGTGTATCGCTGTCGCGCAACCGCGTTATGCGCGGCCAATAATCCGGCGCTTGCGGCTCGATCACGACGATATCTTCGCCGGTTTGCCCGCGTCCGCGCCCGGGCCGCGCAAGATGAAATTCGAGCAGCCCGCGTGCGGCCAAACGGCGGACGAGAAGATCGAGTTCTTTGTCGACGGCCTTGCGCGATCCGGCCAGCGCCGCAAGTGGCAGGCCGGCAGGGAGTTCGCGGGCGCGCGCAGCCGCTGCCGGACTGAACCGTCCCAGGGCGAGCGACATGCCGTTGAATCGCGCGATCACGTCGCCGGCCGCGCGCGCTTCGATCGTGACATGACCGTCTAGTCGCGCAGAGAGGCTGGCTGGCAGCGGCCGCCGCATGCTCTTTTTCCGCGCTGCGCGCAAAGACGGCCTCAGGGTCTCGTGATCAGGTTCTTGAAACTAAGTCGTGTCGACCAAGTCTTATCGACCAAGTCTTATTGACTAAGTCTTATTGAGCCAAGTCCCGTTGACCAAGTGTTGTTGAACCAGATTTGTTCAACAAGCCTTGATTTTCAAGTCTTGGGATGCAGCGGATTGAGCTTGCTCTCCGGCATAGCTTGATCAAGCCACCCGAGCTTGATGGGTACGTCGTAGAGCCGGCCCGGCGCGAATCGCCGATAGAAATGCCGCAGCCCCGGCACGATGACGCGGGCGACCGGCGTGCCGATATCGGGCCGCGTTTGATCGAGGGCGAGAAAGTCGAGCCCTTCGCGCTTGGCCAGGTTCACACAAGCCATCACTTGTTCGCGTGCGTCGAGAAAGCCGAATTTCGGATTGAAATCGACCTGCGCGGCCGGACGGCCGTTCGGCAGCAGGTAGGGATGATCCGCCAGCCGCCATGGGCTGGCGCCGTCCTCGCTGAGCGAGCCTTGGTCGCGCATACCCATGAGCCCGATCGACAGAAACTGATTGAGCTCGGTGAGCGCCCGCAACAGCGCGATCCGCGCATCGAAATGCGAGCCGGATCCGAACTCGACGAAATCCTGTCCGTTCTCCGTCGAATGGGACATGGCGACAAAACTTGGAATGCCGAGATCGTGGGTGATGTCGAGCACCCACAATTTGCGTCCGGTGTCGGCAAGCTGGGTGCGCAGTTCGCCCACGTAGGGATCGCTCAACTGGCTGATGTCGAGTTCCTCGCGCTGCAAGCGGTTGTACCACCAGATGGCGTAGGAATCGCGCTCCACCAGTTCCAAAAAGCCCTGAACGATCGCTTCCTCGAGCGTATTGCCGGCGGCGCAGCCGTTGGAATCGGCGTGTATTTGGCCCGGGCCCTCGTAGAAGAAATACAGGAAGCTTGTCGGCAGGTACTTGAACCGTTCGTCGCGCAGCGACCAGACCGGTGACCAGTCGATTTCAGCGGAGGGATCGAACGGGTCCGGCGTCGGCATTGCGGTGTGGTCGTGCACCGGCTCGAAGCGCTGCCGGTATTGGGCGTCGCTGAACAGCATCACCTCGTTGGGATGGATAGCTTCGCCCGGCGCGAAATCCGTAAAACGCCGCCGCACGCGAATTTCGTCGCCCTGATAGATGCCGGAATAGCGTTCGATTGCCTCCATCAGCGCGCTGGCTTCGCCTTGTTCGGCGGTGCTGCCTTTGCCGAAGCTGCCGCCGGAAAGTCCCGCCCGCAATTCGTGGACGGTTTCCGATTTGCCGGCAAAATTGTGCCGAGCATAGTAGTTGGTGTTCAACGGCAAATCGGCTTCGATCCGGTCGAGGCGCGACACCACGCCGGTGAGCGGGCTCACATGCCGGCGGAAACGCGCGACCGTGTCGCGCGAGGCCATCGAGCGGTAACCGCCGCTGGTCATCACCAGCTTGCCGCCGGAATTCAATTCGATCGGCTTCGCTTCACGGCGTGGATCGCGCATTTTTTTGCGACCGCAGGCCGGGCATTGCGGACGGTGGGGAACATAATGCTTGACGATATTCGCGCCGGTGAGATCGAGGCTCACGACGTGATCGGACAATTCGGTGCGGAAGCCGGTCGCGATCGCTTTGGCGATTTCCACCGCGGCGAGCGCAATAGCGCCGCCGCCGAGCGGATGCTTGGCCAGAGGTGACACAGCCACGCAGCGCGCCTCGCTGCGGTCGAGCATCGCCCGGACCTCGCGATTGCGCGCCATGCGCTCGGCCAGGCAGCGCCAGCATGCGCCTTCGCCCGGACGGAATACCGGCCCGACCAGCGGGGCGATACCGGAAGGCTGGACCAGCAGCCATGGGGTCTGTTCGGACAGATGGTGCTTGTTCAATTCGCCCAAGCGGCCGTCGAGGTAGTCGTTGACCAGCGTCACCGTCAGGTCGCCCGCGCGCTTGACGACACGGACGCCGAGTTCGCGCAGGGCGTTTTCGAGGTCCTTGGCGCCCTCGACGTCCATGGACGCGATGTTCACGCGGCAATTCTGAAGGTTTTTTTCCGCCGTCTCCAGCGGCAGCCCGAGGCTCGCCCAGTAAGCCGATGCGGCCTCCTTGGAGGAGCGCGACCTCTGCACCAGATAGCGGCGGTTGAGGAGCCTCGTGAACGCCTCCTGGATCTTATCGACAGGATACTTTCGCTCGAGTTCGCCAAACAGGTCGCGAAAACTGCGGCCGCCATTGCCGATCGCCGTCGCCACCGCGCAGTAAAGCTCGCCGTGAAGGAAGAATTTTCGATCTTCCGAATACAGGCACACCGCGTCGGGCGGTAGCAAATAGACGCTGAAGTTCGGTGCAAATTGCGGAACGTCCTTGCTCTTGCGGAGCGAGAGGGCCTGCTCTTGATCCTTATGCGCACGGCGGACGCGCGTCTTGGCGCTGCCGCGCACCGCCGGTGGGGACCAATCTTGCAGGTGTGGGTGTTTCGCTCCTTCTGCGGTACTTCTCGGCAAAGCCAACCTCTTAGGCTGATGCGCGCACAAAGTCGCGCCGTGCATCCATTCACTGCAAATACGACGAAACCGCGAGCGCAGACAAAATCAATGGCCGGCTCGATGTGAAATCAAGCCGGCCACGAGTATTTGCTGTCGTACACTGGATTTGAACGAGGTTCGTTCTTAGCAGATGTTGCAACGGCCCCATCGGAAGCAGCAGCCGCAACCGCCGCAGCCGCCACCGCAACCGCGCCAGCCGCAACCGCAGCCGCCGCACCGGCAACCGCCGCCGCAGCGACAACCACCGCAACCTCGCCAGGCGACCTTGTCGCCAAGCTGAGGCTGGGCGCTTTCTTTGTTGAAGACGTAGAAGGTCGACAGGCTGACGTCCGAGAGCTCTTCCTCGCCGAGAATGATCTCGTGATTCGGCGCGGTCTTTTGCGTCGGCAGGTCCGTCACCTGCGCCCCGCCCGTCGCGGCAGAGGCGCCACCTGCTAGCGATAACAAACCGGCAGCCCCCAGAACCGGTACCGCCTTCACCCGGCGCTTGCGCTTCGGAGCGGTCTTAGCATTCGACATCGTAAAGTCCTCCCATCGTTCGGGACAATGTGGGTCGGAATCAATGTGTGAGCACAGCTAGCGGCGGCATGCTACGCTTGGGTCGGTCGCTAAGCAAGCACGCGCAACGCGTGTCGTTTTCATTCTGAACATTTTGTCAATTCAAAGTCGAGAGCGATCACGCCGGCTCGTCATTTCGTTGGAAGACCGGGCGAGACAGACGCGAATCGCTGCGAGCGGTCGCCTGCGATATGCTTTGTGACCGTAGCAGGAAGATTTTAAGACTTTATTGAAACACAAGCGCCCGATTGAAACACAGGGCCATGAACATAAGCCCAATAAGTGTCAGTTGCCTAAGGCGGCCGACGATTTTGGGCCTGGGATTGACGCGGCGGACGTTCGGCTGACCGCTTTGCGCCTTCGGACCTGTGCGATGATCTTGCGCCTTGCACAAGGCCAGTTTGGCCTTGTGCTTTGTGCCATACTGCGCGCGAGCGAGGTCACGCACAGCGCGCCCGGCGGTGTCATAACGGCGGCCCATGGCGGCGGTTGACGACCACTGCATGAGAGCAACCACCATGTTGGTGCAGACGCACGACGCCCGACATTCATTCTCACATGCCGTCCGGCCGGCTTCTTCGAGCGCGCTTGCGCATATTCCGGGTGACGATGGATGGCCGCTCCTCGGTCATACCCTCCCTCTGCTCTCGGATCCCAAGGGGTTCGTCGAGCGACGCGCACAGCGCTATGGGCCGGTCTATCGCAGCCACGCATTCGGTCAGAGCAACATCTCGCTGCTCGGCCCGGAAGCCAATGAATTCGTGCTGCTCGACAGCGAGCGATTGTTCTCCTCCACGCTCGGTTGGGACGTTTTGCTTGGACGGCTGTTTCCACGCGGACTCATGCTGCTCGATTTCGATGAGCACCGGCTGCACCGGCGCGCGCTTTCGGGGGCCTTCAAATCCGGCCCGATGCAGTCGTATCTCGGCCAGCTCAACGCGGGCATCGGCGCGGGGCTGACCCAGTGGCCGCGTGGGCAGACTTTCAAATTCTATCCCGCGATCAAGCAACTGACGCTCGATCTTGCCTCTACGTCTTTTCTCGGCGAGGACCTGGGCCCGCAGTTCGAAGCGGTCAAGCGCGCCTTCATCGCGATGGTCGCCGCATCCATCGCGGTTGTGCGCGTGCCGCTGCCGGGCACGCAAATGGCGCGCGGCGTGCACGGGCGGGCGCTGATTGTCGATTATTTCAACCGGCAAATTCCGCTGCGGCGCGAGCGCGGCGGCAGCGATCTTTTTTCTCAGCTATGCCGCGCCACTTGGGAGGATGGCTCGCTTCTGTCGCCTGCCGATATCGTCGATCACATGAGTTTTTTGATGATGGCGGCGCACGACACGCTGACGTCGTCGTTGACCTCATTTGTCTATCGGCTCGCCGCCAATCCGTCCTGGCAAGAGCGCGTGCGTGAGGAAGTTCTGGCACGCAAGCACGCCGCCGACCAGCCATTGCCGTTCTCTCGTCTCGACGACCTTACGCTGACCGAGATGGCGTTTAAGGAAGCGATGCGGCTCGCGCCGCCGGTACCTTCGTTGCCGCGTCGGGCGGTGCGCGCGTTCGAATTCATGGGACACCGCATCCCGGAGGGTGCCGGCGTCAATATCAATCCGCTTTACACCCATTACCTGGCGCAGATTTGGCCCGAGCCGGAGTGCTACGATCCCGCGCGCTTCGACGTGGAAGCCGCGCGCGGACGGCATAAATTCGCTTTCGTGCCGTTCGGCGGCGGCGCCCATATGTGCCTTGGATTGAATTTCGCTTACATGCAGGCCAAGTGCTTTGCTTGGCACTTTTTGAGCCGATTCCGCGTTTCCATCGCGCCGGGATATCGCCCCAGTTGGAACATGTGGCCGATTCCGCATCCACGCGATGGGCTCTATGTGACGCTCGCGTCCGTTTGATTCCGGTGCCGCACGGCTGCGCGGTCGATGGCTAGGCAAGCCTCCGAGACCTGCTCCGGATCTTTGCTGGAGCATGATCTTCTCGGAAAACCGGTATCCACTTTTCCGGATCATGCTCCAGCATCCGCGTTTGGCTGGCTTGCGCAAGATTGCCGTCCTGGTGTTAGGTTCCCGCGCCTTGAGGCGTGGGGAGCAAACGATGGCTAGTCAAATGCACAACAAGGTTTGCGTGATCACCGGCGGGGCCGGCAGCATCGGCGCGGCGTCAGCCCGGCTGTTGCGGGACGAGGGTGCCCGGGTCATGCTGATCGATCTGGATCAGGCGGCGCTGCAAAAGACCGCCACGAATATCGGTGGCGAGGTTGCCTGGTGCGCGGCCGATGTCACCAAATCGGATCAGGTTGGCAAGGCGATCGCCGCGACCGTCGAGCGCTTCGGCAAGATCGACGTATTGTTCAGCAACGCCGGCAATTTCGGCACCGTCGCGCCGATTGCCGAATATCCAGAGGACGTATTCGATTCGGTGCTTGCCGTGCATGTCAGAGGCGCTTTTCTCTGCGCCAAACACGCAGTGCCGCAGATGAATGACGGCGGCTCGATCATCATTACGTCGAGCGTCGCCGGCGTTACGGGCGACCCGGGCGTCTATGGCTACATCACGGCCAAGCATGCCCAGGTGGGACTGATGCGCGTGCTGGCCAAAGAGCTCGCCGGACGCAATATCCGCGTCAACACCGTTCATCCCGGGCCGGTCGATAATTCCTTTCAGCTGAACGTGGAGCGCAAACTGGGCACCTTGATCGGCCGCGACGGCACCGAATTCTTTAACGAGATCATCCCGCTTCACCGCCATGTCCGCCCCGAGGAGGTAGCGCGCTCGGTGCTGTTTCTCGCCTCCGACGCGTCGAGCTTCACCACCGGATGCCTGCTGATGGTCGATGGCGGGATGAGTATCTGATTTGTTTAACGAAGCGTAAGCCGATGTGCGGTTAGCTACGTCCGGGACAGGTTTGAGCCGCGAGGCACCATGTTTGGGGCCCTCAATCGTCTGATCCGGCGCCACGCCCGCCGGCCCGACGCCAAGCTGTTGGCGCTGACATTGAACAACATGACGCAGGGCGTCGTTTTGTTCGATACCGGCGGCCGGCTTGTCGTCTGCAATGAGCAATATCGCGCGATGTACGGACTTTCGCCGGACATCGTGCGGCCCGGTACCGAGCTCATCGAGATTATTCGCAATCGCATCAGCAGCGGCAGCCTGCGCCGCGACGCCCAGGAATATTGCGATGAGATCATGAGCCAAATCACGGCGGGTCAGACCGTGAGCTTTGTCAACGACGCGCCGGATGGCCGCGCGATTTCCGTGGTCAATCGGCCGATACCCGGCTCCATTTATTGGGTCGGCACCCACGACGACATTACTGAGCGCCGGCTGGTCGAACGCAAAAATGCGCTGCTCGACGAGCAGGAGGCCCGCCGGGCGCGGATCGAAGAAGCGATCACCTGGTTCCGCGAAAGCGTCGAAGGTGTTCTGAAGACCGTCGCTGACGGCGTCACGGCGATGCGTTCGACAGCAAGCGTGCTGGCGGCGACCTCGCGCGAGACCGCGGCGCAAACGGTGGGCGCGGTGCGGACGTCGAACGATGCCTTCGGCAGCGCCCAGATTGCCGCGACCGCCGCCGACGAGCTGTCGAAATCGATCGGCGAGATCAACCGGCAGCTCACCCGGGCAAGCGAGGTGGTGGTTGCCGCCGCTACCGAGGCGCAATCGACCAATCTGGAGATCGCCGGTCTCGCCCAGGCCGCGCGCAAGATCGACGACGTCGTCAAGCTCATTCAGAGCGTCGCCGGACAGACCAATCTGCTCGCCCTCAATGCCACGATCGAGGCGGCCCGCGCCGGCGCCGCCGGCAAGGGCTTTTCCGTCGTCGCTTCCGAGGTGAAGGCGCTCGCCGTGCAGACCGCAAAGGCCACGGACGACATCGCCTCGCAAATTGCCGCGGTGCAGGGCTCGACGCGCAGTGCCGTCGGCGCGATCGGCAGCGTTGCCGGCAAGATGCAGGAAATCCGCCAATTCACCGGCGCCATCGCTACCTCGGTCGAACAACAGAATGCGGCGACGCAGGAAATCTCGGGAAGCGTCGCCGCTGCCGCGTCGGCGACGAAATCCGTCGTCGCCGTATTGGAGCGTGTGTCCGACGCCATCGCGCACGTCCATAACTCGGCCGACACGGTGCTGGCGGCCTCGCAATCGGTCGAACGAGCCGCGGACTCGCTTCGCGGCAGCGTCGACGGCTTTCTCCGCAAGGCCGCGCTCTAACACCTGATATTATAGAGAGGGATAGGGTGGCGTTTTCGCCTCTATCTCATTGCGCCGCAGCGGCGGTGGGCTTGGCGGTCGCGAGCACGACCACTTTGGTCCCGATGGGGACGCGATTGTAAAGGTCGGTCACGTCGTCGTTGGTCAGACGGATACAACCCGACGAGACATTGGTGCCGATGGTCCACGGCTCGTTGGTGCCGTGAATGCGGTAGAGCGTATCCTTGTTGTCCTGCCACAGGTACATGGCGCGCGCGCCGATCGGATTGTCGGGACCGCCTTTCATGCCCAGACCGCTTTGCAGCTGCGCCATGTGCTCGCGCAGCTCCGGCTTGCGCGTGAGCATCTCGGCCGGCGGGTACCAATCGGGCCATTCTTGTTTGCTGTGAACGGTCGCAAGCCCGGACCACACGAAGCCTTCGGCGCCGACGCCAACGCCGTAGCGCATGGCCTGTCCGCCGCCCTGCACCAGGTAAAGAAAATGACTGCCCGGATCGACGATGATGGTGCCAGGCCGCTCGCGCGACGGATAGGCGACGACCGTGCGCGCAAACGCCGGATCGGGGCCGCGCGGCTGCTCCGGCGTTGTGGAGAAAAGACCGGAACCGGTCGACCCGCCGGCGCAGGCCCCAAGCGCAAGCAGTGCGATGCCAGCCATCGCCTGCGCCACGTGCGTTCCACGCAAACTCAACTCGCCGAGCCCCTGCGCCATAAAGAGATTTTAGATCAAAAAGGGCGCGGTGCGTACCAGAGGCGAGGATGCCGGGCCAGGTCACGATGGGGCAATGGCTGACGTGGCAGCGCCGGGCGGCATGGACAGCATTTGACGAAAGGTTTCTGCTTTCTGCTTGTGCCGCGGAGACTGCGAATGAGAAGTTGCGCCGCCGCTCTTCACCGCGGTTGTGTGCGGCATTATGTCTAGGCCGAGGCTCTTATCGGGAGGCCGGTCATGGACCGATCGCTAGTTTTAACACTGATCGTGGTGGGCGTCGTCGGCGGCAGCGTGGCCGCGCAAGCGGGCCCGTGCAGCACCCAGATTTCACAAGTCGAGCGCGAGATCGCACGCTTGCAGGCGACATCCCGGCCGGGCGGGGCCGGCGAGCCGAGTGCGGCTCAATCGGTCGGCGCCCAGTTGCATCACCAGCCGACGCCGGGCTCGGTGCAGAGCGCCGAGCATATGGCGATGGCGGACGGCGACGCTGCGCTCGAGCGGGCCCGCAAGGCCAATGCGGAAGGCAATGCCGCGGCCTGCAACAAGGCGCTCGCGGAGGCCAAGGCGATCTACGGCATCGAATAAGTCGCGCGGCACCGAGCCGGCTTCCGCCTTCGGATCAAACCGAGGACGGGCGTTTGCGGGTCGCCGTCAATATGCCTGCTCGGCGTAGATCGGATCGACCGATCCGGCCCAAGGCCCATTGAACTTTTCCAGCAGCTCCTGTGCGGGTGTCGTTCCGCGTTCGAGGCGATCTTCCAGGATCTCGAGATAGCGCGTCTCGTCCTGGCCGTTGCCGTCGAGATGCCGCCGGCGCGCGAGCCCATTGCGCGCCAGGGTGAGAATCTCGCCGGCGATTTCGCCTGCGGTGCGGCCATGGATCGTCGCGGCGAGGCCCGCTTTCGGCACCTCGTCGCGCAGTTTTTGACGCTCCGCCGCGGTCCAGTTCTTGACCAGATCCCAGGCCGCATCGAGACTCGTGTCGTCGTAAAGAATGCCGACCCACAGCGCCGGCAGCGCCAAGAGGTTTCGCGTCGGTCCGGAATCGGCGCCGCGCATTTCCAGATAACGCTTGAGCCGCACCTCCGGAAAAATCGTGCTGATGTGGTTTGCCCAATCGGAAATCGTCGCGTGCGCGCCCGGCATGCCCGGAAGCTTGCCGATCATCAAATCGCGAAACGATTGGCCGGAAACGTCGACATAGTCGTCGCCGTGCTTGACGAAATACATCGGCACGTCGAGCGCGTAATCGACCCAGCGTTCGTAGCCCATGCCGGGCTCGAACACCCAGGGCAGCATGCCGGTGCGGGCATTGTCGGTGTCGCGCCAGATCTCCGCGCGGTATGACAGAAAGCCGTTCGGCTTGCCCTCGGTGAACGGCGAATAGGCGAACAGCGCAGTCGCGATCGGCTGCAGCGCGATCGAGACGCGCAGCTTTTTGACCATGTCGGCTTCCGACGAGAAGTCGAGATTGGTCTGCACCGTACAGGTGCGATACATCATGTCGAGGCCGAGCTTGCCGACCTTCGGCATGTAGGCGGTCATGATCTTGTACCGCCCCTTGGGCATTTTCGGCATGGCGGCGCGGCTCCAGCTCGGCGTCATGCCGATGCCAAGGAAGCCGATGTGCAGCGGTTCCGCCACCTCGCGCACCTGCGCCAGATGCGCCATCAATTCGCTCGAGGTCTGGTGCACGGTCTCGAGCTGCGCGCCGGACAGCTCGAACTGGCCGCCCGGCTCAAGCGAAATCGCGCCGCCGCCGGTCACGTCGAAAAGGCCGATGATATCGTCGCCTTCGGTGATCGGCTGCCAGCCGAGCAGATGCTGCATGCCTTCGAGCACCGAGCGGATTCCACGACGCCCCTGATAAGGCACCGGCTGGTGGTCATCGAGGGTGAAGGCGAATTTCTCGTGCTCGGTGCCGATACGAAACCGCGACTTCGGCTTGGCGCCTTGCGCGATCCAATCGACGAGCTCGTCGCGCCCTTCGATCGGGGTCAGGTCGACTTGATCACGCGCCATGGTATCCGAAATCAAAAACGAGAGGCTTTAAGGTAGCGACGACGGTCACGCGGCCTTCCGCCTTTCCGGCGGGAAGCGATGGTAAAAGGTGTCGCCGTTCTTCGCCATGTCGCGCAGGAGCTTGCCGGGCTTGAAGCGGTCGCCATACTTTTTGGTCAATCGATTGCAAAGTTCGACAAAAGCTTTTGCACCCATGCCGTCGATATATGAAATCGTGCCGCCGGTGAACGGCGCGTAGCCGAAGCCGAGGATCGAGCCGACGTCGGCTTCGCGCACATCGGTGACGACGTGCTCCTCGATGCAGCGCGCCAATTCCAGCGCCTGAATGGCCAGGAGCCGCTGCTTGAGCTCGTTGACGTCGATGGTGTCGGGATCGAGTTTGGTGGTCTGCAAATCGGCAAGGCCCGACCACAGCCGCTTCGGCGCATTCTGCGGGTAATCGTAAAATCCCTTGCCGTTCTTGCGGCCGAAGCGGCCGCGCTTTTCCACCATTTCCTCGAGCAGCGCCTTCTGCCGCTGATCGATCTTGTCGGCGCCGAGATCGGCCTCTGTCGCCTTGAGGATCTTCCACGCCAGATCGACCGCCACCTCGTCGTTGAGCGACAGCGGGCCGACCGGCATGCCGGCCATGCGGCCGACATTCTCGATCATGGCCGCCGGGATGCCCTCGGCGAGCATCAAATGTCCTTCGCGCACATAGGTGCCGACCACGCGCGAGGTGTAGAAGCCGCGCGAATCGTTGACCACGATCGGCGTCTTGCGAATGGCGCGGACGTAATCGAGCGCCATCGCCAGCGCCGCATCGCCGGTTTTTTTCCCCTTGATCACTTCGACCAGCATCATGCGGTCGACCGGCGAGAAGAAATGAATGCCGACGAAGCGCTTCGCATCCTTGAACGCCGAGGCCAGCGAGGTGATCGGCAGCGTCGAGGTATTCGAACCGAAGATCGTACCGTCGCCGATCTCGGCTTGCGCCTTGGCGATCACCTCTTCCTTGACCGCGCGATCCTCGAACACCGCCTCGATGACGAGGTCGCAATCCTTCAGCGCCGCGTAATCCGGCGTCGCAGTGATGCGCGCCAAGAGCGCATCGCGATCGGCCGAGGTTGCGCGGCCGCGGTTGACCTGATCGGTGATCAACTTCTGCGAATGCGCCTTGCCTTTCTCCGCCGTTTCCTGATCGCGATCGATGAGAACGACATCGATGCCGGCCTGCGCGGTGACATAAGCGACGCCGGCGCCCATGAAGCCGGCGCCGAGGATGCCGACCTTCTTGATCGCGTGCGGCGGCACGTCGGCCGGCCGGCGCGCGCCCTTGTTGAGGTCCTGCATCGACACAAACAACGAGCGGATCATGGCCGCCGCTTCCGGTGAGCGCAGGATTTTTGCGAAGTAGCGCGATTCCACCCGCAACGCCTGGTCCATCGGCAGTTGCAGGCCCTCATAGACGACCTGCAAGATGGCGCGGGCCGCCGGATAATTGTCGTAGGTCTCGCGGCGATAGATCGCGTTCGCGGCGGGGAACACCATCATTCCGTTCTTGGAATAGACCTGCCCGCCGGGCAGCTTGAAACCGTCCACGTCCCACGGCGCCTTCGCCGTGCCGCCGGCCTTGATCCAGTTTTTCGCCGTCTGCACCAGGTCTGCTTGCGGCACCACCGCGTCGATCAGCTTCATCGCTTTGGCGCGATTGAGCCGAAGCTGATCGCCCTTGAGCAGAAATTGCAGGGCGTCCGCCGGCTGCATCATGCGCGCGATCCGTTGCGTGCCGCCACCGCCGGGAAACAGGCCGACTTTGATCTCCGGCAGGCCAAGCCGCGTCTTGTCGTTCTCGGCGGCGACACGATGATGGCAGGCGAGCGCCAATTCGAACCCACCGCCCATCGCGGTGCCGTTGAGAGCGGCGACCCAAGGTTTGCCACAGGTTTCCATGCGGCGGGCGATCTGCGAGAGCTTGCGGCTTTCCTCGAACACGCGCTTGTTGGCGGCTTCCTCGCCTTGTGCGGCGCTCAATTCGGCAAACGTGCGGCTGAGCGTTTCCAGCATGGTCAGGTCGGCACCGCCGCAGAACGCCTCCTTGCCGGAGGTCAGCACGGCGCCTTTGATGGCGGCGTCGCCGGCGACCTGCTCGACCACGGCCGCCAACTCTTCCATCACCTTTGCGTCGATGACGTTCATCGAGCGGTCGGGCATGGTCCAGGTGACGAGCGCGATGCCGTCGGCGTCAATGTCGGTGGTGAAATTCTGCAACGTCATACGCGTCTCCGTCGCCTCAATGCACTTACCATTGCTCGGCAAAGCCAAATGTCATGCGACATAAGGCTTATTCGCCATAAGGTTTGCCGTCTTTGTGAGTGTAGCGCGCCCCCGCCTCATCGCGGATGACCAGCATATCCACATCGGCATATTCGACGCGTTCATGCCTGGAGCGGGTGCCGATTTCCAGATAGACCGCGTCGCGATCCGATTTGTTGACGAGATGGTGACCGTTCGGCGCGTTGGCCTTGAAGCCGGCGGCATCGCCGGCCTTGAGCACGGTCTCACCCTCTTCCTCGATCAGCACCACTTCGCCTTCGAGAAGGTAGACGAGCTCATCTTCCTTTTCGTGCCAGTGGCGCAATGCCGAGGCCGCACCAGGCTTGAGCGTCGTCAGGTTGACGCCGAACTGATCGAGCCCAGCGGCGACGCCGAGCCGCCGGCGCAAGCGGCCAGTGACCACGCGATCGAACGGCTGCGGATAATAGGTACGGCCGTCGATCGGCAAACTCGCAATGTCGATCTTGGGCATCGACGCGCCTCCCTCCATCCCTGTCCCCCGACCTCGGCGCGACGCGGACGGTCAAACCCGCTCGATGACGGTGGCGGTTCCCATGCCGGCCCCGATGCACAGCGTCACCAGCGCCGTCGACAGGCTGCGGCGCTCCAATTCGTCCAGCACGGTGCCGAGGATCATCGCGCCGGTGGCGCCGAGCGGATGTCCCATGGCGATAGCGCCGCCATTGACGTTGATCGTGTTGGGGTCGATGTCGAAAGCCTGCATGTAGCGCAGCACGACCGACGCGAACGCCTCGTTGAGCTCGAACAGGTCGATGTCGGCGAGTGTCATGCCGGCGCGCTTGAGCACCTTCTTGGTCACGTCGACCGGTCCGGTGAGCATGATCGCCGGCTCCGAGCCGATATTGGCGAAAGCGCGAATGCGGGCGCGCGGCTTCAGACCGGCTTTCTTTCCGGCCTTGCTGTTGCCGAGCAGTACCGCCGCGGCGCCGTCGACAATGCCGGACGAGTTGCCCGCGTGATGCACGTGGTTGACGAACTCGACTTCCGGATGCTTCTGCACCGCGACCGCATCGAAGCCGCCCATCTCGCCCATTTGCACGAAGGACGGCTTGAGCGCTGCCAGCGATTGCATGCTGGCGTCGGGCCGCATGTGCTCGTCCTTGTCGAGCAGCGTCAGCCCGTTGACATCCTTGATCGCCATGACCGAGCGGTTGAAGCGGCCTTCGCTCCAGGCCGCGGCGGCGCGCTTTTGACTCTCGACCGCATATGCATCGACGTCGTCGCGCGAGAAGCCGTATTTGGTGGCGATGAGATCCGCCGAGATGCCCTGCGGCATGAAATAATGCGCGACCGCGATGGTCGGATCGACCGCCCAGGCGCCGCCGGAGGCGCCGATGCCGACACGGCTCATGGATTCGACGCCGCCGCCGATCGCCATGTCCTGTTGGCCGGACATGACCTGCGCGGCGGCGAAATTCACCGCATCGAGGCCGGAAGCGCAGAAGCGGTTGATCTGTACGCCGGCGACCGTATCCCCGTAACCGGCAACGAGCGCCGCGGTGCGCGCGATATCGGCGCCGGCCTCGCCGACCGGGTCGACCACGCCCAGGACCACATCATCGACCTGCGCGGGATCGAGGTTGTTGCGCGTCTTGATCGCGCCGAGCGCCTGGCTCGCGAGGTTGAGCGCGGTCACTTGGTGCAACGAGCCGTCGACCTTGCCGCGGCCACGGGGCGTACGGACGTGATCATAAATGAAAGCGTCGGGCATGGCGTTTCCTTCATTCATGTGATCCCTGGCCCGCTATGGGCAGGGCGGCCGAGCGGCTGGCGCCTTGAAGCCTTTGGGCTATTTGCAGCCGTTTGGCTAGTCGGCCGTGAAACCGGACACTCCATATAGTCCAAGTCGCGCGGAATTGCAGTGGGGCGCCGCTCCGCTTTAAAAGGCCTCGGCCGGCAACGCCATCGTGCTTGAGGCGCCGGCCTTGATGCGCGCCAGATGGGTGGTAGCGGCGGGCAGCAAACGTTCGGCGAAAAACCGTCCGGTGGTGAGCTTCGCCGCCATCGGGTCGCCGGCGCCGTTGCTGGTCCCGCCTTTGGCGTAGGCCGCCTGCGCGATCAGGCACCACATGTAGCCGAGCGCGACCAGTCCGAAGAGGTGCATGTAGTCGGTCGAGCCGGCGCCGGCATTGTCGGGATTGCCGAGCGCATTCTGCATGAACCACATGGTCGCCTGTTGCAGTTCGCCGATCGCTTGCGCCAACGGTTTCACGAATGGCGCCAGATTCGCATCGTCGCCGTGTTCTTTGATGAAGCCGGATACTTCGGCAAGGAAGGCCTGCAGGGCGCGGCCGCCGTCGCGCGGCAGCTTGCGGCCAACGAGGTCAAGCGCCTGAATGCCGTTGGCGCCTTCGTAGATCATGGCGATGCGCGCGTCGCGCACGAACTGCTCCATGCCGTGCTCGGCGATATAGCCATGACCGCCGAATATCTGCTGGGCCATGACGGTATTGGCGAAACCTTGATCGGTCAGCACGCCTTTGATCACCGGCGTCATCAGGCCCATATGGTCGTCGGCCGCCTGCCGGACCTTGGCGTCCTCGGAATGGCGCGCGACGTCGCTCTTGAGCGCGGTCCACAGCACCAGCGCGCGTGCGGCCTCGTTGAAGGCCCGCATCGTCATCAGCATGCGGCGCACGTCGGGTTGCACGATGATCGGATCGGCCGCCTTGTCCTTGAACTTCGCGCCGGTGAGCGCGCGTCCCGCGAGCCGCTCCTTGGCGTAGGCCGCTGCGTTCTGATACGCGACCTCCGACATCGCCAAACCCTGCTGGCCGACCCCGAGGCGTGCTTCGTTCATCATCACGAACATGGCGTTGAGGCCGCGGTGGGGCTCGCCCACCAGCCACCCGGTCGCATCGTCGTAATTCATCACGCAAGTCGAATTGGCGTGGATGCCCATCTTTTCTTCGATCGAGCCGCAGGAAACGCCGTTGCGATCGCCGAAGCCGCCGTCTTTGCTCGGAAGAAATTTGGGCACCACGAACAGCGAAATTCCTTTGACGCCTTCGGGCGCGCCTTCGATGCGGGCGAGCACGAGATGAACGATATTTTCGGCGAGGTCGTGTTCGCCTGCGGAAATGAAAATCTTGGTGCCGGTGATCTTGTAGCTGCCGTCCGCCTGCGGCACGGCGCGTGTGCGGGTGAGGCCGAGATCGGTGCCGCACTGCGGCTCCGTCAGGTTCATCGTGCCGGTCCACTGACCGCTGATGAGCTTGGGAAGGTATAGCGCCTTTTGTTCAGCCGAGCCGTGGGCGATCAGCGCGGCGACCGCGCCCTGCGTCAGCCCGGGATACATGGCGAAAGCCATATTCGCCGATATCAGGAACTCGCCGACGGCTTGCGAGAGCACGCGCGGCAACCCTTGCCCGCCGAATTCGGCAGGCGCGGACGCGCCGTTCCATCCACCCGCGATCAGTCGGTTGTAGGCGTCCTTGAAGCCGCTGGGCGTCGTGACCGAACCGTCGGCGTGGCGCGTGCAGCCTTCCCGGTCGCCGACCCGGTTTAGCGGCGTCAGCACGTCCTCGCAAAACTTGGCCGCTTCGTCGAGCACCGCTTCGACAAGATCCGGCGTGGCGTCGGCAAAGCCCGGCAAGTTGTTGTAGCGGTCGATGTGAAATACCTCGTTCAACAGAAACATCACGTCCGCAACGGGAGCCTTATAGGTCGGCATGTTGTCCTCCGGGTCGCGGCGTTCGATGTCGTCACCCTGCGCGGGTCGGCCGCCGCGCAGGAAGGTATAGCGTTGCCGTTTCGGGTCAACGGTACAACGCGCTTGGTCACGCGAGATTGCAGAAGCCCGTCGCGCGATTCGATTGGGGGACGTATGCGCCGCCCGGGCTTCCGCGAGTTCAACAGCTCAAGTCAACGGCGATCTGACGGCCGGACGCCGGTGCAGTGTCGTGCGTCGCCGGTGACGGCCGCCGCACCGCCAGGCTCAGTGTGTGGGCTCGCCGGTCTCCTCGAGGAGCCTGCGGTAGAATGCGGTGTGAATTTCGCGCAACTCGCTGATCGCCGTTTCGATACTGCGCTTTTGCTGCTCGAGCAGCTTGATCTGCTTCACGCACTGCTCGCGCGTAAGCTGCAAGACATCGTCGTTCGTCTTGCTCAGAAGATGTTTGATCTCGGCGAGGGTAAAGCCCAACCGCCGCGCGGTCAGGATCGTGTTGAGCCGCTTGCGATCGCTTGACCGGTACAAGCGGGTGGCGCCGTGGCGATGCGGAGTCAGAAGCCGTTTCGCTTCGTAGAAGCGCAAGGTGCGCAACGTGACGCCGTAGTGTTGCGCGACCTCTCCGATGGTCAAAGGCCGATCGGCGGCGAAGTCGCCTAACGGACTCTGTCGTTGTGTGTCGTGCGCTACACGCGCCATGCCGGCTTCCTTAACGCAAGGTAAACTAGATCCGCGATTACGCTCTCACAGATGTAATTCTCTACAAAGTCTTCTGCCGTAACCGTAACAGTTACGGGAACTTTGACGGTGCATAGGCACCGACTGCAGACGGGCATCGCCGTGACCGGTCACCGCCGCTCTTTTAACGGCTTCTTTACCCTATTCCTGAACATTCTCTTTGAGGACCGACAACGCGCCCTCGGCGTCCCGGGTTCTAAGGACGTCGGCTCCAATCAGCGGAATCGACGGAGCAGATAATCGCTCCGCATGCGACTGGACGTGAAAATGAAATCGGGCGGTCCATGGAATCTGAGAGGCACCCGTCCGGACGCGCGCGCGACGGCGCGCGATGCCGCACGGTCCAGCATGTCCGTCGGAGAGTGGCTCGATACTGTCGTCGACCCAACAGAACCGCAACACGACAATGCTCCGCGGCCCGACGACAACGAGGGACGGCGCGCGGATCGTGCGCGACGACAGAGCGAAGAAGATTTTCGCGATCGCAACGCGCAGCGCCAAATGGATTCGTCTCGCCGCGAGCGTGATGACCGCGACGACGAAACGCGCCGCGAAAGTCCGCGGGATGACGAGGCAAGCCGGTTCGAGCCGCGCCCCGATCGGGCACCGCAGCACCGTGCCGATGAATCCGACGGGCCGCAATGGCGCCCCGTAGCATCGGGCGATGCGCGCACGCGACGCCGTGACCGGAGATCCGCGCTTTACGATCGTGAGATCGGCGAACTGCAGCGGCAATTCGGGCCGGGCGGTGGCCGCGGGGATGAGCGCGATCGCGATCTAGTATCGGCCGAACGCGATCGGGGCGACGATGTGCCGTGGCCCGCGCGCGGTCAAAACCAAGATCGCACACGCTCCGATGTTCGTCCGGCGGCTCATCGTGCTCGCGACTTCGAGGACGACGGCGAGTCGGACCTTCCCGCGCCCGAGCGTCAGCCGTCCGAAGCCGACGACAGATGGTCTTCGCCCGCGCGCGAGGTGCCGTCACCAGACCACGACCGACCGGCGGATCGGGACGGCGACCGCCCCGGCAGGCAACCGGTCTCGAGCCGCCGACCGCGCGACGAGGAAGCACGCGCCGAACGTCAGCGTCGAGAGGGCGAGCTCTTTGAGCGTGCCGCCAGTGCGGCCGTCGAACAGCGCCGGCAATCTTCGATCGATCAGGCTGTTGCCGAGATCGCGGCGCGTCAGCGTGCGCTCGATCAGGATCACGTGATCGCAAGCGCGCGAGAAGGCACGCGTCCTTGGGGCGGAGATGCCGAGCTTGCTGTTGCGCCGGTGCTGAGCAAGGCGCCGCCTCACGTGCCCGAACCGAAGGTGACACGGGAGACAGCGCCTGTTGCGGAGCGCACGTTTGCGCCTTGGCCCGATGGCTGGCGTTCGGCCGCCGTCGTGGATGCCGCCCATGCGGTTCCGCTCGCTCCCTCTGCCAAACCCGAGCCGTTCACGTCTGAAGCATTCAAGTCTGACGCGTTCAGGCCTGAGCCTTTCAAGCCTGAGCCGTCCATCGATCTCAGCGGCCTGCAGGAGCAGTTGCGCGAGATGACGGCGCGGATCGAAGCCTTGCGCCCGTCGAACGAACTCGAAAAGGCGATCGGCGGCCTCCGCGCCGATCTTGCCGAGATCAGTCGTTCGTTTGCCGAAGCGCTGCCGCGGCGCGCGCTCGAGTCGCTGGAAACCGAAGTCAGGACGCTCGGGCAACGGGTCGATCGCGGCCGCCAAGCCGGTGTGGACGCGGCGGCATTGTCGGGAATCGAGCGCGGATTATCCGAGGTGCGGGGAGCGTTGCGCGGGCTGATGCCGGCCGAAGGCTTGGCCGGCTTCGACGGCGCGCTCAAGGCGATCGCCAGCAAGGTCGACGCCATCGGCGCCAAGGACGATCCGGCCGCACTACAGCAGCTGGAAGCCGCCATGGAGGTTTTGCGCGGCATGATCGCGCGCGTTGCTTCCGACGAGGCGCTCGCGAAAGTGGCGGAAGATGTCCGAGCGTTGTCGATCACGGTCGATCGCGCGGCCACGGGCGGGTCGAGCCAACCCACGTTCGCAGCGCTCGAAAACCGCATCGATATTCTCGCCAGTGCGCTCAATGCCTCGACCGAGGCCGGCCACGCCGTTCCACGCGAGCTCGAGAAGCTGTTGTCCGGCCTGCTCGAGAAGCTCGAATGGGTGCAGCTCACTCACACCGATCGCGCAGCGTTGAGCCATCTCGAGGACCGCATCACCGCCTTGATGAGGCGGCTCGATGCGTCGGATGCGCGGCTCGGCTTGTTGGAGGGTGTCGAGCGCGGGCTTTCCGATCTCCTGATCCATATCGAGCAATTGCGCAGCTCCAACAATGCAGGCAATGCCGTTGGCGCTGCGCGGCCGGCTTTCGCCGCGGAGCCCGCCGAGCCGCCGGAAGCGGCGATCGAACGGACAGCCCGGACCAAACAAACGGAGCAGGTAAAGCCGGCGGAACGCAGCAAACAAACAGAGCGCAGCAAGCAGACGGAATTATCGAGCCAGGTCTTTCTGCATGATCAGGTCTTTCTCCATGATGACCTGTTCGAGGACGCGCATGTGACGCCGTCACGTGACGCGGGGCGCGCTTCCGATGCGCCTGAGCGGCGAAGCGAGCAACACAATGCCGTATCCTCCCCGCCGCCGTTGTCGCTGCCGGCTGCGGTGCCGCTGCCGCCGTTATCGGAGAATACGGAAGAGCATCTCGATGCCGACGCTGCCGCGCCCGGCGCGATGGCGGCCGATACGATGACGCGGTCCATCGACCTAACCTTCCCGCGATCGCCCACACCGCGGACTCCGATCGATCCGAGCTTGCCGCCGGACCATCCGCTGGAGCCCGGTTTGACCGGCCGCGCGCGCGGATCATCTTCGATCAGCGAACGGACCGTTGTGTCCGAGGCATCAGGATCGACGCCGCCGGTGGTAGCAGAATCGATTGCCGGCAAGCCCGACTATATTGCCGCGGCACGGCGCGCGGCCCAAGCCGCCAGCGCCGCACCGGCTCAAGGGAAGAACGCGACCAAGACCGGCGCGAACCAGCCGAAGACGTTGACCGGGAGGCTGCGGACGCTCGCGGTTGCGGCAGCCGTCGTCGTCATCGTGGTCGGCGGTTTTCACATCATCTCGCGGCTCTTTGAGGATGGTTCCGGCGCATCGTCGCCGGCACGCATTGAGCCGCCGCCGCCCCCGTCCGGCGCGCCTTCGCCGCAGGCCGATCCGCCTCACACGCAGAGTGCACCGTTCGAGGCCCAGCCCGAAACGGCGCCGGCGCACAAGGAGCCGCCGCACGTCGAGGCCGAGCCCGCGCCGCCGCCGGCCAACGCCGCGGCCTGGCCGATGTCGCTGCAGGCGCCCTCTTTCGCCGCCGCGCCAGCGCCGAAGGCGGCGGAGCTCATTCCGGGGCCGGCTATGCCTCCGCAGCAGCCCAGTGGACATCGCGACAGCAAGACGGAAGGTCATGCGCCTGACGTCGCCGCAGCGCCGGCCGGGGCTCCGATGGATATTACCAGCGGGTTGCCGGATCCGGCGGCCCCGGCCGTTCCGACCGCGCCCGCTGCTCCTGCAACCACGCCACCAACGTCGCACCCGGCGCCGAACGCGGCCACGATCGCCGACCGGCTGCCGACGGCGATCGGCGGGTCGACGCTGCGCATCGCTGCCGTGGCGGGTGATCCTTTGGCCGCGTACGAAGTCGGCGTGCGGTTCTCCGAAGGCCGCGGCGTGCCGGCCAATAACGAAGAGGCCGCGCGGTGGTTCGAAATCGCTGCCAAGAAAGGCATCGTGCCGGCGCAGTTCAGGCTCGGAACTTTGTACGAAAAGGGGCTTGGCGTGAAGAAGGACCCGATCGCAGCGCGTGATTACTACCGCGCTGCCGCCGAGAAGGGTCATGGGAAGGCGATGCACAACCTTGCGGTCATTTACGCCGAGGGAGCGGACAGTAAGCCGGATTATGCCACGGCCGCGCAATGGTTCCGCAAGGCCGCCGATTACGGCGTCACCGACAGCCAATATAATCTCGCCATCCTTTATGCGCGGGGCGTTGGCGTCGAGCAGAATTTGGCGGAGTCCTACAAGTGGTTCTTCCTGGCCGCGAAGGAAGGCGACCAGGACGCCGCGCAAAAACGCGATGAGATCGGATCAAGGCTCGACCGCCCGACACTCGCCGCTGCCCGCGCGGCCGCGGAGACGTGGACCGCGGTGCCGCAGCCGGCAGAGGCAATTACCGTCAAGGGCGTTTGGGACCCACCGCCCTCGTCACAGCCGGCAGCAAAGCCGAAACCGCGCTCCGCGAAGGCGGTCCGGCTCGAAGCCGCGAAGGTCAATTGAGTCTCGGTGCCGTCGGCGCGCGGCCACCGGCTTAGGAACCAGGACGAACAATCAAATTTGTGCGGCTGCCGGCTTTTGCCGGTATGCCGGGCGGCGGTGCGCGCGTAGAAGGAGCCTGTCGTTCACCGCTTGCCCGGCAGCGCATCGTGCAAATCTACCTTCCGATCGCCGACATCCCGGTCAACATTTTCCTTCTGCTCGCCATGGGGCTGGCAGTGGGCTTCATCTCCGGCATGTTCGGCATCGGCGGTGGATTCCTGATGACGCCGCTCTTGATCTTCATCGGCGTGGAGCCGGCGGTGGCGGTGGCGAGCGTGACCACGCACGTGGCGGCGTCATCGTTCTCCGGCGCCATCGCTTATTGGCGGCGCCGCGTGCTCGATTTCACTCTGGCGCTCACGCTTCTGGCCGGCGGTATCGTGGGCAGTGCCGGCGGCGTCGCCTTGTTCACTTGGCTGCGCGTGCTCGACCAGCTCGACCTCGTCATCGGCCTCTCCTACGTCACGCTCTTGACCGTGGTGGGCGTATTGATGGTCGGCGAAAGCGCCCGCGCCATTATGCGCAGCCGCCAAGGCAAGCCGGTCGAGCTGCGGCGGCCGGGCAGTCACACTTGGTTCCATGGATTGCCGCTGAAGCTGCGCTTTAAGCGATCCAAGGTGTACGTGTCCGCCATACCGGTCCTGGCCATCGGCTTTATCATCGGCTTCCTCGGCGCCGTGATGGGCATCGGCGGCGGCTTTTTGCTGGTGCCGATGCTCATTTATCTGCTGCGGGTGCCGACCATGACAGTCATCGGCACCTCGATGGTGCTCACCTTCCTGACCATGGTGGCGGCCACGGTGCTGCACGCGGTGACCAATCATCAGGTGGACGCCGTGTTGGCGTTGATCTTGATGGTCGGCGGCGTGACCGGCGCGCAATTCGGTGCGCAGGCCGCGCAGCGCATTCGCGGCGAATGGCTGCGGCTGTTTCTCGGCCTGCTGGTGCTCGCGGTCGGAATGCGTTTCGCGTTTCAACTGGTGATCCGTCCGGACGATCTTTACTCGATCCGGCTGGTCGGAGGCGTGCTGTGAGGGTGCTGTACGCCGCGACGCTCGCGGCGGCGCTGTTCACCGCGGGTGCCGTTCCGGCCGCGGCCGAGCGTCTCGTGGCGTCGCTGTCCGATCGTCACGTGATGATCACGTCAAACTATAGCGGCGTCGAGCTCGTGCTGTTCGGCTCGGTTGAGCGCGACACTTCAAGCGCCGTGCACAGCAATCCCTACGATATCGTCGCGACCGTCATCGGGCCGCGACAGACGCTGCGTACGCGGCGCAAGCAACGGGTGCTCGGCATCTGGGTCAACACCGCGGCACGGACCTTCGTCGATCCGCCGTCTTACCTGGCGGTGCTGGCGAACCGGCCGCTTGATTCGATTGCCAATGCCGAGACGCGGCGAAGGCTGCAACTCGGCATCGCCGATACGCCGTTGCCCGAATTGATCAACAACGATATTGGCGAGGCGGCGAACGATCCGTTCCGTGCCGCGACGGTGAGATTGCTGAGCGAGCGCGGTCTCTACGGCGAGCAGGCCAACGCGGTGACATTCCTGACGCCGACCTTGTTTCGCGCCGCCATCAGACTGCCGGCGCAGGTGCCGGTCGGCGACTATACGGTTGACGTCAAGCTCTTTGCCGACGGCAACGTGATCGGACACACCGCCTTGTTGTTCGAGATCGTCAAGGTCGGTTTCGAGCAGTTCGTGGTGGAGGCCGCACGCGACCATGGGCTGCTCTACGGGCTCGCCACCGCCTGCATGGCGCTCGCCACCGGCTGGATCGCCAGCGTCGCTTTCAGAAGAGACTGAATTTCCCCTGCCCGTCCTGATAGGCGAGGCCGAGGCGTCAATCCGGCAAGCAGCGCTCGGCGGATATCGCGTAGAGCCGTTGTGCACCGAGCATGTGCACCGTGAACGTCGGCACGCCGAACAACCCACCAATTGCCGGATGGCATACGTTGAGACCGCCCGCATAGGCGCCGAATGCCGGCATGACCATGCGGCGGCCGTCGGCGGCGAAACAGCGCCGGCTGACCGCGCGCCCGCGCTGCGCCACGCGCGCGACCGGATGCAGGTGGCCCGCGATTTCGCCGTCAATTGCGCCGGAACTTTCGCGCGCCGACGGCTCGTGCCGAAAGGTAAGGCCGCCGATCGAAAGCGTATCGGCGAAACGGCCGCCGATGTCGGGGGGCAGATCCGGATCGTGGTTGCCGGCGATCCAAACCCAATCGCGCCCGCGCTGCAGTCCCTTGAGCTTGATGCGATCGAGATCGCTCATGCGCAGCGGTCCGCCATCGTCGTGGAAGCTGTCGCCGAGCGCGATCAAGATCCGCGGCGCATAGTGCTCAACCAGCCGCGCCAGTCGCGCCAAGGTCGACGCCGTATCGTAAGGGGGCAGAAGAACGCCGCGCTTGGCGAAGGCCGATCCCTTTTCCAGATGCAGATCGGCGACCACCAAAAGCTTCTCCTCCGGCCAAAAAAGCGCGCCGTCCGGATCGGCTAGTAGTGTTGTTCCTGCCACTTGGACAGGATGATCCGAATGTCCGCGCGATAGCGGGAGTCCCGCTGATGGCGTCCCGCCGCTGCGGGCGTAAACCGCCAAAGCCTCGCCCCTCATTGCATGGCCTCCTTCACCAGTTCGTCTGCCGCTTCCGCAAGCAGCGCGTCGGACGCCTCGCCGTAGACCATCTCGCGTCCGATCTCCAGCATCACCGGAACCGCGAGCGGCGAAACGTGGTCCAACGCTTTATGAATGATTTCGGCCATGGATGCGCGAGAGCATTTCGGCGACACGGCGCACATCGAGGAGCCCGGTCGCCGCATCGGCGCGCGCGGCGCGCAGCAGCACATGGTCGGGCTGGTGGCTGCGCAGCACGTCGTACACGAGATCGGTCGAGATGGTGACCTGGCGGCGCGATTTCTCTTCGCCCGGGAACCGCCGTTCGATCAGGCCGGCAATGATCGCGCAATTGCGGAAGGTGCGTTTCATCAACGCGGATTCGGCGAGCCAGGCTTCCAGATCGTCGCCCAGCATGTCCTGCGCGAAAAGATCGTCGAGGCGAAGCTCGGCGCGGGCAATGCGTTGTGCCGCATCGCCCAAGCCCCACACCGCGAGCGCGTATTCGTTGGCGACGAAGCCGAGCGGCCGCAGCCGCGCGCGCTCGAGCCGCCGCGTGAGCAGCATGCCAAGGGTTTGGTGCGCGAGCCGACCTTCGAACGGATAGCAGATGAGATAGTGTTTGTTGGCGCGCGGAAACGTTTCCACCAGAAGCTCGCGGGGGCCCGGCATTTGCGAACGCCATCGCTGGATTTCCAGCCATTCGCGCACCTGCGGCGGCAGTGCGCCCCATTCCTGCGGATGCGCCACGATGCCACGCACGCGCGCCGCCAAATACGTGGAGAGCGGAAATTTGCCGCCCTCATAGGCCGGCACTTTAGGATCCTCCGAAGTCGCGCGCGAGACATAAACCGCATCCTCGACCAGGGCTTCGTATTTGAGGATCTGGCCCGAGAACACGAACGTGTCGCCCGGCACCATGGTCTCGACGAAATATTCCTCGACTTCGCCCAGGAGCCGCCCGCCGCGCGGGATCGCTCTCGTGCCGCGCGAGCGTACCAGGCGGACTTTGAGCATGTCGGCTTCGACGATGGTGCCGACATTGAGCCGGTAGCGTTGCGCCACATTCGGATTGGCGATGCGCCAGCGTCCGTCCTTGCCTTCGCGAATCCGCGCGAAGCGGTCGTAGGCGCGCAGCGCATAGCCGCCGCTGGCGACGAAATCGACGACAGCGTCGAAATCGGTCCGCGTCAGCGCCGCATAAGGCGCCGCCGTTGTGACTTCGGCATAGAGCTCCTGGCTCAGAAACGGCTCGCCGCAGGCGCAGCCGAGAACATGCTGGGCCAGGACGTCGAGCGCGCCGGTGCGCAGCGGTGGCGTATCCTGCGTATTCTCCGCGATCGCATCGAGCGCCGCGCGGCATTCCAGCACCTCGAAGCGATTGGCCGGAACCAGCACGCCCTTCGACGGCTCGTCCATGCGGTGATTGGCGCGGCCGATGCGTTGCAGCAGCCGTGAAGCACCTTTTGGTGCCCCGACATTGATCACCAGATCCACGTCGCCCCAGTCGATGCCGAGATCGAGCGAAGAGGTACAGACGACGGCACGCAGACGGCCGGCCGCCATCGCGGTTTCGACCTTGCGCCGCTGCGCCACGTCGAGCGAGCCGTGGTGCAGCGCGATGGCGAGGTTATCGTCGTTGATGTGCCAGAGCTGCTGAAAGATCGCCTCCGCCTGACTTCGGGTATTGACGAAGACGAGCGTGGTTTTTTGCGCGGCGATAAGCTGATAAATTTCGGTGAGCGCATGCCGGGCCGAATGCCCGGCCCACGGCAGCCGCTCGCGCGTATCCAGCATGGTCACGTTCGGTGGAGCGCCGGCCTCCGCGACGATGAGGTCCGCGTGTGCGGGCCGGGAGTCGGGACGCTGCGGCACCAGAAAGCGCGCAAGCTCCGCCGGCTCCGCCACTGTCGCCGAAAGTCCGATTGTGGTGAGATCGGGCGCATGCCGAAACAGACGCGCCAGTCCGAGCGACAACAGATCGCCGCGCTTGGAGAGAACCAGCGCATGCAGTTCGTCGAGGATCACGCGCTTGAGCGAGCCGAACAGATAAGGCGCATCGGCGGATGCCAACAACAGCGCCAGTTGCTCCGGCGTGGTCAACAAAATGTCCGGGGGGTCGCGGCGTTGTCGCTGACGCTTGGAGACCGGCGTGTCGCCGGTGCGGGTCTCGATGCGGATCGGCAACGCCATCTCGGCGACCGGCGCTTCAAGATTGCGGGCGATGTCGACCGCAAGCGCCTTGAGCGGCGAGATGTAGAGCGTGTGCAGCCCGCCTTCGCGCCGCAGCTCGCGCCCGGTCGAAAGAAGCTTTCCGCGCTGCCGTTCTTCGAGGCCGCCAGGCCCAAGGTCGATCGGCTTTCCGCTCAGTTCGAGCAGGCTCGGCAAAAAGCCGGCCAGCGTCTTGCCGCCGCCGGTCGGCGCGATCAAGAGCACGGAGCGGCCGCTCTGCGCCTTCGCCAGCAGGTCGAGCTGATGCGCGCGCGGCGTCCAGCCGCGGCTGGCGAACCAGCGAAGGAAGACGTCCGGCAAAACCGCTGGACGATCGAGGACGGTCATTTTCCGGAAGTAATGGGCGCCGGCGCCGCTGTCGAGGCAGTCAGCACGAGGCTATCGACCGGCACGCCCTTTTCGCTGCGTACAGCCGCCCTGGCGAGCGAAACGGTCGTGAGGCCGGCAGCGGCCAGGGCGCGGCGCACGTAAGCTGTGCCGTGGGCGTAGCGCAGCGTCGGCAGCAGGGTTACGCCTTCGCCCGCATGGGTCTCGACGGTGAAGGCGAGGATGCCGCCGGGCGCCATGATCCGCGCGGCCGCGGCGAGGGCCGGCGCCAAATCGTTGACATAAACAAACACGTCGGCGGCGACGACGAGATCGTAGCGGGCATCGATCGCCAATTCCTCCTTGAGGAAGGCGATCAGGTCACCGGTTACCAGGCGATCGTAAAGCTGCTTGTTGTCCGCCTGCGCGATCATCGCCGGCGAAAGATCGACCCCGACCAGCCGGTCGGCGAGCGGCGCAAAAGCCGCGCCCGCGAGGCCGGTGCCGCAGCCGAGATCGAGCATCGCGGCAAAGCGCAACGGCCGCTGCGCGGCGTGAACCGCCTGCTGCACCGCTTGCCGCAGCACCGCCGGTCCCCGATAGGCCAGCCGCTCGGTCAGCGCAACGTCGAAGCGGGCGGCGTATTGATCGAACAGCCGGCGCACATAAGCCGTGCTCATGGCCGGCGTCGCTTCGCCGGAACCCAGCCGCGCCAGTTGCAAGCGGGCGCCGTGATAATCGTCCGGGTCGGCGTCGCGGGCCTTTGCGAAAGCCGTGACCGCGCCGGTGCGATCGCCGAGGCGGTCGCGGATGGCGCCGAGCGCGAACCAGGCGGTGGCAAAGCCGGGCGCAATCTCCAGCGTTTGGGTCAGAATGTCGGCCGCGGCCACGAAATCGCCGCCGGCGGCCTGGTCGAGGGCCCATTTGTAACGGCGGTCGGCGATGAGATCGCCGGAGGAAACAAACAGCGGGCCGGTTTCGGACATCATGTGCTCGCGGACAAAGGACGAATGCCTATTTATGACTCGCCATGCGGCCTGAAGACATCCTCCTGCCGACGCCCGCCGGCGTATGCTGCAAGCTCGGTTCCTTTCATATCGATCCGACGCGCCCAGTCGAGCGCGCGCTGATCACCCACGCTCATTCCGACCATGCCCGCCGCGGCCATGGCGCGGTGCTGGCGACGCAGCAGACGCTCGACCTGATGCGGCTGCGCTACGGCGAGGATTTTGCCGGCACGAGT
Source organism: uncultured Alphaproteobacteria bacterium (assembly GCA_963818155.1). Taxonomy (GTDB): domain Bacteria; phylum Pseudomonadota; class Alphaproteobacteria; order Rhizobiales; family Xanthobacteraceae; genus BOG-931. The sequence continues at coordinate 137,330 of CAWFRC010000010.1, forward strand.
CAGGCGATCCGCTACGGCGAAAGTCTCAATCTGGGTGGCGCCACGGTGACATTCTACCCGGCCGGGCATGTGCTCGGCTCGGCGCAGATTGCTGTCGAGGCCGGCGACCTTCGCGTGGTTGCCTCCGGCGACTACAAGAACGTGCCCGACCCGACCTGCGTACCGTTCGAGCTTGTTGCCTGCGACGTCTTCATCACCGAAGCGACCTTTGCGCTTCCCGTGTTTCGTCATGGCGATCCGAACGAGCAAATCGCCAAGCTCTTGAACTCGGTCGCGGTGTTTCCGGAGCGCGCGCATTTGGTCGGCGCCTATTCGCTCGGCAAGGCGCAACGCGTGATCGCCATGTTGCGCCAAGCGGGACATACCGCGCCGATCTATCTGCACGGCGCGATGGAGAGCATCACCGGCTACTACGCAAGCCAGGGCATTGCGCTTGGCGAATTGCGTCCGGTGCGCGGGGCCAACAAAGCCGAGCTTGCGGGCACCATCACGCTCTGTCCGCCGTCGGCGCTGAGCGATGTCTGGACGCGGCGCTTTCCTGATCCGCTGACGGCGTTTGCATCCGGCTGGATGCGGATTCGGGGGCGCGCGCGGCAATATGGCGTGGCGCTGCCACTGGTGATTTCCGACCATGCCGATTGGGACGGGCTGACCGCGACCATCGCGGCCACCGGCGCCGGCGAGATCTGGGTCACGCACGGACAGGAAGATGCGCTGGTGCATTGGTGCGCCACGCAGGGCCGGAAGGCGCGTCCGCTCGATATCGTCGGCTACGGCGATGAGGATGACGAAAATCCCTCCCCACAAGGGGAAGGGGAGGGCAGCGGCGAGGCGGAGCAATGAACCGCTTCGCCGAATTGCTCGACCGCCTCACCTATGAGCCCGCGCGCAATGCCAAGCTTCGTCTGATGACGGATTATTTTCGCTCGACGCCCGATCCCGAGCGCGGCTGGGCGCTGGCGGCGCTGACCGGCGCGCTGACGTTTGCGCACGCCAAGCCCGGATTGCTTCGCAACCTGATCGCCGAGCGGACCGATCCGGTGCTGTTCGAACTCTCCTACGATTATGTCGGCGATCTTTCCGAGACGATCGCGCTGATGTGGCCAAAGCCCGACCTTTCCTCCCCCGCGCGCGGGGGAGGCGGCGAGCCAACGGGTCCGGCCCGAAGTGGCCGGCCCGATGACAGGCTCCGCGAGCCGGCGGGGGGAAGTGTCGCAGCGTTCGAGCAAGCCAGCCCCCTCCACCATGCCTTGCCAAAGCCGACGCTTCGCGTCGGCGTTGTGTCTTCCGAGGACGGCGGCCAAAGGCCGCCTATGCCCCCTCCCTCGCTTCGCGGGGGAGGAAAAGTGGAGGAATTGTCCCTCACGGCCGTCATCGAAACGCTGGCCACTTTGGGCAAGGCCGAATTGCCGGCCCAATTGGCGCGCTGGCTCGATGCGCTCGACGAGACCGGACGCTGGGCGCTCATCAAGCTTGTCACCGGCGGCTTGCGCATCGGTGTCTCGGCGCGGCTTGCGAAAGCTGCGGTCGCGGCGCTCGGCGCTTCCGATGCGGAGGACATCGAATTGCTGTGGCCCGGCTTGGCGCCGCCTTATGTCGAGCTGTTCGCCTGGCTCGAGGGACGCGGGGAAAAACCGGCGAGCCGCAATCCGGTGACATTTCGGCCCGCGATGCTGGCGCATGCGCTTGAGGAAACGAGCCTCGCCGCCCTCGATGCGAACGATTTTTTGGCCGAGTGGAAATGGGACGGCATCCGCGTGCAGGCGGTCGCCGCCGCTCGCGAGGGCCATAGGGTCGGGCGGCTTTATTCGCGCACCGGCGAGGATATTTCCAGGAGCTTTCCCGATTTGCTCGAAGCCTTGCATCTGCCGGGGGCGATCGACGGCGAGCTTCTGATCATGCGCGAAGGGCGGGTGCAGTCGTTCAACGTGCTGCAGCAGCGGCTCAATCGAAAGGCCGTTACCGGCAAGCTGATCGCCGAATTCCCTGCGCATCTGCGGGCCTACGATCTGCTTGCCGACGGCGACGAGGATTTGCGCGAATTGCCTTTCGTCGCCCGCCGTGCGCGCCTCGAAGTTTTCATTGCGCGCCTTGGCGACCCGCGCATCGATCTCTCGCCGCTTGTTGATTTTGCCACCTGGGACGATCTCACTGCCGCGCGCAAAGATCCGGCGGCGGCGGGCGCCGGGCTCGATGCCGATGCGGTCGAAGGCATCATGCTCAAGCGCCGCGATTCGCTTTACGTGCCCGGCCGGCCCAAGGGCCCGTGGTGGAAATGGAAGCGCGATCCGTTCATCGTCGACGCTGTGCTCATGTATGCGCAGCGCGGCCACGGCAAGCGTTCGTCGTTTTACTCGGACTACACGTTCGGTGTTTGGACGCGCGGGGAAAGCGGCGACGAGCTGGTGCCGGTCGGCAAGGCGTATTTCGGCTTCACCGATGAGGAACTGCTGCAGATCGATCGCTTCGTACGCCGGAACACCATCGATCGGTTCGGCCCGGTGCGCGAAGTCGTGCATCAGCCGAACGAGGGTTTGGTGCTGGAGGTCGCGTTCGAAGGCTTGCAGCGCTCGACCCGGCACAAATCCGGACTGGCCATGCGCTTCCCCCGCATCAGTCGTCTGCGCTGGGACAAGCCGCCCGGCGAGGCTGACCGGCTTGAACGTCTGGAAGCGATCCTCACGCAAATCGATGCGGGCCGGACGTGAAAGCTATCGCCTGTAACCGACTTTATTCCAACGGCGATGGCGAATCCTCGACAGGCGCAGGAACGTCTTCCGGAGCCGCCGGCTGACTTTCCGCGGCCTTGGTGACTTCGCTGAGCGGCCAGCGCGCGCGCGGTGCGACGTCAAGCGAATCGGTCAGCCCCAGCGCCAATCGTTCGGCGCCGGCCCAGGCGATCATGGCGCCGTTGTCGGTGCACAAAGCCGGCGGCGGCGCCACCAGCGACACGCCGATCTCGAAAGCGACCCGGTGCAGCACCTTGCGGATCGCCTGGTTGGCGGCGACGCCGCCCGCGCAGACGAGCGCCGTCGGCGCGCCGATCTGCTCGCGGAATATCCGCAAGCCGTTGCGCAGCCGATCCATCACCACTTCGCCGACCGCCTGCTGAAATGATGCGCACAGATCGGCGACGTCGTCGTCGCTGAGCGGCGCGATTTTCTCGGCTTCGAGGCGCAATGCCGTCTTGAGCCCGGAAAGGGAGAAATTGGCGTTCTGACGTCCGGCCATCGGCCGCGGCAGTGCGAAGCGCTCCGGGTCGCCACGCGCCGCCTCCTTCTCCACCAGCGGCCCGCCCGGATAACCAAGACCAAGAAGCTTCGCGGTCTTGTCGAAGGCTTCGCCGATGGCGTCGTCGACGGTGCCGCCGATGCGGAAATAATCGCCCACGCCGCGCACGCCGAGAATTTGCGTATGACCGCCAGACGCCAGAAACAGGCAATACGGAAACGTCGCTCCGTCGGTCAACCGCGCCGTGAGCGCATGCGCTTCGAGATGATTGACGGCGATCAACGGCTTATCGTGCACAAGCGCGATCGCTTTTGCCGTGGTCAGTCCGACGATCACGCCGCCGATCAGGCCCGGTCCGGCGGCGGCGGCGATTCCGTCGAGCGCACTGAACGGCAGCTGCGCTTCGCTCATCGCGTTGGCGATGATGGAATCGAGGAGCTCGACATGCGCGCGCGCGGCGATCTCCGGCACCACGCCGCCGAATGCCGCATGCTCGTTGATCTGCGATAGAACCACATTCGCTAAAATGCGGCCCTGTCCTTCCGCATTCCGCTCCACCACGGCGGCTGCGGTTTCGTCGCAAGTCGTTTCAATGCCGAGAACGATCATCAGTCTATTGTATGGTTCCAGTCAGTCGCGGTCGTGCGGGGACGCGACGCGAATCCTTAACCGCGATTGTTGCTGCATGCGTTTGTTGATGCATGTGTTGTCGTCTAAGGCACGCCTTATCTGACGCGGGTTCTATCTGATACATGCCTTATCTAATACATATCCTATCTAATACATCTGATCCCAGCCGCGTTATGGTTTCCGCGCGGCGGTTTCGGCGATGGTGGACGTTCGCGTAGCATTTGAAGGCCACATGATACAATCGGCAAACACGGCTCCCTTCTTGCGTATCGGTTCGCGCGGTTCCCCGCTGGCGCTGGTGCAGGCGAGCGAGGTGCAAAGCCAAATCGCCGCAGCTCATGGTGTCGACGCGGCGGCGATCGAGATCAAGATCATTCGCACCACGGGCGATGTGGTGCAGGACCGGCCGCTTGCGGACGCAGGCGGCAAGGGCCTCTTCGCCAAGGAGATCGAGGAAGCGCTCCTTGCCGGCAGCATCGATCTGGCGGTGCATTCGTCCAAGGACCTGCCGACCGTGTTGCCGGCAGGGCTCGTGCTGGCCGGCTTTTTGGCGCGCGAGGATGTGCGCGACGCGTTCATCAGCCGCAAGGCAAAGAGCCTGCGGGATCTTGCGCCCGGCGCCATGGTCGGCACTGCCTCGCCGCGGCGCGCGGCCTTAGTCAAAAGACTGCGGCCGGACCTGCAGGTGGCCATGTTGCGGGGCAACGTGGAAACGCGGCTGCGCAAACTTGACGCGGGCGAGGTCGACGCGACGCTGCTCGCGGTCGCCGGGTTGAAGCGGCTCGGGCTCTTGTCAGCGGCGACGGCGATCCTCGATCCCGACGAATTCGTCCCGGCCGTCGGGCAGGGCGCTATCGGCATCGAAACGCGCGCGGACGACGGCAGGATCCGCGCACTGGTTGCCGCGATCGACGACCCCGATACCGGTGCGGCGCTCACTGCCGAACGCGCGTTTCTTGCAGTGCTCGACGGTTCTTGCCGCACGCCGATTGGCGGCCACGCCAAGCTCGAGCACGGGGAGCTGCGTTTCCGCGGTATTGTGATCAAGCCGGACGGCAGTGAAGCGTTCGAAACTTTGCGCCAAGGTTCGCGCGCGGCCGCGGAGGCGCTTGGTGCGGATGCCGGCCACGAGCTGCGCGCACGCGCCGGCGCCGGCTTTTTCGTCGAGGTCTGAGCCATGCGGCTTCTGGTCACACGGCCGGAGCCGGATGCCGAACGGACGGCGGCGGCGTTGCGCGCACGCGGCCATGAGGTCTTGGTTTCACCATTGCTCCGCATTGAGCCGGTGCCAGACGCCGTGATCGGTCCCGGGCCGTTCGCGGCGCTGCTCGTGACCAGCGCCAATGTGGCGCCGGCGATTGCCGCTCACGCGCGCTTCGCGCAACTGCGTTCACTGCCTCTATTCGCGGTGGGGGATCGCAGCACAGAAGCCCTGCGGGCGGCCGGCTTCGCCGACGTGACGTCGGCACAGGGCGACGTTGGTGATCTGGCGGCGCTTGCGGCGTCGCGCATCGCGCCGGGCGCGGCGCTTCTCTATCTCGCCGGCGCCGACCGCTCGGGCGACCTCGCCGGCGTTCTATCGAGGCGCGGCTTTACGGTCAGCACCGTCGTCATTTACCGTGCCGCACCCGTTGCGGCGCTTCCGCCTATTGCGGCTGCGGCTATCGAGGTCATCGATGGGGTACTCCATTTTTCCCGGCGCAGCGCGGAAATGTACCTCAAGGCCGCGCGCGCTGGCGGCGTTTACGACGATGCGGTCAGACCCATGATTCATTTCTGCATGTCGGCGCAAGTTGCGGAGCCGTTGATCCGGGCCGGAGCCACCGACATCCGCGTGGCGCGGGAGCCGAGCGAAACGACGCTGTTGTCGTTAATCCCGCAGCCTTAAGGTCTGATTTTCTATTCGCGCGACCGTTTTGCGGGCCGTGTTGCCGCCATCGTGTCTCCGTACTATGCCGGGAGCGTGCACGCAGCCGGTGCGACGAATCGGGTTCCGGTCCGGCCTGGAGAGATCATGAGCGAGGCTGACAGCACGTCCCGCCGCCGGCCGCCGACCATCGACCTGACGGCGAAGGAAGTCGAAACCGCCGCTGCGGATACCGGCACGGCCGCGAAAGCGGCTGCGGACGTCGCGGACCTTGGCGCGGCTCCCGAACAGGCCGGAAAACCCGGCCCCGCTCCCGAACCGGCCGCGGACGCCGGCGCCGCGTCGGTTGGCGGTTCTGCGGCGGCCGCGGGTGCGAGCGCGGCCCCCGGACCGGCAACAAGCTCGCAGCAAGATGCTCCCGCCGGTCAGGTCCGCAACTCGTCCGGGCGGGCGTTGCCTTATGTCGTTGGGATTGTTGCCGGAGCCGTCGGCGCCGCCGCGGTCGCCGCCGCATTTTGGTTCGCGGGTCTCGTACCGCCGGGCACGGCGGTGACGTCGCCCGCGGCCGCTCCGCAAAGCGCCGCGTCCTTGCCGCCCCCGCAAGCGAGCGTCTCGCCGGAGATTTCGTCGCGGCTTGAGCGGATCGAGCAAGCGCTGCAAGGCCCACCGCGCACTGATGCGGCGCTGGCCAGCCAGGTTGCCACTGCGGAAGCGCAATCCAAAGCACTCGCCGGCTCCTTCGCGGCTCTGACGCGCCGTGTCGACGACGTCGCTGCCGCGGCGCAAACGGCGCTTGCAGACGCGAAAGGCGCAACGGCCGCGGCTGATGCGGCGAAAAATGCTGCGCAATCGACGACGCAAGCTTCGGTGCAGCGGAGCGACATCGACACCCTCGAAGGCCGCGTCGCCGCGCTTCAGAGCGCCATCAAGACACTCGATGCCGATCTGGCCAAGCGGACCTCTTCTTCCAACGCGGATGACCGCACGACCCGGCTTGCCATTGCGGCCGAGGCGTTGCGCGCGGTGGTAGAGCGCGGCGCGCCGTTTACGGCCGAGCTCGCAGCGGCCAAAGCGCTCGGCGCCGATCCGGAGGCAACCGCACGGCTCGAGCCGCTTGCCGCGCAAGGGTTGACCAGCGCCGCGGAGCTTGGACGTGAGCTTGCGGCGCTAATGCCGGCGCTCCAGGGCGCGCTTGCGCCGGAGCGGAATGACAATTCGATCCTCGCAAAGATTGAAAGCCAGGCGCAAAAGCTCGTCCGCATCACGCCGGTGGGTACATCCGGAGCTCCCGTGGGAGACGATCCGGCGGCTTTGATCGCGCGGCTCAACGCCGATGCCGCGCGCGGCGATATCGACGCGGCGCTTGCCGACATCGCCAAATTGCCCGATCCGGCACGGGCGCTCGCGCAAGCGTGGAGTAACAAGGCCGCCGCCCGACAGGCGGCGCTTGCAGACAGCCGTCACATCGCCGCCGCGGCCCTCGCCAGCCTGGCCAAGCCGGAACCACAATGATCCGCATCGCCATCTTTCTCATCCTCGTCGGCGCGCTGGCACTCGGCGCAGCATGGCTCGCCGATCGGCCGGGCGAGGTCGTCATCACTTGGCAGGGTATGCGGCTTGAGACCTCGGTGATGGTTCTCGCGGCGTCGTTGCTGGCGGCCGTCGCGGCGCTGATGATCCTGTGGACCTTGCTGAGCGCTCTGGTGCGCTCGCCGTTCATGATGCGGCGGCGTTGGCGTCGCCGCCGCGGCGAGCGTGCTTACGAGGCGATCTCGCGCGGGCTGATTGCCATCGGCGCCGGTGACCTAGTTGCCGCGCGCAAGCACGCCACGGAAGCCAAGCGCATTGCGCCCGCCGAGCCGCTGGCACTGCTTTTGGACGCCCAGCATGCGCAACTCGCTGGCGACCGGGCGTCCGCCGACAGCGCCTTCCGCGCCATGGCGGGCCGTGCCGATACTAAGGCGCTCGGCCTGCACGGCCTTTTCGTCGAAGCTCATCGCCGCGGCGATCGCGCCAGCGCGCATGCTTTCGCAGAGGAAGCGGCGCGAGAAAATCCCGGGCTCGGCTGGGCCGGCAAGGCGGTGCTTGAATTTCGTTGCATCACCGGCGACTGGGCCGGTGCGCTGGCGCTCCTCGAGGCCAACAGGCATGCTCTCGACAAAGATAGTTATCGGCGGCAGCGGGCGGTGATGCTGACGGCGCGTGCGCTCGCCAGCGAAGACAGCGACCGCGATCAAGCTAAAGCGCTGGCGCTCGAAGCCACAAAGCTTGAACCGACTTTCGTGCCGGCCGCCACGCTTGCCGGCCGGATGCTGGCCGAAGGCGGCGATTTGCGCAAAGCGGCCCGCGTTCTGCACGCGGCCTGGGAAGCGCATCCGCATCCCGATCTGGCGCAGGTCTTCTCCGACCTGCGCTTCGGCGACGCGGCGCGCGATCGGCTCAAGCGCATCGAGGCGCTGGCCAAGCAGGCGCCGGGCCATATCGAGAGCGGTCTCGCCGTGGCGCGTGCCGCCATCGATGCGCGGGAATTCGCCAAAGCGCGCGATGCGCTCGCGTCGTTTCTGGCGGCACCGACAAAACGCGTGGCGCTGCTGATGGCCGAGCTGGAGCGGGCCGAGCACAATGACGAGGGTCGCGCTCGCGAGTGGATCGCGCGCGCGCTCCACGCCGCGCCGGATCCGGCCTGGACGGCCGAGGGCCACGTTTCCGATCGCTGGCGGCCGCTATCGCCGAGCGGCAAGCTCGACGCGTTCGAGTGGCGCATTCCGCTCACCGGATTGACTCCCGTGGCGCCGTCGATCGAGCCGGTCGCCGTCCCGGTCGCAGCCGTGACGGCCGCACCGGCGGTCGCGATTGAAAACAACAGTGCCGACAAGGCGCCGGCCGCCCTGGAGCCGCCGGCCGCGTCAGAAGCGCCGGTCGCACAAGACGAAACCCAGGAAAAGTCGGAGGCTCAGGCGCCCGCGGCGGCAAGCATGCCGAACCGGGGCGTCACGCGCGCCACGGCGGTGCCGCCGAAGCCGGAGGCCGTGATCCCGTTGGTGCATGCGCCGGACGATCCGGGTCCCGATTCCGTGGACGAAACGACGCCGCGCCCCGAAGCCCCCAATGGCGGGTGGCGGCGGATCTTCGAATAGCTCTGGGCTCCGGCGTTTCCCGCCCGCCTTGCGAATCCCGACCGAACGTGCATTATCTCGCATGAATTATAATGCATAAGGATAAGCGCGCGGTGGCCGAACCGAAGGCTCAGAAACCGCTCCTGCCCGAGGCTGCAGCCGCGTTGCCGGCCGACCAGGCGCCGCAAACCGCGGCATTCCTCGCCGCGGTCGGGCGCGAAGTCCGGAAAAACCGCGCCAAACGCGGCATGACGCGGCGGCAATTGGCCCAAGCGTCGGAAACCTCGGAACGGTATCTGGCACAAATCGAGAGCGGGGCCGGCAATCCCTCGGTCAGCGTGCTGCGGGCGATCGCCCAGGCGCTTGATCTGCCGGCCGCGGCACTGTTGCCGCAACAGGGCACGCGCACTGCCGGAACTCGGTGCGATCCTGGACTTGCTGGCGCAGGTGCCGGAGAAAGAGCTCCCGGCGCTGATCAAAGACATTGAAGCGCGCGTCGTCTTCCGCGGCGCCGCCGATCGGGCGCGCCGCATCGCGCTGGTTGGGCTGCGTGGCGCCGGCAAATCGACGCTCGGGCGCATGCTGGCACAGCATCTCGGCTGGCCCTTCATCGAGCTCGACCGCCGCGTCGAAGAGGATTACGGCGCCAGCATTCCGGACCTGATCGAAATGGCCGGCATGGCGACGTTCCGACGCCAGGAGCGGAGCGCGCTGGAGCGCGTGCTGCGCGAACACGAGGCGGCGGTGATCACCACCGCCGGCGGCATCGTCGCCAATCTGGAAACGTACGCGCTGCTGCTCGGCCACGCCCACACGGTTTGGATCAAAGCGCGGCCGCAGGAGCATATGAGCCGGGTGATGGCGCAAGGCGATTTTCGTCCGATGGCGCAAAATCGCCAAGCCATGGCCGATCTGGTGGCGATCCTGGAAGCGCGCCGCGCGGATTATGCGCGTGCCGAAGCCGAGATCGACACCTCCGGCGATGCGGTCGAGCAGAGCTTTGCCAAGCTTCTGCGCATCGTCACCCGATTGCTTGGGGAGCAAGGCGCGTGACCCTCGCCGGCGAGGGCTTTCTCGAGCTTGCGCCGCTGCGGCTTGAATACCGCATGATCGGACCGCGGCCCGACGCGGCGCCAACCATCGTAATGTTGCATGAGGGGCTCGGCAGCGTCGGGCTTTGGGGCGCGTTCCCCGAAGCGCTTGCCACCGCAACTGGCGCCGGCGTGTTTGTCTATTCCCGCACCAATTACGGCCGATCGAGCCCCGGCAAGCTGCCCCGCACAGTCCGTTTCATGCACGAAGAGGCGCTCGAAGTGTTGCCGCGAGTGTTGGCGGCGATCGGCTTTGAGCGTGGGATTCTTCTCGGCCACAGCGACGGCGCGTCGATCGCCACCATCTACGCCGGCAGCGTGCAGGACCATCGCGTGCGCGGCTTGGTGCTCATGGCGCCGCATTTCTTTACCGAGGACATGGGTCTCGCCCAGATCCGCAGTACCAACGAGGACTATCAGTCCGGCAATTTGCGCGAGAAGCTCGAACGCTGGCATGCCGATGTCGACAGTGCTTATCAGTCTTGGAGCGGGCCGTGGCTCGCTCCGGAATTTCGCGCCTGGGACATCACCGAAACGCTTGGCTATATCCGCGTCCCCATCCTCATCATCCAAGGTGCGGACGACCAATACGGCACGCTCAAGCAGATCGAGGTGGCGCAGCAGGAATGCTACTGCCCGGTGGAAGCCGCGATCCTGCCGGGCGTCCGCCACTCGCCACACCGCGACGCCCCGGCTCTGACCCGCGACACGGCGGCAGCCTTCATCAATCGGCTTTTGCGCGATCACCACGAAGGCGACCGGATCGTCGATTCCGGGGTTGCGGTCTGATGCATTATAGTGCATAAGGGCTTCAGCGCCTTTTGTGAATTATAATACATATCAGGAAACGCTGTGATGGCTGACGCCCATGCCCCCGAGCGTCCGCTGGCGAACGGCCAGACCCGCATCGACTTCCAGACCGAACCGTCGCGTTACCGGCATTGGAAGCTGCAGATCGACGGCGACGTCGCCACGTTGCTGTTGGACGTCGACGAGAAGGGCGCGTTGTTCGAGGGCTATGAGCTCAAGCTCAATTCCTACGATCTCGGCGTCGATATCGAGTTGGCCGACGCGATCGAGCGGCTGCGCTTCGAGCATCCGCAGGTGCGCGCCGTGGTGCTGCGCTCCGCCAAACCGCGGGTGTTCTGCGCCGGCGCCAATATCCGCATGCTGGCCGGCGCAAGCCACGCCCACAAAGTCAATTTCTGCAAATTCACCAATGAAACCCGCAACGGCCTCGAAGACCTCAGCGCACACTCGGGCCTGCAAACCATCTGCGCGATCAACGGCACGGCCGCCGGCGGCGGTTATGAGCTGGCGCTCGCGGCCGATCACATCATGCTGGTCGATGACGGCTCCTCCGCGGTGTCGCTGCCGGAACTGCCGTTGTTGGCCGTGCTGCCCGGGACGGGCGGGCTCACCCGTGTTTCCGACAAACGCAAAGTGCGCCGCGACCACGCCGATTTCTTCTGCACCACCGAAGAGGGCGTGAAAGGGAAGCGCGCGGTCGAATGGCGGCTGGTCGACGAAGTCGTGCCCGGCTCGAAATTCGAACAGGCGGTCGCAGCGCGGGCGAAGGATTTCGTGGGTAAGTCCCGCCGCGACGGTGGTGCGCAAGGCATTGCGCTGACGCCGCTCTCCCGGACGTTCTCAGAGAACGGTGTCGAGTATGAAACACTGTCTGTCGAGTTCGACCGCAACGGCCGCGTTGCCACCATCGTCGTGCGCGGGCCGTCGAGCATGCCGCCAGCAGCAGCCGAGGCCATGGATGGCGCCATGGCACTCGGGGCCGCATTCTGGCCTCTCAAGCTCGCGCGCGAACTCGACGATGCCATTCTCAACATCCGGCTCAACGAATTTGACGTAGCGGCAATCGTGTTCAAGTCGTCCGGCGACCCCGCCACCGTTATGGCGTACGAGCATTTTCTTCATGACAACAAAGACCACTGGCTCGCCCGCGAGATCCGTCACTACTGGAAACGGGTGCTCAAGCGCGTCGATCTTACCTCGCGCTCGCTGGTGACGCTGATCGAGCCGGGTTCCTGTTTCGCGGGTACGCTTGCCGAACTCGTCTTCGCGAGCGACCGCTCCTACATGTTCCTCGGTCAGCGCGACGGCGACAACAAGCCGCCGGCAACACTGGTACTCGCCGCCACCAATTTCGGCCCCTATCCGATGGCGAACGGACTAACGCGGCTCGGCTGCCGCTTCCTCGCCGACGCAGCCCTTCTCGAACAAGCCAAAGCCGAACAGAACACCATGCTCAACGCCGAGCGTGCACAGGAGCTCGAACTCGTCACCTTTGCGCTTGACGACATCGATTGGGGTGACGAAGTGCGCGTCTTCCTCGAGGAGCGCGCGAGCTTCTCGCCCGATGCGCTCACCGGCCTCGAAGCCAATCTGCGCTTCGCCGGACCGGAGACCATGGAATCAAAAATCTTTGCCCGGCTGACCGCTTGGCAGAACTGGATTTTCCAGCGGCCGAACGCGGTCGGCGAAGACGGAGCGCTCCGGCGCTACGGCACCGGGCAGAAGCCGGTGTTCGATACGAGGAGAGTTTGAGTTTTCACCTCTCCCGTGTCCGGGAGAGGTCGCCGCGCAAAGCGCGGCGGATGAGGGCCCGTTCCGCGAAACTTGAGTCCAGCGGATAGGTCCCCTCACCCCGACCCTCTCCCCGCCTGCGGGGAGAGGGAGACGCGCTGCCGAGCGAGACCAAGGAGAGCGAGCGATGAACATCGAAGCCGTCGATTACACGACCAAGATCCCCAACAACGTCAATCTCGCCGACGATCGCACCGTGCTGCGCGCGCTGGAAAGCTGGCATCCCGGCTATATCGACTGGTGGATGGACATGGGGCCGCAAGGCTTCCAGGAGTCGCTTGTCTATCTGCGCACGGCGGTGTCGGTCGATCCCAAAGGCTGGGCCAAATTCGATTATGTGAAAATGCCCGATTATCGCTGGGGCATTTTGCTGGCGCCGAAGGAAGAAAGCCGCACCATTCCGTTCGGTCAGCATTACGGCGAGCCGGCCTGGCAGGACGTGCCGGGCGAATATCGGGCCATGCTGCGCCGCCTGGTCGTGATCCAGGGGGACACGGAGCCGGCGTCGGTCGAGCAGCAGCGCCATCTCGGCAAGACCGCGCCGTCGCTCTACGACATGCGCAACGTCTTTCAGGTCAATGTCGAGGAAGGCCGTCACCTCTGGGCGATGGTCTACATTCTGCAGAAATATTTCGGCCGCGATGGCCGCGAGGAGGCCGCCGAGCTCTTGCAGCGCCGCTCCGGGAGTGAGGACAAGCCGCGCATGCTCGGCGCCTTCAACGAAGCGACGCCGGACTGGTTGTCGTTCTTCATGTTCACCTTCTTCACCGATCGCGACGGCAAGATGCAGCTGGAAAGTCTGGCGCAATCGGGCTTCGATCCTCTGTCGCGCACCTGCCGCTTCATGCTCACCGAAGAAGCGCATCACATGTTTGTCGGCGAGACCGGCGTCGGCCGCACCATCCAGCGCACCTGCGAGGCGATGACGGCCGCCGGCATCGACGATCCGTTCGCGATCGAAAAGGTGCGCAAGCTCGGCGTGATCGATCTGCCGACCATCCAGAAGAAGCTCAATCTGCACTACTCGCTGTCGCTGGATTTGTTCGGCTCGGAAGTGTCCACCAACGCCGCCAATTCCTTCAACGCGAGCCTCAAGGGCCGCTTTCAGGAAACCAAGATCGAGGACGATCACCGGCTCGAAAGCGCAACCTATCCGGTGTTGAAGCTGGTCGATGGCGCGATCAAGCGCGTCGACGAGCCGGCGCTCACCGCGGTCAACATGCGGCTGCGCGACGACTACACGACCGATTGCCAGCGCGGTCTCGATCGCTGGAACAAGGTCATCGACCGCACCGGCGTCGGCTTTAAGCTCGAGCTGCCGCATGTCGGCTTCCATCGCAACATCGGCGAATTCAAGGACGTGAAGATCACGCCCGCGGGTGTGATCGTGAGCGACTCGGTCTGGCAGGGCGGCGCCGACAAATGGCTGCCGTCCAAGGACGACGGCGACTTCATCGTCAGCCTGATGCGGCCGGTGACCGAGACCGGCCAATTCGCCAGCTGGATCGCGCCGCCGCGCATCGGCATCGACAACAAGCCGGGCGACTTTGAGTACGTGAAGATCGCGGCGTAGTTGCCTCTCCTGCCCCGCGAAGCGGGGAAGGGGGACCGCACGTTAGTGCGGTGGAAGGGGCGTGGGCCTCACGGCTGGCCGCAGCGCCGCATGCCCCCTCCACCATACTTCGCATGGTCCCCCTCCCCCGCTTCGCGGGGGCGGAAGTGGCTTGCGTCAAAGCAACTCAATAGGAACGTCGAGTGCGCTACGACCCCAGCGGCCCGTCATGTAGCCGCTTCAGATCGAAGCGATCGACCTCGCGTAACAGCTCGACAAAAGCTTTGGCCCCATGCGCTAGCGCTGCTTCGCCCTTGGCGGCGGTGGCGAGCGTGGCGTCACCGACGGCGCCGGTCGGGTTGATATCCTGGGTCATCCAGGCGAAGCCTGCCGGCCGATAGGCGCCGAGCCACTTGAATTCCTCGGCCATCGCGATCGTCGCCGGCGTGGCATTGGGGGCGTGTTCGCGGCGCACGGCTTCGGGCTTGCCCGCGAGCATCAGCGAGGTTTCGATGTCGCCGCCATGAATGCCGTGGCGCTTTTCGTCGCTTGAAAAAGTGCTCGCCGGATAACCGAAGCGATGCCAACCCACGGTCACCGCCAGCATGCCGTGGCGGGCCCGAAGATCGCGTGCCACAAGCTCCGTGGCGGCCACATTGCCACCGTGGCTGGTGATGAGCACGAGCTTGCGCAGGCCCGCGCGTACCAAGCTTTCGCCGATCTCAGTCCAGGCGGCGATTGCCGCGGAAGCCGAAAGCGTCAACGTCCCCGGAAAGGCCACATGTTCGACGGAGACGCCGATGCGCTGGACCGGCAAAAAGGTGACCGGCAGGTCCGCCGGCAGGATTTGGCGAACACGGGCCAGATAGGCTTCGGCGATGAAGGTATCGACCCCGAGCGGCAGGTGCGGCCCGTGCTGCTCCACGGCCGCAAGCGGCAGCACCGCGATCCATCGCGCGGTATCGGTCCCGGCGCCGGCGATCTCCTGCCAGGTCATCTCCATCCAGTCGGGTTTCGGCAGTGCCATCGAACGCTCGCTGGTCGGGCTTCTCTGTTAATGAATTGTGCAACGGCGGAGCATAATCGGTTCTTGCATCAATCCTTGCAGGTTCTTTCAGGATTGCGCGTTATGAAACGGTGGCCGTCGGCCCAAGGAGCACGTCATGTCGCACTTCGCAACCTCCCGCTGGATGTCGGCGGTGCTTCTCCTCGCTGCCGCGGGTGCGTGGCTCGCGTCGTCGCCGGCTGCGGCCCTCGATAAGGTGACATTCGGCACCAATTGGGTGGCGGAAGGAGAGCACGGCGGATTTTACCAGGCGCTGGCCGACGGCACCTACAAGAAATACGGCCTCGACGTTACCATCGTGCCGGGCGGTCCGAACGCCAACAATCGCATGCTGCTCCTTGTCGACAAGCTCGATTTCTATTTGAGCGCCAACACACTGCAGGGCTTCGATGCGGTCGAGAACAACATTCCGCTCGTCGAAATCGCAGCCTTGTTTCAGAAAGATCCGCAGGTTTTGATCGCGCATCCGGACCAGGGCATCGACACCTTCGAGGATCTGAAAAAATTGACGCTGTTCATCTCGAAGGAAGGCGTCGCCACCTATTTCCAGTGGCTCAAGACCGATTACGGATTTAGCGACAGCCAGGTCAAACCCTACACCTTCAATCCGCAGCCGTTTCTGGCCGACAAAAGATCGGCGATGCAGGGCTACGTCACCTCCGAGCCGTTCGTGATCGAACAACAGGGCAAATTCGAGCCGAAGGTCTTTTTGCTCGCCGACGAGGGCTTCTCCGGCTATTCGACCTTGGTCGAGACGCGCGGCGAGCTCGTCAAGACCAAGCCCGATCTGGTGCAGCGCTTTGTCGATGCCTCGATCATCGGCTGGTACAATTACATCTACGGCGACAACAGTGCCGCCAACGCGCTGATCAAGAGTCGAGAATCCGGAGATGACCGATGCGCTTTTGGCCTATTCGGTGGCCAAGATGAAAGAATACGGCATCGTCGATTCCGGCGATTCGAAAACGCTCGGCATTGGCGCCATGACTGACGCGCGCATGAAAGATTTCTTCGACAAGATGGTGCGCGCCGGCGTAGCCAAGGCCAGTCTCGACTACCGCAAAGCGTACACGACGCAATTCGTGAACAAGAAGGTCGGGCTGGATCTGAAGCACTGATGTGATCCGAGGTGCCGGCGCGCGGGTGTCGCAATGTCGTTTCCACCCACAACGTATTCCGTTCTTCCGCTGGTCGCGCTGCGCGGTGTCGGCAAGAGCTTCGCGAGCGGCACGCACGCGCTCGCCGGCCTCGACCTGGAGATTCGCCCCGGCGAATTCCTCTCGCTGCTCGGGCCGTCGGGCTGCGGCAAGTCCACCGCCTTGCGTATCATCGCGGGCTTGAGCGCGCCGAGCCAAGGCGTGATCGAATGGCCCGCGGCCGCCGGCAAGTCCGGCAAAGGCCAGTGCGCCCAAAGCGGGCTCGGCTTTGTCTTCCAGGAGCCGACGCTCATGCCCTGGACGTCTGTCTTCGACAACGTCAAGCTGCCGCTGGATCTGCACCGCATGTCGAATACGGAAATGGCCGGCCGCGTGGACGCGGCACTCGAACATGTCGGCCTTTCGGCGTTTCGCCATGCCTATCCGCGCGAATTGTCGGGCGGCATGCGCATGCGTGTTTCCATCGCCCGCGCGCTGGTGACCGAGCCTGAGCTTTTATTGATGGACGAACCGTTCGCAGCGCTCGACGAGATCAGCCGCTTCAAGCTCAACGACGATCTGTTGCGGATGTCGCAGTCGCTGCGCACCACCGTTCTGTTCGTGACCCATTCGGTTTTTGAATCCGTCTATCTGTCGAGCCGCATCGTGGTGATGACGCCGCGGCCTGGAAGAGTGTTCACCGAGCTCAGCTTCGATCCGCCCGCACAGCGCGACCGGGGTTTCCGCACCTCCGCGGTCTATGCGCAAGACTGCCGCCGCGCTTCGGACGCGTTGGGGCAGGCCATGGCGGCGGGAGGCGCGTTGTGACCGACCCCTCGTCCGCTCATTCCCGCGAAAGCGGGAATCCAGCAGCGGCGCGCCGGGAAACTGGGTCCCCGCCTTCGCGGGGACGAGCGGACGTTGTGGGCGAAGTGAACTCATCCCACCGTGAACGCCGCGAGCGGGTGCTGCGCATCGTGCTGCCGATCGTCGTCCTGGTCCTTGGTCTTTTGCTTTGGGAAGCGGTCGTCCGTCTCGACAACGTCCCGGCTTATATTTTGCCGGCGCCGTGGCTCATTCTCAAAACACTGGTCAGCGATTGGGACCTGCTCGGCCGCTCGCTTGTGGTCACGCTTGTCACCACGATAGAGGGTTTCTTGCTCGCGGCCTTCGGCGGCGTGGGGCTCGCGATTCTATTCAATCAGTCGCGGCTCGTGGAATATTCCCTTTATCCCTACGCCGTCATTCTGCAGGTCACGCCGATTGTCGCCGTGGCGCCGCTCCTGTTGATCTATCTGCCGCAACAGGCTGCCGTGCTCGCCTGCGCCTGGATCGTGGCGTTCTTTCCGGTGCTGGCCAATACCACGCTCGGGTTGAATTCCGTCGATCGCAATCTCGCCGATCTGTTCAGGCTTTACGGCGCTTCCCGCGGACAGGTGCTGCGGCGGCTGAAGCTTCCTTCCGCGTTGCCCTACATCCTCGGCGGCCTGCGCATCGCCGGCGGCTTGTCGTTGATCGGTGCGGTGGTCGCCGAAATCGCGGCGGGTTCGGCGGGGGCCGGCTCGGGTCTGGCCTATCGGATCGCCGAATCCGGTTACCGTCTGAACATTCCCCGCATGTTCGCGGCGCTTCTGCTGCTGTCGGCCGCCGGCGTCGCGATTTTTTATCTGTTGTCGCTGATTAACTATTTGGCGCTGCGCCGCTGGCATGAAAGCGCGCTTGGCGCTGAGCGCTAAGCCTCATCGAGCGCCCGCGGCGCCGGGACAAAATCATTTGCTGTTCGCCCATCGTCTGCCCACTCGCGTGGTCGCCCCTGCGGCAGAGAGAAGACTTGACCCGCGTGCGCCATTCGGGGATCAAAGCGCCGCCGCGCTGCCTTCGGGCGCAGCCGGATATCCGAACCATCGTCCGAATCTCAGAATAGTCCGAAGGAGTGAACTGACATGTCGCAGAACGCATCGCGTCTTCCCGGGCGCCATTTCCTGCACATCCCCGGGCCGACGCCCGTGCCCGATCGCGTGCTGCGCGCCATCGACATGCCGCTCATCGACCAGCGCGGCCCCGAGTTCGCCAAAATGACGAAGAGGGTTCTGGAAGGCATCAAGACGATCTTCAAGACCACGCAGCCGGTGATCATCTACACCGCGACCGGCACCGGTGCCTGGGAAGCCGCGCTCACCAACACACTCTCCCCTGGCGACCGTGTGCTCATGATTGAGACTGGCCAGTTCGCGACGCTGTGGAAGGTCATGGCCGAGCGGCTCGGCCTGAAGCCCGAATTCATCAAGACCGATTGGCGCGTCGGCGCTGATCCGAAGATCATCGAAGAGCATTTGCGCAAGGACAAGGCGCACGAGATCAAGGCGATGTGCGTGCTGCACAACGAGACCGCCACCGGCTGTCTGTCGCCGATCGGCGAGATCCGCAAAGCGATCGACGCCGCCGGCCATCCGGCGCTGTTTCTCGTCGACACCATCTCCTCGCTTGCATCCGCCGACTACCGGCATGACGAATGGGGCGTCGATGTCACCGTCGGCGGTGCGCAGAAGGGCTTGATGATGCCGCCCGGCATGTCGTTCAACGCCGTCAGTGAAAAGGCGCTGCATGCCGCCAAGTCGGCGAAGCTATCGCGGTCGTTCTTTCAGTGGGACGACATGCTGACCATGTACAAGCAGGGGTTCTTTCCCTACACGCCGGCCACGCAGATGCTTTACGGCCTCGACGTGTCGATCCAGATGCTGCACGAGGAAGGGCTGGACAACGTGTTCGCTCGCCATGAGCGGCTCGGCGAAGCGACGCGTCGCGCGGTTAAAGCCTGGGGCCTCGAAATCCTCTGCCGCGACCCGAAATATTATTCGCCGAGCGTCACCGCGGTGCTGCTGCCGGATGGTCACGATGCCGATCAGTTCCGCGGCATTGCGCTGAACACGTTCAACATTTCTTACGGCGCCAGCTTCGGCCCCTACGCGAAGAAATATTTCCGCATCGGCCATATGGGCGATGTCAACGACACGATGATGCTCGGTGCGCTTGCCGCCACCGAGATGGCGCTCGCTCTTGCCGGCGTGCCGCACAAGAAGGGCGGCGTGCAGGCGGCCATGGACTATATTGTGTCAGCGCAGTCCTCGGCGGCACGCGTGGCGGCTGAATAACAGCGCTTGCGTTATTGGCGCAGAATTCAAGCTCCGCTCATTGCCGCGAAAGCGTGAATTCAGTTCGGACCCCCGAGTAGCTGGGTCCCCGCTTTCGCGGGGACGAGCGGCCGGGGCACTGATCACGCCAGCGCCACCGCCGCCACCTGGTTCTTAAATCCCGGCCGCGCGGCAATGGCCGCGAACCAGCGCTCGAAATTCTTGAACGCTGGCCGGTCGGGCGCGAGCTGACGATAGCGGTTGGCCATCACGGCCGAAGGAATGTCGCCGTAGGAGAAGGCGCCGCCGGCGACGAAAGCATTTTCGGCCAGCGCGCCGTCCAGAATGGCAAAGGCCTCGGTCGTTTTTTTCTTCGACTCTTCGATCGCCGCATGATCGCGCTTTTCCGGCGGCGTGCGTACCAGGCCCACGAAAAACGGCGTGATCGCCGGCCCCAGCACGGAGAGTTGCCAATCCATCCACGCATTGGCGCGCGCCCGCGCATGCATGTCGGCCGGCTCAAGCGCTTGCGCGCGATGCTTGGCCGCAAGGTAGCGCACGATGGAATTCGATTCCCAGAGCAAGAACCCGTCGTCTTCCTCGAGCGTCGGCACCAGCCCGTTGGGGTTCATCGCCAAATAAGCCGGCTCCCGATTTTTGCCGAACGGGCCGCCGATATCAATTCGCTCATGCGGCAGGCCGATCTCTTCCACCGCCCACATCACCTTCTGGACATTCGATGAGGTGTTTCGCCCCCAGACCTTGATCAACGTTGTTCTCCCATTCCTCGCCGTCATGCCCAGCGACGTTCCAAGAACGGCGTCGCGTTACTCCGACCGACGCGCCGCGTATTCCAATTAAAATTGACGCCGCGTACGTTCAAGCGGGATGGTCGGGACAAGCCCGGCCATGACGCGCGTCAAACATCATTGATAGTTTACTCGATTTGCCGCGCTTCCTCGGGCAGCATGATCGGAATGCCATCGCGGATCGGATAGGCGAGCTTGGCGGCGCGTGAGATCAGCTCTTGCTTTTGCGCATCGTATTCGAGCGGCGTCTTGGTCAGCGGGCAGACCAGGATTTCCAACAGCTTCGGATCGACAACGTCGCTTTGCTGGTCGGACGACATAAAAGGCTCCTAGAGCGGGATGGATCTTGGTCGGCGCGCGGCGCCCCATGTGTTTGTCGACTTCACTGTAGCGGCGTCTCGCCGGTCGCGCCTTTGGCAAGCTCGATTTCGGTGACGGCGACCAGAATCTCCGCGCGGGTCTTCAGGTCCGGCGCTTCCAGCAACGCCTGTTTTTCGGCCGTGCCATAGGGGGACATCATGGCCAGCGCATTCACCAGCGCTTCGTTGGGCGCGTTCTCGATGCCGCCCCAGTCGGCCTTGAGGTTGTTGGCTTTGAGAAAGTCCGCGAGCGTGCGCAACAGCGTCTTGCGATCAACCTCGGTTTCGCCCTTGCGGGCGACAAAGTCGTCGGCGAACGGCGCAAAAGTCACCTGGCATTGCCGATACGGCGTATCCGCCGGCGGTTCCTGTTCGACGCGGAAACGGGCGATGCCGGTGAGCTGGATCAAATAGCGCCCATCGCCGCTTTCCGCGAACTGCGTGATTCTCCCGACGCAGCCGATCTGAAAAAGATGCGGCTTGTTCTCGTCGCGCCCCGGATGGGCAGGATCGGGCTGGATCATCCCGATCAATCGCGTCCCCCGCAAGGCGTCGTCGATCATCGCCAGATAGCGCGGCTCGAAAATGTTGAGCGGCATCTGTCCGCGCGGCAACAACAGCGCGCCCGGCAGCGGAAATACCGCAATCACCGTCGGAAGGTCTTCGGGGCCCTTGTAGGCCACATTCATCGGCATGTCGTACTCCGCACGCGAGCCGGCGCGCGCCGCCCCTTCCGATCGCGCCTAGAGCATGTCCCGGAAATGTGGAAGCCGGTTTTCCGAAAAGATCATGCTCCACCAAAGACCGAGAGCGCAATGTCAATTCAACTTAATGCCACTGCGCTCTAGGCGAACAATATCGAGGAGAGACGCTTGCGTCCTTCGATCGTTGCTTCGTCGGTCGGACCCCATGCATCGAAAAACTGCACGAGCTGCTTGCGGGCGCCGTCGTCATTCCATTTGCGGTCGCGTTTGACGATGCTGATCAAGTTGTCGAGCGCCTCCACCCGGCGGCCCTTGCTGTTGAGCGCCACGGCGAGATCGAAACGCGCCTGATGATCGGCCGGATTGGCGGCGACTTTTTGCTCAAGCTCGGCAATCGGACCAAGCGATTTCGCCTGCTCGGCAAGATCGAGCGCCGCCTTCGCTGCGAGCACCGCGGCGTCATTCGCCTTGGAATCCGGTACCAGCGCCAATGTCTGCTTGGCCTGGTCGATGGCGCCGGTTTCGACATAGCATCGCGCCAGCCCGGCGAGCGCGGGCACATTGGTATTGTCCTCGTCCAGAATCTGGGCGTAGAGGTCCGCCGCGCCGGCGAAATCGCCTTCGGCCAAAGCCGTATCGGCCACCTGCAGCAAGTCTTTCGCCTCACCCCCGATGCGATCCTTGGTGAGCCGCTCGAGAAAGGCCATGACCTGGTTTTCCGGCAGCGCGCCCATGAAGCCGTCGGCGGGCTGGCCGTCGACGAACGCGATCACCGCCGGAATCGACTGAATGCCCATCTGCCCCGGGATGGCCGGATGCTCGTCGATGTTCATCTTGACGAGCTTCACCTTTCCCTTGGCGGCGCGGACCGCCTTTTCCAGGATCGGCGTCAACTGCTTGCAGGGACCGCACCAGGGAGCCCAGAAGTCGATCAGAACCGGTTGCCGTTTCAATTCTTCGATAACGTCTTTGACGAAGGTCTGCGTCGTCGTGTCCTTAATGAGGCCATCGGCGGCGGTTTGCGTTTGCTGCAACATCTCCTTGCCACGCCTTCCCTTTTGGGCCGAAACGGCCCGCAATCTCCCCTGTTCGCCCGATTAAATGGGAAGAATGCAGCCGAATGCAATCGCGGCCTTCAGCCGGACGACGCTTCTTCGGCATCTTCGGCGGCCGCTTCCGCGGAAACCGGCTCCGCGGAAACCGCCTCGATGGAAACCGGCTCGATCCTTGGTGGATGGCCGGTCGCCTCCAGGAAGCTGACCAGCCCCTGACGCGAGATGGTCGTCGTCCCGGTGTTGGTCAACGGGTGAAAATTTAGCACTTCATGCGCCATCATGGCGGCATCGAGCACGACCGTCACCCGGTGCGCCGTATCGTTGATGGCGGCAAACGGCGTCACCGACCCGGGCTCCACGCCCAATGTTTCGCGCATCAATTCGGCCGAGCCGAACGAGAATCGTCCGGACCCACCGAGCAGGCGGTGCAGCGATTTGAGTTCGATTGCCGCATCCTCCGATGCGACGACCAGGAACAGGGTTCCTTTCTTGTCGCGCAGAAACAGGTTCTTGCTGTGGATGCCCGGCACGCGGCTGTGCAGGCCGCGGGATTCTTCCACGGTAAATACCGCAGCATGCCACACCGTCTGGTGGGCGATACCGAGGTTATCCAAAAAGGCGAAGAGGTCGTCGGGCGAAGCGGCGGGCATGAGGCAACGGTATAGATCATGATCGGTGTCGGCTAAAAGCCTGCCGCGCGCCCCTTCCTCGGTCGCGTCGCTTCTTGTCGCCGCGAGGCTGCCGAGACTGAGCGCCGCCCTCAGCGACCTTTGCGATCGCTGCGAACAAGCGGCAGGAAGACCTCGTCGACAATCTCCCGGATGACGTCGTCGGAAAGCGGCGCAAGCGTCATCAGCACTTCGTGGCGTGCCAGATCGGTCGGTAGCGCAGCAATCCGTGGCGTGAGACGGTCTCGATCGATCTCTCCGCGATCAATCCCGCGCTGCAGAATGCTGCGCATGAGAACACCGTTGGTGATCTCGGCCTTGAGGTCGGCGAGGTTGGACCGCGCGTCCGCGAGGTCGCCAGTCATGTCGAAGATGAGCCGCAGCAGCTCCGGCCGGGCGCGGTCGGAGAGGTGGCGGAGCAGCAGACGGAGCTCGTCGCGGACGCTCCCCAAGTCGGGCACGCTGATCGGATTGAGCGCCAGGTAGCGCACGATCGCGGCCGTCGCGAGCTTCATGCGGGTTGGCCAGCGACGGTACAGAACCGGCCGGCTGGTGCCCGCGCGTCTGGCGACAAATTCGAGCGTCATGTCGATGTAACCATGCTCGGTCAGCTCGGCCCATGCGGCGGCCAAGATCGCCTCGTCCAGCGCCGTGCCGCGCCGCCTGCTCCTTCCGGGTTCCATCGGTCTTCTCCCAAATAAGATGCGAATTGCATCTTATGTGCGAATCGGTATATTAGATGCGAGATGCATCCTAATAGTGAGAGACGTACCATGTCCGCGACACTCATCCAAAAGGTTGCCCGGTCCGTCCTGATTTCAGGTGCTAGCATTGCGGGCCCCACGCTGGCCTATTGGCTCGACCGCCACGGCTTCGACGTAACGGTGGTTGAGCGCGCGTCCGCCGTGCGCAGCGGCGGCTATCCCATCGACATCCGCGGCGCCGCGATCGACGTGGTCGAGCGGATGGGGCTGCTGCCTGCCGTGCAGGCGGCGCATATCGGCTCTCGCGCCGTGACTTTCGTTGATGCCGCAGGGAAGACGATTGGGGCGATTCCCATCTACGACCTGACCGCCAACCAGGCGCGGGATGTCGAATTGCCGCGCGGCGCGCTCGCGACGCTCCTCTACGCGCTGACCCGGAACAGTGCAGTCCGTTATCGTTTCGACGATTCGATCGAAGCGATCGAGGACGACGGCGCCCGCGTCGACGTCCGCTTCAGGAGTGGCGAGCGCCGCCACTATGACATCGTTGTCGGCGCGGACGGCATGCACTCCAACGTCCGCCGGCTGGTGTTCGGGCCTGAGGCGCCCTTCAACCGGTATCTCGGCTATACATTCAACCTCTTCTCGATGCCGAACGATTGGGGCCTTTCGCATGGGGCGATTGTCTATGCCGAGGCGGGACGTGCCGCAGGCGCCTTTGCGGTGCGCGATAGCCCGAAGGTGTTCAGCTTTCTGATTTTCGCGACCGAGAGACCGCCGTTCTCCGTGAATCCGTCCGTGGCCGAGCAGATCGAGCGCACCGCCGCCGTGTTCGCGGACCACGGCTGGGAAGTACCCCGCCTTTTGGAGGCGATGCGGCATGCCGACGATCTGTTTTTCGACACGGTGAGTCAGATCCGGATGCCGTGCTGGTCCAAGGGGCGTGTGGGCTTGGTCGGCGACGCCGCGTTCGCGCCGTCCTTCCTATCAGGCCAGGGCACGAGCCTCGCGCTGGTCGGTGCCTATGTGTTGGCGGGAGAGCTCGCTGCGCATGACAACCCGGTCGACGCGTTCGCGGCTTACGAGCGTACCGTGCGCCCGTTCGCCGAGGCCAACCAGGCCTTGGCGACCAAGGAGGGCGGATCGTTCTTTCTGCCGCGGACCCAGGAGCAGCTGGACGTGCGCAACCGGGTCCTTGCTTCGCTTGCGAGCAGAGGCCCCGCCAAGATGCCAGGTGGCAATGCGCGGGACGTGCACAACGCGCTGCGCCTTCCCGATTACGAGCGCTAGCGAGCGTCCCGCAAGCGAAGCCCTTTCACTCGGCGCGACGCCGAGCGGGGACGGTTGCAAAAGACCGCGCTTTGGCATAGGTCTTCGGTTCGGCGGGCCGGTGGCCTGCCGTTTTACCCTCTTAAGGATGCGGGTGTAGCTCAGGGGTAGAGCACAACCTTGCCAAGGTTGGGGTCGAGGGTTCGAATCCCTTCACCCGCTCCAATATTATCAACGACTTAATGGATAATTTCAGTCAGAGGACCGGTGTCTAGCTAGCACATAGCTAGCAGGCGTCAGCGGAGCCATATCGAAATTCGGCGGCCTCCAGTTTCTGGAGGTGGCCCACATCAAGGACGTAATCGCTCTCTCGCGCTAGACCGAAAATCTCGCGACCGCGTATGTCGCAGGGCTCTCCACCGCGTGGATATCCGCATTCAGCGGTCAAGCGAGCTTACGCGTTCGCCAGTCCGATATCCGCTTTTAACTCAAAGTAGTCCGGCCGGGACCTTACTGCAGCCGATGATCTGGGATGAAAGATTCGGCCTGGCGATCGAAGAAATGACGGCGCAGGTCCGGTATCTGCTCACGCGCCTCGGTGAAACCTCTTTCCTTCATCTCCGCGATCCGTGATGCGTTATCCAACGTGTAACGCCCCGCCGGCGCCATCTGGTCGATGCGCCAGATCGCCTTTCTATCATGACCGTCACCGGTGATTATTTTGGCCGTCCCAAGAGCGCTGTGCGATTGTCCCGCCATGAATAGCCGAACCAGAGAGGGGGCCATCGGCAGCTTCCCCTTCCATCGCGGCGGCGCCACCACATCAGCGATCGTGCCGATGCTGAGGATTTTCAGGCGATCGGCCGGCCAACTAAGTAAACCAACGGCCTCGATGGTAGCGGCGCCGATCGGATTGTTTGCCCAGACCCCGCCGTCGACGAGTTCGATCGAGTCGCTCGTAAGATGCGGCTTGAGAAAAGTCGGC
Organism: uncultured Alphaproteobacteria bacterium; assembly: GCA_963818155.1. Lineage (GTDB taxonomy): Bacteria > Pseudomonadota > Alphaproteobacteria > Rhizobiales > Xanthobacteraceae > BOG-931. Next base: position 163,304 of record CAWFRC010000010.1, read on the forward strand.
GCCGCGGCCGTCGCCATCGCGGCGTCGAGAGCCAACCCCTTGTAATCAGTCTCCAACCGCGGGTGATGAGCGGTCTTGTAGATGTAGACGCGCTCCAGCATGGGGTGCCAGGCCGGTATCAGGAGGCGCGTGCGACTTTCGCCAAGCCTGCGCTGGCCGAGAATCTCCGCTACTGCGTCCTGAAGCGGCGCGGATGAATATTTGGAGCCAAACAGATGCCGGAACCCGCGGACACGCTGTCGGAACCAATCCTCGACGAGGCCGTGACCCTGATCGAAGATGGCGGGCCCGTGGTCTTCATAAAGACGTAGGATTTCGCTCGCCGGCACGCCAAGCCCGAGGCCAATCGCGATCACACCGCCTGTCGATGTGCCTGCAATTAAATCAAAATAGGAGGCGATAGGCACCTGCACATGCTCCTCGATCTTGGCGAGAAAGGCGGCAGGGAAAACGCCGCGAATGCCGCCGCCGTCGAGAGACAAAATCTTGTACGAACGCTCCCCAACGTCTTCGCGATGATTCATGTTGGCCTCTCGCTGAGATGTCGCTCACCGCTCGGACCAATTCTTCGCCCGCCTCGATTCTTTCTGTCCCATCCACCGGGATGCTCTCCGCCACCCTTCCACTCGTCGGAGGCAAGCCATTCCTCGAAATAGAAAAGCCAGAGCGCGGTCCATGGTACTATCGTCTGGTCGATCCGCATCCATGGTTGGAATTCGCATGTTCCCGGAAGGTACAGGCACAGGCGAGGTGGTTGTTGAGCATAGACATGAGGAAGCTTGCGGCCGCGGGTCAGGACGCCGAGCTCCGGTGTCTCGACGAACACTTCGGGCCACAGCTCCTGATCCGCCTCGATCCGCACCCCGTAGATGCGGCTCAAGGGCGATGGGGACGCATCATAGCGCCACACAAGACGACCGCGGCGCAGTTGTCCCGAACCCGCGCAGACTGGGTTGCTGCGCAGATTCAAATGTTGCTGCGCTAACGTGAGACTTTTGCGGTCAGGCTTCATTGCGCCTCAGCAATCGGCGCCAAAGAAGGTGTTGGCGCGGACCGGCGTCGATCCGGCAATGATGTCCGCGATTAATCCCGAACGTGTGACCGACAATCTGTTTTTTGCGCGAGCTCGATTCATATCCTCGGTCAGGGAGTCCATCGCCTGGGTGGCCGGGGCCGTTCCGAAAATCCCGCCGAGACGCCGCCGCACCTGATCGAGGCCTTCGGCGGCAGCGAGCGCTTCAAGGTCGTGCAGGGCCGTGGCGTGCCAGGCAAAGAACGCTGCGGCGCGGCGCGGGTCTTGGTTCCATTTTTCGCAGAAGTTTTCACCCGCGGTCGTCATATTCCACAAGCACCAGACCTGACGAACGTTCTCGGCGCCGACCTGCAGCATGTCGGGCATTTTGCGGAACACATCGCAGACAAGCTGTAGCTCATCGTCGTATTCGAATTTGGTCACGCAATATTCGTAGGCCCGCGACGCAAGCGTCGTAATGATGATCGACAACGGCGCCAGCGCTTCATCCTCGTCGACGAAATGGATGTCGCGATGGCGCTTTCCGATCTGGACGATGCGCCGAAGAATCCCCTTCAGGCCCCGATTTTCCGGGTACGGCTCGACGTCGGCATCGGCGCGGGCCGAATCGAAGGCCTTACCGAGAACGCGCCGGATCCGCGGCAGGAGCGCCGCCCGCCGGTCAAACTTCGCCCGGTAGCCTTGAGGGTTTGATGCCTTCCAGGTCTTGAGGGTCTTATCGGGGACGAGTTCGCCGCCCATTCCGCAGGAGGGGTTCGGTATCGACGGCGTAATGTCCAGATGGAATTCGTTGGCATAATTCAGTCGCCAGCACCGGGGCATCTCTTCGAGCAGGCCGGCGTAGGTTCCGTTGCTGCGGAGGCGGTCGCCGATGCCCTTCTTCAACGAAGCCGGGGAGATCGCGATATCGAGGTCCGGGACGTGGGCGACGAGATCGACATCATATTCCTTCGCACCGATCGGCTTGACCGTAGTGCCGACGGCGACCGAGCCTTGGAGCCGGATGGCGATGGACACCAGTAAGGGATTATCAGACCGCGCCAGCCAGTCGCCAACGGCTTTGTAGCGCTGGCGAGCCAGCTGATTTTGCGACGGGGAAATTTCGAGGCTTTGGCAGGCACTCTCGATCAACGCGGTAAGCTGCGATTGCCGCAGCAGATCCAAGTAATTCATTGTTCGACCTGCATTTTTCCGAGTTTTCGACACCGCGCCGGCTCCTTTTCGGGCTAGCGCGGACACCCTATTGGCGTTATGCCGGCCAGCAGGCCCGTCTCGGAATTTTTCGGTCGAAAATTCTTTGTCCGAGACGGCGACCCTGCCCGGCATAGGTTGACGTCCAGGCCATGGATGACGTGACCGAAACCCCGGCTCCCGGCGACGTCTCGGAGCCCGAAAAGGAGCACCTCACCCCCGATGAGGTGCTGGAGGCGGTCGATTCACTCTCGGCCGCTGACAAACTGCGACTGCGGATCATCGAACAGCGTAGGCGTGCCGGGACGGATTTTGATGAAGGTGAGCTTTATTGGGAGGCCATTTACCGGGCCATCGCCGGGCAGAGAAAATGCCCCCGCTGCGAATCTATCGTTGCATTCCTGGCGCAGTCGATGCGCAGCATCGCCTCGCACCGCCATGAGGTCCTGAGTAAACAAGTGCCGCTAGCGACAACCGACGGTTCCGGAAAGGTCGTGGAGCTCCAGATCGCCTCCAACCAGATGGATCCGGAGGCCACAATGATCGAGCAGGATGCGGTCGACATCGTGGATCATATTTACGACTGTCTAGACGGCGATGAGCAAGCTCAGTTCGCCATCCTTACCATTTCCGATGGCAAAGAAGGCAGAGAGCGAAATGATGCTATCGGAGTCGATCAAGCCGGCTTCGATTACATCATGAAACGGATCAGGAAGGTCATGCGCAAAAAATATCCGAAGGGATGGCTCACATGACCAATGAACGCAAAGCTCTCGAAGAGCTTCGTAGAATCGACGCTGCGATTGACGAGAGCATACTTCGCGCGACGGAGCAGGAGCTTCGGGAAGAGCTGATCGCAGAGGGGCTCGATCCGGACAAAGTCATCGCGGAAATGGACGCTAGGATCAAAGATGCCAATTTAGCGGGCGCAAAGTTGCGCCTCGAGATCGCCAAGACGTCAATGGAGCTGTTCAAGTCGAAACAGCTTGAAAAACCGTCGGCTGACAAAGACGCCTTGCGTGGCAAGCTGCGGCAAATGCGCTCCGGCGGCAAGGCCACCGGCGAGGGGCTGATGATGGCGGCGAGAAAGGGCAACCAGCTGTCGCAAAACGACGAAGAGGGCATCTTGGACGACCTGGCCCAATTAGAGGCGCTTGAAGTCGCGGGACGACGAGGCTTCCGAGGAATGACCTCGTCACCAACCCCCGCCGAACGCATTCTCATTTCGCTCGGAGTCACCGAACCAGCCGATATCGACTTAGAGGCCGTCGCTTGGGATCGAGGGGCCATCGTTAACTACCGACAGCTCGACGGAGCCGAGGCGACGATTATCGGAACTCAACGACGAGCGGTAATTACTGTGAACAGCCGGAGTTTACCTGAGCGCCGACGCTTCTCCCTTGGTCATGAGCTCGGACATTGGCACCATCATCGCGGTCAGCTTCTCTTTTGCGATAAACGCGACGTCGCGAATTTCGCCAACGATGCGTTGAATCCCGAGCGCCACGCCGACGCCTTCGCCTCCGATCTAATCCTACCCAATTATCTCCTCGATCCGCGACTGCGCAAATGGAAGAGAGTGACGCTTGCCTTGGCCCGAGAGCTTGCGGACGAATTCTGCGCAAGCCTCACGGCTACGCTTTTCAAGGTGACGCTATCGAACCATTTTCCGATGGCGATCGTGTGCCACAACAAGGTCAAGCGTCACTGGTTCGAACGCGCTCCAATGATTCAACCGTGGTGGTTTCCGTTAAGGGAGCTGGATCGGCAGACATTCGCAGCCGACATGCTCTTCAGCGGAGCCGCCGAGCAGAATTTCCCTCGGAAGATGCCAGCGGATGCCTGGTTCGACTTTAAGGGTGCAGATCGCTTGGAAGTCGAGGAGCAGTCCTTTTTGCTCCCGGATGAGCAAATCCTCACCGTTTTGAAACTGCCGAGCGCGGCAGTGGCTTAAATCAGCCCGCAAGTGCAGCATCTGGCCCCACTCAAGCTGGGTTAGCGAGTGAATAATGATCGACTTTAGGGACCTTCGCGCCGACGGTGTAAGGTTTGAGCAGTTGATCCGTGAACAGCTTCGACGAAGTGGTTTCGATGTTCATTGGACAGGAGTCGGACCAGACGGGGGGCGCGACCTAGTCGCAACGGAGATCTGTGACGGTCTGCCCGCGCCCCCAGCAGTTCGTCCACTATGCTATGACCGACGTGCCGCCCAAGATTGAGTTCAAGAACCGGCCGCCGCGCCAAAAGAGGAACCGGTATCATGAGCGCGACCCACGTGCTGGCAGTTTCCGAATGGTAGAAGCTTCCCGAAGTCGGGGCGCAACGATCCAGAGCAAGAATGACACCGGCACGATTGTGATGGTCGCAAAGGTCGGCTTCCTGCTCGCGACCGATGCCGACTGCAAGAAGGCGAAGGTGCCCACCGAGCGAGGCCCAAACGGAAAATGCATGTTGCCGACTGCGATGATCCAAGATCAAGAGAAAGCAGCGGCGCTGCATCGACTGCCGACCAAGCTCGCCCCGTGGGTCATGGATGCAGTCGCGCCGGTCGCTCATTGTCGCCGGCGTGACCATGCTTGCGTTTGCACTGTCCGCGTTTGGGTGCGATCGGCTGGGGCACAAGATCGTTAGCCCGTTTCTTGCCGCAGGCGCGTGGTTGTCCGGCGCTTTCGCAGTCCTCGTGTGGCTTTGGCAGCGCTAGTTGAGGCGTGCCCGAGCAGCCACAGCAATTGCACCGTTCTAAAACTAGGTCGTTGACACCCGCTGAGCATTCGGCCTGAATAGAAACATTCGACATCGACAAGTGACTTAGCCCCGGTCGCAAGAAATTCCAGCTTTGTGTTCAGATTCGGTGCCTCCAATGATGACTAAGTTCGTGCGAAAAGGTCTCATCTTGGCAGCCATGTTTGGATGGCTTGGTCTCACCATAGGTTGGAGCTCGGCGCAGACGAAGAGGCTCGGCGACGGCCTGTCATTTGAAGGAGCTGGGGCATCCTTTATCGGTTCAGGTCAGACGACGACTTTGGATTGCGCCGGCGGGGGCGCCCACATTCTTGGCAGCAATAACACGCTCACTTTAGCGGGCGACTGCAAGTGGCTCGATATGGTCGGCTCGAACAACACTGTAGTCGTTACTTTTGCTAACGGAGCGAACATTGAGTTCGCAGGGTCGAACAATTCAATCACGTGGACGTCACCTGACGGCAAAGAACCGGTCGTTCGGCACTTTGGTTCCGGCAATACTCTCACCGTCGGGCACTAAATCGTCAAAAGGCAGTCTCAAATTGTGCTATTCGCACATGGCTTGCAGGGTTTTGAACACGTCTGCCAACGGTTGCCCTTCGGCAGTATTCAGATCGACCTGATCGAGCCCGTCGATCACCATGTCGTACTCGGGGCCGAGCGTTTGTTCGAGGGTATTGGTTCTTTCGGTCAGCGCTTTGATGGCATCGAGGTCGTTATTCTCGATGGCTTGCTGCATATCGTCAACTCCAGCTTGGATTTATCGCCGGCGATATCGTCCCGCCAACTGCCGCACATCCGCCAATGTCGGTTTCGGCGGGGGCTGATCGGCAGGCTCACCCTCCGCACCTGCGCCGAGAGTTGTAGGGGCAAGGATGGCCACGCTGATCAAGGTCTTACGGTACATCGGTGGTCCTCAACAGCGATCATGCCTTCCCTCGCGTGTCACCCAATTCTACGCTCGCGCCGGCCGGGGTCCTTGTGGGTCGTCCAGGCCGACTCCGGTGAGGTGCCCGAACAAGGCGGCGAGCTTGGCCCGATCGGCGTCAGGCAGTGGTGGCTTGAGCAGGGAAGCCACGTTACTGCGCAGATGGTTGGCATTGCCGGTGCCAAATAATACTACGTCGACGCCAGGCTCGTGTCGTGCGTAGCGATAGGCGGCCTCGATTAGGTTGGAAGCGCCGCCGTCATGGATAAGAAAGCCGAGTGGTTCGTCGGTCGCGCCGAGCGACGGATGGACCATGCCTTTGGCTGCGAGCTCCTTGACCTCGCGCGCGATGCGTGGCGGATCGGCGAAGATGCTACGCACGGCGAACATTAGGAGTGTACCGATGCCCTTGGTCCGCGTCTGCGCGAACACGTTGGTACGCGCGACCTGATGCATCATGTGGAAGGCGACCATGAAGACCTCCCAGACTGGGTCGCGCAAGGCGCGTTTGAGCATCTCATTTGTATGGTCGACGATCGCAGCCTCGGTGACGCCGATGTGTCGGATTTTGCCTTTCTGCTTCTCCGCATCGAGCACCGGTACCAGTACGTCGAGCACATATTCGTAGTCGTCAAGCTGGACGCCGTGCAGATTGAAAACGTCGATATGGTCGATGCTCATAACGCGCAGCGAATTGTCGATGCTGGCGACGAGCTCCGCCGGTCGCACCGGCTCGCCGTTGCGGCGCACCGTCGACTTGGTGGAGATCACGAGCTGATGGCGCCGTAGCGATGCGAGCGCACGGCCGACGATGCCCTCGGTGCCGTAGGCGGCCGCCGTGTCGATGAAGTTGATGCCGAGATCGACAGCTTCGAGGACGAGGCGGGCAGCCTCGCCTTCCGTTTTGCCGTTTTTGAGGCCTAGACGGCTAAAACCGCCGCCGCCGAGGCCGGCCACACTGACACGCAGCTGGGTACAGCCGAGGGTGGTGTATTGCATTTCCATATCCCGCAAGGGGCCGACCGATACACACGGTGCAGGTCAACGAGAGCGTTGTCACGCCAAACTTCACGGATGCGATTGGACGTCCTCCGAGCGCACCGAGTCCAGCCGCTAGGCATTGTAGGTTTTAAGACAGCAGACGTAGTGGTCACTGAGTAACTATTCCGTCTTGTCCGCCGTGCGTTTGCCGTGCCCACGGGTGTCATAGCAGATGATGCGAAAGTGCTCGGCGAAGTCACCAGTTGTGGTCCACATAGTTAGATTGTTTCCCAGCGAGTTCGATAGCATCAGGTGCGGCGCACCACGCTGCCCATCCACCGCCACACGAATAAGGCAGTAACCGACGTCATGCGTCGCTGTCATTTCGAGTCATAGGTGGACAGCCTTCTCTGAAGTTTGGCGAAACCTGGCAACTCATTAAGGTGCCACGCTCAACATGCGTCGCGCTTCGTCAGCTCTGGCAGGTCTGGCGTCGTGGCAGGTGAGCTTTTCAGTGGCGAGTGAAACGAGCTCTGCGTTGCTTTTAGCCAGCTGGCTGCGGGTGACCCGGATATTGTCCTCAAGTCCAGTGCGAACGCCGTCAGCTCCTCGTCGCAACGCCCATTCCATCACTTCCGATTGATATCGGCCGATGCCGGCGGCGGTCCACGTCGCTTCAGGGAGTTGGCGCCGCAATTCGGCGATCAGGATATCGAGCAAATGCTCCTGTGCCGGCAGGGCATTCTTGACGCCCAAGACGAACTGCACGTGCGGGCGGTGATCGATAATCCCGCGATCGACCAGCAAACGCGCGCCGTGAATCATGGAAAGGTCAAAGATCTCGATTTCCGGTCGGACACCGTGCTGCTTCATGCTCGTCGCAAGCTCGTCGATCAGCGACGGGGGATTTTCGTAGACGATCGTTGGGAAATTCACTGAGCCGGTAGATAGTGACGCCATCTCAGGTCGCAGATACAATGCACTGCCGCGCGCGGTCGGGTCGCGACCGCGGCCGCCCGTAGAAAATTGGACGATTATGCCGGGGCAATGACGCCGCACGCCCTCCATAACACCTTTGAATAACTCCGGGTCGGAAGAAGGTGTCTCGTCTGGATTTCGCACGTGAATGTGGACGAGCGACGCGCCAGCCTCGAAGGCCTCGTGCGTCGACTCCACCTGCTCGGCGACGGTGATTGGCACCGCCGGGTTGTCGGCCTTTCGTGGCACCGAGCCTGTGATTGCGACGGCGAGCACAACCGGTCTCATACTTTCTGTTCCGTTTCTGCGCGACGATGGTGACCGTGTTTAAGCTGTGATGTCACTGCGAAATCTGTGCGGTCCATGGTTTCGGGACTCATGTGCGAAACCGGGATGACGTCGATCGGAAAAAATCGCCGCCAGACACCCCACAAACCGCGCGGTTCGATCAAAATGACGGCGATCGACACGGCGCCGAGCAAAATCAAATACCAAGCACCGAAATCCGCCAGATATTCTCGGAGCAAAAGAAAGAGGGCGGTTCCGATAACCGGGCCCTCTAGGCTGCCGATGCCGCCGATAACGACAGCAAAGATAATATAGATGGTCCAATCGGTGATACTGAACGACGCGGACGGCGCGACACGCACCTTTTGCAGCGTCACGAGCACGCCCGCCAAACCGAGAAACGGCGCAGTCCAGAGAAAGCAAATGATGCGCATCCGCGGCACGTCGACGCCCGCAGATTTGGCGCCTTCTTCGTTGTCGCGCATCGCCGTCAACCCTAGGCCGACACGCGAACGAAGCAAACACCACGTCGCCGTTAACGCTGCGGCTGCCAGGATGAACGCCAATATATAAAGCGTGATGACTCGCTGCGACACCGATCCTCCAAAGGCGCGCGCGATTGAGATCGGCAGGCTGACACCTGAGCCGCCCCCAAAGCCCGGCAGCTTGCCGGCGATCAAGCTCAGCACGTCTGCTAACACCCAAGTTCCCACCGCTAGGTAGGCGAGCCGAAGGCGAAGGATGAATAGGAGCGCGGGAACGGCAAGCACGGCGGTCATCGCCGCCGCGAGTATGATCGACAAAAACGGATCAAGGCCCGCGAGCGCGGCTAATCCAAAGAACGCGTACGCGCCGACGCCGACGAACCCCTGCTGTCCTACGGTGACGATATCGGCGTATCCGGCTAATAGGTTCCACATCAACGCTAGAACGAGAAGCGTGAAAAACTCGGTCAATAGTGTCAGTTGATTGAGATCAAATATCCAGGGACCCGCGCCCAAAAGTACGATGGCAACGACCAGCAGTATCCGCAACGCCAGCGTTAGCATTTGTAGTTGACTGGCTTTGTCGGCTGTCGCGTCCGCGGAGGGGACGTGAGGGGCCAGTCCGCTCGGATTGCTCACGTGCGGGATCCTCGGGAAAAAAGTCCCTGCGGGCGTAGGAAAAGGATGACCAGAAATACCAGGTGTTGCGCGAGGATCTGCCATGCCGCATCAACCTGCGCGCCGAGATTTTGCGCGACGCCGATGATGATGCCGCCAACCAATGTGCCCCAGAGGCTGCCGAGGCCCCCTAGCACTACGACCTCAAATGCGATCAAGAGACGGCTTGGCCCGATTTCGGGATCGAAATTGGTCCATACCGACATGCAGCAAGCAGCCGAGATGACAGTCAGTCCAACCACGCCCATTGCGATGCCGTAGATCTTTGCGGAGGGAAGACCGATGAGATTTGCCGCCACGGGGTCATCGGCGACCGCGCGAATGCGCGAGCCGATCGAGGTGCGATAGAGAAAGCGATCGAGTGCAAAGATCACGGCCACCGCTGTTGCAAAAACCAACAGCGGATACAGACCGATGCTAAGGCCGCCACCGATGCTGATCGACTTCAGTTCCAGCGCGCCACCGGAGAGTTTGCGAGTATCAGGGCCGTAGGTTTGCAGCAGCCCATTTTGGATCACGATGGCAAGACCGAATGTAACCAAAATAACGCCTAGCAGATTGGTGCCGACCAGCCGCTGCAATAGCAGCCGTTGCAGGGCATAGAAGGCGAGAAAGGCGACCGGCATGAGGAGCGCCGCCGCGATGAAAGGGGAGAGACCAAGGATCGCGGAGAACGACATCAAGATGAACGAAGCGAGCACGATCAGGTCGCCATGGGCGATATTGACGAAACGCATCACGCCCAATGAAAGCGAAAGCCCTATGGCGAAGAGAACATACAGTCCGCCGATCAGTGCGCCTTGTATGATCTGATTGAGGAGTTCCAACGCCATGATCGTCACACGCCGAAATAATGCTGCATGATCGCCTCCCGATCGGTCTCCTTTGAGCGGCCGGAGAAGCACACCGCGCCCTCCAAAAGGCAGTAAAATCGATCCGTCATCGCCAGCGAGCGCCGAACATCTTGTTCGACGACGAGTAATCCCATGCCGCTTGATCGCAACGACGGCAGGAATTCATAGAGTTGGCCGACCACGACCGGTGCTAGCCCGAGGCTGATCTCGTCGCAAAGAAGCAGACGCGGGTTGGTCGAGAAGCGCTCGCCCGAGCGCAACCATCTGCTGTTCGCCGCCTGACAGGCTACGCGCCAACTGACCGCGTCGGGAGGCGATGGACGGGAACCATTGGTACACCTGGTCGAGTGTGATTGGCCCGCGCCGACCGATACTCAAACCGATTCGCAGGTTTTCGTCGACCGTGAGCGACGGAAACAAGCGTCGGCCTTCAGGGACGAGGGCGATGCCGGCCGCACTGATCGCGGGCGTCGACATACGGGTGAGACTTCGGCCGCTGAACTCGATCGCGCCTTCGATCCGATCGACCTGACCGACAAGCGCTTTGAGAAATGACGATTTGCCGGCCCCGTTGGCGCCGATCAGAGCCACGATCTCGCCGGCGTCGATGCTGAAATCAACTTCGCGCACTGCTTGAAATTGATCGTAATAGACGCTGAGCCCCCTGGTCGCTAGAAGTCCCGAACCGCCGCTATGGTTACGATCATTGGCCAAGGTAGATGTCCTTGACGCGTTTGTCGGCGAGCACTTCCTGGGGTGCGCCCGAAGCCAAAAACGATCCGGAATAGAGCACGGCGAGCCGGTTAGCGAGCTTTATGAGCGCGTGGATGACGTGCTCGACCCACACAATCGTCGCGCCCTGGCTGTGCAGCACGCGAAGGATATCCAAAAGCGTATGGCATTCCGCTTCGGTCAAGCCGCCGGCGATTTCGTCCAGGAGCAAAAGACTTGGTCGGCCGGCGATTGCCCTCGCCAATTCCAGCCGTTTGAGATCAAGTAACGTGAGCTGTCCGGCTCGCACGGCAGAGCGCTTGCGCAAGCCGGTTAGGGCGAGACACTCGTCCGCTTCGTGACGACCTTGCCGGATCGATAGGCCGGCCCCGTGCACGGCCGCGACCAATACGTTTTCGAACGCGGTCATGTGGCCGAAGGGCTTCGGAATCTGATGGGTGTGTCCGATGCCGAGTCTCCGCCGGTGCCACACGTCCAACGTCGTCACGTCTCGTCCGTTGTAGACGACGGTGCCGCGGTCGGGCACCAACACGCCCGAGATGAGATTGAAGAGGGTACTTTTCCCCGCACCATTAGGTCCGAGGATGCCGACTATCTCGCCCTTAGCCACATCCAGCTGAAGGTCTTCGATGACTCGAAGACCGCCGAACTGGCGCGACATTCCCCGTAGCCGGAGGACTGCCGCGCCGTCCTTTTGTACGCCAGCGTGATCATGCACAATGCTACCCGTTTTAGCTGTAGGGCACTGGCATCATTTTGGCCGCAACCGGAATATCTGTCGCGGTCGTGTTATCGACGTTCACCAAATCGACCGGGAACTTCTTGCCCTTCTGCCATTGGCCGATCACGAGAGGCGTACGGCAGGTGTTGGGGAAGGGGCCTTTCTTGAAGTTGATGGGCCCGACGATCGAGGCATAGTCCGTTGACGCCAATGCGTCGCGGATGGATGCCGGCTGGTTGATGTCTTTGGTGCGCTTGAGCACGTCGAGCGCGACCTCGAACAGCGAATGGCGGAAGCCAAGCGGCATAGACCATTGTTTGCCACTCGCCGCTTCGTACCCGTCAGCGAGTTGCTGCGACGTCTGTCCGGTAAGCCCCGACTTGTAGGGATGGGTCGGCGACCACCATACCTCAACAGAAAGGCCCCGCGCGCGTTCGCCAAGCGGCTCGACGGCCGCGGGAAATTCGGTGGCCTTGGAGACCGACACTACCTTCGGCCGGAAATTCTGCTGCGCGGCGGCGCTGGAGAAGGCAGTGAATTCCGGCGGCGGCAGGACCCCGGAAACGATCTCGACGTTTCCGGCTTTGAACGCCGAAATCTGGGCGTTGTAGTTGCCGGTCGGCAGATCGAAACGGCCTGGATCTACAACCTTGTAGCCTTTCTTCTCCGCCAACGCAGTGAAGATCTTGGAGAAGGCCTGACCGTCATTGTCGTTTGGCCACAGCGCGCCGATCACTTTATTGGTCGGCACCTGATCCCATGCCGCGAAATAGGAATCAGCCAGATTGGTCGCGCTGAAAAAGAAGTGATAGGTCCACTCGAAGCCCTTCTTCGGGTCGCCGCCGCGGCCGAAGAAATAAGGCTCAAGCGGTGCGTCGTTGGATAGGCACGGAATGCCGGATAGCTCGCATTGGTCGGCGACCGGATTGACGGTCTCCGGCGTTGCAAAGCAGGTCATCAGATCGATCTTGTCGCGCAGGATCAGGTTCTTTGCGACCTCGGAGGCCCGGTTCGGGCTGGATTGGCTGTCACGCAATACGATCTCAAGCGGATAGGTCGTACCGCCAATCGTGATTTTGTCCCCGGTCGCCTTTTTGATTTGTTCGACAGTCCAGGGAATTTGCTCGGAGAAGATCGCGAGCGGTCCCGTTTGCGGCGCAACCAAGCCGATCTTGACCGTCTTTGTCGCGGCGGCTGAATAATTGCTGAAACCCACCGCAACCGCGCCAGCCGATGCGGTGTGCAGCATTTGGCGCCTACTCATTTTCGAGGCCATGTAACCCTCCCTCAAAACCGAAATCTCCGGCGAGTGCCGAAAGTGTGATGCTCAGCTCCGCGGACGAAATCTCACGTCCGCAGAGCCGCGTCGCGTGCTGCGTTCAGGCAGCCTCCACCCGCCGCCGATGAACCACGTCTTCGGCGTCTTTTTTCGTGAGAGCGGTCAGGGTGAAGTCGAACTCGATTTCAGAGAATGGCGTGTTCAATTCCTTCTCTTTCATCTTTTTCGCGTCTTCGTGCCGGATTATCTTCGGAATGAGCCCCTCGCGTGTCGCGAAGGCGAAGTCGTCATACAGGTACTTGTCGCCAGCGATGTTGATCTGCGTCGTCAGGTGCCGATGTCCGGGTGCCGATACGAAGAAGTGGATGTGCGCGGGGCGCTGCCCATGCCGGCCAAGCTCGTCGAGCACGCGCTGGGTCGGTCCATCGGGTGGGCAGCCGTATCCGGCAGGTACGATGGTGCGAAATTCATAACGGCCGTCAGGGCCGGTTTCGATCCGCCGTCGCAGATTATATTTGCTCTGGCTCTTATCGAAGAACGAGTACATGCCCTTCGTATTGGCGTGCCAGACGTCAACGATTGCGCTTCCGACTGGTTTGCCGTCCAAGTCGCGGACAACTCCGTGCATAAAGAGCACTTCGCCCTTGTCGGTGCCGTCATCAAGACGGACGCTGCCTTTCGACAGCGGCGCGTTCGCGACGTAGAGCGGACCTTCAATGGTTCGCGGCGTGCCCTGTTTGACACCCGCCGCCTTGTCCTCGGCGTCCATGCGCAAATCGAAAAAATGTTCGAGACCGATCCCCGGTGCCAGCAGACCGGCCTCCATGTGCTGACCGAGATCGTTGAAGTAGTCGACGGCGGCCCAGAATTCGTGAGGCCGCACATCCAAATCCTCGATCGTGTTGAAAAGATCGGCGAGAATCCGGTGCACGATCTTTTTAGCCCGCGGATTTCCTTTGTCTGACGTCATTCCGCTGACGACGTTGAGAAAGTTTTTAATTTCCTCGGTCTGTGTGAGCTTGGCGGCCATGGCAACCTCCCTTTTGTCGACGCTGTGGTGATCTCAGTCGCCATCCGAGGCTATCGCGGACGGATGGCGACAGAGGGGTGTCACTTTGATTTGCATGAAGGGAAACAGCGGAAGTGACGTCAGGATCTCGTGCAATTTGTCGGGGCTTTCGACGTCGAAGATGCTGATGTTCGCGTACTCGCCGACGATCCGCCACAAGTGGCGCCACTTGCCCTCGCGCTGCAGCTGTTGCGCGCGCGCTTTCTCGTCGTTCCGCAACTTGTCGATTAGCTTCGGAATCCGCATCGTGCGGGAGACGAACGTCCATTCGAACGTGGAACAGCATGACTAACGTCCCGCCCGCGCTGACGATGTGCTGATGCTGCGCCGCTCACCATCGCGCTGAAAAAAGCGCAGTCGATCGTCATCAAGTTCAATGCCGAGTCCGGGTCCCGTCGGCACCGCTAACTCGAAATCACGGTACTGCAGCGGTTCGGTGACTAACTCCTCGGTGAGAAGCAGCGGCCCGAACAATTCCGTACCCCACGTTAGTGTCGGGAACGTTGCAAAGAGGTGGGCGCTGGCGATCGTGCCAATCGAGCCTTCGAGCATCGTTCCGCCATAGAGCCCGATACTTGCGGCATCGGCGATCGCGGCGACTCTGCCGGCCTGGTAGAGACCGCCCGATTGGGCGATCTTGACCGCGAAGACGTCCGCGGCGCTCGCGCGCGCAAGCGCGAAAGCCGTTTCCGGCCCCTGCAAGGATTCGTCCGCCATGATCGGAATGTCGAAGCGAGCAGCAAGGCGTGCGAGCGCGGTCGGACTTTCAACGGGCTGCTCGGCGAGGTCACACCCGGCAGCTTCGAGACCAGCAAGCCCCTTGTTCGCCTCGACTTCGCTCCACGCCATATTGACGTCGACCCGCACGCTGGCTCGGTTGCCAAGCGCCCGTTTGACCGCCGCGACGTGTGCAACGTCCTCGTCAATCGACCGTCGGCCGATCTTAAGCTTAAAGGCATTGTGCCGTTTGAGCTCCAGCATCTGTTCCGCTTCGGCGATGTCGATCGCGGTGTCGCCGCTTGCGAGCGTCCACGCGACGGGCAGACGATCTCGCAGACGGCCGCCAACCAGTTCTGATATCGGAAGACCGATGCGCTTGCCCCAAGCGTCGAGAAGCGCCGTCTCGACTGCGCACTTTGCGAAGTTGTTGCCTTTGATCGCCTTGCGGATCGCTATCATCGTCTCCGGTACGCGGGCCGGGTGGCCGGACTTCAAGAGCGGCGCGATGTATCGGTCGATGGCGAGCTTCATACCCTCTGGGCTTTCGGCCCCATAGGCAAGGCCGCCAATGGTCGTGCCCTCGCCAAAACCCGTTATTCCGTCCGAGCAGACGATCTTGACGATCATCAAAGTCTGCGCCCGCATGGTCGCCACGGACAACAAATGCGGGCGGATTATTGGGAGATCGACGACGAAGGTTTCGACTGCCTCAACTCTTAACGTCGAAGCGCGTAGACTTGAAAAACTGGCGGCCGAATGCTGCATGGTGGGCCACACAATGCGACTGCGATGGGCCTTTTTGAAAGGTATAGAGCGATACCACGGAAGTAGCCGTTATGCCGCAGCGCAACATGCTCGCGGGCGATAATCTCCTTAGAAGCTTTCACTTACGGGAGGGAGCCGAATGAACGCTTCAGCGCCGGCTCTGCGACGGGGCTTACTGACCAAGCGGTCGCTAAGCGCAGCACGGCCGGCTTTAGGATGCGCGCACATTCTCGTGCCACGTTGAGGAAGCCGAGGAGCTGCGGCGAGCGATTGTCGATCCGGTAGTTGAGCGATAGTGACGTTCCGGGATTCGGCCCGAGGAAATCGCGGTAGATAACGCCGGCGTGCTGCGTCGCAGAGACCGATCGCGGGACGATGCAAACGCCCACGCCCACGGACACCAGACTAATGGCTGTCTGATAGTCCATTGCCATGACCGGATTATGCGGCCGAAAGCCCGTAGCATTGCAAACCGACAGGATATGGTCGGCAAAGCTCGGACGGGGATGTTGCGGGTAGAGGATGAATGAGGCGTCTCGAAGCGAAGCCAGAGGCAGTGGCTGCCGCCATTCGGGTTCAAACGCGTCCGGCAGCGCGATGATCAGCGGCTCTTCGTGCAGTTTCTCGCTGACGATTTCATCGTCTTCGATCGCTGGCCGGGCAATGGCGCCGTCGATTTCACGGCGAATCAGCGCTTCCTTGAGCCCGGCGTTGTTCATCGCCGAAAGGGTAAGCTCAACATCGGGTTGATGCGCGCGGAAGGTCTTAATGAGCGAAGGCAGGAAACCGTGGGTAGCCGACCCGACGAAGCCAATGCGCAATATTCCGCTCTTACCGGAGCCCAATTGAGCGACCTCGTCTGTCGCCTCATCGACTTGGCGAATGATCTCGCGCGCGCGCGCAAGCAATACCTTTCCCGCCTGAGTCAGACGAATTTGGCTGCGGCTGCGGTCGATCAGCTGCGCGCCGATGTCGGCTTCAATTCGTCCGATAAGGCGGGAGAGGGGCGGCTGGGCAACCTGGAGCCGCTCTGCGGCGCGGCCAAAATGCAATTCCTCGGCGAGGGCGATGAAGTAGCGAAGCCGGCGCAAATCAAGGGCGTCAGCGCCGTGATGGTCTTCGCTATGTTCTGTTTTGTTCGCCACGGATCCTACCCAAAACGCCGATCCGTAAAGGTTAGGGTGCCCCATCGGATCAATTGTTGATCGGTGGTCAAGCCCGTACGAGGGCAAATCCCGACTACAATAGTATATTGCAAGAAACATCCAAAAGTCGACACGCTGGGGCCGGCGGCCGAGAGGCGGTAGTCCGAGCAAGTCGGCAAGACGGGGGGCGCGATAACGGCGCCGGCGCGGCGGCCTTGCCTCGCTGGCGAGGCCTGGCACGATGGTAGGCAGAAACCCTCCTCTCGCCGAAAGATCACTGCGCTTTTTGCGCGAGATGACAGGCAACGAAAGCAGCGCCTACCAACGCGCCAACGCCTTGGGTACAGAAATTGGCGATCGCCAAGATAAAGAGGTAAAAGCCGACCCGCTAGGTGGAACGTTGTGAAAATGAGCGAGCATCAAGCCGAACGTGAAGAAGACCGAGTTGTACAGAAAGGACTGCGCGACCACAGCACCGGCGCTAGAATACTGCGTCGGCGGTATCGTCAGGCCGCATCTCTTGGCCCTTGGCGCCGCTTATTGTGGCATCGGGATGCTCGGACGACCTCCAAGCCCCTTCGCTCGTGCGTCGTCAATTGTTTGTGACCGTTGGCTCGTCGGCGCCGGCGAGGTTGCCTCGCTCAATGCGGGCCGCGCGGGAATGTCCATCAAAGCCCTGCACAAGCAGATTGCACCGCGTGGGCACTGATTGACACTTGTCGGATGGCGCCCGAAGTGCTCGAAATCGAACCGCCTTTGAGGCACTCGATTGGAATAGCGCGGCAAGGGCTACCTCGATCGAGCCCGCGTCATCTTCGACTCGGAAGTGAAGCGTCGCCCTCGCATCGGGCTGACCATCCGCCAGGGAAGCCGCGTCATGCGAAAGTGGCCCGACGAAAACGTTCGCTGGCCGGATCGATGGTGAACGCCACCGTATCTGGCCCGCGCGCCTTCGGGCTAATGCGTTAAATCCGAGATCGCGTGATTCCCGTCACAGTGTAAGGCCGGGCCTCGCGCCATAACGACACAGGGAACGGGGGTTCAACATGCGTAAGCTTTTCATTCTCGTCGCTGTGGTGTTCGCCCTGGTGTCGATCGGGGCCGCGACAGTGGTCGCCACCGCGCTGACGTCCGACGCTGCAATGGCGCAAGCGGTCCGTTAAGAGTCAGCCTGCCCCACTTTGTGAGAAGCGCCGGCAACTTGGCGGTGGTGTCATTAAGACGCCACGCCGGCGTGCGGGAGATTGCTGCTGGCGAACAGCATGTGCACGTCAATCTTATCGCCGACGTCCGACTGTTCCACCTTGTAGAGGCCGTACTTGTCCGCATAGAGCGGGTCGGTTGTTTCTTCGTACCAATCGAGACGCTGCACACACGTCTATTGTCGTTCCGACTTTCAGGGCCCGTCGCCCTTTAAGTTAAAAAGAATCGAGGGATCTTAATCGCTGCTGATGGAGCGGGTAGTGTCAAGCTCTTGTCAGTTTGCGGCCAGAGAGAGTGCGATTTTGGCCGCTGCAAAAGGGTGTGGACCTTGAGTGTCAACAATAAAGTACCTTTGCCGAGTGAGCCGCAAGCGGAGCCACGGCCCTTTGTCCGCAGTTTTCACGGGATTGACCTCACCGACGAGTTCGCTTGGCTAAAAGCTCCGAATTGGCGGGAGGTGATGCACGATCCGCAACAGCTCGATCATGCGATCCGCTGCCACCTTCAGGCGGAAAACGACTATTGCGAGCATGTCCTCGCTGACAACGCTGCTCTCCAGCAAGCTTTGTTTATCGAAATGAAGGGGCGGATCAAGGAAGACGATTCCACTGTGCCTCAGCCAGACGGGCCTTATGCGTATTATGTGCGCTATCGCACGGACGGACAACATCCGCTGTTTTGCCGGGAGATGCGTGACGGCGGCGCTCGACAGCTCCTCCTTGACGGCGACGCGCTCGCGCGCGGCAAGCCTTTCTTTCGACTTGAGGGCGCCGTTCATTCGCCCGACCATCAGTTGCTCGTGTGGACGTCGGACGACATTGGTTCCGAGTTTTATACTGCTCGTGTGCGCGCGATCGAACATGGAACGGAACTCGCCGACACGATATCCAACGTCTCCGGCTCAGCGGTTTGGACGCACGACGCCGCGGCCTTCTATTACGTGCGCCTCGACCAGAGCCACCGGCCTGTCGGCGTTTTTCAGCACCGGCTTGGAACGCCAGTGACTGCTGACGTTCGCGTACTAGCGGAAGCCGATCCAGGCTTGTTTATGTCGGTCGGTCGCCAAACGTCCGGCCGGTTTGCCGATATTACGATGAACGATCATGAAACCTCGGAGGTTTGGCTCCTTGACCTAGTCGAGCCTAGGGCGAGACCGACACTCGTTGCCGCGCGCGAAGCCGCTGTTCGATATGATGTCGAACATCATCCCGCTTTCAATGGCGGCCCGGCGTTGATGGTCCGCACGAACGCGGATGGCGCCGAGGACTTCAAGATTGTCTGGACGCCGCTTGAGACGCCCGGCCGAGCTCACTGGCGCGATCTGGTTCCTCACCGCAAAGGCATATACTTGCTCTCGTTTATGGTTCTTCGGGACTGGCTCATCAGGCTCGAACGCGAAGATGGCTTGCCGCGCATCGTGGTCCGGAACCTCGGCACCGAGGAGGAGCACGCTATAGCGTTTACGGAGGAGGCTTATTCGCTCGGGTTTGATCTCGGTTACGAGTTCGCCACAAACATCCTTCGCTTCACCTATTCCTCGATGACAACGCCTTCCGAAGTCTGGGATTACGATCTCGCATCGCGAGCACGGACGCTGCGCAAACGCCAAGAAGTCCCAAGTGGTCACGACGCTTCCAACTATGTGACCCGACGATTGTTCGCGCCGGCTGCCGATGGCGAAACCGTTCCGATCTCACTGCTCTACAGCAAGGATTGTGTGCTTGACGGCACCGCGCCATGCCTCCTCTACGGGTACGGTGCTTATGGCATTTCGATCCCCGCCTCTTTCAACTCCAATCGGCTCTCTCTTGTCGATCGTGGCTTCGTGTACGCCATTGCTCACGTGCGCGGCGGCAGTGAGAAGGGCTGGCGATGGTATCGCGACGGCAAGTTGGCGAAGAAAATGAACACTTTCCGCGATTTCATCGCGGCGAGCGAATACTTGGTGGAGCACGGCTTTGCCGCGCGGGACAAGTTGGTTGCACATGGCGGATCTGCAGGCGGCACACTGATCGGGGCGGTCGCAAATATGCGGCCCGAGCTCTATGCAGGCCTTATTGCCGAGGTGCCGTTCGTCGATGTCCTCAACACTATGCTGGACGAGACGCTGCCGCTCACGCCGCCCGAATGGCCTGAATGGGGCGATCCCATCCAGAACCCCGTGGCATTTCGGACGATCCTCGCCTATTCACCCTATGAGAATGTGCGCGCACAAAATTATCCAGCGATCCTGGCCTTGGCAGGACTCGCCGACCCTCGGGTACTCTATTGGGAGCCGGCGAAATGGATCGCGCGGCTTCGCAATTTGCGGACCGATCGCAATCTAATCCTCCTCCGCACCAACATGGAAGCTGGACACGCGGGTTCCGCCGGCCGCCTAGAGCGCCTGAAGGAAGTGGCGCTAACCTCCGCCTTCGCGATCATGATTACGACACTGGCGGAGCCCAGGAAGAGTTGAGTGTGAGGTCCCGCCCGCCATCAATCCAAGACCGGCGGCCGCAGCGGACGGATGGTGGCGCGATCTGACGGCAAAAGGCGTGAGCGGGGTTCGCTACGGACCGCGCGGTTTGCTCGACCGTTATCTGCAGGCGCGGCGGCGATTAACGTGTTAGACGTCCGCCACGACAGTCACGCCATCCTCGACACGTTGCGCTGGCGCCTCCCGTTGGGCGGTCGCCTCGCCGGCGTTTCAGTTTTGGCTTCCTTATTCCAATCACAGGCGAGCGCAGACGAGCCGGCGATGTCAAGGGCTAACGCGGCAATCAGAGTCAGCTTCTGCATGATTGTTCCTCCGAGGAGACTGGCCGAGCATAGAACACGGCGTAGGCCCTGTTGAGCATAAAACGGTCATCGATGCGGCATGTGACTGCGCGCCAAGAATTGCGATCGCGATCGCCGGGGAGTTCGAGCCGCTAAGAGCGTCATCGAAATTGAGATTTCGCGTGCTGCGTCGTTCCAAAACCGAAGCCCCGCCAAAGGCCGGCGGGGCTTCCCCCGACCTCCGTACGCATACAAAGCCGAAAGACGGGGGCCGGTTGCAGATTCAAATCCTAAAGCCACACGGCGTTCCCGGCATGTAAGCCGAGTATGGAAAAGCGTGGCGGAACGGGCGTTGCCTCCCCGGCATTATATTCTTGTGAGCAGCGAGCGTCCAGCATGTCCAACCAGTCAGTCCGTTGCGTCGAGGTCAAATTTCCAGCGCCAATCTGCAACGACTGCAAAATACCGATGGCGACCGTCACGACAATATTTAATCCTCTCGCGCCTCATCGCGTAAAAACCGTCTGCTATGAATGCCAAAAATGCGGAGACACTTTGGGCTCACCGCATCTCAGGCGCCACCGGGTTGTGCTGCCCCTGACTCGCTCCACTTCGCCGGCCTGAACTCCGCCAAAGCGCCCGAACATGTTCTTTGCTTTCAGGGCCGATGGAGAGCATAGCTCCCCACAAACCCAGCGGTACGGCTCTGGCGGGAAGTCCCCGGCGGGCGCGCATGCCCGCCGGGGCTTTAATGAGCGGCGCCACGCCAGGGGAATACGTTTCCGGCAGATATCGGGCCGTGTCTCGCAGCGTGCCAATGAACAGTCAGGAGGTCGAACATTGGGCGGGTGGTTTTGGCGCTCGCGTGATTGCGCCGACCGGCTGGGATCCATTGAGTAGTGGAAAATGGCAAATCATGCCAATCGCGGGTTCCGCTTCGGGCTGCGGGAGATTAGCTCGGGCAGTTATCTTGAACCCTTTGCGCGATATGACGTGAGCTTTGCAGGCGATCCTTCCAAGCGAAATATAAGCAATCTGCAACTGGCGCCCTTTTTCAACCTAGGCTTACCCTACAGTTGGTTCGTTTCTCTTTATCCCAGCGCGGACATCCGCGTGAATTTCGGCGATCCAGTCGCGGGACAGACCGGACGCTTCTTTCTTCCGTTCGATGCCAGAGTGGGACGAAATCTGACGGACCACACCGCTCTTTCGATCGAGATAGCAGTCCCTATTATCAAGGACTACCCGGTCTACAATTTCAAGGCGGAGGTCCGGCTCAACGTTACCTACTAACCAGCGCGCCAACGCAGGCACGCGAGAACGGGCGCCCCCTGGGGAACTCAGGGACGCACTGGTAAGTCGAGGTGCTCCGGGGCTCTTGATTGCTTTATCCCGCGATCTTGCAGCTGTTTCTCGATCATTCGGTTCAACCCAGCGCCGACTTGATCGAGATCCAATCCCTCGGTCACGTATCGGTCGTATTTTCCATGATGTTTGCGGGATTAAAGTTCGGCGGAAACGAGCGTGGCGGGAAGTCTTTGAATGTGGCGACGAATTCGAAGATTTCATCTATTACCCCATACATGTTTTGGACATGGTCAAGCTGCCCGTCCCAGAGGGTATTGGACGTAATGTCGGCGCGCTTGAACGGGCCTTAGCATGAGGTTGAAAATCTTCTGCAGGCGACACGGGTGGGCAGGGTAGTGCCAGAAACTCCCGTACTTAAAAGGAGGTTCGCTAGGGTATAATGATATTTTGTGCAAAACCGATCAGCACGACCATGGACAGGCCAAACACAATATTGGTCTACAGCGACTATAAAAGCCCTTATGCGTTCCTTGCGAAGGATTTGATTTATGAGCTTGAGCGCGACTTTGAAATCAATATCGAATGGTTGCCGTACACGCTCGACATTCCGAGCTATCTTGGGAGCGCTCGGTTAGATGAGCGTGGCGAGATCATTGAGTCCAACCGGAACGGCCACCAGTGGCGCAGAGTGCGCTATTCATACATGGACTGCCGACGACAAGCCCGCAAGCGGGGTTTAGTAATTCTCGGGACGCGAAAAATATGGGATTCTTCTCTCGCCGCAATCGGTATGTTGTGGGCAAAACGTCAGGGCGAACGCCAATTTCGCGCTTATCACGATCGTGTCTTTGAACGTTTCTGGCGACGCGAGCTAGACATTGAAGACGCTGAAACAATTGCAGCAGTTTTATCTGAAGTCCATGCCGACCGGACTGGTTTCCGCGGATTCCTAGCTGGTGCGGGACGGATAGAGCTCGATACAATCCGAGAGTCCGCAGAAGGTGCTGGCGTATTTGGCGTGCCCAGCTTCATTGTCGAGGGCGAACTTTTTTGGGGACGTGAACACTTAGCCGGCATCCGAGAGAAATTAGCTCCGCTGGCTCGGGACAACCCTGTTCGAGCAACGCCGTCGTGCTAGTAGGAGCGCCGTGTGACGGACGCTATCCGCGTTCGCAAACTCACTGCAGCATCTCGATTATTTTGAAAGGATGTTCAGTCGCGCCTTGGGATGACAAACCCGGAAACGCCATATCCGACGAAGAACGACAATGAAAACGCCGCGCTCAAAAGGGGTCGTCCAAAGGCAGCCGCATGAGGGTCAGCGAAAAGGGAGCGGTCTCGATCTACGGCACGCCTTCCCGTGACCCTGTATAAAGAACAATGGCTGAAGCTATTAGATATGTCGGGCGACATTCGTGCGTTTATTGTCGCCAACGAAACGCAGTCGAAGGCGAAGGATTAAAAAGGGCATCGCCTTGCCGGGCAGCTCCCACCGTTGGTCTCGTTTTCTTTCGCCGACCTGTACGCCTCTTTCGGTACGCCCGATTCAGCGACACGAACTGCTCGAAAGTCCTCAACTCAATCGCTCGACCCGGAAGAAGGGAAAGGTTTTCCAAATGTCCAAAGTTGTGAACTTGGCGCTTCAGGGCGGCGGCAGTCACGGCGCGTTCACCTGGGGCGTACTTGATCGGCTTCTCGAGGACGAACGGCTCAGCTTCGAAGGCATCAGCGCAACCAGCGCCGGCGCTGTCAATGCGGTCGTGCTCGCCGACGGCCTAGCCGCCGGTGGCCGAGTCGGAGCGCGGGACGCATTGCGGGTCTATTGGCAAAAGGTGTCCGCCTTGTCGGCCCGCGGAATTTTCAAGCCTTCATTGGTCGACAAAGGGAATTCTGATTTCGGCATCGAACATTCGCTCGGTTTTTGGTTTCTCAAGATGACCTACCTTACGTCTCCCTATCAGATGAATCCGCTCAACCACTACCGAGAGCGCAAGCTTTTTCTCAGCATCCAAGAATTGAGCTTTCCTGCCCAAACAGCCGTCAACGGCTACCTTGTTGCTGCTCTGGGAGCCGCAGCGCCAGCCGTGCCGGCCGGGCTGTACGCCGTGCTGCCGTTAAAAATGTCGGTCGAGACCCAGCAAGCGGCTGCACTCAGCGGGGGACGCGCGTCATAGGGGATCCGCTGCGGCGGCGCCGGAAACTCTTCGTGGACCATGTGTCGAAGAACCGGAATCGGTCTGACGGATGGCCATGATTGCGTTACAATGCAGCGCTCCTCACGCTGGCAGATAGAAGTGACTCGATCGCGAGCTTAATAGCACGATCATTCTCGCGGTCTTTCGCGGCCAAATGCCTTTTTGAGACCAGCCAATCGAGTACTGCTTCGGATACAGGAACGATCACAGGCATCTTTTTGTGACGCCGCCCCCTCGCAGCGATGGGCGTGCGTTCTGTGGTGGGTTGGTGTCTAGAAGCAATATTGCCTGCCATTAGATCCTCTACACTGCCTAACCGGTTGCCGGCTTGCCACCTTGGGAGTTTCCGCCCCAAGGGTAAAAAAACCACCCTCGGGTTGCAGATCACTTAAAAAGCTGATCAACGGCAGGCCCTCCCCTTGATTCAGCGTGACCCTCCGGGTCCGGGCCGTCCGGGTTTTCCAGCAGCCACCCCAGGACGTCCGTTGGCTTCCACGCGCACAGATGGCCCAGTTGTTCCTCCAGCGCCGGCCGGTCCCTCGCCGGCCATTCCCCATCCGCACCGTGCTCCAGGCCCCAGAGCGCCAGGTCCAGCAGATACAGGGCGTGCTGAGGCGTTGGCGTCACGCGCTCTCCTCCCCAAAAGACGCGTCCGCTGCCCACCACGATCAGCGCAAGCCGGCCGCTTGTTCGGCCGGCGAAAAGTTCAGCAGTTCGCTGAAGATGGTCCGGTACCGCTGAGCATGCATCGGTACGACAAACCATCGATTACACTTAATGTGCGGCGTCTAATTGCGGTCCGGATATTGGAGCCATTCCTCTGTGTTCCATCGAGAAGACGTTAGCATAGAGGTTGGCCACCCATTGTTTGCCTTCCTGAGTGACCCGCAGATATCGTAATGCATCACCGATATACGGCCGTACTGATTTCCAGAAGAAATCGGGGTATTGATCTCGAAGATCAGCAACGCTTTTATATCCCAGCTTCTCGCTCGTTCCTGTTTCACGAAATTCATTAAATAATGCGGGTTGTTTTCGAAGATAGTTGATGTCGGCAAGCTGCCCGATTAAATCGGCAGCGCGCACAAGTCCCGGAAAATCGCTTGTTGATTCGTGAGACTCACCTTCGGGCACTGGGAAACGCGTGTGCTCGATATTTTGTTCGATCTGTGCGATATCGAGGTTGATGATGGTCTTACCGAAGCGCTCGCGCACAAAAACCTTGGAACGAGCCACGTGGTATGGCGTCAACGATGCGTCAGTGGCACCCTCCGGCACGGTAACCTTATCTCCCCCTAAGTTGGAAACATACCGGCCACATTCATCGCCCCGACAGATTCCCCGGACGTAGCCTATGTCGTGACACAGTAGCGATATGATAAATTGGAGCCAGTCGCGCGGGGATATGCCCCCCTCGCTGATGTGTTTACCTCGCAGCATTTCTTGACCCACGAGTGTGACCATAATTGTATGGCTCACGTCGTGGTAGGCTGCGTCGCCAGTAGCGATATCCTCCAGAGCAAGCTGAGCGACGAAGCTCATGACGCCTGGAAAATCGGGCTCCAGTGTCCCGTATGTGCGGTCGTACATTTCTCGAAGTTCACGGATGAATGCGGCGATGACAATCTGCGTAGGATTAAACATCGGATACCATGTGCGTGTTGTTGAACGGACTCTTTCAAGTGCTTAGTTTCGAGCCGATGTCGCGCGCCTGCTCGCGAGGCTGCGTCCTATGCCAACTGCGAAAACAATTTCGTAGACGAAGGGCGCCTCGCGTCATTGCTTGCGAAGTAAATGATTGGCTGGCTGTCAGCTCTATATGGAGTTGGTCCTCGCATCGCGCCACTACTGAACTGCACCGCGGCGGTCGATGCCGAATGCATAAACGATAAGTGGTCCCTGGTCATCTTTAGAGGCAGCTTGTTCTGAGGAGGCCAGCCTAAACGCCGCCGATCTACTTTATGGGAAGAAACCCGATCGCGTGCCGGCTATTTCCCCTATTGGCACAAAGCAGACGTCAGATGTCCGATCCGATGTCGGCTTTCGGAGGTGAAGCTGACATAGCTCGGCGATTACGCAATGTGGAAAAGCAGGACACACCACGCATGGCCAAACAGGTAGGGTTGACGCAACTGGTTGGGAGCTGGCGCCTGGTATCGGTCGGCGCGACCTATACAGACACGAAGGAACGGATCGAGTTCTACGGTCCGCACCCCACAGGCTACATGGCTCTAAGCCCCATCGGCCGTATCATATTCCTGTTCACCCGTGCGGACCGGGCGCCACCGCAAACCGATGCGGATCGCGCGACGCTGTTCAGTGCGATGACGGCATACGCCGGTCGCGTGCGCATCGAGGCCGAGGACCGGTTCGTCATCACCGTGAACTTGGCTTGGGACCCGGGTTGGACCGGCGAGCAAATTCGATATTTCACCCTGGAGGGCCACCGACTGAAAATCCGGACACCAGCGCAGATGCATCCGCAAATGGGCAGCCGACAGTTCGTGGGCGATTTGGTGTGGGAGCGAGAGACGTAACCTCCAGTGCGGGTGCAAGCGTCGCCAAGGTCCGTGCCACATATTGGCGCTGTTCGATCGCGCCACCAAGTTGCAACAATGGCATCCTTAAGCCGCATGCACGTTCGGTTTTGGCACAAAGTTGACATGAGCATTGTCTGATCTGATGTCGGCTTTCGGAGGTACAGCGGACCTCGGAACTTTATAAGTACACGCCACTCGTCCGATCGCGCTGGAGGTTCATCGTCCCGTATCCTGCCGCCTTCGTTAGGCGGTTATGGTATCGGCGAACATTGTCTCGCTAGGCTGTAATACCGGCATGGGTAAAGCTCATGCCGAATTTCGGACCAGCTTTTTGCCGGCCGCCTCGCACGGCAACGTTGATGCGGATTTCAGCGCGTGCGGCAACCGGCGCGATTCCTATTTGGGCTACCGAGCCGTGTGACCTCAGCGAGCCGCCACCCTGCTCGTGCTGATGGCCTACTTGCGACTGCGACTGGAAGCTCGGCGAGAAGGGCACGAAGGGCTCCTGGATCAGGAGTTGCGACAGCTCAGAACAGAGGTGTCATTCGGCTTGCAATATTGACCCCCTAATCCGGGGGATCGGCGTCCAAAATTGACCCCCTATAGGTTGGACTGCTGCGCTGCCTGCTTTGGACTGAAGCAGGTGGTCGGGGATGCTGGTCGTGGAGACGATTGCGCGGATACGGCGCGAGCACTTCATCAAGGGCAAGACGATCAAAGAGATCGCCCGTGACCTGAAGGTGTCGCGGAACACTGTTCGGAAGGTGCTGAGGTCAGGGGAGACCTCCTTCGAGTACGAGCGGTTGGTGCAGCCACGGCCGAAGCTGGGGCGATGGGCATCGGAGCTTGACGGGTTGCTTGCAGCGAACGCGGCCAAATCGGCTCGTGAACAGCTGACGTTAATCCGGATCTTCGAAGAGCTGCGCGTCCGCGGCTATGACGGCGGCTACGATGCCGTGCGGCGTTATGCCAGGCGGTGGAGCAAGGAGCACGGGCAATCGACCGCTGCGGCTTACGTCCCGCTGAGCTTTGCGCCGGGAGAAGCCTACCAGTTCGACTGGAGCCACGAGGTGGTCTTGTTGAGTGGGACCACGGTGGTGGTGAAGGCCGCTCATGTTCGGCTCTGCCACAGTCGCATGCTGTTCGTGCGGGCTTATCCACGAGAGACGCAGGAGATGGTGTTTGACGCCCACGATCGGGCGTTCGCCCTGTTCAAGGGCACTTGCAGGCGCGGCATCTACGACAACATGAAGACCGCGGTTGAGACGATCTTTGTCGGCAAGGATCGCCGCTATAATCGCCGCTTCCTACAGATGTGCAGCCACTACCTGGTCGACCCGGTTGCCTGTACGCCAGCCTCGGGCTGGGAGAAGGGGCAGGTCGAGAACCAGGTTGGGCTGGTCCGAGAACGCTTCTTCACGCCGCGACTGCGGTTCAAAAACCTGGACGAGTTGAACGCCTGGCTGCTCGATAAATGTATCGCCTACGCGAAGGCGCATCGCCATCCGGAACTCGCTGATCAGACGGTCTGGGAGGTGTTCGAAGCCGAACGACCCAAGCTCGTTCCCTATGCGGGGCGATTCGATGGCTTCCATGCCGTGCCGGCGTCGGTCTCGAAGACCTGTCTGGTGCGCTTCGACAACAACAAATACTCGGTCATAGCCAGCGCGGTTGGACGTCCGGTCGAGGTCCAGGCTTATGCCGACCGCATCGTGATCCGCCAGGATGGGCGCGTTGTTGCTGAGCATCCGCGATCCTTTGGACGCGGCGAGACGACCTATGATCCCTGGCACTATGTGCCAGTGCTGGCTCGCAAACCCGGCGCCTTGCGCAACGGTGCGCCCTTCAAGGACTGGGTGCTGCCGGCCGCGATCGAGCGGATCCGACGCAAGCTCGCCAGCACCGACGATGGCAATCGGCAGATGGTCGATATCCTCAACGCGGTGCTGACCGATGGTCTGCCGGCTGTCGAAGCGGCCTGTGCCGAGGCGGTCGCTCACGGTGTCCATTCCGCTGATGTCGTGCTCAACATCCTGGCCCGCCAGCGTGATCCTGCGCCACCAGCAAACATCCTCACCCCCACGGCGTTGATCTTGCGCCATGCGCCGATCGCCGACTGTGCCCGTTACGACAACCTCAGGAGAACCAGCTAATGGAGCGCACCCAACTGTTCGACCTCATGGGCGAACTCAAGCTCTACGGCATGAAGGCTGCCTTCGACGAGATCATGGCAACCGCCGTCAAGCGCCAGCATGAACCCCAGCGCATCGTCGGCGACCTGCTCAATGCCGAGATCAACGAGAAGCAGGCTCGTTCGATCAAGTATCAGCTCACCATCGCAAAGCTGCCGCTTGCCAAAGACATCGCCGACTTCCAGTTCGACGGCACGCCGATCAACCAGACGCTCGTCAACGATCTCGCCGCCGGCGGTTTCATCGCTCAGCAACGCAACGTCGTGCTGGTCGGCGGAACAGGCACCGGCAAGACGCATCTTGCCATCGCAATCGCCAGAAGCTGCATCCGATCCGGTGCCCGCGGCCGCTTCTATAACGTGGTCGACCTCGTCAATCGCCTCGAGATCGAGACCCGCAACGGACGTCAGGGCCGGCTCGCTGAGCACCTAACACGGATGGACTTCATCGTCCTTGACGAACTCGGATATCTGCCCTTTGCCCAGTCAGGCGGCCAGCTTCTGTTCCATCTTGTCAGCAGGCTCTACGAGCGCGCTTCCGTCATCGTCACCACCAATCTCGCATTCGGCGAATGGCCCAGCGTATTTGGCGACGCCAAGATGACCACTGCGCTGCTCGATCGGCTGACCCATCACTGCGACATCGTCGAGACCGGTAATGACAGTTGGCGATTCAAAAGCCGCGACGACGATCACGCAACCCGCGCTCGTCTCGTCTCCGCAACCCCGGCCAGCTCCGACGAGACGAGCGCTGCCGCCAAGCCACGCCGCTCAAAGGGGTCAAAATTGGAAGCCGATCTGGAGTGCGCCCCAAGAGGTGGACAGTTTCATGCGGCTGTTTTGACCGTCTGCCGGGCGTGGTGATCCTCGAACTGTGCTGGGCTTAGGTAGCCGAGTGCGGAGTGCAGTCTGCGGGTGTTGTAAACCTCATCGATGAAGCGTGGAAGGTCAGCGGTGACGTCTTCGAAGGTTTCGTAGTCCATCAAATAGATTGCCTCGACCTTAAGCGTCTTCATGAAGCTCTCGGCCTTGGCATTATCATAGGGATTGCCACGTCGGCTCATGGAGCCGACGAGACCATGTTCGGCCAGCAGGTGGCGATAGGGCTCGGAGGCGTATTGCGAACCGCGGTCGGAGTGGTGAATGCAACCCGTCGGTGGTTGTCTTTCTCGGATAGCCGCCTTCAGGGCCGCAACAGCAACGCGGGCATCGATCGAGCGACTAATCGCGTAGCCGACGACGCGGCGTGACCAGGCGTCAAGAATTGCGGCCAGATAGACGAACCCCGTTGCGATCGCGATATAGGTGATATCCGCCACCCAGAGCTGGTTCGGGCCGTCGACGATCCTGTCGCGGGCGAGGTCTGGGAAGATCGGATTATCGTGGTCGCTGTCGGTCGTGGCCACAAACCGCCGACGGCGCTTAGGTTGCAAGTCGTGCTCGCGCATCAGGCGACGGATCTTCTTGGAATTGACGACCATCCCTCGGTGACGGAGCTCAGCGCCAACCCGGCGATAGCCATAGGCCTCAAACTCATCGCAGATCGCCGTGATATTGGTGACGATCGCAGCATCGTCAGTCTTCACCGGCGGTGCGTCGTAATAGGTAGAGCGCGGCAGGCCCATCAGGCGGCATCCTTCGGCGACGGAGATGCCGTAGGGCCGGTGAAGACGGATGTACTCGCGCTTCTGGGCCGCGGTACGCTTTTCAGCGCCCCCTTTAGAAATTCGATTTCGAGTGCTTGCCTGCCGACCATGCGTTCGAGTGCCGCGATCTTCGCCTCGTACTCCTGAAGAAGATCGGCCGCTCGGGCATCTTCATCAAATGCCCCGGTCTCAAGCTTGTTAACCCAGATCCGGATGAGGTTGCGCGAGATGTCGTGACGTTTGGCGAGACCGTGGAGTGTCTCGCCAGCGAGGAATTCCTGGGCAATCTGCCGCTTGAATTCGATGCTGTGGGAACGGTGCCTGGCCATGGCTTTCATCCTCTGAAAGCCCGGCTGTCCCGGTCAATTCCAAACCTGCAAGATGTCCACCTCTAGGGGCGCACTCCAATACAGGGTCAAATTTGGGAGCCGATTGACAGTATCTGGCACCAGGGCCAAACATTCGCGCGTGAAGTCGTCGACGACCGCCAGGATGCGGAACCGCCGGCCATCGGCAAAAGCGTCCGACAGAAAGTCCAAGCTCCAGCGCGGATTGGGGCCTTGCGGCAGCGTCATCGGTGCTCTGGTGCCCAAGGCTCGCTTGCGTCCGCCGCGGCGCCGCACCTGCAGCCGTTCCTCGCGGTAGAGCCGACGAAGTTTTTTGTGGTTCATGATGATGCCTTCGCGCCGGAGCAGGATGTGCAGCCGCCGATAGCCGAACCGCCCGCGAATGGCGGCCAGCTCGCGAAGCCGCGCTCGGATGCTCGCATCGTCCGGCCGGCTGCTGCGGTAGCGGATCGAGGTCCGATCGGCCCCGAGCGTCGAACACGCCCGCCGCTCGCTGACCTCAAACGCGACACGAAGGTGAGCGATGGCTTCGCGCCTGGCGGCGGGCGTCACCATTTTTTTGTGGCGATCTCCTTGAGCATCGCCTTGTCCAGTTCCGCCTCCGCCAACAGCTTCTTCAGCTTGGTGTTCTCGTCCTCCAGAGCGCGAAGCCGCTTCGCGTCTGACACCTCGAGGCCACCGCACTTGGCCTTCCATTTGTAGAACATCGCACTGCTGATGGCCGTGCTTGCGGCACACGTCGGCCGTCTTCGCGCCCGCATCGTGCTCCCGCAAAATCCCGATGATTTGCTCTTCCGTGTATACTGCGCATTCAGATGGAATTCATGCGCTCGCAAATGGAAACTTTTGGCGAGCAGGCTAGGGACCTAGGCGACGCTTTTGTCAAGGCAGCATCGGGTTCAGCAAAGCCGCCCCATTCACGGTGATGCATGACCCGCTTCTATCAACCTGACCTTGGCAGCGAACCCGATAGCCCTTTCGCGCGCGACGCCAATGACAAGCTGATCCGTCGCGGCTACTGGTTGGACATGAATGATCGCAGTCTCGTCTTGGCGATGACGCAAGGACTAGGCGGTAACCTCACGAATGACGAGAAGCGCGCTCATCTTGCGGACTTGAAACGAGAATACCTCATCGATCAGGTATGTATTCAAGAGATTTTGCCACCCGAAGGAATCATGACCCGCTTCTATCAACCTGACCTTGGCAGCGAACCCGATAGCCCTTTCGCGCGCGACGCCAATGACAAGCTGATCCGTCGCGGCTACTGGTTGGACATGAATGATCGCAGTCTCGTCTTGGCGATGACGCAAGGACTAGGCGGTAACCTCACGAATGACGAGAAGCGCGCTCATCTTGCGGACTTGAAACGAGAATACCTCATCGATCAGGTATGTATTCAAGAGATTTTGCCACCCGAAGGAACGTAACAAGCCCAATGCGGCGACATTTCTGTAACTGAACGCACCCGGTCATTACGTAACCTAGGATAAAGTGATTGCATGACTATACACCGTCTAATACAGAACTTGGCATTCAATCAGGATGATATAGAACGGTTGGCGGCGGCTTATGAAGAGGCTCTACGCGCTCTCCATATCAGCGACCGGGATGATCCAATAAATAAAATTATCGCGCAGCGTATCATCGAAGCGGCCCGCGTGGGTGTGCGCGATCCGATTGCTCTATGCAAAATGGCCGTCAAGGACCTTATTGTTCCGTAAGGGGGCAACTTCTACTGGCGCATCTGACCAACGATTGATAAGCGGGCTCATCTGTATCGACGTGAAACGCAGACACCCCCCTCGACCATTTCTGAATTCAAGAAAATCTCGTCCCGATAAAACATTAGAAGAACTACGTAAACGCAGTGGCATTTCCGCAACGCCCACTCCAAATGTCATGGCGTTGCGCCAAAAGGAGCGAATTTCTGACACGAAGTAGGCTAAGGTTCGGGTGATCGGGGAACGCAGCTGCCGCGGCATTCGGTGTGTGTTCGAGGTGCGGCAGCGATTTGGTGGGGAATCCCATGACAAGCGGTATAGCCGCTCATCTTCCTGATGAGCATTTCATCGTTCGCGTGGACGGACGAGTAAAATCGCACCATCGTCGCTTCTTGGATGCGCTGCGGGAAGGTTTGCAGCTGCGGGATCAGTTCCCGCAGCACGCCGTCAAGGTGTGTGCCGAAGCAAGTGATGAACTGCACCTTGCAATGACCGGATGAAATATTTCTACGTGTCGCAATCCGTCAGCGTAGTCGCAAAGTGCCATTACCGGAAGTTGGGTCGGCTCGGTCTAAGCCACGAGTTCAGAGAGCAACGCTTTGGCCTCCGTCAGATCACGCGTCTCGAACCCCTCCGTGAACCACCCGTAAACCGGAGCGAGCAGTTCGCGAGCTTGCTGCGACTTGCCCTGGTCGCGCCAGAGGCGTGCGAGGCTCATGGCTGCGCGTAGCTCGAACGTTCGCGTCTGCTGGCTGCGGGCGACCTTGATGGCGCGCATGAAGGCCGCCTGAGCGGCGGTAACATCTTTTGGTGTCTTGCGTAGCGAGATTGCGCCACTTTGCCGATGCAATTCCGCGTCGAAATGGTGCTGACCAGTCCGCTCCGCGTCAGCGAGCGCGTCATCCAGAATTGCCAATGCGTGATCAAAGCGGCCTAACTCATCCTCAATCTCGGCGAGCAGCACCGCGCAAAGCGGCAGAGGGAAACGAATGCCCTGCTCACGGAACAGGGCCATACCGTAGCGCATTTCTTTTTCTCCGGCTTCCCGATCACCAGAATGCCATCGCGCCCAACCTTGCGTGAATGTGCCGATTGCCAGCCATTGCGGCATCACATGCTCGCGCGCAAGGCCAAGAAGCACTTCTCCTTCGTGCAAAGCGCAACCAGCATCCCGTCGCATCATCTCAAAAAGCGACTTGTAGCCGTGAGCAAAAGCCTCCGTCGCAACATGCGTGCTCATGGCAGCTTGTGTGGTTGCTTTGTCAGCGCATTGCGAGGCCCACTTGACTTCACCGAGGGGCCAAAGCGTCAGAGCAAGAATGATCATGGCGGAAACGCCGGTGTCCTGACCGAAGCGGAAGGCAAAGTCGCGGTCGCGCTCACTGTCGTAAATCG
The DNA here is from genome assembly GCA_963818155.1 of uncultured Alphaproteobacteria bacterium. Classification (GTDB taxonomy): domain Bacteria; phylum Pseudomonadota; class Alphaproteobacteria; order Rhizobiales; family Xanthobacteraceae; genus BOG-931. Next base: position 197,202 of record CAWFRC010000010.1, read on the forward strand.
CGAGCGAATTTTTCAGGTGCATGCGCGCTTCAATAAAGTCTCCCTGAAGCCAACATGTTGACCCAAGGAGGCGGTGTGCGATGCTAGCCTCCCGCGTGCCCGGCCGGTTCTTGGTATCATCCAGAAACGCCAGGGCGGGTTCCCGCATTTGCGCAAACTCGCCGCGAACCCAGCTTCCGGCCCATAAACCGTAATAGACCGGGAACCGCTCGGTCACGTCCTCGACCCCCGAAGCAAACTCGCGAGCGCGCGAGAAAGCAGCGGCCGTTTCCGGGGCGGCGAAACCGCGTGCGTGGATCAACGCTTGTCCGGTAGCGATCTGAAGTCGCAGTCGGAGCAGCCGTTGCGCTGGGGTCACGGCCAGTGCCCCCGCCAGGACCAACGCTTTCTCGAGATGAGCGATTGCCTCCTCATAGGCGGAGCTGCGGAGCGCCCGTTCGCCGGCCTTTTTCCACCATTCGATGCCCGCTTCCGCCAGCGCTGCTTGAGTGAAATGGTGCGCGACGACCTCTGGCTCAGCATCGGCGATGGTAGTGAAGCGGTCGCGCAATACTTCGGCAACGCGGGCGTGCAGCGCGCGCCGTGGCTCGCGCAGCAGTGTGCCGTAGGCCGCGTCCTGCACCAGGGCGTGCTTGAATAGGTAGGTAGCATGGGGAGGCACTCCCTGCTGAAATAGCAAACCTGCTGCCATGAGACGATGGAGAGCCGATTGAAGTTCCTCCTCCGCCTGGCCAACCACCGCCGCCAACAGAGCATGAGAGAACTCTCTACGGCGTCGGCGAGGCGAAGCTCGCGATTCAGCTTGCCCACGCCGGACGCAAGGCCTCAGCGCAACGTCCCTGGCAGGGTGGCAAGGCACTGTCGGAGGGACAGGATCCTTGGCCGACGATCGGGCCTTCGGCACTCCCGTTCGGCGCTGACGACTGGCACATGACCCATTTGGGCATGCTGGCGAACTCCGGGGCCTCGCTCCTGGTGTTCGAGGCCACCCACGTCGAGCGCCATGTGGCGTTGGCGCGGGCCTTCCTTGACAACCCGCATTGGGGCTGGCGCGCGGCGCAAGCGCTGTCTGCTGACGTCGCCCGGCCGGTGCAATACCAGCGGTCCGCTGCAAAGCTATGGCCAGGTGCGGCTTCGCAGGAGTGAACTCATGGGATTAGACGACAGGGACGTCGAGAACATCGAGGAGCATCGCCGACAGCAGCGCGAGCGAGACGCATCGACGAACCGGGAAAAGCCATGGCGCACATTTGATACGGGGACTTCTAGCGACAGATTCGTCTTCACGGCGATTCGACTCTCGGGCCCGGGTGATTTATTTTCACTCGGCATGTCCATGGCCTTCCGTGAGCTTGAACGCCGCATCAAGCGTTCCGTCAAATTCGAGCCATGCCTGCCTCGGCCGGCGAAGGAGCCACCGAGCGGCCCCGGCTGGCTCCATGAGATCAAGCACGACGGATTTCGGATCATTGCCCAAAAGGAAGGCGAACGTGCCCGGCTGATAACTCGGAACGGTCACGACTTCACTGATCGGTATACGCTTATTGTCGACGCCATCCAGAGGTTGCCGGTGAAGTCCTGCGTGATCGACGGCGAGGCAATCGTGGTCGATCAAGGGGGTCTGTCAGTCTTCGACCTCCTCCGGTATCGCCGGCACGATCACGCCGCAACCCTCTGCGCTTTCGACCTGGTCGAGGTCTCGCCAGTGCGTGGCAATAGCCAGCCCATCACTCTTTCATACGGGTCACGCCGGCTAGCCTGAAATTCGTTCTGCTCGACCGTCTTCTTAGCAAACTCCGCGGCCTGTTCTGTTGAGTGCCGTTTGTTCTTCGGAAGGGACATCCACTGACGATCCTCCGCCCATTCCGGATGGCCGAGCGCAAGCGCGAATCTCGCGAATAGGCGGTCGTTGCCGGCGCCGATAATCAGCCGTCCGTCGGCGGTTTCGAACGCCCCGTAAGGCGTCAGAGAGGGATGGCTCGCGCCTTCGGCTCTCGGCGCTTCGCCGGAGGCGAAATAACTTGCCGCGTGAATGCTGCCCCAGCACAGCGCGGTTTCGAACAGCGAGGCCTCGATCAAGCAGCCCTCGCCAGTGCGGCCGCGCCGGATCAGCGCCGCCAGAATGCCGATCGCCGCCCATGTGCCGGTGCCGAGATCGTTGAGGGAGGGGCCGCAGCGCACTCCCTCGTGCCCGGGTTCGCCAGTGATGCTCATCAGCCCGCCGAACGCCTGCAGCAACAGCTCGTAGCCGGGCCGGTCGCTGAGCGGGCCGCGATGGCCGAACGCGCCGAGATCGCCGTAGATCAGCCGCGGGAAGCACGCGCGCAAGGCCGCGGCACCGAGGCCCGACGCTTCCGCCGATCCCGGGCGCAGATTGTGCAGGAACACGTCGGCGCTGCCGATCAGCGCGATGAGGCGCTCACGTTCGTCCGCGTTCTTGATGTCGACGCAGATCGCGCGCTTGTTGCGGTTCATCTGGTGAAACATCGGCGCGTCGTCGCCCCAGATCGCCGCGCCCCAGTGCCGCGCGTCATCGCCGCCGTCGGGCTTCTCCACCTTGATGACATCGGCGCCCAGGTCGGCGAGGATTTCAGCCGCGAACGGCGCGGCGAGGGCGTGGCCGATTTCAACCACGCGAACACCGGCGAGCATCATCGAGAGTCCTTTGTCATAGGTTTGGTTTGGAGATCAGCGCGCACGCGTCGCCCTGTCATGCCTCACGTCTCCTGCGGCGGCGCGTCGAGGTCGATCGGCGGCAGCACGCCCGGCGTATGCGCCTCGATCAGGTCGCGCATGGTGCGCAGGATGGTAGCCGCCTCCGCCGCGACCAGCGCGCTCGGCCCCGCCACGGCGATCGCGAGCGCCGGCCCCTGCCCCGCGGCGGTGAGCGGCATCGCCATGGTGCTCAGCCCGGGCGTGCCGATCCCGCGGGTGTACGCAAAGCCCTGGCAGCGGATGGTGTCGAGCGCGGGCTTGAGATCCGAGAAGCGCAGCGGCGGCGTCGATAGGCCCTCGGCGTTGATGCGCAGCAGCAGGCGCTGCACGTCGTCGTCGCCGATCTGGCTCAGAAGCACGCGCCCGGGCGTGGAGGCGGGCAACAGCCTCAGGCCGCCGGGCTCGAGATAGAACCGCACCGACGTGGTGCCCTGGATGACGCGGATGTACTGGCTATAGAGCTGGTTGCGGCTGGCAATGAAGGTGGTGAGCCGCGTCGCTTCGTGCAGCGCTTGGGCGATCGTCTCGAGATCGCCGCCGGCGCGGTTGCGGACCCAACCGCCGACGAGCGAGATCCGCGCTGTCGGCACATAGGTGCGCGCCTTGCGGTCGCAGTCGAGATAGCCAAGGTCGAGCAGCGATTTCAAAAGCGCCGAGGTGCTGGACGGCGGATAGTTGAGACGGCGCGCAATCTCGGTCATCGATGCCGGCCGTTGGATCTCGGCGAAATATTCGAAGATGCGCAGCACGCGATGCGCCGACTTCACCATCGACGGCTCCTGAGCGCCGTCGACGGAGCGGTACCAACCGTCGCTGCGGTTGGCCTCGATCACCGTCGCGCCCGGGCTTTCCACCCGCGTCCAGATCCGCTCGGCCACGATCCGCCGCCGGCCGCGGCGCGGCCGCATCGATGCGTCGGAGCGGAGTTTTGCCATCCGGCGATCCTCACCTGCGGTCGTGTCGTTGTGGTTTCGAGGCGAGTGTGGCGGGCGTCACGCCGCCTCGTCAATGCCCGCGGTCACGCTGCGGTGTTGCAATGCGGGAGGAGTTAAATGATTGATCCGGCGACGGTTCACGCGGACCTCGATGGCTGATCGGCGCCTCGCCGGCGCGAGCGATTTTCTTCCACATATCTGAAATCAATTGCACGCGCCGCCCTGTCGCTTTACAGCGGTGGCCGGCTTGGAAATCCTCTGCGTAACGCGTCGAGACAAACGCGGGGAGGAACACCAATGCACGCCCAGGCGATTGCGCGCGGCGATGTCATCACGCCCGAGGCGGCACACGATCCGTCGCGGTACGTGGCTCCGGACTGCGCCGGTCTCGACTTCTTTGCCATCGATCGCGGCGTCCGCGACCTGCTCGGGCTCTATCTCGCGCCGGATACGCGCGCGGCGCTGGAGCCGCATTTCCAGCGCATGGGCGAACTGGCCGGCGGCCGACTCGACGCACTCGCCCGCGCCGGCGACCAGCATCCTCCGGTGCTGAACGCGCGTGACCGCTTCGGTCGCGACGAGGACTGGATCGACTATCATCCGGCCTATCGCGAGATGGAGCAGATCGCATTCGGCGATTTCCAGTTCCACGCCATGAGCCATCGCGGCGGGGTGCTCGGCCTGGACGGGCCGCTGCCTTTCGTCGCCAAATACGCGTTCCAGTACCTGTTCGTGCAGGCCGAATTCGGCCTGATGTGCCCGATCAGCGTCACCGACACGTCGATCCATCTGATCCGGAAATTCGCAAGTGCAGAGCTGCAGGCCTATCTGCTGCCGAAGATGCTGTCGTCCGACATGGCGACGCTGTGGAAGGGCACTCAGTTCATGACCGAGCGCGCTGGCGGCTCCGACGTCGGCGCGATCGAGACGGTGGCGCGGCGCGACGGCGACGACTGGCGGCTTTACGGCGACAAGTGGTTCTGCTCCCACGCCGACGCCGACGTGGCGCTGATGCTGGCGCGGCCGGAAGGAGCGTCTGCCGGCACCGCGGGGCTGGCGCTGTTCGCGCTGCCGCGGCGGCTGAAGGATGGGCGGCGCAACAGCTACCGCATCGTGCGGCTGAAGGACAAGCTCGGCACCCGCTCGATGGCGAGCGGCGAGATCCGGCTCGAGGGCGCGGTCGCCTATCTGGTCGGCGACGTCACGCGCGGCTTCAAGCAGATGATGGAACAGGTCAACCTGTCGCGGCTGTCGCATGGCGTGCGCGCGGCGGCGATGATGCGCCGCTGCGTCAACGAGGCGCTGACCTGCGCGCGCGCCCGCGTCGTGTTCGGCGAGAAAGTGATAGATCATCCGCTACTGCGGCGGCAATTGATGAAGTTGATCGTGCCGACTGAGCAGGCGCTGTCGATGGTGATGCAGACGGCGCGGTGCATGGACGAGGCCAATGCCGGCTCGTCGGAAGCGCGCAACGTCGTGCGCATTCTGACGCCACTTCTGAAATTCCGCGCCTGCCGCGACAACATTCCAGTGGCGACCGGATCGATGGAGGTGCGCGGAGGCAACGGCTACATCGAGGAGTGGGTGCACGCGCGGTTGGTGCGCGACGCCCACGTCGGCGTGCTGTGGGAGGGTACCTCCAACATCAACGCGATCGATATCGTCGCCCGTGCGGTCGGCAAGAGCGGCGCGCACAAGGCGCTTTCGGCGCTGGTGACGAAGCGTCTCGAGGCGGCGCAGGCGCTGCCCGGCACGTTTCGCCGCCGCCTCGCGGAAACATTCGCGCGGGCGGCGGCGTTCGCTGAGCGCGTCGCCGCCGAGCCCGCGGCTGAGCCATCGGCGCGCCGCGCCGCGAGCGCGCTCTACCATGCGACGTCTGCGGTGTTGCTGGCCTTTGAGGGCGCACAGCCGGGCGTCGATCCGCGCCGCGCGCTGCTGGCGCGCTTCGTGCTGGACCATCGGCTCGCACACCGCGATCCGTTCGCGCCTGACGACGACGCGTTCGAACATGCGGCGATCGATCTCGTGCTCGGCGATGGTGACCTCGCACCGGCAGAGGCGATGCGGCTTCTGTAGGGTTGACGCACAGTCCCGCCGTAGCCGACTGACGACGAGCTCATAATGAGAAATTCAGGAGAGGGGACGTGATCATCAGGCTCAATCTCATCGCCGCCGCGCTAGTCGGCGCCGCAACCGCCCTCGCGGCAACCGCCGCCGACGCTCAGGTCTCCGGCGACGTGGTGCGGGTCGGCGTCATCAACGACATGTCGGGGCTCTATTCCGATCTCGGCGGCGAGGGCTCGGTCGCCGCCGCGAAACTCGCGGTCGAGGATTTCGGGCCGATCGTGCTGGGCAAGAAGATCGAGATCGTCTCCGCCGATCATCAGAACAAGCCGGACATCGCGTCCGCGATCGTGCGGCGCTGGATCGACGAGAACGGCGTCGATGCCATCGCCGACGGCGGCAATTCGGCGACCGCGCTCGCTATTCAAGGCCTCACCCGCGATAAGAAGCGCATCTTCCTGATCTCAGGGCCGGGCAGCTCCGATCTCACCGGCAAGCAGTGTTCGCCCTACGGCTTCCATTTCACCTACGACACCTATGCGGAAGCCTCCGCGGTCGTGAAGGCGCTCTTGAAGCAGAACGCCGACAGCTGGTTCTTCCTCACCGCCGACTACGCCTTCGGCCATGCGCTGGAGCGCGACGCCTCCGGCTTCGTCACCAAGGCGGGAGGCACGGTGGTCGGCGCGGTGCGCCATCCGCTCGGCGCCTCCGACTTCTCCTCGTACCTGCTGCAGGCGCAGAGCTCGAAGGCCAAAGTGATCGCGCTGGCGAATGCCGGCGGCGACACCGTCAACAGCCTGAAGCAGGCGGCCGAGTTCGGCATCGGCAGGACCCCGGACCAGCGCATGGCGGCGCTGTTGATGCTGATCACCGACGTGCATTCGCTCGGGCTGTCGACGGCGCAGGGTATCATTTACGCGACCTCGTTCTCGTGGACCCAGAGCGACGCCACGCGCGCGTTCGGCAAGCGCTTCATGGCGATGCGCGGCGGCCAGGCCCCGACCATGATCCAGGCCGGCGTCTACAGCGCGGTGAAGCACTATCTCCAGGCGATCAAGGCTGCTGGCACCGACGATGCCGACGCGGTCGCGCCCGCGATGCGCAAGCTGCCGGTGGACGATTTCATGACCGACCACGCGCGCATCCGCGAGGACGGCCAGGTGATGCGCAAGATGTACCTGGTGCAGGTGAAGTCGCCGGCGGAATCCCACGAGCCGTGGGACTACGAGAAGGTGATCGCCACCATTCCGCCGGAGGAAGCATGGCGGCCGCTGGCCGAGGGCGGCTGCGACCTCGTCAAGGGAGCGGCGCAATGAGCGGCGCGACGGGTGAGTTCGACCCGCGTACCCACCACGTAGTGCCGCCGCGGGCGTTTACGGATTTTCAGATCGGCGAGGTGTTCAGCCTGCCGAGCCGCACCGTCACCGACGCCAACTTCGCCGCGTTCCAAGTAGTGTCCGGCGACAACCACCCGATCCACTACGACGTGGAGTATTGCCGGCGGCAGGGCCATCCCGGCCTGCTCGCCCACGGCCTGCAGGTCCTGTGCTTCAGCGCCGCCGGCGCCGGCCTGCTTCCCCATGTGATGGGTGAAGCGCTGATCGGCTTCATCGAGCAGTCGTCGAAGTTCCTGAAACCGGTCTATGCCGGCGACACGCTGTATCCGCGGCTGACCATCGCGGCGCTGACTCCGCAGCGGAGCACGGGGGTGCTCACCGTGGCGTCGACCATCCACAACCAACGTGGCGAATGCGTCATGACCGGCGAGCAGAAATACCTGGTCCGGCTCGGACAAGGTACGGGAAGCCCGGCCGGCGCGCTGAGGTAATTTGCCACCTCTGGAGGGCGCGGTGCCGTGCGCGGGAATGCAGCATTCGGGAAGAAGGCGGCGCGCGTCGCGCTCGCCCGATGACAGCTGTCATTTGCCACGTCCCCGGTGGGCTCGCTTCCGCCAACAATGTAGCCTAGGACAGCACGCCTCAAATTAGACTTCTGCGACGACTTCACAGTGCTCCGACGGTGAGAAGCCTCGCTGTTTTTGTTGCAGTGCATGAGTCCGGTTTTGGCCGATTGTGTTGAAAAAGTCCAAGTGTCGGCTCGATCCAATTTTTCAGCGCCGTAGATGCGTTTCGCGGACGCGGATGTGGGGGGCCTCATCAGAACGCAGTACCCGCCTTCAGCGCAGCCGCGTTAAGTTGCGCCTTGATCATCGGCAACAGTGCTCTGGCTGCCGACTACAATGTCGGCCCAATTCACATATCCGACACTTGGGCCCGAGCGACGCCCCAAGGCGCGTCGTCTGGGGCCGCGTATATCTTCAGTTTCGCGATCTTCTCTTTGAGCCGGGTCGTCTTGCTCTCGCGCGCGTGGGACGGCTCCTGCCGATCCGCGCTGTCAAGCTGCTGCAGATAACGCGCGACGCTCTCCTCGATCTGCGCCAGGCGCCGCTCCATCTTCGCCCGCGTGAAGTTCTGGTCGCGATTGTTCACCGCTTTGAACTTGCTGCCATCAATCGCGACACTGGCTTCAGTGAATAGGTCCAAACGCCGGCACAGCATGATGAACCTCGCACACACCTTACGAATGGCCCATTCTCCTTGCGGAAGTCGGCAATCGTCTTGTGATCGGGCACCAGCCGACCCGTCAGCCACATCACCTCCACGTTCCGCCCGGCCTCGCGCTCAAGCCGTCGGCTCGATTGAACACGATTGAGATAGCCGTAAATGTAGAGCTTCAGCAGCACCGAAGGATGATAAGAAGGCCGGCCCGGTCGCCTCCGGCGAGACCCCATCGAACTCCAGATCGCCCAGATCGAGTTCATCGACAAAAACATCAATCACCCGGACAGGGTTGTTCTCGTCGATCCAGTCTTCGAGGCATTCCGGAAACAGCGTGCTCTGACCACGATCCGAGCCTTCAACGAAGCGCTTCATCCGACCCTCGCAATGGAATCACTTCGCGAGAATCACATGAACCTGTGCGTTTTCACACAGCCAGGGCCAGTTGCCGACTCGTGCATTGCAGCAAAACGGGCATTGCTATTCGATCAGGTTGTTGGCGGTCGCGATCGGCATATGACGCCGTGTGCCGATACTCATCGGAGATATAAGGGCTCTAGGAGATTAGGCCGCCGATTTCTGTGAATGAACAGACCAATAGATGGTCGGGACACGCAACCCGCCATCGGCACGCGCGCCGGCGCGAAGTTTCTCGGCGAGCCGCCGACGACGACGAAGACGTCCCGGCGCTCATGTCGGCAGCGCCGTGCCGACCTGCTCCCGGACGATGTAGTCGGCGTACCAATCCGGCCAGTTCGGATCGGATTGGCCAGTCCGCTTCTCGAGCTCGCCGTGCGCGGCCGCCGCGCGTCGGAGCGCGGCCGCAAGCTCGGTCGACGAGGTGAAGGCCGTGCCGTCCGCCACGCGTCCGGGCAATCGCACGATGATCTCCTGGAGTAGCCAGCCGTTGCCGTCCGGATCGCGGAATGAGGCGAACGATCGGTAGCTGCGATGCTCCGGGTCCAGACCGCCAACCCGGCGCCGCCCAAAGAGGTAAGGCTCGTCCGTACCAGCGTAAACGCCGTTGGCGTCGTGGAACACTTCGCTGATCTCTACGCCACGGCTGATCAGTTCGCCGCGGGCGGCCTTGATGTCGGAGACAATCAGGTACAGTCCCTGGGCGGAGCCGGGTGCGGCCCCGGTGATGTCCTTGCCGAAGATGATCGAGCACCCGGAGCCGGGCGGCGTGAACTGGATCACGCGGAAGTCGCCATCGTCGGAGGCGTAGTCGGCGTCGAGCCTCCACCCCAAGCCGTCGTAGAAGCTCTTGGCGCGGTCGACGTCCGAAACAGGGATGACCACGACCTCAAGCTTGAAGTCGATATTAGAGTTCTTCCTAGACTCCATAGCGGATTCCCCATTTTGTCGAAGTATTTGTCACGCCCGGATTGGGGTGCCCAAAGCCACGCGCAGGGCGACGACCAGTTGGGCCGCGTATCCGTGTCATCGTCGTCCACCCGCCCGAGCGCAGGGAGGTACCAGCCGAAGTTCAATTCGAAGTCGCTCGGAACACCGTAACCGATAGCACGCCGAGCGGTTTCAAGGCCTATTCCCGCGCTGCCACCAATGATGACGACGGTCTGGCGGAGCAGTGCTGGCCCGGGCCGAGTGGGGATCGTTGAGGCTGTGGCACTCATGACTCCTCCGATACGGGCTCAGGTCATTCCCAACTTCATCTCAAGCGTCGCTCCCGTCTATTTCTCAACCGGGCGCGGCATCGGCCTCACCCCGACCTGCTCCTCCGCCGTATACGGCGCGCCATAATACGGGAAATCCTTCCGAATGCGCCCGCGGTCGGGAGCAAGTCCATCGACAAGTGGTGTGTTGGCTGCCAGCGTCAACATCGCATCCAGCACATCGTCGCCGAGCGCGCGTCCATTGAAGCTGGCCACCTCAAATGCGGCGGATGTTCCAAGCTCGTAAGGCAATGTGTTGGGACAAAGCCGAGCAGCGATCAGCTTCCCGTATTCGCCAGGGTCCGTCGCCGAACCGGCGTAGGTCGTCATCTTCTCCACAAAATCCGCGATCGGCTTCGCGAAGCACTCTAGATCTTCAGACGGAACCGATGCATTGAATTGTTCTTTCACCTCCTGATCGCTCGGGTCGTCCAGGAAAAGATGCGTAACCATAGGCAGGCCCCAACGCGAAACTTGTACCTCCGGCGCATGGCCCAATAGGGAGATCGTCGCCCATGCGTTGATTTTTCCCTTCCCAATCAGTTCGCTCGGCACTTCCAGCACAATCGCCGTAACATTCCGCCTCGCAAAGGGATTCTGCTGATGCACAAAGGCGTCCCCATCGAAGCGCTGGTTCTTATAGAAAGCAGTCATAAATGTGCGGAATCCAGTATTTGCCGCAAATAGGTCCGGAGCAATCCCAACATACGCACGAAGATCCGAATCGGTCGCTACCGATCCGGTTTCACCCTCAACCAGGTTCTCTCCCGCGTCACCACGAAGAGCATCGCCACCCGTCGCCTTCCGCACCACATACGGCTGAATGTGAGTATGCTCACTACCATCTCCGTGTCGTGGTTCGCCAAACCTGAACTTGAACGTAACCTCTTCCCTCGCGTCTCCGTTCAGATCGAACCGGAACGCGTAGAGCCCTTCTGGATGAAGCGTATCCGGAGCCGATAATCCTACATCCGGATTCACGGTCATCGCCATCACCGTCTTGCCCGAAGGGCCGTCAAATAAATAAAAGTCGCAGAGGTTGAGGCTCGGATCTTCCTTCGCAAGTTTGGTATCGAAATGATGTGACATACAGAATCTCCTTATGCGGGATGTTCCATTCGCTCATCATAATTTGGATAATTGGGCACTCTCAGGCTGCGGACTTTAAATTCCGCCGTAACGTGAATACCCACGCTTTGTCCAATGGTCCGTCGGTCCGTCCTTCGTACCTATTCTCTACGGTCAGCCGCGAAGAATGGGGGCTCCGAAGGGAGCGCCCGTCAGTCCGCCATCCACTATCAGCTCGACCGCGTTGATGTACGACGAATTGTCCGAGGCAAGAAAAAGCACAGCCTTGGCTAGATCTTCCGGCTCGCCCCAACGGGCAAGTGGAATCGTGGAAGAGAAGAAGTCGGAAACTTTTTCGGATTCCTCTGCCGTGGCATTGGCGCGCGCCCCGCGCTTCCAGATGGGAGTCTTCGTCGCTCCCGGGGCCACCACGTTCACGCGAATCTTGCGCGGTGCAAGGTCTGCGGCGATGGATCGCGCCATCGAGACGAGTCCGCCTTTCGTGGCAGCGTAGGCAGCCACGCCTGGTTGACCGAGATAACTCTGCACCGATCCGTTGAAGATGATGCTGCCGTTGTCGTTCATGAGAGGAGTAGCTGAATTGACGGTAAAGAAAGCACCGTTGAGGTTGGTGTGGACTACCTTCTCGAAGATGGCTTCGTCGGTCGACCCGGTCGGCGTGCTGCCAGAAATGCCTGCATTGGCGAAGACGATGTCAAGTTTGCCAAAGTCTTTGGCGAGTTCAGCGAAAAGCTTCTTGCGGTCCTCCGCAACCGTAACGTCGGCGCGATAGCCGTGCACTTTCGAGCCCAGCTCGCCGACCGCTTCATCCAGTGTCTGTTGATCGCGACCCGTAATTGCGACTTGCGCGCCTTCGGAGATGAAAAGGCGGGCTGTGGCCAGGCCGATGCCGCTGTTGCCTCCGGTAATGAGAGCCTTCTTGCCTGCGAGCTTCATGATTCCTCCTCGATGACCGACTGATCGCTATCCTAGCTGTTTAGTCTCGGCATTTTCTGGAGCGGATTGAGTTTGAACCGTTCTGGCTGGGAAGTCGACCATTCGTAGGGTGTGAGGCCCTTCAGGGTCTTGAGCCGTCGAGCGAAATTGTGGGCACTGATGAAGTCGGAAAGGTGTGCTTCGAGCTGGTCGTGCCGTTGGACGGTCGCTTCCTTGATGGTGCGGTGAGAGAGCTCGAGACGCTCACGTTGCACGGCAACCTCACTTCCAATCAGAGAACCGCCGCGGTCGACACGGAATACCGCAGCTATCAGGACTTGGCGGTTTTCAGCTCTGCGGGCGCCCCAGATGCCTCGCCGCGTTTTATTGGCTCTGGCGGCCTCCGTTGGGCGCCGGGGCTCGTTCTGAAAGGGGGCGCATCGTGTCCCCAAGGTTTGCCGGCGCCGGCGTAGGCGGACGCCTCTCGGCGTTCCAGCCGGGCGTGGTTAGGTGGCGCGGCCTTTTCGCGCGCGACAGCGTTGGGTTGGACGATTTCGGCCGGCGCCGGCTGCGGCGTTGCCCTCTTGTTTTCGAGGGCCTCTAGCGTCCCGCGCGCATACAGGCGCGGCGAGCGCCCCACGAGCACGATAGTCTGGTCAAGCTCGACGGCGGTGAGCTGTGGCGCTATCTCTTCGACGCTGCGCTCGTGCAGCAATAAGACGGCTGCGATTACGTCCTGGCTAACCCCCTCAGCGGCAGCCCAGCGAACGTCATTCGGATGAAGCTCGAAGCCAAAGCGATTCGTCATGTAGCAGAAGATACACCGGACGCCGACCCGCCGCATGGTCGTAGAGCAGCCGAATTGTTTGATTGGTTGGGAGCAAGTCGACTACAAAACGGCTACCCTGCACGTTCGCGAGGCCAAGAACGGTACGTCTGCCAAGGCATCCGTTGAATGGCCGGGAGATGCGCGAACTGCGTCGGCATCAACGTGAAAGCCCGGTCTCTCCTTTAGTCTTCGTTTCGGAACGTGGCGCACCACTATCGGCGTCGGGTTTCGCTCGTATGGTCGAGCGGGCGCGCTGTTGCGGATCTCAGCCTCAAGGCGCATGCCCACATGCTGCGGTATGTCTTGGCTATGTGTATTGGTTAGCAAGGGCATCGATACTCGATCGCTGCAGGCCTACCTCGGCCATCGCTCGATCAGCTCTAGCCCTTTGGCATCGCTCCGAGCGTGTCGGGTGTATTCGCCGTGATTTGAAGCGCCGGCAAGCAGAGGGCCTGTGGGCGTTCGAATTCGAAATGGAAAAACCCCGGCGCACTAGCTGTTGCCTCGGAGGTTGCCTCAAAGGCGCGCCGGGGAATTCCAGTACAAACCGGGATTTGGGGTGGAAGAAGGTTCCTCACCGCCTCGGCAAAGCCGTGACTATGGTATCCTATGGCGTCGAAACATTGGTCTGATGGATCGTGAATGCGGTGAGGAACGCGCCGAAGGCTAGCGGGGCCAGAGGCACGATCGCCGAGCTCTATGAGTGGTTCACGGAGGGCTTCGACACGGTCGATCTGAAGGAGGCCAAAGCACTGCTCGAGGCGCTGGCGTCATGAGCATGCGTGTCGCTAGTTCACGTCGCTTTGGCGTGCGTCAGTTACTTCCGGTTCCACCTCATAAGCCCAGATTTTGGTACTGCTGAGAACCTGATGCAGGAGAATTAGTCCGACGGTCGGCGGGCGTTGCATGGCTTGACGGCTAGATTTAGATTGGAGGCGCGGCGGGAGTGTTCGCCTCTCGCGCGCCTTCATGCAGGTCAAACATCGGTGCGCAGACACCGATCGCAGATCATGGAGTTCAAGGAGGAAACATGCCCAGTCTCAAGATGAGTGCGATGAACGTCGGGCCGCTCAGCTGCGCCAAGAATTCTGCTCGTCGCAATGGCACCCGGCAACGTCGATGTGCCAACGACATCCGTGGTTATCGAACATCCCAAGCACGGGGTGGTGCTGTGGGACACCGGAATCAACGAGGCAGTCGCAGATCCGGAGCGCGGCGACGCCTACTGGGGCCCCGGTCTGCGTGCCGCGTTTGGCACACACGCCTTCACGCGCGAGCATGTGGTCGACAAACAGCTCGAGAAGCTGGGATTCCGACCGAACGACGTGCGCTACGTCGTCTACTCCCATCTACACCTCGATCATGCCGGCGGCATGTCATATTTCCCTGACGCAGTGCACGTCGTTCAGCGCGACGAGATCCGGTACGCGCTGTGGCCAGACCCATGGACACGGCCGGTATATTGCCAGAACGATTATCGCGACATCCGAAAGCTTAACATTCTCGAGCTCGACGGCGATTTCGATCTGTTCAACGACGGCACCCTGAAGCTCGTGAAGACCCCCGGCCATGCGCCCGGCCATCAGGTGCTGATCGTCGATCTGCCCAACCGCGGCCGCGTCTGTCTGGCGGCGGATACCGGTCATCAGCGCGATGGCTTCGACAACATGGTACCGATGCCGTGGGATTGGAGCGCGAGCGCCATGAGCATGACCCGGATGCACATGAAGCAACTGGAGCGCACCGGCATCCCCCTATTCTTCTGTCACGACGCAGGCGATTTCGCAAAGCTGCCGCAGGGCGGCCAATTCTGGGACTGAATTCTGGGCCACTTCCGCGCTGCACGGCAACCCGATCGGCGGCCGGGCCCACGCGCCTCAGCGCCGGCGAGAATAACGCCGGCCACGGCGCGAGCGCGTCGGACCAAAATAAGACCCCGCCCGGGATCGGGGCTCCGCGTTTTTACCGGTCCTCTGGCGCTGAACATGATCCTCAGAGGTGTACAAGGGAACAGTGTGAGGATTGGCCGGGCTATTCCTCCGAGGAAGAAGGGGAACAGCGCCGCAATCAAACAGGCGATTGAGGGCGTAATCGCGTCTGATCGGTCCAATACTACCGGGCACGCTCCACTAGGCATCGCGGGTGGACCCATACGGTATGGCCGGCGATGCGGAAGAAGTCGCCGTCGTTCACCGGCAGCATGCAATGCTGACAAACTTGTGCGTGTAGCATGGCCGTTAAATCCGCGACGGCATCGAAATCGGAAAAATCGTGGACATAAGCGCTTCTAAGAAGGAGGTGCGGGCGTCAAGGTCGCGCCGACGGCTCGCCCTCTCCAGGTTTGCGATGCGCGTTTCGGTCAACGTTGTGAGTTGACGCTCTAGCTCGGCAATCCCCGCTTGGGCACTCTCGTAGCTGGTGGTCAGCGTTTTAAGCTCACGTTCCAGGTTTGTGGCTGCGCGGGCAGAGATCGCGTCTCACTCGGGCGGTACTTCCGGTATTGCCCCCAAAACGGAATTGGCCCACACACGACAAAAACGACGCGAATAACCCGGTTCGGACTCGGGCCGCATCGCGAAAGGAACCGCCGCTGCTCTACTGCTAGCACATCGCATTATGGGCATTTCTTTGCTGTATACGGGATGTTTTGCCGAGGCCCGGACGCACATCGATTCCGCCATTGCCCTTTACAATCCAACCGAGCATCGAGCGCTGGCGACACGGTTTGTCACGGACGTCCGAGCGCATGTCTTGTGCTATCGTTCGTTGGCGTTGTGGGTGCTCGGGTATCCGGCCGTTGCGCACGCAGCCGCGGGCCGCGCGTTAAGCGAGGCTCGTGATGTTGCCCAAGCTGGCTCGTTGATGAATATTCTAGCGCTTGCGACGACCACTTATATCCTCTCCGGAGACTACGCGGCCGCGAGTGCAGGTTTGGATGAACTCATTGTCTTGGCAGACGACAAAGGCTCAGTCTATTGGAAAGCTCGAGGCACATGGTTGTCGGGCTAACTCTCTAGCCTGACTGGCGAGCCCGCGAACGCGGTGGAACTGCTCACTTCGGGAATCGCCACGTTGCAAACGACCGGCGCAACGCTGCTTGCGCCTACGCAGTCGTCCTGTTTGGCCGCGGCCCATGCGCAACTCGGGCAGTTCGCAGACGATCGTCGCTGCATCGGCGTTGCAATAGCCGCCATTGAAAGATCGAAGGAAACCTGGTTCGAAGCCGAGGTCAATCGCATCGCTGGTGAACTGACTTCAGTCTCGCCAGAGCGCCGCAACAAGTATCGACGTTTCCCTACAGCGGCTGAAGCGCTCCGTTTCGCAGTGGAGGACCTCGCACACCGAAAGCCTTCGGCGCATGGCTGGAGGGGGGGACGAGCGCTTCAATGGCATAGAAATCCAACGCCTGTACGAAGCCGCCGCTACCCGCTGCGAAAGTCGAAATGAGCAGGGAACCAACAACGCTCGGCTCGCATTGTTGATGCGACGCGGGCTGCTCCCAGGCTCCCCCCGCGCCTGAAGCCCGTCGTCGAAGTGAAGCCCCGCCCTCACCCAGCGGGGCTTTCTCTTTGTTAGATTGGAACGGCTTGGGCTCTTTTGCCCCGTCGTGCGTTGTCTTCGGTAGCGAGGAGTACACCGTGGGCGACCACAAGTTCAAGATCGGCCAACTGGTTGATTATATCGGCCGCCAACGCGCTACAGGCGTCTACACGGTCACTGCCCGGCTGCCCTCAGAAGACGATGATTGCCGGTATCGGATAAAGAACATCAACGAAACTCACGAGCGCGTGGCAAAAGAGAGCGAGCTTCGGAGCGTCGAGCGGCAGCAGTCGTCGTAACTCGTGAGACCTCTCGAGCGCACGGCCAAGGCCAGAGATTACAGCGCGTCGGGAGCGTCCACTCGGCCTCCTCCTCTCACTAAAATCCAAGATTATTATTTCACCGACCCAACACAGGTGCGCGGTAAGCGTGCGTCCAACTCCTGTTGTGAGCCCCATGACCTCGATCAGCTACCCGAAAAGCTCGTCGAACGAGACCAACTCCAATCGCTGGTGTCAAAAAAAGGCGAGAGACTGTCAGCGCGCCGCACTGACCGCTAAAGACCCGAAGGTCCGTTTCGTGTTTTTGCATTTAGCCAAGATGTGGCGTGAAATGGCAAATGAAGCAGAACCGGAAACGGTCGAGCTGTCAAAGGGAGTTGTCGTCGTTATCAACTTCCCCAGACAGGCTAAGCGCTAACGGCCACCCCATGCGAACACAAGCTTCATCACAACAGATAGTCTCAAGGACCGAAGCGCAGCGCCCAGCGCGGGAAAGTGCTTCATCGCATATCAGAAGTAGAGCGACCGACGATCAACAGCGCTTCTCCAAAGGCTTCATTTCGGGATGGTACTCCCTGATGGGCTATCGGGTCGTTCCAACGATCATCCCAGATTGCGAAATCCCAGTCACCGTTCGAGCACGGCTAAGACCAAGCGCGCTCCTTTATCGAAGGCGTGCAAGGACATTGGGAGCGTTCAGACACGAAGCCAATCCGCGTGCTCAGTGACGAGTGCGGCACACGCGCTCAGGGCGCGAGGCGGTCTTCGGAGCAAGGCCGCCAAGTGAAGTGCCAAGCGTGGGGAGGAGCGACGGATGACACCTTACGTCTACGACCACCCTGGTGGCAGCACGGCTCGTTTTTACATCGATGTCGACTATGTGTTTTCAATGTCAGGGGAGCAGCCAGCTTTTTGGATCAATGGGAATACTGGTATCCCCAATCCTTTAACTGACACTCCGGCATTTCGGTTAAACGGCAATCTCGTTTAGAGGACCCGGCCTCCAGCACACCGAAGTATTATTAATGCTGAGCCGGCCAGGGCTTTGCGTTGCGGCGTCCTCAAGATAGCCCAGTTAAGAAAGAAACGACGCTACGCGGAGTGATCAGTTTCGCTAGCCATTCTGCTTTGCAAGGGAGCGCGCCACGATGCCAAAAGACCAGAAGGTAACGTTAGATGAAGTGGTGGAAGTGATTGTCGGGCGGGCATCTTATCGCTTTTCCACTTGCCGCGCCCCGGCTTGCCGCGCCCCGGCTTCCCTCAGGGCATACTCAATAACCTGAGTATCTGCTCCATGGCAGTCCACCAAGCTTTTCGACACCGGGGTCGGATGGTCGCCACGATTTCCCAGCCTCCATGCCGTTCAAGCCTGGGTCCAGGAAGGCCAATCGTGAGCAGTTCCACACCCTGGGCGACCTGACCATCATCAGCGTGCCGGGGATCTGATAAATGAGCGGGAAACTCATCGCGTTCGAAGGGTTCTCCGCCTCCAATACCGGAGGCTCAGCACCCGCTGGCGCCCCTATATTCGCGATTTGGATTGAGCTCCCACAGCACGGTGCCGGCGGCTCGTCTTCCCCGCCCGGAGTACTCGTCATTCCAGTGGAGGTAGATCCTGACGCTTGCGCTTTCGGTTTACCTGACCGAGCCACGATCGTTGTTCTAACAATTCGGGTATGGGCTGCCACAGCGTCGAACGGCCCCTGGTCGAAGCCCTGCCAATGGGGGCTGCTACCTTACGCAACGCTCTGCGGATGGTCTGATAGTGATAGCTCTTTTTTGCCTTGCCCTGTACGCGAAGCTGCCAACCGTAAATCTCGGTAACCAGTTGGCCCGTTGACAGCGGCTTTCCACGAGAGCGTTCGAAGGCCCACCGGATCGTGCTCGCAATGTAAGTGTCCCTGGGATCTGAATAAGGACCACGCGCAGCCCTCATCTTCGCCATATGCTCTGGGCCACGAGGCTTGCGAGTTTCCTTTAGATACCCAGTCAGACGAAGAAAGCGTTTCGCGGATTCCTCGCTAGCCATTTAACGTACATCTCTGTTGCAATTGATTTTAGAAAGCCTTGTTCTGTGGACGGATGGGGGCCCGTTCTGAGAACGGATGCGGTGAAGTCTTCCTTCCCTATTATTAGTTGAGGGGCGGACGAGGCAAATGTGGAAAATAGTTGGGAAAGTGATAAATGGCGAAATTGCCTTTGGCTTCTTTTGTTCTGCCCTATTTTGGGTAGCGGTTCTCGGGTGGGCGACATCATATGCGCCCGATCCGGAAAAGGAGAAAGCTTGTTATCAGGCCGCCGCCAAGACCGGCCACAATACAGAGCAATGCAAAACTCTTTGGGAAAGGACAACGACCGACCCCGTCGCACTGTTCACGCTCTTCTTGTCCCTCGCAACAGTCGGATTGTGGATCGCCACGCTGAGTGGAATTCGACGTCAATCTAACGAAACCAAAATCTTGCAACGCGCCTTCGTGGGTACAAAACCCCGTGGGCTTCACCGAATGAACGGTGGGGAGATCCTTGCCCACGTTGCGTTCGTAAACGGCGGCTATTTGCCCGCTCGAAATATCCGTAATGCAGTCAGGATTGACTGGTCCAGCGACGGAGACAGAAAGGACTTTGATAAAATCGAAAGCCTTGATCCGGGCACCATTATCTTGTTGCCAAAGACTTAAACAGAACGGGGAACGGGAGCGCTTTCCCCTTCCGACCTTGCTCAGTATCAAACGGGCAAAGGATTTGTTTATGTTTGGGGCCGGATCGAATACGACGATGGATTTGGCGGCAAGCCTCGGTGGCTCATTTATTGCCATCGGTACAATCTCAGCAGCCCCCAAATCCCACGGCTGCACCATCATCACAATGATGGCGATTAGCGCGCCCACGGCACGCCCCGTCGCAAGGGAGACCACGGCGCGCTCATCGAGACACCGCAATCCGCTATAGCCAACAGTCCCGCGTGCCAATTCCCGAAGATTGTGCCAAGGCCCTGAACCGGGAGCCGCTCAGAGAGAGGGGGATGAAGGGGGTCCCCCTCTCTGAGGGGCACCCGGTGCGGGTGTGTGGCCGCCGCCATCACATCTATACTTAGGGGATTTGTGATGGCGGCGGAAAGTGCATCAGTAGCCATCAACAACCTCTAGTCTATATCTCGTCTTGCTGTCCTTGGTAGTTTCCTCTCCACAGTGAACGCGCCTGTCCTTGATCAGCCTCCTCATGGCAGCCTCAAGGTATGCCTGACTTATGCCTGCATCCCTCGCTTCGGGTTCGTCGGCAAAGATCCTCGGGGCGTAATTCCCTTTTTTGGAGGCGCTGACCGCCCGCGCGTCATTGTTGAAGCGGGTTAGGATCGCCAGGAACACCTCTTCGGCCTTTGCTTGCATCGCCGCCATCTCGGGCGTGATCTCGCCACCCTCGTCCGGGTGTCGCCAGGGCTCGACAACCCCGACACAGTCCCCGTTGGCCAGTTCGACACTCGCTAGCTTGAACCACCCACCATGCCCTGGCGGCGCGTAGTTCGTCTTTTCATTGGTAATACGGATATAACGCCGGCGATCTGCGTCTGGGATTTGCAGCCTGGCCGCCTCCGCGGTGGGCATGACATTGACCATGCGCTGCGATCGCACCGCACCCTGGATGCTGCTGCTGCCGCGCATATCATCGCCACCTTGCATGGCGTCTCCATTCCCTGCGGCGCCCTTGCGGGTATGATGGACGATCTCAACAGAACATCCCTGTTCATCAGCAACAGCCTGAAACACCCCAATAACGCGATCCATGCCGACATCGGCCTCGCGCACCGAATGTAATTTCACCAAAGGATCGAGGATGGCTACATCGATGGCGTTGACCTCTATCTGATCGTGAATCCGATTAATGGTAGCGTCATCGGTCCTCACATCCGTGTACCCCTCCGCCACACGTAATTCGAACTCGCGTGGTGTGGTAAGGAAGAGCCAGCTTTCTAATTCTGCCATGTCTAAATTGTAGCGCTGGCAGATAGCAGCTACGCGGCGGTGTAGTTCTTCCATATTGTCGTCGCCACAATGGTACCAAACGCGGCAACGCTCGCCGGGTGGCTCGCGTAGCAATGGCTTTGCTGTGGCCAGCACGATTGCTTCAACAAGACTATTAGACGATTTACCGCGACCGCCCATTCCTGCCGTGATCGAAACCACACCGCGCATGTAGTGTTGATCAAGAAGCCAACGGCGGCGCGGTAATGACGCTATGTCGAACGCCCTGAAGGGCACTAGGACGTTCGCTGGGCTGTGACGCCTAATCAGCAGCAACGGGCGCTTACCCTGAACGGGGATTGGCAGGTGGCCATTCTGAAGTAACGCCTTGCGGATTTCGCGCTGCGTCATCGCTGGCATCGGCATCGTAGAGGTATTAATCGGCGTCGCTCCCATCCCCCTTCCAATTCTGGTCCAACGTGTCGCTGATGATGTCGTACCAGCTTAGACCGTTGGTCCGTTTCTTCTTTAGCCAGGCATCATGCTGCGCTATCAACTTCGGTACTCTTGTTGACCCAGGCCACAGGCGCTCGGCCGCTTGCAAAAACCTCGTACGCAAATCGGATTCCGCCATCGTCA
This sequence comes from uncultured Alphaproteobacteria bacterium, assembly GCA_963818155.1. Taxonomy (GTDB): domain Bacteria; phylum Pseudomonadota; class Alphaproteobacteria; order Rhizobiales; family Xanthobacteraceae; genus BOG-931. The sequence goes on from CAWFRC010000010.1 coordinate 218,402, forward strand.
CAGAAGGCGAGAGGTTTGAGCGTGTATCCATATTGTTTCAGCCAGGCGTTAAGCAGTGCGAGTTCAATTGCTGTCGGCCTTCCGCGCCGAGAGCGGCACCATGCACATTTCCAAATTTGGATGTCTGACCTTGCCGAATGCGGGTGCACTCTCAGAAGTGGACACCCGCATCGACACGGATCGACGACGACAGCGTCAAGGCCGTATATTTCAGATCCCTGGTTCATCGTCCCAGGGCGGTTCTTCGTTTGATTCCATCTCGATGGGCGATTTACCAATCATCGAGAGAACAGGTTTCTTCACCGGCCCGAACTTGCCCTTGAACGAGCCGACATCCAATCGGACGATCGGTAGGAACCCTTCCGGGACTTGCCGACAGAGGCTGAGAAAGTCCTTTACCGCCGCCAGCGACGTCTTCGACTGCGCGGTGAAAGTAAACGCTTCACCGCTTTCCCGGTCGATCAGTGGGAGTTCTATGCAGGTCGACCAAGGGTCCTCTGGTTCGTCACCAAACCTTCCCTCGGGCCACTGGCTCTTATCTAGATCGCCGAGTGAGGAGCGCGCCGGCGCAAGGTCTTTGGGAAAAACGAGACCCATACGTCTCTCGGGCGGCTCACCCTTGCCGTTGAATTTCAGGAACCCGCCCGCTGCCGAGTAGACATCGACGATGAACTGCTGTCCGTTAAACGCCGCCTCGCTACCACGAGCAACGTAGTTGCCTGCTCGACCATCAAACTTCAGCAGCTTGGTACCGCCGCCGCTCGATACTTCATCCATGAATCCCATTACTCATCTCTCCTTTGTTGTCGTCGCCAAAGACGGTGCTCAAGCCACGAGATTTCGGTTTCGAGTTCTTTGACGACTAAAAAAATCGCAGGAGCGAAGGAGTAACAGTCGTATCTCGCGACGAGCATAAGGCGCTCGGCGCGCAGTGCGGCCGTAGAGGGTGCGGCAGTCATGGCTGCACCGCCTGATCAGGCACCGATCGATGCAGCGGATGATTTGGGTTACTGAGGTCGTCGTCGTAATAGGCTGCACGCTCCTTAGCGCTGTCCGCAGGATCGACGCCGTTACCAAGGGCGGTCGTGGTCGGCGCCGCTGGCGCATCGGTTGCCGTCGCCGGCTCAGGCACTGCCGCTTCCTTGGGCTTGTTCTTCGAGCCCGGTGGCCGACCGCGCTTCTTCGCCGAAGGCGACTTTTCCGCCGTCGCATCGCCCTCGATGATGCGGGCCTTGTGGGCGGCCGTTAACATGCGGATTAGTGCCGCTCGGGTGAGCTGGAGATCGATCTGGTATTGCTCCAAAAAGGACTCGACCAACAAAATCGCGTCGGCGGCCAGCTCTTCCGGGGTTTCCGGGGCCTTGCTAGACAGGCGAATAGCAATGTCGCGCGGCCGCTCTTCCTGGTGCTTGGCCTCTTCCTCCGAAGAATGTTCCGCTTGTCTACTAGTAGACTCGGGACCATTATTTTCACTCGACTTTTCTGGTGGGGGAAGCTGGAGAATGCGATAGGCCATGGCGCGGCCGATGTTGCATTTCTCCTTGACCTCCTTCAGCCAAATGTCGGGAAACTTGTCCTTAAGCTCCTGGAGGAACTGCCGCCGGGTATCGCGCCAGTCCTGAGCTTTCTTCTCCGCTTGCGCCAGTTTGGTCGAACAGGCGTTGATCTCCGTGCAGATGTCGTCCGGGGTGCGGGGCGCGAGATCGTTACTCATAGCCGCACCTTCGCCACCACCGTGGCGGCTGCCGCGCCAACCTGCTTCCAATTGGAGTTGATCAGCTCGCGGGCAGATTGTGCCTCGCGGCGCGCGTCGAGCCATGCGGCTAGATCGCAAACACGATAGCCAACGCGGCCTTCGCTAAGACGGGTTTTTGGTGGGACGTCGCCGAGCGACTTCAGGCGGTCCCAGGTGCGCCGTGAGAGGCCGAGGGCCTCTACAGCTTCAGGCTCGCTTAGAACACGAACTAAATCCGGCGCTGCGCGGCGGCGTAATTCGGAGGAGGATTTATCGTCCACAGCATGTCTCCGCGATGTGTGCGCGGAGATTAGGGCGGCCGTCTCACCCCCTTCAGTATTTGCGTGGGCTCCCTAAAAATACAGATCGGCCGTATTCGAGCCTCGCCTTGCGCACTATCTGGCGCAGACTATCGGGATCGTAGTCTTTATAGATGCCGCCGGTCTTGGCTAAGCGCCGGGCGACTTCTCCATCGCTGATTTTGGGGCTCTCCCTCAGCATCTCCGAGCGTGCACACGCGATTTCGTATAGGTCCGGCTTAGGCCGCCTACGATTGTTGCCGCCAAAAAGAACGTCCGCCATTATGCGTGCCAGTGTGTAGTCGTCATCAACACCGAAATATGTTTTGGCGCATTCTAGCGCTGCCCTGTCCTTGGCGGGCACGGTATGGATATTTGCCGGCCTCAGGAGGGTAGTCATTATCGCTTCGCCCGTGTGTGACTCGAACCTGCACACAGCCTTTTCGCCGCCTGTCTCGCGCAGCCACTGGACTAGAAATCGTGCGGCGGCAGGCCCTCGTTTTTCCCTGTAAAAATATTTCGCTCTGACATGCGCCATGCGTTTCTTAACGTCGGCCACGACTACGCCTCCACAAGCGAGGCAACGTGCTCATCCCACCGCGCCAAAGCCGCCGCCTTCTCGGCAGCATACGAGCTGCGATTGTAGATACCAGCAACGCCGCCCTTGTGGCCGCTGACATGGTTAAGCACCGCTTCAATAATGTGCGGTGCTATGCCGATATCGGCCATGCCGGTCGCTACCGAACGCCTAATATCATGGATGACCCAGCCGGCCACGCCGGAGCGCTTATCAAGCCCGCCTTTGCAAGCGCTCCAAGCTAGAGACTTAAAAACTCCTTCGCCATTGCGCGGTGTCTTCTCCAGAAGAGCCCGAGCGGTGAGCGCCAACGGAACGACATGCGCCCGCCTGTTTTTGGCGCGCTCGCTTGGGAGCTGGATAGCGTCGGCGTCGATCTCGCTCCAGCGCAGTTCGCTTATCTCGCTGCGGCGCTGCCCGGTGAGAATCAGCAGCTTGATTATCGTGCCAAACGCATCATCACCGGCGGCCTTCCAGATGCGCCCAAGCTCGTCGTTCGAAAGGACTCGGTCGCGCGGGTGCTCGTCCCGTTTGTTGGTGTTCACCGCGGGATTGGAAAGAGCCAACCCCTCTCGCATCGCCCAGCTGAAAACGGCGGATAGCGTCGAACGGACGCGGTTCGTGGTGGTCGAACCGGAGGACTTCTCAAGCTTGGTCAGTAAGTTGGCGACGTCGCGCAGCGTGATCGAAATCGACAGGCATGGAGTGTAGCGGCGCCGCATATTTGTTGAGATGCCGAATAACCTCGTCCCTAGTCCGCTGCCGCTTCTTATACTGCTCGAGGAATTGTTCGATTAAGTAACCGAATGTGTCCTGCGATCGGCGAACACTCTGCCGCTTCTCCGCCGCCGGGTCGCCGCCCAGGCGGACCCTGGCATGCAGCTCGCCGGCGATCTCTCTTGCCTTGGCGACCTTCACCGCCGAGGCGTTGCCCAGGACGAGCCGTCTAGTCCTTCCACCGATCTTGTACTGAAAAATCCACGTACGGGCTCCGCTGGCACGTACACGCAGACCGAAGCCCGGCACCTCGGTATCAAAGAAGATCTTATCGGTGACGTCTTTATCGAGTTTTAGCGCCCCTACAGAAGCCGCCGTGAGCCGCATCCCATCCTCCGCTGGGCACCTAGTGGGAAGCCGGGGAAGCCGTTTCCTTGGCGGTGCCGAGACGGGTTTTTACAGGAAGATTTTACAGTTAATCCCTTAATCACGCGAATTTGACAGGTGCCTGGCGGCTTCCTGACAGGTGGGGTAGGCTGCCGCCCCTGTAAATTGAACAGTTGAACTGAGCGCGTGCCCACTGCTGCCGCCGCTGCCTTACGAGCGCCCCCTTCCCAGGCGACGTTCGACTTGGGGGCCGGTCATCGTGCCGGCAAAGGGGGAACGATGACCAAGCCATCTTTGAGCAAGGCAGAACTGCGCGCGCAGCTTGAGGCGGCGACAGCGAGCTATCAGGGGACCGTTACGTATTGTCCACCGGGCGCGCCACCTGAGCCTGAGGCCGACGAATTGGACTTCGATGATGACGAGGAGGAGGGTGAGGCGAGTAACGCCCGGTCGGCTTAAGCGCCGCCGTGAGATCGGACGAAAATAATGCCTAAGGCGGGGCTTCCATGGATCCTCGTCTTTCTCTTAGTCGTCGCTTCATTGCCGTTTTGCTTTGGCCCTGGGCCGGGTGCCACTACCGTAGGGTCGCTGCCGGCGGCCATGGACCGAAAATCAGATTTACGCGGTCTTGGCATCTGCCTTTGTCGCAGGCTCATTCGTTGCTGCGCTGAGCATTTCGCCAGAGGTTGAAGCACGCGGATCGAGACCAGGCGACAAGGGCGACCGGATGGATACGACCCCAGCAACCACCCCGATGAGGCGGGCCTGCTAGGTGCTATCCATCTTGCGCCGGTGTGGATGTTCAAGGCTTTTGATGCTGTGCTTGGCGTCGATATTGGGGGCAGGATCACCCTCGAGAAGGAACTCGTCCAGTTCAGATGTGCTCAGTTCAGAAGTCTCTTCCTTCCCGAGGGGGTCATCACCGCCCTTGCGGAGAGACTTCCGTATACGGTCTATCATTTTGCGAAACGCGCCTTTACTGGCGCGGTCGCCAATAAAGCCCTCGTTGTTTTTTATTTCGACATTGTAACTGTCAATATCGACGGCACCAACCGGCGGGAGCCATGCCGCGCTATGGTCGGCATGGTGGATGTATCTGTCATTCAACTCCTCCGCTGCGTCTGGAAAGGCGGCATACTTAGACCCATGGATTATTCCGGTTACCAGAACTCAACGATTTGCTCGAGATTCGCGACGCCGATCTGAATATTGAACCGTTGCCGGTAAAGGCCGATGATCGCGTCATGGCTGTCATCTGAGGAGCTGCAAAGGGCATCCTCAACGAGGATGATGCGATAACCCAGATCGACGGCTGAGAGCACGGTCGACAGGACGCAGACGTCCGTCTCGCCGCCAGAGACGATTAGGGTGTTGACTTGATGCTGGCTCAGAAAATCAAGCAGCGTTCCGCCGCCGAAGGCAGAATATACCGTGCGGTCGATCACGCTGGCAGGCGGTACGAATTTGCGCAAATCGGGCACGAGATTGAGGATTTCCGGGGGAAGCCGGTCGCGCGTGACATTCTCCCACTTGCGATAGTATTCGCGCCACATCCCCCGTGCCTCGGACGCGTTCGCGGCCGGAATGAAACGCGTGAACACAGTTCGGTGGGGTGCATGCGCAACGAGGCGAACGATCGAGGGCAGAGTTCTTCCCATCCACGGAGTCGCCCACGGGCCGCCGGGCGCGAATAGGTTTTGCAGATCAATGCAGAGGTGAACGGCATTTGGCCCAGGTGGTGAAAACGTCGCTCCCATCGCTCAGGCGCTTCTCCGGCCATAGCCCGTGAGCGATCGGATAATGCGTTCGGCCACAGCGCCAACAGCAAGACCGGCCGCGACATCGCTGGCCCAATGCGCCAACAGAAAAATCCGGGTAAAGACCAGGATAGCTCCCAATGTCCATGCTCCGGCGCGCTGCGTAGGAGGAAGTTCGCAGGCGGCTGAAGCCAGCGCGCCGACATGCAGCGCATGGCCGGAGGGAAAGGCCTGTAGAGGACTGCCGGAAAACGGCGCGCCATGCACATGCGCCTCAACGCTGAGCCGGTCCGGCCGCTCTTGCGTAAACAAATGCTTCATCAGGTGCGGCAGAACGGCCGCCGTCACGGTTGTAATCAAAACATGGGTGCTCGCATTTCGCTCCCAGGCGGACCTGCTTCTGCAATAGAGCCACCAGCCCGCCGCTGCAGTGCAAAGAAAATGCTCGTCGGCTCCCCACGTGAGTCCTTGAGCTATTTTCTCCGCGGCGGGGGTACTATGGCGGGCGAAAAACCTTGCGGTCTCCTTATCTGCTCGCGTCGGCCGCACGGTAACGGGCATGTCACTACATCTCCTGAAACGATTGCTTGTACAAATACGCATCCCCCGGCTCGGTTGTTCCAGCGGCTGCCCTGGGGCAAAGGGGATTGCGCGATTCCGGGAACCGTCCTGGGGGATTGGCGTTTGAGGCTGTCGCTACTGGTGCTGTAGCGCATCGGCCCATTACAGAGAAAACGCCATGGACTACGTAATCCGTTTCTTAGCCGGAGGCATCGTCGTCTCTCTTTTTGCCGTGGCGGGGGATGTGCTGCGTCCCAAAAGCTTTGCCGGATTGTTCGGAGCTGCGCCGTCGGTCGCTCTCGCCACACTGACGCTCGCTTTCTGGAAGCATGGCGAGAGCTACGTCTCAACGGAAGGACGTTCGATGATCTGCGGAGCTGTCGCATTCGCCTTCTATAGCTTTCTGGTCTGCCAGCTCCTGATGCGCCTGCGCTGGTCCGCGCTCATGGCCACGTCGGTGGCGACGGCGTCGTGGCTTGTGGTTGCGATTGGTCTGAAGCAGGTTTTGCTGGGGTAGTTCCATGATCGTCCGGGTCAAGTTCGACGCCCTTAAACAAGGTCACTGGTACGAGTATTTGGTGCGCTTTGTTCTTGGCGGGCTCGCAACGGTTGTGGCGGGCGTGGTCGCCGATATCTGGGGCCCGGCCGCAGGTGGCCTGTTTTTAGCCTTTCCGGCGATTTTCTGCGCGAGCGCCACGCTCATCGAAAAACATGAGCGCGAGCGGAAGGAGAAGAAAGGAATGAAAGGAGAAGAGCGCGGCAAAAACGCCGCGGCGCTGGACGCTGCTGGCGCAGGGCTCGGAAGTATCGGACTGGCCGTTTTTGGCGCCCTCATGTGGGGCATCGCTAAAGAGGGTGCAGTGGTGTCTTTGGCTGTTTCCACGATCGCCTGGTTTGCCGTTGCCGTCCTGCTGTGGAGAGCGCGGCGGCAGGTCAGGGCGTCCAAGGCTTAAAGAAACGAGGCGCTCTCCGCTCAGGGGGAGGGAGGGAGGGCCCGACCTCCCAACGCTAAATGATGTCCCGCGCTACGGCTGATCTAGCGGAACTAAAACTAATTCCTGCGGTTTTTCCAACCAATTCCAACTGTAAGGAGAGGCCTATGCCACGCCAAAAGGACCTGCACGAATTATTTCATGAAACGCTGAAAGACATTTATTTTGCAGAAAAGAAGATCCTGAGCGCCTTGCCAAAAATGGCCAAAGCTGCCCAGGCCGAAGAGCTCAAAGCGGCATTTGAAAAGCACAAGACCGAGACGGAAGAACACGTCGCGCGCCTCGAGAAAGTGTTTGAGGAGATCGAGGAGACCCCTCGAGGCAAGTCCTGCGACGCGATCACGGGAATAATCGAGGAGGGCCAGGAAGTAATGAAGGAGTTCAAAGGCGCGCCTTCTTTGGACGCCGGACTCCTGGCGGCCGCGCAGGCGGTTGAGCATTATGAGATCGCCCGCTACGGGACGCTAAAGACTTGGGCGGCCGAACTGGGCTTAAAGCAATCGGTGCGGTTACTGGAAACCACACTAGCCGAAGAAAAGAAAACCGATGAGACCCTGACACAACTCGCGCAGCAGCAAGTCAATCAGCACGCCGCAGCGGCATGACAGGTCTCAGGCCACGACGATCGGTTTAAGGCCCCGCTAAATGCGGGGCCTTTCTTTTAGGGGCGTCGGCCCCACATTCAGCCTGGAACGAACTTTTCGCGCAAATGTTTTGCTGGAAAATGGTCATTCTAACGGTCGAAGACGAGTTCCTGATTAGCGAGTACCTGCGGGCAATACTGGAGGCCGGCGGTCACACAGTCATTACGACCTTCGATGCTGACGAGGCTATTAGGGTCCTCGAAAGCAAGCGCGATATCGAGCTCGTCATTACGGATGTCAACCTGCCAGGTTCTATGGACGGGCTGCGGCTAGCGGCTGCCGTAAGAGACAGGTGGCCACCGATCCATCTGATAGTGGTCACGGGACGTGCTCCGCCTAAACTGAGTGACGTGCCCTCCGGCAGTCTGATCGTCCCAAAGCCATACGGAGCCGCCGATGTTCTCGCAGCCGTGGAGATCTTTAGGAGGCCGTCATCCGCCTAGAAGCTTTTCTTCGCTTGGTGCCGATAGTTTGTTGCCAAAAACCGCACGGCGCCATCTGCAAGCTCTTTCGGCTCGGTGATGCCGCGCTTGGCGAGCTCGATAATGCGCTTGGCCACCACTTCGCGCATTGCGCGCGCGTAAGCCGGGCGCGTGCATTCGCTTCCGGATTGTTTCAGGCGGCACCAGGCGTCGTCGAGGGCTGCAGAAAGCGCCGAGACGGTTTCGGGGTCGAAAGCTGGCTCCGGCCGAATTAACTCCAGGATGTTAGCCATCAGCACACTCCAGATACCCAGAGCAGGCCGCACACGCACGCATGCGCCGCCTATCCTTTTTCGATTTACCGAGGATTCAATTCAGGTGGAACCGGCGGGTTCCAGCCCGGTTTGTTGGCTGCCGCAACCTGCAAGAGGAGATCTAAACGCAATGCGCGCCGCTCAGCCCATCGCCGCCTTTTCCGGCACGCCGCCGTCGAGCCACACCGACTGGTTTGGCCGGCTGGCCATGCAGACCGCCATATTTTCGGGCAGGCCAATCACCTTTCTCGCGGCCGTCGCCATTGTCTTTTTGTGGGCCGTGACAGGACCGGTTTTCCACTACAGCGACACCTGGCAACTGGTGATCAATACGGGCACAACCATCGTCACGTTTCTCATGGTGTTCCTGATACAGGCGACGCAAAACCGCGATACCTTGGCACTTCAAATCAAACTTTCCGAACTGATCCTCGCACTGGAGGGGGCGCGCAATGAGTTGGCCGCCGTCGAAAGGCAGCCAGAGGCCAAACTGGAAAATATCGCCGAACAAATCCACGAACGGGCAGCAGCGGCGGCTGGTGCAATGACACGAACAGACGCCGCGTCGCCCCAGCCGCCTGAATGAGATTGGTTGTCGAAGACTGCGAGAAGCAACTCTTAGTTCTTTGGCGTATTGGGTGTCTGCGGGGTCGGTCCGCTTTCGCCGGGCGGCGGAAAAGCAAGGGCATTTTGCTGTGCCAATTGCCCGAGTAGCTCCTGCACCATGGCGAGGTGGCGCAAGACCACTGGCAGGGTCTTGACCGCAAAGGCCTGCAGCGCTGTATTTTCGCCTGAACCGATCTCGTATTCCAACAGTTGCGCGGTCCGCTGATGATCCTGTTGCTGCAGGAGCAGATATTCGGCCAAGAGGTCAAAGCTGTAGCCCTTATCTGAACGCCGTATCTCGCTGACCTTATAATAGGCCATGCTTCAACCCGAAGCGGATCCGCGCGGGAGGGACAAACGTCAAGACCGCTCCGCGCGAAATTTCCTTCAGCAAGCCGGAGGCGGTGGTCTTACTTCTCTTTTGCCAGCGTCTCCGCGGTTTGCAGGTGATGCTCCAAGGTCGGAAGCGTTTCCTTGGCGAAATCGGACAGGGGACTCTTTGATTTTGCCTCCTTCTCGTACTCCGCGATGTCCTTCTTATGATCCGTAATCATCGCTTTCACGAACTGCTCATCGAACTGGGCGCTGGAAAGTTTGCTGAGACGATCGTGCATGCTTTTTTGGGTCGGGTTCGGCTCTTGGGGTGCGGTCACGCCTAACTCCTGCGCCTTGCTTTGCACCTTCTGGGCGTGCTCGCCGTGATCTTGCTCGAGCATTTTACCGAAGTCTTTCACGCCCTGACTTTGGGCCTTTTCCTGGGCCAATTTACCCATACTGACCTCGGCAAGGTCACCCTGCATCGCGTCCTTGATGAACATTTCGTCGGCTTTGCTTGCCTTGCCCTGCGCTTGGGCCATGACTATGGCTGCGCACAGGCTACCGGCGACGAAGCAGCCATATTTAATCACTGGGTGCATGAATTTCTCCTCAGCTTGACGGCTAGGAGTTGAACAATCGGGCGAAGGCGCAGTTCCTGTGGGAGCGTAGCCTTGTGCGATTTAAGTTTGAAAGCCGCCCGCTTCTCAGAAGTGTATCCGAGGGCCGGGATTTAGCGTGCCTTGCCGACAGTATCCGCCATGGTGGCTCCGCGGGCTCCAAGTGGTTTGTCGCCTTCGACCGTGGAATCGCGCGCAGTCTGATGTTCAATCTCCGAGTTGAGCTCGGCTCCGAACAAGGTGACAATCGAGGTAATCCACATCCACATCATCAAGCCGATGGCGGCCCCGAGCGAGCCATAGGTGGCGTCGTAGTTGGCGAAATGTGCCAAATACCAGGAGAGCAGGGCGGATGCCGCAAGCCAGGCAAGTGCCGCTACCACGCTGCCGACGCTGATCCATTGCCAGCGCGGCTCCCGTCTGCTGGGGCCGAAACGGTAAAGAACCGCCAAGCCGATGATGATCAGTGCCAGAAGCACCGGCCAACGCAGCCCCCGAAGAAGGAGATCCGTCATGGCGTGCAAGCCTAGGTAATTGAGCGCGATCGGCATGACCACAACGGCGCTGAGAGCAAGCAGAAGGGATGCAATGGCCGCCAGCGTGAAGCAGAGCGAGACGAGGTTCAGCTTGATAAAACCGCGCTTTTCCTTTTCTTCATAGACGACATTGAGGGCATCAAGGATTGCCTTCATTCCGGAATTCGCGCTCCCAGAGCAACGGCAGCCTGATGACGAATCCGAAGCCGAGCTTGGCATCTCCCTTTGCAGCCAGCCGATCGACCTGGTCCCTGTGATCTGGCGGCCCGATTGATCGGCAGCGGAATAGACCCGCGGTATCGCGGAGAACAGACGGTAGTGACCCGCCGAATGAAATCGGCCTCTCCACCGGCGCGGGGCTTGCAGGCTCCGCAAACGGATGCGGGGCTAAGGCTGAGCGCAGGGAAATGAAGGTAGCGCGCTACACTGCCGCGTTACACGTCGCTTTTTCTCAAGCGTTGCTCCTGACGGCCGCCAAGGCAGGCCGAAGCCCACTTCTGCGAGGACCTTAGGCGGCATGAAGCCTCAGGCTGAAAAGGGCGGCTTGCAGCCGCCCTCGATATTATTGGTGGTTGCGGTTCTTCAGGCCGGAACGACCGCAACAATTTTCATGTCGTCGGGGCTGACGATTACGACCTCGTCTTCATAGACGAAGTAGAGGAAGCCGCGCCACTCGGGCTCGATCCGCACAAGGGTCTCTGGCACCGGGACGACGTGAATTCTCTCGCGCGGAACTACCGTTCCGACAGTGACGTCGAAGTCGACGTGACTGATCCGCGGCGCACCATGCGCATTTATGACAGTAGTGCGGATCTCGGTGCGCTGCTGCGCGTCAAGTTGCACGTTCGCGCCGGCGGCGGCGTGCGAGCCTTCGGTGCGGTTCCGCTGTTCAGCCGCAGTATTATCGCCGCGATTGCCTTCGTGGGCGTTCTTGCCGCCCATGTCATCGTGATCGTGCGCCGTATGGCTCCGGTCCGTCCGCTCATTCTCTGTGGCGTTCTTATTGCGATCGCGATCCCGATCTTGAGCGGTGTTACCGTTGTTCAGATGGTCTTGCGCAGCTTTACCGGTCTGCGCTTCGTTGCTTTCAGTCGTACCCTTCTTCTCGTTCGATTTCACAGACCCGTTCTCTTCACTACTTGTCGATTTTTCGCCCTTGGTCGTCCGGTTGCGCTCCTCGGCCCGCTGGCTTGGCTCGGACACCGAGCCCCGCTCCTCCTTCTGGGCGTTTTGGCCCGAATGGCCGCTCATCCCGCCTTGTTTCATTTGCTGGGTGGCGTGCGGTGTGGCGCCATGCTGTGTTTCGCCCTTCGAACTGTCCTGAGCCAAGGCAATGCCGGTTCCGGCGACAAGGGCCAGCGCAGCAATACCGGTCAGCAAGGCGCTTCGTTGGTATTTCATATGTCTCTTCTCCTCTGTCTTCCTTCCCTCTGCATCATTCCCCCATGCGCATTTCCGAGTGCGCTTACCCGTGCAACGCAGAAGCGACAGGGTAGTTTCGATGGCACGGGTTCCATGTGATAACTCTGTTGTCCGCGCCGCTACGCGGCGAAGACTGGGTCCATGAAATCAAGTTCGATGGGTTACCGGCTGGTAGACGTGGCCGCGTATTGGCAAGCCAACTCTTCACACGCGCCGTGAACGACTGGAGCGAACGATTCAAGCCGCTTTGCGCCGCCTTCGCGAAATTGAGGCGCTTCTTCCCAAGGGCACCATTTGGAAGGCGTAGCTAACCGCCGCAGGGCGCGCGGCGATGGCGGTTTGAAGTTCATAGGCGCCCGTCAGGTTAAGGCCCGGGGACATGGCGCGGAGACCAACGGCCGCGGCTGTCTCGGCAATGAAGCGCTCAAGTTCCTTTTCGTGGCTGGGGGCTTTCAAAATCGGCACTTGCTAAATCCTTTTTTATTTTCGGGTATGAAAATCGGCCAAGCACAAGTGGCGCACGATGCAGCGCAGCAAACCCCCAAGAGCATCACTTTTCACTCTTGGTGCGGGCCTAGCTCCTTGGAACCAAAGCGAAGCCAAGTTGATTTCCGCTAGGTCCAGCAAGGACCATTGGAGCAATCAATGTGGCGCGCTAAACAAATCTCTAACACAAAAAGTCCAAAAAAGGCCGTCGCGGCTTTGGGCGTGGCTGGTGCATTGTCATTGAGTGGCGCATGTAGCGCTTCTGCCTCAACTAGCTCGGCTGGCGATATGCAGAGCGGCACTCGAGTGTTGCTCGGTGAGGAAGAAGTTTCCGACGTCAGTCTCTCCAACTTCTACGTCTTCGACAAAGAAAATCCCCATCGTTTGGGTGCGCAGTTTGCGGCCGGCCATGGTTGCGGCGGGGGGCATGGTTGCGGAGGCCGCGGGTGTGCGGCGCGTGGCTGCGGAGGCGGTGGGTGTAGGGGTGTGGTGGAGGTTGGCGTGGCTGTGGAGGTTGCGGTGGCTGCGGTTGCTGTTTTTGGGTTGGACCTGTCCGGGTATGCTAGAAACGCCGTTTCGCACACAATCTAAACGCAGGCTGTTACAGACGATCGCCGCATAACAAAAACCGCTTGGCTCCCGTGCTCGACCTTAAGTCGTTGATGCCTCCGGCTGACGGGATGGCCAATGGCGTGTGCGGCAGAGGCGGCATCGGATACCGTAAGAAAGGGATCGTCGGCTGATAGGAAGCGCCAGGGGCGGCCGCGTTGCTGGTCGATGGCGGTAAGTTTCACCTGGAGGCTGGTGCCGAAGCAGCGAATAGCAAATCAGCAGGGCTCATAGGCCAACGGGGTGAAATCGCCTTAAGTATTTCAATAAGCTGCGAGGCAAATTTTTCATTTCTCCTTCCGGATCATATTCTAGTCTGCGGTCGGAATGGATTGCTGAGGAGCACTAACATGCTGCGATATCATGCACCGCGTCTGCGGCCCGGCATTGGCCGCCGCGCTTCTATTGATTGGAATGAGCTCAATGGGGATCACAGGCGCAGCCGCTCAAGGCAGCCCAGAGGCGCGCCAAGCTTGCACGCCGGATGCGATGCGGCTTTGTTCGGAGTTCACTTCGGACGTGTCGCAAACCACTAAATGCATGATGGCAAAGCGGGGTCAGTTGAGCGCGGCGTGCCGAATGGCGATGGCACACGGGACTTCACACCGCGCGTATCCGCGTTACTATCTGCACTACAGGTAGCCGGAGCGGAAGCGCGCGCGCGCCAGCTAATTTGTTGCCGATCGATCTCGTTTGAAGTGACCCGCAGCTTGTCACTAATTGACACTGGCATTTTTTTGACACTGTCATTGTTGTTTGACACTTTCGATGCAGTGGGTGCTGAGATGGTGTTAACGCTCCTGCTTGGGGACTGTCAGGAATCTTGTGTGTGAGGTCATGATGATGGAAGCGAAGGAGCATCACATGGCGATCGAGAAGGACTTGCTTGACCAGCTGCTGGCCGGCCGCGATCCGAAGGACGTCTTCAACAAGGATGGACTGGTCGACGAGCTGAAGAAGGCGCTTTCGGAACGGATTTTAAACACCGAGATCGACGAGCATCTCGATGCCGAGGGCATTGAGGGCAAGCCCAATCACCGCAACGGCTATTCGAAGAAGTCGGTTCTGACCGGCAGCGCGAAGATGACGCTGTCGGTGCCGCGCGATCGGGCCGGCACCTTCGACCCGAAGCTGATCGCCAAATATCAGCGCCGGTTCCCCGACTTCGACGGCAAGATCATCTCGATGTACGCCCGCGGAATGACGGTGCGCGAGATCCGCGGTCACCTCGAGGAGCTTTACGGCATCGATGTCTCGCCCGATTTGATCTCGGCGGTCACCGATGCGGTGCTGGACGAGGTCGCCGAATGGCAAAACCGCCCGCTCGACCTGTGCTATCCGCTGGTGTTCTTCGACGCCATACGGGTCAAGGTGCGTGACGAAGGCTTCGTACGCAACAAGGCGATCTATATCGCGCTCGGCGTACTGCCGGACGGCACCAAGGAGATTCTCGGCATCTGGATCGAGCAGACCGAGGGCGCAAAGTTCTGGCTGCGCGTCGTGAACGAGCTCAAGACCCGGGGCGCCCAGGACATTCTGATCGCGGTCGTCGACGGTCTGAAGGGCTTTCCCGAGGCGATCAATGCGGTGTTTCCGCAGACCGTCGTTCAAACCTGCGTCGTTCATCTCATCCGCCATTCGATGGATTTTGCCGCCTGGAAGGATCGCAAGAGCGTCGCGCAGGCGTTGCGTACGGTCTACCGCGCGGCCGATGCAGCCACCGGCCAGGCCGCCCTCGATGCCTTTGCGCAAGGTCCGTGGGGCGCAAAGTATCCGGCGATCGCGCAGAGCTGGCGTCGTAACTGGGAGCTCGTGATCCCCTTCTTCGCCTTTCCGGAAGGCGTACGGCGGATCATCTACACCACCAACGCCATCGAGGCTTTGAACTCAAAGCTGCGCCGCGCCGTTCGCACCAGAGGACATTTTCCGTCTGATGACGCCGCAACCAAACTGCTATATCTGGTCTTGAACCATGCTGCCGCGGAATGGAAACGCCCGCCGCGCGAATGGTCCGAGGCGAAGACCCAATTCGCCGTCATGTTCAACGAGCGCTTCGTGAACGCATGACGGATAACCGGCCTCACACAGAAATCCTGACAGTCCCCCTGCTTGCCGACTTCGGGCCAACACCGCGTGTTGCTTCTCATATGCTTTGATTTATCTCGCGCTTACTTTGTGTGGCAACGCCGTAGCGTTTCAACCAAATGGCCCTAACGTCTTCCTCGCTGACCCTGCCGTTGAACATATAGACTGGGGAGAGAACTGGAAGGGCCTGTTCGACCCTCACCTTCACCACGGCATTGACCGGATATTGCCGACCCTCTCGGCCTCTACAAAATCGAACTCTGGTCCGCTCTCACAAATTTCTGCGCGGCCCTTTGAAACGGAAGCCGCGACGAAGAAACGGATCAACCAGATTGATTTCGATGAAGCGGTTGCTGCGCAGATTGCGCATGGTGCCCGGCGAGGCAATCTCAGCGAACAGGACAGTCTCATCGTCCCATACTTTCAGCGATCCTTTGGGAGACAGATTGGGCTTGCCATCGGGTGTCACCGTAGCGACGTAACAGAGCTGAAGATGCTCGACCATCTTCTTCATTTCGTCAGTTAAACGCATCGCTACCTCCGCGCCAGTTCGAGGATTGTATATCCGCAAAGGACACCTCGGCGCCCGGCCAACCGCGCCAAATAGTGCCGGGCTGTGATCAGCACCGCGGGCCCTCGATAGGTCAACGAATATCCGTTCGGCACAGTTTCGAAGGCTACCGAGCAGTTACCTCTTTACCGTTGCCAGCAAAGGCGCTTGGTGCCGCGCAGCGCTGCGGACCCGATCAATTGATTTCAAACGATCTAGCTGCTCAGACCACGGCGGGAGCGATTTCGTCAGCCATGTCACATCGAAGCGGCCTGTCTCGTCTTATTGGTCCGGCAGGGGGGATTGGTTCGGTGCTAGCTGTACGGACCGCGCTCTTGTCGGGGAAGCCGGTAACCTTCCTGAGTGCGGTTTTCGTGGTGGTATTATGGGCAATCACTGGACCGATATTCCATTACAGCGACACCTGGCTGGCTATACGGTCAATGCAATGTCTTCGTACGTAACCGGGAACAGCTCGCCATGCCCCCAGTTTCGCTCGCTCTCAATGAGCGTGCTGTCGACCGGCTGACGAAAACTTATCAGCGGGTGGGCGATCGGCGGGCTTGGGCAGATAAGCGTTCCCGCTTCGGCCTGACATTACGGGGAACCAGGGATGTTCCATCGCGGTTGACTCTGCGCGAAGCACCCATCAGATTCGGGTGAGTATCCTTGTTGCGTTGGAGTGTCTGTTGCCTGCGGCGCGCCCTTACTGGAAGGGCTATCTGAAGCTCTCGTTCGTCTCCTGCCCGGTCGCGCTCTATTCCGCGACTTCGGCCGCCGAACGAGTCTCCTTCCGGCAGGTCAACAGGCGCACCGGCCATCGTCTCAAACACAAGCTTATCGATTCCGTCACAGGCGAAGCCGTCGATGCGTCGGATAAGGCGCGCGGCTACGAAACCGGCGAGAACGAATTTCTGTTCGTCGAGGACCGGGATCTCGCGCAGGCGCGCAGCGAACGCCCGCCGCCCGGCTCGATTCCGCTTGCAGAACAACTGCAGCGGGAGAGTCCACCCACCGTCCCGGCACGGGTTTCTGAACTGCCCAGAGAGGAGCGAGCGCCGCAGGACGATGAAGACGAAGACGAGGAACCCGAGGAGCCGGACGAGGCCCGCGCCCCGCTCGTGTTGCGGCCCCAGAACACGCGCACGATCGAAATAGAACGCTTTCTCCCGGCCGGCCAGATTGACGCGCGCTATTTCGAGAAGCCCTATTACATCGTCCCGCGCGAGCCGGTCGGCCAAGAAGTCCTTCGCCGTCATTCGGAACGCCATGAGCCGTGCTGGCGTCGTTGGTCTAGCCCGCGTGGTGTTGTCCTCACGCGAACGCCAGTTTCTAGTCGAAGCCATGGGAAACGGTCTGCGCGGCGTCATACTGCGCTTTGCGCACGAGGTGCGCAGCGAAGCGGATTATTTCGGAGACATCCCCGAGATCAAGCTGCCCGCGGACATGATGAAGCTCGCGCAGCACATCATCAAGACGAAATCCGACGGATTTCGATGCTTCCATGTTGGAGGATCATTACCGGACCGCACTAGTGCGCATTCTGCGCAAGAAACAGGCGAAGCGCCCCGCTCATCCGGCCCCGGTAAAACCGGCTGCGGAAAACGTGGTGAATTTAATGGACGCTCTACGCCGCAGCATCGCCGCCGAGAAGCGCCCGGCCGCGAAATCGGCAACGAGACGAAGCGCCGCGAGATCCCCGATCAAGCGTGCTGAGCGCGCTCGGAAAGTTCGATGAGAGCGCTAAAGGAAAGCGATCGGATAGTGCCGTCGCCCTACCAGCAGAATGTATCAGTCGAGTGCTTGACATGCGGGCACACTGGCGTGCTGACGCGTGAGGCCCTCTCGCGTTTTTCAATCGCCCCAAACTCTCCCATTGCGGCTTTCGTCAAACGCCTGCGTTGCCACCGGTGCGGTAGTCGAAGCGTGCTGGCTACCCGGAAATCTCGGTCGCAGAAGGCCTCGCCATCCCTCGCCCAACATTAGCAGCATAAAGCAGCAAGCATGAGTCACTTAGGACATATTGTTGGAAGACCGTGGCCAAAGTGGTCACCCTTCCGGCTGCCTAATGGTCGGCCGGGTAAAGCCGCAGGACGATGAAGACGAAGACGAGGAACCCGAGGAGCCGGACGAGGCCCGCGCCCCGCTCGTGTTGCGGCCCCAGAACACGCGCACGATCGAAATAGAACGCTTTCTCCCGGCCGGCCAGATTGACGCGCGCTATTTCGAGAAGCCCTATTACATCGTCCCGCGCGAGCCGGTCGGCCAAGAGTCCTTCGCCGTCATTCGGAACGCCATGAGCCGTGCTGGCGTCGTTGGTCTAGCCCGCGTGGTGTTGTCCTCACGCGAACGCCAGTTTCTAGTCGAAGCCATGGGAAACGGTCTGCGCGGCGTCATACTGCGCTTTGCGCACGAGGTGCGCAGCGAAGCGGATTATTTCGGAGACATCCCCGAGATCAAGCTGCCCGCGGACATGATGAAGCTCGCGCAGCACATCATCAAGACGAAATCCACGGATTTCGATGCTTCCATGTTGGAGGATCATTACCGGACCGCACTAGTGCGCATTCTGCGCAAGAAACAGGCGAAGCGCCCCGCTCATCCGGCCCCGGTAAAACCGGCTGCGGAAAACGTGGTGAATTTAATGGACGCTCTACGCCGCAGCATCGCCGCCGAGAAGCGCCCGGCCGCGAAATCGGCAACGAGACGAAGCGCCGCGAGATCCCCGATCAAGCGTGCTGAGCGCGCTCGGAAAGTTCGATGAGAGCGCTAAAGGAAAGCGATCGGATAGTGCCGTCGCCCTACCAGCAGAATGTATCAGTCGAGTGCTTGACATGCGGGCACACTGGCGTGCTGACGCGTGAGGCCCTCTCGCGTTTTTCAATCGCCCCAAACTCTCCCATTGCGGCTTTCGTCAAACGCCTGCGTTGCCACCGGTGCGGTAGTCGAAGCGTGCTGGCTACCCGGAAATCTCGGTCGCAGAAGGCCTCGCCATCCCTCGCCCAACATTAGCAGCATAAAGCAGCAAGCATGAGTCACTTAGGACATATTGTTGGAAGACCGTGGCCAAAGTGGTCACCCTTCCGGCTGCCTAATGGTCGGCCGGGTAAACTCGAGGGGCGCAGCTGAACTTCAAACGCTCATGGGTGGCGATTTTTCTCCGGAACGTCGGGTGCCGGTGGAATTTCCTCGGGTCTCGGTTCCCGTTGGATGTCGGGCTTCTCAGGCTGAATGTCGGGCGGCTGGGGAATATCTGGCTGTGGCTTTTTTGGTGTAGGGGCCATTATTTGTTCCTTTATCAGTAAATCGACGGGACTTAGCCAATTTCCGTTGTCGCCAAGCATCCACTCGGCGTCGTTCCTCCTAATCCGCAAGGAACGCGCGATCGCAGCGAGGATATGTGATCAGGCTCGCGTTCGCCTCCGTGACCGGGGCTTTGATGAATTCGTAAAATCCGCCCTATTTGGCAGAAAACCTGCGACTGCCATTCAGCCTTTTTCGCTCTTAGGCGGCTCAATGCCATGATCCAGCATTGCGGCGCGCGTTACGGCGCCGTCCGGTGAATAGAGCCCCGCACGATCGACCTAGAAAGCTTCGTTATTCCCGCTAGTGGCGATCGGGCATTGCGCGGGAACTGAAGAATCACGGCGTTGAAACTCGCACCGAGCTCGCAGCTGAACTATTGCAAAAAAGTCGGCTTGCCTGCACAATCGACAGTGGAAGGCAGATCGGCCTAGGGATGGGTTTGCCGTGGGGCCACGCGCTTTCAGGATCGCGTTAATCAAGCCGTCGCATTATGACGAGGACGGCTACGTCATTCAGTGGCGGCGCTCCTACATTCCCTCGAACAGTCTCGCCAGCGTCTATGCGTTGATCAAGGATTGCGCCCAGACGAACGCGCTGGGTCCCGACGTCGCCATCGAGATCGAAGCCTGCGACGAGTGCAACAGCTTCGTTAATGTTCGCGCCATTGCCAGGCGCATTCGCGCCGCCGGCGGCGGCATGGTCGGTCTGGTCGGCGTTCAATCCAACCAGTTTCTTCGGGCGCTCGATCTCGGCCGCCAATTCCGGGCGCTCGGCATACCGGTCGTCATGGGCGGTTTCCACGTCAGCGGCTGCCTCGCCATGCTGCCGGGCATCCCGCCGGAAATGCAGGAGGCATTGGATCTCGGCATTCACCTCTTCGCCGGCGAAGCGGAAGGCCGCATGGCCGAGGTGCTGCGCGATGTGGCGGCCGGCGCGGCCAAGCCGATCTACAATTACCTCGACGACATGCCCGACTTGTCGAGCGCGGTCCCGCCGATCTTGCCGAGCAACTTGGTGAAGCTCGTGCTCACGGAATATTCCAGCTTCGACGCCGGCCGCGGCTGCCCGTTTCAGTGCAGCTTCTGCACCATCATCAACGTCCAGGGCCGCAAATCGCGCTACCGTAGCGCCGACGATGTCGAAGCCATCGTCCGCGCCAACGCCGCGCAGGGCGTCACCCGGTTTTTCGTCACCGACGACAATTTCGCCCGCAACCGCAATTGGGAAGCCATCCTCGACCGGCTGATCGAATTGCGCGAACGCGAAAAATTCCGCATCAAGTTGATCCTGCAGGTCGACACGCTCTGCCACCGGATTCCGAATTTCATCGAGAAGGCGGCGCGCGCCGGCGCTACCTTCGTCTTCCTCGGCTTGGAGAACATCAATCCGGAATCGCTCCTTGGCACCAAGAAGCGCCAGAACAAGATCTGGGAATACCGCGAGATGCTATTGGCGTGGCGGCGCCACCGCGTCATCACTTATGCCGGCTACATTCTTGGCTTCCCGACCGACACGCCGGAATCGATCGCGCGCGACATCGACATCATCAAGAAGGAACTGCCGATCGATATCCTGGAATTCTTCTGCCTGACGCCGCTGCCGGGCTCCGAGGACCATAAGAAGCTGCACGCCGCGGGCGTCGATCTCGACCCAGACTTGAACAAATACGATCTCGAGCACGCCTGCACCGATCATCCGCGGATGTCGCGGCAGAAGTGGACCGAAGTCTACAAGGATGCTTTTGCGCGTTACTACACCGACGAGCACGTCGAAAAGATTATGCGGCGGGCGGTGGCTGGCCAGCTGCAGAGCAGGAAGCTCGTCGCCCTATTGGCGATTTTCTCCAGCTGCGTGCGCATTGAGGGCGTGCACCCGTTGCAATTCGGGGTCGTGCGGCGCAAGTCGCGTACCCAGCGGCGCTACGGGATGCCGCTCGTTCATCCGCTGATCTTCTATCCTTGGCGCGCGTACGATTTCTCCAAGGCGCACGTGCAATGGGGTCTGGTGTTCTGGCGCTATTACCGGATGATGAAGCGGATCAAGAAAAACCCGGACGCGAGAAACTATTCCGACGAGGCAATGCGGCTCCTCGCTGGCTCCGACCAAGCCGACAAGATCGTCGAATTGTTCGCCGACAAGATTCCGCAGACCCACGGCGCGCCGGTGCGTGCTGCGGGCGGGCGCCAAGCGATCTGATCTCCGATACGATCAGCGGGGCCTTGTTGGCGCGGCCGCGGTGGCGCGTCCGGCGGCTGCGGGCAAACTGGTGTGCCCTACGCCACGACGAGCCTTCAGTGCGGCGGCACGATTTATCAAGTCTCAATGGGCACCGAATGACTGAAGTTGCGGGCCAACGAATGGTACGGGCGGCACGGACATGAATTGCAACAGACAACAAAGGCAATATGCTCAGTGAGCAAGTTGCGCCCCTGGTTGCGACAAGTACCGATTCCGGTTCATGTACCCTTGTTCCCAGGGGGAGCGCATTGCCTGCGCGGGGCAGCGGCGATCCACCATCGGCCGTGAATCCGTGATGTTCGCATCCTCGGGCGACCACGTGAGTTCCGTTAGGGTCGATTTGAACTCTGCGATCGTGGCGAGGTGCCGCGACGGTCGTCGGGCCGCCGGAGAAATCGTTCCTCAATTTCCGTGTAAACGCGATGGAGCCATTGCTGACCACGCTCGGGTTCCTGTTGGTACGCTTGCTGGTGCGAAAGCCGCTGCGCCGTGCAATCATTGCTGCAACGACCGGATCTATCCTTTTCAATAGGGCGGCCTAATGGAGCGCGCCGGATATGTTTGAGTTTTCATCCTGGCTTTCCGACGATGCGTGCAGACTTTAAAGAACGGAGAATCAATTCGATTTTAGCAATCGCTCCGCATACTCGGACATGCCGAGGTTTTCGAGCCAGTCCGCCATCAAGGCGGCGTCAGCTCGTGGATGCAGCACTTGCTCTCGGGCTGAACGGAAAATTACGTCCCTGGCGGCTTGAGGTAGGACTTCGCTACCCCGGGGCCAACCTTATGGGTAGCGTGCCGACGCCGCATCCCGAAGGCGCAACGAACAACCTGTCGGTCTATGATGCCCTTGATGACAAGGTTTCCATGCTGCGGT
Organism: uncultured Alphaproteobacteria bacterium; assembly: GCA_963818155.1. Lineage (GTDB taxonomy): Bacteria > Pseudomonadota > Alphaproteobacteria > Rhizobiales > Xanthobacteraceae > BOG-931. The sequence continues at coordinate 240,457 of CAWFRC010000010.1, forward strand.
CGCTTGCTCCGTCGCAACGTCTGAGCGGGCTACATCGGGGTATTCCGCACTACTCTTGCAATGCTTGCCTCATCCACCGTGAGCTTCGCCAGATGCTCTTCTGCCGCTACATGGGCCGCCGTCATTTGGGCAAGCTGATTCTGCATCCGCTCAAGGACAAGGCGTGCCCCAGATAGCCGCGTCGCGCTGGTATTTGGCCAAGAGTTCGCGTTGCCGAGCGATGCGACCCTGCTGGTCCTCAATATTCTTTCTGGCTAAATCGACGAGTTGTTTAGCCGTTATGGCGGGGTCGGTCATGAGGCAACGCCTGTGAAATCGACATGTTCATCCTCTTATGACGCCGATTGGGGAGGTGAAGGAAGATAACATGTTGATGAGGATATATTGCTTTACTTGTCGCTTCCAGGCTTCATCTCGTTAGAGCGGTCAACCGTTTCGGAACGGACATCCATCGAGGGGACACACGTAAGGGAAAACGCGGTCGCGCTCTAATTGTAACTAACATAGAGGAGATTTAGATCTCGGATGCCGCGCATCCGTCGCCCAGACGCTAGGAAGGACCTTTCGACGCCACGGGATTTGCTTAGCCAACATCAGGTATGATCGAAGGATGGTCAAATTGCGGAAGTGCCCTTCTCCAGGAGGCGCGCAGCTTAAATTCAAGTTCACGAACACGACCACCGGACGCGCTGCGAACCGCGCTTATAAGCGCCTCTAATTCTGTGGCAACTGCAGACGCGCAAGTGGCAGGACCAATCGGGGCAGGACCGCCGCTATTCGACCGAAGTGGTGCTACAGGGCTTCCGCGGTGAGCTCACGCTGCTTGATCGTGCTAGTGGTACGAGCGGTGGCGATTTCGCCTCCGATGAGGCGAGACCGGACGTCGGTTCGGCCGGACCGCCCAAGGGGCCGGCTGTGGGGGGTGTGCGCCGATCCAGCGCCGATATGGATGTTGAGATTCCGTTTTAGGTGATGGAGCCTGCCGCGGCGGCGACCGGCAACACTCGCGCCTTGGCTCGGGCGAGAATGTCTCTGAATGCCCGTTTGGCGCCCCTGTGCCGTCGAATGATCAAACTCATCACCTCCTCAGCACACACGGGATCAACGCGTTCCATACGATCGAAGGTGGCAGCGATCGCCTCATCGAGGAGCTGGCGGTGCGCAGCTGATAGGTGAGTTTCTGCTCTACGTCGGTCGCACGCTGCCTGTTGGCTTCCGTAATGCCCGCCGCCTTGTCGAGCAAACTCAGGATCGACTGACCGGCCTGCTCGACCTGATCTTCATTGACGGTCGTTTGATGGCCGGAATTGAATGAGATTGATGAGATCACGGTTTCTGTGTGTTGGGTACGCATACAAATTCTCCCTGTCGTTAGACAGGTGCATCAAACAGCACCGTGCACGCATCATTATGGCAACTAAACAATCGCTGTTTGTTTTGCCGTAGAGTGTGTCTAATAAGCAAAACAGGGTCGTGCGACGGAGAGGCGATCCGTCACTCGGCCGAGACCAGCATTTCCTCACCACCCGTCGCCAAGTTCTATTTGCTCCGGCCAAATTCGTGAATGATTTGAAAGGCCCATTTTGCAACTGAGTGGCGAAATCATTCGTCAATCCAACTCTGCACTTAGGAGTGCCATGACCGAACAAGATGAGTTTGCTGCCCGGTCTCAGCTCAAATGGAGGCGGGAAGGCGATGCATGGATATTGCTCTATCGCCGCCGCCGAATGGGCCGCGTGGTCCCGGAGAAGGACCACCCCGGCATGTGGCGATCAATCAAAGTCGACCGCGTCTTAAGCGACATGGCCAATCTGTCCCGGTCCAAAGATTGTCTGATGGCCCGAGCCATAAGGGAGGTCATATGGGATGCTGCAAAGGACCCCTCAAAACCCCAGCAAAACAGAGGGTCTTTCCGGCCGAAATCGTCGCCCATGCGTTTAAATGCAGCGTAGGCTCAAGGACAAGGCCCAACTGAAATGCCATAAGAAGCGAGCCGCTGCAGCATGAGTGAATTAGGACATATTGTTGGAAGACCATTCAAGCCCGGCCAAAGTGGCAACCCTTCTGGCTTGCCAGGCAGACCATTAGGCAGCCGGACAGTATTCAGTCAGGGGTTTCTCGATGATCTGGCGAAAACCTGGAGGGACAAGGGCAGGCAGACGATGGAATGGACGGCTGACAATCAGCCGGCAACGTTCTTTGCTGTCTGCGCCAGGCTGATCGGCCCCGAGGTCAAGCTCACAATCGAGCAGAACCTACCTGGCAACTTGAGCGGCCAGGATTGGGCGATCATGCGCGAGATTGTCGACGCTGTGAAAACGGCCGGTCCGGATGCAGCCAATAGGCCGGCCGGCCAAGTGCTTGAATACGTGCGCGCTAAGCTCACTGACTGACCGTATAATGATCTATTAATGGACAGTTGCTCAGCATGGGGTTCGCCAATCATGCCGAAATCGAATTTGCGGATCGTGCCGCCAGCCACGAAAACGGGACAGTACTTGCAATGCAGCCGCCACGGCGGCCGCCGAACCGGGAACTGCGCGAACGCGAGCATCTGACCGACGCCGAAGTCGAACAGCTGGTCGAGGCCGCCCGCGGTAACCGCTGGACGAAACTTCAGCTCGCTCGTCCAGTGCTGCCGCGGCGAAGCGTTTGGGAGGGTGACTCGCCGAAGCGAGTTTGGTAGTCGCCCGCGAATTGACCTATGTGCCCGAAGCCGCAAACATTTGCGACTGAGGCAACGGAGCCGCCCTCTCGTCCAGCTCGGGCCAATTCGCTTCGTGCTAACTCCAATCGGAGCGCTCGTAAGTACGCCATTGGTGTCGTGTTTCGAAATCGACGAAACCCCAGTTGCAACGCTCTGCTACTGACCCCCGCCACTCCAGCCAAATCCTCAAGATTAATGGCGCATCGCGCATTTTCCTCGATGAAGCGCTCGACGCGACGCACAAAGTACGGCGCGATCGATGTAGCCGCGGCCTCTAAGGCACGTCCCCTGTTGTGGGGCATTGAGACCAGTAGAGTAGATATCAGCGCCGAAGCGATGCGATCACTGACGAGCGGATGCTCTAGATGTGACGATGCATTGCCAAGATCATCACAAAGCATCCGGACGTAATGTGTCAGCGTACCAACCTTCGCCATGCTTTCCACTGCCGACAGACGCCGCTGTCGAACAGTCGGCGCCCTAGTTGTTTGGACGGCGTGCAGTCAATCACCGAATGGACCGGCCACGGCCGGATCTAGTTGGTGTTGACGTCGCCGGCAGCAGGACGTGAATCGCGCTATTCGAACAATTCACTTTCGTGCGAGCCGCTGACGTCTGATGCCGTACTGGGAACCCTAACCGAAGCGCTGGGCGCCCAGAACCTCAGGGCGCGCTAGACTGCTGCCCGTCGCTTTCCGCCGTGCCCGCATACGAGGCAGTTCAACGGCTGCGGGGGGGCCGCGTTTGTTTGATCACGGTGACATCCTGATAACCACTCGGCAAGTCTACCATTTATCCGCTTTGAAAAATTGAGCAAAAACCTATCGGGTTCGCTCGTAAAGATGGAGGAGGATCGTGTCTAGGCCAACGCTGATTGACTTTAAGGAGTGGCGTAAGTCGCATTTCGAGCCCCGAAAAACAAACTTTGCCAGCTCGCTAGAAATGCTAGCGCTGCTCCGAGCGTTCGCGTCCATTGAAAGTTCAACGGTGCGCGGCGAAATCCTTAGAGCTGCACAAGACGCCGCCAGCCCAAGCTGGCCAAACGATGCGGCCTAACGCGCGACCGATGCAGGTCACAGAATGCCAAAAACATAGAGGCAGCTATAAAGAAACGCTGCAAACAACACTACGATAACGATTGCACTCAAGATGTGCCGTCGCCGGCGGCGCCGCTTCCACGTTGCAACAGGAGAGTGCCGATTTAGTATGTCGAGCATTTGGCCCGCCCCAACATTCTAAACTAGAAAAATCCCGTGCCAAACAAACCCGCACAATGAATGACCGCGGCACCGCCCCACATCACCACCAGGCACTTGAGCACGAAGGCGACCGTTCGGTCAGGTTCGTACTTGTCGACTGCGACGTACAGCGCTGTCCCGAAAAAGCCGATCAACAGTCCTTGGATTAACGGGGCCATGTTGAACGTGCGATGTTGACGCGTTGCAGCGCGTCACATTTGGCGCGCTGGCCGCGCGTCGCGATCGCACATCAGCGCGGCCGCGTTTAGCTAGCCATCCTCAGCGTGAACGTCTCTGATTTTGGGGTCGTTGTGGCGCCCCACTTGCCGGACGCCGAGAGCGCGCTAGACTGCTGCCCGTCGCTTTCCGCCGTGCCCGCATACGAGGCAGTTCAACGGCTGCGGGGGGGCCGCGTTTGTTTGATCACGGTGACATCCTGATAACCACTCGGCAAGTCTACCATTTATCCGCTTTGAAAAATTGAGCAAAAACCTATCGGGTTCGCTCGTAAAGATGGAGGAGGATCGTGTCTAGGCCAACGCTGATTGACTTTAAGGAGTGGCGTAAGTCGCATTTCGAGCCCCGAAAAACAAACTTTGCCAGCTCGCTAGAAATGCTAGCGCTGCTCCGAGCGTTCGCGTCCATTGAAAGTTCAACGGTGCGCGGCGAAATCCTTAGAGCTGCACAAGACGCCGCCAGCCCAAGCTGGCCAAACGATGCGGCCTAACGCGCGACCGATGCAGGTCACAGAATGCCAAAAACATAGAGGCAGCTATAAAGAAACGCTGCAAACAACACTACGATAACGATTGCACTCAAGATGTGCCGTCGCCGGCGGCGCCGCTTCCACGTTGCAACAGGAGAGTGCCGATTTAGTATGTCGAGCATTTGGCCCGCCCCAACATTCTAAACTAGAAAAATCCCGTGCCAAACAAACCCGCACAATGAATGACCGCGGCACCGCCCCACATCACCACCAGGCACTTGAGCACGAAGGCGACCGTTCGGTCAGGTTCGTACTTGTCGACTGCGACGTACAGCGCTGTCCCGAAAAAGCCGATCAACAGTCCTTGGATTAACGGGGCCATGTTGAACGTGCGATGTTGACGCGTTGCAGCGCGTCACATTTGGCGCGCTGGCCGCGCGTCGCGATCGCACATCAGCGCGGCCGCGTTTAGCTAGCCATCCTCAGCGTGAACGTCTCTGATTTTGGGGTCGTTGTGGCGCCCCACTTGCCGGACGCCGAGAGTCGCTTTGTTGAAGAAAGCGCTCTTCAATCTCGCCATAGATCCGATGGAGCCATTGCTCGGCGCGCTCGGCTCGTTCCCGAGATGCGTTGAGATCGGCTTCTAACGCGGCAACGTGGGCTTCGGCGGCCCGCAGTTGATCCGATAGCTTTTGCGCCATGCCGAGCGCGTGTCGGCTATTTTCGTCGGCTATGCCGGCAGCCTGTGCGACCAACTGCAGGATGGTCTGGCCTGCCTTGTCAAGCTGATCGTCTGTGCCAGCAGCGGCGCTGTTTCGCGCTCGCGTGAATGGCACAACGTCGGAATCCTCAGCGAATTGACCGTGCATCGCAAAACCCTCCGTGCCCAGCGGCACAATTTACCGCGAAAACAGGCGCGGCCGATGACAACCCGCCTTCTCCACAGCCTTTTGTTGGAGGGTGTCGCGTCGCTGCAACATTAACGTCTAATTTTTGTTGATTGTAGTCTCAGAAGCAAAAGCCCCAACAGGAAATAATTCCACGGCGCATAGAAGAAATACACGACGGTGGTCGCGTAGATCAGCACAAGCAAACGCCGGCAAGCGCGAAGGCCGCCGGCGTCCTTCAGGAATGCGGTACGCCCGTCTGCCTAGTTCGCCCGTCGCTCCAACCATTTGATCTGTTCGACGCCGATTAGAATCCGTCGCGCGTCGAGAACGCGACGGCTATGTTACTCCCGAGAAAGTGATCATGAATACTTGATCGCTTCGAACGGGCTGTCGATCGGAATGTTGGGCGCCAACCCGTTGAAGGCAATGTCGAGGTCGTATTTGAACTTTTTGCCCTTCTTCCATTGTCCGCCCACCAGCGGCGTGACGCTAACATTCGGAACCGGGTTCTTCGGGCCACCGCCCTTCCAGCTCACCGGACCGACGATCGACTGATAGTCGGTCTGCAGGATAGCCTCGCGGATAGCGTCCGGCTCAAGCTTCTTGGAGCGCTTGAGCACGTCGATCGCGACTTCGAGGTTGGCGTGCTTGAAGCCGAGCGGCTGGGTCCATTGCCTTCCGGTGGCTTTTTCGTAGGAATCGCAAAACTGCTGCGCAGTTTCGCCAGTCAGGTTGGACTTGAACGGGTGGTGATGCGACCACCACACTTCGGTCGACAGGTCGACGCCGCGGTCGCCCAGCGCCTCGACCGAGGTGGGAAACAGCAGCGCTTTCGCCGGCGTTACAATCTTGGGCTTGAAACCCTGCTGCGCGCACTGGGTCCAGAAGATCCCAAACTGCGGCGGGGTAAATATGCCGCAGACGGTGTCGGCGTTGATCTTCTTCATTTCCGCGATCTGCGACGAGAAGTCGTCGGACTGCATCGGATAGAGGCCGAGATCGTGAACGTCGAAGCCCTTAGACTTGAAGAGCGCCGGCAGGCCCTTCTCCTTGTCATCGGCGGCGAGGCCGTCCGGGTCGTTGCTGAACAAGGTGGCAACGATTTTGTTGGTCGGGATCGAGGCCCACATGTCGGCGAACGTGTTGCCGGCTTGGTCAAAGCCCCAGAAGAAATGATAGGTCCACTCAAAACCCTTCTTCGGGTCGCCCTTGCGTGGGAAGAACCAAGCCTGCCATGGATCGTCCGACGAAACGCAAGGAACGCCGGCGAGCTCGCACTGGTCGGAGACCGGATTAACCGTGTCTGACGTCGATGACGCCGTCATCAGGTCGACTTTGTCGTTGTTGATGAGCTGGGCCGCCACTTCCGACGCGCGGTTCGGATTTGACTGGCTATCCTTGGTAATGATCTCGACGTTATATTTTTGGCCTCCGACCGTGATGCCGTCGGATAGAACCTTCTTTACGCCGTCGACCACCCATTGAGTAGGCTCGCCGAAGGCGGCAATCGGGCCAGTTTCCGGGGTCACCATCCCGATCTTGATGGTCTTGCTGGCTGCGCGCGATGATTGAAACATCCACGGCGAGGCGATTGCACCGGCGCCGGCAGCGCCCAGGAGCTTGATGACTTTGCGGCGCTGCGGGTCAACCTTTTGCCGCCCCTTTTTTCCGCGCACAGTTTTCATTCTGGATATCCTCCCTTTTTCAGGCATTGCCGTCCAATTCAGGCATCGACCTCATCTACACTTCAACCCATGGCATTCCAAAACTTAGTGCTAGCCGGCCCTAAAGGCTTGGTTTTCAGGCATTGCCGTCCAATTCAGGCATCGACCTCATCTACACTTCAACCCATGGCATTCCAAAACTTAGTGCTAGCCGGCCCTAAAGGCTTGGCGGTAACGGCACCAAACAGAAAACCGCGACGCTATGATAGGAGATAGCGGCGAATATCCATGCAGTTCCGGAAGGATTGCCTTGGGTTGGCTTCGTAACATGGCGCGGCTGGACGTGGAAGATCGTTCCAGTGGGGATCTTTGGCCGGAAGGTGTGGTCCGGATATTGACGCGCTTCTCCATTACTCACGCGCGCGACCCATTCATCGTTGTCGCCTCCGTCTTTCAGGATTTCCACCTCATAACCGTCCGCTGGCCCGCAGCACTTTTGCGATGGCAAAGTCGGATTCTCTAAGGCGTCCATCCAGGCTGGAATAGGCTCGTTGAGATCGAACCCCTTGTTGGGTTTCGCCCCGACGCGAGCAGAAGGCGAGATATACGCAAGGTAGCCGAACTTGTAGTCTGCTTCAGAAGTACCGGGCGCAAATTCAATCCAGTCGTCGGGTGCGGCTGGCCACTTGTCGGCGGGTACCCAGTTGGTCTGACCGAAGGCGGTCTGATTGAGCAAAATTATCGCGCCAAATGCGAAGCTCGTGACAATCCGCACGGCAATTTCCCGTCCGGGCGATGGCCGTCTTTCGACCACCTCGGCGCCAACTCTACAAACCACAGAATTGGTTCCTCAAATTGGGGGTCACCTTACAACGAAGGTTTACGGTGAACCACTTGCACAGGAGTCGGAGCTGACCCGCACGATCGTTGTGGCCGCCGGCCATCAGCCGCCAGACATCAGCCGGCAACGAGCGCCCCGAAACCGGGCTGCTCAACGAATGGCAGAGATTGCGGCGGGTGTTCGGCGTCGGAAATTACGGCTTGGTTGATCGTCGCGGGTACCGTGTTCTGGGGTCTTGTCATGCTCCTTCTCGGTTACATGGTAGTCAAGGGATAGTGAAGGCGCCGCGAAGCGGCCAAACACGACCGGCGCAGGACCCTGCCTTTGCCGACGAAGTACGGGTTTGAAGATGGCGACAACATTCCTCTATCAGTGTCCTACCACCGGCCAGACCGTGCAAGGCTGGTCCGCCGAAGAGGTGAGCGATCAGGACGATGATGACGCCTACCGATCGATCGATTGTCTAGCGTGCACGCGGGTTCACCTTATCAATCTGAAGACTGGGAGGATCCTGGGGGCGACGAGGAGTGACTGAGAAGGTTTTACCAGGCTGGTGATTTGGTCTTTCAACCGGCAATTTGCCGCTCGCCTCCGATAGGTCGCCCGGCGCCGCCGTCGCCCCTTCTAAGCCCCGCTGATGCGCCGACCCCGACGCGCGACCTGCCCGTAGATGCCGATCAGGAAAACAATTCCGCGGCCACGGCTAAGTCACGGTGCCCTTCATAGGGCGCGTGAAAACGAAAAACTGTGGCTACTGTCACATCCGGCTAGGGCACGGGCTGGCAGTTTGCCCGCCAAGATCAGTCCGAAAGGAAATTCGCCATGAACAGCATCACCCGGTCCAGCCACGTCATAGGAAAACGGTTTGGCCTTGGGCGCGACGCAGTCTTCTGGCTTTGGAAGGCAGCGATCAAGGATGACGAAGCCCTCCTCGACGAGGCGATCACACAGACTTACGAGCGCATGGTGCGCCTAGATCCCGTGCGTGCCGAGGAGGTGATGAGCTTGGCCATCCGACGACACAGGGGCGCCAAACAGGCATTCAGAGACATATTTGCCCGGGCCAAGGCGCGAGTGTTGCCGTTTAATGTGCCGGCGGCCGCCCAGTAACTCGTTTGCCGCTTGCCCCGAACGGCCCCGGCAGCCCTTCCAAACACTCGCGGATCAGGAAAGCAAATTCGCGGCCACGGCCTGGGCACGCCAGAGCTTGGTAGGGCGTAGGGACTAGTGGTGCTGCGCGACGTCCGTCTGATTGTTTTGGACCGCCGCCGCGGTGCGCTCGTGTCTCCTGGCGATCTCTCCATAGGCAACAACGCCGAGCACGCAGATGATTGCCGCACCGACTATCCAGTGAATCGGATCTTTCATACCTTCGCTCCGGCCGTTGGCGTAGCCCAGCAGTTGAAAGATTCCCACAAAGTGAAAGCCCCGCCAGAGCAGGGCATGACGGCCGGCCAGGGAGTGGAGGGCCAAAACGTAGGCCAGCCGCTATCAACACGATAGCGGCACGGCTAGGCATTCCAAGGTGTCAAAATAGCGCGGAAGGGCGTTCGGCTGCCTTAAAGGATTGCCTTTAGCAATCATCTCATTCAAGCCTCCCCCAAAGCTTGGGGCGCCGGGCCGAGCAGCCGATAGACTGACGCTCGACCTATGTTGAGCGCCTTGGCGATCTCCGACGCGCCTACGCCGTCTGCCTTCAGCTTGCGCACATGGTCGGCGTCGATCGAAGCGACACGTCCCTTGTAGACCCGCCTACGCTTTGGCGATGCCCTCGAGCTGGCGCTCGCGGCAAAGGTTAGTTTCGAACTCCGCAAAGACGCGGAGCATACTGAGGAAGCACTTGCCAGAGGCCGAAGGCGCCGAAGCATCCGCAGCGAATATAATAAGTCTGGAATACGGGGGAATCAGAGGTGCGCCACGTGGGTCACCGAGTGGAAGGGCAATTAATTATTTCCCTCTATGGGTGCCATCCGAGCCCATAGGCGCCCTCGAACACCATGGGCGCCCTAAAAAGGAGTTGGGCGCCCATGGGAAGGAGGGCTTCCAATGACGGTTGCCGGAATATTCCGAATTAATTATCGGCCATATCCGAAATGCGAGCGCCTAATTGTCGGGGGGGCCAAAATTCGGCAAAAACGGGCAGAATTAATTGCGTCGCGGAATAATTATTAGCCAAGGGATCCCGCAATTCGAAAATCGGATTCGACGGCCGGTTTTTTTGAGGCAATTTCTTTTGGGCAACGGAACGCCTATATGCGCTTGAAACCAATCAAAGGAAATCAAAGATGGCACGCGGTGGAAGGAGAGTAGGGGCGGGTCGCAAGGCGGGCGCGGCGACTAAGCGGACCAGGGAAATCGCGAACCAGGCTGCAGCTGCCGGAAAGATGCCGCTTGAAGTGATGCTCGATAATATGCGGCATTTCGCAAAGATTGCTGAGAGCGCCGAAGCGGCGATCGCTGAACTGTCTTCCGACAAAATTGCTGAGATGCCGCCAGAAGAGCAGTTCAAATATTTACTTGCTGAAGTGAAAAAGGCAGCTGGCTTGCGGGAAATGGCTCAGGCGTGTGCGCGAGATGCCGCTTCGTATGTTCATCCGAAGCTTTCCTCAACAGCCGTAAGGGTCGAAGAGAAGCGTGACCGTTTCGATTGGACCAGAGAGGAATTACTTGCCATCATCGAGGACGGCCGAGCGGACGGCGATGGAGGTGCTGCCGCGAACGAATGCGACGGAGAGCCTGATCAGGTTCACTGAGCCTGTCCGTTGGCAGGGCGCCCGCTCTAGGCGCCGACGCCTTGCGGCCGGGCAAAAATAACCCAGCACTTGGCTGGGTTAAGTTCGATAACGCGGGTCTCGTGAGGGGAAGGGTGTGTGGGACCGACCCGCTGTGGGAAATCGTAGGCCGAGAAACGTCGCTAACCGCTTAAAAGTCTTGGCTAATGCCGGCGGAGCGCCAACCGCTTAGTCTCTTGGACCTCTAGCGGCCGGCGCCCGGCAACGGCGAGGGGCCAAACTCCCACCGTCCCCGTTGTGAGGCTAGGCGCGGGACGTTAGCAAACGGCTTAAGGTCGTTGAGCCGACGATGAAGATGTGCGCTGCCGCTGCCCCCAATCGATAAATGCTGCTGATGGCACAAAGCCGGCCCGTACAAAGCGAGAAACAGCGGCTTGGGCATTGCCTTATTGCGCTGCGCGCGCAGGCGAAATCGACTGCTTCGCACAGCAAGGCGATAATCGAAAGACGCATCGAGGACTACCTGCGAAGCGATCGTGTTAGCCGCGCCCATGCACTGGAACGCCTACGCAAAGCGATCCAACACGAAGAAGCTGAACAACGTGAGGACGAGGCCTGGGGTGCCATACAGGACTATGTTCGCGAGTTGCTGAGAGGGATCGCATCCTGAAACATTGGACCGGTATTCGCCGGCCGTAGTTGCTGGCTAATCGACTATCATTGGTCTGCGCTGAACATGATCGCATCAAACGCGCAATACTTGGCCGCGAATGAGCTTTTCTGCCCAAACGGCCGCCAATCCTTTCATTTCATGAGAAGTCAGCAATCGCTATCGATCTGTTGATCCTGTGATGGCATTTCCTTTGTTCGATCTGGGCGATCTGGAGTTCGATGGGGTCTCGCCGGAGGCGACCGGCCGGCCTTCTTATCATCCTTCGGGTGCTGCTGAAGCTCTACATTTACGGCTATCTCAATCGTGTTCAATCGAGCCGACGGCTTGAGCGCGAGGCCGGGGAAATTGACAAGACTGTCAGCACCACGCAGCCCCACAAAATTTGCCTCATCGTTGTCTCCGTTAGGTTGTTCGAATCCATCCGACATTTGGCGTCACGTTCGTAGTTGTCATCGGCAGACGGACAGTGGAACGCCGACCGAAGCTTTCCGCGCACCCTGCAAGCATCCATCCTTCCAAAGGCCCTGCACGGATTCGCCGCCGGTTGTCAGGGTGCCGCTGCCGTTGGGCTTGCCGTTACGAAAGTTGCCGTCGTAGCGCAATTTTTGCATGGTCAGGACGAGCTGGCCCTCGGTGCCGGCATTGTTGGCCGCATTGGCCCGATAATAGATCGGGACTTCGACGTCGGCATACAGCTTGACCACCCGGTTGTTTTGCTCGTCAACCACCTTGGTGAACTCGACGCCCGGCGACAGCATCACCCGGTCAAAGCCGCTGTTGAACGGATCGGCGCCGGTGCCCGTATCCCGGCTACGATCTGATACAATCACTTGCGCGAGCGGCGTGATCTTATCGAGACCGAGCACATGGTAGAGATTGTTGTAGACGACGCCTACGGAGCCGTCGACCTGGTAGCCGGGAAAGTAGGTCTGGACACAGTTGGGCGTGACCCCAGCGCTCAATCAGGCTTCTCCCTCCACTCGACGACCATCGAGTATGCATTGGGCGTAATTTGCCGTTCCTCCGGCAAGTGATCTTGGGCGATTTTCGCCTCGACCGGATGAACCTTCACAATTTCTATTTCATAGGCTCTTGGGCCGCGCCACGTATCGTAATTGTCCCAGACTTCTTCTGGCGTCATTCCGCGGAAAGTTTGTCGCTTGATGCCGATCATTTATTCCCGCCCCTCTTCACTCGATAAGCATGGTCCGTGAGGACGAAGGGCATGGGGTCGCTGGCAGGCCGCTCTCTCTGATCAGGTTGAATTGCTCGGACATTAGCTGAGACATGGCACTTCCCGCTGGGGAGGCATTGTAGAAGCAAGGTCGCGGGCGGGCAGATGGTTCCTCACGGCGCCGATAGGCACGAACAAATAGTTAACGCCGGCTACTAAACGTGTGTTCTTACCACCACGCTGGATTTAGAGGGATGCCGAGCACGCGCTCTGGATATGGCGGATGGGAGCAGGGACGCAATGCGTCATAGCTGCTTGGCCTTCTGCACCGCATGAAGCAGAGTTCGAAATCGCAGTAGTTCTTACAATAGGATCCTTCCGGCCAAAGCCAAAGTCGGTGGCTATAGCCGCAGTCCGCCAGAGCATCTGTTTTTGCTGAAACAACCATGCACAATCCCAGCAATATCGCCAAACAATGGTCGGTCTTCATGGACTCCTCCCGGAACGATTATAACCAATTCGCGCCGCAGCAGTCATCTTTCGCGACCGTCACAAAATGGGGCTTGCGTACGCGGAAGGCAGTGCCGGCCGAATTGGACATTGGGTGCATTTCGGTAAACCGGAGGCCGCGTGATTCCTGTCACTAAGGGCACACGCAATACATTCATTTGCAGTCCATCGCGGCGGCACTAATTGTCGTTGCTCGTGGCGAGATTCCCAATTTCTGGTCCATTGTCGTCGGCAACGCTCTTCTTGCTGTGTCTTACGGAATCCTCTGGAGCGGTCCGCGTTGTGATCGAAGCTTCCACTCATGCGGTGGGGAAGCACGTTGTTCGCAGCCTCGTTGAACGAGGGCACGGCTGCTCTTGACGCGTTTCTAAGCGCCGCGGACAACGCGCTCTTCCGGGCTAAAGCGACGGGCCGCAACCGCGTGGAGCTATCGACCTCGGTATTAGATCGCGCTCCGCAAACATCTCGGGACGAGCTATCTCTTGGCAATCGATCCGCCGCCTAAAGGCGATTTTGGAGAGGCTAGCGCAGCGGCATCTGCCACGCTTTTCCTTACGACGTGCTATGATGGCCAATGCCATTCGCAATCCAGTGGACTGGCCCGCTTCCACCCGCCACGACAAAGCTGACTTAACTCCCTAAGCGGCAGGGACTTTTCATCACGCTGCCCGCTCACGCGAGCGAGAGGCGAAACAATGCTCAAAAGTTGATACGACGCGCGGTACTGCCTTGGGTTCAAGGAGTTCTTTTGAATTGTAGAACGCGGATACCATCACGGCGCGCTCGACGCTGAGGCATTCGAGTGAAGTCGTGTGGGATTATCAACGGCTTGCTCGGCCATTCCGGCCCGCAATTGGATGTCTTCCGCGATGGTCTCTAGCGCGGCGTCCGACTTCTTCTCTACCGCCGCCAGCTCATTGCGCGCCCCTTCCAGCGCCAGGATCAACTCGGAGAGCTTTATCTGGAGGGCAAGCGTATCGCGGTTTTGAGTAGCTTGGATGAGGAATACCATGAGAAACGTTACGATGGTGGTGCCGGTGTTGATCACGAGCTGCCAGGTGTCACTGTAATGGAATATCGGTCCAGTGATCGCCCATACGACCACCACGAAAACCGCACTCAGGAAGGTTACCGGCTTCCCTGACAAGAGCGCGGTCCGTACAGCTAGCTTACCGAACCAATCCCCCCTGCCGGATGGCTGACTCCCTGAGAACGTGGCAATCGGTTGAGCGGCACGCATCGTTCTTTCTCCTCTTTTTAGGCAATACCACGGCAACAAACAAAGAAGGAACCCCGCGGTTCCTCGTGGAGTTGAATCGGCGTCATTAACTCATGAATTCGAGTTCGCAGGCAGGTGTCTATTGTGTACGGGAGTATTGGGCATGGCCAGTATAACCAAGCTAGTTCGCCCGGAAACGGCTTTTGATCGTCGACAAAGATCCTGAGATCATCGTCGGTCACTGCCACTCCTCCTCGGCCTCTCGCTTCACGGCCGGCGCCGCCGGATTCTTGACCTTGAGCCAGTGCGCCGATCGGCCGGCGCGATAGGGCGAGCCCATGCGCTTCGACACGATGCCCTCGCAGCCGAGCCCGCAGGCGTGCCGGTAGATCGTCGCTCACTCGCCGGTGAAAGTTGCATTGACGGCGATGCCGTTATGCTGCAAGCGCGGTAGCCCGGCGAGCCGGCGCTTACGGTCCTCGATCATCTCGCGCCGAATGTCTTCGCCATTCACTTCGATCAGATCGAACGCGCAGAGCACGGCGACCGCGTTGCTCCGGTGCTCGAATTATTGCATTCAAGTTTGCCAAGGAAAAACCGAGTGGCACCGGGTCTTCATCTTAAGCGTCAGGAGAGCGTAAGGAAAAAACCGAGTGGCACCGGGTCGTCATCTTCAATGAAAATCTGTGCCGGATCGCCGAGCAATATCTGAAAAGGGCTCGAAGGTCTTCATCGAGGGGCAACTGCAGACGCGCAAGTGGCAGGACCAATCGGGGCAGGACCGCTATTCGACCGAAGTGGTGCTACAGGGTTTCCGCGGTGAGCTCACGCTGCTTGATCGTGCTAGTGGTACGAGCGGTGGCGATTTCGCCTCGGATGAAGCGAGACCGGACGTCGGTTCGGCCGGACCGCCCAAGGGGCCGGCTGTGGGGGGTGTGCGCCGATCCAGCGCCGATATGGATGTTGAGATTCCGTTTTAGGTGATGGAGCCTGCCGCGGCGGCGACCGGCAACACTCGCGCCTTGGCTCGGGCGAGAATGTCTCTGAATGCCCGTTTGGCGCCCCTGTGCCGTCGAATGATCAAACTCATCACCTCCTCAGCACGCACGGGATCAACGCGTTCCATACGATCGAAGGTGGCAGCGATCGCCTCATCGAGGAGCCCTTCGTCATCCTTGATCGCGGCCTTCCAGAGCCGGAAGATCGCGTCGCGCCCGAGGCCAAACCGTTTTCCTATAACGTGGCTGGATCGGCTGATGCTCTTCATGGCCCGGCAGCTTGGCATGCCGGCCGCGATCCAGTGGGCTTCGTCGCGGGTGAGCAAGCCGGCACCGGATTCGCTGGACGGGCGCCCCCTACCGTGCAGCCGCCGCTGTACCGCTTCGCACGCAGACGATTTTGACTTGATCATCCGCGCCGAGGTCCTGCCCAATCGAGGTTTCAGCTACAAAGGCTTGTGCGTGCATGAAGCAGGTGCTCGGATTGCCGTATTCGGCCGGGACAGTCATCACGACTCTGGCATTCGTGCGGGTGCAATCCGCCAGATCATGCGCGACCGCAACGGAGCATATTAGGACTAAAGCCGTTAGCATGTACCCCCCAATTTTAGGGGGATGCTACCAGAGTGCTTTTGTCGGGTCTGTAACAGAACTGCAACAAGGGCAGGGAAGTGTCCTTAAGCCCCTATCCATCGCCTTGTACCAGCAGGGAAATATCCACGAGGCAGAACGTTTATGTCGAGGAACGGTTCGCCCCTCCATCTCGCATCGCACCAATAGGCCGTCCCACGACATTCGCTTGAGGACAAAACGCTCAATATTATCGGTTGGAAGGGCCCAAAGATCGCCCTGAAAGCGGTAAAGGACGCTGCGAAATCATTTACGAAAAGCGGCCCTTGAATCCAAATTGACGGGCGGCGCCAGCGGAAATCGCATAATCGCTTTATGATCTGCGCCGGGCTTATCCCGGTCGGACCGTCACATCCTGTGATGGCATTTCCTTTATGGCTTCCATCCTGTGATGGCATTTCCTTTATGGCTTCGTGAGTGGCTATTGGTGAGTCCGACCGAGAGCCTGGGGGTACGGGCGGCCTTTGCTGGCTAATGGCTAACGTTGGTCTGCGCTGAACATGTCGGATCAAACGCGCAATACTTGGCCGCGATTGAGCTTTTCTGCTTAAATGGCCGCCAATCCTCCCATGTGATGAGAAGTCAGCAATCGCTATCGATCTGTTGATCCTGTGATGGCATTTCCTTTGTGGCATCGTGCCGACGGTCAGGCGCCCGTACGCTGCCGATGACTGCCCGTGCCCCCTCATTGATGTGAATATGCTCGACGCGGACATGCTGGTCGCCGCCGTGCCGGAGGCGACGGAGTGTCTCCACCTGCCCTGAATAAGCTCGCATTAGGCGAGCCGCCGCAGAAGCCAGCGCTACTACTCGGCGCTCGCTACCACCTCCTCCGTTGAACCGTGCCAGAACGGATAAGGCCGCCGCGTGGGTGCAGGCCATCTGAACGGCAAGCGCGCCTTCGATTTCGTTCCGAGGCGCCGCCCCCTCGATTAAGGCTAACGCGGCATTCATTCCGACTTCCGAAATCCCACCGAACGGCAAATTGAGCGGCGGCCTGCAATTCCAACAGAGAGGCATTCACGAAGTCACTCGATTTAGTGCCAAGAGCCTTCTTCAGTCGCTTCCACCAAACCTTGCTCTCGCCGTCTGGCGGATAGGTCTGGGCGAGGCTCGCGTTGATGCGCCGTAACTTCACGCGGACCGGCGAAGGTCCAGGCTGATTGACGGGCAGACGTCCAGGCTGGGTGGCCACAGGCGTAAGGGAGTTGTTGTTTTATCCGTCATTCGGTAGCCCCGCTCTTGGCAAACGACTGCACGATAGATCGCAGCCATTTGCGTTCCGCGATCGCTTCCGCAGTCCAGTCACCTGACTTGAAATTTCCGTTCTTGGGGCCGCGGGGCGCGCCGGGGCTCAAGCCGCCATGGAGGCGGCAGCGCTTTCGGCCTCGGATGCGGTGGCCGCTGACATGGCCGCCCGGCGCGAGTTCTCGCACCGCAATAAGTCCGTTGCTTTAGATCCCTAGGTCTAGTTGCATAGTTCTTCATGGGGTTGATCTCGAATATTTCGCCTGTCCCCCGGGGGGAACCATCACCATTTTGTCCTGGGCTCGTCACCGCTGAACTGTCAAAACTCCAAAAGGGGCTTTTGACAGTTTTGGCAGGGTGTTCTTCTGCCTCATACGCTCGCCATGTTTGGCACGGAGTAGAGAATCGTTGGCCTCCCTCCTGTTTCGACGCGGCGAGCCATCAGCCAGTCATAGTCCACCAGCATTTCAAGACCCACCTGCACGGCCCCGCGATCAGTCAGCCTCGACCAGCCGGGCCGCCAGACTTCGCGCGCGGTAAACTCGCCCTTCAGGTGGCCGGACTGAATGCGGGCAAGTATGGCACGCGCGGTGTCTGCTTCGGCGGAGGTAACTGAACCGTAGGCGCGGCGCGCATGCGTCTCGAGATAGGTTGCCCAAGCGATGGCCCGCTTCATGGAAGCTACGCCCACTGGACCGGTGTTGGCATCGACGAGGTGGCAGATCAGGCTGAGGCCAGGGACTAGCTTGCGGTATTTCGCAAGATGGGATTCCAGCGCGGGATGCATCTCGCCGAGACGTAAGCGGCGCTCGAGTTCGCTTCGCCAGGCGACGAACATGTCATATGCATCGATGCCCAGCCGGAGATACGGCAAACCCTCCTCGTCGCCCGTGGAGCCGCGGTCGCGCTGTGCTCGAATGTCCCGCCAGTCAAGGTGGTCCAGGCGTTCGAATACCGCGTATGCATTTTCTCGCGCAGTTCGGTCAGGTCGGCGGTCAACATGATGCCATTCGCGGCTTATATCCGGCCAGACGAACAACCCAAATCGCTGGATCAGGCCATCGTCGAATTGTCCTCCGCGAATTGCGCGGGAAAGATACTGCGAGATGCGCCCGGGCTGACTGCTGCCGAGTATTGAAAGACACACAGCGTCGATTGAAAGATGCAGGCCACGCGTGATCCGATCGAAGGTATATGGGCTGTTGCCATTCCAGCTCGTCAAATACAGACCGCGCTGCGAAACCTGCTCTTCTTGGTCAAGGCTTTCTAATAAGGATACTAGTTCATCTCGGAATATCAGCACGCCGTTGGGATTTTGCTGTAGGAGGACGCCCAGTGCTTCGGCTGTCGTGTCATTGGCCATGTACCGCCGCAACGTGGGCTCGCTCTCAACGGTCTCTTCTAACAGATAGCCGATATCTGCCTCACGATCGGCCTTGATGATCTTAGCTGCTGCGCGAAGATTTTCATCGCGGCGGAGCTTGCCCGCTGCGGCATCAACGGAATACCGCGCCTGAGCAGCTTTGAATTGCTGCTCTGCTAGACACGCGAGACGCTTAAGCGGCTGCAAACCCTCGTCCATTGCAGGCGATTTCATGACGCCTGGGCGCCCGATGCCCATCGCCCATTGATTTGCGACCACGGCCCAATCGTCTTCTAGGTGTGGGCGAACGAGGACCTTGCGGCCGATGATGCTGCCGGCTCCGGCCATAACCGAAACTCCAATGTAATCGCCCGGGCATTGCAGGCGCTCACACAGGTCCCCCACCCATGGTCGGAGTTGAGTTGGGATCAATTCGAGGTCAAAGGCCGCTACGGGCAAGAGGCTTGTTGGCAATGGATGCGGCCTACTGCGTCGTGGGTGCCCGTCGGGGCGTGCAGTTCTCGCCGCTCCGTCCTTCTGTTTGGTCTCGTGATCCTGATCGAGGGTAAACCCATGGTCGGTACCGTCGGTATTGCTCATGTTCGACTCCATGTCAGGACATCGTTGAAGTCATCGCCGGTGTGATTTGGCACCGCCCGAAATACCTCCCGCCCGGCGTCGATCCAGCGTTTCGAACATTCCTGGCCCGCGCTCTGTCCGGCGCCACTCGCATCGTTGTCCACCAGAATTGTCAGTGACTGGATGCCGCTAACGATCGGAAAATTTTTGACGCCGGAGGTGCCGCCAAGTGCCCAGGCCGGACGAAATCCAAGCCGCATCGCCGCCAGCACAGTCTCCGTTCCCTCGCCAATCGCAAGTCCTAAGGTCACGTCTTCGTCGCAAGAGAGCTTGATTGCGGTGCCAGTCAGCGGTCCGAGCGTCATTCGAGAGACCTTTCCGCCCTCCTTCTTAAATTCGGCGAAATTGGTCTCGGGAAATGGCCTGCATTAGAGCTTGGGTGAGCGCAGTGCGTTGAACGGCACGAGGTTCATTACTAGAGATGTCACGCATGAGGGCGAGCATGCACGGATGTCGCGTGCCTTCACCAAATGGGCAGTGGGGGTGAAACCGCAGCGTCTCTTCGCCGAGTTCAACTGCCGGCTCGAGAACAGCCGCGCCAATTCAAAAACGCTGCTGCTGGCGTGTCACCGATTGGTAGCCCTTCACGCCATAAGCGCAATGCGCGCTTGATTGCGTTTAGCTCATATGACGAGATCGGTTTCAATGCTGGGCTGGTTGCCGGGAGGCGCGATAACGGCGCAGTACCAATGAGTTCCTCGACGTATGTGATGGCGTCGCGGAAGGAGCTGCAACGCTCGCCGCCGAATTAGATCGATCAGATCGCCGCCTTCGCCGTTCTCGTGGTCGTACCACTGACCAGCTTTCGGTCCGTCAATTGCAACTGCAAGAGAGCCTCGATTGCCGAATCGAAGTTCGCGTCCACCGCATAGCCGCCAGTTTGGCTCGCCGAGAACCGTTAAGGCTATTTCGGCGGCATGCTGCACCAGCGCGACACGGAGCTATGTCACTGTAGCTAGTTGAGGGCATCGTCGCCTTCGTTGGCTGCTAGAGAATTAAGCGGTTTTCCGGGACGCCGCTCGACGCGAGAAGGTCGCGTCGGGGGACGCCAACCCTGAGCGCCAGGTTGACGCTTCGTAGATCGCGTTCGCGAGGTCGGGAGTTTGTTGAAGAACCAACTTTGGCTGTGACGTTGTCCATGGCTGTTCCAGTTGTGGTAAGCCGAGCGCACGCAAGTGGCCCGCGCCGGTGATGTTTCTAAGGCGGGACCTGTCGTTCGCCTGCGCTTGCATGATGCGCCACACACGCAACATCAAAAGACTGCTAGACGCCTGCTCAGCGCGCAGGCGTCGGGACGCGCGGCACGCTGAGGGAATTAAAGCGTTGGAGCGCTTTCGAGATACGCTCGATAATCGCCCTCTGTAATGCGCGTGGAGCGTCCGAACTTCTTCGCCTTCAGGCGCCCAGCTTTAATGTCGACGTATAGCTTTGCGCGGCAGGCGACGCCGGTCCGCGCGATTTCGTCCACCGTGAATGCGCGCTCGAGCCCGACGGGCGCCGGGTATTCGGCTGACTTTCGTAAACTGGTGGGATGCTTGCGATTAATTCGTTTTCTCATGGTATCCACTGCCAACGTTCGAATAACGCAAAACGTCTATCGCCGTGGGCTGGAAAGAATAGGCGCCGAGATTAATTATTGCGGAGGGATTCCTGCGGGGATTTTCCGCGGCGCGCCAGCTTCACTCCATGTGCGGTTGCCGCTCTTCGCTTGTGCCATTACTAATGCCCGCTGAAATCCCCTTTTTGTTAATCCAGGAAATTTGTCGACCGCATCTTCGCAAAGCAAATGCAAGGGCCGCGGCCGCCGATCTGAATATTCCCGCAGCAATTGCAATAGCCATTGCTGACATTTATCTTCGGGTCGACCGTCCTCTGATTCGGCGCTTACGCGACCGGGTGCAACGTAAATGCAGTAGAGACGTTCACCTGACGGGCCCGTGGCTGTAAGAGGCGCGTGGTGGTCTCGGGGATCGTACCAACGTGCAGCACATTGCCGCTCAATCGGATCGTCTAGCTTGAAGAATTGCCATTGATCCCAACAGATCTGCTGGAATTGAGCTAACACGCTGCCCTTGCGCGCCATGATTAGGGCGCGTCCACGTTTCAAAGTCCACGCGAATTCGAGGCGCCAATGGGAAAAGAGACAACCGAGTATCGTTCGATGCAATCGTGCGCCGACCTGGCAATGCGGGGGAACATCGGCCCACTCTGGATCTTTCTCCAAGCTGGGTCCCCAAGAAATCGGAAATAGAAACCTAGCTGCGGATTGACCACTAACGAAGGTCCCGGCGGGCATTATTAACGACGATACTCCCATCGCTTGTAGTTCGACACAAAAGGAGGCTCGTTTCTGGATTACGACCCATTCTAGATGGCTCGCGCCGGCGAACTCTGGATCTTGTCCAATGAAATCGGATTGCCGGATTTTCTGGATTTCCTGAGCGAGAGCTTCCTTCCATCTTTTGTCGGACCGAAGGAAACCTTGTGAAAAACAATAGAACGGAGCCTCGTGAAGGGGCGCCCAGTCGTCGAGCGCTTGATTGATTGGAGACAGCGCTGAATCGACCTCCTTTGAGATGCGGCGAGACATTTCAATGACTACGCCTCATGGGAACGATCTTGCCGACCGCTTCAGGCGCCGAGCAAAACGCCGCCCAAGCGTCCATCAACTTCCGGCGCTTCTCGAATAGATCGCCACGTCTGTAAGCCGCCTCCACCTTGTTCGTCACCGCGTGGGCCAAAGCAGCCTCACAGACTTCGTTGGTGAAATTGGTGCACTCGGCTGCCCAATCGCGGAAGGCGGAGCGGAAGCCGTGCACTGTCACGGCATTAAGCTTCATGCGCCGAAGCACCATTTCGAGCGCCATTCCCGACAACGCCTTGCCGGGCTTGAGGCCGGGAAACACAAACTCACCACCTTCCTCTTGGTGTAGAGCCCTAACGATCTTGAGCGCACGCGCCGACAACGGCACTCGATGCTCGCGGCTTGCCTTCATGCGGTGCGCCGGCACGGCCCAAACCGCCCGCTCAAGGTCAAACTCATTCCAACGGGCACCGAGCACTTCGCCGGACCGTGCTGCCGTCAGGATTGTGAACTCAAGTGCGAGCGCCGCGGTAGCGCGGCGCGATCGCAAGTCCGCGATAAACGCGGGTACGCCAGCATGAGGCATGGCCGCATGATGCCCGCGCGTTAGCCGTTGGCGTTTCGGCAGGAGCTGGTCGAGGTGCCCGCGCCAACGCGCTGGGTTCTCCCCTGTGCGCAGCCCTTGGGCCTTGGCAGCGTCAAGCACGCGCTCGATCCGGCCACGAAGTCGGGAAGCCGTTTCCGGCTTCTCGTTCCACAGGGGCTTGAGCACCGAAAGCACATCGTCCGTGACTATCTTGTGCACGGGTAGCCGGCGCAGTGGTGCAGCGTACTCGCGTAAGGTCATTTCCCATTGCGCGACGTGCTTGTCATTGCGCCAGGACGGGCGCATCGCTGCTATCAACCGATCGGCGCATTCGCCGAACGTGCCACACTCCAATGGCTTCCTAACTTCCTTGGGGTTGATGCCTTCGGCGAGCTTCGCCCGTGCGTCCTTTGCCAGCTCGCGCGCGCGCGCCAGCGTCACGTCCCGCGCCGAGCCGAGCCCGATTTCCGTGGGCTTGCCGTGCCAGCGATACAGGAACACCCACCGCCGGCCGCCATTCGGCGAGATCGAGAGATAGAGGCCACCGCCGTCCGCGTGGCGGCCGTTTTCGCTGAGCGTCGCAACTGCCCGGGCGTTAAGCCGATTGATTTGCCGCGCCACCGTTTGCCTCGCCTGCCCCAATATGTGCCCTAGCACTCAAGCTGGATTATAGCGAACGTTGGCAGATAGTGGAAGACAGAGAATGTGAGAAGCGCGCTTCAATAGAGGCTTGTTAAGATCGACGGTGGATAGTGCTGGACACCAGTAGACGATGGTTTGTCGGACT
>CAWFRC010000011.1:0-2078856 GCA_963818155.1 uncultured Alphaproteobacteria bacterium
GAGTGTGGCATCAGCGCTCGCGCTCTCGGCCACCGCGTTCGCACAGCAAAGCTGTCATTCGGCCTGCAATATTGACCCCCTGAGCCGGGGGATCGGCGTCCAAAATTGACCCCCTATCGGTAGGTCTGTTGCGCTGCCTGCTTCGGACTGAAGCAGGTGGTCGGGGATGCTGGTCGTGGAGACGATTGCGCGGATACGGCGCGAGCACTTCATCAAGGGCAAGACGATCAAAGAGATCGCTCGCGATCTGAAGGTGTCGCGGAACACGGTCCGCAAGGTGCTGAGATCGGGGGAGACCTCCTTCGAGTACGAACGATTGGTGCAGCCACGACCAAAGCTGGGGCGATGGGCATCGGAGCTCGATGAACTGCTGGCGGCGAACGCGGTCAAATCGTCTCGCGAACAGCTGACGTTGATCCGGGTCTTCGAAGAGCTGCGCGGCCGCGGCTATGACGGCGGTTACGATGCCGTGCGGCGTTACGCCAGGCGATGGAGCAAGGAGCGCGGGCAATCGACCGCGACGGCTTATGTCCCGCTGAGTTTTGCGCCGGGAGAAGCCTACCAGTTCGACTGGAGCCAGAGGTGGTCCTGTTGAGCGGGACCACGGTGGTCGTGAAGGCCGCTCATGTCCGGCTTTGCCACAGCCGCATGCTGTTCGTGCGGGCTTATCCGCGAGAGACGCAGGAGATGGTGTTCGACGCCCATGACCGGGCGTTCTCCCTGTTCAAGGGCACCTGCAGCCGCGGCATCTACGACAACATGAAGACTGCAGTCGAGACGATCTTTGTCGGCAAGGATCGCCGTTATAATCGCCGCTTCCTGCAGATGTGCAGCCACTACCTGGTCGACCCAGTTGCCTGTACGCCGGCCTCGGGCTGGGAGAAGGGGCAGGTCGAGAACCAGGTTGGGCTGGTCCGAGAACGCTTCTTCACGCCGCGGCTGCGGTTCAAAAACCTGGACGAGTTGAACGCCTGGCTGCTCGATAAATGTATCGCCTATGCCAAGGCGCATCGCCATCCGGAACTCGTTGAGCAGACGATCTGGGAGGTGTTCGAAGCCGAACGACCGAAGCTCGTTCCCTATGCGGGCCATTCGATGGCTTCCATGCCGTGCCGGCGTCGGTCTCGAAGACCTGTCTGGTGCGCTTCGACAACAACAAATACTCGGTCATAGCCAGCGCGGTTGGACGCCCGGTCGAGGTTCAGGCTTACGCCGACCGCATCGTGATCCGTCAGGATGGGCGCGTCGTTGCTGAGCATCCGCGATCCTTTGGACGCGGCGAGACGACCTATGATCCCTGGCATTATGTGCCAGTGCTCGCTCGCAAACCCGGCGCCTTGCGCAACGGTGCGCCCTTCAAGGACTGGGTGCTGCCGGCCGCGATCGAACGGATCCGACGCAAGCTCGCCAGCACCGACGATGGCAATCGGCAGATGGTCGACATCCTCAACGCGGTGCTGACCGATGGTCTTCCCGCTGTCGAAGCAGCTTGCGCCGAGGCGGTCGCTCACGGCGTCCATTCTGCTGATGTCGTGCTCAACATCCTGGCCCGCCAGCGTGATCCTGCGCGACCAGCAAATATCCTCACCCCCGCGGCGTTGATCTTCCGCCATGCGCCGATCGCCGACTGTGCCCGTTACGACAACCTCAGGAGAACCAGCTAATGGAGCGCACCCAAATGTTCGACCTCATGGGCGAACTCAAGCTCTACGGCATGAAGGCTGCCTTCGACGAGATCATGGCGACCGCCGTCAAGCGCCAGCATGAACCCCAGCGCATCGTCGGCGACCTGCTCAATGCCGAGATCAACGAGAAGCAGGCTCGTTCGATCAAGTATCAGCTCACCATCGCCAAACTGCCGCTTGCCAAAGACATCGCCGACTTCCAGTTCGACGGCACGCCGATCAACCAGACGCTCGTCAATGATATCGCCGCCGGCGGCTTCATCGCCCAGCAACGCAACGTCGTGCTGGTCGGCGGCACCGGCACCGGCAAGACCCATCTGGCCATCGCAATCGCCAGAAGCTGCATCCGATCCGGTGCCCGCGGCCGCTTCTACAACGTGGTCGACCTCGTCAACCGCCTCGAGATCGAGACCCGCAACGGACGGCAGGGACGGCTCGCCGAGCATCTGACCCGGATGGACTTCATCGTCCTGGACGAACTCGGATATTTGCCCTTCGCCCAGTCCGGCGGCCAGCTTCTGTTCCATCTCGTCAGCCGGCTCTACGAGCGCGCCTCCGTCATCGTCACCACCAATCTCGCCTTCGGCGAATGGCCCAGCGTGTTCGGCGACGCCAAGATGACCACCGCGCTGCTCGACCGGCTGACCCATCACTGCGACATCGTCGAGACCGGCAATGACAGCTGGCGATTCAAAAGCCGCGACGACGATCACGCAACCCGCGCTCGTCTCGTCTCCGCAATCCCGGCCAGCTCCGACGAGACGAGCGCTACCGTCAAACCACGCCGCTCAAAGGGGTCAAAATTGGAAGCCGATCAGGGGTCAAGTTTGCGCGCCGATTGACATATATCCACTATTTTTGTGGCAACACCGAAATTGCCACTGACCTTGAGGAACGCGAACCCCAACGCGCCGCCCTTTACAAGGCTGCCGCGGGGCTAGTTAGGGCCTATGCCGGCATAGCCGATGAGCTGGAACAGGCCGGCTACGACGCCACCGAAGCTGCAAAGCTCAAGAAGCAGACGGAGCACTTTGTGAATGTCCGAGAGGTCATCCGCAAGGCGAGCGGTGAATCCATAGACCTCAAGGCTTACGAAGCCGACATGCGGCACCTCATCGACACCTATATTCAGGCTGATGAGCCGCGAAAAATCTCACCGTTCGACGGTATGAGTTCTCGTCGAACTAATCGTGAAAATGGGATCGCCGACGCCGTCGCTACCCGGCTCGGCGGGTTTAAGGGAAACAAGGACGCTATCGCTGAAACAATAGAGAACAACGTCCGCAGCAAGATCATCAAGGAACATCTCAACGACCCTACTTACTATGAGAAGATGTCGGTACTGCTCGACGAGATAATTGCGGACCGAAAGGCCAAAGCCGTCGAATATGAGGGATACCTCAAGCGGATCGCAGATCTGGCCCAAAAGGTCGAAGCGGGGCACGCGGATGATACCCCGGCGGCTCTCGACACGCCCGGCAAGCGGGCGCTCTACAACAATCTCGGTCAGAACGAGGAACTGGCGCTCGCTGTTGATAAGGCAGTCAAGACGACGCGCCCTGATTCTTGGCGCGGTGTCCAGCCGCGTGAGAATCAGGTTAAGAAGGCCATCTACGACCTCCTCCAGGACGTCGACGAGGTCGAGCGCATCTTTGTGATTATCAAGGCTCAGAAGGAATATTGATGGTCACGGAATTGAATGTCGGCGATGTGTCGGTTGATGTGGTGTTCAAGGACATCAAAAACGTCCATTTGAGCGTCCACCCGCCAACCGGCCGCGTGCGGATCGCGGCCCCTGCGCGAATGAAGATGGAAGCCGTCCGTGTTTTTGCAATCTCCAAGCTTGGCTGGATCAAGAAGCAGCAATCCAAGCTTCAAGCGCAAGAGCGCGAGTCACCGCGTGAATATCTTGAGCGTGAGAGCCACTACCTTTGGGGTAATCGCTATCTCCTGCGCATCATCGAAGGAGAACGCCCTTCCGGCGCTATCTCGGCCCATCGCACAATCGTCCTGACCGTGCCGCAGAGGGCAACGATCGAAAAGCGCAGACAGACACTTGAGGGGTGGTACCGCGCGGAAATGAAGGCCGCGTCGGCGCCGCTGGTCGCAAAATGGGAGAAGCGCTTGGGCATCCGGGTGGAGCGCGCCTTCATACAGAAAATGAAGACGAAGTGGGGAAGCAGCAACCCTCGTTTGCACCACATCCGGCTGAACCTTGAGTTGGCGAAGAAGCCACCCAACTGCCTTGATTACGTGGTGCTACATGAAATTCTGCACTTCATTGTCCCCGACCACCGTGCCCCCTTCGCAGCCCTATTGGATCATCATCTTCCCCAGTGGCGCACCATCCGGCAGACATTGAATGAAGCACCGCTTACCCACGCCGATTGGGCGCATTGAGCCTTCCCGCGACGGGCCCAACCTTTCCCGAACCCCGTCGGCCGGCCTTTCAGGGTCCAAGTACTGGGCGGCCCCTATCCAAAGCACTCGATGGTCGCAACATTGATCTTTGGGGACTCGGTTTGGCCGAGAGGGCTCCGCCGGCACCAACGTGAAATCAATAGGTTAGTAGGCGAAGCCGCGGCGCCTCTCGGCAGGGCTAACGGGCCAGGAGTTTCCGGCACTAGCCGTATCCAGATTTGACCACCGGAGCTAACTCCCACAAGCTGCAACAGGCAAGCGAGGCTGCATGTCCGTCCGGAAACGTACATGGACCACCCGCACAGGCGAGGCCAAGGAGGCTTGGATCGTCGATTATGTTGACCAGCGCGGCGAACGACACATCAAGACGTTCCCACGCAAGAAAGATGCGGATGCCCATCATGCCGAGGTGGCGGTCGATGTGTCGAAAGGCATTCACACCCCGGAAAGCCGCAGTCTGACCGTGAAGCAGGCGGCCGAGCAATGGCTGGCGACGGCTGAGGTGGAAAACCTGGAGCGCTCAACCCTCGATCATTACCGTACACACGTCAGCAAGCACATCGTGCCCAGTATCGGCGCCACCAAGCTCGCTACGCTGACCGCGCCGCTGGTGCATGCCTTCCGCGACACGTTGTTGAGCGAACTGTCCCGGCCAATGGCGCGAAAGGTGTTGGCTTCTTTCCGATCAATCATCAAGGATGCTCGCCGCCGAGGCACTATCGCGCATAATGTCGCTGAGGGTGTGACGATCGCCGCCGACAAGCGCTCCAAACGGCGCTTAGAAGTCGGCCTCGATATCCCCAAGCCCGACGAAGTCCGGCGCATATTGGCGGCCGCCGAGGCAGGGCTGTGGCGGGCTTTCCTCGTAACGGGAGCCTTTACCGGCCTGCGCGCCTCTGAGTTGCGCGGCCTACGTTGGGGCGATGTCGATCTTGCGCGCGGAACTGTACACGTGCGACAGCGGGCTGACGCTTGGGGCAGCATCGGGCAGCCAAAGACCCATACCGGCCAGCGCGCGGTTCCGGTCGGTCCATACGTCGTCAATGTGCTCAAGGAATGGAAACTGGCGTGCCCAAAGAACGAGCACAATTTAGTATTTCCTGGTCGCGACGGCAATCCTATCGTGCACAAGACCATGCAACATGCCGGATACTGGCCAGCGCAGCGGGCTGCCGGCGTAATCGATGCCCGTGGCCAGCCGAAATACTCAGGACTCCACTCGTTTAGGCACTTTTTTGCCTCTTGGTGCATAAATCGCCGCTTGGACGGGGGATTGGAACTACCGCTTAAGGTCGTGCAAGAGCGCCTCGGCCACTCTACGATAGCAATGACAGCCGATACCTACGGTCACCTGTTCCCACGAGAAGACGACACCGCCGAATTGGCCGCGGCCGAGCAAGCACTTCTGCGTCCCGTCGGCTGATACAGCAGGCGGAAACCGAATAGCAGCCCGCTAATTGGATTTGACGGTGGGCTGCTGGTGCAGTACCTCCAGGCACCGCGAAGTCAACCAGCCAGTGCCGCTGCCGGCCCTGGACGCGACATGGACGCGACATCTGGCGGAAAAGATCAGTCGGATCAGTTTCCGGGTTGATCTTTAGGTTCCCGTGACGAAAGTCGTGGGGGTTCGAGCCCCTCCGCCCGCACCAGCAGGGCGGAATGTTTTTTCCCAAAAGCGGCCGACGGACGCGCAATAAGGGCCGTGAAGAGCAATGTCGATGCAAGTCACCGAAACTTCCGCAGCGGGCCTCAAGCGCGAATATCGCGTGGTGGTTCCGGCAACCGACCTCGAAGCCAAGGTCAATGAGCGGCTCGACGACCTCAAGGGCCGTGTGCAGTTGCGCGGCTTCCGGCCCGGCAAGGTGCCGGTTGCCCATCTCAAGCGCCTGTACGGCAAATCCGCCATGGCCGAGGTGATCGAAGCAACGGTGCGCGAGGCCAATTCGAAGATCGTCACCGATCACGGTTATCGGCTTGCGGTCGAGCCCAAGGTGGTGCTGCCGACCGACGAAGCCGCAGTCGAGGAAGTCATCGAAGGCAAGACCGACCTCTCTTATACGGTCGAGATGGAGCTTGTTCCCTCGATTGCGCTCGCCGATTTCAAGAGCATCAAGCTGACCCGGCTCACTGCCGAAGTGACCGACGAAGAGATCGATAAGGCGGTGCAGACCATCGCCGACCAGAATAGGCCGTTCGTGGCCAAGAGCGAAGGCGCCGCCAACGACGATCGCGTCACCATCAATTTCGAAGGCTCTCTCGAGGGCGTTCCATTCGAAGGCGGTACCGGCGAAGACGTGCCGCTCATTATGGGTGCCGGTCAATTCATTCCCGGCTTCGAGGACAATCTCGTTGGACTAAAGGCCGGCGAGAGCAAGACCTTCGATATCAAGTTCCCCGACGATTATCGCGCGACTCACCTGGCCGGCAAGGAGGCAGCCTTCGCCGTCACGGTGAAGGCGGTTGAGGCGCCGGGCGCGGTGACCATCGACGACGAGTTTGCCAAGACGCTCGGTCTCGAATCGCTGGCCAAGCTCAAGGAAGCCGTCAAGGAGCGCATCGCGCGCGAGTACACCCAGGCGTCGCGCCAGAAGCTCAAGCGTGCGCTGCTCGATCAGCTCGACGAGCGCCACAAATTCGAGCCGCCGCCCAGCCTCGTGGAACAGGAATTCAATAACGTCTGGTCGCAGGTTGAGCAGGATCTCAAGCAGCAGAACCGCACCTTCGAGGACGAAGGAACGACCGAAGAGAAGGCGCGGGAGGAATACCGCGGCATTGCCGAGCGCCGCGTTCGTCTCGGCCTCGTCATTGCCGAAATCGGCGAGAAGAACAATATCAAGGTGACCGACGATCAGCTGCGCGCGGCGGTGATGGAGCAGGTGCGCCAGTTTCCCGGTCAGGAACGGCAGATCTGGGAATATTACCAGAAGAATCCGAACGCGCTTGCCGCCTTGCGCGGGCCGCTATTCGAAGACAAAGTGGTGGACTTCCTGGTCGAGTTGGCCGACGTGACCGAAAAGCCCGTGTCACGCGAGGAGCTCTTCAAGGAAGACGAAGAATAAGGTTGTGAGGGACCTCTGAGGCGTCTCACCCAGGCTTGCGAGCGGCGCCTGGAAGGGATGTGAGTTTACGCTGATCGAGCTTGCGTCTTGTCGCCGAAACTTCCGCACATATGTTGCGGAGTCCTATGACTGATTTGCCGGCCTGAACTCGGTGCCTCGCAGGTTTTCGACAGCAACGCCCGACTCAAGCCAGAATGAGTAACGAATATTAGGCCGCCTAAGCCCCACAGGTGAACCATGCGCGACCCGAAGAGCACATACATGAACTACCTCGTTCCCATGGTGGTCGAGCAGACCAATCGGGGCGAGCGTGCCTACGACATCTATTCGCGGTTGCTCAAGGAACGGATCATCTTCATTACCGGTCCGATCGAGGACGGCATGGCGTCACTTGTGGTGGCCCAGCTTCTGTTCCTCGAGGCGGAGAACCCGAAAAAAGAAATCTCTATGTATATCAACTCGCCCGGCGGCATCGTTACCTCGGGCTTGGCAATCTACGACACGATGCAGTTCATTCGTCCGCCGGTTTCGACACTGTGTACCGGACAGGCGGCTTCGATGGGTTCGCTGCTTTTGGCCGCCGGCGCCAAGGATCTGCGTTTTGCGCTGCCGAACGCCCGTATCATGGTGCATCAGCCGTCCGGCGGGTTCCAGGGCCAGGCCACCGATATCATGCTCCACGCGCAGGAGATCCTGAACCTCAAGCGGCGGTTGAATGAGATTTATGTGCGCCATACTGGGCAGCCGCTGAAGAAAATTGAGGATGCGCTCGAGCGCGATATGTTCCTCACCTCGGATATGGCCAAGGATTTTGGTCTTATCGACAAGGTGATCGAGAAGCGGCCGGAGGAGCCGGGTCTGAAGTCCGAACAGCCCGCGCTACAGCCCGCGCTCAGCAAGGTATGAGCGGCGCGGATGCGAATCGGCCTAGGCAGCATCGCGTGATGACGTCAAGAGCCATTCGGCGGAGGTAGCCGGGAAATACCCCTCTATCAATGCCGTGTTATTGCTAATAAATTCTTGATTGGCACGGCATTAGCATGCAGGGTTGTCATGGCGAATTGTAAACTGTCACGGTAACGTCTTGTGCGGGCTTAGGAGGCGGAAGGTGCTACGCTTTTTTAGTCCCGGGGTTAGTAAGGTGGCGAGGGTCTAGGCGGCTCCCTCGCGGTGAAGACGGAGACTGGAATGAGCAAGGTTGGCGGCGGCGATTCAAAGAACACGCTTTATTGCTCGTTCTGCGGCAAGAGCCAGCACGAAGTGCGCAAGCTCATCGCCGGACCGACTGTATTTATCTGCGACGAATGCGTCGAACTGTGCATGGACATCATTCGCGAGGAGAACAAATCCTCGCTGGTGAAGTCGCGTGACGGCATCCCCACGCCGCGCGAAATCCGCAAGGTGCTCGACGACTATGTGATCGGCCAGGATCACGCCAAGAAAGTGCTCTCGGTAGCCGTGCACAATCACTACAAGCGGCTCAATCATCAGAGTAAGCACAACGACGTCGAGCTGGCGAAGTCGAACATCCTTCTCATCGGTCCGACGGGTTCGGGCAAGACACTGCTGGCCCAGACGCTCGCGCGCATCCTCGACGTGCCGTTTACGATGGCGGACGCGACCACGCTTACTGAGGCGGGCTATGTCGGCGAGGACGTTGAAAACATCATTTTGAAGCTGCTGCAGTCGGCGGATTACAATGTCGAGCGTGCGCAGCGCGGCATCGTCTATATCGACGAGATCGACAAGATATCGCGCAAGTCCGACAATCCCTCGATCACCCGCGACGTCTCCGGCGAGGGCGTGCAGCAGGCGTTGCTCAAGATCATGGAAGGCACGATCGCGAGCGTGCCACCGCAAGGCGGCCGCAAGCATCCGCAGCAGGAATTCCTGCAGGTCGACACGACCAATATTCTGTTTGTGTGCGGCGGCGCGTTCGCCGGCCTCGAGAAGATCATCTCCGCGCGCGGCCGCTCGACTTCGATCGGCTTCGGCGCCAAGGTGATGGCGCCGGAAGACCGCAAGCAGGGCGAAATCTTCCGCGACGTCGAGCCCGAAGATTTGTTGAAGTACGGGCTGATCCCGGAATTCGTCGGCCGCTTGCCGGTCGTCGCCACGCTTGAGGATCTGGACGAACCTTCGCTCAAGCGCATCCTCACCGAGCCGAAGAACGCGCTGGTCAAGCAGTATCAGCGCATGTTCGAGATGGAGACGGTGGACCTGACGCTGGCCGAAGAGGCCCTGTCGGCGATAGCCCGCAAAGCTATCGATCGCAAGACCGGCGCACGCGGCTTGCGGTCGATCATGGAGAGCATTCTGCTCGACACCATGTTTGATCTGCCGAGTTTGGAAGGCGTCGAGGAAGTTGTCATTTCGCGCGAAGTCGTGGAAGGCAGCGCTCGGCCGCTTTACATCTACGCAGACCGGTCGGACCGCGCCGGCGACGCCGGCGGGGCGAGTGCCTGAACGGTGCCTGATCCCGACACCGCTGACTGGGAATGCCGTGACAAGCCGCGGCGTCCCGTCACGGTTTTCGCCAAAGATTACGCTTTCTTGACACCTGGAAGCTGCGACGCCACCTATACCGGGCGGTCATTCAATCGTCTAATCGGCCGCGTACGAATCCGGGCAGAGTCTCACACCCGCTCTTTGGGTGCGGACAAGCTACCGTCCGTAAATCCTTCCCGGTACCACGGCAGTCCGTTGCGACAGCGCATTCTGCGGGTTGCGAGGGATGTGCACAACAATAAGGAACTGGGGCTATGACAACTGCTACCAAACCGAAGCCACCACTCCTCACCGGTGAGAGTCATGCCTATCCGGTGTTGCCGCTGCGCGACATCGTCGTGTTTCCGCACATGATCGTCCCGCTCTTCGTCGGGCGCGAGAAGTCGATCAAGGCGCTCGAAGAGGTCATGCGCTCCGACACGTTCATTCTGCTGGCGACGCAGAAGAACGCGTCCGATGACGATCCTGCGACCGACTCCATTTATAGCATCGGAACGCTCGCCAGCGTGCTGCAGCTGCTGAAATTGCCAGACGGCACCGTCAAGGTGCTGGTCGAAGGCGCGGCGCGCGCCGAGGTCAAGCGCTACACCGATCGCGAAGAGTATTATGAAGCCGACGCGCTCGTGATCGCTGACGCGACCGGCGACCAGGTTGAAGCTGAGGCGTTGGCCCGCTCGGTGATCAACGAATTCGAAGGCTACGTGAAGCTCAACAAGAAAGTGTCGCCCGAGGTGGTCGGCGTCGTTCAGCAAATCGACGACTACGCCAAGCTCGCCGACACGGTGGCATCGCATCTCGCGGTCAAGATTCCCGACAAGCAACTGATCCTGGAGACGCCGAGCGTCACCGAGCGCCTGGAAAAGGTGCTCGGTTTGATGGAGAGCGAGATCTCCGTGCTGCAAGTCGAGAAGAGAATCCGTACACGCGTCAAGCGTCAAATGGAGAAGACGCAGCGCGAGTACTATCTCAACGAGCAGATGAAGGCGATCCAGAAAGAGCTCGGCGACGAAGACGGCAAAGACGAGCTCGCCGAGCTTGAAGAGAAGATCAAACGCACAAAGCTCTCCAAAGAAGCGCGCGAGAAGGCCCAGCACGAGCTCAAGAAGCTACGGCAGATGTCGCCGATGTCGGCGGAAGCAACGGTGGTGCGCAACTATCTCGACTGGCTGCTCTCGATCCCGTGGAACAAGAAGTCGAAGATCAAAAAGGACCTGCCGCTGGCCGAGCAGATCCTCGATTCCGACCACTATGGCCTCGAGAAGGTCAAGGAGCGGATAATCGAGTATCTCGCCGTACAACAGCGCGCCAACAAGCTGACTGGGCCGATATTGTGTCTGGTTGGTCCTCCCGGCGTCGGCAAAACTTCGCTCGGCAAATCGATCGCCAAGGCGACCGGCCGCGAGTTCGTGCGCGTGTCGCTCGGTGGCGTGCGCGATGAAGCCGAGATCCGCGGTCACCGTCGGACCTATATCGGTTCGATGCCCGGGAAGGTCATCCAGTCGATGCGCAAAGCCAAGTCCTCCAATCCGCTGTTCCTGTTGGACGAAGTGGACAAGATGGGTGCCGATTTTCGCGGCGACCCGTCGTCGGCCCTGCTTGAAGTACTGGATCCCGAGCAGAACCAGGCATTTAACGACCACTATCTTGAGGTCGATTACGATCTCTCCAACGTGATGTTCATCACCACGGCGAACACGCTGAATATTCCGCCGCCTCTGATGGACCGCATGGAGATCATTCGGATCGCCGGCTACACCGAGGATGAGAAGCTTGAGATCGCGCGCAAGCATCTGATCCCGCACGCGCTGGTCAAACACGGCCTCGATCCGAAAGAGTGGTCGATCGACGATGCGGCGCTGCTCATGCTCATTCGGCGCTATACCCGCGAGGCGGGCGTGCGCAATCTCGAGCGTGAGATTTCGACGCTCATCCGCAAGGCGGTCAAGGAACTGACGATCTCGAAGAAGCTGTCGGTGGAGGTCACCGAGAAAGTGCTCGGCGACTACATCGGCGTGCCGAAGTTCCGGTATGGCGAAGTCGAGGACGAGGACCAGGTCGGCGTCGTCACCGGGCTTGCCTGGACCGATGTTGGCGGCGAATTGCTGACCATCGAGGCGGCCATGATGCCCGGCAAGGGCAAGATGACCGTCACCGGCAATCTGCGCGATGTGATGAAGGAATCGATCTCCGCGGCGGCATCCTATGTGCGCATGCGGGCGGTTGCCTTCGGCATTGAGCCGCCGATGTTCGACAAGCGTGATATCCACGTGCACGTGCCTGAAGGCGCAACGCCGAAGGACGGACCTTCAGCGGGTGTGGCCATGGTCACCGCGATCGTTTCGGTGATGACC
This sequence comes from uncultured Alphaproteobacteria bacterium, assembly GCA_963818155.1. Lineage (GTDB taxonomy): Bacteria > Pseudomonadota > Alphaproteobacteria > Rhizobiales > Xanthobacteraceae > BOG-931. The sequence continues at coordinate 12,025 of CAWFRC010000011.1, forward strand.
GGCATTCCGGTGCATCGCGACGTGGCGATGACCGGGGAAATCACGCTGCGGGGTCGCGTTCTGCCGATCGGCGGCTTGAAGGAGAAGCTGCTTGCCGCGCACCGCGGCGGTATCAAGACCGTGCTTATTCCGGAGGAGAACGCCAAGGATCTTGTCGAGATTAACGACAGCATCAAGAGCGGCCTCGACATCATTCCGGTTTCGCGCATGGACGAGGTGCTGGCGCGTGCGCTGGTGCGCAAGCCTGAGCCGATCACCTGGGAAGAAGCGTCCGCCAAGCCGGTCGACGTTCCCGACACGATCGAGGAAGACGCTTCCGGCTTGACCGCGCACTGACGGACTTTGCCGGACGCAAACGTACAAGGGGACGGCGCCTTCGGGCGCCGTCTTTCGTTGCGGATCCCGCCGCGGCCGTGGCGATCCCGTGTTCGCCAAGCCACAGCCAAGCGAAATTGCGCTTCGCCGATTGGCGCTTCCGGCGCCATTGGCTACAGTTCGGCCAGAGGGGTGGGCTTACAACGCCGACTAGAAGTCCTGGGGGTCTTCGTGATGAAACTGATTTGCCCGCTGATCGGATGCGTCACTCTCGCTTTGGCCACCGGCGTGGCGACGGGAGCCTTCGCGGGGGCACTGTCGGCAGATTTTTGGCTGGTGGGAGATTTTACGCAGAACGTGCCGTGCAAGGGCGACGGCAGCGATCCGGCCGAGGCGAAGGTCAAAATCTCCACCGATCAGATCGATTCCAAAGTCGGCGTCTGCAAGTTTCTCGATGCCACGCCGGACGGCAAGCGTGTCAGCACCCACGTGGAATGTCAGTTCCCGGCCGGGCCGCTCATGGGCGACATCACGTTCACGTTGAAACCCAACAACACGATCGATTTTGTCGATCGCGACAAAACCTATACGGCGACGCTTTATCGCTGTCCGAAATGAGCATCGCTTGCTGCCCGATACCGGGGAATTCGTCCGCATGCGTGCGCTGAATGCCGGCATGAGCGGAGTGTCAGGAAGAAGGGCCCTTATGCGTCGTTGCACCCGCGCCCGGTTTTATTGTGCGCTCGCGGCGGTCATGCTGGCCGTCGTGTTGCCATGCGCACCGACTTACGCGGTCACATCCAAGGACAAAATGGCCACCTGCAAGTTCGGCGCCGACGACCAGCATCTGCAAGGCAAGGCGCGCACTGCGTTCATGAAGAAGTGCATGTCCAACAATGACGAGCCGCGCGGTGCGGCGGCTGTCCCGACCGTGCCGGCGGCCCGGCACTAAACATGGCAGACCGTGCCGGCCATTTGATCTCCATCGCATGCTAATCGTTTCACAGGGGAAGCGCCAATGAGAGTGATTGCTTACATCCTGGCTATTATCTGCGCCATCGTCGCCGTCATGTATTTTGCGATCCCGGCGGGCAACTTGCCGGATTTCATGCCCGGCTTTGAAGCCGGCTCGGCGCACATTCACCGCACCCATGCCTATGCTGCGGCGGTCGTGGCGGTCGTTCTCGCGGTCATCGGCTGGATGGTCGGCCGTCGGAGCTAACCCGATGTTGCGGTCGCATATTGCCACATCTGCGGGCCCGTTTTGACGCTGCCGCCGCTGCGCACACTGTTCTTTGAAGACCTTGCCGTCGGTATGACCGAGCGGCTGACCAAAACCGTGTCGTCGTCCGACGCTGTCGGTTTTGCGCAACTCACCGGCGACCGCAATCCTATTCATCTGTCGGAGCATTTCGCCGCCAAGACCTCGTTCCGCACCCGTATCGCGCACGGCCTTTATACGGCGAGCCTGATCTCGGCGGTGCTCGGCACACGCCTGCCGGGACCCGGCGCCATCTACATCTCGCAGACGCTGAATTTTCGCGCCCCCGTAAAGATCGGCGACACGGTGACGGTCGTCGTCACGGTCGCCGAATTGATCCCGGAAAAATCGCGGGCACGGCTGTCGTGCGTTTGCGAGGTCGATGGCGAAGTCGTGCTCGACGGAGAAGCACTGGTGAAGGTGCCGAGCGCGCAAGCCAAGGGAAAGCGCCCGGTCATCAAGCTTTGAGCTACCTGAAACGGGCAGCGCGCTTCAGGACGACAATCGCAATGCCGCTCACGTGATCGACATCACCACACCGCCGTCGGCGCGCACCGGCGAGCCGGTAATGGCGCTGGCTTCGCGCGAACACAAGAAGACGACCACAGCCGCGACTTCCTTCGGCGTGGTCAGCCGCTTGATGATCGAGCTCGGCCGGCCGTTATCGATAAAATCGCGCTGGGCTTTCGGGTCGTCGGCCGATTTGCCCATCGAAGCGAACATCGCGTCGACGCCTTCGGTGCGGGTCGGTCCGGGCAGCACCGCATTCACGGTCACGCCGCTTGCAGCGAGCGCCTGCGCGAAGCCGCGGGTCAGCGCCAGGTCGGCGGACTTGGTGAAGCCGTAATGGATCATCTCGGTCGGGATTTGCACGCCCAATTCCGAAGAGATGAAGATGATGCGCCCGAAGCCCTTTGCGCGCATGCGAGGTCCGTAATGGCGGGTGAAGCGCACGCCAGAGAGTACGTTGAGCTTGAACAGCCGCTCCCAGTCTTCATCCGGGATGTCGAAGGCCTCCCTGACTTCGTAGACGCCGACATTGTTGACCAGAATGTCGACATCGCCGGCGGCCGCGATAATGGCGGCGACGCCCTCGGCCGTGGCCACGTCGCCTGGCGCGCTGCGAAACCGCCCCTTGGGCAGCGCCGCTTGCAAGCTCGCAATCGTGTCCGCGACGTCTGCCGCCTTGCGGCCATTGACTGCCACCTCGGCACCATTTGCCGCCAACTCCGATGCGATCGCGCGGCCAATGCCTTTTGTTGAGCCAGTCACAAGAGCGCGTAAACCGGAAAGATCAAATTGCATGGGACGATCCGCGTTGAGAGCGAACAGGGCGTTAGAGCACGTCGCGGAAAAGTGGAAGCCGGTTTTTCCGACAAGGACATGCGACAACAAAAAGATCTGGAGCACATGTCGATTCAATTTAATCGGGAAGCGCTCCAGGCGCGAGGTCGTGATATTCGGGGTGTTTGGCGAGGAAATCGCGCACGAATGAACAACCGGCGACGACCTTCAGGCGCCGCGCCCGCGCCACCTCGAGCACGCCTGCCACCAGGCGAGTAGCAAGGCCATGCCCGCGGGCTTGCGGCGGCACCTCCGTGTGCGTCAGCGTCATCACATTGTCCGCGAGTCGGTAATTTGCCACCGCCAAGATGCCATCGTCATCCATTTCGAACCGCGAGAGCGTGGGATTGTCGTGCAGCGTGGCCGGCATGAGGGTCTCCGCCTTGTCCGATTGATGTAGGCGATATCGAGCCCAGGGATAAGATGGGGGCAATGAAGATCGCGACTTTCAATATCAACAATATCAACAAGCGTTTGGCAAACCTTGTCGGGTGGCTACGGGCGGCCAAGCCGGACGTCGTCTGCCTGCAGGAGCTCAAGGCAACCGACCGCGAATTTCCCAAGGCCGCGCTCGAGAAAGAGGGCTACGGCGCCGTTTGGCAGGGGCAGAAATCCTGGAACGGCGTCGCCATTTTGGCACGCGGCGGCGAGCCGATCGTCACCCGCACCGCATTGCCCGGCGACGCGGACGATGACCAGGCGCGCTACATCGAAGCGGCGGTCAATGGTGTCTTGATCACATCGTTGTATGCGCCGAACGGCAATCCGCAGCCCGGTCCGAAATTCACCTACAAGCTTGCCTGGATGGATCGCCTGATTGCGCATGCGGCCGATCTGTTGGCCGCCGACATTCCCGTCGTGCTCGCCGGCGATTTCAATGTCGTGCCCACCGACCGCGACATTTATCCGACCAAATCCTACGACAAGGACGCGCTGCTGCGCCCCGAAAGCCGCACGCGCTACACGCGCCTGATCGGTCAAGGCTGGCGCGATGCGGTGCGCACGCTGCATCCGAACGACAGCAATTACAGCTACTGGAGCTATTTGCGCAACCGGTGGCCGCGCGACGCCGGCTTGCGCATCGATCATCTGCTGTTGAGCAAACAAGCCGCCGACCGTCTTGCCGCCGCCGGCGTCGACCGCGACGTTCGCGGCAACGACAATGCCAGCGATCATGCGCCGGTCTGGATCGAGCTGGCCGATGTGGTCCGTGCATCCGCACGCAAACGGAAAGGAAGCCCGGATCCTCGTTCTCCGGTCGTCAAACGAAAAACCCCGAGAGCACCGCCGCCAACGCCGATCGCGCCGCCAGCCCCGTCGGCAAAGCCGCACACAAAATCGCGACAGCGCCGGCCGCTTCTGGTCATCGATGGCGATTCTTTCGCGCATCGTGCTTATCATGCGCTGCCGAAAACGATCCGGCGCAAGGGTGATCAACCCGCCGGCGCCATCCTCGGCTTTGCCAACATTCTGCTGCGGCTCTGTCGCGAGGAAGAGCCGCGCGCGGTCCTGGTTGGTTGGGACACCTACGAAGAACCAACCTACCGCCATGAAGCGTTTGCCGCGTATCAGAGCGGACGGGAGTTCGACGATGACGTCATCGAGCAGCTCGCGGTTATTCCGAAATTCGTCGCGGCCTGCGGTTTCGTCAACGCCAAGCGCGCCGGTTACGAGGCCGATGATTTTCTTGCCGCCGCCGTCGCGGCCGAGGAGCGGCGAGGGGGACGTGTGCTGGTCGCAAGCGGCGACCGCGATACGTTTCAGCTCGCGTCCGACAAGACGACGATTCTCTATCCGGTTCGCGGCGGTGGCATGGAGCGCATCGGTCCGGCCGAAGTGCGTGCACGTTACGGCGTTGCGCCCAAGCAGGTGCCGGATTTCATCGCGCTGCGTGGCGACCCATCCGACAAATTGCCGGGCGCGCCAGGCGTGGGGGCAGGGGGTGCCGCGGCGCTCCTGCAAAAATACGGCAGCCTCGCCGCCATTCTTGCCGCTGGCCGTTTCAGCAAACAGGCCGAGGAACTGCGCCTCTATCGCGCCATCGCCACCATGAATCGCAAGGCGCCGCTGCCGCGCTTTACCGATCAAGTGCCGACCTGGGACAAAGCCGCGAAGCTCGCGCAATCGTGGCAGCTCGCGCAATTGGCCGCGAGGATTGCGGAACTCGCCGACGCGCAGGCGCGCAAGCCGCCGCGGCGACGTTCGTAACGTCATTGCTGCCATTACGTTCCACGGCATTTTCAGGAACGCGAATGCCGCGTGATGCATTGAGCTGCATACGCAATGCCTGACCGAGGAGAACACGTCATGCGCAAGTTCATTCTGCCGCTCGTCGCGGCCGCCATCATCGGCGCGCCGCTCGCCACCGTTGTGAAGGCCGAAGAAACCACCGTCATCAAAAAAGAGGGCGGGATGGGCGACCACACGACCGTCATCAAGAAGCGCGACGACCGAATGGTCGCTCCGCGCGAAGAGAAGAAGGTAATCATCCATCGCGACTAACCGCGCTCTGGTGAGCGTCGGTCGCGCGCCCGCAAAAAGGCGCCGCGTGCTGATGAAGAAAGCTCGGCACTTCGGGTGCCGGGCCTTCTTATTTTTTGCTCCATCTCCCGGCTTTTGCACGGTCTTGGAACGCCCGAATGTGTCCCTATTAACGGGACGAAGGTTTCCGAACTCGGCGACATCGGCCGCCTTGGCTGACGCGTTTGCCATGGTATTCTCCGCCCCGCTTGGGGGTTCCAACCGGAGTTTGTCAGACACATGAAAGCAAGAACGTTGGCGTCCGCGTGCGCGGGATTGGTGTTGGCCTGGAGCGCGGCGTCTTTCGCGGAACCGCAATTGGCGTCGCCCGCGGACGGGAAGGCGATGCTGGACCGCGCCATCGCAGCGCTGAAGGCCGATGAGGGAGCAGCCCTGAAGGCCTTCAACGACGAAAAGAACAAGGACTTCCGCGACCGCGATCTGTACGTCTATTGCTTCAGCATTCCGGACGGAAAATTCACCGCCTATCAGAGCCCGGTCCTGATCGGGACCAATATCCGGGAACTCAAGATTCCGCCGAACGATCCTGTCGGCCAGCGCGCTTATGATGCGGTGGCCAAATCCGGCGACGGCGAGGTCGTCACCTTCACCTACGATTTCCCCAAGCCCGGCAGCAAAGGCACCGCGCCGAAGGAAACGCTCGAAGCCAAGGTCGGCAAGCAGGTGTGCGGCGTCAGCTATTTCAAGTCGTAAAGGTCCCGCCACGAGCGGCGCCGAGGTGTGCCCTCTCCCCTTGTGGGAGAGGGCTCCTCGGCCGCGCCGTGACAAGATCGGGTGAGGGCACGGCGCGCACCCCTCATCCAATCGTGCCGGTTGGAACGCCTGCGTGGCCTTCTCCCGCAAGGGGAGAAGGCACGCTTATGAGCGCCGCGTAAGCGTGTGTTGCTCGCTATTTCAAGTCGCAAGGTTCTCCCATGAGCGGTGCCGGAGGTGTGCCCTCTCCCCCTGCGGGAGAGGGCTCCTCGGCAGCGCTGCGACAAGATCGGGTGAGGGCACGGCGCGCACCCCTCATCCAATCGTGCCGGTCGGGACGCCGGCGTCGCCTTCTCCCGCAAGGGGAGAAGGCACGTCAATGAGCGCCGCGTTCTCGCGACACGTCCTTGTGCCCGAGCTTTGCCTACGACGACGCTAAGAAGAATCGCCCCGCTTAAAAGAGGGAGGCGAAGCGCCGAAAGGCGCATGCCGACCATGTCCGCGCTTACGCAGACAAGTATGCGCAGTCTCTGCGCCACTTATCTGCAGCGCGGCTGCGCGCCATTCTCGGAGGCGCGCCCGCCTTCCGGCGCTTCACCGCGGCACTCACCACCGGCTATCACCCCGATGGCTCTGCTCCAGAACCGGGTTTCCTCAAGGCACGGCGCGCCGGGTGTTTTGCCCGCGCACCGCACGCCGCCCCGAGTTAAGCGCGCTCCGTGCGGACCGGTCTTTTTGCCGGCCGACCGGTGCCCCGGAGCCGCCCGGGAACGGATCGCATGGATCCGCGCGCGGGGACCGCTGCCTGCTTCGACTTTCGAAAGTGCCCTCGCGAAAGGCGCCCTCAAGCAAGCAGGTTATTGGCGACGTAACTATTTCGGCGACATTCGTCAAGATATCGTCGCGTTCACAGTGACGTGAATTGAGCCGCTCTGGATGGCGATGACTGGCGCACGGCCACCTGACGATGGCGCCCGAGCAGGAAGGGGACGACGAACAGGGCGGCGACCGGGACGTGCAGCAGGACGCCGTAGAGCACGATCAGCCCGACTTGAGCGCCGGTGAGCGTGCCGTGGTCGACGCCGTGCATCAGCACGAAAATGGTGAACGGCAGCAGCAACACGACGGCGGTGATCAGGCCCGGATTGTAGACGCGCAGCCGGATGCTGGTGACGATGTGGATGATGCCGTTGACGAGCGTCAGCCCGATCCAGGCGAGGCCGAGCCAGCGCAGGCTGTGCGGAAAGATGATGGCGAGCGCGATCGGCAGCCACACATAAGCGGTGTTGACCAGCGCGACGCCGTCGATGTTGACCGGCCCGTTGTCGTCGCCGGAATGAAACACACGCGCGTCGGTGAACTGGCGGAAGCCGCCCGGCCACAAATGCTCTTCGATCTGATGCAGGAAATAGATCACCAGCAGCGCAAAGAGCAGCGCCTGTGCGCTGGTCTCGACGCCGCGGAACAATGCAATCCAGGCGACGACGCCGACGGCGGCGAGCGGCGGCAGGAATTTCTGCCAATCGGCGGCGAAGCGGGAGAGGAGGGACATTGTCTGATCCTTGACGCCGGGATTGTGAGCCCTGTTGTGATGCCGTCCGATGACGAAATCTCTTGCCGGGATCTCTTGGTGTGTTTGTTTGGTGTTTTTGTCGAGCGATGCCTACACGAGCTTTCTTAAAACTTCGTCCGCGAGCAAACAAAACCCCGCTGCGCCGCTACTCAACTAGCGCGAGAATCGCTGATCGCTGGTTAATGCCCATGGCGTGATTTGAATTGCTTTGTGGCGAAGTGCCTACGCGGACGTTAGCGCGCTTCGCGTAAGCACGGCGGTGAGGGTTCTCCCAGAGGAAGCGCCATGAAAAAATCCCCGAACGTTTTCGCCTGCGAAGCCGTGCCCGATGAAGGCTTGTCCAATGAAGGCTTGCCCGATCCGGACCGGCGGGCGTTCTTCGGCCACACCGCGATGGCGGCGGCGGCCGGCGTTGCGGCCGCGACCGGATTGCCGGCGGGCCGGGCCAAAGCCGCCGCGCCCGCGTCGGCGCCGACCCCCGAGCAGAAGAAATACATGGCCGAGGCCACGCGGCTTGCCATCGAGTCGGTGGAGAAGGGCTGGGGCGGCCCGTTCGGCGCTGTCATCGTCAAGGACGGCCAGATCATCGGCCGCGGCCAGAACCGCGTGCTGCTGACGGGGTGTCCGGTGTATCACGCCGAAGTCACCGCGATCATCGACGCTTCGGCCAAGCTCAATCCGAAGGGGCTTCTCGGCAGCGATTACGGCCCCGGCACGATGCTGGAGCTGATCCCGCGCGAGCCAAACTCGCCGGACCTGGTGGCGCAACGCGCGCGCATGCTCAAGGGCTGCGATCTCTATGTCAACGGCGCGCCGTGCCCGATGTGCATGAGCGCGATCTACTGGTCGCGCATCGACCGCGTGTTCTTCGGCAACAGCCTGAAGGAGACGAGCAAGATCGGCTTCGACGATGCCTTCCAGTACGAGGATTTCGCCAAGCCATGGAACGAGCGTCACATCCCGATCACCGAAAACTTCGATCACGACCTGACCATGACGTCCTACAAGGCCTGGATGGATAAAGAGGACCGCCACCCGTATTGAGGCGAGGGGGCCGCCTACGTCTGAGCAAAACGTTCCCACACTGCGTCATGGCCGGGCCCTGTCCCGGCCATTTCGTTTTGGGGCGATGCAGTTTGAGATTGATCGTGAAGCGGCTCCGTCATTGCGAGCGAAGCGAAGCAATCCAGCTCGGAAGCTCAGCGCTGGATTGCTTCGTCGCTGCGCTCCTCGCAATGACGAAGGCGCGGGTTGTTTGCCCGCCGCAATTTTTCACCCGCGTCATGGCCGGGCTTGTCCCGGCCATCTCGTTCCCAGTGGCAACGCCGTGCCGACTGAATCGAGATGCCCGGCACAAGGCCGGGCATGACGGACACGTAGGGTTGATTGAGCAAAGCGAAACCCACCATGGGAGCCGCGGTGCCCGCGACGGGTTTCGCTGCGCTCAACCATCCTACAGGCTGCGGGGTCGTCATTGCGAGCGAAGCGAAGCAATCCAGCTTCTGAGCTTTCGGGCTGGATTGCTTCGTCAGAAAGCGGGTGTCGCGGCGGCTGTCTGCCGCTGCATAGGCATGGGAGCACGACCGCAGGAGGCTTCCATGATCACGGCCTATCACAGCACCGTTCTCGATCATCCCGTCGATCGCGTCTGGTCGCTCGTTCGCGACTTCAACAATTACCCGGCCTATATCGACGGCGTCACGGCGAGCGTCATCGAAGACAACAAACGCGGCGACGAAGTCGGTGCGGTGCGCCGCTTCAAATACGGCGGCAACTGGATCCGGCAGCGCCTGAGCGACCATTCCGACGAGCGGCGAACGCTCACCTATGTGGGGATGGAGCTATTCGCCTTTCCGGCCGGGCGGATGGACGATCCGCCGTCACCGATCCGCTATGAGGGGACCATTCATCTCCTGCCGATCGTCGACGACAACCGCACATTCATCGAATGGCCGGTGACGCTGCACGCCACGCCGGGCGAAGAAGAGGCTTGGCAGGACCTGTTCCTGTCATGGATTCCCGAATGGACGGAATCGTTGCGGCGGGCGCTGGGGAAGGAGGCGGACAAGTCGCCCACATGAGCAATAGCGACATACGGGTGTAGCCTCGCAGTTTGTCCCGGATATCGCTACGCTCACCCCGGCTACGCTTGCTCACAGCCAGCGCGCCAGCCGCATGGACCACCGGGGCAAGCCCGGTGGTGACGCGCGAGCAGGTAGCCCGCATGAGCGAACGCGACGTGCGTGCATGTGCAGCCTCGCGGTTTGTCCCGGATATAGCTACGCTGATCGTGGCTGCGCCTGCCGTTTGGGTAGGTAGCACCGAAATTCGGAGTGCCACAAAATCAGATGGTGAACACGTGTCGCTAGAAGATCAGGAGTCAGAGCCCCGAAAAACTCGTAGATTACCGCAGAAACCCGGCCTACGAACGACGTGTTGTAATTTTCTATGACGTGTTGGGTTGGCGGAGCCAGATAGCGCGCGCGGGAAGAGATCCGGAGCAAATTGGCGATCTACGGAGATTAATCCTTCAACACGTGCGAACAATGGGCCTCCGCACCAATTGGAATATTTCAGTTAGTACATTTTCGGACAACGTAGTAATTAGTCAGCCGATCTGTGCTGAAACGGTAGCTCTCATCGCGCACATGGCGATAATGCAAATCGCTTCCGCGATGAAAGGGTTTCTGTTGCGCGGAGGAATTACAATCGGTGAGATTGTGCACGACAGTGAAGTAGTTTTTGGCCCCGCGTTGAACCGCGCTTACGAGTTGGAAAGCAGGGTGGCCAAGTATCCACGTTTTCTTGTTGATCGGAGTGCACTTCCTCTGCTGGGAAATCTTGGCGATTTGCCAGTCGATGAAGGCGGCGTCGTCTTTTTGGATCCGTTTCGTTTAGAGTTTGTGCAATACATAAAGGAGGGAAAATTAGCCGTTTCGCGAGTGGATTTGCTCGAAGCCGGGCTACCTTTCCCAAAATCATCCAAGCCTCTTCTTGACATAGCAAGCAACGAGGAAGTGCTAACTATTATACTAAACGCGCTGAAGCCAAAAATACGTTCGCCTATAGATGATGACGTGTATGAGAAACTGGCGTGGCTTTACGATCGTCTTGCCCCGCAACTCGGAGTGCCGTACGCAAACTCATATCCTCGCGTCAGACCGAAGGTAGATGCGGACGAGACGTGACTCGAGCTGGGTGCCACTCAACTGGTAAGGCAAACCGCAGCGAACTGGCTGTGATCTCGAATCTACTCGGCCGCCTCGATCCTCTTCCTCCGCCTAGCGCCCGCGCTCTCCGCCCCGCGCGCCAGCACCGGCTTGAGAAACTGGCCGGTGTAGCTACGCTTCTCGCGCACGATGTCCTCGGGCGGCCCCGCGGCGACGATTTCGCCGCCGCCGTCGCCGCCTTCGGGGCCGAGGTCGATGATCCAGTCGGCGGTTTTCAGAACTTCGAGATTGTGCTCGATGACAACGACGGTGTTGCCGGTTTCCACGAGCTCGTGCAGCACTTCGAGGAGTTTTGCCACGTCGTGGAAATGCAGCCCGGTGGTGGGCTCGTCCAAGATGTAGAGCGTACGGCCGGTGGCGCGCTTGGATAATTCCTTGGCGAGCTTGATGCGTTGCGCCTCGCCGCCGGACAGCGTGTTGGCCTGCTGGCCGACATGGATGTAATCGAGGCCGACGCGGCGCAGCAGCGTGAGTATGTCGCGCACGCGCGGCACCACCTTGAAGAATTCGAGCGCTTCCTCGACCGTCATGTCGAGCACGTCGGCGATCGACTTGCCCTTGAACAGCACCTCCAGCGTTTCGCGGTTGTAGCGCTTGCCCTTGCAGACGTCGCAGGTGACGTAGACGTCGGGCAGAAAGTGCATCTCGATCTTGATGACGCCATCGCCCTGGCAGGCCTCGCAGCGGCCGCCCTTGACGTTGAAGGAGAAGCGGCCGGGCTCATAGCCGCGCGCTTTCGCTTCCGGCAGGCCGGCGAACCATTCGCGGATCGGCGTGAAGGCGCCCGTGTAGGTGGCCGGGTTTGAGCGCGGCGTGCGGCCGATCGGCGACTGGTCGATGTCGATGACCTTGTCGAGATGCTCGATGCCTTCGATGCGGTCGAACGGGGCGGGGGCTTCGCTGGCGCCGTTGAGGCGGCGCGCCAGGGCCTTGTAGAGCGTGTCGATCAGCAAGGTCGACTTGCCGCCGCCGGAGACGCCGGTGATGCAGGTGAAGAGCCCGAAGGGAATTTCGGCGGTGACGTTTTTCAGATTGTTGCCGCGCGCGCCGATGAGCTTGAGCGTGCGCGCGGCGTTGAACGCGCGCCGCTCGGCCACGGCGATCTCGCGGGCGCCGGTGAGATACTGGCCGGTGAGCGAGCGCGGATTGGACATGACGTCCATCGGCGTGCCCTCGGCGACGATGCTGCCGCCATGCACGCCGGCGCCGGGGCCGACATCGACCACATAGTCGGCGACGCGGATGGCGTCTTCGTCATGCTCGACGACGATGACGGTGTTGCCGAGGTCGCGCAGCCGCTTGAGCGTGTCGAGCAGGCGCGCATTGTCGCGCTGGTGCAGGCCGATCGAGGGCTCGTCAAGCACGTAGAGCACGCCGGTGAGGCCGGAGCCGATCTGCGAAGCGAGCCGGATGCGCTGGCTCTCGCCGCCGGAGAGCGTGCCGGAGGCGCGCGACAAGGTGAGATATTCGAGGCCGACATCGACCAGGAATTTCAGCCGCGCGCGGATCTCTTTGAGAATGCGGCCGGCGATCTCGTTCTGCTTGGCGTTGAGTTTTTGCGGCAGGTCCTCGAACCAGTGCGCCGCGGACTTTACGGAAAGGTCGGAGATTTCGCCGATATGCCTTTCGGCGATCTTGACGCACAGCGCTTCGGGTTTGAGCCGGTAGCCATGGCAGGCTTCGCAGGGCACGTCGGTGAAGTAGCGGGCGATCTCCTCGCGCGCCCACTCGCTGTCGGTTTCCTTGTAGCGCCGCTCCAGATTGGTGACGATGCCCTCGAACGGCCGCTTGGTCTCATAGGCGCGCATGCCGTCGTCGTAGGAGAAGCGGATTTCGGTGTCGCCGGAGCCGTACAGGATGGCGTCCTGGGTTTTCTTCGGCAGATCCTTCCATTTGGTGTCGAGGGTGAATTTGTAATGCTTGCCGAGCGCGCTGAGCGTTTGCACGTAATAGGGCGAGCTTGATTTCGCCCAGGGCGCGATGGCGCCCTTGCGCAGGGTGCGGTCCTTCTCGGGGATGATGAGGTCGGCATCGATGTGCTGCTCGACGCCGAGGCCGCCGCATTTCGGGCAGGCGCCGAACGGATTATTGAACGAGAACAGCCGCGGCTCGATTTCCGGAATGGTGAAGCCGGACACCGGACAGGCGAATTTCTCCGAGAAGACGATGCGCTCGGCGGTTTCGTTGCGCTGCTTGTTGGCCTTGGCGCCGGCGACCGGGGCGGCGTCGGCGAGTTCGGCGACCGCGAGCCCATCGGCGAGCTTGAGCGCCTGTTCGAGCGAGTCCGCGAGCCGGGTGGCGATGTCGGAGCGCACGACCAGGCGATCGACCACCACGTCGATGTCGTGGGTGAATTTCTTGTCCAGCGCCGGCACCTCGGCGATCTCGTAGAAGGCGCCGTCGACTTTGACGCGCTGGTAGCCCTTTTTCATGAACTCGGCGAGCTCCTTGCGGTACTCGCCCTTGCGCCCACGCACCACCGGCGCCAGCAGATAAAGCCGCGTGCCTTCCGGCAGCGCCAGGATGCGGTCGACCATCTGCGAGACGGTCTGGCTTTCGATCGGCAGCCCGGTGGCCGGCGAATAGGGCACGCCGACGCGCGCCCACAGAAGCCGCATGTAATCGTGGATCTCGGTGACGGTGCCGACGGTGGAGCGCGGATTGCGCGAGGTGGTCTTCTGCTCGATGGAGATGGCGGGCGACAGGCCGTCGATCTGGTCGACGTCCGGCTTCTGCATCATCTCCAGGAATTGCCGCGCGTAGGCCGAGAGGCTTTCGACATAGCGGCGCTGGCCTTCGGCATAGATCGTATCGAAGGCGAGCGAGGATTTGCCGGAACCGGACAGGCCGGTGAATACCACGAGCTTGTCGCGCGGAATGTCGAGGTCGACGTTCTTGAGATTGTGCTCGCGCGCGCCGCGAATGGAGATCATGCGGCCGTCGGGCTTCTCGCGGGCGTCACTCTTCTCGCGGCCGGCGGGCTTATCCGCCTTGTCGAACAGATCGGTCATGCTTCATCCGCTCGTCCTCGCTGCGACGAGGACCTGTAACGTAAGGGCCCAGAACGTGAGGGCTTTGGAACCAGAGAGCTTAGACTGACGATGTGCATCATCCCCGCGGCAAATCGGAATTCCCGCTGGCGCGGCACCCCAGCGCATGCCCGGTTTGGCGAACGCTTGCGGGAACGAGCGGACAGGCTGCCGCCACTGTCGCAGGAAGCCCGAACATAGTGAGAACGCTAGCGTTTTGCTAGTATGCGGGCCGCCGGATTGGTGATAATCCCCGGCAAAATCGGTGGGGACCGTGGGGACCGCGCTGCATGATCGATAACAAGAAGGTCTGCGTTGTGCTGCCGGCCTACAATGCCGGGCGCACGCTCGAGCGGACGCTGCGGGAAATCCCCATGGACGTTGTCGACGACGTCGTGCTCGTGGACGACTTCAGCGCCGACGATACGGTGGAGGTGGCGCGGCGGCTCAACCTGTTCGTGTTCCGCCATGAGCGGAACAAGGGCTACGGCGGGAACCAGAAGAGCTGCTACCGGCTCGCTTTGGAGCGCGGCGCCGACCTCGTCATCATGCTGCATCCGGACTACCAGTATTCGCCGAAGCTCCTGGTGCCGATGGCCTCGCTGCTGGGCTCGGGCTTTTTCGACGTGGTGCTGGGCTCGCGCATTCTCGGCGTCGGCGCGCTGGCGGGCGGCATGCCGTTCTACAAGTATGTCGCCAACCGGGTGCTGACATTCGCCCAGAACGTGCTGGTCGGGCATAAGTTGTCCGAATATCACACCGGCTATCGGGGATTTACCCGGCAGGTGCTGGAAGACCTCCCGCTCGACCGCAATTCGGATGACTTCGTGTTCGACAACCAGATGCTGTCGCAGGCAATCTATCGCGGCTTTCGCATCGGCGAGGTGTCGTGCCCGACCGCCTATTTCGCCGAAGCCTCGTCGATCAATTTCCGCCGCAGCGTGACCTACGGCATGGGCGTCCTGAAAACCGCGCTGGCGTTTCGCCTTGCCTGTATGGGGCTTGACCGCGGCACGGTATTCGAAGGGCTGCGGCGCCGCCGTTCGTTTGCGCTTGTCGAGCAGACGGCGCGGTAATGCATCTGGCTCGTTTGCTGCGCGATTTTCTGCTCGTTCATCGTCGCGCTGCCGCCGGAATGTGCATCCTCATCACCGCCATCGTGCTGCTGGTGTTTTTCTCAGGCCAGGTGGAGGGCGCGTATCGCGATCTGTTCCGCCTGCAGGAACACAATGCACCGATCTTCTATGTGACGTTTTCGGCGCTACTGGTGCTGGCGTTTTTGACCAGCATCTTGCCGGCATCGCCGTTCGGCGTTCTCGGCGGCATGCTGTTCGGGCTCGCTACGGGATTTGCGCTGTGCAGTCTAGCCCTGATCATCGCCGCGCTGATCGCTTTCGTATTTGCGCGCTATTTCTTCCGCTCGGCGAGCCGCAAGCTTGCCGCCAAGGTTCTCGATCTCGACCGCCTGGAGGCACGGCTCGCCAGGCATGGCTGGCGCTACGCCCTGATGATCCGCGCCTCTCCGATCGCACCGTTCGGCATCACCAGTTACGGCCTTGGTCTGATGCCGATCACGCTGCGCGACTATCTTCTCACTACGCTCGCGGCTTTGCCGTTTCTGTTCGTCTGCGTGTATTTCGGCAGCGTCGGCGGTGTTCTGATCGGCGGCGCCGGCGGGATCGACCGCGCCGCCATCGGGCGGCTGGCGATCGCGTTTAGTGCCGCCACGGTGCTGCTCGGCATCGTCACTTTTTTGCTGCCGCGGTTTATTCGTCGCCTGCTCGGCCCGCGTTTCGGCGGGGCGGCCGACGCCAAGCTTGGTGCGAGACTTCGCTCCGATCTTGCCCTTGATGCTGGCACCGCCGAAGATCGAGCGATCGAGCCGGAGCATTTGGCATCCCGATGACGGACCTGTCCGCGACCCATGCGGGTTGGTTGAGGCCCCGCAGCACAGCGCCGCTCGATCGCCTGGTGTTGTTTTCCTGGCGCAACGAGCTGCTGCTGATTTGCGCCTGCATGCTGCTGTCGTTTCTGGTAGCCGGATTTTGGTATCCGTATTGGCGCGTCGCCGATATGGATTTCTTCGTGGTCTACAATGCGTTCCTGCTCAACACGCCGCTCCCGCAGGAATTCTTCGACCATCCCGGCTATCTATCGATCTTGCTGTTGAGCTATTGGCTGCGCGCGCTGCACGGCATCGGGCTCGTGCACGTCGATACATTCTCGGCGGTGCCGCCGCTGAGCGACGCCGCGGCCTTCACCGACGCCTGGACGCAGGCGACTCGGGCGGGGCGGGTCTTGTCGCTCATCACCGCCATGATGTTCGTGCTGGCGTTCTCCTATTTGCTGCGCGCGCTGGTGCGCGATTGGCGGGTCGCCATATTGGGCGGCTTTTTTCTGGCGTTCTCCGGCGGCATGGCGATGCAGATGCGCATGCTGCGCACCGAGCTTCTCTCCACCGGGTTGTTCATGACGGCACTGCTGATGCTCATGGTCGCGGCGACGCGCGGATCGCGCGGCTGGCGACCGGCGGTCGTCGGCTGCGCCGGCCTGCTCGTCACGCTGGCGCTGTTGAACAAAGTCCAGGTGCTGTTCCTGATCGGCGCATTGCCGGTTCTCCTGATCTTCGTCGGCCCAAATCTACAGAAGCCGTCATGGGGGGCGAGACGAAGCAATCAGGCGGCAGGGACAACCGGCGATGACTCCAAGGCGACATTCTGGAACACGCCCGCCGCCTGGCTCGCGTTCGCGTGCAGCGTTGTTATCGCCGCGCTCGCTGCCTATGCGGCCAAGGACATCGTGATTGCCGGGCTGACGACGCCGACCGCGCCGGGTCTGTTTTTCACCGCACGTCTGTTCGTTGCGCAGACTTATTGGACGATCATCGCCGCGTGGATGGTGCTCGGTATGGCAGCGTACGCCATCCTCTGGCGCGTTCCGGTGCTGGAAGCGCTCACCGCCATGTGCGCCACGGCCGCCGGCTGCATGATCGGACTGCTGGCGCTCGACGCACGCTACAATATCGGCAACGCGGTGGCGGTGTTCCATCCCTTGGAGCACATGGCCGTATTCGCCAGCTGGGCCAATCCGCAACTTGCCAACGGCTCATTCTTGGACGCGGCGCATCTCAAGTTTCTGGTGGAGGCCGCCGGCGGCGTGCTCGCGCGCGTAACCTTCGTGCTGCATCCCTCGACGCGGCCGGCGATCTTCGTGCAATGGTTCGTCATCGCCGGGCTCGTGGTCGCGATCCGCCGGCGCGAATGGCGGCTGGTGCTGCCGGTCGCCGCGCTGATGCTCTGCGCCTGGGGCATCGATACCTTGGACATGGGCCGGGGCTTGAAGCAGGAATATTTCAATTTCACCGATCCGCTGGTCATCATCGCCGCGGCGCTTCTGCTCGCCAATTTGGCGCCGCTCCAGAACCATCGCTGGACCTATTGCTTCGGCGTCGCGCTGATCGCAGCGCACGCGGTGATGAGCCAGGCCGAGCCGGTGAAGCGGCTGTTTCGCCACGACAGTCCGGAGGTGATCTGCGATTTCTATCACTACGCCGCGCGTGTGCAGAAATTTCCGACCTGCCCCAAGCCGACGCCGTAGTGGTTCAACATCGTCACGCCGGTCGAGATGACGAGGCAATAGACGAACCGCGCGTAAGGCCCAGTGGCCCGGAACGATTCGGAATGGCCGGAGGACACTGGTAGGCTGAGCGAAAGAAGACGTACGCATCGCGGCCGCCATCACCGCAAAGCAGGTCAAATGAGATTGCTGCTCGGCATCTCGTTCCCGCGATTACCGATGAGCGGCCTGTTGCTCGGTCTGATCCTTTTGGCGCCCTCAGAGGCGGCGTCGCAGCAAGCAAACGCGGCGAGTCAGGCACCCAACACCGGCCAGGATATCTTCAAACCTCCTGCGAACCTTTTCCAGCTGCTCTACGGTTACAGGACCGCACCGGGCGGCGGAGAAACCCCTGGGTCGATCGCAACCGTTACCACCGACACGGTCGAGCTGCGCCTGGATCACCGCCTGGACTTGTCGCGGCAGTCGGTGATCGTCATCCGAACCGACCTGCCGCTCCTCGCCAAAGATCCGATCAACGCCGGCAATCCTAACGGGAACTATCTTTACGGAATTGGCGACGCCGATGCGCAAGCCCTTTACGTCTATAGCTTCGACAAGCGCTGGGCGGCCGGCTTTGGTGCCCGCGTCATCGCACCGACGGGCTGGGACGCATTGAGCAGCGGAAAATGGCAAGCCATGCCTATCGCGGGCTTTCGCTACGCATTGCCGGAACTGAGTCCGGGCAGCTTTCTTGAGCCGTTTGCCCGCTACGATGTGAGCTTCGCCGGCGATCCCTCCAAACGGAACATCAGCAATTTGCAACTGGCTCCTTATTTCAATCTCAATCTCCCTAACCGCTGGTTTGTCTCCTTTTATCCAAGCGCAGATATTCGCGTGAATTTCGGCGATCCCGTTGCGGGACAGACCGGGCGTCTTTTTCTTCCGTTCGATGCGAGGGTGGGACGCAATCTGACCGACCACATGGCGCTTTCGCTGGAAGTGGGCGTTCCGATCATCAAGGACTATCCGGTCTATAATTTCAAAACGGAACTGCGGCTCAACACGACGTTTTAGCGCCCGGACTTAAGTGCAGCCACAGCCGGATGACCACCAGGCAGTTGGCCGCGAGCCTTAAAGTCGCTTTCGAGGCGAAGCGGACATTAACCGGCTCCGCAAAGCTGGCCGGATCGGTCGAAACTAGGGCGTGGACTCATCGCGGCCAAGGCTCACGTCCGCTTTCGGGGGCGAAGCAGACATAGACCGGCCGACAGGATTTACCGGTTCCGTCGAAAATGACCCACTGCGGTCATTGGGAGCAAAATGGTGCTGTGGCGCACAACGCGGTTCGCGTTGCGAGCAGTCGTTGGAATTGGGTTAGTGTCTCGGAATAAATTTCGCAGTAGCCGTTGTCCAGCCGCTTCCGCCAATGGGTCAGGTCGGAGCGCTTATGTGGGAAGGCGTGCTTGAAGAACGTCTCGCCGGTTTAGTGCTAGAAATACACGTCATAGACCCAGCGTCCGCACACGCCCTCCTCGGATAAGCCGTAGATGTGTTTAAGCAGCAACAGTCGAATGACGAAGCGGGTCTCGACCCGGGCCGGCCCTTGTCGCTGTAGAGTGGCGCAATCTCGTGATTGATCCAATCTTGCTGGCGAGCTCCACCAGCTCATTTCTCATATTGATGATCTGGTCGAGGCGGGCTCGGAACATATCGCCTTCACCCGTCGTTTGCGGCCTCTTCGGTCGGATCGCTGCCTCCGCCCGATGCGAAGACGGAATATGGTTCGCGATTTAGGGGAATCTCAAAACGAATTTGCAAGCTTCCTTGGCTTCAACCCTCGAAAGCTTGCAATTTCAAAAACGCTCAATCCGCCAAAGATCGAGTCCCGTTCATGGGTTTTGGTCGTTTTTCACGGACGACTAGCAAGGGTGGCGCCGGTATCGGGCGGGGAAACTCAGCCGCCGAATCGGGCCAGTTCTTCCTGCGTGGGAAGGCGGCCCTGCGGCGTCAACTTGTCGACGAAGCCTGGCACAAGTTGCGACAGTTGCGCGGTCACTTCCTGTTCGGACAAGCCTGTCTTTTCAGACAAAGCCTTAATAAGGGATGGACCAAGCGCCGATCCGAGCGAGCCAGGTTGAATCGGTTGATTTTGACCGCTATCCACCCAGGTTTTTGCCACTTCACCATGACCGCCCAGTTGGAGTTTTTCGAGCAGTCCGCCCAATCCTCCTAATAATCCTCCGGCGTCCGCGCTGGAGCCGGGGCTTGCTCCAGGTGCCGGGGCTGGCGCCTGCTTGCGCGTGAGTGCGCCTGAGGCGAGTAGCGCGATGAAAGCCAGCATCAGCGGCTTCGCGAGGCCACTTCCCTGTGGCAAGCTTTTGTCGAGCACATTATCAAGGAATCCCATTGCCGCCTCCATACGGTTACGCCGGGCCCAGCAAGTCCAGCGCCGAAGCGTTGGGCCACCCTGATTTTCGCGGCCCCGGCGTTAGAGACTACTGCTTGCATTGTGTCATCAACACGACATTTTTGAATTGGTGACTGAGGATAGACAACTGCTACGATACAGGCGCAGCACGAATAGGAGCAAAGCCCATGGGAATTATCAGCTGGCTTATATTGGGACTAATTGCAGGCTTTATTGGGAGCAAGATTGTCAATTCCAGCGGCCAGGGCTTATGGCTCGATATTGCCTTGGGCATCGTTGGTGCCATCGTCGGAGGAGTTCTGTTCAGCGCGGTTGGCATGCAAGGGGTAACCGGTCTCAACATCTGGAGCATGATCGTTGCAGTCGTTGGCTCTGTCGTAGTGCTTTGGGGTTATCATGCGCTGATGGGCCGTCGGTGAATTGCTTTCCGCGAGTTCTCGCGGTTCGTTGCTGAGCGCGGAGGTCGGCGGGCGTTAAAATTCTAAGGCGTTGCTGGAGCGATCTATTTCTTCAGCCATCCCATGAAATACCATCCGGCTGCGTAGGCCGCGAGCAGGATCAGGGCTCCCCAAATGCCTCCGGGGAATGATTGGACAAAGTCCCACATGGCTGATTAGTCCGGTTGCCACCACTAATTGCAGCATCATTTGCGTTAGGTGCGATCAAGCGGCGTTGCGCGCGCGATTATAACGAATTGACGGCGACCGGTGGCCAGATGCGCATCGACTCCAGCATCGCTGCCGTAATCCGTTATTAGGTCGCCGCCGCAACCGGCGGAACTTCTCCGTAGGAACGTGATGTATTTGCGGCCGCTCCGTGACGTGGTTTTCCTCAACCAAGCTACGACACCCTCTAGAGCGCGGACGCCTAGCTAGCGGAGGTACAAAATGGAGCGCCTCTCGACGCGGTTGACTGAACTCCTTCGTATTCAGCATCCAATCCTGCTTGCTCCGATGGACGTTGTGGCTGATGGCCGATTGGCCGCTGCTGTGAGCCGCGCCGGTGGTTTCGGAATTATCGGCGGTGGTTACGGCGATGAAACATGGCTGGCACGCGAAATGGATGCCGCCGGGGACGCCCGCGTGGGCGTCGGCTTTATTACTTGGAGCATGGCCAGACGTCCAAAGCTGCTTGACATGGTCCTGGAGAGGCGTCCGCCGGCAGTCATGCTATCCTTTGGCGACGTCCGGCCGCACGCGCACAAGATAAAGAGCGTCGGTTCGCTCCTTATCTGCCAAGTGCAGACACTTGAGCAAGCAAAAGACGCCGTGGCGAATGGCGCCGACGTCCTCGTAGCCCAAGGTGCCGAGGCTGGCGGTCACGGTATCTCACGCGCCACATTCCCCTTCGTGCCCGCCGTTGTCGACCAAGCGCCGGATACTCCGGTTGCCGCGGCGGGTGGGATAGCGGACGGACGTGGGCTTGCGGCGGCGCTAATGTTGGGCGCGGACGGGGTGTTGGTTGGCACGAGATTTTATGCGTCTCAGGAGGCCGCCGGCGTTCAATCCGCCAAGAACCGCATCGTGACGGGAAAAGGGGATCGAACCATTCGCAGCATACTGTTTGATATTGCCCGTCAAAACGTATGGCCGGCCCCATATTGTGGTCGCGTATTGCAGAACGATTTTTCCGAGAAATGGCGCGGTCGTGAGGCTGACTTGCTCCAGCACCAAGAGGAAGAGTCGGCGCGATACGCGGCGGCGCGTGCCGCGGGGGACTTCGACACGGCTGCTGTGATTGCAGGTGAGGTCGTTGACCTGATTGCCGATATTCCGACGGCCGCCGAGATCATAAAGCGCATGATAAGGGGTGCCACGCACTTGTTCGCCGGCGTTTCGAACAAATATAAAATCTTTCAAGATCCATGACACTGGCTGTACGGGAAAAGTTAGTCGGTGCACAAGTCGCAGCTGACGCTGGGCAAATATTGCGCGGTCGGTCGAAAGTGGAGCTTTTCAAATTATTTCCCAGCTGCTCAGGCGGCCATGCCGAACGAATGGAGCAAGGCGTAGCCGAGAAGAGCGGCGGTCAGAAGCAATAGCGGCGCGACGACGAGGCGCAGGCGGGCGTCGAGCAGGTCGTAGCCGAGGCCGCCGAGAACACAAAGCGCAGGGACCGCCGGAACGTAATAGCGGCCCATGCCGCCGGGCCAAAGCAGAACAAATACGGCGCTTGCCGCCACATAGCATGCGACCGCCACGATGAAGCCCGGGCGGACAAAGCCGGCGCCGGGCGCGCCGTCGACCCCATAGCCACGCGCGAGCAGATAAACTACCGCGCCGAATACCGCGGGGAATGCGTCGCCCAGGAGTTGCATGACGGCGCCGGGAGCACCGGCGGAAACGAATGTCGAGCTCGCCGCTTGTGGTCCTTGCAGCGAGAAGGCCAAGAGCAGCACCGCGGCGGTCGCAACCCAGCGGACGGCGCTCATCGAGCCCTTCTCTTGCCCATCCCACCATAGGCAAAACGCCAGGAACAGCAGCATCGCCAGCGGCAGTTCTGCGGACACGGACGCCTCGGCGCGGATGACCAACGGGCAAGCGAGCAACAATGCCGCGCCAAATAAAGCCGCAGCCGCACTGGCGGACATTCTCCGCAGCAGCCAGTAGATCAGCAGGCAGCCGAACAGAACAGATAACGCCGTCGGCAAGCGTGTGATGACATGTCCCGCGATGCCTGCGGGTCCGGCGACCGGGTGGCCGGCGATCGAGACGGCGAGGTGATCTTCGGAGGCGTTGCCACGAAAGATCGTGGCCGGCATGGTGAGTGCCACCACGGCTGCAACAATCGCGATTGGCGGGTTGCACCTCGCGGCGAACGCATTCCAGGTCGCAATGACACGCTCCGGAAAGACGAGGGGCGGCGGTTTGGTCGCGATCAAGGTCATGCGCGAATCTCTTATCCGCGACCGGGCCTTTGGAGTACAGAACCGAGGTCGCACTGCAACTGCGAAGCGGCGCGGACCTTTACCCTGGCGGTGCTGATGACGTACCTTGAGTTTGGCAGATTCGTCGAGACTTTGTTTGTCGAGCTTTGTACTCTGCCTGGCCAGGGCGACTCGCATCCGGAGGCGCTGATCTCATGGCCTATTAGAGATTAGTCGCCAAGCCAGCGCATGAAGTCCGCGACGTGCGAAGACCAAAGGTCGGGCCGCGTCATGGTGAAGTGGCCGGGCGATGACGGTGTGCCGGGCTGAACAACGTAACGGCCGTGATCGAGCTTTGGCACCACCGTTTCGAGAACTTGCAGCCGGTCAGGATTGAATTCGTCGTCGGAGAAATTGAGCGCAAGGAGTTTCGTCTTGATCTTGGACAGTTCTGGCTCAGGATCGTAGCTGAAGGATAATTCGAGCGAATAAAGAATATCGTTGGCGTCAACATGCTCCGCAGTGACGCGGTTGCCATCGAGAAATTTATCCGCCGCCGCGCCGTCGGGTACTTGGTGTTGAAGAGCGGAAGCGCTGTCGATCATCATTCGCAAGATGTTGTAGCCGACAATCCAACCGCGCGGAGTCTCCGTATAGTCCCCGTTCTTCCATGCTGGGTCGGAACGGATCGCGTCGATCACCATGCGCCGCCAGAGAAGGTTGCGGCCCGAGACTGAGATCGGCAGCGAGACCACAGGCATCACGCCGTCAAGCATATCGGGATAGGCCTCGGCCCATTGCCAGGCATTCATGCCGCCCATGGACATGCCGAGAATGGCGTGGAGATGTTTGATGCCCAGCGTTTCCGCCACGACCTTGTGCTGGAGATCGACGATGTCGTTGTAATCGTAATGAGGGAATCTCGCTTTCAAGCCATCGCTCGGCTTGCTGGAACGGCCGTGGCCGACGCTATCCGGAAAGATCAGGTAGTAGCGATGTGCGTCGAGCGGACGGCCCGGATCGAAGAGGGCCCTCGTGTAGGTCGGGCTCAGCAACGCCCGGCTGTCTGCCCCGGTCCAATGCAATACCAGGACCGCATTGTCGATCTCGCCCTTGGAATCGCGATGTGGTGTGCCGAGAGTCGCATAATGGATTTTGAGGCGCGCAAGCGTCTTTCCGTCTCGAAACCTGTAATTGTCAAACCAAGCATCTGCTTGCACAGCGGCGGTATTCACCCCTTGGTCCCAAGGCGCAGCAGGCTCACCGGCGGTTGCGGCAGATCTTGAACTCGATTGAGCAAATACGGCCTCTGCAATCATTGTTCCGGAAAGGAGGCCGAGCAGAGCAGCGACCGTCGCGCGAGCGCATCGAGAATTCATGCTGATTTTCCGCGCACTGTTGGAGGTAATTCATCCGTTGCGGCTTGACCGATATCTCTTGCGCCCTGAGCCACGCTGTCTTTGTTACGTCTTGGCTGCAGCGGCGCGCGTCACTTTCGGTTCGAGCCCTGTGTGACGACGCAGCAAGTCGAAGGCCATGATGTGGCTCGCACCCGAAATACCGACGCCGTAAAGTGGGATCAGGGCCATCGGCAATGTCGCGATGGCCGACATGCGGGGATCGTTGAGGAGGAACAAGGTCAGCCCTGTACCGACCGCGACGACAAAATCCGCGAATCCAAAGATGTGAAAGGCCAAGTACCGGTTGCGACTTTCGGGCAGAAGAATAACGCCGAGGGCCAGAAGCCCGGCGATGAGGTCGCCCCAGCCGGCGTTCCGGACAAAAGCTTCCGGGAGAAGGTCGTGTGCGCCGTACCAGAAGAACAGCAACGCCGCCGGGATGCGCCAGATGTGAAACGCCGTCAGCGGCCGCAGCCCAATGGCTTCGATGTAGGTGCGGAAGCCGTCGGACAGTGCATAGACAATGACAGGCACTACGACGCCCAAGGCGATGATGGGAGCAAGCAACAGCGGGTAAACGGCACGAAAAATTCCCGCCTCGGCGGCGACGGCAACCGCCAATCCCCAGACGATCAGTGCAACCAGCAAGATGCGCGTGCCACGGCTTTTGCGGCGCTCAAGGTCTCGATCCATGACTCATCTCCAGTTAGGTGTAATTACACGTATTTGACGGCAGCAGGCCCGACAGAGGCTAAAGCAGCCCTCTACAGCGTCCCCTTCCTCCTATCTTCGGTGAGTTTCAGAAGCGGCGGCGACGTGAACATATTTCCCGGCTGGACCCGTTCCCAAAGGCCTCCCTTGCCAAGCTCTCTTCCCGACTGGTCTTCCCGCCTCAGCCACTCTTCTACGCTTCTGATGCGATTGGGATGAATTTCATCCAGCAGTGCGTAATCCCTGTGAATGACCCCGTATTTCCAGATATTCCAGAATCCGGTGAAGTTATCGCGGAAACTCATGGTGCTCTTGTCGTTGAGATCGGCATTGTATCCAGCGGGCAAGCCGGCAGCGTTCTTGAGCGGACCGCTCCAGTACGTGTCCAAATCCGTGTCGATATATTGTGCCGGATGTCCGGTCACCTTCGAGAATGCTGCGGCGAGTTTTTGATATTCGACATGCTCGATGGCGACTTCGAGATTCATGCCGTTCGCGCGCTCCGGATTGTCGAAGAGCCAGCGGGCGTAATATCCACAATCGTCAAGAGCGACGTGGGGCACGGCTCCGTTGCCGAGTGGGACGCGCCAAGTCAGGACACCATTTTCCACGGACGGTGTCATGGGCGTCATCGCCGAGATGGCCATCTCCATGTACGGACCCGTGGTGAACACCGCGACGCCCATCCGGTCTTTATTTGCTTGGTTTTGCGACAGGATCCATTCGCCTATGCGACCTTTGCCGTCATAGTGACCGGCGCGGAATTTAAAGTCGTAACCGGCTTTCTTGAGCGCGTAATCCAGATTGCCGTAAACGAAGAATTTGATCCCTTCTTCGATGGCTATCTCGTAACTGCGGATAGCCCAATAGATCTCCGTCTTCTCGCCGGTATTGAACCCATCGATATTGACGTAGGCCCCGTCGCAACCGCGAAAGCCTTCCCGCAATATCGCCTCGTCGGCGAACGTTCCTCCGAGGATGGAGACGTTGCCGAGTGCGCGGAGCGCGGTTGCCCGTCGCGAGTCGGGATCGCGGCTAAGAGCGCGGACGGAATATTTCTTGTCGGCGACCAGAGCGCCGATGACGGGCAAGCCCTGAGCGCCGGTGCCGCCGATGACGAAAATCCTGGACGTGGCGTGTGAGGGCATCGTTGTCTCCACAGGTTGAAAAGGCGGACGCTCACGCGTGAGCTTCCATCTTGATCCGATCGCTGGGCATCACGCCTAGCCGACCGGGGCCTCAGCCGACGACCGCGGCTTCGCGTTCATGCGGGGCACCGATCTCGTCAGCGACTTATCACTCTTATAATAAGAGTTACTATCACCGCAAGCGGTTTCCGGTGACGCTCACGTGAGCGTGACCTATCGCCCGCCACCCGTTTCACGTTGACTTGGCTATCGGTTTGCCGGCGCGCCTGTGCAAGGTTGTGGGATCAAAGCCAGCCGATGCCGCCCAACCGTCGCGCCCAGGCGGCGCTCGATTCGTCCGAAGCTTCGTTGAATTTGTCGTGTCAGAGCACTAATGTAACTCTTATTATGAGAGCGGCGCGGCGATGATCCTCGCGCCAATCGTGGGAACGGTCATGCGCTCGAAAGGCTTCGACGGAATGGTTTGTTCGATCGCCGGCGTGATGGCGGCGATCGGCGATCGCTGGGGTCTGCTGATCCTGCGCGATCTCGTTCTCGGTCTCAGCCGGTACGAGGATTTTCGCCAATCATCCGGCATAACCAATGCGACGCTGAGCGACCGGCTGAAACACCTGGAGGCCAATGGCCTGATCATCCGGCGGCGCTATCAAGCTAATCCGGAACGATTCGAGTATGTTTTGACCAAAAAGGGCTTGCAAATTGCCTCGGTGATGCCGGTGCTCGCCCAGATTGGGGATCGCTGTGACGTCTCTAATGCTTCGGCGCCGCCGCTAAAATTCGTGAATTGAAAAACCGGCGCCGAGGTAGCGTGGAGTTTCATCGATAAGGACACGGGGGAAAAGCTGAGCGCGCGGGATCTCGCAATAAAGGAAGGCCCCGGTGCCGACGACCTGGTACGCTGGCGGCTGTCACACGCCGCGCGCAGCCGCTAGCATCGGCGGCGTATCGAATTGGCGACGGGTTGGCGTTCAGCGAACAGGCGCCGCGGAGAAACGGGGAGGGGGATGACTGCAATCAATACGACTCATTCGCGCGCGTGGCTCGGGATCGTCGTGGCGCTGGCCGCGGGTGCGGCTTATGCGGTAGCCAATACCTCGGCCAACATAGCCTATCAGGCCGGCAGCAACGCGATGACGGTGGCGGCGACGCGGTTTCTGGTGCCGGTGATT
This sequence comes from uncultured Alphaproteobacteria bacterium, assembly GCA_963818155.1. GTDB lineage: Bacteria > Pseudomonadota > Alphaproteobacteria > Rhizobiales > Xanthobacteraceae > BOG-931. Next base: position 39,291 of record CAWFRC010000011.1, read on the forward strand.
GCGCTTTTTGTCTGGATGCGCCTTGGCGGCGTGTCACTCGTCTTGCCGAAGCGCGATACCGTCATTGCGGTTTTGCTCGGTTTTGTCACCGCGCTCTATACCTGGGCGCTGTTGCGCTCGTTCAACGCGCTTCCGTTCGCGCTTGCGGTGCTGACTTTTTATCTGTTTCCTCTGATCGCGGCGATCCTAGTCGCGGTTTTGGGCTGGGCAAAATTTATCTGGCGAACCGGCGCCGCGATCGCGCTGGCCTTGATCGGATTGGCGCTGGCGCTCGACGTGCGCGGCGGCAACCTCGACGCCGGCGGCATCGCGCTGGCTTTGCTGGCCGCCGTGGGACTGGCGGTGGTCATCGCCGTGTCGAGCCGCATGTTCGGCGCCGGCGACGCCCGGCCGCTGACGTTCTACATGGCGGCGGGGGCCTGCGCGTTGTTGCTGGTCATTGCCGCGGCGAGCGGCGAACTTGCGCTGCCGCAAACCGGGGCCGGATGGATCGCCTTCACCGCGTCGTCGGTGGTTTACGGCTTTGCGATGATCGCCTTCTTCATCGCCGTGTCGATGATCGGACCGGTGCGCACATCGCTTTTGTCCTACGCCGACGCGGTGATCTCTGCGGGCCTCGGCGTCGCGGTTCTGGGCCAGGCGCTGACCTTGGTTCAGGTCACCGGGATCGCGCTTGTCATTGTGGCTCTCGTCGGCGCCACGCTGCGATAAGCGCCGACGTTGCGACGCGCTCGATCAACCAGCCGTCACGTAAGTTCGCCGCACCATGTCTTCCAGATGTCCACGCACGGTGGTGTCGGGGAAGAGGCGTCTTTCGCCCGCGCAGGTCGGGATGCAGGACACGAGGTGGTCGGACCGTCCGTCAAGAAAGAACGGCACCGAGTAACGGTCGCGCCCGGATTTGTTGATCACCCGATGCACCGTGGATCGATAAAGATTGTTGGTCCAGCGCGCGAAAAGATCACCAATGTTCACCACGAATGTACCCGGGATTGGCGGTGCCGAGATCCACGAGCCGTCGGCATGCTGGACCTGAAGTCCGCCGGCACTGTCCTGAAGAAGGACGGTAATTCCACCCCAGTCGGTGTGCGCGCCGCAGCCCTTTTCGTTCGGAGCCGGATTGGGCGGCTGCGGCGGATAGTGCAGGAGGCGAAGGGTCAAGATCGGGTCGCGGCAGAAGTCGTCGAAATAGGTGTCTTCAAGCGCAAGCGACAAGGCGAGGCCCTGCATCAAGGTTTTGCTCAGCTTCTTCATCTCTCCCACATAGGAGACCATGATGTCCCTGAATTCGGGAAGCTGCGGCGGCCATTGATTAGGCCCGATATTGGCCGGGTCGTTGCGGACCGCCGGATGATCGGCGGCGAGGTCTTCGCCCGCGAGAAAGCCTTCCTTCAGATCGGGCGGAGCGTCGGGTTCAAGCGTCTGTGCCTTCAACGGCTCGTAGCCGTGGCGGCAGGATGATTGCACCATCGACACAGCGAGCTTCTGCTCCATCGGCAATGCAAAGAACGCGCGCGATTGCGCAAAGACACGATCGATCGACTCGGCCGCGATGCCATGCCCGGTGATGTAGAAGAAGCCCGTGTTCGTGCAGGCAAGCCGCAGCTCCCGCGCCACGGCCGCGCGATCGTTGGCGCTGCCACTCAGGCCGGAGACGTCAATGACGGGCAGCTTTTGTCCCTTATCAGATTCCGATTGAGCGACCGACACGATGTCACCTCTGTGCTGACCGAACGAAATTTGCCGTATATTGAAGCCGCCGCTGTGTACTGTCTAGAAGGCTTAGACCCCAGCGCACGGTAATCAAACTTTGTGCAGGCCGAGCCGCCAGATCAGGCATCGGCGGCTGTTTGCCGACGGATCTTGCCACACTTGTCGTTCTCGTATTTATTTCGGGCATGCGTGGCGTTTCCGGGTTCGCCACGCGCACGTCGTTCGCAGCAGGTCGTGCTGACGCTGAACATGAAATGGGGAGCTTCGCCGCAGGCGCTCGATTTTGGGAAACCGAATACCCCCGCACTGCCAATCCGGAGTTAAGTCATGAAGAGATGGAATATCGTCGCTATCGCCGCGGCCCTTGGACTCGCGGGGGCAGCTTTCTCCGCAGCGCACGCCGCCGACAAGCTCAAGATCGGGTTCATTTATCTGGGGCCGATCGGCGACCTCGGCTGGACCTATCAGCACGACCTCGGCCGCAAAGCCATGGAGCAAGCGCTCGGCGACAAGATCGAGACCACGTATGTGGAGAACGTGCCCGAAAGCGCCGACGCCGAACGCTCCATCGAGCAATTGGTGCGCACCGGCCATAAGCTCATCTTCGCCACCTCGTTCGGCTATATGGATCCCGAGCTGAAGATCGCGAATAAATATCCGAACGTGTTCTTCGAGAACTGCGCCGGATTCAAGCGCGCCAAGAACATGAGCACCTACGACCGCCGCGATTATGAAGGTCGCTACGTGCAGGGCCAGATCGCCGCCAAGATGTCGAAGACCGGCATCATCGGCTATATCGTGCCATTTCCGATTCCGCCGGTGATTTCCAACATCAATGCAATGATGCTTGGTGCCCAGTCGGTACGGCCGGATATCAAGATAAAGATCATCTGGGTGAATACCTGGTTCGACCCGGGCAAGGAGGCTGATGCCGCCAAGACGCTGATCGATCAGGGCGCCGACATCATCACCCAGCACACCGATTTACCGGCGCCCACGCAGATATCCGAACAGCGCGGCGTTCATTCCTTCGGCGCCGATACCGACATGAGCAAGTTCGGCCCCCACGCGCAGCTCACCGCGGTGACCAACTCCTGGGGCGGCTACTATACGAAACACGCCGAAGCCGTGCTCGATGGCACGTGGAAATCCGAAGACACCTTCGGCGGCCTGGATTCCGGAATGGTGGTGATGGCGCCTTATGCCAACATGCCGGACGACGTGAAGAAGCTGGCGATGGACACCGAAGCCGACATCAAGTCCGGCAAGCTGAATGTGTTCAAGTGCCCGATCACCAGTCAGGACGGCAAGGCGGTCGAGTGCAAGGGCGGCGATCACCTCGACATCGGCCAGGTTCGCAGCATGAATTGGTACGTCAAAGGGATCGACGATAAGCTTCCGTCGCAGTGACGGCGGGGTTATTCCGCGACGATGAAGCGACGCGATGGCCGGCTTGTGCCGGCCATTAGTTTTTTCGCTGTTCGTTATGCGCGCTCGCTAAGGATATCCGTCACCCAGGTGCGAGTGACGCGAGCCTCGAAGGGCGACGGCCCGGGCCGGGCCGACTCATCCTTCGAGGGCCGCTTCGCGGCCACCTCAGGATGACGGATCACACGCCGAGATAGTCTTTCACCGCCACCCCAGGCCAGGAGCGACGTATTTCAGGATCGCCTCGATGACGTGGGCGTTGTAGTCGATGCCGAGCTGATTGGGGACGGTGAGCAGCAGCGTGTCGGCCTCGGCGATCGCTTCGTCGCCGGCGAGCTGCTTGATGAGGACGTCGGGCTCGGCGGCGTAGCTGCGGCCGAAAATCGCCCGGGTGTTGTCGCCGAGAAAGCCGATCTGATCGTCGTCTTCGTTGCCGTGTCCGAAATAGGTGCGGTCGCGATCGTCAACGAGGGCGAAGATGCTGCGGCTGACCGAGACACGCGGCGTGCGCACATGGCCCGCGGTCTTATAGGCCTCGCGGTACACGCGGATCTGTTCGGCCTGCTGGATGTGAAAAGGGCGTCCGCTCTCGTCGTTTTTCAGCGTCGAGCTTTGCAGGTTCATGCCGAGCTTGGCGGCCCATTCGGCCGTGGCGTTGGAGCCGGCGCCCCACCAGATGCGGTCGCGCAGGCCCTCCGAATAGGGCTCGACGCGCAGCAGGCCCGGAGGGTTCGGAAACATCGGTTGCGGATTGGGCTGGGCAAAGCCGTTGCCGCGTAAAACCTCGAGCAAGACTTCGGTGTGGTTTCTGGCCATCTCGGCATCGCTCATGCCCTCGGGCGGCGCATAGCCGAAATAGCGCCAGCCATCGATCACCTGCTCGGGCGAGCCGCGGCTGATGCCGAGCTGCAGCCGGCCGCCGGCGATGAGGTCGGCAGCGCCGGCGTCCTCGACCATGTAGAGCGGGTTCTCGTAGCGCATATCGATGACCGCGGTGCCGAGCTCGATCCGCTTGGTCTTGGCGCCGGCGGCGGCGAGCAGCGGGAAGGGCGAGCCGAGCTGGCGGGCGAAGTGGTGCACCCGGAAGTAGGCGCCATCGGCGCCGAGCTCTTCCGCCGCGACGGCGAGGTCGATCGATTGCAGCAGCGCGTCGGCGGCCGATCGCGTTTTCGACTGCGGCGAGGGGGTCCAGTGGCCGAAAGAGAGGAAGCCGATTTTTTTCATAAGTTTTTGGGTGTCGTGGGAGATGGGTTTGTTCGGGTGTTAGATCGTGATGGGGGTGGGCGGATGCAAATGCGCCGTATCACAGAACAGCTCGTAGGATGGGTTGAGCAACGCGAAACCCATCAGGGCGGCCCGCAACCTCGATGGTGGGTTTCGCTCCGCTCAACCCACCCTACGCGCTGACCTGGGGTTATGGATTCCGGGCTCGGCCTTGCGGCCGCCCCGGAATGACGAGCACCCTAGTGCGGCTCCCCGGCGGGGGCGACTTCGACCGTGAGGGTGGGCGCGATGCGCTCCCAGATGTGGGCGAAGATGCGCTTCCAGCTTTCGCAATAGACGCTGGGATTGTCGAAGCGGCGCTCGGCCGACCAGCGCTGCGCCAAATGTCCGCCGCCGCAGGCGTCCAAATACTCACACTTCTGGCAGGTCTCGCACAAACTCGTGCTGGCCTCGAAGGCTTCGCGCCAGACCGGGTCGTGGACGACGTCTTGGATTGCGTGGCTGCTGACATGCGTTTTTGACGCCGTCGAACCGTTGCCGGCGATGCGCAACACATCAAGCGGCTCGAGCGAGCCGTCGGGCATGAGCGTCACGGTGTCGATCGGGCCAAGCCCGATCGTATCGGAGAGCGATAGCCGTCCGGCCAGCCCGCGGATCATGGCGTCGAGCGTGTCGATACGCACGCCTTGGGCCGCATATTTGTCGAGCCAGACGTCGAACAGCCTGATGAAGTAATCGGCGATCGGCGCCGGATTGTCGGCGTGGGTGGCATCGGGCGGTAGGATGTCGAATTGCTTCATCCCAAGCTCGCCGGCGACGAAGGCCAGCACGCGCTCCGGGTCGGTGTCCGCGTTGCAAACCGAGATCAGTCCCGGATCGAGACCGGCGGTGCGCAGACGCTCGAAGCCCTCCAGGGTCTGTGCCAGCGTGCCGCGGCCTTTGAAATCGACGCGGTATTTGTCGTTGATCTCGGCCGGACCGTCGAGGCTGATGCTGACGCCGATGTCGTAGGCCTTGAACAGCTCGATCCATTCATCGTCGACCAAGATGGCGTTGGTGGTGACGCCACGCTTGATGACGCAGCCGGTGCGGCGCTCGATTTCGTTCAGTTTCTTCTGCAGCGCGGCAAACCGCCGTTTAGGAAACAAAAGCGGCTCGCCACCGTGAAACACCAGGAGGAAGATCGGCAGTTCGAAAGCGCGAATGTGCTCCTCGAGGCGGAGACAAAACGTGTCTTCGGCCTCCGGCGTCAGCACCGGCGGCTTGTTGTAAACCTCGGCATCGCGAAACCAGTAGCAGTAGGTGCACTTGATGTTGCAGCGCGACGCCAGCTTGACGAGGACGAAGCCGAAGGGGCGCGGCGCCGCCGGTATGGTGCCAGGGCGACGGAGCGCCGCCTCCGGTGCGCGAGCAGCGTTGTCGGCGTGCGTCATGACTCGCCCTTGCATTTGCTGCCGCCGCGAAGCGGCCGTTGCGTGTCGCTAGAGCGCGATGGCTTTAGGCTGAATCGACATCGCGCTCTAGATCTTCGGAGGAGCGTGATCTTTTCGGAAAACCGGTATCCACTTTTCCGGATCACGCTCTAGGTTTGATATTACGCGCCTGCCGGGCGAAGCCAAGCTGGTTGCGCTCGCCCTGAACCCACCGATGCACCGCGACGCGCCTGCACGCGACCAAACGCGTCGCGCGCTTCAATCGAGGGCCAATCCGCGTCTCAACGTCAGGCAAAAACATTTCAGGCAAACACTTAAAGGACCGCGGCATCGATCTGCCGCGATCCTCAAAAACGTTCGCAAAACGTGCAAACCGCCTGATGGCGTTGCCGCCTTACCAGCGGTGATACCAGCGGTGGAACCAGCGGCGATACCAAGCTTCTTGCTGAAGCGGCTGCTTGGCGTCGGCCTTCTCGGTCTGCGGGCCGGTGTCGATGATGGCGTTGATGGCGGGGTTGGTCGACTTCAAGGCAACCGTGGCTTCCGGGGCCGGGGACGCCTGCGCGCCAGCGAGGCCGAGCACGAAGGCCGCGCCAAATCCGATGCCAAGTCCCATAAGGCGCTCGCGCAGCCCATGCCGGGACAGCCGACCGTCATTCAATTGCTTGGTGATGTCGCCAACTTCACTGCTGTTCAATCGGCTATTCGCATCGCTCATGATTCGCCCTTCCTTTTCCAATGAACGTCCCACATCACTTACGATACTCAGATTAACACAGTACCACAGGCTACACGTTCCGCAGTGACGTGCAAATGACGTTTTGCGTGTTTCGGGCGATTGTTGCGCGTTTCGCTGAATAGAGAAAATATCGATCTTGGTAGATGGGCGAGGGAGAATGAGCGCCTGCCCAAAACTGACGGCCGTAAACAAAAAGCCCCGGGCAAACACCCGAGGCTTTCTGTTGAGACGTCGGAGCCGCGGAGCTTACCAGCCGAAGCCGCCCGGGCCGCCGAACTTGAAGTTGATGCCGCCGCGGATGACGTTCTCGTTGACCGAGACGCTGGTGGTGCTGCTACCGCAATTGGCGAGTCCGCAGGACGCGTTGGGCAGGCCGACATAGAGATATTCGACCTTAGCACTCCAGTTCGGCAGGAAGGCGTATTCGACGCCGGCGCCCGCGGTCCAGCCGGTCTCGGTGGTGTTGGAGAAGGGGAGCGCGCCCGCGCCGGCTTTCACGTTGGCGAAGGCGGCGCCGCCGGTGCCGTAGACAAAAAAGCGATCCCACGTATAGCCGGCGCGGCCGCGCACGGTGGCGAGCCAATCGCTCTTGGTCTCGCAGCCCACGAAAGCGCATGAGCCGCTCGTTGTGGTGCCGTCGAGATTCTGCCAGTCGCCGTCGCCTTCGATGCCGAGCACGAAGCGGCCGATCTGATAATTGGCGCCGACGGTGCCACCGACCATGCCGCCGGAGACGTTGAAGCTGCCGGAATTGCCGAGCACCGAATCGAGAAAGTTGCTGTTGCCGAACGCACCACCGCCGTTGAGGCCGATATAGAAGCCGGTCCAGCTATAGGGCACCGGCGCAACGACTGGCGCATAGACCGCCGGTCCCCGCACCGGAGCCGGCATCGGAAGATCGGCAGCAAGCGCCTGACCACCGGCGACGAGCGCGAGCACCCCAGCAATTACGATACGCTTCATTGGCAATTCACCCCGAATGTGTGGCCAGCGATTGCGCGCGTGTTTTCGGCAATCGTGGCGATCGCGCCCCGCGATAGAAAGACTCAATCAGCATTGGCCGGATGCCTGACTTGCCGAACAATGACTGATCCCTCGTAGCCCGAACGTCGGCGTAAGCAGCGACGATGGCGCGATGGTGACGACACAATGGCATGGACGAAATTTAAGAAAGGACGGAATGCGACGCGCAGAGGAACTGCGCAGCGCGCGGCGTGCGCGCCATTTCACATCGGCACAATGGCGATGAGCGATGCCGTCGTTATCAGCAACAGAAAATCGGCAACAAAAAAGCCCCGGGCGGAACCCGGGGCTTGATGCGAAACGTTCGCTGGAAGACTTACCACCAACCGCCGCCGCCCCAGCCGAACTTGTAGTTCAGGCCGGCGGTGACGAGTTGGATGGAGCGGCTGTTGCCGCTAATGACATCATTGTTGAATTTGGCAGAGGTCGACGTAACGGTATAATTCTGATTCTGCAGGCCGATGTAGTCGTACTCGGCGCGTGCCGACCAGTTACCCGCAAAGGCCCATTCAACACCGAGGCCTGCCGTCCATCCACCGAGCGTGCTGTTGCTGGAAATCGAGGTCGGGAAGGTCCCTGCGGGCCCAGTGACTGAAACGTTAGAATTGCTCTGCCCGACCCAGGCCCAGCCGCCCTTGCCGTAAAGCATCACGCGGTCCCAGGCATAGCCAAGTTTGCCGGTGGCGGTCGTCAACCAGCGATTGTTGAATTGGGCCGTGCCAGTAACGGGGGCCCCGCTGGGGAGAGTGTTGGTAGCCGTGAGGGTGTTGTTGGTGTTTGGCGCCCAATCGAACATCGCCTCGGCACCGACCACGACGCCATTATAGAACTCGTAATTGACGCCGACCTGGCCGCCACCGAGGAACGAGGTGTTGGAGTTGCTCGAGTTGAACGTGCTGCCAATCGAATCCGAGTATGAGTTCTTCGAGAAACCGGCGCCCAAGTTGCCGCCGATGTAGAAGCCGGACCAGTTATAGGCCGGAGCCATCGGAATGTACGCCGCCGGCGCGCGCGGCGGTGGAGCCATGGGAGGTGGAAGATCGGCTGCGAGTGCTTGTCCCCCAGCAGTGAGCGCAACCGCGCTCGCCAACAACATACGCTTCATGCCAATTCTCCTACTGCCTGCATCAGGCGCCAACGATTGTGCGGCCGTCAGCGCGAAAATTCGTTCGAGCCCCGCTGCTCGAAGAACTAACTGATTGGCCTCGAAAAAGATGTGACCCAAAGGCAACAGAGGGGCACAATTGAACCTCCGAGCCTGTCTAAAAAATGCCGCAATCCGATTGCGCCGCCTCGAAAATCGCAAGCAATGTCCACGCGTAAGATCGTTAATATGTAAGCGGAAAGAGCGCGTGCGGGCGCCATTTTTAGCCGTATTGGGATGCGGACGATTGTAGCGAGTTGGTTAGCTATCCGTATACGAATCTGCGCCGGGTTTTCGACCCGCGACGGCGCGCCGCAGCCGCGCAGGTGTAGCGGCCGAAGATGCGGCGGCTCGGTCGGCGTCAGAGATTTGCTTGCGCAGAACCGGTAATCGTGACGCATTCGCCTTGCATTCCGCCTCAGAACAAAATAAGAACATTGAGTGGTCGCGGTCGGCCTCGTTGAATGCGTGTGGATAACGCCGCCGCTTGCCCCTTCGACCTTGCGGGGGAAGGGGTGGCTAGTAGTGTCGGTGGTGGCGACGTTTCGCGCTTTGCGTGCCGCCAATGCTGGCTGTGCAATCGCGGAGAGCGCGGAGCCGATCGTTCACGGGGCTCATGGTTTTGGGAGCAGCCGGCGGCGTGGCATGGCCGCAAAGCGCGTTGGTCGATACGGAACGAATTGGGATTGATACGGAAAGAACGGAGCGTGTCATGGCAGGTAGCGTCAATAAAGTGATCCTCATCGGCAATCTGGGCGCCGATCCTGAAATCCGCCGCACCCAGGATGGGCGGCCGGTAGCGAATTTGCGTGTGGCGACCTCGGAGTCCTGGCGCGACAAAGCGACCGGCGAGCGCAAGGAAAAGACCGAGTGGCACCGGGTCGTGATCTTCAACGAGAATCTGTGCAAGGTCGCCGAGCAATATCTGAAAAAGGGATCGAAGGTCTTCATCGAGGGCCAATTGCAAACCCGCAAATGGCAGGACCAGAGCGGCCAGGACAAGTATTCGACCGAGGTGGTGCTGCAAGGCTTTCGCGGCGAGCTGACGTTGCTCGATCGTGCCGGCGGCGCCGGCGGCGGCGATTTCGCGGCTGACGACACCGGCGGCGAATTCGGCTCGCCGGGACCGACACGGCGGGTGGCGGCAGCGAGCACCGGAGGACGCGGCTCGCGCGCGGATATGGATGACGAGATTCCGTTTTAAGATTGTCGTCGATGGCGCGCGCCCAAGTGGCATTTTCCTTCCCCTGAAAGGGGAGGGCCGGATCGTCGAAGGCGATCCGGGGACAGGTAACTAAGTGCGGCCCGCAATGCTCACTTCTGAGCTTGGCCGATCGTGATCCGTCCGGGACGTAAAACCACTACCCCCAATTAGGCTTGGCGCCGGCTTTACTCCTCATTGCACATCGGGCGATGATGCATGCAACCTGCGGAAGCAGGATGACGCGAGGGAGAAGACGATGAGGCGGCTTTACGCGGCAACCTGGATTGCGGTCTTGACAATGCTGGCGGTGCCGGCGTGGGCCGAAGGGTCCAGCGAAGCGACCGTGCGGACGACGATCGAGAAATTCTTTACGGCGTTCAATAGCGGTGACGCCTCTGCGGCTGAAGAACTATGGCGTGCGGACGCAGTCGAGATCAACGTCATGGGCATGGTTTCAGGCGAGGCAAAACTGAATGAGCGTCTCGCCGCTGAGCTCAAGCTCGGCCTGAAGCTCGAGCATAAGATTGATCGCATCGAGGTTGACGGCTCGGTGGCTTGGGCCGTGGGGCCATACACCGTGACGATTCCAACCAAAGACGGCGGGAGCACCCAGGGCAACGGGGTCTGGCTGCAAGTTCTGAAGCAGGAAGCCGGTGCCTGGAAGTTCGAGGCGGCGAGCTTCACACGAGTCAATCCGCCGAAGAAGGAGTAAGTGAGCAAAAGGGCGGATTTCGGCGAATGCCCGGAGGGCGACGCCCGGCGCGCGCTCGGCTACGACTTATCCGCAGGAGCGACCAACACCAGGGTTTCGCTCCACGTGCGGTAGATTCCAGAAAACAGCAGGAACGTAGTCGAGCCCGCGACAGCAAAAGGAGCGAACGCCGCTCCTGCGATCAATCCCGCGCCGCCGGCAAGCAGACTGATGCTGCCGATGACGGGAAGCGCGTTGTGGAAGGTCCAGTCGATCGGTCCGTCGATGGCCTTGAGACGGACTTGATTGATCCGCAAACGGACCGCGTTGACTCGGTATACCAAGCCTCCAATTCCCAGCGCGAGAAAAAGAAAGCCGGTTGGCCGATCTGACGGCCAAGGCGCGAGCACAATCATGCCCTGGAGCAGCACGTCGGCGAAGCTGATCAATGCCGGCGTCATCAAGGCGCGTGCGACGTCGAGCCTTCGGGACGTCGAAAGGTCGACGCCGAGCGTGATGACAACAAACAGCAACCCAATAAGCCCAGCCCCCGCCGAACCGGTCAAAGTGAAGAAGCTGCTCCAGCCATTAAACATCCGACTATCCTGAGGTTCTGCGCGATTGGGCGAGCCGAGATCCTACGAAACGGACACCGCAATTCGAGCGTCATTATGCCAATCATCAGCGACCTTCAATGCGGTCGCTTCGCTGCAATGGAGTCATCATGGAAATCGTCATCTAGCTAAAAATGAGCGCTGGTGATTCAATGGTGCTTGAGAGGCCAAGCGAAAGGGTTGGAATGTCCGCCTTTGCGTCGCTGTCGGGTGATACGCGGACCATCCACGCGACCCTTATTTGGGTGCTCGATTTATGGGTACACAACCTAACCCCCACCCGGCGTTCCGCGAACGCCGTCCTCCCCCTTCTAGGGGGAGGGTAAGAGTAGCGGCGTCACAATGAACTCTTGAGCCGCTTCTGTCGGCGAGCCCCGCGATCAAGCTGCATGCGTTTGCGGCGATGGCGGCTTTCGCGCTTGGCATCGTGCAGTTCTGGCGACCGAAGGGCACGTCGGCGCATCGCGCCATCGGCTGGCTTTGGGCGGGCTTGATGCTCGTGATCAGCGTTAGCGCATTCTTTATTCACGAGCTCCGCCTCTGGGGATCTTGGAGCCCAATTCATCTTTTGGCGATATTGACCCTGGTAACGTTGCCGATCGGCGTGCTGCACGCCCGGCGGCACCGCATCGGACAACACCGCATCTACATGATCTCGATCTTCTGTGGTGCGCTTCTGATCGCCGGTTTATTCACGTTCGTACCGGGCCGCATCATGCATGCCGTCATCGTCGGCAACTAGCATGGTGTCGCGAATCGCCGCTGGAATTGGATCCGGACCGAAGCGTACGAACCAAGAGGACATTTGCCATGTGCATTGCATGCGCTTCTTTGACTGCAAATCGATTGCCGAACCGCCGTCGTTTCCTGTCGCTGGCCGCAGCCGGCGTCGCGGCGGCGTCTGTATTGGGCACGGGGCACGCCTTCGCCGCCGGCGCCACGACCAGCGTCACGGCCGATGAGGCGCTGGCGCGGCTCAAAGCCGGCAATGAGAAATACGTCACGGCGCCGCAAGTCTGCGCCGCCGACCTGCTCAAGCATCGAGAAGAAGTGGCCAAGGGCCAGATGCCCTGGGCCGTGATCCTGACCTGTTCGGATAGCCGCGTGCCGCCGGAATTGCTGTTCGGGGGCGTTGGAGTCGGCGAGCTTTTTGTCGCACGCAATGCCGGCAACATGGCCGACACGGCGACCATGGGCACGATCGAATACGGCGTCGAACATCTCGGCGCTCCGCTCGTCGTGGTCATGGGTCACGAGCGTTGCGGAGCGGTGGCGGCGGCTTGCGAGGTGGTCGAGAAGCACACCAAATTTCCCGGCTCGATCGGACCGATGGTCGATGCGATCGTGCCGGCGGCCAAGGCCGTGCTCGGCAAGCCGGGCGATTTCGTCGACAATGCGGTGCGCGAAAGCGCCAAGCGGACGGCGACGCAGATCGCGACCAAGAGCGAGATCGTCTCGCATTTCGTCAAGGACGGCAAAGCCAAGGTGCTGGCCGCGCGCTACGATCTTGACGACGGCCGAATTGAGTTTCTGGCCTGACGTCGCTATCCGCCGCGGTCCGACCGGCCTCCGGCAGGGTCGCCGCGCGCATGAGAGGGGCAGGCGCGAGCGGTGCTGGCGGCCGCGTCTGCCGCCGGCTGTGACGCCGGTACGAGCCGTTTGTCGCAGTCGTTTGTTGCCGCCATCCACATTTTGGCCACGCCGTGCGATGCCGTTACGTGCAAGCTTCCGATAGAGCATGTCCCGGAAAAGTGGAATCCGGTTTTCCGAAAAGGACATGCGATAACAAATAGTTCTAGAGCACTTCCCGATTCAATCTAATCGGGATGTGCTCTAGTGCTTTTGATTCTGCGGCACTCGGGACTTGCTCGGATGAGGACGGCCGGCGATGGACTACATATACCTGCTGAAATTGATCCACGTGCTCGGCGCGTCGGTTCTGTTCGGCACCGGGGTCGGCATCGCCTTTTTCATGCTGATGGCGCATCGCACCGGCCATGCCGGCGTGATCGCGGTCACCGCACGCTTTGTGGTGATCGCCGATTTGATCTTCACCGCGACCGCGGTCGTGGTGCAGCCGGTCAGCGGCTTCGCACTGGCCTGGGCGATCGGCCTCTCGCCGTTGCGGGAGCCGTGGATCGTCGTGTCGATCCTGATTTACATTCTCGTCGGGCTTTGCTGGCTGCCGGTCGTCTTCATTCAAATGCGCATGCGCGATCTCGCCAACGAGGCCGCGATCAACGGCAAGCCCTTGCCCGATCGCTATCGGCGCTTGTTCCGCATCTGGTTCGCGCTCGGCTGGCCGGCTTTTGCCGGCGTGATCGCGATCTTCGTGCTGATGATCTGGCAGCCACACTGATGCCCGCCGCCGGCAAGGTCGCAACGTAGGATGGGTTGAGTGAAACGAAACCCATCCTGCGGCGGCTAGGTCGCTGATGGGTTTCGCTGGCGCTCAACCCATCCTACGGGAGTACCGGATGATGGCGGCATTGCCGGTCCCCGGAACTCCTGCAATGGACGGCGCATTGGTTGCGTGAGTGCCCCGGCGCAGCGCGTCCGGGTCCGGGAACCCTGGGAGCATCCGATGAAAACCTCCGTACAAAAAGTCCTTCTCGCCGCCGGCGTCTGCCTATTCGCGGCCGGGCCGGTTTTGGCGCAATCACCGTCCGCCGACACCGCGCAACCATCCGCACAGCAGACCATGCCCGCACCGTCGACGGCGGATTTCGTAAAGACCGTCGCGATCAGTGACATGTTCGAAGTGCAATCGAGCAAGCTCGCGCTGGAGAAGAAGGCGAAGCCCGATGCGCAATTCGCCAAGCGCATGATCCACGATCACGGCCAGACCACCGAGCAGCTCAAGCGCCTCGTCGACAGCGGTAAGGTGAAAGCAGAGCTGCCGAGCGGTCTCGACGCCGAGCATCAGCAAATGCTCGATCAGTTGCGTGGCGAGAGCGGCGCGACCTTCGACAAGGATTACGACCAGATGCAGCTCAAGGGCCACAAGGAGGCGGTGGCGCTGTTCGCGGCTTATGCGCGCGGCGGCGACAATGCGGCGCTGAAAAGCTGGGCGTCGAAGACGCTGCCGCACTTGCAGGAGCATCTCGCCATGGCGGAGAAGCTGAGCGCGCGGTGACGGAGTGATGTAGGATGGGTTGAGTGAAACGAAACCCATCATGCTGAGCGGCGGCGATTGCCGATGGGTTTCGTTGGCGCTCAACCCATCCTACAAAACTACAAAAACAATCTATCCCGCGAGCGGCAAATCTTTCTCGTCGCTCGCGGCGAGCGTGGCGAGCGCGGGCCCGGCCAGCACGTAGGTGGGGGAGGGCGGCAGCACCTGAAATCCGCTTTGCTGATAGAGAAGCTGGGCCGGATTGTCGGCGCGCACCGCGAGCTCGACCATCGGGCTGCCAATGGTCTTGGCGTGAGCGGCAACGCGGGCGATCATCGCGCTTGCCACGCCGTTGCGCCGGAAGTCCGTCTCGACGAACAGATCCTGCAGAAAGACGACCGGCCCGCTCCAGCCGGTGAGGATCCGCTCGCTAAAGGTCGCCATGCCTATGAGTTTGCGTTGAGATTCGGCCTCGGCCACCAAGGCGGCAAAACCCGCGCGTGCGCCAAAGCCGTCGCGCAGCCAATCGGCCGCAGTTGCGGATACGGTGTGCAGGCCGCCTTCGCTCTCCGCCAGCAGGCGCTTGAAGCGCATCAACGCCGGCACGTCGCTCGGCCGGGCCGCGCGCACGCGAAATGCGAGCGCAGGACGTCCTCGCCGCTGCATCATGCAGTGATGTTGATCTTGCTGCCGGTCTGACCGCTGCCGCCGACCGGCGGAGGGGCGGCGCCTGCGCCTGCGCCTGGATTTTGCATCTGTACGTCGGCCATCGACGCATGCTTGCGATGTTTCGTCTGGCCCATCGACAGCAGCGGCGATTGTCCCGAAGACAAGGCACTCGCGGCCGAAAGAGTGTTCATCGACATGGTCCGATCTCCCCGCACGCGCTTCTGCCGCGCCCAAGATCAGGATGAACACGTATGGTTAATAAAGACTAAGCCCGGTTGACGCTCGGCGTCCTCTTATCCTCCCCTTGCGAGGGGAGGGAGCGTTTGCGGCATGCTGGGGGCGCCGCGCGGCGCGTGCTCCAAGATCTGTTTGGCGAAACGCATTGTGGTTGTTCCCGCGACGAGCGTAGCGCATTGAAAATCCAGCGGAAAACCATATATCCACAGGGCCGATAGGGGTGGCGCGAAAGCCCCCGATCGGCTATGAAATAAATGCAGATTCGCGCAGGATTCTTTCAGCTTGGCAGACGACAACGATCTCCCGCCTTCGGACGGCGGCCCGTCCGACATTCGGCCCATTTCCATCACCGAGGAAATGAAGAAGAGCTACCTCGATTACGCCATGAGCGTGATCGTGATGCGCGCGTTGCCGGATGCGCGCGACGGGCTCAAGCCGGTGCACCGGCGCATTCTGTTCTCGATGCACGAGAACGGCTACGAGTGGAACAAGCCGTATCGCAAGTCCGCGCGCGTCGTCGGCGATGTGATCGGTAAGTATCACCCGCATGGCGATCAGTCGGTGTACGACGCGCTGGTGCGCATGGCGCAGGACTTTTCCATGCGCCTGCCGCTGATCGACGGGCAGGGCAATTTCGGTTCGGTCGACGGCGATGCACCGGCGGCGATGCGCTACACCGAGGTGCGGCTGCAGCGCGTGACCAACGCGCTGGTCGACGATCTCGACAAGGACACGGTCGACTTCCAGCCCAACTATGACGGCTCCGAAAACGAGCCGGTGGTGCTGCCGGCGAAATTCCCCAACCTTCTGGTCAACGGCGCCGGCGGCATCGCGGTCGGCATGGCCACCAACATTCCGCCGCACAATCTGGGCGAGGTGATCGATGCCTGCGTGGCGCTGATCGACAATCCCGGCCTTTCCATCGAAGACCTGATCGGCATCATTCCGGGCCCCGATTTCCCGACCGGCGGCATTATTTTGGGCCGGCAGGGCATCCGCACCGCCTATCATCTCGGCCGCGGCTCGATCGTGATGCGCGGCAAGGTCGAATTCGAGACGCTGCGCGGCGAGCGCGAAGCCATCGTCGTTTCCGAGATTCCCTATCAGGTGAACAAGGCGCAGATGGTCGAACGCATCGGCGAACTGGTGCGCGAGAAAAAGATCGAGGGCGTTGCCGCGCTCCGCGATGAATCCGACCGTGACGGCTACCGGGTGGTGGTCGAACTGCGGCGCGACGCGGTGCCCGACGTGGTGCTCAATCAGCTCTATCGCTTCACCTCGCTGCAAACGTCGTTCGGCGCCAACATGGTGGCGCTCGACGCCGGCCGCCCGCAGGTGATGAACCTCAAGGACCTGCTCACCTGTTTCATCGCCTTCCGCGAGCAGGTCATTTACCGGCGCACCCGGCACCTTCTCAACAAGGCGCGCGATCGCGCTCACATCCTGGTCGGCCTCGCCATTGCGGTCGCCAATATCGACGAAGTGATCAAACTCATCCGCGCCGCCAAGGACGCCAACGAGGCGCGCGAGGAATTGATGAAGCGCGACTGGCCGGCGCGCGATGTCGCCACCATGGTGACGCTGATCGACGATCCGCGCCACAGCGTTTCGCTGGAAGGCACCACCAAGCTATCAGCCGAACAGGCCAAGGCGATCCTCGATCTGCGGCTGCAACGGCTCACCGCGCTCGGCCGCGACGAGATCAAGGCCGAGCTCGACAAGCTTGCCGCCGAAATCGCCGACTATCTGGATATCCTGCGCTCGCGGGCCCGCATCCAGGCCATTGCCAAGGACGAGCTCGCCGCCATCAAGGCCGAATTCGCCACTCCGCGCCGCACCGTCATCCTCGACCAAGAAGGGGAGATGGAAGACGAGGATCTGATCCAGCGCGAGGAGATGGTGGTCACGGTTTCGCACGCCGGCTACGTCAAGCGCGTGCCGCTGTCGACCTACCGCGCGCAGAAGCGCGGTGGCAAGGGCCGCGCCGGGATGCAGACCCGCGAGGAGGACTTCGTCACCCGGCTGTTCGTCGCGTCGACGCACACACCGGTGCTGTTCTTCTCGTCACGCGGCCAAGTTTACAAGGAAAAGGTCTGGCGGCTGCCGCTGGCGGCGCCACAGGCGCGCGGCAAGGCGATGATCAATATCCTGCCGCTCGAGCAGGGCGAGAACATCACCACCATCATGCCGCTGCCTGAGGACGAAAAGAGCTGGGACAAGCTCGACGTCATGTTCGCCACCACCCGCGGTACAGTGCGGCGCAACAAGCTGTCGGATTTCGCCGACGTGCGCCGCTCCGGCATCATTGCCATGAAGCTTGACGAGGGCGACAGCATCGTCGGCGTGCAGATCTGCACCGACAAAGACGATGTGCTTTTGACCACCGCCGCGGGCCAGTGCATCCGCTTCGCGGTCGACGACGTGCGCGTGTTTCAGGGCCGCACCTCGATGGGCGTGCGCGGCATCGCGCTCGGCGACGGCGACACGGTGATCTCGCTCGACATCTTGCGCCACGTTGAGGCGAACTCGGACGAGCGCATCGCCTATCTCAAGCGCGCCAACGCGGTGCGGCGCGGCGGCAATGGCGACATCGAGGAGAATGGCGTCGAAGGCGAGGAGGGCGATGGCGCGATCGAACTCGGCCAGGCGCGCTACGCCGAGCTTTCCGCCGCCGAGCAGTTCGTCCTCACCATTTCGGAAAAAGGCTACGGCAAGCGCACCTCGTCGTACGAGTACCGCACCACCGGCCGCGGCGGCAAAGGCATCGTCGCCATGGCGATCACCGAGCGCAACGGCCGGCTGGTGGCTTCTTTCCCGGTCGAAGAGAGCGACCAGATCATGCTGGTGACCGACGGCGGGCAATTGATCCGCTGCCCGGTCGACGGCATTCGCATCGCCGGCCGCTCGACCCAGGGCGTCATTATCTTCTCGACCGCGGAGGGCGAACGCGTAGCGTCGGTCGAGCGCCTCTCGGAAGAGGGCGAGGAGAACGGCGAAGGCGGCGAAGAGAACGGCGAGTAGATTGCGAGGCACGTGTAGCCAGCACGCCTGTGGATAACGGACTCTTCGCCGCGCGTGTCATCTAAAGAATGGCGCCGCCATCATTATCCGCCGCCTTGTTGCCCAAAAAGCACAGAATTCGGGCACCCGATCTGGTAGAACTTGCATCAGGAATCGCAATTGGGGGCAAATATGAAGTTCAGGGTTCTAACGGCGGCCGCTCTGGTGACGGTCTCTGCGCTTGGCGCGGCCAATGCTGCGGACCTGTCTGTGGCCCCGATGTACAAGGCGCCGCCCCCGCCTGCGCCCGTCTACAACTGGACCGGCTGCTATGTCGGCGGCGGTGGCGGTTACGCGATGTGGACGCAGAACAGCTTCGTGACCAACACGACCACGGGCCAGGCCATCACGGCGTCGCAGTCGAACGGCGGCAACGGCTGGTTCGGTCAGGGCCAGGTCGGTTGCGACTATCAATTCACGGCACCGTATTTCGGCGTGCAGACGGTGATCGGCGCCTTCGGTGATTATGAAGGCGGCAGCATCCAGGGCACCAGTAGCTTCATTGGCTCCAACGGACAGGAAAAAGAGACTTCGACCTGGGCTGTCGGCGGCCGGGCCGGTGTGTTGGTCACGCCGCGCTTCCTCACCTACTTCGACGGCGGTTTCACCCAGGCTCGCTTTAACAGCGTGAATTACAACTCTGCGTTCGCCGGCGGTGGGCCGAACGGCATCAGCCTCGCTTCGCAGAATTATAACGGCTGGTTTCTGGGCAGCGGCTTTGAATATGCCTTCGACTGGCTGCCCATCAACGGCCTATTCCTCAAGACCGAGTATCGCTACTCGCAGTATGGCGGCAACGGCGTGAATGTACCGCTCACCGGCGTAACCGCCGGTGGCGCCCCGCTGGCGCTGAACTCGCAGAAGGCCACCCAATTCATCTCGACCGAACTGGTCTATCGCTTCAACTGGTTCGGCCGCTGATTTTTGCCTAGGGGTTGAGGAGAAAAGCCCGGGACGAAAGTTCCGGGCTTTTTGCTGCCGCGCGTCGCCTTTGGAGGGCTAAAATTCTGCGAAAAGGCTAAGATTTGGACTTGCGAGTGTGTTCCGGGGTGAGAAAATACCTCCATGAGGCTCTTTACCCTTACCGCGATGGTTGCCTGCACGCTTCTGGGCACTGGAGCCGCGTCGGCCGATCCCAAAGGGATGTGGATGGCGCAGGATGGCGCCCATGTGCAGGTGAGGCCATGTGGCTCAGCACTCTGCGCCGTGATCGCCGCGCCGAAATCCGCGTACGATCCGGAGACCGGCCGTCCGTGGACCGATAAGCATAATCACGATCCGGCATTGCGCGGGCGTTCCCTCGTCGGTGTGCCGGTGCTCTTCGGCTTGGTCCCGGAAAGCCCGGGCCGATGGTCCGGCCAGCTCTACAACGTCGACAACGGCAACGTTTACACCGGGCATCTGCTCGAGCTCGGCCCCACCACTATCCGTGTCGAAGGCTGCGCGATCGGCATCTGCGGCGGCCAGAACATGACGCGGATCAAGTAGAGCACGGGCTCTACCACCTTCGTCATTGCGAGCGTCAGCGAAGCAATCCAGGGCCGCTTGCGCGAGAAGCTGGATTGCTTCGTCGCGTTCGCTCCTCGCAATGACGCTCGTTTCCGGGGCGATTTACCGCGCGGCAGCACCGGCGAAGCGTCTGGCTTCCTCGGCGGCGCGAAACAGCGCCTTCGCCTTGTTGATGCATTCCTGCTGCTCGGCGTCCGGATTGGAATCGGCGACGATGCCGGCGCCGGCCTGGACGTACATGACGCCGTCCTTGATCAAGGCGGTGCGCAGCACGATGCAGGTGTCCATGTCGGCGCCCGCCGAGAAGTAGCCGACGCAGCCGGCATAAAGGCCGCGCTTTTCCTTCTCCAGTTCGTCGATGATCTGCATGGCGCGCACCTTCGGGGCGCCGGAGACGGTGCCGGCCGGAAAACCGGCGGCGAGCGCATCGAGCGCGTCGCAATCGCCGCGCAGCTTGCCCTGCACATTGGAGACGATGTGCATGACCTGGCTGAAGCGCTCGATGAAGAACTGATCGGTGACCGCTACGCTGCCGATCGCCGCAACCCGGCCGACATCGTTGCGGCCGAGATCGAGCAGCATCAAATGCTCGGCGCGTTCCTTCGGATCGGACAGAAGCTCTTGCTCCAGCGCCTTGTCTTCGTTCGGCGTGGCGCCGCGGCGCCGCGTGCCGGCAAGCGGGCGGATGGTGACCGTGCCGCCGGACGTCTTCACCAGGATTTCCGGGCTCGATCCGGCCACCGCGAACGTGCCGCAATCGAGAAAGAACAAATAAGGCGAGGGATTCACACGCCGCAACGCCCGATAAAGCGCAAACGGCGGAAGCGCAAAGGGTGCCTCGAAGCGTTGCGACAGCACCACCTGAAAGATATCGCCGGCGGCGATGTACTCCTTGGCGCGCAGCACCATGCGCTTGTAGTCCTCCGGCGCCGTATTCGAGCGTGCGCGCTCCTTCTTCGCCCCGGCTTGCACGGAAGGCGAGAGCGCGGGCGAGGCCTCAAGCGCATGCGAAGACTTGTTCAGCGGTCGGCCGAGTGCCTCGACAATAGCCGACAGCCGTGCGGTGGCCTGCGCCAGCGCCGCCTCGGCACTGACGCCCGCGTGCGGCCGCACCGGCGTCACGACCGTGATCGTGTCCTTGACGGCGTCGAACGCGATCACCACGGTCGGCCGCAACAAAACCACTTCCGGAATGCCGATCGGATCGGGAGGAGGCGGGCCAAGCGAATCCTCCATCAGCCGCGCCGTATCGTAGCCGAGATAGCCGAAGACGCCGGCGGCCATCGGCGGCAGGCCATCCGGCAGCGCGATGCGGCTTTCGGCGATCAGCGCGCGCAGGGCCTGCAGGGGCAGAGCCGCGGCGGCCACGAACGCTTCCGGATTGTTGCGCGGCGTCCGGTTGATCTCGGCCACGGCGCCGCTGCTGCGGAAAATGACATCGGGCTCGAGCCCGACGATCGAATAGCGGCCGCGCACCTCGCCGCCCTCAACGGATTCGAGCAGGAAACTCATCGGCCGGCCGCCGGCGACTTTCAGAAAGACGGATACCGGTGTCTCGAGATCGGCAACCAGCGTGGTCCACACGACCTGCGCGGTGCCGGCGGCATAGTGCGCGGCGAATGTCGCAGACGAAGGCTCGACCTGCATCGCTAGCGCACGGGCGAATTGAATTGCTTCGTCATGCCCGCGCTCGTCGCGGGCATCCACGTCTTTGTCTCGGCATCAAAACAAAGGCGTGGATGGCCGGAACAGAGTCCGGCCATGACGAACTGTCGGCGCATGTGTCGAGCGTTGCCGCATCAATTCGCGTCCGCTGGAGCGTTGCCGAGCGCCTGCGCGAGCGCTGACTGGTTGAAGCTCGTACCGAGATCGGTTTGCATCCAGGCCAGGTACTGCTCCAGAATCTCGTCGCTCTCCTGCTTCTTTATCAGATCGCTGAGCCGCTTGATTTCCACGGCATCGGCTTCGAATTTCGGCGCGGTGATCTCGGTGACGCGGAACACGACCCAATCGGTCGGCTGATCGCCTTCGGAACTGCCATAAGCGTCCTTGGCGGTTCGAAACACCGCCGTGATGAGGCGCGCCGACAGGCCCGCTTCGGGTTTGCCGCGCGTGAGCTTGTCGGCGGTTTGCACTTTCACGCCCGCACCGGCAGCCACTTCCTCAAGCGGCGTGCCGGCCTTGAGCTTGTCGAGGAGCTCGGCCGCTTTGGCTTTCAGTCGCGCGGCAACTTCGTCATCGCGCCAACGCGCTTCGACCTGATCCTTGACTTCGTCGAGCGTGCGGTCGCGCGAGGGCGTAATGGCAGCGACGTTGTACCAGACATAGCCGCCGTCGGCGTCGACGGGATCGTTGTCGGAGCCGACATCGGAATTAGAAGCGGCAGGGATCACCTGGCCGGCATGGGGGAAGTTCACCAGCTTGCCGCTCGGATCGCGGCCGGAACGGTCCACGTCGTAGGTGACGGCGGTCAGCTTCAGCTTTTCGGCGATCTGCGGCAGCGCGGCGCCGCCGGCGCGTTCGTCTTCGATCTTCTCATGCAGGCTGTGCACCTCGGCCTTGGCGCGCTCGGCGGCGATCTCCTTGCGGATCTGCGGCGTCACGTCGGCGAGCGATTTCACCTGCTCGGGCTCGATCTTGTTGGCCGTGACGATGACGGTGCCGAACCGGCCTTGCACCGGCGCACTCACCTCGCCATCCTTCAGCGCGAATGCGGCGTTGGCGACCGCCGGGTCGATCAGCTCGGATTTGGTCACAGTGCCGAGATCGGTGTCCGTATCCTTGAGGCCGCGTTCCGCGGCGAGCGCGGCAAAACTCAATCCGCCTTTGAGGCGCGCCTCGGCGGCTTCGGCGTCCTGCATGTTCGGAAAAACGATCTGCTCCACGTGTCGCCGCTCCGGCGTGACATAGCGGCTATGGTGCTCGTCGAACTCGGTTTTGATGTCGGCGTCGGAGATGTCCATCCAGCGGCCGAGCTCCTCCGGCGTAACCGCGATGACCTCGATCTTGCGATACTCCGGGGCGCGGAAGAAATCTTGCGCTCGTCGAAATATTTGGCGAGCTGCTCCGGCGTCGGCGCCGGAATGTCGCCGGCCTGCGCCGGGCCGAGCGCCATGTAGGCGATGGTGCGTTGCTCGTTCTGAAACTGATTGACCGCTTCGAGCCAGGCTTTCGGCACCGGCATGCCGCCATTGATCGAATCGACGATCTGTCGCCGCAGCAGGATATGGCGCTGCTCGGCGACGAGCCGCTGTTCGCTCATGCCGACGCCGCGCAGGAATTGCTCGAAGCGGCCGCGGTCGAATTGGCCGGTCGGACCACGGAAGAAGGGTTGTTCGGTGATCTGGCGGACGATCACGTCGTCGGGAACGCCAAGCCGCATTTGCCGCGCGAGCTGGTCGAGCCCGGCGTCATTGATCAAGCCGATGAGCACCGCGCGGTCGACCCCGAAAGCCTTGGCCTGTTCGGGCGGAATTGGCCGCCCAAACTGCCGGCTGAGCTGTTGCATCCGCTCGTCATAGGCGCGGCGGAATTGCTCGACCGGAATCTCCGTGCCGCCGATCTTCGCCAGCGTCGATCGCCCGAAGCCCCGGAAGATGTCGTTGATGCCCCAGATGGCGAAGCTTGCGGCCAGAAGGCCCATCACCACAGCCATGACGGTGCGGCCAAGCCAATTCGTGGAGGCGGTGCGAATTCCTCGAAGCATGTGTCCAACGCTGGTTGTGCCCGCGGGGGCCTGGCGAATGGGTGCCTTGCGAACGTGTGCCCTGCGAACGAGTTCTCGGCGAGCGGCTCATCATAGAGACCGGCACGCCGGCCCGCAAACGAAGGGACTATCTGCCTAAATCGTCCCCACTTCGTCAATCGTCGAAATATCAACAGCTTGCAAGTTACGAAGTGGCAAACGATCGCGGCATTCGGCGAGCGTTGTGCACGCGATGGCGCCGGGACGCTCGCGTGCGGATGCCCCCATCGGGCGGCTCGCCGCGATCGGCCGCCTCTGGCGGCGCGCGGTCCGGCAACTGTTCAGCGCCGGCGAATAGGCCTTTCGCGATTTCGGCGATGTCAAAGGCCTTCATCACCCACACGTCGATGGCGAGGGGCGAATGGAGAATTGGCAATGTTGAAGCGTCACTATCTCACCGGCGTCCTGGTGCTGTTGTCGCTCGCGGCCGGCAGCGCCGTGGCGAGCGCCGCCGAAACCGGCGTCAACGCGCGCAATAACGCCGTGCAGGGCGTAGCTTATCGCTATGACCCGTACGGGACATACTATGGGTATCGCGGATACTACAACTACGCCGCGCCGCCCGCCGCGTATGGTTACGGCAACCCCTGGTACGAGCAGCAATGGGACCCGTACACCTGGAGCACTGGCAACGGCTACTATTAAGCCAACGTGCCGGGCACTGCGTGCGCGCGGACCAAAGCCGCCGCACCAGTGCAGCATGGTTGATCTTTCGGACGGCGCTTCGACGCATCGGGTCGCACCCGAGGTATGCCGCTCCGGTGCGCTTTTCTACCCATCCCTGGTCTGCTAACGGCTGATCGCCGCAATGTTCGCGGCGGGCTTTGTCCGGTCTCAGGGGTGAACGATGGCGCGCCGTCCGCTGGTTGCTGGTAATTGGAAAATGAATGGGGTCATGGCCTCGATCGGCGAACTCAGACGCATCGTCGCCGGAGCGCCCGACGTTGCGAAAACGGACCTGATGGTGTGTCCGCCGGCGACACTGATTGCGAGCTTCGCGGCCGCCGCGCAAGGTACGCACGTTCTGATCGGCGGCCAGGATTGTCACGCGCTCGCCGCCGGGGCCTATACGGGCGATATCTCGGCCGAGATGCTCAAGGACGCCGGGGCGTCCGCCGTCATTGTGGGCCATTCGGAGCGCCGGCAATACCACCACGAAACCGATTCACAGGTGCGCGCCAAGGCAGAGGCGGCGCGCCGCGCCGGATTGACGGCGATCGTCTGCGTTGGCGAAACCCGACCGCAACGCGAGGCCGGGCGGGCGCTGGACGTCGTCGAAGCACAGTTGCAGGGCTCGCTGCCCGATGGCACCGCCGATTTCATCGTCGCGTACGAGCCGGTCTGGGCGATCGGCACCGGCCTGACGCCGACACCCGCCGACGTCGCCGAAGTGCATCGCGCAATTCGCGACCATGTCGTTGTCCGTTTTGGCGCGGGCGGGCAGGGGACGCGCATCCTCTACGGCGGCTCGGTCAATCCGAAGAACTGCGTCAGCCTGTTGGAGATCGAGAATGTCGACGGCGCGCTGGTCGGCGGGGCAAGCCTCAAGGCCGAGGACTTTCTGGCAATTGCCGCGACTTACGGGTAGGAGCGATCACCCTGGCGGAGCGTTATCAGGGAACTCGGCCAGCGATGGGCGATGTGATCTAGGGGCGCGATCGTGGATGCGGCCTAGATCGGGCGATGGAAAATCCATTACGGATCATGTAGAGACGCGCCGGGCTCCCTATATGGGGGGCGCTGCCGGAACTTTAGGCTACGGTCCCGACGACGTTCGGGGCCAGGTTGCGCGAGCGGAACGGATTCGATGATCGTTGTTATTATCGCTATTCACCTGATCCTGGTTCTCGGATTGATCGCAGTCATCTTGCTGCAGAAGTCCGAGGGTGGCGGCCTGGTCAGCTCGACCTCGGGCTTCATGACCGGTCGCGGCACGGCGAACGTTCTCACGCGCACCACGGCTTTTCTGGCCATCGGCTTTTTCCTCACCAGCCTGGCTTTGTCCTGGCTTGCCGGTCTGGGCCGCCATCCGGCCTCGATCATCAGCCCGGGCACCCCGGCCAGCCAGCAGCAGCCGGCCGGCAACGTTCCATTGGCGCCGCTCGGCCAGGGTGGCGGCGGGGTGCTGAATCAACTGGGCGGTGGCAAGCCGGCTGAACCGGCGGCTCCGCCGGCGCCGAGCGGGCCGCAAGTGCCGCAGTCGAAATAGGGCAAGCGAGCGATGGCCGAGCCAATGTCCCCCACGCTGCAGACGAAGCGAGTGGGGAGCCCTCCCGCTCGACCTGAGGATTCCTGCCGAGGCACTTGGTATTACTTCGCTTTTGCCGGTGCTGCGTTACCGTGCGCGGCTGCCATTCCGGAATTTTGCTCGTCGAATCGGTCGCTGCGAGCTAGAGCTTAAATCCCATGGCGCGGTACATCTTCATCACCGGCGGCGTGGTTTCCTCCCTGGGCAAAGGTTTGGCCTCGGCGGCGCTTGGTGCGCTGCTGCAGGCGCGCGGCTACAAGGTGCGGCTGCGTAAGCTTGACCCCTATCTCAATGTCGATCCGGGCACGATGTCGCCCTACCAGCACGGCGAAGTCTTCGTCACCGACGACGGCGCCGAGACTGACCTCGACCTCGGGCATTACGAGCGCTTCACCGGACGGCCGGCGACCCGCACCGACAACATCACCACCGGGCGCATCTATCAGGAAATTCTCGCCAAGGAACGGCGTGGCGATTATCTCGGCGCCACCATCCAGGTCATTCCTCACGTCACCAATGCCATCAAGGAATTCATCCGCGACGGCAACGACGATTATGATTTCGTCCTGTGCGAGATCGGCGGCACGGTCGGCGACATCGAGGGCTTGCCGTTCTTCGAGGCGATCCGCCAGCTCGGCAACGACCTGCCGCGGCATCACGCCGTCTATATCCATCTCACGCTGATGCCATTCATTCCGAGTGCGGGCGAGTTGAAGACCAAGCCGACCCAGCATTCGGTGCGCGAGTTGCGCGCAATCGGCATCCAGCCGGATATTCTTCTGTGCCGCAGCGATCGGCCGATCCCGGAAAGCGAGAGGCGCAAGCTGGCCTTGTTCTGTAACGTGCGCGAAAGCGCGGTGATCGAAGCGCTCGACGTCGACAACGTCTACGCCGTGCCGGAGGCCTATCATGCCGGCGGGCTCGACGGCGAAGTGCTCGCCGCGTTCGGCATCGAGAACCCGCCCGAGCCCGATCTTGCGACGTGGCGCCTGATCAACGCGCGCATCCACAATCCGGAAGGCGATGTCACCATTGCCATCGTCGGCAAATATACCGGGATGAAGGATGCCTATAAGTCCTTGATCGAGGCGCTCTCGCACGGCGGCATCGCCAACAAGGTCAAGGTCAATCTCGACTGGATCGAGAGCGAGGTGTTCGAGAATGAGGATCCGGCGCCGTTCCTCGAGCATGTCGACGGCATTCTGGTGCCGGGCGGCTTCGGCCAGCGCGGCGCCGAAGGAAAAATTCGCGCGGCGCAATTCGCGCGCGAGCGCCAGGTGCCGTATTTCGGCATCTGTTTCGGAATGCAGATGGCGGTGATCGAAGCGGCGCGGAATCTCTGCGGCATCGACGAAGCCAATTCCACCGAGTTTGGCTCAACCAGCGAGCCGGTGGTCGGTTTGATGACCGAATGGATGAAAGGCAACGAGCTGCAAAAACGCGGCGACGGCGGCAACCTCGGCGGCACCATGCGGCTGGGCGCTTATCCGGCGTTCCTTGGGCGCGGCAGCAAGATCTCCGGCATCTATCGCACAACCGAAATTTCCGAGCGGCATCGCCACCGCTACGAGGTCAACACCGCCTACAAGGATCGTCTCGCCCAGCACGGCTTGCGCTTTTCCGGCATGTCGCCCGACGGTTTGCTGCCGGAGATCATCGAATACGACGATCATCCGTGGTTCATCGGCGTGCAATTCCATCCCGAGCTGAAGTCGCGGCCGTTCGCCCCGCACCCGCTGTTCTCCTCGTTCATCGGCGCGGCGGTGGAGCAATCGCGGCTGGTGTAGTTTATATCGTCGCGGCGTCATGGCCGGGCATAGCCGTTCGAAGAACGGCGTCGCTTCGCTCGGCTATGTCCCGGCCATCTCGATTCTCGTAGCACTGCGCGTGCATAATCGGGATGCCCGGCACAAGGCTGGGCATGACGACACTGTGGCGGCACGACCTGCTCGTAGCCGCTGCCAATGGGGAGGAACGCAATGATCTACGAGCTGCGCGTCTATCAATGTGTGCCCGGCAAGTTGCCGGCGTTGCTCAAGCGGTTCGAGGATCACACGCTGAAGATCTGGGAGCAGCACGGCATCCGCCACGCCGGCTTCTGGACGGTGCTGGTCGGCGACGGCAGCAACGACCTGCATTATCTGCTCGCCTGGGAATCGCTCGCCGAGCGCGAAAAGGTATGGGGCGCGTTCCAGGCCGATCCGGCCTGGATCAAGGTGCGCGCGGACACCGAGAAGGACGGCCCGATCATCGCCAATGTCAAAAGCTCGTTCCTCAAGCCGACGGCGTTCTCGACGGTGAAGTGAACGCGCGGCGGTCGTCATTCCGGGGCCGAGCGAAGCGAGGAGCCCGGAATCCATAGCCACGAGCGGCGCAAATCCTGCTCGGGTGGTGGTTATGGATTCCGGACTTGCCGCTATTGCGGCAATCCGGAATGACGAGGAAGCCCCGTTGACCCTTCGGCTGCCGATGTCCATGGTCCGCCCATGACCAATAAACCCAATCCCATCGTTACCGTCGGCAAAGCTCGCTTCGGCAATGAATTGCCGCTGGCGCTGATCGCCGGTCCGTGCGTGCTGGAAAGCCGCACGCATGCCTTCGACATGGCCGGTGCGCTGAAAGAGATCGCAGCGCGGCGCGGCATTGGCTTTGTCTACAAAACCTCGTTCGACAAGGCGAACCGCACTAGCGCCAAGAGTGCGCGCGGCCTCGGCCTCGATAAGGCGCTCGAAGTGTTCACCGATCTGCGCGATACGCTCGGCGTGCCGCTGCTGACCGACGTGCATGAGCCGGATCAGTGCGCGCTCGTTGGCGAGGTTGTCGATATTTTGCAGATCCCGGCGTTTCTCTGCCGGCAGACCGACCTTCTGGTCGCCGCCGCCAAAACCGGCCGCGTGGTCAATGTGAAGAAGGGGCAGTTCCTGGCACCGTGGGACATGGCCAATGTGGTGGAAAAGATCACCGCCGCCGGCAACGCCAATGTGATGGTGACCGAGCGCGGCGTTTCGTTCGGCTACAACACCCTAGTCTCGGACATGCGCGCACTGCCGGTGCTCGCGAGAACCGGCGCGCCAGTGATTTTCGATGCGACTCACTCTGTGCAGCAGCCTGGCGGCAAGGGCGCGTCGTCCGGCGGCGAACGTGAATTCGTGCCGGTGCTGGCGCGGGCGGCCGTAGCGGTCGGCGTTGCCGGCGTCTTTATCGAGACCCACCAGGATCCGGAAAAGGCGCCGTCCGATGGGCCGAACATGGTGCCGTTGAGGGAGATGGAGCCGCTGCTCGAGCGCTTGATGGCATTCGACGCGCTGGCCAAGAGCAATGCGCCGGCTGAGGTCCACTGCTAGAGCATGATCCGGAAACCGATTCAGTGTGAAGCGGGACATGCTCGATTCATCACCATCGCGCCGCGTTCGCACGACGCGGCTCGGATCACATCCGTCGGAGCTGCTTTTCGTCACGGTATCCGGTGGCGCCGTGCCGCAAATCATTGTGCTTTTCAGAGACGAGACAACGTCACACGATGTCCAAATTGGACATTCCGATCTGTTGCAAACTCGGTCTCAGCACGTTGTTATAAAAACGTCGTTATAAAAACGTCATGGCCGATTACAAAAAACGTCATGGATGATCGCAGATCGGATCGGCCATGCGTTCGTCGCCGACGCCGCAATTTATGATCGATCCGAGTTTTTGTAATCGATCCGCGTTTTTATGATCGAATTTAAGACATTCGACAATTGTCA
Organism: uncultured Alphaproteobacteria bacterium; assembly: GCA_963818155.1. GTDB lineage: Bacteria > Pseudomonadota > Alphaproteobacteria > Rhizobiales > Xanthobacteraceae > BOG-931. The sequence goes on from CAWFRC010000011.1 coordinate 68,830, forward strand.
AGCCAGCAATTTCGCCCCATGCCATCGGCAAAAGTGAACGTTTGAGATCAAAACGATTTTTGATTCACGGAGCAATAACCACAGACCGCTTGATCGGTTGCCGTCGTGATTTTGATTGTTCAAATTGGCTGCGTTCTGGTCAACGGGAGTAAACCATGGGTGGACGGTTTGAAGTTGCGGGCGATCAGTTGCGCACCATCGTTGAGCACATTGAGAACGTTCAGCACGAGAACAAAGAGCGAGGGTCGCGGGTCATTGCCCAAAGTCTTTTTAATAGCGGTCAAGGAAGCGCGCGTCGCGACGGCTTTATAATGCTGGACCTTCGCAGCGACATTCCAAGTTGCGAGACCTCAGCGGAATCGGATCAGGTCTCAGAATATTTTCCATCGAAGAAAATGTCGTCTGAGCCAGAGGGATCAGCGCCGGCTTCCGCGGCCGTCTCATACAACTCCTCGGCACGCTACGGCTGCTCGGTCAGGACGGTTTCAATCAGCACGCCGGCTCTCCGCGCACGAGACGTCGTGATCGCGAGAGCGCAGAGCGGCTTTCCGATCTATATCGACCAATCGAGATCGCCGCGCTCAACCAAGGTTAGATCATCGACGCATCGAAGAATGCAGGCGGGATGTGGCGCACCAGCTTTGCCGACAGGGCGTTCGCGAGACACTCCACGTTCTTTCATTGCGTCACACCCACCTTGGCGCTGGCGGGGAGGCGGCTATGCCGGCAGCTCGCAGGCGGAACGAGCGCCTTGATCGAAGACCGCCAGATCTGCCGCCACGGTCGAGTCGCGACCATGGCGGTGCACATATTCGGGTATCATGGGGGGTAGAGGCGTCCCGCCGCGTTATGGCCAAGGGGTGGTCCGAAGGGGCAGCTAAGCTTATTCGTCGAACCTGATAGGGTCCAAGCGCCCCTTGCCGCCGCCGGCAAAAATCACGCCAATGTTGGCCAACAGCGTCTTGATGATCATCCGCTGGCTGCTCTCGGTCTTGTTCTTAACAAATGCGGCTTCTAGTTCTTTCGCGTCTCCGGAGGCGGCGATCTTGTCGATGTCGAGATCGAGCGCGCGCAGATAGCGGTTTGCGGTCCTGACCGCGGTCTCGTAGTTCGGATTTGTCCGGGCTGCCTGCAACCGCTTGAGGCGCACGTTCTCGGCGGACGCCGACAATTTGTCGATGGTCTCGGCACCGACGTGCTTGGCCACTTGCTGGCGATATTCCGGCGGCAATTTGTCGATCGAGGCAAGGATTTCTTTGAGGGTGGTGATATTGACTGACATTGAAGTTGTATCCTTATGGTGTTGGAAATCAGGTTGGAGGTGAACCGGGCGGCAAAATCAATCAAAGCCGCCGAGATCGCGTTTGTTGTTATCGAGCGAACGGCGCCGGCGACGTGGCACCGTCCGACCTTTTTCATCGGCTTCGAACAGACGATCAGCGGCTTGCCGTTGTTGGTCGGATTCGAAAATTGCCGAGATACCCGCGAGACCGAAGACTTGTTTGGTCCCGGGTTTCTGATGCCGCTCGATCGAGATGCCGAAAACACGACGCAGAAATTCATTAAACATGGCTTGATCTCACATGAGGCTATCTGTGTTATTTTCGAGCAGGTTGCCGCGATAGAGCGAAGGCACGCCGGTAATTGACCAGGTGATCGTGCGACGCTCCGCCCGTTCACAGAGCGCTACAGCTCCGCACGCGGCGTTGGCCAGATCGTCGGCACCAGCTTTCGGATGATCAACAACATCGCGGCCGGTACCGCGTATGGTCTTACGCTCGAGCGCCAAGAGCTGCTGACGCAGCCGCGGATTCTCGATCAGACGAACCTTGCCGGCATTCATAGCGGGCAAAAAATTCAAATAGATTTCCGACCGATTGAGCGGTGATTTCCGCAGTTCGATGCCGTGCCTGGCAAAGGCGCCACGTACCCATTCGGCACCGTAGGCGTCGGCGTAGGCGACCTGGACTTTGTATTGTTGAAGCAGTCCTGTGAATTCTTGAACAACAGATTCCGTGTCGGGACTCTTCAGTTCACGACAGCACGCCAAGGTCGCGTTCCCGTCATCGTCCACATAGGCAATAGCGCAATCGTGGGAATCTTTCACGCCACCGCTGACGTCGATAAAGCCGAAGAAAGTTTCGCTATCATTAGGAGGGATGACTGAGCGGCCGCGGATGGTTGCAGCATCGACGGCATCCGCGCTCACGAAGCTGGAAATATCAGCGCGCCACTGACAAAGATACTCAGCCATTTTAAGGTCTGGATCGGCGGCGATCTCCGCCTCGATCTCCGCGGCGTCAACGGTCGGGTTGAGCTGCAACGTCGTCGCCTTGATTACCAGCGTGTTTGGATCATCTTGGCCGAAGCTTTCGCGGTACCGGTCAAAGAGAAGGCCAGCCTTTTTGTGCGCGCTGCTGATACCGATCAGCATCGCCTGGTCCTTCAACGTCAACATGCCCGGCGTGATGGCGTTATACAGTTCGACGTCAGGGTTGGCGCTGGTGTCGGATTTGTAAAAGGCGCATTCGTCAAGGATGGCGAGAAGGACAGCGCGGCCGCGGATACTGCGAAAATCGTTTGTTGCGACCATAATGTCGCAGCCGTTGGCCAGCTCGATCGTGTCGCGCGTCGAGCGCACACCCATCGCCCGCAGCTCCGGCACGTCGGTGAAGTAGCTCTCGATGTAGCGGAACGCGACTTGTGCCTGCTCGCGATCGTTGGCGATCAGCAGGATGGTTGCGCGTTCACCCCTGCGCAGTGCCGGCAACGTCATGCCAGCAATCTGGCGGCGCTTTCCATCGAACTGCGCTGCGGCGTGCGCAGCGATCAATGAGGTGATGGCGTTTTTGCCGCCCCTGCGACCAACAACAAGCCAAAGGCGTTTCACGCGCCTCGTCGGCGGCGAGCGATCACCGGCAACCTCATGGAAGAAAGCCAGTTCCTGGTCGTCAAGCGGCAACCCGTAGGCGGCCTTCAGAACCGTCTTCCAGTTCGCCCAGGTATCCCCGGGGAACCATTCGGCAAACCGGCCTTCCATCACCTCGATGATGTTGCCTGTGATCGGCTTAATTTTCTTCGCCATCTTTTGACTCCCACCACGGAATTGGTGCTTTGATCATTGCGGTCAGCTCAGCCTTGGCGCGCCTCAGCCCGTTTTCGTGCCGGACAAGTTCTTCACCCAGGCGGCGATCATGCCGCTTGGACCTCAGAAGCTCGTTCTGAAGGCGTTCGACGATGACCTGAAGCACGGCAACCTTCAGGGTCGCGGCCTGCACGATCAGGTCCGCCTGGTCGCCGACTTGATCGGCGTAGCCGGAGTACAAACGGCGGATTTCGGCGGCCGGTGCTGGTGCGGAGATCGATGCCGCGGAATAGGCCCTTATCTGGCCTGCAAGGCTGCTCCATCTCGCCCAATTCCGGGGGTATTTCGGGTGTATCTGGCATGTATTTTTCCGATAGCGGCGGGTTCCCTCGCGCACGCGTCGGCGCGCGTTTGCGCGAGGCTGGGAAATTTGTGCTGGCGGGTTGCTACTCTTCGCGGGTTATATGAACGATCACCGTCTAAGGCCCGAGCGTAACCTTGGCTTATTCACCCGGCGCCAGCGGCCCGCGGTGGTGGAATTCCCTTAGACGGTGCAGACACCCGGGCTTTCGGCCCGGAATTCGAGAGAGGCGCCCCGGCAGCGCCCAGCCGTTGCCGACCGCGTTTGATGCGGGTCACCGGGCGCCGGTTCGTCGTCACTGCTTGACGAATGGCGGCGGGCGGATGGACCATCGGCTACATCTCGTCCCAGGGGCTACAAATGCCCCCGGGCGCGTTTTCGTGCCGGGGGCATGCGGCTGCGGCTGCCCTGGCGCGAACGGTCCTATTTGGGCGAGGCGGCTACGGTCGATGGTCGAATGCGCAGGGAATAAGTGTGATATAGTGGCGAAAGCCAAATCCCTGGACCGCGGATGTGTTTAGATGGCTGCCGACGATTTGCCGACATGGGTGCATTATGCGCAGGCCCTGGTCGCTCCGGTAGTCACGGTCGTCGGCATTGTTATCGCCTGGGGGCAGTTCTCGCTGGCTCGTATGCGGTTACAGCACGATCTCTATGATCGCCGGTACAAGCTTTATGAAAGCGCGCGAAAGCTAATTACCCAAATTGTCCGCGAGGGGTCGGCAAGCAACAGCTTAGTCCTCAGCTATCTCAGAGACACGAGCGACGCCATCTTTTTACTGGACCGCGCCGCTCTCGATTACTTCAAGCTTTTAGAGAAGCAAGGATTTCGACTGGTTTATTTGAATACGGTCATCCGCAACGAGCAACACCCTAACAGAAGCAAAGCGATCGATGATGAAGCCGAATTGCTCGGCTGGTGGACGGAGCAGTTCGGTGTGCTGGCCGATAAGTTCAAGCCGTTTTTGCAATTGCAGCGCCCGTGGTTGCCGCGATGGGGCCTTATGGGCTTGCGTTGGCGTTGGTGGATCAATCCCACAAGCCCGGAATAAGCGTGCTGACGCCTTGCGTGTAGATGTCGGCGTTGTTCAAGTTCTTGTGGCCCATGAGGTTCGCGATGTCTCTGGTCGGTCTGCCCTTCAGAGCCAGGGCGAAGCCCATGGCGTGACGCAGCGCGTGCGGATGCACGTTGTCGAGCCCGGCACGTTTGCCGACGCCCTTGAGCATGAACTGCACGGCATCGACGGTCATCGGACCGTCCCGCTCGCTTCGAAAGACGTGTTCGTGGGCGCCTGGCTTGCGGTCACGGTGCATTGCCTTCAACGCCCGCAGATCATCAGGGGCCAGAAGTTGCGGCCCGCTACGGCCCTTCTTCCGCCGGGTTACCGCGATCGTCTCGGCCTTGAGATCGATGTCGGACCAGCGCAGGGCCACCACCTCGGCCGCCCTGAAGCCGTGGTGAAACGTCATGCTAATCAGTAGGGCATCGCGATCCGGGTTACGGGTCTCCCGCGCCGCCTTGATCAGCTTCGCCACGTCGTCGGCCGTCAACCATTTCCGCTCGGACCGGCCGTATGCCGCATCGGTCTTCCTGCCGGCGGCGCCAACTCTCGGCTTTTCCGCAGAAATGGCCTCTCCATCAACCGCAGCAATCGTAAGCTTTGCACGCATTGTCGGACCCTTCCTCGAGCGAACTCTCGGCACTTTAGGCAGAAAGCCGAGAGTGTCAAGAATGAGGTCCGACCACCTCTTTACATCCGAGCTGACGGTCGGAGCTTCACCCAGGCCGTCGCGGGGCGTCCCGCACAGCCGCCAGGCCGGGATAGGCGAAAAAATTGTTGACGGGCGCGCGGACGTGCGCAGCACATCGCGTCACAGTTGGAAAGTCGGACGCAATGGAATCGACGACGAATAAACGCGATCTTCGAATTCCCCTAATTCATTCGATTTAAGCATGCGAATGAACGACGCTTTGGCGAGTGGAGATGAAACTGTGGGACCAAGAAGAATAAGGGCAACCAAGTCCGAGAAGCTTCCGGTTGTAATTACTTCTGCCGGCCCTCCGATGGTCGCGGGAAGATTGACTCCAAACCTATACTTGAGCTTGGGTTCTACACCCCGGGTGCCAACGTGGTAGCTTAAATTCGGTATGAGGTATCCTCGCGGGTCGCGTTCAGGATAGTAAATTACTCGGACTTCCCTTTCTTCGTGAAAACCTCGATGCTTTGTAGTCAAAGCAATCAGCTTCACAAAGAGATACGCTGCGTAAGCAGCGAGATGCAAATGATTGTCTTGTAAATTGAGGGCCAGTTGACTCCATGCAGCCAAGTGGTCGGTAAGTTGTTGCCTTCGTTCCTGGGCATTGGCGTAAGTGACCTCAGCAATCAACAAAGGGCTATCAGGTTGAAAGTTCACTCGTTGCACGTCAAATACAATCGCTGCCCCATTTCCCTTACTTCCATACTCGCGCCACATGGAAAGGAGTCCGTCGCAGTCCCCAGGTTCCTGAGCACAGAGGCAGAAAATGTAGGTATCGATCGCGTTTTCGTTTTGCAGATAGGCCAGGTAGTGATTGAAAGCCTGTAAAAGCACTGTCGCCCGCGCAGGCGTACCGCCCGCGATTTGAGCATGCGCGGGAAACAATTCTGCGGCGAGCGCAATGCCCGCCCGCATCTCTTCGAGATCATTCATATAAAGAGGGTTTGAGAGCCATACCTCGCGGTTCTTGAAAATTTGTTCAATGACCTGCACTGATGTGTAGTGCGCGAGATACCGAGCTTCCGGCGAGGTGATCGTGCGCACACGCTGGTAAAGCGGGTCGAAAGCACGCAGGACGGTAAGCGTTTCTTCGGCGGGTAATCCGTTCACGGCATATCCCCCTTAAACACAATGTTTGAGTGTAACACACGTAAGAGGGGAAATCCAGCGGAGCCGTGATCATCGCCGCGGTCCCGGCATCGTTTGATGGCGATGGCGAGCTTGACGATCACGATGCAAGCGCAGCCGCGATCTTTTCCAACTCTTTGGGGTCGTGGACGCCCATGCGGAGCATGTCGCCGAGCGCATTCGAGAATGCGCTGCAAGCGCTGGCGAAGGCGCGGATGCGCGGCAATAGGTTTGGATCATCCGGCACGGTCGAGAACGCCCCGACGCGGCCGCGACCATCGAAGTCGCCGTGATGGATGCGGGAGCTGGCGCGGATCACCGCATTGAAATCAGCGGCGTTTGCGCGAGCGAGCCGCGCCATCGTGATCGCGCGATCGTCGATCGTCTTGGCGAGAGTGGCGAAGTCGCCGATTTCAGATAGCTTCACCGGCTGATCCGGTACCGGTATTGGCGCCGGCGCAAGCTCCATTGTTTCCGTTTCGGCGGTGGTAGTGGTGGTTTGTTTCTTCGGCGGCATTGTTGTTCTCCTATGCTGAATTTTCGAGAATGTGAATTTCGGCGCAGATCGGTTTCGACCGCATCACGCTGCCTCCGCCATCGCAGGGAGGATGCGGAGCACTTTGGCTTCGACCGGCTTGCCGACGACGCGCGGCGGTACGGTCACGAACTCGACCCGAGTGCCACGCTCCATCGACTTCATTCCGCGCGGCAACTTCTTTGCGTGAATAAACACGTCGCGGTATTCAACGCCTTCAACAGGACCGTCGGAGGTGATGAAGCCGAAGCCACGGTCATCGTGCCAAGTGCTTACCGTTCCGAAATACATGGGTGATTTTTCCTTGGTGGTGGCGGTCGCCTTTTCCTGGTGGTGAATGGGCGATCGCAGATGACGATCGATTGCTGGATCAAATTGCGTCATGCCGCCCCCACGTCAGCGACCGTGCGGATCGCATTTGCGAGCGCGGTGACTTTCTGATCCGTAGACCGACGCTGTTGAATTGCCTCGCGAAGCAAAATCAGGATCATGTTCGCATTCGACCGGCCCTCGCGAGCGGCGGTTTGTGTGATGAAGTATTCGACTGCTGGATCAGCCTCGAATCTCCACCTATTGCGACGACTGTCGCGCATTGGGTTTGTCTCCAAATTTGTAGGGGGCTTCATCGGGCTGCGCTGGGAGGGCCACAGCGCAAAAGGGGACCGCCGGGCGTGGGCCACCCGGCAATCCGGAAAACATGCCTTCCTACCTAAACGAGTAATGGCACTGCAAAATGGGTCATTTTGCAACTTTAGATCATCAAAATCGCGAATGGAACTTTCCCAAAATGCTAACCCATTGTAATCACAAAAAACTATTTTTTCAGGAGTTGGCCGTTTCTACCTCATGGTGTGACGATTTCGCGGCCGTGAGGTAGTTGCGGGCCGTCTTGGCGGGCAGACCAAGCTGCTCAGCCGTAAATTGCTCGAAACCGCCGTGCGCCATGAGCCGCTTCGCCTTGGCGAGCTGCTCGCCGATCCTGACACCGTCGCGAGGCTTAGCGGCCAAGGCGCGCTTTAGATCAGTGGTCACGGTTATGAGCTGCTGCTTCCGCTCAATGTCGGTACGGGCGACGCGCCTGGTGCGCGCCGACGCCACCACGAAACTCGTGGCCGGCTTCGGTGCCGGGTCGTACTCGCCGAGCTCGGGGGCGATGAAGTCGCCCAGCGCGATTCCGGTGGTGGCACCAGGCTTCACCCACTCCATGCCTGACGCCGGGTCGAAGTCGGTCTCCGGCTCCTCGCGGCCGGCCATGATCGCGGCGTTGTGCGCTTTCAACCTGGCGACCGTTTCGGGCGAGAGCACTTCGGCCGGATCGACCTTGTAGCGGTGCCGCTTCGGCTTGTGTTCACGATCGAAAGCGGCGGCTTGTTTCGCGAGGCCCTTTTTCGGGTGCTGTTTTTTTAGGTGCGCGTTGCGGTCGATCTCGGGCTCGTCATCGAGTCCCATGTCGGCGGCATGCTGGGCGAGAAACCGCGCAATGTCCGAAGGCGATACCGCATCGGGACCGAGCGGATGCTCGCCGGCCTGGTCGATCAGAACGAAAAACCCGACGCTGAGATCATCGCCAGCATCGTCGTCGGTGTCGTCGTCGGCGACCTGGTCGTCATCGCCTGGCGCCTGGTCGGCGGTGTCGTCGCTGGCCAGCTCCATCCGGAAACCGAGCGACGCGGCGAGCCGTTTGATCTCATCGATCGAGGCGTCGATTTCCTGCCGATCGATTTGCTGTTCGGTCGTCATGCTGCGTTCCCCAAGTATTTCTGTTCCAGATAATCCATCTGGTCGGCGTCATAGCCGCTTGCTTCCTTCGGACGGGAATTGACGTTTTCCTTTGGCGCCTTGGTGATGCGGGCGCCCTCCGGTATTTGCGTCACGGTCCCGCTGAACGCCGCGATCGCATCCAGCATTTTTTGCTCCTCGGCTTTCTGCCGCTCGATCTCCGCAGGTGTGCGGAGCTTCTTGGTCGGTGCTTTCATCTGGTCTCACTGCCTCCGTTGGATCATGCCGCCCGTGGCCGGAGTGGCACTACAAGTGGTTGAATAGATTTGTCCCCCTTTTCGGGGACGGTCCGGGGTTTCCCTTTGTCCCCCTTTTCGGGGACGCTTTCGGGCTTGGGTGTCCCCCTTTTCGGGGACGCTCCTGTCCCCCTTTTCGGGGACAAGTTGTCCCCCTTTTCGGGGACGGGATTTTGTTTTTTCTCGACGAACGGCTCGCCCTTCCAGTGGAGGAAATCGCGCGTCGGCGGGTCCTTCATGTAGCCGATCTCGGTAAGCCGCCAGCGAGGCGCCTGGCCTTCACCATCGACGCCCAGGTAGCCGGGCTCGGTCATGACGATGAAGCCGAAGTGTTGCAGCTCGCGAAACCAGCGCGTTACCTGTTCGGTTTTAGAACCGATTTCATCGGCGGCTTTGCGCTGCGCGAGATAGACCCGGCCGTTGTTGTGAATGTCGGACCGGTACCGGCTTTTGAGCGCAACATAGAGCGAGCGGGCGCCGTGCGACGTGGCTTTCCATGCCGGGGTTTTGAGCGTATCCAGCAATAGCGGAACGAAGGGCGGCAGCCTGCCTTTGTTGTTGTCCTGGCGCTTGCTCATTCTTCGCCCCGCTCAAATTCTTGCAGCCGACTGATCAGCGCCGACAGGTTCGGGCGCGACACGATCACCCACATATCGTGGGAAAAGCTGCCGCCATCGCCATCCGCCCTGATCACTACCTGGTTCCTGGCGTTCGCATAGACGGCGACCTTGGGCTGGTCTTGGATGACGATGTCTTCCTTCAGCTCCTCCCACTCCTCGTAATGGCTTTTCTGCTTCGGAGGCGTTGCCTGAGTTGTTGGGGTGCCAATTTGAGACGTTGGGGGGTTTGTTGAGTTGTTGGCTAAATTCAACGTGAGACGTTGCTCGCCATCGTTGATGCGTTGCCTGAGACGTTGCCCTCTTTTTGAGTTGTTGGCCGCCTTCCGGCATGTAGCCGAGCAGAACCGTTTCGGCTGGCCGCCGGTATTGGCGTCGCGCGGCGGGAACGGCTTGTTGCAATGCTCGCAGGTGCCCGGTGCCGTTACCGGCTCGAGCTGTTCTGACGCGTCTGGCACGCGTGGGTCACGCGTCAACGGGCTGGTTTGGGGGTGATCTGCGGCGCTCTCAGCGCCGCCATTAGGCGAGCTGGCGCAACCCGACAACAGGGCCGTCATGGCACGCTCTTTCTCATTGCGCCGAAAGGTCGTTGCCCTGGCGCTTGTTTTATTTGCGGCCTTTCTTGAAAAGGGCTGCCGGCCGAAGCCGGCAGCCAAGTTAGAAAGAGCCAAGTCCATTCCCCACCGCGGGGATCAATCCGGGTGAAGCCGTTGACGCGCCGATCGGCACGAAACCTTTGCGCCGATGCGGCGCAGAATCCCTTCCAAAAAACGGTAGTCGTCCCGGATGGTTCTTGGCAAGCTCGCCCGGGTATTTTACCCGTGTTTTACCCTGGCAAATCAATGGCTTATGTCTAAGTTTAGACCATCAGGTCGGCGGTAAGTCACTGAGAAATCGAGCGTTGTCGTTTTGACGTTTTTTTCGTCCCGCCACGAATTTTTTTTCGGTTGTGCCGATGCCGAGCTGCGCGCGGAGCAAATAAACGTCGTCGCGGAAATTCCTTGCGCGTAGCGGTGAACGAAGCGCACCAATCGTCGCAAAATCATCCGCGTCGTGTGCTAACCAGGTGCGCGTCGCGTAGGTGCGCGACGGGATCATGACTACACTTTCTGGATCGGTATTACCGCGCGGAAAATTTGCGGTCGGTCTTTGAGTGTCGGTCGGCCTAATCGAAAAGGCTATTTTTAAACTACGCCCTTTTTTCTTCCGGGCGCCGGCCAATATCGAGTTGGGCTCGGGTTTGGGCGCTGATCACTTTTTTGTCGATTGACTCAATTCGAGAAGCCGCCGGACAACAACTTCCACTTTAAACGCGACAAGGTACTCGTTCGCTTCGAGCCGCATGGTCTAAGCCGGGCGGCCCTTTCCCGTTCTGATAATGTCGGTTTTAACCAAGGAGGGAGACGCAATGTATCTGGCTGGAAAACGTATTGTTGTACTCGGTGGCAGCTCGGGCATCGGGCTCGCCGTGGCCAAAGCTGCGGCGCTGGGCGGTGGCGATGTGGTCATCGTGTCGAGCAACAAAAAGCGGGTCGAGCAGGCCGCAGCCTCGATCGAGAACGGTAATGCTTTCGTTGTCGATCTCACGGACGAAAGCGAGATCGAGGCGTTCTTTGCTGGCGTCGGTCCCTTCGATCATCTGGTGTTTACGGCCGGCGAGACGTTGCAGATAGGCCCGCTGGCCGATACCGAGCTGAGGACCGCGCGCGATTTCTTCAATCTCCGATATTGGGGTGCGTTCATGGCGGCGAAGTACGGTCACCCGCACATCCGTACCGGCGGCTCGATCGTCTTCACTTCGGGACTGGCGAGCGAGCGGCCGCATCCCGGCTGGGCGCTGGGTGCGAGCATTTGCGCCGCGATGGAGGGCCTTACCCGCGCTTTGGCCGTGGAGCTGGCGCCGGTACGGGTAAACATCGTGTCGCCTGGCGTCGTGAAGACTCCGCTTTGGCAGAAGATGCCAGAAGCCGAGCGCACCGCCCTCTACCGCGACAGCGCCGCGAAGCTGCCCGTCGGTCACGTCGGCGAGGTGGAGGAAATCGCCGAAGCCTACCTTTACGCCATGAGGCAATCCTATGCGACCGGCGAGGTGATCGGCGTCAACGGTGGCGGCGCGCTGGTGTGATTGCGGCCTGCTTTTGCATCAAACCTTCCGGTCATGCCGGGCGCGGCCTTTATACGCCGACGATCTCAGCGATCAGGTCGTGCTTCGTCATTGATTCAATACTGCGGCCGCTTCAGGAGGTCCGGCAGCTTGGCGATGTTGACCGCGATGCCGAGGGGTTGCACCCGACCGGCATCAATCTCGGTTCAGACTGTGTGATGTGGCATTTATGTTACGCCTCACGCATTACGGTCGCCGCCACATGATACACACCGCTTTGACGGGATTTTGCCTTCTTGAATAACGAGGTTGCCCTATCCCGTGGGGACCGGGGGGAGCGCGGAGTGCGGAGCGAGCGCCGAGGGATGGCGGGAACGCTTCGCACTCCGCGGTACTTTGTCATCTGGAACGCTTCTTGATCTAGCTGCATTGTGTAGGTGACGGACGCCGCAGTCCCCAGCCCCCCAGCCCCTCCGGCGTCTGCCAAGCCCCGCGCGTATTTGCGGGGCTTTCATTTCGTCACGCCACCGTCATCGAACTGCAACGGTCATGCGGTCGGATGGCGGTGTTTCCATGCAAGACCTTTAATCTGAGTGGGTGCCCCGGTCAGATCGGAAGCTGGCCGGGGCTTCTCATTGAGTGATCGGCGCGGCCCGAATCGTGGCAGGCTCTCTAGCCCAAGAGGGCTGCGCAGGATGGCTCTAACGCCGAACACATGGCGGATCATCGGCTATGTGAGGGACATCGTTGTCATATTAGGCATCGCGCTCAGCGCGTTATACCTGTCTTGGCATCCCGAGAAGTTCGACGCCTTCATGTATTGGCTTATCGGCTACCGCTATCGGCACTAGACTTCCCAACCACCACGAGCCTGGGGGCGGTCTGCTGTTTCTTCGCCAGCCTACGCGCTTCAATCAGGAGCCACTGGTCGGCGATCTTGAACAGCAGTTCTCGCTCCCAAAGGTCTTGGGTTTCTGCTGCGAGCCGTTTGGCTTCTCTGGCGCGATCGTGACATTCGTCGGAGCTCATGACCGCATGACAACACCCAACCAATAAAAAAGTCCCAACGGGGGGTTAGACCGTTGGGACCTCATTTCACAGGTAGTGGAGGCGAGGACCATCCAATCTCCGCCCCCATTCGCCGTTTGTTCTGACATTGCGACACGACTATGACGCCTTGTGGAAAACCCCGGAGAGCAATCTGACGGGTGAGGCTTTTCTCGCTTCAATACTGCGGTCGTTGGCCGACGACAGAGGCGACTAACATCGGTCGCGAAACCAACGCCTGATTAGAGGGGCGTAGACCATGTTGAGCGTGACGCTACAGGGCATCGAAGCGGGGGCGGCCGCCTTTTTGGCGATCCTCGTTCTGGCTCCCACACGTACAGGCACGGAGGGATTACTTAGCGCCGCTACGGCGGGTGCAGTGGGCGTGCTGGTCGCTCTGGCTGTCTCACACTGAGTTTTCAGAAGCAGCGCTTCCCGTGGGCAACTGAGGAATATCCCTCAGTTGATAGCAGCAACGCGACGGCGAGCAGGGCAGGGCGGATCATGCGGAACCTCCGAAAGTTTTGACAATCGGCGAAAAAGCTCTTTAGCATCAACGGCGCCTCTTAACCCGCTTTGACAATCTAAGTATCGGATATATCTACAGTTCGACGCTTCTGTCTGGGTCATACCAGCGAAGGGAGCCGCGTTGAGCGAGACTGTTCATTCCATCACGCCGATTGCCCGCACGCCTCACGTCGTTATCATCGGCGCGGGCGTGATTGGGCTTGGCATCGCCTGGCGGCTGGCGCAGCGCGCCACCGTGACGGTGTTCGACCGCGGCAAAGCCGGCGCGGGCGCAAGCCATGCGGCGGCCGGGATGCTGGCCGCGTGTTGCGAGGCGGAGCCGGGCGAAGAAACGCTGGTCATGCTCGGGCGCGAAAGCCAGAAGCGCTGGCCGGCTTTCGCCGAGGAACTTGAGCAGGCGAGCGGCATAGACGTCGAATTGCGCCGCGAAGGTACGCTTGTTCTCGCACTTACTGCCGACGATCAAGCGACGATCGCGCATCACCTGGAGTTCCAGCGGCGGCTCGACTTGCCGCTCGAATGGCTGTCGGCGGCGGCGACGCGCGCGCGCGAGCCGCGGCTTGCCGGCAAGATCGCCGGCGCGCTGTTCTCGCCGCAGGATCATCAGGTCGACAACCGCAAGCTGGCGCAGGCTTTGCGCATTGCCGCGGAGCGTGCCGGGGTGAACATCCACGAGCATCAGCCGGTCAAGGAACTTGCCGTGCGCGGCGGGCAGGCGAAAGGCGTCGTGCTCGAAGACGGCACCAGTGTCGCGGCAGATATCGTGGTGCTGGCGGCCGGCGCCTGGTCGCGCGCGATCGGCGGACTGCCGCCCGACCGCCGCCCGCCGGTGCGCCCGATCAAGGGCCAGATGCTGGCGCTGCGCATGGACCCGGCGGACCCGTTGCTGACCCACGTGCTGTGGGCACCCGGCGCCTATCTGGTGCCGCGACGCGACGGCCGGCTGATCGTCGGCGCGACCGTCGAGGAAAAAGGCTTCGACACGACCGTTACGGCCGGCGGTCTTCTGGCCTTACTGGAAGCGGCCTGGCGCGCGATTCCCGCGGTCGAGGAATTGCCGGTCGACGAGATCTGGGTCGGGCATCGGCCGGGCAGTCGCGACGATGCGCCAATCCTCGGGCCCGGTCCGCTCGATGGCTTATTCTATGCGACCGGGCATCATCGCAACGGAATTTTGCTGGCGCCGGTGACGGCGGACGCCGTGGCACGCTTGATCCTCGATGAGGTTGTCGAGCCGGCGATCAAGCCATTCGGGCTCGAGCGCTTTCTGCCGGCCCGGGCCGCCGAATAGACGAAGATGAGCGACGCAAACGTGAGCGAAGACCTGATAACGATCAACGGCGAGCGCGAGCCGCTCCTTGCCGCGACGCTTGCGGCCTTGCTGGCCGAGAAAGCGGTCGACACCGAGCAGAAAGGTATCGCGGTGGCGCTCAACGGTGCCGTCGTTCCGCGCGCCGCTTGGCCGCAGACGCCGTTGAAAGCCGGCGATCGCGTCGAGATCGTGCGCGCGCGGCAGGGAGGTTAGCGCGATGCCAGCGGGCATGAGCTGTTTTGAATTTTGGAGCGAGAGATGTCCGATCCGTTGATCATCGCCGGACAGGAATTCGGTTCGCGGCTTTTGCTCGGCACGGCCGGCTATCCGAACCGCAAGATCATGCTCGATGCGATCGAGGCGAGCGGCACCGCGATGGTGACGGCCTCGATCCGCCGCATCAGCCTCGCCGGCGACGACGAGAGCCTGATCGACCTCCTCGGCGACCGCGTCCGCTTTCTGCCCAATACGGCGGGCTGCCAGACCGCCAAGGATGCGGTCCTGACCGCGGAGCTCGCGCGCGAAGCGCTCGAGACCAATTGGGTGAAGCTCGAAGTGATCGGCGATCGCGAGCTGCTTTATCCGGACGTGGAAGAATTGGTGCGCGCCACCGAAACACTGGTGGGCAAGGGCTTCATCGTGCTGCCGTACTGCACGGAGGATCCGGTGACCTGCCGCAAGCTTGCGGACGCGGGCGCCGCCGCCGTGATGCCGCTCGGCTCGCCGATCGGCTCAGGCCTCGGCATTTCCAACCCGCATCTGATCGAGCTTGTGTGTGCGCGCTCCCCGGTGCCGGTGGTGCTCGACGCCGGTATCGGCACCGCCTCGGATGCGGCACTTGCCATGGAGCTCGGCTGCGCGGCCGTGCTCCTCAACACCGCGGTTTCGAAAGCGCGCGATCCGGTGCTGATGGCCAAAAGCATGCGCGCGGCAGTCGAGGGTGGACGCCTGTCGCGGCTCGCCGGACGCATCCCTAAGCGCGCGCACGCCGAGCCGTCGAGCCCGCAATTCGGGCTGGTGGGAACGTGACCGAGCGCGATATTTGCTCTTAGCGTCTCGTCGGTGGTTCCTCGCCGCGTCTGATTGGCTTGGCAGGCGTTAAGGACGCGCACGCGCGAACATCGCCATCGAACAATCACAACAGAAAAACCACAGCGCACTTGGTGATGAAGGATCGATGACACGACCTTTGCGCAAGAGCGCTTTGCGCTTGGCGAAGAACCTGCTCAATGGGATTGAGGTCGAGACTATTCAGGTCGCTCCGAGATGACGCGCCAGCTTGCCGAGTGTCTGATAGCCGAACTCCACAGCGCCGAAGCCGACCGTCGCATCGCGCTGCTCCTTGGTCGGGTGGAGTTGTCGCATGGTCAGTAAAGTCTTTCCGTCGCTCTGCGCGTCGAACGTCACCGTGACATGGAAGCGCGCAGGGTCTTCGTCCTTGTCGGTGCCGTGCTCGATCTCGATCAGCCGCGGCGCTTCCACCCGAAGGAACACCATGCGGTTGTCGTAGCGCGTGCCGTCGGGCCCGGTGTAGACGAAGCGCCAGCGCCCGCCGGCGCGGACGTCGCACTCCAGCGATTCAACCTTGAATTCCATCGGGTCCGAACCACTGCACGATCTGCGCTGGGTCGGTCCATGCCTGGAAGACGCGCTCGCGCGGTGCGGCGATCACACGGCTCAGCACGATCTCGCGATCGAGCGCCCAGGTTCTGCGGAGATCAGCGTTCATGGTCGTCACCTTTCGTCTCTGTCGTTGCGAGGAATCGTTCCAGCCGGCCGAAGCGCGCCTCCCATGCGGTGCGCGTGTGGTCGAACCAGCGGGCGGTCTCGGCGAGACGCTCGACATTCAGCCGACACGGACGTTTCTGCCCGTCGCATCCGCGCGCGATGAGGCCGGCGCGCTCCAGCACCTTCAGATGCTGAGACACCGCCGGCAGGCTCATCGCGAAGGGGGCGGCGATCTCCTGCACGGTCAAGTCGCCCTGAATCGCCAGGCGGCTCAGGATGGCCAGCCGAGTCGGATCGCCAAGCGCGGCAAACGTCTGCGTAAGAGATTGAGAAGCCTGCATGTTTCCGAAGCGACATATATTTAAGTGATTACTTAAATATCCGAGGTCGGACCGCCCGTCAAGCAAAAGGGCCGCACCGAGGAACGGATGAGGCCCTTAGTCTCGAATCGGTGGCGTGAGCGCCTTCACGCATTTTCCGGCGAAGTGAGAATCGTTTCGTCGAAAAATGCGACCAAACAAAGAATCTGGGGCGTGTTGTGATTCAAGATCCAACCAAGTTAAATCGGATCATGGTCTGGATGTTACCTCGGCGCATGATCTGTTCCGAAAACCGGTTTCCACCCATCGGGTCAAGCCCGAGGGCATGCTTTTCGGGATCATGCTCTAATCCGCCGGAACGAGCTCCGCCATCATCTCGCGCACCAGCGGGATCACCTTGCTGCCGTAGAGCTCGATGCAGCGCATGAGCTTGTCGTGGGCGAGCGTGCCGGCCGAATATTTCAGATCGAAGCGCACGATGCCGAGCGCCTTTGCGGTCTTGGCGATCTTGCGCGCGACCGTCTCGGGCGAACCGACATGCAACGCGCCGCGCTCGACTTCTTGTTCAAAGGAGCCGCGCGCCATCGGCGGCCAGCCGCGCTCGGCGCCGATGCGGTCGTGCATGACCTTGTAGCCTTGCCAGTATTCCTCGCGCGCCTTCTCGTCGGTGTCGGCGACATAGCCGGGCGAGTGCACGGCGATCGGCAGCACCGGCTTGCCGAGCTGCGCGAAAGCCCGGTGATATAGATCGACATAGGGGCGGAAGCGCGCCGGGTCGCCGCCGATGATGGCGAGCGCCAGCGGCAGTTCGTAGCGCGCCGCGCGCACCCCCAATTCCGGACTGCCGCCGACGCCGATCCAGGTGCGCAGCGGCGCGCCGTCGATCGGCGGAAACACGCGCTGGTTTTTCAGCGGCGGCCGCGTCTGCCCTTGCCAGGTCACCGCCTCGGAGCGGATCAGCGCGGCGAAGAGATCCAGCTTGTCCTCGAACAACACTTCATATTGCTTGAGGTCGAAGCCGAACAGCGGGAACAACTCGATAAACGAACCGCGGCCCAACGTGACCTCGGCGCGCCCGTTGGAGATCGCATTCACCGTCGAGAAGCGCTCGAAGACGCGGATCGGATCGTCGGAGGACAGGACCGTCACCGCCGAGCCGAGCCTGATCCGGCTCGTGCGCGAAGCGATCGCCGCCAGCACCACTTCCGGGGCTGAGACTGAAAAATCCGGCCGATGATGTTCGCCGACACCGAAAGCATCGACGCCGAGCTTGTCGGCGAGTATGCCCTCGTCGACCACATCGCGGATGACCTGGGCGTGCGACCGCGGCTGCCCATCCGGGCCGATGGTGACGTCGCCGAAGGTGTCCAGTCCGAACTCGAATTGCTGGGCCATAAGGTCTCTTTTCTGCTTGATCCGCTGATGGCAATTAACCGAAGGCGGCTGCCCGTGCGGTTAGACGAAAGTCGTGCGGCAATAGGCGACAGGTAGGGCGGACAAATCGTTCGCGCAACGCCAAAACGCGGCAGTCGGTGCCCGGTTTTTGGCCGGAGCGGCGCCAAAATCGGCGTGATTAGTCCTGCAATTCGTCGAGGATTTTCGGGCAATTCACCAAATCCCGCGCCCGGCTTGATTAGCGTTGCCGAGCGCGCTCAAATCGGCCAATGAGTGGCGCCATAAGCCACAAGAAGGGAAACGCCCGCGCACCGCTCGGTGCGCCAATCAAGGGGAAAAACGTGATGATGAGGATGACTCTCGCGGCCGCAACGGCGCTTGCGCTGGCGGCGGGGCCGGCGCTGGTCCAGCCTACCTGGGCGCAACAAAAGACCGTCAAGATCGGCTTTCTCAGCACCTTCAGCGGCCCCACCGCCGCGATCGGCAACGATATGCGCAATGCCTTCGAGCTGGCGCTTGATCATCTCGATCACAAGATCGGCGGCTTGCCGGTTGAAGTGATCTACGAGGACGACACGCAAAAACCCGACATCGGCGTGCAGAAGACCCAGAAGCTGATCGAGTCCGACCATGTCGACTTCATCGTCGGCTATATCTGGTCGAACGTGCTGCTGGCCTCGCTCAAGCCGCTGACCAATTCAAAGACCATCACCGTCGTCGCCAATGCGGGGCCGTCCGCCTTCGCGGGCGAGCTTTGCTCGCCTTACGTGTTCTCGACGTCCTGGCAGAACGACCAGACCCCGGCCGCGATGGGCAAGTACATGAACCAGAAAGGCGTGAAGTCGGTCTTTCTGATCGGGCCGAATTACGCCGCGGGCAGGGATATGCTGGCGGGCCTCAAGAGCACCTATAAGGGCAAGGTCGTCGGCGAGGAATATACCCGCTGGCCCGACCAGCTCGATTTCTCGGCCGAGCTCTCCAAGGCGCGCGCGTCGGGTGCCGAAGCGATCTTCGTGTTCTATCCGGGCAGCGCCGGCGTGCAATTCATCACCCAATACGTGCAGTCGGGCCTCAAGGGACAGATCCCGCTCTATCAGGTGTTCACGGTCGATGAGCTCTCGATCCCGCGGCTGAAAGAGCTGGCGCTCGGCATTCCGGGCGCGCAGGAATGGGTGAACGATATTTCCAACGATCAGAACAAGAAATTCGTCGCCGATTATATCGCCAAGTACAAGCAGCGGCCGTCCTACTACGGCGCTCAGGCCTATGATGCAGCGTCGCTGCTCAACAGCGCAGTGACGGCCGTCCATGGCGACCTGTCAGACAAAGACGCGCTGCGCAAGGCGATGGAAAAGGCGGACTTCAAGTCGCTGCGCGGCGGCTTCAAGTTCGGCAACAACCACATTCCGATCCAGAATTTCTACCTGCAGGATCTGGTGAAAGAGGGCAACGACTACGTGCTCAAGACCGTCGCCACCATCGTCGAGAACGATCAGGACACGTTCCACGATCGTTGCCAGGTGAAATTAGGGCAATAGCGCATGGTCCCGAAAAGCATAGCCGCGGGCTCGACCCGACGGGTGAAGGCGGGCTTTTCGGAACAGATCATGCGGCATCAAAGATCCAGAGCGCGATGATTCAATCGAACGTCTTCGCGCTTTGGCCGTTGCGCGTTGTGCATGGCGGGTGTCTATTGCTTCTGTGCCGCGACCGGGGGGCGGGGAGGCGATAGCGGTTCGATGTTGTATTTTCTTGAGCAATGCCTCAACGGCATCCAGCTCGGCATGCTCTTGTTTCTGCTGGCGGCCGGGCTGACGCTGGTCTTCGGCATTATGGACCTGGTCAATCTGGCGCACGGCTCGCTGTATATGCTGGGGGCCTATTTTGCCGCCACGTTCGCCACCGTGACCGGCAGCTTCACGCTGGCGATTATCCTGGCGCTGCTTGCATCGCTTGTCGCCGGCATGGTGTTGGAGGTGATCGCGATCAGGCCCCTTTATGGGCGCAGCCATCTCGATCAGGTGCTCGGCACGTTCGGTTTGATCCTTATCTTCAACGAACTGGTGCGGCTGGTCTGGGGCCCGGAGGGCCGGACGCTGTCGCTGCCGTCGGAGATGCTCTCGGCGGTGCAGGTTTTGCCCGGCGTGTATTATCCGATCTATCGTCTGGTCATCATCGGGGCGAGCCTCGCGGTCGCCGGGCTTCTTTATGTTCTGGTGATGCGCACACGGCTCGGCATGCTGGTGCGCGCCGGCGCTTCCAATCGCGAGATGGTCGGCGCGCTCGGGATCAACATCAAGCTTCTTTATACGCTAGTGTTCGGATTGGGCGCCGCGCTCGCTGGCTTCGCCGGCGTGATGCAGGCACCGATCCTGACCGTGCAGATCGGCATGGGCGAGAACATTCTCATTCTTGCCTTCGTGGTCATCATCATCGGTGGCATCGGCTCGATCCGCGGCGCGTTCGTGGCGGCGGTCATCGTCGGCCTGATTGACACGCTCGGGCGTTCCTTCCTGCCCGACCTGCTGCACCTCGTTCTCAGCAACAGCGCCGCGCAAACGCTGGGACCCTCGCTGTCGTCGATGTCGATCTACATGCTCATGGCCGCGATCCTGGTGTTCCGGCCGGAAGGGCTATTTCCGGCGGCGAGCCGATGACCGCGTCGCTCGATCCTTCGCTCAAAACCGCGCCGCCCGCAGTGGTGACGGCGCGCAACGTCTTCACTGTCGGGGTGATCGCCATCCTGGCGCTGGTGCCGGTCTATGCGTACGCGACCGGCCAGACGTTCAGCGTCGCCTTGTTCACCCGCACCATCATCCTCGCCATCGGCGCGGTGAGCCTCAATCTCATTATGGGTTACGGCGGCATGGTGAGCTTCGGCCAGGCCGCTTATCTCGGCATCGGCGGCTATGCGGTCGGCATCCTCGCCAAGGAGGGCATCGGCTCGGGCTTCGTGCAGTGGCCGGTGGCGATCGTGGCGTCGGCGCTCTACGCGCTCGTGGTCGGCGCGCTCAGCCTGCGGACGCGCGGTGTCTATTTCATCATGATCACGCTCGCGTTTGCGCAGATGATCTATTACGTGGCGATCGGGCTCGATCGCTACGGCGGCGACGACGGCCTGACCATCTACAAGCGCAGCACCTTCGGTGGCGTGATCGATCTCAACAACAAAGTGGTGTTCTACTATCTCTGTTTGGCCATCCTGCTGGCCAGCATTTATCTGATCGCGCGGCTGGTCAATTCGCGCTTCGGACTGGCGCTGCGGGGCACGCAGTCGAACGAGCGGCGCATGCGCGCCATCGGCTTTCCGACCTTTCGCTACAAGCTCGTCGCCTTCGTGATCTCCGGCGCGTTATGTGGCCTTGCCGGTGCGCTTCTCGCCAATCATACGAGCTTCATCAGCCCGGCGATCATGCACTGGACGCGCTCCGGCGATCTGATCGTCATGGTGGTGCTGGGCGGTCTGGGCTCCCTGTTCGGACCGGTGATCGGCGCGGTGGTGTTTCTGCTGCTGCAGGAAGGCTTGTCGCGGGTGACGGAATTTCCCGACCTGATCCTCGGGCCGGTCCTGCTGCTGGTGGCGATCTACGTGCACGGCGGCATCGGCGGATTGCTGGAAGGACGGCGCCGTGGCTGATGCGCTGTTGCAGACCGAGCAACTGACCCGGCGCTTCGGCGGCGTGACCGCGGCCGACGCCATCGGGCTCACGATCGCGCCGAACGAAGTGCACGCCATCATCGGCCCGAACGGCGCCGGCAAGACGACGCTGATCGGCTTGTTGAGCGGTGAGGTCGTGCCGGAGCAGGGCAGCATCCGTTTCGGCGGCAGCGAGATCAGCCACCTGCCGGTTCATCGCCGCAGCCAAATGGGGCTCGCGCGCTCGTTCCAGATCACCTCGCTGTTTCGCGACTTCACCGCGCTCGACAATGTCGCGCTCGCCGTGCAGGCGCACCGCGGGCATTCGTTCCGGTTCTGGCGCGACGCCCGGCGGGAGGACGATTTGCGCGGACCGGCGCTGGCCGCGCTCGATCGCGTCGGCTTGCGCGAGCGCGCCGCGACGCGCGTGGATAAAATGAGCCACGGCGAGCAACGCCAGCTCGAGATCGCCATGGCGCTCGCCGGCAGTCCGCAGCTTCTCCTGCTCGACGAGCCGATGGCCGGCATGGGGCCGGACGAGTCCTCGCGCATGGTGCAATTGCTGCGCGCGCTCAAGGGCAGCGTGACGATCCTTTTGATCGAGCACGACATGGAGGCGGTGTTCGCGCTCGCCGACCGGCTCAGCGTTCTGGTTTACGGCCGCATCATCGCCACCGGCAGCCCGGAAACGATCCGCAACGATCCCGCCGTGCGGCAAGCTTATTTGGGCGAGAAGCATGGCGCCGAGCCGGGAGCGCGCAATGGCTGAGCCGCTTCTGGAGCTGTCCGATATTGAAACCAGCTACGGCCAGAGCCGGGTGCTGTTTGGTATCTCGCTTGCCATCGCGCCGGGCGAGATGGTGTCGCTCATGGGCCGCAACGGCATGGGCAAGACCACGACGGTGCGCTCGATCATGGGGCTGACGCCGGCGGCTGCCGGCAGCATCCGCTTTAGCGGCGCGCAGATCCACGGGCTTCCCGCCTATCGCATCGCCAAGCTCGGCCTCGGGCTGGTGCCGGAAGGCCGCCAAGTGTTTCCGAATTTGACTACGCGGGAAAATCTACTCGCCACCGCGGCAAACCGCACCGGCGTTGCCGCCCCATGGACGCTCGCCAAAGTGTTTGCGCTGTTTCCGCGCCTCGCGGAGCGGGCTGCCTCGATGGCCAATCTTCTGTCCGGCGGTGAGCAGCAGATGCTGGCCATCGGCCGCGCGCTGATGACCAACCCGCGGCTGATCATTCTTGACGAAGCGACCGAGGGGCTGGCGCCGCTGATCCGCGACGAGATCTGGCGCTGCCTGGAGCTGCTGCGCAAAAGCGGACAATCGATCCTGGTGATCGACAAGAATGTGGACGCGCTCACCCGCATCGCCGATCGCCACTACATCATCGAGCGCGGCCGCGTTGTCTGGTCGGGGAACTCCCAAGCCTTGGCGGCGTCGCCCGACGTGCAGCACCGCTATCTTGGCGTGTAGTGACGCGACGCCTCTCGGGCACTGAAATCCCTTTAAGCTTGAAATACTTTCCCCTACAATGGCGCCCC
The DNA here is from genome assembly GCA_963818155.1 of uncultured Alphaproteobacteria bacterium. Lineage (GTDB taxonomy): Bacteria > Pseudomonadota > Alphaproteobacteria > Rhizobiales > Xanthobacteraceae > BOG-931. The sequence continues at coordinate 91,943 of CAWFRC010000011.1, forward strand.
GTGTCGGGGGAACACGTGGGGAGTAGGTTCTATGATCAGACACTTTGGATTGGCCGCCATGACGGCCTCGGCGCTTGTCGCGCTCACGGCGGTGACTGGGTTCGCGGCGGATAAGCCGGTTTTCGGATTGGTGATGTCGTTCAGCGGCTGGTTCGCGCCGGTCGATGCCGACACGATTGCCGGCGCAAAGCTTGCGGTTTCCGAGATCAACGCTGCCGGCGGTGTGCTCGGCCAACCGATCGAGGTTGTCGAGTTCGACAACAAGTCGGAACCGCCGCTCGGCGCCGACGGCGCCGTCGACGTCATCGGCAAGGGCGCCAAGGCGATCCTCTTTCCCAGCGATTTCGATTTCGGCGCGCCCGGCGCCTACGTGGCGCAGCAGAAGGACGTGGTGGCTTTCTCCGGCGCGTCCGATGCGAAATTCGGCGTTCAGGGCGTCGGTCCGCTGGCCTACTCGACTTCGAACGCGAGCCAAGCGCAAGGCGCGCTGCTGGCGGAGTGGGGCTATAAGCAGAAAGGCTGGAAAACGGCCTACGTGCTGCTCGACAACACCATCGCCTACACCAAGTCGCTCTGCGGCAGCTTCGCCACGCGCTGGACCGAGCTCGCCGGCAAGGACGGGCTGCTCGGCCAGGACACCTTCCTCAACAACGATCCGTCGATCGCCGCCCAGGTCACCCGCATCACCAGCCTGAGCAAGAAGCCCGACGTGATCTTCTTCTGCTCGTACGCTCCGGGCGGACCGAGCGCCATGCGCCAGCTGCGCGCCGCCGGCGTCACCGCGCCGATCGTGACCGGTGAATCGCTCGACGGCGATTATTGGATCGGCTCGGTCCCCGATCTGAGCAATTTCTACGTGATCAGCTACGGCTCAAAGTACGGCGACGATCCGGATCCGGAGGTCAACGGCTTCTTCAAGCGCTTTGAAGCCAAGTTCGGCAGAAAGGCCGATGTGTCCTACGGGCTGCGCGGCTATGCCGCCGTACAGGCCTGGGCCGATGCCGCCAACAAAGCCGGCTCGCTCGACGGCGCCAAGGTGGCTGCCGTGCTCGACACGTTCGACAAGAAGCCGCTGGTGATCGGTCCGACCACCTACACACCGAAGCTGCACATCCAGACCACGCGGCCGATGGCGATCCTGCAAGCGACCAACGGCAAATTTGCCTGCGTCGGCCGCTTCTCGGTGGAGTCGTTCCCGCCGGTTCAGTAAGGGTCGACACACAAGACCGGACGCTTGAGCATGCAGCTAACGGCGCAGGCGGTGAGCGTCCGGTTCGGCGGCCTCGTCGCCGTCGATCAGGTCAGCATCGCTCTGCAGCGCGGTGAAATCCTCGGGCTGATCGGGCCGAACGGCGCCGGCAAGACCACGTTGGTCAATGTGCTGTCAGGATTTCAGCGGCCGCAAACCGGTACGATCGTCATCGGCGAACGCGACTGCACGCGGTTGCGGCGCCACGATTTTCCGCGCGCCGGCGTGGTGCGCACCTTCCAGGCGGTGCGGCTGTTTCGCGGGCTGACCGTGAGCGAGAATGTCGAGATCGGCTATGTGGGGCAGGGGCTGTCGCGCGGCGAAGCGCGCCGCCGTGCCGCCGATAGTCTCACCGAGCTGCATCTCGCCGACAAGGCGGACCGGCTCGCATCCGGCCTGAGCTATGGCGAGGAACGCCGGGTCGGGCTCGCGCGCGCGCTCGCGGTCAATCCGCGGTTTTTGTTGCTCGACGAGCCGGCCGCGGGGCTCGCCGCCGCCGAAGCCGAAGAGCTGCGCGAGCTTATTCTTCACATCCGTTCCACTTACGGCTGCGGCGTGCTGGTGATCGAGCACAACATGGCGCTGGTGATGAATCTGTGCGAGCGCATCCATGTGCTCGACGGCGGCAAGACCATCGCGGCAGGGACGCCTTCGGAAATCCGCGCCGACGCCGGGGTGCGGCGCGCGTATCTTAGGCCCGAAAAACTGCAATGAGCGCGCCGTTACTGCAAGTGTCCGGTCTCGTCGTGCGCTATGGCGCGGTGACGGCGGTGCGCGGCGTCGATCTCGCCGTCGGCGAGGGCGAGATCGTCAGCATCGTCGGCCCAAACGGCGCCGGCAAGACCTCGCTCGTTTCCGCCATCGCCGGCATCGTTCGGGCCGCAAGCGGCAGTATTGTCTTTGGCGACAAATCGCTCGCCGGCATTGCGCTCGAAGACGTCGTGGCGCACGGGATCGCGCTGGTCCCCGAAGGCCGCCACATTTTCGCAAGCCTGACGGTGACTGAAAATTTGCTGCTGGGCGCGACCGTGCGCTCCGACGCTGACGGCGTGCGCGCCGATCTCGAGCGCTCGTTCACGATGTTTCAGATTCTCGGCGCACGGCGACGGCAGCCGGCTGGACAGTTGTCCGGCGGCGAACAACAGCAGCTCGCCATCGCCCGCGCGCTCATTTCACGGCCGCGTCTGCTGATGCTCGATGAGCCTTCGCTCGGCCTCGCGCCGGCCGTTGTCGACCAGGTTTACGTGCTGTTGCGCAGCGTGCGCGAGCAGGGTGTGACCATTCTGCTGGTCGAGCAGAACGCCGAGCGCGTGTTCGGCCTGGTTGACCGCGTCCATGTGATGAGCGGCGGCGAATTCGGACTGAGCGGCACAGCCGCCGAGATCAAGGCCGATCCGCGGTTCGACGCGGCCTATTTTGGCGTTCACATGCACGAGGCCAGCAGCGGGGCGAAGAGCGAACCGTAATGGAGCATTCGGTCCAGATCCTGGTCGATGCGGTCAGCGTCGGCAGCCTTTACGCGCTGACCGCGCTCGGTATCGGGCTGATTTTCGGCGTGATGCGGCTGATCAATTTTGCTCACGGCGAGCTGATCACGTTCGCGGCCTATGCGCTTCTGGCGCTGTTCGGCTTGCCAGTCCCGGTGATGCTGTTCGGCGCCATTGCGGTCGCGGTGTTATTGGCACTGATCACCGAACGGGCCGCGTTTCGCCCGCTGCGCAGCGCCGATCCGACCACGCTGCTGATCTCGTCGTTTGCGGTGAGCTTCTTCCTGCAGAAGCTGCTTATTCTGGTGGTGGGCTCGCGGCTCAAGGGGCTCGATTTTCTTCCGGCGCTCGGCCGCCAAGTCGAGCTGATGGGCGTGCGGCTGCAGCTCTTGCAGATCGCGACCATCGTGGTCAGCGCGGTTCTGCTCGTGGCGCTGACTTGGTTCCTGCGATCGACCCGGCTCGGTCTGCAGATGCGTGCCGCGGCCGAAGACTTCCGCATGGCGCGGGTGCTCGGCGTGCGCGCCAATCGGGTGATCGCGATGGCGTTTGCGCTGAGCGGCATTTTGGCCGCCGCGGTCTCTTGTTTTCTCGTCGTGCAGACCGGCGTGGTACAGCCGCGCATGGGCTTGCAGCTCGTCGTCATCGCCTTCGTCGGCACTGTCATCGGCGGACTTGGCAGCCTCACGGGCGCCGCGCTCGGCGGCTTTTTGGTGGGTGCCGCTTCGATCCTGCTGCAAGCGCTGCTGCCGCCGGACCTGCGGGTGTTTCGCGAGGCCTTCGTTTTCGTCGCTGTGGCCTTAGTGCTTCTGTTCCGGCCGCAAGGACTCATTCCAGCGCGCGGCCTGAAGGAGCGCATCTGATGGCGGCGGAGGGGAAGGCGCGCAACTATGGCGTCCTGCCGCGACTGTGGCCGCTCGTCGCCTTGCTCGCGATCATCATTCTGATCGCCGTGGGGATGTCGTTCGCGCCGGCGGTCTTGCAGCGGCGGGCCACGCAGGGGTTGATCAACCTCGTCGCCGTCGTCGGGCTTTATGTCTTCGTCGGCAATTCCGGCGTGCTTTCGTTCGGCAACGCCGCATTCATGGCGGTGGGCGCCTACGTCTCGGCGCTCCTGACCATGAAGCCAACGGCGAAGAGCGTGTTCCTCCCGGAATTGCCCGCTGCCATCGCCCACGCCGAATGGCCGAGCCTGGCGGGGGCGCTTGCTGGCGGTGGCGCGGCGGCGCTGCTGGCCTTCCTGGTCGGGATGCCGTTGATGCGGCTCTCGGGCGTTGCGGCCAGCATTGCTACCTTCGCGGTGCTGGTCGTCGTCTATATCGTGCTCGGCAACTGGACCGCGGTCACCGGCGGCCAGAACTCGCTGATGGGCTTGCCGTCCTATGTGGATCTTTGGACGGCGCTTGGCTGGGCGCTGGCCGCGATCGTCATCGCGTTTGCTTACCAGGAGACGCGCTCCGCGTTGCAACTGCGGGCTTCGCGCGAAGACGAGCCCGCCGCGCAGGCTGCCGGCGTCAACGTCGTTTGTCACCGCCTGATCGCGTTCGTCATCTCGGCGTTCCTGTCCGGCATCGCCGGCGTTCTGCTGGCGCATTTTCTCGGGATCGTGCGCGTCGAAAATTTCTATCTCGATCTCACCTTCCTGATCGTGGCGATGCTGATCATCGGCGGCCGCGGCAGTCTCACCGGTGCCGTCGCCGGCGCGCTCGTGATCGCGGTGCTGACTGAGCTTTTGCGCCAAATCGAAATCGGCGTGCAGATCGGCAAGACCACCATCGGCGCGCCGCCCGGCGTCGGCGATGTCATTCTGGCGTTGATCATGCTGCTGATCATCCTGTTCCGGCCGAACGGGTTGGCCGGCGGGCGCGAACTGACCTGGCCGTTCCGGCGCGGCTAGCGCATTTGCAAGCGACCGAGATTGGTGGGAAATCCGACGGCTGCTATCGGCGAGCGGGCGCTTCTGATATGAGACCGGAATGCTAAAGCTCTTCTGCCTCTGCGGCCGAGTTCGCATCGAAGTTGCGAAGCGGCCGGACTTTATCAACGAGTGCAACTGCACGCTGTGCAGTAAGTCGGGCGCCCGCTGGGCCTATTTGCATCCCTCGGAAGTCGGCATCGAGGGAACGACGAAGGGATACAGCCGAGAAGATAAGGAAGACCCCGCTGCGGAAATCCGGTTCTGCGCAAATTGCGGTTCAACGACGCACTTCGTCCTGACCCCGAGCGCTATATCGAAGTTCGGGAATGTGCAGCTGGGTGTCAACGTGCGTCTGGCGAGCGAGAAGGATCTTGCCGGAATAGAATTGCGCTATCCTGACGGACTAGCTTGGTCGGGCAAGGGCGGCTTCGGCTACGTGCAGGAGGCGCGCATCATCGGCCGATGAGCTGCTTCGGAAGAAACCTCAAATCCGTGTTTACCGACTGGCGCTCGCATAATCGTGCTCCAACGCAAGGTTGTCCGGTGAATCGTCAGCAATAATTGACTGGCTAGACAGTCTTCGTTATGGTCGTGCCGATTGTTGGGCAAGGCGCATGGCCAGACCGAAAAGCGAAGACAAACGCAACGCCATCATGGAAGCCGCGGCACGCGTCATTGCGGCGCAAGGGCTGGGCGCGCCTACCATGAAGATCGCTGAGGAGGCCGGCGTCGCCAACGGCTCGCTGTTCACCTACTTCGAGACCAAGACCGAGCTGTTCAACGCACTCTATCTCGAGCTGAAATCCGGGCTGGCGTCAGCCGCACTGGATGGCTTTCCGGCGCAAGCGGATTTGCGCACGCAGGTCTCTCATGTCTGGTCGAATTGGATGGACTGGGCTCTGTCGAATCCCAGCCACCGGCGCGTGCTGGCGGTGCTCAGCCTCTCGGACGAAATCACTCCCGAGAGCCGTGTTGCCGGTCATAAAGCGATGACGGGCCTTGCCGCGCTGATGAAACAGGTCCGCGCCAACGGCTCGCTGCGCAACGTTCCTCCGGAATTCGCCGATGCGATCATGAACGCGCTGGCGGAGACGACGATGGATTTCATGATCCGCGACCCCGGCAACGCGAAGAAGCATTCCAAGGCCGGGTTTGAAGCCCTGTGGCGCGCGATTAGCTGATTTTTTTAACATGAAATATGACTGTCTAGACAGACAAATATGCAAGGAAAAGTGGCGATGGATGCTCCGCCGAAAGATCCGACCGCTCGCAAAGCCTACATCGTCACCGGGCCGACTTCGGGCATCGGCCGCGCCGCGGCGCTCGAGCTTGCCAAGTCCGCGACGATCATCCTTGTCGGCCGCGATCCCAAAAAGCTCGATGAGGTGCGCAAGATCATCGAGCAGATGGGGCGGCGCGCGGTGCCGGTAGTCTGCGACTTGTCCGATCTTGCGAGTGTGCGCCGCGCGGCGGCGGAGATTGTCGCGCTTCGGTTTCCGATTGCCGGCCTGCTCAATAACGCCGGCATCATGCAGATGCGCCCGACCAAGAACGCGCGAGGCTGGGACATGAGCTTTGCGACTAACCACCTCGGTCCGTTCACGTTGACCGAAGCACTTGTCCCACACCTGCCTGACGGTGCGAATGTGGTCTTCGTTGTCTCCGCTGTGGAAGACCCCGAGCGCAAGCCCGCCAGGATGGCCGGCTTCCGCGGCGGGCGCTACATCTCTGCAGAGGCGAGCGCGCGCGGTGAGTGGAACTCCGGGCGGTGCCAAACGGCCAGGTTTCGACGCCTACGCGACGTCCAAGCAAGCGACCCTCGCCGCCGCGATGGCCTTTGCCCGCGAGACGCCGCGCCTGCGCTTCAACGCCGTTGAGCCGGGGCTCAACCCAACCACGGGTCTCGGCGGCGATGCTGGCGCCTTCGTGCGCTTTCTGGCGAAATATTTGATCCCGCTGCTGGTGCCGCTGTTCAAGCCCTTCGTAAAGATTTTAAGCACGCCGAAGCGGGCCGGGCAGGTGATTACCAACATCATGATCGATCCATCAGCGCAGACCGGCGTCTATTATGACGAGGCCGGTCGTCCGATGCTCGGCTCCGCGCTCGTGCGCGATCCGAAGTTTCAAGACCGTGTCGTCGCCGAGACGCGCGCGCTGCTGTCGACGCCCCCGCGATGAAATAACGACGATTGGCTCAGCCGCACACATCGTCGTCCTCAAGGGGGACACCCCGCCACTTCGAATATGGAGAACTACGATATGGCACGTGTTCTGGTGACGGGCGGCACCGGCTTTGTCGGCGCGCATTGTTTGCTCCAGCTCTTGGCGGCCGGGCATCAAACACGCGCTACGGTTCGTGACCTGGCGCGCGAAGCCGACGTGCGCGCGATGCTGCGCCAGGGCGGTGCCGGCGATGTGGGCGAGCGTCTAGCGCTGTTTCGTGCCGATCTGACAGCCGATGCAGGATGGGCCGAAGCGGTGGCCGGCTGCGACCATGTGCTTCACGTTGCTTCGCCCTTTCCGAGCACGGTGCCGAAGGACGCGAGCGATTTAATTGTGCCGGCCCGAGACGGGGCGCTACGCGTGTTGCGGGCTGCGCGCGACGCCGGTGTCAAGCGCGTGGTGCTGACGTCATCGTTCGCGGCGATCGGGTATGGCTTCAAGGGTCGAGCCGCGACGTTCACTGAAGAAGATTGGACAAATCTCGACGACCCGAGCGTGCAACCGTATCAAAGATCGAAGACGATCGCCGAACGGGCCGCCTGGGATTTCATCGCTCGGGAAGGAGGTGGACTGGAGTTGGCTGTGGTCAATCCGGTCGGCATTTTTGGACCGGCTTTGGGACCGGACTATTCGACCTCGATTTTGCTGGTCAAACATTTGTTGGACGGCACTGTGCCGGGCTGCCCCGATTTGTGGTTCGGCGCCGTCGATGTGCGCGATGTGACCGAACTGCATCTGAAAGCCATGACCGCCCCTGCCGCGCGCGGCGAGCGGTTTTTTGCCACCGCCGAGGATTTTGTGAGCATTCGGCAGATCGCGCTGATCCTCAAGAAGGAAGCCGGCGATGCGGGTCGCAAGGTTCCGACCAGATCCGTCCCCAATTGGCTGATGCGTTTGGTGGGTCTGTTCGATGCCGAAGTCAGAGGCATCGTGCCCGAACTCGGCACGCGCAAGAACGCGTCCAACGCTAAAGCGCGTCGCCTGTTGGGTTGGGAGCCAAGGAGCCCCAGGGAAGCCGTTCTCGCCACGGCGCGCAGCCTGCTGGAACTTGGCCTGCTGAAGACGGTGGCTAGCTGATATTGGCTTGCGCGTCGATCGCGCTTAAGGCCGCAAGCCCCTTCCTTTTTACGGCGGCCCGAACATCCGCGCCAACGCCTTGCCGACGCTGCCGGCGGCGAACGCATCCTTGATCATCTGCCAAAAATCCTCATAGGCGATGACGAAAGGATTCTCCGACGAGCGCGCGTGAACCAGACCGTAGCGGATATCGATATCCGGGCGTTCGGCCTGATAGGAGCCGAACAGATGATCCCAGATCAGCAGCACGCCGCCGTAGTTCTTGTCGATGTATTCCGCGTTGCTGGCATGATGCACGCGATGCGCCGACGGCGTGTTGATCACCCATTCCAGCCAGCGCACGTGCGGCACCAGCTCGGTGTGCACGAAAAACTGATAGCTTAAACTCAGCGAGACCATGCCGTAGACCCAGACCGGGTCATAGCCGATCCACACGATGGGCAGATAGAACAAGAATATCCCGGACAGGATCGGCGTCCATGAGAGGCGAAACGCGGTGGTCGCCTGCATCTTGTCGCTTGAGTGATGCACGCTGTGCGAGGCCCACAGGAAGCGGATGCGGTGCGAGCAGCGATGCTCGACATAGAAGCCAAGATCGACGAGCAGAAACAGGATGATCAAACTGATCCAATGGTGAAACGACACCGGAATGGTGAACAGTCTGAATTTGTAGACGAAGGCGGCGATGATGCCGAAGATCAGGCCATGGACCGCCGCCTGGGTAATGAGATGGCCGATGGTGACCAGCACCGACGCGCCGGCATTCTTCCAAGGATAGGTCCCCTCCCGGTAGAGGATGATCAATCCCTCCAGGACGGTCATGGTCAGGAACAACGGCAGAAAGATCAAGGTCAGGCTATTGCCGCCGCGGCCGAGCAGTTCGTGAAAGCTGGGATAGAATTCCATCCGCCCCTCCCGTTGAGCGAAGGCTCTTCTATTTCACATAAGTGCAAAGGTTTAAGGAACGATCAAGGCGGGCTTACCGGCGACCCTTCGTCCGCTCGAAGCCGATTAAAGATAAAATCGCTTATTCTCTTCAACAATTTATATCGAGAGTTTGCGTACAATCCTTTGTGCAATCGGTTGCCTGTTTCGTCCGGCAGCCGCGTCGAGGTTGAACGTTTCCGTGTGCAAATGGCGTGGAGTGAGGCTGTGAAAGCGATCTTTGGTGCAGTTTTGCTGTCGGTTGTCGGCGCCGCAGGATTGGTGAGTGCGGACACGGCGCACGCGAGCGGCGCTACCGTTGCGATGCGCCAGGCGGCCGCTCCGGGTACGATCATCGTGCGGACCAAGGAGCGACGGCTTTATCTCGTCACCGGTTCGGGGCAGGCGATCAGCTATCCGGTCGGCGTCGGCCGCATCGGCAAGCAATGGTCGGGCACGTCCTACATCAGCGGCAAATACACCCACCCGGCATGGTCGCCGCCGGCTGAGGTGCGCCGCGACAAGCCCTACCTGCCGCAAGTGATTCCGGGCGGTTCGCCGGGCAACCCGATGGGGGTGGCGGCCATGACGCTCGCCGGCGGCGAGTACGCCATCCACGGCACCAACCAGCCGAGCTCGATCGGCCACTTCGTGTCGTATGGCTGCATCCGCATGCGCAACGAGGACATCCAGGACCTCTATAGCCGGGTCGGTGTCGGTACGCGTGTGGTTGTGGAATAGCCGGACAGGCCTGTAACGCATTGCCGCGCGGCTCATTCGGGCACTTGCCAGCACTTCGGCGTGCTGTCCGCGTGGCTGCCCGTTCGTCCGCTTTACACCCCAGGCATGCCGCCTTGGCGGCTACTTGGGAGTGGCTGTCGCAGACGCTTCGTTAGCGGACCGCCAGGGCCATCGCGGTGTCGGACGTCAGTGCAGTGGTGACCACCGTTGCAGTGCCGGTCGACACCAGGGCGAACACGATAGCGAAGAGAATGAAAAGCTTGCGCATGATTGAACCCCCGTTCCCTGGGGACGGTTATGCCGCCAAGAGCGTTTACGATCTGTGACAGGAATCACGAGATGGCGGCTTTGGTCCCTGCAGCGCAGGCCGGGCGATAGCCTCTAACCCGCCGTCTCTGGGGGGGGGCGTCAGCTCAGCGTGGAATAGTAGCGGATCGCGAAATCGATCCATTCCGGCGCCGCCCAGTCGGGATGTTCGGCGCGGATCTTCGGACCGAGCGAAGCCACGACGGTATCGGCATCCTTGCCGCTCTTGCGCTCGGCGGCGACGCGCCGGCCGAGGTCGACCATGTAATCGCGGACGGCTTTGAGAATTTCGGCCCCGCCGAGATCGCCATGGCCGGGTACTACGATGGCCGGGTTCCAGGCAATGAGCTCTCCCAGCACCTGCGCCCAGCGCGCGCCGTCGATGTCGGCGTCATTCGGCGGGAACCAGGGAAAGATCGGGAAAATGCGTTCCTCGGCAAGGTCGCCGGTGAACAGGATGCGCTCCTGCGGCAGCCACACCACCTGGTCGCCGGCGGTATGCGCGAGCCCCCAGGTACGCAACTCGACCGTGCGGCCGCCGAGATCGATCGTCGTCGACGCGCCTTCGTAAACGTCGTCCGGCTCGACGAGTTTTGTGCCTTCCAGCGCGGCGGCGACGCCGGGGCCGAAGGTCTTGAACATGCCGAGATAGCCTTCGCCCTTGGCGGCCAGCTCATTGCGCTGCGTGCGATTGTAGTGGATGCGCGCCGCGCCCTTAAAGACCTGCGCACCGAATCCGTGCTCGGGATGAAAGTGTGTCAGCGTCAGGATCAGCGGCCGGTCGCCGGCGAGCCTCTTGGCACAGTCCAGCACTTTTTGCCCATTGGCCGGGCCCATGCCGGTGTCGACCACGAGCGCCGCGTCGGTGCCTAGAATGATGCCGATATTCGGCACCAGCGGCACGCGGTGGTCGGTGATCACGTGAACGCCCGGGGCGATCTCCTGGAGCGCGGTCGGATCGACATTCGGCGCCGGCGGCGCGCTGTTGGCGGCATCACTCATCGGGCAAGCCCTCTATGCAGGGGTATCGTAAAGGCGTGCGCTATTGGACATTTTAAGCTTAAAACGTCAAGATCGATCGATACGACTGAGAAGAGCGGTTCATGAGCGACGCGTTGCTGGCGCTGCACTATCAGAACGACATCTGCCATCCCGATGGACTCATCCCATTCTCGCTCGACCGCAGCACGCCCGAGGCGGCGAATTTCCTCTCCGCCAGTAAGCGCGCACTCGATGAAGCGCGGCGCGCCGGCTGGACGATTGCGCATATCTTCATCGCCTTTGCGCCGGATTATTCCGACCTGCTGCGCAACTGCCGCCTGTTCCTGAAGACCGAAACGCTTGGCGCGCTCAAGCGCGGCTCCTGGGGCGCCGCGGCGTTCGCGGGCTTCGAGCCGGCGGCGGACGAGATCGTGGTGACGACCAATTGCAACAGTGGTTTCCGGCGCACCGACCTCGAGGCTGCGCTGAACGGGCGGGGCGTCAACCGCGTGAATGCCATGGGGCTCGCTACGCAATTTTCCGTCGAGCACACCGTACGCGATGCTGCCGACCTCGGTTATCGTGTCCGCCTGTTCGCCGACTGCTGCGTTTCTGGCGACATGGAGGCGCATCGCGCGACGCTGCGCTCGATGCCGATGCTGGCGGATGTGATGGAGAGCGAGGCCGCCCTCTCGCGTCAAGGGTAGGGCGCCCTGCGTTTAGTAGGCAGCCCCTTGCCAATTCCGATCGTTCCCATGAAAATTTGAAGATCTTCCCGCGATGGGGCCTTCGCCTTACGCGAAACCCGCACTCGTTTGCTTTCGGTAAACGCATAGGCTGTGAATATCGACCGCAGCTTGCGGCGCGATCCGGACCTGGCGCTGGTGCCACCGCTCTTTTGTTGAGATTTGACCGTGAATTTTGTTCGTCACGTATCTCTGTTGTCGTTGGCTTTTGCCATGCCGTGGCTCATCGTCGCTGCCGTCGCGATGGATCAGGACGTGCAGCAACGTCGTCGCGAGGCGATAAATATCATGGCATATCCATGGGCCTCCGTTGGGAAGATCGGGATTTCTACCATCTCGTTCCGCACCAGCTGTACGGGTTCGGTCATCGGCCCCAATGAAGTGCTCACCGCCGCGCACTGCCTCTATAACGAGAGGACCAATCGTTTCGTTTCTGCCGACGCGATCCACTTTCTGCTCGGTTATGACAAAGGTGAGTACCGAGCGCACAGAACTGGTTCTAGATACGTTACGTCATCGAAATACGATTTCGCCAAAGAAGTGGAGACGGCCGGCGACGATTGGGCGGTCATCCACGTCGAGGACCCCTTTCCATCGGGCACGACGCCGCTGCGGCTGGCAGCCGAAAGACCGTTGCCGGGCGCACCGGTGCTGACCGGCGGTTATCCGAGTGAGAAAGCGCACATGATGACGGCAGACAAGCATTGCCAAGTCGAAGCCGTCTCTGCTGACGGAAAGCTCATCGTCAACACCTGCATCGTACATCATGGCGACTTCGGGCGGCCCGCTTATGAGCGCGGAAAAAGGCGCCGAAGGTTTGATCATCGGCGTCAACACGTTGGGCTATGGCAAACTTGAGGAGCTAAAAGACCAGTCAAAGGAAGGCGGCGCTGCGGCTGCAGCATGGGCCATCAAGCAATCGCTTGCCTCACAAGGCACGGTCAGTCGGAAGTGACAGGCAGCCCTCATGTGAAGAAGCGCATCGATGGATAGCGGCGCTTCCGATTGTGGATACGCGGCTCAGTTTTGCTAACGGACAAACAAGAACGAGGATGGCGGGAAGGGCAGTATGTTCAAGGACGGATTGCTGCGCGGCAGACGCATTCTGGTGACCGGCGGCGGCACCGGGTTGGGCAAGGGCATGGCGGAGAAATTCCTGGCGCTCGGTGCCGAGGTTTTCATCTGCGGCCGGCGCAAGAGCGTATGCGACGAGACCGCCGCCGAACTCATGGCTGCGCACGGCGGCAAGGTCACCGCTTATGGCGTCGACATCCGCGACGCGGCGGCGGTCAACACGATGGTGGCCGACATTTTTGCTGGAGGTCCGCTCACCGACCTGATCAACAACGCGGCCGGCAATTTCATTTCGCGCACCCAGGATTTGAGCCCGCGCGGCTTCGACGCCATCGCGAATATCGTCATGCATGGCACCTTCTATGTGACGCAGGCCGTCGGCAAGCGCTGGATCGCCGGCGGGCACAAGGGCAACGTGGTATCGATCGTGGTGACATGGGTGCACAATGGCGGTCCCTACGTGGTGCCGTCGGCGATGAGCAAGTCGGCCATTCACACCATGACCATGTCGCTTGCCACCGAATGGGCCGGCTTCGGCATCAGGCTCAACGCCATAGCGCCCGGTGTCATTCCGACCGAGGGCGCGAGCAAACGCCTCAGTCCCGGCGAGACACCGGGCGAGCGCGCTACGCGCGACAATCCGATGGGCCGCGTCGGCCGCATCGAGGAACTACAAAACCTCGCAACATTCCTGATCGCCGATGGCTGCGATTGGCTGACCGGTCAGACCATCACGCTCGACGGCGGCCAGAGCCTCGCCACCGGATCGAATTTCTACGCCCTGCGCCACTGGACCGATGCGCAGTGGCAGCAGGCGCGCGAGGCGATTAAGGCGCAGAACGAGAAGGATCGGGCGCAGCGGACGGTGTAGGGAAGGGTACGCGGGCACAAAGCCCGCGTACCGAATGTCGGGATCTGAGAAAGCGCTATTCCGTCGCGATCACGGCCGGCTTGCCGTCCCGCATCCCCAGGATTTGCATCGGGGTGTGGGAATGGTTGTGATCGTCGAACGTGTAGCTGCCGCCAAGCGACGACGGCATTTTCGTCGTTTTGATCGCCTGGTGGATAGCGCCCGGCTCGTCTGAATTCGCTCTGCGGATGGCGTCTGCCACCAACAAGGTGGCTTCATAGACGAAGAACGATCGTTGCGTCGGCGTCAGCCCGTAGTGCGCGCGGTAGGCTTTTACGAAATCCTGTATGGGCGGCGTCTGCTGCTCGGGCGTGAAAACCGTGATGGTGGTCACCTGCGCCAAAGCGCCGGAGTCTGCGAACTGCGGCGAAACGGCGGCGAGTGCGGCCGGAAAGTCTATGCGGCCCGTGAGCGGCACTTTCCAGCCGGACGCCTCATAGGCCTTGAAGAAGCCGGCCGTGAACGGCCCCAAGATGGCGATGACCTGATCGGGCGCACCGGCTTTGAGCTTGTCTAGGACGGCGCCGAAGTCGCTGGTGTTCTTGTCCAAGGTTTCTTCGCAGGTGACGCGAATGCCGGCGTTGGCTGCGGCTTTCGCCATCGCCACCGCGTTCATGTGCGGGAAGGTGTCGGCGGCGGCGACGATCGCCACCGATTTGACGTTCTGCGATCCGAACCAGCGCATCAGGCCGCGCGCGATATCGACCTCGGACGGAATGGTCTTAAACGCGTAGTCGTTTCCGCCCACGCCGGACGCATCGACGAAATCCTGCCCAGCGGAGGTCGCGATCACCAGAGGCACCTTGGCCTCGGCGATCACCGGCATGATCGCGTGGGTGACGGGCGTGCACAGCGCACCGATCAGCACCGGCACATGTTCGTTTTCGAGGAGACGCTTGGTTGCCGGCACGCCGGTCGCGGGTTCGCAGGCGTTGTCGGCATAGTAGGCCTCGATCGGCCGTCCCAGCACGCCGCCGGCCTCGTTGATCCGGTTCAGTGCCAATTGTGCGCCATATTGCTCAGATTGTCCGCGGTCCGCCATCGGGCCGCTGAGGATGGTGGTAATGCCGATGCGGACAGGCTCCGCAGCTTGAGCGATGGCGACGGTTGAGGTGATCAAACCCACGAGAAGAAGCGCAGCCCGCAACATGACAGCTCCCCAATTGCAATCGCCCCGCGCCGACTATGCGCGATAAAGCGTAAGCGATGGATGACAATGCAGTGAGCGTGGTCGATGCCTATTTGCGCGGCAGCAAGATGCCCTCAAGTAAGCTTGCGCGCTTCTATCGTGGGCTCTTGCGCGTAACCTTGTATCCCGCCTTCTCGCGGTCCCAGGTGGCCGTCGTGATGCCGCGGTCGCGCAGCTTGTATTTGGTCACCTTGCCGTTTTCGGTCACAGGCAGCGCTTCGACGTATTCGAGATAGCGCGGCACGGCGAAGTAAGGCATGCGCGGCTGGCAGTAATCGAGCAAAGTTTCGTAGGCGAGCTTTTCGCTGCCCTTGAGCACAACGGCGGCCATCACTTCGTCCTCGGCCAATTCCGAGCGCACCGGAAACACGGCGGCGTTTTCGACCTGCGGATGGCTGACCAGCACCTGCTCCACTTCATAGGAGGAGATGTTCTCGCCACGCCGGCGAATGGCATCCTTCATGCGGTCCATGAAGCGGAAGAAGCCGTCGCTTTCGCGCACCACGCGATCGCCGGTGTGGAACCAGAGATTGCGCCAGGCTTCGACGGTCTTTTCCGGCATGCCGAAATAGCCGGTGGCGAAGGCGAACGGCTCGTCGGCGCGCAGGATGAGTTCGCCGGCTTCGCCATCGGGGAGCTCATTGTCCTGGGCATCCACCACCCGCGCGGAGAAGCCTTCGAGCACGCGGCCCATGAGGCCGGGGCGTTGCTCGCCGAGCGGCGCGCCCATGATGCAGTTGGTCTCGGTCGACCCGTAGCCGTCGAGGAGGCCGAAGCCGAAACGCTCGGTGAAGCGGGCGTGGAACTCGGCGGGCACCGCGGGCGCCAGCGCGATGCGGACTTTGTGGGCGCGGTCGGCGTCGCTCGGCGGCTGCGACAACAGCATCGGCACCATGGCGCCGAGCACGTAGGTGACCGTCGCGTTGTGCCGTGCCAACGCCGGCACAAAACCCGAGGCGGAAAAGCGCGGCTCGACGATCAGCGTCGCTCCGTTCAGCAGCGCCTGGAAGAACGCGTTCAGGGCGTTGGTGTGAAACATGGGGAGCGTGGTCAGCAGCACGTCGCCGTCGCGCACGCCGATGAGATCGCCGGTCGTGACCGCCCACCAAAAATATTGGGCATGCGGGCAGCACACGCCCTTGGACAAGCCCGTGGTGCCGGAGGTGTAGAGGATGGCGAAGGTGTCGCTCGGCTCGACCGGGTGCGGCGGCAGCACTTTTTGCGCCGGAGGGAAGGGTTGGCAGCGGAAGCCGTCGATAGCGCCGTCGTTGCCTTCGCCGACCAGCCACAGGGCTTCGAGCGGGAATCGGCCGCGGTCCAAAGACGCCAGCACCGGCGCCAATTCGCGCTCGATCACCAGCAGCCGCGCGCCGCAATTGCTCAGGATGTGCTCAAGCTGGGCGCCGCGCGAGGCGACATTGATGGGAACCGCGATGGCGCCTCGCCAGGCGCAGCCCAGGATGGTGAGAAGAAGCTCTGCGCGGTTGCCGCACAGGATGGCGACGCGATCGCCGGGCTGGATGCCGGCTGCTGCCAGTGCCGCGGCGTGGCCGGCCGCGGCCTCGGTGGCCTGGGTGTAGGTGAGGGTGACGCCGCCGATCGAGACGAGCCGACGTTGCCCGTGGCGCTCGGCCTGGAGCTGGAGCATCCGCGGCACGGTCCGCTCCGACGGCGGGAAGAGCCGCGGAAGCGGCATCTTTGGCATTCCCTCCGGCGCGCTTGCGGGCACGGGCATGAACCTTCTCCTGCACGGCAGATTTTCATTAGCACAATGAAAGCTGGCGCGTTATTGTTTTAGGCTTAAAGTATCCGGCGTGGTGGTTGACGCCGGCGCGCCGTAGCCGAGAGACCGTCCCAATGGCCGACGAGATGTCCGCAGACAAGACCGAAGACACCGAAATCGAGGTCGTGCTCAAGCGCTCCGGACTGACCTTCATCGTGCCGCCGGACAAGAGCATCCTGCAGGTGCTGATCGATGAGGGGATCGACCCGCTGTACGACTGCCAGCGCGGCGAGTGCAGTATTTGCCAGGTCGCCGTGCTGGAGGGCGTGCCCGACCACCGCGATCACGTCCTCAGCGATGAGGAACGCGCCGGCAATAAGCTGATGCAGATCTGTGTGTCGCGGGCGAAGACGCCGCGGCTGGTGCTTGATCTTTAAGGTATCGATGGGAACTTTTTGACGTAGATCATGCTCCGGGACGAACAGCCGCGATAGGAGACAAGGATGGGCCAGTATCAGGGAAACGCAGCCGCCGTCCGCGAACTGGTGCGCGAGACCGAGGTCCATCGCGATGTTTACGTCGACCAAGAGATTTTCGACCTGGAGATGGAGCATCTCTTCGCCAACACCTGGATCTATGTCGGCCACGATAGCCAGGTGCCCAATGCCGGCGATTATTTCGGCACCAGCATCGGCAAGCAGCCGGTGCTCATGGTTCGTCACACCGACGGCGACGTTTACGTTCTCTACAACCGCTGCCCGCACAAGGGCACGCGCATCACCATCGATACCTGCGGCAACGCCGGAAAATTCTTTCGCTGCCCGTATCACGCCTGGTCGTTCAAGACCGACGGCTCGCTGCTCGCGATCCCGCTGCGAAAGGGCTACGAGCATACCGGGCTCGAAGGCAGTGAAGCCGCGAAGGGCATTCCGCGCGTTCGTCATGTGAGGAACTACCGCGGCTTCGTGTTTGCGAAAATGAGCGATGCCGGGCTTGGCTTCGAGGACTATTTCGGCGAAAGCCTTTCCAGCATCGATAATCTGGTCGACCGCTCGCCGGTCGGGCGGCTTGAAGTCGCCGGCGCGCCGCTGCGTCACATGTTCAATTGCAATTGGAAGATGCTGGTCGAGAATTTGACCGACACCTGCCACCCGATGGTGGCCCATGAATTGTCGGCCGGCACGGCGGTCGAGGTGTGGAAGCAGATGTTTCCCGGCGCCAACACCAAGCCGCCGGCGGTGGAAATTTTCGCGCCGTTCATTTCACCCTACGAAGCCTACGAGAAAATGGGTATCCGGATCTGGCGCAACGGCCACGGTCATACCGGCGTGCATCACTCGATTCACTCCGACTACTCATCCGTGCCGGGTTATTTCGACAAAATGGTCGCCGCCTACGGCGAGGCGCGCGCCAAGGCGATCCTCGATGAGAACCGGCATAACACGGCGTATTTCCCTAACTTCACCGTGAAGGGGCCGATCCAGGCAGTTCGTCAGTTCAAGCCGATTGCGCCGAACCGGACGCTGGCGGAGTCCTGGACGTTCCGCCTAGTCGATGCGCCGGATCAATTGCTGGAACGCACCGTCACCTATAGCCGCCTGATCAACGCGCCGACCTCGGTGGTCGCGCACGACGACCTGGAAATGTATGAGCGCGCGCAGGAGGGCTTGCTGGTTGACGCCAATCCGTGGGTCAACATTCAGCGCCTTTATGAGCCGACGGAAGCCGGACAGGACACGGCCGTGGTCAACGGCACCTCGGAATGGCAGATGCGCAATCAATTTCGCGCCTGGTCGAAATTCATGACCATGTCGCTCTGAAGGACACCTCCTGAAATGCCCGCTCCGACGGATCAGGACCTGGTCGGCTTTGTCGTGCACGAAGCCCGCTTGATCGATCAGCACCGCTTCGAGGAATGGCTCGATCTGTTCACCGACGACGGTCACTACTGGATGCCGCTGGAATGGGGCCAGACGGATCCGCGGCTCTCCACCTCGCTGATGTATGAGGACAAGCTGTTGCTGCGTATTCGCGTCGAGCGGCTCAAGGGCAACCGCACCTTCTCACAGAAGCCGAAGAGCCGTTGCCACCACGTGCTGCAGATGCCGCAGATCGACAAGCGTGACGAGGCGGCGAACGAATACGTCACCTGGACGCCAATGCATTATGTGGAAACCCGGCTCGACGAGCAGGACCTTTACGCCGCCTGGGCGACACACACGCTGGCGATGGTGGACGGCAAGCTCAAGATCAAATTAAAGCGCGTCGATCTGGTCAATTGCGACGCCGCTTTGCGTAGCATCCAGCTTTTCATGTGACGCCTTGGCTCAACCAGGCAAGTTCGCAATCATGTTTCCCGGGCGCGGCGCGGCACGGAGCGCAGCGAAGTGGGGCGCCGCTGACCCGGGATCGTTGCAAACTCGGAGCCTGGAGCGCTTCCCGATTAAATGGAATCGGGAAGCGCTCCAGATCTCTTTGTTGTCGCATGTCCTTTTCGGAAAACCGGTTTCCACTTTTCCGGTACATGCTCTAGGACGATCCCGGATCAGCGATGCAGCACGTTGTGCCGCATCGCATCCGGGAAATGAGACCTGATTGTGCTTCATGAACTGGGATTCTAAATGACAGAACGCCCCGTCGCCATCGTCACCGGCGGAAGCGCAGGCATCGGCGCAACGATCTGCCGGCAAATGATTGACTCGGGCTACGAGGTCGTGTCGATCGCCCGCCGCAAGCCGGATTGGTCGCACGCGTCGTTGCACGCGGTCGAGGTCGATCTGATGGATGCGAAGGCGACCGAGCAGGTGGCGGCCGAACTTGCCCGGCGCTTTCCCATCGCGGCGGTGGTGCACAACGCCGGCATCATTCGGCCCAATCTGCTCCCCGATGTCCGGCAGGAAGATTTAAGCGATCTCGCTCAGCTTCATCTCGGCGCCGCGATTTTACTGGTGCAGGCGGCGCTACCGGGGATGCGCGAACGGCATTACGGCCGCGTGGTGCTGATCTCATCGCGCGCGGCGCTCGGCTTGCCGACCCGCACGGTCTATTCGGCCACCAAGGCCGGCATGATCGGTATGGCCCGCACCTGGGCGCTGGAGCTGGCGCCCGACGGCATCACCGTGAATGTGGTGGCTCCCGGTCCCATCGAGGACACCGAGATGTTCGGCCAGGTGGTTCCGGCCGGCAGCGAACGCGCCGCGGCGCTCGCCAAGGCCATTCCGGTGCGCCGGCTGGGACGCAGCGAAGACGCGGCGCGCGCGGTGGTGTTCTTTGCCGATCCGGCGAGCTCGTTTATCACCGGGCAGGTGCTGTATGTTTGCGGCGGCGCCAGCGTCGCCAGTTTCAGTCTCTAAAGCATATCCTGATTAAGTTGAATCGGGATATGCTCTAGGTTCTTTTGTTGTCGCATGTTCTTTCGGAAAACCGGCTTCCACTTTTCCGGAACATGCTTAGTACCCAACCATCCGGAAAGCCCATGGACCCGATCCGCATCTGGTATCAAAGCTATGTCGACGAGCCGAACGGCAAGATCTATTGGGATCGGTTGCGGCGCCATCTCGCCAGCGTGGTCGATCCCGGCACGACGGTCGACATCAAGGGCATCACCCCGCACGATAACTACGCGCATCCGATCGTCGAATTCCGTTGCGCGCGCGAAGTGATCTGCAATGCCGTGAAGGCCGAGCGGGAAGGCTACGACGCGTTCGTCATCGGGCATTTTCAGGACGCCGGGCTCTATGAGACGCGCTCGGTGGTGGACATTCCGGTGGTGTCGCTCGGCGAAGCGTCGATGCTGCATGCCTGCCAGCTCGGTCAGCGCAGCGGCATCGTCACCATCAATCCGCGCTACATTTCCTGGTTTCATCATCAGATCGGCAAGTACGGATTGGAAAAGCGCGTCACCGGCGTGCATGCGATGAGCTTCGAACCGGGGCAGATCCTCAAAGCCTACGAGTTGGAGGCGTTGGCCAAAGAGGTGGAACGGTTGTTCGCCGAGCAGGCGCGGCCGCTGGTGGCGGCGGGCTGCGACGTGCTCATTCCGGGCGGCGGCATTCCGATGTTGCTGTTCGCGCCGCTTAAGGGGCACGCGGTGGATGGCGCACCGGTGATCAACGGCATTCCGATCGTGGTCAAGATGGCCGAGATGGCGGTGAAGCTGAAGCGGCTGAACGGGCTTTCGGTCAGTCGCGTTTCCGATTTCATCAAACCGCCGCCCGAAATTATCGAAGAGTTCATGGCCAATCCGAAAGGATTGTGACGGCGAGGGGAACCGCTGATGATTGGGGGGAAATGGTTGATCCGCCGCGCGGCGCCCGCTGCACTGGCGCTGACGTTTTTATCGGTGCCAGGCTTCGCGCAAGAGTCACCCGGGCCGCACTGCAGGCATGCGACCAAAATTGAATATAACAGCGCCAAGGAGCTTTATTTGCTGCGCAATCAGTTCGGCATTTACGTGAAGAACGGCCCGTTCTGGCGGCGACGGTACTGGTATTGCCGGTCTTAGAGCGTGAGCGTTTCTACGAGGTCGTCATGCCCGCGCTTGTCGCGGGCATCCACGTCTTAGCGACGGACGAACAAAGACGTAGATGGCCGGAACAAGTCGGGCCATGACGCATGTGTGATGCAGTCGAAACACAGATACTCTAGCTGCGCTGCACAGACCGAAGCGTCGGCGCAATCAATGCGCGACGCCGGAAAAGTCCTGCACGATCTTTGATTTGATCACACGCGCCTTGCGCGTCGTCGCTGGCGTGTTGCGGCTGCGGCCGACAAAGCGCGGTACGCCGGCGGTGACGACGCCGCCGACGGCGGCGATGTCGCCGTGCTTGATGGCGGCGAGCGCGGTTGTTTGCGTGCCGCCGTCCGGGGCATCGATCAGCACGATATCGGCGGCCTTCCCGGCAGCCAGATAGCCGGCGTCGAGGCCGTATACGCGCGCATTGCTGCCTGAAGCGGCGCAGATGAAGCGCTCCGGCGGCAGGTCGGTGAGGCTGGCGCAATGGGCAATGGTGTAGAGGAGGCCGAGCGGCATGATGCCGGAGCCGGTCGGTGTATCCGTGCCCATGATGAA
This sequence comes from uncultured Alphaproteobacteria bacterium, assembly GCA_963818155.1. GTDB lineage: Bacteria > Pseudomonadota > Alphaproteobacteria > Rhizobiales > Xanthobacteraceae > BOG-931. The sequence goes on from CAWFRC010000011.1 coordinate 113,562, forward strand.
GCGATCGAAGGCGCCGAGCCGGTCGGCGAGCCGGGCGCAGAGCAGGGTGGTGCGCAGATTTCCGGCGGTGCAGACCTGCAGCGCCATTTCGCTTTCGCGGATCACCCGTTCGAAGTCCGCGTCCGGCATGGCGGTCGGGCCACCGTTGATGTGGAATGACACGTGCGGGTGCATGGCGAGCAGGTGATCGCCGGTGATGGCGCCGGAGCCCGGAATCGACGAGCCGCCAGTATGGCAGGTGGTGATCAGGCCGGCGGCCTTGGCGTCGGCGACGAGCGGGACGTAATCGTAGGCGGTCTTCACGGCGCCGAAGCCAGCCTTGGCGAGCGTGACGCCGTTTGCCGCAAGCTCCTTGAAGTCGGCGGCTTTCAGGCCCGGCTCCAGAATGACCGAGCCTGCGATCACCCGCATGCCGCCCGGCCGAAAGGTGGCAAAGCATCGCTGCGCCGCCAGCGCCAGCGCCTTGACGCCTTCGGGGTCGCTGGGCCGGCCGGGCACATGCACTTCCGAGGCGGAGATCGACGTGGTGATGCCGCCGTGCACGTAGCTTTCCAGAAAGCCGACGGTGCGCTGGCGCGGCGTGTAGTCGCCGAAGGTGACGTGGACGTGGGAGTCGATCAGGCCGGGCATGGCCGTCATGCCATCGGCATCGATGACGGCATCGGCCGCTTCAACTTCGGCCGCGGAGGCGGTGCCGGCACGGACGATGCGATCGCCATCGGTCAGGATCGTGTCGCCGGCGACGAAGGGATCGCGCCAATCCCCGGAAACGATTTGGCCGAGATTGACGATGGCGATCTTCATCGGAGGTCCTGTTGGTCAGTGTGACGCGCGGGCCAATTCGCTTTGCAGATCATACGAGGACAGAAGCGCGTCCACGAGACCGGTGGCGCTCTTCCAGTCGAAGGTGCGGAAACTGTGCCCGGCGGTGACAAAGCGCGCGCCGGCGTAAAACATTTCATATTGCGTATGGCGCGAACCGAATTCCGAGCCAATCGCATCCCAGGCGGCCTTGAGGAATTTCACTTTCTGCTCCGGCTGCAAGCCTGCGGCGCGCTGCGTCTTGTTGATGATCGCGGCCATCTCCGGATTGGTGAAATCGAGGATCGAGGAGGGCAGCATGATCAGCGCACCGCCGGCGAGATCGCGGATGGTGCGGATCACCCGCGGATAAAGATCCTGGGTGATCACCTGCGCCGAATACATGAAATGCTTGTTCGGCACGTACCATTCGTCGAACTGCGAGCCGGAGGCTTCCATGCCCGAGAGCATGGCGTTGACCATGCCGACCTCGGCCGCCAGCATGCCGAGCGTCTCGGAGACGGAGGGAATCTTGGTGGTGCCGATCGCTTCGGTGATGCCGCGGGCGATGCCGGCCAAGAAGGCGATCTTCACCGAGAGCCTGATCTGCGCCTGGTAGTTCTGGTAGGCGTGGCCCTGGGTGTCGTGAAACTGCGCCCGGCACATGTCGGTGTCGCGGTAGACGAACATGCGGTCCCACGGCACCTTCACGTCGTCGAAATACATTACCGCGTCGTTTTCATCGAAGCGTGCCGAGAGCGGATTGTCGTAAAGCGAAACCGCGTGCTGCTCGTAGGATTTGCGCGAAAGCACACGCAAGCCCTTGGCGTTCATCGGCACCGCGCAGGAAAAGGCGAATGCCTCCTCGCCCGGCTTGAGCGGCTGCAGGTTGGCGACGAACACCTCGTTGGCCATGATCGAGGAGGTGCCGAGCATCTTGGCACCGCGGATGGTGACGCCGCCCGCATCCTCGTCGACGATCCGCGCCACCAGATCCTCGTCCTGCTCGCCCCAATCCTTGCCGCGCTGCGCCTGTGGATTGATGATGACGTAAGTCAGAAACAGATCGTTCTTGCTCGCATAGTCGAAATAGTCGGCGAGCGCCTTGGCGCGGTCGGGACTGTGCTTGTGGAACACGTCGAGGCTCATGCGCTGGCCGACCAGCGAGGAGGCCACGTGATCGGGCGAGCGGCCGAAATAGCCGCACGATTGCGCCGCCCAGGCTTGCAGGGATTTGCGCCGCGTCAGCATCTCGTCGTAGCTGCGCGGCATCTGCCAGGCGCGATTGACCCGGCGGTTCGAGCCATTGGGGCGAAACGTCATCAACTCGAGATTTTCCGGCTTGGCCTGGAAATCGTAGAGCCCCGCCGCCGAGTGCACGGCATTGCGGAAGGCCGGATGCTCGGTGACGTCGCCGACAAGCTTGCCGTCGAGATAGACCGTGCGTCCATCCTGCAGCGACTTGATGTGCTCGGCGCCAGTCTTGCAATCGCTCATCGTCAAACTCCATCGGCCGGTCGCGCGCGGTGTCGGCAAGTTCAGGTCAGCCCGTCGAGGCCTTTGATCGCGTCGGCGGCTAATCCACCGACGCGGGCATTGGGCCGTCCGCGGGTGGCGTAGGCGCAGATCAGCGCGATCTCGTCCGGCAGCGGCGCGTCGTGCAGCGTGATGCTGATGCCGTCATAGTGCGAGCGGACATAGAGCGCGTCCTTGTGGGCGAACGGAATGTCGATGGTCGCGCCGGGGGCCGCCCGCTTGGTGAAGGAGGATATCCAGGCTTTGCCCCCGCCGGCGGCTTCGCGCATCACATTGCCGAAAACCGTGGTCAGCATGGCGTTGCCGTGCTCCTGCTCGCCGGCAAGACCGATCACCGCCGCTTTTCCGTAGCTGACCGGTTTGCCGGGCGCGAGCAGGCGGACGGCCAGCGCGCTGATCTCGCGCCCGATCGCCTCGCTCGCCTGCGTCAGCGCCGACAGATCCTCGACGTAGCGGCCGGCGAACGGATTTTGCACGATCGCCACGACCGCAGCCTTGCGCAGTGGCGGTTCGGTGCGGCGACCGGCTTCGCTGCGCACCTCGTCGACAAAGCTCAGGATCCGCTTGATGTCCATGTTCGCCCGAATGTCTCGTTTTGTGAGCATTTTCAGCGTTTTCGGCGCTGCCGCGACGCGTCCCGCCCGCGCAATGGCTTCCATAATTGCCTAACAAACGAAGCTTTTCAAGTTGGCTGATCGATGTTAGCGTTGTCAATGCGCGTGCGGCGGAAAAGCGCCCCGCGTGCCGCCGGTGCGGGGCCGGGCATTTCTTTGATGGAGGAGGAAGTCATGACGACCATCCGCACATCCGTGCTCGGCCTGTTGCTCGGCACGGCAATGGCGCTGACCGGCAGCGCGATCGCGCGCGCCGAAGATCAAATCACGCTCGGCGCCATCGTGCCGAGCAGCGGTCCGTTCGCCGAATGGGGCCGCGCCAATACGACCACGCTCAACCTTCTGGAAAAGCAGGTCAACGAAGCCGGCGGCGTCGGCGGCAAGAAGCTCAAGATCGTTATTTACGACGACAACGCCAAGCCGGCGGAAGCCGCCAACGCGCTGCGCAAGCTCGCCGGCGACGACAAGGTTCTGGCGATCGCGGGCCCGCTCACCAGCAGCGCCTGCGAGGTGAGTTTTCCAGTCGCCAACGAGATGAAGATCGTTTCGACCTCGCAAGCCTCCTCAAAACCCGGCGTCGCCAAGGCCAACCGGCCGTGGGCGTTCCGCAACACGGTCGACGAAGGCATTCTGGCGAAAGTCTCCGTGCCGTACTTCAAGAAAACCTTCGATGTGAAGACGGTGGCGGTGATCTACGACGCCAAGGACGCGGTTTCGACCGCGATCGCCACTAAGATCATGCCGAAGGTGTTTGCCGGCGCCGATATCAAAGTGCTCAACGAGAGCGATCTGATCTCGTTCAACACCGGCGAGCTCGATGTCAGCGCCCAGGTGACCAAGCTCAAGGGGCTTAATCCGGACGGTGTCGTGATCGGGGCCGATTACAGCCAGGCGATCACGGTTCTCCGCGAGATGAAACGCCAAGGGCTGGCGAAGCCGGTGATCGGCGGCACGCCGCTGATCTCCTCGGCCATTCTTCGAGCGGCGCCGGAGATTCCGATCGTCGCGCCGGCGACCTTCTACGCCACGATGAAAAGCCCGAAGGCGGAGAAATTCGTGGCCGAGGTGCAGCCGCTGCTGCGCAAGACTTCCGGCTTGCCGAGCGACATCGAGCCGAGCATGTATGACGCCAACATCTACGAGATCGTTAGCATGTATGTCACCGGCATCAAGCAAGCCGGCGTCAGCGGCAAGGCCGACGATCTGGATGCCGACCGCACCAAGATTCGCGATTACCTCACCAACCTGAAGGGTTTCGAAGGCTTCGGCGGCCCGATCAGCTTCACCGCCGATGGCGATGCCGCCAAGACCTTTTTCATCGTTCAGGGTCAAAACGGCGCCTGGACGACCAAAGAGAGCGCATGCAGCGCCGAGGGCGGTTGCTGATTTCACGCGCCCCGCAGGCGTTGAGGTGATCGGCGCCTTGGCGCTGCGATCACGCCAACAAGACACACGACGATGCTGCTGCAGCAAGTGGTGAATGGACTAACGCTCGGCGCGGTCTACACGTTGATCGCGTTGTCGTTCTCCCTGGTGATGGGGATCCTCTCGATCCTCAATCTCGCCATCGGCGAACTATTCATGCTCGGCGGCTTCGTCGGCTTCAGTGTGATCGCCGCCAATTTTCCGCTACCGGTCGCGTTGCTCGCCGGAATGGGCGCGGGCGCACTGACCGCGGTTGTCATCGGAAAGATCGGCTGCGAGCCGCTGCGCAATGCGCCGCCGATCGCGCCGCTTCTCTCGACGCTCGGCTTCTCCATCATTCTGCAGAACATCGTCACCAATGTGTGGGGCTCCGACCCGCTGCAATTGCCGTCGGAAATGTTCGACGAGCGTTTGACGCTGGGCTCGCTCACGATCGGTGTGATGCAGATCGCCATCATCGGCATCACGATCGTTCTCGTCGGCGTGCTGGCGTGGCTGGTCCAGAGCACGTCGGCGGGGCGCGCGTTGCGGGCCGTGGCTGAGAACCGCGATGTGGCGCGGCTTCTCGGCGTCTCCGCCGGCCGCATGATGATGTACGCATTCGCAATCTCAGGCGCGCTCGCCGGCGCCGCCGGCGTGCTGATCAGCCTGCATTATGCGGCGATCACGCCCTATGTCGGCGTCGACACCGGGCTGAAAGCGGTCGCCGTGATGGTGATCGGCGGCACCACCAATGTGTGGGGTGCGCTGTTGGCCGGGCCGCTGATCGGCATCGCCGAGGTGCTGACCGTCGCCTATGGGGGCTCGCAGATGCGCGACTTCGTGGTCTACGGGCTGATGATCCTGATCTTGTTGCTGCGCCCGCAGGGCCTGCTCGGCGGCGCGCGCTCCGATCTTGGGCAGCGCGTGTGATGTCGACCTATTATGCCGGGCTCCTGGCCGATATCGGCATTCTGACGCTTGGGGCGCTCAGCGTGTTCGTGATCCTGGCGACCAATCAATTGTCGCTCGGCAATGCCGGCTTCATGGCGATCGGCAGCTATCTTTCGTCGTTCCTGACCGTGGAGATGCAGTGGCCGTTGACTGGCGCGATTGTGGTCGCGGCGCTGGCGGCAAGCATCATCGGCATTGTGGTCGGCTTCCCGGCCTTGCGGCTCAAAGGCATTTATCTCGCCATCGCCACGCTCGGCTTCGGCGAGATGGTGCGCAGTTTCTTTCTCGTATTCACGCCGATGGGCGGCGCCGGCGGCTATCACGGCATGCATCATGTCGCGCTCGGCACCATTTGGATCTGGACCGCCGGTATTTTGCTCATGATTTTGCTGCTCGAGCGCTCGCATGTCTGGCTGCAGATGCGCGCCGTGCACGATGACGAGACCGCCGCGGGTCTCGTCGGTCTCAACACCACGCTGATCAAGGTCGGCGCGTTTGGGTTGGGGGCGGCGATTGCGGCCGTGGCCGGCGCGCTATTTGCGCATCATCACGTTTATATCGAGCCGGGCAATTTCGGTTTCGAGCGCTCGATCGATTTTGTGCTGGCGGTCATTCTCGGCGGGTCGACCGTAGGGATAGGCTCGCTGGCCGGCGCTGCGGTTCTCGTGCTTCTGCCCGAATGGCTGCGCTTTATTGCCGACTGGCGGCTGGCTGCCTTCGGGGCGCTGTTGATCATCGTTCTGCTCACGCGGCGCCAAGGCCTTCTCGACCGCCCGCTGTTAGCGCGGCTGACGTTCCGGAGCGCCAGGGCATGAGCGCGCCTTCGCCCGATACGCTCCTTCGTCTCGATGGGGTGAGCAGGCGCTTCGGCGGCGTCCGCGCCTTGTCCGACATATCGATGACGGTCGAGCGCGGCCGCATCGTCGGTGTCATTGGCCCTAACGGCGCCGGCAAGACCACGCTGTTCAATCTGATCACCGGCGCTTATCGCGCCGACGGCGGCGCGATTGTCTTCGATGGCCACGATGTGGCCGGCTGGCCTGCGCATCGCATCATCCGCGCCGGGCTGGCGCGCACTTTCCAGAACACCCGCTTGTTTGCCGGCATGACGGTCTGGGAACACCTTTTGGTCACGCAGCGCCCGAAGGGCCACGCGCTACGGGGCCTCGTGCCGCTCGGCTGGAGCAACCCGGCGGTGACGGCGCGCGCCGAGCACGTTCTCAAATTCTTCGGCCTGGAAGCGTATCGCAACGTGCTCGCACGCACATTGCCCTATGGGATCCAGCGCAAAGTCGATATGGCGCGGGCGCTGGCGAGCGGACCCAAATTGCTTCTGCTCGACGAGCCGGTCGCCGGCATGAATCACGACGAAGCCGAAGACTTGCGCAAGCTGTTGCTGCGGTTGAACGAGGAGGGGCTGAGCATTCTGCTGATCGAGCACGACATGGCGTTCGTGATGAACCTTTGTCACGAGCTTTACGTGCTCGACTTCGGTGTCCGCATTGCCGCCGGCGATCCGGCCGCGATCCGCCGCGATCCTGTGGTTCTGGACGCCTATCTGGGGAGCGAGGCATGCTGAGCGTGCGCAAGCTCGAAGTGTTTTACGGACCGATCCGCGCCGTTCGCGGCATCGATCTCGATGTGCAAGCCGGCGAGATCGTGGCACTCATCGGCGCCAACGGCGCCGGCAAGACCAGCACGCTGCGGGCCATCGCCGGCTTGTTGCCGTTTCGCGGCGAGATCGCTTATCAGGGACGCGCGCTTATTCCCAACCAGGCCGAGCGCAATCTGCGCGCAGGTCTTTCGCTGGTGCCGGAAGGCCGCGGCATGTTGGGCCGCATGAGCGTGGAAGATAATCTGCGCATGGGCACTTACGCCCGTTCGGATCGCGTGGTAGCCGCCGCCGACATCGAACGCATGTTCGAGCGCTTTCCGATTCTCAAGGAACGCCGTGCCGCGATGGCAAATCTTCTGAGCGGCGGCGAACAGCAGATGTTGGCGATCGCGCGGGCGCTCCTCAGCCGGCCGCGCCTTCTTCTGCTTGACGAGCCTTCGCTCGGGCTTGCGCCCAAAATGACTGAATTCGTGTTCGGCACCATCGCCGATTTGCGCCGCGAGGGTCTCACCGTTCTGCTGGTCGAGCAGAAAGCGCGCCAGGCGCTGAAGTTCGCCAACCGCGCCTATCTGATGGAAACCGGCTGCGTCACTGCATCCGGTCCGGCTGCCGAGCTCGCGGTCGGCTCCTTGATCTCCGAAGCCTTTTTGGGAAAAGCGCCGGCAACTGCGTCAGGCGCGCCATGACCGATGACCATACGAAGCGACGTTCCATGACCAGTTCCGCCCGCAAACGCAATACCAGCTCGCCCGGAACGCTGCCGCGCAAAAACGGCCGCCGCCATCCTTCTCCACCGCTCACGGTGTCCCGGCCGGAACTCCTGGTCCAGGGTTCTGATCGGCATTTTCGCCGGCTGGTGCACAGCTTCTTTGGTTTCCTTTCACGCCACGAAGCGATCCGCCGCGGTCACGCCGCGCGCATCGGGCTGCTCGGCGTCGAATACTCCACATTGATCTCGATCCGGCATCTCGACGCCGAAGAGGGCGATGTCAACGTCAACCGCGTCGCCGAGCATCTTCATCTCAGCGGCGCGTTCGTCACCAACATCACCAACAAGCTTTTGAAACGCGGTCTCATCCATAAATCGATCGATCCGGCCGACCGCCGGCGCGTCAAGCTGCAAGTCTCGGAAAAGGCCGATGCACTATTGGCGGAGCTCGCGCCGGTGCAGCGGCAGGTCAATGACGCTGAGTTCGGCTGCCTCAGCCAGGCGGAATTTCTGCAGCTTCTCGGTCTTGTCGAACGGTTGATCGTCAGCAGCGAAGACGCCGTGCGGCTGCAGGCTTATCTGTCCAACAATCCCGCGGTGAAGATCATCGCGCATCCGCGCCTGCCGTCATCGCGGCGGGCGTAGCACGACAAAGATTTTTGTTTGAGCATGATCTTTTCGGAAAACCGGATTCCCCCTATCGGGTCAATGCCCGAGGGCATGCTTTTCCGGATCATGCTCTGACCGCTACTGCATCAGCGTCCACTTGCCGCCGACGAGCTTGACCAGGACTTGCGCGCGTTCGTCGACGCCGGTGGTGGCGCCGGGCTTGAAATTATAGACCGCGTGCGTGCCGACAAGCTCCTTGGTGTTGACGATGGCGTCGCGCAAAGCGGTGCGGAATTCCGGCGTGCCCGGCTGCGCGCCGGTCGCCAGCGCGCGCTTGGCGGCATTGAGTATGATGAGCCAGCCGTCGAACGCATAAGGCGCGAAGCCGCCGCTCGCCGCCTCGTTGTTCGCCTTTTTGTAGGCGGCAAGGTATTCCATCGAGATCTTGCGCGTGGGCGCGGATTCGGGAAGCTGCTCCGCCACGACGACCGGGCCGGCCGGGCAGATCACGCCTTCGACGGCCGCGCCGCCGACGCGTACGAAATCTGGATTGATCAAGGCGTGGGTGCCGTAGATCTGGCCTTTGTAGCCGCGGTCGGCGAGCGCAATGAAGGGAAGCGCGCCCGGCGTGCCGGAGCCGCCCATCATCACCACTTGGGGGGACGCCGCGACTAAGTGCAACGCTTGCGCCGTCACCGAGGTGTCGGCGCGTGCATAACGCTCGTTCGCTACGATCTGCATACCCGCCGGATCGGCGGTCTTCTTCAGCGCGTTGTAAACGAGGTCGCCCCAGGCATCGTTGTAGCCGATAAAGCCGACCGTCTTGGCGCCGCTGCCGGTCATCCGTTTCACCACCAACTCCACCATCATGGGCGGCGGTTGCGGCACGGAGATCATCCACGAACCGGCATCGCCGGGCACGTCACCGGTGGGCGTCAGTGCCACAAGCGGGACTTTCAGCTCGTGCGAAACGGCCGCGATCGCCAGCGTGGTCGGTGTCGCGCCGGCGCCCATCAGCACATCGACCTTGTCCTGCTCGATCAGCTTGCGCGCATCGCGCGTGCCGGTGGACGGATCGGAGGCGTCGTCAAGCGTGACCGTCTTGATTTTGATGCCGTCGACTTCGTCCTTATAGACAACGCCTGCGGCCATGCCCTTGGCGTAAGGGATACCGATCGAGGCGCCCGGGCCGGTCAGCGAGGTTACAAGACCGACGGTGATGTCGGCCGCGCGTGCCGGGAGCGACGCCAAGGAGGTCGCAAAGGAAGCCGCCAAGGACACCCTCAAGGACGCGACCGCCGCGACACGCAAAAAATGATGCACGCGAACCTCCCGAAATCACGCCGCGACCGCTAAGAACGGCGGATCGTCACACATCGCCCTTGGTAAGAATTTTAAGCTTGAAACAATTGGCCCGCAATGGTTTTCTTCCCTGTCCCTCATGCTGGCGGAACTGAAATGCCGCTGTGGTCCAGGCTTTTTCGCACCACAGAACGAAGACCAATCGCGTGCGATAGCCGCTGCAGCAGCGCAATGACGCCGGGGGCGGCATGACGCCCGACATTGCTCTCATCCTCGGCATCGACGGCATCGCCACCGGGTCGATTTACGTTCTCGTCGGGCTCGGTCTGGTTTTGATTTTTTCGGTCACGCGCGTCGTGTTCGTGCCGTTCGGCGACATTGTCGCGTTCTCGGCGCTGACGCTCGCCTCACTGCAACTCGGCCGCATGCCCGGCACGGTTTATCTGGTCGCTTGCCTGGCTGTTGTCGCCTGCATCGTCGTCACCATTCATCATTGGCGCCGCGGCGAGCCACGGCAGATCGTCCGGGGGCTGATCGGCTACGGCGTTCTGCCGCTCATTCCGGCAGTCGTCGCGTGGCTCTTCGCTGGCGCGAGCTTGCCGAGCTGGGCACAAATCCCGCTCGCCATCGCGCTTGTCGTTCCAATCGCGCCGCTTGTCGAACGCATCGCGCTGCGGCCGCTGGCGGGCGCTTCGGTCCTGCTGCTGCTCATCGTCTCGGTGGCGTTGACCTTCGCGCTCTCAGGACTCGGCTTGCTGTTTTTCGGTCCGGAAGGGTTTCGCACCAAGCCACTGACCACGGAAGTGTTTCGCTTCGGCGGCATGATCGTGACCTCGCAAACGGTGCTGATGGTGGCGACCGCCATCGTGTTCAGCCTGCTGCTGTTTCTTTTCTTCGAGCACACGCTTGCCGGCAAGGCGTTGCGCGCGACCGCGGTGAATCGTGTCGGCGCGCGCATCGTCGGCATCCGCCCCGGCAATACCGGCACGCTGGCATTTTTGCTGGCGTCCCTCTTGGGCGCGATATCGGGGATACTCATCGGCCCGGTGACCACGCTCTATTACAACTCCGGTTTCATCATCGGGCTCAAGGCGTTCGTCGGCGCGATCATCGGCGGCCTGGTCAGCTATCCGGGCACGGCGATCGGCGCAGTGCTGATCGGGCTCCTTGAAAGCTTCGCGTCGTTCTGGAGCAGCTCATTCAAAGAAGTGATCGTCTTCAGCGTGCTGATTCCGGTGCTGCTGTGGCGTTCGTTGTCGCTCGATCATACCGACGAAGAGGATGCGGAGGTCGAAGGATGACCGTCCGCTGGGGCTTCATCATCCTCGGCGTCATCGTGGCGGGCTTGCTCGCGGCGCCGTGGTGGGCCGCCGAGTTCACCATCACCTTGCTCAACTATATCGGCATCTATGCCCTGGTTGCGCTGGGTGTAGTGCTGCTGACGGGCGTCGGCGGATTGACCTCGTTCGGGCAGGCGGCCTTTGTCGGTATCGGCGCCTACGCCACCGCCTGGTTGACGACCGCGCAGGGCGCTTCGCCATGGCTCGGGCTTTTGTTCGCGCTGGCGCTGACCGGGATCGTTGCCGCCTTGCTCGGCGCCATCACGCTTCGTCTCGGCGGACATTTCCTGCCGCTCGGCACCATCGCCTGGGGGCTGTCGATCTATTTCTTGTTCGGCAATCTGGAAACGCTCGGCCGCAACAACGGCATCGGCGAGGTGCCGCCGATTACGATCGGGTCGCTCTCGCTCGCTCCGAACGATGCCATCTACTATCTGATCTGGGGCGTGCTCGGGGTCGCAACCATCCTGATCGCCAATCTGCTCGACTCGCGCGAGGGCCGCGCCATTCGCAGCCTGCGCGGCGGCGTGATGATGGTGGAAAGCCTCGGCATCAGCGTCTTTCGCATCCGGCTTCTGACTTTCGTCATCGCCGCGCTGCTCGCCGGACTGTCGGGCTGGCTCTACGCGCACATGAGCCGCTATGTCAGCCCAGCGCCCTTCGATCTGCGCATGGGCATCCAATATCTGTTCATGGCGATCTTGGGCGGCTCGGGCCACATCCTCGGTGCCGTTGTCGGGGCGGCGCTGATTACACTGCTGCAGAATGGGCTACAGGATTTGCTGCCGCATTTCGCCGAGAACGGCCAGCAACTGGAAGTGATCGTCTTCGCCGTCATCTACGTGCTGGCGCTGCAATTCGCGCGCGGCGGCGTGATGCCGTTCGTGCTCCGCTACTTGCCGAAGCCGCCACGACCGGCGCCCGCTGCGGCGGAGCCGCTGCCGCGCCGGGCCATGCCGGAAGCCGGCACCACGCTGCTCGCGGTGCAGGATTTGCGCAAACGCTTCGGCGGTCTGGTGGCGGTCGGCGGCGTCGGCTTTGAGGTGAAGGCCAGCGAGATCGTCGGGCTGATCGGCCCGAATGGCGCCGGCAAAAGCACGATGTTCAATCTCATCACTGGCGCGCTCAAGAGCGATGAAGGTACGGTCATCTTCCGTGGGGAGGACATGACCCGCGCGGGCCAGCGCCGCATCGCCAAAGCCGGTATCGCGCGCACGTTCCAGCATGTGAAGCTGCGGCCGAGCATGACGCTGATCGACAACGTGCTGCTCGGCACCTATGTGCGGACGCGTTCGAGTTTTTTGGCGGGCGCGTTGCGGCTTGATCGCGCCGAAGAGGCGCGCGCCCGCGCCGAGGCGCTGGCGCAGCTCAAGCGCGTGGGCTTGGGCGCGCAGGCCCACGAGCAGGCCGGCAACCTGCCGCTGGGGCGTCAGCGGATTCTCGAAGTCGCCCGCGCGCTTGCGGCCGATCCGGCTTTGATCATTCTCGACGAGCCGGCCGCAGGCCTGAGTCGACCTGAGAAGCTTGCGCTGGCCGATTTGCTGCGCGGCTTGCGGCGGGAGGGCGTTACCGTGCTGTTGGTCGAGCACGATGTCGAGTTCGTGATGGGGCTGGTCGACCGCATCGTAGTGATGGACTTCGGCTCCAAACTGGTCGAGGGCCTTCCGGCGGCGGTGCGGGCGGATCCACGTGTACAGGAAGCCTATTTGGGTGGCGTGGCATGACGGCGCTTTTGGAGATCAGGGATCTTCACGTCGCCTACGGCAAGGTCGAGGCAGTGCGCGGCGTCGCCCTGCGCATGGAGCCGGGCCAGATCGTGACCGTGATCGGACCCAACGGTGCCGGCAAGACCACGCTTCTGGCCGCCGCGGCCGGGCTGCTGCGCTCGCGCGGTGAAGTCATTTATGATGGCGTGGACGTCGAACGCCTCGATGTCGAGGAGCGCGTCGAGCGTGGATTTTGTCTGGTGCCGGAGACCCGTGAATTGTTCGGCGAGATGACGGTTGCGGACAATCTCTTGCTGGGCGGCTACACCCGCCGCCGCGATGGCTCTGCCGTGAAGCAAAGCATGCAACAAGTCTATGCGCGCTTTCCGCGACTTGACGAGCGCCGACGGCAGAAGGCGCAGACACTGTCGGGCGGCGAGCGGCAGATGCTGGCGCTTGGCCGCGCGCTGATGGCGAAGCCGCGGCTTTTGTTGCTCGATGAGCCAAGCCTCGGACTGGCGCCGATCATGGTGCGGGAAATCCTGCGCATCGTCGCCTCGCTGCGCGAGCTCGGGGTGTCGATCCTTTTGGTCGAGCAGAACGCGCGCGCTGCGCTGGAGACGGCGGATTACGGCTATGTCCTAGAAATGGGCGAGATCACTCACGAAGGCGCGGCTACGGCGCTCGCGCATGATCCGCGCGTGGTGGCGACCTATCTGGGCGGTGCGGCGTGATGGCTGCGCCGGCGCCGTACGACGATGTTGTGCTCGCAGCACCGGTAACGGTGCCGTACGTTCGTTATTCCATCAAAAGCGCGCATTTGTTTCTCGGCCGCGCGGTGGCCGAATTGCTCGCGGCGGCGCGCATTCCGAAAGCGCGGATCGATGGGCTTGCGGTCGCGAGCTTCACGCTTTCGCCCGACACCGCCGTTGGCCTCACCCAGCATTTGGATATGACGGTGCGCTGGCTCGACCATGTGCCGATGGGCGGCGCCTCCGGCATTGTTTCGATCCGCCGCGCCGCCCGCGCGGTGCAGAACGGCGACGCTGAGATTGTTGCCTGCATCGCCGGCGACACCAACCATCCGGACAGTTTCCGCCGCAACACGTCGGCCTTCAGCCAGTTCGCCCAGGATGCAGTTTATCCCTACGGCTCCGGCGGACCGAATGCGAGCTTCGCCTTTCTCACCGACTATTACATGCGCACCTTCGGGGCGACGCGCGAGGATTTCGGCAAGCTGTGCGTGGCGCAGCGCGATAACGCGTTGAAGAATCCGTTGGCGCTATTCAAGAAGCCGCTGACGCTGGAGCAATATCTGGATGCGCGCCTGGTCGCCGATCCCCTGCGACTGTTCGACTGTGTGATGCCTTGTGCCGGTGCGGAAGGATTTTTGGTGATGCGGCGCGCAACCGCCGAGCAACTGGACTTGCCGTATGCGCGGCTTCTCGGCGCCATCGAGCGGCACAATGCTTTTGCGGACGACCCGATCCAGTATCGCGGCGGCTGGGTCATGGACCGCGACGCATTATACGCGCAGGCGGGGGTCGGTCCGGCGGATATCGATTTTCTCGAAACCTACGACGACTATCCGGTGATCAATGTGCTGCAGTTCGAGGGGCTTGGCTTTTGCGACGAAGGCGCGGGAGCCGATTTCGTCCGCGCCAATAGTTTCGAGATCAGCGGCAGCTTTCCGGTCAACACCTCGGGCGGCCAGTTGTCGGTGGGACAAGCTGGTGCCGCCGGCGGACATCTGGGCATTACCGAGGCCATCCGGCAGCTCACCGGAGCGCCGCTCGGGGGACAAGTGCCGAACGCGCGGCATGGCGTCGTTTCGGGTTTCGGCATGATCAATTACGATCGCGGCGTTTGCAGCGGCGCCATCGTGCTTGCGGCGGCCTGAACGTGAGCGGGAGCGAGAAAAAGCGCATGCCAGGGCGAGCCGCGCGCCGGCCAGCAAAAAATCCGATCCTGCGCACGCGGCAGCCGACGCTGCCGCCGGCTTCGCGCAGCCGCGTCGCCCTGGGCCTGACCGCTGCCGCAGCGCGTGGCCGCTTCGCGCTCCAAGTTTGTCGCGACTGCAGCGCAGTGCAATATCCGCCGCGCGAGGTTTGCCGTACGTGCCTGTCGCATCGGCTGATCTGGCAGCCGCAGGATGGCCAGGGCGAGCTTCTCACCGACACAACGCTTCGGACCGCGCAGGAGCTTTATTTTCGCGAGCGGTTGCCGTGGCGCACCGGCATTGTCCGCCTCGACGCCGGCGTCAATGTCGTCGGTTACGTGCACGCGAGTGTCGGAGCGGCGCCTTGCCGCGTGCGCATCGAGGCGGCGCTTGATCGTGCCGGGCAGGCGGCGCTTATCGTCATGCCCGAACAAGGGAGGCCGGGTTTGTCCGAAGACCCAAACTTGCGGGAGTTCACTTGCGATCCGCGTGGTCGCAAGATCCTGGTCACCGATGGAAAGACTCTCGTGGGCCAGGCGATCGTGCAGGCACTGGCGAAGGCCGGCGCCGATAAGATTTGGATCGGCGAGGCCGAGCCTTGGAAGAAGAGTGCTGGATTGGAGGCGTTGCGCGCACTCCCCCAAGCTGTCGTCGTTCCGCTCGACGTGACCGACGGCAGTTCGGTGCAGGAGCTTGCCGGCGAGATCGGCGGCAAAGTGGATATTCTGATCAACACCGCCGATCATCATCGCGCATTCTCGATTGCAGCACGGCGCGGCGTCGAGACCGCGCAGCTCGAAATGGAGGTGAATTACTTTGGCTTGTTGCGGCTGGCGCAAGCTTTTGCGCCGGTTCTGAAAGCGCGCGCCGCCGACGAGCCGACGAATGCGATTGCCTGGGTCAATGTGCTGTCGATCTTCGCGCTGGCCAACTATCCGCCGCACGGCACCTATTCGGCGTCGAAGGCCGCTGCCTTCTCGCTCTCGCAAGCGTTGCGTACCGAGTTGCGTCCGGCCGGTGTGCGCTTGATCAACCTCTTTCCCGGTCCGATCGACGACGAATGGGACCAACTGGAGATGCCGCCGAAGCTTTCACCCGCGGCGTTGGCAAACGCCGTCGTGACGGCACTCAAAGGCTCGGTCGAGGATGTCTATCCGGGCGACGTGGCGCAGGATTGGGTGGCGCGGCATCTCGATAATCCAAAGGCGCTCGAACGCGAAGTCGGCGAGGGCGGGCGATGAAGCGCGCGAGGAAGGTGGCGGTGCGGAAAAAGGTGCGGCGCAAGACGGTGGTAGCGAAGAAGCGCGCACTGTCCAAAAAGTCCAATGGGCGCACTGCGCAGCTTCGCACGATGGCCGAAGCCGGCGGCGTGCATCTGGTCGATCTCACCCAAACCTTGTCGCCGGATTTTCCACCGATCGTGCTGCCGCCGGACATGGGCCAGAGCCGTCCCTTCCGCATGGAGGAAATTTCGCGCTACGACGAACGTGGACCGGCCTGGTATTGGAACAACGTGAGCTTCGGCGAGCACACCGGGACGCACTTCGACGCACCCATTCACTGGATCTCCGGCCGCGACCTGAAAAACAACACGACCGACACGATACCGGTGGAGCACTTCATCGCGCCGGCGTGTGTCATCGACTGTAGCGACGAGGCCGCGGAGGATCCCGATTTCCTGCTCAGTGTTGCGCATCTGAAAGCCTGGGAACGGCGGCACGGCCGCATACCAGCGCAATCATGGGTGTTGATGCGCACCGATTGGTCGAAACGCAACGACCCTGTCGCGTACCAAAATCTCAACAAGACCGGCCAGCACACGCCGGGCCCCGATCCGGACTGCGTTCGTTTTTTGGTGAACGAGCGCGACGTGCTCGGCTTCGGCACCGAGACGATCGGGACCGACGCCGGACAGGCGGCGCATTTTTCGCCCCCGTATCCGTGTCATTACTACATGCACGGCGCCGGCAAATATGGCCTGCAGTGTTTGTGTAATCTCGACCGATTGCCGCCGACGGGCTCGCTGATCGTGGCGGCGCCATTGAAAATCCGCCAGGGCAGCGGCAGTCCGCTGCGCGTTTTTGCGATCGTGCCGCGCGTGAGTGGGTAGGCTCAAGACGGCAGGCGGCGCCGAACGTAGCGGCCGTGACCGACCGCGTCGTCGAGCAGACAGTCGTCACGCAGGACGGCGCGGCCGCGCACAAAGGCGTGGCGAATACGACCCTTGAAGCGTTCGCCCTCGTAGATCGAATAGCCGGCGCTCGACACCACGTCGGCGCGCTGCAAGGTCCATTCGGCGTTCAGATCGACCAACGTCAGATCGGCATCGAGCCCGAGCGCGATGCTGCCCTTGGCGTGGCCAAGCCCCATGATCCGCGCCGGATTTGTCGCAACGACGTCGACAATCCGTTGCAGCGACAATCCGCGTTTGTGGTGGCCTTCGCTTAAAAGCACGGGAAGCAGCGTTTCCAATCCCGGGCACCCGGGCGACGCCGCCCATATGCCGCCGGCCTTGGCGGACATATCGCGATGCACGTGGTCGGTGGCGACGGTATCGATCGTGCCGTCGCGCAAACCCTGCCAAAGCCTTTCACGATCGCTGGCTTCGCGCAGCGGCGGGTTGATCTTGCCGACATCGCCGCCCGGCCAGCCGACATCGTGGGTGAGATAATGCGGACAGGTCTCGATGTGCACCGTGGCGCCGGCGCGGCGATGACGCAGAGCTGCCTCGAGCGCTTGCGCCGATGAGGTATGGACGACGTAAAGCGGCGCTCCGGGCGTGTGCGCCACATAGGCCGCACGCTGCACGGCGTCGGCTTCGACGAAGGGCGGGCGGCTGCCGTTCCAGGTTTTCAGGCCGCCGCGGCCTTCGGGATCGGCCGCTTTCAGGCGATCGCGCAACACCCAGGCGATCTCAATGGTTTCCGGATGCGGACACACCATGCCGCCGCTTTGCGCCGCGGCCTCGCAGAGCCGGAACAGAAAACCGTCGTCGATGTCGGGCAGGCCGAGGCGCGCACCTTCGCCGCCGCGGTTGTTCATGAAGATCTTGAAACTCGGCGCGCCGTAGTCGCGGACATAACTCGGCACGCCGGCGAGCTGCGCTTCGGTCGAAATGATAAAGTGATAGCCGAAATCGATGCGGGCACCTTGCTGGGTGACTGAGATGACATCGTCGAAGATCGTTTCGAACGGTTCGGTCGCCATCAGATAAGGAATGAAGGTGGTGACGCCGCCTTTGGCCGCGGCCGCGGTTTCGCGGTCGGCGTCGAGCGGCTCGCGCGGGCGGGCGATGTCCTTGCCGTGGCCGAGATGCAGGTGAACGTCGATGGCGCCCGGCAGCACGATCAGGCCGCGCGCCAACAGCTCATCTTGCGCGGGGACGGTCTCGCCCGGGGCTAAAATCGCGGCGATCTTGCCGTCGCGGATGGCGATGTCGCAGGCGGCTTGTCCGCGCCCGGGAAGGATGGCGTCGCCGCCTCTGATCACCAGGTCGAAGGCTTTCATGCGATGGTGCTCTCGCGATTGGAATAGAGCACATCCCGATGAGATTGAATCGGCATGTGCTTTAGGGCCTGTTGAGAATCAGGATTCCACGCGGAGCTTGTTTGTGATTCAAGCTTCGGATGGAACGATTCGTTTTAACTGACGCCCAATGGGCGAAGATGGAGCCGCATTGCTTAGGCAAGCCGACGGATCCGGGCCGCAGCGGCAAGGACAATCGGCTGTTCGTCGAAGCGGTGCTGTGGGTGGTCCGCACGGGGAGCCCGTGGCGCGATCTGCCCGCGTTCTTTGGCAAGTGGAACACCGTATTCAAGCGGTACCGCGACTGAGTCGAAGCCGATGTTTTCGTCAGGCTTTTTGAAGCCTGCTCGGACCAGCCGGACATGGAATACGCCATGATCGACGCTACCATCGTCAAGGTCCATCGCCACGGCCAGGGCGCAAAAGGGGGACTCAAAGCCAGGCCATCGGCCGTTCCAAAGGCGGCATGACCACCAAAATCCTGGCGCTGACCGACGCGCTCGGCAACCTCGTGCGCTTCGATCTGTTGCCCGGCCATCGTTACGATACGGTCGGTGTTGCACCCCTCCTCGACGGCCTCGATCTTGGTGCGCTGATCGCCGACAAAGCCTTCGACAGCAACGCCATCGTCGCCGATTTGAACGCCCGCGGCGCCAAGATCGTCATTTCCGCGCATCCTCGCCGAGCCCAAAAACGCCCGTTCGATGCTGAGATCTACAAATGGCGTCATCTGATCGAGAACTTCTTCTGCAAGCTCAAGGAATTCAAACGCATCGCCATGCGCGCCGACAAAACCGACCGGAGCTTTAAAGCCATCGTCTATCTCGCCGCCGCCGTCATTAACTCGCGTTGAATCTCAACAGTCCTTAGATCTATTTGTTATCGCATGTCCCTCTCGGAAAACCGGCTTCCACTTTTCCGGGACATGCTCTAGGCGATCGTGCGCAGCGCCGTCAGCGCGTCCTCCGTCGGCATCACGTCTGCGTATTTCGACGCCATGTCGAACAGATTGACCGCGTGCGAGGTGGCGGAGCGGTCGTAAACCGCATCTTGCGGCACCAGCACACGGAAATTATAGGCGAAGGCATCGACTACGCTGCCGCGTACACAGCCGCTCGTGGTGCAGCCGGTGACGACCAGCGTATCGGCGCCGGCTTCGATCAGATAACTCGCGAGCGGCGTGCCGAAAAAGGCGCTGGGATGTTTCTTCGGCAACAGAATGTCTTTCTCGCGCGGCGCCACTTCGGCCACGAACTCGTAGCCCTTGGCGGCCACCGTCATGATGGCCGGCACTTTGTCTGAAAGTCGGCCATAATCGAAGCTCTGCTTCGGCGATACGTACGGATAAAGCACGGGCCAGCCGCGCTCGCGGAAATATTCGAGCAAACGCACGATGTGATGAACCGCCGCCCAGCCGACTTCGCCGCAGGCTGTCGGGAATTCCTTGATCACTTCCCAAAATGGCCGCGGCGTCGTGCCGACAGTGCGGTACTGCACGTCGATGATGAGCAGAGCGGGCCGCTTGCCCAAGCCGGACGTTCGGCCGAAGCCGGCAGCGATGTAGGCGCGCTGCTCTTCGGCGGAGATGATGCCGTCCCAGGGCCGCGACAGTGTGGTGTTGGTCATGGCAATTCTCAGCTGCGATAGCGCGTTTCGCGCGCGTCCCAGATGTCCTTGGCGACGGAGCGCTGGCGGTCATCGAACGAGGCGAGCCGATCGGCGACGGATTTCAACGAGCCTTCGGTCTTGAGTGCGCCAAGAACATCATAGGACGCTTTCAATGCGGCTTGCAGGGCGGCATTCGCGTACAGCACGATGGAGAAACCAAACTCGGCAAGCTTGTCCCGGCCGGGTTCGGGTGTCTTGCCCCCAAATACGATGTTGGCGACCTGCGGCACCGGTAACTCCTTGGCGATGCGTGCCAGCTCATCGAGGCTGGTCGGCGCCTCGACAAAGGTGACGTCGGCGCCGGCTTCGATGTAGGCATTGGCGCGTTCAAGCGCGCGGTCCAATCCTTCGATGGCGCGCGCGTCGGTACGGGCAATGATCTGCAGCGATGGATCGCGCCGCGCGTCGACCGCGGCCTTGATCTTCTGCACCATTTCGTCGGCCGCGATGACGTGCTTGCCGGCGAAGTGCCCGCACTTTTTCGGAAAAACCTGGTCTTCGATCTGGATCCCGGAGGCGCCGGCGCGTTCCAGCATGCGGACGGTCCGCACCATGTTCACGGCATTGCCGAAGCCGGTATCGGCATCGACGATGAGCGGGAGGGAAACCGCGTCCGCGATGGCTGCGACCGTCTCGCTGACTTCGCTCACGGTGGTCAGTCCGATGTCGGGAGCACCCAGCAGCATATTGGCGACGCCGGCGCCGGTGACGTAGACCGCCTCAAAGCCGAGGTCTTCGATGACGCGTGCGAACAGGGCGTTGGCCGCCCCCGGAACCGTAACGGCGGCACGGCGCGCCACCAGATCCTTTAATGGTGTGGGATCGCCCATCGGGGCTCGCATTTCTGTTATGCCTTGCAGCTTCCTGGCACAGGATGGGCTTTATGAAAAGGCGCAGGAGCGATAAGGACACGGGCAGTATCGTCAGCCCGGCCTGTGAGGGAGAGCGTCTTGCATTCACCGGAGAACGTGGATTTGCGCCAGGTGCATGACCTCGTCATCGCCGGCTGGACCGGCAGCGATGTTGCCGCACTGGAGAAGCACATCCGCGAATTGGAGGCGATCGGGGTGAAGCGGCCCAAGACCACGCCGATCTTCTATCGCGTGGCCGCGTCCCTCCTCACGAGCGCCGAGCGGATCGAGGTGCTGGGCGATCAATCGAGCGGCGAGGCCGAGTGCGTGGTCTATTCCCTTGGCGAGGGCCTCTTTGTCGGCGTCGGCTCCGACCACACCGACCGCAAGGCGGAGGCCGTTGGCGTCTCGCTCTCCAAGCAGATGTGCGCCAAGCCGGTGAGCCGCGAAGTCTGGCGGCTCGAGGATGTGGCCGCGCATTGGGATAAGCTCATCCTGCGTTCCTATGTGGGCGGCGCCGGCAAACGGCGGCTTTATCAGGAAGGCGCGGTCGCCGCGATGCGGCCGCCGACCCAGTTGTTCAAGCTTTACGGCGGCGGTCCGCTCCCGGCCAGCACGGCGATGTTCTGCGGCACGCTTGCCGTTCACGGCGGTATCACCCCGTCGGAGACGTTCGAGATGGAGTTGGAAGATCCGGTATTGGGGCGCAAGATCACGCACCGCTATAGCGTGAAAGCGCTGCCCGATCAGGGATAGGAGAAAACAAATGGGCTTCGATAAAGGCCACAAGGAATTTCATACGCTCGACCTGAGCGAAGGCTGGCAAACACCACCGGGCTATCCCGACGGCATTCAGCAGAAAATCATCTCCGGCGCGCTCGACGAGAAAGGCAAACGCGGCAATCGCACGCGGCTACTGCGCTTCGCGCCGGGCGTTTATACGACCGCGCCGTTCGTGCACGAGTATTGGGAAGAGGTGTTCCTTGTTTCCGGCGACCTGATCGTCGGCAATGACGAACACGGCAAGGGCGGGGAGAAATTCGAGGGTTATACCTATGCCGTGCGGCCGCCCGGCGTCTATCACGGCCCGTTCAAGTCGGAAGGCGGCTGCATCCTGCTGGAGACGCACTTTTACGAAGAGGCGTGAGGGACCGCGGAGACCGCGCCCGGTCTCGGTAGATAAAGCGGCTTGGCAGCCTGATCAATTTGGTGCAACCGCTTGGCGTTCGCCGATTGCGCGTAAACGAAGCGACGTTTTGGTGCACGCTCGGTTGTTGTTGCGGCGAAGCGCACGGGCTCGATGTTGGCCGCGCAACGGCAGCAATGTTGGCTGCGAATTCGTTCACCCGATTGCGGATACTCAAGCACTGCGTCCTGCCGGTAGATTTGATGTTCAGCATCGAAATCGTTGGCGTCGGAGGCCGCCCAATGGCGCTCCAGAGCGGCTCGAATGTTCGAATCTACCATGCCATTACCCCCGTCTTTCGCTCTCGGTCTTGCCGTCGTCAGCGTCAGAGGAGTTTGTGTTCGGAGTTTGAGTTCGGCTAGCGATGAACTCTACGCGCCCTTTACGGCACTCGTCCAGACTGCTGATAGCGTGAGCGTCGGGTATCGCGTCGCAATTCTCCGTCGAGCGCCTTTTCATTTTACCGTTCTCTGTTGACGAAATTATTTTCTTAAAATCTCTTTGTCATTCTTTAAGCGCAGAGACCAAGCATTTTAGATATTGAAGGGGACCCTTGCAGTACCGCAGCGGCAGGTGTGGTCCGATGCGCGTCTCGCAATTCTCTTTTCATGGACGACCGGTCATGTGCCTTTCGCGTAATGAGAAGTCACATTTCATTGCTAAAGCATACTGCCGGACGTATTCTGGCAAACGGACAATTACCTATCCGAATTGGAGACGGTATGACTCAAGTGCAAGTCGAGCAGAAAAGCTATCAGATGCCGCCGCAGGATGGGTTTACCGTCGCATACTTTCTCACCGTCGCCGACATCGAACGATCGGCTCGATTTTACGAAACGGTTTTTGGAGGCCGTATTCTGAGCAGAGGACCGCCGGGATATATCCAGCTCGCGAACACGTGGCTCATTGTCAACGTCGGGGGCGGTCCGACACCTGACAAACCATCAGTAACCCTCAGCGTTCCCGCCGACCCCAATTCAGTCAACAGCTTTATGATGATCCGCGTTGCGGATATTCAAGCGTGCTATGAACTATGGCGAAGCCGAGGAGCCGAATTCATCACGGAGCCGAAGGAGCAGTACGGCGAGACGGCCTGCTACATTCGCGACCCAGACGGCTACATCATAGAAGTTGGCGAAAGCAAGCCGGGCTTTGCATACGGCTAGAGCACGATCCGGGAAAGCATGAAAGCGAATGCCCTGCGGCAGACAAGCCGAATTCCGCGCCGGTCGTCACCTATCTACTGAACGTTTGCTTTCAAAAGATCGCGCTTTCGCGACTTTTTACCTTCCATGCTTTATTCAACAAGCCATCAACCGAGAGCGGCCCGGGCCCGCCGATGCACAACGCGATGAGGCCAGCGAGATAGAGCAAGTCTGTTTCGTAGCCCGGTTGACCGAAGTGAGCACCGGTGGCGTCGAACGATTGCAGCTTGATGGAGCTGAATCCGTTTGGCAGGTGGACCGTAAAAATCGCAACAAAAAGAATAACGGCCATCGGAATGGTCGCGAGCGGGATCAAAGCGCCCGCCAAGATCATCAGCCCGGTGACGAGCTCAACCATGATGGTGGACCAACCCAGAAAGATGGGAGCTGGAAGTCCCATCGCGTGCAACACGCCAATAAACGCCTCAGGCCCGCGCTCGAGCTTGGCAAAGCCGTGCTGCACAAACCCGAAGCCGATGATGAGCCTCAGGGGCAGGGCATACCAATCCGCCGGTATGGGTAGCGGCGAAATCGAAAGCCGAAGGAAATTCATAAAACTTGCTCGTTCCTCTTGCTCGTTCCTACGGGTAATTTATCTGTCTTCTTTCGTTGGCAGATTGACTTTGGTTACACCACGAGCGCGGGCGGACATCATGGCCCGACCGAACGGCGCTTAATCTGCGGAACCTAATCACGCGTGCCGCGTTCCGTTCGACGTTTATCAGGATCAGATCGTGCGCGACAGCCAGTGCCTGCGTCCCGGGTGAGGCACACGAGCGGATCGGTTTCTGAATCATCAAACCTTGGGAGAGAGCCGTGGGACTATCCTGGCAACAAGGTCCGCTCTCGACGGGAGCGATCGGCCGTTTCCTCGTGCCCGAGCCGACGCCCAAGAGACTGCTGTATGTCGAGCCATTGCGTCGGCGCATGCGCGTCCGCTTTGGCGGGGCCTGGATAGCCGATAGCGAGCAGGTGTTGGTGCTCTTCGAACCGGGTCGCTATCCGGTCGCGTACTTTCCGGAGGCTGACATCTCCGCATCCGTGCTCGAGCGCACCGACCAGACCATCGAACATCCGGACCTCGGGCGCACGTCCTGGCATTCGGTTCGCGCGGGCGAGAAAGTCGCACCCAAAGGGGCATGGCAGCATACTTCGCTGCCCCCTCATGCAAGCCTATTGCAGGGAAGGATCGCCTTCGCCTGGCAGGCCATGGAGGGATTTTACGAAGAAGACGAACGGATTGCGGGCCACGCCGCCGACAGCTACCACCGCATCGACATTCGGCAAAGCTCGCGCCATCTCGTGGTCCGCCATCAGGACCGCACCATCGCCGATACCACGCGTCCGCTCGTTCTCTTTGAATCCGGCTTCGCGCCGCGTTGGTATGTTCCACGCGCCGATATCGATGAATCCGCTCTTACGCCGGTGAAACTGCAGACCTTCTGTCCTTACAAAGGCCTTTGCAGCTATTACAGCATCGGCGAAGCCCGTCAGGCGGCCTGGTCGTATCCTGATGCCTATACGGAAGTCGGCCGCATCTCCAACATGGTGTCGTTCGAGCCGGACATTGTCACGGTCGATCTCGATGGCGTCCGGTTACGCCTCGAGGCTGGTCAGGAGGTCGTTCCCCACGGGCCTGACCGCAACCTCACGGTGGAAGAGGCCATGCGGCCGGCACACCTGCGCGCGCCGGCGCCGGGCGGGCCGTAGCCGCTGCGAGCGGTTGACCACAAGCGGGTAGTGACATGGCTCGACTCTTGTCCGTGAACGTCGGACTTCCGCGCGACGTCGCGTGGAAGGGGCGCACCGTCCACACCGGGATCTGGAAGACGCCCGTCAATGGGCGCTGTCAGGTTAGGCGGCTTAATTTGGAGGGCGATGGACAAGGCGACTTGGCGGGCCACGGCGGCGAGCAGCGCGCCGTGTTCGTCTATCAAATCGAGTCGTATGGCTATTGGCAGAACCGGCTCAAGCGAACCGACTTCGTCCATGGACAGTTCGGCGAGAATTTCACGATCGACGGATTGCCAGACGATGCCGTCTGCATCGGCGATCGTTATCAGATCGGCAGCGCCTTGTTCGAGGTCACGCAGCCGCGCGTGACCTGCTATCGCGTCGGCATCCGGATGAACGAGCCGCGGATGCCGGCATTGCTGACATCGAGCGGGCGGCCGGGATTTTATTTCCGCGTTCTTGAGGCGGGCGATGTCGGTGCCGGCGACGAAATCGTGAAGGTCGGAGAGGCGACGGAACGAATGACCGTCGCCGAGACCAACGCACTTCTCTATTCGCCAGATCATCCGCGCGATCGACTGCAGCGCGCTTTGCGGATCGCGCCGCTATCGCCCGGATGGCGCTCGTCGTTCGCGGCGTTGCTGCAGAGTCAAACGAAGGCCGGAGGAAGCGGCAATGCGGCGCTCGCGCCGGCAGCGGCGGCGCATCCGGCCGCGCCGGGATTTCGGCGGCTCGTCGTGGGGGCGATCGATGAAGAGTGCGCGGACGTTCTCTCGCTGACGCTGCAAAATCCGGATGGCCAACCACTGCCAAGCGCTCTTCCGGGGCAATACGTGGTGCTGCGGCTGCGGCGGACGGCGGAGGACGTTCCGTTCTTTCGCAGCTACTCGCTTTCGGGCGCTGTCTCCGCAGAGCGTTATCGGATCAGCGTGAAGCTGGAGCCCGATGGGGCAGCCGGCTCCTACCTGCGGCAGCAGGTCGGCGTCGGCGACGCTCTCGAGGTGAGCGCGCCGCGCGGAAGCTTTATTCCACAACCCGGAGAGCGGCCGGTGGTGCTGCTCAGCGCCGGTATCGGAGCGACGCCGGTTCTGGCGATGCTGCACGCGCTGGCAGCCGCCGGCTCCGCACGACAGGTCTTGTGGCTGTATGCGGCGCGCGACCGACAGCACCATCCGTTCGTCACCGAAGTGCGGGGTCTCGTGCGCACGCTCGCCCACGGTCATTCGTATGTTTGCTACAGCAAGCCGGGCGCGCACGACCAAATCGGCGCGGATTTTGACGCCACCGGTCATCTGTCGCAATCGGTGTTCGATACGGTTGGCCTTTCGCGAGAAGCGGACGTCTATCTGTGCGGGCCTGGTCGCTTCATGACCGACATGGAACAGGCGCTCGCGGCCTGGGGTGTGGCGCGGGAGCGGATTCATCTTGAAATCTTCAACGGCGGCGAGTCGATGACTCCCGGCGTCGTCGGCGCGACGACGCGACCGCCACATGTTCCCAAGGATGACGCCGACACTGGTCCGCTGGTATCGTTCGCGCGCAGTGGCATCGCCGCACACTGGAAGGCGTCAGCCTACCAGAGCCTTCTGGAACTGGCCGAGGCGTGCGACGTTCCCGTGCGCTGGGCCTGCCGCTCCGGTGTTTGTCACAACTGCGAAAGCGGCTTGGTTTCGGGTACGGTCGCCTATGACCCGCAGCCACTCGAACAGCCTGCCGACGGCAACCTGCTCATTTGCTGCTCACGTCCGGTGCGCGACGTCGTCCTTGATTTGTGAATGCGGACTGACGTCGTGGCATTTCAAGATTACGCTAGCTCAAAATTACGCCGCCGTGAGCTCTTCGCGGCGCGCGTTGGTGGCGGCGGAATCGACCGCGAGCGTATCGTCGTCGATGCTGCCGGTGAAAATGACGCCGTAGACATCGTGCGCCTTTTCGATCAACTCGTAGCCCTCAAGCACATCGTGCAGGACGCGCGCGGTATCGCGGGTCAGCGGATCGCCGTAGCCGCCGCCGCTGCTGTCGCGGCCGCGGATATGCTGATCCTTGCGGATCTGCATGTTGACCAGGTTCGGCAGCTTGGTGACATGTCCGTTGTGGTCGATCAGATGCGTCGAGCCGGGCGTGCCATTGTGGCCGCCATTAACGCCGCGCGGCGGCGCGAACTGGCCGTCGCACGGAATGACCACCTGCACCGGGTTCTGCAGCGCCGTGTAGGTGACCTCTTGCGCTGGCGCACCACGATGCCGGCCGGCGCCCGCGGAGTCGGCCACGAGCCCGAGCGACTCCACGCGGAATGGATGCTTGAGCTCATCGATCTCGACGCTGTCGCGATACATCAAGCCGGCTATCACCGGGATCGCATAATTGACCCAGCCGTCGGCCGTCGGGCTTGCCGGGCCGCCATTGGTCGAGAGCATCATGCGGTTGACGTAGCGAGCGTCGCTGCGCCGATGATCCTTGCCGGAAAGCACCGCCATACCGGCGCCAAGCCCGGTGCCGCCCTCGGCGAGGCCGTGGCCCTCACCAAGTCTCGCGAACGCCGACTGGGTGATGTTGACGAGCCGCTCGGAGACATTGGTGGTGGCGGTCGAGCAGCTGTGTGGAAATACCGGCGATGCGACCACGCTGTTCTCGGCATATTGGAATGACAGCCGCCGGAACGAGCCGGCATTGCGCGGAATGTCTTTGTCCAGGCTATTGAAGACGGCGCCGACGGCCGCGCTGGTGGCAGCCGCCCGCGACGTATTCAAGCCGCAATCGACGCACGGTGGATTGTCGCGGAAGTCGAGGTCGATCATCGCCTTCTTGGGATCGATGTCGACGGTGACGTTGAGGGTCAGGCCTTCAGGCAAAATACCTTCGAGCGGATCGGAGTGGCCGGTATTGGTGATGCGCGCCGCCGGCAGCTTGCGGATCGATTCCGCCACACGCCGCTCCGAATAGTCGAACCAATCCTTGATGAAGACCTTGATGGTCTCGGCGCCGTATTTGTTGCAGAGCTCCTTGAGGCGGCGCTCGGCGATGCGGGCGGAGCCCAGCGCGGCGAGCGCGTCGCCGTACCATTGATCGGGCACGCGGATGCGCGCGCGGCACATGCGGATGACGTCCGGCTCGTTCTTGTAATCGCGCTGGATGCGCACGCCCGGGAAAACCAGCGCGCCTTCCTCGTAGACGTCGAGCGCCTTGGCGAAATAGCTCGAAGGAATGCTGTTGCCGATATCGGCCATGTGGCACTTGGCGACGGTGGTGAAGAGGTGCTCACCGTCGATGAACACCGGCACCAGGAAGGTGTGATCGGCCGGGTGGGTGTTGCCGCCATAGGGATCGTTGTCCAGATAAGCGTCACCCTCGCGAATATCGCCTTCGTGATAGCGCGCCATGTTCTCGCCCTGCAGATGGGCGCCGAAAATATGCACCGGCAATCCTTCGGCCGAGGCGAGAAGTTGATTGTCGCCGGTGAGGATGCAGCAGGAGAAATCGCGCGCGCTTGAAATCACGGCGGAGCGGGCCGCACGCAATAGCGTGTTCGTCATTTCGCGCACGATGCCGTCGAGCCGATTGGCAATGACCGTCATCACCACGGGATCGAGTTTTTCGACCTTGACGCTACGCTTCGCCTTCAGAGCGATCTTCGGCTTAGCGGGAGCTTTGGTCTTAGCTGAAGCTTTGACCTTGGCGGCAATCTTGGGCTTCGAAACAATTTTAGATTTGGAGGTCGGCCCAGCCTTCGGCGCGGATTTCGCGGCCGACTTCGCCTTGGATGCGGGCTTGGCTTTGTGTTTCTGCTTGGCCATCGGGCTGCTCGCTTAAGACTTCAAGATGTAATGCCCCGAGGGGCTCACGGTCGCGCTCATCTCCGGGTAGACCACGATCGTGGTCGTGGGTTCCTCGATGATGGCAGGGCCGGGGATGAAAGCGCCGGGCGCAAGATCGACGCCGCGAAACACGGGCGTATTGCGCAGATCGTCGGGCCCAAAATAAGCCTCGCGGCGCGCCCAAGGCTTTGGTTTGCGCTGCGTGACTTTTTTACCGGCCGGCTTTGCGGGTTTGGCCAAACGGATGGAAATTCGCCCGCGCCAATTGACGCATTCGACCTCACTCTGCTCGTCGCGCACGGCGTAGACGCGATCGTGGACGGTGTGGAACGCCTCGACCAACGCCGCCACATCCTTGGGCGTGCGGAATCGTTCGACCGGCAGCGGCGTATCGAGCTCCCAGACTTGCGACTTGTAGCGCGCCTCGACCAGATATTCCTTGTGCACCTTGGCGTTTGCGGCGCCGTGCAGGTTGGCGCGGAAATCGTCCAGCGCGGCATCGATCTCCGACAGCGCCGTGTTCACGCCGTCGAGGTCGAAGCTGCCCGACATGGTCACGCGGCTGCGCGTCTGCTCGAAAACGATGTCGGAATATTGCATGCCGCACGCCGACATGGCGCTCGCGGTCTTCGGCAGGATCGTGGTCGCGCAGCCGAGCTCGCGCGCGATCGGCAGGATGTTGAAACCGGCCGCGCCGCCGCCGGCGACGATCACGCTCTCGCGCGGATTGACGCCTTCGCTGACGGTGATCTCGTGGATCGCCTTGATCATCAGTTCGTTGGCGATGGTGATGATGGCGAACGCGGTCTCTGGCACGCTGCGCCCAAGCTCGCGCGCGAGCTTTTCCAGCACGCGGTGCGCGGCTTGCGCGTCGAGCGTCATGCGGCCGCCGTTGAAATAATCCGGATCGAACCAGCCGAGCACGACGCAAGCGTCGGTCACGGTGGGCTGGTCGCCGCCGGCGCCGTAGCAAGCGGGTCCGGGCATCGCGCCGGCGCTTTGCGGGCCGACGCGCAACAATCCGCCGGCATCGATCCAGGCGATTGAACCGCCGCCGGCGCCGATGCTGCGGACGTCGACAGTCGACATCGCCACCATGTCGCCGAGCCAGCGGCGGCCGAGCCAGCTGTCGCGGGTGTAGACAAGCTCGCCATCGCGCACCAGACCGACGTCGAAGGTCGTGCCGCCGGTGTCGCAGACGATGGCGTCGCGGCCGAGATCCTCGATGGTGGTGTAGGCCTTGCCGGCGACCGGCGCCATCGCCGGGCCGGATTTCAGCATCGTCACCGGCCGGCCGACCACCTCGGTGACATGCTGGCAGCCGCCGCCGGAGGTGCCGACCAGAAGCTCGCCGGAAAATCCGGCCGCGCGCAGATCGCTTTCCATCTCGCGCAGATGCTTCTGCATCAGCGGCTTGAGCGAAGCATCGATCGCGGTGGTCGAGGCGCGGCGATATTCGCGCACGATCGGGATGAGCTCGTGCGAGAGCGTGTAGGGAACGCCGGGAAGCTCTTCTTCGATCAGCCGGGCGATTTGTTTCTCGTGATCGTCGTTGGCGATCGACCACAACAGGCACACCGCCACCGCTTCGAACTTGCGGTGCGCCAATGTGCGGATCACCTCGCGCGCCTGATGGAGATCGAGCGGACGCACGACATTGCCCTGGGCGTCGACGCGCTCGTCGATCTCGAACGTATATCGGCGCGGAATATAGGGGGGAGGGTAGTCGTAGCTGTAATCGTGCGGATCGTATTTGCCGCCTTCCTTGAGCACCAGAACGTCGCGGAAGCCGCGCGTGGTGAGGAACGCGGTTTTGGCGGTCGATTTGGTCACGACCGCATTGGTCGCACGCGTCGTGCCGTAGATCAGCATGTCGCTCTTGCTCAGAAGCGTCTTGCCGTCGAGCTCGATTTCCTCCGCGGCAACTTCAATGGCCGCGCGCATTCCCTCGAAAATGCGCTTTGGCGTTGTCAGCGCCTTGCCGATGGCGCGAATGCCGCTTGCGTCGGCGACGACGACGTCCGTGAAAGTGCCGCCGGTATCAACTGAGATTCGAAACGCCATGTTGCAACCGGCCCCCGTTTTTACGTCGACAAATCCGCAGACGTCTCGCATCGTCTGCATGACGCTTGATCCAGAAAGCGCTCGGCCTTGTCAATCGCGGTCTTGTCATTCATTTGGAATAATCTATAAAACTACATGACTAAATCAACGGCATCCGATCGCGATGATGTGCATGACGATTGTCGCTAAAATGAGCACTCCGCCTCTCTGACTGGCACATCGCTTGCATGTTTTTGATCACGTTCTATTCGCGTTTAGGGCCCTAGGACTCACGCATGTGTCGCGCTGGTTGCAAATTGACGGTGTGGATCGAGCACAGTTCGCGCTGAATCCAGCAACGCTGAAATACCAATGAAGCTTCCACAGGAGTAAAAAATGAACGGCAACTGGCCTCCCTACACTGATTTCCGCGCGCTGCTGAGCCACATGAACCGCAGGCAGCTCATTCGCGGCGCCGGTGCCGTTGCGGGCGCCGCAGCGCTGTCAGGCGTCACGCCGAAAAACTCGCGCGCCGACGACACGCTGAATTTGCTGTGCTGGCCGGGTCACGCGGACCCCGCGGTGGTAAAACCGTTTGAGGATAAGTACCACGTCAAGGTTGTCGCCAAAGAGTATGTCGGCGGCGAGGCGATGCTGGCGCTGATGAATCAGTCGCCGCCCGGTTCTTATGACGTCGTTCTGTCGGACGCCGAATACGTGATCATGCTGCGCGACGGCGGATTCATCGAGCAACTCAATCCGGCCGATTATCCGTTTGCGGATTACTGGCCCGAGTTCCAAAAGTTCGAGGGCCATTGGCTCGACGGCAAGTTGTATTCGGTGATCATCCGCTTCGGCTATCTCGGGCTTGGCTATCGCACCGACCTGCTCAGCGCCGATGATGTGAAGTCCTACAAGGTTCTCTGGGACAACAAGGTCAAGGGGAAGGTGGGCTTCTTCGACTGGTATCTGCCGTCGATGGGCTGCCTGAGCCTTTATAATGGCAACAAGCCGCCGTTCGATATCTCCGATGCGGCTTTCGGCAAGCTGAAAGAGACCCTGTTCTCGCTGAAGCCGCAGTCCGCGGGCTTCTATCCCATGGCGGCGGTATTCTCCAATCTCACCAATGGAACCGCCGGAATCATTCCGGGCATCGGCGACTGGATTACACTGCTTCTGCAAAAAAATGGCGTTCCGGTTGCGGCGACGGTCCCGTCCGAAGGCGGCATTCAGTGGACGGAATCGCTGTCCATCTGTGCATCGTCGCCAAAAAAGGACCTCGCCAAAGCGTTCATCCAATACATGGCTTCGGCCCAAGGCCAAGTTGGCACCGCACGCCTGCCTGCTTATTGGGCATCGATCCCGAGCAAGGCGGGATGGGAGCGGCTCAACGCGGAGTTCCCGGCCGACGCAAAGACGCTGCGCCACACGCTAACCGCGCGCAACGTCATGGACGAGTATAAGGAAGGCAAGATCTTCATCCGCAAGACTCCGGTCAAACAGAGCATCGAGACCTGGAACGAGGCTTGGACCGAGTTCAAATCTTCCTAACCGGGCGCGCCGGGCGCATCGCCGCAAACGTGTGTTGTTCTCCGCATCATTGCGGATGATGATGATGATCTTTCCTCTCTGGCACCGCGTATTCTAGGAATGCGCGGTGCAAAACAATATGCCGGCACGCAGTGCGATCAACGCCGGCATGGGCCATCGCGATGAAGCGCGAAACAGCGGCGCGTCCGGGCGCAAATCTTCTGTTTCCGCTTTCGCTCGGCGGGCCGCCATTCGTTTGGCAATTGCTGTTTTTCGTCGTTCCGTTCGGCTTTCTGATCGCGGTGACCTTCTGGTCGGTGCGTAACTTTCGGCTGACCCCGGACTTCATCACAGCCAACTGGGTGCACATTGTCAGTGCCGGATTCTTCAGAGCGGCGTACGGATATACTTTCGTTCTGGCGGCGGTTACCGCCGCTTTTGCAAGCTTGATCGCTTTCCCGGCTGCCTACGCGCTCGCGTTCAAGATGGCGCCCAGCACGCGGCGGATTCTCATCTTTCTGTTGGTCGTGCCGTTTTTCACCAGCTATCCGGTGCGGATCTATTCCTGGCAGGTGATTTTCAGCCCATTCGGCGTGATCAACAAGATGCTGAGCCTGTTTTCGATCGGCCCGATCACCATGCTGAATACGCCTTGGGTAACCGTCGTCGGCTACCTGACGCTGGCATTGCCGTTGGTGATGCTGCTGCAGACCTTCTCGTTAAGCAACATCGACCGCACGTTGCCGGAAGCGGCCAAAAACCTCGGCTGTGGACCGTTGCGCACGGTGCTGACCGTGATTGTGCCGGCCGCCCGCGTTGGTCTTGTTCTCGCCGCGGCCTTCGCGTTCGTGCTGGCGTTCGGTGACTATATCAGTCCGCTACTGTTGGGCGGCTCGAAGCCGCCGACCTTGAGCGTACTGCTCGCCGATCAGGTCAAATCCGGCAATCACTGGCCGCGCGCCGCGGTGATCGCCGTCATGATGGTCGTCACCCTGATGGGGGTGCTCGGCGTCATGCTCGCGTTCGCCTACGGGCAAAAGGGGAGGCGACGCGCGTGAGGTCGCGGCTGTACGGCGGATGGCTGCTGCACGTCTACACGGCGATCGTCTTCGCGTTCATTTTCGCGCCGCTGCTGACCATCGCTGTGTTTTCATTCAATGCCGACCGGTTCCCGAGTCTACCCTGGGCTGGCTTTAGTCTTATCTGGTATCAGGCGGTCTTTGCCGATCCGACCATCGCACGGGGGCTCTTGAACAGCCTGATGGTCGCGGGCGCCACCGCCGTGATCGCGACCTTGCTCGGCTTTGGTGCGGCTTATGTGGATTATCGCTATCGCTTTTTCGGCAAAGGCGTGTACACGGCGCTGATGACCGTGCCGCCGACCATTCCCGTGGTTATTCTCGGCCTTGCGATGCTGACCTTCGAAGGCCGGATCGGCATCACTGGCACGTTGTCGGGGATCGTGGCCGGCCATGTGGTGCTGTGCATGCCGTTTGCGCTGGCGCTGATCCGGTTGCGGCTTGCGGACCTCGATCCCAATCTGGAGGCGGCGTCGTGGAACCTCGGCGCCACGCGCTGGACCACGGTGCGCGACGCGATCATACCCTTCTGCTTTCCGGCTGTTGTCGCGGCGCTGTTCTTGACCGCGGCCATCTCGTTCGACGAATACATGATCGCGTGGTTCGTTTCCGGCCTGAATGAAACGCTGCCGGTTCGCTTGCTGGCGATGCTGCAGGGACAGGTGTCGCCGCGCATCAATGCGGTCGGCACGATGGTGTTCGCCGTCAGCATTGCGCTGGTCGTCGTGGCGCAGCTTCTGATTGGCCGGCGCCTGCGGCTACGCGCGGCCGGCGGAGGACGCTAGCGTGGCGCCGGTGATGCTTGAACTCCACGGTCTGCAGAAAAGCTTCGGCAACAGCGTCGCGGTCGCCGACGTTTCGTTCGCGATCAGCAAGGGCGAGTTCATCGCGCTGATGGGCCCTTCGGGGTGCGGCAAGACCACGACGTTGCGGATGATCGCGGGGTTGGACAAGCCGACGGCGGGCGAAATTCGTCTGTGGGGGCGGCGGCTCAACGAAGACGAGCCGTGGCAGCGCGAGGCGCCGCTGGTTTGGCAGAACTACGCGCTGTTTCCCTTTCTCTCGGTTCGCAAGAACGTCGAATTCGGGCTCAAGCAGCGCAGCGTGCCGGCGGCGGCACGCAAGAAAAAGGCTGATGAGTGGCTGGCACGACTGGGCATTACCGAGTTGGCCGAACGAGGCGTCGACCAACTTTCCGGCGGTCAGCGCCAACGGGTGGCACTGGCGCGTGCGCTGGTGCTCGAGCCGGAGATGTTGTTGCTCGATGAGCCACTGAGCGCGCTCGACCCGCATTTGCGCGTGCGCATGCAGGCCGAATTGGTGCGCCTGCACCGCGAACTGAAAATCACCTTCGTTTATGTCACCCATCATCAATCGGAAGCGTTTGCCATGGCCGATCGGGTGGTGATCATGAACGAGGGACGCATTCAGCAGATCGGCGCACCGCAGGAGATCTTTCGCCGGCCGCTGAACCGCCAGGTCGCCGAATTCATCGGCGGCAACAATATTTTTCGGGGTACGATCGTTGAGACGAAAGATAACCTTGTCAAAGTGGGCACCGCGTTTGGTGACGTCTGGGCGACGCGAACACTCGACCTCGCGATAGGCGAACAAGCGCTCATCATCGTCGCTGCCGACCGCGTCGAGCTTGCTGATAGCACTACCGGTCAGGGCAACGAAGTTTCCGCGCGGGTCGCAACCCTCGAATTCGTCGGCGCCACCGTCACCGTGTTCCTCGAAACCGAAGACGGCAGCGAATTGCAGGTGCAGCGGCCGCTGCACGAGATGGAAGGCGGCCAGCTTCGAGTGGGGCGCTCGTTCGTCGCCCGCTGGCCCGCCGAACATGGCTTTTTGCTTGCGGCCTAAGCCGCGCAGCACCTAACCAAGGAGTGTTAGATGTCTTTATTGATCCGCAACGCGACCATATTGGCCATGGATGGCGCCCACGGCTCGGCGCCGTTCACCGGCGATATTTTGGTGCGAGGCGATCGTATCGCCGCAGTCGGGCACAACGTTCCAGTCCCGGAAGGCGCGCAAGTGATCGACGGGACCGACAAGCTCGTAACGCCGGGCCTGATCAACGGGCATCTGCACTCCTGGGAGGCGATGTTCAAGGGCCGTTACGACAACATGCCGCTCGAATTGTGGATGCTCTATTCGTATCCCATTCTCGGCTGTACGCCGCTCGACGCGCGGCTGATCTATCTGCGCACCATGCTGGTCGGCATCGAAAGCCTCAAGAATGGCGTGACCTGCGTGGTCGACGACATCATCGAGATGCCCGGCCAAAGCATGGAGGCGCTCAGCGCTGCGTTCCAGGCTTATGACGATCTCGGCATGCGCGCCAACGTGTCCGGCAACATCATGAACAAGCCTTTCACCGACACGATTCCATACGCGAACGAGATCCTGCCGAAGAAACTGCTGGCCGAGGTCAACAAGCTCACGCCGCCCACCACCGCGGATTTTCTTAGCTTCAGCAAAGAAGCGTTGTCGCGGTTTCAGGACAAAAACGGCCGGCTACGCTACGTCATCGCGCCATCCGGACCGCAGCGCTGCACCGACGATCTGCTGGCCGCCGCGCACGATCTCGCGCTCAAGCACGGGACGCCCTATCACATCCACATTCTGGAAACGAAAACCCAGGCGGTAACCGGGCGTGAATTCTACGGCAAGACCTTGATCCGCCACATGCACGATATCGGCGCGCTCAGCGAGCGGACGACGATCGCGCATTCGGTCTGGGTCACCGACGACGATATCGAGCTGATGGGCAAGGCGCGCTGTTCCGTCGCCCACAATCCGATTTCCAACCAAAAGCTCGGCGCCGGCATTGCGCCTTTCCGCAAGCTCCTCGATGCCGGCGTGAACGTGGCGCTGGGCACCGATGGCATCTGCAGCAACGATACTGCGCGTATGCTGGACGTGATGCACGTGGCCGCCATTCTGCACAAGGTGACGTCGCCGAACTACAAATTGTGGCCGACCGCCGACGAGGTGCTGCGTGCCGCGACCATCGGCGGCGCGCGCAGCGCGATGATTCACGATCAGGTCGGATCGCTCGAGGTCGGCAAGAAGGCGGATCTCGTCATCTTCGACACCAAGAGCATCAATTTCACGCCGCTGAACGATCTACGTAATCACGTCGTTTATTGCGAGAACGGCTCGTCGATCACGACCGTGATCGTCAACGGGGAAGTGGTCGTCAAGGACGGGTCGCTGACCCGCGTGAACGAGACCGCGTTGCTCGACGAGTTGCGTTCGTACCTGCCCGAGTTTCAGAAACATCATGCGCAGGTCGAAGCGCTCAACCGCGAGTTCGAGCCGTATTTCGCGCAGATCCATCGCCGTTGCTGTGAACAAGACGTCGGCATCAATCGCTACAGCAGCAGCGAAAACGAGTGGCGCTGGTGAGGTTTAGCGCGGCAACTCAATAATCGACGCGATGCGCTCGGCGATCGAGGCGGTCGCCGCGTCGGAGCCGGGCGCGCCGATCAGCATCACCCCCAAGGGCAGGCCGCTCGTGCCGGTTCCGACCGGGATGGAGACGATCGGGCCGCCCAAGGCCGTGAACGGCACGATGAAGCGCGGATCGCCGGTCTTGATCCCGGCCGGCGCCACGTCGGGCGCCGCGGGGAAAAGCAGTGCATCGAGTTGCGCGGTCGCCGTCCAGAAACGTTCGCGTGCGGCGGCAAGCGCGGCGTGAGCGGCAAGATAGGCGCCATCATCCACGAGACGCCCGCGCTCCACGGCCTCGCGCAAGCCGGGGCTCACTTGCGGATCGTGTTCGAGATGGGGATGCGCGTGCGCCACCTCGTATTCGATGATCGATTTGTGCCATGCGCTGATCTCAGCGAACGACACCGAGGAATTTAGCCGCTTCACCTGGACGCCGGCCGCCGCCAAAGCCTCGCCGGCCGCGCGGACGCTGTCGGTGACCGCAGCACTGGCGGCTTCGGTCACCGGGTCCTCGATAACGGCAATGGTGAGCGGCGAAGAGGCTTTCACCGTGTGCTGACGTAAAAAGGAGGGCATCAGCACGTCCGCGGCGGTCACGGCATCACTCACACGATGGGCAAAAATGCCGACAGTGTCGAAGCTCGGCGCAAACGGCACCAGGCCGAAGCTCGACCAGGCGAGCGTGCTCGGCTTGAACGCCGCAATCCCGCAATAGGCTGCCGGGCGGCTCACCGAGCCGGCGGTCTGCGTACCGAGGCTCAGCGGCACCATGCCGGCGGCAACGACCGCGGCCGGGCCGGCGCTGGAGCCGCCGGGCGTGTGCGCGATGTTGTGCGGATTGCGGGTCGGCGGCGGTCCGTCGAAATAGGCGAACTCGGTGGTGTGCACTTTGCCGAGGATGATCGCGCCCGCGGCCTTGAGCCGGGTCACGACCTGAGCGTCGATCGTGCTCGCTGCAATCTGTGCGCGGGTCTTGCTGCCGGCGCGGGTCGGCAGGCCGGCGACGTCGAGCACGTCTTTGATTGCGACGGGCACGCCGTGCAGCGGACTGCGGATATGTCCCACTTGCGCTTCATCGCGCAAAATTTTCGCTTCCGCGAGGGCGCGCTCGGCATCAAGCAGGCACCACGCCTGTATCGACTTCTCGACGGCGTCGATGCGCTTGAGCGAGGCTTCGACCAGCGCGACCGGATCGGTCTTGCCATTCTTGACCGACGTCGCGATCTCAACGATCGCGCCCGGATCGGCAACGAGCTTTTCCGTGGTCACGGCGTTTCGGTCGCGTTCCGGCGCGCCGCGGTCTCGATATAGGCGAGCACTTCGTCGAGGCCGACGACGTCGGCGTAGCGGCGGCCGACGTCGCGCAGATTATCGCGATGCGGGCCTTCCTCCACGTCGCCGCAGCAGGGCTCCGGCACGATGACGCGGAAACCGTAGGAGAAAGCATCGTTGATGCTGGCGCGCACGCAGCCCGACGTGTTGCAGCCGGTGACGATCACGGTGTCGACGCCCTCTTTGATGAAATACGACGCCACCGGCGTGTTGAAGAAGATCGAGGGCCCGGTCTTGCACACGATCATGTCGTAGGTCTTGTCGTAGATGCGCTCGTCGAGCTCCGTGGAAGGATGGCCGTGGTGAAATTCGTTGACCACCGGCGGGATCTTCCAGAGCGGCGCGTCGCGTGCGCTGGTATAGGCGATGTAACAGGAGGCGACCGGCAAGCCCGCCTTGCGCGCGGCGGCAAGCAACGTCGCGGTGTTGTTGACGGCGCGATCGACCATCGGACGGCCGCCGAGCGGGAAGCGGCCGTCGGTAAAACCTTTCTGAAAATCGACGACGACGATGCCGGCCTTGCGGCCGAAGCCGATACGGTTCGCGTCGAAGCCGATCTCTTTGTAGATGTCGTTCATGTGCGCTGCCCTAAATCCTAATTCTTCCAAGTCTTAGTTTTTCAACGTCACGCCGAAGCGCGTCGCAAATGCGTTTTTCAGCCGCTCGAAGCAGTGCCCGACGCGGATCACGGAGAAGTCAGTAAAGTCGATGATGGTGCTGGAAAGCCCATCCTTGTGCGCATACTTCGATTGGCCGTAGTCGAAATAAATCGCGGCGGCATCGCGCACCGGCTGATCGACATCCTCGTAGCGGTATTTGCTGCCGGTCAACGACACATTCGCCGAAGACCCGAACACAGCGACGCCGCGGGCCAGCGCGCCCTCGGCGATCGCATCGTGGAACTGACCGGCATTGAGCAGCATGTCGAGGGTGCCACCCTTCGATGAGTTCTGCAGCACGAACGGATCGACGGCGGCGAACGCAGGATGGTCGGCGCGAAACGGCGCGACCACCGAGAACGGGACTCGTTCCTGTTCGACGATCTCGCGCACCATGGCATGACGACGATCATCCATGAGATGGATATTGCGGCTCATCCGCCAATTGCCGAACATGCCGGAGGGCTTTTCGTACGAGCGCTTCTTGACGTCGAAGATGCGGCGGATTCCGCTCGGCGTGGTGGCGATCACGGCGTAGGCGACGTCGAGCGGCACCAGGCCAATGCCGCCGGCGGCAAGCGCGTCGAACAGACGGTCGATGTCGTCTTGCAACTGCTCCGGGGCAACCGGGTCCGAGGTGAGCCGGGGCGTGCTCGTTGCTGCCTCCACCATCGAAGTCTCCCTTTCCCAACGACCATATCGTTGCGCGGAACGATAGGGAATGCCCGGCCGCACCACGCGCGCGCGGAACCGAGCGGAGCAGCTCAGGCGACGACGCTACTTCCGCCCATAGGTCTTGTCGAATTCGGCGACGGCGTCGAAGCCCATCAGCTCGCTGAAGGCGTTGAACTTGTAGAGCGGCACGTCGGCGTCGACGCTCGAACCGTTTTGTTTGAGATGGCTGTAGACCCGGCGTAGCGCCTCGCCGGCGGCGAGAAAGCCGAAGGCGGGGAAGATGGCGAGCGAGTAGCCGACCTCTTCCAGGGTCTTTTGATCGAGCACCGGCGTGCGTCCACCCTCGACCATGTTGGCCACCAGCGGCTTGTCGAAGGTGTGGCCGATGGTACGCATTTCTTCGAGGCTTTCCGGGCTTTCGACAAAGAGAATATCCGCGCCGGCCTTGGCATACGCGTCGGCCCGGCGCAGAGCCTCGTCGAGGCCGAGCGTGGTGCGCGCATCGGTGCGGGCAATGATCAGAAAATTGCTGTCGTCGCGGCTTGCCGTCGCGACCTTGATCTTGTCGACCATGTCCTCGATCGGCACGACGCGGCGGCCGAGCATATGACCGCATTTTTTTGGAAACTCCTGATCCTCGAGCTGGATCGCAATAGCGCCCGCTTTCTCGTAGCCGCGCACCGTCTGTTGCACATTGAGCAGCCCGCCGTACCCGGTATCCCCGTCGGCGATCAGCGGCGTCTTCGAGTTGCCGGCAATCATCGCCACGCGGCCGACCATATCCGTGTAGGTAGCGATGCCGGCATCGGGCAACCCCAGATTTGAGGCCACCGAGCCGTAGCCGGTCATGTAGAGCACTTCGAAGTCCATCTGGTCGGCGATGCGGGCCGAAATCCCGTCGAACACGCCCGGCGCCACCAGCAGCTTTTTCTGCGCCAGCCGCGCACGAAGGTTAGGGCGTTCTCGTTGTGCCATTTCGGACTCCATCTTTTCGCGCGGTCATTCACAATCGCCGCTGTGGCGCGCGCGACTGTGCTACGCATTCAAACCTGTGTACAGTTTTTTGCCGACTGAGAGCACGGGATGGGCGTGGTGACAGACAAAGACTTGGGCAGCAAAGATTTGGACGACGCGGCGCTCGCCGCGCTTTTCGCCAATAGCGGGGTTGCGGTGGCACCGGAGGAAATCGCCCCGGTGGCCGGCGCGCTCGCGCGCATCAACGCCGCGGCCCGCGTGCTGTTGCGGCCAGCCTTCGACGACACGCTCGAAGCCTATACCCGTCTGCTCGAACAGGACGACGCGGGGGCGCAGGCGTGAAGGATCCCACAGCGCTAACCCTGCGGCAGGCAGCAGCCGTCATCGCGGACGGGCAACTTCCTGCCGAGGCCCTGGTCGAGGCCTGTCTCGATCGCGTCGAACGGCTGCAGCCCGTTCTCAATTGCTTCATCAGCGTGACGGGCGAGCGCGCGCGCAAGCATGCCCGCGAGGCCGATGCCGCCGTCAAAGCCGGGCGCCCGCTCGGGCCGTTGCATGGCGTGCCGGTGGCGCACAAGGACATGTTCTACCGTGCCGGTGAAGTTTGCGCCTGCGGCTCGAAAATCCGCCGCGACTTCGTGCCCGATCATACGGCCACCGTGCTGGCGCGGCTGGACGCGGCCGGCGCCATCGAGATCGGTCATCTCAACATGGCGGAATTCGCCATGGGACCGACGGGGCACAATGAGCATTACGGCCGTTGTC
This sequence comes from uncultured Alphaproteobacteria bacterium, assembly GCA_963818155.1. Lineage (GTDB taxonomy): Bacteria > Pseudomonadota > Alphaproteobacteria > Rhizobiales > Xanthobacteraceae > BOG-931. The sequence continues at coordinate 154,592 of CAWFRC010000011.1, forward strand.
GCAACCCCTGGAATCCCGACCACATCACCGGCGGCTCCTCGTCCGGATCCGGCGCGGCCGTTGCTGCGGGCCTGGCGTTCGCGGCGCTCGGCTCCGACACCGGCGGCTCGGTGCGCCTGCCGGCCGCCGCCTGCGGGGTGGTCGGCATCAAGCCGACGCTCGGGCGTGTGAGCCGCTACGGCACCATGCCGCTGTCGCACTCGCTCGACTGCATCGGCGTGCTCGCGCGCAGCGTCGGCGATTGCGCCCGCTTGTTGACTCTGATCGCCGGGCCTGACACGCAGGACAGCGCAGCGAGCAGCCGGCCGGTGCCGGATTACGAGCGCGAATTGGACGAAGCCGGGCAGGGCGGCGCGCTTACGGGTCTGCGCATCGGCATTCCCAGCCGTTACTATTTCGACGACATCGATCCCGAAGTGGCTGAGCTGATTGCGCAGAGCCGGCGGGTGCTGGAAGCGCGCGGCGCCAAGATCGTGGACGTGCCGGTCGGCGACCACGGCGCCGTCAACGATCTCTCCAATGCGGTGCTGTGGCCGGAGGCCGCCGTTCTGCATCTTCCGTGGCTGCGCGAGCGGCCGCAGGATTATGTCAAACAGGGCCGCGCCCGGCTGCTGGTGGGCTTGGGCGTGTCTTCCACGCTTTACGGGGAGGCATTGCGGGCGCGCGGGAAATTGCTCGACGAATTGCTGCGCGACACCTTTTCGCAATGCGACGTGCTGCACGTGCCGGTGCTCAAACGCTCAGTGCCGAGCGCGGCGGAGGTCGACGTCGGTGGTGGCGCGGCGATGCAGCAAACACTCGGTCAGATCGTCGCCAACACGCGGCCGTTCAACTTCTTCGGCTTGCCGGGATTGTCGGTGCCGATCGGCGTGATGCGCAACGGCCTGCCGCAGGCGATGCAACTCGTCGGCCGTCCGTTCCGCGAGGATTTGTTGTTCCGTGTCGGCGCCGCCTACGAGGCGGCGGCCGGGCCGTTTGCGCGGCCGCCGCTTTAGTTCGTAGCGCTGTAGTCCGCATGAGCGAAGCGACATGCGGGAAACTTCTCCACCACCTGCTCCCGGATATCGCTTCGCTCATCCGGGCTACGGGCTTCTCGTCATTGCGAGCGGAGCGAAGCAATCCAGTTCGAGGTCCGAAGTCTGGATTGCTTCGTCGCTTCGCTCCTCGCAATGACGCTCGCGTCACGAGCTCCGCCGGCCCGGCAAGCCGAGCGCCGCACGCGGCGCCAGCACGTCCTTCACCATGCTGGCGTGCGTGTTGGCGTAATGGCCCCCATAGGGCCCGCGCTTGACGAAGGCGCCGTCGCCGGCGCGGCCCACATAATCGCCGCGTTCGATGACGATTTTGCCGCGCGACAGCACCGTTTCGGTGTAGCCCTTCACCTTGAAGCCCTCATAGGCGCTGTAGTCGATATTCATGTGATGGGTTCGGCTGTTGAAGGCGCTGATCGTCTCTTCGCGCTGCGGATCGAAAATGACGATGTCGGCATCGCTGCCGACCGCGATGGTGCCCTTTCGGGGAAACAGCCCGAAAATCTTCGCCGGCCCGGTCGAGGTGAGCTCGACAAAGCGATTGAGCGAGATGTGCCCCTGGCTGACGCCGTAATGGTAGATCAGGCTCATGCGGTTCTCGATGCCTGGGCCGCCATTCGGGATCTTGCTGAAGTCGGTCTTGCCGAGCTCCTTCTGCTCCTTGAGGCAGAACGGACAATGGTCGGTGGAGATGACGTCGAGCGCGTGCGAGCGCAGGCCGCCCCACAATTCGTCTTGATTCCATTCTTCGCGCAGCGGCGGGGTGAGCACGTACTTGGCGCCGTCGAAGCCGGGCTCGTCGTAGCGATCGATGTCGAGCAGCAGATATTGCGGACAGGTCTCGGCGTGCGCCATGACGCCGCGCGCCTGCGCGAGCCGCAGCTCCTGCAGCGCGTCGTAACAGCTCAGGTGCACGATATAAACCGGCGCCCGCGCCACTTCGGCGATGGCGAGCGCGCGGTGCACGCCCTCGGCTTCGAGCCGCGTCGGCCGGGTCAGCGCATGATATTTCGGCTCGATGTGTTTCTGCGCCAGCGCGATCTTCACCAATTCGTCGATGACGATGCCGTTTTCCGCATGCATACAGACCAGCGTGCCGTCCTCGCCGGCCTTGCGCATGGCGCGAAAGATGGTGCCGTCGTCGGACAACAGCGCGCCCGGATAGGCCATGAACAGCTTGTAGCTGGTGATGCCGGCATCGGCGAGGCCGCGCATCTCGGCGATGCGCTCCTGCGGCATGTCGGTGACGATCATGTGAAACGCGTAATCGATCGCGGTCTTGCCGTGCGCCTTCGCGTGCCAGTCGTCCAGCGCCTTGAGCGTCGACGTGCCGCGCGTCTGCACCGCAAAATCGATGATGCAGGTGGTGCCGCCATAGGCCGCCGCCCGCGTCCCGGTCTCGAACGTATCGGACGTGGTCGTACCGCCGAACGGCAACTCAAGGTGCGTGTGCGGATCGACGCCGCCGGGGATCACGAGCTTGCCGGTCGCGTCGATCACTTTGTCGGCGTCGATGGTGAGGTCCTTGCCGATCAGCGCGACGGCGGAGCCGTTAACAAATATGTCGGCGCGGTAGTCGTCGACGGCGGTAACGATACGCCCATTCTTAATCAGCACGCTCACTTCGCGCCCCCTTATGCGGTTTGACAGGTTCCAGCACTAATGTATCATTCGCAAATTGAAGCGGCGCACAAGAGCTTTGGCTGACCGCCGCACCGGGCTTCAATAACCTAAAGCGCGCAACGGCTCTCAGAAACAACGGAGGCGGGCATGGCGTACAAAAGCCCAGGACAGGTATTGCAAGGAAAATTCTCGCGTCGCTCGTTCATGAAAACGACGGCGGTCGGCGTGGCGGCGGCGGCGACCGGCGCCAGTTTCATGCGGATTGCGGAAGCCGCGGACGGCTTGCGCAGCATCGGTCTCGGCGTCAGCGAGATCAACGAAATTCAGGACAAAGCCACAAAGGATCTCGGCTTCCAAGTCGCCGGCCAGGCGATGGGCTACGGCGACATGTTCAGCAAGATGCTGAACCAGAACGATCAATACGAGATCGCCGAAGGCTATTACAACGACATGGACGTGATGCTGCCCGCCAAGGTCTGGCAGCCGATCGACACCAAAAAGATCAAGGATTGGGAGAAGGTCACCAATCTCACCAAGACCGGCAAACTGACGCCGGAGTCGAGCGTGGGGCAGGGCGATGCGCCTTATCTGTTCCTGTGGGTCGACGAAAACGGCAACAGGGTCAAGGGCCCGTCGCAATACATCAGCATGGCGCCTGCGTTCCATAACGCCAACTCCATCGGTTACAACCCGAAAGCCACCGGCAAGCCGATCGAAAGCTGGGGCGAGCTGCTCAACAAAGACTACAAGGGCAAGGTCGCGCTGCTCAACGTGCCGCAAATCGGCGTGATGGATGCCGCGCTCGCGGTCGAAGCGCTTGGGCTGAAGAAATTCGGCGACAAGGGCAACATGACCAAGGCGGAAATCGACTTCCTGGTCGACTATCTGATTCCGCTCAAGAAGCAGGGCCATTTCCGCGCGTTCTGGGAGAATTTCGGCCAGTCCGTCAACCTCATGGTCAACGGCGAAGTGGCGCTGGAAAGCATGTGGTCTCCGGCCGTGGCCGCGATCCAGGCCGAAGGCGTTCCTTGCATCTATGCCTTCCCGAAAGAGGGCTTGCGCGGCTGGCACGGCGGCCTTGCCATCTCGGCTAAGGTCAAGGGCAAGCAGCTCGACCAAGCGTACGAATACATCAACTGGTGGCTCGGCGGCTGGCCGGGCGCTTTCGTTGCGCGCCAGGGCTACTACCACTCGGTTCCGGAAAACGCGAAGAAGTACCTCGAAGCGGCCGAATGGGACTATTGGTACGACGGCAAGCCGGCGGCCAAGGACCTGGCCGATCCGTTCGGAACCGTCATCATCAAGAAGGGCGACGTGCGCACCGGCGGCTCCTATTGGGATCGCTATTCCAAGATCGCCGTCTGGAACTCGCTGATGGACGAGAACGACTATCTCGTGAAGCGCTGGACGGAATTCCTCACCGCTTAATGCTTTGAGGACGGCCAAAACGGCTGTAAAAATGACGCCGCCGGCCCGCAAGGAGCCGGCGGCAGCTTTTTGAGCGTGGCGCCAGCGTGACGACGGTCGAAACCTACAGCAAACTCACCCATGAGCCTCCCCAGCGCGGGCTGATCGGCAGCGCGCCGGTCGTTCGGCCTGACGAGGAGGTCAAACGCAAATACCGACGTGATCCCGGTTTTCCGGTCCCGGTATTGATAGCTCCCGCCACGGCGTGGCTGATCATCTTTCTATTTCTTCCGCTGATCTCGATTTTCATCTTCAGCTTCTGGAAGTCCACCGGACACGGCATGGTGCCGGCCTTCACGTTCGACCACTATCGGGAGTTCTTCGCCACCGAGGGCTTCTTCAATCCGGACAACGCGAACTTCCTCACGCCGTCGGTGTTTCTGCGCACGCTGTGGACGACGTTCCGCTTCACCATCACGGTGATGGCGATTTGCCTGCTTCTGGCCTATCCGCTGGCCTACTTCCTGTCGATGCAGGTGGAGGATTTCAAATGGCAGCTCGCCTTGTTCTTGCTGGCGATGGTGCCGTTCTGGACCAGCTACTTGATCCGCGCCGTCGCCTGGCTGCCGATGCTCGGCCGTCACGGACTGATCAATGAGTTCCTGCTCGATATCGGCGCGATCGACGAGCCAGTGAGCTTTTTTCTCTACTCTGAGTTCAGCTACACCATGGCGCTCGTCCAGCTTTACGTGGTGCTGGCCGTTGGGCCGATCTTTTTCTCGCTCGCCAAGATCGACCGCAATCTGCTTGAAGCGGCGCGGGACATGGGCGCGACCCCGTTCCAGATCTTCCGCGAGATCATTTTTCCGCTGTCGCTGCCGGGTATCGCCATCGGCATGATTTTCGTCTTCGTCATGCTCATGGGCGAGTTCGCCACCGCCGTGGTCGTCTATGGCGGCAAGACGTCGACCACCGGCACCGTGATCCTGAATTATTACGCCATCGCCAATTATCCGTTCGCTGCGGTGAACGCCTTCATGTTGATGCTGGCGATGATGATCGGCGTCGTCGTTATTTTGCGCCTGGTCGATATCCGTAAGGAATTGTGACGATGGCGCGCTCGACCCCCGAACGCCGCCGCAAGCTCCGCATCAAGGCCGGCTTCAGCGTCTATTACGCGATCTTTCTGATTTTCGTCTACGGGCCGATGTTCGCCATGTTCACGCTGTCCTTTCAGGGACCGCGCGGCGGCGTCACCTTCCCGATGCGCGGCTTCAGCGTTTTCTGGTGGGAAAAATTGGCCGGCCCGTCGGCGGTCGGCGACATCAAGAGTTCCTTGGGCCGTTCGCTGCTTCTCGCGATCACCGTCATGATCATCACTGCGATCCTTTCCACCATGCTGGCAATGGCCTTTCGCAAGAAGTTTCGCGGCTCGGGAGCCTTATTCTACGCCGTCATGGCCGGCCTGATGGTACCGGGCGTGCTGCTCAGCCTCGGGCTCGCCTCGCTTATGCGGCAGATCGGCATCCCGCCGGCCTGGTGGTATTCGGGCCTCGGGGTGCATGTGGTCTGGACGTTGCCGTTCGGCTTCCTGGTGATGATGGCGGTCTTTAACCGTTTCGACGCGCGGCTCGAGGAAGCCGCGCGCGACATGGGCGCCGACGAGTGGACGGTGTTCAAGGAAATCACCTTGCCGCTGATCACGCCCGGCATCGTCGCCGCCGGCCTGTTCGGCTTTACCCTTTCGTACGACGAATTCGCCCGCACCACGCTACTGTCCGGCGCACAAAACACGCTGCCGCTCGACATCAACGCGGCGATGACGCAGCGCGTTCAGCCGACCATTTTTGCGCTCGGCACGGCGTCGACCATCTTCTCGCTGGCGATGATCGGATTGTTCATCGTCATCTACACCATCCTGTATCGGCGCTCGCGCTAGACCAGGGCTGCGGCCGGCGGAGCGACGCGCAATCAGGTCGGCTGCGCCACCGACGAGTGCCGAATAAGCTTCAGCACCCAATAGATCAGCGAGAAGATGACCGTCAGGATGACGAGCGCGACGACGGCACCCAGGCGTTCGCCGAACTCGGTGCCGAGGGAGTAATCGCTCTGCAGCAGATAGCTGCAGAGGATCAACAGCGACTGCGCGGCGGCGCCGGCGCAGAACAGGATAGCGATGAAGGCCGAGCCGCGCAGCGAGGCCAGCACCATGCCGTCGAGCGAGTGCCGTTGCACGATGTAGAGCTGATAGGCCCGCCAATGGTAGGCGCAGAAGCCGACGATGGCGGCAATCAACACGATCCAGAACATCGCGTTGCCGTAGCCGAGGCCGTTGATCACCAGCGTGAAGAAATCTTCGAACGGCTTGTAGAAATACAGGAAGATCAGAATGACGATGAAAGCCACATAGCCCACAAGCGCCCAGAACAGCCGCCACCCAGACATCTTAATTCAGCCCCCTGATTGCCCGGCCGTAACCGCCAGCGCCCTTGTCGACGGCGTCCCCATGCACGCCCGTAACTGGAACACGTCGTCTCGATAACGGCAAGGGGGTCGCTTCATCTGACGCATGCGACTCCCGCTAGACCGACTTCGCCGCCACAATCAGCAATATCGCGTAGGCGACGACGAACACCGTATCCTTAACGGCCGGCAAAGTCTGCCGCTCGCCGCTTGATGCGACCAGTGTGACGACTTCGAGAACAAAGAAAACGCCCGCCAGAATGACGAACGGCCAGACCGAGGCCCACCAGGATGCGGGCGCGGCGACGCCGAGCATCGACTGCCAAATCAAGAGCAAGAACGGCAACACCACGAGGTAGCCGTAGCCAAGCAGAAAACGCCCGCGCATGGCGGTGCGGTCGAGCGTCCAGAAGGCGATGAAGAACAGAACGACGTTGAGCAGATCCCAGAAGCTTCCCGCGTAGGCGTCCGGCTTGGCGACACCGCGCAGGTTCAGGAAGGCCAACACCAGAAGAAATATCAGGAGATCGCCGAGGAGCCATTCGCGGGCGGATTCGGCGCCCGGCTTGAGCCCCCAGGTGCGGGTCGCCTTGTCGAACAAAAGCACCAGCGCCACGCCCAGACTCGCCGGATAGACCAGTTGCGCCATGAGCGCATATTGGGTCGCCGGCGCGAGCGCGATCCAGCACGCGAGCAGGATGGCGACGACCGGCAAAAGCAAGCCGAGAACACGCAGCGGCGACGGGGCAGGGGGAGCGGCGGCGGGCGCCGTCGCGGCAGGTTCGACGGCGGTGGACGTTGCCGCGGACGTGGCGGTGCCGCGCCGGGGCGCGGCCTCCTGCTGCGACGATTGCAGCAGCGCATAGACCAAGGAAACGACGAGACCGATCACCGCCAGCGCCACCATGACCGCGGCAAAAGCGGTGGCGCGGCTGTCGGAGCGCCAATCTTCGATCGTTTCGCCCCAAACCCAATGGCTGCCGCTGGAGATGATCCAGATCGCAAACGCCGCAACGGCGGCAAGGAGCACGAGCGCGAGGGTGAATTCGTACCAGCGAGGCGATTGTTCGGCCGCTCCGCGGCCGTTCGCCGCCGCGCGCTGGCGTTGCGGCATGCGAACGATCAAGCCGATCAGGAACGCGAGCACACCGATGATCACAAACACGATCATCGCCTCGACGAAGATTGTCGCTCTCTGCTCCAAAGACGTCCCCGATTTTCCTCGTCAGCTACCTAGAGCACTTCCCGATTAAGTGGAATTGGGAAGTGCTCTAGATCTCATTATTGTCGCATGTCCTTTTCGGAAAACCGGTTTCCACTTTTCCGGGACATGCGCTAAAGCAGTGCCGCCACGCGCTCATCGGCCACTGCCCAGTCCGTTACCCAGTCCATTGCCCATGAGCGCCTCGGCGCACTTGCGCAGGCTGTCATTGGCGGTCTGTTCAAGCAACTCGCCGAGCGAACGGCCCGGCGTCGTCTCGGCAACGGCGGTTTCACGGACGGTCGTCCCGTTGGCACGCAATTGGCCGACCACTTCGACCGTACTGCCATTCGTGCTGTGGCGCACGATCTCGAAGCTCCAGGCGCTGCCATAGGCCGCGCGCAAGCCGCTGAGCGCTTCGCCGAGCGAGCCGCCGTTGCGATTAGCCGCCACCGCCGGGCGCGCGCTCGACGCAGCCGGAACCTGTTGGCGCGCCGCCGCAGCGGCCGCGGGACGCGCCGCTGGCGCGCGCTGTTCGCGAGGCTTTGCCGCGGCGACCTGTGGCGAACGCGGCGTCGCCGAGGTTGCGTCTTTGCTGCGCGGCGACGCCCGCATGCGCTGACGCAGCGCCGCGGTGGCGCCTTCGTCCACAGTCTCCGCGACAGGATCGACGATCACACCGTAGGCTGCGCGCGCATGTTCGACCGTGCAGAAGTCGTCGAGAACGTCGTCGAGAACTTTTTCCGCCGGCCGTTCCAGGGGATCGCCATAGCCGCCGCCGCAGGGCGCATAGAAGACGTGCACATCGCCGGCCGCCACGCGCAGGCCGGAAAACTTCGCCGGCATGCTTTTGATCTCACGCGGCTTGGCGACGTTGAAGATGTCGACCTTGCCGACTTGCCCCGGACCGCCGCCGAAAATGCCCCAGGGCACGTCGTGATGTCGCTCGTTCTCGTGGGTGATGAAAGCCTCGGTGAGCACGCGCTGGGCCTTGACCACGCCGATGCCGCCGCGCGAGCGCCCGGCACCCGGCATGACGTCGTCGCGCAACTCGTAACGATCGCAGATCATCGGCAGGTGCATGGCCAGATCTTCGATCGGGTTGTTGCGCGTGTTGGCCATTAGGCTGTCGATGCAATCGGGACCGTCGGAGCGCGGCCGCCCGCCATAGGAGCCTTCGTTGACCTCGAGGAAGACCCAATAATCGCCGGACGGGCGGATGCCGGCATAGGAACAGAACGACAGGCTCGCCGAGCTGCCGGCGATGATGTCGTTCGGCAATACCGGCGCCAGCGCCTTGTAGATCAGGTCGATCACCCGGTTGATCTGCGCGAAGCGCGCCTCGGCCGCCGCCGGATAGATCGGATTATAGATCGAGCCTTTGGGCGCAATGACCGTCACCGGCCGGAACGACCCCTGATTGGAGGGGACTTTTACGTCGGAGGTGACCGCATCGAGCAGCAGCGAGCGGATCGCGCAGAAGCACGCGACCTTGGTTGAGCCCTCGAACGGCACGTTGAACGCGGTCTCGACCTGCTTCGACGAGCCGGTGAGATCGACCTCGATGCCGTCGCCTTTGACGCGGACGCATACCTTGATCGGCAGCCGCACGTCGCGGTTCTTGCCGTCGTCATCGAGGAAGCCCTCGGCGCGATATTCGCCGTCCGGAATGGCGGCGATGCGCTGACGCAGCACGCGCTCGGTGTAGTCCATGAGTTGCTTGGTGGCGTCGAGCACCATCTGCCGGCCATAGCGGTCCATGAGCTCGGCGAAGCGCTTGGCGCCGAGCCGCGCCGAGGCGATCTGCGCATCGAGATCGTCTTGCAGCTGGCGCGCGGCGCGGCTGTTGCGGCCGATGAAATTCCACACCGCCTCGTTGCGCTTGCCGCGCTCGTAAAGCTTGGTGCCGGCGAACAACATGCCTTCGGCGAACACGTCGGGAATATCGATGATCAGGCCCGGGGTCGCTGCGCCGATGTCGAGATGGTGCGCGGTGTTGGCGGAGTAACCGACCAGCACGCCTTCATGGAAAACCGGCACCACCACGGCGATATCGGGCGAATGGCTGGAGCCGTGATAGGGATGATTGTGGATGACGAGATCGCCTTCGTGCCATTCGCCGTCCTGCAAGGTCTCCTGGATGCCGGCCAGATAACCGGGCAGCGAACCGATATGCAGCGGCGTCGATTCCGATTCGCACAGCGTGTTGAAATCGGTGTCGAACAAGCCGGCGCCGAGATCCTGCGACTCGCGGATGATGGAGGAGAAGGACATGCGATAGAGCACGTGTCCCATTTCCTCGGCGATCGTCTGTAGCGCGCCGTTGATCACCTGCAGCGTAATCGGATCGATCGCTTGCGCCATGCTCGCGTCCTCAGCCGACGTGACGAAGATGCAGGTTGCCGAACTCGGCGACCTCGGCGACATACTTTGGCGGCAACAGCGTCGTCGAATTGTGCTGGATCAGGATCGCCGGGCCGGGAATGCGATGGCCGGCTTTGAGGCGGCCACGGTCGTAGCGCGGCGTGTCGAGAACCTGGCCGTCGTCGAAGGTGGTCGGCCGGGTGTAGAGCAGAGCGGCAGCGACGTTGTCGTCGGTCGCTTTGCCGATGGCGCCGACTTTGAGCGGCACCACGTCTTCGCGGCCGATGACCCGCACGGTAATCAGTTCCACCTCGCCGTCCTCGAAGTGATAGCCGTAATCGAGCCGGTGCTGCTGGTGGAAGGCCGCGACCACCTCGCGAATATTCGACGCCGTCACCTTGCCGTCCGGCAGCTGGGCGCGCAGCTCGAAGCCCTGGCCGTGATAACGGCACTCTGCGAGCTTTTGGAATTTCTGCCGATCGACGCTGACGCCGTCTTTTTCAAGATCGCGCCGGCAGCGATCCACCAATTCGTCGATCACTGAGTTGATGCGCCCAATCGCCGCTTCGTCGGCGTGCTTGAGCGAGACGATCAGCGAGCGCGCGTGCTCGTACTGCATGTCGGTCTGCAACAGCCCCATCGCCGCGGTGATACCGGGCGCGACCGGCACGATGATCTCCTTGGCGGCGATGGCTTCGGCGAGCGCCACGCCATGCAGCGGGCCGGCACCGCCGAACGGCACCAACGCGAAGTCGCGCGGATCGATGCCGCGCGCCACCGAATTGGAGCGGATGGCGAGCGCCATGTTGGAATTGATGACCTTGATGATGCCGAGCGCCGCGTCCTTGATCGAGAGCCCAAGCGGCTTGGCCACCTTGGACTCGACCGCCTTGTGGGCGAGGTCGGCGTCAAGCGGCAGGTCGCCGCCCAGCATCTTGTCGACGTCGAGCCGTCCGAGCACAACCTGCGCGTCGGTGACGGTCGGCTCGGTACCGCCGCGGCCGTAACAGGCGGGGCCGGGCTCGGCGCCTGCCGAGCGCGGACCGACATGGAAGCCGCCGGCGGAATCGATATAGGCGATGGAGCCGCCGCCGGCGCCGATCGAAACAAGATCGATCATCGGCACCAGGATTGGATGACCGCCGACGTAGGAGTTGCGTGCGTTCATGATCTTGATGCGGCCGTCCGGAATGGTGCTGATGTCGGCCGAAGTGCCGCCGATATCGACGGTGATCAGATTGTTGCGGCCGCAAAGCACGCCTTCGGCGCGGCCGCCGATGACGCCGCCCGCCGGACCCGACATCAGAATGCCGACGGCCTTCTGCGAGCAGGTGTCTACCGTGGCGATGCCGCCGTTCGACTGGATCACGCGCAAGTTGGCGCGAAAGCCGTTCTCGGTGAGCCGGCTCTGCAGGTTGTTGAGATAGAGCGAGGTCTTCGGCCCCACGAAGGCGTTCATTGCCGCGGTCGAGAAGCGCTCGTATTCGCGGATCACGTTGGCGACTTCCGACGACGTGCAGATATAGGCGTCGGGCATTTCGCTGCGCACGATTTCGGCGGCGCGCCGTTCGTGCACGTCGTTGAGGAACGAAAACAAGAAGCCGATGACTACCGACTTGATGCCGCGACGTTTGAATACCGCGATGGCGTCGCGCACTTCCTGCTCGTCGAGCGGGATCTCGATCTTGCCATCGGGCGGCAGGATGCGCTCGGTCACCGCGATGCGGTTACGCCGTTTGACCAGCGGCTGTTGCTGCCACGGCACTTCGAAGTGAAGCGAGAAATTGTACGGCCGCTTGTGGCGGCCGATGTGAAGAATGTCGCGGAAATTGCGCGATGTGAGCATGCCGACTTCGGCGCCGTTATGCTCGATGGTGATGTTGGTGGCGACGGTCGTGCCGTGTACGATCAGCGCGACGTCGTTTGGACGAACGCTCGCGATTTGGCAAAGCTCGCGCAGTCCTTTAAGGACGCCCTCCGATTGATCGTGAGGGGTGCTCGCGACCTTATGAAAAAAGACGCCGTGATCCGCCTCGAGCACGAGGTCGGTATTGGTCCCGCCGACATCGACGCCTACGCGCGCCATGGATCGCCTGATCGTTTTCGCGCCGCCGTGCCAGTCCCGGGTGCACAACGCCTGTGTGTGATCGTGTGCGAAACTTTGTCAGCAATGTTTCGCGCGCGCAACCCCTAACGCAAACGGCAGCAGCGGCCCTGCAACGGCCTGCTCGTTGCAGCGTTGAAGGATGTAACCTTCCACTCGGGAGAGTTGAGGGGACCGAGCAAATGGTGGTTGAATGCGGCCAGAGCGCGATGATTTCAATTTGAAACGACCTCGCGCTCTAGCTCCTTGGCGGGGCATGATCTTTTCGGAAAACCGGCAATCGCTTTTCCGGATCATGCTCTCAGGATCGAAAGGAACGCGAACGATGGCGTTAGCCTCCAAATTCGTCTGCTCCGGCTGCCGGTGGTGGTATTTCCAGCCGACCGAGGGGGCTGATCCGGAGTCCGAACAGGCTGTCGGATATTGCCGGCGCTTCCCGCCGACCCGGCGCGACAATGGCGTCGGCGCCTGGCCGATTACCTTCGGTAACGACTGGTGCGGCGAATATGCGGAAAAGAGCGAGATCGCACGGCAGTTGCCGCGCAGCGCGTCCGTCGCTCATTAACCCTTCCGCGCGGAATGCAGCGGCCGTAAGCCACGCGAATCGACTTAAATGAGATCGATGCAGTTTGATAATGCGGCTTCCGCGGCGCGCCGGAAGGCTTCGCGCTCATCGTGTTCGGAGCCGGTGCCGCCGAGCTTGAAACGCACGCCACCACTGGCCGCTGCCAGCGCATCGCCCGCAATCCGGGCGCGGCCGAATTGGGTTCTGATTGCATGATCGCGGCCGAAGGTGAGCTTGCCGAGCACGATCGCCTCGTCGCCTTCGCGCTTTTGCATGCCGATCTCGTAACGCCAGTTGGTGCCGAAGCGCTCGTTGAGCCAGCGCGCGGCAGCCGATTGCGGATCGACCTTGGCGGCGAGAAAGCCCGTAGCGGCGCGGGCAGGGGGCGCAGCGCGCGTCGCGAACGGCCTCGCGTCTGCCGACGCCGCGCCGGCGCGCGAGGACCCGCCACGATAAAGCTCGCCGAAACGCTCTTTGCTCTCTGCCAGCATATCGTCGAAGACCGACGACAATTGCGGACGGGGCGTGTTTGCCGGCTTGTCTGCCATGGTGTTCGCGATCCGGTGTTCAGCCGCGTTGCGCGCGCGGCCACCAACGATTGAAATCATCCTGCGCTTTGGCGGCGAAATCGACCTCCCCGCTAAACGAGCGCAAATAATCGAGCGCCTCGGCAAGCTCCACGACATCGCCGTACTTGGCATCGATGTCGAACAGGTTCGCCTCATGCGGTCCGGGCGCGCGGTCGCCGACAGCCTCGCGCACCACCACGGTGTGGTATCCATATTGCAGTAAATCGACGGCGGAGGCGCGGATGCAGCCGCTGGTCGTGCAGCCCGCCAACAGAACCGTATCGACGCCGAGCAACCGCAAGTCGAGGTCGAGGCTGGTACCAAAAAAAGCGCTGGCATATTTTTTGGTGAGAACTTTCTCGCCCGGCACCGGCTTGATCCGCTCATCGACCTCGATCATCGGCGAGCCCTGCTGCAGGATCGCGAGCGAGGGCACCTTCTTGGCGAATACGCCGGCATCGTGCATGTCTTCGGCATACGCCACCGTGGTGTAGAAAACCGGGAGCTTGCCGCGCCGGAACGCGTCGAGCAATTGGCGCGTCGCGTTGATCTCCCAGGCAAAATCCCCGCCCAAAGGCGTGGTCGGGTCGGTAAAGCCGTTAATGAAGTCGACGATCACAAACGCGGGGTTGCGCCCATAGCCCGAACGGCTGGCGAAGCCCTTGCGTTGATAATCCGCCCGCGTTTGGCGCTGCCAGTCGCTCATGACCATCCTCCGGATTGCACGGATGCTTGAAGGATGCGGTGGCACCCCGCTGTTTGTCAACGCGTCCTTATCAGGATCGGCCCGTCGCGGCCGGCGGGGCACACGCCAAATCGCTTTTTGCTCGCGCCGCAGGCTCTTGCCGCTGCGCGCGCAACGTGGGACTGTTCGCCGCGTTGTTATGTTCGACTGCTGGCGCGGTGTCCGGGCCGCGACGGTTCTGGACGAGAATTTCAAGTGGGGCCTCCATGACCGACGACAATCGTACTCCCTCCGGCGGCGCTCGCGCCGGATATGGCTCGCCGAGCGGGCCGCGCTATCAGCCGCGCTCGCTGGTGACCTCGCACAGCGGCGATACCGCGCGCAGCGCCCGTGCGGTGGGGCGATCCGGCAGCGGCAAGAAGGAAATACTCTGCGCCTTCGGCATCGACGTGGATGCGGTCGCCGGCTGGCTCGGCTCCTATGGCGGCGAGAACTCGCCCTGCGATATTTCGCGCGGCCTGTTCGCCGGCGAAGTCGGCGTGCCGCGGCTGGTGAAGTTGTTCGATCGGCTCGGCATCCGCACCAGCTGGTTCATTCCAGGCCACTCGATCGAAACGTTTCCCGAGCAATGCAAACTGGTCGTCGATGCCGGACACGAGATCGGCATGCACGGCTATTCGCACGAGAACCCGATTTCCATGACGCCCGAGCAGGAAGAGCGGGTCATGGACAAGTGCATCGAGCTGATCGAGCGGCTCAGCGGCAAGCGCCCGACCGGCTACGTGGCGCCGTGGTGGGAGTTCTCCAACGTCACCAACGAGCTGTTGCTGAAAAAGGGCATCAAGTACGATCACAGCTTGATGAACAACGACTTTCACCCGTTCTACGTGCGGGTCGGCGATAACTGGACGCTAATCGACTATTCAAAGCACCCGGACGAATGGATGAAGCCTTTGGTGCGCGGCGAGGAGACCGACCTCATCGATATTCCGGGCAGCTGGTATCTCGACGACCTGCCGCCGATGATGTTCATCAAGAGCGCGCCGAACAGCCACGGCTTCGTCAAGCCGCGCGACATCGAAGAATTGTGGTGCGACCAGTTCGACTGGGTCTATCGCGAATACGATTACGCGGTGTTCGCCATGACCATTCATCCCGACGTCTCCGGGCGGCCGCAAGTGCTGCTGATGCTGGAGCGTGTGTTCGACTATATTTCCAAGCATGCGGGCGTGAAGTTCTGCACCTTCGACGAGATCGCCGACGATTTCCGCCGCCGCCATCCACGGCAAGGCGCTTCGGTGCAGGCCGCGCACGCCCGATAGGCGTTCAATTTCGGCGGGCGTTGCGATGTGCGCGTTATGCGGTGTTCTGGGCGGCAAGGGCCATTGGAGCGATAGCGCCGCGTCGCCCGCGGTCTTTGCCAGCCGCACCGAGCCGCAGACGCGCGGCCGCGAGCGACAGGCACGCACGCGCCTGCTCAACGCGGTTCTTAAAAGCCACGGCATCGTCGTGAAGGATTGGTCGGGCAGCTCTTATCTGCTCACCGGCCGCACCGGGCGCACGGCGATTGTCGATACGATCGCCGACCTCTGGCCGGCCGCCGAGCAACTCGCCGGGCGAGCGATCGATCCGCTCGACGAGCACTATCTGGCGACGCTCGCCAAGTTGAGTTAGCAGCTAAACTGAACGCCGCGCCATGGCCGATTATAGCGAACTGACGCCGGTCAACATCATCACCGGATTTCTCGGCAGCGGCAAAACCACGCTGCTGCAGCGGCTCTTGCGCTCGCCGGATCTTGCCGACGTCGCTGTGTTGGTCAACGAATTCGGCGAAGTCGGGCTCGACCATCATCTGTTACAGGGCGTGGCCGAGAACACCGTGTTGCTCGGCAATGGCTGCTTGTGCTGCGCAGTGCGCGGCGATCTGCAACGCGCCCTGCGCGAGCTATTGTCGCGGCGCACGCGTGGCGAGGTGCCGCATTTTCGTCGGGTGGTGATCGAGACATCCGGTTTGGCCGACCCTTCGCCGATCGCCTATACGCTGCTCTCGGAAGCCGTGCTTCGTCATCACTTCCGGCTGTCCGGGATCGTCACCACCGTGGACGCGGTGAACGGCGCAGGCCAGCTTGAGCGCTTTCCGGAGTCGGTCAAACAGGCGTCCATGGCCGACCGGCTGGTGATGACAAAGACCGACTTGGCGGATGAGAGCGCGATTGCGACGCTGCGCCAGCGGCTTCGCCGTCTGAATGTCTCGGCCGAAATCCTTCAAGCACGCGATGTCGGTGAGGATTTCGCGCACCTGCTGACCGACGATATCTATGACGCCGCCGGCAAATCGCGCGAGGCGCGCGGGTGGATTGCGGAGGCGGTGGACGAGGACGCGCCGCACGGCCACACGGCGGATGTGCAATCGTTCGCGGTGATCTTCGACGAGCCGCTCGATTGGACCGCGTTCGGCGTTTGGGCCAGCATGCTGCTGCACCGCCATGGCGCCGATATTTTGCGGCTCAAAGGCATCCTCAATGTTGCCGGCGTGCCGACGCCGGTGTTGATCAACGGCGTCCAGCACATCGTCCATCCACCGAGCCATCTGGACGAGTGGCCCGATGCCGACCGGCGTTCGCGCCTGGTCTTCATCGTGCGCGGCTTGCAGCGCGCGCGGATCGAGCAGTCGCTCGCCGTATTCAACGGTTTGGTTAACAAGCCTTCGAGCACCGCTCATCCGCGCGAAGCCGGGGAGCCGTTACGTTCGCCGAGCTATCGGTAGAAGCCGCCAGACCGCCAGGAAAGGAAGATATGCCGATCCGCTCAGCGTGCCCGCGGCGGCGCGGCGCGCGGACGCCAGCCGGTGCGCAAGGCGCGCACCGCGTAGTGCAGCAGACAGAAGAGTACGGCGAGAATCACCAGCACCACGATCGACAGGATCCTGCTGCCGAACGCGGCGTCGATAATCGGCCCGCGATTGACGAAGTACTCGCTCAACATCTCGAGCGCCTGAAGCGTGGCGCCGGCGCAGAAGATCACCGACGCCAGAATGGCCGCTTGCAGCGTGTCGAAGACCAGGTTGTCGACATTCAGCTCAGTGACACTGCGGAATATCTCGCTACGAAACGACTGCCAGTGCGCGAACGCGTACGCCAGGATGCCGACGAGCGACGCGAACCAGAACACCACGTTGCTGAAATGAATGAATGGGATATGCGCGACGAGATACGTCTCGAACGGGCGATAAAAGTAGAGAAAGATAAGAAGGATGACGACGGCAACGAGCCAAATCCAGAACTGCTGCTGCTTGGTGGTATCGTCTGACATATTCGCCGTCTTGTTGTGGTCCCCTGACAAGATGGTAAATCATTCCTCGGTGTTGTCAAAACCGCTGGCGCGAGTTGTTTTTAGCGATCGCAACCGCCGCGGAACCGAGTTGACAATGGCGCGCCGCTCCAGGACTATTGCGCCGCACCGGGACTGAAGCTTGCAAAAATGGCGCTACGAATGCGCCTTCGGACGCGCCGCGGGGCGCAGGCCTTTTGGGAGCGGCGACGGGTGGGGAATTGGTCCGGGCTTCGGTGAAAAATTCGGTCTCGAAGCGACCAACGCAGGGGGTGTTATGAGTAGCCGCCTCGGCATCGATGTCGGCGGGACATTTACTGATCTGCTGCTGTTCGACGAACGCTCGGGCGTGATGCGTCTGTTGAAGACGCCGTCGAACTCCGAGCGATCAATCTGTCGGTATTCTCAACGGCATTCAACAGTTGATCGAAGAAACCGGAGTTTCCGCGAGCGACATCGGCGCGCTTCTGCACGGCACCACGGTGTCCACCAACATCGTGCTGGAAGAAAAGGGCGCCAAGGTCGGTCTGCTGGTGACCGAGAATTTCGAGCAGGTTCTGCATCTGGCGCGCTCGCAGACGCCAGGGCCGCTGGCCGGCTGGATCATCATGCGCAAGCCCGATCCGCTCGCCGATCTCGAATTGACGCGCGGCGTTCGCGAACGCGTGAGCGCGCGCGGCGACGTCATCACGCCGCTCGACGAGACCAGTGCGCGCCAAGCCATAGGGGAGCTCATCGCTCTCGGGGCGGAAGCGATCACCGTGTCGCTCATGCATTCGTATGCAAATCCGCAGCACGAGCAGCGGCTCAAGGCCTTGATCGAGGAACTCGCGCCCGACATGACGGTGTCGCTGTCGTCGGAAATCCTGCCGGAATTCCGCGAATATGAGCGCACCCTGGTCACTGTGATGAACGCCTATGTGCGCCCGAGCATGCGGCGCTATTTGAGCGGCTTCGAGGAAAAGCTCCACCGCGTTCAATTTCAGTCGAGCGTGAATATCGTGCGCTCCGACGGCGGCCTGATGAGCGTCGAGCGCGCCAGCCAGTCGCCGGTGCATACAATGCTCTCGGGGCCGGCCGGCGGCGTGTCCGGCGCGGCCTTCATGGCCTCGCTCGCCGGTTACCCTCAGGCGCTCGGTTTCGACATGGGCGGCACCTCGACGGACGTGTCGCTCATTCAGGACGGCCGGCCGACGATCTCGCGGCAGACCGTGATCGGCTATTATCCGATCAAGGTTCCTTCGGTGGATGTGCACAGTGTCGGCGCCGGCGGTGGCTCGATCGCCCACGTGCCGATGACCGGTGCGTTGCGCGTGGGTCCGGAGAGCGCCGGCGCGGTGCCCGGACCGGCTTGCTACGGCAAGGGCGGTGCACTGCCGACCGTGACCGACGCCAATGTGGTGCTGGGGCGGCTACCGCCGCGGCTTCTGGGCGGCAAGATAATGCTCGACACCAAGGCGGCCGAGGAGGCCGTGGGCACAGTGGCCCGCGCGCTCGGTCTCGACCTGCATCATGCGGCACAGGGGATTCTCGACATCGTTAACGAGAACATGTTCGGTGCTCTGCGGCTGGTGACCGTACAAAAGGGGCTCGATCCGCGCGACTTCGCGCTGGTGCCGTTCGGCGGCGCCGGTCCGTTGCACGGCAATGCCATGGCCATGCTCGCCGGCTGCTATCCGGTGATCGTGCCGCCGACGCCCGGCGTCCTCTCAGCCCTGGGCTTTCTCTATTCCGACGTGAAAAACGAGTTCGCGCAGACATTTGTCCGGACAATCGACGACGCCGACGTAAGCCAGATCGGCGATATTCTGGCCAAGCTCGGGCGCGATGCCCGGGAGTGGCTGCGCGAGGAGGGGATCGAGGAGGGCCGGCAGCGGCTCAATTACGAGGCCGATGTCCGCTATTTCCGGCAAGGGTACGAGTTTTCGCTCGAAATCGATCCCGACCGGATCGGCGGTGGCGGCCTTGATGACCTCGCCGCGCGCTTTGGCCTGGCGCACGAACGGATTTATGGCTTCAAGCTCGACCAGCCCGTGGAGCTCGTCAACTTGCGCGCGGTCGGAATCGGCGCAGTACAGAAAATCAGCTTGCCGAAATTCGACAAGGACGGCCCGGACGCCGCGCACGCGGTGGTCGAGCAGCACCAGGCCTTTTTCGATGGCAATTTCGCCCCCGTTAAAGTCTACGAACGTGCCAAGCTGCGGGCCGGCAACCGCGTGCGCGGGCCGGCCATCGTCGTCCAGATGGACGCCACGACGGTCATTCATCCGCAGCACACTGGCGAGGTCGACGAGTATCTGAGTATTCTGATCAGGCCCGATAGGGCGTCCTGAGGACGCCTGGAGAGACTGCGATGGCGAATTTCAACCCTTTGAGCAGCACGGTGAGCTTTGACGATCTGCTCAAGGCCAATAAGCAGCAATTCGACACCATCTTTTCCGCCCAGACCAAGGAACTGGGGCTGCTCGGCGTAACCCACCGCCCGCCGACGACCGCCGACCTCGCCTCGGCCAGCGTCTCCTCCGAAGCCGCCGCCAAGTCAGGCGATCTTTACGCCATGCTCAATGAGCGATTCGGGTCGCGCTGGTCGTCGGAAGTGGTCGAGCACAAAACCGAGCGCGGCTCGGTGACCGTGCTGTGCAAGCTCACGGTCGAGGGCATTGCGAAGATGCAATTCGGCTCGGCGCGCGCCAACGGCGATGAAGGCGCGGCCCTGCGGCGAGCGACCGAACTGGCGCTGCGCAGTTGCGCCGACATGTTCGCCGGCGCGACCGAGCTTACGGCTCGTGCCGAGGCGCCCGCCACGACCCGTTCCGCGCTAGCGCGTGGCGACGCCGGCGCAAGCGCCGCGCGCTCGGCGGCGCCGGGCGCGCGCCAGTCGCGGCGGCTCGATGTCGTCGCCCTCGACCTGATCGAGAACGCATTGCGCAACGCGCGTCATGAAATGGATGCCGTGTTGTTCCGTTCGGCGATGTCGCCCGTCATCCGCGAGCAGCACGACGAATTCCCCATGATCTGCGACGCCAAGGGCCGCATGATCGTCGGGCAATTCGGCTCCTACATTTCCAATATGCTCAAAGAGAAGCACTTTGAGCTCGAGCCAGGCGACGTCATTCTGCAGAACGACCCGTACGCTTGTGCCGGCGCCATCAGCCATCTCAACGACTTTATGATTCTGGTGCCGGTGTTTCACGAGGGCGACCTCGTCGGCTTCACATCGATGTTCGGGCATATGCTCGACGTCGGCGGCGCCGTTCCGGGCAGCATGCCCACCGCCGCCGCCTCGATCTTCAGCGAAGGCATCCGCATCCCGCCGATCAAGCTCTACCAGCGCGGCGAGCTCAATAAGCCGGTGCTCGACCTGATCATGAACAATACCCGCGTACCGGAGATGAACTACAGCGATCTCATGGCGATCATCGCCGGCTGCCGCGCCGGCGAGAAGCGGGTGATCGAGATCTGCGAGCGGTTCGGGCGCGAGACCTTCAAGCAGGCCTGCGAGGCCTTGCTCGAGCGCACCAACCGGGCGATGCGCCAGCTCATCGTCAAGAACCTGCCCGAAGAGCCGAAATCCTTCGAAGATTATGTCGACGACGACGGCCGCGGCAACGGCCCGTTCAAGATGAAGCTGACGGTCTGGCGGGAAGGCGAACATGCCTATTTCGATTGGACCGGGACGTCGCAGCAGGCGCCCGGTCCGATCAACTTCTATCTGCACGAAGGCATGTTCAAGATGTTCATCGGGGTCTACATGATCATGGTGTTCGACCCCCAGATCCTGTTCAATGACGGCTTCTACGATCTCATTCACGTCACCATGCCGAAGGGGTCGTTGCTCAATCCGAATTTCCCGGCATCGCTGGGCTGCCGCACCCACACATTGTCGCGGCAGTTCGACGTGCTCGGCGGCGCGCTGAGCTACAACGCGCCGGAAATGGCGACCGCTGCCGGCTACGGCTCGAGCCCACACTTTCTCTATTCGGGCGTGGACAAAAACGGCCGGTCGTTCCAGCTCATGGAAATTCTCTACGGCGGCATCCCGGGACGTCCGATGGGCGACGGCATGGACGGCCATTCGTGGTGGCCGCTGTTCCAGAACATTCCCAGCGAATACCTGGAAACGTATTATCCGATGCTCGTCGACACCTACACCACCGTCATCGACAGCGGCGGCGCCGGCAAGCATCGCGGCGGCAACGGCGTCGAGAAGGTCTTCCATATCCTCGAGGAAGGCGAGATCTCGATCCACGACGACCGCCACGATACCCAGCCCTGGGGCATTCTCGGCGGCCGGCCCGCAGCCTGCTCGGAGAAATGGCTGGTGCGCAAGGACGGTAGCCGCGAGCCGCTGCCCTCGAAAATCGACCATGTGCGGGTCCGCAACGGCGATCGTATCGTCTTCCGTACCGCCGGCGGCGGCGGCTGGGGCGATCCGCTCGAGCGCGATCCGATCCGCACGCGCAACGACGTGGCGCGCAAGCTGATGACCGAACGCAAGGCGCGCGAGGAATACGGCGTCGTCCTTACCGGTCCGAAGCTCGAGGTCGACCGCCGGGCCACGGACGAGCTGCGCGAAAGCATGCGGCGAAACAGAAAAGCTCCGAAGCTATTCGATTTCGGAGAGCGCAGAGCAAATGCTTCGACCCGTGCCGTTGCAATGGTGTGAACGGCCACGGACATGACATCAACGCTGGAACGGCAAGAAATGGGACGCGTGCGCTATGCTTGAGCTCGTTATCAGTCTCATCGTCATCGCGATCATCGTCATCGCGATTCTCTACATCGTCTCGATCTGGATCTATAAGCGCGCGCCCTCCAACATGGGCTTCATCCGCACGGGCTTCCTGGGCACCAAAGTATGTCTGGGCAAGGGTGCGGTGGTGCTGCCGGTGTTCCATGAGATCACCTGGGTCTCGCTGGAGACGATCAAGTTCGCGGTCAGCCGCGCGCGCGAGCAGGCAGTGTTGACCGCGGACAATATCCGCGTCGACGTCAATGCCGAGCTTTACGCCCATGTCGGTCATACCGAGCAGGCGGTGCTGACGGCAAGCCGCACGCTCGGCGAAAAAACCTTCGACGCCGATAAGGTTCGCAACCTCCTGGAAGCCAAGGTTGTCGGCGCGCTGCGCAGCTACGCCGCCACCAAGACGCTCAAGGAACTGCACGAGAACCGCGACGCTTTCGCTCGCGAGATCAAGCAGAATGTCAGTGAGAGTTTCGCCGCCAACGGCCTGATGCTGGAAGAAGTCACGATCGTTACGCTTGAGCAATCGACCAAGGAGTATTTCCGCTCCGATAACGTGTTCGACGCCGAAGGTCTCAAGGTCATTACCGAAATCACTTCGGAAGCGCGCCGCAAGGTGCATACCACCGAAAAGCAGACGACGGTGGCGATCCGCAACAAGGATCTCACCACGCAGCTCGAACTCCTCGAAATCGAACGCCAGGAGGCGATCGCGCGCGCCAGCCAGGACAAGGAAATCGCCAACGAGCAGGCCAAGCAATTGCGCGAGAAGCAGACCTTCGTGCTCGATCAGCGGCTCGCCGTGGAGCAGCGCGAGATCGAAAACGAAAAAGCGCTCGAGCAATTGCGCACCGAGCGGGATATCGCTTTCACCGCGGAAGCCAAGCGCCGGGAAATCGCCCAGGTGCAGAAGGAGCTGGCGCTCGAGCAGGAGCGTCGCGATCGTGAAATCGCCCTGATCAGCAAGGCGCGGAAGTCCGAAATTGCCGAGATCGAGCGCAGCCTCGCGCGCGAGCGCGCCGAGCGCGACAAGGCGATTGAGCTCACCGGCAAGGAGCGGGAACGCCAGGAGGCCGACATTGCCCGCGCAACGGCCGTGGCGGGCGCCGAGGAGCGTGCGCGTGACGAGCGCCACCAGGTGAGCGAAGAGACGGCGCTATCGCTACGCAAGCGTACGCTGGAGACCCGGCTCGGTATCTTGCAGCTCGATCGCGACGAAGCGGTCGCGGCCGCCAAGCAGGAGAAGGAAATCTCCGACGAACGTGCCCGCATCCTCAGCGAGCAGCAGCGCTTCGTGCTCGAACGTCGGTGGGAAGTCGAGCAGGAAGAAATCCGCAAGCAGCAGGCGCTGGAGGCGGCACAGATTCAGAAGGATGTCGCCATCATCGAAGAGGCCGACAAACGCGAGGCGGCGGAAATCCGCAGCACGCTGTCGCGGCAACTCGAGGAGATGAGCCGCGAGATCGCGCTGATCGGCAAGGAAGGCGAGCGCGAGCGCACCGATATCGAGCGCTTCCTCGCCCGCGAGCAAGCCGAGCGCGATCGCGAGATCGCACTCGCCGCCAAGACGCGCGAGCTCGAGGTCGCGGAGACCGAACGTCTCGCCAGCACGGCCGAACGCGAGAAAGCCGAACACACGGCCGAATCCGTCCGCGTGGTGGCGGATGCCGAGCGTGCCCGCCAGGTCGAACTGATCGTCGCGGCGAAGGAGGCGGAAGCGCGCCGCATCGATGAGGAGAGCAAGGCGCAGGTGCTGCGCATGCACACCGTTACGCAATCCGAGGCGCGCAAAGCCGCCGCCGCGCTCGAAGCCGACGCGACCCTGACACGCGCCCGCGCCACCACCGAAGCGCAGAAGATCGGTGCCGAAGGCATCGAGCGCGAGGCGGGGGCCAAAGGCCGGGCCGAGATGGAAGTCGAGCAGTTGCGCATCGCCAACTCGCAGCGTCAACTCGAAGCCGAGGCCGTCGGTCTTGAAGCGAAGGCCGAAGCGCTCAAGAAATACAACGAGGCGGCGACCTTCCTCGAACTCGCGCGGCTGCGGATCGAGGCCGACCGCGACGTTCACATCGACCAGGCCAAGGCCATGGGCAGCGCCTTGTCGCAAGCGCAGATCCGCATGTATGGCGGCGGTGGTGGCGACAATACCATGGACACCATTCGGGGCCTGTTCACGCAAGGCTTCGGCATCGGCGAGGTAATCGAGGGTCTGACGCAATCGCTGCCGGACGGCCTTCGCCAACGGCTGAGCGCCAACGGCATCTCCGGTCTGCTCGGGCGGCCCTACAACGGCGGCTCGTTGAAGCAGACCTACGAGCATCTCAATACATTGGTGCAGGACACCATGCGCACCAAGAAGGCGAGAGAAGTGCCGTTCCCGGAGGCCGTGGCCAAGCTGCAGGAGCAGGCGGGCGAGAACGAGGACTTGCGCCGGGCGATCAAGCTCTTGTCCGAGTTCAATCAGGAAGGCGCGCTCGATGCCGTTCCCTTCGAACTCGGTCTGGACCATGGTCAACGCCGTGGCGAAGTCGGCAGGCTAGAGCATGTCCCGGAAAAGTGGAAACCGGTTTTCCGAAAAGGACATGCGACAACAAAGGAATCTAGAGCACAGCTCGATTTCACTCAATCGGCTGAGCTCTAGTCCTTACGCATGAGCGAGTTCGACGTCCTCCTCGAACACGTATCGAAGACCTTTCCGGGCGGGGCGCGCGCGGTCATCGACTTCAATGCCGAATTGCGGCATGGCGAATTCGTCGCCATGCTCGGGCCGTCGGGCTGTGGCAAGACCACGACGCTGCGCATGATCGGCGGCCTGGAGGAAGTGACCGAGGGCAAGATCGTCATCGCCGACAAGGACGTAACCGACCTGCCGCCGGCGCTACGTGACACCGCGATGATGTTTCAGAGCTTCGCGCTATTCCCGCACCGCACTGTTTTCCAGAATGTCGAGTTCAGCCTCAAGATGCGCGGCATGGACAAGGCCGAGCGGGACCGGCGGGTCTGGGAAATGCTGGAAATGGTCGAGCTGGCCAAATTCTCGGAACGGCGGCCGCGCGATCTGTCCGGCGGACAGCAGCAGCGCGTAGCGCTGGCACGGGCGCTGATCAGCCGGCCGACGGTGCTGCTGCTCGACGAGCCGCTCGGTGCGCTCGACTTCAACCTCCGCCGCGCCATGATGATCGAGCTCAAGCGGGTGCAGCGCGAACTGAACATGACCTTCGTTATGGTCACGCATTCGCAGCAGGAGGCGATGTCGCTTGCCGACAAGGTCATCGTTATGAGCGATGCGCTCGTCCAGCAGATCGGCACTTCTCGTGAGGTGCATGAAAATCCGCGCACCAAATTCGTTGCCGAGTTCATCGGCAACAACAATCTGTTCCAAGGCAAGATCCAGTCGCGCAGCGGCTCGATCGTGTTCGTCGAAGCGCTCGGACAGTTGCTCTATGTCAGAGTGCCGCCGACGATCCGGCAGGTGCCCGTCGGCAAGATGGTCTGGTTCTCGGTGCGCGCCGATCTGATGAATACCGGCGAGCACGACAACATGGCGAACAAGGTCGAAGGCAAATACGTGGCCAGCGAGTTCCTCGGCTCGCTGGAGACCGACGTCTTCGAGCTCGCCCCCGGCCAATACGTCCACGTCGAGCAGCACCGCCACGCGCAGGACTACGTCTACAAGGTCGGCGAACGCGAGACGATCTGCTGGCACGCCAAGTCCGGCATCCTGCTCGAAGACACCCGCAAGCCCGCGGACCTCGACGCCGCTTAGCAGCGGTTTTCGCTTAGACCCGCCCACGCCGACGGTCGCGCTCCGCAGCCACGCGCGTGGGCAATGTCGTTTGTCGTCGTGCCTATGACTCAAGTCATACGACCAAAGACAACTGTCGGCCCTTCGACGCCATCGCTAGCGTCGTTACCGATCATCCGCGGCCGCAATCCTCGAACGCCGCGTCGGAGGTGGAGATGGACTCAATTCCGGTTATCGATATCGCGCCGTTTCGCAACGGCTCGGCGCAGCAACAACAAGCTGTCGCCAACGACGTTGCGGATGCGTGCGCGGCGCTCGGCTTTCTGATCGTGTCCGGACACGGCGTGGCCGACAGTTTGATCGACGACATGCGCAAGGTCTCGTTCGCCTATTTCGACCGGCCGGTCGAGGACAAGATCAAGCTGCGCATGCCGCCCGATCGCTACCGCGGCTACATTTCGCTCGGCAGCGAGGCTCTGGCCTATTCGCTCGACGAGGAAACGCCGCCGGATTTCAAGGAATCGTTCTCGATCGGCCCGGTCGACCCGCCCGACGACGCCTATCATCGCGCCGCCGGTCCCGGAAAATTCTTCGCGCCCAATCTGTGGCCTGATGCGCCGTCCGGCTTCCGCCCGATCTGGGAAACCTACTACCGCGAAATGGAACGGGTCGCGACCACGCTGATGCAGTCGTTCGCGCTTGGGCTCGGCATGGACAAGCACTATTTCGACGACAAGGTCGATCGCCACATCACCAATTTCAGCGTGCTGCATTATCCCGAGCAGCCGAAGCCGCCGCTACCGGGGCAACTGCGCGCCGGAGCACATACCGACTATGGCAGCCTGACCATTCTCAAGCCCGACAATGCGCCGGGCGGCCTGCAGGTGCAGAACAAAGACGGCGCCTGGATCGATGTGCCGACCTTGCCGGGAACGTTCATTGTCAACCTCGGCGACCTGATGGCCGAATGGACCAACGACCGCTGGGTGTCGACACTCCATCGTGTCATCAACCCGCCGCGCGACCAGGCGCTGGACAGCCGCCGCCTGTCCATGGCGTTTTTCCATCAGCCGAACTACGACGCCGTGATCGAATGCCTGCCAACCTGTTCGGACGCAGGCCGGCCGCCGCGCTACGGCAAGACGACGTCCGGCGAGCATGTCTGGATGAAGATCAACAAGCACCGCACGCCCGAATTGGCGGCCGCCAAAGCCTGAGACCGGAGCCGGCGGCGGTCTATTTGTTGTCGCATGTCCTTTTCGGAAAACCGGATTCCAACCCATCGGGTCAGGGCCCAAGGGCATGCTTTTCCGGGACATGCTTTAGCGCAGCCGCGGCTCTATAATCGTTGGATGGATGAGCTGCCCGACGGCGCCGCCGCTCCCTGGGATCGCGAAGATGCGGCGAGCCGCAGCCTATTGCGGCTGATCGTCGAGAGCACCAACGACGGCATCTGGGACTGGGATCTGCGGACCGACGCGGTCTATTACTCGCCGCGCTGGCTCGAACTGATCGGTCATCTGCCCGGTGAACTTCGCGGCCACATCGAGACGTTCATCGACCGGCTGCATCCGGACGACCGCGCGGCGGTCGAGCAAAGCATCGCCGAATATCGCGCCGGCGAGCGGCCGGACTACCGCGCCGAATTTCGGCTGCGCCACAAGGACGCCTCCTGGCGGTCGATCATGACCCGCGGCATCGTGCTGCGCGACGGCAGCGGCCGTGCTGTCCGCTTTGCCGGAACGCATACCGATATCACCGACCGAGTGCGGGCCGCCGAGCGCCTGGAAACGATGGTCGCTGAGCGCACCACCGATCTGCGGGCTGCGCGCGACCGTGCCGAAATCGCCAACGCGGCGACCACGAAATTTCTGGCTACCGCAAGCCATGACATCCGCCAGCCGCTTCAAGCGATGGCCTTGCTGCTCGGCGGGCTCAAAGGTGAACTGAAGACCCCAGCAGGTGAGCGAAAATTGCTGGCGGTCGAGCGCTCGCTCGCGTCCGGAATGGAATTGTTGGACGCGCTCCTGGAGTTCAGCAAGCTCGATGCCGGAGCGCTGCGTCCGCGCCTGACCAGCGTCAACATCGGCGATTTGTTCGATGTCATCAGCGATACGTTCGCGGTTGAGGCCGCGCAGAAGAAGCTGCGCTTCACCGTCAGGCCGACGCGGCTGGCGACGCGCAGCGATGCCCAGCTTCTCGGCCGGATCTTACGCAACCTCATCTCCAACGCTATCAAATATACCGATCGCGGCGGCGTTCTGATCGCTTGTCGTAGGCGAGGGGATCGTGTGCGCATCGAAGTGTGGGATACCGGCTGCGGCATTGCGCCGGATCAGCAGCGGCAAGTTTTCTGGGAGTTCGTCCAGATTAAAGAACGCGGGCGTGCGCGCAGCGGGCTCGGTCTCGGGCTTGCGATCGTCGACCGCCTTGCCAGGCTGCTGGGGCACGGCGTTGAAATTCGCTCGCGTCCGGGACGCGGGTCGGTGTTTGCTGTCGACATGGCTCTCGAACACACGGCGTCGCCGGCTGCGGGCGGCGTGCCGGCCGGTATCGTTCCGGATGCCATTTTCACCGGCAAGCTGATCGCGATCCTGGAGGACGATGCCGGCGTTGCGGATGCGCTGAGCGAGTTGCTGCGGGCATGGGGTTCAGTGCCGATCGCCGCCTCCGATGACGCCACGCTGTTGCGCATGCTCGGCGGGCGTAAGCCGGATGCGATGATCGCCGACCGCGATCTGGGCGCGGGCGGCGACGGCTTTGTGGCGTTGGGCCGTCTGGAGACAGTGCTGGGCGTCTCGCTGCCGGCGCTCGTTCTTACCGGCGACTATGACGTCCGCGACCTCGAGCGCGTCAACCAGGCCGGCCGGCGCGTGCTGCACAAGCCGGTATGGCCGGCGGTCCTACACGCGGTGCTCCGCTTCGAGCTTAGCCGCCTGGACGAGGCCTGAGTCCGCGTTGCTCGGCCGCCAGCAAAAGCTGAACACGGTTGCGAACGCCCAACGTCCGCATGATGGCGGTGATATGCGCCTTGACCGTGCCCTCGCTGGTGCCGAGCCGGTGGGCGATTTCCTTGTTCGCATGGCCGTCGGCGATCAACGCCAGCACCTCCTGTTGCCGCGGCGTCAGCGCGCCGGTGCGATCGGAAGCGGCCTCGGACGGCGCCAGCGGCCTGCCGGCGCCGGAAACAAGTTCACGCGGCACATAGACGCCGCCGGCAAGCACGAGCCTGAGCGCCTCAACGATGACAGCGGCGGGCGCCGATTTCGGCAGGTAGCCCGAAGCGCCCAATTCCAGCGCCCGGAACAGGTCCGCGGTCTCCTCGGACGCCGACAAGACCATGATCGGCGTATGCGGCAAGACACGTCGTAGGGCGCGCAAGCCCTCGAAACCATCCATCTGCGGCATGCGCAGATCGGCGAGAAGCAGGGACAGATCCTGCACATTCCGCGCAAGGGAAAGCGCCTCGCCGAAATCGGCCGCTTCCACGATCTCGACGGCCGGGTCCAGTTCGCCGAGGACCACACGCAGACCCTGGCGAAAAATCGCGTGATCGTCGGCTACCAGCACCTTCACGGCGGATATGCTCAACGGGCCCAAAGCCCACTCGGCGCACTATGCCAAAGCGTGCCGCGGCGCGAAATACCGATGAGGCAATGCGGACGCCGACCCGCTAGACTGAATGCGGATGCGCACGTTGCCGAGTTTCGCTGAAGGAGGGGTGTCTCATGGAACGTTTTCTCACCGTCGCCGGGGGCCAATTGGGCCCGATCGGGCGCAACAAGTCGCGCCAGCGGGTCGTCGCGCGCCTGCTCGAACTGATGCGCGAGGCGAAAGCACGCGGCAGCGACATCGTCGTCTTTCCCGAACTCGCGCTGACCACCTTCTTTCCGCGTTGGTGGATGGACGATGAGGCCGAGCTCGACAGCTTCTTCGAGCGGGAGATGCCGAGCCCGGCGACGCAGCCGCTGTTCGAGGCGGCGAAATCGCTCGGCATCGGTTTCTATCTGGGCTACGCCGAACTGACCAAGGAGAACGGCGCGACACGCCGCTACAACACCGCGATCCTGGTCGACAAGAATGCGGAGATTGTCGGCAAGTATCGCAAGGTGCATCTGCCCGGCCATGCCGACGACCGGCCGAACTATCCCTTTCAGCATCTGGAGAAGCGCTATTTCGAGCCGGGCGATCTCGGCTTTCCGGTCTGGCGCGCGTTCGGCGCTAATGTCGGGATGTGCATCTGCAACGATCGGCGCTGGCCCGAGACCTATCGGGTCATGGGCATGCAGAGCGTCGAGCTCATCCTGCTCGGCTACAACACGCCGACGCATCTGCCCTGGATCCCGGTCTACGATCACCTCGCCGGCTTCCACAATCACTTGTGCATGCAGGCGGGTGCCTATCAGAACAGCACCTGGGTGGTCGGCGTCGCCAAGGCCGGCAACGAGGAAGGGAGCGAACTCCTTGCCGGCAGTTGCATCATCGCTCCGTCCGGCGAAATCGTTGCGCAAGCGACCGGCAGCGGCGACGAGGTTTTCATCGGCAAATGCAATCTCGACATCAGCCGCTTCAACAAGGAGGCGATGTTCAATTTTGCCCAGCATCGCCGGGTGGAGCATTATCAGCTCATCACGCAACGAACCGGCGCCATTCCGCCCGCCTGACGCCGGTTTATCAGAAGCATTAACGCATCAAGAGTGAATTTTTCTCCTGAATGCCGAGCAAGCGCGTGTAGTATTTCGATTCCGGAAGCCTGCAGCGTAACTTTGCATCCGCCAATGAGAATTTTCGAAAGTGACGCTGTTTCGCAGCTGAAAACCATCGTCAGATTGCGAAAATAATATATTGGTTCTATCGACTACGAAGTGAAATTCGCGTTTGAATACGTGCCGCGAGCGAGCAGCGCCGCGGAGTATTCTTGATGACATCTTTCTCTATTGTCGGCGTTGCCGGCAACATCACGCGGCCTTCGCGCACGGCGGCGCTCGTCACCGCCATCACCGCGCAGGTTGCCGCACTGACCGGCGCCAACAGCAGGTTGATCGAGCTTGTCGATGTTGGGCCGCAGCTGTTTCAGCCGTTCAGCCCCGAGGGCTTGAAGTCGTTTAATCGGGAGACTCTGCCGGCACTGGGGCGGTCCGCCATCGAGGCTATCGAAGCGGCCGATGCACTCGTCGTCGGCACCCCGGTTTACAAGGGCTCCTATACGGGTGCGTTCAAGCATTTGTTCGATCTGGTGCGGCCGAACGCGCTGGTCGGCCGACCGGTGTTGCTGGCCGCGACCGGCGGAACACCGTTGCATGGGCTCATGACCGAGCATCAGCTCCGGCCGCTGTTCGGCTTCTTCAACGCGCTGACATTGCCGACGACGATCTTCGCGCTCGAGAGCGAATTTCGCGACCATGAGATCGCAACGCCTGAACTCGCGGCCCGCACCAAGCGCGCCGCAAATGAATTCGCCGAACTGATCGCGGCGACCTCGACCAGAAGCGTGCCGCAAAGCGCTCTGGCATTCGCCTAAAAACCGTGGGGAGAAAGAGATGACCGTTCGTAACGAAGAGCCGATCAAATTCGCCTACTGGGTGCCGAACGTCTCCGGTGGCCTCGTGATCAGCAACATCGAGCAGCGCACCAGCTGGGACATCGACTATAATATTGAGCTGGCCAGGATCGCCGAGCGGTCAGGCTTCGATTATGCGCTCAGCCAGATCCGATTTACCGCCGGCTATGGCGCCGAATTTCAACACGAGCCGGTATCGTTCAGCCAAGCGCTGTTGAGCGCGACCGAAAAGCTGAAAGTCATCGCCGCCATTCTGCCGGGGCCGTGGACGCCGGCGGTCGCCGCCAAGCAGATCGCGACCATCAACCACCTGAGCAAAGGCCGGGTCGCCGTCAATATCGTGTCGGGCTGGTTCCGCGGCGAATTCGCCGCCATCGGCGAGCCGTGGCTCGATCATGACGAGCGCTATCGCCGTTCGGAAGAATTCATTCGCGCGCTGCGCGGGATCTGGACCGAGGAACTCGTTCACCTTCAAAGGCTTTTTCTATCACTTCGACAACTACGCCATGCAACCGAAGCCGCTCGAGCCGCTGCCCGAGATCTTCCAGGGCGGCTCTTCGCGCGCGGCCCGCGATATGGCATCGCGCGTTTCCGATTGGTATTTCACCAACGGCAACACGCCCGACGAAATCGGCAAGCAGGTTGACGACATCCGGGCCAAGGCCGCGAAGAACAATCATTCGGTGCGGGTCGGCGTCAACGCCTTCGCCATCGCGCGCAACAGCGAAGCCGAAGCCAAGGCGGTGCTTGCGGACATCATCCGCCAAGCCAATCCCGAGGCCGTCAACGCCTTCGCCCACGAAGTCAAGAATGCCGGCAAAGCTTCGCCGGAGGGGCAGGGGAACTGGGCCAAATCGACGTTCGACGATCTCGTTCAATACAACGACGGCTTCCGCTCCAATCTCATCGGTACCCCGCATCAGATTGCGGAGCGCATCCTTGCCCTTAAGGACGCAGGCGCGAGCCTGATCCTGCTCGGCTTCCTGCATTTCCAGGAAGAGGTCGAGTATTTCGGCAAGCACGTGATTCCGCTGGTCCGCGAGCTCGAGGAAAGGCGCTCCGCCGCTCTTGCGGCCGCCTGAGGACCACAACTTCCGCCAGGCAGCCGTCGCCAGGAGCAAACACCGCAATGGGGACCGCATCCTTAGCCGTATCGGCGGCTCATCTCGAGGCCGTCTCCTGGTCCGTCACCGGCGCCTCCATCACGGGCGCGACCCGCGATGTGCCGGTGGCAAGTATTGGAGCACGAGTGGCCCTCGAGATTCAAAATGTCTCGCTGGCATTCGGCGGGGTGACCGCGCTGAGTGCGGTCGACCTTTCGGTTGCGCGCGGCGAAATCCGCGCGGTTATCGGACCCAATGGCGCCGGCAAAAGCTCGCTGATCAACGTCATCAGCGGGCTCTATCGGCCCGACAGCGGCCGCGTGCAGGTCGGCGGCCAGGCGTTCACGCGCGTGCCGACGGCGCGGCTGTCGCGGCTCGGCGTAACGCGGACCTTCCAGCACCTGGCGTTGTTCCCCAACTTGAGCGTACTCGACAACGTCGCCGTCGGCCTTGCCGGTTCGGCGCACGCCACCTTCGTCGAGCAGATCCTTGGGCTCGGCCGCGCCGCCACCGAGGCAGCGGAAACCCGCCAGCGGGCCTTGGAAACGATCGCGCTGGTCGAGCTCGACGAGGTGAAGGATCGCATTGTCGGCACGCTGCCGTATGGCTTGCAAAAGCGCGTCGATCTGGCCCGCGCGCTCGTTTCGCATCCCAAAATCATCCTGCTGGACGAACCGATGGCCGGAATGACGGCGACGGAAAAACGCCGCATGGCGCAGTTCGTTCGCGCGGCGCGCGACCGGTTCGGCGCGGCAGTCGTGTTGATCGAGCATGATATCGGCGTGGTGATGGATCTCTCCGACCGGATCGCGGTGCTCGACTACGGCCGCAAGATTGCCGACGGCACCCCCGCCGAGGTTCGCGCCGACCAGGCCGTCATCGACGCCTATCTGGGCGTCGCTCATGACGACGAACTTATCGAGGACGCCGCATGAGCGACTTCGATTATTCGTTCCTTTTGGAGGTCCTGATCGGCGGCCTCTTGTCCGGCGTCATGTACTCGCTGGTCGCGATCGGCTTCGTGCTGATCTACAAGACCTCGGGCGTGCTCAATTTTGCGCAGGGCGCGATGGTGCTGTTCGCCGCGCTGACATTCGTCGGCATTCTCGAGCACGGCGTGCCCTTCTTCGTCAGTCTTCTGCTCACGCTCTTGATCATGGCCGTGCTCGGCGTCGCGGTGGAGCAGTCGGTGCTGCGGCCGCTGGTCAACAGGCCGCCGATCACCCTGTTCATGGCGACGCTCGGCCTCGCCTACATTCTCGAAGGCGCGGCGCAGCTCATCTGGGGTGCGCAAGTCCACGGGCTCAATCTCGGCTTCGACGATAAGCCGATTGCCCTCGGTGAGGTGCTGGTCAGCTCGTTCGATTTGTTTGCGGCGGCTGTGGCGGCAACGATGGTTGCGCTGTTGTCGGCGTTCTTTCGTTTCACCCGTACGGGACTTGCATTCCGTGCCGTCGCCGACGACCAGTTCGCGGCACTCGCGGTCGGCCTGCGGCTGCCGGTGATCTGGGCGATCGTTTGGACGGCGGCCGGGTTTGTCGCTCTGGTCGCCGGGCTGCTCTGGGGCGCGCGTCTGGGCGTGCAGTTCTCGCTTTCGCTGATTGTCTTGAAGGCGCTGCCGGTCCTGGTGCTGGGCGGCTTCGACTCTATTCTCGGCGCTATTGTCGGCGGCCTCTTGGTCGGCGCATCGGAAAAGCTCGCCGAGGTTTATATCGGCCCGTTGTTCGGTGGCGGCATCGAGATCTGGTTCGCCTACGTCGCGGCGCTGGCGCTTCTGCTTATTCGCCCGTCCGGCTTGTTCGGCGTGAAGCTCGTCGAGAGGGTGTAGGCGGTGACCGCGATCGCGCTCGAGACCTCCGTACCGTCGCGTCGCCTGCCGCGCTGGTTGCCGATATTGGCGATCCTGATCGCCGCCTACGGCATCATTCCGGCGATCGGCACGAGCTATCTGTTCGAGGCGATCCTGCTCCCGTTTCTTGCGCTCAGTCTCGCCGCGCTCGGCCTGAACATCCTGACCGGTTATGCCGGCCAATTGTCGCTCGGCTCGGCGGCGTTCATGGCCGTCGGCGCGTTCGCTGCCTACAATTTCAACCTGCGCATCCCTGGCCTGCCGCTGATCGTGAGCTTGTTTCTCGCCGGGTTGACAGCGGCGGCGTTCGGGATTCTGTTCGGTCTGCCGAGCTTGCGGCTGCGCGGCTTCTATCTCGCCGTGTCGACGCTGGCGGCACAGTTCTTCGTCAAGTGGGCGCTCACGCGGTTCGGCTGGCTCTCGAACTACAACTCGTCCGGCGTCATCGACGCGCCACCGCTGACCCTGTTCGGTCTTCAATTCCAGGGTCCACTCGGACGCTATCTGTTCGCGCTGACGATCGTCGTCGTGTTGACGGCGTTGGCTGCGCGCCTGATGACGACCCGTTCGGGACGAGAATTCATTGCCATCCGGGATAACGAAATCGCCGCCAAGGTCTTCGGCGTTTCGATTTTTCGCACCAAGCTGCTGGCGTTCGGTTTGTCGTCGTTCATCATCGGCGTCGCCGGCTTCCTGTGGGCGTTCGCGTATCTGCGCACCGTGGAGCCGGACGGCTTCAATCTCGACCGCTCGTTCTCGATTCTCTTCATCATCATCATCGGCGGCCTGGCATCGATCCGCGGCGCATTTTTCGGTGCGGCGTTGATCGTGGTGTTTCCGCTGCTGCTGTCGCGCCTCGGCGCACTGATCTTCGGCGGCGTGTTCAATTCCGGCGTGCTCGACATGAGCCAGCGGATCGTCATTGGCGCGCTGATCATTCTCTTTCTCATCGCCGAGCCCAGCGGGCTGGTCGCCCTGTGGGATCGGTTGACGCGGAAGTTCCTCGTCCGGCGCTGATGCCGGGTCTTTGACCATCAGAAAGGAAAGCCAGATGAGTACGGTCTACCGGGACATAATCACTCGAGCCAAGACGCTAGGGCTAGCTGCCGCCGTCTCGCTGACGGCGTTCGGCGCCTTCGCCGGCAGCGACGCGGCACGCGCCGACGAGCAATATTTTCCGCTGCAAAGCTACCGCGTCGGCCCGTACGCCGCCGGCGGCACTGGCTTCTTCGGCGGATTCATCGACTATCTCAACCTCATCAACACCCGCGACGGCGGCGTCAACGGCGTCAAGCTGACCTGGGACGAATGTGAGACCCAGTACGAAGTCGAGCGCGGCGTTGAATGCTACGAGCGGCAGAAGAGCCATGCGAATATTGCGGCCTGGAATCCGCTGTCGGTGGGCATCGCCTACGCGATGATCGATCGCATCACCGCCGACAAAGTGCCGCTGATCACTGTCAATCACGGTCGCACCAACTCGACCGACGGCCGCGTGTTTCCTTACGTCTTCCCGCTGCTGCTCAATCCGTACAGCGAGACGTCCGGCATCATCAACTACCTCGCCAGCCGCGAGGGCGGTCTTGAGAATCTCAAGGGCAAGAAGATCGTCGTGCTCTATCACGGCTCGCCTTACGGCCGCGAGACGATCCCGATCTACGAGCTGCTTGCGCAGAAATACGGCTTCACCGTCAACCAGATCGAGGTACCGCATCCGGGCAACGAGCAACAGGCGCAGTGGCTCACGATCCGCCGGGAAAAGCCGAACTACGTCGTTCTTCGCGGCTGGGGTGTGATGAACCCGGTGGCGCTGAAGACCGCGCAGAAGACCGGCTTTCCCGCCGATCACATCATCGGCAATGTCTGGTCGAATTCGGAAGAGGATGTGATCCCGGCCGGCGACGCCGCCAAGGGTTACACCGCCATCACCACCCAGGCGTCAGGCTCGCAATATCCGGTGCTGCAGGAAGTGGTGAAGACCGTCTACGGTGCCGGCAAGGGCAACCTTGACGACAAGAAGCGCATCGGCAGCGTCTATCACAACCTCGGCATCGTCAACGGAATCCTCAATGTCGAGGCGGTGCGGATCGCGCAGGAGAAGTTCGGTCACCGTACGTTGACCGGAGACGAAGTGCGCTGGGGCTTTGAGCATCTGAAACTCGATCCCGCGCGGGTCGAGGCGCTCGGTGCCAAGGATCTATTCCACTCCATCAACGTCACTTGGGACAATCACGAAGGCGACGGCCGCGTGACCTTCCAGCAATGGGACGGCGAGAAGTGGAAGGTGATTTCCGGCTGGATCGCGCCCGACTGGGCATTGCTGCGGCCGATCATCGAGAAATCGTCGGAAGCCTATGCCAAGGAAAAAGGCATCAAGCTCCGCACCTCGGACAGTGTCACGAACTGACGAACCAAAGCGGCGGAGCCGGCTCATAGCCGGCTCCGCAGTTTTGTTGCTCGCCGGCACGGCGCCGGCCGCCTTGAGAGACCGTCATGTCTGAACCGGAATCGCTGCTCACAATCGCGACCGTCGAAGCGGTGTACAACCATGCGATCGTGGCGCTGCATGACGTCAGCCTGAGGCTTCTCTCCGGGCAAATACTGGCGCTGCTCGGCGCCAACGGCGCCGGCAAGACCACCACGCTGAAAGCGATTTCCAACCTGCTTCCAGCCGAGCGCGGCGCCATCACCAAGGGCGAGATCCGTTTCGACGGCATCGACGTGCAACGGGCGAAGCCGTCTAATCTGGTCCGGCAAGGTCTCGTCCAGGTGCTTGAAGGACGTCATTGCTTTCCCTCGCTGACGGTCGAGGAGAATCTCATCGCCGGCGCCCTGGGGCGCAGCTCCAGTCGTCGCGAAACCGCCGCCGACCTGGAAAAAGTCTATGGCTACTTTCCGCGCCTGAAGGAAAAGCGAAAGGCAAAGTCCGGCCTCACTTCCGGCGGCGAACAACAAATGACCGCGATTGGACGCGCCCTGATGTCGCGACCGCGCCTGCTTGTTCTCGACGAGCCGTCGATGGGATTGGCTCCGCTCGTCGTCCAGAGCATTTTCAAGACGCTCAAGGCGCTCAATCGCCAGGAGGGGCTTTCGATCCTGTTGGCCGAGCAAAACTCGGCCATCGCCTTGCAGTATGCCGACCGTGCCGTCGTTCTGGAGCACGGAATATCGGTGCTCGAAGGTGATGCCCGCGCGCTACGGTCGCGCGACGATATCCGCGCCTTCTATCTCGGCGCCGGCGAAGCGAAGACGCGCGATACGCCGGCCTTCGCGGCGGCCTGATGCAAATCCAAACAGCGAGCCGAAGCTCAGTAACGGAGATTTTGTCATGACGATTGCCGTGAAACCAAAAGAAGCAAAGCCCATCGGCGTGCCGGGACTGCCGCGTCCGCAGCGTCCCGCCCATGTCGTCCGTTCCGACCAGGAAGCGATTGAGGTCGCCAAAGCCTTGGCGAAGGATTTCGCGGCGACCGCGTCGGAGCGCGATCGCGCCCGCGCCAAGCCGATTGCCGAGCTGGATGCCTTTTCCCAGAGCGGGCTTTGGTCGATCAATGTGCCGAAAGCCTTCGGCGGACCGGAAGTCTCCTATGTCACCTTGGCCAAGGTGATCGAGATCATCTCGGCCGCCGATCCGAGCATCGGCCAGATACCGCAGAACCATCTCGGCGTCGTCGCCGCGATCCGCACCGTCTCGGAGCCGAAGCAACAACGTGAATTGTTCGACGAGGTGCTCAAAGGCGTGCGCTTCGGCAACGCCTTCTCCGAATTCAAATCCAAGCGCGCCGCCGACTTCGAGACAACCTTCGTCGAGCGGGGCGATCATGTGATCGTGACCGGAGAGAAATTCTATTCGACCGGTGCGTTGTTCGCGCATCTTGTTCCGATCGTCGCACTCGACGATCAGGGCCGCGCCTGGTACGCGATCGCCGACCGCGATGCGCCGGGTCTGACCGTGCTGGACGACTGGTCGGCCTTCGGTCAACGTGCAACGTTCAGCGGCACGACGCTGATCGACAATGTGCGGGTGCTGAAAAGCCATCTGGTGCCCGGCTACAAAGGCTACGACCATCCCACCGCCGACGGCGCCATTTTTCAGATCATCCAAGCTGCGGTCGACACCGGTATCGCCAGGAACGCCATCGAGGAGACCATCGCGCTGGTGCGCGGCAAAGCCCGCGCCTGGGTCGACAGCGCCGCCGAGCGCGCCTCGGACGACCCGTATACGATCCAGGCCGTCGGTGACCTCGTCCTGCGCCTTCACGCCGCGCAGGCGTTGCTCGACATTGCCGGGCGTGCCGTCGACCGCGCCGTCGAGGCGCCAAGCCAAGGCTCAGTCGCGGAAGCGCAGGTGGCGGTTGCCGAGGCGAAGGTGCTGAGCACCGAGATCGCGATCGCGGCGACCAACAAATTGTTCGAGCTGGTCGGCGCGCGCTCGACACTGGCCGAACTCAATCTCGACCGCCATTGGCGCAATGCGCGCACCCACACGCTGCACGATCCGGTGCGCTGGAAATACGCAATTCTCGGCAACTACCATCTCAACGGCGTCAATCCGCCGCTGCACGCCTGGAGCTAGCGAGCGCATCTCGCGAAGGAGCCGCGCCCTCGGAAGCGTGTTCCGAGGGCGTAACATCGAAGCATCCGGCGACGCGACAAGAGGCAATCGGCCGCTGCTAAGAGAGCGTTTTGTCGGCGCCGACTTTCGCTTTTTTGCCCTCCCGACGCTTTAGCCCTTGAGCCGGGCTCTTCTCCACACGCGTCGAACTCGCCGCGCGAATTTCCTCGATTTCCTCTTGGGTGAGCGTTTCGATGCCGATGAGCGAATTTCGCGCCTTGCTTACGCGAATAAGCTCATCGAGCTTGGCTTGGATGGCGGCGCCGTCCCGGTTTTGCGTGTTCTGAATAACAAAGACCATGAGAAACGTGACAATCGTGGTGCCGGTATTGATGACCAATTGCCACGTATCCGAATAATGGAATATCGGCCCGGTGATCGCCCAGACGACGATGACGATCGTCGCGATCAAAAAGGTGGCAGCGCGCCCAGATTGATAAGCGGCGGCAGTCGCTAGGTCTGCGAATAAGCGTTTCATAAAAGAAGAAAGCCGGAAACGGAACTACGGTTCCCATTATCAAAGACGGTGCGATCTTCATCGCCAGACTGTAGACCGCGAGTTATGGGCTACTCATCCCTCAGCAAAAAACAAAGCCCCGCAAATACGCGCGGGGCTTCGAGGGGGCCGTCCGGGGTGAGGGGGGCGGGGGGCGGGGAATGACGGCCCGCCTTCGGCATAACAATTCCGGACGTTCGCGCTGGTTCCAAACAAAAAGACGTAGTGCGGGGCGCCGCTGCCGGTCAGCTCGGCGCGCGCCCCGCACTCCGCCCACCCCGGTCCCCAGAGGTCGAAGGCAACGTGCGGCAATCCTCGGCTGATTCTGACGACGTTCGCAATCCCCTCAAATTGGGGGGTCTTCGCACCGAGGCTAACGAGCGGCGAGCCTTGGCGGACGGTTTAGAGCGGATATGGGCATGGCAGCTGTGGGCATGGCAGCGTGGCGGCCGAAGTCTTTAGTCCGCCATGATCCAGCGCCGGTAAACTCCCTCCGGCCGCGCCAAAATTGCGGCGGCGCCCGCGATGACAAGCAAGATGCAGAGCGCACCGACATGCCATGCGACATGTCCAGCGATCATTTGGATTTCACGCTCGGTTCTAACCGTGCCATCCGCATATGCGCCGCCACCCCTGCCACCAACAACTGTAGCGGCGAGGCGTGCGATGAATGATCACCGACTTTTCGACCATGGACGTTTCAGCAATAGCTGAGGCGTTTATCCCACGGACAGGCGCGGCCTGAGCGGCGTTGAAGGTCGTGAGAAAGACAGCGATTGCGGCAAATAAAGCGATCATCAATCGCTCACCCGAAATGGCCATTGGTTCCTCCATCGCCGCCTAAAGGGTTGTCAGCGTCCTCGTTACACGCGACAAGAGTGTGACAACACAAGGGGCCGGCTGAGACCGCCGATTAGGCCACCAGTTTGGCGCGCAGACGCGTGAATTCGGCGTCGCTCCGCGGCAGCCCGAGTTCGGGATTGCGCTTGGTTGGGGCGAAACGGAACGCCGCTGTCGCCTCCCTCTTGGACTAAGGGCACGTTTCGGGTACGCATTGCCACCCGCTTGCTACCCTCAGGGTCGCAAGCGGGTGGCAAGGGTACAAACGTTCGCGTTTGTACTTCATGGCTTCGCAGCAAGCCATTGAGATCACTTAGGGAAGGGTGGCCGAGTGGTTTAAGGCACCGGTCTTGAAAACCGGCGATGGTGCAAGCCATCCGTGAGTTCGAATCTCACCCCTTCCGCCATTACCTAATTCGCCCGTTCGCGCCGAACCTCATAAGGTTTGCGATTGTGCGTTCCGCTACCCCGCTGCGAAAACCAACGAGAGCTCGACCCCACCTTAGCAGGGGCCGGAAAAGTGCCCGCTTTGATCTGCCCGTCGAGCGCGGTACGGCCTACGCCGGAACGCAGCATGACTTCCTCGATCGGAAGGAGTTGGGGGGGCTTCGGGAGTTTGTGAGAGGGCCGAGGCTTACGACGACGATGCGAGTTCCGCCTTGCGAGAGGCAGCAGCATCAGCATGGAGAGACGCTCCGTTAAAGAGTGTCGCGGTTGGCGTTTCCCGCGGCACGGCGCGCATCCCTCCAGACGTACGTCGTATTACCAAAGGTGCGAGGATGCCGCGAATGCCCAAGGCGTTCGCTCAGAATATGCCTGTGCCGTATCTTGCAGAGTTGTGATCAACGTGGCCTGTACCACTAACCGGCTCAGCCCACTTTTGTGTGCCGACATTTGCGGCATTAAAATATTTTGTGATGGGTCTGGCCGAACCGGTGCAGCGCCGGGCGCGAGTAGTGCGAATTGGCACAAAATCACTTTGATTTGCGAGCAACTCTTTATGTCGCCGCCAGGAACTCTGTAGATAGTATTTTGCTTGGGTAGACTGTTGAAGACGCAGCATAAGCGGCGGTGAGGGTTGTGCGGAGTGTGCCATGATTTTGCCAAAGGCGATCGCCTTGGGCGTACAATTCACCACGCTGGTCGCGGGCGGCGACCGTGTACCAGAGCTCAACGTAGTGCCGGTATGCAAGGGCATTGCACAGCAGGGCGGCGTCACTTTCCATGACCCGGCGGTTCCACAAGAGCAAAAGAATTGCATTGAAAGCGAGCGGGCTGTACGCGAGCAGCTTGTCAAGCAATGGTCGAATTTTTCGCTCGACGACCGGACGCACTGCATAAGCGAAACCACGATGGGCGGCGAATTCGAGCTACACGGAGTTACTCACCTGTTTGGAAATGGCGCGAGATGTGAGAGTTATGAGGGCCGAAGCGTCGGGCCCCTCACGTAGAAGTACAACTCGAGCTTCGTCTTCGTCGGCACCAGCGCGGCCAGCACTCCATGAAACAAGCCCCGCTCGCGCGAGGGCAAACCCAAATCCGCCACCGCCACCCGCGCCGACTCCGCCGCCACCATCAACTTCACCTTCGAACTCGGCTGACGCGCGCTCGAACTTCGAAATCGCGTCAACGCGGAAGGAGCTTGAACTTGCGAAGGCCGACGCACAAAGTGCGACCGTTTCGGAAGTGTCAGCTCAACGCAAGCTCGCTGATACCGAGGCGGCGCTAGAACGAACAAAAGAAGAGGCTGAGCGAGCAACGAACGAAGCTCAACGGGCGAAAGAGGATGCGCAAGCGGCAAGGGCATCGGAGGCGACGGAGAAACGTAAGCTCGCTGACGCGGAAGCGGCGCGGACCACGGCCGAAAAGCAATGCCAAAATGCCGAAAGAAGGCAACCCGATTTTGGC
Organism: uncultured Alphaproteobacteria bacterium; assembly: GCA_963818155.1. Taxonomy (GTDB): domain Bacteria; phylum Pseudomonadota; class Alphaproteobacteria; order Rhizobiales; family Xanthobacteraceae; genus BOG-931. The sequence goes on from CAWFRC010000011.1 coordinate 196,794, forward strand.
GAGCGGCTGCGACAATGGTTTCATCATGAATGATAGATTCGAAAACAATCGAGTACACTTGATGAATTTGGCTGCCGCGCCAGTCAACCTCAGCCGGGGCGGTATTTTTGCTCGCACCCGCGCGCTTAGGACTTGAGTTTTAATTCTTGTAACAAGTTAACTGACGGGTAGCAGCAGCGGCTGCATTTTTTGGACGTGTCGAACCTTGCGATCTTATTGGCTATCGCGGTTTTCGCGCCGGCGCTTGCTGGCTGCCTCCTATTGCTTTCGTGGCTTCAGCATAGAAGAGTAAAAGCGCTCGCGATATGGGGTTCAGCGTTCATATTGGCCGCTGTCGCAGCAGCGCTCATCATTGTCGCCCGCGGAATAATTCCGGACTTTTGGTCGATCATCGTCGGCAACGCACTTTTAGCTGCGGCCTACGGCCTTCTCTGGTGTGGCGCGCGGATGTTCGACGAGAAAAAGGCCGCAATTGGCCTTTGTCTGGTGGGCGTCATAATCTGGCTTATCGCTTGCTCAATTGGTCCTTTCTACGCGCAGCCAGAAAATCGCGCGACGTTGGTAGCAGCGATTGGTATTTTGTATACGTTGCTCACTGCCTTCGAACTTTGGCGTGGACGTAGCGACGAGATCTGGCGTTGGCCCATTATAATCGTCCTATTGCTACACGCCGCGGCAATCCCAATCCGCGTTCCGCTCGCCGGTGCATTGAAACATCCTGGTCCTTCCGACCTGGACTTGCTGACCTTGGCTATCTTCGAATGGGCATTTGTTTGTATCTGTGCGGCTTATCTGTTCGGTGGGTTAGCCAAGGATCGGATTGCCGCTCACTATCGGCAAGCCTCGTTGGCTGATCCATTGACCGGCGTCGCGAACCGACGCGGATTCTTTCACAGTGGCGAGCGTCTATTGATGCGGGCACGCTTTGCCCGCGAGCCGACCGCTCTCATCATGTTCGACCTCGATCGTTTTAAGACTATCAACGACGAGTTTGGACACGAAGTTGGCGATAAAGTCATCGTCGCGTTTTGCCGACTTGCAATTGGGCAATTGCGGGCGAAGGACCTGTTCGGCCGAATTGGGGGTGAGGAATTCGTAACGCTGCTGCCGAAAGCGACCCGCGGGGATGCCCTCGGGCTGGCGGAACGAATCCGCGCCGCGGCCGAGTTTGCTTCCCTGCGTCTGGGCGAGCATAACATTCCTTCGACCGTGAGCGTAGGCGTCGCGCTAACAGATGAGTTTACGACCGATCTTCTCGCTCTTCTCAGGAGAGCTGACCATGCGCTTTATCGCGCCAAAGCTGCTGGCGGCAACCGTGTGGAGGCATGGTCGTATGTCGCCGGACAAACTCGACGAGTTGATAAGCTATCCGCGGCGTGAGGTCCGAGAAGATTTTCGGGCATCACGGCCCGGCGCTTCGACGCGCACGAGCTCATGGTCGATTCCACAGTTCGGGTAGGCGAATGGCGTTGCTTCATTCGTCGGCGTGGCCGCGATCTAAAAGCAAAAATGGACTGCCCGCGCGCCAGGGCGGTTTCGGCCTGCGCTTTTTGTTTGCCGCCAGGACGGCACTGGAAGCGAACCCTCTAAAGTCGAGATAATTTTTGTTTGCCTTACCTTCGTATGTGCAAATGGTTGTTCACGTTCAAAGGTTAAACATAGGACCCTTTTGACGCGTCAGCTAATCCAAAGGAGTCCACATGCTAAATCAAGGTCAACCCACGATCTCTCCGGGAGCCAGCGGTGAAGTTGTCCGCCGCCTTCAACGCGCGATACGTCGGACTCCGGACCTCGGGCTTAAGGTCGATGGCATTTTCGGTCCCGCAACAGAAAATGCGGTCAAGGAATTCCAGCAAGGCGCAGGTTTGACGGTCGATGGCATCGTCGGACCCCAGACATGGGCCAAACTACCTGATGGTGCCGCCATGCCGATCCTTCATCTGGGCTCGACTGGAGCGGTTGTTAGCAGTCTCCAGCAGATACTATCGAATGGTGCGTCCAGCCAGTGGAACACGTCGCCCGGAGCTATCGATGGAAAATTCGGCCCAGCGACCGCCGCCTCGGTTAAGGCGTTTCAGAAATGGGGAGGTGTGACGGCCGACGGCGAGGTTGGTGAACGAACGTGGGACGTTTCCTTACATGCGGCAAGCGCAACGTTGGAGACGGCGGTCGGTCTGCAATACGCTACCAGCTAGGCTTGTAGGGCGGTTTCCCGCGCCCCATCCCTTGTCAGGCCTGATGCAGCCACGTGCGAATGCTGCGCTTCTCCGGTGGTCCCCTACCGGCCGTGTTGCTAGAACGGGAGTGGGGGCCTTACGGCGTCACAAACGCAACGCGAACTTTGCCCGGTCAGATCCAGTGCTAGCCGGGGGCTTTACAGTGGCTAAAGGGCGGCCGAAACCTTGACCGAAAAATCGCTGCGAGCGCGTCAAGCCTAGTCAGGCCGAAATCTGCACAGGCATATCAAGCGCGGGGCGGCGGCCGCCCACCATCATGGATGGCAATTCAGTATAGCTGATTTGGATCGGTCCTTTCTTTGTTGCTCGGATGTGTTGACGTCAGTTGCACCACCGCGTGCCATTGGGGCCATAGGCGGCAACATGGCCTGTATGTCGCAGGCACCAATTTTGATTTTGGCCGCCCCAGACGCAGCGGCCCCACGCGTTGCGATGGTAGTTCGGACCACAGCCGCCCAAAGCGAACGCAGGTGCAACCGCCGAGGATAGGCCGGTGAGAAAAATCATGACTCCCAGCAGCAAAACTGAAATCCTTTTCATGCGAAACCTCCTGTTGAGACGCTCAACGTTTCTTTGCGCTGGGCGGGTCGCTCAGCGGTTCCGCTTTTGCTACCGACAACCTGAACCGGCTATGAACCAAACAGATTTAACGCGGTCGCTACGACAGCTTGAGCGACGTCCGGTGATTTTGCCTAATGTTTTCGTAACGGCCGATAAGCGTAATTGTGTCGAAGCGAGCCAACGCTCGGCTCACATTCATTTTGCCGCTTTCTGATCATCCCTTATTAAGCGTTCAACAAACACGTCTCAGTCGATGCGCGCATTCGCTTGCTGTATTTGATCCGCCACGGCTTATAAATCGCCATCATCGAAAAAGAGGAATTATTTGATGCGTAAGAAGATCGTGCAGAAGCGCGCGTGGACCCCGGGAGATATCAAAACCTTGCGAACGCTCGCGCGGAGGAAGACTCATGCCGGACGGATTGCCCGGACCTTGAAGCGGACGGAAAGTGCCACGCGTCAGAAGGCATACGGCTTGGGATTGTCGCTGCGCTCGGCCTGAACCTGACACCACGCAGATTTGGCCCCGTCAGATCCACATGGCCGGGGCCTTGGGGTGCTAGTCACCTTGGCATCGCCGTGACGTTTGTTGCTTGCATCTCGTTATGGAACGTCATGCCGTCTCGATGATGCTCCGTTTCAAAAACTCCCTCCACTCGAATGTGATCGCCGTTGCTCACCGTCACCGGCTCTTGAGCATAAACGAGCACTGAGCCGCAGCCGGCAAGACTTCTCAATGTAAACGTCATTTCCTTGCGGTGTCTGCGGGAAGTTTCTTTGAACAACGCGGTCACGATGCCCTCAAGCGTGACGCTTTGGTGGTCAAACTTCGAAGGATTTGCCGAGACCGCGCAGACACTGGCATCTGCTGCGTTACTTGCGCCCGTCAGCACCAGCACGATGAGCGTTGCGCTTCCGATCGCTCGCAGTCGGTCGGTGAATGTCTGTCCCATGAGGTAAGACGATAGACTATCGGCGCGCCGCTCGCGACCCCGGAGCGGGCAGCAGCCATCCGGTAGTACATTGACTCCTGCCAAGCGGTCGGCCCGAGTAGAACGCTCGAAACCTCACCCCGGCCCCAGGCCGGGCTTTCGTCGCTAGCCGCGGGAGTTTATTTGCCGGCCGAAGGCGTCCGTAGATTTCCCCATGGATCGACCTCTTTTTTGGCATCGGGCGTGCGCTTCAGCAGGGCTTTGTAGGCCTCATCGGTGCCCTTCGTTTCTTGCTTCTTGCGCTCCTCCTCGGCCTTCTGACGCGAAGACTCGGGGAACGGTTGGGTGTAAGACGGCTGCGCGAGCAACAACAGGAAGAGTATAGACAGACCAAATTGTCTCGCTCGGGCGGACCCAAAGGGCCATTCCATCTGCTATTCCAGTTCCGGTGATTGGGGACGAACGCGAGTCGGCAGAACTGACTATCATCGAGCTTTCGGCCTGAATAGGCGCTGTGAGATTGTCCCGCCGTCCTTACGTTTGAAAAAGCGCCGGTCAGGCCAATGCTCGCCGAAGTGTTTTCATTACTTCTTGGGCGGAAATTTGCTCCTCACTCACCTTGCGTGTAAAGTAACCGCGTTGCTGGCCGCAAAAGGGATGGCAGCAATGGGGAAGGCTGTCGCTCCCGCCCGTGTCTTTGAGATTCATGTCTCTGGCAAAGGGAGCGGCTCCAATGGCGATTTATCGCCTGCTGCAGCAATCGGCATTCGGTCCGGAAGACATCAGCCGCATGACCGCGGCCTATGAACAATGCCTGCGCGTGTTGAAGCTCGCGAACCGCGCGGACCCCATCACCGAACTCCTCGCCAAATACGTCATCGAAGTCGCCCAAACCGGGGAGAGCGATCCGTCGAATATCTGCGCGCTCACGCTCGAGCGTCTGGGCGTTCGATAGCAGCCCGGACGGCAAGCCAGGCCGCCTTCGGCCTCGCTGCGCGCCGCACTAATTCGTTTAGCGATTAGGCAGCAGAAGCGACATAAGGAGTGTCGGCCAGCGCACAGAGGCTGGCGACCAGCCGGGATTCCTGCCACACCTGTATTTCCTCGCCGGCAATCAATTGTTCCGCGCACGCAATGGCGGTGCTGTCGTCATCGAGTGTCAGCTCGATGCGCGCGATGACCGCCCGTCCTTGCTTTTCGAGATTGTAGAAGCGGTATTGTGGCATGCGGCGACCCCATCATGTTATCCCCGCGCAAGTAATCCCGATCGCGCCGATTTGTTCCCGGAACACCCGTTATTCACATCCCCAATTTGGGGGGATTGCTGCCTTTCGCTCGCTCGTTTTTGATCCGGATTAGGTGATGCTCCCACGTCACCTCCAGAAGCAACCCCACGGTCCCGATTGGCCGGCGCCGCACACCCGGCCGGTCGGGACCTATTTTGCTTACGGTCGCTCGCGGCGGCCGGTCGTCTGCTCCGTTGACGCCATCCCCAAGCGGCACGGTCGAGGTCTCCCGTCATTCTGATGACGTAACGCTTGGCTCTAAAGCGCCTGCGCAGTTCTGCGAATTGCATATCACTGCGCGTTCAGCTGCGGTTCATCGCCACATGGTTCACATCGGGCGGAGAGGGGCGGCTCAAACCAGGGACGAAAACACAATGGTTCGATCATTGATTCTCACGGCTGCGTTGACGGTTGGCCTTGCGACAGTTGCCCAGGCGGGCTTTGCGCCGCATTCGATCGGCAATTCGGACAGTTCGATCGTACGCGTCGCCGAAGGATGCGGACCCGGATGGTGGCGCGGACCGGGCGGCCGTTGCCATCCGATGGCGAAAGGCCGTGCTTGCCCGCGGGGATACCACCTCGGGCCGGAAGGTGAGCGGTGCTGGCCGAACTGAGGTAGGCTGCGGATTTGTCGTCACCTCGGCCAGCCGATGCTGGCCGGGGTTTTTTATTGGGTTTCGATCGAAGGACAGACGCGGCGCGGGCCGACGTCTATTAGTGCGCATTCCTTCCGGCTGGCCGCTTCACGCCCAGCATCCCTTCGGCCGCGTTCACAGTCGAACCCGCCGCCGGCAAGCGCCGGAGCAGCGTGCGAACCTCTTCGGCAAGCAATTTCAAGGCCTCAGCCGGCGTTTCGTCCTCGACGTCGTGGATATGCCAATAATCCAACCGATTCTCCCATTCGGCGAACCGCGCTCGCATCAACGGCCGATGCTCCGCCTCCTTGACCGCCACCACGAGAGCGGCGTTGGTCAGATCGTCAGTGGTGCATTGCTGTGGGAACCGATCGGCCGCCCGGGCGCTGACCGCCATTTCTCCGAGTGCGTGCAGCGTGAAGGGCGAAATCGGGCCGACATTGTGGATCCCGCGTTCCAACGCGAGGCCACGCGAGTTGGCTACCCAATCGAGCCCCGCGTGTTCGGCGTGATGATTGAACAACTCTTCGGCAAAACGGCTGCGGTAGTAGTTGCCGGTGCAGAGGAATAAAACCGTCTTCACTGCGTTCTCCTTCACGTCCCAGATAGCCATCCCAATTTTGGTTTTCGAGCGGACGCATGGCCGCGGCGCGGCACCGGTCCTCTCGATAAGATCGATCGATTACAGGCCGCTTACGACGATCAGCCGGGGGCCGATTTCGGCCGGAGCCTCTTATATTTTTTATATTTTACCCCGAGGTGAGGGCGTGGTCGGCGCGCCGACTGTGGCCTTTGGCGAGGCCCCAACAGGATCGATACATGCTCGATCTGTGGACGAGGAAAAAAGTCTGCGGCCGTTGCCTTGGAGTTGCCCAGATTTCGCGATTAGTTAATTTTTGGTAATTCGGGGATGCGGGAAGGAGCGAGCGGGACGTTGCCGACGTCCTGCCGGATCCAATTCGGGGTGTCTGTGACAAGACCCGGTTTTGGAGGAACCCGCCATGTTTAGAGTGCCCGCTTACGATCCGGTAGGAATTGCCATGCTAGGTTTCGGCATCTTGGCCGTCGCGGCCTTGGCGGCATTTGCTTATTGAACGGCCGGCCGGCCTCTCCAGCTAAAAGCAAGCGTATCGAGGGAGAACGTCCATGCTCCTCGCGATGGATTTTCGGCGTCAGGCGCGGGTATGTGCGCGCTTAGCGGAGGAGTGCGACGATCGGCGTTTGGCTGATCGTCTGAGAAAGATGGCGTCTGACCTGCTGGCAAAAGCAGACGACTTTGAAGCCGTTCCCGGCCATCAAAGCGTCGCTTGCGGCGATCATGAAAAGCTTCTGCTGTCGTAGGCAGCGGCGCCTGAAAAGAAACCGACGCCAATAAGAACGCTCACAGCGGCGCAATTTTGCGCCGGTTCACTATTAATCGGATCGATCGCAGTTCATAGGGCCAAAGTCCTCTAAAGAACATTGTGGACATTCTAGCCAATACGTGATTATTCGTAGCGGACCGGCCCATAGCGCCGGCCGAAATCTCCAGAAAAACGAAAGAGTTAAGTAACAAGAGGGGCTTCGCAGCCAATGACAGACCTCGCTATGAGCGTTGTTGGGTACTTCCAGGAGCGGCGTGCGGCGACCTGGGAGATCCTGGTACGGATTATCTTCGGTACTTTTATGGGCGGCCTCGTGCTGTTGCTCATTCTTCTTTACTCCGGCGTTCCGATCGTTTGATCGCAGACTTCCGATAACCGATCTCGAACCGCTTCCCTGACACTCACGGCGGAATCGGTTACCATCCTCAACATGCGATTTACTCGCGCGTGCCAAGCACGCGCGAAGAACGTATGCCGGCGGCTTCCCTCGAGGAAGCCGTGCGGCAATGTTGTATTCACTATCGAAATTGCCTTCCCCCGTCGGACAACCCGTCGCGCATTTTTGCCACAATCTAACCATGCTCGGATTGAATACCTTGCTGGCGGGATTGGGGACGATGTGGGGTCGACTTAGCGCGACAGTGAGACGTATTGCGCCGATCGGTGCCTGCGCCGTGCTTTGCGCGTTTGTCGCAAACTGCTCGAACGGCGTGGACAGCCGCTATGGAGTTTCGGCCAGTCCCCGGGTCGTCGCCGATGGCGACCCCGTACCCAAAGGCGGAGGCAACTACCGTGTTGGCGCGCCCTACACGGTCGGCGGCCACACCTATTATCCGCAGGATGATCCGCACTATCAGGCGAGCGGGCTTGCTTCCTGGTATGGCGACGATTTCCACGGCCGCTTGACCGCGAATCGCGAGATCTTCGATCACAACGGCATTTCGGCCGCTCACCCGACGATGCCGCTGCCGAGCTACGCGCGCGTCACCAATCTCTCCAACGGCCGCTCGCTTATTGTGCGGGTCAATGATCGCGGGCCCTATCACGGCAACCGGATTATCGACGTTTCGAGCCGCGCTGCCGACTTGCTTGGCTTTCGGACGAGCGGCACCGCTTGGGTCAAGGTCGAATATGTGGCGCGGGCGCCGATCGAGGGCTCCGACGATCGCATCCTTGCGGCGACCTTGCGGCAAGACGAGCCGGCGCCGGCGCCCGGCACGGTGAAGCTTGCGGCCACGCGGATCACGCCGGTCGGGACGACGGCCTCTATTCTCCGCACCACGCACTATGCCAGCGCAACGGCCAGCGATGCCGAAGTCACAGGCTCGCACTCCATGTCCTATGCCGCAGGCCCGCGCGGTCGCGACGGCACCGACCAATTCCTCAACGGTCGCGGGCTTTACTAGCCGCGCCTGGGAGGAGGGGAACGGGCCGGTTGGGCGCTCGGTTTCACCTAATCGTCAGTGTCAGGGTGAAGGGACCGAACGGTCCGTCGGACATCGTGTTGGCGTGAATTTCCAGCACATAGTCGCCCGTCTGCGGCAGCGTATAGGGCGCATTCTCCTCAACCGCGTCGCTCGCGCCATTCGGCAGCGTGATTGGGATGCCGGGGCCGGTCTTGAGGTTATGTCCGTCCACGCTGACCGTCATTTTTTGATCGGCGCGGGCATCGAATTTGAAAAAGAAGTTGGGACGCGAGCCGCTGACGTCGCCGCGGCCGGTGACGGATTCTGCGCCTTTGGCCATGTGAAGCACGATCGGACACGCTTCGTCGCCTGGCTCGCAGGCAAGCGCGCCGGGCACTGGACCCGATGCAAGCATCGCGATCGCGAATAGCGAACCGTGCCTGATGGCGCCGCCCGGTCCAGACCGCCGCGGCCGATGCCAGCGAAGGCTTGGCCAGTGCGAACAAGAATCCGACCAAAAACAAAAACGCCGAGGTCTCATCGCGTGGCCCTCTGTCATTGTCGGTTGGCGAGAACTGGAGATTGCCACACGCCCGCGATGGTTAATGTGACATAATGAGCGGCGAGACGAACCGATCGTCGTCGCGCCTGCGTCATTTCGTTTATTCCGAGCTGGCAAGGATTTTGAGCTGGTAAAGACTTTGAGCCGATTAGGACTTTGAGCCGGTTAGAACTTGCGCGCTATAAGCATTGCGTGAAAATTGCGCGTCGATGATCCTGTGCGGGAGGTTGAATTGCGGTCCGGGTTTGGGGTGAGTGTATTGGCTGCGTGGCCAGCATCGGGGCTTACGTGGGCGTTCGCCGCCGGACTATCCGTCGCCTTGATCGCCGGCGGCAATGCCGCGTCGAACATGGCCATCAAGAAGGACGAAGGCTTCCAGACCAGCGTTCCCGCCGCGCTCGTGCTCGACGTGGAAAGCGACAGCGTACTGTTCGAGAAGAACGGCGATCAGTTCGTCGCGCCCGCAAGCACCGCAAAGCTGATGACGCTGGAATATGTGTTCAACGAAATCAAAGAGGGCCGCGTCAAGCTGACCGACGAATATGTCATCAGCGAAAATGCGTGGCGCAAAGGCGGGGCCCCCTCGCACGGCTCCACCATGTTCGCGGCCATCCACAGCCGCGTTTCGCTCGACGATTTGATCCACGGCATCATTATCGATTCCGCCAACGACGCCTGTATCGCGATTGCCGAAGCCTTGGCGGGCAGCGAGGCTGAATTCGGCGCCAAGCTGACGCAACGCGCGCGCGAGATCGGTCTGGAGAAATCGACCTTCACCAACGCCACCGGGTACTCGGATCCGAACCTGCGGGTGACGCCGCGCGAATTGGCGCAGCTGGCGCGCCACATCATGCAAACTTATCCGGACTTCTATCCGCTGTTTTCGGAGCGCGAATTCACCTGGAATAAGATCCGCCAGCAGAACCGCAATCCGCTGCTGGCGATGGGTATAGGCGCCGACGGCCTCAAGACCGGGGAAACCACCGAAGCCGGCTTCAACCTCGTGGGGTCGGCGGTACAAAACGACATGCGTTTGATCGTCGTCGTGACCGGCGCGAAGTCCGATAAGGAACGCGGCGACGAGGCGCGCAAAATGCTGGACGCGGGCTTCCGTGGCTTCGAGGCGCGCGTGTTGTTCGCGGAAGGCCAAACAATCGGCGAGGCGAAGGTCTTCGGCGGCGATCGAAGCTACGTCCCGCTGGTCGGCCCGGGCACGATCCGCCTGATGATGCCGCGCAGCGGCGGCGAACGGCTGATTGCGCGCCTGGTCTATAACGGGCCGGTGCCAGCGCCCGTCAGCAAGGGTCAGAGCATCGGCAAACTCAAGGTCTGGCGCGGCGACAATCTTGCGCTTGAAGTGCCGCTCAAGGCGGCCGACGATGTCGGGAAGGGCAGCATGTCGCACCGCGCCATGGATGCGGCGACCGAGCTCATGATCGGCCTGTTCCGCGCCGGCGTGAACCGGCTATGATACGGATAACGCCGTAGCTGCGCCGCAATCGAAGCCTACATCCCATCGTGGCACCGGTAGCGCCGCCGAGGCGGCTTGCGCTCATCCGCAATAGCGAGCCACAACTATTTGGAACGAAGGCTATTTTCCTCCTTTAGTAGTAATGGTGCTGTTTCTGCCGGCAACGATTCGTGTGCCCTGATCGGATCAGTTTGATGAGAGGAAAGTTCATTACCTTCGAAGGCGGGGAGGGGACTGGCAAATCGACCCAGGCCGCCATGCTGGCGCTTAAGCTTAAATCGCTCGGCATCGGGGTGAAGCTCACGCGAGAGCCAGGCGGTTCGCCCGGCGCCGAGATCATGCGCCATGTCCTTCTTTCGGGTGCCGCCAAGCCGTTTGGTCCCGAGGCGGAAGCCATGCTGTTCGCCGCCGCCCGCGACGACCATATTCGCTGCACGATCCAGCCGGCCTTGGCTGCGGGACACTGGGTCATCAGCGATCGTTTCGCCAATTCCACCCGTGTTTATCAGGGCGAGCTCGGTGACGTAGACCCGCGCCTGATCAAGGCCCTTGAGAGGGTTTCGGTCGGCAATCTGCGCCCTGATTTGACACTGGTGCTCGATGTTCCGGCGCAGGTCGGGCAGCATCGCGCGGCCGGCCGGCGCGGTGAAGAGAGTCCAGACCGCTTCGAGGCGGAGACGATCGACTTTCACGAGCGGCTTCGCCAGGCCTATCTCATGCTCGCCGCCGGAGAGCCGCAACGCTGCGTCATTATCGATGCGACGGCGCCGAAGATGACGGTGGCGAAGCGTGTCTTTGAGGCCGTGACGGCGCGGCTGCGCCCGGCGGCGCCGCCGGTACGTTTGGCAAGCGGCAGCCGATGAGCGGTGACGAGGCCGACATCGACGAAGCCGCGCCGCCGCGGGTCACCGACAAGCTGTTCGGCCATGCCGCAACCGAGGCTGCGCTGCTTTCGGCCTATCGCAGCGGCCGCGTGCCCCATGCCTTCATGCTTATCGGCCAGAAGGGCATCGGCAAGGCGACGCTCGCCTATCGCATGGCGCGCTTTGTGTTCGCACATTCGGACCCGGCCGCAGCGCCGGTTCACACGGCGACCTCGCTCGCGGTCGACCCGCAACATCCGGTGGCGCGGCGGGTGGCGGCGCGGGCGCATGGCGATCTCCTCGTTCTCGAGCGCACGCCCAATGAAAAAGGCATGCTGCGGCAGCAGATCGCAGTCGACGATGTACGCCGCACAATCTCTTTCTTCGGCGCGACGGCCGGGGAGGGAGGCTGGCGGATCGCCATCGTCGACGCGGTCGACGAGCTCAACCGCGCGGGCGCCAATGCGCTCCTTAAAATTCTCGAAGAGCCGCCCGAGCGGGCGCTGTTGCTCTTGGTATGCCATTCGGCCTCGCGCGTGCTGCCGACATTGCGCTCGCGTTGCAGCGTGTTGCCGATGCGGCCTTTGAGCCAATCCGACGTCGCGCGTGCGCTAGCCGCTTCTGTTGCGTCGACCGAGAACAATTCGCAGATAGAGGCAGCCGCCGCCGCAGCCGACGGCAGCGTCGCGCGCGCTTTGGCTTTTCTGGATGAAGACGCCCTGGTGCTGCGTCAACGAGCGCTCGAGGAATTCGAGCGACTGCCGACCATGAATGCCAACGCCCTGCATGCGCTTGGTGACGCGCTTGCCGGAACCGATGCACGGCCGCTGGGCACCTTCATCGATACGGTGAACGCGTGGCTTTCGCGCTCGCTCGATCGGCATGGCGGAGGCGATGGAGGTCTTGCGCGTGTCGAGCGCCTGGCCGAGGCGTGGCAACGCATCAACGCAGCCGCGCGCGATACCGAGACCTACAATTTGGAACGAAAGCCACTGGTCTTCAGCGTGTTCGGATTGCTTGCCGAGGCCACGCGCGGTTGATACCTATGCGCCATCATCGGCCGGGCAAACGGGGCGAAGCGCCCTTGCGGTAAGTCCCGGCCTTCGCTGTCTTTAGAATGCAGATTACTGAGCTGATCCTATGGCAAAAAAGCGAAAAAAACGCGCGGCACCCAAGAAAACGGCCAAGCTGAAGGTCGCCAAGAAAAAGAAAGCCATGCGCGCGGCCAGAAAAAAGCAGCCGAGTGCGAAGGGCGTGACGACCGGCGGTAGCAAGGTAGACGCGCGCAAAAGCAAGCCAGTTGAGAAGGCAAAGCGCGAGACAGCGCAGAAGGCAAGGCGCGAGGCCGAGAAAGCGAAGCGCGAAGCAGCGAAGAAAGCCGAACGCCAGGCAGCCCAGAAAGCAAAGCGCGCGGCCGAGAAAGCGAAGCGCGAAGCGGCGAAGAAAGCCGAACGCGAGGCAGCCCAGAAAGCAAAGCGCGCGGCCGAGAAAGCGAAGCGCGAAGCGGCGAAGAAAGCCGAACGCGAGGCAGCCGAGAAGGCAAAGCGCGAGGCCGAGAAAGCGAAGCGCGAAGCGGCGAAGAAAGCCGAACGCGAGGCAGCCCAGAAAGCAAAGCGCGCGGCCGAGAAAGCGAAGCGCGAAGCGGCGAAGAAAGCCGAACGCGAGGCAGCCAAGAAGGCAAAGCGCGCGGCCGAGAAAGCGAAGCGCGAAGCAGCGAAGAAAGCCGAACGCCAGGCAGCTCAGAAAGCAAAGCGCGCGGCCGAGAAAGCGAAGCGCGAAGCGGCGAAGAAAGCCGAACGCGAGGCAGCCCAGAAAGCAAAGCGCGCGGCCGAGAAAGCGAAGCGCGAAGCGGCGAAGAAAGCCGAACGCGAGGCAGCCGAGAAGGCAAAGCGCGCGGCCGAGAAAGCGAAGCGCGAAGCAGCGAAGAAAGCCGAACGCGAGGCAGCCGAGAAGGCAAAGCGCGAGGCCGAGAAAGCGAAGCGAGAAGAAGGCGTGAAGGAGGAAGACGAAGTCCTGCCTGACAATAAACCTGAGACAAAGTCGAAGTCAGGTGAGGCGCCGTTCTACATTACCACGGCCATTTCTTATCCGAACGGCCCGCCGCATATCGGCCACGCTTACGAAGTGATCGCGACCGACGCGATTGCCCGCTTCATGCGGCTTGACGGCTACGACGTCTTCTTCCTCACCGGAACCGACGAGCACGGCCAGAAGATTCAGCAGACGGCGGTGCGCGAGGGTTTGACGCCGCGGCAATTGCTCGACCGCAACGTGCCGCTGTTCGAGGCCATGGTGAAGCGGCTGGAATGCTCCAACACGGATTTCATCCACACCACCGAGCGGCGCCATCACGTTTCTTCGGAGGCCATCTGGGAGCGGATGCAGGAGGCCGGCGACATCTATCTCGACAAATATTCCGGCTGGTACTCGGTTCGCGACGAAGCCTATTACGCCGAGGATGAAACCGCGCTCACCGAGCAGAACCAGCGCATCGCCACCAAGACCGGCACGCCGGTCGAATGGGTGGAGGAGGAGAGCTATTTCTTCCGTCTCTCCGCCTATCAGGACAAGCTCCTGAAGCTCTACGAGCGTCCGAATTATGTGCTGCCCAAGGAACGGCTGAACGAAGTCGCGAGCTTCGTGCGCGGCGGCCTGCAGGACCTGTCGATCTCGCGCACCACCTTCGATTGGGGCGTACGCGTGCCGGGCACCGAAGGCCACATCATGTACGTGTGGGTCGATGCGCTGACCAATTACATCACCGCCGTCGGCTATCCTGATACCGAGGGCGAAACGTTCCGCCGCTACTGGCCGGCAAACCTGCACGTGATCGGCAAGGATATCGTGCGTTTCCACGCCGTCTATTGGCCGGCGTTTCTGATGTCGGCCGGCATCGAGGTGCCGCGCCGTATTTTCTCTCACGGCTTCTTGTTCAACCGCGGGGAGAAAATGTCGAAGTCGGTCGGCAACGTCATCGATCCGTTTGCGCTCATCGAAGCTTATGGCGTGGATCAGTTGCGCTATTTCTTCCTGCGTGAAGTACCGTTCGGCCAGGATGGCAATTACAGTCACGAGGCGATCGTCAATCGCACCAATGCCGATCTCGCCAACGATCTCGGCAATCTGGCGCAACGTTCGCTGTCGATGATCGCCAAGCAATTCGGTGGTGAGCTGCCGAAGCCCGCCGCACTGAGCGACGCCGATCAGGCTATTCTCGCCGCCGCCGACGGCATGATCGCGAAGGCGCGCGAAGCGATGGCGACGCAGCAGCTGCACCAGGTGCTCAATGCGGTCTGGAGCGTCGTCGCCGACGCCAATCGGTATTTCGCCGGCGAGGCACCGTGGGCGCTGGCTAAAACCGATCCCGCCAAGCAGGCCACCGTGCTCTACGTAACCGCGGAGGTTTTGCGGCAAGTCACCATCCTCGCCCAGCCTTTCGTACCGACCTCGGCCGGAAAGCTCCTGGACCTGCTGGCGATACCTGCCGACGAGCGCAGCTTCGCCTTCGTGGGGGGCGAACACCGGATAGCCGCCGGCGCAAAGCTTCCGCCGCCGAGCCCGGTCTTTCCGCGTTATATCGAGGCCGACGCGCGCGCCGCGCAGTAACCGGGCGAGAAAGCGATGCTGGTCGACAGCCACTGCCATCTCGACTTTCCCGATTTTGCCAGCGAGCTCGACGCGGTCGTCGCGCGCGCCGCTGACGCTCGTCTGATGCGCCTTGTCACCATCTCCACGCGGGTGCGCCGCTTCGCCGGCGTTTTGGCGATCGCAGAGCGCTTTCCCGATGTCTTCTGCTCGGTCGGCACGCATCCGCATTACGCACACGAAGAGCTGGACGTCACGCCTGACGATCTGGTCGCCCATACGCGGCACCCGAAAGTCGTCGCGATCGGCGAAGCGGGTTTGGATTATCACTACGACAACAGCCCGCGCGATGCGCAGGAGCGCGGATTTCGCAATCACATTGCCGCCGCGCGCGCGACCGGCCTGCCGCTGGTCATCCACGCGCGCGAAGCCGATGCCGACGTGGCGCAAATTCTCGAAGAGGAAACCGGGCAGGGCGCCTTCCCTGCTGTGCTGCATTGCTTCACCGGCGGTCCGGAGCTTGCGCGGCGCGCGGTGGCGCTCGGCCTCTACGTTTCGTTCAGCGGCATTCTGACCTTCAAAAACTCAAGCGTCCTGCGCACGGTCGCGGCCGAGCTGCCGGCGGATCGCATCCTTGTTGAAACGGACGCACCTTATCTTGCGCCCAATCCGTTTCGCGGCAAGCGCAACGAACCAGCTTACGTAGTCGAGACGGCGAAGATTTTGGCCGAAACGCGCGGCGTTTCGTTCGCCCAGATTGCGCAGCAAACATCAGACAATTTCTTTCGCCTGTTCAACAAAGTGCCGCGACCGACCGGCGCCGAGGTTTCCACTCCGATGCGAAGGCCGAGCACGTCCGCGGCATGACTCTGACCTTCACCATTCTCGGCTGCGGCTCGTCCGCTGGCGTGCCGCGGCCCGCCCTCGGCTGGGGCGCGTGCAATCCTCAAAATCCCAAGAACCGCCGGCGGCGCACATCGCTGTTGGTGGAGCGCCGCGGCGATGCAGGCGTTACACGCATCTTGATTGACACATCGCCAGATCTGCGTGAGCAACTCATCGACGCCGACGTGGATTGGCTCGACGCCGTTTTCTACAGCCACGAACATGCCGACCACACGCACGGCATCGACGATCTGCGCTCGCTGTTCATCAAGCGGCGCCGGCAAGTCGACATCTACATGGACGCGCAAACCGCCGCGGTGATGCGGCAACGGTTCGGCTATTGCTTCAAATCGCCGCCGGGCAGCGAATATCCGCCGATCGCGATCGAACATCCCCTGACAGCCGGCCGGCCGATTACCATCACAGGGCAGGGAGGAACCATCACCGCGCTCCCGCTCCTGCAGCAGCACGGCGACATCGCCTCGTATGCGTTCCGCTTTGGCAAGTTCGCGTACTCGTGCGACCTGAGCGGCATGCCCGACGATACCGCGGCAGCTCTGGCGGACCTCGACATCTGGATCGTCGATGCGCTTCGCTACCGGCCGCACCCGAGCCATTTCTCCGTCGCCGATACGCTTGGCTGGATTGAGCGGCTCAAGCCCAAGCGCGCGATCCTGACCGACCTGCACGCCGACCTGGACTACGAGTTGCTGCGCAAGGAATTGCCGCCGCACGTCGAGCCCGGCTTCGACGGCCTGACGGTCTCGCTAGCCGACTAGACCCCAAAGAACCCGGCGCACGAGCGCAAGCCGAACGCCGCGCCAAACGGCCCATATTATGGAGCATCCATGCGGATGTTCCATAATATGTCTTATGCGAATCGCAGATACGGGCGTCGCGCTACCGCCCTTTGGCGAAAAACTGCGTTGGATGGCCCAAAGCCGCTTCAGGTGTGCTTCTGTCGCAATGAAGCCGCCCTATATGGAACGATAGGTTCCCGGCAACGTTTCTTCGGGAACTGGTGGGCTTCGTTAGAGCCGCCGGTGGTGTGCCTATTCCCCAACCCCAAAATTCCAAGGTGACAGCCGTGACCAAAGTCCGAGCCCTCGACACTCGCAGCAAGGCCGCCGCGCCACTGGACACTCCGACCGATCTGCCGGCCGAAGGCGTCAGTGAGATTTCCGAAAAGCTCAATGCGGTCCTGGCCACGACGTTTGCGCTCTATCTCAAGACCAAGAACTTCCACTGGCACGTCAGCGGACCGCATTTCCGCGACTATCACCTTTTGCTCGACGACCAAGGCGAGCAGATTTTCGCCATGACCGACGACCTTGCGGAGCGCGTGCGCAAGATCGGCGGCACGACGCTACGATCGATCGGCCAAGTTTCCAAGCTGCAGACGATCGAGGATAACGACGAAGCCTTCGTCGCTCCCGGCGACATGCTGCGCGAATTGGTGGCGAACAATAAGACGCTCCTGAGCGGCATGCGCGACTGCCACAAATCTTGCGACAAATACGGCGACGTCGCGACGGCGAGCATTCTTGAAAACTTTATCGATGAGACCGAACGCCGGGTTTGGTTCTTGTTCGAGGCAAGCCGCAAGGCGGACGGCTCCGGCCACTAGACCTTGATCCGATCAAATCGTATCAAGGTCTAGATCTCGTGTTGGTGCATAATCTTTTCCCGAAAACCGGCTTCCACTTTTCGGGATCATGCACTAGCTAAAACTGTTTGCAATTTTCGCGTCGACGGGGGCGGATCGTTAAGGCCGCCCCCGGTAAGTCATGATCGAGATGGTTGCGTCTGCCGGGCTGCATGCCAGGTTGGCAGCGAACGTAGGCTTAGTCGATCATGGCTCGCGGATTTCATCGTCGTTTTGCATCCCTGATGTTCGCCGGCGCGGCTCTTCTCACTCCTGCGCTCGGTCCGTCCTTGGCGCACGAGGCACCGCAGGCAGCTTCGTCTACATTACCATCCGACAAAGCTCTCGATGCCATGGTGGCCGCGCGGGATTGGCATGGTCTCGGCGCCGCGCTCTCGCAGGCTAGCGATCAAGTATCTTTGACAAGGGCGCTGGATTGGCTTCAGGCTAAGGTGACGGCCGGCGGCGGATTCATGATCGCGTTGATGTATGCGCGCGAATTGTGGACTGTCGGCGAGGCCATGAAGCTTGACGATCCGGGCAAGGATTTGCGCGTCAGCGCCGGCATGATGATGCTTTATGCGGTTGAGCTGATCGCCATCGACGGAGCCAAATGCGAAGACGAAAGCGCGCCCGGCCACCGTCTCGATCAGATATCCGAGATGGATGCCGCGATCTTCAAGTTTCTGCGAACCCAGTCGGCCGACATGAAGTCGAAAGTCGTGGACACTGCGCTCGCCTTGGAACAGAGGACGGCGCCGCTTCGCAAGGACGATGACGTGATCTGCCGCGGCGGATTGGCTGAAATGCAGGCCGGCTTGGAGCACGGTACCCAGAAGGAGGTGCCGGAGGCTTCGGGACACTACGGCAAAGACGTGGAGGTTACGGCTCCCCCCGGTTGGGCGCCGAAGTTCGTACCACCCTCCTCTTACCGTCCATTGCAGGAAGCCGCTCGCGCCGCCATGCGCGAAAATCTGTTCTCGCTGGTCGAATAAAGAGCATGATCCGGAAAAGCACGCCCTCGGGCTTGCCCCGATGGGTGGCTACCGGTTTTCCGAAAAGATCATGCGTCACCAAAGATCTAGAGCGCGATGTCAATTCAACTTCAAATGATCGCGCGCTCTAGGCCGCAAGCTTCGGACGTCGACGCGCGCTTCTCTTCCGCGGACAAGGCCATTAGGGTCTCCGGGACCAATACGGGATTCCCAATGACCCCTTCCCGCGACATCAGCCGCCTGATCGAAATCATGGCCGCGTTGCGTACGCCCAAAACCGGCTGCCCCTGGGACCTGGAGCAGAATTTCTCGACCATCGCGCCTTATACGATCGAGGAAGCCTACGAAGTCGCCGACGCGATAGCGCGCAACGATCTTGCCGATCTCGAAGACGAGCTTGGCGATCTGCTGCTGCAGGTCGTGTTCCACGCGCGCATGGCGCAGGAGCAAGGCGCGTTCGATTTCGGCGACGTGGTTGCGGCGATCACCGCCAAGCTCATCCGGCGGCACCCTCACGTCTTCGGCGACCGCGACGCCCAGGATCCGCAATCGGTCAAGGGCTTGTGGGATGAAATCAAGGCACAGGAGCGCGCCGCCAAGGCGGCGCGCGGAAAGCCTATCGAGGAGAGCGCACTGGCGGGCGTTCCAGTGACCCTGCCCGCCCTCACCCGCGCGCTAAAACTGCAAACCAAAGCCGGCAAGGTCGGCTTCGACTGGAACGACCCACGCGCCGTGCTGCGCAAGATCCGCGAGGAAGCCGACGAGATCGAAGCGGCGCTCGATGCCGACGATCAAAGCGCAGCCGCCGAAGTCGGCGATCTGTTGTTTGCCGCGGTCAATCTCGCCCGCCATCTGAATGCCGATCCCGAAGCCACGCTGCGGCAAACAAACGACAAGTTCGAGCGCCGTTTCGCGTCGATCGAGCGCGCGCTGGCGGCGCGCGGCAAGGCGCCGAAGGACTCGACGCTCGCCGAGATGGATGCGCTCTGGAACGAGGCCAAGGCGCAGGAAGAAACGCATCCGGCGCATGATCCGTCATCCTGAGGTGCGCGCCAAAGGTGCGCCGCGTCCCGGTGGCCAGTCGTGCTGATAGCGGAAGTCGACGGGCCACCGAGAGCTTCAGCCGGCTACACGCACGCTCGATCGCGCATGCGAGGAAGGTTTTTGATCGCCAGACCTCGCGGAATCTTTGTGGTGAATTTCAGTGCCAAGTACTCTCAGGCATTCGCGCATGAAGGCTGCGAGAGCCGTCCAGCCCTTTGCGGAGACCATAGTGCCATCGACATGCACATCCGTTGGTGACAGGTCGACATACGTACCGCCAGCCAAAGTCACCTCTGGCTCACAAGCGCCCAACGCTGCCACTTTCTTTCCGCGCACCACGCCGTCGACTGCAACAAGTATCTGCACGCCGTGGCATATTGTGAAGATTGGCTTTTGCGCCTCATGAAAATGCTGAACGAGTGCCTGAATTCGCTTGTCGGTGCGAATGTATTCGGGCCCGCGGCCGCCGGCACAATAGACCGCATCATATTCCTCAGGAATTACCTCTGAGAACGTCTTGTTGATAACGAAATCATGCCCGAGCTTCTCGGTATACGTTTGATGCCCTTCGAAGTCATGCAGCGACGTTTTGAGAATATCACCCTTCTTCTTATCGGGGCAGATCACATGCACGGTGTGGCCCACCGCCTCCATTCCTTGCTGGAAAACAAAGATCTCATACTCTTCGGTGAAGTCACCGGTCAGCATCAGAATTTTCTTGCCAGGCATCTTGCCCTCCTGAGTGTTTCGTCTGGACTAAGAGCAAGACCCGCCCTATTGGCGGGCCTTGCAAGGTCTGCCTCGGTTTAGAACGGCGAGTTCGGAAAGAAGTAGTCTTTGGCGTTGGCTTGGGTAATCAGCGGCGCACCCAGCTTAACGGTCCCGCGGATCGGCGCCTGCCCGTTAAGCGCAGCAGCTGTCATATAAATGGCCGTCTTAATCATTGAAGGCGGATACGGCGTCTCGATCGGGGTCATGGGATCGTTTGCCATGACCTTCTCGATGATTTGCTTCATTCCATTGCCGCCAAGCGCGAATTTGATATCCGTGCGTTTGGCTTGTTTAACGGCCTCCAGCACGCCAAGCAGCATGTCATCATCATTCGCCCAGACCGCATCGATTTGCGGGTACTTGGCGAGGTAATCCTGCATCAATTTGAAGGCATCATCTCGGTTCCAATTCGCGTATTGGATATCGAGTATCTTGATGTTGCTACCGGCGAGTCCGTCTTTGAAGCCTTGGATGCGCTCATCATCGATTACGGTCGGAATGCCGCGCAGCACGACGACTTTGCCTTTGCCGCCGAGCTTATCGACCAGAAACTTGGCGGTTGTCTTACCGACCGCAATATTGTCGCCCGCAAGGTACAGGTCCTGAATTGCGGAATCGTTCAAGCCGCGATCCACAACCGTAATGAAAGTCCCGGCTTCCTTGATGGACTTCACCGGCCCGGTTAGCTCTTCAGAGCTATAAGGCAGGATGACCAGAGCGTCCATTTTCCGCTTTGCGGAAAGATCCTCGAGTGCGCTCACTTGGGCGGCTGCAGACGGTGAGGTCTTCACGACCACGTTGATGTTTGGAAACGCCGCATTGACCTCCTTTGCGGCGGCGTTGGCGTGATAGACGACGCCAGCCGTCCAGCCGTGATCAGCGGCTGGGATGGATACGACAATCGTCTTTTTATCTTCAGCGAGTGCGGCTCCCGCCGCTAGCAGCGACCCCACGAGGGTCGCAGCGATCAACTTTGTCTTCGACATAATATCTCCCTAAGGGGCCCACTCTAATGATTTGCACCGCGCGGCCCTGACGCGGGTTACTTCGAGAACCTTTGGATCAACATCGCGATGATGATGATGACGCCTTGAACTGCCGCCACGAGATATTCGGATACGAAATCCGAAAGCACCATCAGGTTGGCGATCAGCTCCAGAATGACAGCCCCCGCCACCGTTCCCCAGATGTGGCCTTTCCCGCCACGAAGCGGGGTGCCACCGATGACGACCGCTGTGATCACCTGCAGTTCCCACAGCAGACCCGTGGTCGGCGTCGCTGCTCCAAGCCGCGGCACGTAGCAAATTGCCGCGACGGCCACACAGAGGCCCTGAATGACATAAGCTATGACGCGTGTCTTGATGACGGGGATGCCGGAGTATCGAGCGACTTCTTCGTTTGCACCTACCGCCGCGCAGCTTCGTCCGTATTTGGTTCGGTACAGCAGCACGGAAGCGGCCGCCGCGACAACGAGTGAGACGATCACCGGTATGGGAACTCCGAGGACCGCACCAAAGTAAACCGGCCGATACACATCCCGGAGACTATGATCGATCGGAATAGTCCCGCCGTTCGACAGATAGGTGATGAGCGCACGAAAGATTCCCATCGTACCGAGCGTGGCGATGAATGGCTCAATACCGCCCACCGTCACGATCAGGCCGTTGCCGAGCCCGCAAAAAGCACCGACGACCAGCGCCAGTACCATCCCGGCCGCAATTGCGTTGCTTCCAATGTCATGGACGACGGTGTTCATGAATAGGATCATGACGCCGGTCACGAACGCAGCCATCGATCCGACTGATAGATCGAGACCGCCTGAAGAAATCACAAAAGTAGCGCCTACGCCGATTACGATCACAAACGCGCTGCGCGTTACGACGTTGGTAATATTGTTGACGGAGAGAAAATCCGGATTCACCAGGAAGCCGACAACCAACAGTACCGCAAGCGCCAGAAACGGTCCGAGCTCGGTCCAATTCAGCTTTGTGCCTTGCTTCCGTCGGGCACGCGCAGTCGTGGCCGCGATATCAGCCATTGAGCTTCCTCTCCCCGTCGTTTACGCGGCGGCTTGTGTTGCGCTGTGGGTCGTTGCCAACAACGCGATATTGCTTTCTGTCATTGCATCGCCGGTCAGTTCACCGCTGATGCGTCCGCCGCGTACCACTAAGATCCTGTCGCAAATGCCAATAAGCTCTTGCATTTCCGACGAGATCACGATGCAAGCCTTGCCCTTTCGCACGAAGGCTTGAATGAATTCATAGATTTGCGATTTGTTGGCGATGTCGATGCCCCGCGTGGGCTCGTCGATGATAAGAATGTTGGGCTCCGTCAGCATGATCTTGGCAAGCAGCAATTTCTGCTGATTGCCGCCGCTCAACTGGCCCGCACGCGCGTCAAACGAGCCCAACCTGATATCGTATCTTTCGATCGCTTGTGAGAGCGCCTCAGCCTCTCTGCTGGTGCTAAGCAGTAGAGCCGGATGAAATCGCTTCAGAGATGACAGGGTTAGATTCGGACCAAGTTGCTCCTGCAGCAACAGTCCTTTTCCTTTGCGATCCTCCGTCATGTAGGCAATCCCCGCGTCGATTGCCTCCCGCGGGGATCTGACCGTGATCGGCTGGCCGGATAGGCGAACCGAAGCCGTGCCAGCCCTGAGCCCTAAGATCCCTTCAAACAGTTCAGTCCGCCCGGCTCCCATCATCCCAGCAAATCCGAGGATTTCGCCGCGATAGGCCGTGAAAGACACGCCGTGCGCGAAACCGGGCACGTTCGCCTCTTCGACCTCGAGAAGAACCTCCGCTGTGCTGCTTTTTGAATGTTCGGGATAGAATGAAGCCAGCGGCCGTCCCACCATTAGCCGAGCCATCTCTATCTGACTCAAGGAATGTCCAGGGTAGGAGCCGACCATCTTGCCGTCTCTCAGCACCGTGATGCGGTCGGCAAGTTGCTCAACCTCGTCGAGCCGATGACTGATGTACAGAACCGCAACGCCTTGTGCTTTCAGTCGGTGAACGATGGCAAGGAGCGTCGCCACCTCCTCGTGGGTGAGCACGGCCGTCGGCTCGTCAAAGATGACCACACGGTGATTGTGGAGCAGAGCGCGGGCGATCTGCACAAGTTGCTTGTCGGCAAGCGAAATAGTGCGGACTTCCGCTTGCGGGGCGACATCGCAACCAAGATCTGCAAGCTTTGCTGCGGCGGCTTTGTTCATAGCGGCGTCGTCGAGCAGGCCGCGGCGCAAAAGCTCTCGCCCCAGAAACATATTTTCGGCGACCGTCAAACCATCGGCGAGCATGATTTCCTGGTGCACCAGAGCGATGCCCGCGTTCTGGGCTTCGGCAGGCCCCTCGAATAAAACTGGCTCACCGTCTATTGAAATACTGCCCTCACCTGGCGAGAGATAACCTGAGAGCAAGCGCATCAAGGTTGACTTGCCGGCGCCGTTCTCCCCGATGATGGCGTGTATCTCGCCAGCTCTCACATCGAGCGTTATCTCGCTGAGAACCGTCACGGCCCCAAACTGCTTGGAGAGCCCGTCCGCTTTGAGGATCGTTGGGCCGATATCGTTCATTCGAAGGCCGGAATAAGACGATCGCGCGAGCGCTCAATGTGAACGCGCATTGCGCGTTCGGCTTCGGTGGGCGCGCGACTTTTGAAGGCCGCGATGATTGCGGCATGTTCGTCCAGCGCTTCGTCTGTCACGCGCGCATGGAACATAAGGCGAAAAATGTGGAAGTGGGTGTGTTGATGCGAAAGCGTCTCTCGGATTAGCTGATTGCCAGCGAGATCCATGATCGTGTCATGAAAGCTCGCATCCTGACGGGCAAACAGGGAGTAACGTTGTCTCGCGTCGGCTGGGCCCCTTTTGGACATCACGGCAGCGGCGTCGGCAAGTTCGACCATTTTTTCGTCAGTCATTATCTCCGCTGCTCGGCGCGCCCCAATCGGCTCGAGCGAAAGTCGAAGGTCGTAGAGGTCGTCAAAACGGCGGCGAGAGATTTGTGGTGCGGCGCTGTACCCGACCAAGTGTGTCTTGACCACGAGACCCTCGCCTTCAAGGCGTCCTAAGGCCTCCCGGATCGGCGTTTGAGAGACTTTGAGTTCGCGAGCCAGGGTATCCACCGTGATCCGCGCACCCGGTGCGACTTTCAGGGCCATCAGCTGTTGGAAGATCGCCTCGTAGACCTCCTCAGCTAAGCTGACTGACCGCCGCACCGGCGAGAATTCCGCAGTTCCGCCCGCACCAACGGCAGCTGGTCGTGAAGCTTCTGGCATGTCCTTCCCTTGACTTCTCCAGCGCCCGTAGACGACGGCGTGACAATACAATCTTATATCCTATACGATATGGCAAGTGTCCTTATAATGCGGGGAGGAAGAAATTTATGAATACGTTCGGCGTCATCAGGTTGCCGCGGCAAATTCTGTTTGGAAGAGGGCAAAGCGGGGCGATTAGCGGTGTCGCCGCTCAGTTCGGTGCGCGCGCGCTTATCTGCACCGACGCGCGCTTTGCCGGCACGGAAGCCTGTGCCGCCATCATATCAGGCCTAGAATCCGTGGGCATTACGACAGCCGTCCATGATCAGGTCGAGCCCGATTTGCCGAAGGATTCGGTTGGTCTCTGCGTCGAGCAGGTGAAGGATTTTAGCCCTGAGATCGTGATCGGTATCGGCGGTGGCAGTTGCTTGGATATGGCGAAGTGCGCCGCGCTGATTTTAAGCCGGGGCGGCCGCCTCGAAGATTACTACGGGGAGTTCAAGGTCCCTGGACCGACCCTCCCAGTGATCGCTGTGCCAACAACGGCAGGCACTGGATCCGAAGTAACGCCCGTCGCCGTGATCTCCGATCCTGATCGTACCCTAAAGGTCGGCATCTCCTCACCGCATCTCATCCCGCATGCGGCGATTTGCGACCCGCTGCTCACAATGACGTGCCCGCCCGGTCTAACCGCTATCGCTGGAGCGGATGCGTTAACTCACGCCATCGAAGCTTTCACCGCCGCACAAAGAATCCCGACAACTGATTTGGCGCTAAAACATGTGTTCGTAGGCAAAAGCGTCATCACCGACCATTTTGCCCTGCAGGCAATTCGCCTTCTTGGGAGGAGCCTCGTCAAGGCCTATAGGGATGGCACGAACGAAGAAGCCCGAAGTGACGTAATGATGGGCGCGCTGGCCGCCGGTTGCGCCTTCGGCACCGCCGGAACCGCGGCAGCGCACGCCATACAATATCCTGCTGGCGCATTGACCCACACGGCTCACGAACTCGGGGTCGCAACGCTGATGCCTTATGTCATGGCGTACAATCGCGATGCATCGTTAAATGCGATGGCGGAGATTGCAGTTGCGCTTGGCGTCGATGGTCATGGAAAGACTGCAAGAGAACTTGCCGATGCGGCAATACGCAAAGTCGCCGACATCTTCCGAGAGATTGGAATAACACCAACTCTCGCGGCTCTTGGTCTTCCAGAAGACAAGCTCGAATGGACCGCCGAAGCCGCCTTTGGAATCGAAAGACTTCTTAAGAACAACCCTAGGCCACTTGATCTTTCGTCGCTGAAACGGCTCATTGGCGCAGCTTTTGTGGGGGACTTGGCAGCAGCTGCGCTTTAACAGGAACGGACTTTTCATGCGGCCAACCGCAACGTTGGCTCGACAAACAAAATCTCCGCAAGCCTCTCTCCATTATGCTGAGCTGAGCATGACGGCTTGCACGACGTCGTCGCTGGAGCTTTACGAAAAGGAGTAGCCGCGTGGCCCCCGATCCGTTTCGCACTCGAGACTACATTCTCGACTTTGATGACATAGTCCGTGAACTCTCTACACGAAGCGAAGCCACGCGGGCGTCGTTACGGATGATCGAAGTTTCCTACGGTTCGGATCGGACCGAAACTTTCGATCTATTTTTTCCGAAAGATGTGAGAGCCCCGGCACCCGTTCATATGTTCGTCCACGGCGGCTATTGGCGCATGTTTTCGAAGCGCGATTTCTCGTATATTGCTGACACCGTCACGAACGCCGGTGCTATCGCCGCGATTGTCGATTACGCGCTTATGCCTTCCGTTCGGATGGACGTTCCGGTCACTCAGGTTCGACGTGCGAAAGATTGGCTCGTCGCCAATATCGAGAAGCACGGCGGTGACCCTGCACGTTTGACAGCGAGTGGTCACTCCGCCGGCGCTCATCTGTGCGCTTTGAGCTTTGCTAAAGGCAATTCGCCAAGTGGTTTGAAAGCTGCGTTACTGCTCGGGGGCTTGTACGACCTCAAGCCACTACAAACTTCTTTTCTCAAACCCGAGATCGGCATTACAGACGAAGAAGCACAGTGTTTCACACCTCTCACGCATCGATACGATCGGGCTGTGGAGGCAATGGTGATGATTGGCGAAGAGGAGACAGCGCCGTTCCACGACCAAGCGGACGCTTTTGCTGCCCACCTTACCGATCAGGGTTTGCGCGTTAGACGCAAAGACCTGCGAAATAGAAATCATATGAGTAGTGTACGCGACCTCGGAATTGTCGGAACCGAGGCCGGCGATGATCTCTATGCGCTAATACAGATCGCTTAATGGCGCGAGCTCGCTTTCGGTCGCGCAGCTTCAGAGGCCGACAGAACGCTACGGCTCTACGATCCGTGCTTCACCGCGGCGCCCGGAAGGACGCAAGCGCCAAATCTTGCGCGCACAGCGTCGGCCTTGGCGGGATCGACCCGCACCGTCATGCCGATGCGGCCTGTCTTCTCATCGGCTGCCTTATGCAGGACTTCGGCGTGACGGTGCAGCCAGCTCACGCCGGCGCCGTCTGCGGGATCGAGCACGAGCTCGATCAGAACACGGCCGGCCGCGAGCCGTTCCTCGATCACCGCGTCGAGCACGTCGATCCCCTCGCCCGTCACCGCTGACACCGGGACCGGCCGGCGCTCCGCCGGTCGCCGCTCGACGAGATTTTGCAGCCGCTCCTTGGCGTCGGCATCGAGCCGGTCGATCTTGTTCCAGACTTCGATCAACGCCGGCTTGCCCGACGCGTCGGCCTCCGGATCGATGCCGAGCTGGCGCAGAATGTTCTCGACGTCCTGCAATTGCGCCTCGGCGTCATCATGCGACACGTCGCGGACATGCAGAATCACGTCGGCCTCGATCACCTCTTCGAGCGTGGCGCGGAAGGCCGCGATCAGCATGGTCGGCAAATCCGAAATGAAGCCGACTGTATCGGACAGAATGATGCGCGCACCGTGCGGCAGATCGACGGCCCGAAGCGTCGGGTCGAGGGTTGCAAAGAGCATGTCGGCGGACAATACGCTTGCTTGCGTCATGCGGTTGAACAGCGTCGACTTGCCGGCATTCGTGTAGCCGACAAGAGCGACGATTGGATACGGCACGCGGCGCCGGCTTTCCCGGTGCAACTCGCGTGTGCGTTTGACCTTGGTCAGCTCGCCTTCGATCTTGGCGAGGCGCTCCTCGATCATGCGGCGGTCGGCTTCCAGTTGCGTCTCGCCGGGGCCACCGAGAAAGCCGAAGCCGCCGCGCTGACGCTCGAGGTGGGTCCAGGTGCGCACCAGACGCCCCTTCTGATACGTCAGATGCGCGTGCTCGACCTGCAACGCGCCTTCGCGCGTGCGCGCGCGGCGACCGAAGATTTCGAGAATGAGGCTGGTGCGATCCAGTACCTTGGCGCCCCAGGCTTTCTCGAGATTGCGTTGCTGCACCGGCGACAGTGCACAATCCATCACCACGATGCCGGCTTCGTTTGTCTTAACGAGGCCGGCGATCTCCTCCACCTTGCCGCTGCCCAGATAAGTTGCAGGCCGCACGGCAGCGAGCATGACAATGCCGCTCTCGGCCACATCGAGGTCAATCGCACGTGCAAGTCCGACAGCCTCGTCGAGACGCGCCGCAGGATCTCGTTCGGAGGATGCGGCGCGCGCCGCCGCCTTCCGCACGACCGGCTCGATGACGAGCGCACGCCCGGTGCCCAAGCCCGTCGGGCTTAGCTGATTAACCCGCGTGTCGCGTCGTCGCGGCTCCAATCAGACCTTTTCCCCAGCCGGTGCGTCCTCAGCGCCCTCGAAGAGCTGGACGGGATGACCGGGCATGATGGTCGAGATGGCGTGCTTGTAGACCAATTGCGAGTGGCCGTCGCGACGCAAAAGTACACAGAAATTATCAAACCAGGTGACCACACCCTGGAGCTTCACGCCGTTCACCAAAAAAATGGTGAGCGGAATTTTCGCCTTGCGGACGTGGTTTAGGAAGGTGTCTTGCAGATTTTGTGCGCGGTCGGCTGCCATGGCCGTTGTTTCCGTTCTTGTACCGCGGGCCCCTTCCCCGCGGGTCTTTTCTTGCCCAGCTAGTCATTAGAAGCCACCAAGGGAAGGCTTGCAAGCCCGCCGGGTACGGCAAAAGCAAGAAACGTACCCGGAAAGCCCAAGTCAAGGCTTTTGCCACAACAGGATGTCTAGCTCCACTCCACATATTGATGAAATGTACGCCGCAGCGCCGTCGCCAGCGGACCGGGCCTGCCTTCGCCGATGACATGCCCGTCGATGCGGACCACCGGCAGAACGATCTGACTGGCGGCCGTCACAAAAGCTTCGCGGGCCGCATAGGCCTCCGCCAGTGTGAAGGCCCGCTCCTCGAGCGAAAGCCCCTGCGCCTTTATGGCATCGAACAGCACGGTGCGGGTAATACCTTTGAGGATCCCGTGATCGGCCGGGCGGGTGACCACCCTGCCGGCCTCCGTCACAATCCAGGCATTGGCCGAGGCCGCTTCTGTGACCTTGCCGTCGTTATCGACGAACCAGGCATCGCGGGCCCCCTGCGCGATGGCAGCCTGCCGGGCCAGCACATTGGGCAGAAGCCCCGTCGTCTTGATATCGACGCGGCCCCAGCGGTTGTCCGGTACGCTGACCACGGCGATGCCGGCGGCGGCCAGCGCCTCGTTCCGCCGCACGTTCAGCGGGCGCGCGGTCACCACCAGGCTTGGCGGCACGTCCGGTGCCGGAAAAGCGTGGTCGCGCCGCGCCACGCCGCGACTGATCTGCAGATAGACGATGCCATAGCCGATACGGTTGCGCACGACGACTTCGCGCAGCACGATGCCAAGCGCGCTATGCGACATTGGCCGCCTGATTTGCAGCGCCTCGAGCGAGCGCCGCAGGCGCTCCAGGTGGCGCCGCTCGTCGACCAAGCGCCCTCCCCGCACCTCGCAGACCTCATAGACGGCGTCGCCGAACTGATAGCCGCGGTCCTCGACATGCACCATTGCTTGTCGCAGCGGTACATAACCACCGTTGACGTAAGCTATTCTCGACATCGCTGGTTATGCCTGCCCCGTTTGCGGGTCAGGGGCGCGATTGCACATCAATCGATTCCCAGCGCCTTGAGCTTGCGATGCAGCGCCGAACGCTCCATGCCAACGAACTCGGCGGTGCGCGAAATGTTGCCGCCGAAGCGGTTGATTTGCGCCAGCAGATATTCGCGTTCGAACACTTCGCGGGCCTCGCGCAGCGCCAAACTCATCAAATGCTCGCCGCCATTGCCGTTCGGCATCGACGGGATCATGGAGCCGACGTCGGGCGGTAGCATCGAGGCGGTGATGACCGCCTCCGGATCACCGCCGGCCAGGATCATCAGCCGTTCCACATTGTTGCGAAGCTGACGCACATTGCCGGGCCAATCGTGCGATTGCAGCACCGCCAGCGCGTCACCGCCGACGGTCCGCTTCGGCAGCCCGGTGATTTGCGAAATCTGGGTCATGAAATATTCGACGAGCTCGGGCACGTCTTCGCGCCGCTCGGCAAGCGGCGGCACGCGGATCGGCACCACCGAGAGCCGGTGATAAAGATCCTCGCGGAATTTGCCGGAGGCGATATCGGCTTCGATGTTGCGGCTCGTGGACGAGACGATGCGCACATCGACGGTGACCTTGGTGGTGCCGCCGACCCGCTGGAAGGTTTGATCGACCAACACGCGCAGGATCTTGTTCTGCGTTTCACGCGGCATGTCGGCGATTTCGTCGATGAACAGCGTGCCGCCATGCGCCTCTTCGAGCGCGCCGATTTTGCGGCTTTGGGTGCCGTTGCCGGCCTCAACGCCGAAAAGCTCCACCTCCATGTTTTCCGGCATGATGGCGGCGGCATTGATCACGACGAACGGCCCATTGGCGCGTGCCGACAGCGAGTGAATGGTGCGGGCGGCGAGCTCCTTGCCGCTGCCGGAGGGACCGACGATCAACACCCGGCTGTTGGTGGGCCCGACCTTCTCCACCGTCTGGCGGAGCTAATTCATCGCCGGCGAGCGACCCGCCAGCGTCGAGGCCTGGGGTCCGAGCTGCTTGAGCTCGCGAACCTCACGCTTGAGCCGCGAGTTCTCCAGCGTGCGTTCGGCGACGAGCAACAGCCGATCGGCCTTGAACGGCTTTTCAATGAAGTCGTAGGCGCCGCGCTTGATTGCCGACACCGCGGTTTCGATATTGCCGTGGCCTGAGATCATGACGACGGGCAACTCGGGATGGTCCTGCTTGAGCGCATCGAGCAGTTGCAAGCCGTCGAGACGGCTTCCCTGCAGCCAAATATCGAGAAATACGAGATTGGGCCGGCGTGCGATCACGGCGGCGAGCGCTTCGTCGGCATCCCCGGCCGTGCGGGTACCGTAGCCTTCGTCCTGTAAAATGCCGGCGACCAGTTCGCGGATATCCGCTTCGTCGTCCACAATGAGGATATCAGTAGGCATTTGTCAGACCGCCGCTTGCTGCGATTGTGCCGGTGGGACGGGCATTTCGATCGCCTCGGCTGCAAACCGCAATTGCATCCATGCGCCCCGCGCGCCCGGAATCTTTTCCGACGCGTCACGAAGCTCGATATGGCCGCCATGTTCTTCGAGGATACGGCCGACGATCGCGAGCCCAAGCCCGGTGCCTTTTTCACGCGTGGTGACGTAAGGCTCGAGCAGGCGCGAGCGGTTCTCCTTGGGCAAGCCTATGCCGTTGTCGATGACGTCAATCACCACGTCCTTGCCGTCGCGCTGGGCGCTGACGGCGATGCGGCCGCGGTCAAGCTCGGCGGCCGGAACCGCACCGATCGCTTCGGTAGCGTTCTTGACGATATTGGTCAGCGCCTGCGAGATCAGCCGCCGGTCGAAACGCGCCGGCATCGTATCGGCCGGCAGTTCGACCTCGATGTCGATGTCCGGATGGGCGACACGCATCAGGAAAACGACCTGGCGCACCGTCTCTGCTACATCCTCGCCGGCGATGACCGCCTTCGGCATGCGGGCGAAGCGCGAGAATTCATCGACCATGCGTTTGATGTCGTCGACCTGGCGCACGATCGTCGCCGTGCATTGTTCGAAGACTGCGGCATCCTCGACGATCACCTTGCCGTATTTGCGACGCAGCCGTTCGGCCGACAACTGAATCGGAGTCAGAGGATTCTTGATCTCATGAGCGATACGCCGCGCAATATCCGCCCAGGCGGAGCTGCGCTGCGCCAAGACCAGCTCGGTCACGTCATCGATGGTGATGACATAGCCGTGTTCGGACTGGGCAGCCTGTTCACTGGTCACGCGCACCGAGAAATTCCGCTCCTGGCCACTGCGATTGACGGTCACCTGGCGCTGGATAAGCCGTTGATTGCCGCCGCGCGCGGAATCAAAAATCTCGGACAGTTCGGGTGCGACCTCACCAAGCGGATGCCCAAGCGCCTCGCGCTCCGAACGCGCCAGCAACCGCTCGGCGGAGCGGTTGAGAATGGTAATGCGGCCCTCGGCATTGACGCCGATGACTCCGGCGCTGGCGCCGGCGAGCACCGCCTCGGTAAAACGGCGGCGGCTGTCCATCACGTCGCGCGCCCGCACGATATCCTCGTGCTGGGTGCGCAGCTCCTGCGTCATGTTGTTGAAGGTCTCGCCCAGCTGCGCGAGGTCGCCCTCGGAGCGGCGGATCGGCACGCGCACATTCAGATTACCCGTGGAGACCACGTTGGCGGCGCCGATGAGGCGACGGATCGGCGCCACCAGGCGGTTAGCAAAATCGAGCCCGATCCATGCCGAGGATAGAAGCACGATCAGCGCGATGACGGCGAACATCAGGGCGAAGGCGATCTGGATGCCGAGCCGGCGCGCCTCCAGATTGGCATACTCGCCGGCGCTCTCCTGCGTGGCGCGCAATTGCGCGACCACGCGCGGATCGAGCATGCGCGCGGCATAGAGATACATGTCGTCATAGCCGTGCAGCTTGACGGCAGCCGCCACGTGATCGCCTTCGGGGATGAGCGCGATCTGCGGCTCGGTCTCCGTGATCTGGCTCAGCAGCTTGGTCGACGGCAGAACGATCGTCTTGTCCATCTTCACGTCGGCTCGCTCGACAGTCGAGCCGTCGGCGCGGATCATCATCGCGGCCGAAAGACCGCGCGCCGCCGCTTGCGCGGTGAAAAACTTTTGGAAGCGCTCGCGATCGGAATCGAACATCGGCTTGGCACGACCGAGATCGAACGCCATGGCCATGATCTCGCCGCGGATCGCTTGCGCATGCTCGCTGACGTAAGCGTCGGCCACAATGAGCGATTGCTCGATCATGGCGCGCGTGCGGGTCGAGAAAAACCGGTCCAGTCCGCGATCGAGCGTGGTGCTGGCGACGACGGCTACCAGGACCGTGGGCACCGCGGCGATGACGGCAAAAAGGCCGACAATCTGCACATGTAGGCGCGACGCCGCATAGCCACGCCGGCGTGCCCGCACGACCATCCAGACCTCGCGGCCGATGATGGCCAGGAGGAACAGAGCCGCCGCCAGATCGGCGAGCAGAAGCTTGACCACGACCTCGTGAACCGGAGCGATCGGCGTCAGCCCGGCCAGCACCACGAAGGTTGCCGCCGCCGACAGGAGCGCAACGCCAACGGCGATGGCTCCGATCAGACGGGAGGCAACCGGCATGGCTGCCGATGCGGTCGGGTCGAGCGGCGCGCCCGCCGGCGGCGCGGCGATGGCCGGCTCCAGCGGGGCGACCTGATCGACAGTCGTCATGGACGCCTATGAGGGGACGTATGCGGCAAAACGGATGGCGCCCCAGCCATCCACGCCAGTGATGCTTTTCTACAACAATGTTGCCCAAAAGCGACTTTTCTTTGTTATCAATGGTTCCCCACTTTTGGCAGAGAAGTTTCCCACCGATACGCTCCGAGTTCTATCTCAATCCATTGTGTTGTCTTAGTTTTCGCGTCTCCGGGGATCATTTGCGTGCCGCGTTTCCAGCGCAATGCAGCCGGCGCTGCATGGCACTCTTCAGCGCCATGCCCGAACGGGATGCCGCCGGACTCGTCCTGCTGGAACCGCACAGGATTACATGCCAAAGAAATTCACCGGCCTTCGCTCAAAGGTTCCATAGGGCGCATGTAGCGGAAATATCGGGATGATCAAGTTCCGGAATGTCTGTCGACATTCGGGATCACGCTCCCACCGAGATGTGACGTGTCATACCGGACGCTCGATGCCGACCAGATCGTGAAGACGTTGCACGCGCTGGAGCAGCGCATCAGCCAGCGCTTTCCGGATTCGGGCCTGGCGAAGGTCTGCCGCGAGCTCACCGGCATCGCCAAGGACACGCAGCAGCGGGCCGGTGCGATCGCAACCCCGAATACCGCGTTGAGGATCACGATCTTTGTTGCGGTCGCGGCGGGCCTCGCCGGGCTGGTTGTCATTGTCCTGATGCTGACCCAGTTGATCCAACTGCAAATGGGAAACGAGGTGTTCGGGCTGTTCCAGGGTATCGATGCGGCGATGAACATCACCGTACTCGTTGGCGCCGCGCTATTCTTTGCCGTTTCGATCGAGGATCGAATCAAGCGGCGCCGCTCGTTGCGCGATCTACACGTCTTCCGTACGCTTGCTCACGTCATCGACATGCACCAGCTCACCAAGGACCCGAGCATCATTCTGCAGCCGGGACCGTCCACCGACGCGTCGCCGAAACGCTTGATGAGCCGGTTCGAGCTGACCCGCTACCTCGATTATTGCAGCGAAATGCTCTCGCTCACCAGCAAGCTCGCGGCACTCTATGCGCAGAACCTGCCGGACCCGGTCGTGATCGATGCGGTCAACGACATCGAAGAACTCACAAGCAATCTGAGCCGCAAGATCTGGCAGAAGATCACGATCCTCGAGGCCCGCGGACCCGTCGCGCCGGGCGAGCGGCAAGCTACCGGTTAGAGCGCGACGTCGCCGTGTCCGCCAATGACACTCCCGCCGAAGCTGGGTTTACCCGCTGCTGCTGCGATAGACCTGAATTTCCAGATCGCGGATTTTCTTTCGCAACGTGTTGCGGTTGACCCCGAGCAGGTCGGCGGCGCGGATCTGGTTGCCGCGCGTGGCCGCGAGAGCCGCCGACAGCAGCGGAGCCTCCACTTCACGCAAAATGCGGTGATACAGTCCGGGCGGCGGCAGCCCCTCATCAAATCCGGAAAAGTATTGCGTCAGGTAGCGCTCGACTGCGTTAGAGAGATTCTCGTCGCCGCGCTGGGCTTCCCCGTGCGCAACCAGCGCGGGCTGCGACAGCTCGGTGTCGATCACCGCGGAGGTGATCGTTTCCTGGGGATAAAGCGCCGCCAGCCGCCGGGCGAGGTTCTCAAGTTCGCGCACGTTGCCGGGCCACCGATGCCGGCGCAGCCGGTCGAGCGCGGCCGGGTCGATCTGCTTTGCCGGCAGCCCTTCCCGCTCGACCTGGGTGAAGAAGTGGCGGATCAGGTCGGGAATGTCTTCGGTGCGCTCGCGCAAGGGCGGTAGCCGCAGCGGCACCACATTGAGCCGGAAGAACAAATCCTCGCGGAACAAACCCTGCTGAATGAGCTGACGGAGGTCTTTGTTGGTCGCGGCGATGATGCGCACGTCGGTCTTGATCGGGGTGCGACCGCCGACTGTCGTGTACTCGCCTTGCTGTAGGACGCGTAAGAGCCGCGTCTGCGCCTCCATCGGCATGTCGCCGATCTCGTCGAGAAAAAGCGTGCCGCCTTCGGCCTGCTCGAAGCGGCCGGCGCTGCGCGAATTAGCGCCGGTGAAGGCTCCCTTCTCGTGCCCGAACAGTTCCGACTCGATGAGATCGCGCGGAATGGCCGCCATGTTGATGGCGACGAACGGACCGGTGCGGCGCTTGCCATAGTCGTGCAGCGCACGCGCCACCAGTTCCTTGCCTGTGCCGGACTCGCCCGAGATCATGACCGTCAAATCGGTCTGCATCAGCCGCGCCAGGACCCGATAGATCTCCTGCATCGCCGGCGAGCGGCCGACCAGCGGGATGGATTCAAAATCGTCGGCCTTGACCGGCGCGCGCGGCCGCTCTTTCGGCTCCGACAAGGCGCGGCCGACAATGGCAATCAGCTCTTTGAGGTCGAACGGCTTCGGCAGATATTCGTAAGCGCCGCGCTCCGAAGCCCGAATGGCGGTCATGAACGTGTTCTGCGCGCTCATGATGATGACCGGCAAATCCGGCCGCGCTTTTTTGATCCGCAGCAACAAATCGAACGCGTTCTCGTCCGGCAGCACCACGTCGGAAATGATCAGATCGCCGTCGCCTTGGCTGACCCAGCGCCACAGCGTTGCCGCGTTGCCGGTGGAGCGCACTTCGTAACCGGCGCGCGAGAGCGCCTGATTGAGCACTGTCCGGATCGCCGCATCGTCGTCGGCAACCAGAATATTTCCCGCCGGCATCAAACTTCCCCTTGTGACTGCAACGCGCTTTCCGGCGCGGCGCCCTCGCCGGCATAGACCGGCATCAGAACGCGAAAGACCGTGCGCCGCGGCTGCGACTCGCATTCGATGATGCCGCCATGATCGCCGACGATCTTGGCCACGAGCGCCAAGCCCAAGCCCGAGCCGGTCGGCTTGGTGGTCACGAACGGATCAAACAAATGCGGCATCAGCTCCTCGGGCACTCCCGGTCCGTTGTCTCTCACGCAGAATTCGAGCGGCAGCGAAATGCGGGTCTTCGAGCCCGGAACGGACAGCCGCACACCCGGACGAAACGCCGTTGACAGCGCGATTTCGCCGCCCGGTCCGTCGCCGACCGATTCGGCGGCGTTTTTCACCAGATTGAGAAAGACCTGAACCAGTTGATCGCGGTTCGCCAGCACCGGGGGCAACGACGGATCGTAGTCTTCGATGAATTTGACGTGGCGGGCGACCCCCGATTGGGCGAGCCGCTTCACATGGTCGAGCACGACGTGAATGTTGACCGGCTCGCGCTCGACCGGCCGCTCGTCGGCAAAGACTTCCATGCGGTCCACGAGCTTCACGATGCGATCGGCTTCGTCGCAGATCAGCCGGGTCAGGCCACGATCTTCGTCGCCGACCGATTGCTCGAGCAGTTGCGCGGCGCCGCGAATCCCCGACAGCGGATTCTTGATCTCGTGCGCCAGCATCGAGGCAAGCGCGATGACAGAACGCGCGGCGCCCCGATGGGTGAGTTGGCGATCCATCTTGTCGGCAATCGAGCGCTCCTGCAGCATCACGACCACAAAGTCGGTCTGCTCGGATAGCGGCGCAACGTGGAGGTCGACCGAGCGGTCGCCCGGATTGCGCGGCGTGCCGAGATCGACTTTGTATTCGTTGACCGCGGCTCCGCTGGCGCGCACCTGATCAATCAGGGTGAGCAACGGACTGCCGAACGGCACAAGATCGCGCAGCGAGTGCCGCCGCAACAGCGGCAGTGACACTTCGAAGAAAGCCTCCGCCGCCACATTGGCATGCGCGATTCTTCCGTCGGCGGAGACGACGATCACCGGATGCGGCAGCGCGTTTAAAACCGCGTCCGGAGCCGCAGCCATGACCAGTGGCTCGGCTGTTCTCATGCGACCATCCTCGCCACCTGGCCCCAAGGGCGCACCGCCCGTCCCGCCCCGGTCAGCAATGACGCTTGACCTGGACGCGGCCTGATCGGAAAAAGGGAGCAGGCAAAAGTCGTGCACACGAATTAGGCGACACCTCTATCCTGCATAGAGTTTAGCCAAAAACGCGTGCGGTGCAAGTGTTGCGGTGCAA
Organism: uncultured Alphaproteobacteria bacterium; assembly: GCA_963818155.1. Lineage (GTDB taxonomy): Bacteria > Pseudomonadota > Alphaproteobacteria > Rhizobiales > Xanthobacteraceae > BOG-931. The sequence goes on from CAWFRC010000011.1 coordinate 234,059, forward strand.
TATGGGGCGCTTTCCAGTGGTTTGCATGGCTGCTCTGTTAATTTAGAAAGACCAAGGCAAATCCGTGGGTTAGACCATCCTTCCCGCGCACCGCTGCAGATGCACCACGTTAACATCAAAAAAGAAAGGAACTGAGTTCCATGCCGGCCAAAGTCGCGGCAGTCATTGTTGCGGCCGGACGCGGCTATCGCGCCGGCGGCGATCTGCCCAAACAGTATCGGCGGATTGGTGGCGAACCGGTGATCCGGCCGACCCTGGCAGCATTTGCGGATCATCCGCAAATCGGCGCCATTCAGCCGGTCATCCACCTTGCGGACGCTGCTTTGTTTGAGGCGGCGAGTAAGGGCATGCCACGTTTGCTGGCCGCCGTACCGGGGGGCGCCACCCGCCAGGCGTCGGTGCGCGCGGGGCTTGACGCGCTCCACGCTGCCGCGCCCGACGTGGTGCTCATCCACGATGCGGCACGTCCATTCCTGAGCCCTGACCTCATCAGCCGCGCGATCGACGCCGCTGCGACGCACGGTGCCGCGGTGCCGGCCGTGCCGATCACCGACACCGTCAAAAAGGTGGATGAGCACGGCATGGTGAGCGAGACGCTCGACCGTAGCCGGCTGCGCACCGTGCAAACCCCGCAAGCCTTCGCCTACAACGTCATTGTCGACCTCCATAAGCGCGCCGCCGCAGCCGGACGCGACGATTTCACCGACGACGCGGCGCTTGCCGAATGGGCGGGCCATGCGGTTAATGTCTTTGCTGGTGAAAGCACGAACGTGAAATTGACGACCAACGACGATTTCGAGCGCGCCGAAGCGCTGCGCATGGCCGCCTTGGGCGACGTCCGGACCGGCAGCGGCTTCGACGTGCACGCCTTCGGCGACGGCGACCATGTGATGCTGGCGGGCGTGCGCGTTCCGCACACGCGCGGCGTCACCGGGCATTCGGATGCCGACGTCGCGTTGCATGCGCTTGTCGACGCCATTCTGGGCGCGCTCGCCGACGGTGACATCGGCGTGCATTTTCCGCCGAGCGACCCGCAATGGCGCGGCGCTTCGTCCGACCGCTTCCTCGCTTTCGCCTGCGAGCGCGTGCGGGCACGTCATGGCGTGATCGCACATCTCGACATCACGGTCGTCTGCGAGGAGCCGCGCGTGGGTCCGCATCGCGATGCGATGCGGACGCGCATCGCCGAGATTGCCGGCGTTCCGGTCGATCGGGTGGCGATCAAAGCGACCACCTCGGAGAAAATGGGTTTTACCGGCCGCGCCGAGGGTTTGGTGGCGATGGCAACAGCGACCGTGCGGCTGCCCTGGAGCGCGGTATGATCGACCGCACCTTGCGCGCCAAGGCGACGCAGGTGTTGAAAGTCTTTCGCGCGCGCGGCCTCAAGATAGCAACCGCCAAATCCTGCACCGGCGGCCTTGTCGCCGGCGCGCTGACGGAAATCGCCGGCTCGTCCGACGTGGTCGATCGTGGCTTCGTCACCTATTCGAATGAGGCCAAGGAGGCGATGCTCGGCGTACCTGCGGTGACGCTGAAGCGCTACGGCGCGGTCAGCGCCGAGACCGCCGTCGCGATGGCGGCCGGCGCGCTGAAGAATTCGGAGGCCGACATCACGGTTGCGATCACCGGCATTGCCGGGCCGGGCGGCGGCTCGGCGCAAAAGCCCGTCGGCCTCGTGCATTTTGCCGCCGCCAGCCGCGCTGGGCGCCAGTTCGCTTTACACCGGCGCTTCGGCAAGATCGGGCGCCGGCGCGTGCGCGAGCGCTCGGTGGCACAAGCGCTGGCGCTCTTGCAGACGCTCGCGGAAGACGCCGAAGCCTAGGCCCCGCAGTTGCGGACAGTACGCGTCCGAGAAGCCGCATGCGGGGGCGCCAGATGGTTCTGTACGAGGATCGCACAAGCCAAAATTTCAACGCCAACGTAGCCCTTTACCGGCCGGAGCCGCGCTGACGTCGACGGTACCGATCAAGCCGCCGGATTGGCCTCGGTCGGATGTCGGCCGGCGCGCTGCGGCAGGACGAGCAAGCAGAGAATGATGAACGCGCCGATGACGGCGGTCGTGATTGGCCGGCTTAGCGCCATGCCGCCGTCGTCGACCGGTTTGTCCAGAAAATCACCAACCGTCGCGCCCAGCGGCCGCGTCAGAACGAATGCGGCCCAGAACAAAAGAACGCGTGATGTACGTGTCCAATAGTAGGCCGCGAGCACGACCAAGAGCGCGGCGGCAAAGACCAGTGCGCCGCCTTCGTAGCCGAGCCCGGTGTCGTCGGCCATCCAGTCGCCAAGCGCGGTGCCCAGCGTCTGCGAAAATGTGATCGCGGCCCAATAGAACGCTTCCGCTTTTCGCGTCGTTACGGTGCTGACCGAAATCGAACCGAGTGACCAGTACCACCCGGCGAGCACGGCCAGCAGGCACAGCAACAGTATCGACGAGCCGCCCGCATAGCCGATGCCGAGGGAGCGGTCGGCGAAGTCGGCCAAGGTGGTGCCGGCCGTCGTCGAGACCACGATCGTCGCCCAGTAAAGGACGGGCTGAAATGTCTTGGCGGCAATCTGCAAGGCGACGAGGAGCAACAAGAGCGAAAAGAAGATCGCGGTGCCGACGAGATAACCCCAGCCCAGCGTCATCGTGACCGTGTCGCCGCCGGTTTCACCGAGCGTCGTCGCCGCGATCTTCATGATCCAGAAGACAAGCGTGACTTCGGGTACTTTGCTCACAGCGTTTTCAGCGGCGTTCATGTCGGCCGAGCTCCTAAGACGATTGGCGATCACACCGCACACCAGCGCTGCCGGCTCTCACGCCGGTTGTTTTCCGTATACCTGATCCGCGCGTTCCTCGAAGGCCGAGGCAAACCGGCGAAAGGCGGCATCGAACATGGCGCCCATCAGCATGCCGAGCGTGCGGCTGCGGAACTCATAGGCGATGTAGAACTCGACATCGCAGGCCCGCTCTTCGATGGGGCGAAAGCTCCAGCGATTGTTGAGGCGACGAAACGGTCCCTCCAGATACTCGACGAGAATCTGCAGGTTGGCGCGATCGAGCGTGACGCGGCTGGTGAACGTCTCGTGGATGAGCTTATAGGCAACCGTCATGTCGGCAACGATGATGTGCTTGCCGCCCTCGTCGAGGCGCTTGCGCACGCTCAGCGCCTCGCAAAGCGGGACGAACTCCGGATAGTGCTCGACATCGGCAACGAGATCGAACATTTGCGAAGCGGCGTGGCGTACGCGCTTGATCGTCGATAATTCCGGCATGGATCAGCGCGCCGCCCGTTGCGCTTTCAGGCGCGCGAAGTCTTCACCGGCGTGATGCGACGATCGGGTAAGCGGACTGGCGGACACCATCGAGAAGCCCTTCGCATAAGCGATGGTTTCCAGCGCCTTGAACTCTTCGGGCGGCACATAGCGCATGACCGGATGGTGCTTGCGCGATGGTTGCAGATACTGCCCGATGGTGAGGAAATCGACGTCGGCTGAGCGCAGGTCGTCCATCACCTGCAGGATTTCATTTCGCTCCTCGCCGAGCCCCACCATGATCCCCGATTTGGTGAAGAGCGCCGGTTCGATCTCCTTGGCACGCTGCAACAGATGCAACGAGGCGAAATAGCGCGCGCCCGGCCGCACGGTGAGATAGTTGGAGGGCACCGTTTCGAGATTGTGGTTGAAGACGTCAGGCCTGGCGGCGACGACGGCTTCGACCGCTCCGTTCTTGCGCAGAAAGTCGGGCGTGAGCACCTCGATCGTCGTTTGCCCGCATCGCGCCCGGATCGCCTCGATGGTCGCGGCAATGTGCGCGGCACCCCCATCGGCAAGATCGTCGCGGTCGACGGACGTGATCACCACATGCGTCAGCCCGAGCCTGGCGGTCGCCTCGGCGACGTGCTCGGGTTCCGCCGGATCGAGCGCGCTCGGCAGCCCGGTCTTGACGTTGCAGAAGGCGCACGCGCGGGTGCAGGTGTCGCCCATGATCATGAAGGTAGCGTGCTTCTTCTCCCAGCACTCGCCGATATTCGGGCAGCCGGCTTCCTCGCACACGGTGTGCAGACCATTGGCGCGCACGATCTCGCGGGTTGCGACATACCCCGCAGAAACCGGCGCCTTGACCCGGATCCAATCCGGCTTGCGCCCGCCCGGCTGGTCCGGCCGGTGTGCCTTTTCCGGATGGCGCAGCCGGCCGGCATGGTCCCGAACGGTATCGATGATGACGGCCATAACGGCTCCGGAAGCGTTTGTCTTAGCCGATACTTACGAGCCGCTGCGGCTGATCGCAAGGCGCACCGGATTGAAGGCAGGCATGCCTTCGCGGCCCGATTGTTCGCTCTCCGCCCTGCCGCTCCGCGCCGGCCGGAAACGGCGTCGGGAGATGTCGCCGATCGTTTGTTTGCTGAACGGTTTGTTAGCGAAAGAGCACAGTTGCGTCCGCTAACCACGAAAGTTTCGCCACAATAAATTGGTCAACTTTTATTCGGGCTCGGCTTCGGCCGGAGGAATTTCCGTGAACGCACTGGGAAAAGATGCGGCAGCACTTGCTCTGCACAGGTTCGGTTTCGGCCCGTCACATGATTCGATCAAGGCGATAGCCGCGGATCCTCGCGGCGCCCTGCTCGCAGACCTCGATCGGCCCGGCGCCGGATTTCTCGCCGCCAAGCTGCCGTCGAGCGCCGCCGCCGCGCGCGCCGTCTCCGACTTCCGCGCCGAGGAGCAGGCGAAGGCGAAGCTCGCTCAGCGCGTGAAGAAGGAAGCGGAAGCCGGCATGGCGAGCGCAAGCGACGCCGCCATGACTGCCGCGACCATGACTGCCGCGACCATGCCTTCGCCGAAGCCGTCCGGACCGCCGCTGCCGCAGCAGGTTTTTCAGGGCGAAGCGGCCGCGCGCTACGAGGCGGCCGTTGGTGCCGACATCGGTTTTGTCGAGCGGCTGGTGTGGTTCTGGTCGAACCATTTCTGCATCTCGGCCGATAAAGACATCGCCATGGTCGGCGCCTATGAGCGCGAGGCGATCCGCACGCATGTGCTCGGGCGCTTTAGCGATATGCTGATCGCTGTCGAGAGCCACCCGGCGATGCTCTACTATCTAGACAATGTGCGCTCGATGGGCGCCAACTCGGTTGCGGGCATCAACGGCGACAAGGGCTTGAACGAAAATCTCGCCCGCGAAATTCTCGAGCTGCACACGCTTGGCGTCCACGGCGGCTATTCGCAGACCGACGTGACGAGCTTCGCCAAAGTGTTGACCGGTTGGACCTCGACCGATGCGGCCGATCCGGCGCACGGTGGCGAGTTTCTGTTCAACAAGCGCCTGCACGAGCCGGGCGAAGAAACAATACTCGGCAAATTCTACGCCCAGGGCGCCGCCGATCAGGGCCGTGCAGTGCTCGCCGACCTGGCGCGCCACGCGGCAACCGCCGAGCACATTGGGCGAAAGCTCTCTTGCCACTTCGTCGCCGACGAGCCGCCGCCATCGCTGATCGCCAAACTCGTGAAGGCGTTTAAGGATAGCGACGGCAATCTCAAGATGGTCGCCAAGGCTTTGGTAACCGCCGACGAAGCCTGGACGCCGGCCCGCAGGAAACTCAAGCGACCGTCGGAATGGATCGTCGGCATGCTGCGCTTGACCAACGCGTCTTTGAACCCGGGCGCGCCGTGGAATATCGGCCGCGTTCTTTCGGTGCAGGCGACGCTCGGCAAATCGCTGTGGCGGCCGCCGGCGCCGAATGGCTGGCCCGATACCGAGGCGGCCTGGATCGACGGTGTCGCGCATCGGCTCGACATCGCCAACGAACTTGCCGGGCACCTGACTGCCTCCGATCCGGCCGCGCTGCTCGAAAGCGGGCTCGGCCCGATCGCCTCGCACAACACCCGCGACACCATCGCCCGCGCCGAGAGCCGCACCCAGGCGCTGGCGCTGTTGGTGATGGCGCCGGAATTTTTGCGGAGATGACCATGCGCTTGCTGCACGCGCCCACCCGCCGTGAAATGCTGCTCGGATCCGGAACGCTGTTCGCATGGGCGCATTTGCCGAGGCTCGCGTTCGCCGAAGGCCGCGACCCGCGCTTTCTCACCATCATCCTGCGCGGCGCGCTCGATGGACTTGCGACCGTGGCACCGCTGGGCGATCCGGACTGGGTGGCGCTGCGCGGCGACAATGCCTTGACGCCGAACGGCAAGGCGCCGCCGCTGAAGCTGACCGACTTCTTTGCTCTCAATCCCGCAATGCCCAATCTGCATCGCCTGTTCACGGCCCATCAGGCGATCATCGTTCACGCTTGCGCCACGCCCTATCGCGAACGCTCGCATTTCGACGGCCAGGACGTTTTGGAAAGCGGGCTCGCCAAGGCGATGCCGAGCAACTCCGGCTGGCTCAATCGGGCGCTGGCGGGATTGACCTCGGGCGGCCGCGTCGATCCGCGTGGCAGCGCCGAGGCGAGCCTGAAGGGTGGCAAAGCCTTCGCGGTCGGCCCGGTGACGCCGCTGGTGGTCCGCGGCCCAGCGCCGGTGCTGTCGTGGTCGCCGCAGCGCATCCAGCCGGCCAGCGCCGACACGGTGCAGCGGCTCCTCGACCTCTATCGCCACACCGACGTCAAGCTCGCGAATGCCGTCGATGAGAGCGTGAAACTTGCCGCCATCGAGCATGCCGGCGACAAGGCGCAGAAGCCGGGTAGCGCTCCGCATCCCGCGCAGGTGCGCGGCTACTTCGCCGATGCGGCCGGTGCGGCGGCGAAATTCCTCGCGCAGCCGGACGGACCGCGTGTCGGCGCACTCGCGTTCGATGGCTGGGACACCCACAACGGCGAGGGTATCGCGCAGGGGCGGCTCGCGCAGTTGCTCGGCTCGCTCGACGGTGCACTGGCGGCGATCGAGAGCAATATGGGCACTGCGTGGCGCGAGACCGTGGTGGTCATGGTCACCGAATTCGGCCGCACCGCGCGGATCAACGGCACCGACGGCACCGACCACGGCACCGCAACCGTCGCACTCTTGGCCGGCGGCGCACTGAAAGGCGGGCGCGTCATCGCCGATTGGCCCGGGCTCAAGCCCGCAAATCTTTACGAGAACCGCGACCTCAAGCCGACGACGGATCTGCGCGCCGTGCTCAAGGGAGTGCTGAAGGATCACCTGCGCGCCGATGAGCGCGCGCTGGCGGACAATGTGTTTCCGGGCAGCGCCGGCGTGAAGCCGTTGGCGGGGTTGGTGGGTTAATCCTGCCCCGCGCAGCGGGGAAGGGGGACCGCCCTGCGCAGCAGGGTGGTGGAAGGGGCGTGGGCCTCACGGCTAGCTCCGATGCCGCATGCCCCCTCCACCGCCCTTCGGGCGGTCCCCCTCCCCCGCTTCGCGGGGGCGGATGTCAGATCACATATTCAGCACGCGCCCGTACGCATCCAGCACCGCTTCCTTCATCATCTCCGACAAGGTCGGATGCGGGAAGACGGTGTGCATGAGCTCTTCTTCGGTCGTTTCCAGGTTCATCGCGATCACGTAGCCCTGGATCAACTCGGTGACTTCGGCGCCGACCATGTGGGCGCCGAGAAGCTGGCCGGTCTTTTTGTCGAAGATCACTTTCACTAAGCCTTGATCCTCGCCGAGTGCGATGGCCTTGCCGTTGCCGACGAAGGGAAAACGGCCGACCCGAATGTCAAGCTTCTTGTCTTTCGCCGCCTGCTCGGTGAGCCCGACCGAGGCGATCTGCGGGGTGCAATAGGTGCAGCCCGGAATGAGCCGGCGGTCCATCGCATGCGGGTGCAAGCCCTTGATCGCCTCGACGCAGATCACGCCTTCATGCTCGGCCTTGTGAGCCAGAAGCGGCGGACCGGCGACGTCGCCGATGGCATAGATGCCCGGCACGTTGGTCTTGCAGGCGCCGTCGACGACGATGGCACCGCGCTCGGTCTTCACGCCGAGCTTGTCCAGGCCGAGATTTTCGATGTTGCCGACCACGCCGACCGCAGCGATCACCCGATCGACGGTCAGTGTTTGCGTGCCGCCTTTACCGTCGTCGATGGTCGCGGTGACGCTGTCGGTTTTTTTGTCGAGCTTGGTCACTTTGGCGCCGGTGAGAATTTTGATCCCCTGGCGCTCAAAACTTTTACGCGCGAACGCGGCGATTTCCGTATCCTCGGCCGGCAGAATTTGCGGCAGCACCTCGACCACCGTCACCTCGGCGCCGAGCGTGCGATAGAATGACGCGAATTCGATGCCGATCGCGCCGGACCCCACTACCAGCAAGGACTTCGGCATGGTGTCGGGCACCATTGCCTCGAAATAGGTCCAGATCAGCTTCTTGTCGGGCTCCAGGCCCGGCAGCACACGCGGCCGCGCGCCGGTGGCGACGATGATGTGCTTGGCCTGATAGGCGCCCGCTCCGAGCGCGCCCTTCGGCGCTTCGCCGCGGCCGGCTTTCACGGTGATCTTGCCGGGCGCGTCGATAGTCGCCTCGCCCCAGATCACCGGGATCTTGTTCTTTTTCATCAAAAAGCCGACGCCCTCATTGAGGCGCTTCGATACGGCGCGCGAGCGCTTCACCACCGCCGACGGATCGTATTTCACTTCGCCCGCCGACAGCCCGTAATCCTTGGCGTGTTGCAGGTAGTGAAAGATCTCCGCCGAGCGCAGCAGTGCCTTGGTCGGGATGCAGCCCCAGTTCAGGCAGATGCCGCCGAGATAGTCGCGCTCGACGATCGCGGTCTTGAAGCCGAGCTGCGCAGCGCGGATGGCGCACACATAGCCGCCGGGCCCCGAACCGATGATGATGATGTCGAAGGATGTGTCAGCCATGTTTTAGCTCGCGGTCGCAACATATTGCGCAATGCCGTTGCCGAACGACCAGTTTTCGGTTTTGCATTCAAGGAGATTGATGAATATGTCCTCCTTACGTAAGCCTGGGCTTTCCGTAAGCAAGGTGGCGATGCGGGCGAACAGCGCCTGCTTGGTCGCGGTAGCTCGCGTATCGCTGACCGTGATCTGGATGATGACCAGATCGTCGCTGTAGGACAGGCCGAGATAGGTCTCGGCGTGGTCGAAGTTGCCGGCGTCGTGCTCGTTGACGATCATGAAGCGATCGTTCTCCGGCACGTTGAAGGTCTCGTGCAGCGCGCGATAGACGCCGTCGCAGATCGCTTTCTTGTAGGCAGGCGCTTTGCCGCGCCGCAGATCGATGCGGACCAGCGGCATCGTTACACCAGCATCATCACGGGATTTTCGACCAGCGCCTTGAACGCCCCGATCAATTGCGCGCCAAGAGCGCCATCGACCGAGCGATGATCGCAGGACAGCGTCGCGCTCATAATGTGCGCCGCCTCGATCTTGCCGCCGCGCACCACCGCGCGCTCGTCGCCGGCGCCGACCGCGAGGATGGTCGATTGCGGCGGATTGATCACGGCGGTGAAATCTTTGATCCCGTACATGCCGAGATTGGACACCGACGACGTGCCGCCCTGATATTCCTGCGGCTTGAGCTTTTTGGCGCGCGCGCGCGCGGCAAGCTCTTTCATTTCGTTGGAGATCGCCGACAGCGATTTTGTTTCCGCGCTGCGTATGATCGGCGTGATCAGGCCGAAAGGCAGCGCCACCGCGACCCCGATATCGGAATGCTTGTGCTTGAGCATGCCGCCTTCGGTCCAGCTCACATTGGCGTCGGGCACGCGCTGCAAGGCGAGCGCCAAAGCCTTGATGACGAAGTCGTTGACCGAAAGCTTGTAGCCCGGCTTGCCGTCTTTGTCCTTCGGCGCTTGCGCGTTGATGTCTTCGCGCGCGGCCAGAAGCCGGCCGATGTCGCAGTCGATGGTCAGGTAGAAATGCGGAACGGACTGCACCGAGGCGGTGAGCCGCTGCGCGATGGTGCGGCGCATGCCGTCGTGCGGCACCACCTCGTAGCTGCCCTCTTCGTAGAGCGCGCGGATCTGTTGATCCGACAGGGATGGCGCGATCTGCGGTGCTGGCGCTCCGCCAGCCGCCGCCGGCGCGGCGGATGGTGCGCGCAACCCCTTGCCTTCCTTCGCCGACGCAATGTCGCGGGCGATCACGCGTCCATGCGGGCCGGAGCCGCTGATGCGGCCGAGATCGATGCCTGCGTCCTTGGCGAGGCGGCGGGCGAGTGGCGAGGCGAAGACGCGGTTCGCGCGGCCGTTGGCGGAGGATGAACTGAGAGGCCGCGCTCCCTCATCCCCACCCTCTCCCGCAGGGGGAGAGGGAGCCACTTGCGTTTTTGGCTCGGTCGACGATTTTGCGGCGGACGATGTTGGAGCAGCATTCGATGCCGCGGCCGCTTGCGCGGCAGCCCCTTCTCCCCTTGCGGGAGAAGGTGGGGATGAGGGGGCGCGGCCTTGCGGACTTTTCTCAGCCGCGGCACTCGCAGCAGCCTTCGGGTCCTCGCCCTCCTGCGCCATCACGGCGATGAGCTGATTGACCGGCACATCGCTGGTGCCCTCCGGCACCACGATCTTCGCCAGCACGCCGTCTTCGATGGCCTCGTATTCCATCGTCGCCTTGTCGGTCTCGATCTCGGCGATCACGTCGCCGGTCTTGATCGTCTCGCCTTCCTTCTTGAGCCACTTGGCGAGGTTGCCCTTCTCCATCGTGGGCGACAGCGCCGGCATAAGGATGTTGATCGGCATGGGGCGACTGCTTCAATCAAAAGGTCAGCGATAACAAACGGACTTGGCGGCCTCGACCACTTCGGCGACCGAGGGCAAGGCGAGTTTTTCCAGATTGGCGGCGTACGGCATCGGCACATCCTTGCCGGTGACGCGCGTAACCGGCGCGTCGAGATAATCGAACGCCTCTTCCATCATGCGCGCGGCGATCTCCGCGCCGACGCCGGACTGCCGCCAGCCTTCTTCCACCGTGACCAGCCGGCCGGTCTTCTTCACCGACTCGACGATGGTCTCGATATCCATCGGCCTGAGCGTACGCAGGTCGATGACTTCGGCCGAGATATTTTCTTTGGCAAGCTCGTCGGCAGCCTTGAGCGCATACGTCATGCCGATCGACCAGGCCACGAGCGTCACGTCAGCGCCGGCGCGCACCACGCGCGCGCGACCGATCGGCAGGACGTAATCGTCGAGCTTCGGCACCGGCGAGGATGCGCCGTAGAGGATTTCATTTTCCAGGAAAATCACCGGATTGGGATCACGGATCGCGGCCTTGAGGAGCCCCTTGGCGTCGGCAGCGTTGGAGGGCGCGATCACTTTTAGACCGGGCACATGCGAATACCAGGATGAATAATCCTGGCTGTGCTGCGCGGCGACGCGCGCGGCAGCGCCGTTCGGGCCGCGAAACACCATCGCCACATCGACCTGGCCGCCCGACATGTAGCGCGTCTTCGCTGCCGAATTGATCAGATGGTCCATCGCCTGCATGGCGAAATTGAAAGTCATGAACTCGACGATAGGTTTGAGCCCGGCGAGCGCGGCGCCGACACCGAGGCCGGCAAAGCCATGCTCGGTGATCGGCGTATCGATGACGCGTCGCGCACCGAATTCCTGCAGCAGCCCCTGGGTAACCTTGTAGGCTCCCTGATATTCGGCAACCTCCTCGCCCATGACGAACACGCTGTCGTCGCGGCGCATCTCTTCCGCCATGGCGTCGCGCAGCGCTTCCCGCATCGTCATGGTGACCATCTCGGTGCCTTCGGGCACATCCGGATCCGGCAGCACCTGCGCCTGCGGTGGAGACACGGTGCCGGTCTTTGGCTTAGCCGCCGCTTCGGCTTTTTGCGCCGGTTGTTCTTTTAAGGCTGGCGGCACGGATTCGGTGGTCGTCTGCTGATTGGCCGGCGCCGCGGCCGCCGCCGGCTTGCCGTCCTTGAGCGCGGATTTGTCCTCGCCCTCGGCGAGGATCATGGCGATCGGCGTGTTGACCGCCACATCGTTGGTACCTTCCGGCACCAGGATCTTGCCGAGCGTGCCTTCATCGACCGCTTCCACCTCCATCGTGGCCTTGTCGGTCTCGATCTCGGCGATCACGTCGCCCGATTTGACGTTGTCGCCTTCCTTCTTCAGCCACTTGGCGAGGTTGCCCTTCTCCATGGTCGGAGACAAAGCAGGCATAAGGACTTCAGTCGGCATAGCGGGTCAACTCTGGCGGGCTTGGCGGACTAGCGCTCAAAACGAATATTCGGGTTGTCGTGCCGATCAAAACGGTGCGCGGCAGAAAAGCAAGTCGTGCGTTCACCGATAGATGTCGGTGTAGAGTTCGGACGGATCGGGTTCGGGATCGTGGGTGGCGAACTCGGATGCTTCATTGACGATCGCGCGGACGGAGGCATCGATCTTCTTTAATTCGTCTTCGCTCGCCCACTTCTTGGCGAGAAGGCGCGCGCGCACCTGCTCGATCGGATCGTGCTCGGTGCGTACCTTGTCGACTTCTTCCTTGGTACGGTATTTCGCCGGATCGGACATCGAGTGGCCGCGATAGCGGTAGGTCAGCATCTCGACGATGGTCGGGCCCTTGCCGGAGCGGCACCAGGCGATTGCTTCGGCGGCAGCGGCGCGCACGGCGCGCACATCCATGCCGTCCACCTGCACACCCGGAATGTTGAATGAGGCGCCGCGTTTGGAGAAATCGGCCTGCGCCGAGGAGCGTGCCACCGATGTGCCCATGGCGTAACGGTTGTTCTCGATGACGTAGACCACGGGAAGCTTCCACAGCTCGGCCATATTGAAGCTTTCGTAGACCTGGCCTTGGTTTGCGGCGCCATCGCCGAAGAACGTCAAGCATACGTCGTCGCTTTCGCGGTATTTGTTCGCAAATGCGAGACCTGTTCCGATCGGTGCCGACGCACCCACAATGCCGTGTCCCCCGTAGAAATTCTTCTCACGGGAGAACATGTGCATCGAGCCGCCCTTGCCCTTGGAATAGCCGCCGCGCCGGCCGGTCAACTCGGCCATGACGCCTTTCGGATCCATCCCGCAAGCCAGCATATGACCGTGATCCCGGTAGCCGGTGATCATCTGGTCGCCGTCGCGCTTGGCCATCTGCATGCCAACGACGACGGCCTCCTGGCCGATATAAAGGTGACAAAAGCCGCCGATCAGGCCCATGCCGTACATCTGACCGGCTTTCTCTTCGAAGCGCCGGATCATCAGCATTTGCTTGAGCGCGTGAATTTCCTCGTCCTTGCTGAATTCCGCACCGGACCTCGGCGGAACGACCTCCACGGCCGGAGAGCGTGCATCCATGAGCGGTTCAGCTTTCTTGGTTTGGGCGACGGCCATCAGCGTCCTCAAGATACCGAGAAGTTCCAACCCATAGCCGAATTCGGCCTATGGCGGAAGTCGGCGCCGCACGATCGGTTCCGGGCATCAAACCGTTGGCGGCAAAAATATTTTGGCAGAGATGGCGCTCGGTTCAAGAGCCGCCGGCCGGACGCGGGCGCGGCGGCTCGACGATCAGCGTCAAATCGTTGGGATGTGCATAATCGAGCAGCGCCCGTGCTCGCTCGTCGAGCATGTCGGGGTCGAGCCGGCGCGACTTGAGCAAGGCAATACGCCGCTCCCATTGCGTTCGTTCGAGCCGAAGCTTGTCGAGTTCGACCGACATCGAGGTAATCTGCTGGTCGATGTCCTGCTTGGCTTTGAGGCCGTGATTGCCGCTGAAGGCATTCACCCCAAAATAGCCGACCAACAGGGCGCCCAACACGTACAGGCCCAGTGCGGAAAGGATCGAGCGCAATCGCTTGCGGGTGACCATCCCGGCACCATGCGAGAAGGCCGCTTAAGGGCGCATTAATGGGGCGGGTCGCCTCGGGAACGGAGGCGCGACAACGACGTCGCGCGACAGTACCTACGGTAGCCGGTTGCGCACTTCGCTGAGAATGAAATTCCCGAGCCGCTTGCCGCGATTGCGCAAAAAGCGGAGCGCGCCTGCGTCGACGAAATACGTCAACAGGATGCTGTCGCGGGTGGTCACTTCCGGCCCAATTCGATCGGCCGAATGCCACGTATTCGTACCCACCGCAAATGCATAGCCGGTATTCGGCGCGAAGGTCATTTGCTTGTCCTTGGGCATTGAGCCGTCGGGCAGCGTCTTGTGGAAAATGGTGCCGATATGCGTGATCGAGCGATCGCGCGGCAGATAGAGCTGGACCGTAATGCCCTTCCAGCGCGTATCGGTGTGCGGTGTGATCAGGTAGCCCGGAATATCGCGCGTCAGCACTGGAATAGGAAACATGCCGGTCTTGGCGTGGCCGGGGCCGAAGCGGCGCTCAAGCGGGGGTGCCAGCCGCCGCATGAAGGCGTCGCGCACCTGAGGCGAGCACAGCGCGCTGCCGACGACATTCCACAGCACGCGCTTCTCCGGCGGCAGATGCCGGATGTATTCGGGAAACAGGTCGATCTTCACCCGCGTGTGGGTGCCGTCGGCAAGATCGTGGCCCTTGCTGCGCCCGTGCATCGGCCGGTAGTCCGACGCGCTCGGCATGTTGGCGAGCACCGCCGCATAAACGTCTTCCGGAAACACGTGATCGAGAACGAGGTGATAGAACGGCGTCTCGTAAGCCGGTGCCGCGTCGACCGCGCCCACGACGAAATCGCGCAAACGCTCGACCGCAAGCTTGCGGCTGCCCGCCATCAGTTCAACAGATTGATCCATCAGCGAATCGCGCCAGAGGCGCGTCCCCCGCTTTTCCCGAAATGAACATAACTCCGCCGGCCCATTGCGGACAAGCGCAGCACCGTTGCACTAGCGCAACGGCCTGAACGCCGACAAGCCCGGATAGACTGCCTGCGGCCCGAGCTCTTCCTCGATGCGCAGGAGCTGATTGTATTTCGCGACGCGATCGGAGCGGGCCAGCGACCCGGTTTTGATCTGGCCGCAATTGGTGGCGACCGCGAGATCGGCGATCGTCGAATCCTCGGTTTCGCCCGAACGGTGCGACATGACCACAGTGTAGCCGGCCTTGTGCGCCATTTCGACGGCGGCGAGCGTTTCGGTCAGTGTGCCGATCTGGTTGACCTTGACCAGAATGGAGTTGGCATAGCCGCCGACAATTCCTTCTTTCAACCGCGCCACGTTGGTCACGAATACATCGTCGCCGACGAGCTGGCATTTCGTCCCCAGCGCCTTGGTGAGCAATTTCCAGCCCTCGATGTCGTCCTCGGCCATGCCGTCTTCGATCGAGACGATTGGGTAGCGGGCGGCAAGATCGGCGAGATAGTTGGTTTGCTCCTCGCGCGCGCGGGTCTTCCCCTCCCCCTCATACACATACTTGCCGTGCTTGAAGAATTCGGTCGCGGCGCAATCGAGCGCGAACATCACCTCTTTGCCCGGCTCGTATCCGGCCTTTTTCACCGCCTGCATGAGAAAATCGAGCGCCGCTTCCGCCGACGGCAGGTCTGGCGCAAAGCCGCCCTCGTCGCCCACATTAGTGTTGAGCCCGGCGCCCTTGAGCGCGCCTTTGAGCGTGTGGAAGATCTCCGAGCCGGCGCGCAGCGCCTCGGCGAAACTTTCAGCGCCGGCCGGCACGATCATGAATTCCTGGAAGTCGATGGGATTATCGGCATGAACGCCGCCATTGATAATGTTCATCATCGGCACCGGCAGGACGCGCGCGGCGGTGCCGCCGACATAGCGGTAGAGCGGCAGATTGTTAGCGGCAGCCGCCGCCTTGGCGACCGCCAGCGAAACGCCGAGGATCGCGTTGGCGCCCAGACGCTCCTTGTTGGGCGTGCCGTCGAGCCCGATCATCGTTTCGTCGATCTTGACCTGCGCCTCGGCATCGAAGCCGCTCAGCGCATCGAAGATCTCGCCGTTGACCGCCTCGACGGCGCTGCGCACGCCCTTGCCGAGATAGCGCTTCTTGTCGCCGTCGCGAAGCTCCACCGCCTCGTGGGTGCCCGTGGAGGCTCCTGACGGTACCGCGGCACGGCCGAGCGAGCCGTCCTCAAGGAGAACATCGACCTCGACGGTCGGATTGCCGCGGCTGTCGAGAATTTCACGCCCGATAATGTCGACAATGGCAGTCATACCCGCTCCCCGGCTTGTGTCCCCAACGGCGCAGCACGCCCGGCCCAAACGGCACGGCGTCATGCGTTGAGGCGGCTTCTACAGGATCGGCAACACTCTTGCCACGTTTCGGTTTGTCTCCCCGTCGCGCGCTCTTGTCATAGCGCTGCAGCCGGGGCATGCAGGACGCGGATTCGGCAGAAGGTTCCCAATCGACCACGCGCCTCGATATGCCCAAAAAGCCATTGCAACTCGGCCAAGTAGCTTCGATCCCGGCTTCGCCCGAAGAGGCCGTTCTCGACCGCGTGCCCAATCCGCATCCGGATACGGATTATGTCGCGCGGTTTACATTTCCGGAATTCACCTCGATGTGCCCGGTGACCGGCCAACCCGACTTCGCCACGCTGGTCATCGACTACGCACCACGCGGCTTTTTGGTCGAGTCGAAGTCGCTCAAGCTTTATCTCAACAGCTTCCGCAATCACGGCGCGTTTCACGAAGACTGCACGGTCGCAATCGGCAAGAAGCTGGTCGCCCTGCTCAAGCCCAAATGGCTGCGGATCGGCGGCTACTTCCACCCGCGCGGCGGCATGCCGATCGACGTATTCTGGCAGGCCGGCAAGCTTCCGAGCGGCGTGTGGGTGCCCGATCAGGGCGTTCCGACGTATCGCGCGCGATAATTCTCCCGCGACGCACTCCTCACGCCCGCATCGCCAGCGCCCCGTTCAAGCTAGCCAGCAGGGTGCGCATCTCCTGGGCCGGATCGGCGGCGCGCATCACGCCGCCCATGACCGCCGCACCGACGGCTCCAGCGGCAAGCACCTCCCCCAGACGGGCAGCATTGATGCCGCCGATCGTCAGAACCGGAACGCGGCAGGCGCGCGCGATATCAGCCAATCCCTTGCGGCCAATTTCGGGGCCGTATCCGGGCTTGCTCGGAGTCTCGAACGCCGGCCCCGCCAAGGCATAATCGACATGAGCCGGATCGATCCGCTCCGCTTCGGTCACCGTGTGAATGGACACGCCCAAAATTTTGTCCGCGCCGATCAGCGCCCGCGCCGCCGTGGCATCGCGGCCTGACGGCAAATGCACACCATCCATTCCGGCATCGCGCGCTAGCGCGGCCTCGCCGTGCAGCATCAGCTTGCCGCCATGCGTATGGACGAGCGCCAACAGCGACCGTGCCAGCAATATCTGCTCGTCGGCGGGCAGGTCTTTTTCGCGCAAACTCACCCACCGGCACCCGGCATCGAGGGCCGCGGCGACGATGGCTGTTAATGGACGCCGCGCCTGGCGGCGATCGGTCACCAGAAGCAGCGGCGGTTGCGGAATTCTGCGCGTCATCGTCCAGCCCTGAACTTTTGCCGCGCTTGCGATCAGCCCCGCAGCGGTCGGCGCTTGACCTTTGCGGCTTGCGGTCCCAAGTCGTGCCGCGTGCCCCTGACGGAACCGCAAAAGCTTGAGTTTCCAGTGAATCGACCGACCCGCATCTCTTTCGTCTCGCTCGGCTGCCCGAAGGCGCTGGTCGATTCCGAGCGCATTATCACGCGGTTGCGGGCCGAAGGTTACGAACTCGCCCGCGACCATGCCGATTCAGACTTAGCGATCGTCAATACCTGTGGGTTCCTGGACAGCGCGCAAGCGGAATCGTTGTCCGCCATAGGGGCAGCGCTCAAGGAGAACGGCAAGGTCATCGTCACCGGCTGCATGGGGGCCGAGCCGGAGAAGATCACGGCGGCGCATCCGAACGTCTTGGCAGTAACCGGGCCGCAGCAATACGAGAGCGTGCTGGACGCGGTTCATCAGGCGGCGCCCCGTCGCCACGATCCCTACACCGAGCTTATTCCGCCTGAAGGCATCAAGCTGACGCCGCGGCATTACGCTTATCTCAAGATTTCAGAGGGTTGCAACAATCGCTGCACGTTCTGCATCATCCCACATCTGCGCGGCGACCTAGTGTCTCGACCGGCCTCGGACGTGCTGCGTGAGGCCGAGCGGCTGGTCGCGGCCGGCGTGAAGGAGCTGCTCGTCATCTCCCAGGACACCTCGGCCTACGGCGTCGACCTCAAATACGCGCCAAGCGACTGGAAGGGCCGCGAGGTGCGGGCCAGGTTTCTCGACCTGGCGCAGGCGCTCGGCGAGTTCGGCGTCTGGGTGCGGCTTCACTACGTGTATCCCTACCCCCATGTGAGCGACGTCATTCCCCTGATGGCGGAAGGCCACGTGCTGCCCTACCTCGACGTGCCGTTCCAGCACGCCAGTCCGGCGGTGCTGAAACGCATGCGCCGTCCGGCCGCGCAAGAGAAGACCCTCTCGCGCATTCAAGAGTGGCGCACGATCTGTCCGAGCCTCACGATCCGCTCGACCTTCATCGTCGGCTTTCCGGGCGAGACCGAGGAGGATTTTTCCCATCTGCTGGAGTGGCTCGGCGAGGCCGAGCTCGATCGGGTCGGCTGCTTCCGCTACGAGCCGGTCGATGGCGCCACGGCCAACGGCTTGGGCGATCCAGTGCCGGCCGAAGTGAAGGAAGAGCGCTGGCACCGCTTCATGCAGACCCAGCAGGGCATCTCCGCCAAGCGCCTTAAGCGAAGGGTCGGCGGGCGCGAACAGGTCATCATCGACGAGGTCGGCACCCCGGGTCCCCGCAGCGGCAAAGGCCGCAGCAAAGGCGATGCGCCGCAAATCGACGGCACGGTTTTTGTGGAGAGCCGGCGGCCGCTCCGCGTTGGCGAAATCGCGACGGTCAAGATCGCGCGCGCTGATGCTTATGACTTATACGGCAGCGTGGTCGGTTACTGACCGCGCGACGCCACGCACAGTATTCATTCCCGTTTTTGCTGGTATTAATCGGCATTCGGCGGTTTCATGACCGGCGAGGCGCCTCATCGTGACCGCAATCTTCATTACCGCAACCGGACCGGACGTGGGCAAGACTTCGTGGTCGCCTCGCTCATCCGGCATTTGCAAACGATCGGACACAGCGTCGACGTCATCAAGCCGATCGTTTGCGGTTACGAGCCGGCAAAGGCGGCGACAAGCGAACTGGCGACCCTGATCGCCGCGGTCGGATCGCCGTTTTCACCGGAAACGATCGAGCGCATGTCGCCCTGGCGCTTTCGCGCGGCGTTGCCGCCTGACCTCGCAGCGCAATTCGAGAAACGCCGCATCGATGTCGCCGACGTCATCTCCTACTGCAAGGAAGCCGTCGAAGGACGCCGCGGCGTGCTCTTGATCGACGGCGTCGGTGGCGTGATGACGCCGCTCGATCCGGACCGGACCATGCTCGACGTCATGATGGCCCTGCGCCTGCCGTTGATCCTGGTGGCGGGTTCTTACGACGGCGCCCTCAGCCACACATTGACCGCGCTCGATTCGCTGTTTCGGCGCGACATGAGCTTGCTGGCGACCATCGTCAGCGAAACGCCCGGCAGTAAAGTCCCGCTCGACGAAGCGGTGGCCGCGGTGGCCCGCTTCACCGAGCCGGTGATAGGACTGCCGCGCCAGCGCGCGTGAAAGCGCGCGGCACGTCCACCGCACGTCACGTTCGCGGCGAGCGCGGTACTGCGGCGTCGAGTGCGACAGCGTCACCTTCGGGCTGCTGCGGCCGCAAAGCTTCCAATGACTGTTGTCTGGTCTCAATGCCAAAGAACGCGACCGCAATGGCCTGGATCAACAACAGTGCCGCCATCAGTCCCACGACGCCGACCACGCCGGCGCCGACGAAAATCTGCGGCACGATCTGCGGCGTGATGATGGTCATGAGCCGGCCCATCGTGTTGCAGAAACCGGCGCCCCGCATCCGGATTTCGGTCGGAAACAATTCCGGCACGTAGAGCGCCCAGGCGACAGCCACCATCACATAAACGCAGGTGACGAGCGCGAAGCCGACGAGGGTCAGCAGCGCCTCCGAAGGGGCGAACGGATAGATGAAGCCCAGCACGATGGTGGCCAGCGAGAAGCCGACGAGCACCGGCTTTCGTCCAACATGATCGCCGAGCCACATGCCGGCGAGCGCGCCGACCGGTCCGCCCAGCGCCATCAGCGTCGTGAAACCCAGCGAGGACACGACGCTCACGCCCTGTTTGACCAGAAACGTCGGCAGCCAGGCGACGAAGCCGTAAATTACGGTATTGATGCCGATAAGAACGATGCTGCCCACAACGGTGCGCGCGAGCATCCCGCCCTCGAACAGGGCCTTGATCGATTGTTGCGGCAGGACTGGGGTCGGCTGTTCGGTGGCGGATGGCAGCGGCCCGTTGCGTGACGCCTCGGCCTCGATCTCCGCCAAAACCTTTTCGGCCTCTTCGAGATGGCCTTTGGACTCGAGCCAGCGCGGCGATTCCGGCAATCCGCGGCGCAAATACCAGACGATCAGCGCGCCGACGCCGGTGATGACGAACATCCAGCGCCAGCCGAATTGCGGGATGATCAGAAGACCCGCGAAGGCAGAGACGAAAAGCGCCGAATTGGTAATGGCCGACAGCGCCGAGCCCCAGCGGCCGCGCTGCAGCGGCGGAACGAACTCCGACAGTGTGACATAGCCAACAACGATTTCAGCGCCGAGACCGACGCCCATGACAAACCGCGCGGCGATGAGCCATTCGATCGAAGGCGCTGCGGCTCCCGCAAGCGCGGCGAAGCCGAAGATCAGGAGATTGAGTTGGTAGGAAAAGCGGCGGCCGAAGTGATCGCCGAATATGCCGGCGCACCAGGAGCCCACCATCATGCCGGCGAAGGTGACCGATATGAACCAACCATTGTACCAAAGATCGGACCAGCCGGTTTTGATCAACACCGCCAGCACGCCGCCGGCGAGATAAATCTCGAACGCGTCGAGAAACATCCCGGCGCTGACCAGCCCGAGGACGCGGTAATGAAACGACGAGATCGGCAAGCGATCGAGCCGCCCTCCGGAATTGACTGCGCCTGCCGGCACGCTGTCCTCCCCTGTCTTTATACTCCGCCCCGCGCCGCTAATACGTTTTGTCGTCCGGAGTTCGCGACTGAAGCGCGATACCCCTCAGTCTAATCGACATCCCGCTCCAAATCTTCGGCGGCGCATGCTCTTTCGGAATGCCAGCACCAGCTTTTCCAGATCATTTTTTCTTGAGAGAGGAGATCAATAGTCCGCGCGGTCGTCGACCGCGTGGCCGCGCTTGGGCACCAGCACGCTGCGCTCGTAGGTCATGAACACGGTGCCGTCAGCTTTCTTGCCGGTCGTCTTGACCGTGACAATCCCTTGCGTCGGTCGCTTGGCCGATTCCCGTTTCGAGAGCACTTCGGATTCCGCGTAGATCGTATCGCCGATGAAGACCGGCGCGACCAGCCGGATATCGTTCCAGCCGAGATTGCCGATCGCCTTTTGGCTGATGTCGCTGACGCTCATGCCGGCGACGATCGACAGCGTCAGGCAGCTATTGACCACCATCCGGCCGAATTCGCTTTTGCTGGCATAGGCGGCATCGAAATGCAGCGGATGCTGGTTCATTGTGAGCAGCGTGAACCAGGTATTATCGGCCTCGCTGATCGTGCGGCCTGGCCGGTGCTCATAGATGTCGCCTTCGGCGAAATCCTCGAAATAGCGGCCGTAGCTTTCACGATAACGATGCGCGCCTATGTCCTTCGCGACCGCAACCATCCGACCTCCCCGATGCTATCGAACTTGTCCGGACAAGCTAGCGTGATCTAAAGTGCGCGGTCAAGCGGTACGCCGGTCGCGCCGTTGCTTGCATTCTACCGGTGCGCCAATAAACCATGCCAGTTGCTCCGGACACGATTGCGTTCGTTGCAGCCCGTTCAAATCGGTTTTTCTGGATCCCGCATACACGCCACCGCCATGGCCAAATCCGCAACCGCCCGCGCCCAACGAAACCGCCGACCCACCGGCGGCGGCGGCACGCTGTACAAAAAAATCGTGCGCGTCCTGCAAAGCGAGATCGTGAGCGGCAAGCATCCGGTCGGCGCGCGGCTGCCGACCGAAAGTGCGCTCTGCCGGCGCTTCGCGGTGAGCCGCCATACGGTGCGGGAAGCGCTGCGGGAATTGCGCGAATCCGGGCTGGTCAGCCCGCGCCAAGGTTCCGGCACCACCGTCGCGGCCGCCGAGCCGTCCTTCTATCTGCATCCGGTCGCGTCCGTCACCGACCTCATGCAGTATGCCGTTTCCACGCGCTATGTGGTCTCCGGCTCGCGCTTTGTGATCGCCGACGTCAAGCTTGCGCGCCGGCTCGGCTGCAGCCCCGGCCGCCGATGGCTGCACACCGAAGGCTTGCGCTACGCGCCCGACGGCTCGCCGCCGATCTGCTGGACGGAGGTTTACGTGCATGCGGCCTTTGCCGGCGTTCGCGCGCTGATCGGAAAAAAGAGCGGCCCGATCTACACCTGGATCGAGGAAATGTATGACGAGCGCGTCGTCGAGGTCGTCCAGACCTTGCGGGCGGTGACGGTTCCGCAAGCGATCGCGGCGGAGCTCGAGGTTCCCGCGGGCGCGGCGGCGTTGGAGATCGAGCGGGTCTACAAATCCGCCAAGCACCGCATCATCGAGGTCGCATTCAATCTGCATCCGGCCGACCGGTTCAGCTATTCGATCTCGTTGCGCCCGGAACGCGCATGACGACGCCGGGCATTGACATTCGCTGTCCGCCGGGCGCAAGTTTGTCCGGACAACTATCAAAGACCAAGGAAGCGCGATCAGGGAGGAGCGCATGAATGCGCCAGTAACTGTCCTCAAGGTTCCGCAAACAGAGTCCGTTGCCACACCGCTGATTTCGGAAGAGCTTGCCCACTTTGTCGGCGCGTACGCAACGGCGGCTATTCCGGCGGCGGCGACCGCTCGCGCCAAGCATCTGATACTTGATGCCGTCGGCATCGCGCTCGCCTCGACCCGCTACGACTTTGCGCACCGCGCGCTGACGGCGATCTCCGGGTTAGCCGGCGCCGGCGATTTCGCAGTCATCGGCATGCCGGCGCGGCTGCCGCTGCGCGACGCGGCGCTGATCAACGGCATCCTCATCCACGGCCTCGATTTCGACGACACCCATAGCGGCGGTGTCATTCATGCGACGTCGAGCGTCTTGCCGACAGTGCTCGCGGTCGGCGCGCAACAACGCGCCAGCGGCAGCGAGATGCTGGCCGCTTACATCCTCGGCGTTGAAGTCGCGGCAAGGCTGGGTGCCGTCGCCAAAGGCGCATTCCATCAAGTCGGTTTCCATCCGACCGGATTGATCGGCGCGTTCGCCTGCACGCTCGCCGCCGGGCGGCTGATGGGCTTGAACGAGAAGCAACTCGTCATGGCTCAAGGGCTGACGTTATCAGCCGGTTCCGGCAGCCTCGAGTTCCTGGAGGACGGCGCTTGGAACAAGCGCTTCCATCCGGGCTGGGCGGCGGCCGCCGGCATCACGACGGCGGCTCTCGCCCGCCAGGGTTTTGTCGGTGCCAAGCGGGCCTATGAGGGCCGCTTCGGCCTCTACGCCAGCCATCTGCAAAGCTATTTCGATCCGGCCAATCTGGCGTTGGCGACCGCGGGACTGGGCGAGATCTGGGAACTGCAGCAGGTGGCCGTAAAGCCTTACCCGGCCTGCCACTTCGTCCATGCCTGCGTCGATGCGGCGGCGACGCTGACGCGCGAGCACAAGCTCGATGCAGAAGAGATCGAACACGTGCGTGCGCTCGTGCCCGCTGAAGTGGTCAAGACCGTTTGCGAGCCGGTAGCGAACAAAAAACGGCCCGCCAACAGCTACGACGCGCAATTTTCCATTCCCTACGCGGTCGCTGCTGCGTTGCTGCGTGGCAAGTTCACGCTCGACGAACTCGAAGACGACGCGCTCGGCGATCCCGACATTCTCGCGCTGGCTAACCGTGTGCAGTACGAGACCGATCCGGCCGCGACCTTTCCGCGTCACTATACGGGCGAGGTCGTCGTCACGCTGCGCGGCGGCCGCACCTTGCGGCAGCGCGAAGCGATCAACCGGGGCAACGGCGAACGCCCGCTGAGCGAAGCTGACATCATCGAGAAATTCCGATCCAACGCCGCGCGGGCGGTTTCGCGTGACAAGGCGCAGGCCATCGAGACGCTGCTCCTTTCACTCGATCAAGCCGCCGATGCCGGTCCCCTCGCCGACCGGCTCGGTAGCGCTTAGAGAACTGGAACAAACATCGTGACCCGTGAAGTTTACCCGCAGGATGATGAAGCCGAGAGCGTCATCCTGGCCAGCATCGATCGCTTTCTGGAACGCGATGTTGCGCCTTACGCGCAAAAACTCGAACACGACGACGTCTATCCGGAGGACATCGTCGCCCGCATGAAGGAGCTTGGCCTGTTCGGGGCCACGATCGACACGGCCTACGGCGGCCTCGGTCTCTCGACCACGATCTACGCGCGCATCGTCGAGCGCATATCGCGGGTATGGATGTCGGTCACCGGCATTTTCAACTCGCATCTGATCATGGCGGCCGCCGTGCAGCGCTTCGGCACCGAGGCGCAGAAGCAAACCTATCTGCCGCGTTTTGCAACCGGCGAGCTTCGCGGCGGCCTGGCGCTGACCGAGCCCGATTGCGGCACTGATTTGCAAGCGATCCGCACCGTCGCGCGCCGGCGCGGCGACGGCTACGTGGTCAACGGCACCAAGACCTGGATCTCCAACGGCATCCACGGACAATGCTTCGCGCTACTCGTTAAGACCGATCCCGAGGCCGAGCCGCGCCACAAGGGCATGAGCCTGTTCATTGCCGAAAAGGGCGATGGCTTTACGGTGAGCCGCAAGCTTGAAAAGCTCGGCTATAAGGGCATCGACTCCGCCGAGCTCGTGTTCGAGGACTATGTCATTCCAGCCGACCGGCTGATCGGGGGCCAGGAAGGCCTCGGATTGAAGCATGCGCTCGGCGGACTTGAGCTTGGACGCATCAATGTCGCCGCCCGCGGCGTCGGGCTTGCGCAGGCGGCGCTCGACCAAGCGGTCTCCTACAGCCAAGTGCGTAAAACCTTCGGCAAGCCGATCTGCCAGCACCAGGCGATCCAGCTCAAGCTCGCCGACATGGCGACGCAGATCCATGCGGCCCGGCTCCTCGTGCAGGACGCGGCCAAGACCTACGACCGCGGGCTGCGCTGCGACATGGAGGCCGGCATGGCGAAACTCTTCGCCACCGAAACGGCGGTGAATGTTTCGCTCGAGGCGATGCGCATTCACGGCGCCTACGGCTATTCGAAGGAGTTCGTCATCGAGCGCATCTACCGCGACGCGCCGCTTTTGGTCATCGGCGAAGGCACCAACGAGCTGCAGCGCATCATCATCGCGCGGCAGCTCGTCGAACGTAACCCGGTCTAGAGCACATCCCGATTAAGTAAAATCGGGACGTGCTCCAGATTCGTTTATTGTCGCATGTCCTTTTTGGAAAACCGGTTTCCACCCTCGGATCAAGTCCAAGGGCAGGCTTTTCCGGAACATGCTCTAGAGGCCCGACACGACGATGCTGCCGCTTGCGGGAATGCGTATCATTGCCATCGAGCAATACGGGGCCGGTCCTTACGGCACGATGCAGCTCGCCGATCTCGGCGCCGACGTCATCAAGATCGAGAATCCATCCGACGGCGGCGACATGGGGCGCCGCGTGGGGCCGTACTTTCTCACGCCCGATGACAGTCATTTTTTCGAGAGCTTCAATCGTAACAAAAAGAGCCTCACGCTCGATCTGAAAAAGGACGGCGCGCGCGAAGTCCTGCATGCGCTAACGCGCAGCGCCGACGGTGTGCTCAACAATTTGCGCGGCGACCTGCCCGGCTCGCTCGGTCTCACCTACGCGGCGCTCAAAGACGCCAATCCGCGCATCGTCTGCGCGCACCTCTCCGCTTACGGGCGTACCGGCCCGCGCGCCAACTGGCCGGGCTACGATTATCTGATGCAGGCGGAAGCCGGCTATCTCTCGCTCACCGGCGAGCCCGATGGGCCGCCGACCCGCATGGGACTGTCGATCGTCGACATGATGACGGGTCTGTTTGCGGCCTTCGCGCTCCTATCCGGCATCATCGCCGCACGCGACACCGGCGTCGGGCGCGACATCGATGTCAGCCTGTTCGACTGCGCACTGCAGAATTTAAACTATCTGGCGACCTGGTATCTCAACGAAGGCCACCGGCAAGGCCGCGAGCCGCGATCGAGCCATCCGTCGCTGACGCCGAGCCAGCTTTACCGCACGCGCGACGGCTATATCTTCATCATGTGCAACAAGGAGAAGTTCTGGCCGGTGCTGTGCGAGATGATCGGCCGTCCCGATCTCGCCAGCGATCCGAACTTCCGCACCTTCAAGGAACGTCTGGCCAACCGCGACAAGCTCACCGTTCTGCTCGACGAAGCGCTGAGCGGCCGGACCACGGCCGAGTGGCTCGCGCATTTTGCCGGCCGCGTTCCGGCGGCGCCAGTCAACGATGTCGCCTCCGCCCTCGACAATCCCTTCGTGCGCGAAGGCGGGCGCGTCTGGGACGTCAATCACCCCGAGCGCAGCGACTTCAAGATGGTTGCCGCGCCCTATGTCTGTGCCGGCGAAACGCTGCCGCGAGAACCGGCGCCAGCGCTCGGGCAGGATACCGAGCGGCTGCTCGCCGAGTGCGGTCTGTCGCGCGAGACTGTCGCGGATTTGCGCAGGCGCGGCGTTATCTAAAGCCAGATCCCGCTGCGTCGAGCGCTCACGGGCTGCACGTCGTTAATCTTAGAGAGTGCTTGGTTCACATTGAAGCATTTTCCGTCACCCTGGGGTGTGAGCGAAGCGAGCCTCGAAGGGCGGTGGCCTCGGCCGTGCATCCTTCGAGGGCCGTTTCGCGGCCGCCTCAGGATGACGGATCACGCGCGGCGCTTCTACGTCAAGCAGCTATGCACTAAATCGTTGCACTGGCCCAATGGAGTTGCAGCACGGTCTCCAGCGTGCCCTCAACGTTGAACAGCGCGTGGAGAAAAAACGTCAGCAGCGTCGAGCCGCTCACATAGCGCATCCAACCGAGAAACAGCCCGACGACAAGTATCTGCACAATACCGGTCCAATCGTATTGGACGTGGAGCACCGCCCATAAAAGCGAAATCACAAAGATCGCAATAATCGCCGGGCCCACCGGGCGCGGCGAGCGCACCCAGCCGCGAAACAGAAAGCCGCGAAAGAGAATTTCTTCGCCCGCCGGCGCAACGATAACGGCACCGGTCCACATCGCCGCGAGCCAGCCTTGCGCGGAGGCACTGGTGTAGGACTGCAACTGGAACGGCGTGACCAGCGGATATCCGCCGAAATAGAGAAGCGCATCACTGAACGCGATCAACCCGACCAGACAGGCGAGCCCGATGCCGACATAACGCCACGACGGCAAAACGAGCGCCAGATAATAAGCCAGCGGCGCCCGCGCGACCGCGACCGCAAGCGCGATGACCGCAATCATGATCGGATTGGCGATCACGATGAACAGCGTGACGATCTTGCCGTCAAATGGCGTATTGACGAGCGTATCCAGATCGCTGATCCCGAACAGCACGAGGATCGCCAGGGTGAGGAATTGGCTGGCGACGAAGGCCAGGAATGCCCAGCCCAGCGTCGCCCAGTAACCCCATATCTTCATTGTGCCAGAACCTCGCGATGGTCCCCTTAGAGCATGTCCTGGAAAAGCCTGCCCTTGGACTTGATCCGAGGGTGGAAGCCGGTTTTCCGAAAAGGACATGCGATAACAATTAGATCTAAGGACTGTTGAGATTCAACGCGAGTTAATGACGGCGGCGGCGAGATAGACGATGGCTTTAAAGCTCCGGTCGGTTTTGTCGGCGCGCATGGCGATGCGTTTGAATTCCTTGAGCTTGCAGAAGAAGTTCTCGATCAGATGACGCCATTTGTAGATCTCAGCATCGAACGGGCGTTTTTGGGCTCGGCGAGGATGCGCGGAAATGACGATCTTGGCGCCGCGGGCGTTCAAATCGGCGACGATGGCGTTGCTGTCGAAGGCTTTGTCGGCGATCAGCGCACCAAGATCGAGGCCGTCGAGGAGGGGTGCAACACCGACCGTATCGTAACGATGGCCGGGCAACAGATCGAAGCGCACGAGGTTGCCGAGCGCGTCGG
Organism: uncultured Alphaproteobacteria bacterium; assembly: GCA_963818155.1. Lineage (GTDB taxonomy): Bacteria > Pseudomonadota > Alphaproteobacteria > Rhizobiales > Xanthobacteraceae > BOG-931. Next base: position 262,082 of record CAWFRC010000011.1, read on the forward strand.
TCAGCGCCAGGATTTTGGTGGTCATGCCGCCTTTGGAACGGCCGATGGCCTGGCTTTGAGTCCCCCTTTTGCGCCCTGGCCGTGGCGATGGACCTTGACGATGGTAGCGTCGATCATGGCGTATTCCATGTCCGGCTGGTCCGAGCAGGCTTCAAAAAGCCTGACGAAAACATCGGCTTCGACCCAGTCGCGGTACCGCTTGAATACGGTGTTCCACTTGCCAAAGAACGCGGGCAGATCGCGCCACGGGCTCCCCGTGCGGACCACCCACAGCACCGCTTCGACGAACAGCCGATTGTCCTTGCCGCTGCGGCCCGGATCCGTCGGCTTGCCTAAGCAATGCGGCTCCATCTTCGCCCATTGGGCGTCAGTTAAAACGAATCGTTCCATCCGAAGCTTGAATCACAAACAAGCTCCGCGTGGAATCCTGATTCTCAACAGGCCCTAGAGCACATGCCGATTTAGTTGAATCGGAATGTGCCTCTAGGGGATAAGGATCGAGGACCCGGTCGTGGCGCGGCCTTCAAGGTCGCGATGCGCCTTGGCCGCATCTTTGAGCGGATAGGTCTGGTTGATGGGAATTTTCACCGCGCCGCTGCCGACCACCGCGAACAGATCTTCGGCCATTGCCAAGAGGTCCGCGCGCTTGGCCGCATAGGTGTTCAGTGTCGGCCGGGTGGCGAACAGCGAGCCCTTGAATTGCAGGAGATTCATGTCGAAAGCGGTAATCGGGCCCGACGCGCTGCCGAAGCTGACGAACATGCCGAGCGGACGTATGCAATCGAGCGATCCGGGGAATGTCGCCTTGCCGATGCCGTCATAGACGACATCGCACAGCTTGCCGCCCGTGATCTCCTTCACGCGCGCGACGAAATCCTCGTCGTTGTAAAGAATCGTGTGATGGCAGCCGTTGGCATGGGCAAGCTCGGCCTTGTCCTTCGAGCCGACCGTGCCGATGACATTGGCCCCGAGATAATTGGCCCATTGGCACAGGATCAGACCGACGCCGCCGGCGGCAGCATGCATCAGCACGTTCATGCCTTTCTCAACCTTGAACGTGCGGCGCACCAGATATTGCACGGTAAGGCCCTTGAGCATCATGCCGGCGGCCTGTTCATAGTTGATATTGGCCGGCAGCTTGACGGGGCGGTCGGCAGCCACAACGCGCTCCGCCGTGTAGCAACCCGGTCCCTGTACGTAGGCCACACGGTCGCCGGGCTTGAAGTCGCTGACGCCGGCGCCAACTTCGACCACCTCTCCGGCGGCCTCATTGCCGGCGACAAATGGCAGGCCGCCGGGCGCCTGATAGAGGCCGCTGCGAAAATAGGTGTCTACGAAATTGACGCCGATGGCGTGCTGCTTCACCCGAATCTGGCCCGGTCCGGCGGCCGGCACCGGGATGTCCTCGTACGTCAAAACTTCGGGGCCGCCGACTTTGTGGACACGCACCGCAGCAACCATCGTTTACTCCTGGATTTTATTTCGGGCTCTGAGCGGAGGCGCGATCATAGGTCGTCGCCGTCGCGGTGCAAGCCGGGATGCGTCCAAGTCGAGACGCGCTAATCGCCCCTTCGCCGCTTGCGGCGCTGCCGGGCCAGAATATTGAAGCCCTCGACCGCCGCCGCAAACGCCATCGCGAAATACACATAGCCGCGCGGAATATGGACGTCGAAGCCGTCGGCGATCAGCGCGACGCCGATCAGAATCAAAAACGACAGCGCCAGCATCTTGGTAGTGGGATGGCGAACGATGAAGCCCGCGACCGGCTCGGAGGCGACATACATCACCGCGACCGCGATGATCACCGCGGCGATCATCACCTCGACCTGCTGCGCCATGCCGATCGCGGTCAGGATCGAGTTGATGGAGAAAACAAGATCGATCACCGCGATCTGCAGGATGACCAGAAAAAGAGTGGCGCGCGCGCCACGCGGTTGCTTGGTCTCGCTTTCCTCGCCGTCGATGTCGCCGTGAATTTCGAAGACCGCCTTGGCGATGAGGAACAGGCCGCCGCCGATGAGAATAACGTCGCGCCAGGTGATCTCGTTGCCCAAGATGGTGACGAGCGGCGTACGCAAGCGCCCCAGAACCGTCAACCCAAACAGCATGGCGATGCGAAACACCAGCGCCAGCATCAGCCCGATCTGGCGGGCCCGGCGGCTGGCCGCCGGCTCGAGACCTGCCGCGAGCAGTGAAAGAAAAATGACGTTGTCGACACCGAGGATAATTTCGAGCGCCGTGAGGGTCAGCAATGCGGCCCACGCATTCGGATCGGTGACGAGCGCCAGCATCAGTGAATCCTCGAAACAACGGCGAACGAAAAAGGCCCGACGATCACGGGATGAGCGAAAAAGCCCTTTTGGATAACCGCAAATCCCTAAATCAATTCATCCGGGAACGGCGGGCGGTTCGTCGCGCCGCCTTTTATCGCCCCGATCACCCTTAAATCGCCAGAAAATGTCGGCCCGATATAGTATCGAAACAATTCATTCGATAGCGTGAAAGCGGGGCGAGGCGCGGAAAGTCGGAGCGTCCGGTGCGGTCATCTGTTGCGTTGCTGGTTCTTCTAGCGTCCGGTTCAAGTGCAGTCTGGGCTGCGGATTTTCCCCTGCCCGCCTCGGAGCCCGGAAGGCCGTCCACCATCTATGACGCGAACGGTCCGTATACCAACTGGGCCGGAGTTTATCTCGGCCTCAACGGCGGTTACGGCCTGGGCAGCAGCCAATGGATGATCGGCGGTGCCGGGACTGACGTCTTCAATACCAACGGCCCGCTGTTCGGCGGTACGGTGGGGTTCAACTATCCGGTGAGCGCCGTGTTGTTTGGCGTCGAGGGCGACCTCGACTGGTCGGGGCTCAGCGGCAGCGTGGGCAATTGCGCATTCAACTCCGGCGGAGCTGTCGCGTCTTGCCAGACCAAAAGCAATCTGCTCGGAACCGCGCGGGCCCGCGTGGGTTACGCGCTCGACCGAACGCTGATCTATGTGACCGGCGGTGCAGCCTTCGCTCCCGTCCAGGCGGGCCTCAATCCGTCGTCGAGTTTCGACACTTCAACAAAGTTCGGCTGGACCGCCGGCGCGGGTGTCGAATTCGCGTTTTTCGGTAACTGGAGCGCCAAGGCCGAATACCTTTACATCGACCTTGCCTCCGCCTCTTGCTCCACCGTCGCGAATTGCGGGACCGCCACCGGGTCGTCGGTGGCGTTTACCGAGAATGTGGTGCGCGGCGGTCTCAATTATCGATTCCCATGGTGATCCGGTGAGCGCTGCGCACGAGACCAAGACCGTCGAAGCCGCCGTCATCGGTGGCGGACCGGCTGGACTCATCAGCGCGATCGCGCTCGCCTCGGCGGGGGTGGACACGCTGATCGTCGCGCCTGCGCCCCAGGAGGATCATCGCACCACCGCTTTCCTTGAAGGATCGGTCACGGCCCTGAAGACGTTGGGCGTATGGGATGCGTGCGCTGCACACGCGGCGCCGCTCGCTGCAATCCGCATCATCGACGACACGCGTCGCCTCTGGCGCGCACCGGAAGTTCATTTCGCCGCGGCGGAAATCGGCCTTGATGCTTTTGGCCACAATATCGAAAACCGTTACCTGATGGCCGCGCTCCAAGACCGCGCCGCCAGCCTGAACATTCCACGCATGAGGACCTCCGCGCTCACGGTCACGCCGGATGACGACGGCGCTACGATCCGTCTCGCCGACGGAGTCGTGCGCGCTGGGCTGGTGGTCGGCGCTGACGGCCAACACTCGCTCTGCCGCGCAGCCGCTGGCATCGGGAGTCATCGGCGCACGTATCCGCAGACTGCGCTGACGCTCAATCTTGGACACGCGCGGCCGCACCAAGACGTTGCGACAGAATTTCATATCGAGACGGGTCCGTTCACGCTTGTTCCTCTGCCGGGTCAGCGCTCGAGCCTGGTCTGCGTGCTCGATCCAGAACGTGCTGCGCATGCCGCCGCCATGAGCGACGCCGAGCTCGCCGGCGAAATCGAGCGCCGCGCGCATTCGCTGTTGGGCAAGATGAGCGTCGAACCGGGTCGCGGCATATTTGCGCTCGCGGTTGAAACAACTCGATCGGTGGCGCGCAACCGCATCGCGCTCGTGGGCGAAGCCGCGCATGTCGTGCCACCGATCGGCGCACAGGGGCTCAATCTCGGGCTCCGCGATGCCGCGACCCTTGCTGAAATCGTTGCCGATGCGCGCCGCGAGCAACGCGACATCGGTTCACCGGCCGTGCTCTCGCGTTATGAGATGCAGCGGCGGGCCGATGTGACCAGCCGCAAAATCGCGATCGATCTTCTCAATCGCAGTCTGCTGAGCGATTTCGTGCCGGTCCACGGCGCACGTGCGCTGTCGCTTTTTCTCGTCGACCGCATAGGCCCGCTGCGCCGCGCCCTGATGCGCGAAGGCGTCAGACCGGCAGCGTCGCAGCCGCGTTTGATGCGTGGCGAAATGCTCTAATCCTTTGCTCATTGCTCGGTTCCGTTGGCGTCAAAAACGGCTTGGCGCGCGCGGCCGTTCATCATACCGTCCGGCCGACTGCGAGCCGCTCGGTGCTTTCCACATATCGACGCGAGCCTTCGCAAACGAACCTTGGCAAACGAGTTTGGCAAACGGATCGACGCATGAAGCTGCCGCGCAATTTTTTCAAACCGCTCGCCATCGGGGCACCCGCGCCATTGCGCGAGTTGCCGATTCGTCTCGAGCGCATGATCCACTTCGTGCCGCCGCAGATCGAAAAGATGCGCGCGCGTATCCCCGAGCTCATCAATCAGGTCGATGTCGTGCTCGGCAATCTCGAGGATGCGATCCCGGCCGACGCCAAAGAAGCGGCGCGCGCGGGCTTCATCACCATGGCCAAGGACAATGATTTCGGCGCGACCGGCTTGTGGACGCAAATCAATGCGCTCAATTCACCCTGGGTGCTTGATGACATTCGCGAGATCGTCGGCGCGGTCGGTCACAAGCTCGATGTGATTATGTTGCCGAAAGTCGAGGGCCCTTGGGACATTCATTACCTCGACCAATTGTTGGCGCAGCTTGAAGCCAAATACGCGGTGCAGAAGCCGATCCTCATTCACGCCATTCTTGAAACGGCCGAGGGCGTCGAGAACGTGTCGAGCATCGCGACTGCCTCGCCGCGCATGCATGGCATCAGCCTTGGTCCGGCCGACCTCGCCGCTTCGCGCGCGATGAAGACAACGCGGGTGGGCGGTGGCCACCCTGAATATAAGGTAATGGCCGATCCGACGCCGGGCGGCGCCGAGACCGCGCGCGCGACCTATCAACAAGACCTCTGGCATTACACCACCGCCAAGATGGTCGACGCCTGCGCGGCCGCCGGCATCAAGCCGTTCTACGGCCCATTCGGCGATATTGCCGATACGGCAGCCTGCGAAGTGCAGTTCCGCAACAGCTTCCTCATGGGCTGTGCGGGCGCTTGGACCTTGCATCCGAACCAGGTGCCGATCGCCAAGCGCGTTTTCTCGCCCGACCCGGCCGAAGTCGCCTTCGCGCAAAAGATCGTCGCCGCCATGCCCGACGGCACCGGCGCGGTCATGATCGACGGCAAGATGCAGGACGATGCAACCTGGAAACAGGCAAAAGTGCTGCTCGACCTTGCCCGGCTGGTCGCGGCGAAAGACCCGGAAATGGCGGTTCGATACGGGCTATGAAGCAGATTATATTCGCGCTATGAATGGCCGTTCAGGTCTTTGTCAGCGGGTCGCCACAATCATGTCATTGCATCGTTGCCGCGTGCAGCCGGAAATATAGGTCGCGAATGGCCCAAGCCATGAACAAGATGCGCAGCGCCAAGTATCAGATCGGCCAAGTCGTGCGGCATCGGCTGTTTCCGTTCCGTGGCGTGGTGTTCGACATCGATCCGATCTTCAACAATACCGAAGAATGGTATCAATCGATCCCCGCCGAAGTGCGACCAAACAAAGATCAGCCGTTCTATCACCTGTTCGCGGAAAACGACGAAACGGAATACATCGCCTACGTGTCGGAGCAGAATCTACTCCCGGACGATAGCGGCGAACCTGTCCGACACCCCCAGGTAGCCGAAGTGTTCGTGCAAGATGGCAATGGCGGCTATCGACCGCGACAGTCGACCACGACGCACTAATCCGAAATTCCCAAGTCAAAATTTTTAGATCTGCCGCACGGGCGCGCACAACGCTCGGACGACTGAAAGCCGTCGCAATTTATCTTATGAGGAAAGCGGAGACGCGCACCCGCGCGCCTCCGATCGATGTTGCAGCCGTTACTGCGTCTTGCCGCCGTTCGGCGGAGTGACTGCCGAAGTCGGCGCGCCGCCTTGCTGCTCGAGCTTCTTGCGCGCCTCGTCCGCGCGCCGCTGCAATTCTTCCTGTAGCTTTCTCTGCGCCGCCTCGAATTCCTTCGGATCGGTCGGCGGCCCGTCGTAGGCCTTGGCGAAATCGTTGAGCGGCATCACCAAGCTGATCGGCTGACCGGTGGCATTGATGGCCTGAATGACCAGTCCCTGACCCTTCTTCATTTTGCCGATGAGATCGGGTGAAGCGTCATAATCGGCCATGCAGCCGTTGGTGAAACAGATCACGTAAGGCGCCGTCATCGGCTGGTTCTGATCGACAATCAGCCGCGTTCCGTGAGCGAGCTGCATGCCGAGCGGAAGGGTCACGCGCAGCAGCCTCTTGTCCGCGCCTTGCGGCTCAATCAACACGGCGGCGGCGACCGGCTGGCCGGATTCTACACGCGCGTCCTTGCCGGTGAAGCAGACCTCTTTGGCGTTCGGGTCCTGCGGCTGGCCGGGCTGGCCCTTGAGGCAGAATTTGGTCCAGGGCGAGAAGATCAACTGCACCTGCTGCTGACCGTTCTGCGCCTGTCCCTGGCCGGCCGGAGCGCCCGGCGCTTGCTGGGGATCGGCCGCAGGCGGCGGCGCGGCTTGCGCCGCCGGCGGTTGCTGCGGCTCAGCCGCAGCAGCGGGCGGCTTGGGCTTGGGCTTTTTCGGCTTGGGCGCCGCGGGCGCCGCAGCATCCGGCTGCTGCGCGAAGGCCGGCGCGGACGCCACGAGGGCACCGGCAGCCGTCAGACTAGCGCATAACGCGAGCGTTTTAACAAAAGCCGCGGGCGTCGCGGTCATGGCGGCGGCCATCCGGGTCGCCGGCCCCCAAGCAGCCGGCGCGGTCCAATAAGTCATGCGATCAATCCCTCGTAGTGTGCCGCTGCAAATCGAGGTCCCGCCGATTTGCGCATCAGCTTGCTGGCACTTGCCGGCACGCGACGTTCGCACGCAGCCCCCTACGCCGGTCCATCGGCGCAGAATGCGGCAACAGCGTGACACCGCCACCCGGCAAGAACCATCCCGATAGCTCACTTTGATCACAAGATAAAGCGGCGCGGCATATTCTGTTACAGTAAGGATCAGCCTGCGCCGATCGCGGAGCTTGATCTGCGTCGCCTCATGCCCATCAATGTTGCCGCCAAGCGGAACCGTGCCGGACGAATCGTGCGTCGGACCGCACAAGGAGTGGCTTTGGCGTCGATTCTTTCGGCGTCGTCCCCGGCGCCGGCGCCTGCCGAAGCAACGTATGCCATCGCGATGCATGGCGAGCCGGCGTTGCCGCAAGACTTTACCGCCATGCCCTATGTCAACGCCGACGCGCCCAAAGGGGGCCGCCTGGTCCAAGGCGTGCTCGGCACGTTCGACAGCCTCAATCCTTTCATCGTCAGAGGACTGCCGGCGCAGTCGATGCGCGGCTATGTGTTCGAGAGTCTGATGGCGCGCGGCTACGACGAGCCGTTCTCGCTTTACGGCCTGCTCGCCCGCACGATCGAAACCGACGATGCGCGTAGTTACGTCACCTTCGCGCTCGATCCGGCGGCGCATTTTTCCGACGGCACGCCGGTGACCGCGGCCGACGTGATCTTTTCCTGGCAATTGCTCCGCGATCACGGCCGGCCCAATTACCGCGCTTATTACGCCAAAGTCGCCAGCGCCAAGGCGCTGGACGAGCGCACCGTGCGATTCGATCTCGCCGGTGCCGACGACCGCGAATTGCCACTGATCCTTGGTTTGATGCCGATCCTGGCCGAGCACGCAATCGACGTAGCGAAATTCGAAGACACGACGCTTGCGAAGCCGATCGGCAGCGGGCCTTACACGGTCGCCGAAATCGAAACCGGCAAGAGCGTCACGCTCAAGCGCGATCCGAACTATTGGGGGCGAGACCTTCCGATCAATCGCGGCCTGTGGAATTTCAGCGAAATGCGATTCGATTATTATCGCGACGCCAACACCTATTTCGAAGGCTTCAAGACCGGCCTCTACGATGTGCGGGCCGAGCAGGATCCAACCCGCTGGAGCACCGGTTACGACTTTCCCGCCGTGCGCGACGGTCGTGTCGTGAAGGAGGCGTTCACCAACGGCCTTCCCAAGCCTGCCTCTAACTTCGTTTTCAACACGCGGCGGCCGATCTTCGCCGACCTGCGCGTGCGCCAGGCCCTGATGCTGCTGTTCGATGCCGAATGGGTCAATCGGAATTTCTTCTTTGATCTCTATCGCCGCAGCGCCAGCTATTTCGACGACTCAGAGCTTTCGGCGTATCATCGTCCGGCCGACCAGCACGAACGCGCGCTGCTGGCGAAGTTTCCCAACGCAGTCCGCGCCGACGTGCTCGACGGCACCTGGTCGCCGCCCACGAGCGACGGCTCCGGCCGCGATCGCAAGAACCTACGCGCAGCACTCAGCCTGCTCGAAGCCGCCGGCTACGAGCTCAAGGGAACGACCTTGCGCGCGCGCGACAGCGGCCGCCCCTTTCACTTCGAGATCATGGTGACGAGCCGCGACGACGAGCGGCTCGCGCTCGTCTTCGCCAGCAATCTGGCGCGCGCCGGCATCGACGCACAGGTCCGCATGGTCGACGCGGTGCAATTTGACCAGCGCCGCATCGCGTTTGACTTCGACATGATGCCCTACCGTTGGGAGCAGTCGCTCTCACCCGGCAACGAGCAGGCCTTTTATTGGGGCTCCGCGGCCGCCGGCGAGCAGGGCACGCGCAACTATATGGGGGTGCGAAGCCCCGCGGTCGACGCCGTGATCGCCGCGCTACTGGCGGCGCGCGAGCGGCCCAATTTTGTCGCGGACGTGCGCGCGCTTGACCGCCTCCTGATTTCCGGCAGCTACGTGGTGCCCCTGTTCTATCTTCCGCAGCAATGGGTGGCGCGGTGGACGTCCATACAACATCCCGACCGCACCTCGTTGTTCGGCTATCTTCCGGAAACTTGGTGGTACCAATCGAAACGGGCGTTCAAATGATCCTCGGCGAGGCTGATGCCGCAACCGGTTTGTCGCACGGACCTTCGCTGACGCTCGATGGCATTTTCCACCGCCACGCACGACGCCGGCCGGAGGCGCTCGCCCTCGCTGATCCGGTCAATCGCGGGGCTTTTACGAGCGGACATCCGCGCCGCCTCACCTACGCAGAGGCCGACCGCATCGTCGACGACATTGCGGCCAGACTGCACGACATGGGCCTGCCGGTGGACACCGTCGTCGGCATCCAATTGCCCAATATCGTCGAGAATTTTTTGGCGACGCTTGCGGTCATGCGCGCGGGCATGATCGTCGCGGCGCTGCCGCTGCTCTACCGCCGTGTCGACGCCGGCGCCGCGCTTGCGCGCGTCGGCGCCAAGGCGGTGATCACCTGCGACCGCGTCGGCGCGTTCGACCACGCCGAGCTTGCCATGAATGTCGCCGCCGACGTGTTTTCCATCCGCTACGTATGCGCCTTCGGCGAAAATCTTCCCGACGGGGTCGTGTCCTTTTCCGATTTGTTCGCGACCGAGGGCGCCGGCTCTCCGCCGTTTGATCATGATGCGACCAGAAGCAGCGCAGCCCACATCGCGGCCATCACTTTCGATGTGGGTGAAGGCGGCATCGTGCCGGTCGCGCGCACGCATGCCGAGCTGCTGGCGGCCGGGCTTGCCGTCCTGCTCGAAGGCGGCATCGCCCAGGACGCAATCGTTCAATCGACCATCAATCCCTCCTCCTTTGCCGGCATGAGTTTGACGCTGATGCCCTGGCTGCTGTGCGGCGGCACGCTTGTTCTGCGGCATCCCTTCGATGCGCCGACCCTCATTGGGCAAATGAGGGCGGAGAAAAGCGATGTCCTCGTCCTGCCCGGTGCGGTCGCTTGCCGTCTAGCCGCTGCTGGCTTCTTTAGTGAAGCGGCCCCTGCGACCGTTATCGCGACCTGGCGGGCGCCGGAGCGGCTCGCCACCAGCGCGATCTGGCGCGCCCCAGACGTCGCATGCATCGATGTGGCCATTTTCTCCGAAGTCGGGCTGGCGCCGGCGCGTCGGCTCGTGGACGGCAGACCGGGCGCGATACCGCTGGGCCAGCTCCGCGTCCCGCGCGGCAGCGACGGCGGCACGGCGGTGGTCGAGATAGGCCGCACGGACGCCGGCACGCTGGCGCTGCGCGGAGCCATGGTGCCGCGATACTCATTCCCGCCCGGAATAGGAGCATCCGGCCTGCCCTATTTCCGCATCGGAGAACGCGGATTGGTCGACACCGGCTATGCCTGCCGCTTTGATGGCGGCAAGCGCGCCGTCGTCGTCACTGGATCGCCGCGGGGAATGATCGACGTCGGCGCCTATCGTTTTGCGCTGGCGGATCTACGCGAGATCGTCGGCCGCATCGATCGTGCCGCGACCATTCTGCCGCTGCCGCACGCGGTAGTCGGGCAGCGACTGGTCGGCCGGAGCATCGACCCCAAAGGCATACGTGCCACGCTCAATGCCGGCGGCATCAATCCGCTGATCGCCGCGGCATTCGACAGCGAAGCCGCTTAGGGCGCGGTCATTTGAGGTTGGAATCGACGTCGCGCCCTAGATCTCTGGTGGAGCATGATCTTTTCGGAAAACCGGTATCCACCCATCGGATCAAGTCCGAGGGCATGCTTTTCCGGATCATGCTCTAAGAGCGCAGCAAATTGTTGCCAAGTGTCGGTCGCATTGACGGCCCGTTAAGGGCACTTTGGCATCGTGGCGACTGCACCAAATAAAGCTGCAATCCCGCCATGGCGCTGCAAGGTCCGTTTGTCGTCGTCGCCGATCATCCGGCTCCGGATGTCGTAGAGGCCCTGCAGATGGCCGGCGCGTTTCCGGTCATCGAAACGAACTGGGCGGACGCTGCCGCGGCACTCGGCTCGGTCGAGCCGGAAGCGCTCGTGCTCGCCGAACCCTGTGGCGACCCTGCGCGATCCAAAGAATACGGGCGCGCGCTCGAAGAATGTTTGATCGCCAAAAGCGGAGCATTCACTCCGGTCATCGCCCGCACCCACGAGGACGGCGCCGCGGCGCTACCCGATGTGCTCGCGGTTTCCGCCTCCGTCCCTCCTTCGCGCATCGTGCAAAGGCTTGCCGCGGCGCTGCGCATCCGCACCCTGCACAATACGGTGCTGCGCCGGGCAGAGACGCTTATCGCCTGTGGCGAGACCGTCCCGGAGATGCCGGATTGCGATCCGCTGGAAGAAGCGACCGTACTGGTTGCCGGCCGTGGCCGCTCCTATCCCGAACTGGCTGTGGCCGTAGGCGAGTGCGTCGGCCTCGTCGGTGCGCTCAGCATCGAGAGCGCGGCGCGCGCCCTCAATGCCCGTGACATCGACGGACTGGTGATCGGCGACGGCTTCGGCCCGCGGATCGTCGAAGCGCTGCTGATGGCGCTTGCTGAGGACGCACGGTTTCGCGACCTGCCGATCGCGATGCTCGGCGGCCAGCAAGACGTGGCCGAAAAATTCTACGCGCAGTTGCCCAATCTCGATCGCGTCGCCGAAGGCCCTAACCTTCTGGTCGCACGCTTTCTGCCGTTCGTGCGGGTGCACGCCTTCGGTCAGCAACTCGCCCGCATGCTCAAATCGCTCGACGCCAAGGGCGTGATCGATCCAAACACCGGGCTTCTCGCCAACGAGGTGTTCTGGCGCGATCTCAACCGCGCGGTGGATGACGCGGAAAAGCGCGGCGTCGGGCTTTCGATCGCGCGCTTCTCGTTCGAAAACGGCGACCGCCGTATCAGTCTCGACGCGGCGCGCCTGCTCGGGAGGCTGATGCGGCAGGTGGATTTCGCCTGCCGCGAAGCAGATAATTCCATTTTCGCCGTGTTTACCGAAACGGATCTGCGCGCCGCGCACGTCATCACCCGTCGGATCGCCGCGCTCCTCAAGAACGCCATGTTGGCGGCCGAGCGCCCCAACGGGGTCGAGACGGCGGTGACGCTGGCAACGCTCAAGCCGACCGACAATGTCGATACGCTGATCGCCCGCGTGGTCGGCGGTGTTGCGCCGGGCTAAGCTGCGCACCCATATAGCGGAAGCGGTTGGGTTGCGGAGCAGGCGCGCTCAAGCTCATAAGAAACAACCGCACGGAGGTGTGTCATGTCCAATTCATCCGGCGCGCCTACCGCGCTACGCGTCGACGTGGTGTCCGACGTGGTTTGTCCCTGGTGCTTCATCGGCAAGCGTCGGCTGGAAAATGCGCTCGCCCTCGTGCCCAATGTTGCCGTGGATATCCACTGGCGGCCGTATTTCCTCAATCCCTGGATCCCGCGCGAAGGCATCGACCGGCAGACCTACCTGGAGACCAAGTTCGGCTCGCCCGAGCGCTATGCGGTGATCGCCGAGCGCGTGGTCGCCGCGGCGGCGCTAGAGGGGCTTACCTATGCGTCCGACAAAATCAGCCGCCAGCCCAATACGCTCGATTGCCATCGGCTTATCCTATGGTCGCGCAGCGCCACCGATCCGTCGAACATGAAGCAGCGCCTGATGGAGCTTTATTTCACCGAGGGCGCCGACCTGACCGACCCGAAAACGCTGATCCAGGCGGCGACCGATTGCGGCATGGACGGCGATCTCGTGCGCCGCCTCCTCGCGAGTGATGCCGATGTCGACCGTGTCGAAGGCGAGGCCAGTGCCGCCAAGGAAGCCGGCATCGACGGCGTTCCCTGCTTCATCTTCGGCGGCAGCACCATCGTCACCGGCGCGCAGTCGCCCGAATATCTCGCCAGCGCCATCGAGCGCACCGCCGGGCGGCACATGCGGCTGCGGGCGTAGGGCTCCCTAGACCTCCCGGACCGGCGGCTTACTCGGATCGGTGAGCTTGAAGTCGATTGGCCCGACCCCGATGATGCCGATCACGGCAGGCTCCTTGCCATCGCGCTTGACGCCGTCATAGTGCGGCGTGTGGGCGACGCGGCGGACGAAGCCACCCGCGGGTACCGGAACGGTGTTTTCCGGTTCGAAATTCTCGCCCGAATTCACCCACCAGGTGCCGGAAATAACAAAGCATAAGCGGTCGGTGACATAGGTGTGTGGGGCACTCATGAAGCCGGGATGCCAGCGTACCAGAATGGCGTACGGGCCCGGCTTGTCGATGGCGCCGAACACGGCCGCGCTTTCCATGGCGCCCTGCGGACCGCCGGCGTTCCAGGGTTTCCACTGCATCTGATCGGGCAGCGTTATTTGCGTCTGCGTGGGATCGACCGCATGCGCGGGATCGGCCAGGAACACGGCAGGGAACGCCGCCAGGAGCGGCGCGAGCATCAGGCCGCGGCGAGTGGCGGAGATGCTTTCGATTTCCGCATCCGATGCGGACGCGAGCGTGCGGGCGATATTTGCGACCTTTCCGAGGGGTGGGCTCAGGAGCGGCATCGGCGTTCTCCGTGGCTGCGGCAGCCGTGACTATGACTCAGTCGCGGCAAAAGAGTTGCGCGGAATTTGCGGCCGATGTGTCGTCAAACAAGGGGGGACCTTTCCTCACCCGCGCCCACGGCGCGGCCTCTCCCCTATGGGGCGAGGCTAAAGCTGCTTGCTAGCGGCGATCCGCTGTCACGCCGCGGCGGCGGACATGGAGGCGCTTTTGCGAGACGCCCCTTCGTCGCGGCCGCCCCGACCGGCGACCAGGATGGTGACATTGTCGAAGCCGGCAGCGAGTAAGCGGTCGCGGGCCTGCACGGTGACAAAGCCGGCGGCAGTCTCCGCGAGCAGCAACGCGTGGGTGGCGATGTGGGCGACAGTCTCGATCTCGTCTTTGCCCTCGGGGCCGCCAAGCGCGCCACCGTCGATGACGAGGTGCGGATAAGCCTGGATGAGCGCCTCGAAAGTGCGCATGATGGCGGGCGCTGCAAGGAGCGAGCCGCGGCTGGCGTTGCGGCCGGCGGCGATCAGATTGAGGTTCGAGGCGACGTCGCGGGTGATGATGGCGCCGAAGGACGCTTGACCGGCGGCGAGCGAAGCCAGGCCGGGCGCGCCGGGATCGGTGGAAATCTCTCTGACCGCCGCATCGCCCGCGCCGAGCGCGACCAGGACGACGCGCGCATCGCGCGCGAGCGCGCGCGCAAAGCGGATGGCGACGCCATCGGTGTCGAGCGCCGGCGCCGTGCCGAAGACGGCGATCTGACTGCCGTCCACGCCGGCGGCATGCAGGTTATGCGCGAAGTCCTCAATCGCGCTCACCGGCACGCCGATCAGCTCCGGAGGCGGTGTCGGCGACGATTGTTTCGGCAGTGACGCGGCTGCCGCCCTCGGCGCCGCCGGCAACGGCGGGGCGACTGGCGGAAGCGTGTGCTCCTCTTTCCGCCGCATGACCGCACGCAACCGGGTGGTCAGCGAGCTTTTCTCGCGCGGCTGCTCGGCGCGTTCGTCCCGCGGCCGTTGCGGCTCCGGCCGCGTGATTTGCGGCGGCGGCTCCGCCTGCACGCGCCATGATGTGCGCGCGGCCGGCGCAATCGGCGGAGAAAATGGAAGCTCGGGTTGCAGGTCGCGATCGACGTCAGCGTGTGCTTCGGGCTCGGCTTGCGCAACCGCGCGGGATGTTCTGGCGAAGGCGGTCGCGGCGGCCTGCGGCTCGGCGGGTGAGGCCGGATCGCCGACGGCGCGCTCGGGCAATTTGGCACCTGGCGCTTCCAGCATGGCGCGGGTTACCACCAGGCCGCACATCAGCATGAAGGTCGCCAGCGAAGCGATCACCACGGTGGGAAGCTTCTTCGGATAGGACGGCACGCTCGATGGGGTGGCGCGCGAAATGATACGCGCTTCGGCCGGCGCGGAATCGATAGTGCCGCGCGTACTCGCCTCGCGATATTTGCCGAGATAGGATTCCAGGAGATCGCGCTGCGATTTGGCGTCGCGCTCGAGCGCGCGCAGCTGCACATCGTCTTCGTTGGACGTTTCGGCTTGCTTCTTGAGCTGGTTGAAGGTGACGAGCTGCGAGGCGAGGCGCGCATCGGCGAGCTTGGCGTCGTTCTCAAACGAGCGCGCCATGATCTCGGCTTCTTTCTTGATCTGCTGATCGAGGTCGGCGATCTGCGCGCGCAATTCCTTGATGCGCGGGTGATTGCCGAGAAGCGACGAGGATTGCTCGGCAAGCTGCGCGCGCAGCGTCACCCGCTGCTCGGACAGCCGACGGATCAATTCGGAATTGAGAATTTCCGTGGATTCGATCGGCTCACCGGATTTGAGCATGTCGCGGATGAGCTTAGCCTTCGCTTCGGCATCGGCTTTTTGCGCGCGCGCGGTGGCGAGTTGGGTGTTCAGATCGCCGAGCTGCTGCGCCGACAGCGTGGTGTTGTTGGGACCGACCAAAAGGTTGGATTTGGCACGGAACGCTTCAACCTTGGCGTCGGCCTCGGCGACCTTGCGGCGTAGCCCTTCGATCTCGTTTGACAGCCAGGTGCCGGCGCTGCGCGCCTGATCCTGCTTCGCTTCCTGCTGGCGCTTCAGATAGGCGTCCGCGATGGCGTTGGCGACCCGCGCGGCGAGCTCGGGATTTTCCGAAAGAAAATCAATGACGATGACCCGCGACTTCTCGACTGGAAACACCGTGAGCCGGTCGTAATACGACTCCAGCACCCGTTCTTCCGGCGTCATGGCGAGCGGATTTTTGATGACGCCGACTAAGCCGAGGATGCGTCTGGTCAGCGAGATATGGCCGAGCGCCGGATCGAACTCCGGCATCTCGTTAAGCTTGAGCTTGCCGATGACTTCCGAAGCAAGATCGCGCGAGAGGATAAGCTGCGCCGCGCTGGTCACCGCTTCCTGGTCGGGCACGCCACGATCGATGATGTCTTTGTCGACGTCGGGACGCAGATAAACGTTATCGCGACCGACGAGAAGCACGCGCGCCTCGGATTGATATTTCGGCGGGATCATCAACACAACGCCGAAGGTCAAGAGTGCAACCACGATGGTCGGGCGCAGAATGCTGTAGCGCTTTCGCCAGAGCGTTGCCCCGAGGCTTGCCAAATCGAAATCGGCGTCGACGAGTTGCCCGCGCAGCGAAGGCCCGGATGGTGATGACGACGCCAAACTCATTCGCGGCTCCTAGACCGGCCGGCGGGCCGAAGCTCGCCGGAGGGTTCCGACGGGCGGTATGCTCTAACCTTCGCTTGGCGCACGATCTTTTCGGAAAAACCGCAATCGCCGTCCCAGACCTTGCTCTAAGCGACTCTATCGACTGGCGAAAAATCCAATCGCGATAACAATCGATTATGGTTTCCAATCGGTTAAGGGCGCTTTGGTGGCGCCGCGAAGGCCGCGGCGGCCTGACACGCCCTCTGTGCTCTCAAGCCTTGGTCCGGTAAGGGCTTTTTTAACTCCGGCCGGTGTCAATGGGCGGTATCCCTTTGCGGGGGACACGCCGCGCATTAAAGGACCGGATATGCCAGAGGGCTGGCCCGCCGCTGTGCTCAAGGCCCGCAGGCCTCCGCCTGCGTCCGGGGCGCTTGTCCTCGACGTCGAAGCAGCCGGCATCGTGCGCGCATCTTCGACCAAGCCATTGAATATTCTGCATATTCTTCGCGCGCCCCTCGGCGGCCTATTCCGCCACGTGGTCGATCTGGTGGAGGGCCAAGCGGCGCGCGGACATCGCCTTGGCCTCATCGTCGATTCCGCCACCGGTGGCGACCGCGCCGAAGCGGCGCTGGCCGAGCTTGCGCCGCTTCTGGCGCTCGGCGTCCGGCGCGTACCGATCAGCCGCCAACTCGGGCCCTCGGACATTGTTGCCGCACGGCGGGTTTCCGACTGGATCCGGCAAGCCGCTCCCGACGTCTTGCACGGCCACGGCGCCAAGGGTGCGGCGCTGGCGCGATTAACCTTGAATTCGCCGCAAGCGATCCGCGTCTACACGCCGCATGGCGGCTCGTTGGTCTACCGGCCAGGAACGTTCTCGGGCGGCTTCTATCGCACGCTCGAATGGCTCCTGAAGTGGCGGACGGATCTTTTCTTGTTTGAGAGCAGCTACGTTGCGGCACTGTTCCGCGCCGCGATCGGCCATCCTCCGGGGATCGTGCGGGTCGTGCATAACGGCGTCGGCGAGGCTGAGTTTGCCCCGATCACGCCGCGCGCGGACGCGACCGATATCGTCTGTGTCGGCGAATTGCGGCCGGTGAAGGCGTTCGACGTTTTGATCGAAGCGCTCGCCGTCCTCAAGCAACGTGGCCGCCCGGTCAGCGCCACCATCGCCGGTGAAGGCCCGGACGGTGCTAAGCTCAAGGCGAAAGCCGAACAGTGCGGCGTCGCCGATCTGGTGCGGCTGATCGGCTATCGACCCGCGCGCGAAGCCTTCGCGATGGGCCGCATGATGGTCATCCCCTCGCGTGCCGAGTCGTTGCCCTATGTGATCTTGGAGGCGGCCGCTGCCGGTGTGCCGATCATTTCGACGCGGGTCGGCGGCATTCCTGAGATTTTCGGCGCGCAGAGCGATCGTCTGATCGCACCGGACGACATCGACGTACTCATCAACGCGATCGGCGCCGCGCTCGACGATCCGGCCGGAATGAGGCACGCCGCCCAACAAGTGAAGGCGCGGGTGCGAACGGAATTCTCGCTTCCCGCCATGGTCGATGGCGGTCTTGCGGCTTATCGCGAAGCGATTGCGATGCGAAAACTGGCGCAATTCGCATAACCAAATTTTTTCCAGTGTTTGGTAACATGGCGTGTGTGCCGGCAGGCCTTGTCATGCACCGACCGGGGCGAAGCGGCAGTGAAAGCGTATCCAATGTTGACGCCCCAGCCCAATTCGATTTTTGAGACCGCCGCGGAGGTCCGTTCCGCTGTTTCGGCCATACCGCGCAGCGAAGCAGAGCGCTCGCAAGCGCGCCGGCTTTCGGCAGCGGCCCGCGCGCTCACCGAGCAGCCGTACGAACAGGCTTATTCGCCGATCGTGCTCGCCGGACTGGTCCGCCTGATCGAAGCGGCTTTGGTCGTCGCCGTCGGCTTTGGCATTTACGCCGCCTATGTGGTGCCTACCTACGGCTTCGCCTGGTATTATTTCGCCGCGATTTTCGGCATCGCGGCACTGGCGATGATGGCGTTTCAGGTTGCCGACATCTATCAGGTGCAGGCCTTTCGCGGTCATGAGAAACAATACATGCGGCTGGCTTCGGCCTGGTCGGTGGTCTTTCTCATCGCCATCAGCGTTTCGTTCTTCGCCAAGGCCGGCGATCAGTTCTCGCGCGCCTGGCTGGGCGCCTTCTATGTGCTCGGCTTGTTCGCGCTGATCGCTTTCCGCCGCGCCTTGTTTCTTCTCGTCCGGCGATGGACCAAAGAAGGCCGGCTCGACCGCCGCACCGTCGTCGTGGGTTGTGACAACAACGGCGAAACGCTGATCCGGTCATTGGCCGCGCAGCGCGATTCCGACGCGCATGTCATCGGCGCCTTCGACGATCGCAACGACGAGCGCAGCCCGCCCAATTGCGGCGGCGTGCCCAAGCTCGGCAGCGTCGACGATCTGGTCGAATTCGCCCGCGCCACCCGCGTCGATCTCGTGATCTTCGCGCTGCCGATTTCGGCCGAGAACCGCATCCTGCAGATGCTCAAGAAGCTGTGGGTGTTGCCGGTCGACATTCGGCTCTCGGCGCACGCCAACAAGCTGCGCTTTCGGCCGCGCTCCTATTCCTACATCGGCAGCGTCGCGGTACTGGATGTGTTCGACAAGCCGATCGCCGACTGGGACGTGGTGACGAAATGGCTGTTCGACAAAATCGTCGGATGGCTGGCGCTGCTTTGCGCGCTGCCGCTCATGGCGATCATTGCCATGGCCATCAAGCTCGACAGCCGCGGCCCGATCCTGTTCCGGCAAAAGCGCTACGGCTTCAACAACGAGCTGATTGAGATCTACAAATTTCGCTCGATGTATGCCGATCAGGCCGACGTCGATGCCGACAGGCTGGTGACGGTCGGCGATCCGCGCGTGACCCGCGTCGGCCGCTTCATTCGCAAAACGAGCCTCGACGAATTGCCGCAGCTCTTTAACGTCGTCTTTGCCGGCAACCTCTCGCTGGTCGGGCCGCGTCCGCACGCCTTGCAGGCGAAAGCCGCCAACCGGCTCTATGACGAGGCGGTCGACGGCTACTTCGCCCGCCACCGGGTGAAGCCCGGCATTACCGGCTGGGCGCAAATTCACGGCTGGCGCGGCGAAACCAACAGCCAGGAGAAAATCCAGCAGCGTGTCGAGCACGACCTCTACTATATCGAGAATTGGTCGATCCTGCTCGACATGTACATCCTATTGCGGACACCGTTCGCCTTGCTGCGCACGGAGAACGCATATTGAGCGCGCGAGCGCTCGCGACGGCTTATGCCGGCCATGAAAACGGCGCCGCCACCGCCGCGCTGTCGCAGCGTTTGCTGAACATCGTTTTGTTCGTCGCGGTGCTGACAAGCTCGATCGCCTTCATCGAGCCCTCCCCGCATGACGGGCTGATGATCATTCTGTTTGCGACCTGCGTCGCCGCTCGCGTCCGCTTTGACCGTAAGATCGTACCACTGACGCTGCTGCTCGCCATCTGGCTCATCGGCGCGCTCTTCGCCGTCATCCCGGTACTCGATCAGAAACAGACGGTGCAATACGTCGCGACCTCGATCTATCTGGTGATTGCCGCCATCATGTATGCCTGTCTATTCTGCGACGGCGATCCGGTGCGGCTGATTATTCTGCGGCGCGCCTACATCGTCGCCGCCTTGATCGCGACGGTCGCCGGCTACGTCGGCTTCTTCCACCTCCTGCCCGGCTCCGACATTTTTCTTGCCAACGACCGGGTCAGCGCCACGTTCAAGGACCCGAACGTGTATGGGCCGTTCCTAATCTATCCGCTGCTGCTGCTGTTGATCGACTTCATGATCCGCGGGCTGCGGGTGATGAGCTTCACCGTCATGATCTTTCTGTTCGGCGGGTTGTTGCTCAGCTTCTCGCGTGGAGCCTGGGCGCATTTCGCTTTCTCTGCGGTGGTGGCTGTCGCACTTCTGCTTGCGGCGGCGCCGGAACCGCGCTTGCGCCAACGCATCGTCCTGTTCAGCATGGCGGCATTGATCGGCATGGTGCTTTTTGTCGTCGTGCTGATCTCGATCCCTTCGGTGCACGATATGTTTCTCGAGCGCGCCAAGGCGATCCAACCTTACGACATCGGCCCAGGCGGGCGGTTCTGGGAGCAACGGCTGGCGCTTGGCGTCATTCTCGAACATCCGAACGGCTTGGGTCCGTTCGAGTTCTTCCGCGTGTACGGCACCCAGCAGCACGACGTGTATATGCAGGCGTTCCTGGTCTATGGCTGGATCGGCGGCGCCGCCTATTTTGCGCTGGTGCTGGTGACCCTGGGGATCGGGCTTCGCGCCGCGCTGGTGCCGGCGCCGTGGCAGGTTTATTTGATCGCCGCTTATGCGGCGTTCGCCGGCGAGGCGATGGAAGGCTTCATCGTCGACACCGACCACTGGCGTCATTTCTTTCTCATTCTCGGATTGGTCTGGGGATTGACCGCGGCCAGCATCAATCTGCGGCGCGGATATCAGGCCGGGAATATCATCCTGGTCGGTGCCGGACAAAACGTGGCCTTTTGATCGTTATCGCCGGGAGCGTTCGTCCGCTCGAGTTGCGATGCCGATCGCGAAGTGCATTTCACGCTCAATGCGCGGATGGGCGCTGCGTGGGATGCCGCCGCCATGGGCGCGCCGACCTTGAATCCAAGCGCGAAATCCAGCATCAGTCAATCGACGCAGGAAAGAGACGATGAGCAAGCCTATTGTTGTCTGCGCTTCGATTTTCGTCCTAGTCACTCAAACCGTCCCGGCGCTCGCAATCGAGCAGACAGCGCCGGCAGTCAACGTCTCGCGCAACGCTTCACCGCCGGATGATACCGGAAATGACTGCGAGACCAGGATCAAGAAGCTCGATGCATCGAGTACCGAAGGCGAGGAGCGTCTGGGCGAGAAAAACGAGGTGATTGACTTCTGCGATCGCCAGTACGAGCACGACCACACGATCAAGCGGCTGGTAAGGGGATGCGCGAAGTTCGAGGAGCAGCCGGTGGTGAAACAGCAGTCCGTGGCGGAGTGCCAGCTCGCTGCCTTCAAATACGCCAACGCTTTGCGCACGCTGAAAAGGGAATACAAAAAGTAGACCGAACAGCTCGCATCAGGTCAAAGCCCGCCGGATGCCATGGCTAACGAGGCAGTGCACGAGGGCTAAGACTAGTGGCTGAAAAACTTGTCTTCGATGTTGCGCCATTCGGCGCTGTTGGTGATGCGGATCAAGACTCGATCGATCGGTTTTTTGATCGGACTGTGCTCCGGAAGGGCAATCGCCATATAGGCGGACGCCAGCAGGCCCTGCGGTATCTCGATGCTCTTGGCGTAGCGCATCGAGACGAAATACTGGAGTGCGCCGATGCTGTTGACGACCGCGTCGGATTGACCCTTCGCAACCGAATCGAGAGCTTCCGGCAGATTCTTGAATTTGGTGTATTGCAGGTGCAATTGATCAAGGTACTCCGCGCCGGACGATTGAGCAACCGCCGCGAGCTTTTTCCCGGCCAAATCGATCGATGCAACGGTATCACGCGCTTCCACCCGTTCGGCCGTCAGTCGCGACACCAAGCTGGTCGACAACAGCGAGACCAGAATAAGGCTGCCGAGCATCCAAGCGGCGGCTACCGCACGACCGAGCGTTGTCTTCGGCGTCTTATCTCCGTACCCGACGGTGGTCATGGTAACGACGGCCCAGTAAAGGCCGTCGCGCAAGCTACCAACCGCGGACTCCGATCCCGGTGCGGCAAAGCGCACGCGCCGCTCGACCGCCCACATGGCGATGCCAATCACGATCAGCATGGCGACGGTGATGACGATCAAGGGCGCCAACTCGGACACTGCCGAACCGTAAGACGTGAGCGCGAACATCGGGCCCGCTTCCCGTTTCAAGGCGATCGCGACCCCGGAGCGATGAGCCGGATAAGAGAAATCAACTCGCGCCGCACGTTCCGGCGTGATGGTGATAGCCCCGATCGCCGCGTCGAAGCGACCCTGCTCGAGGCCGCTGAGGATCGCCTCCATGTCGGTAACCGGGATCAACTGGTAGTGCCACTCCATCTGCTCGGCCACGCGGCGCCAAAGATCGACGCTGACGCCGGAAACCGTACCGTCGGTGTCCACATAACCGTATGGCGGCACGTTATAGACGGCAACGCGGAGGCTCTCGACCTGGCGCTGCTCCGACGCCGAGGCGGAAAACGCGGCGAACAGCAGACAAACGCCAACAAAAAATGCGGCGAATAGGTGTTTGCGCAACGAGCCGAGTTGGATCATGTGGAATATCGCTCGAAACCGCTGCCTGTCCGGGACGATCGATGATAACGGGGCGTCGTGTGCAGACACCCTCTCGGGTACCAAATACGATGCCCAGCCAGCGAGGCGTCGCGCGTCAGGCGCCGGGCCCAGCAGGGTTTCTCGGATCGTGTCCCGCAATGCGCACGGCGAGCGTGTCGTCTTCGCCCCCTGACGCTTCGTCTTGCCCCAAGCTCATGTACTGCACGCTTGTGAAGTATTTTTGAAAAAAGATATTATTAATATACGCCTTGTCACAGGTCTCAGCTTGGCGCCGTTGGCGCCGTGACCGGCGGCGATTATCGGTAACACCTCTGTGTAATGCCTGGGTGATAACCATCATACTATCTCGGCGTTTGCGCCCGACATCGTATTCTAGACAGGAGACGGCTATGTCGAACCATTTTACCGGATTGAGCCTCGGCCCCCCACTCGGCGATCAACGTCTCGACCTCTGCGATCTGTACGCGTTCCAATCGCTCACCGACAAGAACAAGACGGTGATCATCCTCAACGCGAATCCCAACGCGGACGCGCTGCATCCTGACGCGATCTATCGCATCAATATCGACACCAACGGCGATTACCTGACCGATATCGCGTTCAGCTTCGTGTTCTCGCATCCGCAGAACGGCAAACAGACCTACAGCGTGTTCCTGGCGAAAGGCGAAGAGTTGCGCTCGCCAGAAGCGGTCGGGACCAAGATCGTGTCCGAAGCGGAGGTCTCGTTCGGACCAAAGCCGAATATCGTCACCGCCGGCCCCTATAAAATTTTCGCCGGCAGCCGCAGCGACGCATTCTTTTTCGATTTCGACGGCATCAAGAATTTGTTCGACATCCGCGGCAAACGCAATTTTACCGAGCCGCATCTGGGCGGCAAGTCGCCATGGACCGGCGTCGATTCCAACACCGAAGCCAACGTATTCTCGACCGCGATCGAGATCCCGACGAGCGAGCTTGATCCCAAGCCGGAGATTTATGTCTGGGGGCGCTGCAGCATCCGCCGCGACGGCAAGCTGTTACACGTCGACCGCGCCGGGCATCCAAGTGTCAGCAGCTTCTTCAACACCGACGACACCAAGGAGGAATACAACGCCTCCGAGCCGGTGAACGACCGCAAGCGATGGCTCGAGCAGTTCATCCATCTGCTGGGCCACACCGGCAATTACACGCGCGAGGAAGCCATTACGGCGATCGACACCGAGCGCACGCTTCCTGACGTACTCAGCTTCGATCCGTCGAAGCCGGCGAAATATCCCAACGGCCGGGTCTGGACCGACGACGTTATCGACTATCGCGTCGCCTTCCTGACCAAAAACGAGGCGCCGTCGACCGGGCTGAAGCCGCACACCGACGTGCTCAAGGAGTTTCCGTACCTGGGCACGCCGCACGCGAAGAAGTAAGAGCGCAAAGCCGATACACCGGAGTGGGCGTACCAAGGCAAAGGAGCGTTCGTCCAAAGACGAGCGCTCCCGCCCCAAACATTCCGACACTCGCAACGTAAAGGCACGCTTGGACCGACCCGCCGGCGCTAAGACCTCAAGCCGGATGAATTATGGTTTGATTGGCGTCCCAATCGGGCTTTTGTTTAAAGTCTTGATCTTCCGGAAAGCCGGTTTCTAGATTTCCGGATCGTGCGCTGGCGGACCAGTCGTAAACAGCGCCTTCACATTCCGGAACGACATTGCCATTGTGCAGGGTGCGCGATTCGCACAATGCTTCTCAGTGCATGACTTTTCGGTGTTTTTGAATGGCAGCTCGACCAGATATAACATCGCCCACATGGGGTCTTGAGCACCGCATATTTTACAGATTCTCGCTGCTGGTCGGACGGCACGTTCGCTATTTCTCGACGCACAAAATAAAGCGATATGGACTGTCGACGCAGAGCTGGTTGATCTTGACGGTCATTGGCCGCTTCGCGCCGATATCCCCCTCTGAGCTGGCTGACCGCACGTCCGTTCGCCGTGACAGAATTTCTCGCATCCTCGACCTTTTGGTCAAACAAGGATTCGTGGCGCGTCACTTAAGCAACCGCGATCGCCGCCGGCTGGCCCTCACGCTCACGGCCAAGGGTCGAAAGGTCTGCGATAAACTGGAGATCGTCGCGCGCCAAATCGAAGTCGAAGTGTCGCGGCGCCTGACCAAGCTGCAGCGCAAGGCGCTGTCCGACATCTTGTCGACCATCGAAGCAGAACTCGACATCGTCCTGAAAAAGCTGTGAAATATTGGCCCGCGAGGGCATTCAAAACGAATTTCATCGGGCCTTATCAGACGGCGGGTGCGATGAGGTCGCGGATGATGAAGCCGCGCCCGATCGAGCTCCGGATTGATAAGCCAGAAACCGACGAGGCCGCCGACAGCTGTGAACGCGCCCAGAATGAGGAAGCCGTTTTGATAACCCTTGTCGGCGGCCGCAGCCCATTGAACGGCGTAACCCATGAGTGCGGGCGAGATAAGACCGGCGGTCGTGAAGATCGCGGTGAAGATGGAGATGACCGATCCGCGTCGTGAAACCGGCACGATCTCCGAAATCAAGGCGAACAATAGCGGCCAGACAGCTTGCGCCGCGGCGAATCCCAGAATAAGCGCGCCGGTACGCACGACGCCCGTGGGCAGCCCGATCGTCAGCAGCAGCGATAGACCGGACAGGCATATCAATCCGGCCGCCAAATATCCGCGCGAAAGTCTGCTTGGTACGCCGCGAGACGCCAGCGACGCGGAGTACCAGCCGACGCCGATGACGGCCGCGGCTTCGATCATCCAAGCCGCTGCCACAAGCCACGAGGTCGTCACGGCGGAATAGCCCTCGCTGCTTGTCAGAAACGGAGGCAACCACGCGACGACCAGCGCCAAAACCGTGAACGAAGCGTAGGCGCACGCCAATACGCCGATGAACGTGCGCTGCGTCAATAGCGACCAGATGCCCGGTTCGTACTGGCTCTCGCGGGTGGGAAACGCGGGCGCGGCGGCGTCCAACGGCCCCTCTTTTGCAAAGACCAACCAGATCGGCACCCAGACAAAGCCAATTGCGGCAAGTACCGCAAACGCCACGTGCCAATTGTATGTCTTGATCAGCCAGGTGAGCGCCGGAGCAGAAATCAAGACACCGACGGACGAGCCGATGCTCACGACGGCCGAAGGCAAGGCCCGCCCCGTGTCTGGAAACCACTTGAAGATGCTGTGATTGGCGATGGCGATCGAGGGGCCTTCAGCGGCCCCTAACAGCACCCGGCTGGCGACCAGAACGCCGAACGTCACGCTCGTCGCCATCGGCAACAGCGTCAACGCCCAGATAGTGGCAAGCGAGGCGATAATCAGCTTGGTCGACAGTCGGTCAGCGAGAAAGCCGACGCCGACAGCCGAGAGCGAATAGAGCAGAAAGAACGCGGACCCCAAAAGGCCGAACTCTTTCGGCTGCAACTTCAGCTCTTCCATGATTGGTAGCGCGGCAAGTCCGACAATGACCTTGTCCGCATAGTTTATCGACATGAAGGACGCACATAGGGCGGCGACCCACCAACCCCTGCTCCGGTCGAGCCCAATGTCCGGCGTCATCTGCGCCATCTCCTCTTG
Organism: uncultured Alphaproteobacteria bacterium; assembly: GCA_963818155.1. Lineage (GTDB taxonomy): Bacteria > Pseudomonadota > Alphaproteobacteria > Rhizobiales > Xanthobacteraceae > BOG-931. The sequence continues at coordinate 288,297 of CAWFRC010000011.1, forward strand.
TGCCATTTTACGGCCGGCGCGAGCACGTACGCGCCGTTCCGGATCATGCCTTAATCGGCGACAAGCGCGCCTTCGCGAACGACCGAATTCCAGGCATTGGTTGGAATACCTACGCTCTGCGCAGGATCGCGAAAGACGTTCATTGGATCCAATCCGGCGCTGACCTTCTTGACCTGTTCAGACAACAGTTTGCGCAAGCGAACGACGCCGGCATCCGATCCCGCCAAATTCTCGAGGGCATGGACGGCGATCGTGCGCTGACTTTCCTGCGCCTCAAGATCGTCGGGGCGGCGTTGCTTGTTCTCGTAGGAGCGTTGAGTGAGAGAGCCGGGCCTGATGTCGGATACCGTGTCGGTGCCGGGGCGCCAATCCTTCTTCGGCTTGCCGTTCTCAAGCGGCCAGGCAACGATCGTGAAGGCGGTCACATGCTCGTTGTCGATGGGCACAACCCACGTGACGTCCGAACATCGATCTTCGGTCACCGGGTTTGTCCCCTTCTCACGGATGTTGGGGATGAGAGCTATGTTTGGAACGACGCACTCCGCATAGCGGATGAAGTGGCTTCCGTTGGGCAGAGATTTGGCAACCTTGTAACGTACGCCCAAGCTTGTCTGCTCGAACGAAATCCGACCACTGCCGACCATCATCGCGCTATCGAACTGGTCACCACTGATCGATTGGTGCAGAACCAAAACGTGCCAGGGATCGACAACGTTTTCGAAATGCTGCAGCCAATTGCAGTCGCGCACGAAGCCGATGGCATAGTTACCCCATAGGCGCATGCCGCGCAGCACGACATCCTTTCTGCGGTTAGTGTCGAGCACATCGAAGACCGGCAGCAACGGCTCCTTATCGGGCGGGCCCATATACACAAAGACAAGTCCGCCAAACTCGCGCACCGGGTAGGCCGGATGCTCAACATTCATCCGTTCGCAAACCCCCAGCTTTTCGCAGGGCATTTCTACGACTTTGCCGTCAGGCGCAAATAGCCATCCGTGGTAGCAACAACGCAATCCGTCTTGCTCCACGCGCCCAAATTCCAAGGACGTGCCCCGATGGCTGCAGTGCGGCTCAAGACATCCGACTTGTCCGCTCTCGGTGCGGAACAACACCAATTCTTCGCACAGGATCGTTATTTTCCTGGGCAGGTCCGTTAGCTCTTCCGAGAGGCAGACAGGCTGCCAGTAGCGCCGGAAAAGCTCTCCCATCGGCGAGCCAGCTTCGACATGGGTCAATTCGCGCAAGGGTGGCGGAGTCGTCCTGCCATAGGCGCTTTTCATGTTCCCTCCCCTTGGCTTGCAGAAGTGTCTCTTGTGCGGCTCTGAAATTCAGCGTGATTAGCTTAATCGCGCCGATATAATTGGCAATAGCAACTATTGCTCTTTCGCAACTATATCGTGGAATGAAAAATGCCGCCCGCGTTCGGTTGGCGAAACAAAATGTCCGCGCTGCGCGGTCCGCGCCCGCTTGAGCCTCGACATTCGGCAGCTATGGTGCGGTGCGAAATCTGACGGCGCAACGTTAGCGCCTTCCCCTCCCTTTCACCGGGAGGGAGCGCGTGTCAGCGCGGATCAGAAAATTGAGTGGAGTTAGTCCCGCTCAAACGGCGGCGCGCCGACACGGCGGCACACCCGCGCGCTGCGGACGCGGAACCCTGCCTGCCGGCTATTTGCGGCAGAGCAAAATCGGTTGATGCTGGGCGCCGCCCGGCATGTGCACGATCTCGCACGAGGAGAAGCCGATCTTGCGGCACAAGCCGAACAAGAAATCGGTGTGGTAGGCGACCGCGGCCTCTGGCTGCGCTTCCGATTCGATCAGCGCGTTACCCAAACGATGCTGGAATGTGTGGCGCTTGCCGTAGCTCGCCGGCGGATGTTCGATGTTGAAGTGCGAATGCATCATCGCGCCGCCGGTGCGCAGGAGCCGATAGGATTCGCGCAGGTAATTTTCCAGCTCCGCTTCCAGAAGATGCGTGAGCAGCGAATTGGAAAACACCAGATCGAACGAATTGTCGGCAAGCGGAATCCGATAAGCGCCCTCGCCCGCGCCGGAGTGCGCGTAGGACACGCTCGCGTCGGTCGAGATATGGAAACAGAAGCGCTCGGCGTCGTAATTCTTCTGGCACCAGGCGATCGCCTCCTCGTCGATGTCGATGCCCACGTAGGTGCCGGTAAATTGCCGGCCGCGGAAATTGTAATCGCGCAACCAGTGCGCCCAACGGCCACAACCGGCGCCGATATCTAAAATATCGGAGCGCATCGTCGCGATGCCTTCGGAGAACACGAACATCCAGAAGTCGCGCGCGTGCACCAGAAAGTGCGTCTGATTGTTGAGAATGCGATTGCCGACACCGATGCGGATGCGCAGATGATTTGGCGGCAGCGTGCGGAACTCGGGAAAAGCCAGGCGCGGGATAGCGTCGAATGCGTTCACCGTGACACGGAACAAAGGATTGAACGTCAGCTTCGACGTCGACGGAAACAGCTTGCGCAGCGCCCGGTCGACGCTCAGACCGCGCGTCGGAGGAACCTGCCCGGCATTCGCAGATGTATACGCCATGATCAACGCCCGTCCTTAGCTCACAATGTCGGTGGAAGATTACCTCCTAACGCCCCGAGCCTTAAAATGGGGTTATGGGCGAGGGTCGATTTTAAGGGCATTTCCATCTTCTGCCGGGCGCCCAACGGGCGTGCCGTAGGCCGAGCAAAACAGGGGCCCGCCACCGGGCCGCGTTGGCCGTTGTGCCCGGCGACGCGCGTCGGCCGTAAACGATAAGAGATTTCAGATCCAGCCGCAGCGAACGGCGAGCGCAGCCAGCCACGTCAATCCGACCAGACAAATGGTGCTGAACACCGCCGCCGAGCCATAGTCCTTGATCCGGCCGATGGCCTTGTGGTGCTCGGGCGTGACATGGTCCGACAATTTCTCGATCGCCGTGTTGAGGAATTCGACCGCAAGCAGCCCCAGCAGAGAGCCGATCATCGCCACAAACCAGGCGATGCTCGGAGCGATGAAGACGGCTGCAATAAGTCCGGCGACCAACGCGATCATCTCTTCGCGGAGTGCCGCCTCGTTGTTAAAGCCAAAGCCGATGGCGCGTAAGGAATTGATGGTCGCAGCGAAAATTCGTTTCACAATGAAAATCCGGTTGGGCGGCGCGGGCGGGAAAACCGACGCACTCTATAGCGCCTCGGTTCGAAAATTCGTAACGGCATGCGACACATTCTTCTCTGCTCTCGCGCTTTGTTTGAACTTGATCCTCCGTTCCAAGCTGTCGCCCCAAGCTTGTCGCCCCAAGCCTGGCAGTCGCCTTCCGAAGACCCGTTTTCCACCCTCCGGGCAAGTCCGGGGGCGGACTGTAGCCGATCATACTCCGCCAAACCGATGATTCTCGTGACGTTTTCGGGCCCAACGGCGCCAACCTTCGCTCGACAACCCGCCGCGCACGAACTGCAACAAAAATGAAGTCAGAGATACATATGCTTGCAACAATTTGTTGGAAGGCGGGATGGCGTTTGCATGCGCGTCCGATCGCCGCGCATGATCAACCGTCCGCGGGCGCGAACAGCCGTGCGGCGTGTTCGGGCTGCGCCGGCTCCCGATCCGGCGCCGATGCATCCGCGCGCCTGGGAAGCAAAAACGGCGTGGCGAGCATGAGCACGCCCGCAACCGCGATCGCCATGCGCGGGCCAATGACGGCCGCCAAGGCGCCCCACAGCGCCGTCATGCCGGCGATCGCCGCGCTGCTGGTGACGGACCACGCCGCCAGCGTGCGGGCGACACGGTCTGCCGGGGTCTGCTCGAGCCGGTAGGCCGCGAGCACCGGATTGAACACACCCATGCACGTCACCAAGCCGAATTGTACGGCGATGACGAGGGCAAGCCCGCCGCTTCCAGAGAAGACGAAGGCCAATCCCACGGACCAGCACGCCCGTAACACGCCCGCGGCGAGCATGATCTTGTGGCGCCCGAATCGGACAGCAAGGCCGTTGGCCAATCGGGCGCCGGCAAGCCCGCCGATGCAAGGCGCGCCGAACGCAAGGCCGTATTGCCACGGGCTAAACCCGAGATCGCCCAGCATGAGCACGGCGAGCAACGGCGCCGTCGCCATGATCAGACCGCCGACCAGGATGGTGTTAAAGAACAGCGGGCGAAGCATCGGGTGGCCGAGGATGTATCGCCAGCCATCGAGCAGATCGCCGGCACGGAGCGCGGGCGCGCCGGCGCGTGGCCGACGCGGCTCGAAGCCGCCGATCATGGCGATCGCCGCGGCCGAGCACACATAGCTGAACGCATCAGCGACCACCGTCGCCACCGAGCCGAGCAGTCCGACCGCGGCTCCGCCAAGCGGCGGCCCGATCGCGGTCGCGGTCCAGGTCGTGGACTCGAACCGTGCGTTGGCCGTCAGCAGCTCCGGCGCCGGCACAAGGCCTTTCAGGAAAGCGCCGCTCGCGGCTCGAAAGACGATGTTGGCGGCGCCGACGATGACCGATACGGCGAGGAGCTGGGCGAAGCTGAGCCAGCCGAGCGCGAATGTGGCAGGAATGCTGGCCAACGCCGCGAAGCGAACCAGGTCCATCGCGATCATCACCGGCCGCTTGCGGCGAAATTCGACCCAAGGGCCGAGCGGAACAGCGATCAACGCCCCGACCGCCGGCCCCGTCGCCGCCATGATCGCTACCTTGGTCGGCCCCGCATGCAGCATTAGGATGGCGACCATCGTCAGCGCGTCGAACGCGATCCACGTCCCAAACGTGCTGATCGCGTAGGCGGCCCAGAGCCATCCGAACTGCCACGAGCGCGTCGCTTCCATACGGGTTTGTCCTCGAGCCCTCGCCTCCCCTCGACCACGCACGCAAAAGCTCCGCCCCGGAACACTTGAGCGTCGAAGCACTTGTTGCTTGGAACATTGTCTATTGAAACGCCCGGCACGAGGGACACGAGGCGTTGACCACAAAGATCATACCGGCGGCGAATCGAACGCCTACTCTACAGGAGTTTATAGCGGGAGGCCGCCTCATGGCTGAATTGGCATCGAGCGCGTGCGCGCGGACGCCGCCGCGACCAACGCCACGCGCGAGGCGATTGCTTTCGGGTGGAGACGCGCAACGCCGACACCAAGTGACGTTCGTCACACCCTCGCCTTGTGGCGTGTTGCACATTCGAAGGCTGTGAATACGGGAGCGCTGATGTCAGCGGCGAGATTCCGAGAGTTCGCGGCCGAGCACCTGGACTGGGCGAGAACCGCCACGTCCGATAGGGAGCGTGAGACGTTTGAGCAAATGGCGCGCGCCTGGCTGGAAGTCGCGGCCGTGTGGGATGACGCGATCGCCGGTGAAGGCGGCAAGCTCGATTCCGTTTAGCCCAGTATGCGGCTGGCGGCCCGACGGTTCGCCTCCGCGGGCTTTCGGTCGCGGAACCCGTTTAGGCCGTGCGCATGCACTTCGTCATGAAGCTTTTTTTGGCCGCACCGTGCAGCGGCTTGCCTTCCGCGCTCACGGCTTTGCTGCCGCAGGTGTCACGCTTGCACTTGCGCACGAAGCTCATCTTCGCCGCGCCGTGGAGCGCTTTACCGTTGGCGCCAACCGCCTGACTGTCGCAGGACTGCGCCGCAGCCGTACCGACCGCAAAGCACGCGATCAACAACGCTGGAATAAGACGCTTCATCGGTTTGTCCCTTCGTTTCGTGTCCAACGCAGAGGCGCGATGCTACGGTCGAGAGGTTAAGAGAGTGGCCAACTGGCGGCTGGCAAGGATGTTGGCTGGGTTCGCGTATGCCGGACCAATCATCAGCAGGCGTCGCGTGTAAAGGAATCTGAACGTTCGCCGCGCTCCAACGGTGCTATAGCAATGAGCCCGCATGGGGCATCCAGTGGCTCAGCGGGCTCTTAAGCCTCAACGACTAGGGCGCCTACGGGCGCCCTTTTTCGTTGCGGGCTATTGCTTGCCTTTTGCCGAACGAAGGTCGCCCCACGGATCGGCGGATGATTTTTTATCAGGGACTTTGCGCATCGTGGCTTCGTAGGCGCTATCGAGCGCCTTTTGCCGCTCGAGCTGCTCTCGGGTGGGGGGCGCGGCCTGCGGTACGATCGGAACGCTCAGATTGGATTGCGGAGCGCTCCCACTATTGGAATTGGATTGCGCCGCCGCTGTGCCGGCAATCAGCACGACGGCGACACTGGCACAAACGAACCTCGCCAGCATTGATTGCTCCTCGCCTACGCGTGTGACCCCGGACGCTTCGCGCGCACACTTTAGCGCGGCAACGTAGCGCGCATGGAATTAACTTTTGGCAATGTCGGCGACTGACGACGCGTCGACCTCGGTTGACGCGCGCTTTGCATGGAGACGCGATTTTCGCGCATGCCTCGGAGCATTCGCGTTGGAGAATTCAGCGGTCGCGACTGCGAGTTGCCCCGCGGTGGGCGCGGCTCCAACTATGGCCGGCCCGAAGGGTATGATCGTTTGTACCTGTAAGCCGGACGTGACGGCCTCGATCCCGGTATCGGCGACGCCTGATAGGTTGGAGCGCTGACGACCGGCGGGCTTTGGGGATAATAGAGATCGGCGCCACAAGCACCCTGGCCGACCATGATCGGGCGCGGGCTTACCCAGCGTGCCACCGTTCCGTCATCGCGCACATGGAACGTCGCCAGGCTGACCTCGAATATCTCTTCCTCAGACAAGGGTTGCCGGACCGCCAGCGGCAATGTCGCCGTATGCAGATTGGCGCTCCCGATCGCGGAGGTCGCACCGCTCGCGAACGACAGCGACAAGCCGGCTGCGCCCAGCACTGGGATGGCCTTTCTTCGACGCTTCGATCGATCTGCTTCTTGCGTGCGTGGCATGATCCCGTCCTCGCTCTGGTGTTCACATCAAGAACTTCCCGCGTGATCGTTGGCCGAAAGCTCTGCAGAAATCGATTACGCCGCAGGTAAAGGACCGCTGCAGCCAGTATTCCTTTCCAATCGGCACGTCGGCGACAATACGCGCCGCTTTGATACGATCGCTCGCCGTTCGACGCTACTCCCCGGCAGATTTTAGCGCACGCCTGCGGCCGTCGAAGTCATCTTAAGCATTTGATTGTGACGGCCGGAGCGGCGGGATTACGTCACCGAGGACGATCGGATTGTTTTTGTGCGCTGCGAACAGCTCAGCGATCCAATGGCGCGCGCTCAGACAAGCAACGTTTTGTATCGAGCACACACAGCCCGTTGCGCTTGCCGAAGTGCGTCCACGCCCAATTCTCCTTGACCGCGCTGCGCCCACCGGCTCAACTTTCTGATCAGTCGTTGAACGACTGACCTAGAACAAGCACCAAGAGGAGGAAATGCTATGTTGTTGAGAATTGCCGCCGTAGCCCTTTTTATGTTGCCCATTGGATCGTCATTTGCCTGGGCCGACGACATGAAGCTGCCGCCGCTCAAAAAACAGGCCACTCCCCAGGCCGTCATAGACGAGCACATGGACGCACTTAACAAATGCGACTGGAACCGCCTCATGGCGCAGTATCCAGAAAACTATCAACTCAATCTGCCGGATGGCATGGTCGTGAAAGGCCGAGAAGCGGCAGCCAAAGTATTCGCGGACTTCGTGAAGCCGCATGATCAGGGAGGCTTGTGCGGCATCAAGTTCTCACCCGAACAGACTTTGGTGGTCGGTGAAACTCTCAACATTCAATGGAAAGCCGAAGCCGATTTCCTCGCTGAGCCATACAAAGGCTCCGACGCCTACGAGACCCACGACGGGCTCATGGTCGCGATGGTCAGCACCTTCAGAGGCGCCGACTTGAAGATGAAGAAGTGATCGCTCGAGGTGGCCTCGGGAGAGCCTGGGGCCACCTCCGGCACTGCGATTGTTCAGCTGCCGTTCAGATGGATTCGGTGAAAAGCCTGCCAAACGAGATGAGGCAGTTATGGTACTCGCGATCGGCTGGACGACAGTTCTACTCGGCATGCTCGCCACGCAATGGGCCGATGGCCGCTGGGCATAGCCGCAGCCTTCCTCCTCAAGCTTTAGATTGCGTAGTCGACCCTGCCAGGAGATGGCGGGAAGCGACGGTCCGTCGTAGTTAGGGGGCGGAGCATCGCGGTTCGGCTCAAGAGCTCCGCCCGGTCCTGTGGAAGCTGCAGAAAAGCGGCACTCGCCGGCACGTCATAATCGACGCTCCGGCAATTCGGCCACCAGATCGGCAGAGGACGTTAGTAACACCACCGCGTGCCGTTGGGAGCATAGGCGGCGACATGGCCCGTATGTCGCAGGCACCAATTTTGATTTTGACCGCCCCAAACGCAGCGGCCCCACGCATTTCGATGGTAGTTCGCACCACAGCCGCCCAACGCGAACGCGGGTGCGGCAGCCGTCAGGCCGGCGAGAAGAATCATGACTCCGAGAAGCGGCACCGAAATCTTTTTCATTCGAAATCTCCTGTTGCGCTGAACCGGATTGCTCAGCGGTTCCAGTCTTACGGCCGAGAGGTTGAAGCGCTTCTAAACCGGAAGTTTCAATTTTTGCCCCGACCGCGGCCCGCGTATGGACCGGGGTGACGGAAGCCGCCAGCGTCAGCCTAACCGGTCGTGGGAGCATGGCCCGAAGCGCGCAACGATCTGATCGGCGCGCGCCCAAGTGCTGATTTTCGCCGGGATTGTCTGGTCGGAGCGGCGAGATTTGAACTCGCGACCCCCAGTCCCCCAGACTGGTGCGCTAACCGGGCTGCGCTACGCTCCGATGCCAGAAAGGCCGTGATAATCGGGGGTTTCTCGACATACAGCGTTCAGACCGAAATCGCAATAGCGGAGAACAGAGGAAGAAAACTCCCGAAATCGGCGCATAGAGTCCCGAAAAATCCCCGAAGTCAGTTCTATATTCGTTCATATCCCTGCCACGCCCCCTTCCCCGTCCGCTGCCCTCGCCGTCCGGTTGCCGGTACCGTAAAGTCTCTCGCCCCCGATTCGGTGTCGGCCTATGGATCTCGGACCAATCAAAGCCGTGCGGGACGAATGGCCTGTCGTGAAGACAGCGCCGTGGTCATTCCTGATCGTGGCGATAGTCTCAGCGGGTATCGGCTTCGGCGTTGCTACGTTGTGGTGGTCCGGAACCGTTTCGACGCTTAGAGAACGGCTGTCGTTTGCTCAGGACAAGTTGCAGGTTGCGATTGCAAATCCAATGAATCCGGCAGCCGCGCTGCTAACGAAAACAGACGGACGCAGACTTCTCGACGACCAAAAGCAGTGCTTGATTTCGAAATTCCGAGATGCGAACCAGGATTTTGTCGGCATCATCGTCACGGCATTCCCAGTCGACGAAACGCAAAAGTATGCGGCAGAAATCAGCACCTTATTTATCCGCATGGGGTACCAGTCCGGCGTGCTACCCGTAGTCCTAAATCGTATGACGACTTTGGGTTAATCGTTGGCCTCAAAGACCCAGATCATCCTTCCGCTTCAGCCGCGAAATTCAAAGGGCTTATCGGATCGTGCCTTCCCTTACACGAAAGGCATCTGAAGTGGGACCCGCCGATTGGCCTACTGCCGCAATTCGCCTCAGTCGATTTCAATCTGTTTGTTGGCCCGAAGGATTGATGTGTGCTGATGCGACGACTGACCCGCGATGAAGCGCGCCGTATCGCACTCCACATCGCCAAGCTGCCCGACTTGCTGAGACGTCCGCAGTACTGAAAAGCGACAAAAAATTCAGCCGTAGATTGCTCTCAGGCTTTTCCACAAGACGTCACAGTAGGGTCGCAATGTCAGAACAAACCCCGAATTGGGGATTGAGATGGACGTCTCCGTCCCCCCTACCTGTGAAATGAGGTCCCAACGGTCTAACCCCCCGTTGGGACTTTTTTTATCGGTTAGGCGTTGTCATGAGGTTATGACCGCAGACGAATTCCACCAGCGCGCTATGGAAGCCAAGGCGCTTGCCGTTGAAACCCAAGATCTTTGGGAGCGCGAACTCTTGTTCAAGATCGCGGGACAATGGCAACTATTGTCGGCCCACAGGGCGGCGAAGAAACAGCGGACCGTCCCCACTTTGGTGGTGGTCGGGAAATCTAATGCCGATAGCGGTAACCGATAAGCCAATACATGAAGGCGTCGAACTTCTCGGGGTGCCACGATAGGTATAACGCGCCAAGCGCGATGCCCAAGATGACAACGATGTCACGCACGTAGCCGATGATCCGCCAGGTGTCCGGCGTTAGAGCCATCATGCGCAGCCCTCGTTGGGCTAGAGAGCCTGCCGCGATTCGGGACGCGCTGACGCCGCAAAAACAAAGCCCCGCAACGCGCGGGGCTTGGACGGTCGGCCTTCGGGGCTGGGGGGCTAAGGGTAAAGACCAAGCCGTCTATCGACACAATACGATCCGACTGGAAGTGTTCCAAGGTGGCAAAGTATCGCGGAGCGCGAAGCGTTCCCGCCATCCCTCGGCGCTCGCTCCGCACTCCGCGCTCCCCCCGGTCCCCACCGGATAGGCCAGCGTCGTTAGTCAATCAGACAAAATCCCGTCAAAGCGGTGTGGATTGTGTGGCGGAGATTTTTTGCTTCGCGGAGTTGCATAAAAGCCACGTTGATGATGAGCCGAACCGGACGGCGCAGTGCGTGCGTCTGGGGCTATGCCGGGAGGCGCGGACGCGGAGTCCGCAGCACCAAGACAGGTGCTTGCGGGCAGCAACCTTATCCGGGGCATGACCGATCAGGGATCGGCTGGCGATCCCAACTTCGCTCGCGGCGAGACGACTTTCACCAGCGCGAAGGCAAAGAAGGCCCGTGGATGCCAGGGCTTGCTGCACTTACCGCTTTCGGCCGCAAAACTCAATAGCGTGGCGCTGGACAGCCGACGTTGCCGGCTTGATGGGGGCGCGCGAAGCGTCGGGCCGGAAAGCGGTGGCGGCAAGGCCACCGGAAGGTTTAGCACCGCTTCCGGCGCCTTTCCTCCGGCCGCAGCACGGACCGGTCAAGCGGCACTTGGATTGCTGGTGCGGGCAACGCCTTCCGTCTGGGCAACCAGCCCCCAGACGATCAAGCACCTACCGGTGTGCCACATGATGCTTGGCGTGGGCGATCTTCCTGCCGTGGGCTTTACTGCAATCCTGATCAAGAAACCACGTTTCGAAATCCGCGCACGACTGCTGCGCAACCGGCTGCTGACCGGACTTCCCGTCTTCGACGGTCGCCGTCGTGCGAGCCGTGGCAAGAGCGGTCGGAACGGCTGGTGCAAGCGCGATAGCCAACATGACCAGGGCCGTTGCGGATAGCGTTATTGCGATCTTTTTGAACATGACCAACCACCCCGTGCGCGCCAGGCGCCCCTCAGTCACATATTAAATTCTGCAAGCAAGACGGCCCAATTGGTCAAGCCCAGACCGGTCGTTTCGTTCCCCGCGCGACCAACGTGGCAAGGGCTTACTGATCTTCACTATCGGCTTATGCGTCCTGTCAAAGTGACCCTCATCACAAAAGACACCATTTCCATCGGCGTCGAGCGCGCTCCCGAGTGGGGAAATGGCCTGCTAACTGTGCCATCCGAGCCCATTCATGCGCCCTTTGGCGCGCGCCCTTGGCAGCGATCAGATCGCAGCTGGGTAAACGTCCCGAAAGACCAAACAACGAGATCTCCGGTCGACGAACTAACAAGGTCGGCAATTGCGGGATTCCCGGCCGCGCTGTGCCGATCTGATAAATATGCCCCGCGCGGCCTCAGCTTATTTTCATGCCCAACCGCGATCACGACGACATTGCACAAAGCACAGCGGCGTTTGTCGTGTTTTCAAATTTCCCGACAGATCAAACATTTCACAACAGATCAGAGCAGCCACGGCCGCGCTACATCAAACAGCGACGGCAGATCAGACGGCCGCAACAGATGAGCGCGGCGGGCGCACCGATGACAGCCGCCGACGATCACCCTGAAAAAGGATGCCCCGGTCGGGGGGGACCGGGGCGGCGGGCAGAAGGAGACATCGGATGTCGGGTGCGGGGGACCCCTTCCACTCGCAAATCATGACTCTATTTCGCCGACGATTTCGCTTTGTGCGTCGACACGTTTTCCGACCGCGCCAAACCGCTGCCGCCGCGAACCGCCGGCGCATTGCGAATTTCCCGTGCAAGCCCCCGGGCGACTTTGCCTACACGCATCATTTCGCCAAGGCGTAAGCGCATAAGAACATAACAAGAACATAAAGTCAAGAGCTGCCCGCGCGGCCGTAACGCAAAGTCCTCGGTGACCCGCTGGGTGTGTCGATCTGGCGGACAGCCCCCACATCAGAAAGCAGCGGGCGTCCGCACTTCGCCCGGCGGAGCCACGGATCCCGAGCCAGATAGACTGACGAGCCACACGAACCGAAGTGGATCAGCATCCGGCAAATCTCGCGTGAAGATGTGCAAAGCCACTCACGCGCCGCCTCGCTTGCACAACGCTAACCTGCAAGCTGATCGCCGAGCACCCGAGGGCCTTCACCTCATTGTGAAATGCAGGACCGGCGTTGCAGGCGTGCGTACGGCAGCGTTGTCGACCGTCAGCAAATCGGTTCAACATGCGGTCATGCATGATGAGCAAATAGAGTACCGCGGCTTCTTCATTCTCTGGCAGAATCCGCTCGACGGCGGCGGGTGGACGGCGAGTATAACGACCGCATGTCCGAGCCTGTTTCCCGCCATCGCTCCTAATGAAGCGATCGACGGCCGCAGCCGTGATGACATGCTGGGCAACGCCAGGACGTATGTCGATCGTCTTCTTGATCACGCCCAGGCGGCCTGATCGTAACTACGAAATCCCGCTACTGCGTTAGGCCGCGGTGGCTAGGCCGAAAACGCATGGTGGAAGCTGAGACGCCATAACAAGCTTGCGCCGACAAACCCGGCGACTGAACAAGAAATAACGTTATCTGAAGTTTCACTCGACAGCAGCGTCAACCTGCTCCTGTCCTTCCGCAGCGATCTCAATCCAAGCGTCGCGCTTTTTCCAGCGATGGATTTTCCCACACGTTGGACAAATAATTGAGAACTGCATTCCCCCCAACGAATCGAACCTAATCTTTTCCGTCATTAGTCCGGTGGGGACTGGCTTTCCGAACGTTCGGCAGCGGATCAAGATACGCGGCATTTCAAGACACGTGGCATTTCAAGAGACCGGCATTCCAAGAAACTGGCATTCCAAGAAACAGACAACGAGTCGTTTCACCAACTCACCAAAGAACGATTAGAAGCATAACGCTTCCGCAGCAACGCACTGCACCGCAATGCTGCCATGCAACAATTCCGCCGGCGATGTCATAAGAATTCAAACGTCGCCGCTGACGTTAAGCGGTGCCCTGCCCGGTTCGCTCGCGCGCGGCAAGCCATCGGATCTAGAGCCATCTCGATTGAGTGGAAATCAGGATGGGCTCCGGATTCATCCGTTGTCGCATGTCCGTTTCGGAAATCCGGTTTCCACCCGTCGGGTCGAGCCCGAGGGCATGCTTTTCAGCGACGCGTCTAGCGCACCTGCACGAGAGAGTTCAGCCAGAAACTCTCCGGCTGTTCAATTTTTCAGGTTCAGATCTTTTCGCGAGGGGTGCCGCCGTTTTCCGGCGGCCATGTCCAATCCTCGATGGACAGCGTCGTGTCGATGGCTATCTGCCAGCGAAGCCGTCGGCAGAGATTGCGGAGCGCGCGGGCGTCTTTGGTGCGAAAGACGATCTCGTCTTCCGGCTGTAGAGCAATGACGAAATCCTCGCCATCGCATCTCATCGCCACTTGTCGCCGGTACTCCATGGACCCTTCCCCCATGCGGGACCAGTATATTCCACCGCATCCGCGAGCAAGCTGCCGGTTGCTATCGTCCACCTCTATTTGTGCAGATCACCCTTGCGCCTAGAGCTTAGTCATTTCAGATCGCGCTGGATACTCGCTTCATGGATATCGCAGAGCTACAACAACACGATGAAGGCACCATCGACCCTTCAGCATCTGCGGGTATTATAAGGTGGGCCAATTGGGGGAAATCATGAGACGCGTTGCGATCGTCACCGGCGCAGCCCGGGGCATCGGCGAGGCGACCGCGCGCGCGCTGGCGCGCGATGGACACACAATCGCGCTCGGCGATCTGAATGTCACCGAGGCGCGCCGCACGGCGACGACGCTGCCCGGCGGCGGGCATACGGCCTTCGCGGTCGATGTCGCGGATGAGTCGTCGGTCGAGGCGCTATTTGAGGCGGTTGAGGCAGAACTCGGCCCGGTGGCGGTGCTCGCCTGCGTCGCCGGCGGGCCATTGCTGACCCCGGGCCGACGCCCAACCATCATCGAGACCACAGCCGAAAATTGGATACGCACAGAGGCTCTTAATGCACGCGGCCCGTTCCTTTGCATCCGCGCCATGCTCGCGCGGCGGTTGAAAAATCCGGTCGCCGACGGCCGCATCATCACCGTCTCATCGATGTCGGGCATCACCCCCGAAAGCCCGACCGGACCGGCCTATTCGGCGGCGAAGGCTGCGGTCATCCATCTGACACGCTGCGCGGCGCTGGAAGCGGCACCACTCGGCATCACCGTCAACACTGTTGCACCTGGCTTGACCGACACACCCGCCGTGCGCAGCGAATTGACGGCAGATCAGATCGAGGCTGCACGGAAGGCTATTCCGATCGGCCGGCTCGGGAAGCCGGACGATATCGCCGAGACGATCGCGTTTCTTGCTTCAGCGCGCGCCGGCTACATTACGGGGGCCGTGGTCGAAGCCAATGGCGGGCGCCAGCCGCCATGAGCGACCGAGTGCACATTGAGCTGGCCGTATAACAAGAAAGGCCAATAAACAAAGACGTAAGCACGAACACCTAGTCGGGAACTCCCAGGCGGGCGCTGCGTTGCGCGCGGAGAATGGGGAGGTCGACGATGACGCGGCCAGTGGGATGTGCGCTTTGGCTCTCGATCATGGCGTTGGCGACAGGGGGATCCGGGACTTGCTTCGCCCAGACCTATCTGCAGGGCCCACCCGGCGAGCCGTTGTCGCCGAGTTCGCAGAACTGGGAGAACAGCCTCCAGAACTGGAAGAACAACCCCGATAACTGGCAAAACAGCTCGGCCAACTTCCAGAATAGGTCGCAAGATTGGCGCAACAGCCCGCAAAACTGGGAAAACAGCGCACAGAATTACAACAACAAAAACGGCATTTACGACCGCAACGGTAACCGGATCGGTTATGCGGTGCCGCGCGCCGACGGCAGCGGCATCAACTTTTTCGATAATAGCGGACGCCGCATCGGCTATCAGAACGACAACAATCGCTAGGGCGCGTCCGGCAAGACCTGCCCCTTCGACGAAAGTCGTTATGCGACAATCAAAAAAATCAGCCGGCAACCGCACGGGCATCGCTCGGCGCGACGGCATGAGCGCCGGCAACGTTTTCGCAGCCGCACCGGACATGACGGAGATCGAATTCAAGTGCAACGGATAGGCCGGAGGCATCGTGCAACTCGAAGCCGACCTTACGCGCCAGCCGCAACATCGGGATGTTTTCGTAGAGAACGAATGCGTCGAGCACGGCAACGCCCTGACCTGATGCACGGGTAAGCGCAGCCCTCAACAGCCTCTCGCCAATTCCCCGGCGCGCGCGGTCCGAGCGCACAATCAAGGCGATTTCCGCGCGCGTGGGCGACACGCGAACGAGATGGACAACACCGCATATCGCCCCGCCCTCCTCCAGCATCCAGAGCATTTCGTCGTCGTTGCCATCGATGCCGAAGAAACGCTCGAGCGTGCGGTCATCGGCGAAATCGGCCGCCTGCCCGAACCGCAGCCGCAACAACTCCCGACTCGTGCGATGAGCAAACGCACGCAGCATCGTCCATTCCGGTTCGGTCAACGGCCGCGTGATGGCGACGATGTTGCAAGCGTGATCCCACGGGATTATCACCGCCTCGGGAATGATCGAAGGCGGGGCGCAGCGATCAGCAGCCGGATATTCGTGGCAGCGGCTCGACATGCGCAAAGTTCACCCGAAACGGCGGGCGAAGACACGCGCGATGTTTTCACGCCGGGCTGAGTTTCACTCAACCGCCGACATCGTGCCGCCCCGCGCTCTCAGACGCGATGGCTTCGATTGATCCTGGCTCTCCCGCCCCCGTCATACGGGCGCCGAGCGCAACGGTGCGGATGGGCAGGTCAAGCTCGCGCCTGACGCAGACGGTCTCGCGGCCGTTGTTTGCTCGCCGGCGATGCGGCGGCCCCTACCTCATCGAGCAGCCACTGCCGGAAGCCTTTCACGTCCTGGCTCTGAAAATCCGCGTCCATGGTCACGAGCCAATAGCTCCAACCGCTGGGCACGCGTTCGTCGAGCAGGCAAACGAGCTCGCCGGATGCGATCTCAGCCTCGAACAGCGGGGTGCGCCCAAGCGCAATACCATGGCCCCGGCGCGCCGCTTCGAGTGCCATGTTGACCGTATCGACACGCAATCCGCCGCGGACATTGGCCGGCGTCGCGGCACCGATGATGCGATACCACTCGGCCCAATCGCCGGAAATCGACGTCATATGGATGAGGTCGACCTGGGCGATCAGTTCAAGTCCGGAAAGATCGCGATACTTCTCCCGCAGCGCCGGCGAGCAAACAGGTACCAGGGATTCATCGAGAAGCCGGGTCCAGGAGGGCGTTGCCCGCGATGGCGGAGCGAGCCGGATGGCGGCGTCGATGCCCTCCATCGGCAGATCCACCGGCTTGAGCGAGGTTTCAATATCCACCCCGATCTCCGGGTAGCGATCGGTAAATCGGGACAAACGCGGCATCAGCCAGCGGCTGGCAAAACCCGGCGCGGCGCTGATCGAAAGCCGCCCTTGCGATCGGCGCCCGGGAAGCCGCGCGGTCGCTTCGGCGACCGCTTTCAACGCTTCGCCGACAGCCGCCGCATAGGCGGCGCCGGGCTCGGTCAGTCCAAGCTTGCCGCGCCCGCGCTGAAACAAGGCAAGGCCGAGCCAGTCTTCCAGATTTTGCACGGCGTGGCTGACCGCGCTGGCGGTGATGTTGAGTTCTTCGGCCGCCTTCTTGAAGCTCCCGTGCCGGGCCGCCGCCTCGAACACGCGCACGGAGCTCAGCGGTGGGAGCTTGAAGCCCATTCCTTGTCCTTCGCGCAAGGCCGGCAGGTTACGGCAGCGCTCGGCAAAGACCAATAGACGCGGCCCAACATGCGACCGACCTCTTTGCGGTGCTCTTCGCGCCAGGCCCTCCGGTTCGCCCGGTGCTGCATCGGTGAATCGCTTTCAGCGCTGCCGGAGATTTTCTCGTTTGCGAGGACTAGGAGACCGAACCACGTTGGAAGGAGGCAAAACGTGGTGTGAAATCATGACCTTCCTCCAAGCAGATCGTGAAAGCATTCACCGGTTGGCGGCCGCTTGCTCGCCTGCCGTTCATACCGCCGACCATCTGATGGGTGCAGGCGCTTATTTACAGGCGCTGATCGGGCGCCTTGCGGCTATCCGGCAACGATGGGCCGCGCGACAGGTCCGCGATTGGCGGACGATGGTCGAGCGTGGACGCCAACGGCGCGCTCTGGCGCGGCTATCCGACCGCGAGCTAAGGGACATCGGCATCAACCGCTATGAGGTGGAATTTTTGTTGCGACGGTCGCAAGGCCGATAGGGTTTCCACGGCGAGTTTCTGCGTCGCTATCACCATGGTGTTCAGCCCACCGGTTACTCGTGACTTGAGGTATAATAGGACCCTGGGTTCGCGATTCGGGCGACAGAAGCCCGTACCTGAGGGGGCGGCGATGCGCACGATTTTCGTTACCGCAGTTGCGGCGGGGCTTCTCTTGTGCGGCGTAGCCGGGCAGCAGGCCAATGCGGCTATGCCGATGGCGGCAAGACCGGCAGTTGCGGCGTTGCCGATCGAGACCGTGACAAACGTGTGCGGCAACAATGGTTGCGTGCGCGTGCAGACGCAGCGGCTCGCAAAGCACCAGAAGGCCGGCAACGCCGTCCCACGGCATTAGCTGACGGCCTTCACAAAGCGGCGGAACAAAGCTCGGCTGGGGCGCGGGTTTTCCGACCCTCTAGCCTGCTCGGTCCGTTTGTTCGTCACACGAAGCCGTTTCGCCAAGCGCCGCATGGATGAGGTTGCGGCAGGCGAGCAATTCATCCAGCGCTGTCTGCAGTTTCTGCTGGTTTTGACCGCTGGTGCTGGTCTGCCGGCCTTGGCTGACGGCCGCAGCCCGCGCGGGCACCACGGCGGCGGTTGGCGGTATCAGATTGGGCTCCCGCCGCTCCTCGGGCCGCCCAGAAGCCGGAGCAGGCCTGGTAACGTTTGACGGCTCAGGCGCACGGCTCGCGACTTTTGCAGTTTCGCCCTCCTCGTCTTCTTCTTCGTCGTCGTCTTCAACCTCGTCCCCGCCTTCGGCGTCACCCTCGCCTTCTTCCTCGTCGTCGAGCGCCTCCACGCTCTCGGCTTGATCCTCGTCCACCGTCTGGTCCGCGGGGAGCGCGGCCCCGGTGCGCCAGACATTTTGCACGAAAGACAAACCTTCCTCGCGCAGGATGCGTTGCACGCCGCGGATCGTATAGCCTTCGCTGTAGAGCAAGTGCCGCACGCCGCGCAGCAAATCGATATCGTCCGGGCGGTAGTAACGGCGTCCGCCGCCGCGCTTGAGCGGCCGGATCTGGGTGAAGCGGCTTTCCCAAAAGCGCAGCACGTGCTGAGGAACGTCGATCTCCTCAGCGACCTCGCTGATCGTGCGGAATGCGTCCGGCGCCTTTTCCAGGGCCCCTTCTCCCGCTGTGCTGCTGCATGATCCGGAAAAAACGCGATGTCGTTTTCCGGATCACCCTCTTAGAGCACGTGCTCTAAGATTTTGCTGGAGCATGATCTTTTTCGGAACACCGGTTTCCACCTTTCCGGATCATGCCCTGGCGCGCTACTCCAGAGGCGGCTCGCCGCCGTCCGGCTCGTTGATACGCTGCTTGAGAATAGCCGATGGCTTGAATACCATGACGCGCCGCGGCGAGATTGGCACTTCTTTGCCGGTCTTTGGGTTTCGACCGATGCGCTGGCCTTTCTTGCGCACCACGAAGGACCCAAAGGACGACAGCTTCACTGTTTCGCCGCGCTCAAGACAATCGGTGATTTCCTTGAGAACCAGTTCGACCAACGTCGCTGATTCCGTGCGCGATAGCCCGACTTTTTGATAGACCGCCTCACACAAATCAGCACGCGTGATCGTCTTCCTCGTCATCGCCAGCCCCGCTCTCGGCGATCGATGCCCAGCGCATCATCGTATCGTTTTGAATTTCCAACGATATTAGCTTCTTTCCAAACGGTCAACGGCCTTGAATGGGCCTTATTTACCAGCGCAGCAGCGCGGCTCCCCAGGTAAAACCGCCGCCCATCGCTTCCAGCAAAACAAGATCGCCGCCCTTGATACGCCGGTCGGCGACCGCGTCCGCCAACGCCAACGGGATCGACGCGGCCGAGGTATTGCCATGCCGGTCGACCGTCGTCACGACTTTCGACGGATCGATGCCAAGCTTGTGCGCGGAGCCGTCGATGATGCGCTTGTTGGCCTGATGCGGCACGAACCAGTCGATGTCGCCCACACCATACCCAGTCGCCTTGAACGCATCCTCGACCACGTCAGTGATCATCGCCACCGCGTGGCGAAAAACCTCGCGGCCTTCCATGCGCAGATGGCCAACCGTTCCGGTCGATGATGGGCCGCCGTCGACGTAAAGCTTAGACTTGTGGCGGCCGTCCGAGCGTAACCGCACTGTCAGCACGCCGCGGTCGTCACGGCTGCCGGGCTGATCCTGCGCCTCCAGGACCACAGCGCCCGCGCCGTCGCCGAACAGCACGCATGTGGTGCGGTCGGTCCAATCGAGGAGTCGAGAAAAAGTCTCTGCCCCGATCACCAGCGCGCGGTTGAACGCGCCCGATCGCAGCAGTGCGTCGGCGGTGGAAAGCCCAAAGACGAAGCCTGAACAAACCGCCTGCAGATCGAAGGCGGCACCATGGGTGATGCCAAGCTCGCTCTGCACCGCGACCGCACTCGCCGGGAAGGTATTGTCCGGCGTCGAGGTGGCGAGCACGATCAGATCGATAGCCTGCGCGTCGAGATGAGCGTGCGCAAGCGCGGCGCGGGCCGCGTGCGCAGCCATGTGCGATGTCAGTTCGCCCGGGGCGGCGATGCGCCGCTCGTAAATCCCGGTGCGTTGGACGATCCACTCGTCGGAGGTATCCACTTTGCGCGCCAGATCGGCATTGGTGAGGACCTGGTTCGGCAGGTAGCTGCCGCAACCAAGGACGACAGAACGGCGTACGGTCACGAAGTGGCTCCGATCAATGCCCGCCGCGGCTCGCCGGCCACGCCCCGCTCGAGTGCCGCCGTGATCTTGGCGAGAAGATCGTTGCGAACCACCTCGTAGCCGACCTCGATGGCGGCGGCGAAACCTTCAGCGTCGGTGCCGCCGTGGCTCTTGATCACGATGCCGTTTAGGCCGAGCAATACCCCGCCATTGGAGCGGCGCGGATCGAGCTTGTCGCGCAGCTTCGCGAAACCGGAACGCGCCAACAGATAGCCGATGCGGCTTGCGAGCGAGCTTTGCATCGCCGTGCGCAAGTGTTCGCGGATCTGCCGGGCCGTGCCCTCCGCGGTCTTGAGCGCGATGTTGCCGACAAATCCCTCGGTGACGACCACATCCACCTTGCCGGAGCCGATATCGTCACCTTCGACAAAGCCCACATAATCCAGATCCGGCATTTGCCGCTCGCGCAGCATGCGGCCGGCTTCTCGTACTTCTTCTAATCCCTTCACTTCTTCCACACCGATGTTGAGAAGTCCCACGGTCGGGCGCTTGTGCCCGAGGAGAATGCGGGCGGTGGCGGCTCCCATGACCGCGAGATCGACCAGATGCTCCGCATCCGCACCGATCGAAGCCCCGAGGTCAAGGACGATCGATTCACCGCGCAATGTCGGCCATAGCGCTGCGATCGCAGGCCGCTCGATGCCCGACAACATCTTGAGTTCGAATTTGGACATCGCCATCAGCGCGCCAGTATTGCCCGCCGATACTACAGTATCGGCTTCCTTCTTCTTGACTGCATCGATTGCAAGCCACATCGACGACCGGCGGCGGCCCGAGCGCAACGCCTGGCTCGGCTTATCCTCCATGCGCACGGCGATGTCGGCATGGATGAGCTTCGACACGGCCTGCAACTTTGGATGCTTGGCCAGAAGCGGCGCCACCTGGTCGGTATGGCCGAAAAACAGAAACTGGCTGTCGGGGCAGCGCACCAACGCGAGGTCGGCACCGGCAACGACCACGGCCGGGCCATGGTCCCCCCCCATCGCATCGAGCGCAATGCGAACCGTTTGCGACATATCCCGACCGCAATCCTAGACCGTGATCCGACCTGACGTGCCCGGGTCGCGGATGCGATGGTCACGCCGGCACATGATTTCCGTCCGAAGAGCCTCGTCCACTTTTCGGAATCATGCTCCAGGTCCGAAATGAGGGGCGCTGAGCGCGGCCGGAGAATAGCGTTTCGTCACCCGGAAACAACTGCCATCACGCGCCATCGCGACCTTTCTTGAGCGCGTTCAGCCCCGCGAACGGGCCTTCGTCGACGCTCGTGTCGGCCGGCGGCTGGAAAACCGCTCCGGGCTTGCGCGGATAAGGGTCAAGGCCGAGGATCAAAAACTCGGTGGCGAGTTCCCCAAGATCGACCTTTCCGTCGAGCAAGGGCTCAGTGTAATCGCTCAATTTTCGCTCCGGGGCGTCGGCTTCCAAATCCGGCGCCACCACGGGCGGCGGCTCGAACAACAGATCAATCTCTTCGCTGACCTCGTTGGTGAGCGGCTCGAGCGTCACCACACAGGTCTGTCCGGCGGTGGCCGAGACGCGGCCGGTGACATGCAGGCCGCGGCCATGTCGACTGACATCGAAGCTCGCCTGCAGGCGCGGCAGATCGCGCAAACCGGCTATCTGCGCCACTCCGATACGGGTCTCCGCATCGGCAGCGAGATCAAAATGCTGACCCTCCTCCGGCACATCGTCGAGCGCCACCGGCACGTGCCAGGGCGACGGTGCGGGTTTCTCCTGCTTAGGCATTCACAAAGCTCTCCGGACTTGGAAAAACGGCATTGCCCGCGAGCAAGGCTTGTTCCGGTTCCGCCTCCAATTGGCCCATCGCCGCGCCCACATACCGCGCCAGCGCCGCCGCGCGGTCCGCCGCATCCTCATCGCCTAACATATTGCGCGCCAGCGCCTTCTCAAGCGCGGGCTGATCGGCCATGTCGAGCGCCGTGCCATAAGCCCCCTGCCGGCCGTAAAAGGCTTCGCCGAATTGCCGCATGCGGCGCGGCACCGCCAGATCGCCGACGCCCATCTCCCGCAAGTTGTCGTCGAGGTCGCGGCAGAACACATCGAAAAGTCGCTGGCCAATGGCCGAGCCCGGACCGAGCGAAGGGCCGCCCGTAGTGGCGGCTCGCCGATCGGCCAGCCGGCGCAGCACCAGGACGAGGTGCAGTACCAGCAACTCGAAGCGGCCCTCGACGCTGTCCGGCACCCCGTAATGGATGTAAAAGGCCGGCAAGCGGGCTTGTGCCACGATGGCGCCATAGAGACTATGGATATTGCGATCCTGGTCGCTACGCCGAAATGCACTCAAGATCATGGGGATAGCTCGCTTCCTTGAAGCTAGGCCAGATTTCGCCAAGCCCTGACAATCGCCATTTGCAAATTGCTATTTGCCGATTTCGGGGGTACGGCAAGCGACGCTGGGACACAAGGCAGAATACCGGTATGCGGGGCAATCGGGGGCATAGGGGACGCCGGCGACTGGGTGCGCGTGCCGCGCTTTTGCTCGCGCTCGCGCTGCCGCTCGGCGGCTGCTTGGACGAGACCTTCCAGCGCGGCTATGTGCTGCCTGAGGGAGCGCTTGAGCAAATCCGGCTCGGTGCTTCACAAGAGCAAGTGCTGATCGTGATGGGCACCCCCTCCACCGTCGCCACGGTTTCGGGCGAGGCATTTTATTACATCTCGCAGACGGCGACGCGGGCCGCTTCGTTCATGCCGACGAGCATCACCGATCAGCGCGTGGTGGCGATCTATTTCGACAGAGACAGGCGCGTCCAGCGGGTCGCCAACTACGGCATCAAGGACGGCAAGCTATTCGACTTCGTCAGCCGCACGACGCCCACGGCCGGCTCCGACGCCAGCCTCCTCAAGCAACTCTTCTCAACAATCCAGAACAGCCACTTCTCGCTGCCGTTCTGACGGCGTGGAAATCGTAGGATGGGTTGAGCGGCAGCGAAACCCATCGGCCCACCGAGAGGCCGTGTGATGGGTTTCGTTTCACTCAACCCATCCTACGTTGAAAAAACACGAAGCCCGCATGACCATAACGACATGCGGGCTTCGTTCATCCGGGCGACCTGCGGGCAAATTCCGCAGGCTTAGCGCGCCATCACCGCCAGCAGCAACAGGGCGACGATGTTGGTGATCTTGATCATCGGGTTTACCGCCGGGCCGGCCGTGTCCTTGTAGGGATCTCCGACCGTATCGCCCGTGACCGCCGCCTTGTGGGCGTCCGAGCCCTTGCCGCCGTAATGGCCGTCCTCGATGTATTTCTTGGCATTGTCCCAGGCGCCGCCGCCCGAGGTCATCGAGATGGCGACGAACAGGCCGGTGACGATGACGCCGAGCAGCATCGCGCCGAGCGCCGAGAACGCCGCCGACTTGCCCTGCGCGCCGCCGCCGGCGACGAAGTAGATGATGAAATAGCCGACGATCGGCGACAGCACCGGCAGCAAGGACGGCACGATCATTTCCTTGATCGCGGCGCGGGTGAGCATGTCGACCGCGCGGCCGTAATCGGGCTTGTCCTTGCCCTGCATGATGCCGGGCTTCTCGCGGAATTGCCGGCGCACTTCCTCGACGATCGAAGAAGCGGCGCGGCCGACCGCGGTCATGCCCATGGAGGCGAACAAATAGGGCAACAAGCCACCGAACAAGAGACCGGCGACGACGTACGGATTGCTCAGCGAGAAGTCCGGCGAAACGCCCTGGAAATACGGGTGCTTGTCGGCGCCGGCGACGAAGAATTTGAGGTCCTGGCTGTAGGCGGCGAACAGCACCAGAGCGCCGAGGCCGGCCGAGCCGATGGCATAGCCCTTGGTCACCGCCTTGGTGGTGTTGCCGACGGCGTCGAGCGCATCGGTCGACTTGCGCACCTCCTTCGGCAAGCCGGCCATTTCGGCAATGCCGCCGGCATTGTCGGTGACCGGACCGAAGGCGTCGAGCGCAACCACGATGCCGGCGAGCGCGAGCATGGTGGTCACCGCGATGGCGATGCCAAAGAGGCCAGCGAGATTATAGGTGACGAGAATGCCGGCAATGATGACTATCGCGGGCAACGCGGTCGATTCCAGCGAAATTGCAAGGCCCTGGATCACGTTGGTGCCATGGCCGGTGACCGATGAGAGCGCGATCGAATGCACCGGCCGGAAGTTGGTGCCGGTGTAGTATTCGGTGATCCAGATGATCAGGCCGGTCACCACCAGTCCGACGATGCCGCAGTAGAAAAGATCCGCGCCGGAGTAACCGACGCCCGGCAGCGGGCCGAAGCCGATCAGATAGTGGGTGACGCCGGCGATGCCGAGCAACGACAGGATCGCGGTCGCGATCATGCCCTTGTAAAGCGCGCCCATGATCGACTGGCTGGCGCCCAGGCGCACGAAGAAGGTGCCGATGATCGACGCGATGATGCAGATGCCGCCGATGGCCAGCGGATAAGTCATCATCGTGGTCGCGGCTTCGGCCGATGAGCTGAAGAAGATGGCCGCCAGCACCATGGTGGCGACCGCAGTCACCGCGTAAGTCTCGAACAGGTCCGCCGCCATGCCGGCACAGTCGCCGACATTGTCGCCGACATTGTCGGCGATGGTGGCCGGATTGCGCGGATCGTCTTCGGGGATGCCCGCCTCGACTTTGCCGACCAGATCGCCGCCGACGTCGGCGCCCTTGGTGAAAATGCCGCCGCCCAACCGGGCGAAGATCGATATCAGCGAGGCGCCGAAACCGAGCGCCACCATCGCGTCGACCACCGTGCGGTCATTGGGGGCGAGGTGCAGCACCCCGGTGAGGAACATGAAGTAAAGCGTCACGCCCAGGAGCGCGAGGCCGGCGACCAAGAGACCGGTGATCGCGCCAGCCCGGAAGGCGAGTTCCAGACCTCCGGCAAGCGAGCTGATGGCGGCTTGCGCGGTGCGCACGTTGGCGCGCACCGACACGTTCATGCCGATGAAGCCGGTGGCGCCGGAGAGGATGGCGCCGACCGCAAAACCGATGGCCACGAGCCAGCCAAGGAAGATGCCGACAATGATGAAAATCACCACGCCGACAATCGCGATCGTGGTGTATTGCCGCCGCAGGTAAGCCTGCGCACCTTCGCGCACGGCGGCGGCAATTTCCTGCATTTTGGCGCTGCCGGCATCGGCGCGTAGTACCGAACTCGTGGCCCAGATGGCGTAGATAAGCGCCAAAACGCCGCAGAGAACGATGAGCCACAAGGTCGTCATGGAAGAACCCCGGTTGATGGAAGCCGGCGCCCAGTCCGGCTCGAAGGACAAACACACATGCGTCAACGCGCCAGAAGCGCGATCTGCACGAACTGGCGCGGACAGCGTCAAAAAATGACGATGGCCGCCCCGGCTATTGGTTCAGATCTTACAGATACTCTTAACGGTCACTCTTGTTCTTCATCTCACTTGGCCGTTCCTTGGCCGTTCGTTTCGCCGATGGCGCCAAGTCCGGGATTTGCGCCCCCTGACACGGCTTTCACGACATCGACAAAGAAGGCCAAGTCACCCACGATGCGAGTCACTTAGCCTGTCATCGTTCGATCGGCAATCTTTCCGGCGGCGACGTTGGTGGCAAGACTGGGGGAAACCTCTGCGGAAGCGAGAACCGGGCGAGCGCCCACCTCCCCTGGTAGCATTTTCACAAATTCATCGTCGGAGTTTACTATATTAAGAAATCATTAAACCTAATGTGTAGCGCGTGCGCCCCCTCCCTGCTAACTTTTATGGCGGTATTGTGTTCATTTGCCAGGCGGGAGGAGCCCATGCAATCGACCGAAGTAGTTGAATCGCTTCAAAATATCCGCGACCAAGTCGAGACGCATCTGCGCAACGTCAGAGAGTATCGTGCTTTCCTGTCCATCCAGGCTGCCATGGACGAGATTTCGCACGTCGGCGAGTTGCACTCGCCCTTGGAGAACGTTCGCGAGGGCGTCAAGCAGCGTCTGAATGAGCTACGCGAATATCGCGCCTTGCTGGCGGTGGAGAAGTCGATCGTCGACATCTCCGGCGTGCTGGGCTTGTTGGACGAGATCACGCCCCGTCCGGCGGCACAACAGCCAGCCGCTGAGCCGGCACCTACCGCGGTTGTAGTCCCTGAGGTTGCGGTCGCAGAAATCGCCGCCGAGGCCAAGACCGAAGAGCAACCTGCAATCCTCCACAGCGAACCCGCGCCGCAGCCCCTCGAAGCCGCTGTTACGGTTGAAGCCGCAGAAGCCGCGTCAGTGCCGGCTGAACCCGCCATCGCCTGGGCTCCGAGTGGCGTTGAAGTCGACACGGCACCGCCTCCCGCGATCGCAGAAATTCCGGCGTTCGAGGTCAGTGCCCCGCAAGCCTCCGAAATCTTCGTGCCAGTGGAGATGGTGGCCGAATCCAGCCCGGCTCCCGAGACGGCATCGCCAGACGTCGACCACGATATTGACTCGCTGCGCGTCGCGTTAAGAACTGTTGAGGCGCAAGCAAGCGAGGCCCCTGCCCCTTTAGGCGCAGCCGTATCGAATCCGACCGGCGAGCCAGTCTGGATTGGGTCGGAGCGCGGGGAAGAGCCGCAGCAAACGGTGCCCGAGCACGATCCGGGGATCGCAAAGGTAGCCTAAAGGCGCCGCCGCGGCCGACGAAGCGATCAGGCCGCGGCCTTAACGCCGCGTTAATCATATCGGTCCTACTCCTGGCTCTCTAGGAAGTGTCTTTCTAGAAAGACCAGGAGCGGGATCGTGCTGGAACAAACAATCAGTAGCGTCCGCGAGCTTGAACAATCCATCGAAGGCCGCGCGCTCGCCGATCTGCGCGTCCGGCTAGCCCTGCGCGGCTGTCTCTCAGAACTGCGCGGATTGATCGTGGGGGGTCAGAGCAGCTCCGTCGTGGCTACGACCTCAGAACCGAACTTCGCGGTGGTGCGGCTTCGCGCGTGAATGCGCCCAAGCCAAGCAGAAACTAAGGGCGCTTCCACCGCTGGCTCTCGATTGTTTTCACCGCGACCGTCGTCGCCAATTTCGTCGGCATGGGACTGGGACAAACGCCGGCGTGGGTGGTTTACTCACCGCTGCCCCCGCTCGCCTTGCTGATGCTCAGCGGTCTGTACATGTTCGCGTTACCCT
Organism: uncultured Alphaproteobacteria bacterium; assembly: GCA_963818155.1. Lineage (GTDB taxonomy): Bacteria > Pseudomonadota > Alphaproteobacteria > Rhizobiales > Xanthobacteraceae > BOG-931. The sequence goes on from CAWFRC010000011.1 coordinate 315,712, forward strand.
ATATGCGCGGCGGGCGGACGGAGAAGAGACGGGCATGAAGAAGACCAAGCCTCAGAGCGTGGCGTCAACCGACACGTCTCCGTCCGAGCTGATCGACGCGCGGATCAGGGAGCTCGGCGATTGGCGCGGCGAAACGCTCGGCCGGGTCCGCGCATTGATCAAAGAAGCCGTTCCCGACGTGGTCGAAGAGTGGAAGTGGCGCGGCGTTCCGGTGTGGTATCACCACGGAATTATCTGCACGGGCGAGACCTACAAGAACGCCGTGAAGATGACCTTCGCCAAGGGCGCGGCTCTGAAAGACCCTTCCAAGCTCTTCAATGCAAGCCTCGAAGGCAACACCCGCCGCGCCATCGACTTTCACGAGGGCGATACGATCGACGAGGCGGCGTTGAAGACTCTCATTCGCGCCGCCGCGGCGCTGAACACGTCGCAAGCGAAACGCTGATCGACCGGCGACACGTCGAGATTACTCTGTTGATCCTTCCCTTACCGGCCGAGCCAATAGTCGGCTTGACACCATCATCCGGCAAATACTAAAGTTACTTACATAATTTTGTCGAAAGCACAAAGGACGTCCCATGGATGTGCCGTCGGCTGACCGCGGTTCATCGAATTTCGTTCTCGACCCGTCGCTGCGCGGATATCTCGAGACCAATGCCGACATCGTCACGCGGATCACCAAGCCGGTTCGCATGGACGATATTGGCGCGCTGTCGGCGCAGAGCGACCAGCCCATTCTGTTTGAGAACATCGTCGAGAAACCGGGTTTCCGGCTCTGCGACATCCTGGTGAAGAACCGTCGCTCGCAGGCGCGCGCCCTCGGCGTCGCGCCGAAGGATTTCATCAAGACGCTTGCTTATCGCCTGCGGCAGCCGCCGCGCGGATTCAAAGCCGTCAAATCCGGTCCGGTCAAGGAAGTGATACGGCTCGGCGAGAACGCCGATTGGACCCAGCTGCCAATTCCATTCCACAAGGACAAGGACACGGCGCCCTATCTCACGGCGATGAATATCATCAAGGATCCGGAGACAGGCTTCTACAATTCCTGTCATGCCGGCACCCATGCGGTCGGTCCGCGCCAGGGCCTGATCAGCTTCGTCACGCCCCACTCGCACATCATCGTGCGCAAGTATCGCGAGATCGGCGCCGAGACCATGCCGATCGCCTTCGTCATCGGCGTGCCGCCGGCCTACGAAATCATGGCCAATTTCTCAGGCCTGCACATGGATTCGTGGGGCGAGATGGAAATGGTCGGCACCGTAATGGACCGCGACATCGAAATGGTGCCGTGCGAGACGCTCGACCTTACTGTACCGGCCGAGGCCGAGATCGTGGTCGAAGCTCGCGTCAGGCTCAATGGCCGCAGACGGGTGGGCGACGTCACGTCGCCGTCGATGTATCACCTGCCGCATTTCGAGGATTTGCCGGAAGTCGAGATCACCGCCATCACGATGCGCGGCGACCGACCGATCTACCGCAATCATCAGACCACCCCGGCCACCGACCATCAGCCGTTGCCGCGGCTATGCCATGAAGCGGTCCTTTACAATCGGCTCTCCGAAATCGGCCTCGACGTGAAGGATGTGCGCTTCCCGACCTGGGGCGCGGCGCTGTCTTGCATCATACAGGTCACCGCGCCGCGCGAAGGCTTCATCAATGACGCATTGATGACGGCGATGGGCGCACCTTGGCTCAACACCAAGCTCGTGGTCGCGGTCAGCCCCGATACCGATCTCGACGATGCCGCCGACCTCTATCATGCGATTGCGACGCGCTGCGATCCATCGCGCGACGTGATCATCGTCGGGAATACGCGCGGCTCGCCCTATGATCCTTCGGCGCAGCCGATCGAGGGCCAAGCGCCCTGGCGCGTCGTCGGCAAGATGGGCATCGATGCCACCGCCAAGTCACGACACGATCCCGCGGATTTCGAACGTGCGTGGCCCCGCAACTGGGGCAAGGTCAATCTCAAGGATTATCTCTGACAGGAGAACGCCATGGACGCCATTACTCCTCCCAAGCCCAAGGTGTTGGTCGAAGGCGAGCCTTTCATTCCCTACGTTAAAGAACAGGATTTCGATCCGCGGCTCAGTCCGGTGGTTGAGCCTTACAAGAAGCGCATGGGCTTTCTGCCGAATGCGCTCAAGCTTTACGCCCACCGTCCTGAAATCGCCGAGACGTTGTGGCGGCTCAACAGCAACGTCATGCGCGACCCGACCTCGACGCTCGACCAGTTGTTGAAGCGAAAGCTCGCGGCGGTGGCCTGCGCGACCAACGGCTGCGCCTATTGCACGGCGCATAGCTGCTCGATGTTGAAAAAGCCCAAGGATAACGATTTCGAAGGCTGGGGCCTTAGTGAACGGGAACTTCAAGACATCATCACGGGCGCCTACGAGCCGAAGGACGATATGGAGAACGCCTGCTTCGACTACGTTCGCTCGGCATCGCAAGATCCCACATCCGTATCGGACGAGATCCTGCAGCGCTTGAAGCAACATCTGACGCCGGCGCAGGTCGTCGAGCTTGCCTGCGTCGTCGGCTTCTGGAAGTTCTACAACACCGTCCACGACAGCTTGCACATTCCGGTCGAGTCGCAGCTTCTCAACGATACCGGCTATGTCAGCCTCTAGCCGGGCTCTGCCGCGGCGGCGCCCGGGCAAAGGGAGCGCACCCATAATGCCGGAGGCCGGAACATTTGTTCTGCCGCCGACGGCGTCGCGGGCCAGCCTGCTCGACGGTGGTTCGGACCGCCGGTTCCGAACGCTTGTCAGCGATCTGCTCACGATCTCGGCCCGCATGGAGATGGCCCGCACCCATCTCGGCCGAAAACTCGGGATCACCGGACCGCAATACAGCCTGATCGTCGCCATCGCTCACCTGCAGGGTTCGCAGGGATTGAGTGTCGGCGCTTTGGCCGAGGCGTTGCACGTCTCGAGTGCATTCGTTGCTTCGGAGACGAACAAGCTTGTGCGGCGCAACTTTCTGCTCAAGCGCATTAATCCGGACGATCGTCGCGGCGTGCTTCTCAGCATCGCGCCGTCGGGCCGGTTGAAGCTTGACCGGATCAGCGAGGAAATTCGCTGGATCAACGATCATTTCTTTGGCGGTCTCGACGCGAAGGCGTTCGACGCCATGTGCTTGGGGGCCGCAAAGCTTGTGCAAGGCTCGAATGCGGTCATTCACGCCTTAAGAGAGCCGGCCAAGGACCAAAGCACACAACGGGCTGCAGGATAAGCGCCCGTGTCCCGGATCGTGCCGCATCCTGCGCCTGCTTCGAAAAGGACCGCGCCGGGGATTGTGAGACATTAAGCGAGCCGACGGCTGGCATTAGGCCGGATTTATGAGGACACGCCGCATGGTTCGGCATACTTACCAACCACTGGCGCCAAGTCTATGCTTGCAGCTGCACAGGATTTCTGAGAACCCCAATGCGTTCGATTTCGGATTCAACCAAATCACCCGGCAGACAATAACGCGAGGCGGCAACAAGATCGCCATTTGGCTTCCAGTGCCCGCCCAATTCCGCATCCGTCGACCAGGCCGTACCGGCGGGCGTCCCAGTGATGATGACCATGCCGGGTTTCAAGGTAAAGTTTGTCGAGAAAAAATGGATGAGGTCGGCGCAAGTCCAAATCATATTTCGAGTATTGCTGAATTGGCGCAACTCGCCGTTTATTCTCGTTCGAATGTCAAGTATCTGCGGGTCCGGAATTTCGTCGGCGGTAACGATGCACGGGCCCAGCGGGGCGCTGCCATCAAATGCCTTTCCCCGTCCCAACTCATACCAAGTAAATTCCCCTGAACGGCGAACCTGGCGATCGCGGGCCGTAACGTCATTGACGATCGTATAGCCAAAGATGTGGGCAAGCGCCTGATCTTTCGGAATGTGCCGGCCGGGCCTTCCGATCACGATGGCAAGCTCGGTCTCGCAATCGAGTTTTCGGGTTAGCTTGTCGTCATAGACGATCGGCTCTTCGGGGCCGACCACGCAATCCGAGGTTTTGAGAAAAAATTCAGGCTCCTTGCCGCTCGTTGGCGAGCCGGCTTTCTCCTCGTTATGCTCACGATAGTTGCTGCCAGCACAAAGGATCGTTGAAGGGATGATCGGCGGCGCAAGCTTGACGCTGTCTCGTTTAAGCAAGGCCCCGACCGGGCGTCGATCAATCAGCTGCTTGGCCGCGGCGATCGCTGCGTCGCCCGCTCGAATGAACGACCGCGCGTCGCGAAAATAACACTCGTGCTCGCGCTGCAAAACAGACGCCGCTGTAGCGGCATCCAATATCGCGTCGTCGAGCAAAATGCCGAGCCGTGCCTCCTGATGCTCGTGGCAAAAGGATACAATCTTCATTTCGTTATCCCCCTACGGACTGAGCCCTGGTGCCACTGGACTTTATTGCCATTCGAGACACGAGCGTTAATGTGTCAAGCACAACGGGTCGCGGCAAGCAGCCCCAACGCAGAACACAAAGCACTCGTTTGGCTTGCGCCATACGACGAGGCGACCTCGATGGAGGAAACCGTGGCTGATCACATCCAATCTTATCCCAATTTGTTTTCGCCCTGGCAGCTTAGGCATACCCCCATCGCGAATCGTGTGGTCTTCGGACCGGTTTGTCCAACGTGGGTCCTTAACGCTCATGAGGGCACCTTCACCGATCAGGCCGTCGCTTACTACGAGGAGCGTGCCCGCACGGGTTTGGGAATGATCATCCTCGGTGGTCAGATCATTGAAAAGGACACGATCTATACACCAGCCGCTTTTCCGGGACTTTGGCACGATGATCAGATCGAGGGTATTGCGAAAGTAGCGCGAGCCGTGAAGCGGCACGGCTGCGCACTGATTGCGCAACTCCTACACGTGGGCTTGCGCTCGCCGACGCCATTTTTCAAGACAGATCCGGCACGCGATCCTTACGAATACAATGCCTACACGGTCGCCCCCAGCCAAATGGCTATCGGAGAAATACCCGGCGGTCCGACGCCGAAGGAACTTGAAGAGCACGAGATCGAAAACATCCTACAGAACTTCGCCGAGGCAGCACGAAGGGCGATCATAGCCGGGCTGGACGGCGTGGAACTGCACCTGGCGCACGGCTACCTGCCATGGCAATTCCTTTCCCCGCTCTATAACCTTCGAAACGATCGATGGGGCGGGTCCTACGAGAACCGCCTTCGATTTCCCATCGAATGCTTAAGGCGCATCCGCGCTCGTATCGGCGATCGCGCCATCCTTGGCTATCGCATCAACTCGACCTCCTTTTGGGAAGGCGATCTTGAGATCGATGACGTTAAGCGCGTGCATCTCGACCTCGAGCGGCAGACGGATATCGATTATGTCAGCGTCTCAGCCGGCGTTCATCATTCCTGGATCCACACTCCGATGACATTCGAGCAAGGATGGGAACGTGAATATTCTCGTGCCTTCAAAGCTGTCTCCAGCAAACCGGTGCTCATGGTCGGCCGAATTAGCTATCCAGACGTAGCAGAAGACCTTTTAAAGTCGGGCGATGCGGATGCCGTGCTACTTTCCCGCCAAATGATCGCCGATGAGCAATGGCTCACAAAAGTCAAACAGGGCCGTGAGAAGGATATTCGCCGATGTGTCGCCGCAAATTATTGTTGGCGATCTGTCGTTCGTGGCAGCCGCGTCCAATGCGCTTACAACCCAGTTGTCGGGCGCGAGGCGAAGTGGGGTGCCAACGCCACCGGCAAAGCCTATACGTCAAAGCGCGTCCTGATCATCGGAGGCGGACCGGCTGGTCTTGAGTATGCACGTGTTGCCTCAGCGCAGGGCCACACCGTCGTGATTTACGAACGCGAACGCGCTGTCGGCGGTCACGTTCGAGCGTACGGCGCGTTACCGTACCGTCAACAATACGGGACGATCGCCACGTGGCTTGCGGCTCAGGTGTTGGGCAACGGCGCCGAGATCAAGCTGGAAAGTCCCGTCAGCGCTAAGAACCTTGATGCGATACTTGCTGCCGAAAAGCCTGACCACATCGTGGTGGCAACCGGCGCGGGCTACCGGCGGGATGGATTTCAGGGACAGACCGGCAAGCCAATTCCCGGCTGGGAGACTGGCAAGTGCGTTGCCTGGGATCAGGTTGCACTTGACAGCGCGCCTACCCCCGTTGGCGAGGTTCTCGTCATCGACGAAATGGCCGATGTCGCAGCGCCACTTACTGCAGTCAAATTGGCCAAAGAAGGCGCGAAAGTGAGATTGTTGACGAGATGGCCGATGATCGGGATGGAAACCGTACCGGAGGTCTATTTTCACTGGATCATGACGTACCTGGAGGAAGCCCGCGTCGAACTCATCACGTCTCATATCGTTCGACAAATCGTCGAAGATCAGGCCGAAATCGGCAACGTCTACCAACCAACAAGCACGCGTCGTATCAATGCCGATCTTATCGTCATGGCTACAGCGCGGACCTCCGAAACCGCAGTTTTCAATTTGCTAAAGAACCGCCAAGTCAGCCTGGAAGCCATTGGCTGCGTTCTTGCACCTCGTACCGTCTACGAAGCCACCCTGGAAGGACATCGCGCGGCGCGAAAGCTTAGCGACGCCCGCCTGCGATGGGCTGGTGGGGAAACCAGCCGTTTCCGGCACGAGTACACACGTTCCTAGGAGCGCGCCTCATTATAAGGATCACAATTTTGCAGTCTCGTGTCGCCGGGACTTTGCGTACATTCCAAAAGGCATGCTGCAAGTCCGCCTTGGGGAGCAGATCCGACATCAGGCCGGGTTTTTGAGGATACGCCCTAATTCGCAGTGGCGGCCTGCGCGCCCGCCAAGCCGTCCTTGCCGTAAATGTCCTCGCGGAACTGCACGACACCGTCGCCGCCGGACCAGGCGGTGATGTAGACCCAGTGCAGCGGCACGGGCTTGGTCAACTGGGCATCCTTGCGGTCGCCGGATTTGATCACCCGGTCGATGTCCTCCAACGTCCAGCCGCGCGTCTCCTGTAAGAGCCAGGCCACGAGCAGGCGCACATTCTGCACCCGCATGCAGCCGGACGAATGGAAACGAAAATCCTCGCCGAACAGAATTCTTTAGCGGCGTGTCGTGCATGTAGACGCCGTAGGCGCTGGGAAAATTGATGCGGATCGAGCCGAGCGAATTGAGGCTGCCGGGATCCTGCTTGAACGAATAGTGCGTCGCGTCGGACGAGTACCAGTTGATCTGCGACGGCTCGAGCTCTTTCTGTTTGCTGTCAAAGATGCGAATGTGATTTTTGGTCAGGTAGTCCGGCGCATCCTGCATCTTCGGGATCAGATCCTTCTGCACGATCGAAGGCGGCACCGTCCAATACGGATTGAAGTTGATCTGCACGATCTTCGAGTTGATCTCGGGCGACGGCCGGTCGGGCTTGCCCGCCACCGCGGCATGGCGCGACACCGCAACGCCGTTCTCGATCGCCTCGATGCGGGCGGCCGGAATATTGGCGACCACGTAGCGCGGCGACAAGTTGGCGCCGAGCGTGCGCAGCCGCGTGACATTGGTCTTCAGTTGCGAAAGCCGCACCGGCGCCGGGACGTTGAGCGCAGCGAGCGTCTCAGCGCGGATGACGCCGTCGACGGTGATGCCATGACGGGCCTGAAAACGCCGCACCGCGCCGAGCACGTAGAAATCGTAGACATCGGTACCCGCGGCATTCGGATCGATGTCGCCCGAGGCGACGAGCCGCGCGCGCAGCGGAATGACGCCGGGGTGCCGGTCGCCGAGCTGCAGCATGTTCACGGACGGAATTTGCGGCCAGCCGCCGCGCGCGACGATCGCGGCATAGCGCTCGACCGCCTGTTCGGTCGTCTGCGCGGTCGCCGCCGAAACGGTCGGCTCGGACGCTTTCGGCATGTGGATGTTGCGCGAAGCTTCGTCGAAGCCTTGCCCGAACGATCCCTTTTGTGTGTCGCCGATCAAGGCATCGAGCGCGGCATCTTCCGCGAGGACCGCACTCGCCGCCACGCCCGCGGCGGCGGCCGCGGTCGCGCCACCAAGATGGCGCAGGAACGCGCGCCGGTCAGGCCGGGCGCCGTTTCGGTCATGTTGCTCAGTCATTGGTTGGTCCCACCGATCCCGAAGTTTAGCAACATAACATGAAGGCCGAAATGGGCCCACCGCCTCGGTCGCGCCTGCTATCCTCTCGAGCGGAGGCTCGAAAAGCCGCGCGGCTCCGCTCCGGGTGTCGGGTACGGTACCGCCGTCCGTTCCCGCCTCGATGGCCGGCGGACCTGATTGCCGGCGTGTTCGGCGACTGCCTCTCGACGTTGTTTGTGGCCGGCGCAGTGGTTGCCTGGCGCACCCACAAGGTGCAGTGGCCGGACGTTGGCCGCTCGCGACAGGCGACAGACGCGGACAGGAAATCCGACACGCGAAAAAACCCCGGCGCGAACGCCGGGGCTGGAGGCTCAGTACGGGTGGAAAAGCGTTCGATCGCGGCGGCGGGCACCGCCGGCGGATGACGTGTGGCAGGCTTCCGGTCGGCTCAGAGACGATACAGGATCTGATCAGTCCAGAAGCGCTCGAGGCGATGCAGCGCCTTGTTGAGCACGCCGAACTCGTCGGCATTGATGCCGCCGACCTGCTCGACCGTGCGCACGTGCTTCTGATAAAGCGCATCGACGATGTCGCGCACCTCGCGGCCCTTGTCGGTGAGCTTGATGCGCACCGAGCGCCGATCGACGCGCGAGCGCTGATGATCGAGGAAACCCATCTCGACGAGCTTCTTCAGATTGTAAGAAACGTTCGAGCCGAGATAGTAGCCGCGCGTGCGCAATTCGCCGGCGGTCAGTTCCTTGTCACCAATGTTATAGAGCAGCAGCGCCTGAACCGAATTGATGTCAGCGCGGCCGCGACGATCGAATTCGTCCTTGATCACGTCAAGCAGGCGACGGTGCAGACGCTCGACCAAGGTGAGCGCCTCCAGATAATGCGGCCGGATATGGTCGAAGCGCGCCTCACGCTCAGCGGGCTCGACCGTCTTGACGACGGCTTTCATTGTGACGCCTTTCCTAAAATTCTTTCGTTTTCAGCGACGGGCCCTGTCCCCGTCGTAGGCGTCACCCTAAGGTCGCAGGGTCTAAGATCAGTTTAAATAACACGATAAAAATAAGGTTTATTTGCCATGGTGGCGGAGTGATTAAGCCTTGATTTCGAAAGGCCTTTTTGACGTTCTATTCACCTCGACAAGACGCTATGTTGGCGCGCTTTCGCCACTCTTCGTCCGGGCGTCCCGTCAGCATGCAACGCCTGCCTTACGATTATCGCACCGATCCGGCAGTCCCGCGCTTCGCCGACGATCGCGCCGTCATCATTTTCGACGGCCATTGCGTCCTGTGTTCTTCGTTCGCGCAATTCATCCTTAAGGAAGATCGCCGCGCGCGGTTTCGCCTCCTCGCCGCGCAGTCCGATCTCGGCCGCGCCTTGTATCAACACTTCGGTCTCGATCCGGTAAATTACGACACCTACGTCCTGTTACAGGACGGTGAAGCGCACTTTCGTTCGGAAGCCTCGATCCGCATTCTGGCGGGGTTGGGCGGCGTGTGGTCGCTGCTGGCGAAATCGGCGCGGCTTATACCCACACCGTTGCGCGACGCCTTCTATAATGTGATCGCGCGCAATCGCCTGCGGTGGTTCGGCGTGCGCGCGCAATGCTACCTGCCGAACCCTGCGCAAGCGGATCGTTTTCTTTCATGACCGCGCAGCCGTCAAAGTACTGCTGATCGGCGGCCGGCACCGCAGCATTCGTTCGCTCTTTTGTCCGGAAGCAGCACGCTTCCTCCGAAGGGCCGAATACTGATGAGCGAGACCAATTATCTCCAGATCACTCACATCCAACTTGCAACACGGCAGACGTGCCAACCGGCAATATCGAAATGCGGTGATGTTGATGACCTAAGAGAGGTGGTGCCCATCTCGAGCTAGTGACATTATCTAGTTGGCGTCCCAAACGTCGGACAGAATCCGGGCGGCATGCCGTCCATGAGAGCGTTCGATCTCTTGCCGTGTAAGCTCCGGTCGGATGCGCTTTGCAGCCTTGAGCGCTGCCTGGGCAAGTTCGGTCTGCCCCAGCGTTGCTTGTGCCACCGCTTCAAGAATCGGCGGAAGATGAAAGCGCGGATCGCGTCGGGCCGCGATACGAGCCTCCTCCAGTGCCTCCCCGGTTCGTTTGGCTTGTAGCAAAAGCGATCCCAGCACCCAGCCCCAGAACGCAAGCCGCCTGTCGCGAGGGCTTAGCTTAATCCCGTGACGCATGTGCACGATCCCTGCATCTAGATCGCCCCGCATGGCGAGCGCTGCGCCGAGAGCGACTTCGGCTTGCGCATTGCTTGGATCTATTTCCACGGCCTGCCGTAGGATTTCTGCCCCCCGCTCCGTGTGCCCCAGATCGGAGAGCGCACAACCCGCGTAGCCCAAAACTTCGGAGCTGCCTGCATCGGCAGCAATCGCCATCTCGGCTCCCAACAGCACCTCTTGAGCACGCTCCGCCGAAGGTTCAACAAGGCCGGTGCTCTGCGCGAGCCCCGACAGAAGGGCTAGCTGCGCACGCGCGAGGGCGAAGTTGTGGTCGAGCTCAAGCGCCCGTCGCAGGAAGTTCTGCGCCTCCGAAACAGCACGCTCATTCCAACCACCGCCTCCGAGCGCACCTGCGGCCTGATGGTAGCACCCCCAAGCGTCGACATTCTCTGGACGCTGGCGCCTGATCACGGCGATTTGCGCTTGGGTGAGAGCTGGCTCAAGTTCGATTATTATGCCGCGTGCAATATCGTCCTGAAGCTCAACCGTCTTGGCCCGCGCAGCCTCGAACTTGCCGGACCAGAGAATGCGACCTATCTCGGCTTCTGCAAGTTGAGTCGAAACGCGGACTTGGTCACCGGTGCCGCGTACGCTTCCCTCGACGACGTAGCGGACCCCAAGTTTTTGGGCGATGATGGACGTTGGTGTTTTGGGATCGTCGAAAGCAAAGGACGATGCCCTCGAAATTAAGAAGAAACCGGGTACGCGCGCGAGCAACGCGATGAGGTCTTCTGCCAGCCCATTCGCGAGAAATTCAAGTCCGCGATCATCAGACAGAACCATGAACGGTCGAACGGCAATTGACAGCCCCTCGATTGGCGCGCCGAGCTGTGCGCGTACGCGGTCCTGAACAGCGCTGGCGGCGTTTGCAGGGTCGAACAAAACTTGAAATGCCCGCACCGGGCGTTCGATGTTCTTCAGCGAGAGTCCACCAAGGTCGCGGAACTCTGCACTTACACGATTGATCACGGCGTCGTGAGCACTGGCGGAGATAACAATTCCGCCGGGCTCGGCAATTCCTTCAAGCCGAGCCGCAATGTTCACACCGTCGCCAAAAATGTCGTCGTCTTCGATTATGACGTCACCAACATTGATCCCGATGCGAAACTCCAGACGCTTATCCCGCGGTACGGAGACATTGCGCTCGCTCATGCCGCGCTGGACGTCCATAGCGCAGCGGGTAGCGTCAACGACGCTGGCAAACTCGATCAAATAGCCATCACCGGTGGTCTTGACGACGCGTCCCCGATACTCAGCAATTTTCGGATCGATAAGTTCACGCCGATAGGTCATGAGCGCGGCAAGCGTGCCTTCCTCGTCGGCACCCATCAGCCGGCTGTAGCCTGCAACATCGGCTGCCAGGACGGCAGCCAGCCGTCGTTCGACACGCGCCTCCGCCACAAAAAACGTCCTGATCTATCTATTGTGATTTGGTCGTGAGTTTAGGACCTCGGGGCCGGCGTGTCTATCGAGCCGATGAGGTCTGATTCGGTTCATCTTCGACCCAGGTGTCCACGTCAATTATGCCTGACCGTTCTGCCGGTGCGCGACGGCCTGCCAAAGTTTAAAGATTTTTCGACAGAATTCGGCGGGTCGGGTGAACAGATCGCTGAATGAAAAGCGTTGCAGCACCACTGAAAGATCAAACAATGTCGGCGCGTCGCGACACGCTACGAGCTCGCGGCCAACTACCTAGCCTTCGTCCAACTCGCCTCAATACGGTTGTGGCTGCGCGCTAATAAGTCCACGCCCTAGTCACCGCCGCCGGAGACAGATACCGGCAACAATAACGGTTATTGGACGTCATCGAGGGCCCCGCAAGTATCGCCGCCTTAGTTATTGAACAGGGGCTGTCCCAGCGGATCAAAGAGGACCTTCGCTCGGCGGATGGGATATTTCCATCAGCGATGCGCCGCGGCAGCTCTGCCACATGTCAGACTGCGCGACGGGTGCGCTTACGAACAACTTCTTCCCTGTCAGCGGATCGTAGTTCCAAGCACAATCCGCGTGGGGCGTGCCGTTCTTGAAGCAACTTGGCAGCGACATCGGCAATTCTGCGGAAAGCGCACTTGGCTCATTATCCTTCGGCTTGAGGCGCTTGCGATCCACCAGGATGTAGGTGGCAAGACAGATTGACCAGTTTATGACCGGCGAAAAGGATGCGTGCGCGTCCGAGGAAGTAAGATCGACGGATCCTGACAACGAGGCGGTGCGAGGGACGATCTCCATCCGATGCCAATTCGTCGCCGAGATCGACCCCCAATCCGATATCAAGAATGCAATGATTGCATGGAATACCGCGGCGACGCTGTACGACTTTGCGGCCGAGTTTCCCAAAGGCTACGGCTACGCCCTGTTTGCGGACGGCACCGCCGGAGGGTCGGTAGTGGATGTCGATGTCGTCAAGGCTGCCTTCAATGGCAAAACACCCAAGGCAGAACTTGATCCCGATCGGCTCAAGGAGATTTGGGGCAGCGGAGCGAAATGATGCTACGCCCCGCGGAAGGCGTCCATTGCCTCCCATAATATCCGTTCTTGAAAATAGCAGATCTGCAATAGGCGAAACTGAGGTGCTCCCCGCTCCGCCGTTAATGCGCGGCTGCGGTCGACAAGAGATGGATCACCAAAACACCCGCCACGATCAGGCCGATGCCGAACAGCGCGAAGGCATCGAGCCGCTGCCCGAACAGCGCCCAGGCGATGAGCGTGATCATGGCCACGCCCGCGCCCGACCACACCGCATAGGCAACCGCGACCGGAATGGTGCGCAACGTCAACGACAGGAAATAGAAGGCGATGCCGTAGCCGAAAAGAACGATGACGGTCGGCAGCGGCTTGGTGAAGCCTTGCGACGGCGCGAGCGCCGAGGTGGCAATGACCTCCGACACGATCGCGACGCAGAGGTAAAGCCAGCCCAAGGGTCCACTCCTTTTTGAAGCCGCAAAAACCGACCGATCCATCGCCGGACGACAGGAGGGAATCGGGGCACGCCGCCGGCAGTGTAGCGGCGGAACGGTCGTTCGGCTGCCGGGCAAGCTTTCGGAAATTTGACCGGCGGCCGCTGGACACGGCCCTTACGGAACACCTGCTGCAACACACATGTGGGCGTGGGGCCGGCCGGAAAGGATTGACCCATGCCGAGCACGATAACGCGAACCCGCCGAAGCATCGGTGTTGTTGCCGTAAGCCTGATCGCGGCAGCGACTTTGATCGGTGCGGATTCGCCTGCGGCCGCCAGTGTGCGACACGTCCGTCACGCCTATGCGGGTCCCCACTATTATTACGGTGCCTACAGGGCGCGGGCCGCGCGCGGCGCGACGCTGCCTTACGGGCCGGAATACGGGTTCCTGCGCAATGTCCCGCCGAACGCGATCCGGGGCCCGGGCTACACCTTCGTGCCCGGCGTCGGCATTCTCGGCGCGTCGTGCGACCTGCCCAGCAGCGCGTGCACCAACGAATATCGCGACGTTCGTTAGGCCTGGGCGAGCCGCCGCCGGGAACGGTTGCCGACCGAAACGGCGGTCTATTCGTGGTCGAACCGCCCGGCGCGGGGATGTCCGCCTCGACCACGCCGAACCGGCTTGGTCCGCAAAACGCGGTCCATCCCCAGCCCGGTTGACACTGCGCCGATCCGCCGCGATAAACAGCCCCCACGGAATTCCCGTCTTTACGGGCAACGTCCATTCCCACGTCATCCGAAAGCGTGTGCCGGCTGGCATACACGGCGTGCGGGAGAGTGTCCCGAGTGGCAAAGGGGGCGGACTGTAAAGCCGGCCGCCGCGCAACACCAAGCCCCTCCAATCATTGATTTACCTGATTTTGCTGGCTTGATCTATTCCTCAAAACCGTGTAACAAATCGTGTAACATTGAGGTGATTCTATGAGCTATTTGCGTGATGAAGTCCTCTATTTAGTTGTGGATGGTCTCGTGGGGGACGCACCCTTGCGCACTCGATTGGCCGCCGTCGGTGGTTACCTGATCCCTCGCATCCATAACAAATTCGAGGATGATTCCGTCCTTAAAGGTAAGCTACTCGAAATCGCCGAGCGCTTGACCAAGATCAGGGCAGGCCGCGACGATGATGGCGACCTCGATGCGACCTGCAAACGGCTATCAGATGATGAAGCCAAGAGCATCGCGCACGACATCGTCGCAATAGCCTTCGAGGAGATCAATCGGCTCGCGGAACGGGCGTAAGGGCGCGAGGCCGGTGGCTGGGGGCGGCAGGCTGTGGAAGCGCGACGGAAAATGGCACTACGTTCGCCGCGTTCCACGCCGATATGAGCAGCTTGATCGACGTGTCATCGTCCGGGAAAGCACCGGCATAGCCGTGGTCGATGATCCGCGCGCCCTACGCGCGAAGCAGGTCGCAGAGTCGATCGACGAGTCGCTTGAAGCCTATTGGCGCGGTCTCGAGAACGGCGGCGTCGATCTGGTGGCCGCCGAGTATGAGAAGGCGCGCGCGGCCGCAAAACAACTCGGTGTTTCGCCGCCCGGCGACAGCCGCGATCGCATGATCGCCGAGCTGCTGCAACGGATCGAACTGCTACAGCAACGCGACCGGATCAAACAACGCGATGTTGTGCAGGCTCTCCTCGACCAGGCGCCGGCGCCGGAGATGACATTTCGGCGATGCGCCGAGCAATACATCGATGCCCACAAGGCCGGATGGTCGAACGCCAAACACGGCGCGCAATGGTCATCGACGTTGACGTCCTACGCCTACCCGATCATCGGTGACGTGCCGGTGTCGCAGCTCATCGGCAAACACGGCACACACCTTGTGTGCCAGGTGTTGGACCCTATCTGGCGCCAGAAGCCGACGACGGCATCGCGGGTCCGCGGCCGAATCGAGAAGGTGTTGAGCTGGGCGAAGGCGAAGGGATACCGCGACGGTGATAACCCGGCACGCTGGGACGATCATCTCGCCGCCGTCTATCCGACCAAAGAGAAAGTGGCGCCGACCAAGCACATGACGGCGATGCCCTACCGTGACGTTCCCGCGTTCATGGGCGAGCTGCGGAAGCAAGAGGGCATCGGTGCCCGCGCGCTGGAATTTACGATCTTGACGGCCGCCAGGGCCGCCGAGGTGCTACAGGCCCGGCGATCCGAGATCGAGCGCGAAGCCCGCATGTGGATCGTGCCGCCGGAGCGGATGAAGATGCGCCGAGAGCACCGAGTCCCGCTATCTGAATCGGCGCTGGCAATCATCGACGCCTTGCCTCGTGACAGCGACTATCTGTTTCCGGGATTCCGGCGCGGCAAGCCGCTCGATCACAAGACGCTGTTGCGGGTCTTGGAGATCATGGGCGTCACCGCGACGGCGCACGGTTTCCGGTCATCATTCCGGGATTGGGCAGCCGAGGAAGGCGACTATGCCAACGAGATGCTGGAGCTGGCGCTCGCCCACGCCGTCGGCGACAAGGTCGAAGCGGCATACCGGCGTGGTAACATGCTCGCGAAGCGGCACCGGCTTATGGCCGATTGGGAGGCTTACTGTTATGGCGGCGCCTGATGATGACGACCCCTATGGTCTTCTGAAAAAGGACGTTACTCAGGACGATCTAATCGGCCTTGGTGGTGGTTTATTTGGGCTTCAAGTCGTGTGTCATATGCTTGCTCGGTGGGTTGCCCGGCAAGACCCTAATTTCACCCAAGAGTCGCGCGCAGAGTTCGACAAAATGCTGGGTGTTTTGCATCTGGTGATCAGCGAAGTACTACCGATCACCAGGGAGCTGGGGTTGAGCACCAACAAGCCGACCATTGCGGACTCGCCTATCGTCAAACGCGCGCTAATTGGTGGTCGCGAAGTATTCCAATCAATCATGAAGGATGCCGACGACAAGGCAGCGGCGGCCGTTCCGCCTGCCCGTCGGAAATCGCTACGGCGTCGCATCTTCGAGTGGCTGGAGCGCGGATAATTGATGCCCATTGACACCGTTCCCGTTATGTTCTTTGGTCGCCGCATCCGTCAGATCGACGGTTAAGGAGGATGCTGGTGATGACTGAGATGACTCTGCGCGCTCCCGACCGGTCGCGCCTTGTGGTGTTGGCGAAGCGTCTGACCGCGGCCGGGCTTGTTGTGATCGGTGTTCTCGGCGGCTCAATCCTTATCGGCGAATGGCCGCATGAGCTGCCCGGCAAAGACGACAGTGGACACAGCGACACGACTGAGACTCGTGATGGTCCGCCGCGAATCATTGGAGCCGCGGCCGTGACCAGCACGACCGGCCTGTCGATCACGATCGTTCCTGGCTCATACCCGCGACCCGAAAAATGAACGAGGGGCAATTCACGGTCGTGCTCTTTAAGAACGGCGGCAAAGATGCCGGCGTTGATCGCGTGCTCGCCAGTAATGACAACCACTCGGTTGCTCTGGGTCTGTACGATCTGCACCGCATCGATCATCCAGATCGGCTGGTCAAGTTGTGCGATGGCGCGCGCATCATTCGACGTAGCGACAGGATTGACTGACCCGATGAAGCGCTGGGCCAGATGCTGGCAAAGCGGCACCAGCTCATGGCGGATTGGGAACGGTACTGTAACGGGTGTCACGAATGACCCGCATCATTCTCTTAGCCCTCTCGCTATGGATGGCGCCCGCTATGGGCCAAAGCGGTAACAACAACCAAGATTTGGCCGAATGTGTAGAGGCAGCCAACCAGAAATACAAAGATACTTGGGAAGCCATTTGCGCCAAGATGAAAAAAGAGGGCTTGTCTCCAATTTCACAGGACCGTTATTGCTTCGAGTTCACAGGATCGCCACGCGATAGAGAATTTTCCCAGCTTCGCATCGAAGAAATGACGCTGTGTGCCAAGCTCTACGGCAAGTAGTGTTCCCCGCAGCCTGGGAGCGAAGGCAATGCTCAAATTACCAATCGTGTACGTCATGTTGGGTTTCCGCATCATGGGTGCGCCCGACCCGAATCCCGGTTGGTTTCCCATGGGGGCTTACGCTACTAAAGCTGCGTGTATGAGCGCCGAAGAAGAAGCCTATAAGAGCGAGCGGATACACCGCGTCTCGCTTAAATGCGTCCCTTACGGCACTGACGTGCGTGCCCCGAAAGACGGCGCTGGTGACGACGTAGTTAGTAGGATACCGCCCTGCGGTACCGGCGGAGCGCGACAGTTCGATAAATCGTGCCCAAAACGCGAGCAGTGAAGGCTATCCGTACCGCCGGATCGCCGCAGCTGCCGGAGCTGCTGCGCACCAGAAAGTCATGACGATCTCCGATAGGAATAGAAAACGCTTCGAAGGAGTCGGCTTGGAGTTCATCAAGCGCGAATGACAGTCGGCGACCACCATTACATCCCGGTCGATGACGTCACCCGCAGCGAAGCGGCCGAATGGGTGGCGGAGTAGGAACGCAAAAAATGGTGGCCGTGGATTACAGCAAATATCGGCACGCCCGCTGCTATTATTTCTGCGGTCGCCGGCACCATTGCTCTGATCATGCTGTTGATCAACACTGGAGCCCTTCACAAAAGGTGGGCGGAAGAAGACGAAGCAAAAAAGCCGAGAGTACGTCTGCAATCAAACGCCAATTTGGTCGCCGGCCAATTTCGAGAATTGTACATAGGACTTGAGCCGCAGCCGCCCGAGCCTGCCTGGATCAAGTCAATCGAAGTGGTTGAGCCGGCCGGATCAACGGTGGCACTTATCAATGGGCGACCGGCGGCGCGCCTTGAGCTTAAATCTAACGAGCTAAGCTGGATTCACAGTCAACCGAATTTGTTGTTTCATACCCCATTGACGCCGAACTCTGATCAGAATGCCAAATTTAAGGTTCACGTTGTAATCCACATCGAGGCGGCTGCGGCGTATGATCTGGATAAGATACTAACTGCATTTATTCCCGAAAACGCTTTTAACGGGAGCCGCCAATGACCCGCGCAATCCTTCTCGCCGTCGCTCTGCTGTCGTCGCCGGCTCAGAGCCAAATGTCCGCCGTCGAAAAAGCAAGAAGTGCATACGAAGGTTGCGTAGAACTTGCAGCATTCGACGAGTCAGTAACAATACGCGACGGGGCTTTGCCTCAGATCAATGGTGGCATGGTTGAGCGAGCATTCACCAGTTGCGTCACCGAAGAAAAGGCTCTGCTTGCGGTGACGGCATTGGCGCTTAGTCCACTTGGAGAAATAGCGGAGTCGCAAGCGCAAGCGTATGTCGCTCAGTACAGAGCTGCACTAAAAGTCAAAGTAATGGGTGTGGTTAGGGGTATCGACCGATCCCCGCCTCGGCGCTGATTGCCTCTATGTCGCCTAAGTATTGTTCTTCTTTCGTTCCCACGTCACCATCGACGAAAGGAGCAAATCATGGAAAAGCAAGCAATCGCCAAATGCCCCAAGTGTGGATTCTGGATGTTGGTATCGGCAGGCGTTCAAGATGCCTCGGTAGCCCCGACTTCCATGTGTATTGATCAAGCTGGTTGGAGTCATTGCCAGAGTTTGAAACCTGTCCTATCGAAAGCGCGGTCGTCCGTTCGTTAAGAACTTGAGCGAACGCCGCAGATGAGACCGGCCCGGCGCATGGCGATGAACCGTCTCACGCGCGATGAGGCGCGGCGGATCGCGGCGAACATTGCGAAGCTGCCGCAGTTGCTGACACGCTGATCCGGTCGCCGAGACCACCTATCCCAGTATGCCGGTGCACGGAATCACCCAGCCTGTTTAAGGTGATCTCAACGGCAATCGTTTGGGAGACCAAAAAGAGATTTGAAGATGATTCGTTCACACGTTTCGTGAAAATCCACTTTAATCCTATTTCATTAAGCGGGCAGCTTTAGGACTCCCACCAAGTCAAGGAGGCTTATCGTGAAGGAGGAATCAACTGATCAGACCGTTCCACTACCTAAAAACATGCAGGAATTCAATCAGATCGTTTCTATAGTGCTTGGACGGCTCTATCCAGCATTTCCTTTGGAAAAGACTTTGGAAGGCGCTGACGTTGCGGCAGCAATGGGAGTTGATCCTGGTGGCCTATTGCCATCCGGGCGACCGTTTGCAGAGGTGTTTGATGCGGCTATGAAATGGCTGCTAACCGAGCGCTTCACACACAGCGGCGGCAGCCACGCGCGAGAGCGAGCGACTTTGGCCTCGCGATCACTTTCGGTCATGAATGCCGTTCCTCCTGTACTTCAAGACGGCCCACGCGGGCTACCGTCTGCGCCAGCGTCTAGCGTCGCTGGCTCAACAGGCACAATGGTGGTGGAAGCAACTAACCAGGCGGCGAGTGGAGTGCGCAAAGAGCTTGCTGAGATTGCAGGCAGCTTTGTGGGTAGTCTGATCAAATCAGGCTTCGGCTCCTAAAGCACGCGGTGAAGGGATACGGTCAGAATCCTCAGAATCCAGGCGGCCCGGCGTTCGCTTTTTTCTTGGCCCTCCCATTGCTGCCTGCCAATGGCGTCGGCCGGCACCCTCGCGGTGTCGGCGGCAAGGGTCCGACCGGTCAGCCCGGTCGGGCCTCATCCAAAGCTGCAAAAATCAAAATTTTGCAGTTTCCTATTGACGCTGAAAAACAAGGGGTTAAAAACTGCAAATGTTAGCTGCGAAAGTCGGAGCCGAACATGGCAGTTTTCGGATATGCTCGGGTCTCAACGGATGGTCAAACCCTGGTCTCGCAAGAGGCTGAGCTGACTGCGGCCGGTTGCGCCAAGATTTACGCCGAGAAGGTCTCCGGCGCCCGCAGCGATCGCGCCGAGCTGGCCAAGGTCATGAAGCGCCTGGCCCGTGACGACCTTCTCATCGTGACCCGCCTCGATCGGCTGGCTCGATCGACCCGCGACCTGCTGAATATCCTGCACCAGCTCGCCGAGAAGGGTGCCAAGTTCAAGAGCCTGCATGATCCGTGGTGCGATACCTCGACGCCGCAGGGCGAGTTGATGGTCACGATCTTGGCCGGCTTCGCCACCTTCGAAAGGCACCTCATCAAGGCCCGGACCGAGGACGGCAGGAAGCGGGCGAAGGACAAGGGCGTGAAGTTCGGCCGGCCACGGAAGCTGACTCAGCATCAACGGCAGGAAGCTGTCGATCGCTTGGCCAAGGGCGAAAGCCTCGTGGATGTGGCCCGGACCTTCGGCGTCGATCCGACGACGATCGGGAGGCTGCCGTACCGAGCGCCAGCAAGCGCGTAGGAAGACCTACCGTTCGCGTTTCGTTCACGAACCTACCCCGGTAGCCAAGAACTTCATCAAATCTTGCTCTGAGGCGCCGCAAAGGAGGCGTGGGGGCATTCCTATCCACGGGCCTCCATAGCCGACGGCAACTCTACAACCATCGGGCCATTCCTCCTCATGGCCGTGCGCGTCGGTCGCCTCTTTCGATCTGCCCTCTCCGGCGAGGCGTCGATAGCTGCCTTTGCGCCCATGATCCCGGAGGGCCATGAGCGGTCGGCACGACGCAATGTCGTCGGCGTCACCGGGATGGTGGTGCTTGGATGGGACATCGTGGCGTCCACCCGCGAATGGCGTTCCAGCGTGAACACTGTCGATGCCGATAAGCGGAACGATGCCGCCAATTATCGCAACGACCTAGAGACACACGAGCCAATGGCGAGCACCACCCACAGGACGCGCCGATAGCACCGCCTCCATAACCAAGTCGTTGCCGTCCTCACAGCGCGTCGCGTTCCTCCGATTGGGGATCAGGGAAGCAATTCTTTTAAGGTCACCGCGATGGCATAGCGAGTGCCGTCGCGATTAATTTCGAGCCGAACGATAGTTCCGTCGGCACGCCGCGTGAGGCCGCTAAACTCTGCTTGTCCCACGGAGGCTGCAGGCCGGCCGTCGATCACGGTGATTAAATCGCCCACACGAATGCCCGCATTGGCGGCCGGTGTATCGGGCTGGACGGTAACGACGCGGAAGCCGGTATCGCCCGCCTTAACAGCCTGAAATCCGGTCTTCCACTCACTAGTACTTTCACCAAAGGCAGCGGAACGCTCGAACCAGATTTCGCGCCGGGAGTAATCGAACGTGATAACGAACTGGCGTAGGATTTGGTAGCCGATGCTCCCGTCGATGCCAGCCACCGGAATTCCGCCCTCGTCGCGTGAAGGAAACTCCACCGCGGGACGCTCGATTTTGGACGCCGCGAGGTCGAAACGATCAAGGCGTGTAGCGACCGTGTCGAATACGCCACCGACGCCCCCGACCTTTATGCGAAGCCCGTCTGGATGGCGGGCCTCCAAGCCATGTTGTTCGACAAATCCGCGCTGAAGCACAAGCGCGGTGGATGACCCCGTGTCGATTTCGAAGCTACCCGGAACCCCGTCCGCCACTGCGGAAATGACAGGAGTTTTGTCGGCGAAGGAGAGTGGTACACGTTCCCCTGTTCCGCTGTACCGAAAATCTCCCGCCGGAATAAGCGTCAATGTCTGGTCATCATAGGAAAGCCGTACGGCAAAGCGACTGAGAACACCAAACCCGATAAGACCGGCGAGCGGCGCGCGATTGCCACGGTCCGTGATGAACTGCGGCAGTGGTATCACCGGCAAGGCGATCTCTGACAATTCCGCGCCGCCGAGGCGTAGAGTCTGCAGATGGGTGAGGGCGACGGAGACAGCGCGTTCACCGCTTCCCCTGACGGTCCCTCCTCCTTCGACCGAGAGACCAAGGGCAGTCGCGGTCTTGGGCGTGATCGCCTCCACGCTGCCCGTGTCGAACAACATCGGAAATGGCCCTTGAGCGTTGATGTTCGCGTTGACAAAGAGTTGGCCATTCTCGACTGAAACGGGAAGGATGGTGGGCTTCGCCAGCACGCGAAAGCCGTATCGTTCGAATACGGCTGTCGCTTCAGGCGTGGTCAAGAAGGCCAGATATTTCGCCGCCTCCAATTTCGCGTCCCTGGTCATCGCCACCGGGTAGATGATCGGTGGGTGCGAGTCTTCGGGGAATACGCCTACAATCTTTACACCGGGGTCGATTTTTGCATCAGTTTCATAAACGATCCCAAGCCGTGCCCCACCACGGGAGACAAGGACGAGCGCGGCGCGCACGTTCTCAGACATCGATAGTTTCGGTTCCACGCTCGACCAGACACCGAGCTTCACCAGCGCAGCCTTGGCGTATAGTCCTGCCGGAACTGCGCGCACGTCGCCGCTCGCTATTCGGCCATTGCCAACAAGCGCAGCAAGACCGAACCCAGGCGCGATAGTCACCGCATCAATCTTCGAGTCTTTTGGCGCGGTTAAAACCAGTCGGTTACCGAGAAATTCTCGCGCGTGTCGTTGTTGATGAGATTTCGCTTGGCGCCGTAGTCCATCCATTCGGTGTCAGCAGAAAGAAACACGTCGGCTGGTGCACCTTGCTCGATCTGCTCCATCAATGCCGAGCTAGCCGCGTAGCTGGAGACGACATTATTCCCGCTTCGGTCGGTGAACAGAGTGTTCACTTCTTCAAGTGCATTTCTCATGGAAGCTGCAGCGAAAACGGTGATCGACTTCTTCTCTGCCCCATGCGCCTGCACTATCAGCGCCGTAATCGCCACCGTAAAAGCAGCCAGAACACTCCGTCTCGCAAGCATAACTCTTCTCCAACAAATACCTGTTTCGAGACCTGCGGGGCTTAATTGTGCACGAAATCTACCGATGCCCAGAGTGACAAAAAACGGCAATACCGGTTTAAATACGAACATAGCACAACTCAGAGGGAATCGGCACCGTCGCTCCAGATGTACCGCGGAACCTCAATTCCACAGCAGGGGTGTTTGCTATGGCAGAGACCCAAGTTTCCATCCGCATCGATCTGGAATCTGGAGGGCGGATTATTCGATTATCATTTTCAAAAAAATCCGCGGGCGAATTCCAGTGGACATGATTTCATCGGTTGAAGTATCGGGAAAAGCGCTCCGGAAATTGCGGAAGCGCGCACCTGTCCAGGTGAACTCTCCCCGCCTGCCGATGTGCGCGACGAGGCAGCGCCGCGAGCACCGCCCCGTCACTTCGAGCGCACCGGCGTATGGCCGTCCGGCAGGCCCGCTCCCCCTCTTACCAACACGGCCAACGGCGAACCACCCGATAACCGTCAGCGGAACTCCGCGCGGCCCGCGGTCCATCGCGAGGTAATTTTTGGGCCTTCTTTTCAGATGAAGCCGCTGCGAAGAGCTCGAAAGCATATCCGACCGCTCAAAGGATCACGGGATTACCGTGGGCGTCTGAAGTGCCAATTCGTTGGATGGGATTTGGGTATCTGGTGCGGTTCATCGTACCAAATCGTTACATCGCGAGCGCACGGCGCGTCTCGGTCTTGCCGAAGACCGCGTCCCACCCTCTCTTGCGCAGGGTCTAGAAAGCGACGTTGGTGCCCTGAACCGTCACACCCGGCCGCGCCAGCCAATCATTGATCTGCTTATCGACTGCGAGCCTGTGTGTACCTGTGAAGGTTTTGACCCTCATGGGCGCGCCTCCAGCCTACGCCATCAGCATACGTATGCCAGCAAGAATCAAAAGCCCGGCGAATGTCGCGAGCGCCCGGTTCGGCAGGGCCACCTTGGCTGACTCCTGTCCGACGCGCACCCCGGGGACACCCTCTCAAGTCTCCCCGGCCGCCGCTGGCTCGGCACGGGGCATGCCAAGCCGCCGGGTTTCCACAGCCGACGGCAACTCGGCGACCTTGCTGCGCAAGTTCCTCCTCAAGACGGTGCGCGCCGGTCGTCAAGATCGCAGACTGACCGTGCTGGCCGAGGAAGCCCGTGCGGCAGCCGATCTGGTGGACCACGTCGCAGGCGACAGGGCGTCGATCGCTGCCTTCGCGACCATGATCCCCTGAGCGGCCGGTACGACGCGATCTCTGCCTCGCGCGCGCACGCGCGTAGTCAGGAAAGTGAGCGGGAACGCGTTGCCAGGCACTCGGACAGCCTTTTCTCAAGGCTTTGTCGCGATTACGCGCTGGTCTGGGCTGAAGAGGGCTTAGAGGCCGTTCGCAGTGTGGCGAAGAAGAGTCCTAGGCCTTGTGGCGATCGCTCGCATTTGTCCCGACGATGTCCGGCTCACGCTTGAACAAGCCATTCCTGGGGGAATGAGCTTGGAAGACTATTCGCTCCTGCGCGAAGTGATTGCTGCGATCAGGGGAGGCTTTGCCCGAAGCCGACCAATTGCAGCCAGTATGTGCTGGGCGCCCTGCACGCCGGTCGCTTTCGGGGGAAGCGGACATTCAGCCCGGCTTGCATTCGGCCTAGACATCCGCTGCGGGCCGGCCCGCTCGAGCCAACGTCAACGGACGTTCTAGGTGGCGACGGCCTCACGGCCAAACGCACTTTCGCGTCATTCGAGCCCAAAGGGGTTGATAGCAAAGACCGCGAACCGTTTAATTACGAGAGCTAGGAATAAATCGAATGCTGTTCCGACTCTCTCGCTATGCCACGCATGTAGCTTATGGCGTGACCCAGGTTCCCCGAGTCGCTTGGTATTTGGGCCACAGTCTCTTGCTTCGCGAACTCGCCGACACCACTCGCAAAAGAGAGGAGCCACGACCTAAACGCCGCATCCGCGCCGCCACCTCGGCGCCCGATAGAAAGCGCATCTACGCCGATATGGCGAAGCTTTTCTTGCAGGATTTGGCCAATGTAGAAGCGGGCATTTATCCTATTCCGGCCGACCATGATGGGTCTGTCTTTGCGTCAATCCGTCGATCACGGCTTTTCTTCGAGGACCTTCCCAAGATCCATCTGCGCCGAAAGCGCCGCGCCCATAGTGAAATCCTGAACGACACAACTCGCGGGCGGCGCCCCCACTATTACCTGCAGAATTTTCATTATCAATCTGGCGGCTGGATGACTGACGATTTAGCCGAGTTGTACGACACACAGGTTGAGGTTCTTTTTAACGGATCAGCCAACGCGATAAGACGACAAGCCCTGCCGCAACTGCACGAGGTGTTTACAGGACGGGACCAACGCAAACTGAGACTTATGGATATCGGCTGCGGAACGGGCCGATTTCTCGACTCTGTTAAGCAGGTCTGGCCGCGGCTTCCCATCCTCGGGATCGATATGTCCGAGGCATATATCAAATACGCACAGGGGCATCTGAAACGCTGGCCGCGAATCAACCTCAGCGTGGGAAAAGCGGAGGCGCTACCGGTTCCAGACCAAAGCCAAGACGTGCTTACAAGCATATTTGTATTCCACGAATTGCCGCCGAAGGTACGCCGTAACGTCTTTCGCGAATGTGCGCGGGCATTGAAGCCCGGCGGGCGTTTCGTACTCGTGGATTCGCTGCAGCATGGCGATGAGCCAGATTACGACGGGCTCCTGGACCTCTTTCCGAAAAATTATCACGAGCCTTACTATCGCAGCTATCTGAGCGAAGACTTTAGCGCGATGGCGAAAAGCTGCGGACTAACCCACGTTCGCGATGTCAACGCGTTCATCTCAAAAGTCATGGTGTTTGATAAAATCGCCTGACTATCGGGCACCCTCTCGCGTTGAGCCGGGCCTCAGAGCGGTGGGCCTTGATTTCCTCCACATCCCTCTCGTCCAAATTTGCCAGCTCCGTTTTCGCCTCTCCTGCGCCCGGAGGCTTTTTTCAATCGGCTCTGCCTAATATCTCAGGACGCGAACAGTGCCTTCATCGTCAGCGACGCTTACTTGTGAGGGCGCTCCCATGACTCCTGCGATATCGGCTTGCGACATGCCCCAGTGGAGCAGCGCTGCCCGAGCCGCAACATGAGCGATACTTGACGCAGGTAAGTGGTGCTGGGAGCCAACTCGGTTTTGCGCCGTCGCCGGGAATTGCGCAACGACATGCCTGCCACAGCCGCCAGCGGCGCGACGGCGGCCAACGCCACGTCTCGCTTCTTAAGGTTTATTGCAGGCGCCCCTTGTGGTGGCACCGGATGTCGCGCATCTGCCGCAGCCATAAGCCAAAAGCGAGGCTGAGAAAATGTCTGACACAAATATGCCGACCAACGCTCAACCTTCGAAGCTAACCATATATCCCAAAGCCAACGGATCCTGCTCTGTGCGAAATCCAGACGGCTCGCGAGGCGGCTTCTTCGTCGGCTACGAAGCAGCACGGCATTTCGTGAATACCGAAAGCGCCTGGCACCAGCGAACCGGAAAGACCTACTCTGCCACTGCCAACGTGCTGTTTGCGCGCGCGATCGAGGGACGACGGCGGGATTGTGAGCTGTTTTGCTCAGATTCCGCGGGAGTATCGTTTACGACATGTCGCTAGAGTTGAAAAAATGAGAAAGAAATGCCGTGATTGTTTCAGCTACTCCCAGTGAGACCGATGAGGGCCAGGTTCGGTTCGCATCTTGGGAGGAAGCTAGTCGGGCCGGACGGCTCGCTCTGCGGCAATTCGCATCGGAGGAATGAATGCGCAAAGAATACAGGAGTTGCCTAACTACATTCGCGGCCGCCGGGTTGATTTTTGCCGTCACATCTTCCGCGTTCGCATGGGGTCTCAGCGATGAAGATTACGATTATCTGAGGAAAACACAGAATCTTGAGCGCTACAATCACCCCGTCCTTGACCTTAGCCCGAAGGAACGGTCTCGGGTACACGATTTGATCAATGATCCTCAAACCGCCAATGATCCCGCCGCACGGGACCAAAAAGTGAAGGACGCGCTTGCGTTATTTCTCAGCCACGAGCTTTGGGAAAGGGCGAACCCCGGCAAAATGTGGGATGAGAAGGGATCTACGTTTCCAAATTGATTGATTAAAGTTTCCAAATTGATTGATTAAAGCGGTCACAAGATTTTTTGGCCGCTATTTTTCGATTGTGGTCAAGTTGAACCACTCAGAGAAGGTATACACGCATTGAATTAATCCCGCCAGAAGTTCTTAAACTGTCCCGACGCCAACGCCGTATAGCGGGTCGCCCGCCTGACGCTTTGTTCGGCTGATGGCGGACTGACGTTCGTTCTGAGCCTGGGGCACTAATCAACTACCACTGGTCGCCATTAGAGCTTACGGTCTCAGCCAAAAAATTCTTAAACCGCCCCGACGCCTTCAATGCGGTGCAATATGCTGCCATCGGCACGGTCTCCAATGTCGCTTCCCGTCTTTGCGATGAGGCCAAGCCGGGTCAAATCCTAATCAGTCCGCGGGTGTTGATGAAGGTCGAGAATGCCGTCGAGGTCGAGCACGTCGGTGAGTTCGAGTTGAAGGGGATACGGCGGCCCTTGGCGGCGTACAATGTCATCGGCGTCGGTACCTCAATTGTTTGAGGTAGGCCAACTGTGCAATTTCTCAACTGGTGGCGCGGCCTGAAGCAGGTCCACTTTCTGGCCATTCACGCACGGGTTCGGCCTCCGACTGTTCGTAATATGCGAAACGTGGCAAGCGCCAGGTGATGATCGGCGTCAACGACCCGCTCTTCCCGGGCGCCAGCATTCAGCCTCCCGAAGGTTTCACCGGATCGACAGCGGTCACTTCGCGCTTGAAGACCTTGTGCAGAGATCGCGACAAGGTGCTGATAGCATTTTCCGCCGTGGATCATTGAATTGCCCCGAAGCCACCCATAACGGCGCATTTAAACGCATGGGCGACGATTTCGGCCGGAAAGACCCTCTGTTTTGCTGGGGTTTTGAGGGGGTGTTTGCACGCTCGTAGGCGACGTCCCTCGCGGCTTGGGCGAGTACAGCATCCTTGGACCAACTTAGGTTGGCAACGTCGCTTAAGGTGCCGTCGACTTTGACTGATCGCCACATGCCGGGGTGATCCCTGTCAGGCACGACGCGGCCCATTCGCCGGCGGCGATAGAGCAATATCCATGCATGGCCTGCCCGTGTCCATTTGAGCTGGGAGCGGGCAGCAAACTCTTCTTCGTCGAGCTCCGGGGCAACGCGCGGACCAGATATCGTGAAGGCAGCATCCCACTTGGGTTGATGCGGTGGTTGACGATTCCGTTCGGTGATTGCGACGCAGAGAATATCGCTCCATTCGGGATTCCGGCGAACTTCGAGCATGATCGCTTCTTGCAGTTCTGGGGCTTTCCTTCGTGCCTTAGCTATACCCCGGCTCCTAGCGAGAGTCGTCAGCAAGGACCAGCCGAGCACGATTCCCCCCGCCAAGGAATTGCAGGGGCTCGGTCTTGAAGGGCCAGCTTGTCCCGATGCGCTAGGGGCCTCGTGGCCCGATGGTGGAACAAGCCGCTCAAAGAACTCCGGATGGCGATCGCAAAAACAGCGAGACGGACAAGCCAAACCGTCGGCTGACGCCAAACATAGATATCGCGGGCTTAGTTTGAATAAGGAAGCGCTCGCACCATTTTGGCGTGTCGACGGAAGCGAGCGTATCGCATAGTACCATATTGTATTAGGAACAATCCGAGCTTACTAAAGATGCCGTAGACCGACATGAATGAAGCCCAGGTGACCACACTGGTATTCAGTGCGACGATCACGTTTAGTCCGGCGGAAAAAAACATTCGCCGCCACCGAACGAACCGATTGTAACAAGTGGTGCGGGGACCGTAGTTCTCCGGCAGGTCGCGCCACGGGGCACCCGAACGCAGGACCCAAAAGATGCCGACGGTCATTTACGCGCCGAACGCCGCGCGGCTTGTTCGGCAGTAACGGTTTGATGTCGGTCCATTCGCAATCGCTGAGTTCGTAGCGCATGATTCGAGGCTCCGGTTTCGGAGCTTGAACACGTCTCGGGCGCCGCCATCAACTCGCCAAGACTTATAGCCCTGCCGCTAATGCTCTGAATTTACTTCCGCTTTCGGCAGCGTAGCGGACTTAGCCGGACTTGCTGCTGGTTTGCTCCGGTCGCGAATGGACCCTGAACGGACATGCTGTCGGCATATCCCTAGTGCTGTTTCAGTGCGAACCCGGGTTCAAATATTGTTGACTTGAAATAAGGGGATCTCCCCCTAACTGAAGTTATGCAAATATGGGGATATCCCCGTAAATGAGCAAAAGCGGCGACCCTGCTCAAGTAAATCGGGCGTGCATGACGGAGAACCGATACATGAAACGGTCATTTCGCTCGGAAAGCCCGTGCATCGTGGCCGCGATGCGTGCAGCCACTCGCCGACTGACCCAGCTGTATGACGAGGTGATGGCGCCAACTGGCTTGCGCGTCACTCAATTTCACGTGCTCTCGGAGCTGGAACGGCGAGCGGCTGATCCTCCAACCGTTGGCGAGCTGGCTGAGATCCTGACCATGGAGCGATCTGCGCTCGGCCAAACACTCCGACCACTTGAACGCGATGGTTTCATCGACCTAGGCCACGACAAGCGCGATGCGCGCCGTCGGCCGGTCAAGTTGACGAAGGCCGGCAAAGAAGCAGTGGTCCGCGGACGACGCTATTGGGCCGCCGCTCATGAAAAGTTCGAGCTGTTTTTCGGAGCAAATCAAATGGTTGTCTTGCGCAAGACGCTGCGCGAGATCGCGGAAAGCCCGCAGCTTCCTGAAACTTTTCAATAGATCGCTATGGCGTTGGGAGAAAGTAATGATCGAACAAATCATCGTAGAGCATGTCACCTTTGTCAGCGATCGGAGCTTCGAGGCTGTTGTCCGTGCCTTTGAAGAACAAGTCGGAACGCTTGAAGAAATGGGTTGGCCAGCGATTCCCGCAGCCTCGCGCGATCAGGACGATTTCGAACGTCGCGTTCGCGAAGTCTTGGGACCCAGCGGCTTCACACGTTTCCTGACGATCGATCACGGCGAGTGGATCAGCAAGCGAGAGCGCCCGACACGGATGTTGATGTACACGATCGGCAACCCGCTGATCGCGATCACAATGATACGGCATGAAATTGAAGCCGGACTCGATGTGCCAGTCAGACTTGCAATCTATGAGCATCCTGACGGCAAGACGAGGTTAGTGTTCAACAAGCCATCAAGCCTCATGAGCGGGCTTCGGAACGTGGCGGTCCAAGATGCCGCTTACAAGCTCGATGCCAAAATGATGGCACTCGGCGAAGCAGTGACAGGCGTAAGAGCATAAACTCCGAAAGAAGGCCGAGACGTGGGTACGCATCAGAAGTCACAGGGCGACGAACTTCTTCAGCCCGGCAATCGGACACGGGAGGGCGCGGCGACGGGTCACAGCGGCTTGGAAGCGCCGCCGCGTCACGAAGCAAAGCAAGTTTTGACGCCGATCTGGGTCATATTCGGGCTTTCGATGGGCCCGGCCATTGCGCTTGGGTTCGCGCGGTTCGCCTACGCGCTCTTACTTCCATCGATGAAAGCTGATCTCGGCTGGAGCTTTGCCGACGCAGGCGCCATGAACACCGCCAACGGGGCTGGTTATCTGATCGGGGCCCTCGTAGCTGCGGGTATTGGTCGTCGCGTCGGTGATAAGGCCGCATTTTCATTAAGCCTGCTCGTGACCTCCGCGGCGATAGGCGGCGCCGGTCTCACCGCAAATTTTATGAGCCTGCTTCTCTTGAGAGCGGTCTCCGGACTTGCAGGAGCGGTTGCCTTTGTCGCTGGCGCGGGACTCTCATCTGCGGCAGCCACCGGGGGCTCTCGGTCGCGCGCGCCTACGATGCTGGGCATATATTTTGCCGGGGCGGGTATCGGCATCACAGCCTCAGCTCTCGCAGTTCCTGCCCTTCTTTCAAGCACAGGCTGGCGGGGAGGCTGGTTAGCACTTGGCGCATTAGGCTTGGCGGCGAGTATTTTGGGATCACTGGTTCTAAGTCACACACCCGAACCTCCCTATGAGGTTCATGCCGCCCGTGGCGGCTGGTCGGCCCGCTTCATGGCATGCAAACTACTGTCATATACGCTGTTCGGCGCTGGATATATTGCCTACGCCACATTTACAGTTGCGTACTTGCGCACCAACGAGGGCTTCGATAGCGGATCGATTACCGCCTTCTGGGCTATCTTAGGTCTAGCGTCCGTTGTCGGCGCGTTCGCGTGGGGGCCCATACTCGGTCGCCTGAAAGGCGGCTGGGGAGCAAGCGCGACAATCGCGATGGTCGCCGTCGGTGTGGCTTTGCCGTTGATCTGGCACGGGCCAACAAGCGCCTATCTCTCCTCCATCCTTTTTGGAGGCTCAGTGCTCGCGGTCATCGCCGCAGTAAGTTCATTCGCGCGGAAGGCAGCTAAGCCGCATGCTTGGACAGCAGCGATAGCGGCACTGACTATTGCGTTCGGTATTGGACAATGCATCGGCCCACTCCTCGGTGGTGCTTTGTCTGACGGGCCGAATGGCGTTCGCGCAGGCCTCTGGCTTTCTGTCGGCATCCTTGTCGTGGCGAGCGTCGTCGCGGCTTTCCAACCCGAACCGGCGGCCGATGATCTGCATTTTTAGCCGAGAGACGGAGCGTTTTCGTGAAGTGAACAAGTGAACCAAGCAAAGGTAGGTGAGCTCATGAGTAGTCAGATCATTCAGATGGACGCCAGCCGCATCGCGGAACTCGTTGCCAATCGTGAGCTATCGCCGGTCGAGGTCATGCGGGCCCATCTCGATCGTATTGCCGAGGTCAATCCCAAGGTAAACGCCATTGTCACGATGGCCGATGGCGCACTGGACACTGCCAAAAAAGCCGAAGCAGCGGTCAAGCCGGACGCGCGATTGGGTCGTCTCCATGGCGTTCCGTTCACGGTCAAGGATGGAATCGACACGGCGGGCGTGCTGACACAGCGCGGTTCGCCAATTTTCAGAGGGCGAGTGCCCGATGCCGATGCCACCGTCGTAGCCAGGCTGAAGGCCGCCGGCGCCATCCTCATCGCAAAGACGAATCCGCCGGAATTTTCTTACTCCATCGAAACAGACAATTTCCTGACGGGCCGAACGAACAACCCCTGGAACCTCGACTACACCCCAGGCGGATCGAGCGGTGGTGAATCCGCCGCCCTCGCAGCGGGCATGTCGCCACTCGGCGTGGGCAGTGATCTCTCGATCTCATTGCGCGGCCCGGCGGCGCATACCGGTGTCGTCGGATTTAAAGCGACGCACGGTCGATTGCCGATGACAGGCCACTGGCCACGCGTGCCACGGCGCTTCTGGCACATCGGTCCGATGGCACGTTCGGTTCGCGATGTGGCACTCGCCTATTCTTTGATGGCAGGACCCGACGGTGTCGACGGCTCCTCAATCAGCTCGCCCGACCTCGATACAGGGGTGGGCACGAAATCGACCCGTCAGCTTCGTGTGGGCTGGCTTGCCTCTCCGGGCTTCTTCGGACCAACCGATCCAGAGGTCGTCGCGACCGTGAGGGCAGCAGCTCATGCGCTGAGCAATGCCGACTGCCACGTCGAAGAGGTCCGATTACCCGTGCTGGAGCAGACCGATGCGAGCAGCGTCCTCTGGCGGCTTCAACAGATGGAAAGTCGACCCGAGTTCCAGAAGGTCACCGCCGGCCATGAGGCCGAGATCTTCAGGCATGCCAGATTGATCCTTGACACACCTGACACGCCGATCGCCGACTTCGTCGCCGACGAGCAGGCGGTGGAGCGTCTACGCGACAGCTTCGTCGACTATTTCGCGCGTCATGATGCGCTGCTCTCTCCGGTGACGCCGTTCCCGGCGACCAAGCATGGCCTCGCTGACCTCGTAGTCGATGGCAAGACAGTTTCGCCATTCCACGTGCAGAGTGCGACTGCGCCCTTCAGCCTGACCGGCCTGCCGGCCCTGTCGATGCGGTTCGGAACGAGCCATGACGGTCTTCCGATCGGCGTGCAAATCATCTCCGCCTGGCTAGCGGAATCAACAACGCTGAAAGTCGCCTCGCTTCTCGAAAAGGTGAGCCCCGTCCGCGACCTTCACCCCGCCCTCTAACGCTACAGGGGCGGGAACTTGCCGCCCCCGTCAATTCCCAATGCAATCTGTTGAGCTCAGAAGCCAATCGAGGTCTTAATCAATGCGTGCCATCACGACGAAGTTCGAAACGACCGAATTTGCCGGTCTTTGCGAGAAGCCGTGAGCGCGCACGCCCAACCACAGAGACATTCACATGACTGAGCACACCAAGGGCTTTGCTCTTATCACCGGCGCGTCCGCCGGGATCGGCGCCATCTACGCTGATCGCTTGGCGCACCGGGGTTACGATCTGATCCTCGTCGCCCGCCGCGCCGATCGCCTGCGGGCCATCGCCGGGCGCATCACCGCCGAAACGGGCCGCAAGGTCGAGATCGTGATCGCCGATCTCAGCGACCGCGCCGACCTCAGGCGGGTCGAGGATATCCTGCGCAACGACACGCGGATCTCCATACTGGTCAACAACGCCGGCCTAGGCCCAGTGACCCCGCTGCTAAATTCCAATGTCGAAGCCATGAGTGACGTCATCACTGTAAACGTCGACGCCCTGATGCGTCTCACCTACGCTGCGGCGCCGAAGTTCGTGGAACGCGGCGCCGGCTCGATCATTAACATGTCTTCCGGCGTGGCAATCGGTCCCGAGATGCTGAACGGCGTCTACGGCGCCTCCAAGGCCTTCGTGCTGGCCTTCAGCCAGTCGTTGAAGCACGAGTTGGCAGACAAGGGCGTGCGCATTCAAGTGGTGCTCCCGGGTGTAATCGCGACCGACAGCTGGGCCAACAACGGCATGCCGGTTGAGAACCTGCCGAAGGAGATGGTGATGTCGGCCGATGCCATGGTCGATGCCGCCCTATCCGGCTTTGATCAGGGCGAATTCGCAACCGCGCCCTCTCTGGTCGACAAGGAGCAATGGGATGCGTTCGACCGAGCCCGTCAGGCGCTGTTCCAGAACCTGTCACGCTCCGCTCCGGCCGCACGCTACGGTGTGACCACCGTCTGATGGCTGCGAACCTTCGTGCGCACATTGAACATTCCTGATTGATCACACCAAACTCAGAGCCGCTCACAATGAGTAGATTCTCCAGAGTTATATCCACCAAGACGCGCCGACTGTGGCGTAGAATTGCCTTGTTCGGCGGCCCGCAATGTCTGGCCGTCGGATTAATGGCATCGCTTACTTCAACGGCCTTCGCGCAGCAGCAAACGGACGTCGCCATTAAGCAATTGCTCTCGACGACGACTACGTCTGATGGGCAGAAGATCGTATTGCCCCAAAGGGATGCGGAACTGGTAGCGTCTATCTTCGAAATTCCCCGTGGGGCGCACCTTCCAGAGCACGAACATCCGTATCCTCGATACGGTTACATCTTGTCGGGAAGTTTGCGCGTGACGGACACCGAAACCGGTCAAAGCAAGACGTATCGGTCAGGAGACTTCGTGTTGGAGTTGGTGGGGCGGTGGCACACTGGCGCCAATGCAGGAGAGGAGCCGACAAGGCTGCTCGTTATCGACATCGTCGAGAAGGGACACACGAACACGGTGCTCAAGTAGCGGCAGAATAGGTAACGCTGAAAGGCGGCACGGTGTGGCCGCGCATCGGTTGCCATGTAGGCAT
This sequence comes from uncultured Alphaproteobacteria bacterium, assembly GCA_963818155.1. Lineage (GTDB taxonomy): Bacteria > Pseudomonadota > Alphaproteobacteria > Rhizobiales > Xanthobacteraceae > BOG-931. The sequence goes on from CAWFRC010000011.1 coordinate 350,299, forward strand.
GTCCGTTTGTGGCCCTTCGCGTCGCTGCGCTGAGAAATTTGTTCGCTATTGGGGCATAGCGGACTCTGGCAAGTCATCCGCGTCCGCTCTGTCCGAGAAGGGTCGATGCTGTCGAAAAAGGCAAAAACGACCTGACCGAAAATTTTACCTGTGAGCCCGTCGAAACCCTTATTCGGGAGTGCAGTGGCTCATAAAGAACTTACGAAGGCTGCCGGTTGGAAATCCGATAGATAGATAATGTGTTCCCCTACATCATTTTCGGACCATCGCATCAGCGCCTCTAGAAAAATTTATGCGCCCCAAAAGACTTTTTCGACAGCATCGGTCAATCGCTACCGAAACGCCATCTCGGCATTACGTCCGCTTATCCCTCGATCTCAGGCATGACCTCGCGGCGCAGCGAACGACGCTTCGGGCCAATTCCAGACAAAGAAGTCGCTAACGCAATCAACGGGCTCCGGACGGCCTAACATGCGCCTAGGCTAGTTGCGTTTGAGTTTAGTAACGATTTGAGGACGATCCAAGCGGACGAATGCTGAAGGGCGGCACGGACAGCATCTTTATATGTGCGACGAAACTTCAGCTCGCTCGTCCAGTGCTGCCGCGGCGAAGCGTTTGGGAGGGTGACTTGCCGAAGCGAGTTTGGTAGTCGCCCGCGAATTGACCTATGTGCCCGAAGCCGCAAACATTTGCGACTGAGGCAACGGAGCCGCCCTCTCGTCCAGCTCGGGCCAATTCGCTTCGTGCTAACTCCAATCGGAGCGCTCGTAAGTACGCCATTGGTGTCGTGTTTCGAAATCGACGAAACCCCAGTTGCAACGCTCTGCTACTGACCCCCGCCACTCCAGCCAAATCCTCAAGATTAATGGCGCATCGCGCATTTTCCTCGATGAAGCGCTCGACGCGACGCACAAAGTACGGCGCGATCGATGTAGCCGCGGCCTCTAAGGCACGTCCCCTGTTGTGGGGCATTGAGACCAGTAGAGTAGATATCAGCGCCGAAGCGATGCGATCACTGACGAGCGGGTGCTCTAGATGTGACGATGCATTGCCAAGATCATCACAAAGCATCCGGACGTAATGTGTCAGCGTACCAACCTTCCCCATGCTTTCCACTGCCGACAGATCGAATTCAATTCGCTCGGTCTTGTCGGAGCCCGTCCAGGCCCGGAATTCGCGTTCCAGCAGCCGCCGGTCTATCCGTATCAGGAGCTGGCGTGTCCCAGGTGACCAAGCCTTCGCGAAGGCTCGGAACGGATTGATGACAGCAACGGAGCCGGCCGGCAGGTCCGTGCACCTCCCGTCCTGGCGGAGCTGACATCTACCGGTAAGCGTAAATTGGAGAAGATAAAAGTCGCCGAACGGCGGGGCGGTGACCATGATGCCGGGTCCATATTGCATCGAATTGACGGCGATAGGGCCCAACTTTGCCTGTCGGTGTCGAAAATCGAGGTGGCGTTCCCGCGACAAATAGGCAAACCGAGCCTCGACGAACACCCCGCCCAAATACTGCCTCGCGTGTTCCAAATCACGAGTGCGGAAGATTGGTTGGCGCGGCAACAGATCTGCGTTGCCGATCGTACTGGTACCACCCGGATGTGCTTGAAAAGCGGCGTGCGTCCTGTGCATGGCCAAGTCTCCAAACCGCGCCGAAACCTATGAGCAGCAACTCCCGCTGTCAACGACGTGTCGACCGGCTTGGCGCCAAGAATGCCAAGACTATCGAGGGCTCAGAATTTGTGCGTTTCGCGGACGGGCCTTTCGTATATCGGATAGAGCGGTGGCTGGCGCTCGTTCATGCTCATTTGTGCGGCCTGATGACCATTTTACAATTGCAGGCAGCCAATGGCCGAACCATCCCGCTGGGTTGTCCGGTGTAGCAAAAACAAAACACTCAGACTGCTCAAATTGGAAGCTTGTTCCGTGTACCACTGTTGCAATTGCATTTAAGTTAGAAGGCAACGTGATCGGCGACTGGTTCGAAAGAAATCAGGACAGGCGGGAGGCAGATATGGAATTTGGCTATTTTACTCTGAGCGACAATCACTACGCGAACAATTCCCGCAGGCCCAACCAGTTTGTCACTGACATTACGGCCGAGGCACTTTACGCTGAACAGATTGGCATGCATTCGGCTTGGATCGGCGAACATCATTTCAATTCGCTTGGAGTTTTGTCCTGCCCCGATCTCGTGCTTGCCTACGCCGCGGCAAAGACAAAGCGCATCCGCCTCGCTCCTGCGGTAACTGTACTGCCATTGCATCACCCGATACGCGTCGCTGAGCAGTGGGCGACGCTCGATCTCTTGAGCAACGGTCGCGTCGACTTTGCCTGTGGTCGCGGCTATGACCGCCGAGAATATGAGCCTTTCAGCGCCTCATTCGACGACAATCAGAGTGTTTTCGAGGAGGGGTTGGAAGTTGTGCACAAGCTCTGGGAGGCTGAGGGTCGACTGTCCCATCACGGCAAGCATTATTCCTTTGACGACGTGCGCATCACTCCGAAGCCGGTTCAACGCCCGATCCCAACCTATGTAGCCTCTTTCTCGACACCGTCGATCGAGTTGGCGGCGCGCTTAGGTTGCGGTTTGATTGTCGCGCCGTTCGCGTCGGCGATGAGCTTCGGTGGGCTCAAGCAAGTCGCAGATCTCTATCACCAGAGCTGCGCTAAGTTCGGCAACCCCTCTGGCCGGCTGATGTGTAGTTACTTCACGCACTTCGCCGATAACAAGTCGCAACAGGACGCCGCCCGCGCGCGCCAGATTCGATATTACAAGGAGTGCGTGATTCCGGCCTTGCCCGGAGACCCCAAAACTGCGCCGCCGAGCTACCGCTACTTCGTCGACATGGTCGAACGGTTGCAAAAAGTAAAGCCTGAGGATCTCACAGATAACTCGGTTCTGCTGGGCTCGCCCGCGCACATCACGGACGTGCTCAAGAAGGTCGAGGCCGCCGGCTTTTCGGAGGTGATCCTCTACTTCAACGTCGGCATGAAACCCCACACGCAAGTAAAGGAAGAGATGGATCGCTTCATGCGAGAGGTCGCTCCGGCATTCGAGGGAGGGCACAAACGTCACGCGGCGGGAGCGCGTTTCGTCGCCTAAGTCATCGGCGAGTGGCTCAGAAGACGGTGATCGAAGCGCCGAACAAAATAGGGAGGTCGTGTCACTGCAGCTAAGTAGCCGCGCCGTCAGGCGCTGGCGTTAATGAGTTTTACAAGTACGACGAACACTGACCGACCTTGTACGCGGCGCATCTGCTGGGTCTTAGTTGTTTGGATCAGGTCTGATCATTGGAGGCTACATGCCGGCGCAGGCAGTTACGGCGTCCGCGAAGTACGCGGTGGACCGGCTTCATCTCCGCGTGGCTTGGCTGTGCGGCGTGGTTCTGTTTCTTGAAGGCTACGATATTGCGGCCGTTGGCTATGCGGTTCCGTCGCTCGTCGACGCGTGGCGGGTGGCTCCATCAGTGTTTACCCAGGCGCTGACGGCCGGCAACGTCGGGTTGCTGCTCGGTTCAGTCTGCGCGGGATTACTGGGCGATCGGTTAGGCCGCAAGCCCGTGCTGATTGGCTGTGTAGTGGCGTTCGGTATGTTCTCTCTCGTTACAGCCTTTGCTGGCTCGCCGTTGCAGTTGTCGGGTGCACGGTTTCTGACGGGGTTGGGTCTCGGCGGCGGCATCCCGCTAACGATCGCGCTCGCCTCGGACTTTGCGCCGCCGATGGCCCAGGGCCGCCTCGTGATTCTGATGACCGCGGGCGTCGCGATCGGCTTTACGGTAGGAGGATGGCTCGCGAGCCAGGTTGTGCGCTTTCTCGGTTGGCCGGGGATCTTCGCGTTGGGTGGTGTGCTTCCGCTCGCGATTGTGCCATTGCTCGCGCTGAGGTTGCCAGAGTCGGTGGCGTTGCGCGCAACGACACGGCCGCAAAATCCGGTCACAGCGCTGTTCCGAGGCGGCCTTGCAGCCAGCACAGCACTGTTATGGGCAATGAACCTGCTCAATCTGCTGAGCAACTTCTTCATCTTGCTGTGGATGCCGGCGATCTTGCACGGCATCGGGGTGAGCCCCTCTTGGGCGATCTTCGGTACGACGATGTATGGGCTGGGCACGATCTTGGGCGCCTTGCTGACGGCGCCCCTGGTGGACCGTCTAGGCGTGGAACGAGTGTTGACTTGGGTGCTGGCCTTTGGCGCTTTGTGCGTGCTGTCGATTGGATTGTTCGATCCGCCGTTCGGGTTGTTCTCAGTCATCATCTGTGGCGCTGGCATTGGCGTTGGCGGATGCCAGCCTGGAATCAACTCGCTATCGGGCCGGATCTATCCGCCAATGATCCGCTCAACAGGAGCGGGTTGGGCGTTGGGCTCAGGGCGTGTCGGCGCTATTGCTGGGCCTCTCCTGGGCGGCATACTGCTGGCACATGGTTGGCAAGCGCGTGAAATATTCATCGCGGCTGCAATCCCTGCACTCGGCACGATGCTGTCGATGGCGATCCTCGGGCGATTGCGGCGCAGCCGACGAGGTGTGAACAGTTTGCTATAGCGGAACGGGATCGACGAGCAGCAAGATGCTCCAGGGCAATTAGTCAAGCATGTCCGAGCTGGAACGCACGCGGTCCTCACCATCCCGACCGGCTTACTCCCTACCGATGACGAGGTCATGGAGTAAAGTGACACGTATCGATCGTCTGCCGCTGCGACGCACACTCCACTTCCGAAATGGGTCATTCGCGACCGCGTCGTGCCAGCAGCAAGTCCGGTCATGTCCGCAGTGCACTGGAAGCGGAAGTAAATTCGACCGGCTATTGTGGGTTGATGCCGCTGCCCGAGACGTTATTCAAGCTCCTAAACTGGAGTGTCTTGGATCGTGCGCTACGAACTCAGCGATTTTGAATGGGCCGCCATCAAGCCGTTCCTGCCGAACAAAACGCGCGGCGTGCCGCGTGTGAATGACCGGCGGGTGCTCAACGGCATTTTTTGGGTGCTGCGGTCAGTGCACCATGGGGTGATTTGGCGCTTACACGACTTGCTACAATCGTGGTTCGCTGGCGCAGAGCAGGCGTTTAGGACCGCATCATGAATAGCTTGTCGCTCGTTCACGGTGCGGGCGTTCGTGTCCATCAACACGGCGCCCGCATTACCCGGAAAAGAAGACAATCGATGGGTCGGTCGAGAGGTGGGTTGACCAGCAAGATACATGCGGCCGTCGATACCAATGGGCTTCCAGTACGCTCGCGCTGACTACTGGTGAAGCCCACGACAATCGGCTTGCAACCACGCTTCTATCTCGCCTGAAGTCCGGATCAATGCTACTCGCCGACCGCGACCATGATGCAGACTGGGTTAGAGCCCTCGCTTCCGAAAGATGCCTACGAAATCCATGCGCGGTTTACTCTCTGCGCATTGGGTAGATCAGAAAATCGAATGGCAGCATGACGACGTCGATCAGCGCTTTAAAGGGCTCGGGCGTTTGTGCAGGCGGCCGCGGTGCCGCGGTCCGCAGTTGCCGTGCAGCAGGCTCAACCCGAGGCTCTAGATACGGTTTGTCTGCCTCCTTGATGGCAGTGGCCGCCTTTGGCAGATCTTCAATCCACTTAAACCCAGGCTCGTAATGCCCGTCGGCTAACTGAATAGTGCCGGCCCGCGAGCCTATCACAGCCGTTTCGGGGCGGGGCTCATTTGAAGCCGTTCTTATTTTTCCTTCGGGCGTTAACAAGAGCGGCGGGATTAAGTTTCTCAGGTTCAGGCTTCGATGCCGGAGGCGGAGGTGCCGGCTCGGGGGCCCTGCAAGAGACGGGACAGGGTTCGGGATGTGGAAGCTGTCGGCACGCACCGAAGGCGTCGGATTTTAAAGCGTTGATGTAATCCCGGCATGCACTTTCATTTGGAAATCTCCAAACAGCGCCGAAACCCCTGGGACTGGCTGGGCCTTCGGTGGTTCTAAAAAACGCCGTCCAAGTTGTGATGCTAGGATCGTATTGCCAGCAGATAACGTGAGGGCCCTGATAAACAGCCTGGCATTCCTCTTTTGAGGTGTAGCCGGGCTGGAAAGCCAAGCCGCTCGCGCCCTGCCAGATGACTAATGCATACAGTGTTGCAGACATTTAGGGCCTCCTTATCCCCCGACCCCGCGAAATGTTCACCGTTGGGACCTTCCAGCGTCCTCTTCGAACAGTCATAGAGCTCGTGATCGTTAGCGAGCGGCCTGCCCGAAAGAAGGAGCAAGGGCCACGATCACTGGTCGGTTCTCCTAAAGCGAACGCCGCTGCGTTGGTCATTACTCAAACGCCCGCACGAGGGGGCGCGGCCGCTTGTGCCAGCGCAGTTCTAATGCGCGACTTAACGTAGTGTCGCCGCGGTGTTCGAGGACCTTATCCAGGGCCTCTCTGAGCTCAGCTTGGCGAGTGTCCATCGACCAATGGACCACCGCTGCGTTGACGACGAGATCGAACGCTCTTTCCGGGGACATTAAAGCCTCCTGCTTGGCAAGCGCAGGGGCTCGGCTCTATCTCTGGCGTGGGCCACGGCGGGCGCTCTGCTGCTTGCCCTGGTCAAGTCGCGACCGGGTGTCTGAAGCACTCGGTCGCGGCGCCTAACGAGTGTCAGGCCCGCATACTTAGCCTACAAAATCTGATGCGCGTCAAAAGCCGGTACCCGGCTTCCCAGAAGGTGCCCAGAGACGGACGACGGGAAGCCGAGGGCAGCATAAGTATTTGATATAAGAAGAAAAATACATAATAAATCAACTATAAGCACTGCACCGCCGACTGTTCATAGATCAGTTGTTCTTTGAACAGACTGTCGGACAGCGGCGCCCTTTTTAATGAGTGCAAGGCCGTTGTCCTTTTCGAGTGATCTGTTAAAAGCGGCGCGCATTCACTGAAGAATCAGGAGTTATTTGATGGCCAAAAAGGCTGTGAAGCGACGTTCGTGGACACCGACTGACGTGAAGACGTTGCGGACACTCGCACGGAAGAAGACACATGCCGGACGCATCGCCAAAACCTTGAAGCGATCTGAAGGTGCAACGCGTCAGAAAGCCTTCAGCATGGGACTGTCGTTGGCTTCTCGTTGAGCCATCTGACGTCATTGAAACTGATTTGTCCGATTAACACCCGCTTGGCGTTCGGCCTGAATAGGTGGGGTGAGCAGCCCCCCAAGCTACTCAGACTCGGAAGGGTCCCGGTCATATTCACCTGGCCGGGTTTTCGTTGGCGGGCCGGCGCTCGCCTCGCGTTTCTGCGACTGGCACGTCGTTTGCATGCTAGCGATCACTGGCGGGGTGTTTCTCCTCCACGAACTCTCCGCAGGTGCTCCATTAAACTTCGCCCCGGTCCCCGTCTGGCCGGGGCTTTTTCGTTGCGGCGAGCTACACCGCGAGCGGCTTCGGCCGCCCTTTTTGTTTGCGGCGGCATCTAACTATAAGTTGCGCTTTTCGCTCTCTTCCAGGAAAATGATACTCCGATTCGGCTTTGTCTTTGGTGCCGACCTAAGCATCTAAGGGGACTGGCCCGATGAAAAAATCACAAGTAGCAAAACGTTCGATCGTTGTCGGAGGGCATAAGACGAGCGTCAGCTTGGAAGAACCCTTTTGGCAAGGCTTGAAGGACATTGCTTCGAAGAGACGCCAGTCACTGTCTGAATTGGTAGGCAGCATCGATACCGAACGCAAATTCGGCAATCTATCGTCAGCGGTGCGCTTATTCGTGCTCAATCACTATCAGGAGCGCGTGCCGAGCGAACGCGCAACACGCCTGTCAGATGATAGTTCGGTCCGCGCATCTCATTGATGATTGGACTCCCACGGAGCGATCGGCCTGAATAGACGAGCACAGCCAACTTTGCCCCGGTCCCCTCTGGCCGGGGCTTTTCATCGGCGCCCCATTTAGAAGTCAAATGCTTTTTCGCAAGGGGAGTGCCTCGATCTTACGCTTGCCAAGGGCATCGGCCACTGTAACGCTCCGGGTCGGACGGGAGAGCCGTGAGCAACACTCCGACACTTCGAGAGCAGCGCGAAGCACACGATCGGCGTGCGCGGATAATCGATCAGCTGCATGCGCAGGCGACCGCGACAGCCGATTATCAGAGGGCTCGACGCGGCCAGGTCAAGGCGCAGATCGCCAAGGGTGTTTGGCGACGAAGGGGGATGGCTTCTTTGTTGGCCGCAGGATGCCTCTTTTGGGGGTTGGCCATAGTCTTTGTCGGCTATCTGATTGCCAGAGGGCCGTGATCGAATAGACCCGACGCCAAACCGATGCAGTTTCCCGACCTGCGGCACTCACCAATGCCAAAAGCGCGTGAAAAATTTCCCGCAACCCTGGCGCAGCAAATCGGTGCGACCATTAGGAAGCGCCCAAAACCGCGGGCATTCGCAGATAAAATAGCGGCTTTTCGGAAGGCTGTGCTCGATCTCGACGGAAACAAGGAGCGACTAAGGACAGCCTTACAGGACCTTTCGAAGGATTTCAGAGACCACGGATTCGGACGGACAGCCACCGGCCACGCCCGCCAGCCCTTGAGCTCTGGGCGGCTACCGCCGCGGTTACCAAGATGCGTAGACGGTACCCCTCGTCGCCTTGTGCGTCCTGAGCTGCGCGACAAGAGACAGGCGGGGGGACGAGCCGGTGGATTGAAAATCCGGGCAACACCGTGGGTGAGTAATCCGGCCGCTCCCCTTAACCCTTTATTAACCGTCAATCGGCGATCAGTCGGACTTCCGAAACGAAAGAGGTGGTCCCCGTGGATCAGGCCATAATGTTTCGTGTTCGTGAGCGCGCGTACCACATCTGGGCGGCCCAAGGTGGAGATGCGGAGAAGAATTGGTTGCAAGCTGAGAGTGAGATTATGCAGCTTACCACAATAGATTCGCGGGCAGAGGTACAAAAGCCGAAGGCGCGATCGCATCAGCGAAAGGCAGCTCGACGCAATTGAAATGTGCAGGCAATAATTGGACCCAGAATTGTCGCTGACTTAGGCCTCGCATGCGGGGCCTTTTGTTTTAGGCACTCAAGCTACTAACTCTCGAGTAGATTTGACGTGCTCTGCAAAAGGGTAGCCGCGTTCGTGCGCGTCGGTTGGGTTCACCCCTAAGGCCTTGAGTGCCTCTGCGTTGAATGCACGTCGGCCGGTTTTTTCATCGCGGACAAACAACGCGATCTGACCGTCGGAATTTTCTCGCATAGGCGTTGCCCACTCCCGCGATAAACTGACCGAACAGTGATTTAGCTTCGAAAATCAACAACAAATCGGCGTTAATGTTGCAGAGGCGCCACACCTTAAAACAAAAAACTTCGAACACGCGGGTTGTCATCCGCCAGCCGCGCTTTCGGCGGTAGGATTACCGTGTGGGCATGGAGGATTGAGCGATGCATGGTCAATTCGCTGAGGATCCGGAAGTCATTCCATTCGCGCGAGCTCGCAACGGCGCCGCCCCTGGCGCTGACGATCAACTCGACAAAGCGGGCCAAACCATCCTGCAACTGGTCGCACAGGCCGCCGGCATAGCCGACGACAACAGTCGTCATGCGCTTGGCATGGCGCAAAAGCTTTCGGATCAACTGCGAGCGGCTGAAGACCGCGTTGCCGAGTTGGAGACTGAGCTCACTGCTTCTCGAGAAAGAGCCGATTGTGCCGAGCAATGGCTCCGTCGTATCTATGGCGAAATTGAAGACCGCTTTCTTCAACAAGGCGATTCCCGCCGCCCGATGAGTGGCTCGCCGCAACGAGCGCAAAATCAGAGACGTTCGCGCTGAGAAAGACCGGCTAAACGCGTTCGCGCCGATGTGTAGTCGCGACGCTTGTCCCAGCACGGCGAATGTGACGTGCTGCAAGGCGTCAACATCACACGTCCAATATGGCCCCGTTAATCCAAGGACTCTTGATCGGCTTTTTCGGGACAGCGCTGTACCTCGCAGTCGACAAGTACGAACCTGACCGAACGTTCGCCTTCGTGCTCAAGTGCCTGGTGGTGATGTGGGGCGGTGCCGCGGTCATTCATTGTACGGGTTTGTTTGGCGCTGGATTTTTCTAATTTAGAATGTTGGGGCCGGCCAGATGCTCGACAGACAACATCGGCACTTTCCTGTTGAAACATGGAAGCGGCGCCGCCGCCGACGGCACATCTTGAGTGCGATCGCCATCATCGTTTTGTTCGCAGCGTCGCTTTATGGCTGGCTCTAGCGGCAAACGTTTGCCGTCGACGATATGGCCACACCGCTCATGGAGAAGGCGAGAGTTGCTCATACGCAGCGGAGCGTCGCATTGCGTGCAAACTGCGATCGGCCGAACGTCCCAAGCCATCTTAGCCGCGCCTCAGCAGATCGGGCAGGTTAGCAATAATTGACCGAATAACCAGGCGCCGACTGTTCAGCCAGCGGCGCCTGCCCAACGTCTCGTTCGAGCCGATCGAACGCAGGTCGTAGTTGAACTCGGCTTCCCTAGCGGCATGGGTAAGGTTTCTTTCGGAAATGCCCCGAGGCGACGAGATGAACAAAAGTTTGTCCGGCCAGTTGACTTGCTTTGAGCCTCACCAAGTGGCGATATCGTTCGCCTCAGCGACGGTGTCAGCGATGACCTCCCATCGAAGAAAAACACAGGCTTTGCGCAGCGCGGTCGCCTCAGCATGCCGAAACACAACAGTGTCTTCCGGTTGGAAGGCGATCACGAAGTCCTCACCATCGCCGCGAATGGCTACCTTCCTGCGAAGTGGTCGATTGCGTTTAAATCGTGCGGACAATGGAGCCCCCGCCAGCAATTGCCTATTGCACGATGACATTGGGGGCATAGTGCAGTACGGCGAGGAATCCCACGACCAGCGAGACAAAAAGACCAAAGGTCACTTTTACATACCACGGGTCGTAGCTATTAAACGTTGCGTTGGCTGTGATCATAGACCCCTCCCAAGACGGCCCGATTATTCGAGCCTCAACATACCTGCGCTCAGCCTCTGTTTGTCAGGATTAGTGCTACGAGAACTGCATTTGTTCACGGCTGTGTCGGTTAGGCAACATCGAGCCGACCTGGTCGATCGCCACTTTGGAAGCCGCCATCGCCTGAAGCTCAGACGAGAGATTACGGACAGTGCGCAAGTGCTAACACTCTCATGAGTCAGGATGTCGCAGCGCGAAGTCGTGGCGCGTGACGACGGGAAGCGCCGACCGGGCGTTTGGCATTCCGGTCGGGACTGCTATGATCGCAGCGACAAGCGTCGGCGCCGGGGCGATTGCAACTCCAAGCCCAGCAAAAGCGTGGTATTGCTACGAGCGCGATAATCCTGTTTGAAGAAGCGGTCCCTTATCCCTTCGCCGCGCGTTGTAAAGCTGCGAAGACCTGTTTGGCAACAGTGCGACCTTTGTCGGTCAGGTAAACCTCGGTTCTCACGGGTGTCGTTTCAGACCGTTTGACGGTGACCAGTCCAAGGCCAGGCTTGTCGTGACGCCCTTTATCGCCAAGGGACTGTATATACCGCGTCATGATGAAACGATCACACGCGAGGTCGCGAGCGTAGGCCCCTATCGGTTTGCCTTCTTCAAGCGCAACAGTAAAAAAGGCAATGGCGTACGAAATCGGGACTTTCCGATCTAAATTGTCAAAAGCCTTAAGCGCCCACAGGAGAGTTTGAATAATCCTCTTGTCAGTGGGTGCAATTGGTTCGTTCTTTCGCATCGCAAGTAGACGCTCATCATACGGCTAGACATTTATTGACTTCGTAAGGGCGCCAACATTTCCTCCACGACAGCGCGCCCCTGATTGGTTAAGAAAAGCGCTTGTTTTTGGTTTAGCATCGAAACCTCGGCAATCTGTATCAACCCGAGGCCTGGACCACCGTTAGACTTACGATCGGCTAGACCATAAATGGTTTTCGACATATCAGCGCGATTTAATTTTAGAAGGCGTGCGATATCAGCGGGACTTTTGCCTTCGTTTGCCGCGATTATCAGAAGTACCGTCACCGTTCGTACTGTAATAGGAGGCATTTTGGAGAATGGCCGTAGTGCCAACAACATTTGTTGGCATCGCATCGCCTCGGCGATAGCGCGACCCCGATCGGTCAACAGTATCTCTAGTCTTTTGCCTCTCTTCTCTTCGCGAATCTCGATTAAGCCTAAGCCTTGACCGCCATTGCGCGCTAGATCACAGAGGTCATGGACGATTTTAGACATGTAGGCGCGATGTATTTTTAGAGCGCGCGCATAATCGTTGAGAGCCCTACCTTCATTAGTGGCGATCGTGAGAAATGCCGCCACTGTTCGGAGCGCGGCGGGGCGCTGACGCAGGTTCGCAACGGCCGCAGCGCAGACAAGAGAGCTTCAACATCTGTCCTGTCATTGGGCGTAATGGCGTGGGCCATCGTCTCGTCATGAAAGGAGGAGGGATCGAGATACCCTCCCGAATCTTTTTGAACCGTAAATCGCGTTATTATCATAAAAATAGGAGGGCTCGATGGCCCTCCTTCTGAAAATCACCTTTAGACTGTCATAAAAGAGCGGGTCACCACCACCCGCCGCCCCAGCCATAACCGAACTTGTAGTTCAAGCCGGCGGTGACGAGTTGAATGGAACGGCTGCTTGTACCGATAGTATCACCATTGAATAGGGGATTCGTCGATGTAACGGTGTAGTTCTGGTTCTGTAGGCCGATGTAGTCATATTCGGCCCGCGCCGACCAATTACCCGCAAAGGCCCATTCGACACCAACACCAGCGGTCCAGCCCCCGAGGGTGCTATTGCTAGAAATGGATGTCGGGAAGGTACCCGCCGGGCTAGTAACCGACACGTTCGAATTGCTCTGGCCAACCCATGCCCAACCGCCCTTTCCGTAGAGCAGCACGCGGTCCCAGGCATAGCCGAGTTTGCCGGTTGCGGTCGTCAGCCAGCGATTATTGAATTGGGCCGTGCCGGTAGTGACTCCATCAGGGCCGGTCGCCGTAATCGTGTTGTTCGTGTTCGGCGCCCAGTCGAACATGGCCTCGGCGCCGATCACGACACCATTATAGAACTCATAATTGACGCCTACTTGGCCGCCACCGAGGAACGAGGTGTTCGAGTTGGTCGAGTTAAACGTGCTGCCGATCGAGTCCGAAAAAGTCCCCTTCGAAAACCCGGCGCCCAAGTTGCCGCCGATGTAGAACCCGCTCCAGTTATAGGCGGGTGCTACTGGGATGTACGCGGCAGGCGCGCGAGGCGGTGGTGCCATGGGCGGTGGCAAGTCAGCGGCCATCGCTGCTGAGGTGATTCCGCCGATCAACGCAACAGATGCGACTAGTGTGCGCTTCATTGTCCCGATACCCTCATTGCCGTCCCACACGAACGTTGTGCGAAGGTGTAACGCACAGGATCGAAAAAGACTGTAGCCTCCGCGCCACAGGCCGTTTGAAAGAAGACGGCAAAAGCGTGTTGAAGAAAGGGCTATAGAAAATAATCAAGCAATATCAATAGATTGTCGAAAATCTGCGGTTTGAAGTAACCATTGCGATTGCGACCAAGTGCCTAGGGTGGTTAAGTCTTCTTAAACAAGCCTGGGAAGGGGCAGAACCATCGTCACTTCGGCGATGAGTCGTTTTCTGATGGAGCTTACGCGGAATATCGCTGGCGTGAGGCGTTGAGGCACCCGCTGCCAGCACCGTGCCGACACTAAAATGCCCCTCGGTGGAGTATCGAAACGGTGAGGCGCGGATCACCGCTTTGACGAGTCGATCCATCCCTCGGGACACGGTCCACAATACGGCGATGACATGTCGAATCGTAGACAAATTCATGGAATCGACCTATAGTCCATCCCCTAATATTGGGGGGTGGCATGCTTGCGAAACCAGAATTGCAGGCGACTGCGCGACGCCTCTTCGAGGTGCTGCGCGAGCGTTTTCCAGATCCCTACGTCACGCTGACCATACTCGTGGTGGCCCCGTTGGCCTTCGGAGCATTCTTCATGGCGCTCATGATACGACCGACCCACCCGTTCGTTCCGTAGAAGCCAGGGGACGGGCACGTTTGGGGGGCGAGTTTCCGCCTATCGCTTCGACCAGTCGATCTCACGTTCACGCCGTACGGCCGGTGACGCGGGGTCCTTGGTCTTCAGCCACTCGTCGGTGCGACCCATGCGATAGACACTGCCGAGCCTTTTAGAGACGATGCCTTCGCAGCCAAGCGAGCAAGCGTGGCGATAGATAATGGCGCCGTCGCCATCATAAGTCTCATTGAGCGCGATGCCGTGGTGGCGCTGGCGCAGCAGCTGGCCGAGCTGCCACTTTCGATCCTCGATCGGATGCCGCCCCAAATCGTTGCCGTCGACCTCGACCAAGTCGAAAGCGCAGAGGGTTGCGGCGTGATCGTGCCGGCGATACCGGAGCAGGTCGAAGACTGACAGCCCCTCTTGATCGACCACGATTGCCTCGCCGTCGATCACGCAGGACTTCACCGGCAACCTCTGGATGGCGTCCACAATAAGCGCATACCGGTCAGTGAAGTCGTGACCGTTCCGCGTTATCAGCCGGACCCGATCGCCTTCCTTTTGGGCAACGATCCGAAAGCCGTCGTGCTTGATCTCATGGAGCCAGCCAGGAACGCTGGGCGGTTCTTTCGCCGGCCGGGGCAGGCAAGGTTCGAATGGGACGGAACGCTTGATGCGACGCTCAAGCTCACGGAACGCGACGGACATGCTGAGTGAAATAAATCACCCGGGGCCGAGAGTTGAATCGCCGTGAAGAGACAGCCCTATCGTCCAATCCGGTGAGTTCAGTCCTGCAAAGCCGCGCCCGGCCATAGGTTTGGGGCGGAGCGCTGGTATTGCACCGGGCGGGATGCGGGTTGTCAAGGAAGGCCCGCGCCAACGCCACCATGTCGGCCGTGCCTTCCGCGACGATGGCTTCGGCTTGCTTGGCGGTCGTGATCATGCCGACCGTGCGCACCACTATGCCCGTCTCGCGGCCCAGCCGCTCGGCAATCGGCGCGCTGTAACCCGGGCTAGTCGGCGTCCGAATCTTCGCCGACATAACGCCCGAAGAGACGTCGATGTAATCGAGCCCGAACACTCCGCCCCATTCGTCGTTGCGCTTATCGGCAAGCGGTGAGAGCCAACTGTGCAGGAGATCGCCGCGGGCGACGTGCAGCGAAGCCCATGCGCAGAGCACGCTTGCCGATCAGCGAAAGCCGTACGCATGCGCGCCCCGATAGATTCTCACGCATTTCCGAATGGGCGCCTCACACTGTTGCCGACGGCCGGCACGGAGTTGCGGTGTCGAGCGGTTCGAAGGTAAGGGACCGGAGGTCGACCTTCTTAAGGAGGTGTTTAAGAGCAATGGCATTTGAAGCTGAGCGCTTGCAACATATTGCCTATCAAGTCGCCGCCGGCCGCCTCCTCTATATCCTTTTCTGCGATCCCTGCGCGAAGGGCATCCTCTCGGCGGACCAAGGCAAGCTGCGGCGCCTCGTCGGCTTTGTCCGATCAATTGGAACCGTCACTACGGGGAACAGAAAGCGCTAGATCATATGCAGCGCGTTTTCGGCAACGATTACCCCAAAAAAGGCATGGTCCTGGCGATGGGGACTCATTCGCTTTACCCGGATGTATGGTTGATTAACGGCATCATCCGGTTAGATGACGTCACCCAAATGAGCTTGTTGTAACGCCAGTACGGCGGAATTTCAGTCACCCGAAGACAAACGCCGATTATCGGAACACTGCGCGTTTGGCCGCCTTGGTGGCATCGTATTGGCACGCCCGCTTCAATCCCATGTGAAATGACCCGCGTTCAATGATGGGCAACTTGCGTTTTAGCAGCTTCGCGCAAGCCGAGCCGACGAAGCCAAAGTGATCTTTCGGCGAGAGGGGGGGTCCGCCTACCACCGTGCCAGGCCTCGTCAGCGAGGCAAGGCGCCGCGCCGGCGCCGTTATCGCGCGCCCCGTCGCCGGCCCCGGCGTATCGACTTTTGAATGTTTCTTGCAATATACTATTGGCGTCGGGAGTTGCCCTCGTACGGGCTTGACCACCGATCAACAATTGATCCGATGGGCACCCTATTGACCTTTACGGATCGGCGTTTTGGGTAGGATCCGTGGCGAATAAAACGGAACATAGCGAAGACCATCACGGCGCTGACGCCCTTGATTTGCGCCGGCTTCGCTACTTCATCGCCCTCGCCGAGGAATTGCATTTTGGGCGCGCCGCGGACCGGCTCCAGGTTGCCCAGCCGCCCCTGTCCCGCCTTATCGGACGAATTGAAGCCGACATCGGCGCGCAGCTGATCGACCGCAGCCGCAGCCAAATCCGTCTGACGCAGGCGGGGAAGGTATTGCTTGCGCGCGCGCGAGAGATCATCCGCCAGGTCGATAAAGCGACAGACGAGGTCGCTCAGCTGGGCTCGGGCAAGAGCGGAATATTGCGGATTGGCTTCGTCGGCTCGGCTACCCACGGTTTCCTGCCTTCGCTCATTAAGACCTTCCGCGCGCGTCAACCCGATGTTGAGCTTACCCTTTCGGCGATGAACAATGCCGGGCTCAAGGAAGCGCTCATTCGCCGTGAAATCGACGGCGCCATTGCCCGGCCAGCGATCGAAGACGATGAAATCCTCAGCGAGAAACTGCACGAAGAGCCGTTGATCATAGCGCTGCCGGACGCGTTTGAGCCCGAATGGCAGCAGCCACTGCCTCTGGTTTCGCTTCGAGACGCCTCATTCATCCTCTACCCGCAACATCCCCGTCCGAGCTTTGCCGACCATATCCTGTCGGTTTGCAATGCTGCGGGCTTTCGGCCGCATAATCCGGTCATGGCCATGGACTATCAGACAGCCATTAGCCTGGTGTCCGTGGGCGTGGGCGTTTGCATCGTCCCGCGATCGGTCTCTGCGACGCAGCACGCCGGCGTTATATACCGCGATTTCCTCGGACCAAATCCCGGAACCTCGCTATCATTCAACTATCGGATCGACAATCGCTCGCCACAGCTCTTCGGCTTCCTCAATGTGGCACGAGAATGTGCGCGCATCCTAAAACCAGCCATGCTGCGCTTAGCGACCGATCGGTCAGTAAGCCCCGTCGCAGAGCCGGCACTAAAGCGTTCATCCGGCTCCCTCCCGTAAGTGGAAGCTTTTGCCAACGAGATGATTGCACGAGTGCATGTTGCGCTGCGGCATAACGGCTACCTCGGTGGTATTGCTCTATACCTTTCAAAAAGGCCCACCGCAGTCGCATTGTGCAACTCACCATGCAGCGTTCGGCCGCCAGTTTTTCAAGTCTACGCGCTTCGACGTTAAGAGTTGAGGGAGTCGAAACCTTCGTCGTCGATCTCCCAATAATCCGCCCGCATTTGTTGTCCGTGGCGACCATGCGGGCGCAGACGTTGATGATCGTCAAGATCGTCTGCTCGGATGGAATAACGGGTTTTGGCGAAGGCACGACCATCGGCGGCCTTGCCTATGGGGCCGAAAGCCCAGAGGGTATGAAGCTCGCCATCGACCGATACATCGCGCCGCTCTTGAAGTCCGGCCACCCGGCCCGCGTACCGGAGACGATGATCGCGATCCGCAAGGCGATCAAAGGCAACAACTTCGCAAAGTGCGCAGTCGAGACAGCGCTTCTTGACGCTTGGGGTAAGCGCATCGGTCTTCCGATATCCGAACTGGTCGGTGGCCGTCTGCGAGATCGTCTGCCCGTCGCGTGGACGCTCGCAAGCGGCGACACAGCGATCGACATCGCCGAAGCGGAACAGATGCTGGAGCGCAAACGGCACAATGCCTTTAAGCTTAAGATCGGCCGACGATCGATTGACGACGACGTTGCGCACGTCGCGGCGGTCAAACGGGCGCTTGGCAACCGAGCCAGCGTGCGAGTCGATGTCAATATGGCGTGGAGCGAAGTCGAGGCGAACAAGGGGCTTGCTGGTCTCGAAGCTGCCGGATGTGACCTCGCCGAGCAGCCTGTTGAAAGTCCGACCGCGCTCGCACGCCTTGCTGCTCGCTTTGACATTCCGATCATGGCGGACGAATCTTTGCAGGGGCCGGAAACGGCCTTCGCGCTTGCGCGCGCGAGCGCCGCGGACGTCTTCGCGGTCAAGATCGCGCAATCGGGCGGTCTCTACCAGGCCGGCAAAGTCGCCGCGATCGCCGACGCCGCAAGCATCGGGCTCTATGGCGGAACGATGCTTGAAGGCTCGATCGGCACGATCGCCAGTGCCCACCTCTTTGCAACGTTCCCGACACTAACGTGGGGCACGGAATTGTTCGGGCCGCTGCTTCTCACCGAGGAGCTAGTCACCGAACCGCTGCAGTACCGGGATTTCGAGTTAGCGGTGCCGACGGGAGCGGGACTCGGCATTGAACTTGATGACGATCGGCTGCGCTTTTTTCAGCGCGATGGCGAGCAGCGCAGCATCAGCACATCGCCAGCGCGGGCGGGACGTTAGTCATGCTGTTCCACGTTCGAATGGACGTTCATCTGCCGCACGATGCGAACTCCAAACTAATCGAGAAGTTGCGGACCGACGAGAAAGAACGCGCGCAACAGCTGCAGCGCGACGGCACGTGGCGCCACTTATGGCGGATCGTGGGCGAGTACGCGAACATCAGCATCTTCGACGTCGAAAGCCCGGACAAATTGCACGAAGTCCTGACGTCACTTCCGCTGTTTCCCTTCATGCAGATCAAAGTGACACCCCTCTGTCGCCATCCGTCCGCGATAGCTTCGGATGGCGGCTGAGATCACGACAGCGTCGACACCAGGGAGGTTGCCATGGCCGCCAAGCTCACTCAAACCGAGGAAATTAAAAACTTCCTCAACGTCGTCAGCGGAATGACGTCGGACAAAGGAAATCCACGGGCTAAAAAGATCGTGCACCGAATTCTCGCCGATCTTTTCAACACGATCGAGGATTTGGATGTGCGGCCTCACGAATTCTGGGCCGCCGTCGACTACTTCAACGATCTCGGTCAGCACATGGAAGCCGGTCTGCTGGCACCGGGGATCGGTCTCGAACATTTCTTCGATTTGCGCATGGACGCCGAGGACAAAGCTGCCGGTGTCAAATTGGGCACCCCGCGAACCATTGAAGGCCCGCTCTACGTCGCGAACGCGCCACTGGCGAAAGGCAGCGTCCGTCTTGATGACGGCACCGACAAAGGCGAGGTGCTCTTTATGCATGGGGTTGTCCGCGACCTGGACGGCAAACCGGTCGGAAGCGCAATCGTTGACGTCTGGCACGCCAATACGAAGGGCATGTACTCGTTCTTCGATAAGAGCCAGAGCAAATACAATCTGCGACGGCGGATCGAAACCGGCCCTGACGGCCGCTATGAATTTCGCACCATCGTGCCTGCCGGATACGGCTGCCCACCCGATGGACCGACACAGCGTCTGCTCGACGAGCTTGGCCGGCACGGGCAGCGGCCAGCGCACATCCACTTCTTCGTATCGGCACCGGGACATCGGCACCTCACGACGCAGATCAACATCGCCGGGGACAAGTACCTGTATGACGACTTCGCCTTCGCGACGCGCGAGGGGCTCATTCCGAAGATCATCCGGCACGAAGACGCGAAAAAAATGAAGGAGAAGGATTTGAACACGCCCTTCTCTGAAATCGAGTTTGACTTCACCCTGACCGCCCTCACGAAAAAAGACGCCGAAGATGTGGTTCATCGGCGGCGGGTGGAGGCTGCCTGAACGCAGCACGCGGGGCTCTGCGGACGTGAATTTCGTCCGCAGAGCCGAGACACAACTTTCGACATTCGTCGCAGATTTCGGTTTTGAGGGAGGGTTACATGGCATCGAAAATGACTAGGCGCCAAATGCTGCACACCGCATCGGCTGGTGCGGTTGCGGTGAGTTTCAGCAATTATGCAGCCGCCGCGACCAAGACGGTCAAGATCGGTTTGGTTGCGCCGCAAACGGGACCGCTTGCGATCTTCTCCGAGCAAATTCCATGGACGGTTGAGCAAATTAAAAAGGCGACCGGGGACAAAATCACGATTGACGGTACGACCTATCCGCTTGAGATCGTATTGCGTGACAGCCAATCCAACCCGAACCGGGCCTCCGAGGTTGCAAAGAACCTGATCCTGCGGGACAAGATCGATCTGATGACCTGTTTTGCGACGCCGGAGACCGTCAATCCGGTCGCTGACCAATGCGAATTATCCGGCATTCCGTGCCTATCCAACGACGCACCGCTTGAGCCTTATTTCTTCGGCCGCGGCGGCGACCCGAAGAAGGGCTTCGAGTGGACCTATCACTTTTTTTTCAGCGCGACCAATCTGGCTGATTCCTATTTCGCCGCATGGGATCAGGTGCCGACCAATAAAGTGATCGGAGCGCTATGGCCAAACGACAATGACGGTCAGGCCTTCTCTAAGATCTTCACTGCGTTGGCGGAAAAGAAAGGCTACAAGGTTGTAGATCCAGGCCGTTTCGATCTACCAACCGGCAACTACAACGCCCAGATCTCGGCGTTCAAAGCCGGAAACGTCGAGATCGTTTCCGGAGTCTTACCGCCGCCGGAATTCACTGCCTTTTCCAGTGCCGCCGCGCAGCAGAATTTCCAGCCGAAGGTAGTGTCGGTCTCCAAGGCTACCGAATTTCCCGCGGCCGTCGAGCCGCTTGGCGAGCGCGCACGGGGCCTGTCTGTTGAGGTATGGTGGTCGCCGACCCATCCCTACAAGTCTGGGCTTACCGGACAGACGTCGCAGCAACTTGCCGACGGGTACGAAGCGGCGAGTGGCAAACAATGGTCTATGCCGCTTGGCTTCCGCCATTCGCTGTTCGAGGTCGCGCTCGACGCGCTCAAGCGCACCAAAGACATAAACCAGCCGGCGTCCATCCGCGACGCATTGGCGTCAACTGACTATGCCTCGATCGTCGGGCCTATCAACTTCAAGAAAGGCCCCTTCCCTAACACCTGCGGCACGCCTCTCGTGATCGGCCAATGGCAGAAAGGCAAGAAATTCCCGGTCGATTTGGTGAACGTCGATAACACGACCGCGACAGATATTCCCGTTGCGGCCAAAATGATGCCAGTGCCCTACAGCTAAAACGGGTAGCATTGTGCATGATCACACTGGCGTACAAAGCGATGGCGCGGCAGTCCTCCGACTACGGGGAATGTCGCGCCAATTCGGAGGTCTTCGAGTCATCGAAAACCTCGAGCTGGATGTGACCAAGGGCGAGATAGTCGGTATCCTCGGACCTAATGGTGCGGGGAAAAGTACACTCTTCAATCTCATCTCGGGGGTGTTGGCGCCCGACCGCGGTACCGTCGTCTATAACGGACGAGACGTGACGACGTTGGACGTGTGGCACCGGCGGCGGCTCGGCATCGGACACACCCATCAGATTCCCAAGCCCTTCGGCCACATGACCGCGTTCGAAAACGTATTGGTCGCGGCCGTGCACGGGGCCGGCTTATCGATCCGGCAAGGCCGTCACGAAGCGGACGAGTGTCTCGCCCTAACCGGCTTGCGCAAGCGCTCTGCCGTGCGCGCCGGGCAGCTCACGCTACTTGATCTCAAACGGCTGGAATTGGCGAGGGCAATCGCCGGCCGACCGAGTCTGCTGCTCCTGGACGAAATCGCCGGCGGCTTGACCGAAGCGGAATGCTCTACGCTTTTGGATATCCTTCGCGTGCTGCACAGCCAGGGCGCGACGATTGTGTGGGTCGAGCACGTCATCCACGCGCTCATAAGGCTCGCTAACCGGCTCGCCGTGCTCTATTCCGGATCGTTTTTGGCTTCGGGCACGCCCCAAGAAGTGCTCGCCAACAAGCGTGTCAAGGACATCTACCTTGGCCAATGATCGTAACCATAGCGGCGGTTCGGGACTTCTAGCGACCAAGGGCCTCAGCGTCTATTACGATCAATTTCAAGCAGTGCGCGAAGTTGATTTCAGCATCGACGCCGGCGAGATCGTGGCATTGATCGGCGCCAACGGCGCCGGCAAATCGTCATTTCTCAAAGCGCTTGTTGGTCAGGTCGATCGGATCGAAGGTGCGATCGAGTTCAGCGGCCGAAGTCTCACCCGTATGTCGACGCCCGCGATCAGTGCGGCCGGCATCGCCCTCGTCCCTGAAGGCCGACGTTTGTTTCCGTCGCTCACGGTCGACGAGAACCTGCGGATCGGTTTGAGTGTCGGGCGGCGCGGGCCGATCACACTCGACCAGGTGTACCAATGGTTCCCGTCCATCACCTCCCGACGCAGCCAGCTGGCGCGTAGCCTGTCAGGCGGAGAACAGCAGATGGTAGCGCTCGGGCGAGCGCTTCTGACCAACCCGCGTCTGCTTCTTTGCGACGAGATCAGCCTCGGGCTGGCACCGGTCGTGGTCAGCCAACTCTATGAATTCCTGCCGTCGTTGCGATCAAAAGGCATGGGATTACTCATCGTCGAACAAGATGTTCGGCGTTCGCTGGCGATGACGGATCGATTTTACTGCCTTTTGGAGGGCGCGGTGCGCTTCTCTGGCCACTCAAAGGAGACCGATCGGGAGACGATCATGCAGCATTATTTTGGCGTGTGACGATCATGGCGTTGGAACTCCTCAATCAAATCATACAAGGCGCACTGATCGGCGGACTGTATGTTCTCTTCGCAATAGGGCTTTCGCTTTCATTGGGCGTGATGCGTTTCGTCAATATCGCCCATGGCGACCTGATCGTGCTCGCTTCGTTCATCTTGATGTCGTTCTCCGCGGTCCTTGGTCTCTCCCCTTTTATCGCGGCGGCGCTCCTCATGCCGGTCGCCTTTCTCGCCTTCTATGCCCTGCAACGGCTGCTATTGCAGCGGCTGGTCGGCACCAATCTCTTAGGCGTTATTTTGGTTACATTCGGTCTTGCCATCGTGATCCAAAATGGGCTGCTGCAAACCTACGGTCCTGATACTCGCAAACTCTCCGGCGGCGCACTGGAACTGAAGTCGATCAGCATCGGTGGCGGCCTTAGCATCGGTCTGTATCCCCTGTTGGTCTTTGCAACAGCGGTCGGCGTGATCTTTGCACTCGACCGCTTTCTCTATCGCACCTCGATCGGCTCGCGCATTCGCGCGGTCGCGGACGACCCTGCGGCGGCAAAGCTCATCGGTCTTCCCGCCGCAAAGATCTACGGCCTCGCAATGGGCGTGGTCGGGTTGACTGTCATGTCGGCTGCTTGCTGCATGTCGGTATGGACCAATTTTGATCCCGAAATCGGGCCAAGCCGTCTCTTGATCGCATTTGAGGTCGTAGTGCTAGGAGGCCTCGGCAGCCTGTGGGGCACATTGGTCGGCGGCATCATCATTGGCGTCGCACAGAATCTCGGCGCGCAGGTTGATGCGGCATGGCAGATCCTCGCGCAACACCTGGTATTTCTCGTCATCCTTTTCCTACGCCCGCAGGGACTCTTTTCCCGAGGATACCGCACGTGAGCAATCCGAGCGGACTGGCCCCTCACGTCCCCTCTGCGGACGCGATAGCCGACAAAGCCAGCCTCCTACAAATCCTCACGCTGGCGTTGCGGATACTGCTGGTCATTGCCATCGTCCTTCTGGGCGTGGGTCCCTGGCTATTCGATCTCAATCAACTGACACTGTTGACCGAGTTTTTCACGCTTCTCGTTCTGGCGTTGATGTGGAACCTACTTGCCGGGTACGCCGATATCGTCACCGTTGGACAGCAGGGGTTCGTCGGCGTCGGCGCGTACGCGTTCTTTGGATTAGCCGCGCTCGCGGGCCTTGATCCGTTTTTGTCGATCATACTCGCGGCGGCGATGACAGCCGTGCTTGCCGTTCCCGCACTCCTATTCATCCTTCGCCTTCGGCTCGCCTACCTCGCGGTGGGTACGTGGGTGTTGGCAGACGTGCTGAGCTTGATCGCCGGCAAGCTGCCAGGCTTTGGGGGCGGCTCAGGTGTCAGCCTGCCGATTTCAATCGCGCGCGCCTTTGGCGGATCGGTATCGCAGCAAATCACCACGCTTTATGTACTAGCCTTCATCCTGGCAGCGGCGGCGCTAACGGCGACGTGGTGTTTGCTTCGTTCGCGTGTCGGCCTAGGGTTAACGGCGATGCGCGACAACGAAGAAGGCGCCAAATCTGCGGGCGTCGACGTGCCGCGGATGCGCATCATTTGTTTTCTCTGGACCGCACCGTTTCTCGGTTTGGCGGGCGCGCTGGTGACGCTGCAAAAGGTGCGTGTCGCGCCGTCCGCGTCGTTCAGTATCACCGATTGGACCATCTATATTATCTTTGCTGTCGTTATCGGCGGCATCGGCAGTCTAGAGGGCCCGATTGTCGGAACCGCGCTTTTTCTTTTGCTCCGCGAATATCTGGCTGATTTCGGTGCTTGGTATTTGATTTTGCTTGGCGCCGTGTCGATCGCCGTCATTTTGATCGAGCCGCGCGGTTTGTGGGGTGTCTGGCGGCGATTTTTCCCGATCGACGTCATCCCGGTTTCGCATAAAATTCCCGAAAACATAGATCGCGCAAATTTCGCAGGGACATCACGGCGTAAACACGGTCACCATCATCGCGCAGAAAAGGAACAGAAAGCATGAGACCGGTTGTGCTCGCCGTCGCAATCACAGGTTCGGTGCCACGAAAGGCCGACAACCCGGCGGTGCCAATCACCGTCGCCGAACAGATTGAAGTCGACGCACGAGGCCTTCGAGGCTGGCGCGTCGCTCGTGCACATTCACGTGCGAAGTCCAGACGAGACGCCTTCTTCCGATCCGGCGTTATTTAAAGGTGTTATGGAGGGCGTGCGGCGTCATTGCCCCGGTATAATCGTCCAATTTTCGACGGGCGGCCGCGGTCGCGACCCCAGCGCGCGCGGTAGTGCGTTGTATCTGCGACCCGAGATGGCGTCACTATCTACCGGCTCAGTGAATTTCCCTACGATCGTCTACGAAAATCCCCCGTCGCTGATCGACGAGCTTGCGACGAGCATGAGGCAGCACGGTGTCCGACCGGAAATCGAGATCTTTGACCTTTCCATGATTCACGGCGCGCGTCTGCTTGTCGATCGCGGGATTATCGATCACCGCCCACACGTGCAATTCGTTCTCGGCGTCAAGAATGCATTGCCGGCACAGGAGCATCTGCTAGATATCCTCCTCGCGGAATTACGGCGCCAGCTTCCTGAAGCGACATGGACCGCTGCTGGCATCGGGCGATATCAATCGGAAGTCATGGAATGGGCATTGCGACGAGGCTCGGACGGCGTCCGCACGGGACTTGAGGACAATATTCGCATCACCCACAGCCAACTCGCTAAAAGCAACGCAGAACTTGTTTCTCTCGCCGTGGAAAAGCTCGCTAGCCACGGCTCCAGACCCGCCAGCGCTGACGAAGCGCGACGCATGCTAGGCCTTGCAGCTCACTGACTCCGTTCAAATTCCGTTCGAAAGCTATTGCACCTATGACCGATCACAGCGACGCATGGCGCGGTGCCGTTCAAGTCGGTAATTGCCTCATTCATGTGGCAGTGGATGGGCCACATAAGGCGCCGCGCTTGATGCTATCGAACTCCCTTGGCTCCGATCTAACCATGTGGGACCCGCAACTGGCGGCTTTTTCCAAGCACTTCCGCGTCATCCGTTATGACTCCCGCGGGCACGGTAAATCGGATGCGCCGCAAGGCCCCTACACTATAGAACGACTAGGGCTGGACGCGGTCTCAGTCCTTGATCATCTCGGGATTGCAAAGACGAGCTGGTGTGGCCTGTCGATGGGGGGAATGGTTGGCCAATGGCTCGGCACCAATGCGCCCTCTTGCGTCGACAAATTAATACTTTCAAACACCACCTCCTACTATGCCGACACGCAATCGTGGACGATCAGGATCGAGTTCGTCCCAACCAACGGCATCAAGGCGATAGCGGCTCCGTCGATGGAGCGATGGTTTAGTGCGGATTTTAGAGAAGGCGAGCCAGCCACGGTCGCACGCGCGACCGAGATGCTAATAGCAACAGACCTTGAAGGGTATGTGGGATGCTATGCCGCTGTACGCGGTATGGATCATCGGGCCTTGCTTTCAAAGATCAATGCGCCGACACTGCTCATCGCGGGACTGCTAGATGCCGCGACACCGATAGAAGCGCATGAGTTCATCCGTAGTCGAATCTCCGGCGCAAGGTTGGCGATTTTGGAAGCGGCGCATTTGTCAAACATCGAGCAGGCAGATGCATATACCGATACCGTTCTACAATTTCTTCGGAATTGATATGCCTTACACGACCGAGTACGGCAACCAAAGTTGGACGCTGTCCAACGGTCCGTCAGCCGACTGCGACAACTTCCCCACTTGCGGCTGACCGTGTGATTGCCTCCAAGAGTGCGATGTTATTGACGAGGTCTTCGCCCGAGATCTCATAGGGCGACAGTCGCGGACCGCGCGGGCGAAGGCGACAAGGTTTTCACGCACGGGTTTAGCTGGTCCAACTTCACTTATCTCGATCAGCGATCCGACAGAAGCACGGGTGATGATCCAGCCCGCCGGCGCCTCCACGTGAGCTTTGTCGCGTACCTCGATCCACCCCTTCGTACCAAATACCGCGAAGCGGGGCACAAAAGGTGTGACTAGCGTCGCGGACACGTACGCAGTTCCCCCGCCCTTAGAGCGGACATACGCGCTAAAGGTGTCACCTTGTCGAAAATCGGAGGCCAGCGTCTCGGAAGAGACGCGCACATCGTATGCGGCGCCGAGTAACTTTACAGACCAATCTGTCAGATGAATACCTGTCGCAAAATCCCCGCGACTGGAGCCTCCTGGTCGCCAGTTTGACTTGTTCAGCGTCATAAACTTGTCGTGGCTGAAATTGGCTTCGATCTGGAGAATTCGACCCAAGTGTCCACCGGATGCCTTTTGAAGAATGTCAACGATCGGTGGCTCGAAGCTTCGCTCATGACCCATGCCAAGTAGAAGCCCTGCTTCACGGCACAGCCGCTGCCCGTTTGGCATCGGCTTTGGTCAGAGCCAACGGCTTCTCGCAGAAAATGTGCTTGCGCGCGGCAGCGCCGCGGTCGATTTGCTCCGGGTGTAACGAATGAGGAGTTGCAAGGATGACGGCATCAACATCCGCGCGGGCAAGGGCGGCATCGTAGCGCGCGGCCGGCGTCAATTCATTGTTCGCGCAGAAGTCACCAGCGGCGGGATTGGGCTCGACCGCGCACACGATCTCAAGTTCTGTCCCGCAACTCTTTAGGATCGAGACCATCTTTTGACCCCACCAACCGAGGCCATAATGGCGACCCTCACGGGTCGTTGCTTCGACGTATTCATGCGTTTTCGCTCTCCGGATAATGCCGGTCTTATGAGGCAGACGGGTTTGTTGTGATGGGACGGCGCCGTGAACTGCGAGCACCTGCTAGTCTGCCGGACATTTTTGACGAAATTTAACGCCGTCGTGCGAAAGATGATCTGCGACCGCCAAGAACCCTCCGTGTATAAATGGCAGCATGCTTTCGAAAGCTGTCTCGAGGTCGCTTGACAAATTTGCCATCCGACCTACCGTCAATCTCGCCCGCTTCTGCACATGTGTAGAGCATTGTGCCGATCATGAAGCTGAATCCGAGATGAACTGCATTGGTTGACGCTTCCGGCAGAGATTTCCGGAACTCGGCGAGATACTGCCGTGCGACGCCATCAAAGTGTTTACTGATGATGGCGGCCCATCGGGGCGAGTTCGCAACCCGGGCAATGAGATAGGCATAGTTCTTCCATCCCTCCCCGCCATGCGTGGACCAGTCGATAAACGGCCACACGTAGCCCTTGATGAGCGCGTCTAATGAAATAGGCGCCCCAGCGGCCGCGGTACGACTATGTTCCAGCGCACTTAGGCGACGATCTGCCATGACCGCGGCCCTGCGCTCGATCACGGCTTCGAAGAGGCTTTCCTTTGGGCCGCAGTGGTAGGAGATAACTGCGATTTGGACACCAACCGATTTGGCGACGTCACGTATTGACGTTCCATCATAGCCGAAGTGAGCGAATAAGCGTTCGGCCACGTCTAGAATGCTTTCACGCGTAGCCTCGGATCCTCGCCGACGCAATGCGACTGCGGTCTGCCGGGTAATTTGGCGTGGTGAGGACCGGTTCATCGAAAGCGATTCCGCTCGTGGATCTCATGCCGTGATGATCGCCGTCTCTATTATGTGCACAACCCGGGGATTGTGTTTCGTGTGGGGCGGCCGCCGGCACGAAGCAGATCGGCAAAGGCGCGTGGAATGATGCTCCCAACTTCATGGGCGCCGTTCCTCCCATATGATCTGAGCTTTTTCTCATCGTGCGGACGCGCGCAAGCTCCCGTCGACGGATGGTGCAGATTTATTAATTTGTCGGCAGCTGACCACTGGCGCAGATGCGACAGTGCCGTTCCAAACGGTGCCTCACAAGAGACATTGGTCGTGTGTCGTCAACTATGGTCTACAGCCTTGTCCGAACGCTCGTACAACACCCAATCAACAGAGCGGAGATTCAAGGAGGATACGTGGAGACGGTTGTCAATATGGACAATGAGCCGCTGTTCGTCGATGAGGCGGTCACTCTTCTACGGGCGGTTTTTGTCTGCCAGGTGGCGGCCGCGACGGAGAGCGCCGCGTGAAGCCCGCTCCGTTTGACTATGCCCGGCCGACCTCGATCGGCGCGGCATTGCAACTGCTGTCGGAGCGGTCGTCTGCGGCAAAGATCCTCGCCGGCGGACAAAGCCTGGTGCCGATGATGAATTTCAGGATTGTTCGCCCGGATCGCCTTATCGACATCAATCGCATTTCAGAGTTGGACTACCACCGGATAGAGGGTTCTGATTTGGTGATCGGAGCCCTTTGCCGTCACGCGGCATTAAAGGAATCGGATCTCGTCAAACAAGCGTGCCCAATGATGCAGGCCGCGTACGAGTCGGTGGCACATGGGCCCGTACGTAATCGGGGGACACTGTGCGGGAACCTTTGTCATGCTGACCCGGCGTCCGAAATGCCGGCGGTCGTCCTGGCGGCAGATGCGGTGATGGTGCTGCGCAGCAGCGAGACTAAACGGAGTGTTCCCGCCGGCCAATTTTTCGTTGGTCAATATGAGACGGCAACCGCGGACAACGAAATCTTGGTCGAGGTGCGCATCCCTGTGGCGCGGAAAAGTCAGGGCTGGGGCCTCCACGAAGTCAACCTCCGCAAAGGCGACTTTGCGATCGTGGCGGCGGCCGCGACTTTGCAGGTCGCTGCGGCGAAAGTTCAAGCGGTTTCAATCGCCCTCGCGGGAGTTGGATCCCATGCGATCCGCCTGCAGGCGTCTGAGGAAGCGCTTATCGGCCGAAACGTGGACGATACAGCATTCCGCGACGCGGCCGCGGCCTGTGCAGCCGCAATCGATCCTAACTCCGATATTCACGGCTCCGCGCAATACCGCAGAGACCTCGCCAAGACTCTCATTTACCGGGCGCTATGTGACGCGCGCGATCGGTGCGACTAGGGCTCACGTCGACGTTTTATGCTTTGGCAGGGAGCAGCGGTTGTGAAGCAGACTGAAGTGACGTTGAGGGTCAATAAGAAAGAGCGACGAGCAACTGTCGCGCCGAGGCTGCTGTTAAGCGATTTCTTGCGACACAATCTTCATCTCCATGGCACGCATGTCGGCTGCGAACACGGCGTCTGTGGCGCTTGTACTATCATCGTTGACGGTTCGGCCGTCCGATCTTGCTTGATGTTCGCGGTGCAGGCGGATGGTTGCGAGGTCACCACCGTGGAATCGCTCGGATCAATCAATAAACTGCATCCGTTGCAGCAGGCATTTTGGGAGGAACACGGACTCCAATGCGGGTTTTGCACGCCCGGGATGCTAATGGTGGCGATCGAGCTTCTTTCGAAAAACCCCAACCCGACCGAGGATGAAATCCGCGAGGCGATTTCAGGAAACCTCTGCCGGTGCACCGGATACCAGAACATTGT
This sequence comes from uncultured Alphaproteobacteria bacterium, assembly GCA_963818155.1. Taxonomy (GTDB): domain Bacteria; phylum Pseudomonadota; class Alphaproteobacteria; order Rhizobiales; family Xanthobacteraceae; genus BOG-931. The sequence continues at coordinate 380,177 of CAWFRC010000011.1, forward strand.
GAAGTCGATCGCATCCGCTGCGAAAAAAATGCGAGCCGTTACAGAGGCCGCAGCATGACGAGCCATCTCGAAAACCACGTCATCCCGGCGTCTCGGCAACGCGAAAAAGCGCGTAGCAATTTGAAATGGATCGGTCAGGACATGAAGCGGGTCGAAGACCCACGTCTCCTCACCGGAAAGGGCAAGTATATTGACGATATTGACTTGCCGAATATGGCCCATGCGGCCGTACTCGGCAGTCCCCACGCTCATGCCCGAGTCAAGTCGATAGACGTCAGCAAGGCTGAGAAACTGCCGGGCGTTATCTTTGTATTTACGGCGAAAGACGCAGCGGAACAAACCGCGCAGGTGGCGAGCTTCTCAAGTCCGCCGGTGCCCCAATACTGCATGGCAATCGACAAGATCCGACACGTTGGTGAGGTGGTGGCGGCGGTCGTTGCCGAGGATCCCTACATTGCCGAAGATGCGATCGACCTCATCGAGGTGGAATACGAACCACTGCCGGCAAACGTCGATCCGGAGAAGGCGATACACGCCACCGGCGCGGCAGTTCTGCATCCTGAGCGTGGGCCGACCAATTGCGCTTACGACCAAGAGTTCAAGTTCGGACCGGTTGACGCGGATTTTGCCAACGCGGAAGTTGTCGTCCGCCGCAAAGTGAAGTGGTCGAGATCAGGGGCCCAGCCCATCGAAACGGTCGGCGCGATCGCCGAATTCGATGAAGGCACCGGGCGCTTCACGTGTCATGCAAACACCAGCTTCTATAATGTGGTGAATTTCGTCATTGCCGGCGCTCTCAAGGTGCCTCCGACGCACCTGAAGATCATTCCCACGATAGCCGGCGGCAGCTTCGGATCTAAGATTTTCACCCACAAGCATGTCGCGCTCACGTGCGCATTGGCACGTGCCGCCGGGAGACCGGTCAAATATATTCAGGACCGTATCGACAATTTTCTCAACTGCGACGCGCACGGCAGCGACCGCATTTACGATGCTGAGCTCGCCCTCAAGCGCGACGGAACGATGCTTTCTTTGCGCTTCCGCGTCATCGACGACTACGGCGCCTACTTTCAATTCGGCGTCGGACACCATGGTAACGCGCTGGCCCAGGTCACGGGACCTTATAGGATCAACAGTTTCGGTATGCACCTGATTGCCGCACTTACTAACAAATGCCAGCAAGGCGCCTACCGCGGCTTCGGATCGGAAGTTACCAATTTCCTGATCGAGAGAATGGTCGATGCGGCTGCCGACAAGCTCGAGATGGACCCGGTCGAGTTGCGCCGAAAGAATCTGATCCAACCTCACGAATTTCCGTATGTCATCCCGACAGGCAACGTCTACGACAGCGGCAATTATCAAGCGGTTTTGGACAAGGCGCTTGAGCTTGTCGGCTACGATGAGTGGAAAAAGAAGCAGGCGGCTGCCCGGGCGACCGGGAAATACATCGGAATTGGTGTGGCTACCTGCCAGGAAAGAAGCGTTTACAGCCCGACCGAATGGTGGTCGCTCAATCCGTTATCCAGTCCGGGATTTGCGCTCACGAGCGTTCCCGAAGGAATTTCGCTTCGGATTGATTCATCGGGAAAAATCTTCGCACACCTTAACGCGCCGTTCTGGGGAAACAGCCCCGAAACCGTTGTCACGCAGATATTGGCGGAGCAGTTTACCGTGGATCCGTCAGACGTTGCGATTGGTTACGCGGACTCCGATTCCGGTTTTAATGGGTTCGGTCCTGGCGGCAGCCGTTACACCGTAATGGTGACGGGAGCCATCGTCACAGCATCCGGCAAGCTTAAGCAGAAGCTGAAGAAGCTCGCCAGTCATCTGCTTGAGGCAAACGAACAGGACCTGGAATTTCGGGGTGGTGCGGTCGGCACCAAGGGCGTTCCAGGGATGGAAAAGTCGATAGCCGAGCTGGCTTTGATGGGAAACTTCTTCCGCATGTCCTTTCCGGACGATCCCGACTTTGACAGCGGATTGGAGACAACAGCCGTCTACGATCATCCGCTGTCGTCGCCACCGCATCCGGAACGGAAGCACCTCGGAATCTTCTACCCGATCATGGGACACATGTGTCACGTCGCGGTCGTTGAGGTCGATCCGGAGACCGGGAAAGTCGAGATTCTGGACTACGCCGCCGTGCACGACGCCGGCACGATGGTCAATCCGAAGACGCTTGGCGGCCACATTCGCGGCGGCACGGCCAATGGGATCGGCTCTGCGCTTTTCGAGGAATACAAGTACGACTCGAATGGCCAGTTCCTCAACGCGAATTTCGCCGATTACGGACTGCCAACGGTTGCCGAAATGCCCAAGGACCTAAAGATCGGGCACCTCGAAACTCCTTCACCTTATACGGAATATGGCATTAAAGGCGGCGGTGAAGGCGGCCGTATGGGCTCACCGTCGGCACTTGCCCGCGCGGTCGAGGACGCACTAAAGCCGTTCGGCGTCAGCATCGACAGCGTGCCAATTCCGCCTGCAAAAATTCACCAGCTTGTACGCGAAGCGCGATCAAGGGCGTAAGCGATTCGGTGCAACTTTGAGGTCAGCTTAGCAAAAGCCAACGGACCGCGTTGCTCAAGGGGTAGGTAGCTTAAGTCTAACGAGATGGCCGGTCCTGGCTGGCCGTTTCTCATTGGGAGGGTGAAGCGATGAAGTCACGTGGAAGAGCACTGAAATCAACCAACGTTGTTAAAGGGGCTGGCCTTTGGGAAGGTAATACAAAAAGGGCCATTAGCGCCGGTGCGATCGCCTTTACGCTGCTCATTTCCTACGGTCTTGTCCGCGAAGCAGCCGCTCAGGAAAAGGATGGCTGGAAGGGTGTGGCACGCACTTTCCTCTGGAACCCGGGCCCAATTCAGTTCACCGAAACCTCGAAGTTCAAAAAAAATGGGCCGTGGACCATAGCCGTGTCGAACGCTTCGATATCAAACGTATGGGCGGTCGGCTGGCTGCACTCTTTGCAATACATTGCGGCTAAGCATAAAGACGCTATCAAGCAGCTTCTTGTCACCGATGCAAACGATGACGCTAACAAACAAGTCGCTGATATACAGGATCTCCTTCAGCGCAAACCTGATCTTCTCATAGTACGCCCAGCCACTGCTCAGGCACTCGATCCGGCAGTGTCGCGCGCGATGAAATCGGGCGTGCCAGTGATTTTGTCTGACCGCAGCGTCACCTCAGAGAACTATATCTCTCTGGTCAATGCTGACGATTGGTCGGTCGGTCGAATATCGGCGCAGTGGATTGCCGAAACCCTCAAGGGCAAAGGTAATATTATCATGATCGCAGGCATCGCAGGCGCCAGCCCAGCCGAAAACCGGATCAAAGCGGCTCACGAAGTTTTTGATACCTATCCTGATATCAAGATACTCGACTTGCAGTACACAGATTGGAGCCCGGCTAAGGGCAAAACCGTCGTGGCTGCGCTCATACAGAAATACGGCAAAAAGATTGACGCCGTTTGGAGCGACCATGGACTTGAGGGCTCGGGTGCGATCGAGGCGTTTGTAGACGCCGGTTATAAAGACGGCGAGATCCCGCCGATTACATGCGGAGACCTCAATGGTTGCCTCACGTTAGCGGTGAAGCACAAGGTGCCCCTGATGAACATAGACTATCCGCCGGCAATGGGCGGAATAAGCCTCGAAGTCGCCCTGTCGGTACTGCAGGGAATTCCGGTTCCAAAGCACTACCTCATTAGTAGTGACATCTCCATCTCAAAAGGTCATGAAACGGCGTCAGTAAAAGCTGATCGGTGGGTGGAGGACTATGCGCAGTTGAACAAACCGAACGATCTCATCGTGTCGACAGGTATTCCAAATTACGACCCGAAGACATTCAAAGCCGAGTAATTGACCGGGTCAAATAGTTGGCGTTGCGGTGGATTAACAGTCAGGCCATCGCAACGCCGGCCAATCAACCCTTGACAAAATATGACTGTATTAGACGCCGCAGACGATCATTCTAACATACTGAGCGTGACCGGAATTTCGAAGAGTTTTCCGGGCGTTCAGTCGCTTAAGAGGGTCGATTTTAGCGCTAAGGGTGGCGAGATACATGCGCTGGTTGGCGAAAACGGAGCCGGGAAAAGTACGCTAACTAAGATCATTTCCGGTGCATACGTCCAGGATGAAGGCGAAATCACGCTGAATGGGGAAAAGGTTTTTTGGAGTGGCCCCGGCGATGCCCAGAGGGCGGGCATTCACGTCATTTATCAAGAGCTTGTTCTCTTTCCTGAACTCACCGTCGCCGAGAATGTTTTCATTAACGATCAGCCGCTTACGCGGTTAGGCACTATCGATTATCACGCGATGGCGCGTCGCGCGGATGATGTGCTTCGTCGGTTAGGTGCTCAGATTGACGTACGCCAACGCGTGAAAACCCTTTCCGTCGCCGACCAACAGATGGTCGAAATAGCGAGGGCATTCATAGGGTCGGTGAAGGTCTTAATATTGGACGAGCCCACCGCAGTGATTTTCGGTGTGGAAGTGGACCTGCTTTTCGAACGACTACTCGCTTTGCGTGCCGCAGGCGTTGCGATAATCTACATCTCTCACCGCCTGGAAGAGATCTTTCGTATTGCTGATCAAGTGACGGTTCTAAAGGATGGCGTACGAATCGCGACGCGGCCGGTAACCGAGGTAGATCGCGACAAGCTAATTTCAATGATGGTAGGTCGCCCGTTGACCGATATCTTCCCGCCTCGCCGGCGAGATCAAAGGGATGCACCAATCATTTTGCGTGCGGTGGGGATGAACGTCGGGTCGCGGGTCAAATCTGTGTCATTCACACTTAAACGCGGTGAGGTTCTCGGGCTCGCTGGTCTTGTTGGTTCAGGTAGGACGGAGCTCGCGCAAGCTATCTTCGGTGGATTACCGTTTGACTCCGGTGAAGTTGAGATCGACGGAAAGGTATTCACTAAAACGTCACCGCGCACCTCGATTGCGGAGGGGGTTGGCTTACTCACCGAGGACCGCAAGGGCGAGGGCCTGTTGATGCAGCTTAGTATCGCGGCAAACATAGCGGCCCCTCGGCTTCGTGATATCTTGCGTGGGCCGTTCATCAGTCCGCGTATCGAAAACGGGATTGCAGCTAAGGAGATCGCAAAGTTCTCCATCGCTGCTCCAGGACCGCAAACGGTCGTCGCCGGATTGTCGGGAGGCAATCAGCAGAAAGTCCTGTTCAGTCGATGGGTTCGCACTTGCCGCCGCGTGTTGCTGCTGGATGAGCCGACGCGGGGCGTCGATGTGGGCGCGAAGGTCGAAATATACAGGATCATACGGCAGCTGGCCGACGAAGGATACGCGATATTAGTGATAAGCTCGGAGCTGCTCGAGATCGTCGGAATTTGCGATCGTACACTAGTGATGTGCGAAGGGGCCATTGCGGGAGAACTAATCGGCTCCGCCATCTCCGAAGAAGCGATTATGGCAATGGCATTGCCCAAATGACGTACAACCACACCACATCGATATCATCACTGCCATTTTTGTTTTGGCAGCGGTTTTTAAATTGGCTGGGGCTCGCAGTCGTCATTGAAATTGTTGTCATCGCTCTGTTGTTTGTCGTCGGTTTTCTGGTAAGCGAACACTTCCGCACGACCGGGAATGTCGCCGACATCTTCGAGCAAATGACCGGGCTTGCGTTCGTCGCCCTTGGCCAAACTGTGGTCATTATTACGGGAGGTATTGACCTTTCGCTCGACGCAACGATCGCGCTCACATCGTCTTTGCTTTCTGGCGTTGTTAACGGGCGAGCGGATTTAGCGGCACCGATGATAGTGGCGGTGCTTGCGATTGGCATCACGATTGGTCTTATAAACGGCGCATTAATTCTAGCTCTGCGCGTGCACCCCCTGATCATCACTCTGGCAGTCGCTGCGGTGATACAGGGGTTCGCGCTACTTTACACTTTGATGCCGATTGGCAGCATGCCGGATGGGTTCGAACTCTTTTGCATTCGATCGCCTGTTCGGAATTCCGATTGGGGCGATTGTCGCGGTCCTGCTTTTTGGTCTTGTTGGCTTTATTCTCATCTATACGAGGCTTGGCAGACGAATCTTTGCGCTTGGTGGCGAACCGATTGCCGCCCGCCTGGTGGGTATCCCTGTCAATTGGGTTGTTCTTTTCGTCTATGGCCTTTCCGGTTTGTGCGCCTCGCTCACCGGAATTTATCTCGTCAGCCGTTTGGGAATTGGCAATCCGACAGGCGCTACCAATTTCAATTTGGCTTCGATCACGCCGGTGATTTTGGGTGGCACGCCGTTGACCGGAGGGCGGGGCGGCGTCCTTGGCAGCCTGCTCGGCGTGTTGCTTGTGCAGACGCTCAACAACGTCCTCAACTTTCTCGACGTTTCGACTTTCTATCAGTGGATGATCCAGGGTTTGATCGTCATCGCTGCCGTATCGATCTTTGTCGAAAAACGCAGGCGGGTTGCATGAGCACGACGGTTTTTGCTAAGCCGAAGCTCATTAGCCACAAAGCGGGTCAGCTCATCGAGCGCAATGGACTGCTCGCCTTTTGTCTCGTGCTCACCGCCGGCGCGGTGATCTTCGCGCCAGGTTTTCGTTCACCCCACAATTTGCAAAACGTTCTTACCAACGCCGCGCCGCTTGGCGTCGTGGTACTCGGGCAGTGCCTCGTCATTCTCGTTCGGGGGTTCGATTTGTCGGTGGCCTCGGTCATGGCGACCGCCGCTGTGGTGGCAACGTCCTTCGACTACTCCACGAACTGGTCTGTCATCCCTATCCTCGCCGTCTCGCTCGGCATGGGGCTCGTCGTGGGTTCGGTGAACGGTTATCTTGTTACGCGGCGCAGGGTGTCGCCCTTCCTCGCGACTTTAGCGGTCATGATTGTGCTACAGGGAATTCGGTTCGCCTGGACCAAGGGTGCGCCATCCGGTCGCGTCCCGGATCTGATCCGGATGATCGGCTCACAGGCGATCTATTCGATACCGATAAATCTGATTCTGCTCCTAGCTCTTGCGGTTTTTGTCGGCGTTATGCTTGAGCGGACGGCCTTCGGTCGCACGATTTACATGGTGGGGGGCAATCCTCGCGCAGCTGAATTGGTGGGCGTCAATGTCAACTGGATAACATTCTTATGCTACGTGCTCAGTTCAATTCTTGCCGCTCTGGGCGGCCTGGTATTGGTTGGATACGTCGGGAGCGTGGACAACTGGGTAGGGCGCGGCTACGAACTGAATTCGATCATCGCAACTGTTATGGGCGGCGTATCTCTGAGTGGTGGTCGAGGCACGGTTTTCGGTGCCCTGGTCGGCGCATTCGTGTTGACCGAAATATTCAATATCGCCCTGCTCCTGGGCTTCCCCGTGCAGTTTCAGTGGGTCGTCAAGGGAGTCGTCATCCTACTGGCGGTAGCGGTTTATCTCAGGGCCGACAGGTCGCGTTGAGCGCGGTATTTTATTCTCTCCTCTGTCGCATTCGACACGAACACCGGCGTCCGCGGATATTATGCGCGGACGCAGTTGCTCGCATTGAGTTTAATTAGGTTCGCTCAACATCGTGATGAACTGGATGTCCACGTCCTTTTCCAAGAGGTCGAGCCGCTGGGACCAGAAGCTCGTAAGAATGGGCGTCTGTAGGTGCTCGTCCAACTCCTCCCGCGTGCGCCAATTCTCGTAAAAGACGAATAGGTTTGGATCATCGTTGCTGACGTGCAAATGATAGTCGACGCATGCAGGCTCCGCACGTGACGGCTCGACGAAGCTTTGCAGGAGTTTGAGCAGTTCTTCGCGCTTTTCAGGCTTGGCGTGGAGATTGGCGATCAGAGTGCATCCGGGCTTCATATCATCCTCATAGTTGAAAGCTGCATGCGGATTATGATTCCCTCTGGTTGCGTCTTGCAAACAGCAACGCCGTCAGGCCTTGCCTTGTCTAACAACGCCTCGTAAGTAAGGATTGAATGGCACATTCTGTGTAACCGTTTTCGCGCAGGATCTCAGCGCTGTTTGCACCGAATTTCGGCGGCGCTCTTCGCACAGACCCAGGGGTACGGGTCAGCCGAGCCGCGATGCCTATGCCACGATAGCGGCCAAGACAGGCGCGATGGAGAAATGGGGGTTGGGCTATGAACACCTGCTCTGCGTTGCATCGTTCATTTGCAACGCGCGCGCCAGCCTGCATTGTTCCCCGGCAAGATGATAGCCAGGGCGGTTGCAGGAAATAGTGTTCCAATTGAATCGTCACACCACACCTGCCATGTCGCGCAAGAGAAAATAGGTGCGGTTCCAAGTGCGCCAATCGTTGACCGCCCTTCCTGGCGATCTCAAACGCTTCCGAACAGAGGCACGGTGAGCCTTCCCCGTCAAAGTCGTAAACACCTCGCTGGCGTTGCATCGACCGAGTGTCGCTTATGAGACAACGAGTGGTCGTGCCCCTGCCGCATCTGGGCCAGTGGTCTTGTACTAACAAATCGATGAATATAAACGCCGTCGCCGGGCGTAAGCCTGAGCTCGCGCGACAAGAAGTCGTAATAAAATCGGAGGAACCGTGTCCTGATGGCGGTTGGAGAAGTCAGTCCACGAGCTGTTGCCGATTTGCTTAGGACCAGCATGCGGATCGCTCCCGCCGGTGTTTCGCTGATCACCGCGCGGGACGCGGATGGCGGATTTCACGGCATGGCTGTCACGAGCGCGACGTCGCTTTCGATGAGGCCGCCGTCGATGCTTGTCGCTGTCAACCAGTCTGCATCTGTGCATTCCATCATTTCCTCAAGCCATAGATTCTGCCTCAACCTAATGGGCGAATTTCATGGAGACATCCTTGAGCGCTTTTCGCGCAGCGACATGCGCACCACGCGCTTCATCTCCGAGCATTGGCGAGAGGGGCCGGGAGGCCTGCCGGTTCTTTGGGGGCGCGCTATCGTCGCACGTATGCAGCGTCGACGCGGCTTACGATTACGGCACCCATACGATTTCATCGGGCGTGTCGACGAAGTGTTCCTACCGGAAATCTCCGTAGGGAACTTATCGCCGCTGATTTGGCTGAATGGGTCGTGCGCGTCGCTCGCTGCGACTTGTAAGGCCTGAACTCTGAGGCTCAGAAGTCAAATGGAGGATTTCCGTGAACATCGGTACTTTCGCGATGCCACTGCATCCGGCGAGCCGTCCACTTGTCGATGTGCTGAAGGAGAACGCAGATAAGATCATTCTTGCCGATCAGCTCGGTTTTGCTGAAGCGTGGGTGGGCGAGCACTTTTCGTGCTCGACCGAGCCGATCTGCTCCCCCCTTATGTTTCTGGCCTCGCTGTTGCCGCGCACCAAGCAGATCAAACTGGCCACCGGCGTGATTTGTCTGCCGAACAGGCACCCAGCGGTGGTAGCCGGCGAGGTGGCTCTTTTTGACCACCTGTCCGAGGGCCGATTCATTTTCGGCGTCGGACCAGGTGGTCTGGCGTCCGACATGGAACTCTTCGCCAATCTCGACGGCGACATCCGCAACGCACGGATGGCAGAATCGATCTCCACCATTATGAAGATATGGTCGCAGGATCCTCCTTACGACATCTCGGGAAAACATTGGCAGGTCAAAATAACGGACACCGTGATTCCTGAGCTTGGCGTGGGCTATATGGGCAAACCCTACACAAGGCCACATCCGCCGATCGCCCTTTCATCAATGTCACCTGACAGCGGCAGCGTAGCCTACGCCGCGAAGCAAGGTTGGCGACCTGTCTCGGCGAACTTCGCGCCCGAAAGCACCGTCATCGGACATTGGAAGAAATACGTCGAGGGCTGCGAGGCTGCCGGCCGCAAGCCGACCGGCAAGGATTGGACTGTCGCGCGCAACGTTTTGATCGGCGGGAGCGACGCGGAAGCGGAGGACTGGTTGCTGGATCCCAAGGGCTCTAACTTTTTCTACTTCGACTATTTGTGGCAGGTGCTGAAGAAGGCCAATTACACAATTGTAGCCAAGCCGGATATTAACATGAAGGACGAAGACGTCACCGTTGAATTTATTGTCAAAGCTACCGTTATCTACGGTTCGTCCGAAACTGTCGCTGAGAAGATCGTAAGCCTACGGAAGCGTTCCGGTCCATTTGGCACCTTGTTGTTAGCAGCGCTGGATGGCAGCGGCGAGAATCTGGAGCGCGAGCGCCTAACCATGCGCCGCTTGGCGAAAGAAGTTCTGCCACTGGTTAACGCCGCATAGTCCATCACCCGCGGCCGGGAGAGTTACGGCGAACCAGACTAAACTGTTTCAAAGTGCAATATTTGAGGGAGGACACAATGCGCAAAGCGTTGACGATAGGCTTCGCGGTAGGCTGCTTACTGAGTACGGTGAGTATCGCGCTCGCGGCCGAACCGGGCAGCGAAGACCCAAACAACTGGCCGCAATACAATCGGACTACCAACGCCTGGCGATATAGTCCGCTTGATCAGATCAACAAAGACAATGTCGGCAAGCTTTCGGTGGCTTGGATCGCTCATGGCGGCGACATCACCATGGGCCTTCAGGAAACGCCGATTGTCATCGACGGCGTAATTTACTCGATTTCGTCGGGAGACAAGGTCGCGGCGCTCGACGGCAAAACCGGCCAAACGATCTGGAGCTACGAGCCGAAGCTCGATCCGATTAACAAGAAGGTGCTGTTCTCGCCCTATAGCCGCGGCGTCGCCGTCGGCCACGGCATGATCTTCATCGGCACTGTGGACGGGCGCGGCATTGCGCTTGACCAGAAGACCGGCGAGGAAAAATGGCAGGTGCAGCTCACCGACTTCGCTAATTGCCACGGCTGCAACTTCACCTCGCCGCCGGTCGTGGCCGGCGACGTCCTGACCTTCGGGTCCACCGCCGGTGAATTGGCAGCGCAGGGCAAGATCTTCGGCGTCGAGGCCACCACCGGCAAGAAGCTCTGGGAATTCAACACTATTAAAGAAGACCCAAAGAGCTGGCCCGGCGAAAGCGGTAAGTACGGCGGCGGTGGCGCCTGGATGCCAGGCACGTACGATGCCGAGACCGACACGGTGTTCTACGGTACCGGAAATCCCGGCAAGGACTTCGTCGCCCCGGAGCGCGAGGGCGACAACCTCTACACCGATTCCGTGATTGCACTAGATCCGAAGTCCGGAAAGCTGAAATGGTATCGGCAGGAGATCCGTCACGACACGTGGGACTATGACTTGCCTTACGAGATCTTGCTGTTCAAGAAGAGCGGCAAAGATTTGATCGTGCACTTTAACAAGAGCGGCTATGTCTTTGTGTTGGATAAGAACACCGGAAACATCGAGAATGTCTGGCCGATCAGCGACCTCAAGAACTTCGTCAAGGACATCGACCGAAAAACCGGCAACTTAATAGAGCGCGTCGATTTGACGATGAACAAGGAAACGCTGATATGCCCGTCGACGTTCGGCGCGCGCAGCTGGAATTCGGGTGCCTATAATCCGAAGACCGGCCTCTGGTATAACAACGTGCTCGAGTTCTGCGGCTACCTCAAGCCGGTCGAGCAGAAAGTCGACCCCAAGGATTACGGCACCGGCCACACCGGCTCGAACGATTTCGGCCGGCTGGTGATGGCGCCGGACGGCCGCAAGCCCGGAAAGCTCAGCGCGAACGATCCGCTCACGGGCGAGCGCAAATGGTCCGTTGACATGGACGTGCCTGGCTTCGCGTGCGTTCTCACCACCGGCGGCGGCCTCGCCTTCAACGGCGATCCGATGGGCAAGCTGCAGGCGCACGACGCCGACACCGGCAAGGTGCTCTGGAGCTTCAACACCGGCTCCGGAATGCGCGGCGGCATCGTCAGCTACGCTGTCGATGGCGAGCAGTACATCTTGGTGGCGAGCGGTTGGGGCTCCTACGCGGCGCTCCTGATGCCCGCGTTGTTGCCGCAACTGGAAAAGGTGCCGGCAGCGTCGACGCTAATCGCCTTCAAAGTTCCAAAGTAATCCTCCCTATGGGGCGGCGTCAGTGCGCCGCCCCGCTTTTTTTGCGAAAGCGAACGATGAGGAATGTCGCGATTTTTGCGAGCGCAATCCTTGTGTCTGGCTTGATGGCCGAACCGCTCAATGCTTACGAGATGCCGAATCTGAGCGACCCGAAAGTTATTGCGGCCGTCACGCGCTTTTCCTGGAGAAGCAATGCGCGCATTGCCACGGTGAGGATGGCACCGGCGGCGTCAATCTCACCCGGCGCGTACTCGACGCCAAGGGCGTATTTCTATCGCCGACGGGCGCGAGAAGAACGGCATCGCATGCCGGCATGGCGCGAGGTGTTGAGCGATCAGGAGATCTGGCAGGCGACAGCCTACGTTCTGTCGATCAGCCGACCAGCGCACTAGCGAGCTGTTTGTCGACTCGGACAGCTACGCGCCGCATTTTTCTGATCTCGTGGCCTAATAGGATCTTCGTCCTATTAAGGCACAAATGTTTTCCTTAGTCGCCAACCATCAGCGCTGTGCGTAGGCGGGGGCCCTAGGGTATCCCAACATACCTTTCTGAATCGCAGCAGTAGGGCCCTATAATGGTTGTGGCATTGGCGACGCCAAGGTCGCCGAGCTAGGATACGCGCATGAATCTCATTTGCGACAGTTTTGGTGTCCGCTTTTTCTCAACTGAAGCATGGTGTTTCGCGATGTGTGGCGTCTACTATCTTCGGTCGTGCGGTTAACGCAAATTTGGCAGCGACATGTCTCATTTCCGAAGGAATTATGCGGAATTCGATGAGACTCGCACGCGAGGCGCTGCGACTCGGCGGTTGACGTGCCGCCGCGCGATAGATGGGACCGTTTGTGCAGCCCCGCCCTCGATCAATGCAACCTCGCTAGCTATGCCGCTGCAGTCGATGATAGCGCCGTCAACGGGGCTTCATGGTCCGTTCGATTGTACGGAAAGGTAGCCTTAGTCTGTCAGTCAGGGGTCACGTTTCGGCGTGCGCTTAGGTTGAGCGCACCTATGGCCGCGCCGAGATATAGATAACCGTGGCGGCTTTGATTTCAGAACGCCCGTTGATTGCTTTGGGAGGAGCAAGATGTGGGAAAAAGAAGGTGTACAGGACAGGGCGGAGCGGGACCCGCTCTGGAAAGAGATCGCCAAACTTCGTCGCTTAGGCGGCGACGAGACTGACGAGCGATTCCCCGAAATTGTTGCGGACTCCTGGACGCGTTGCTTGGCGGATTACCATCTGCGGCCTGATCGACTACCGCCAGCGACGGTTCTCGACCGCTCGGAAATACGGAGTTCTAACTGATACTTACGACGAACTTTTGGCGATCGTTAGCCCTGAGGTCGATAAACTTTTTGAGCGTTTAGTAGAAAACGAATTTCTCGTGTCTTTTGCGTCGCCTGAGGGCGTCTTCCTGCTATTTCGATGCGGTCAGAAATACTTGCGCGATATGACCAAGTGCGGGGTCTTGCCGGGTTCAATGTGGGCAGAGGAGCAACAAGGCACGAACGGCGTCGGGACCTGCCTTGCGTTGGGCAAGGGCGTCATTATCGCAGGTAAACAGCACTACGGCACTGCAATACGGTCGCTGACCTGTATAACTGCTCCGGTACGGAATTCTGGCGCGATTAAGGGCGTTCTCAACTTAACGACCGCGTGTAGCGACGACGCACGCACCAATCGCTTGCTACAGGACATTGTTACCCGCGCTGCACGCCGCGTTGAAAGCAGCTACTTCAACCACATGCACCGTCACAGCATATTGATTCATCTTTCACAAGCCGCCACGAGCGGCGATCTGGCGGAAGAAGGCCGCCTCGCCGTCGACTCTGCAGGACGAATCATTGCGGGCAGCCCGCACGTCGCGACACTTACTGGTTTCCCGATTGACGACCTTATCGGTAAGTCGCTCGACGAAGCTTTCGACTTGGATGTGCCACTTTGCAATATCCGTCCGCAAAAGCCAATTGGTTTGATCCTTAAGGGCAAACCAATTCAGGGCATCATCTCCTTTCCAGAACGCCTGTCGCGCGCACCGGCTGGACGTCCAACAGTTGCGGTGGCTCAAACAAACCTCAGCGGGTTTAGGCTCGTCGAAGAAGAGCTTCGTATCGATCCCATGACCTCTATGACCCTCGACAAAGCAACTAGATTGTTGAACGCGAGGGTGCCTCTGCTCATCTGGGGCGAGTTGGGTACTGGCAAAACAACGTTCGCTCGGCTTGCGGCGCTCCGTTCGTTTGGCAACGCTGGCGATCTCGTCCATATCGACTGCGCCACATTCGCTGTACAATCGGCAATTTCTCCTCCAGTCCAGCGTGCGCTGTTACGCGATCGGGCTTGTTTGATCTTGGATCGGTTGGAGGAGCTGGACGATAACGGTCAAAAAGCCTTGTTGAATCTACTGGAAAACGATCTTCATCTTGGATGTGGCCAGAAAGGAGTTATCGCACTCGCGGCCACCGACCTTGACGAGATGAGGAAAGACGGCAAGTTGCGTCCGGGCTTGCTACACCGGCTGAAAGGCGGCGCTATCGTTCTTCCGCCGCTCAGAAATAGTCCGGACCTCGAAGGCGTGGTGAATAATTTACTGACGATTGAACTTAGGCATCTTTGCAAGCCTGGCTTATCTCTGGACAACGACGCTCGGCTGCTTCTGCTAAAATATCACTGGCCCGGAAACATGCGCGAACTCCGCAACGCTTTGCGCCACGCGGCCATTCTCGCCGACGGACCAATTATTCGGCTGGAACATTTGCCGGTTGACGTCGTCTCGGAGATCGCCCGAAAAGATTTGACGGCCAGGTCACAATCCGAAGCTTCTCGGATCGAAGCGGCACTGCGGTACAATGGCGGCAACGTTTCATCAACGGCGCGCTATCTCGGAATATCTCGGGCAACGCTTTACCGTAAGATCCAAATCCAGAAGAGCCGCAAATCCGCTCAGAACGCGTCAAAGGATTGACGCTGTGAGGCGGCGGATCGCTGGGCGAGTGCCGGAGCATTGCGGTGTTATGGGACTAGGAGCGTTTATTGCTCGTGGTGGCTAAAGCCGAAGTCGAACTGGGGAGGGGAAAATGGGACTGCCTGGATTGGCGGGTGCGGATCACATTGGCATAACGGTGCCGATCTCGAGGCTGCGACGCGCTTTTTCGTCGACGTGATGTCACATTCGAGGTGGGCCCTTTCGCGTCGGACGATGACTGGATGCAACAACACCTTGGAGTAGATCCGCGGTCAAAGATAGACAAGCTGCGGATGTTGAATGCGCGAACGGTCCGGCGATCGAATTGTTTGAATATGAGGTTAAGGATCAAAAGAAAGCAGTTCCAAACGATCGGCGCCGGGCTGCGAAGCCGTTGGTGCCGCCATGAGCACATTGATCGACGGTTCGGACAGATATTAAAACCTCCAGCCGGGGGATCACTACCGAAATTCGCTCGGCAGAATTTTCATGAATTGATCCACAGACATATTGCGGACGTCGTAGGTCAGAGCTAATTGATTCGCGATCAGCGCCGGCCGACGGGGAGACCCTTTTCCCTTTGCGCCGGCCCGCGCCTCTGGCGGCCGGTCCTCGGATCGGTGTAGAGACGTCGCGCTGCCGCCCAGATGCCGAGAGGCTAAAACTCCATGCCCCGAATTCCGGAGCCGCCGCCGCAACACGAGAATGTCTTTGTTTTATCCACGCCGCGCAGCATGATCGCAAAGCTCTCATGGGAGCTATCGCAACTGCGTCGGACAATAGCGGCGCAACCCGAGCGGCCGGATGCGATCATCCCTGCTGGCTACCATGCGTTCAATTGTGCGGTCACGGCGTGGCACTGCGGGGATTGGGCGTGGGCGTCCGCGGATGAAGCTATAAAGGAGCAGCTTGCCAACCGTTACAGCTTTTCATTGCGGCCGAGCGATCGCGACAATCGCCAAAATTTCCTAGATGCTGCTCTTGACTGCCGGCCGCTTGAAATTTGCAGACAGATTGCAGATAGCTCCAAGCATCTCAAGCTCGAAATAAGCGCCCGGCCGATTTCAAAACCGTCACGGCTCGTGCCGCCATTCCAAATCCCCAAAATGATCAATACGAAACGCAGCTTTTTCTGCTCGTGATCGATGACAACAAGCCATTTCCATTTACAGATATTCTCACGCACGCCTTTCGTTATTGGGAGAGGCTTTATGGCGATCTTGGCTATATCGAAGGACACTACCTAGAGGGGAAAATCTAAACCGGGGATCGACCCTAAGAATTGCGTGCGGCCTCTTCATGCTCCGGCAGCAGCATGATTTTGCCGTCAAGCGACGGCGGCCGCTGCCGTCATCCGGAGCGACCAGGAAGATCGGCGCGTTGAACCCCATTGCAAGTTATCCAAGGGAGATGTTTAGCACCGGCAGCGCTTTACGGCATCGTCTCCGGTTGAATATGAGGACGTCGGCATGCTGACGGCGTGAAAATGATGCCAGCTCAAAGACATAACACGGCTTTCGGGGACTGCTTTTTCGTAGAAACGCGGGAGCTCTGACGTTCGAGTAATTCCCGCCATTCGTCATCGGATATATCGTCGGCGTTTCAAATACTGGAAAAACCCTTACATCCTCGCACTGCCCTCCTTGTGGCAATAAACCTGCGGCCCTTCGACAACTAACCCCGAAGAGGTTTTCTTTCTCCTGTACCAGGCGTTGGGTAGACATTCGCCCTAACGACAAAGTCCGATTGGCCGCTCCGAAATCCATCGGGACCGCTGAAAGGTAGTTCTTGCAATGCGATATGGGCAGAAACCGAAGCTTCATCTCATCTCTGACGAATCGAGCTTGCTGTCTAAACGACCGCCGATGCCTCCCTGGCGACGCCAACGAAGAGCTTCGGATCCACAATGCAAAAATGCAACTAGACATTCGCCCTAACGACAAAGTCCGATTGGCCGCTCCGAAATCCATCGGGACCGCTGAAAGGTAGTTCTTGCAATGCGATATGGGCAGAAACCGAAGCTTCATCTCATCTCTGACGAATCGAGCTTGCTGTCTAAACGACCGCCGATGCCTCCCTGGCGACGCCAACTAAGAGCTTCGGATCCAACGGCAAGACCACCGCGGTGACGCGTGTCCGTCGCTGAGTGCAGCCGTTGCCGTGGCGGTGACGCGTAACAGGTCGAATCGCTCTGCGAACCTGTGACGCGTTTCGGCGGATCGACCGATCAGACGCGAGCTCGAGTGCGCTCAGCGGTTTCGGACTGAAGCTCGAACACCAAGTCTGAGAGTACGCCCTCAATCGCCTTTTTGATTGCGGCCCCGTCATCCCGTTCTTCCTCGGACAAATAGCCTCTCGCTTCTAGAGCTGCTACTTCACTCTGGCTTACCTCCACCGTGACGCAACGCATCCCGCGGTGTCGCCTTTGCCGGTACCGCCTTGTTCGTTGTGTCGAAGAACCGGAATCGGTCTGAGGGATGGCCATGATTGCGTTACAATGCAGCGCTCCTCGCGCTGGCAGATAGAAGTGACTCGATCGCGAGCTTAATAGCACTATCATTCTCGCGGTCTTTCGCGGCCAAATGCTTTTTTGAGACCAGCCAATCGAGTACTGCTTCGGATAGGGAACGATCACAGGCATCTTTTCGTGACGCCGCTCCCCCGCAGTGATGCGCGTGCGTTCAGTGGTGGGTTGGTGACTAGAAGCAATATTGCCTGCCATTTAGGCATCCTCCACACTCAGTTAACTGATGGCTTGCTTAGCGGCTCCGTGCACGCTCAACCTAACCGGCCTAGCCGGCTTGCGACCTTGGGAGATTCCGCCCCAAGAGTAAAAAAACCACCCTCCGAATCGAGCGTTGCAGATTCCCTTAAAAAGCTGGTCAACGGCAGGCCCCTCCCCCTGTAGCCGCACGATCCCAACAACTCGGCTGCCTGCCGCTGCCATTCGGAGTTTCGAACGAAGCGCGCCCGCAACGCGCTCCAGCGAGAGCATTCAATCGTTGCGTTTGATGCGGCGGAGCTTCTTGCCGTCGTCAAACGGGAAGTATTCTTTGGCTCAGTTCAGCCAGCATTTCGGCAGCCGGCGTTTCGAATCTGGCGTCATCGGCGTCGGGCCGCAAAGCGTCCAGCCAGGCGGCGAAGTCGCGACCTTTGGAGAACGCCTCGCCAGTGCCGATCGCGGCCACCACAGCGCTGGAGATGATCGGCCCGATGCCGGGAACGCTCACCAGCCGCTCGCAGCCGGCGTCCTGGTGCGCAAGGGCTGCGATCTCGCCAGACAAGTGTTCGATGCGCTCATCAAGTCGACGCCAATCCTCGGCTAGGCCCTCGATGATGCCTATCATGCGCGGCGATAGCATATCAGGTGGCGTGGCCAGTAGGCGTGGCAACTCAGCGCGTAAGAACCGTAGCTCCTGCCGTACCGCAATGCCCCGCTCCAGGAGGAAGGCGCGGATTTGGTGCGCTGGCCGAACAAGCGTTCGCGTACCCAATGGAGTGCCTGCAGGTCGAGCTGCTCGGAGGTCCTGGTCGCCACAAACTTCATCGTCGGGCGCTGGACCGCCTCAGCGATTGCCTCCGCGTCGCGGAAGTCATTCTTCTGTCCCTTCGAGCAGGGGCGCACGTACTTCGCCGGCATCAGCCGGGCGTCATGACCAAGCGCTGAGCTTGCGACATTCGCGCTCCCGGAACTGTTCAAATGGCGGATCTTTTACCCCTGTGCCCTATTCGATCTGCGAAGGTGCGACCCATCGGCGTAGAACGATCACCCGGTCGCCGGCACGTTCTCTGACGTTATCCGGGAGCTTTCGCAGGTGAGCCTGTTGGACGAGTGGGATCGCTGTTTCGGCTTCCGGGATCTCGCGACAATTTCTGTATCTCTCTATGCGGCTTGCAATGGAAGCCAAAAGGCCGATAATCAAAACAGTCCTAGAATTAGCATAGGAAAAGAAAACTCGTTCACAAAAGGGGAGCGAATGAAAGTCGCGACGATTTCGATCGCCGGGGAGCGGCGCGTTGGGCAGATCACCGAGGACGGCACGTCGCTCTTGCCTTTCGATCTACCCGTCGTCGAAGCGCAAGATGGCATTCTCGCGCTCATCCGCCGGAATGGATGGGGCTTGCCGCTAACGCTGTCGCCGGTCCCGCTCAATCAAGTGACGATGGAAGCGCCCATCCCGCTGCCGCGGCGCAACATCTTTTGCGTCGGCAAGAATTATCACGATCACGCCCACGAATTCGCCCGCAGCGGCTTCGACAGCAGCAGCGCTAAGGGCGCTGTGCCCAGCAGTCCGATCATTTTCTCCAAAGTGCCGGAGACGGTGGTGCCGAGCGGCAGCCCCATTTTCATCGATCCAAAGGTATCGCCTAGCGTCGATTACGAGGCGGAACTTGCCGTTATCATCGGCAAGGGTGGTCGCGGGATCACCGCAAGGGACGCGCTTGACCATGTGTGGGGATATACGATCGTCAACGACGTAACCGCCCGCGACCTGCAGGCACGCTACAGCCAATGGCTGATCGGCAAGTCTCAGGATACGTTTTGTCCGATGGGGCCGGCGGCGGTGACGCGCGAGGAGATTGACATCACCAACACGCCGATCTCCTGCTACATCAATGGCGAACTGCGGCAGAGCTCGAACACCGGCTTGTTGATTTTCGACATACCGACCATCATCGAGACCTTGTCGGCCGGCATCACCCTGCAGCCGGGTGACGTGATCGCCACGGGGACGCCTGCCGGCGTTGGCATCGGTTACGACCCACCGAAGTATTTAAAGGCCGGCGACGTCATCCGCATCGAAATCGGCGGCATCGGCGTCCTCCAGAATGAGGTCGTGGAGCGCTCTTCATGACTACGGTTCATATCATGACGATCGACTTCAGAAGGCGAAGCACCGCCGGCCGTTATGCTAGACGGGCTCGGCGGTAACTCGAATAGTTTTCAGGCGATGGTGCCGGCGCTGGCTTCGCTAAGACCGTGATCCTCAGCCGCTGCGGCCATTGGACGCCGATCGAAAAAACGAACGAGTGCGGCAAACTCCTTTCGGGTTCATGTGTGGAATTCCGATCTGGAAAACGCGTGCGGCGCTCTGCGGCGCTGCGAAGGAGGAAGCATCATGACCTACGAGACAAACGGCTTGAACGGCACCGGGCCGATCCACTTCACGAATGTGCGCATTCTCGACGCCAGCGGTGAATATTCCTACACCGGCGAGGTGGTCGTTCAGGGCAACCGCATCAAACAGATTACCCGCGGCTCTTCGCGGCTCGCACCGGCGAGCGGAGGCCATAGCGACACCGTCATCGACGGCATGGGGGCGACCCTCATGCCCGGATTGATCGATGCGCATCTGCATCTGTCCTGGAACAACGCCCCCGGCATCGATCCCATCCAGATGATGGAACTCGAAGAGCATATGCTGGTCACCATGGAGATGGCGAAGCTCGTGCTCGATGCGGGCTTCACCGCCGGGCGTGGCGCGGCAGCCGCCAAACCGCGGCTCGACGTTGTCGCCAAGCGTTTCATCAATGAAGGACGTTTCCCCGGTCCGCGCTATCTGGCGGCGGGTCCGGAGATTACGACGGTGGGTGGCCTCGGCGACGCCGCCCCGTCGCATATCCCGCACGAAGGCCTCAATCTTGGCATTGTGGTCTCGGGACCCGAAGAGGTGCGCCGTACTGTGCGCCAGCTCATCAAATACGGCGTCAACTCGATCAAGCTCAATCTCTCCGGGGAGGAGATAACCGGCATGGGCGCAGAAGAAACGCCGATGTCGGAAGAAGAAGTCGCGATGGCGGTGAAGGAGGCCAAGTGCCGCAACAAGGTGCTGTCGGCGCATGCCCGTTCGTCCGGCTCAGTCAAGCAATGCGTCCGTCACGGCATCCAGAACATCTATCACGCGTCGTTCGCCGATGAAGAAGCGCTCGACATGCTTGAGGCCAACAAGGATCAGCATTTCGTTGCTCCCGGCATCGCCTGGCTCATCAACACCGCGCGCTACGCCGAGCCGTGGGGCATCAAGCCCGGATCGAAGGTGGCGATACTTTACGAGCGGGAGCTCGAAATGTGCGTCGAGACCATGAAGAAGATGCACCGGCGCGGCATCCGGATCTGCATCGGCGGCGACTATGGGTTTGCCTGGACGCCGCAAGGCACCAACGCCAAAGACATCCAGACCTTCGTCGAGATGCTGGGCTTCACGCCGATGGAAGCGATCCAGGCCGCGACCAAATACGGCGGCGAGATCATGGGTATGAGCAATGAGCTCGGCATGATCAAGGAAGGCTATCTGGCGGATCTTTTGTTGGTCGATGGCGATCCGATCGCCGATGTGCGCATCCTGCAGGACAAGTCGCGCATTCTCGCCATTATGAAAGACGGCAAATTCCACAGGGCGCCGAAGCTTAATCAGCAGCGCCTGCGAATGACGGCATGAGCCTCGTCGAACAATTGGCGCCGGCCTTGACCAAGCGGCAGGCTTGGGCCCTCGTTTGGGCCCTTGCCGCTCCGGCCTGCTGGTTCGACCAATTCTTATTCAGAAGGCGTTCACCACGCCCCGCAAATACAAATACCCCTACGCCAGATTGACGTTGCGCATCAGGCCGAACAACCATCGAATCCCGCTCGCGACCCTTCCGGAGATGCGTCATCCGCATTCCAGAACGGGCCGAGAGATCAAGCTCGCTTTAACAGCATTTTGGGCGCTTTAGGAAGGCACTGTCATTGGGGCTGAATGCCAAGCCATCGTCGAATTATTTGGGGGAACGACCCGGAGCTGAAAGCCCCTTGTGCGTGCGATGAAATTCGAAGGTGGAAACGGAGAACATATTTCATCCGCCCAGATGGCGGTTTTTCATTCGTGGGCTCATTTTAGCCGCGGCGCGCCGGCCGCTAATACTTCCCTGTGGGCCGGTCGCGGCGGGCCCCTTGCTACCACGTAGTCGGAGCTAGGAGCGGAAGTCCCCGCGGCTTGACGCGACCGCATCAAGGTCATGGATCACGGTCTGAAGCATCAATATTCTGCGGCCTGTCTTGTCTAATGGTGCAGTTCCGTTCTGAAGCACACCATCGGGAGTCCGTTCTTCGAGCTTGGTCAACTCGGTTTCGGCCCATGCCTTGAGATCGGCGCAGTCGGCGGCTTCTTCCGGCATCCTGTGCGCCACGAATTCCTGCACCTTGACGAGCAGCTTAGCCGGCGATGCGGTGTGGTCGACAATCCCTTCCAGTCGGATCTTACAAAAATCCAGATCACTCATTTTGGGCTTTTCCCAATGAATGCGCGGGCACGGCAGCTACGTGACCCGGTACGCGCCCTAGTAACGACTAAAGTTTGAGCTCCGATCAATCCATCAAACTCCGAGAAATCAGTAAATGCGCAGTGACGTCGCATGTCCGGCGACATCAACAAGCCTCTCGCCCTTAGCGCCGGCGAGCCACTGGCGACGAGCAGATTCAAGGCGGAATATGTCCAAACTTTTTTCATATTTTCGGAGGAGCTGAGTGGCGCCCGACGTTGCCTCAAGCGGTGATGACGCCTCTCATTCGCTGGCCGTTCAACAGCTCGACGTTCAGTATCGTTTGGTCGACCACGCGGTTCCGGAGATATGGCAAAGCCATGCGTTCAAGGTCTCCGCCACACTGCCATCGTCAGCGTCCCAACATCTTAGCCGTTAACAGCTATACCGGAAATTTCTACCAGAAGGCCTTCCCCCGCAAGGTCAGCACGAACCGTCGCTCGCGCCGGAAAGTCACGCTTGAAGAACTCGGAATAGATAATGTTCATGCCTGCATAATCAGAAAGGTTCTGCAAATAGACGGTGGTCGAGACGACATCGTCCAATGTCATACTGGCTTGAGCTAGGATGAGCTGCATCTTCTCGATTACAACTCGAGTCTGATGCTTCACATCGCCAGATCCAATGGTCTTGCCGTCATTGTCCTGTGATATTTGACCAGCAATGAAAACCATGTTTCCGACCTTCGTACCAAGCGAGAATGGACCGCGCGGAATCCATTCCTTCGGTTGCAAGATAGCCTTCGCCATTGTTCACTCCATTTGATTAATGTGGTGAAAGATCCGTTTGGGGCGTCTGGAAACTGATCTATTTGGATTAAGAAGCTTTCGTTGATGCGCGGACGGGGATATTCGCCATGACTTCCAAAACGGTGACTACTGCGCTTGAATCGATATCTCCTTTGTCTTGCGCTTTGATGGCACGGAGCATCTCACGGGCGACGCTTACGACCGGCAGCGAGACGCCATACTTCTCACCCAGCTTCAACGCACCAGTCAGGTCCTTATGCATGTTGTTCGCTGAGAAATGAGCTGGAACAAAGTGGTGATTGATCATTCGGGGACCGCGAGTCGCCATAGCGCCGGTTTGCGGCCCGGTTCCGGGTAATGAGGTAATATCCACTACCAATTGCGGATCGATCCCGGCTTTGGTGGCAAGTACCAATGATTCCGCGGCCGCCTGAATTGTCACCCCCATCACAAGATTGGCAATCAATTTCAGGGTCGTTCCCTTACCATTGTCTCCCACGTGTAAGACCATGCTGCCCAGTTTCTTCAAAATCGGTTCGCATGCCTGAAACGCTTCTTTTGGCCCACCCACCATAATTCCAAGACGCCCCTCGGCAGCCACCTTCGGACCGCCCGAAACCGGGGCATCAAGCATGGCAACGCCTTTACTACGCGCCTGCTCGGCGATTTCAATCGATGTTTCGGGGTCGATACTTGCCGCGTCGACAATGATAAGACGCTGGTGAGCTCCCTCAAGGAGACCCCCAGGTCCGCATATTACGCTGTGAGAAGCGGCCCCGTCTGTCACCATCGAAAAGGCAATGTCGGTCGCTCTGGCGACCTCTGCCGGACTATCGGCCCAGCGCGCTCCCTCGCGTACCAAGGCTTCGCTCTTGTCTCGGCTGCGATTCCAAACGGTAAGTTGATGTCCTTCGGCGATCAAGCGATGCGAGATCACTTGTCCCATGGCACCGAGACCTACAAATCCAATATTCATTATGCTTTCCTTGGCTGGTCGCAATAACAACGTTGTGCATTTGAACTGAGCATTCTTTTTGCATGCTCATCTCTTGCGTGCTGCCATTTAGATGTCATGGAGCGCGCCAACCATCTCAGTTATTCAGATAAAATTTCAACATGGCTTCGTTCACCTCCCGAGATCTTTCGAGCGGGGTCATATGGGCGACGCTGGATAGAAGGATAAATTCCGACCGAGCAATCGCCTTCGCCAAAAGGTGACTTTGCTGCGGCGGTGCCGTCTGATCCTCGTCGCCGGTGATCAACAAGGTCGGGCACTGAATTCGATCGACGTCCGCAGGCATTGCTTCCGCCAACGCCTCACATGTTCTGGCGTAGCCCTCAACCGATTGCCGCATGACACTCTCGCGCAGAAAGGCAACGAGTCCTGGATTGGTTGCCCTGGTCGTTGTCGATAGCGCGGTTTGAATCAAAGCGTCCGCAACCGCACTCAGCCCGTTGGTACGCACGTTCCGCGCACGTTCCAGAGTCCGTTCCGGGCGCGCTCCGAAGGAGCCGCGATCGGCCCCAACAATACAAGGCTTTTAACGCGCTCAGGGTATTTGACTGCGAGATGCTGGCAGATCACGGTTCCGAGGGAATAGCCTGCGACATGTGCCGAGGAAATGTTCAACGTTTCCAGAAGTGTGGCCATATCGGTCACAAAGCCGTCGATCGACAAGTGCCCTAGAAGTGGAGAGCGTCCTGAGCCCTCGAGGTCCGGGCAAATGACCCGAAAGTTGCGGGCCAACGCCTCGCGTTGCGCGCACCAAACGTTGCTTGTTCCCCCTAGGCCGTAAATCATAAGTATTGGGGTGCCATCGCCGAAAATATCGACGGCAATGGCCTTGCCGTTCACTTCCATTTCACCCGCCGCCTGCTACACGACGGCAGCGGCGATGCCGGCCCGGGAGTTCGATCGAGCCACGTGAACTTGCAACTGCGAGGTGTTCGAATTCTGTTCTTTTTGTCGCCGGACTTGCGGCGCCTTGTGGTACTGCCCATCTTTCATAATCATGAGCAAATTGTCTGGATCCTGAAGCAGAGTGATATCGGCGGTGGGGTCGCCGTCCACGAGTAGTAGGTCGGCCAGGAAATTCTCTTTGATCAGCCCCAGATCAGGCATTCCCATGATTTGCCCCCCAAGCAAGGTCACCGAACGCAACACTTCAGCCGGCGAATAACCGAGCAACTTGACGAACAGCTCGAGATCTCGGGCGTTTGTGCCGATCGGATTAAAGGCAAATCCGTAATCGCCGCCGGGCATAACTCGAACACCGCGTTTACGAAGCTTCGTATAAGTCTCTATTGTAGAGTCTACAGTTTTCTTTGCCCCCTCCCACGCTTCCGTACCTGGAGTGATTCCCCACTTTTCCGAGTGATTGGCGAGGCGATAGTTGGCGCCGACGGCAGGCGCCATGAAAATCCGATCCTTCGCGGCCTCGAGCAAGTCGAGTGTCTCTTCCGTCGAATACTCACAGTGATACAGCACGCGAAATCCGCAGTTGAGGGCGATGCGAACCGATTTGTCCGAACGGCTATGGCAAGATAGCCACACGCCGTTTTCTTGGGCCTCATCAGCGGCCGCTCTAACTTCTGCCTCGGTATAGGTAGTCACCTCGCCGTGACCTGGACGAACGAACTCGTCGCCCGAAATATTCAGTTTGATTTGATCGACGCCCTCACGAATGCAGGTGCGCACGGTGCGCCGAAGCTCTTCAACTCCGTCGGCGACGAGTTCCACACTCTGGTGATACATGTGCATTTGCCGCTCGTCGCCCAAGCCGCCTGTGGCGACGATCTCCGGAGACGCCGCGCGCAGACGCGGC
The DNA here is from genome assembly GCA_963818155.1 of uncultured Alphaproteobacteria bacterium. Lineage (GTDB taxonomy): Bacteria > Pseudomonadota > Alphaproteobacteria > Rhizobiales > Xanthobacteraceae > BOG-931. Next base: position 405,933 of record CAWFRC010000011.1, read on the forward strand.
CCCGGTATTCTACCGGCATTAATCTCGTTACGAATCACAATTTCTGTTCGTAATTTCACAGATGCAGCGGAATAGAGGCTGGTATAGCCCACGTCCAACATCTTACGAGCATTATGCATCGTCAGCATAAGGTGCTCCTCGGGCGGTGTGTTGCCGAGGTCGCGAATATCAAACATGTCGGTAAAGGTGATGTGAGCATGCGGCTCACACAACCCGGGCATTAATGTCGCCCCTTGGCCGTCAACCACCTCAGCACCATCCCGCGGCACCTTTTCATCGCCCTTGGCGACTGCCGTCACTCGGTTACCCTCAACCCGAACCTCCCCGGGGAAACGGGCGTTGCCCGAACCGTCAAAGATCCACACGTTCCTAAATATTCTCGGCATCGCGTTCTCCCCTGCAGCTATGTCGCATCAAAGCGTTGGGCATATCACCCGACTGCCTCCGGCTTCGTTCAAGCGACTGATATGGTCGCTAACCGGTCACTAAATTCTAATCCAGCTGACCGTTTTGTGATAAGCTACATCAAAATATCTTCAGTCGATACCTGGGATATCGATGGATAGGCTCTTACAGATCGAAACTTTCATCGCGGTTGCCGAGCACGCGAGTTTTAGCGAGGCGGCGCGCGAGCTGAAGGTCACACCGGCTATGATTGGCCGAAGAATTAACTCACTTGAGAAACGTTTACGCGTCAAACTGTTTCATCGATCGAACTCGTCACATGTCACTGACCGAGGACGGGAGGCAATATGTTCAACAGTGCAAAAAAATACTGACGGATTTGAACAAGATGGAAGACGGCGTCATCGACCGCCGCAATGATATTTCTGGCCGCTTGCTAGTGACTGCCCCAGCCTCGTTCGGAGCCAAGCATGTCGCTGTTCACGCACCCGGCTTTTTGAAAAAATATCCTCATGTTGCGATATCCTTCCATCTGACGGATCAGTTGACGACCTTAACACGCGATCGGTCCGACCTCGCGATCCGCATTGGCCGCGTGACAGAACCAGATTGTGTAGCGATTCGCCTTGCAAGCGGTCGTCGTGTCGTTTCCGGTTCGCCAGCCTATTTTGCGCGATACGGCATTCCACAAACACCTAACGACTTGGCGCGGCATCGATGTCTCACGTTCAATATGAACGGAGAACGCCGCCCATGGCAATTTATTCATAAAGGTAAAACAATGAGCGTTCAGGTCGACGGACCGCTCGACTGCAATGATGGAAATTTGCTACACCAATGGACGCTGGAGGGGCTTGGGTTGCAATGGCGCTCTTTGTGGGAAATAAGCGACGATCTTGCGGCAGGCCGACTTGTGACTGCTCTCGATGATTTCGTATCACCGGAAAGCGGCGTAACGGCCGTTTATCCCCTCAATAGGTATGTCCCCGAGCGCGTACGTCAGTTCATAAACCACCTTAGAGCAATCTACCGTCAGAAAAGCTATTGGACGCCGCGGTCTTCGTAAGGAATCCGACCGAGGGCGTCGTCCGGCGACAATGTACGTCGGGGAACCGATCGGAACTGCAAGATCAGTGTCAGTATCGAGGACCTGAATTTGCAATCACCATCGGTCGGACGCCGAGAATTGGCCGTCTTTTCGCCCCCACGTGCTCCTTCTCCAGGTCCTAATGTGAGCGCGCGGGATTGAGCGCTCGATCTGTCGCGGGCACATGTCAGACCGACCGCTCCTGCTATACAGGCCGAGGCGTAGAGACGATCGCGATCCGCGCGCGCCGCGCTCCACCACGCCGAACCTAATCGATGCGACACTGCGATTAATCTGACTCGCCACCGACTATTTGATAGCCAGCGGATTGATCGGCGAACCCGTGCCGCCGGTGATGATCAAAGGCGGTCCGCAAAAAAAGAACTCGTAGATCTTGTCTTCAGCGCAATCCTCGGCAAGATCTTTCAGGAAGAACATCTCGCCCATTGTCAGCCCCATCGCTGGGATAACTACCCAATGCCAGGGCTGATTGACGTCGCCGGTTTCGTTCGGACGAACCTCGCAGCCCCACGTGTCAGCGCAGATTGCAGCTATGCGTTTCTCGTGAATCCAATAACAAGATTCGAATTTTAGTCCGGGGGCGTCGCCGCCCGCATAACCGCCCCAATTCTTTTCCTTGCGGCAGCGTTCCATCTGACCAGTGCGAAAGATCACGAAGTCGCCCGATCGGACTTCCACCTTTTGCGCTTTCGCGGTCGCGTCGAGATCGTCGTTGGAGATGCCGTAGCCGTCCGGCAGATATTCGACGCCCTTGTAACGAGCGATGTCGAGTAGCACGCCTCGACCGACCATCTTGTCGCGGGAATGCTCAATCCCAAGCTTGCCGAGCCCGTCCAAATCAACCATCCGCGCGTCGTAACCGTTATACATCTTATCATCGAGAAATATGTGGCCGAGGGCGTCCCAATGCGTCGCTCCTTGCACTGGCATATTGATCGCGTCATCGGCGTATCGAAGCCGCACGGTTTGATCCTGTCGGCCCGCGACCGCATCGGTACCGGTCGCTAACATGGTATGGATGGGATTCCAACGGCCCCCAAACAGTCCAGTTTGCGGTCCGGTCCGATCGAGCGGAATGCCGAGTGCAAATATCTTGCCTCGCCGCACAAGCGAAGCGGCGCTGACTACGTCCTCAGATTTGACGTAGTTCAGCGTTCCGATCTGATCGTCGTCGCCCCACCGCCCCCAGTTCGACAGCTTGTCAGCGGCTTCGTAAACCGCCTTCCTGCTGACATTGATAGCCACGCGTTTCCCTCCTCTTGGCTTGATCAAACCGGAACTTCACAGCCCAACTGAATTAGAACGCTACACTCTCGGCACCCTTGAGCGCCAAAACTTCACGCGCATCGTCGGACGTAGCGATCTCAAGTCCGAGACCTTCGATGATCTGACGAACTGCCGTACCTGAGCGGCGTTAAATTCTTCTAGTCGACCAGGTCCAAGCCACATCGAAACTCAAGCACGACATTAGGCTTTCACTCGTTTCCGGCCCAATTCCAGCCGCGGGCGCGGTCACCATAGATTTCGTGCCCACTGGCTGTCACGACCACAGTGTCCTCAAGCTTGATGAAACCGCGGCGCGGGTGCAGTAGCGTGGTCTCGACCGAAATGACCATGCCGGTTTCCAATGGCCGCTGTGCGTCGTAGGCGTCGTATGGCACCGGCCCGGAATTGGTGAGCCGGGGCGCCTCATGGCTGACGAGGCCCATGCCGTGGGCGAGGAATTCATAGTGATTGTGTAACTTCGATTTCTTCAGAACCGGCTCGGCCGCAGCATAGATCTCGGCTCCGTTTATGCCGGGCCGGATCGGCTTGAATGCAGCCTGTTGGGTAGCCTCGACCTCGGCAAGAAGGTCTTCAAGCTCGGCATCGGGCTCGCCGGCAACGCCCATGCGCGCTAGATCACCGATATAGCCGTGATAATTGCCGCCCAAATCAAGTGACAGCGGCTCGCCCTTTTGCCACACCTGATCGGAGGGCGCGCGATTGAGACTGGAGCCCGCGGCGATGAGGCAATAATCGAACACCAAGCCGCGGGAGGTTTCTTCGCGCCGCAGGGCTTCGGCCAATTGCGCCTTGGTGGCGCCGGCGCCGTGGGTCGCAAGCACCGCCAGCATGGAGTCAATTACCAATTCGGAGGCGCGCTTGAGCTTTTCCAGTTCTTCCGGAGTCTTGTGCACCCGCAACCGCTCGAGTACGAAAAGCGCGTCTTCGATCTCCGCGTCCGGAATGGTCTTCCGCAGCGTGGCGACGGAATCCGCAGGCGCGAAGGCGAGCTCTACTCCGATACGCGCGGGCTTCGTGAGGAGACCGCGAGCGTAGTCGGCAGCCTTCTGCATCACGTCGACCGAGCCGCCGCTTTTAGTGTTCACTTCCGCAACCCAGAAAGGTTTGAGTTGGGTCTGATAGGTCTCCATTCCGTGACCAAAGTAGGCGGCCTTGTCGGGTGCGCCCTTTGGATAGGCAAAAGCCGGCAGATAACGGCTGATGCCGATCGCGTCCATGTTGTCGAAAAAGAACGAGCGATGGCCGCCGAGGAGATATTGCACGTTGTGCTTGGATGTGGCGATAAGTACGTCGAGCCCCGCCTGGTCCATGAGCCGATCGAGCTGCGTTGCATCAAATGGTGACGCCATTGGGCGCGTAGAACTGTCGAGCATTTCGATCCCCTCAATGTTACCCGCCCTGGCGCCTGGAACGCCCTGCAGCTTCGTCATTAGTTTGTGACTAGGGTCCTTTGTAGACGTCGAGCGGGATGTTCAAGATGAACCGTCGCGCTCGAGATTATTGCTCGTAACTCTGCGGAACAAGATCCTGGGTCAAGCGGGGATCGGCACAAGGTACATAAGTTTCTGGCAGGCCATGTTCACGGCGAATGATATTCGCGCCCTGGGCGGTTGCGGCTGTTTTGTAAAATGCGACCAACCGATTGGCGCCTTGGCGGCCAAACCCGCAATCGGAGGTGACAAGCAGATTCTCTAAGTCAACGTACTTCAATGCTTTGCGGATCTCATTAGCCACTTCGGCGGGTGTGTCCGCATTCAGCGTTCGGTGCGACACTACCCCTATAGCGAACTTCTTCTTCGTTTTTCCTTTCCACGCGCCAAGCAACTCAATTTCAGCCATCCCGCGGTCCTTCATTTCTAATGTCAAAACGTCGCATCTAACGCGGTCGAGATAAATCTCCAGCGCGTTCGCGTACGAAGTTCTGTCGAACACTTTCTGCATCATCGGGTTTCCCCAGCAGGTGTAAATCCAGACTTCCGCGTTTTCGAGCCCCGACAGTTCGTGATTCATCGCGTCGGTCAGGAAGTTCAGTGTATCGGTTGCTGCAGGGTAGTAGCAGGCGACAAAGTGGATCGTTGGCTCTTCGATCTGGATGACGCTACAACCCGAGGCGACGAGTTCTCTTAGTTCGCGGTTAATGGCGGTCGCCATATCCCAGATCATCTGCTTTTTTTCGTCTTCGATTCGGTATTCAGGAGTGTGCGAATCGAGAAACAAAGCCATTACCTGACCGGATACGGTTCCGAACTTGACCGGCTTACGAGCGCGCGCCTGGGTCATGCGGTAGATCTTTGCATATTCAAGCGGATTTCGCGGATTGTGCTCGATCTTTCCGGTAACGATTGGCCAGCGCCAGGAAGTATAGATTTCATTTAGCAGCGTGCCGGGGGGATACTTCAGAAGTTCGGAGCGGGTACCTTCGGGCTGCAACTCGTCAAAGGCGACACCCCGCCAACGCTGCAACGGGTAGTGATGCCACGAGCGTCCGGCCAGATCAGCGTCGAGGAAATAATCGCCGCATGTCACAATATCGAGGCCGGCACGCTCTTGATCTGAGACGACCTGGGCAAGGGCATCGGAGAACTGCTCACGGTAAATCGGATCGAGCATGGCCGTGTCGAGCGGGCGTCCCCACAAGCTCTGCGTATACCACGCAGGCCGGGGCCAAGAACCAGTGGTCGTCGCGGCCAAGAGCACATCTTTGGTAGCGGTGAAAGCCATACTTAATCCTCCCAGTTTAACGTTCTTGTAAGATCCCGCCCAGACGCATCGTGCTTCGCGAGGTTAGGCTTCATCGTCTCTCGAGGATCGCCGAAGATGACGGTGCGCGCGACTTGCGGCTGCCACAAGCGCGATGGGATTGATCAACCGGGTTCTAGCTGTCGCAAAATCGCATCGAATCCGACATCACTGAAATGTTGAGAACCTACGCCCTGCGCAGTCTCCTGTTCTATCGATAACATCATCCGGCGGCATCCCCAGCTCGCGGCCGCCGAATAGCGCCGCTATTTGTATCTCGCACATGCGCTCTAGATTGTGCATCAGGAGAAATGTCTCGGCGATGCCTTGTCCCTGCGTCAGGGCGCCGTGTTTACGCAGACCTGATTGGCTGCGATTGAGCAGTCCGGACCAGCTCACGTACCTTATCTGGCGGTATGGGCACGCAGTCGATACGGACACCGAACGGCTTTAAGGCGTCTTCGACGGCCCGAGCAATTGCCGACGGTGCGCCCATACGGCCACCTTCACCACCACCCTTGATACCATATTCGGTGTACGGTGAAGGAGTTTCGAGGTGACCAATCTTTAAATCCTTTGGCATCTCTGCAACTGTCGGCAAGCCGTAGTCGGCGAAATTGGCGTTTAGAAACTGTCCGTTCGAGTCGTATTTGTACTCTTCGAAGAGTGCCGTTCCGATCCCGTTGGCTGTCCCCCCGCGAATATGTCCGCCGAGCGTTTGCGGGTTGACCATCGTGCCTGCGTCGTGCACGGCCACGTAATCTATGATCTCTACCTTCCCAGTTTCCGGATCAACCTCGACTACTGCCACATGACACATGTGCCCCATGATCGGATAGAAGATTCCAAGGTGCTTTCGCTCTGGATGAGGTTGTGAAGACAACGGATGATCGTACACAGCGGTGGTTTCCAATCCGCTGTCAAAGTCAGGATCGTCAGGAAAGGACATGCGGAAGAAGTTGCCCATCAAAGCGAGTTCAGCGATTGTCTTCTCCATACCTGGAACGCCCTTCGTGCCAACGGCACCATCCCGGAATTCCAAATCCGCTTCGTTTGCCTCAAGCAGGTGACCAGCGAGTTTCTTGAGTTTCTGCTTAAGTTTACCCGATGCCGTAACAATTGCGCCCGTCACCATAACGGTGTAACGACTGCCGCCTGGACCGAATCCGTTAAAGCCGGAATCTGAGTCTGCGTAGCCGATCATGATATCCGACGGATCGACGGTAAACTGCTCCGCCAAGATTTGCGTCACAACAGTTTCCGGGCTATTTCCCCAGAAAGGCGCATTGAGCTGCGCGAAAATCTTGCCTGATAAATCAATCCGCAGCGAAATGCCCTCGGGCACGCTCGTCAGCGCGAAACCCGGACTAGATAGCGGGTTGAGCGACCACCATTCGGTAGGGCTGTAAACGCTTCGTTCCTGACAGGTCGCGACACCAATTCCGATACATTTTCCAGCCGTTCGCGCGGCCCCCTGTTTCCTTTTCCATTCATCGTAGCCGACGAGCTCAAGCGCCTTGTCCAATACCGCTTGATAATTGCCGCTATCGTAAACGTTCCCTGTCGGGATGACGTACGGAAACTCATGAGGCTGGATGAGATTCTTTCGCCGCAATTCGACCGGATCCATATCGAGCTGATCAGCCGCAGCGTCAACCATCCTTTCGATTAGAAAATTGGTAACTTCCGACCCGAATCCACGATAGGCGCCTTGCTGACATTTGTTAGTAAGAGCGGCAATCAAGTGCATGCCGAAACTATTAATCCTATATGGCCCCGTCACCTGGGCCATTGCGTTGCCGTGGTGCCCAACGCCGAATTGGAAGTAAGCGCCGTAGTCGTCAATGACTCGGAAGCGCAATGATATCATCGTTCCGTCGTGCTTAAGTGCGAGCTCGGCATCGTAGATACGATCGCTGCCGTGCGCATCACAGTTGAGAAAATTGTCGATCCGGTCCTGAATATATTTGACAGGTCGCCCGGCGGCACGTGCCAACGCGCACGTAAGCGCGACATGTTTGTGAGTAAAAATTTTTGATCCGAAGCTCCCGCCGGCAATTGTCGGAATGATCTTTAGGTGCGTCGGTGGCACTTTGAGCGCGCCAGCAAGCACGAAGTTCACCACATTATAAAAACTGGTGTTTGCATAACATGTGAAGCGTCCAGTACCTTCATCGAATTCGGCGATCGCACCGACGGTTTCGATTGGTTGCGCCCCCGATCGCGACCACTTCACTTTTCTACGTACGATTACATCCGCCTTAGCGAAATCCTCGTCAACGGGACCAAACTTAAACTCCTGGTCATATGCGCAATTGGTCGGGCCGCGCTCGGGATGCAGGACTGCATCGCCCGTGGCGTGTATCGCCTTCTCTGGGTCAACGTTCGGTGGTAATGGTTCGTATTGAATTTCGATGAGATCGATCGCGTCTTGGGCGATGTAGGGATCCTCAGCGACGACCGCCGCCACGACCTCACCAACGTGCCGGATCTTGTCAATTGCCATGCAATATTGAGGAACCGGCGAACTCGAGAAGCTCGCCACCTGAGCGGTTTGTTCCGCCGCATCTTTGGCCGTAAAGACAAGGATAACCCCCGGTAGTTCCTGCGCCTTGCTGATGTCTATCGATTTGACGCGGGCGTGAGCATGCGGGCTGCCAAGCACGGCGGCATACGCCATATTCGGCAACTCAAGATCATCGATGTATTTCCCCTTCCCGGTTAGCAGGCGCGGATCTTCGACCCGCTTCATGTCCTGGCCAATCCATTTCAAGTTGTCACGCGCTTTTTCGCGTTGCCGAGATGCTGGAATAACGTGATCTTCTAAGTGACTCGTCATGCGGCAGCCTCCGTAACTGCTTGCATTTTTTTAGCAGCGGACATAACCGACTTCACGATGTTTTGGTATCCAGTACATCGACAGAGATTTCCTGAAATCGCTTCGCGGACTTCGTCTTCAGTTGGGTTGGGATTTTTCGACAAAAGCTCGATCGCCACCATCAACATTCCTGGCGTGCAGAATCCGCATTGTAGTCCGTGCTCCTCCCAAAATGCCTGTTGCAACGGATGCAACTTATTGATTGATCCAAGCAAATCCACGGTGGTTACCTCGCAACCGTCCGCTTGTACTGCAAACATCAAACACGATCGGACTGCCAAATTGTCGACGATAACTGTACAAGCGCCGCAGACGCCGTGTTCGCAGCCGACATGAGTGCCGTGGAGGTGGAGGTCCCGTCTCAAGAAATCGCTTAGTAGAAGCCTTGGCGCGACAGTCGCGCGTCGCGCTTTGTTATTCACATTCAATGTTATTTCAATCTGCTTCACAATCACTTCTCCCCACTAGCGCCAAACCTGAGCGTGAGCCTCTAGCTACAACGATCGCGGGCATCACACAGCGCCCGGTAAATGAGAGTTCTGGCGAGATCTCCTCGGTATTCCGCGGAGCCATGAATATCGGAGGTTGGATCGATGGAACCTGCGCAGGCCGCCGCGGCCTCGCGGAGTGCCGCATCAGTCGCCTCTTTGCCGATAAACGCCTTCTCCACCGCGGTCAGGCGGATCGCGTGGGATCCTAGACCCGCGAGGGCGATTGAAATAGCCTTCACATTCCCGGCGGCGACATGCAACGTCGCGGCCGCCGCCACGATTGCAAAGTCGCCCTTGCGTACATTTACTTCGTGGAAGCCCCAGCCCTGCCCCTTTGATGCCGTTGGTATGCGCAGCTCGACGAGGATCTCATCGTCCCTTGTTGCCGTCTCATATTGACCGAGGAAAAATTGGTCGGCGGGGATAGTGCGAGAACCTTTGCTGCTACGAAGCACCATAACCAAGTCCGCGGCTAAAACGACGGCCGGCATTTCAGAAGCCGGATCTGCATGACATAGATTTCCGCACAACGTGCCTCGGTTGCGCACCGGACCGTGAGCCACCCAATCGTATGCGGCGTGCATCATCGGGCAGGCTCGATTAACGAGTTCAGAACTCTTTCAACACTGCGTGACGGCAAAGAGCGCCGATCACCAGCTCCGAACCCTCAATGCGATGATAATCCAGCTCCGAAATGCGATTTATGTCGATAAGGCGATCGGGACGAACTACGCGAAAATTCATCATCGGTACAAGGCTCTGCCCTCCGGCAATAACCTTCGATTTTCCGCCGTCATCCTCGAGCAGATTAAGCGCCGCCTGTAGCGTCGTAGGCCGCTCGTATTCGAAAGCAGCTGGTTTCATTCGCCTCCCCTTCCGTCGGAACATACCTTTCCGGCAGGTCGCTATTGATGCGTTTTATATTTTATAACTGGCATAGATGCCACAAATTGACTCGTTGATCAATAGCGACGCTTCGTGACGTCCGAGGACGTCGGCACGGTTATCAATCCGCAAATTGTAGAAGCGCAAGTCCAGGGCGGCGTTGCGCAGGGTGTTTCTTTGAACAATTCATCTACGACAAAGGCGGCCAGCAGTTCACCGGCACATTCGCAAATTATAAGTTAGCAGCTGCTGCAGATTTGCCTTCGGTTGAAGTGCATCACGAGGCTGGCACCCCATGTCCGCACACACCGCTGATGGCTGCGGTTTAGGCGAGGGAATTCCAGGCGCAGTCCCCGGTGCCTTACCAACGCTGTGTGCGATGCGCTAAGGCCGTTCGGGATTGAAATTGACGAATTTCCGCTGCGTCCTGATCGCGAATGGCGGGCCGGGAGGCGAAGCAGCCCGCCGCTGCCGAATGAACCTTAGTTCCTGTTAATGGCGTCCAATCCAGTCGCGAGCCGCCGGTCTGTATCGCTATCGAACAGATGACATTTGCGGAGGTCAAAGCATAGATTCACGTATTCGCCTTCCGAAAATTTCGGCTGGCCAGGTAACTGCGCTTTGAGTATCTGTTCGCCTATCTTGACGTCCACGATGGTGATAGCACCGAGCGGTTCAACTTCATAGATTGCTGCCGGCACTGAGACAGCCCCTGCGGATTTGTCTCGAACGATACTCAGATCTTCGGGTCGCACGCCGAGCCAAGCAGCTCCGCGACCCGCATTCGCCTTGCCCGTAACCGCAGCAAGGGCCATTTCGGAAGCCTCAAACACGCCGCTAGAGACGTCAAAATTGCCTGAAATAAAATTAATCGGCGGCGAGCCCAGTTGGCGCGCGACATATCGATTTTGCGGCGCATTGTAGAGCTCAAGCGATGTGCCGATTTGCTCGACGCGCCCGTCTCTCATAACGCAAAGACGGTCCGCGACCGCCATCGCCTCTTCCTGATCATGTGTTACGTGCACGAAGGTATGATTGAGCTGGCGCTGAAGCCGATTAAGTTCAACTCGCATCTCCTCTCGCAGTCTGGCGTCAAGAGCCGAGATAGGCTCGTCCATCAAATATGCTTTCGGATTACGTACGAGAGCCCGCCCGATGGCAACGCGCTGTCGCTCTCCGCCGGAAAGATGTGCCGGGAACTTGTCGAGCAGGTGGCCTATATGAAGCGTCTCAGCAACCTGCGCTACCATCGCGCTGACGTGCTTCGGGTCCGCCCGGCGAGAGACCAAAGGGAACGCTAAGTTCTCTCGCGCGCTCATGTGTGGAAACAACGCAAGATTTTGGAACACCATTGCAAGATCCCGGTCGGCCGGAGGAAGTTGTGTCACGTCGCGACCGCCGATACGAATTTGACCGGAATCAGGCGCCTCAAGCCCCAGAAACAGTCTTAGAATTGTCGATTTTCCACACCCCGGCGGCCCAAAAAGGCAAAAAAGCTCGTTATCTTCGACAACCAGGCTGACATTGTCGATCGCCGTAGTCCGCCCGAAACGTTTGTTGACGGAAATAAGTTCGAGCTTCGCCAAATCACGCACCCTCGTCTTGCACACGCCGGCCGTTTTCAGCGTCAAACAGCAGGGCCTCGGCCTGCGACACGATGATCGACCGTGCTTCGCCGCGCTCGGCTCCATAGCCGTTCTTCTCAGCGACTTTCAGAGCTAGATCGCCGTGCTCCAGATGCACGATCGTGCGAGCACCAATTCTCTCGACAAATGTGGTGGTCATCCGCAAGGAAGAAGCGTGCCCGTCATCACTACGTAGTTCAAGCTGCTCGGGTCGCGTTCCAAATACCAGATCTTGTCGTTGTGCCATGCGGCTCTGCGCAAGGAGCTTGGGATCGGTTATGATGATGCGTCCGGCCATTCCGAAATCGAGCTTAGTCGCGCCGCCGTCTGTAACGAGTCGGCAGTTTAGAAGGTTCATGCTGGGGCTGCCGATAAACTTCGCAACAAACAAGTTGGCAGGATTGTTGTAAATTTCGATGGGTGATGCGTACTGCTGGAGAACACCCAAATTTATGACGGCGATTCGATCGGCCATACTCATCGCCTCGATTTGGTCGTGCGTCACGTAAACCATTGTTTGTTGTATTTCGCGTTGCAGATGCTTAAGCTCCGTCCGCATCTCAGCACGAAATGCGGCATCGAGATTGCTCAACGGCTCATCCAATAGAAATATTTCAGGACGTACAATGGCGGAGCGGCCAATCGCAAGACGCTGCATTTCGTTGACATTGAGTCGTCCGGCCGCACGGTCAAGCCTATCTGACAGGCGCATTAGCGCCGCCATTTCCGCCACCTTGCGAGCGATCGTCACAAACTCCTCACGGCGAATCTCGAGCCCGAACGCCAAGTTCGCGCGCACCGTCATATGCGTGAATATGGCGTAGTTCTGAAAGACAAATCCAATTCCTCGGCGGCCCGGCGGCACGTGGGCGACGTCTTTACCGTTGAAGCATACGCTGCCCGCCGTCGGCTGCTCGATGCCAGAAATTATGTTCATTGTCGTGGTTTTGCCGCATCCCGACGGCCCAAGGAGCGCCACAAACTCCTTGTCGTTTATGGTCAAGGTGAGGTCGTTGACTGCCTTTACAAAGCCGAACAACTTCGTCAGATTTATTAGATCGATTGCCGCCATTAGCTTCGCGCCCAGCCCACTATAAAGCCCACCTAGAAATTACCCCGCATACCTTGGCTCGGGCAGCCCGCGAACACCTAGGCCGGTAACTTGCCATAGCCCACCCGCAAGTGGCTCCGGCGCTGCAGGGCGTGAGAACTTGCCATTGATTGGATGAGCAATTCGTCGCATGCTGGTGACGTAGAGCACGTCCAAATTGGGCCCCCCAAACATCACGCTCGTTAAATTCTTGACCGGAAAGTCAATTGACCGGTCAACGCGCCCATCTGGCGCGTAGCGTATTATCTTACCCGAAATCACCTGCGCGTTCCAAATGTAACCTTCCTCATCGACGGTGGACCCATCAGTCCCGCCGGGGTTGCTCCGAAGATCGACGAGGACCCGCTTGTTGGAAATCGCGCCAGTCTCAATGTCATAGTCGCAGGCGAAGATGTATTCCCACGTCTCCGCAAAATAGAACAACTTATCGTCGGGACTCCAGCACGGCATATTAAAACAAACAATACCGTTATCTAATTTTACCAGCTTGTGATCGGGATCAAAACGATAGAGCCCTGCCATGCGGCCAGTCTCCTGCTCGTCCATCCCACCGACGAAGAAGCGGCCGCGACGATCGACCTTTCCGTCGTTGAGTCTTGTGCGCGGATTTTCCGCGTCGACCGCAACCATCATTTCGGTTTTACCAGTCTTGAAGTCGAATTCAAATATACCATCGCGCAATGCAAGGATGGCGCCCCCTTTCTCGCGCAGTGCCATCGACCCAATGTCGGACGGAAGCTTCCATGTCTCTACAGATCCGTTTCGGGAATTATAGCGATTGACAGTCGGCCCCTTGCTATCAAGCCAATAAAGCGTCTGCTCGCGGCTGTCCCACAGCGGACCCTCACCAAGCTCGTTTTTCGCATCCCAAATCAGCTCGATGTTAGGAGGGCTCACGTCGTCTTTCCTTCGATCGTCTCGGGCGCCATGGATCTTTCGATCTCTATCTCATGCTTCATAAATCGCATTCCAATCACCGCCAGTACGCTGAGGATGATCAATAGCGTCAAGCCGATGGCGGCAACGTAAGACCACTCAAGCTCATTAAATGTTTGCTTATAGATATATAGAGAAATCGTTTCTGTTGAGGTCCCCGGTCCGCCGCGTGTCATAACAAACATCACATCAAACAACTTGAAGGCTTCGACACAACGAAGGACAAGTACGATGACAATAACCGTTTTCATGCGTGGCAAAACGATTCGGCGGAAGCGTTGCGGCCAACTTGCACCGAGCATCGTCGCGGCCCTGAGTTGATCCTCCGGCACCGCCAAGATGCCAGCCAGCAGAATCAGAAAAACTAGTGGTGTCCATTCCCACACGTCTGCTGCGATGACGGCTGTCAGGGCCAGATGTGGCACGCTCAGCCAAACTAGCTCGACTTTTGAGTTAGAGAAAAACGACAAGATTTGATTGACCGGGCCATTGCTTTGAAAAAGCATATAGAACATGTATCCGGCGACTGCAGGCACGACCATCATCGGCGTCAGTAGAATCGAGTAGAATACCCGACGCCCCGGGAAGCTGTCGACGAACAGCGTTGCCAATCCAAGACCTAATAGAAATTCTAGCGGCACTGCCACTACTATGATGAACAGCGTACGTGCAATCGCCGCCCACAGGTTGGCATCAGTGAAAAACGTTACGTAATTTGCGAATAGGTTCAGCGATTGATACGCGTAAATCCAACTAACGCCGTCGGTCGGTCCCCAGTACGTCAAGCTGATGTAGATTTGCATTAGCAGCGGAAATACTACGATAAAGAGAAGCAGCAACTGAGCTGGAAGTATCATCAGCGCTCCCAAACGACGACCTTGTGCCGCAAGATTGTTCGTCGGGCTTGGCATGGGCAGCGCTTGGCTTGAGGCGTCGGTGATAACGGCATTCATTGTTTAAGGGCTCCGAAAGTCAGCCCTCTCACGAGGTACTTTTGGATAAGGATACCCAGGACCACGGGGGGAATAGCCGCGATGAGGCCGAGTGCGGCTTTTGCTCCGTACATTTGCCCTGTCATCGCCGTCGAAAGCGCATTCATGAATACCGGTATCGTGATCCAGTCTTTACGCGTAAGCAACAAGGCAATCGCGTAATCCGACCAGTTCAGGATGAAAACAAACAGGATCGTTGTAGCCAGCGGCGCCTTTACCATCGGCAATGTTACGCGGCGAAATACGACCCAGGGAGTACATCCTTCAACGAGCGCGGCCTCCTCGATCTCCCGCGGAACGTCGTCGAAAAATGTCATCATCAGCCAGAACGAAAACGGCAGAGTGACGATGCCGTATATCAACGACAGTCCCCACCAAGTATCGATGAGACCTAGGTATGCCCACATGATCATGACTGGAATCATGACCGCAAGGGGGGGAAACAAACGAAGCTGAAGGATTGAGAGAGGCAAATTCCGACCGACCTTGAAGCGAGAAACTGCGTACGCGGCCAGTGTTCCTACTGTTACGGCAATAATAGTCCCGAGAGTTGCGCAAACAATACTTGAGATTGCCGGCCCAATCGCGACCCGATCGATCGCGACCACAAGCTTCGGTGCGTGACCTGTGAAAATAAAGGTGAAATTGTCAAATGTGGGATTCTTTGGAAGCCACGAGAGCTGGTCTATCCCGGACGTCCACTCTTCGCGCGGTTTGAAAGCCATCGTCGCCATCCAGACGACGGGGACCAGCGCAATCACCGATGCAAGACCTATCAACAGGTACCGTCCGGCGCCAAGGAATACCTTAGACCGGTCCATGCCGAGTCCCCTGTCCCTGTGGACACAGTATTATAGCCACGATCTGCAGCCCCGCGATAAGTCCAACCTAAGGCGGCGCCGCGTAACTGACGACGCCTCTGTCGTTTCGATCTCTCAGCGGTCAGGTAGGCATCTTGTCGACAACTACTGGGAAGGCCGCTCGCTGGGCGTTGATCTGCTCCTGCATCTTCTTCTCGCCTTTCTTCTTTATGATCTTAGTCCACTCCGCAGCTGCATCATTCATAGCCTCTTTGACTGGCTTGCCACTAGTCATCGCGGCCTGAAGATTCCTGTCGAGCGCGTCGTACATCGCGCGAGTACCTGGAAAGTTCATCGTAGGCGCAGATCGTACGATGGTCTCCTTGATTACAGGAACGTGGTACGGGTGGTACGTTTCTATGACGAGAGGATCGTCAAGATTTGCGAGTTGCCAGGGGTCGAAATAGCCGCCGGGATTGGCCGATAACCATGTGAAAACGCGCGTGGAACTAAGCCACTGCAACAAGAGGTAGGCGGCTTCGGGATACTTGCTTTGCGAGGATACGGTCGCTGATGTATTGAGATAGAGGCACGAGCGACGGACCAACGCATCGCCATGCAAAGTGCCCGGAGGAATAAAGCTACTGAACTTACCTGTCGCTTTGGTGGCTGGTGTCCCGTCCGGGTTCTTTCTATCCATAAATTTCGGCAAATTACTGTAGGTACTCATCATCACCCCGGTGCCGTCGCCCATCGACCCATAGCCTTCGGCGTAGGTCCACGTTAGAATGTCTTTTGAGGACCATTCCTTGCTTTTTACATGGGCTTCGGCCGCTTTTATCCCAAGATCGCTGTCGATAAGCGGCTTGCCGTTCTTGTCGAACGGAAATAGGTCGGGATTTGCGTAGCTGACATATCGCTGGAACCACGTGCTGGTGCCCCAGAAAGGGGACATCATGTTCGTATGCCCGTTGAGCCCTTTGTTCTTGAAGAATTGCGCGATCTGGTCAACCTCAGTCCAAGTCGGCGGTTGGCGCAATGGCATCTTGAATTTGTCTTCGTATTCTTTCATGTTTTGAGGATCTTCGAACAAATCCTTTCTATAGACCCAAACCTGAAAATCACCGTCGAGGGAAACGATGTACCTCTTATTGTTATAGGTATACGCGAGATTATAGATTTCCTTCGTCGGCGCACCTCGCTTGGGATCGTCCCAATCGGGCTTGTACTTGGCGACGTACTCGTCCAAGTCGACAACGCCATTACTTTCGACAAGGTCGCCGATTTCGTTATAAAAGCTGGTGTAGACATCGTAGGCGGCAGATCTTGTAGTGATGTCTTGCATTACCCGCGGATAATTTTCCTCAGGCGAAACGCCGATAAGTTCTAACTTGATGCCAGTTTCACGTTCCCATACCTCCTTCACAGAGGGGCCGCTCAGGGGATAGGGCTTAGCGACCTGATTCAGCGCGCCGTCGCCGATTAGGAAGATTAACTTTTCAGGTGCTTTTCCCGCCGCCTTAAGCTTTTTGATCCCCTCTATCGCGCGGCCTTCCGACATATCTCCGTTATATTGATACCGCTCACATCCCGGAAAGCCGGTTGGGCCGCCAGTCATACCGGGAGCGAGCTCGGCTGCATGGGCCGGCCGCATCAGGTAACGGGGCGCAATTCCAACTGCTGAGGTAAGCGCTAGTCCAGACGCCCCGTATCGCAGTATTTTGCGACGCGAAATTCCGTGCCTTGTTCCTTTGGTGCTCATATCATTCCTCCCTCGCGTGGCTTATTCTTGACTTCTCGCCAAGTTGGGAACGAGTTTGGCACTAATTGAGTCTATGATCAACACCGATGAAGTGATTAAGATGAAGCTCGTTTCCTGTTGGCACCGAAGTTTGCCAAGTTTGTGCGCGACCTGGATCTCGCTGAACACGAGAGTCGCGGCGTAAAATGTTTGTGCGCGGAGACAAACCCAATGCACATGTTTATTTGCCACTGGTTTCACGATGAACAAACTACAAAAGCGCAAGCGTAAGCCGCCGTCCGGTAAGAGATGGGTTCGTCATTCCCCTGCAGCACGCCGCGAGGCAATTGTAAGCGAAGCGATAATCTTTTTCGCCGAACATGGATTTGAGGCGCAAACTCGAGAGCTTGCCGCGCGCATCGGAGTTTCGCAGGCCCTGATCTATCGATATTTCCGGACCAAAGAAGACCTGATTGAGGAGGTGTATCAGCGCATCTATATGTCGCGCTGGAACGCATTATGGGAAAAGCTTTTATCGGATCGGCGGATACCGCTCGAACAGCGCTTAAAAGAATTTTACAAGAGCTATCTTTGTACTTTCGATGACTATGCCTGGATCAGGGTGTCGGTGTATTCCGGCTTGCGCGGCAATAATCTAGTTAGCCGATACATCGATAGAGTGATTGAGCGAGTGGTCAAGGTCATCACTCTTGAATTGCGGCACGAGTGCGGACTTCCTCAGATATTACCGGCCAATATTCCGAATCTCGATCTTGAACTGACCTGGAATATGCATTCAACAATCATTTATTTCTTAATGCGACGCTACGTGTTTCAAAAGACACCGTGTGATGACAACGATGCAGTAGTGGAGCAGATGATCGATCAGCTCTTCGGCGGCACCGCGGCTGTACTCGAGCGGCGCTACCCAGCGTCTGCGCCATTGAAGCTGTTGCGGCATACCTAGCCTCAAAGGCGGCTCGTCAGGAAGAGACCAATGGAGAACAAGATCATAACTTCGCGATCACGGGCGAGACCGATTACACCAGATCAAATCACGTCGCAGAGATGCCATCGAAGGCGGAGTTGATCCTGGCCCTGGGACCGGCCGTCACTTCTTCCCCGCCAACCCGGGCTGATTGGACGACTATGGCGGACAAGCAAGAAGGGAATGCAGTTGCCGCGTGCGAAGGCGCCCGATGGATTATTGGCCCCTAAATGATGTAAAGCGATCAGGCTGAAGAGCTATAAGTACGCTTTTTTGACTTCTTTATTGCAAATTGTCTTCGGTTGTGCAGATTATAAGTTGACCATCGTCTTCGAACGCTGCGACCCGCTATCAACGAACGCGATGGAATTGTGCCGAGCCGCTCCACGCTGACGACCTCCGCCGGCATTGACGGTTTCGCCGCACAGCGACGTGTGTTCCGGTCGGCACGCGGGCTCGGCGGCCGCCCTCACGCCCCGCCCGGCAATCCGACTTTCGGAGTGCCGTCGGCGCGGTGAGATTCGCTGCGTACGCTGGAGACGAATACGGGCCGCCCGGCAATCAATATCAAACAAAACCAGGGAAGAAACGCAGCCATGTTAGACACGACCGAATTTGTCCCCGACCCGCCCATTCGATGCCGCGACTTCCGCATCGGCGCGATCGGCGCGGGCTTCATCATGGCCGATGTGCATCTGGCGAGCTACAAGCAAGCCGGATTTCCAGTGGCGGCAATTGCATCGCGCACGCAGGCGAACGCCAAGACGGTCGCCGATCGGTGGGGAATTCCCAAAGTTCACGCTTCGCCGAAAGCGTTGATCGAAGATCCCGACATCGAGATCGTGGACATTGCTTTTCCACCGGACCTGCAGCCGGAATTGATCCGGCATGCCCTTCAACAAAAGCACGTCAAGGCTATTCTGGCGCAAAAGCCGCTAGCCCTCGATTTCGCCACCGCGAAAGCCCTCGCGGCCGAGGCGAAGGGTGCTGGCAAAGTCTTGTCCGTTAATCAGAATATGCGCTTCGATCAGTCGATGCGTGTGCTCAAGCAGATTCTCGAACGCGAGCTCCTGGGCACGCCGATCCTCGCTACGATTGAGATGCGGGCAATTCCGCATTGGCAGCCGTTTCTAGCCGACTACGACAGGCTGACGCTGCTCAACATGAGCATTCACCATCTCGACGTTCTACGCTTCCTGCTCGGCGATCCGACGGAAGTGATGACGATGGTGCGCCAGGATCCACGCACGACCTTTGCGCATCGCGACGGCATCTGTGTCTCGACGCTCAAATTCCCGTCTGGCGTCATGGCGGTGAGCATGGAAGACGTGTGGAGCGGGCCACGCGAGGAGAACTTCCAATCCGACACCTATATCAAATGGCGGCTGGAGGGAACCGACGGCCTGGCCGACGGTACGATCGGTTGGCCGGATTATCCCACCGGCAGCCCCAGCACGCTGCGCTATAGCTGCCGCGCCAGCGGCGGCAAATGGGTGAGCCCGCGCTGGTCGACCATGTGGTTTCCAGACGCTTTCAAAGGCGTGATGGAACAGCTCCAGTACGCGCTCAAGACCGGCACAGAACCGCTGCTGAACGCCTCGGACAACGTCAAGACCATGGCGCTCGTGGAAGCGGCCTATCGTTCGATCGACCAAAAGCGGGCGGTCTCATTATCGGAATTCGACATCTAAGAAACGCACGGAGGAAACCATCATGATGCAAGTTGGCATATTTACCGGCTATTTCCCCTACGGGTTGAAGGAGACGGCCGAGAAAATCCGCAAGCTCAATTTCAATACTGTCCAGCTCGATCTGAGTTTCAAGGACATGGATCTCACGACCGAGTCCATCACCAAGGACAAATGCCACAAGATTTCGCGACACCTTTCGCGAGCATCATCTGCCGGTCTGCTGCATTTCCGGGTATACCAATATCGTCCACCCCGACAAAGACGAGCGCAAGCGCCGGCTCGATCACCTCAAGGCGATCATTCGTCATGCGCGCGATCTCGGCAGCCCCTATGTGATCTCCGAGACCGGAACGTTCGCGACCGAAAGCGACTGGGTGCATCATCCCAAGAACAAGACCGAAGAAGGTTTTGAGGATTGCGTCAACGTAATCCGCGACCTCGTGCAGGTCGCCTACGATCATGGTGCGGTCTTTTTGCTCGAGACCTACGTCAATAACGTCGTCGGCTCGATCAACGAGACGCTACGTATGTTCGCGGAGGTCGACCATTCGTCACTCGGGCTGTTGATGGACCCGACCAACTATTTCGAGGCGCACAATATCGTCGACATGGACGGCGAGCTGAACCGTGTGTTCAACGCGCTGTCCGACAAGGTCAAAATCGCGCACGCCAAGGATGTGAAGCTCGCCGGCGCGGACAAGTCCGAAAAGCATGCTGAGCTGTTCGAGGGCGCGGCCGAGAGCCACACTTTTCGCGGCGTCGGCCAGATCGAATTGCCCGCTCCCGGGCTTGGTTCGCTAAACTACGATCTTTATCTACAGCGGCTTTCGGAACACCACCCGAACGTTCCAATCATCATCGAGCATTTGGATGAGAGCGACGTTCCCCGCGCCAAGAAATTCTTAGACGGAAAATTGCACGCGTGCGGTCTCTGAGAGCGTCACGGGCGACGTCAAGGGCAAGCATTCATGGTTGAGCTCTACGGCAAGCGGCATACACGTCGTGATCTGGCAAGGCGCGCTGGCAGTTTCATGCAATTCGCCGGCGTGCAGCTTTCGATCTTGGGCGACGGCCTCGAGCGTGGCATCCGCTGCCTGGAGTTTCGCACCGGCACGGGCTTTATCTTCAAAGTCCTGGTCGATCGCGCCTTTGATGTCGCGCACTGCGAATATCGGGGCGCCGCGATCGGCTGGCATTCGCCGGCCGGTTTCCGCCACCCCTCTTTGCACGATTACAACGACGAGGGCGGCCTGAGCTGGCTGCGTTCATTTTCGGGCTTGATGGTCACGTGCGGACTCGACCACACGCTTTTCATGAACAAAAGTCCGGCGGAGCACTATCACTATATCCATCGCAAGACGGTCGATAGTTCGTTGCACGGTCGCATCGGCATGATCCCCGGGAGGCTTCTGGGATACGGTGAGCGTTGGGATGGTGATGAGTGCACGCTTTGGTGCGAAGGGTTGATGCAGCAGGCGACTGTCTTCGGCGAAGATCTACATTTGATTCGCCGCATTGAGGCCAAGGTGGGCGAAAGCGCGTTCACATTGCACGATCGCGTGATCAACCACGGCTTCTACAAGACGCCGCACATGTTTTTGTATCACATCAATCTCGGCTATCCTGTTCTTGATCGGGGCAGCCGTTATCTTGCTCCGATCAAGCAGACGATCTGGGCTTCGCATGCCGACGATATGAACGGTCAAGGCGTAGGCTATCTGTTTCAGCCGGAGCCGAAGCACGGCTTCCACGAGCAGGTCTACGAACATGCCATGTTGGCGGACGCGCACGGGCGAATTCCCATTGCATTGGTCAATCCGGATTTCGACGGCGGCCGCGGTCTAGGTTTCATGATCGAGGTCTATCGCAGCGAGTTTCCCTATATGTTCCAATGGCAGAACTATCAGGAAGGCCAATACGCCATCGGCATCGAGCCAAGCTCGAATCATGTGCTTGGCGAACCATTCGCGCGCGAGCGTGGCGAACTGATCTGGCTTGAGCACGGCGAGGAACGCCGATACACGACTCGCTTTTCTGTGCTTGGAGATGCCGGGCAAATCGCTGCCGCCGAACAGCGGATTACCGCCATCTGCACACAGCCGCTTGAAGAGTTTCCCGCAGTGACCGGGCGCTGGGATGGTTGAGCGCTCGGCGAAGGTGCCACCGATTGAGGATACCTGAATGCCAGGCTCTCAACCGATCAATGGACCGGGGAGCAGTTTCAAGATCGTCGACATTGCCCGCGAAGCGGGTGTGAGCACGGCGACGGTCGATCGCGTGCTCAACCATCGCGGCGGCGTGCGGCAGCCGAAGCGCGATCTCGTGCTCAAAGTGGCGCGGCGGCTCAACTATCCGCTTTCGCCGAATCTCGTTCCTGTACCCGGCTTGAAACACCTGGAGTTCGACTTCCTGCTGCCGACTGGACCGAATACCTTCGTGAACATGCTCAGTGACATGGTGGGGTCGATCGAAGAGCGCCTTGACGGTCACGTAGCGAGCGGACATCGTCACGAGATTGAAGGTTTCAATCCTGTCGTGCTGGCTGAGAGCTTGTTGCGCGTCGGCGAGCGCTCGCGGGGAATCGCCTTCATCGCACTCGAACATCCCCTGGTGCGCGAGGCGGTCAACACGCTGATCGAGCGCAAAGTGCCCGTCGTCACCATGGTGTCGGATCTGTCGAATTCGAGGCGTCTTGGCTATGTCGGTGTCGACAATCGGGCGGCCGGGCGCACCGCCGGCCATTTGCTTGGCCGCTTCATCGGCCAGCGGGACGGGCAGGTCGCAATGATCGCCGGCAGCTTGAGCTACCGCGGTCACGAGGAGCGCGAGCTCGGCTTCCGTCAGGTGCTGGGCGAGGATTTTCCGAACCTCCGCATCGTGGCGCTCCGCGAAGGTCAAGACGACCCTGCTCGTAACTACGCCGCAGTGCGCGACTTGTTGCAACAATATCCGGACCTGCTTGGCCTTTATAATATTGGTGCCGGTTCGCGTGGTGTGGCGCAGGCTTTGGAGGAGGCCGCCAAAGCAAAGGACGTCGTTTTTGTCGGTCACGAGCTTACGCACTTCACGCGCCGCTTCCTCATTTCCGG
Organism: uncultured Alphaproteobacteria bacterium; assembly: GCA_963818155.1. Classification (GTDB taxonomy): domain Bacteria; phylum Pseudomonadota; class Alphaproteobacteria; order Rhizobiales; family Xanthobacteraceae; genus BOG-931. The sequence continues at coordinate 428,699 of CAWFRC010000011.1, forward strand.
CGCCATGGATGCCGTGATCAATCAAAACGCTCGGCACGAGGTGATCAATTGTCTGCGCATGCTGGCCAATTGCTATGCCGGCATCGATCCGACGACGAAGATTGAACCGACGCACATCGAGGTGTTCTTGCGCGAGAACCTGCCTTAAACGCTTGATAAGAACATCCTGGAGAAAGCATGCCAGTGAATGTCGATCTGCGAGACAAGAAGGTCCTATTGACTGGCGGTGCCGGCGGGCTGGGCACTGCGATTACACTCGCCTTCATCGAGGCGGGCGCGCGGGTACTTGCACTCGATGTCGATCGGGCCAAAGGCCAGCGCCTGCTCGCCGAATGCGGGAGTCTCGCCTCGACGATGCCGGGCTCGGTCCGTTTGGTGAACGGCGATCTGGCCGATCTCGACGCCACTGCCGAGCTGGTCGGCGAGATTGGCCGCGAAGAAGGTGGCATCGATGTTCTGATCAACAATGCGGCGATCTATCCAAGCCGCAGCATAGAAGACTACAGCATGGAGGAGCTGGACGCGGTACAGCGCGTGAACGTACAGGCGGCGATCGTTTGCGTGCGAGCTGTGCTGCCGGCAATGAAACAAAAAGCGGCGGGCCGCATCATCAACGTTGCGAGTGTCACGCTATCCGGAGGTTGGGCTAATCTGTTGCCCTATGTGACATCGAAAGGCGCGCTTGTCGGCATGACGCGCGCATTGGCGCGCGAGCTCGGGCCTTTCGGCATCACCGTCAACTGCGTCAGTCCGGGCGCTTTTCCCACCGACGCCGAAAAAATTCATCCGGACCCCAACGGCTACAACAGCTTCATTCTTGACCGCCAGTCGGTCAAGCGCCGCGGCCGGCCCGAGGACATCGCCAATGCCATGTTGTTCTTCGCCTCAGACGCTTCCAGTTTTGTGACCGGGCAAACGCTGAACGTCGACGGCGGTTGGGTCATGCATTAAGGCCGGCCGGGAGCGATTGGCATGAGCATTTTGTCTGGTTATCGAGTTTTGGATTGCACGATCGCAATGGCAGGCCCATTCGCAGCGCAGCGGCTCGGGGATCTCGGTGCCGATGTGATCAAGATCGAGCCGCCGGCGGGAGAATGGCAGCGCCATGTCTCGGCTGGAGGCGCGCGCGGCAATCGGGTCAATGTGTCGTTTCTCTCGCTTAACCGTAATAAGCGCAGCCTCGCCATCGACCTGAAAAATCCCGAAGGCCGCGCCGTCTTGCTCGATCTCGTGCGCAGCGCCGATGTCTTTCTGCAAAACTACCGGCCGGGCGTCGCCGAGCGGCTTGGTGTCGATTACGAGACCTTACGCGCCATCAATCCGCGTATCATCTATGTGTCGATGTCGGGATACGGGGAGACCGGTCCTTATCGCGATCGGCCGGGCCAGGATCTGCTCTTGCAAGCGATGAGCGGCGCCATGCTGAGCTCCGGGCGGGCGGGCGACCCGCCGCTGCCGGCAGGTCAATACCTCGTCGACGCAGTCACCGCATACACGGCCTTCGAAGGGGCACTGGCCGCGCTGCTGCATCGCGAGCGCACCGGCGAGGGGCAACTCGTCAAGGTGAACATGCTCGACGCCATCGTGACCATGCAGATGCAGGAGCTTTCGGTTTTCACCGTCGGCGGGCTGCCGCAACGCCGCACCGATGAGCCGCATGCGCACGTTTACATTCGGGCGCCCTATGGCGTGTTTGCCACCAAGGACAAATTCATTGCGCTTGCTTTTCCACCGTTGAAGAAACTCGCGGCTGCGATCGAAGCGCCGGAGCTGGCCGGTATGGACGATGAGATAGACACGTTCGGCCGCCGGGACGAGATCTTTGCCATTGTGCGCGAGCGATTGCGCACGCGCAGCACGGCGGAGTGGCTCAAGACATTCGCCGAAGTCGATATCTGGGCTGGGCCGGTTTTCGGTTATGCCGATTTGGTCAATGACCCTCAGATAGCGCAGAACGGAACGTTCGTGGAGTACGAGCATCCGACAGAAGGCCGCGTGAAAACCCCAGGCTTCGCTATCGATTTCTCACGCACACCATCTACCGTTGCGCGCGGGGCCCCGCTCGCTGGCCAACACAGCCGCGAAGTTCTGCGCGAACTCGGCCTCGACGACCAACGAATCGACGATCTGATCGCCGCGCAAGTCATCGCGCAAGCACTGTGACGGCGGGCGTGTCGCGATATCTGGGGCTGACGTGGGATCACCCGCGCGGCTTTCGCGCGCTCGAAGCGGCCGCCGCCGCCGATGCGGCCATAAGCCTGCGCTGGGAACGGCAATCGCTCGAAGGCTTTGAGGCGCATCCAATCGCTGATCTGGCCGAACGCTACGATCTGATCGTGCTCGATCACCCGCATCTTGGTGACGCCGTCGCGGCGGGGTGCCTTGTGCCGCTCGAATCCGTGTTCGCCGCGGAGGAGATCGCGGGTTGGGCTGCGGCGAGCGTCGGCCGCAGCTTTGCCAGCTATCACTATGCTGGCAAATATTGGGCCCTGCCGCTCGATGCGGCCACACAGGTCGCGGCCTTCCGCTCGGAATTGCTGCAGGACGAACCGCCGCCCGCAACCTGGGACGCGGTGATCACGCTCGCGCAGCGGCGCCCGGTTTGTTTGAGTCTTGCCGGTCCACACGCTGCGCTGACGTTCATGAGTATCTGCACTGCGCTCGGCGAGCCTCCGGCCAGCAAGGATTCCGACCAATTCGTGAATTCGGGTGTCGGCACCGAAGCTTTGGCGATCATGGCGGCGGTCTACGGACACGTTACCAGGCTTGCCCTCGGCAAAAATCCAATCGGCATTCTCCGCGCCATGGCGCAGGGCGCAGATATCGTCTACTGCCCGCTGATTTACGGCGATGTCAATTATGCTGTGCCGGCGGCGGATCGGCATGCGGTCCACTTCGGCGACGTTCCGGCTATCCGCGCCGGCGGTCTGCTCGGCTTGACCCTTGGCGGTACCGGGCTTGCCATCACTCGTCGCGCGACCATCACGGCGGAGCTGCTTGTTCATCTTCGCCATCTGATGAGTGAGCATACCCAGCGCCGTTTCATCCCACACCATGATGGCCAGCCGAGCGCGCGCACCGCCTGGCAGGATAAGGAAGTCAACGACCGTTGGGGGAATTTCTATTGCGACACGCTCCGAACAACCGAGGCAGCGTGGGTTCGGCCACGTTACGAGAACTTTATTACGTTCCAAGCAGGAGCGTCTGCATCCATCCGCACCGCCTTGGAATCCGGGACATCGGCGAAGCTGCTATTGGCTGAGCTTCAACAGCAATACGCCCGCAGCCGTTGTTCCCGCTCGGGAGCTGCGGCCGAGCTTTAGTCGAGGGGCCGCGGCTGATGGAGCATTGTTTCTAGAGGCGGGCATTGCGCGCCGAAAATGAGGTTGCTTATGTCTCAAACAAATACCACGGACGCGCATGAGGTGCTGTTCGAACTGGAAGGCCATGTCGCCACCATCGTCTTGAACCGGCCGGCCAAGCTCAACGCTGTTACGCCGGCGATGGCGGCCCGGCTCATCGAGCTGGTCGACCGTTGCAACGCCGACCCCGATGTGCGTGTTGTGATTCTGACCGGCGCAGGCGAGAAGGCGTTTTGCGCCGGCAGCGATATCAGTGACCTCGATGATTACGCGTCGCCTTGGGATTTTCGCAACCGGCCGGACTATTGCGATGCGATCCGGCAATCGAACAAACCGATCATTTGCGCAATCAATGGTTACGCGCTGGGCGGCGGCTTGGAGACGGCCATGTCCTGCGACATCCGCCTCGGCGCCGCCAATGCCCGTTTTGGCGCTCCCGAGATCAAACTTGGTTGGATCGGTGGGGGCGGTATGAGTTATCTTCTGGCCCATAGCGTAGGGCCGAGTAATGCGGCCCTGATGCTGTTGACCGGCGATCCGATCGATGCTGCGTGTGCGCTCTCGTGGGGATTGGTGAGCGAAGTGCTTGAATTCTCTGCGCTGCGGCCGCGCGCACTGGCGCTGGCGCAGACCATTGCGGCTCGAGCGCCGATCGCCGCGGAGACGGCAAAAACAAATTTGCGCGCGGCCTACGCGGTGCCGCTCGAAACAGCGGTTCAGTACGAGCGCGATCTGCAAACGATCTGCTTCGCGACCGAGGACGCCAAGGAAGGGCGCGAGGCGTTCAAGCAGAAGCGGACGGCGCGTTTTCGTCGTCGCTAGAATAAAGTCAATGGCCGCGCACCCCGGCGCGAATATTCCGCGATCGCGGAGACAGTCAACAGCAATACGCATCAGCGGGGCGATCTTCCACTCAGTCAATCACGTATCAGCATTTTGAGCGGTTTGCAGTTGCGCGACCGTTGTTGGGTGTGGGACAGTGGAAAAGCTAACATACCAAAAAATCCGAAATTGACCGGTGCGGGTGATGGGCATAGGCCGGATAGTGCGCGTAACCATCGAGCACTTGACTATCGCGCCGGAGGCGAGGTCTTCAGCGACAACAACATCGCCGCATAGGGCAATGCCTTGGCCCGCAAGGACCGCATCAATGGTGTGCTTCCTTCGCAGAAGCTCAGCGCAATCTGGCATCTTGGTGTCCCCTGGCCCGGTTACGGATGCCATCTCGAACACCATCCCAATTGGGCGCCGTTGGATCATTGGCGAGCCAGTCAAAATGGATCAGAGGACATCCGCCAAAATCGTAGGCGCCCTGGACAACTGATCGCGGAAAGTCTCGTGGGACGCGTCGCGCGGTGCCAACCGGGCGCAGCGAATGGCCAGATCCGCGTCGCCAGCATGGATCCGTTCGGACGTCCATTGGGCTCGGCGGGGCGTGTGCGGGTGCCTCGCAGTTTGGCTTTCACGCTTCAGCTCTACGGATCAGTCGTCCTGTGGCAATATCAGGCCGAAGAACGAGACGAGGTCCGCAACTTGCTGCGGGGTCAGGTAACGCGGATTTATGCCACGCAAACGCCGCGGTGTCCGTCGTGTAGATGCCGTATTCGGTGATGTCGATGCGGTCGACCGTCTGCGCGTGGACAGTTTCGAATGAAAGCCCGAGGATCGCAGTGGCCAAAATCATGCGCATAGGACGTCCCGGGGAACCATCATATTTTTAACGGCCGCTGCGTCGTAACTGCGGCCACTTTATACTCCGTTTAACTTATGCGCCTTTTATGCGAGAGCCGACGAACTGGACTGGCGTTTATACAGGCTCTTACGCACATTCAGGACAGTCCTTAAAATGAGTAGCTTTGACGTGGTCAAGACGAATGATCGGTTTCTGTCAGTCCCTGAAGTTGAAGAGCTTGGCCAAAGCGGGAGCTTTGGTCACTTTGATTTTGCCGATTCCGCTCAACTCCGTCATCGGCGACGAAATTGACGGCACCACCAAAACGATTGTGTTTGTCCGGCACGGCGAAAAGCCGGAAGGCGGCTTCGGACAACTCAATTGCCGGGGCTTGAACCGGTCGCTGGCACTGCCATCGGTGATCGCTAAGTCCTTCGGCAGGCCGGAGGCCATCTTCGCTCCCAATCCTTCCCTTCCGAAAGAGGACGCCGGCAAGCTCTACGACTACGTCCGGCCGTTAGCGACGATCGAGCCCACCGCGATACAGTTTGGACTGCCGGTCGACCTAAGCGTCGCCTTCGACGATAGAAAGGGTTTGCAAACTGCGCTGGAAGCGCATCGTGCTCCCGAGCGGAACGTACTGTTGCTCGTGGCTTGGGAGCACCACCAAATAGCGCCGATCGTCCGCGCGTTGCTAGCAGCGCACGACGCCGAAGCTGAGTTGATCAACGACGTCGAGGACTGGAAGAGCGGCGACTTCGATAGCATCTACATTGTAGCGATCCACCAGCGCGGCGAAGCTACAAAGGCCAACTTCCATCACGAGTATGAAGGGCTAAATGGGCAGCCAAGTGCCTGTCCACACTGAGCGACACGATGCAACAAACTGTATCGCGGCACCTTTATTAAGCGCCGCTTACTCGTCAGGATTTAAATACCATTCCAGTCCCGCCGAACGCAAGCATTTCTGGAATACTACATCTATAAAATTGGCGTGGTTATACCATTCTCTATGACCGTCACGATCGACGCCGACCTGAGTTCAAATACGAAAGGCTTCAAATATCTTTCAGACATTGCAGACGCTCCTAGTAGGACCTTTAAAATTCGAAGGCACGATCAATACCAACGACGGTTCAGATGGCGCCTGGTTACGCGCGGCCAAATCTTATCCAAGTCCGCGTGAGCGACAACAAAGCCAACGAATTCGCGCTCGCCGCGCGGTAGCCGGACTCGGTGGCGATCTCGATGAGGGCCGCGTGCAAGTATTCCTGTTCCAAACCGTCGACGTGGGCGAGCCACACCCGCGCCCCTTTAATCTCGCTCGAAAGCTCCTGCAGCGCGATTTTCGCTGCCTCAGCGTTTTCCTGACGAAACTTAATTCCGCTCATTCGGACCTTGCGGCCAATGTGATCTGCACTGTTCGGCAAGTCCGACGCGGTAAGCCATTCGCCGGCTGCGATTGCAAATTCTATTGATGCCGACGTGGGGCATACCCACTCGTTCCTTAAAGTCTGGCTCAATCACCCTTTCTAACGACGGTGACCAGGTCTCTGAACACCTGGACCTCTTTTGCCGTCATCAACGAAACGGTCCCACGTTGCACTGAGCGAATTCCCCGAACGATCTCCTCGAGCCTTTCCCCTGCCCGCTCTTGAACGCGAGCGCGGCAGCCGCGGGACTTACGCGGCGATCCTGTCGGCATTATATCTGCCCCAAGCTGAGCTCTGGCGGTGGGCGGCGCCTGAGCGAAGACTGAGGCGGCCTGCATTGAACAACGCCATCACGCCGGTCGCGTCGCCTGGCCTCGAAGCGGCAGGCGATGCTAAGCGCGCACGTCTGCTGTTTTCTTCAGTGACACCAGAGGCATTTTGGGCCATCCTGATCGGGATGTGGCGGTGCTGGTTGGTCATCCAGCATGTCGCCTGGGCGGGAAGCGACGCGCCGCTGCTAGTTCAAATCATGTTCTATCACCGCGTCTTTGCCCCGCTGCGTGATCCGATAATTGACCAACTCGAGACCCGTCCTAGCGACCACGTAGCCACCCCTCGCTAAGCGTTGGAGCGCGATGCGGGTGTTAAATTCGGGAATGCTGCGCCCGCGCTCGCCAGCAGCTTGGAGCCGCTTCAAAAGCTCAAGATCTTGTCGAGTTAGCAGCATTTCTTTCCCAATACAGCCACTTCTTGACGACTGGCCGTTCCGCCCAGCGCGAGCAATGACTTGAACCCCAAACCGAAGCGGCCGGTCTGGTTTCTTCGCTTGCGAGATGAATTGGCGCCCAAAAGCGCGATGATCCCGTCTTTGCTAAGAGGGGCGCCCGTATTGCCGACGTATAGATGCGTCTTGGTCACCCTGACGAGTATCCGGCCGCCGTCTTCTCCCGCGATACACGGGCGCTGCCGTTGCGATCGAGAGCATTGGCGTCGATCGCAACGGGGCATATTCGAGGATCAAGGGGACGCCGCGTGTTGTTCATTCGTCCCTCGCCCCGATCGGGTCGCGCCGTGCGCGCGGCGCTGACGGCCTCGGAAAATGCGACCCAAGCAATCCGTCCTACCGCGACGCCGGTATTCTGGCCAGTGCAGCACGCACTTGTCGCTGCCACATCTCGAGCCGCCGAACTGGCGCGGCGCCACGCGGAGATCGGCCTTCATGCTCGTGCGCTGCTTACCTGGGACCAAGCGACCTATATGCCTTATGGCGGCGCCGTATCGCGGAGTCGGCAGTCGGCGATGCTGCGGGCAGTGACGGTATTTCCCGAAAAGGCAGCATTTCAGGGCGTGCAATCGGACTTTACGCTTTTTCATTCAATCCGGTCCTTCGTATCCCCTTGTGCCGTTCGACCCCCTCGCGCGCCCGCAAGTAGTCAGGGCAGTCAGGTCAGGCCAAGTTACGCGACCGCCGCCGCGCCTTCGGCAGGATTTTTTATGCCTCCCGATACGGCGACCACTGCGGGGCTCTTCTCGACGCTTTCGATCAGTACCTTACGCTGCCTTCCGTTTTCGAGAGGAAACTCGACCTCATCGCCTTCGTCGGCTCCGAGGATTGATTTTCCGAGCGGTGAGCTCGCCGAGAGGCGGCCCTTTTCAAGGTCATTGGCTCCTTCGATCAATCGCGCCGAAATCCGCTTGTGATCATCGGCAAATACCAGCACGACCTTGTCGCCAAGCCCGATTGCCGGCGCCGCCAGAGCGGCCTCCCTTGCTATCGCGGCAAGGCCGTCCAGATCAATTCCGCTGACCTCCGCCGATGACGGCTGTTCGGCCGCAACCGGTTTAATCGTCCTGTGCTCGGTGAATTGTCGCTCCGGCCGGCTTGTTTCACTCTTGCCGACGGGCTCGATCCCCATTCGCGTCAGCATTTCGGCAAGCTCATTCAGCACGCCATCCGGATCGCGGTAGAAGCTGGACGCAAAGCAGCGCCAGAAGCGCCAACCGACCCGTTCGAGCACGCGTTGCCGCCGCATGTCTTGCCGCCATTGCTCGGGACCGTGGTAGCGGTCGCCATCGCATTCTACGGCGAGACGCCTCCGGTCGGCGCCCTCAACGACCATATCGATCCGGTATCCGATTGAGCCGACTTGTCCCTGCACCCGGTATCCGCACTCTAGCAGCTTCTGCATCAGGTCGCGCTCAAAGTTCAACTCGCATACCGCTAGGGCGTCTTCGATTTCCTCCAGCTCCGGCATGGGGTTCTCAAAATGCTCGATGAGACGCGCCTTGAGATCGTTCGGATTTAATTCTTCGCGCTTTACGGAACGGACCAGAACGACGCGATCCCGCGCGCGTGACACCGCGACGTTGAAGCGCTGTTCGTAGCGAAGCATCGTAAGAGCAGTCTTGTTCGCGGAATCCGCGACCATCGACAAGTACACTATATCCCTTTCGCTCCCTTGGAAGGTCGCGCTATCGCCGCACAGGATTGAATGGCGCTGCATGATCTCTTCGCCAATCGCTTCCGAGAGCCTCGACCGGATATGCTCGGCCTGTTCCGCGCCAACGAGCGAGATGACGCCGACCGTCCGGTTTCTCATTTCCGGCCGCGCCGTAAGGGCCGCAATCTCATTGACGATAACGTCCGCTTCCGCCTCGTTGACTTTCTTGCGCCTTCCGCGGCGCCCGTGCGGCAGGTAAATGTCGATCAAAGGCGGATCGAGCCGCTCATGCGCTTTCGGGACACGTAGCGGGAGCATTTTTTCAGGATAGAATTGCATGGAAAATCGGATGATCGGTTCCACGCACCGAAAATGCTCTTTGAGCATCAGGCGGTCGTTTGGAAATACAGCACGCATCAAATCGTAAATGCTGTCACCTGGCTCCAAAAGACTCTTGAACGGCATGTCGCCGAGATAGTGGTGGCGGAGCTGCCCGATTTTCTCTTGGGTGACGAAAGGCGCCGTCGGGCTTACCTGGCGATCGTCCCCGACGACGAGGATTTTTTTGCCGCGCAACAGCGCCGGCAGCTCCGTCACGTCCGATTGGGAAGCTTCGTCAATGATGACGAGTTCAACTGCGCCCAATTCGGCCGGAAGCTGTTCCGCCACGCGCCAAGTCGGCATGATCCAGCACGGCACCGCGCCATAACATCTCGTCATTGCGTCGCGCGCGGTTCGCCGATGCATCCACGCGGTTTTACCGGTGCCTTTTCCGATTTTTGTGAGTGCATGCACGAACTCGACCAGCGCCGCCTTGATGGCCGCGGAAAGGCGCCTGTCGAGCTGATAGAAAGTGCGTTCGCGGACGATTTCCCCGAACAATTGCCGGCACCGCTTCTCGGCCGCCTCTCGTTCCGCCGCAAGTCTTATCAATTTCTGCCGGGCATCAATTCGCGCGAGCTGCGCCTCCGCCGCCGCATGGTCCCATGCGTCGCGCCACGCCTGGGGTGTCTTTGGATCCTTCGGCATAGCGATTTCGTTACTCAGGGTTTTTGCCCATTCCGGTGCGCCCGCCGCGGCAATCGCACGGGTCACATCCCGTATCGTGCCGAAGTCGCGCGCAAGCCCTTTAAGCTGTGTGAGCCTTTTGAGCAGTCCGTTCCAAATCGACTTAATCTTGTCAGCCGGTATCGAAGGCTTTCCAAGAAATTTATCGATGATTTGCTTCGTCAGGTCGGAAGTGCGGTCACTACCTTGGAAAATTTGCAATAGCCTCCGTCGGTCGTTTTCGACCGATGCCAGAAGCACCGACGTCGCCGAAGCGCGGATTTGTTTGGCGACCGCGCCGCAAAGATTTGGATCATTTGCCAGAGTCTCGATCGAATAGTCGTCCGAAACCAACGATGCAAGCAGCGCGGACTTGCCACGGGCGTCGTCGCAAATGCGGATCAGTCTTCTCGATAAATCAATGGCCGTTTTGGCGTTGTTTCCAACCGGCGCGCCTAACTCTTTCGCGAATGCTTCCCACCGCGCCCTCACTTTTCTTTGCAGCACTGTGTTTGCAATGACGGCGGCCGCGTGACGCCAGCCTTCGATGTCTTCTTCCTTCAGCGGCACGCCATCTACGAGGATCGCACCGACCAGCGCTTTTGCGGTTCCTTTCCCCAGCGCCATGAGCGGCCAAAGCTTTTGTCCTTTGGCGGCGCGGCTGACCGCGTCGCATGCGTCGGCATTATCGATAAGTCCGTCCGGCAATTCGGCCGAGCGCCGCAGGAGTTTGGCCCGTTCGGCGTCGATCTCTGCCCAATCGTCAATACGTTCGCGCAACCGGTCGCACCAGGCATTTGCGTTTCCCTCGATGAGGGCACGCCGTAACGGTTCGATCCACGGCGCGGTGATGGCGACCTGATGGGCTTGGACAAGCTCGTCAAGTGTCTGCGCCAGGACTTGCGCCTTGGCCGCGTTCTCGGCGGTGATCCGAAGGGTCCGGGCCGGGCCCTGTCCGGCTGCCTGTCCGTGCTCCGCCGCGGCAATAAGGTCGTCATGCCACCGCGCAATCGTCTCGGCGTCGGGAAGGTCCAAGGGCGAGGGTAGATTTGCTGACAGATGATCGATCAACTCGCCGCAACGAATGCGCGCGTCGAATAACGCTGTAACGTCCCGCTCGTCGAGGGATGTTTCGGAGACGAAACTGAGAGGTCGGTCCACGAACCACTGGAAAGCTTCACGCTCGGCCACCACACGCTGCGCCAGTTCGGCGGGAGTCTCGCCGCGCGGGCCTAACTTCGCCAGATGCGACAAGGCAATCGCGTCCAGTTCCTGATCGATTTCCCCGACACGCTTTCGCAGCCCCTCTAATTCCTTTTCGAGACGAGCAATCGTCGATCGCCGGTTTTGCGGCTGCGTCCCCTCGACTACGCTCTGGATTTCTCGTATTGCGCTTTCGACCTGCCGCAAGCCTTCCCGCTCATTCGAGAGAACGGCGATCGCGAGAGGCTGGACCTCCAGAGGAAGCTTCTCCTTAAGAACGGCCAGCGCCGCTTCGCCGCGAGAGACCACCAGGACGCGTTGGCCCGTGGCCATGGCGTGGCAGATCAAGTTCGCAATCGTGTGCGTTTTTCCCGTGCCGGGCGGGCCTTGCACCACGAGGCCGTCCGCCCGCGAGAGTCTGCGGATGACTTCTAACTGATCATCATTAAAGGGCTTCGGGAAGAAAACATCGAGCGCGTCATCCACCACCAGCGGCGGCTCGCTGCCGCCGGCCGATCCCCCGATACGTGTGCTCAGCGGTTCCCAGGCTCCGTCCGGCGCCTCCTGTGAGGGCTCCGTGACCAGGCGCTTCGGTAAGCCTTCGATCGAACGCTCTTCGTCCTTGGTTGAGCTGCGCAGCCGGTCGATATCTTGCAGCACCACATGTTGTGATCGTGGGCGCGCGAAGAGAACCCATCTGTCTGTCACCGTGAGGCGCGTGGGCTTCGGCGTTTCAGACGCCGTTGCCGTATCGGGTGCGTAGCACCCTTCGTGATCCAGGCGCGCGCCTGCCTGCGATAAAATCGAGTCGAAGCTTTCGCGGATGAATGGAGAAATACCCTCGCCTTCGCTCGCGCGCTGAATTTCCCTGCGGATCAGGTCGGCCAAGCTGGGCAGGTTCGTGCAACCCAATTCCTCATACAATTTTAGATCGAATAGTGCGTCGGCGCCGGTGGGCCGAATCCGGATGAGGCCCCCGCGCTTGTCGTCCAGTTCGATTTCGACGCGCCGTTCGAGGAGCGGCCGATCCACGATCCGCCCATCCTTTTGCCAGTTGACGACGCCGACTCCCCACATGAGCTCGATCGGGCTTTCGGTGCCGCCCACTTCAAGAAGCTGGAAGATTTTGTAGAGCCCCTGATAAAGCCCTATCGTCCGCCGCCGAGGTAATTCAGCCGTGGACCACTCGGTCCAGGGACCCGCAATCCAGACATTGATGGCCGCCCCGACCGTCGGTCGATCTTCGAGACGAAGTTTCAGGTCAAAGCGCGGCGGAGCATTATCAGGCTCGCCCCGCTTTCGCGGCGATTCGAGCACGTCGTCCGGTCGGACCTCGCCCTTCGCCAGTGCAGCGTCGCGTTCGGCGGCCGTTACCGTAACTAGCCATTCGTCGCGCACTTCGGGTGATCGTGCCGGGTCGCCCGGCACGACAATCCATTCCCCGATACCTTCCGGCGGTGCCGGCGGTTCCTCGCGAACCAGACGCTCGACTTCCAGCCAAACCGGTCCTTCTTCATCTCGGTGGTCGTGGCGCACGCCTGGAAGATTTTGCGTGTCACTCTTACCCACGGCAAATGTGCTTCCGTCAGGGAGCCGATATTCGGACACACGAAATGCGACCCGTTCGTCAAGCCGGACGACTTGCTCTACATAATCAAGCAGACCTATGAGTTTTTGCCGTGAGTCGGGCATCGTTATCCGCCCCCGGGCTGGACAATTGTCATCACATCGCGCATTTAAGCCCTGCCGTAAGCCGTTGATGGCACGGGTTCGTGAGATTTGTCTGTAAGGCGCCCGCACCCGTATCTATCGGGAACACAGGCATAAGGCTCTTTTGTGGGCGGTGAACTCCATTGGACGCGGATCAGCGGTGGCCTACCACCTCCGAAACGAGGCAGCAATAAACGCGAAAACGTCGTTGGCCGCGAACGTCCTATTTAGCATCGCAGTGAACGTTGCTGGGTAACGGGATAAACGGCCCAATGGGGGCAGATCCGGCGGCGCTTTCTCCCGTCGCCCTGCCGGCCGCTCACCGCCTGAGCGCTAGGGCCGGGTCTAGTTGCTTCAATGGCCTTCGCGCGCGTTTTCCCCGGAAGTAACAAACGCAAATTTTGTGCTTCCAAAATGCCAACACCCATCGGCGTAGAATCTCCTTGAATGCCCAGAGCATACAGCAGTAGCGGCCGGGTTGCGCGGGGATCCCCCACAGGAACGCCGCGAGGGCTGCCCTTGCCGAATACGCGATCCTTCATGGAACGAGTGGGGGCGCTCAAAAACCTCTGGCCATTCTTGACAATGGTGTGGCGGACGAGCCGATCGTTGACGGCAGCCTCGCTCCTGTTGCGCCTGGCGAGAGCATTGTTGCCTGTCATCACGCTCTATGTCGGCAAGCTGATCATCGATGATGTCGTGATGCTGGTGCAAATGCCGGACAAGCCCGGCACGCTGCCCGAATGGATACACAGCAATCTTCTGAACTGGCTCGGTTTCCTTCTTATCGTCGAGTTCACCTTGGCGGTGCTTGCGGACATTCTCGGGCGTGTTGTCTCGCTGATCGACAGCCTGCTCTCCGAACGTGTGTCCAATGCCTCAAGCGTCCGCCTGATGGAGCACGCGGCAAGGCTCGACCTGGAAGACTTCGAGGATGCCGAATTCCAAGACCAGCTTGAGCGGGCGCGGCGCCAGACTAGCGGACGGATGACGCTGATGGGGCAAATACTCGGGCAGGCGCAAGATGTCGTGACCGTCGTGAGCTTTGCCGCCGGCCTCATTATCTATGCACCCTGGCTGATCGTCCTGCTGCTTCTTGCGCTGGTGCCGGTTTTCCTCGGCGAAGCGCATTTCAACGCGCAAAGCTATTCGCTCGATTACGCGCGCACGCCGGAACGACGCGAGCTCGACTATATCCGGCAGACCGCCGCCAGCGTTGAGACCGCCAAGGAAGTGAAAATCTTCGGCCTCAACAGCTTTCTCATTGATCGCTATCTGCGCCTCGCCACGGATTTTTACGCTGCCAACCGCAGGCTCGCCCTGAGGCGTGCGAATTGGGGCGGGCTATTCACCGCAATGGGGACGGTCGGCTACTACCTTGCCTATGCGTATATCGTCTGGCGCACCTTGACGGGGACGTTCTCGATAGGCGATCTCACCTTCCTCGCCGGTTCGTTTCGGCGTCTGCGCACGCTTCTTGAGGGACTGCTGGCAAGTTTTTCGAGCACGGCGGGCCAGGCGCTCTATCTCGACGACCTGTTTTCCTTCTTCGAGGTCGAGCCGGAAATTCTCTCACCAGATAATCCGCGTCCGTTTCCGCGCCCAATCAAGCGGGGCTTCGTATTCGAGAACGTCGGCTTCAGGTATCCCGGCGCCGAGCGATGGGCGGTACGCCATCTCAGCTTCACGCTGCATGCCGGCCAGGTTGTCGCCCTGGTTGGTGAGAACGGCGCCGGCAAGACGACGCTCGTGAAGCTCCTCACCCGCCTGTACGATCCCGACGAAGGTCGCATCCTGCTCGATGGCCACGATCTGCGCGAGTACGATCTCGGTGCGCTGCGCGGAAACATGGGCGTCATCTTCCAGGATTTCGTCCGCTACAATCTCCGCGCCGCCGACAACATCGCGGTGGGACGGATCGAAGCGCGGGACGACCGCGCGCGCATCGAGCGGGCGGCGTCGCGCAGCCAGGCGGATGAGGTGATCACCAAGCTTCCCGCTAGTTATGAGCAGATGATCGGCAAGCGCTTTAGGAATGGCGTCGAACTCTCCAGCGGCGAATGGCAGAAGATCGCGATCGCGCGCGCCTATATGCGCGAAGCCGACGTGCTGATCCTCGACGAGCCGACGGCGGCACTGGACGCGCGTTCCGAATACGAGGTGTTCCGCCGCTTCAAGGAGCTGAGCGCAGGTAAGACGGCGATCCTCATCTCGCACCGCTTTTCGAGCGTCCGCATGGCGGACCGCATCCTCGTGCTTGCCGACGGCAAAGTGGAAGCGGATGGGACCCATGAAGAACTCGTCTCGCGGCCGGGGCGCTATTCTGAGCTCTTCGAGTTGCAGGCCGCTGGCTACCGGTAGCGATCGCTATGGAGGGTTCTCGATGTTTTGGCGCCCGGGCGAACGGCCTTGCGATAAGGAAGGGCTGCACCTGTCCCCAGCAGCCGAAATGACCAACGGTCGCCTTCGCTTCGGAATGTCCGCTTCATTTTCCCAATTGACTCGACCCGCGCGAGAGACTTCTTCGCCCAAGCTATAGGCGCGCAGATCTGGACGTTTTGGCGTCGGCGCGCGGCACACAGTTGCTCGGCGGCTACCATCGCGTTGGCCTGGACGATCCGCAGTGGCCAGGTTATCGCAATTCCCTCAGCGGCGCACGTAAGGGAGAACGCCCGGGCGCTTTCACTGATGCTCACCCAGCAGGAGCTTGCGGCGCCGAACGGCAGCGCCGAAGGTCCGATCGTCGGCCAAGGATCCTCCCTTTCCGACAGCGCCTTGCCGCCCTCCCAAGGACGTTGCGCGGACGCCTTGCGCCCGGCGTGGGCAAGCTGAATCGCAAGCTTTGCCTTGCCGATGCGGCGGCAATGGTTGGCCGATCCGCGCGATTACCTCAATGCGCCGGAAAAAGGACAAGCGGTGGTGGCCTGCCTTAACGCGGCATTGAAAGCTGATGGTTTTGCGGTGTCGCTTGTCGGCGGTAAAGCCGAGTTGGTACAGCGAAACGCTTCTGGCGCTGTAGTGATGGCCGTGGCGGCAAAGATCGCCGTGCTCGATTTTGACACGGTACAGCGCGATATCGCGCGAGCGCAAAAAAGTCTCACCGATGATTCAGAGGATGCGGTCACGGCCGCCTGTTCGCTGATTGAGTCCGTCTGCCGGTCGATTATCGTAGAGCTGGGACGGCCGCTTCCAGCGAAAAAAGATATCGACGGCCTTATGAAGGCGACACAGGACGCCTTAAATCTGTCACCGGGGCGAGCGGATTTACCGCCTGAAATCGAACAAGACGTGCGGCAGATTTTGGGTGGCCTTACGTCGATTAGCAAGGGCGTGGGTGCGCTGCGGACACATGGCGGTGACGCACACGGCCGCGAGCGTGGGTTTAAGCGGATTGACGCGCGGATCGCTCGCGTGTGTCTCAATACAGCCAGTTCCTTGGCGTTGTTTCTGATCGAAACATGGGAACAGCAGCAACACCGCGCACTTCCTTTGCGAGAGGTGGCATGAAGCAGCTCGTCCCTTTCACCGCTTATGCCTCACCTGTCCTTGTCGCAGCCGCCGGCGATCATGCCGAGCTGCGTTTCCTTGAGTTCTTCACAGCCAACATCCGCAATCGCAACACGCGCCGCGCCTATGCGCAAGCGGTGCGTGAGTTCCTGGCCTGGTGCGAGAATGTCGGCGTGTTTTCGATCACGGCCGTGCAGCCGATCCACGTCGGCGGCTACATCGAGGAATTGACCCGCGAGCGATCGGCCCCGACCGCCAAGCAGCGGCTCGCCGCTATTCGCCACCTGTTTGACTGGTTGGTGGTCGGCCAAGTGATGCCGGTGAACCCTGCCTCATCAGTGCGCGGGCCGACGCATGTCGTGAAAAAGGGCAAGACGCCGGTCTTGGCACCCGACGAGGCGCGGCGGATGTTGGACAGCATTGACACCACGACCCACGTAGGCTTGCGTGATCGTGCGCTAATTGCGCTTATGGTCTATTCGTTTGCCCGTATCGGTGCCGTATCGGCGATGAGGGTGGACGACGTGTTCACGCAAAACCGCCGGCTTTGGATTCGCCTGCGCGAGAAAGGCGGCAAGCGCCACGAAATGCCCTGTCACCATAATCTCGAGACCTACCTTCACGCCTATCTTGAAGGCGGCGGGATCGCCGAGGACAGCAAGGCGCCGCTGTTTCGACGTGGATATTCCAGGGCAATCCGAACGACTTCGATATAGACGGGTATCTTGCTTCGCGACCGGCTGAGTTCGTCTGGCTTGTCACAAGATATGTAGACGAAATTGCAGTTGGCGATCGCATCTACCTTTGGCGCAATCAAGGGCAGCAGAGGTCAGTGGCAGGCGTCATTGGGGAAGCCATCGTCACGGCTTCGCCGATATTGCGCGAAGAAGACCCCGACAGCATAGCGTTCTGGCGAATCGACGGACCTCGCGCCACGACGCCACAAGTGCGGGCAGGAATGCAACTCGTGAAGGTCGCCTCCTCTCGTGAAGTCATCCGCAGAGAGTGGTGCGTGAATGACCCCGTCCTCCGCACTCTCTCAAACCTGCGAATGCAAGCGGGAACCAACTACCCAGTAACGCCGCTGCAAGCCAGACGCTTGAGTGCGCTCTGGAGTCGGACCGGACGCGATTGGAACAGAAGCGAGTCCGTTGCTGGCCTGTGGGCATATGCGCAGACCTTCGGACAATCCGTATCTCAGACACCAGGCTCACCAGTCGCTAACACGGCACTCCTGATCGGGAGGGCGGTGAGCGGCGTCTACGCCAAGATCATGAACTTCCGATCCATCGACCCGCGCGTTCCAGGTGAAGGTATGTCAGGCGCGGGCGATACGGATCGCCGCGTCTGGGGCGAGTTCTATGATGCCGCCTTGGCAACGCTGCGCGTTGAGGCGCTGTCCCGGGAGTTCGCCCGTCTCTGGCCGGAGGCGGCGGCGACTGAGAGCGAGGAAGGGGCGGAAGTCAGCGCAGCCGCTTCAATCCTGTCCGACGAGGTGGAGAGGCTTGATAGGCTATCACTCGAACAGCTGTTTGCGAAATACAGCGCCCGGACCCGACAAGAGTTACAGCACCCAAGAAAACGAACGCTCGTCGCGTATGACTACTACCGCGACCCGCTGGTGGTTGCGATCGCTCGGAGGCGAGCAGGAAATCTGTGCGAAATTCCTGGCTGCACTCATCCGACGTTCGAGACCGCGGCCGGGCTGCCTTACACCGAGGTCCACCACATCATCCCACTCTCAGAGGGCGGGCCGGACGCTATCGAGAATGTTGCTTGCCTTTGTGCCGCTCACCACAGACAGGTGCATGTAGGTGCTGCCGGTTCGAGCCTAACCGCGCAGCTAAAGACAATCCGGGCGGGAAGGGCATAGACCGCTCACAAAAACTCATCGACGGTCATTTCTTGAAACCCACGACCTGAGCGAAGCAGCCGCGCGACGGGGCGGGATCGATGTCAAGCGTCGATTAGCTCTCCCGCGCGCACGCGGCCACGTGCGTGCGTGCGTAGTCAGGATGGTCAAGGTGTCAAAGCGGTGTTTATTTCGGGCAATTTTGGTGTCGGACGGCGGGCGCTCGCAGCCGAGTTTTTCGCGCGCAAGTACCGGCACGTCGGCAAGCTCTTTCCCACGATCCAGCTCGATCCGTTTGGCGGTTTGGAAGAATTATTTCGGCGCATACTTGGAGTCATGCGACCAAGTATGCCTGTGCGGGAAGCCCTCATCCGTTTTCAGGCCTTCGCACTCGCCTCAGATGCGGAAAAAACCCGTCAAATCGCCGAATTGATCAATTCTCTGGTTCCATCGAACGAAGCCGCGATGATCGTTGATCGCGGCGGCCTACTCACTGACGCGGGTTCCTTCACGCCAGAATTCGACGGCGTAATCTCAATGTTAGCCGATAAGCCACATCCGCCAGCCATATTGATCGCGCCGCGAATGGTTCCGCGTCGGCTTCGTCGGGCGCAGGACGATGTCATTTACTTGGGCCTTAAATCGCTCACGCGCGATGACACAGTTCGAATTCTCGGTGATTTGCTGAAGGCAAAGGGCCATGCTCCGGACGATGCGACTTTCAATACCTTGGTGACTCTCAGCGATTTACATCCTTTCAATATCTACATGATGATGGAGGAAATTTCCGACCGTGGAATTGCTGCGTTCATCGCTAATCCGAAGGATTATATCGACTGGAAACACCGGCAATCGTCGGACTACATCAGTAGGATCGATTTCAAGGACGGCGAACGAAACGTACTAGCCGCGCTCAGGCAGTTGCCGGAGTTGGACTTCCAAGCGATTGTCGATGCGTTAGAGGCAGACGCGGCATCGGTAAGCGGCGACCTTTGGCATCTCACTCATCTTCACGTCGTCGAGTTCAAACGGAGATACCTTCTCTATTTCACCGCCGTTGCAGATTGCCGTCGAGCGTGACAAACGATTTAGGCTGGCCAAAGAGAAACAAGGGCCTGCAATGAAACGGCTCGCCACGACACTGTCAATCCGACTTGACGAAGGGACGGCGCCGATAACGCTCTTAGATGCTGCCGTACTCGCTTCTCTCGAAAGCGGCGATACTCCTTCGGAAATCGCTGCCGCGCTCATGCTGCCGAGCCATCATGTTTGGTTGGCGAAGCGTCATTATGACCAGAAGCATTGGCGCGATTGCGTGCGGCTGGCGACCGAAGCCATCAAGGGCGCGGGACGTCTATCGAGTGATGGCTTTATCGGCGCGTGTCGGTACCTCTGTTTGTCGGCGTCTCGATTGGGTGACGACCAGACGTTTAATACCGGTATAACGCGGCTTGAAATCTCAGGCGAAGACTGACTGGGCCAGGAGCAATGTCGCATTTTTGAAGGGCTTCAACTTGCGATTCAAGGGACGCTTAGCGGAGGCGGAGGCATGCTTCCGAGAAGCGCACAAGTTCTCGCCCGGCAATCTGCATGCCGCGCGAGAACTCGCCGAAGTGTGTCTGACGCGGGGCAATTTGGACGATGATGATAGGTTTGCCCGGGAGGCCCACAGTCATGGCCCCACTAACCCGTACCATCTTGATACTTTGATTTCCGTGTTGATCCGCAAGCATGGCAAGAGCTCGAGAGATCTAACCGAAATCGAGGACCTATTCGAAGCATTAAAACGCGTCGGCGATGAAGGCGGACATTCGTTCTACACGACGCGACGCGCCGAATTCGAATACCAATGGGTTAAAAACAAGAAAGCCATCACACTTATCGAAGACGCGGTTCGGAAGACAGCTGCCATTTTCGAGCCTCGCCGGCTTCAGGCGTTGATTTATCTTAAAGACGGGAACAAGTCTAAGGCGAGCGAGACTCTAGCCGTCATGCGGGAGATGGTGAACGCACGCAATCCCGACGAACGCCGATCAAATTATCGAGCCTATCTCGAGACTATGGCGGAGTATTATCTTGAGACAGGGCAGTTCGGCGAAGCGAAGAAGATTTATGACGACGCGAGTTCCTTCACCGATGCAGAACGTGCTGCCGCAGTTAAGCGAATTGAGATTGCCGAAGCCTTCGAAAAAGAGCGCAGGCCCAGGTCTTAGCCTCAGTAAAGCGGTTTGAAGCACGAAACCGACCAAGGCGTGTAGGAGGTCGGGCGTTGATCCGGGATAACGCCGCGCTGCCGCATTTCCGCCTGGGGTCATTCGCGTCGCTCTCACCTCCGAGGTGTCTGGACCTCCCCAACAGGGACATTCGCAGAGCAAGCACTGGCGATTGGCACGTCGTCACGAAGGGCGAACCCTTGGCTCCTGGCTGTTCCCCTCACACCGCGATGGAGGGGGGCCGGCTTCATCAATACAGTCCACGCGGAAGTCATCACTCGCGACGACACGGATGTCATGGCGGCCCGCGCTTGTCGTTACTGATGGCATCCATTTGCTTCATGCCATGTGCAGATCACCAAAACCGGTGAAGGCTGCCACTCTCTCGCAAATCGGCGCTCCGACGAGTGCCCATTGAGCGCCGCCTGATAACCGGCGAATCCGAGTTGTTTCATCTGGAACGCCAACTCGGCGAAGGACTCCAACTCTACAAGGATCAAAAAATGTTCAGCAAAAAATCAAAATCAGACACCGCACCGTATCAACTCGGCGATCGCCTCGATGCCCTCCTCGCGGAAGCCTCACGCTCGGGGATCAGCGATGCGGCATTGGCGCGAATGCTCCGCGATCGCGCCAGCAAGTTCGCCATGAAGTCTAGCCATAGTTGGTCGCACGGCAGCGTTCTGCCAGGCCACACCATCATCGCCGGCGATGGCACGATCCGCTGATCGATGACGCCATACCATTTTCGGCCGCCCTGGCTCGGCATACCAAGGCGGCCGTCTTTGACGATGCGCGTTTTCAGATTGCTGCTATGGATGTGCCTTCGCGGGCGCGCGTGTTTACCGACACCAGATCGAGCAGATTTTCCAGGCTGATCGACGCCGCAAGGAGTGCCGCCTCCAGGCTATCGCTCGCGACGTGCTGATTGCAGTCGCCGCAGCGGAGATCGTCGCAGCGCTCGATCAGGCGGTCCCATGCCGGCTTTGTCGGTGCCAGCTCCCGCAGGCGACCGTCGATCGATGCGAGCGTCTTCCTTAGATCGTTGATGTGCATTTTCCCTCACCATTGCCGCCCCACGCGGCCGACGCATTCATGCACAAAACCACATGCACGTCAAAAGGGTAATATTCGGGTATACTACCCGGCAAATACCCGAGAACAAAGGCGCTTGACGCGATCAATCAACTCCTCCAGATAACGGACCGGACACCGATAACGGTGCCATTCTGCCGGCTCGATCCGGTGGACCCTACTGAAGAAGCAAAATGCTTGCTCTTTGGAGCCTGGCTCAGAATCAGCCGGGCCTGTTTTGCTTTGCGCTCTCGATTCTGGGAGGGCGTCGGTAGGGTTGGAATGTCTACGGTTACGATCGAGCGGCTGAACGCCGCCATCAAGACTGTCGCGGAGGCGATGGTCGAGCACAACCTCCCCGGCCTGTTGGTCTACATCCGGCGCCTTGAAGCCGAACGCGATCGGCTCTTGTCAGAGGTGGACGCAATCGACTATGGGAAGCGGCTCTTGCGTAAGAGCGCGTAACAAAGACAGTGTAACATTTCGTGTAACGCGGTCGCTCAGTGATCCGGCTAAGTAGCTGAAATCATTGATGGGAG
Organism: uncultured Alphaproteobacteria bacterium; assembly: GCA_963818155.1. Taxonomy (GTDB): domain Bacteria; phylum Pseudomonadota; class Alphaproteobacteria; order Rhizobiales; family Xanthobacteraceae; genus BOG-931. Next base: position 450,752 of record CAWFRC010000011.1, read on the forward strand.
AGTGTCCCGAGTGGCAAAGGGGGCGGACTGTAAATCCGCTGGCTTACGCCTTCGTAGGTTCGAGTCCTACCTCTCCCACCACTGTCCAAAAACGCCTTTGATTCCGTTAGCCTTTTTCCAAGGTGCGACAGTCAAATCCTCAAGGTGCGACAATAGAGGTTCGCAATTTGTCCATCGCTTGCGCCGCTAATCGCTTCCGGTCCGCCGCTTCAATGTAGTGGAGCGCCATCCTCGCCCCCGTTGGTGGCGCGCAGATCGCCCCATGGATCAGTTGATGCTTTTTAGCCGGGATCGCGCGTGTGGTGGTCTCGTAGGACCTTATCCAGATCCGTTTGTCGCTGAAGCTGCTCTGCGGTGGGCGGAGCGCCCTGGGGAACGATCGGGACGCTCAAGTGATCCGAACCGGATCCGCTCCCGCTGTTCGAGCCACCATTATTAAATTGCGCAGCAGCAGTGCCTTGGATCAACAACGCGATAGCACCAGCACAAACAAATCTGGCCAACATTCGTCGCTCCCGCTCATGCGTGTGGCAAACCTTAGCGCGGAGCTGTCGGTGGCCTGCAGTTAACTTTTGGCAATATTGCGCCCGGTTGACTCCCGCGGAGTGATCGGCCTGAATAGGCTGGTCACAATGCACAAACTCAAGACTTCGCCCTGGTCATGAGTGACACGCCCATACAACGCAAGCCCTCGCCCAAGCTCGACTGCGCTCTAGCGGCACACGAACGTCGTGCGCGGCTAATTGCTCAATTGCGCGAGCAGGCCGTTGCGACGGCTAGTGATCTTGCAACTCAGAGAAAGGCGATCACGGCAGTCACCATCAAAGACGGCCTGCGTCGAAAGGCTGAACCCTGGCTTGGCGCGAGCATCTTCCTATTGGCGCTCGGCGGTATCGTCGCCGTGGGCTGCCTCCTCAGCGCCGCCGTTCCATGGCGGTGATAACCCTCGTTGAGTCCCACGGCCTCCGCACAATTTACTCCCGCCCGGCGATCGGCCTGAATAGGCGAGCATAGCCAACTTCGCCCCGGTCCCTGCCTGGCCGGGCTTTTCATTTTCTCCCGCAGCGGAAGCCGGTTTGGTTTTTTTCATTTGGATGTCGATTTGCGGTCGCGCCGTTCGACTTGATCCCGCTGAAGCTTAAAGGGAGAGATGATATGTCGACCGAACTCAAGTACTTGGCCTTCACGGCCTTGCTGACGGCATCGCTGTGGATCCCGTATGTGGTGGCGCAGGTGATGACCAACGGGTTCCTGATCCCGGAGAACTATGTCGACCCCAAACAGCGGCCGCTTCCGCTCTGGGGTCAGCGCGCCGACCGCGCCCACCTCAACGCGGTCGAGACATTTGCGCCGTTCGCGGCGCTGGTTCTCTTGATTCAGGCGACCGGCAAGGCCGACGCCATGACGGCTTTCTGGGCGGTCAGCTATTTCTGGCTACGCGTCGCCCACGCGATCGTTTATCTGGCGGCCTGGCCCTATATCCGAACGCTGATCTTCGTTCTTGGCTGGGTATGTGTCGTCGGCGTGTTCGTGGAACTAGTAAAGTAGGAGTTCCTTTGGATTTCTGCCGATAACGGTTAGGGTCTGACAGTGAAGCCGGCCGGCGCTCGCCAGGACGCAGTTCGGCTCGCCCTTTTTCGTTTCACGTAGGCCGCCCGCTATGCCGGCCGCGGCAATACGCGATTGGAGCAGTTCGATGCCTAAGGGTACCGTGAAGTGGTTCAATGCGACCAAGGGCTACGGATTCATCCAGCCTCAGGGCGGCGGCAAAGACGTCTTCGTTCACATCTCGGCAGTCGAGCGGGCTGGCCTGTCCGCTCTCAATGAGGGGCAGGCTATTGAATATGAAGAGGTGTCGAATAAAGGAAAGACCTCAGCAGAAAATCTCAGAGTTCAGCGCTGAGGGTTGCCGACCGGCCGCCATCCGACCACTGCCGCTTCAACAGGTCTGTTAGTCTTTGCGTTCTGCCATACGCCATCGTGCCATTCGCATAAGAACGGCAAGACGTACGTTCCATTGTGGTCTTCGCAGAGAACCTGTAGCGGTTTGTTGGGTGGCGGACTTCCCTCGTGGATAAAGTCGTCGAGCCGCTCTTGTCGGGTCACCAATTGTTCGTTCCCTCATCACAGCGGCGGCTTACTGTCACTCAGTTTCCGCTTGCTACCGTGTAGGGCCAACTCCTGGCCAACGCCAGTGTGTTGGCGCGCTCGCTCTCTTATTGACACTCGCTGAGCATTCGGTCTGAATAGGGAACGTGAGAAGCTTCACGGCAACTCACATTCGAGAGCGTCGACGAGCCCCGGTCAGAGCGCACACACTGGCCGGGGTTTTCTGTTGCGGCGAGCCGGCGCTCGCCTCGCTAGTTGACTCGGACTATGCGACCGGTGCCGCATCTCAGTGGTGTGAACCCGATTAGCGTGCGCGCAACATAAGGGCCCGATCGATGTCGATATCGCGAGATCAATTCAGCACTTCGCGATCAGCGCTTGGCGCCTCCTCCTTCGTCAGTAGCTCGGCCTCTATCACGCTTTTTATTGGTCGCTGGTCAGCAATGCTTTGTTCGATTTCTGCCAACGACCGATAGTGACGCGCAATCGTAACTAAGCGATTTCGCGCGTCCGAGTCTGGCGCTGATTGCGCTAAAGCTAGGTAGTTCGCCTCGCGTTTCCGATAATCTTGCGCTCTCGCCCAGCTCACGAGAACGTCGCGCGCTCTTGGTTGGAATTTACGCCTCTGGACGGTTCCGTCAGCGCGCGGCTTTACCTGTGAAATTGATCGATACCCCATAACGCTCCCCCAGTTAGACCTGTGGATAAGTCTGTGGATAAGATGTTGAAAATTAGGCGTTGAGGGAGCGTTGGTGACGTACTAACGCCTTATTTTTGCACTGCTTTTTAGTTCGGGATGGCGGTGAAGTGTCGGGGGGATAGGGTGATGGGCTATCGGCTGGTACGAACCTTTTTGTTGTTTTGGGTTATGACGGCAACGTCATTGACAACTGTCAATCTTGTTCAATCAGCGGAAGAATGTCGAGCCGCACCAGGGTCTACCGCTCCGTCAGGTAGTAGATGGCTTTATCGGATCGATCGAACCTATCACCGTCACTGTTGGTTTTTGGGCGCCAATGCGGTTGGCGCTCAGTCAATCGTAGTTCGGAGACACCGCCGTCTGACAGGTGAAGCTGACAAAGTGCAGCACAATCAACAAACCGAAAGTGACCTGAACGTAGTCTCCGCATCAAACGAAAAAGAAGATTATCCCGTAGTAGTCCAGCCTCCAGCTCCTCCTGCTGCAGCCCTGTCTCCAGAAAGACAGTCGTCGGAAACTCTATTCGCGCGAAGTGTTCCGATCATTGTATTCAGACAATCGGCGAATTCGAAGGCACCCATGGTCGAGCGTGAACAGAGCATTATTCCGAAAGGCCCGCACAAGCTGAACATAGTTTTTCTTGCCGGAGCAGCGGTAGCGAGTTTCTTTTTTGCCGGCGGAGTTTTTTATCTTACTCGGCAGAGACCGCGCCCGCAGCCACAAGCGCTGATAGCAGCGATTGGACGCGCGCCGCCGGTCATTGAGAACTTCAGTACTGCGACCGCTTGAGCAGATCCGGCAGCTTGGCGATGTTGATTGCAATGCGCCTTGCACTTTTGCCCCGTGCGTCCGACCGCTGGGATTTGTCACAGTGATCCCACTTTATAATCGTTCTATTATTTGGGCCTCCTTGCCAGAGGTCCTGAATGAAGCGCTTTCTGGCGTTCGCCTACTTGATGGTTGTCGCCAGCCATCCCGCTATGGCGAAGGGTGGCACCAACATGCCCGAAATGGCCTCGCAGCAACCGCCTGTTGCGCGAGCCGGTCCGCCAATGCTGTCGCTCCCGCCGCCAAGAGAGTTTCTGACGGGCTGCGGCCGTGGCCGCTATCGGGACCCGGCCACGCATCACTGTCGAGGGCCAGCCGACATTTGGAGATAGGCGGGCGCACCGCGTCGCCAGCGGCATGACGCCGGGAATATCCAGCGGCCGGGGCGGCTGAAAACCGACCGCAATCGGCCCCGGAGGGGTCTAAGCCAGAAAAAGCCTATCCCTGACGTAGCGCGACGTTGGTGTGAGCCTGATACCGCGCGGCTTGCGCCAGATTGCCTTGTCGATTTCCTTCTTATCGCCGATCGTCAAATCCCCGGACGCCTTTTTGGCAACAAAAATCGCATCACCCATTTTTCTGCCCGAGCGGCGGTTCTTAGCCTTCACCTCTTTCCAAAGGCGAACAGGCCCAAGTCTGAGCTTGGGTAGCTCCTCTCTGATTTCCCTACGGAGGCAATCCTTCGCAGTTTCGCCGGCACGCTTTCGTCCGCCCGGAAACATCCACAATCGGTCGCGCCTGCGCCGCACTAACAAGACCTTCCCGCGCTTCACCACCACGAGCTTCGATGATTTCGCCATTGCCGTCTGTGAAAATCCGTGTCCCGTAACAATTGTAATGCCGTTACTTTGAATATGAAATTAAGGGCGCGCGAGCTTCATGATGCCTGGAATCAGCAGCGGTCGCGGCTGAGCCTACAATCGATTATCTTACTCTGAGGACGCGTAGCAGGTCTTGGGGGGGTTCCGTCGCGCCGGACGGTCCATGCGATGCTTGGGGCGGTCGCCTTCTCTTTCGGCACAAGAAAGCGGAAACCTCGGCCGCCGCATTCAGCACACTTACCGCCGGCAAACTCACCGCCTCCAGCGCAGAATTCGCATCTTTGTAATGTCGGCCGCCATGGCGCCCGCTCAAAGCTACCTAGTAACAAGGGACACAGCGGCAGCAGCGCGGTGCGCAAGCGCTGATCCAACCGGGTCCGCAACCGCAATAGCCGGTGGCGCCGTTACAAGCGGCCTGCTTGACGATGGGGGTGGCGTTGCGCAGCGTGTAAATGCTGGCAGCGGCGCGTTGCTGAGTCTGGGCGCCGGCCGGGAGCGCAAACGTCCCAAGCACCAGCACCGCTGCACTCAATGTCAATGCAAACTTTTTCATGCGATTTCCTCTTCGCCCCAAGAGAACGCACCTACTCAAATCTGCTGGATGGTAGCATGGCGAAGAAGCAAAAGTCCGCGCGATTGGTTCATATGTATAAACCAACGGTGAACAAACTTGCCTGATATGGCGCCTCTCCCCGTTGCCAGCACCGACTAATACTGCGGTCTTCGCAGCAGGTCCCGCAACTTGGCGAGGGTCGAGCTTTAGCCGAGCAGGTCTTCAATAACTTGCGTCAACTCTCCGAACCGCGCGTTTAAGTCGTCAACCCGGTAAGTTAATCAGGACAACATTTCCGCTAACCACCTCGCAGGCATTGGCAAAAGGCGCGACAGCGCCGTTAGATTCATTTGATAGTTCAATGCGTCCATTGTCACCTTTTGACTGTCGCACCTGTTCGATAAACAGTTGATTTAGCTGATTTTTGCGTTCTGCTTCGAGTCCTACCTCTCCCACCATCCTGTAATCATTGAAAAAATCGCCTCGCGGACCATCCGGAAAACACGCGTTTGTGTCGTGCTGTGTCGTAAGGATTCCGCAATGATTTCAACGGAGGTTGATGTCCGCTGCCGGTGTGTTTGCGGGCATACGTCGCTTCAGCATCACGTTACGCTAAGTGCCAATAGCGGACCAACCGCCTTTGCGGCTTACAGCGTGGCAATCGCGGCAACGATCTCTTCCGTTCTGGCAATCGCGCCTACGCAGTTCGGCATGACTGGATGCGTCAACGCAGCATTTTGGAGAGGATCGCGTAGGCATCGTTGATGTCGGCGCGCAAGGCTTTCGCCGCCGCCTTTCCGTTGTGCGCGGCTAAAGCTTCGACGATCGCCTGATGCGTGGCGTTGGATGCCACGTAGTTCCCCGATCCGCGCAGCAGATTGAGGTAAGGCCCGATTTGCAGCCACAGCGTCTCGATGAGTGCAAAAAGGGTTGGCGATCGCGCGGCGTCGTAAACGATGAAATGAAAGGCGCGATTGGCCCGCAGGTAGTCCTTAACGTTTTCCTCCTTGGCGGCACGGCTGAGCAGAACGCATTGCCGGCGCAAGCGCGCAAGCTCGCTCGGCTCCATCATATCGGCGGCCCATTCCGTGGCGATACCTTCGACCGACAACCGCACGCGGCGCAAGTCCGCAAGCCGTTCGAGGCTGAGCCTCGGGATGCCCATGGAACGTCCGGTCACAAGGCTTATTGCGCCGGCGGCTGTTAAACGCTTGAGCGCTTCGCGAACCGGCATGGTGCTGACGCCGAACGCTTCCGCCAGATTTTGGATCGTGACCACTTGCCCGGGCGCAATTTCGCCGTCGAGGATCAGATCGCAGATCCGCCGATAGGCCCGCTCGTGCAGCGTATCACGAGCCAGCGGCGCTACCCGCAACTGCGGTTTCTTCACTGGCGCGTCCATCATGAGCGCACGTCCTCTTCTTGGGCGGCTTGTCGACTCAACAGGACAATTATCGGCCGCAAATCATTGGGCTTGAACTCCAATTATCATGATCTATGATCATGAAATAGACCCCGGTCAATCGGGGCGACGCTTCGAATAGGGAGGAAAATGATGATCACAGGACATCGATGGCTTCTGGTCAGCGTTCTCGCCGCAGGAATTGTGGCGGCGCCCACTGTTCATGCCGCGCAGAAGCACAAGATTTTTCTGAGCATGAGTTATATCGGCAACGATTGGCAGGCCGAGGCGGCCAACATGGTCAAAGCCATGGCCGCGTATAAGAGCATGGCCGACAAGGTGAACCTCGAAGTGCAGGTCGCCGGACCAAACGCGCAGCGGCAGATTCAGCAGGTCAACGCGATGGTGCAGGCCGGCGCCGAGGCGATCGTGATTTTCCCGATTTCGCCTACGGCCTTGAACCAGGTGGTCAAGAGCGCCTGCGACAAGGGCGTGAAGATTTTCGCCTATGACGCCGAAATCACCGAGCCGTGCGCCTACAACGTTCACATCGATCAGGAAGAGGCTGGACGCAAGACGGCCGAATGGCTGGTCGACAAGCTCGGCGGCAAGGGCAACATCGTCGTCATCACCGGCGTGCCGGGAACCTCGGTGGATACGCTGCGCACCAAGGCGGCGAAAGAAGTCTTTGCCAAGCATCCGGGCATCAAGATCGTCGCCGAAGCGGTCGGCATGTGGAGCCAGGCCGTGGCGCGCACCGAAATGTCAAAGATCCTGGCGACACAGAACTGGGATCACATCGACGGATTGTGGATGCAGGTCGGCTGCTACACTGCGAATGCCATGCAGCTGGAAGCGGGCAAGAAGCCTTCGCAGCTTCTGCCCTGCGCCGGCGAAGGCTCGAATGGTGGCCGCATCCAGATGCTGCCGGCCGGGACGGAAGTCGAGGGCGCGGCCTTGCCTTATGCACCGCTCGGGGCGCCGCGTATCTCCTATGCGTCGCCGCCCTATTCCGGCGGTCTTGCGCTCAAACTCGCCGTGGAAGCGCTGGAAGGCAAGAACGTGGCCAAGACCACGATCCTGCCGCTGCCGCTTGTGACTAACGACACGATCAAGCTCTGCCAGGAAGGGACCTGGCAGGAGATGAAGGCCGGCTGCAACGCATTCAAACCTTCGATCGTGCCGAACCCCGGTTGGTTCGCGTCGATCTTCTCCGAACAGACGCCGGAAATTGGACTTTCCGCGGCTCTCGTGGGCCAGCCTGAAAGCTGAGCAAACGACACCTCTCGCGACGAAATGCTTGTTTCGTCGCGGGGGTTTGGTGTCGCTGCCGGCGAGAGCGCCATGACGGAAAGAGCCAAGAGCGCGGTCGCAATCCGCGCGTTGCGCAAGTCGTTCGGCGCGACGCTCGCGGTTGACGACGTGGCCTTCACCATCGAGCCGGGCACCGCGCATGCCTTGCTCGGCGAAAACGGCGCCGGCAAATCGACGATCGTCAAGCTGCTGTCCGGTCTCATTGCACCCGACCACGGCAGCATCAACCTTTTCGGAGACGAGGTGCGCTTGCGTTCGCCGCGGGTGGCGCATCGCCTCGGCGTCCAGACGGCGTTCCAGGAAATGACGCTGACACCGGATCTCACCGTGCTCGACAACATGCTGCTGCCTTACGGGCCGCAAGGTTTCAGCGGCATGATCAGGCGAGGCGCCGCCGAACGCGCGGTCCGCGAGCATTTCGAGAGCCTCGGGCTCGACATCGAGCTGTGGCGCGAGATCGGCCAGCTCGATCTCGCCGTTCAGCAAAAGATCGAAATTGCGCGCGCCGTCTTTCGCCGGCCGCGCCTTCTACTGCTCGACGAGCCGACCTCGACGCTAGCGGGCCGTGACGTCGACTGGCTCGGCGAAGTCATGGCCCATCTCAAGCAGCAGGGCGTCACCATTCTCTTCATTTCGCATCGCATGCGGGAAGTGCGGGCATTTTGCGATCACGTGACGATCTTGCGCAACGGCCGGCACATCGCGACCGCCGCCGCGAGCGAGCTGAGCGATACGCAGATCATCGAAATGATCATCGGCCGATCGATTGCGCAGACATTTCCCCCGCGTCCGCAACAAAGGCCTGCGGACGCGCCAGAGGTCTTGGGCGCGCGCGACCTTGCGGCCGGTCGCCGGCTGAAAGCCGCCACCTTCTCGCTCGCGCGCGGGGAAATCCTCGGCGTCGCCGGCCTGCAAGGCATGGGACAGCTCGACCTGTTTCTTGCCTGTTTCGGCATGACCGACGTCCACGCCGGCCAGATTTTCATCGACGGGCGGCCGGTGACCATCGCCTCGCCGACCGATGCGCTGCGCCCGAACATCGGCATGGGCTTTCTGCCGGAGGATCGCAAGACCGAGGCTTTGTTCGTCGAGCTCGACGGCAAGCACAATGCATCGCTCCCGATCATCGAGCGCTTCTGCCGCTTCGGCCTCGTGCAACGCGGCCGCGAGGAGAGCGCGGTGGCCGGCGCGTTCGCCGGCGTCGAAGTCGATCGGCGGGCGCTGTGGACGCCGGTCAAATCCTTCTCCGGGGGCAATCAGCAGAAGATCGCGCTTGCAAAATGGCTACTCGCGCAGAGCCGCATCCTGCTGTTGTTCGATCCGACCCGCGGCATCGATGTCGGCACCAAGCATGAGCTCTACGTGCTCATGCGGGCTTACGCCGAGGCGGGCGGCTCGATCTTGTTTCATTCGACTGAAATTCCCGAGCTCGTGCACCTGTGCGACCGCGTGCTTGTGCTTTACGGTGGTAGGATCGTCGAGGAGATCGGCGCCGCGGCTTCGACGGAGAACGAGATCATACAGGCTGCGCTCGGCGGCGATGCCAAGAGGATCGCCGCGTGACCGGCTCGGCCGCCTTTCGTTCCGATCACACCGCGCGCCCGCGACCGAGCGCCGCTATCGTGTTTGCACGCCATCGCGGCCTGCTCACCGCCGTCGCCGTGTTCCTTTTGTTGTTCGCGCTGGTCAACTCGATCAGCGCCGGCCATCTCAGCTACTTCGATATCAGTTTCATGGCGAGCGGCGCGGCGACGCTTGCGATCGCCGCCATCGGCGAAACCGTTGTGATTCTCACCGGCGGATTCGATCTATCCGCCGGCGCAGTGATCTCTCTTGTCAATGTTGTTCTGGCGTCGAGCATGGATCCGGCCTCGGCCCATGAATCGGTCGCGTTGTGGACACTGGCCGGAATCGGCGTCGGCATGGCAGCGGGTATCTTCAACGGCTTCTTCATCGCCGTATTGGGCCTCCAGCCGATCGTGGTAACGCTGTCCACGATGTTCATCGCGCAGGGTGTCACGCTCCTGGTGATGGAAAAGCCAGGAGGCTTTGTCGCAAGCCAGCTCGGGAGCTTCTATCTCGGCGACGCAATCCCGAACCTCTTGCCGATGCCGATCCTGCTGCTTGCGGTCGTCTTGTTGCTATGGCTGTGGCTGAAATCGACCCGCCTCGGCGCGGCGCTCTACGCCATCGGAAGCGACGCGGAGGCCGCGCGCTCCGCGGGCGTTCGCGTCAAACTCACGCGCTTTCTCACCTACACCATCGCCGGCGGTTGCTACGGGCTGGCCGGCGTGTTCATCAGCGCGCAGACCGGCTCCGGCGACCCGCTGGTCGGCAACCCCATGCTGCTGTCGATCTTCACAGCGGTCGTTCTTGGCGGAACGCGGCTCGGCGGCGGCCGCGGCGGCCCGACCGGGTCTGTGTTCGGCGCGTATATCTTGATGAGCGTCGTCAACGTCCTCCTGGTGCTCAACGTTTCGGCCTACTATTCGACCATTGCCGAAGGCTTCATTTTGATCCTCGCTGTGCTGGCGGCCTCTCTGAGTGGTGACTCCGAACTGGCGCGGCAGCTTCGCCTCATGGCCACCCGCTTTTCCGCCTGGCGCGCCGGCACGCTCCCGCGCCAAATCGGCGGCGGCGATCAGCGGCTGCGGGGTCACTTCGCGAAGGCCGCCAAGGTTGAACGCAACGGAGCGCCGCCTTTCTGGACTCGGCACACTGCCGCCCTGCGGTATGCGTTGCCTTCGTATGTTTGTTTTGTTGCCGTCGTCGTCGTGACCGAGCTGTGGCTCGGCAGCGCGGTGCTGCATTGGAGCTACTGGAATTCGCTCATCGTGCTGTCGAGCTTCCTCGCCATTCTAGCACTGGGACAGGGCACCGTCATTCTGACCGGCGGGCTCGATCTTTGCATTCCTTGGATGATCGGGCTTTCCGGCATCTTGCTCGCTGGCATGGTGCAGGGCTCGGACAAGGCGTTGATCTACGCGTTGCCGGCGGTATTCGTGATCGCCGCGATTGTCGGGTTGGTCAACGGCATTGGCATCGTGGCGCTTGGAATTTCGCCCATCGTCATGACGCTCGCGACCAACGGCGTATTGCAGGGCGCTGCGTTGCTCTATTCCGGCGGGACTCCGGCGGGCTTCTCATCGCCGCTGCTGCGATGGTTCATGACCGCAAAGATCGTCGGCATTACGCCGGTCGTGTTCTTTATCGCCATTTTCACTGTCGGCGCGGTGATCCTGCTGTCGCGCACGCCGTTCGGACGACGGGTCTATGGGATCGGCAACGGCGTGCGGGCCGCGCGGCTTTCCGGTATTGCGGTCGGCCAAACGCTGATCTGGGTCTACGTCCTCTCAGCGCTCTGTTCTTGTCTCGTCGGCATATTGCTGACAGGCTTTTCTGGCCAGGCGAGCCTCGGCATGGGTGACGACTATCTGTTGCCATCGATCGCGGTCGTCGTGGTCGGCGGCACGATCATCACCGGCGGCCGCGGCCAATATCTCGGGATGCTTGGCGGCGTGCTTCTGCTCACCGCACTGCAGACGATGCTCGCTGGCAGCAATCTTCCCTACGCGACGCGAGCCATCCTTTACGGACTGGTGGTTCTCGGGGCGGTGATCGCCTTGCGTGAACGGCGCACCTGACACATGAGCGAGACGATGACAAGCGCGGCACGGGCAACCCGGTTGGATATGGGGTTAGCAGGTCGGCGGGTGCTGGTGACAGCGGGCGCCGCCGGTATCGGTCTTGCGGTCGTCGAACGGCTGCTTGGCCATGAAGCGAAGGTGTTCGTCTGCGACGTCAACGATGCAACGCTGCATTCCTTCAGCAAGGCCAATCCGCAAGCCGGCGCGATCAAGGCCGACGTCTCGAGCGAAGCGGACGTCGACCGCATGTTCGCCAGCGTGCAAGCCACCCTCGGCGGCCTTGATGCGCTGATCAACAATGCCGGTATCGCGGGCCCGACCGGCGCGGTCGAGGACATCGAGCCGGCCGAATGGCGGCGCTGCATCGACATCGACCTGACCGGCCAGTTCCTGTGCGCGCGGCGAGCGGTGCCGATGCTAAAAGCGGCCGGCGGGGGCTCCATTGTTAATATGTCGTCGGCGGCGGGCCGGCATGGCTACGCCTTCCGCACCCCCTACTCCGCGGCCAAATTCGGGGTCGTCGGCTTCACGCAAAGTCTCGCCAAGGAGCTCGGCCCGGCCAATATCCGCGTGAATGCCATTTTGCCGGGTATCATCGAAGGCCCACGCATGACCGGCGTCATTCGCGACCGCGCCGCACAGTTGGGCATAAGCTACGAGGCGATGGAAAAGACCTACCTCGACCGCATTTCGCTGCGGCGGATGACTAGCCCGCACGATGTCGCCAGCATGATCGCCTTTTTGCTGTCGGATGCAGGCATCAACATTTCCGGGCAGTCGATCAGCGTCGACGGCAACGTCGAGACGCTTTGAGGGAATTGGCATGGCGCGTGTCGCGATCGTCGGTAGCGGGTTCATCGGCAGAGCATGGGCCATCACGTTCGCGCGCGCAGGACATGACGTCGCGCTCTGGGACGAAGACCCGCAAGCGCCACAGCAGGCGATCGATTTCATCGCATCGGTAGCGCCTGATCTCGCTGCGAACGATCTGCTTGATGGCTCCCGCCCGGAGGACCTGCTGGCCCGCCTGCGCGTCGAAAGGAAGCTGGGGGCGGCACTCGCCGACACCGATCACGTTCAGGAAAGCGTGCCCGAGCGCCTTGACGTGAAAAGGGCAATTTTCTCCGAGCTCGATCGCTCGGCGCCGGAAAGCGCAGTGCTCGCCAGTTCCAGTTCCGCCATCCTGCCATCGCGTTTCACCGAGCACTTGCAGCACCGGCATCGCTGCCTGGTCATTCACCCGATCAATCCGCCTTATCTGATTCCGGCCGCCGAAGTGGTGCCCGCACCGTGGACGGCGGCAGAGACCGTCGCGCGGGCACGCGACTTTCTAGTCGCGGCCGGTCAAGCTCCGATCGTGATGAAGCGTGAGCTTGACGGGTTCGTGATGAACAGAATGCAGGGCGCTTTGTTGGAGGAAGCGTTTCGTCTCGTAGCCGACGGCTTTGCCGACGTCGAAGATGTGGATGTCGGTATTCGTGAAGGGCTGGCGCTGCGCTGGTGCTTCATGGGGCCATTCGAGACGATCGATCTCAACGCCCCCGCTGGTGTGCGCGACTATGTCGGCCGCTATCAGGGTATCTATGCGCACCTGTTTGAGCAGATGCAGCGACGCGTCGATTGGGCCGGGCCGGTGCTGGCGCAAGTCGAGGGCGAGCGACGCGCAAGGCTGCCCGCCAATCAACTTGTCGAACGTCAGAAATGGCGAGACCGGCGTCTGATGGCGCTGGCCGCCCACAAGAGGCGAGCGACGCGCGACATCGGCACTTGAAGATCGTTGGGAGTTCGATTCCATGGCTGTCACAGACAAAGTCATCATCACCTGCGCGATAACCGGCGCGATCCACACGCCGACCATGTCACCCTATTTGCCGATCACGCCGGATCAGATCGCGGCCGAGGCCATTGCCGCCGCGGAGGCCGGCGCGGCTATCCTGCACCTGCATGCGCGCGATCCGGAAACCGGCAAGCCCGACCAGACGCCCGAAGCGTTCGCTCGCTTCCTGCCGCGGATCAAGCAGGGCACGAATGCGGCAATCAACATCACGACTGGCGGCAGCCCTTATATGAAGGTGGAAGAACGGGTGCGGCCAGCGGCAACCTTCAAGCCCGAAGTCGCCTCACTCAACATGGGCTCGATCAATTTCGGCTTGTATCATCTCCTCCCCAAATACAAGGAATTCAAATTCGACTGGGAGAAGACGCACCTCGAGGCCACGCGCGACCTGATCTTCCGTAACAGCTTCAAGGACATCGAATTCATTCTTGCGACGTGTTACGACAATGGTACCCGCTTCGAATTCGAGTGCTACGACATCGCGCATCTTTACAATCTAGCGCATTTCGCCGACCGCAAGCTGGTCAAGCCCCCGTTCTTCGTCCAATCCGTGTTCGGCCTGCTCGGTGGCATTGGCACGCATCCCGAGGACGTCGCGCACATGAAGCGCACAGCCGACCGGCTGTTCGGCGATAATTATCGCTGGTCAGTGCTGGGCGCCGGCGCAAGCCAACTACGGGTCGCCGCACAGGCCGCCGCCATGGGATCAAATATCCGGGTCGGGCTTGAAGACAGCTTGTGGGCCGGCCGAGGCAAGCTCGCGAAATCGAACGCCGAGCAAGTGATGTTCGCCCGCAAGATCATCGAAGGGCTCGGTAAGTCGGTCGCGACGCCCGACGAGGCGCGCGAAATTCTCAGCCTGAAAGGCGGCGACAAGGTCGCCTTCTAGGGAGAGCGGCAATGCTCCGGATCGAAGTCGCCTGTGCGGATCGCGACCAGCTCGGCGAAGGGCCGCTGTGGGACGTCGACGAGCAACGCCTTTACTGGATCGACTTTATGGCCCGGCCATTCATCGGATGGAACCGAACGGAGCCAAGAAAACCTGGACCTTGCGGGAGCCGATCGGCTCGCTCGCGTTGCGCCGAAGCGGCGGCGCCATCCTATCGCTGCGCAGCGGCTTCTTTACGTTCGATTTCACCACCGGCGAAACCAAGCGCATTTGCGAGACCCAACCGGGTGAATTGCGGCCGCGCCTCAACGACGGCAAGGTCGACCGGCAGGGTCGTTTCGTCGCCGGATCGATGGATTTCGAAGAGCGCGCGCCGGTCGGCAAACTGTTTCGCCTCGATCCCGATCTCTCTGTTCATACGCTCGATCGGGAGATCATTTGCTCCAACGGGCCGTGCTGGAGCCCGGACGGACGAACGCTCTATTTCGCCGACACCGGCCGCCGCGCCATCTACGCGTACGACTACGATACGGCGACCGGCCAAGTGCTGTCGCGACGCCTGTTTGCGAGCTTCGAGACGCTGCGAGGCTTGCCCGACGGCGCGACTGTCGACGAAGAGGGCTACGTCTGGAGCGTTGAGGTCTATTCGGGCCGGCTCATCCGCTTCGATCCTCTAGGCGTGATCGATCGCATTGTCGGCCTTCCCGTCCAATCGACGACGAGCCTGATATTCGGAGGCGCGAATCTCGATGTGGCCTATGTCACGTCGATGGCTCGACCGATGAACGGCCAATACCATCGCGAGCGCGAGGCCGGTTGCCTGTTCGCGATCCATGGGCTCGGCGTGCGCGGTCTGCCCGAACCGCGCTTTGCCGGCTAATTGCGATTACAGATCGACGAGGACGATCATGCGCATCGAAGTCATTGTTGATGTCAAGACCACGCTGGGTGAAGGCCCGCTGTGGGACGTCGAGCAGGAACGCCTTTATTGGATCGACAGCTTCGATGGACGTGTGTTCCGCGCCACGGCGGCCGGCGGCGAAATCCGCTGCTGGGATGTGCCGCAAAAGATCGGCTCTATGGCTCTTCGCAAGGACGGCAGCGGTGCAGTCGTTTCTCTGGCGCGTGGCTTCCATCTGCTCGATTTCAAGAGCGGGGACGTCGAGCTCATCGTCGATCCCGAACCCCAAAAGCTGAACAACCGTCTCAACGATGGCAAGGTCGATAAGCGCGGCCGCTTCGTCGCCGGCTCCATGGATACGATGGAAGAGGGACCAAACGGTGCGCTCTACCGTCTTGATCCCGACTTCTCGCTCCACAAGCTCGACGAAAAAATCATCGTCTCGAATGGCCCTTGTTGGAGCCCGGATGGCGCGACATTCTACTTCGCCGACACTTGGACCGGCGACATCTGGGCCTACGACTACGACCAATCGACCGGGGCGGTGTCCAACCGGCGCACGTTCGTAAGCGTCGACCGGTCACGCGGCGGCGTAGCCGATGGCTCCACGGTCGATGCCGAAGGTTACCTCTGGAACGCGCTTGTCTACGACGGTCGATTGGTTCGCTACGATCCGTCCGGTCGTATCGATCGTGTCATCGACATGCCGGTCAAGAAGATAACAAGCGTGATGTTCGGCGGACCGAACTTGGATATTCTCTTCATTACCTCGATGGCAAAACCACCACTGCCGCGCTTTCCGGGTGACGGGCGCCAAAGAGGTAGTCTTTTTGCGATTTACGATCTCGGGATCAGGGGGCTACCGGAGCCGCGTTTCGGCGCCTAGCGCGGTACGTTCGATTGAGAACAGATGGCGCGTTTCTTCAAGGCCGTCTTGGCGCCGAACGATGCATAACAGTTATTTTGAACGTAGCCATAACGGCGATCTTGCGTCTGACGAGGCACCGTCGGGTTTATTTTGCAGTGCAAAACCATTTCAGATTGCTCGTGTGTTTGCGCACACTCTGCCGCCCCTGCCCTTCTCCCGCGCCGTCCCAATTCTTCCTCGCAAATCGCATTGCTGTCATGTTTCGGAAATCCGAGATGACAAAAGTGCATCTGAGGATGCTACGGTTGGTGGTCGTGTAAATCGAAAAACTCAAAACGACGAAATAGGGACACCGAGGAGGAAGATAATGCCACGCAGATTGGCGTTCGCACTTGCAATGTCCGGATCGGCCATTTTGACCGGACTGACACTGGCGCCCAGTCCGTCAATTGCCGCGGAACTTCGTGACGATATTCCCGGCAACTGGCCTATGTACAATCGCACCCACGATGGCACGCGCTATAGCCCGTTAAAGGAGATTACCGTCGACAATGTGAACAAGCTTCAGGTGGCGTGGATTGCGCAGGTCGGTAACATCAATGGCGGGCTAATGGAGACGCCGCTGGTAATTGATGGCGTTGTGTACTCGATTGGCGCGATGAACCGGGTGCAAGCTCTCGACGCGGCGACCGGCAAAGAACTCTGGCACTACTACCCGCACTTGGACGAAGTCGTGAACGAGATTTTTTTCACCGGAATCTCGCGCGGCGTGGCGTTTGGGGACGGTCGCATCTACGTTGGTAGTTTGGACGGACGCGGCATCGCTTTGGATGCCAAGACCGGAAAAGAACTATGGTCGGCGCAAATCGTGCCGACGCGAAAGTGCGGCGGATGCAATTTCACTTCGGCGCCCGTCTACGCCGACAACGTTGTCGTTTTCGGACAAACCGGCGGGGACATTGCTCAACAAGGAAAAATCTTTGCTTTGGATCCCGCGACTGGGAAAGAAGTATGGACCTTTGAGACGCTGAAGGACGATCCAAAGAGCTGGGGCGGCGATTCTCGCAAATTTGGCGGCGGCGGCGCTTGGCAGACCGGATCGTACGATCCGAAAACGAAGACCGTGTTCTACGGTACGGGCAACCCCGCGCCCGACTACGATCCCGGCGAGGCCCGTCCCGGTGACAACAAATGGACCTCGTCGGTTGTCGCGCTTGATGCGGCCACCGGTAAGCTGAAGTGGGGCTTTCAAGAGGTCCCGCACGACCTTTGGGACTACGACTCCGCCACCGGCCAGTTCACGATCGTCGAACGGAACGGCAAGCGAAGTCTCGTGCACTACAACAAGGGCGGCTTCGTCTATGTCTACGATCCCGAGACCGGCGCGATTTAAAACGTGTGGCGGATGAACAAATTCATCGACTGGGTCGAGAATGTCGACCCCAAGACCGGCGAGCTGAAAGGCGTTAAGTCGCCGAAGATGGGCGAGACCAATCGCACCTGTCCCTGGCTCGTCGGCAGTTGGGAGGCGCCTTCATACAGTCCGGACACAGGCTTGCTGTACCGAAACGTCGTCGAGGCGTGTAACTCTTTCGATATACAGAAAATGCAACCGGAAACGGTGCCTCTGAGCGCTCTCTACTATGGTGGCTCGCCTGCGGCCGAGCATCCGCCCGGCACAAAGGCTTACGGCCACCTCGATGCGCGCGATCCGCTCACGGGCGAGGTCAAATGGGAGCTCAAATTCGACCAGCCGATGTATAGCAGCCTGCTGACGACCGGCGGCGGCGTTCTCTTTGCCGGCGATCTGAAGGGCAACGCCCTCGCCTACGACGCATCGACGGGCAAGCAGCTTTGGAGCTTCTATACCGGTTCCGGCTATCGTGGCGGACCGGTCACATATACCGCCGACGGCCATCAGTACGTTCTTTTCCCGAGTGGAATTGGCGGATTTGGGTTGGGCTTCGTCATCCAGCTTTGGCCGGAGGTCGCCAATTATCCGGTCGGCGCGGCACTCGTCGCGTTCCGCCTCAACTAGAATTTACGCGGTGGCTGCGCTCGCCAGCCACCGCCCTTTTCTGACGCGAATTCTGCGGAGAGTTCTCACAATGAATCTGTTGAAGTCGTGCGCCGCTGCGGCGTTCGTGCTGACCGCGTGTCTCATACATGTCGCTGCGGCCGCCGACCCACCGATCGATCTCAATGATCCGAATAACATTGCCGCCGGACACCGCGCATTCAATACGACCTGCACACAATACTGTCACGGCAAGGACGGTCGCATCGGTCGCGGTCCCGAGCTGCGAAATCGAAAAGACCTCAGTGCCGATCAATTATACAACACGATCACGAACGGAAAGGTCGAGCCGGCGAAAGTCATGCCCGCCTGGAAGGGCCAGCTCGACGAAGCTACGATTTGGCAAATCACCGCTTATATCTTGTCGTTACGAGACGCTGAATGACCTGCGGTCGCACTATAGGGGCGTTCGTATGTGCATCGGCCCTCCTGCTTTTGTGGCCACATCGCGCTGACGCACGCAATCTTGAAGACATCCTCGCACGCGGAGCGTTTTCCATCTGTGCGGATCCGGACGCGCTGCCCTTCTCGCAGCGGTCGGGGGCGCCCGCGGGCATTCAGATCGATCTTGCCAAGCTTCTGGCCGATCGTATCGGCGTCAGGCTCGATGTCCATTGGGTCGCGTTGCGAAGCGCCGCTCGCGGGGTCAACTGTGATGCGATCATGGGTTCTTTGGCGCAAGCCGAGGATGACGACGCAGGGGAACACAAAACGTCGAAGGGAGTGTTGCGCGCTGCGTTGACGCGTCCTTACGCGCGGGTGACGACCCGGATCGTGATAGCCGAGGACAGCCCGCCGGTTCAAACACTCGATGATTTGCGTGGCAGATCCGTCGCCGTGATCCACGCAAGCCTCGCGCACTATCTTTTTAACGCGAAGCACATTCCAGTTCGTACTCTATACCCGACCCCAGAGGAAATTCTCGCCGCGGTGGCCAGCAAAGAGATGTCGGCCGGCATCGTGGCTGATTGGGTATTCGGTTGGTACCGAAAGTCGCATCCCGAAAGCGGACTTCGCATGCTGGATTCTCTCGTTGTCGACCCCGATCTGGATTACAACGTCGCTATCACGCTTCGGAACACCGACGTCGCACTCCTCGAAAGGGTGAACGCAGTTTTGGACGATCTAAAATCGGATGGCAGCCTGACCCAACTTTTCGATAGGTACGGCATCATCTACAAAGCACCGAGTGGACGCTAAGCACCTATATTCCCCGAGGCCAGAGAAAAAGTGAAAATCATCTAATCTCTGAGATCGCCCAACGCCAACCAGGTAGCTCCCTGTTTCCTCTCGACGGGCACACTTTGCATTGGCCGATCGCGAAGGGCCGATGATGCTAGCTGTGCCGTTCCCCGGATGTCAGTCGCAGGCATTTCGATACTCCATTCCGATCACCCGTTCGTTCCGGGCTCAACTGACAGAGACAACGGTCTAGCCGAGATGCCGGGGCCGAATGTCTTTCTGTGCCACACAGTCACCAAGTATGCGGACGACCCGTCATGACACTTGACCTGAAGAAGGTCCGCCATTTCGTTGCGGTGTACGAGGAAGGCAGCATCAGCAAGGCAGCCGAGCGCGAGAACATCGCGCAGCCGGCGTTGACTGTGCATGTGCGCCAGCTAGAGGCGGAGTTCGGCGCCAAGCTGTTTGAGCGCTCGGCGCGCGGCGTCCATCCTACACCAGCCGGTACCCATTTCTACGGGTTGTGCCGCGACATCCTTCAACGCTTCAAGGCCATGCAGCAGGAAATGCAGGATATCGGCGGCGCCGTGGCCGGCTCGCTCCGTATCGGGCTGATGCCATCCATTTGCCGGGGACCGCTCGCCTTGGTGCTCACCCGCTATGCCGCCGCTTTCCCCGCCGTCGAGCTAGCCATCACGGAGGCCTATAGCGGCACCTTGTGCCAATGGGTACAGGCCGGCGCGATCGATTTCGCCGTTTGCAACCGTCCGGCTAGCGCGGCAGGGCTAGAGGCTCGCCTGCTCCTGAGCGACCGGCTGATGCTGGTGTCGGGGCCCGAGAAAGCGATGCAGCCGCTGCTCCCCTGTCGCCTCGCCGACGTGCCGGACCTCAAGCTGGTGCTGCCGTCACGCTTGCACAACTTGCGTCGCCTGGTCGACCACAGCCTGCGGGCCACTAACTTTCCGGTAGTGAAGACGCTTGAGATCGACGGGCTGAGCGCAACGATGAGCTTCATTCGCCGCTCTGACTGGTCGACCATGATACCGCTCACCGCCGTCATCAACGACATCGGCGAAAGCCGTTTCGTTATCAATCCTATCCTCGATCCCCGCATCACCTCGGACATCTACGCGATCCACCCGGTGGCGCATCCGCTGCCGCTCGCAGCGCAGAAATTCGTCGAATATTTGCGCCAGGATTTGGCGGTGATCGGCGCCACCAAGCTATAACGCGCCATTATGGCTTCCATCTCCAACCGGTATTTGACCGGCCGACGCCCCACCCCCTACGACTCTGAGGAAGAACGACAAGGGAGCGAGAGACGCATGGCGCCACCCAAGATCATTTTGCAGCTTTATCCAATGCTTCCGGCCGAGGATGAATTTGACCGCGCGCGCAAGCGTCCGCTGGGCCGCAACCGCGAACTGTATAATCGGGTGCTGCACGATTGGATGGACATCGTCAACGCGGCTGAAGAGCTCGGCGTATGGGGTGCGAGCTCAATCGAGCACCATCTGCATTCGGAAGGCTACGAGGTGGGCCCCAACCCTGGCGTGATCAACGCCTGGTGGGCCGGCCAAGTGCGGCGGATCAATATTGGTGCGATGGGCTACGTGATGGCAACGCAGGACCCGATCCGCGTCGCCGAGGAGACCGCCATCATAGATCATTTGGCGCGCGGCCGGTACTTCGTCGGCTTCGCCCGCGGCTACCAGTCGCGCTGGACCAACGTCCTGGGCCAGTTCACCAACACAACCGCGACCCTATCGGATAGCAGTGCTGACGACGAGCATAACCGCGAAGTATTCGAAGAACGCGTCGGCATGGTGCTCAAATGCTGGCAGCAGGATACAGTCGAGTTGAACGGCAAATACTATCAAGCGCCGTATCCCTACGATACCGGCGTGGTCGGTTATCCCGCCTGGCGCACGGCGCAGCGAGCCGGCGCCGACGGCGAGGTGGACGAGAACGGGGCGTTGAGGCGTGTCAGCGTGGTACCGGCGCCCTATCAGCGGCCGCATCCTCCGGTATTCGTCGCTGTGGCCAAGAGCGAACCCTCGGTGCGCTTCTGTGCCAGGAACGGATTCCGCTGCGTTCATTTCACTAAGCTCGACGCAATGCTCAGACTTAGCCAGCTTTACGTCGAGGAAGGGCGCCAGCACGGCTATGACTACGCTCTGGGCGAGCGGCAATGCGCAGTGCGCTGGTTCCATATCGGCAAAACCGAGGAGGAATTCCGCGAGAAGCTGATCAAATACGATCTCGACATCTACAAGAACTTCTACGCGCCATTCTTTCCGCAACTGCCCAGTGGTGAGACCATCGACTGGACGAAGAACCTGACCGATTCCGGAATCATTACCGGCGGCACCTTGGAAAAGACCCGCGCAGAATTCCAGAAGATCTATAGTCAGATCCCCTGCGAATACATCACGGTGATCTTCCACTATGCGCAGCAGCCGAAAGAAGACGTGATTTGGGAGCTGGAACAGTTCATGACGAAAATCGTGCCAACCCTTGAGGCCGCGCAGCCCCGCGTCAAAGCAGCGTGAACGCGACAGACCCTCATCCGAGATAAGCTCTCACCATCGAATCTGAGCGCGCAAATTCGGACCAGGCTTCCCGCTCGACGTGCTTCACCACCCGTCCGAGCGACATGACATAAGCTCGATCCGAATTCTGTTGAGCGATGCCTACGTTCTGCTCCACCAGGATGAGGCTCATGCCGCGCTTACGCAAGCCGGCGACCACCGAGACAATGTCTTTCACAACCTTAGGAGCCAGTCCGGTGGAAGGCTCATCGAGAATCAGCAAATCTGGTTTCAGCAGAAGAGCCCGTCCAATTGCAACCATCTGCTGCTCGCCGCCGCTCAGAAGGTCCACCGCTGAATTGAAGCGCTGTCTCATGAACGGGAAGAGTTCCAGCACCTCGTCGAGAACGAACTGAACGCCGGCGGACTCGCGGTTCCGCCCCCGATCGAGCGCGAGTTCCAGGTTCTGGCGCACCGAGAGCTCGCCGAAGAGATGCCGATTCTCCAGCACCACGGCGATCCCGATCTCGGCTCTGCGATAAGCTGGCCGCCCGTGGATCGGCTGGCCATCCTTTAGGATGCGGCCGGAGCGTGCCGGTATCAACCCACAGATAGCACTCACCAGAGTGCTCTTGCCCGCTCCATTGGCGCCGACGATGGCCACGCTCTCATTTTGCCCCACCTCGATGCTGACGTCGAAGAGTACGTTGACCTCTCCATAGCCGGCGTACAGGCCTTCGACGACAAGCATGGCACGCTTCCCTACATTCCGAGGTACGCTTCGCGCACCCGAGGATTTGCCTGCACCTCGGCCATCCCACCACTGGCGATGATCTCACCGAAGCAGAGCACGTGAATGACCGAGCTGACCGCCATCAGCTCCATGTCGTGCGACACCAACAAGATTGTGATGCCCCTCTTGTTCAATCTGCGAAGCTCGGCCATCAGTTGAGCGACCTCGTCGGAGCTCAGTCCGGATGACGGTTCGTCGAGACACAGGAGTTTGGGCTTGCTCGCCGCCGCTCGGGCCAGTTCGACGAGCCGCTGCTGGCCAGCAGGAAGCCGGCCTGCGAGCTGATCGCGAACGGCATCAAGGCCGAATTCCGCGCAGGTTTCATCGGCGAGATGCGCAGCTCCAGCGAACTCGCGGCGCACGGCCGGAAGGCCGAGAAGGCTCGCAACGATCCCGCTTCGGCCTTGCTTGTAGCAGCCCGCGATCAGGTTCTCGCGCACCGTCAGATGCCTGAAAACTTGAGGTGTCTGAAACGTGCGTATCAAGCCGGCGTAGCTACGGTCTTGAATGGAAAGCCTCGTGATCGATTTTCCGAGGTAGACGATTTCGCCGCTGACCGGCTGCAGAAATCCGGAGATGATGTTGAACAGCGTGCTTTTACCGGCGCCGTTGGGACCGATCAGACCGGTCAGCGAACCCTCTTCAACGGCGAAACTGACGCCCTTTAGAACTCGCAGCCCGCGAAATCGATGCGCGACGTCACGGACCTGGAGGAGAGAGGTCATGGCGGCGACCCTTTGGTCACACGCCCCGCGTGATCGGGCCGCCGGCCGAAGTGTCTCCAGACCTGCGCCACGGCCCCGCCAAACCCTTGCGGCAGAAAGATCACCGCGACGATCAGCAAAACCGCGAACAGCAGGGCGTGCACATCGCCTATCCGACTCAAGAAATTGGGTAGCGCCGTTACGAACAGAGCGCCCAGCACTGTTCCGGCAATGGTTCTGGCGCCGCCGAGGACCGCGATCAGCAGGAAGTTGATGGCTCGATCAACACCGAAACTGTCGACGCTCACGAACGAAACGTAGTGTGCGAACAGACTTCCGGCGAAAGAGCCGAGAATGGCACTCGACACAAAGACCTTGACCTTGAGGCGCGCGATGTTCACGCCGAGGACCGCCGCCGCCGATGGAGCGTCACGCATGGCCCGCATGGCGATTCCCGTGCGCGAATGCAAGAGATTGTAGTGGATCAGGATCAGGACAAGCAGGATGGGACTGACGAAGTAATAGAATCGAACAGGCGTATTGATGCGATAACCGAGCGGGGAAAGCGGCGGGATGCCGCCGATTCCCAAGGTCCCGCCCGTGAGCCAGTCCCATTCCAGGAACAGGACGTGGCCGATGACGGCGAGCGCCAGGGTCGCGAGCGCGAGGAAATACCCCGACAGTCTCAGCACCGGGACTCCGACCGCTGCCGCAATGGCACCGCTGATGACGATGCCCATGATCATTGAGGCCGGCGCCGGCCATCCAAGGACGGTCGCCCCGTAAGCCGTGCTGTAGGCGCCGATCCCGAAGAAAACGTTCTGCGCCAGCGACACGATTCCACACTGGCCGAGGAGAAAGGCCACCCCGAGCCCGGCAATGGCATAGAGAGCGGCGAAGACCAGCATGTCTACGGTGCTGCGTCCCGCAAGCAACGGAACTACCGACCAGACCGTAGCGAGGAGCGCGACAAATACCGCGACGACCAGCCGATTGCGCATGCCCGTCAAGCTCGCCATTCCTCATCCGCCTTGGCGGCCGCGACGACCCAGCAGCCCCTGCGGCATCAAAATCATGATCATGATGAGGATGACCATCGTGATCACGTCTTTGTAACCCGACGAAACCGAAGCAACCGCCAGAGATTCGACAAGTCCTAGCAGCACGCCCCCGAACATCGCGCCGACCGGACTATGAGCCCCCCGAGAATCGCCGCGGCAAAGCCTTTCAACGTGAGTAGCAGCCCCATTTCGTAGTGGATGTTGATCAATGGTGCGACGAGGACGCCCGCAAGGCCGCCCATAAGCCCACCCGTGACGAACGTCAGGGTACGCATCAACGGCACGTTGATCCCGATCGTCAGCGAACCGTCGACGTCGATAGAGGCCGCCAGCATCGCCTGGCCGACCCGCGTATGACCATAGAACAGCTTCAAGGCGAGGACGACCACCGAGCTGATCACGATCAGCCATACCGCGTGCACGCGGATGGCAGCGTCAAGCACGTCCACGGAGGCGTCGCCCCCGATGCCGTTGAGCACGTACGAGTCGCGTCCAAAATAGAGCAGCACCGCAGCGGACACCGCAAAGGCCCCACCCAGCGTCACCAAGAGATAGCTGTCCTCGGTGCCGGCGCGCTTCTCCGTCGGGCGTATCAGCAATCGCTCGACTAGCAACCCCAGTACGCCTCCAGCGAGGACACCTGTAAGGAACGCCGGTAGTATCGGGACCCCGAGCCGGGTCGATACCACATAGGCCACGACGCTTCCTAACAGCGCAAAATCGCCCTGCATGGCATTGATGATCCGCGCGCCCCGGAACACCACGGCGATTCCGAGTCCGATCAAGCCGTAGACGAATCCATTCGTCAGACCGGCCAGGATTGATTGGAGGAAGAGCGTCATGGTCATGGTCGTCGTCCACGAAACGCGTTCACGAGCGCAGCATCCCCTGCAGTCGCGGTCGCACGGCCGACCTCGCGGCCGGTCCTACTTGGCTACGAACGGCAGTCGAGTGAAAGCGCCCTTGACGAGCTTGGAATAGACGTAGCTCGACAGCTGGATCCCGGTCATGTCGTCGGCAGCGAAATTATAGGCGGCGAACACTCCCGCATAGGGACCGCGGAGCGCCTTGGCGATCTCCTCGCGTTTGGCATCCGGACCGGCGGTCTCGACGGCTTTGGCGATGATATGGACGGCGTCCCACCCGGCGGCCTCGTAGTTCTTCGGCAATGAGTTGTATGCCTCCCGGTACTTCTTGACGAACTCTACCTGATGCGGAAGCGGATCCTCCCCGACCACAAATTCCGGAAACACGATGTCATCTGCAAACTCCCCCATTCCGCGGACATAGTCATACGCACTCGATCCGATCGCCGAGACGATCGGCTGCGAGATCCGCACCTGCCGCGCATTACGGAACGGTACCGGAGAAGTGGCGATGATGAACACGACGTCCGGATCGGCCGCGCGAACCTTGGCGGCCTGCGCTGACGCGTCGGTCGCACCTACCTCGAATTTCTCCACCGCGACGAACTCTACGCCGTACTGAGCCTTAAGGGCGTTCAACGAGTTGGTCACGACCTGCCCGTAGCCCGTATCGTGCAGGACTCCGATCTTCTTCGAATTGAGAGCCTTCGTTGTGTATTCGAGCATGGCTCGCGCGTTGAGCTCCTGAGGCGGGAGCAAGTGATAAAGCGATTTGTATGACAGCTCGATCTTCGGACCCAGACCCGTGAATGCCAGCTCGGCCATGCCTTCGCTATTGGTCATTGCCGACACGGCTCCGGTGCTCGCCGTCAGGGAGGGCCCGAGTATGGTGACGACCTTCTCGTCGAAGATGAGTTGTTCGGCCTTGTTCTTCGCGTTGTCCGCCTTGGAGCCGTCGTCTTCGACGAGTATCTTGATCGGTCGGCCCTTGACGCCTCCCTTGTCGTTGACGTCCTTCTCGGCCAGCAGCATTCCGTTCCGCTCCGGCTGACCGAGTCCGGCACCCGGCCCGGTGAGCGACACGACCGCACCGATCTTGATGGGTTCACCTTGAGCCGTTTGCGCGCGGATTGGGCTAGCCGAGACAAGCGTTGCGACCGCGGCCGCGCAGGCAATTCCGAGAAATACGTCTTGACCTCGGCTCATCAGAATCCTCCCTTGATGGAAATTTTTTAGCACGACGGATGTCGAGTTCCGACTGGAAGTGCCGTCCGACACTCGCTACTCTTTCAGTGAGTGGAAGGCCAGTGTGCCGCAAACAAGTCTGTTGGCCGCCGAATGCGCCAGAATAATTAGAGGACCGTTCGCGGGCAAGCCGCGCTAGGACACTTCGATGCTCCGCGACCCGAGCGGATGGACGCCCAAACTGGATGCAGAGGCGATCGCGCGGTATCGGACGGAAGGAGCATGGCGCGACCGTACCATCGCCGACCGGCTCGAGGACCTGTGCGAACGACGACCGGGCCAAACGCTGGTAGTCGACGGGGTGCAGAGTCTTTCCGCCGCCAAGGTTCGCAATCTCGCACGGCGACTGGGACGGGTGCTCGCCGAGCGCGGTCTGCGACCAGGACACGTCGTGAGCTTTCAGCTGCCGAACTGGCACGAGGCCGTTCTCATCGAGGTGGCGTGCGCCTACGCGGGCTACGTCTGCAACCCCATCGTGCCGATCTATCGTGAGGCGGAAGTCTCCTTCATCCTGGCCGACGCCGGCAGCCGCGTGTTGTTCGTGCCGGAATCGTTCAGGGAATTCGATTATCGCGCCATGATCGACCGGATGCGGGCCGACTTGCCCCGGCTCCGCGAAGTAGTGTTCGTGCGCCCGCGCGATGCTTCGCTGTTGTCGTTCGAGCAGTTTATCCGCGAGCCGGCAAACCTACCTTTGAAGCGGCCCGACCCGAACAACGTGAAGCTGATCTTGTACACCTCGGGCACAACCAGCCGCGCCAAGGGCGTGCTGCACACGCACAACACAATTGATGCCGAGATCCGCAACTTCGTTGACTGGTTGAAGCTGGAATCCACGGATGTCATCCTGATGCCTTCGACGGTTGGTCACATCACAGGCTACCTGTACGGCATCCAGCTGCCGATCACGCTCGGGTGTCCCGTCGTACTGATGGACGTCTGGAATGCGCAGCAAGCGCTGGACTTGATCGAGCGTTACCGAATTACGTTCACCCTAGGCGCAACGCCGTTCCTTCAGGAACTCGCGCACGCCGCACGCAAGCAGGAACGCCGCCTTCCGACGCTTCGGTATTTTCCGACCGGAGGCGCCCCGGTGCCGCCTGAGATGGTTCACGACGCCAATGCCGCATTCGAGCGCTGCGGGTGTTTTCGGCTGTACGGCAGCACCGAAGCTCCAACCGTGACGCTCGGCGTCCCCGACCCGCAACAGCTGGAGTTGGCGGCAACGACGGAGGGCTATGTGGTCGGCCACGAAATTCGCCTGGTCGACGCCCGTGGCAAGACTGTTGCGCCCGGGCAGGAAGGCGAGATCGTAACCCGGGGGCCGGAAATGTGCGTAGGTTACGCGGCACCCGAGCACAACGCCGAGGCTTTTGACACAGACGGATATTTCCATACCGGAGACCTTGCCAGGATCACGCCCGAAGGTTGCCTGATCATCACGGGCCGGAAGAAGGATCTCATCATCAGAGGCGGGGAAAACATCTCCCCCAAGGAGATCGAAGACGTTCTCTACGCGCACCCTGCAGTCCGCGAGGCGGCAGTGGTCGCGATGCCTCACCCTCGGCTGGGGGAGACTGCATGCGCATTCGTGACCTTGCGCGAACGAGGGGCTTTCGATTTCGCCGAGATGCGCCGGACCCTGGAGAGGAGCGGTCTCGCAAAGCAGAAATATCCCGAGCGGCTGGAGATCGTCGACACGCTGCCTTACACGGCGGCCGGCAAAATTCGGAAGAATCTGTTGCGAGAACAGATCGCCGAGCGAATTGCGCATGAGACTACCGGCTGAAAAGCTGTCTTGAGCGCAAGTGTCGGCAAAGCAACGGGCCTTGGCAAACGCGACGGCAGCAGTCGTTGCGGGAGAACACCGGACCCGCTAGCATCCGTCCTTCACCTCTGCCATTCAAAAACTAATATCGGAGGGATGCGCCATGACGGAGAACGTCGAGTTCAACAGCTGCGGCGACACTTGCAAGGGCGTATTGACGATGCCCGCCGGGAGATCGGGCGACGCGCCGCTCGTGATTATGGCGGGCGGATGGTGCTACACCAAAGAAATCGTCATGCCCTGGTACGGCAAGTATTTCGAAGACCTTGGATGCGCCACTTTGCGGTTCGACTATCGTCGGTTCGGGGAGAGCACCGGCGAGCCGCGACAGCACATCAATCCCTGGGACCAGATCGAGGACTATCGCAACGCGCTCAGCTTTGCTGAGACGCTTCCCGGAATCGACCGCAAACGTACCGGCATCTGGGGCATATCCTACAGCGGCGGACACGTGCTGGTCGCGGCCGCGTTGGATTCCCGACCGGCATTCGCCATCTCCACCATCCCGGTGGTCGATGGTTTTCAAACGATGCGGCGGTGTCACGGCGAGACGCGGTTCGCACAGATGAACCGGCTGCTCGCGGACGACAGGCGCGAGCGATTTCATGGCAAACCGGGCGGTCGATTGCCGATGTCCCCCGAGAGCCCGGTCAGCAGTAACGACCAGCTCACCAGCTGGCCGTTCCCGCACGTCTATGCGGGGTTCAAAGCCATTAAGGAAAAGGAGGCACCGCGCCACGAGCACTGGAATACCATCGAATCGGTCGAACTGCTGCTCCAGTACAAGGTGGCGCCGTTCTGCGAACGTATCGTCGAGACGCCGGTCATGATGACGCTGGCACAGGCCGACAACATCACCTCGGCCGACCTGGAGACGCAGGCATTCAACGCGATCACCAATCCCAACAAGTCATTGGCCTCGGTGAGCGGCGTGGACCACATGAGCCTGTACACCAACCGCGAGCACCTCGGCAAAGTAGGCAAGGTACAGGCCGCCTGGCTCAAGAACCTTCTCGCCGGCATCGATTGACGCTCGTGTTTCGACGTGGTCCTGAGCGGTCCATTGCGATATTTTTGTCGCTTCACGGACTTGCCCGTTATTCGGCGGATCGCCGACTAACGTCAGACATCGTTCGAAGTCGCTGACGTGAAATAAGTGAATCGCCAGCCCGGCGAGTAAACTAGGCGAGCGAAGCGACGCCGTTCTGCGAACGGCTATGCGCCGGCATGACGGGCCCTTACGCTTGCGCCGCGCGGCGAATGAAGCCGCGCTGCGGATCGTAGCCGATCACTGCGAGCAGAAAGAGCACTCCTGTCGCGCCGGTCACGACCAGCGCCGCGACGGCGTCGAACTGGCCATAAAGCGCGAAGCGGATCAGCTCGACGGCATAGGTGAATGGATTGGCGAGCGAGACGTAATAGAGCACGTCCGAGCCCCCCTCCCGTAGCCGCCACAGCGGATAAAGCGCCGACGAAAAGAAAAACATCGGAAACATCACGAAATTCATGGCGCCGGCGAAATTCTCCACCTGGCGGATATACACGGACAGGAATAGCCACAGCGCGCCAAGCATCAATCCAGAGACGATCAGCGCCGGCAATACCTCCAGCCAGCCAAGCGGATCGAAGGTGACATCGAAAGCGATACAGACGGTGAGAAATACGTAGCAGGTGATCACCGAAAGCGCGGTGCCGGCGACCAGCTTGCAGGCAAGCAGCACCCAGCGCGGCAGCGGCGCGGTCAGCAGAAGCCGCATCACACCCATTTCGCGATCATAGACCATCGACAACGACGATTGCATGGCGTGAAACAGAAGGATCATGCCGAGCAGGCCCGGCACGATATAGACCTGATACGTTATGTAGGTCTTGTACGGCGGAATGATCGACACGCCGAACACGTTGTAGAAGCCGGCCGCGAAAACCGCGAGCCAGATCAGCGGGCGTACCAGCGCCGACAACAGCCGGCCGCGCTGCTGCGCGAATTTCGCCAACTCGCGCGTGGTGATCACGCGTAGCGCGCGGAGGGTATGGGCGAAGGGCATGGCTATCATGCTCCTACGCCGCTCGTCCGCGCGCAAGTGGGGACCCAGTCCCTTGCGAGGCGCCTCCCGTTCCCGCTTTCGGAGCGAGCGGGCTTTTTACTTGCTCAAATGGCACGGCGATTTCGGCTCGTCCCCCCGCTGGGTCGAGCAGGTTGGTCCGATGTAGAAAGCCTTCGATCGGTGCTTGGCAACGATTTCGTATGACGCTGCAAGCAGTTTAGCTTGAGCAACCGTTGATCCCGAGACCGCACGCTGACGGCGAGCCCTTCCCTCATTGCCTGGCGGCTTAGCTAGAGCCTATGAAGGGAAACGGACAAGACGAGGTGAGGGATGACCGAGAACGAAAGCGCAGCGGTGCTGAGCCTCGACAACGTGGTCAAAACCTATAGGGCCATTCGGGCCGTCGACGGCATCACGCTGCGGGCGGCGGCTGGCGAATTCATCGCGCTGCTCGGTCCCAACGGCGCCGGCAAGACCACGCTGTTTCAGCTTCTGTCCGGGCTGTTCGTGCCGGATTCCGGCCGCATCGAAATCATGGGCTATGACATGCGGCGCGATCCAGTGCCGGCGCTGGCGCAGCTCGGCATCGTTTTTCAGCAGCCGACGCTCGATCTCGAGCTGACAGTAACCGGCAATCTATTGTTTCACGCCGGTCTGCATGGCATTCCGCGCGCCGTTGCCAAAGTACGTATCGCAGAAGAATTAGCGCGGCTCGGGCTGGCTGAGCGCGCCCATGACAAGGCGGCACGATTGAGCGGCGGCAATCGCCGCCGCGTCGAATTGGCCCGCGCGCTGTTGCACCGGCCGCGCGTGCTGCTGATGGATGAACCGACCGTCGGGCTTGATCCGGGAAGCCGCAGCGATCTGCTCAAGCTCATCGTCAAGCTGCGCGCCGAGCGGTCCGTCGCGGTGCTCTGGGCGACGCATCTGTGCGACGAAGTGCCAAACGCGAACCGCGTGGTCGTGCTCCATCACGGCAAGGTGCTCGCCGACACGACGCCCGCAGGCCTTGTTTCCGGCGCCGGGACGGCGACAATCGAGCAAGCGTTCTTGGCGATGACTGGTTCGGATTGAGCAACGTCGGTCCGCCCCGCGTTGTCATGCGCTGGAATCAGCGCTGCCGCGACGGTCCTAAGGGGTTCACGGCATCGGCGCTCCGCCCTTCTGCCGCTGGCGTCGCCCCGATCTTGCTCCGCACGCACATGACTTTGACGACCTCGTCGGCGCTCAAATCGCGTCCCATCGCGGTGTTGGCCAAGTAAGCTTGGCCATGCATGAGGCATGTAACCGGGCTCGCGAACGCCTCTGGACTACGTAGCACCTCAACGGCGTTACCTTCCGTGCATGCGCCGACATCCGAAACGGACGTCAGCGAGCAGATCAAAATCAAGGCGGTCAACATTTTGTTTCCAATGATCTCCTGGTCGGCTTGTTGTTGCAAAAACGCTATGAACGGCTCACGCGCGCTTTATCTAAGCAAGAAACGCGCCATTTCTGGTGCAGCACGGCCTTCGGCGCCGGGAACCAACTGCTCTTGAAACGGGCACGGCAGCGGCGATTCATCAAGTCGCGGCCGATACGCGGCCGCGCGAGATCCCTAACAAAAGTCGGAGGATTGGAGATCGGGTATCAAACAAAATATTCGGAACACAAGACGATAGGTTTGCGTGGCGAGGTACGTGTTCAGGCTAGGCCAATTAGTAGAAATGGGCTAGAGCATCTGACTGCGAACCGGCATCGATCGGGTTATATCGATCGGGTTACGTCGATCGGGTTATAATGTGTTTGGCCCGGCTTTCAGTACGCTCGGTGCCGGCTTGCAGCCAGGGCACAGCGATGCGTCTCGCGTCGAGGATATTATCGATATTTTCCCTAACGCTGGCAGCGTCCGGCGCTCTTGGCGCCGATTTCAGCCGAGATGAGGTGCAAGCCATGCTGGCCGCCACGCCAGCCGCCGCACGGCCGAGCTTTGCCGGCCGCTCGTTGGCCGGCTTGGACCTTCACGGTCTCGATTTTTCCGCGGTCGACTTTTCGGGAGCCGATCTCTCTGACGCTGACCTTCGCCGCACCAAGCTTGTGGGGGCGAAGCTTGTCGGCGCCAAATTGCCGAGGGCAAAGCTGAACTTCGCTTGGATTATGCGGGCTGACTTTTCCCATGCTGATCTCTCCGGCGCTCTTCTCGAGACGCTTGTCGTATCGGCCGGAATGGAGACGTTACCGGATGAAGCCGCCAAGTTCGTGGGCGCCAATCTTTCCGGCGCCAAAGTAACGGCACGCTTCAGTTTGGATGATATGCGCGATGCCGACCTTTCTCACCTGCGGGCATCCGCCGACATGCACAATCAATCCATGGGTTTGATCCGGACCGAATTTGCCCGCGCCAACCTGGCCAACGCAAATTTCGAAGGTGCCGCACTAGCACACGTGAATTTTGAATTCGCCAAGCTCCGGCGGGCGAATTTCTCCGGAGCAGACCTGTCCGATGCGGACTTCGCTGGTGCCGACCTAACGGACTCGGATTTGACCGGAGCCAAGACTACCGGAGCAAAATTCACGAGCGCTTCCCTTGGCGGCGTGAAGGGGCTGTCACCACCGCGATAGCGGCGGGCCAATAACGCGTTGGCGCGCCCCGGAACCCTCGCCCACCCCAAACCCCGACAGAACTTACCCCGGCAATGGTGCGCCGTTACCCATATCTCATTTCCCCGTTTAAAATCAAAGAACTACTCCGAACAGCAACGGCCGTATTCGGGCTGGTCAGCGGCAGGCCATGGTTTCTGAGCTTAGTCGCCGTGAATGAGCCATTTGCTGAATCCAAGCGCCGGTCCGTGACAGCGCCAAGCGATACCGGATAACATCGACGCTCAACACGGTGGACCCGATAACCGCCGAACGGGAGGAGCCGGATAGCGTGCAACCGATGTCCGCGGTCACGAGCGTGCAACCTATCGCACCGCCACGGCGCCCGCTGTTGCGCGATCTGTGGCAAAACCGCTCGGTGCGGACGCAACTGCTTCTTATCTTTGTGTTGATCGACATCGTTGCGGTGATCGTCGGCGGCAGCGTCGCAGTGTTGCGGGCGCGCGCGCAAGCTCGGGTTGAGACAGTAGCGTCCATCGGCCTAGCCGAAGCGCTGGTGCGCGACGCCGTGGGGCTCACACACCAACAAATTCCCGCGGAACAGTTCCTCGCGAACCTGCCAGTCCAATTGCGATCGATACGCCACGTGCGCATCGTGGTGCTGAATGCGTCGGGCACTCAGATCGGCGCAACATCGCCGGCAGATCGCGTCCGCGCGTCGGTGCCCGCGTGGTTTGCCAAACTGGTCGCACTTCCGATTGATTCTCATGCGCTCCCCGTGATTATCAACGGCATCAAGGTTGGCGACGTTCAGATCGTCGGAGAACCCGGCGACGAAATCGCCGAGTTCTGGGAAAACGCGGTGGCGATGTTCGCTACAGTTGTACTTCTCAACGTTGCCATGATTGGCATCCTCTATGTTCTGTTCGGCCGCGTGCTTGATCCATTGATAATGCTTGCCGCTGGCCTCTCGGCCCTCAAGCGGCAAAGCTACAACGTGCGAATGCCCAAACCGCAGGCCCGTGAGTTGGCGGTAATTACCGATCATTTTAATGCGCTCGCTCGGGCGCTGGAGACCGCGCGCACCGAGAACCAGCGGCTCAACCGCCAGCTTGTCACCGCGCAGGACGACGAACGGCGGCGCACAGCGCTCGAGCTACACGACGAGGTCGGGCCATGCTTGTTCGGATTGAAGGCCAACGCGAGTTCAATCGCAAGCGTGGCGGCCGAGTTGCCCGAGAAAGCCAAGGTCGGCATAATAGCGCGACTGCGAGACACTGTCGCCACTATCGATCATCTTCAGGCCATCAACCGCAGCATGCTCGAGCGACTGAGGCCGATGGCGCTGGGTCATGTTCCGCTTGCCGAGCTTATCGATCAACTCGTCCACGATTACGGCCGCCGGCATTCTCAGATCGCGTTTTGCATCAGCGCCGGAGGCCTTCAACCCAGCTATGGCGACTCGATCGATCTGACGGTTTACCGCTGCACGCAGGAAAGCCTAACCAATGCCGTCCGAC
Source organism: uncultured Alphaproteobacteria bacterium (assembly GCA_963818155.1). Taxonomy (GTDB): domain Bacteria; phylum Pseudomonadota; class Alphaproteobacteria; order Rhizobiales; family Xanthobacteraceae; genus BOG-931. Next base: position 485,053 of record CAWFRC010000011.1, read on the forward strand.
ACGCCCAGGCGCGAAACGTCAGCGTCGAGCTCAAGCATAACAACGCCGACCGGGAACTGACGCTGGCAGTACATGACGACGGGTGCGGACTATGTCCTGGCAAGCTCGCAGGCTTCGGCATGCGCGGCATGCGGGAGCGCGTCGAAGGCTTGGCCGGATGTTATGCGATCGACAGCGAAGCCGGCGCCGGCACCTGCGTGCGAGTGAGCCTGCCGCTTGCCGACCCGGACGCGTCATGACGACGTCGGGCGTGTCGGGCATGGTGACGGCATGACGACCGTTGTCGTCGTCGACGATCATCCGATCGTGCTGCAGGGCTGCCGGCGCATGCTTGAGGACGCCGGCGTCGAGGTCATACTCGAAGCGCGTGACGCAATCACCGGATACAAGCTGTGCCGACGCCATCGGCCCGATGTCGCCATCGTCGATCTTGCGATGCAGGACGGCGGACTAAGCGGCTTGCCGCTGATACGCCGCATCAGGACGTACGACCCGCGGGTGCGCATCCTGGTGTTTAGCATGCACAGCGACCCGATCATTGTCGCGCGCGCGCTCGAGGCCGGCGCCTGTGGCTACGTACTGAAAGACACCTCATCCGAGGATTTTTTGAAGGCATTCAAAGCCGTTATCGCCAGCGGCGCCTATCTGAGCCATGATCTCGCGCTGCAGGTCGCGCTGGTGCGAACGTCGGCGCGCATCGACCCGTTGGCCCAGCTGACGCCGCGGGAGCTGCAAACCCTTTCGCTTTTGGCTAAGGGCAAGCCCTACGGCCACATCGCCGATGAACTTAGTGTCAGCTATAAGACCGTGGTCAACCTCAGCTCTCAGCTCAAGCACAAGCTCGAGGTTCGCAATCTCCCCGAGCTCATCCGCGCGGCTGTGCACCTGCTTGGGGCACGCACTAATCCGCCGATCGGATGATCCTCGGTCATCGCCGATTGCCAAAACTTCCCGGTCTGTTCAGGAAAAGCATCCGGATTACGCTGCTGCGGAGATCGTGACAAAATTCGCCGTCGGTTCCGGACGGCGCAGCATGTGTAGCGATGTACGAGTTCCCCGTCGGGTAGTGGCAGCGGACGTATTCCAGGGATTATGGGCAGCGCCTATTGCCTTGCTCATGGCGTGGAGCGTCGCCGCTGCGCAGGAAAACCCAAATCCCGCCGGAAGTAGCGGCACCACCCTTCCCGAGATCCGCGTCATCGCGACAACGCCAGTCGCGCCGCCGCGCGTTCCCGCGCGTGCTCTTGCAACCGCGCCCGCGCCGGCCGCGCCCACGCCCGCTGCCGCGCCCACCACCGGCGAGACTGCGCCGAAAGCTGTGCCTGGTGCGGTGGAATTGGACAAAATTCCATCCAACGTCCAGACGGTCGGAGCGCCCGCGTTTGACGGCACGAAGGCGCCCGATTTGTTGCAGTCATTGGACCGGGCGCTTCCTGGAGTGTCACTCAGCAGCCAGACTGGCAACGACTTTCAGCTCGATCTGAACTACCGAGGATTCACGGCCTCGCCCGTCATTGGTACGCCGCAGGGGCTCGCCGTCTATCAGAACGGCGTTCGCATCAACGAGGTCTTCGGTGATGTGGTCAATTGGGATTTCATCCCGCAAAGCGCCATCAACCAGCTGACGCTCGTTCCCAGCAATCCGGTCTACGGCCTCAATGCGACGGGCGGCGCTCTCGCATTCGAGATGAAGAATGGATACACCTATCACGCCATTGAAGGTGAGGTCAGCGGTGGATCATACGGACGCGCCGTCGCTTCCGTGCAAGCCGGTGGCGAAAACGGAAATCTGTCGGGTTACATAACCGCCGACGCAATCAATGATGCGGGTTGGCGCAATAACTCGCCGTCATCGTTGCGCCGTGTGTATACCGATTTCGGGGCGCGCGGCGATCAGACCGAATTTCACGTCACCTTCACCGGCGCCGACAACAACTTTGGTGCCGCGGCGGCTACGCCAGTGCAAATGCTCAGCCAGGATTGGGCCAGCATCTACACCGTCCCGCAAACGACCCAAAACCAGCTCGCGTTCCTGACGACGAGCGCGACTTGGAAGCCGAGCGATACCTGGACCTATCAGGCTATCGCTTATTACCGCAACTTCCGTCAAAGCCATGTGGACGGCAACGGCACGAACGCACAAAACTCAGGGTGTCCGGATCCGACCGTCCTCTGCTTTCCTAACCTCGATGGCACAGTCTCGAATCTCACGACGACACGGGGACAAACAGTCCCGGCGACTGGCGCCCTCGGCACGAGCGTCCTGGGCGAAATCGATCGCACCTGGACCAATACCAACAGTTTCGGCGGCACCGTTCAGGCGGCGACGTCCGAACCGATTTTCGGTCACAGCAACAACTTCACGATCGGCCTCGGCGTGGACCGCGGCTTGGTGCAATTCTCAACCACGAGCGAATTGGGAACGATCAATGCCAATCAATTCCCAACTGTGCAGGGCTTCGGGCTTTTTATTGATCAGCCGTCGGGTGACGTCGCGCCAGTGGGGTTGGGTGCAACGACACTCTATACGGGTCTCTACGCGACCGACACATTCGACGTCACGTCACGCCTATCGATCACCGCTGGTGGACGATTTAACTTCGCCCAGATCAATTTAACGGACGAACTCGGCAACGACCCCGCGCTGAACGGCAATCACACCTATACCCATTTTAATCCCATGATTGGCGGGACCTACAAGCTCACGCCGAACCTTACATTGTACGGCGATTTCGCGGAGGCAAACCGCGCACCGACACCTCTTGAGCTCGCCTGCTCCGATCCACTGCGTCCTTGCTTGATCGATAATGCCCTTGTTGCGGATCCCAATCTTCAACAGGTCATCACATATACCGTTGAGGCCGGCTTGCGAGGTCAATTCAACGCTGCCCAAGGGCTTGTGAATTGGACGGTTGGTGGGTTTCGAGCGCTCAACACGAACGACATTATCGCCGTTTCGAGCCCAATCCCGGGCCATGAATTCTTTCAGAACGCCGGCAACACTCTGCGCCAGGGCATCGAAGCCAACGTGAATTACAAGCAAGACCGCTGGAATATCTACGCCAACTACACGTATGTCGATGCTACCTTCCTAAACGCATTGACCCTGCAGTCGCCGTTCAATCCTTTCGCCGACGCCAACGGCAACATTTCCGTAGTTCCCGGCGATCATCTCACCGGCATTCCGAACTTCCGTTTCAAACTCGGCGCCGAATACCAAGTCACCCAGCCGTGGAAAATCGGCGCCGACCTCAACGTTGTCGGCAGTCAATGGCTGGTCGGCGATGAATCAAATCAAAACTCGAAAATGGCACCCTACTGGACCGTAAACCTGCACTCCTCCTACAAGGTCACAGACAATGTCGAGGTCTTCGGGCTGGTGCGTAATCTGTTCGACCAGCATTATTACGTCTACGGAACGTTCTTCGACGTCACTTCCTTTCCGTATCTGAATCTGACTGATCCGCGCACCTTTGTCCCGGGCATCCCATTTGCCGCCTATATGGGCGTGCGCGGCACGCTACCGACAATCGGTCCGGCATTCGCCGAAGCCCCGCCGCCCGTGGTGACGAAAGCGGCGCCTGTTGCTTGGACGGAGTCCAAATCGCTCGCAGTCAACTGGACCGGCATATATCTCGGCCTCAACAGCGGCTTCACCTTCGGCGGCAGCAATTGGACTGATAGTGTGACCGGCAGTTCGAGTGGTCGTTTTGGCACGTCTGGTTTCGTCCTCGGCGGGACCGTGGGCGCAAACTACCAAGCCGGATCACTCGTGCTCGGTATCGAGGCCGATGGCGACTGGGCCGACACTAGTGGCTTCGGCACCTTCACGGCCTCCGCCCTCTGTACCGGGGCATGCTTTACGACGAGTAGCTGGCTCAGCACTGTGCGCGGCCGCGCTGGCTACGCATTCGATCGCTTCCTTGTTTATGGCACTGGCGGCGTCGCCTTCGGCAATGTGCGCGCGAACTTTTCAAACGATCCCGTTACTAGCTCAGTCGAAGCCGGCTGGACAGTTGGCGCTGGAGTTGAGTTTGCGTTTACGCGGAACTGGAGCGCCAAGGCTGAATACCTTTTCGTCAACCTTGCCGATGGGTCATGCACCACGAATTGCGCAATCGCGGATGCGAGCGGAACGCCGGCCATTCCCAACGTCGCCGTCAGATTCAACGAAAGCATCGTGCGCGGGGGTATCAATTATAGATTCAGCTTGTAGTACTCAATTTGCAGACGTGCCGCTCTGTCGCATAGCGTCGCTGTCGGCTTATTTGGAAAAGATACCGCACGATTATCGCGCTTATTGGAATTGCGTTTGTCACAGTAGGCGAAGTGGCCGCCCAGCAGCGGCCTGGACGATCTTGGGATCTGCCCCCGAAACACGAATCAGAATTGTACTTGGCCCCGGCTAGCCCCTCGAACTGGGGTTCCTAGCCAGCGCAAAAAGCGATGCGGACAGCGCCGTCGGTAACGATTGTTCTTCCGGAACTGGCCCTAAGACAATAGCTGGCCAAGAGACCGGCCTGCACCCGTCTTAAACTCAGCGGCACTTACCGAACCATCATTGTCTGGGTCAGCAGCCTTGAACCGCTTTTCGACCACCGCAAGGTACTCGTCCTTGCTCAAGGTGCCATCCTTATCCGGATCAGCCGCGGCTAACTCTTTCTGCGTCAGGCGACCCTTCAGCTCCTTGAGATCGAGGGTGCCATCCTTGTCGGTATCCAGTTTGTCGAACAATGCGCTGGCAGCCTTCTTGGCCTCATCGAGATCGACAGTGCCGTCATTGTCAGTATCGAACTTGGTTGCTGCGAGCGCAGGAGCGGCCACCCCCAGTAGGGCAGCCAGAGCCGCTGTGAATGCTTTGCGTCTGGAAAGCATAACCATGATCCTCGGTGTGAGCGCTTCCGAATTGGTGCGCTTAGCAAATGGCAAGGTCGAAGTCGTTCCGCTTGCACTGCTATAATAGGCCAATAAGTCATGAAAGTATGCAAAAATAATCAATGCACACCGTTAGGATATCCTCTTTGGTGAGCAGATTTGGCGCGCCACCGAGGCCTCCGATTGGAAGAAAACATGAAATGGCTCTTGTTGCGGACGATCGTTATTGCGGCGCTTGCGGCAACCACAACAGCAGCCATCGCTCAGACGCGATTTTGGAACCTGACCCGGAACACGATTACGGAACTGCATTTGGCGCCGGCGGGCACCTCGAACTGGGGACCCGATCAATGCAAGAACGATAAAGACGGAACGGTCGAAATGGATGAGCGGTTGCGCATTACCGGCGTGCCTTCGGGAAGCTACGACGTGAAATTCACCGATGCTACAGGTAGGAGCTGCGTGGTTTACGGCGTTACCATTAAGGCCGGTGCGATCTTCGCGATCGAGGAAAAGGACCTGAAATCCTGCGAGCACTGAGATGGTTCCGCGACCCATGGTTCATGCGTCATGCTCGGTATGGGCATCAACAAGGAAACGTGCCTTGGCGTCGATGGCGGCCATGGCCCGATACTGATCGGAGCGACGGCACTGTGAGCGTGGCAGAATTTGGCACACCCGCCGCCGTGCCTGGCTGGCCTTTGAATTAGCAACGCGGAATTAGCGGCGCGTAATCTGCTGATCCGCTCCGTTGATCTTGTTGTCGATCTCATTGCGGATGGCGGCAATGTCTTCGGCTGTGCGATTACGGCGCGGGCGGGCAATCCGTACGTCGCCGAGTAAAGATGCAGGGGCCGCTGAGAGCAACACGACCCGATCAGCAATTTCGATCGCTTCCTCGATGCTGTGGGTCACAAGAAGCGTCGTCACGGGTTGGCGTGAAACCAGTTCGACGAGCTCGGCCCGCATCCTCGCCGCAAGGGCGACGTCGAGCGAGACAAACGGCTCGTCAAGGACCAGTAGGTTCGGCTCGACGGCGAACGCGCGCGCCAAAGCCACGCGGCGTGCCAGGCCGAGCGAGAGTTCGCCGGGATAGTGACGGCGATGCTCGGCGAGGCCGAGGGTGATGAACAACGCCTGCAGCGCCGCTTCGTTGGCCTGCGGCGCAACCAACCTCACATTCTCTTCCACTGTGCGCCAAGGCAGGAGACGCGGCTCCTGGAAAACGACACCGAGTTTTCCGGAGGATGGCAATAGCACGCTACCTTCGAAATCACGATCCAGCCCAACGACGATGCGCAAGAATGTCGTCTTGCCACATCCCGAGGGACCAACGAGCGCCGCGACTTCCCCGCTGTTTAAGCCCAGCGAAACGTGCCCAAGGATGTGGCGGTAACCGCCGGAGGCGGCGCGATAAGATTTGCGCTTGATATTGACATCAAGCCGATCTGACGCGCCAACGCGAGACATGTCGTTCAAGCGGCTGCACCAAGAACGTTTCGATGGCGAGCATCACGGCGACGAAGGCCAAAGCATACGCCAAGATGTGCGTAACGTCGAATAATTGGAACGCCACGCCAATCTCAAAGCCGACGCCGTTTGGGCGGCCCAGCAACTCGACGATCAGCGCGATCTTCCAGACAAGCGAGAGACCGGACCGCGCCGCCGCCGCGAGATAGGGCGCAAGCTGGGGCAGGACGACGTGACGAAGGTGCGCCCAGCCGCCCATGCGGAACACCATTGCCATTTCGTCTAGCGACGGGTCTAGCGCCCGCGCCCCCTCGCGCACCGTAACCGTCGCAATCGGCAATTTGTTGAGGGCGACCGCCGCGATGGCCGCGGTATCCGTCAATCCCGCCCAAACATAGGCGAGCACGATGATCACCAGCGCCGGCAGGTTGAGCAGCACGATCAGCCAAGGGTCGACAAGCCTATTGAATAAGGGTGCGCGGCCCATGGCCAGCCCCAACGCAGTGCCAAGTATCATGGCAACCGCAAACGCCGCAGCGACGCGCGCAAGCGTAACCCCGAGGTTAAAAGCGAGCTTGCCGGAGCGCGCTTCTTCCATGATCGCGAGCCAAACCGTCTGCGGAGGCGGCAAAAGGCGCGCTCCGAGGAAATGCGAGCCGGCCAGCCACACTGCAAGTAGCAAGGCGACAGAGACCAGGCGCAGCGCCAAATTCATTGACTTGACCCCGTGCCATAAAACGTGCCGGGATCGAGATCGCGCGACGGACCGACCAGTTCCGTGCCGCCGACTTCAGCCAACACGTGATAAAGCGCTTGAGCGTCGGCCACCTCATCGGCCAAGCGTCGTTGTGGCACGCCTTCGAGAAAACGCTGGCGGTAAACATCGAGCGCCAGCGCGTTTGTAGCCCCGACGCGCGGCGCGAGCCGCTGCCACTCGGCTGGCGAATTTCGAAGAATCTCTTCTGCCTTTCGGGTAGCTGCAAAGAAGCGACCAAGTAGCGCGCCGTGGCGTTCCGCCCAACTGCCGTTGAACACGTAACCGACCATGGCCACCGTGCCCTTGGCACCAAGGCCTCGGACGACGTCTTGCATGGATATTGCCGGACGCATGCCTTCGGCCTCGAGTTCGGCGCTAAAGTTCCAGAATGTCAGCGTGGCATCGGTTTCGCCCTGAAGTGCTTTTTGCGTGAGTAGCGGCGGCGCACCATAGGCAATGATTGCCTGCCTTTTTAGATCGACACCCGATCGTCGGGCTAGCGCCTGCAGTAAGATCCAGCTTTTGTCGAGCGGCCCACCGGCAACGCCGAGCTTTTTGCCCTTTAGATCGGCGACGCCCACGATCGGCGAGTTGGCTGGCACCATCACCGCGCCGAGCGCGCTGGAATACGGACAGAAGACAAGATCGTCGCCGAGCGCGCGCTCGCGCGAGGCCCATAGCCAATCGGACACAATAAGGTCGGCGGACCCGCCCTTAAGCGCGATCTTTCCGCCCTCGGTACTTGCAAGCTCGGTGATCTCGATCGCTAGATCGGCCTCACGGTCGAGACCGTGGGCTTGAAGAGTGTCCAGTTCCCAGGCAAGCGTGCCCGTCTTCAATGTGGCGATGCGAATATGATCGGCCGCAAGAGCGCCGGAAGCGCTGGTCGCAACCACGACGAAAAGGACGCCTGCAAGCGCTCGATCCCGCCATCGAACCAATCTCCTAAGCGCTCCGTCATGATCTTCCATCTCGTGCTCATGTCCGACCGGTTGAATTCCCGAACATTAGCAGGGAACCGTTGTGCGATCCGGCGGTTTGTGGTTAAACTCCTAAAAAGCATTTCGTTCGACACAGTTTGTTCCGGTTGACCCAAACCGCAGAGGAGGAAACCCAATGGCTTGGACTACACCAATCCTTGTCGAAGTCTGCATCGGCCTTGAGATCAATGGCTACCTGCCGGCTGAATTCTAAAGGCCGCGGTAGCCTGTTGCCGCCTTGCTGACGCTGGTAGACGACTGTCGTCTGCCGGCGTCGGTTGTATGGCTAGTGTAAGGTGCTAATCGGCAGCCACGTAAAATGCTTTGCAGCCATGCCCAAACCTCTTCTTCGGCGGCAAAGCCGGTCTTGCTGACTGATATTTCCAGGTGAGTAATCTCCTGCTCAACCTTTTCCCGGGCCAGCATATGTAGGTGGCTCGCCAGAACTAGCCGCTTGCGCGGTTGAGTCTTTGGAACAGGGCGTGGGTAACATTCCGCACAACCCCACCCGGGGAGTGAGTCCTGTGCGTGACGTTTGCTGAGGCGCGAAGCGATCTCGGCCTTCATCAGTTCAGCGCCGAGATCGAGGGCTTGTGGTCCCTCTCGTCCGACCCTGAGCACGGTGAATAGCGACATGACATCCCGCGCCATCAGTATTTCTGCATTGGGCAGTCTTTGCCGCAGTTCGGCTTAGCAGCTGAACTAATTCATAAGGCCAAAATGAATTGGATCGAGAGCATCCCGCAGCCTTTTCGCTCCGACATTTTGCTTTATTGACAGCTCCCTCGGCGCAGCGAACTTTAAGTAGTACGTCAGACGCGTTAGAGTTCCAACCACCAGGGAGGGGAGCGTGACGGGAGCGGACATTTGATCCGAGCCATTTTTGTGACGCTATTCGCCTTTGCCGCGATTCCGATCGCGGCGGCGGCCGACGTGTTGAAAGTTCCGATCGGATATCTTGCTCGCGCGGAACGAATTGAGGCCATCTCGCTTGTTGAGCGACCCGCGGTCGATGACGGCATCGCCGGCGCACAGCTCGCGATCCAGGACAACAACACGACCGGCAAATTCCTCGATCAATCGTTCTCGCTCGAGACGATACGTCTAAATGCGCGGGACGATCCCGTTGCTGCCGCGATGCAGCTCGCCGGACGCGGCATCTCGCTTTTCGTTACCGATCTCCCGGCCGACACTTTGCTCAAAGTGGCCGACGCGGGACGCGAGCGCGGCCTCATCTTTTTCAATGCCGGCGCAAGCGACGACCACTTGCGGCAGGAAGATTGTCGAGCCGACATCGTCCATATCGCGCCGTCCCGTTCCATGCTGGCCGATGCGCTCGCTCAATACCTGGTCTGGAAGCGGTGGCGACGGTGGTTCTTGGTCGTCGGCTCCCACGACGCCGACAAACTTTATGCAGCCGCTCTGCGCAGAGCGGCTGGACGTTTCGGCGCCAAGATCAGCCAGGAGCGCGTATTCGAGGACACCGGCGGCGCTCGCCGGTCCGATAGCGGCTTGGCGCAAATCCAAAGCCAGATACCCATGTTCACTCAATCGGCGCCCGACTACGACGTTCTGGTCGCGGCCGACGAAAGCCAGGTATTTGCGCCCTATCTCCCCTACCGGACCAGCGAGCCGCGGCCGGTTGCAGGTTCGGCCGGCCTCGTTCCTACAAGCTGGGACGCCTCGCACGATCAATGGGGCGCGATCCAACTGCAAAATCGCTTCCGGCGTTCCTTCTCACGGCGCATGACGGCCCTCGACATGCAAGCGTGGACCGCGGCCCGCGTGATCGGCGAGGCCGTCGAGCATGTGCAGTCGGCCGAGGCCCAGAGAATACTCGATTTCATCAAAGGCCCGGATTTTGCGCTGGCGGCATTCAAGGGCCGCAAGCTGACAGTGCGCGATTGGGACCTCCAGCTCCGCCAGCCAATTCTCCTCGCCGATGGACGCGTCATTGTGTCAGTCTCGCCGCAAGAGGGCTTCCTGCATCAGTACTCAGAACTCGACACCCTCGGTATCGATCGCCCGGAGACGAAATGTCGCCTCAGATAAGCAATCGCGGGAGCAAGCCGATGCGGTGGGGGTTCTTGGTGAGTGTGTGCCTGTTGATGCTGTTCAACGGCGACGCCAGCGCCTTCACAGCATACGTTTCCAACGAGCGAAGCAACACCGTCTCGGTCATCGATACGAACAAGTGGGAGGTTATAAAGACGATAAAGGTCGGACAGCGCCCCCGCGGCATCGCGCTGACCAAGGATCAGAAATACGTTCTTGTCGCTGTCGGCGACGACGATACGATCCAGATGATCGATACCGGCACCAACGAACTTGCCGGCACGCTGCCGTCGGGGCCGGACCCAGAGCTGTTCATCGAAGATCCCGACGGCAAGAGGCTGTACGTTGCCAACGAGGACGATAATACCGTAACCATCATTGACATCGATCGTCGAGTGCAGATCGGCGATATTCAAGTCGGCGTTGAACCGGAAGGAATGGGGATAAGCCCTGACGGCAAGATCCTCGTGAACACGTCCGAGACAACGAACATGGCTCATTTCATCGATACAGCGACGCGCAAGATCGTGAAGAGTGTTCTAGTGGATCCGCGGCCACGCTTTGCCGCGTTCAAGCAGGATGGCTCGGAACTTTGGGTCTCTTCGGAGGTCGGCGGCACGGTGAGCATCATCGATCCGGCCAAGCATGAGGTTAAGCAAAAAATCGAATTCAAAATCTCCGGCATGCGCCCCGAGCCGATCCAGCCGGTCGGCATTAATATCACGCGCGACGGCAAGACCGGATTCGTAGCCTTGGGTCCGGCAAACCACGTTGCTGTGGTCGATGGCACGACCCATCAAGTCACGAAATATCTTCTGGTCGGCCAGCGCGTCTGGCACATGGCCCTAACGCCCGATGAGAGATATCTCATGACGACAAATGGCACATCCAATGATCTATCGATTATCGACGTCGCGACGCTCAAAGTCGTCAACACCATCCAGGTCGGTCAGCAGCCTTGGGGAATTGCGATTTCCGAACATTGAACGACCTGACGGAACGGGCAAATGAACTTCTTCCGGCTTGCGCTCATTCTCTCGACGATGATCGCGGCGCTACCATCATCGGCACGCGCCGCCGACCGGCGCGACCCGGATTGGCCATGCGTGCAGCCGAAAGTGCCTCAGATGTCAGTCGCGGCTATGTGGGACGGGCCATCCATCGCCGACGTCGGCAATGCTTGGCAGGACGATCCTACCATCAAGGATCTTGTGGTGCGGTTGGCAGCGCGTCGCACGCCTGTAGATGCGGCGGAGAGGGTCATTTCCGGCTTCATCACCGGCACCGACGCTGAGAAACAGAAAAAGGCAAAGATGCTGTTCGCTGGACTGTTTGACAGCTTGAGCCAGCAACGCAGCGAAATTGTCAGCGGCATTGAACGCGTGGCGCGGAAACAGAAGGAGCTTGCCGATAGAATCAGATCCGACGTGACCGCGCTGCATGAATTGGAAGACAAATCGGAGCAAGATCAGATCAAGATCAACGCACTCGCCGATCAAGTCGAATGGAGCACGAGGATCTTTGAGGATCGCCGCAAGACGATCCGCTACGTCTGCGAGGCGCCGACCGCCATCGAGCAACGCGTATTCACGCTCGGACGCGCCATCCGCAAAACACTCGACTGATGCCTGTGTGCAGCAAAACCAAACCCGGCGACAGCAGTGCAGATCATTGTCTCTGTGTCGAGGGATTGCCGCCGAGCGGTTGACCGTTCTCGTCAAGAAGTGGCACGCCGAAGTCAAGCAGTAGCTTGTCAATGGCGGGTCGGTTCTCGGCGATAAGCTTGTTGAGCTGCCTTTTCCAGTTTTGGTCGGATGGCCGAACGCCCATCGTGATGCGATAGACGAGGCGCGGCCCACCGGTGTCTTTCAGTAGCAATTCCACGTGCATCGGTGGATCAGCATGCAAAGCACGGTATCCAGCGATTGGTCCCCACAGCACGCCGGCGTCGATCTCGCCGGCGACCAGGTCCTTCATCATCGCCACAGCCGAAGACTCAAACCGAGTGTCGACCACCAACGGATAGGACTTGGCCTTGGCCATCAGCCGATGGGCGACGAGATAAGTCGACGGCGGCGTGCCGGCAACAACACCGACGCGCTTGTCCTGCAGACGCGGGTCGGAGAGTGCGTCCACGCTCTCGAGCGGACCGCCACGTTTGGTCACCAAGGCATAAGCGGTCTGATAGTAGGGATTGGTGCTCTGCACCGCCTCGTCGCCCTGCGGATAGCCCATGATGACGTCGCAACGGTGCGATCCGAGCGTCATGCGCACAAAGCCGGTGGCTTGCGGATAAAACGTGTAGGCCAGCTTCTTACCGAGCTTCTCGGCCAGCAACTCCGCCAGTTTGTTCTCGAAGCCCTCGCTCTTCTCGTTGGAGAATGGGAGATTATTGGGATCGGCGCAGACGCGGAGCTCATTGGGATCGATGAGCTCCAGAGCCTCGTTTGCCGCGCCGTGACCTTGACCGAATGCCGGCGGCGTCGCCACGTTCATCAGGGCGCACACTGCAATCGTGCATGCTCGCAAGCTGCAGCTCGCGGTACCTGTCATAGCCTCACGCCTTCGTTAATGCGCACCCATGCAAGAGTTTTCCCACTTCCGAGCAGTCTCAGGCTTTGCCGCATGTTTTTCGGGGCGCGTACGGCCTACAGCGTCATTGGCGCGCGCTCTGAGATAAACAAAGATGTCGTCGACGTAACACATCACGTTCTTGTTGTCCCCGAAAGCGGGCATCACGTTCTCATGGGCGGTGTTCACGTTTTTTCGGCCGGCTGCAACAATCCCGTCAAAGTCCGTATGGCTCAGCGTCTTCAGCGAATCCTTCAACGCCGGCGCGTAGGATGAGCCCATACCATCAGGCCCATGGCAGACGTGGCATTCTGAATGGTAGCGGCGAAACCCGGAATACGTATACCAATCAACCATTCGATCGGCCTGAACCTTGTAAGTTGGATTACCTTCCTTATCGAAATACTTGCCGTCGTCATCCTTGACGGCAGTCGCGTCCCCCGATCCATCCGCAAGCGCGACAACGCTCCAACACAATACAACGAACAACGCGGACGCGATGGCGCCAAAAGACGATTTCACGGAGAAGTCCCTCGTGCGGCTAACAGTGACCGGCAACGTGGCCCCGGCGGACCGGTTGTGCCGGCGCGCCGGGGCGACTTCGTCATCAGCGTCGCGTTAACTCACTCCGGTAATGCGAAGACGGTGAGCTGACCGCCGAGCGAGGTGTAGTTGGAGAGCGCCGCATAGCCGCCGACCGCTCCCAAGCCCGCGTGGGGATCAGTCAGGCCGGCCGCGAGCCCAATGCCCGCCCATCCGCCAACGCCAGACAGCACTGCGACGTACTGTTTGCCGTTGTGTTGGTAGGTCATGACGTTGCCGATGATGCCGGATGGGGTTTTGAACTTGTAGAGCTCCTTCCCCGTCTTGGCGTCGACGGCCTTCAAATAACCCTCCAGCGTGCCGTAGAAAACGACGCCGCCGGCGGTCGCGAGTGCGCCTGACCATACCGAGAACTGCTCTGGATCGGACCAGACGATCTTGCCGGTCTTGCCGTCCCAGGCGATGAAGTTACCCATGTTCGATTCGCCTTTGGGCGGATACATGGACAGCGTCGCCCCAACATAGGGCTGGCCGGCCGTGTAGCTCACCTTGAACGGCTCGTAGTCCATACAGACGTGGTTGGTCGGCACGTAGAACAGCTGCGTGTCCGGCGAATAGGCTGCCGGTTGCTCGTCTTTTGAGCCGAGCGCAGCCGGGCAGATGTTGGTGACGTTTACGTCCGGCTTCTCAGTTGCATACTCGGCGACGACCGTGGGCCGGCCGTAGTTCGCCGAATTCTTGTTCATGTCGACTCCGCTGGTCCAATTGACCTTCGGATCGAACTTCTGCGCGACCAGGAGCTCACCGGTCGCACGATCGAGCGTATAGCCCAAGCCGTTGCGATCGAAATGCGTCAGCAGCTTGCGCTCGCGGCCGTTGATGCTCTGGTCGGTGAGGATCATTTCATTGACGCCGTCATAGTCCCATTGGTCATGGGGCGTCATCTGATAGACCCACTTGGCCATACCGGTGTCCGGATTGCGGGCAAAAATGGTCATCGACCACTTGTTGTCGCCCGGTCGTTGACTTGGATTCCAGGTCGACGGGTTGCCCGAGCCATAGTAGACGAGGTCCAACTGAGGATCATAGGTCAGCCACCCCCAGGTGCAGCCGCCGCCGATCTTCCATTGATCGCCGTCCCACGTCTTGAGGCTTGAGTCCTTGCCGACTGGCTTGCCCAAGTCTGTGGTCTTCTCGGGATCGACTAGGATTTCACTGTCCGGCCCCTCCGAATAGGCGCGCCATACGCGCTTGCCGTCCTTGGTGTCGTAAGCGGTGACGCTGCATTGCACGCCGAACTCGCCGCCCGAAATCCCAACCAGGACCTTGTCCTTGATGATGAGCGGCGCCGACGTCCCGGTTTCGCCCTTTGACGCATCGCCATTCTTGACCGACCACACGACATCGCCGGTCTTGGCGTCGAGCGCGACAAGCGTCGTATCGGACTGATGCAGGAAAATCTTGCCGTCTGCGTACGACACGCCGCGATTGACCGTGTCGCAACACATCACCGGTATCACGTTCGGATCCTGCTTCGGCCCATATTTCCAAAGAATCTTCCCGTCATGATCCAGATCGAGAGCGAACACATCGTTCGGAAATGGGGTGTTTATGTACATGACGTTACCGACGACGAGCGGCGCTCCTTCGTGACCCCGCAACACGCCGGTCGAGAAGGACCACGCCGCCTGAAGCTTGCCGACATTTCCGGTGTTGATTTGCTTGAGTGGCGAATAGCGTTGCCCGTCGTACGTTCGCGACGGCATCACCCAATCGTTAGGGTTTTGCGACATCTTGATGAGGTCGTCGTTGGCATAGGCAGAACCCGCGGCGAGCGCGGAAACCGCCCCCAAGATACTGAGCGTATGCGAAAGATTGCGCATCGTGTGTCCTCCCTGCGGCGTTTGGGGGTGCACCGATGCGAACAAGCCCAAAGCAAGCCTGGCCTCACGGCGCTGACCCGTGCTTGGGAACTAGCTTTCGACAGCGTGTCACGACGGCGGCCGTCGCGAGGAAATGTTTTTCTCTCGCGAACAACCTTGGCCCCGAAGGGCCGTAGCCATCTCCGAAGGACGTCTGCTGTCCCTACTCGGCCGGCGTCCTTGAAGTCGAAAACCGACGGGAACAATTAGCCCGCATCGGCCTAACTCGCATCTTCCGAATTTGTTCCAAATTTTCTTTCGCCACATCTTCCAAACAGTGCGGTCAAAAATTCAGCCGGCAACTAAACGAAGTGCTCCCAATGCGTCTTAACGCGGCGTCCACGGTGTGCCGCCGTTTTCACTGCGCCCCATTGGCCGCGCTTAGCGCGGTCACGACAGCAACACTGACCCATTTGCACGCGGCGGCACCTCTGCGCGTCAGTGAAATAAGGAAACGCTCCTCGTCGCTGATGGCGCGGGCGCGTCATCCCAGTATTGGGCTACGGTGCAAAAAGTCGTCGATATGCGAAACAGGGTACGGAAGTTGCCACCTTTTGTTCCGAAGTTGCGGGACCACCAAACGCAAGATGGTCAAAAACAACGGACCTCGGCTTCCGCTTGCGCGCGGCGGAGGTCATCGACTAACGTCCTTGCCTGTTCAGTCGATCGAAACTGCCCACCGAGATTCCCCTGGACTTGCGCCATCCTCAGCACAGTCTCCGCACCGACATACCGGTCGTAGGATATCAGCGACGCAATAACGTCAATCGAACAGGAGCACTGCTCCAGCGAACGCTGGCTCTCGCCGTTTGCTTTCATGCATCCGAATACATAGTCAGCGCGAGCCCTGGTCGGGTAATCGTTGATATCGTCGGCCCGAGCCACCGGGCTCACCACGCCGATCGCGAGCACCACGGCGTTCAATGCCGACCAAGTTCTTGCCCGATGCATTTCGAGTCTCCCTGTTAGAGCCCCCTCGCCTTCATCGGCCACGTCGATCGCAGCGTCTTTCTCGGCACGATTATGCATGTTTACGACTACCGCTCTGGCCGCCGCAATGGCATCGGCCATTGCCTGGTCCTTCTGCAGGCCCCACACATTGTTCGCGACAACGCTGAGATCGACTGGGCGCGGGGCGCGATATTGGCTTTGTAGGTATCGATCGAGATCGTGACGTCGCGGTTCCCGAGCTCGGCGAGACTGAATCGGATGCGCGCAAGCTCCTCGGTTTCGGCGACGAGCGGCGCTCCCGGCCTCGTCGACTCCCACCGACATCGATGATATCGGCGCCCTATTCCCCCATTCGCATCGCATGCGAGAGCGCCGCATCTGCGGCAAAGAAACGCTCGCCGTTGGAAAACGAAGCCAGCGTCACATTGAGGACTCCAATGAAGACCCGGGTACCTATCTTATCGAGAAAGGCATCACGCTTGGCGCGGTGAGCCGCCCGCATCGGCCTTTTCTCTCATGTGCCGATATTCACAGCGGTAGCGCTTGATACTCCACTTCGGATGCTCGGCGATCCATTGGGCAAGATAGGGCTGAGCGTTCATAACACATCGGTTCAGCGACGCTTGGGAGCTAAACTCGATACGCTGCTCTTCACAGCGGTTTGGGTCCGATAGTGCACAAACCGTAATGACGATCACCATCAGCTCCATGACGTCACTCCCGCGATGGTACCCGATTTACCTCTCAGAGTTTTACCGAAATTGCCTTGGACGCAATCCGACCGACAGGCTCTTAGGTCCGCCTCCCAACAAATATTTTGCCTTTTCCGCGAACCGCCATATCGCCGACGAACCGCCGCAGCGGCCGTCGCAGCGATGCCGCGCTCCTTTTGCCGTAGGGTTGAGTTAGCCCGGCCCATAAACGCGTGGCGAGGAGTTCATGGGCGAATGTGCGCTGCACACCAGATAGCGACGTGCAAAAAAGCGTTGGTCAAGCGCGTGAGGTGGCATAGCGGCTGGATAGGACATGTCAGGTTATCTTGTCTTGCTGATAGAGAGAACATAGGCGGTCGCCTCCCAGATTTCCTGGTCGGTCAGCACCTCGCGCCACGCAGGCATGCGAATGCCGTTTTTCTCGCGGCCATCTGCAATCGAGACGAACACTCCCTTGGCGTCGAGCACACGCCGGGCGAGATTGACGCCGCCGGTGCCGTCCTCGCCGTGGCAATGGGCGCATTGCTTCTCGAGGAACACGGCATGACCGGCCGCAATGATTTTTGGGTCCTTGAGATTAGACATTTCGTCGGCCGCAACGGGAACGGCTTCCGCGGTTAGGACAAGCATTGCGAACGCTAGAGCAGCGATATTCCGCATCTTTTCCTCTTGTGAAAGCGGGGCGGCGCGCGTCACGCCGCCCCTGTGAAGGAAGCAATCAGTTCGGCTGGAACGCTACTCCATCACCTATTTGGACACCTTGAACGCGATCAGCGTCGAGGCCGCAGGTACCTTTTCCAGTTGCGGCAACAACGCCGGCATCAGGAGCGCCGCGTACGAGCCCCAGCCGCTCGCCACCAGGATGTATTGCTCACCGTCGACCGAGTAGCTGACGATGCCGCCGCGCATGCCGGAGCCGGTATTGAAGCTCCAAAGCACCTTGCCGGTGTCGGCATCGTAAGCCTGCAGTTTGCCCATCGGATCGCCATTGAAGACCAGGCCACCGCCTGTTGTAAGAACGCAGGCAAAGCCGGGCACGTCCATATCGACCGACCATTTGCGCTCGCCGGTGATCGGATCGTTGGCGCTGAGCTTGCCGGGTTTGCGGCCATCCGGAGCCATGACCAGCCGGCCGAAATCGTTCGAACCGGTATGGCCGGTACCGAAGTCCTTTGGATCGACTTTCTGGCTGACGGGCTTGAGATAGCCGCAGAAGTCGAGGACGTCATTGTACCACAAGCCGGTCTTCGGATTGTAGGCGCCCGAATTCCAGCTCCGGCCGCCGAATGTCGACGGACAGATCAATGTCTCCTTGTTCATCGGCAATTCGACGCGCTCGATCAGTTCGCCGGTCTTACGGTTGATCTCCTTGACGAAGTTCTTGACGTCGCTGATCGGCCAAATGTTCTCGATGTTGCCGGTATTCTTGTCCAGCACATAAACATAGCCGCTTTTGTTCATGTGGACCACAAGGTCTTTGCCGTCCTTTTTGAACAGCAACACCTCGTATGGCGCGTCATAGTCCCATGTGTCTTTGGGAACCTCTTGCCGGTACCATTTCAGATTGCCGGTCTTAGGATCGAGCGCCACAACGGAATCGGTATAGAGGTTGTCGCCTTCGCGCTCTGAGGGGACGAAGTCCTTGCCGGGATTGCCGGTGCCGTAGAACACCGTTTGGGTCTCGGGATCGTAGGTGCCGGGCATCCAGGCGCCGCCGCCGCCATACTTGCCGCTTTCGCCGGGCCAGCTCTTAGGGTCCTGCTTGATGGTGTTGAACTCCCAGACCTTCTTGCCGGTCGCGGCTTCGACGCCAAAGATCTTGCCCTGCGCCGCCAATTCGCCGGCGGTTGAGCCGAATGTCAAAATGTCGCCGGCAACCGTGGGCGGCGAGGTAAAGTTGCAGCCGTGGCAGTTGGCAAAGTCGGTGAGTTGGACCTGCCATTTTTCCTCGCCGGTCTTCTGGTCGATGGCGATGCCGCGCCCGTCCACCGTGCCGATAAAGACCATGCCGTGCCCAACCGCAACGCCGCGGCTATAAGGTGAGAACAGCACTTTCTTGTTCAATGGATCGAGCTTCGGCTCGTAAATCCACAGCGTCTGGCCGGTTTTGGCGTCGAGCGCCGCGACCTTGTCGCCCGCGGAGATCGAATAGACCACGCCGTCAATGACGATCGGCGTCTCCTGAAGGCCCATAGTGATGTCGCCGCCGTGAGCGATCCAGGCGACCGAAAGCTTGCCGACATTGTCCTTGTTGATCTGATCGAGCGGACTGTACCGCCACGCGTTTGCGGTGCGATTGTATTGCGGCCAGTTGTTTGGATCTTCCGTTCCGGGATCGGCGGCACGAACAAGTCCTGTAGAACTCAGCAGGCAAGCCAACACCAAGCCCGTCGCCAATGGCGATTTGCGCATTGTCTCCCTCCCTATGTCGCATGCTCGGGCGGCGTCCTTGTGCTTGGATCCGCGGCATGCGCAAGGAGATTAACACAGCAAGGACGTATTGGTCCTGTGAAATCCGGTACGAGCCTCGAGAAAATCTCAGCCGGCGGATGAGGTGCCAGCGCTGGCATCGGACGCTGCGCCAAAAGGTACTTCAAGCTGAGATGCTACCAAATCGGGAACAACTAGCGTCGCCAGAGTGCGCAAAAAATGGCGAGTGGCTTATAGACCATGACTAATGACGACTTAGAGTTACCGGCACGGCCGCAAGGCGGCCGCGGGCTGAGCGCTTTTTGGCTTTCCGGCGGCGGTGACTACCGGCTCTCGCACTGCAGCGTCAGGCGGTTCGCACGATGGGGGAAGAAGCCCGAAACTCTGCCCGCGGCGCTTGATATCGCGAGACAGGATTTTGAGACTTGGCCCAGACTCTTGTCGATCTACGGTCATCGGTTCTTGGCTGCTCAACCCTGTCGCAGCGGTAACCCAATCTTCTCAATCATGCAGACAGACATCATCTATTACGGCGCTGACTTACCGCATTATTTGCTCAACGAGTTTGTCGATCACGACTACGCGCTTCATACGCACGCGCAGACGATTCGAAGAATTGAGATATGGAACGACTTCGCAGAAGGCTGACACGACCTACTGTGTCGGCTCGACGTCCCTCTCGCGTCGGTGCTGGTTTGACGGCCCTATTTCGCCATCGCGAAAATCTTTCTCTGACGCGCGTCGCCCGACGAACGGACGTTACGTTCTCTTTGGTTTTGGCGAAAAGACTTCGCGCCCCGAGGCAAGGCGCCGGCAGACGCTCTGCGCTTGTTCTTATTTAATGTTTGCGAAACTCTAATTCACCATTTGGCTTTCGACGTGCAAAATCGTTGCGCGGTGCGCTATAGAAATTCGCCATGACAAAACAGCCAGACAATCTATTCAACTGCCCAAATTGCCAAGCGCGTTATAAGCTCGTGCGTGTGGCGGGCGACGACATCAATTTCGACGGGCAAATCACGTGCCGCAGTTGCGGCGCTCCGCTGCAAGGCCGCGAAGGCAAAGACATCCTCAAATACTTTCTGGTGGCCGGGCGCCGCCCGCGGCGAGCCGACCAAGCCAATCTGTAGGTTTCCGTTCGCCCGTGGCGCGGCCGCCCTGTCGCCGCGCTCGCGCGCTTGTTCCTGTCCGGTTGTGCCGCTCTTATCCGACTTACAAGCTTAGCCGCGCTTGTTGAGCCACCGCGGCTCCGCCGCGCTTGTTGGGCTTTGAGTTCCCGCGTCTTCGCCGCGCTTGTTGGGTTTTCGCGGCTCCGCCGCGCTTGGCGCTCGAGACGTTGCGCGCTATGGGTGCGCGATGTCGCGATCGCTTTTTGCCGGGCCACGCTAGTGAAGGACAAGCACGCTTTCCGCCGCAAGGGGCAGCGGCGCGCAGGTCCCGCCGGCGCGAACTTTCGCCGGCAACGCGAGGCGGCCGAGGACAGCATCGTCATTCTCTATGGCTGGCATACGGTGACGGCGGCGCTCGCTAACCCGGCGCGCCGTATCCGCAAATTGCTCGCCACCGAAAACGCGTTACGGCGGCTCACCGAGGAAGGCTTTCGGCTTCCCGTCGAGCCCGAACTGGTGCGGCCCGATGCCATCGCGGCACGGCTTTCGCCTGACGCCGTGCATCAGGGCCTCTTTGTCGAGGCCGATCCCCTGCCCGCGCCGCCATGGGCCGATCTGTCGGCTGCCGGCATCGTGCTGGTGCTCGACCAGATCACCGACCCCCACAATGTCGGAGCGATCCTGCGCACCGCCGCCGCCTTCGCGGTCGCGGCCGTGATCACGACCGCGCGCCACAGCCCGGAAGCGACCGGCGTGCTGGCCAAATCAGCGTCGGGCGCGCTCGAGTGCGTGCCGATCGTGATCGTACAGAACCTCGCGCGCGCGCTCACCGAGATGAAGGAGCAAGGCTTTCTGGTCGTCGGGCTCGACAGCGAGGGTGACGAGGACCTCGCGGCGACGGCGCTGTCGGCGCCACTGGCGCTAGTGCTCGGCGCCGAAGGCAAGGGACTGCGGCAGGGCACACGCGCCATTTGCGACCGCCTGGCCCGGCTCGATTTGCCGGGAGCGATCAAGAGCCTGAACGTTTCCAATGCGGCGGCGCTTGCGCTTTATGTCGCAAGCCGGGCCGTCACGAAGTAGCGGCCGGCACGCCGCGGACGTTTGGCGCACGATCTTCTTGCAACACCGGTCCCCATCCGTCAGGCCGAAACCGGAGCGCGGGCTTTTTCAGATCGTGCGCAAAAAAGAAAGCTTGCGGCAAATCCGCAAGCCTTGAACCGGTCAAGCCGTCATACCTGGGCTATCAGCCGCGTCAGCGGTGCGCGTAGCGGCGATACGGAGCCACGTTGGGGTGGCGATAAGCGTAGCGCGGGCGGTAATACCCGGAGCGCGTGCCAGCGATATAAGGATATGCTCCCGGTGCCGCGAGACCGGTCGCCGGAGAATAGGTGCCGAACGGGACCATCACGCCCGGACCCGTATAAGCGGGCCCCTGGTTCACGGTGTAGAACGGTGCCACTGCGGCCATCGGACGATAACCGTAGCCACAACCGCCGCATCCACCATAGCCACCATAACCACCATAACCACCATAACCACCATAACCGCCACAGCCTCCGCAGCCCCAGCCTTTGGTGTCCCAACGGTCGACCGCGATCGGCGCAGGCGCGATCGGAACGGCGGGGACAACCTGTGGAACGGCGAGCACCGGCTGAATGACCTCTTGAACGACGGCGACCGGCGCAACCACCGGAGGGGCGACGGCGACCGGCGGACCGACCGCAACGACGCCGCAACATTGTGCGAAAGCGCCGGACGCAAAGGCGGTGGCGAACACCGCAACACACGCCCCCAGAATAGTGCGATGAAACGACATGATGCTCCTTACTCCTTTGCGTTTGCCCCCGTCAGGAGACATGACATTGCTGCTGCAACGTTGGTTCCTTCAGTTGCTCAGAAGCGCGCTCATCGATGCGCGCCGGGAAAGACAAAGGGCGCAATCACCGGCGCGGCCATATTCGGCGGGTTCGATGGCGGCAGGTCGGCCGGGGTCGGCGCCGATTCCATTCGCCAGCCGCGAACGTAGCCTTCGGCGGGCCGCGGCAGCGGGCGGTTCGGCGGCGGTATGACCTCGAGACGGCCGTAGCCCGGCCGGGTGCCGTCATGCGGAAAGTAAGACGGCCCGATCGCGGCACGGCCCGGATACGGCGCGATCACCGGGGGCGTGCGATAGATGATCGTCGGGTTGACGATATTGGGACGGTTGAGCCCGTACTCGCCTTCGACGACGGACCAGGACACGTCGACGCCGTTTTCGAAAATCGGCACGTCGGGGCGACCCGGAATAACGAAATAGGGGCCCATCTGCGCGAATGCGGGAGACGCACTCAGGGCAAACAGCGCCGCCGCGTGAACAAGACGCATGGAGAGAACCTGTGTTCGGCCAGCGGCAAGCTAACGACGCGGTCGCACAAAAATTGCTTTAAAGCGGCGGCAAATGCGCAGTGAATTGTTCGATAAGATTAAACAATCGCTAACGTTGGGCGTGGCCGGGTGGCGACTGGTTGTGCAGACACGCCCTGGCCGTGCGCAGCCTTCTGCAAAGCGCTGTGCGTCTCTTGCGTCGTGAAAATTTGCCAACGGATCATCATGGGCAGCGATACAGCGGTACGGTCGTACAGCTTGCAACGCACCGCCTTGCACTGGCCAAAATGTGCCGCGGCTGTGTTTGATGCATCAAACAACACACCCACATACCGCGTGCTTTAAGCCGCCGCTAACGAGCGCCCACTATGGGTGGTGCATCGGGACGGTGGTGAAATTCAGTAGGGTTGCACCGCCCTGGGCCCCAGCGCGCGCGCGTTGCGTATCTGCGCTGCGCTGGGGTTTCCTGCAACGGCTCAGATCGGAGAAAGCTCATGATCGCTATGATCGCCACGATCGGCCGCACGCAGCTCTATGAGGCTGCCGCACTAGCGGCGTTCGCAGGGCTGGTCCTTCTGTTCGCGGTACAGATCGTTCCCGCCCTCATCGACTAAGGACTGTTGAGATTCAACGCGAGTTAATGACGGCGGCGGCGAGATAGACGATGGCTTTAAAGCTCCGGTCGGTTTTGTCGGCGCGCATGGCGATGCGTTTGAATTCCTTGAGCTTGCAGAAGAAGTTCTCGATCAGATGACGCCATTTGTAGATCTCAGCATCGAACGGGCGTTTTTGGGCTCGGCGAGGATGCGCGGAAATGACGATCTTGGCGCCGCGGGCGTTCAAATCGGCGACGATGGCGTTGCTGTCGAAGGCTTTGTCGGCGATCAGCGCACCAAGATCGAGGCCGTCGAGGAGGGGTGCAACACCGACCGTATCGTAACGATGGCCGGGCAACAGATCGAAGCGCACGAGGTTGCCGAGCGCGTCGGTCAGCGCCAGGATTTTGGTGGTCATGCCGCCTTTGGAACGGCCGATGGCCTGGCTTTGAGTCCCCCTTTTGCGCCCTGGCCGTGGCGATGGACCTTGACGATGGTAGCGTCGATCATGGCGTATTCCATGTCCGGCTGGTCCGAGCAGGCTTCAAAAAGCCTGACGAAAACATCGGCTTCGACCCAGTCGCGGTACCGCTTGAATACGGTGTTCCACTTGCCAAAGAACGCGGGCAGATCGCGCCACGGGCTCCCCGTGCGGACCACCCACAGCACCGCTTCGACGAACAGCCGATTGTCCTTGCCGCTGCGGCCCGGATCCGTCGGCTTGCCTAAGCAATGCGGCTCCATCTTCGCCCATTGGGCGTCAGTTAAAACGAATCGTTCCATCCGAAGCTTGAATCACAAACAAGCTCCGCGTGGAATCCTGATTCTCAACAGGCCCTAAAGCACCTCAGTTCGTTGCCGCGCTGTGCTGAGACTTCCTTGCACCGGCTCATAGTTCACACAACGGGATTATGGAGTTGGCAAAATGTCCGGTGAAGTCACGTATCTATCGTTTCCGACTGACACCAAACCGTTCGCGCGGACCATCACGGAAATCCGGCTACGCGATGATGCTCAGCCTTCGGATTTCCGTGTGCCGCTTCCAGGCACAAAAGAGGCAATAGCAGGCGGCTGCACCTGCCCGGCTCAACCCGAATGGCCAACGGTCGCCTTCGCGACGGATTGCCCGCTCCATTTTGTCCGCGCGCCGCACCCGGCTTAGCCGAGAGGCAGCAACCAGCGCTGCGGCAAAACGACCATAAATCAAGAAGTTATTGAGTTTGCTGGCGACTTTGTTGCCACTGCACCGGTTACATCCATATCAAATGCTTATAAAGCCGGCCCAGCCCGCAGCGTGCGGGCACGGCCGGCGCCGATGCCGCACAGAAGCGACGCAAAACCGGCCAGCAGAAAGAACACCGACACCACCGCCCACGAACCGGTCCAGTTGTAAATGAGGCCGACCGCAAAAGGCCCGGCAAGGCCGCTAAAGACGTAACCGACGGTCTGCGCCAGGGCCGAAAGCTGCGCCGCCACCTGTGGGTTCGGAGCGCGCAACGCAAACAGAAGAAGCGCGAGACCGAAGGCACCGCCCTGCCCCAGGCCAAGCACGAAGGCGACCAGCTTGAGCGACCCGACCGGCGCGTAGACAAAACCGAGAAGACCGACCGCGGTGAGCAGCACCATGGCAACGACAGCGAGCCGTTGATCACGCCACCTGCCGGCGACGATCGGCGCCAGCAGGCCGGAGACGGTTTGGCTGATGTAGCAGATCGACAGGATCAAACCGCTTTGCGCGGCGTCGAGCCCGCGCGCCTGCAGCATGCTGGGGCCCCAGTTGAATACCGCGTAAGCAAGCGCGCTGATCAGGCCGAAATAGCCGGTCACCTGCCAGGCCAGCGGATCGCGGATGAGGCCGAGAACATGCGGCGTGGCGAGGCGAATATCGGCGTCATGCGCGAACAGCCGAAGCACCGCGACCAAGGCGCCGAGTAGAGCCGGCAGACTCCAGATCACGAGCACCAGCTCCCAGTTGCCGCCGAGCGCGCGTTCAAACGGCACGGCGGTGGCTGCCGACAGGGCCGGCCCGATGCACACCAGCATGGTGTAGAAGCCCATCATCAGGCCGATATGTCGGGGAAAGTCGCGCTTGACCAGAGCCGGGCTCAACACGCCGAGGAAACACAAGCAGGCGCCGATGATCACCGTGCCGAGATAGAGCGGAGCAACGCCGAGGCTGCGCACCAGGCTTCCGGCGACGATGCCGAGAAGCGATACGAACAACACCGCTTCTAATCCAAAGCGGCGCGCCAGCGCCGGCGCGGCGGGAGCGAACAGGCCGAGGCAAACCACCGGCAACATGGTCAGCACGCTGATGCCGAAAGTGGAGAGACCGAGGTCGCGTTTGATATCGCCGAGGAACATCGCCACGGTCGTGATCGAGGGGCGCAGGTTGAAGCCGATCAAGAGCACCGCCACGACTGCCCAGGCCGGATGGCGGAACAGCCCCACCGCTCCGGCAGCGGCGCTGGCGGATTTCACGCTGGGAAGCTGGTCGGCCGGCTGAGGATCGGAAACGGCATCCATCGAGCACTTCATTGGCTGCAAACGCCGATCCTGCAACGAAAATCGGCGAATAGGACCTATGCTGCAACGCCGCAAGGTTATCACTTGCGGCCGCCAGCCGGCCCTAACTCGACTTTTGGCTTACGACCTCTGACGGAGAGACAGTGGGAGGACGCCCGACTACGCTTGGCGGAACATGCGCACATCGCGCGCAGGCGCGGGGCAAGCAAACCATGAACGAGTTGGGGAGACGACGTCCATGACCACAATGGCGATCAACACACCGCGAACCGGAGGCATGACCAGCGAGCATCGGCTCGTGATCTTCGCCTCGTCACTCGGTACGGTGTTCGAGTGGTACGATTTCTACATCTACGGCACGCTCGCCGCGTTTCTGGCGAAATACTTTTTCACCTCTGCCATCCCGCAGAATGTGGCGTTCATTTTTACGCTGCTGGCCTTTGCCGCCGGCTTCGCCGTGCGTCCCTTCGGAGCGCTGATTTTCGGGCGCCTGGGTGACCTGGTCGGCCGCAAATATACGTTCCTGATCACGATGACCCTGATGGGTCTCGGCACTTTTTTCATCGGCCTGCTGCCCGGTTATGCGAGTTGGGGGCTGGCGGCACCGGCGCTGTTGATCGTACTGCGCCTGGTGCAGGGACTTGCGCTCGGCGGCGAGTATGGCGGCGCTGCGACCTACGTCGCCGAACACGCTCCCGGCAACAGGCGCGGCTTTTACACCTCCTGGATCCAGACCACCGCCACGCTTGGCCTGTTCCTGGCGCTGCTTCTGATCCTCGGGATCCGCACTGCCATGGGCGAGGAGAGCTTCGCCAGCTGGGGCTGGCGCATCCCGTTCCTGGTATCGGCACTCCTGCTTGCGGTTTCGATCTGGATCCGGCTTAGGCTCAACGAGTCGCCGCTCTTTCGGCAGATGGTCGAAGAAGGCACTCAGTCAAAACGACCGCTCACCGAGGCGTTCGGCCAATGGAGCAACGCTAAAATCGCCATCGCGGCGTTGTTTGGCGCCACCGCCGGCGAAGCGGTTGTTTGGTATGGCGGACAATTCTATTCCTTGTTCTTCCTGACGCAGACCTTGAAAGTTCCTAGCCAGACCGCTTGGATCATGATCGCGATCGCGCTTGCGGTCGCGACGCCTGGCTTCATCCTGTTTGGCTGGCTTTCCGACAAGATCGGCCGCAAGCCGATCATGCTTGCCGGATTCGCGCTCGCGGTGGTGACCTACTTCCCGATCTTCCAAGGCATCACCCATTTTGCCAACCCCAAACTGGAGCACGCTCTGGCGACGGCGCCCGTAACGGTGACCGCCGATCCAGCCAAGTGCTCGTTCCAGTTCAAGGCGACGGGCACCGAGAAATTCACCACGCCGTGCGATGTCATCAAGGCGGCGCTAGTGAATCTGTCGGTGAACTACGACAACATCGCAGCCCCGAGCGGAACGGTCGCCAGTGTCAAGATCGGCGACCAGACGATCGCGGGCGACGAACCTGACGCCGCCAAGAAGATCGGCGAAGCGATCAAGGCCCATGGCTATCCGGCGAGCGCCGATCCGAACGACATCAATTACGTGATGACGGTGGTCCTGCTCGCCATTCTGGTGCTCTATGTGACCATGGTGTACGGGCCGATCGCCGCCTGGCTGGTCGAGATGTTCCCGACCCGGATCCGTTACACCGGAATGTCCCTGCCCTACCACATCGGCAACGGCTGGTTCGGCGGCTTCCTGCCCGCGCTGGCATTCGCGATCGTGGCCGCGACCGGAAGTATCTATTCGGGCCTCTGGTACCCGATCGCCATCGCGGCGATGAGTTTCGTCGTCGGGTTGATCTTCCTACCCGAGACCAAAGATCGCGACATCTCACGCATTTGAGCCGCGTGCGTCCAAGAGTACTTCCCGATTAAGTAGAATCGGGAAGTACTCTAGATTTCTTTGTCGTTGCATGTCTTGTTCGGAAAACCGGTTTCCACTTTTCCGAGACATGCTTTGGGCGTTTGCGCAAATGAAAACAGGGCGGCCGTGAGCCGCCCTGTCTTTGTTTGGTTCTTTGGTTGACGATCTGCCGCGGCGGCCCCTTTTCACGCCGGCGCGGCTCAGGCGCCCTTCACTTCGAGCTGCACATCGACGTTGCCGCGCGTGGCATGCGAATAGGGACAGATCTTTTCATGCGCTTCCTTGGCCAGTGCGGCCAATTCGGCTTGCGGCAGGCTCGGGTCGACGACATGCAGCTTCACCGCAAGCCCGAAGCCGCCGCCCTCGCGCGGTCCGATCGACACGTCGGCGGTGATGCTGGCCTTGCTGGCATCCTTGTGGTGCTGCTTGCCGACAAAGTCGAGCGCGCCGCCGAAACAGGCCGCATAGCCGGCGGCAAAAAGATGCTCGGGGGTCGCGGTGCCGGGCTTGCCGGGACCGCCCATGGCTTTCGGCACCGACAGGTCGGCGCTCACGATGCCGTCGCTGGACTGCGTATGTCCGTTGCGGCCTCCGGTCGCGGTGGCAGTGGCAGTGAAAAGCGGCTTGATGGAATCCATAAAGCTCCTCCAGCTCAAGAAATGATCGCGGATTTCGAAGCAAGCCCTTGCGGGGCCGGGTCATGCTAGAGCACGTCCGGATTAAGTCGAATTGGGATCGGCTCCAGAGTCGCCTGTGTGGCACGTCTTTTCGGAAAACCGATGACCGCGATTAGGGCAAAGCCCAACGGCATGCTGTTCCGGGAACATGCTTGGTCGCGACGCGTCCAATCGGACGCGCTTAGTGGGTGGTGTCGCCCTCCGCGGCTCCACCTTTTTGTAGGAACATCTCGCCGAGATGCGCGACGGAATGCGCCAGCACCGTCGCCTGATCTTCCTCAGGCACGAAATTGAGAATCGTGTCGGCCAGGCTCTCCGCGATCCGCGCGACCAGATCGGCAATATCGGGATTTTCGGCACTCTCGATGTGTTTTTGCACCATCTCGTTGATGTCGCAGTGAAGACAATCCGACATGGAAGTGCTCGCTCGGTGACGCTCTATTTGTGTCATAGATGGGAACAATCGGGTGGGAATTAAGCCGCGAACCGCGGCCGGGATGGCGGTATGGTTAGTGGCCTGTGCGCATAAATTCGGCAACCCGTTCGGCTATCATAACCGTTGGTGTATTGGTATTGGCGCTGACGATCCTTGGCATGACCGAGGCATCGGCAACGCGCAATCCCTGGATACCATACACGCGACAATAAGGATCGACTACCGCCATCGGATCGGCTTCCGCGCCGATCGCGCAGGTGCAGGAGGGATGGAAACTCGAGCCGCTGGCGTCAAGGATCTCCTCGTCCGATATGGGGTAAGTCTTGGCCTCGTCGGCGATTAATCGGCCGGGCCTGATGGCGCTGCCGATCATGGCGCGGCGAAGCGCCGCCGGCGCGCTCAATACCGCGGTTGCTCCGATCTCCTTGACCAGGCCCGGCAGTCCGGTGCCGTTGATCAGTTTCAGCGGCGCTTGCCGCGGCATCAGATAGATTTCCTCAAAACAAGCGCGCACGGCCGGCGTCAGCAGGAGCTGCTCGGCCCGCCGGACCGACATGATCATGCGCTTGGCGTCGAGCGGATCGGCGAGGAGCCGCTGCTCGACCACAGGCGGATCGTTCGGGTCGGCCGAACGCAGCGCCACAAATCCCCGCGAAACCGGCGTGTAGAGGCAGGCTGCGATCATCGCCATGCGGGGACCGAACGATCGGGTGCTGACCCGCCCGGTGTAATAATGAAACAAATCGCCGTGGCTGCAGCCCGGCAAGCCGGATGAAAACCGGTGGCCGGTCATGATGTAGTGCTGCGCCGAAGCCGGCATGCGCGTGCCCGGCTTGAGCGGCATGGAGAAATGCATCTGCGGGTGATTTTGGTAGTTGCGGCCTACGCCGCGCCGGTCGGCGACCACCGCAATGCCGTGCTTGCGCAAATCGTCGGCCGGACCGACGCCCGAGCGCAGCAACACGGCCGGGGAATAAACACCGCCTGCCGAAATCACGACTTCCCGCGCCGCGATGGTTTTTTGCACGCCGTCACGTTCGGCGATCACGCCGGTGACGCGCTGGCCCTCGAAGAGGACGCGGAGCACCCGCGTCTCGCAGAGTATTTCCAGATTGGGGCGCGCCCTCGCCTCCGCAGTCAGGTAGCATCGCGCGCTGGTGGCACGTTCGTGGTCCTGACTGAGCGGCAGCGGAAAGAAGCCGTCGTCGTTGCTGTCGTAAACATTGGCATGCGAGGGAATACCTTGCCCCGCCAGGACCTGCTCGATCTTTCCCATATAGGCGGGCCAGCTCTGACGCGGCAGCCGGCGCACGATGTTGGGCCCCCGTACGTTACGGCCCGGCCCCGGGTCGTCGCGATCGTCCGTCATCCCCTGAAAAGCCGGCAGCACGTCGCGCCAGCCCCAGTTGCGTGCACCGGCTTGTTCCCAGCCGTCGTAGTCGCTCGGCAGACCGCGCAAGGCGATCATGCCCATGACGCTCGAGCCCCCGCCCATGACCTTCGGTTGCAGAAACGGCACCGGCGGTTCGCCGTCGCGCAGGCTGGTGGCAAGGCCGCTCCAGAAATAGTCGCTGTTGATATAGGCGGCCGGGAATATGTTGCGGATGTCGTCAGGAACCTCGCCCGGTGGGGTGTCGCGGCCGGCTTCGATCAACAAGACGCGGCGCGACGCATCTTCCGACAGCCGCGCGGCCAGCGTGGCGCCGGCGGAGCCGGCACCGACGACAATAACGTCAACTTCGCGAATGTCGGATTCGCGAACCTCCGATTGCGACATGTTCTTGGGTTCCCCGGCTCGGCTTAAGCGCCCGAACTATACGAACTTTCTTGCTTGGCGTGAATGTGGTTTCGGCCAGCGGCGCGGAGCGGGACGAAGCTCTGGCCAAAAGACCAAGGATTGCGAACGTCCGGCGGACTGAAAGCAGCGGGGAGGAGTCAGCTCAAATCCTGGAGCCGGCGCGCAAGACGATTGCGCAGCAACGCCGCGCCCGCGCAAAGGAGCGCAAACGCGATCACGGCTAGGCCGATTTCCAACGCCGGCGCAAGCGCTACTTCACCGCTACGAAACGGGCCAAATATCTTGATCAACGCCGCCAAAAGACCGACGCCGGCGCCATAGCCTGCCGCGCGCGGCGGGCTCCAGCGCTGCGAATTCCCTTCCGAAGCAAAGAGCGATGGAAGCATGGTTCAAACTCATCCTGCCGCCAAATGATGCGCCAAGTCCATCTCCTTGGGTTCGTTTTGCCCGCCGGCCGCCGGCCGGTGGCCTCCCAGTCAAAACCAACACGCTTTTCGAATCCGTCGCGTATCCACGCTTCGGGTGAAGCCCGCCACCGCTCGCGTAAAATTGGCACCGAGTGTCAGCCGCCGCTGATGCCGACGCACAGCTGGGCAAAAAGGATTTCTGCCTTGGTCGTGTGTCGGTAGCTCGTGGTGGCACCTTCATGTGCGGTCTCGACGTATCCGTGAGCTATCAGTCGGTCGAGAGCTTGTTTTTTGGCCGCCCCCGGGCTTTCGGCCCATTTTCTCACACCCCAGCCGCTGACGATGTCACACAGGACCGCCAATTCCTCATTGTCGATGATCGCGACTTCGGTCATGGACGCGCTCTGCACCGGAGCTGCGGCGAATTTCGCTCGTGCCGCCTGCCGTCAATCGTGGTCGACGGGGTTATTCCCCCGAAACGTCACCCCGGGCGCCTTGAGGATCCGAACGTAACGGCAAATGCACCCACGCGCCTAGCGCAGCATAAAATATTTGAACAGGAAGTGAAGCTCGCAGGCGGTCAGGGGGCCGCCGTCGGAAGTCCCGAGGCTATTCGCCGACCACCGCGGGCGCACGAATTCGGGGCACGCACGTATGCGTTATGTTATCATGTGTGATGTCTTGATATGCGATAACGACACCTCTCGAGCAATTATCGTTTTGCATTCATGCGAGCGTCCTGGCCCCGCGCTTCACTCGTTTGGCTGCTTCATCAAGCCTGGAACGAGGAGGATGCAAATGAGATTTGTAAGAACCGCGGCCTTGTTGGTTGGCTCGCTCGGAGCCGCAATCACCACAGCCAGTGCCGGCGCAGCAACGTTCGATTGGACCCTCAGCGTCCCCTCCAACGTCACGTCGGGTGGCTTCACCTATACCGGTAGCGGCTCGTTGACGGCAACAATGACCGGGACGCCCGGTGTTTACATCATCAACAGCGTGACTGGCGAAGTGAACGGCAACAGCGTCAGCTTGTTGGCGCCCGGCAGTTTTGAAGGAAACAGTAATCAGCTGCTCCTCAATCAACCGTTCCTCTTGGGCAGCAACGGCTTCTCACTGTTGGTCGCCAGCATCGGTGACATCAACGTGTTCACCTTCGGAGGCAATGGCTCCGGCAATGATTGGGGTGAATTCGGCCCCACCGGTGCCTTCGCGGGAGTCGGCGTCCTCCAGGTAGCTCAGACACCACTGCCCGCCGCCCTTCCGCTTTTCGCCAGCGGACTCGGTGCCATAGGTTTTGTCGGGCGGCTCAGGAAGCGGATGCGCGCAACGCGACCGTGCCAGCAACATGAAGCGATGGGCGGCCTTAGGCCGTGTCCTTTGGTGGGGGCTCGGCCTGTGGCGTCCTGAGCACCCCAACGATCGCGTCAGAGCGGAAACCAGTGACAACTGTAAGGGCCGATGACGAATTCGCGGTAGCATTTCGTGTGCCCCCGCGGCCATCTCCTCCATCTCGTCGGCTCGAAAGACGATGAGGAGGCGGCCACTTCTTTCATGGCCGCCACGTTGGTCGGCATGGCGGCAGCGCTCGAAGTGCCAGCAATCGCAAGCCCAGCCGCGAGGGTGAGAAAGAAAAGTATATTGCGCATGTATATCTCCCCATTCGTTCCGGTAACGAACGGCGCGCCCTTTGAGTTCCACGTGCTCAGTGAGGCGAGCACCTGATCAATGGATGTTGCACGGAGAACACATTCGCGTGCACCCATCCTTCTTCAGAGCA
This sequence comes from uncultured Alphaproteobacteria bacterium, assembly GCA_963818155.1. GTDB lineage: Bacteria > Pseudomonadota > Alphaproteobacteria > Rhizobiales > Xanthobacteraceae > BOG-931. The sequence continues at coordinate 517,901 of CAWFRC010000011.1, forward strand.
CGCTGTGATCACTCGTAGAGCCGAGCCACGCCGGCTGGGCTGGCGCGAAAGTGACGAGTCAGCGCGAACCGGCCCATGCTAAAAGCTCCTGCATGTTCAGCTCGTGAAATCCGTGAAAGATGCGCTGGCCAGCTCACGCGTCGGAACCAGGGAACGGCAGGGGCGCGAATACGACAGCGGCGCTCATGTCGGTGGCATTCCTTATTGCGCTTGCGCTGGCAGTCATCATCCTCGTCATTTTCGGCGTAGGGGAACGAGGGACGGCGATCGCTCTCCGGGCAACCGCGCGATGGTCTTTTTTCCTTTTCTGGACCGCGTATGTGGGAGGCGCAATAGCGTGGCTGTCGCCACGTCTTGACGGATTGGCGCGCCGCGGACGCGACCTGGGCCTCGCCTATGCTTCCGCCCAGCTCATTCACGTCGGACTCGTTTTTTGGATCATTCATGTCGCGACCGAACCCAGCGGAGCCATGGTGTTCTTCTGGATCGGGATTTTCTGCACGTATCTCCTCGCGCTTTTTTCGCTGCCACGGCTTCGGAGCGCTCTTGATCCTCGTCTCTGGCGCATTCTCCGCGCGATCGCCCTGGAGTACATCGCTATCGTTTTCACTGCCGACTTTATCAGCCTGCACGCGCACGCACTCGGTAAGCTCAGCTATCTACCATTTGCACTTATGCTTCTCGGCGGAGCGGGCTTGCGGTTGGCCGCATTTTGGGATCGCAGATTACGGCCCTTGCGCAAAAACTTTTCCGTGAAAATCCCGAGCCGCCCTGCTCTCTCACAATTCGCTCGAATGTCCCGCGAAAATCGCCTGGTCGTCTGGTGCGCGCTGCTCTTCGTTGCCGGTATTATTGTCCTGCTGGCGCTCGACGACGCTTTATGGGACACATTGGAGGCAGCATTGGTGCTGTACGGACCGACCGTAGCGGTACTCGGCGCGTATATGTTGTCAAAGTCGGCTGTTCGCTGTGTGAGCTTTATTGGTCGTCAAGTCTGATCGATGTCGACGTGGCGCGCCGTAGAGCCCGTCAGACGGATTGACATGCGTTCAGGCGATCCGCCTCAACAGGCCATCACCATGGGCACAACGCAACTGACTTAACCCCGACCGCGTTGCCGGTTGCGCCGCGAGTCGCATCAATTCAACTGGCCGAGGTGTCGTGTCGGATCGACGGCTCTAGCTCGCTCAAGGCTGGTAATCATCCAGCGTTGCGTAGCTCGTATGGCCAAATCCCTATCGCCCGTTTCGTCGATTGCAGCCGTAATTATATTGCACGCGGCTTGGATCACTTCGGCCGGTGAGTATTGATCACGTTCAATGGCGTCAATAAACTCGCCGCACAATGTCTGTACCTTCGCCGCGAAGTCTGCCCATTGTTTTCCGTTCACATCACGCATGACTCGGTCCCCACTTCATTTCCGATATGTTAGACGAAATCCCTTCCCAAAACGCTCAATCGGCGCGGAACGATAACGTTCCTACAACAGTGAAGAAATGTAAGGCCACCGCTGATCTAATTTTGGCCAACCGTGACCAAAATATAGCCACTAGGTAATTGCGCCAAGAATGCATGGCGAAAAGCCCGACCAGGGTTCGCCGCAGCCCTCGGCGCGCGAGGAAATTGCGTGGCACCCTTGCCGTCGCCAGCGTTTCCTAGCCATTACCGGTGCTCTGCCTGTGAACTTTACGCCGCTTTTTCCACACGCGGTCAGCTGGTTTACGAGCGGGCGAAGCACGATGGCCTCTGGGGCTCGGTTCGTTTTGCAAGCGCGCGCAAGCAGATACCATCATGCGCCCCTGAGCGCCTTCGACCATCTGAACGATGGCTCGTAACATTTGTAAAGTATTGGCGAGGTCTCCCATAACCTCTACAAAGTCATCGAAACCTGCTTCGCCCTGAATGTTGATCAATTGGTTCTTTGTCAGGTGCATGATCGAATAAGCCGTGCGTGAAGCCTCGGCAACGGCCGCCATGCTTTCATCGGAAGGAACGAGCGAAGCGGCCGGATCGTCTTGGGTCCAGGGTTCCCAATCCAGTTCGCCGCACTCAAGCAATTGGTGAGATGGGGTTTTTCCGGTTGATCTACGACGTCTCGTTCGCACGAAATCAGTGCGCAGTAGCTTAGTGTACTCCGTTAGCATTATTTATCCCTTTCGCCTTGTCGCTGACTGCGAAGGGAATGCCGCCGGATCTTTTTTGTGGTACAGATTGGCTCGGTCATAGCGCTCCGCAGGAAGAAGCGTAGTGACAAGGCCCGACGGATTGGGCCAACAATCCGTCGGGCCGCTCTTAACAGACTGACTGATCAAAATGGTTATGTCCAGTCATCGGCCGTCCGTTCATCTCACGTATTGCGTCGCCCGCGTGTTGAACTGCGTTATCAGTCACAAAACCTCTTGGATCGGTGCGGCGCCGAAGCCGTGCAGCGCGGCCTGTAACCCGACCGCAGCAATCATGGCGCTTCCGATCAAGTCGCAGGTGGTCGACGGAGGCGATCGTCTATGGCGACGCTTGCGATGGTGGTGTTCGATCATCCGCAGTACAGGGCGCAATGGCCTCGCTTTGATATGCGCGTTGGACCTTTTCGATGTGGATGTGTGGACCGTGAGCGCCGGCAGGCTGGCCTGCTGCGGTCCCCCACCACGGCATCGCTCCTAACGCGCCCTACGAGAGGGTGACGACCCAACGATTTCTACAAGCACACCGACGCGCTCGGCTCTGAGGGCGTCGTATCGAAGCGGCTGGGTACGCCAAATTGCGCCTGCCGATCAGCGCGTTGGCTGAGAATCAAGAACCCAGTGGCATCGTAGTCCGTTGGCTCAAAGAGAAAGATTGCCTTGATATCGGCATACCGCCGTTCCCAGCAACCTGCCAAATCGACAAGGCAATCGAGAGCAGTGCCAATGTTCGAAGCACCCAAATCGAGCTTTCACTGACGCGTGATCAGCGTCACATATTCCAAGCGCCAACTATTGAGGAAGATTTCAGTACGCCCAATCCGGACGGCGTTCCCCAGTCCCCCGACATCCCCGCCGTCCGGATCGCAGAAGCCTACAAGCTGAAGCGTCAACCTGTAGAGGCCCTGGGATCTTCGACCGCCGAGGGTTTATTTTTGTGGCGATTAATGGGCAACGGAAGATTTCGATGGCGTGTCACCGTCTAGCAACAGTTGCGCAAGAACACGGATTAACGTCGCCACGAAGAGGTCCGGTAGAATTCGAAGCGACCGTGTGATCTATTGCACTACAGGGCTTACCTCACAATTGGCGTCGTGCCGTGCAGTACTTTGACGATTGGAAACACTTTTGTCTCATGCTTCGCGATATCGCAGCCGGTGTGGACGGCCGGCCGCTGTCGGGTGAGGATGCGCAGAAGCGAGCGCAGATGGCGCTTAATAAGGCCGGCTACAGATGGTCGGGATATGCACCTGAGCTCGGGTCGACAGACGCAAGTAATCCGCCGTCGCAAGGAAGAAGGCAGCGTTCAGCTCGTTAGACTCTCGCCGGCGGCCGTCAAAGGCGCTGGTCAGGAAGGTGATCGGGCGGCGCTAGTTCAGGGCCCGACCATAAAACTTTCGAGGCCCGGAGTTTCCAGGACGGCGGGAAAGAAGAAAGCCGATAGCAGAATCAGAGCAAGCGCAACAGAAGCCGGAAGTAGCGGGAGTGTAAACGCCATTGGGGCGGCCTCTGCATCGCCTACTTCCTGCCGGCGCGGAGTCAAGCGGGCCAACATGCTATCGAGGTTTTGTGTGGCCTTCTCGTACTTCGCAAGGGCGTTGATGTCTGTGCTGTGCATCATACCAACGCGCTAGCGAAGAGACGTTGGTGAACCGGCCAATAAGTAGCAGCGCGATCGCGCGAGCGCGCGCGCCATCGACCTCGTTTGTGAGTGTAGGCAGCGAAGGTACAGAACCATTCATTTCAGCGGGCCGCCGCGCTGTGCCCTCGCCCGGTGACGGGCGGAAGCTGTTGGTCACGTCCTTAACGAGGCACAAAACAAGCTGTCGAAACCGGAGCGCTGGAAATCGGTCGAACCGAAGTGGCGTAGATTGATCGAGCGCAGGATAAACTAAATCGTCAGGTTGCAGTTGCCCATACGGTAAGCCGCATCTCGTGGTGGCACGCAACACACCGATAGACCCGAACGGCTCCATCACTTCCCTCTGGAAGCCGTTCAATACTTGCGACATCCATCATATCGCCGCAGCGGCACGTCGGCTTTTCGGTTGAGCCAGGCACCAAGAGGCGTTCGAACACAGATATCTCCTTTCGACGTTCAAAGGCCGAGCCGCCAATGTTACCGGAAAGACATTATCGCCGGTATAACGTGACCGGCCGGCCTTGGTCGCAGCGGCGACTTCAACGAGCCTACCAGAGTGGACGTCATAGATGTAGCCACAAATTTGAATGTGCTTGGCGACGAGAGAATGTTTGCGCAATCGGGGCACGTCATGAGTGTTAGTCCAAAATTTTCCGCTTTTGGAGATCGTTTATGCCTTCGGGCCGTAGCATTGAAATGCTTCAGTTCCTTTGCACAGTCGCGGCGCTGCTCACTTCAACTCGATCGACTTTGTGACAGGCTTGCGCCCGATAAGACGTTGGCAGCGTTTGGCCGAAATTGAAAAGAGAGGCCGCTCCATGGATATGTTGGACACACCAAGCGACGATAGGGTGTAACGGGTAGCGCACGGGGCACCGACGTTAGCTAATTAGTGGTGGCGAAATCTTTCAGATCCGAATATTGGGTAGAGGCTGCCGCAGTAAAGATACCTTTCAGGGTACTCGGAGGGAGGACGTAATGCGGATTACCGTCATATCGTTCGCGCTCTTGTGTTGCGCTATTTTGTTCAGCGCAGGTTCTGCGAACGCCCAGAGCTGCCCGAGTGGCCAGTACGCACACGGGCGGTGCATGGAAGGCGCCGCGAGACCGGCCGCGGCAAAGCCTACGATGCGAAAATGCCCAGGCGGCAGATATATGGGACGCTGCATCCAGTAACCCGGCCGTGTCGTCCCAATCGACCATTGCGAACCAACACTTCACATTTAAGCCACCGCTAACGAGCGGCTCGTATCGTCGTCCGTGGGACGGTGGTGTGTTTCGGGAAATGCACCGACCCAGGGCCCCGGCGCGCGATAGTTGCGTTCTCCCCCATGCGCCGCGCCGGGGCTTCTTTTTATTTCGGCGTAAAGTCTTTTGAACAGCGACGTTAAACGATCACAGCGAAAGCGTCGGGCCAATCGCATCCCAATGGCCTTACAACGTCGCCAAAGTATCGGCGGCGAGGCTCCGCATCATGGCGGACGGAAGAAGTACGAAGTTCAGTTTCTTTAACTGCCCAAATTGCCAAGCGTTATATCAATTAATCAAACACGCGGCTGAGCCGAAGAGCAACGAGCGTCAGATCACTTGCCGTGCGTGTGGCGCACCGTTTCCCGGCCGCGAAGGAAAGTTCGGACTGAAGTATCTCATGCTTCGTGAAGCGTCGCGCGTCCAAAGGTGGAGGCGCCGGCGACTGCATTGATGATCCAGTTGCGTTTGGAATCCCTAACCTTAGGGAGTGACCGAGGATCCGCTCATGCAACCGGTGGCGACACAGCAGCCACTCCACGCACAAAGCGCCTTAAGTCCTTGTTCAGCGAATCAGTCCAACTTAACACCTGGGGAAGCACCTCGTCGCTGTTCCGGTGAAGTTTATGATCAGCATGATTGACCGCGCACAGTTCTATGAAGCTGTCGCATTGGCCGTTTTCGCGGGCTGGCTGGTCCTTCTGTTCACCGTACAGATCGTTCCGGCCCTCGTAGACTAAAGGGCCTGGGTTCGTTGCCGCGCTGTGCTGAGACTTCCTTGCACCGGCTCATAGTTCACACAACGGGATTATGGAGTGGCAGAATGTCCGGCGAAGTCAAATATCTATCATTTTCGACTGACACCAAACCGTTGGCGCGCACTATTACGGAAATCCGCCTACGCGATGACGCTCAGCCCTCGGATTTTCGAGTGCCGCTTCCGAGCACGAAAGAGGCAATAGCGCGCGGCTGCACCTGCCCGCCTCAACCTCAGTGGCCCACGGTAGCTTTTGCGTCCGACTGTCCGCTGCACTTTGCCCGCGTGCGCGACAGCCATTGACTTACCCATAATGATGATGGGCCTCGCCAGTCGCACGTTCGAACTCCTAGGTCCGATAATGACAACGTACTGTTCAGGTCATTTAACCGGCCCGGACGCTTCGTAGCAGATCACGCACAAAGTCGACAAAGAACCTTATTGGCCGTCAAACTTGCACGAACCCGATTAGTGCTCGAGGCGGGTGCGGCGCTTTCTCACGAACAGAGATTGCTGATCTTTGCGGCACACCTACCAGAAACAAGCGACTTGGCGCCAATCATGTGTTGGATTGGGCGAGGGACCCGTGTGTCTTCCATGGTCGACGAGGTTTATCTCGATCACCCTCGTGGCCTCGTCGCATTCCCCGAGCCCCGCCGTACTCCCCTCAGGCGGGGCTCACCTTTGTTCGGCGAGCGAAAGGTCGCGGGCAACCGAAACCCGAAGCCGAAATCTTCAAGAGCACGTCAAGCTTGGTCTCGGCCGCCCGACTCCCCCCTCTAAATCAACAGTCGAGCATGGATTCGCGCCCGATTGCATCCCTAACTTTCCGGGTTGCCTTTCTCAGACAACCTCCCGGCCGCCAGGACCACCCCATCTATCGGAAGATGCACGTACTAGCTGACTTTGAGGGGCGATCACCCGCAACTACACGGTATCATCATCATCCCTATCGCATGCCGAAGAAGCGGAAGGCATAACATTAAGACGCCAGCCACGGGCATGCGACTGGCCCGGCATTTCGGAATGACAATACGGGATCGATAAATCCGCCAAAGCCACGCTAGAGTGCATGGACTTTGGTATCACCGCACCTACAGGTCGCCCTCGGCCATGGCGGATCGATACTTCATCGTTCTTGCTGACTGGAGGCACAGCAATATCCAGACGCGTTAGACGGCACCGGCGTCTGACCGGTTCAGAGGATTTAACGCGAGCAAATGAGAAACGTCCCCGGGCTCGAGGCCGCCGTTGATCCCTGGACCGGCGCGGAATCGTAACGCCTCGCATATTTCTTGTGGCCTGCGCTCGCTACAAAACTGTCATACGGTATTGCTAGCATCTGCTGCACTTGCCTGTATTGCTGACGTTGCGTGCTCCATTCGCGTACCTAACACGAAGGGAAGGCACGATGCTGGAAAACGTTGGCGCGAAAGTGCGCGAGTGTCTGGAGCACGCTGAAGATTGCGGACAGCGAGCGCGAGCAGAGCCCAATCCAACCTTTCAGCGCGATTTGATCGAGATGGAAAGATGCTGGCTGCAGCTAGCTCGTAGCTATCAGACTTTTGCGTGGCTTCAATCGTCGTCCCGCGGGCAACTTTCAGATCGCCTGCAGCAGCTTAAGGTGGAATACCGGCGTTCGTAGAGGCGCCAGCCCGCAAGCTACGTTGGCGCATGTGACGCACGGAAGACGGTGGGCAAGACCCCGCAATCCCAGATGCTCCCGTAGGCCTTCCTTCGGCGGCTTACACCTCCAGATCATACGCCCGGCGCAACTCGACCGCCATCGCCTCCGCTCTCAACTGGGCATTTTCAGTGCACTTATCGGAGCTGATGACGACGTCCCAACCGGTGCGCGGGTTGGAATTCACATGAACGTCAAATCCCTCTTCGGCAAGGCCATCTCTGATCATTTCAGCTAATTCGTCGGCAGGCCTTTTTGTCTTCTGCATGACTCTTTCTATCCCCTATGTCCTGCGGCCCGTGGCGTCCTGCGGCTCGCGTCGTCCCGCCTCAGGAATTGGCCTTCAATCTCTCCATGAATGCGATCGAGCCATTGCTCCGCGCGCTCGGCGCGGTCACGGTACGCCCCGACGTCCATTTCCAACTCGGCAATGCGATCCTCGGCTGCACGCAGCTGATGCGAGAGCCGTTGTGCAGCCTCCAGCGCATGTTTGCTATTTTCCTCGGCAACATCGGCGGCTTTGTGGAGCAGCTGCAAGATCGTTTGGCCCGCTCTGTCGAGCTGATCTCTTTCGCTAGATGCGGCACCTTTTCCCGCACGCCCGAATGCAACGGCGTCGAGCTCGTCGCTGTAGCCGGCAAATTGACCATGCATCACAAGCCCTCCCTGTGGACACGCGCGATCTTACCGTTGGCGCGGCCGCCGGTCGTTCTTACAGAAGGCACCAATTGTTTTTTGTTTGATCCTGTGGCTGCAATGCAACATCCACGGGAGCTGTATGGGATTATTAGCGGCGAGAAGGTTTTCGTCTGGACAGATTGAGGCAGCGTCCGCCGCTACCGACTTAAGACCAAAACGACGAGTAACGGAACTGCACTGAAAACAACACAATTAAATCCTTCGGAGAGAAAGATTGATGCTTCTGCCAACACTACCGAGAACGCTTTGCGGCGTTCTTTACGTGCCGGCCTCACAGTAGGTGGTGGCGAGGATGAGAAGGCCGCAACGACAGGAGGACCGCCAAGCTCGGTGCTACGAGCCTCAGTCCAATTGCTGAGCCCATCACGCCAGACAAGCGTATCAGCCGCGATCTCGTTATGGGCGAGCAATACCCGTATGTCGGCTTCGTTGACCGGACCGAATCCGCGTTCGCCAGTATGATAATACCAATGCGTTGGCGCGTTCATCGCAATCACTCGGCATAACGCATAGCTGTCTGCGATTATAACAATATTTTAACCCGATAACAGCGTTGCGGCTCTCGCCGCACAATGCGCCGATCCATGAAGCGGTCGATCGCAAAGTGAAGCCGGCGTTTGCCCCTTTTTGCCAAGCGACGGGTTCCCATGCGGGGCTCGCCGCTGGGATCGCTGCCGTACCCCCCAAGCTCATTGCCCGGCGAGCCCGCGGTCGCGCTTTCCATCCGAACAAAAAGGGGCGGTTCCACGTTACTGCATGGGGGTATCCGAGACCATGAACGGGGTCTTCTGCTTGGCGTTTGGCGTTAGCCTGTCGACCGCGGCTTCGATTGCACTCGGGCAGCAGTTGGGGGGGACGCTGCTCGCACAAACGACAGGTTCTACCCCTTCGGCCGGCGTGCTCGTGACACCACTGCCGGCCCCCGTCGCCGTACCGCCATCAGGCGTTTTAGCAGCCGTCGAGCATGGCGCCCTGGGCGCTCGCCCGTTTGACGTGGTTCACAAGAGGCCGTTGATCAGAAGGGCGGCACCACGCAAACACCACGCCGTCCGCGTGACACATTCGGCAACGTCGCAGGCCGCAATCAGTAGAGCTGAAACGCCATTAGTGGTTAAACCGCCCCCCGAGCAGCCAAGCCAACAAGGGGCCGAAACATCCTTCCCGCTGTTTGGAAAGGGAAAGGAGTGAGACTCCGCTCTCAGCCCGGATCGCGCAGAGGTCGTACCGCATCGTTTTCGGACCATCGCTGGCGGCGATCCGCAGACCTTCACCTGCCGGGCGGGCAGTCTCCGGGTGACGGAGGCCGCCACGCGCGAAACGAGCGGGCCCGCCCCACACACTGAAGTCCCGACAAAGACGCGTGTGAGATGAGGTATTTTATTTCACCCGTTGGCCGGATTGCTCGTAATTGGCGGCTATGAATTGTAGCGCGCTTGTCACGAGCGCTTCGCGATCCTCCACCCCACGTTGGGCCATTTCGATGATGCGTTTAGCAACGACCTCACGCATGGCTCGTGAATAAGCGGGCCTTGCTAATCGGCTGCCAGACTCGCGAAGCCTCTCCCAGGTTTCATCAAGTGCGGCCGCTAAGTTCTGGATCGTCTCGGGACTGAAAGCGGATTCCCGAACAAGTCTTAAGACCTCTGCCATTTTGTCCCCCTTCTATTTCGGACGAGGGAGCATCGCAGCCAATGAGGACGATCCAGCATTGAGCGTCGGCCGGCTTGCTTACTCTATCAAGCCGTCCAGAAGCCGCGCGATTGGAACAAAATAAATCGCTATGCCGATTGCGAACGTCAATAACCAAACGATCGCCAACTCCATCCAGTTAAGGACGTGTCCCCAAACAGACATGAAGTGCCCCGAACGCCCCAGAGTGCCAACCCCTTGGCACCCCCACATCTACTCCCGACCATTAATTAATTGGCATAAAAAAAGGCAAAGACGAGGCGGAGGCATATCAATTAAATAAAACGTCGTTATGAGAGCGATCAAGCCGAGACCGCCGCTCTCAGCCACTTGCCGGTCAAAGGCGTGCGCTGCCGATCAGCGAAAGTTCTTTGTCAAAATACCCGACGGTTGAGAGGTCGCCGTTCCATATAGTGAGCCCAATTCCTTGTGGCCAAATTCGTCGGCTGTTTTTTTAGCAGCTGCGACTATTTGTGGGATCGCGCGTGTCCGGGGAGCCTAACGCAGCCATGACGTAGTCGCGCTACAGAACCAGCCCGGAACGAATCGAATCAATTCGGTCAGCCAACCGATCGCTCCTCAGGTTTGTCAGCGCCAGGCCAGACGCGGCGTCCGGCCCTCACGAAAACCACAGGTCTAGCATTCCCTCATTGCGGCGCATTTCCGCTATGCCACGGCTGCCTTTGTATAACCTCTTGCCGCGTTGTTTACGCGAGATCTACGCGGCGTGATGCCGCGCTGTGGCGGTCGCGCTTTTATCCTATGTCTAGGCGGAGACTACGAGCGAGAAACCCATGACACAATCAGAAGGCGATTTAGCTCAACCTAAAGGCGCACGCGGGCGCCCCTTTGCAAAGGGCAATGCCGGAAGGCGACCTGGATCGAAGAATCGGCTGTCCGCCATTTCGGCTTCGCTGTTGGCTGGCGAGGAACAGGATTTGGTGCGCCGGGCCATAGAGCTCGCCAAAGCCGGCGATACGCAAATGCTAAAATTTCTGCTCAATCGCATCCTGCCGCGAGAGCGCGCGGTCAAAGTTAACCTGCCGAAAATGGAATATGCCGACGACGCGGTGGAGGCGCTCGGCGCTATCGCACAAGCGGTCTCAGAGGGGCAAATTAGTCCCGGTGAAGGCGCAGCGTTGGCGGCCATTGTGAACTCCTATGCGCGCGCCATTGACCTGGCCGATTTGGTGAAACGACTTGAGACTGTAGAGCTGCAGTTGAGCAGCGTTGGATGAGCCAATCCCAGCGCGCGCGTATAGCTCGGTTAGAGAGCCGCGTTCGCCACTACGCGGCGGAGCGTACTGCAGCATTTCACTCCGACAGCGGACTCGATGAGGACGGCTATCTAGATTCCCAGTTATTTGAAAGACTGATTTCGCATGCCGTTATTTTGGCTTATCTGATAAAATTTGGCGAACCAAAGATTGGTGAGCGACTTTCGGAGGCCTGGAAACGCACAGGCTACCAGGGAACCGAAGATCCATTTGTCTACCAGGGGTCTATGATCGTCTGCGACGATCTTCGTTCGACCGTATTTCCTGGTTTGCCGGGCCGCAATCTAAAGGAGAAGCTTAATCTGATTTTCGAGACAGCGCCAGCCTGGCTGATTTGGTTCACGCAAGCCGAAGAGACTGCGTTCATGTTGGACCTCAAGCTGCCTCCTGATTTCCTCGACGCCGTTAAGTTCGCCCGGAGCCCTGGCCCTTGGCCGAAATTGCCACCCTATGCATTCGAACCCCAGTTGCGGGGCGAGGATATGAAATCAAGTTCTCCGTTAGAAAGGTACTACCTGCGCATGGCAGGGCTAATGGATACCCGCGTCAGCCGCCGTCAACGCGGGCGACAGGTCAATCGCGCGACTCTTCCACATCGGGACCCGGTAAGGTGGCCGGAAGCGTGAGGGGGCGTCCTTTTCCTCGGTCCAACCCGCATTAGAAAGCGGGCCTTGCGCCGCAAGGTTGACTCATGGGCAGGGCCGGACCGATCTGCCAGCAAATTGCTTGCGATTCGCAAAAAAGTGACACGGGCCACCATCAACGATTCTGTCGCGACGCGGTGAACACATACAAGCAAGCCGGGCCGTCAGAGCGGTCACCAAAGAAGACGCGTCACTACGGTCACCAACCATTATAATGCGTTCCCGGTATTGGCGCAGGATCCAGTAACACCCAAACGCTCCCGCGATCAAACTGGATCGTGAAAGCGGTAGGCGAGTAAACACCCCCCTGTTGCCAGGATGAGATCCAGATCCGTCCTGGCCACTGAATCCATCCGCGCCCAGGTTGACCAAGCTCGTTGACGATGCCCAATTCACGGCCAACTTGGGCGATACGGATAAGACCCGGACCGGCGCATTCGCGGACACAACGGTAGATTCCTGAAAGGTCCGGGATATCCTCTTGACTGCCGATCGCTTGAGCCCAAGCATCGGCGGCCGACACGGAAAAAAGCGCAATCAGCGCGAATAGCCTCGCTCGCATCCCTACCCCCTCGCAATTTCGCTCACGAAAATACGCAAATTGGGCCTCCGGAGCAAGCAAAACTCAAATGTCGTTTCGGCTCCGCCCTTATCCGCAGCGCTCGTTAGAGTACCCACCCATCCAACCCACATTGACAGCTAACGCGAATCCGAGGGCTGCTGCCGGCCAGCTACCCAGAATTCCGAAGACGATCGCCCGCATAGACGGTCCTGACTGAGTTTTGCCGTGCGTTGACGCGACAGCTGCGCGGCGCCCCGGCCCAGGACTCCCGATCAGCTTACACGACGCTATGGGACAATTACCGATTAGCGCGTGAACTCACGAACTCACTTTAATCGCCGCCGTGAAAGAAATGCAACGAAGCCCCAATCCGGCCGATTCGCTGGCAGATGAGCGCCAGCACGAGAGCCGCGGCCGCCGCAAAGCACGCCATGAGACGGCACGATGCTCACCACGGGCCTCGAGAGGAACGTCACGCTGGTGGCCGTCGGCGATGTCCGAGCACGGTGATTTGCACCGCCACTCTTTATTGCCTGCCTTACGCAGGTGTCTGGGCTGGGTGTCTGAGCGCAATCTGCCAACCCAATAGCCTTCCCGTCTCTTTCCTCCGCGCGCGGCATAAAGGAATTGCGATTGGCGCTGTGTAGGTGTGCGTGACAATAGCAACTTTGGACGACGGATATCGCGTTGGTAAACCGTGTCCTCCAGTTTGACCACGACATCAGCAATCACAGACGCTGAAGTCAAAGTTCACCTTGTGAGGATCCGTTGCGCTGATCGCGCCTCACAAAGTTGCCCCCATCATCGCATATTCAGTGTATGCAAGATCGCCGAGTCGTGGCGGCTTTGGGCCTTTGAAGTACTTTGGCCTGTGACCGTTCATGTAGAAGCCGGCCAAGCCAGCAACCGGCGCATTAGCGTCCATGATTGCCAATAGCACCCCCCTGCGCGCCAGCTCGTACCCGACCGGACCCGCGAAGTGAACAAAATCGCTGAGGTCGCTGCAATAGATCAGCTGCACGATGGGGATAAATCCGTAAAGGCGACGCCGGCGGAACACGAAAGGATACGCCCGCCCATCGGCGACGCACCATAAGCTGACGCAGCCGTACGTGGCGTGCCTCTCTAGGAGTTGTTGCACGCGCTGGTCGTGCTTCACGTCGGGGCGCCGGTTGCCGTCGAACACTTGAGCCTTCGACCGGCCAAAAAAGCCATGGAGCAGCGGCACGGCGACAAAGACTCCGTGGGAATAGCAAGAGAACCCTTGCGCTTCGATGATCGCGCGGGTGTGCGGCGCCGGCGAAACATTAAGATAGGTGACGTCCTTGTTGCGAATTGCCTGCGAAACTAAGATCGGTGCATATGCCCGAAAAGGTGGGTCGACGTACCAACTCGACAGGTTGCAGCGGATTGCTGGCCCGTCACTGTCCGGCGTCGCTGAGCAAATGAGAAGCACCACGCCGACAGCTTCACCGCCGCTTTCCATCAGGTAACCATATTTTGCGAGACCTGATGGCGGCTCATGGCCGCCCAAAAGCGCAAGCGCGTTCCACCAAAACGCGCTGTCACGGTCCGGAAATCCCCGCGTGAGTAGCGACACGACCGCGTCAAGGTCCGCTTCAACGATTTGACGACAGCGCAATGTTCGCGCCGTTGAAATCATCGACATCGACTCCGGATCATGCAGTTCAGCATACGGATATACATGTTAAAGCAACACGACGAACATTTGCTCTAAGCAACTCGACTAATCGAGGCCTCCTGGTTAAAACCCCCGTAGTGGAAGCGAGCCCGTTCGAGCCCCCTTGACGCCTTATAGGGGCCGCCAACGGCATATTACAAATTTGCTTTTTGGGAAGCCGACCTTCGTTTGGAGTGGCGGTTTTTTGAATCGCAGCGGGCTTGACTTATCAATGAAAGCGCCCCGTTTATCGGGGTATCAGTAAGGTCGACCTTGACAATCCCGCGAGTGGTGTGGAGTGGATGCGTATCATGACAGGTCTAATCGGGGCGATAGCCTCCTTTTGTGGCACTTTATTATTCATCTGCGCATTCGGATATCCGCTGGCGAACGCCTCGTCCGCCTATGCCGACGCTGCGCTATCCGAAGACCCGATATTGTTCAAGCGCGGCATCAACCTCTCCGGCGGTGAGCTCAATCCTGACCGTAAGGCGATTTACGGCAAAGACTATATTTATCCCACATCACAGGAGCTCGATTACTACGCCAGCAAGGGATTTACCGTAGTCCGGCTGCCGTATCGCTGGGAACGGCTACAACCGTCGCTGTTTGGCAAACTTGATGACGCGGAACTCGGTCGACATTAAAGCCGTTATCGCCGCGGCGCGCGCGCGCAATATGCGGATAATCCTGTCTCCCCACAACTTCGGCCGCTACTACCTTCGCGGCAACGAGACACTCATCGGTACGGAAGGCGTGCCGATCGAAGCTTTCGCCGACTTCTCAGGCAAGGTGGCCACTGCTTTTGCCGGTAACTCCACAATCTACGCACTCAGCCTCATGAACGAGCCGCATGATTCGCAAGGTCTTTGGAAGCAAACAGCACAGGCAGGACTTAACGCAATACGAGCCGCCGACCGCGACCGGCTGGTACTCGCGCCAGGTGACGCCTGGAGCGGAGCGTGGAGCTGGCGTGATTACAACGATGACTTTTTGCTTGATGATCCTTCCGAGAAACTTGTCTATGAGGCGCATCAATATTTCGATCTTGATCACAGCGGAACCTATAAATTTGGATATACACTTAATGGTGCCTCGGCAAATCGCGGCGTCGAATGGGTCCGGCCCTTTGTGGAGTGGTTAAAGCTGCATCAGGCGAGAGGGATCATCACGGAATTCGGCGTTCCCAACAATGATACGCGGTGGCTTGACCTCGCGGATCGGCTGCTGGGCTATCTTGCGCAGGAGGAAATTCCTTGGACTTATTGGGCTGGCGGCCCATGGTGGGGTGACTACCCACTTTCGGCAGAGTCCAAGAATGGAAAAGATGCGCCAATTATGGCGGTGCTGACCAAAAATCGCGAAATAAACGGCACACAGACATCACCAGAAGGCGCTCCGCGAACCGCGCCTTCGCAGGAAACGAATAGATAGGTCAAATACAAAAAGCCCGCCCGCGCAAACGCCACTCCTTCAGAACTCAAAGATCGCCATCCAAGGACACCGCCGACATTCGTTGTCCTACAATTCGGAAGATAAAGCGTGGATTGCCGACTAGGTAACGGCCGGCCAGCCGTACCGGCTCATGCAGCAAGCGGTGGAACCATTCTACGCGTAGATAACGCACCCAGGCCGGCGCGCGAGAAACATTACCGGTCACGAAATCGAAAAGTGCGCCGACGCCGAAACCTAGTGTTGCACCTGTTGATTCTAAATTGCTCGCGAGCCACTTTTCTTGCAGCGGATTACCCATAGCCACGAGAACGACATCAGCGTTTGATGCCTTGATCATCGCGGCAATCTTTGTACTTTCATTCTCGCCGAAATATCCTGAATAACATCCAACAAAATCATGGCGCGGGAATTGTTTCGCAAAATGCAAACCCGCTTGCTCGGCAATCCCGGGGCGGCCACCGAGCAAAAAGATCCGATACTGGTGCCGCGTATTTTGCAGATAGTGCGGCACAAAATCCGTGCCGTTAAGATTTTGGGGGAAAGCAGCGCCAAATAGCATAAGGCTGGCGATGTCGACACCGATTCCATCATTGAATACGATTGCGTTTCGCAGGACAGCGACAAAGCTTCTATCCTGATAGGCCAAATTGAGCGTATGAGCGTTTGCGAAAGCTACGATCGACGTGCTGGCTCGTTCAAAACGTTCGTCGATAACTTCGATAGCTTGCGACGCCTTACCAAAAAAAATGGGTACACCAAGTATAGTGCGCTTTGTCGCGCCGCAAACATTGTCATAAATGCGCTGGTACGACCGACACACCCGCGGCCAATCATATATCGAAGCGGCTTCGATCGCACTGGCCCGGCGACGCACGTAGTCGGCTTCGACCTCTCGCCACTTCTTGGCGAACGCTTCGGCTGCCACCTCAGGATTGGAGAACTCGACGAGCATCCCGACACCCGTGCGGTTAAACAAATCGCGAAATGTCGGGATATCACTCAGAATTGGAAACAGTCCCGCCGACATACCTTCTATAGCGGCGAGGCCGAACCCTTCATACTCCGACGCGCTCGCGATGACAGAACAGTGTCCCATCCGCTCGCGGATTTCGTCATCCGGCGGATCTACGACAACTTCCAATGCATCGCGGACGCCCAACTTCTCAGCAAGGGCGTAAAGGCAGTCAACACTGACGTCCCATTGTCGGCCAGCAATTAGCAACTTCCATTGCAAATCGCGCTTTCGCAGCGCGGCGATGAAATAAATTAAGCGATCCAAACGCTTATTGCTCGACAGCCTGCCGAGAGCAAGCACGGTCTTTGCTGGAGCGGCAGGCGCCCGATCGAAATACTTCGAAACATTCACTCCGTTTTCGACGCAAGCAACGCTCTTTCGGATCTTGCTAAACAGCGCGCGATCAGCACCACTCACAGCGACCACGCCGTCATACCAAAACAAGGAAGCACGAGTGATGATGGCGAAGTAAAGTCGCTTAAACCGTGCCGCGTACGAGGTGTGGAAAAATCCACCGTGTGTCGAAACAACAAGCTTCCTGCGATGCCATGGCTTGGTCCAAGCCAGATAATCAAAGAAAAAATCGATTGCGTGAACATGAACGACATCCGCATCATCGATGAATTTTATAACGGAAGGTGCGAATGGATAGCGTTGCGAGCCAACATACGGAACGCGAACGATTTCAGCCCCGGCGACGGTATCGCGCACCGGGAGAACCCGGTCTGTGTTGAATAGCCGGTTTAATGTTACAATGCGCACTTGGTGGCCCGCCGCGGCTTGCGCGGATGCCAGCTCCAGAACAACACTTTCAAAACCGCCGGTCGCGGGGTAGAACTGCCGGACGACGTGAACAATCTTCATCCGCGGACCCACCTCAACGATAGGCGCAACCGTCAGGTGCCTGCTCAAAAACAAAAGGTGCGTCTCCCATTTACGGCACCCAGCTCCCATCGCGACCGGCTCATACCACTTTAAACGCGCGCCAAGCTGAAACGCTATGCTGGAAAGTGCACTATAAGCGCTATTTCGGAGGGCGTACTATTACGGCAACTGCCGATCGGATCTTTGCCTATTTTGGATTAACCCAAACGGACTAGCTTAAGGGGAAACGCTACAATCCGCCCGACATTAACTCCATTTCACAACTACTGATCGTAAATGCTCACAAAATTGAGCTAACCGCGAAAACTGGCTAGCCGCTTTCGTCTTTGTCGCTTAGCGTAGCACCTTCGCGTTCGTCAACCGAGGCCGGTGGCTATTCTGAAGCACAAGACAATATAATCGCGACCCAATGAGCACCCTATCTAATCCTTATCTCGGCTCCCATCCTTATCTCGACGCGAGCAGCCAACAGCTCGAGGTGCGTGGCACACCGCAGCTTGTGGCCAGCACTGTCGTTTTCCTCGCCGTCTTGTTTAATTTCATCCTGTGCTTTGTGAATACCACATTATTCGCTGTCAGCGCCAATATCGTCATGGGCGTCGAAGTTGGCCTGTTGGGAATCGCCCTGGGCCTGATTTGGTACCGCGGATACGATTTGTACGCAGTCGTCTTGTTGATGACGGCGTATTTCTTCGTTGTAATGTTGGCTCGCTTGGAATTCGACCCAAAAATTTTACGCGATCTTCTCATACCAATCATCTTTTTTTTCCTCGGCACTCGGCTGGGATCGGTTCGCCACGCTGATCGCTTGGTGACGATGTTGATCTTTGCCGCACTCGCGGCAGCCTTATTCGAGTGGTTCGCGCTCGACACTTTTCTGCGTTATTTTGACGTCATCCATTACTATCAGGCACGGGGAACCGAACAATCGCTGGAAGCCGATGCTGCAAGTGGACTGTTCATCAAGGGTTCGGACAGCACCGGCGGCCTATTTATAAATGGCACTCGATTTGATGAACGGCAGCTGTTGTCGTTCCTCGGTCCCCATCGGGTTTCCGGCATTTTTTTGGAGCCCGTATCGGTCGGAAACTTCTGTGCGATCGTGTTCGCCTGGGTGCTATTGCGCGACCGCTCGCACGTTTGGACTTTCACAGCGAAGGTCGCCGCGATTGCCACTATTCTGGTACTCGCTGACGCCCGTTTCGGCTGTTATGTCTCGATTGCCACTTTGATCATTTACTTCCTAGCGCGCGCGCTGCGACCGACGATGTTGTTCCTCGCGCCATTCCTTATGCTCTTGATAATTCTGGGATACGCCAGCATGCATGTAAACGAGGCTTGGGATAACACGTTAGCTGGGCGCATGCTGTCGACCGGGAACACTCTGCTTGCCCTCGATCCTTGGCAGGTACTTGGGTTGCAAAATAGCGCGGCCTTTGAAAGCGGTTATTCGGGCGACTCAGGCTACGGTTACATTCTTGTTAAGCTCGGTCTTGTGGGCATGATCGCTGGTTGGGCACTATATGCATATGCTCCGGTTGTTGATGAAGACGCCTGGCGATTTAAAGCATTCGTCGCGTTTTATGTGGCGTGTCTGCTCACCATTAGTTCTTCGGTGTTTTCAATAAAAACTGCAGCTCTTTTGTGGTTTCTGTTCGGCACCTTGAATAATCCATGGCGTTCGATATTGGCGAGCTCGCTCACGTATCCCGAAGAAAATGCGGTTCGTTCCTAATTACCGAAGTCGTGTGCACGCTTTTGATCCGTGGGCGCTGCTGCACTGATCGATCAGAACAATAATTCAGCAAAGATGCGATCCCCCAAAACCATCTCGCGTCGACCATTGTGAAGATCGGCGGCCATTCGAACGAGCGCGATGCTGATCGTGCGTCGACGACGTCTGAATCGATCTCATTGGGCAGTCGTCGACGGCCTTTATCGGCCGGTAGGCAGCGCCCCACCAAATCGAAGCTGAAATCCGGGGCAATTGTGCGGGCGATCGCCGCGGTTATGCGCTGACGCGGCATCTCTTCGGCGATCCACGCTTTGTGGTCAGCGGAAAAACATCATCCGGTTCCGGTAGTCACCTCAAATCGACGGACACTGCAACTGTATGCTTAAGCGGAAACATAAGGAGATCCCCGACTCAGCGATGCGCACCCTCGATCATAATCTACCCAATCGAAAGCTGGGCGCAGAACCTCGCTCACGCAAACACAGCCGTGCCGACGCAGGCATTTTATCGCACGTTCTGCGCTTACAGTCGCGTGTCGGGGAACGCTTTTGGATTGAGGATCCGCTGAGCAACATCATCCCATGTGAGAAATTGACGCTTTGGCCTATGTTGCTCGGCTATCGCAAGAGCCCCTTGTATCGCCTGCCTTATCGATTGCGGGTCGTTGGGTCGATAACCAAATCGGTACGGATGATCCCCCGCGGCGAAGTCAGAGCAGACTGAGGGTATGCCCAGGTAATCGAATTGCATAAGCTTCATGCTTGTATCACTGAGATATTCTGATCCTACCGCGCGCCTGTAGGGGGCAATGCCAAACGTTGCATTTCTTATGTAGCGTATCGTCTCCTTAAAGGGCATTTCTTCATAAACACGCAAATTCCCCCGAGCATTCATTTTCACCCCGCAGCCTATCACATGGAAATCGACATCAGGAAAAGCAGTCATCGCATGTTCGAAAAACCCTGGATCGAATAAACTAGGTCCCATTGAAACACCATTCCATCGTCGAGAATAAGGGCTTTCCAAAGAGCCGCCAAAGTCCGCAGGATTAATACCGTGCGGAATGTAATACAATCGCGCGTCCATCCAGTTGAAATTAGAAGCCATCTTTCGTGAAGGAATACAAACAAAGTCGACAAGCTCCCTCGACGTTTCTAAAGCCTGCTGCACCGCAGGATGGGCTCCAATTATGCCGAGATCGTCCGACGCGTAGTAGATTAGCCTTCCCTTCTCATTAAGCCCACGTATGCTCGGCAACAAAATCGCCCCAAGACCAGATTCCACTATGATGACTGACGCACGACGGATGGCTTCAGTCACAAAGTCGGTTCGCAACGACGGATACACTCGATACAGCGGGGCCGCGAAAGCCGACAGCACACTCCCAGGATTGAACGGGTGAACTAAGGTTCGCCATAAATAACATTGGATGCCATTGTAAACCTCCGGCACGTTGGCGCGGATTGCATTTCTGGGATCCCCCTTAATGATAGACAATAAACTGTAGCGCACTGAGACAAACGTTACGTCGTGGCCGAGTCTGACGAGTGCGTCGGCAATTGGTTGCAGGTTGGCGCGCCGTGGCGCCCGGTAGTCGTGTTCTGAAAAGATCAGAACGTTAGCTTGAACGCCTTTCGCCGTCGTCATGCTCAACCCAATCCTGCGAAAAAAGCGACTCCCGGCCGAGCGTCAAAGTCCAGCGTTAGAGTGCGCGAGCTGAGGTAGCAGATCGGGGGCGCCCTGGCATACCGTTGTCTGATACCGGCGCTGTCCGATGAGCCACCCGGAGGAAGGCGATCCATCGCCCCACAGAACCAATTGCTCCTCCTCCCAACAGCCCGTACGCCGCGCCCAGCAAGCCCCATTGAGTCATCAGTACCCAAACGAGAATCACGGTCGCGACAGACCCAATGGTCGCGCTCGCCACGATAAGCCGAGCGCGCTCCATCGCGGCCAAGGCAAACTGCGCCGGCGAGCCTAATGCACCAGCTAGTATCGAGAGGGCAAGCACTATGAGCACGTGGCGATATCCTTGGTATTCCGCGCCATGAAACAGCAAGGTCATCACTTTTTCACCGGCAAACACGATTGCTAAAGTGAATCCAACCATTAGTATTGCGACTAAGACTGTGTTGCGTAGCGCTTCATGAAATAATTGCCGTCCACCGCCATTATTCCACGCAATGACTGATCGGGGCATAATGCTATTGCCCAGACCGAGCAACATAGGATTTGCTAAGCCGACGATGCTCATACAAGCGGCAAACAGGCCGGTGACCGCTGCGCCCGCGACGCTAATTGACAGCCAATAGGTGATGTTTCCTTGCACCAATGCAGTTATTTGACCAACGAGCAACCATTTACCCAGCGGCCAACTCTGTTTCAAGACCGTGGACACATGGCGCATCCGAACTATGAAATCTGCGCGGGCGTGATAAAGCCATCCGATAGCCGTAAACGCATTTGCTGCCCCGAAGGCGACCCACGCGCTCAGGGCGGACATTTGCCCTTTCCAGCCTAGCCAGACGAGCGTCGAGAGCTGAACGACCGCCACCGCCACATCGATAACAAGCGCATCGCGAAATTCCAGTCGGGCGAACAACAAACGACGAGCAAAATTTCTCGTCAAAGCAAACGGCGCGATCACCGCGATGGCCGCAGTCGTTAAAATCATTTCGCGGCTGTCGCTCAATTCCAGAAAACCAAATGCCGCGACCGCGCATATCAAGGTACTTAGCGCAGAAAATCCAAAACTGAGCATGAGCGCAGCGCCTGCGCGCTCGGCGGCCGTAGTATTACCGTAGTATCGCTGAATTAAATAGGGCTCCAATATTAGGGACTCTTGAAATCCGACTATCGAAAGCAGCAGAGTAGTTCCAACGGTATAGACACCCAGCTGGGCTGGGTTAGACCAACGCGCAATGAGAAGCGTGGTCAAAAGGCTGGTACCACTAACTATGGCTTGATCGGTCAGCGCCAGCGCGTGATCGCGCGACGCACCGCGGACGACGCGATACCATATTCGCCCTAACGCACTTCCGTCTGCTGCGCTTATAAGCACACGCATGGGTCAAGCCACCGCATTCGGTCGAAGCTTTACTACTTCCATCTCTCAAAAACGACCGCTCGGCGGTTACGCCCTCTTCATAGATGCGCGATAGGGGAACCTAGTCGTGATCTAAATGCGCGATAAGTACCATCAACCTTGCATCGAAGCGAAGATCGAGTGTCACGGCGCCAGATCGTTTCGCGAGGCAAGGCTTGAAGATGGTTTAGATGCTCCGCAAATAACGTACCGCGCTCTGTGGTCACAGAAGTGCGAAATCCTACTGACCGCGCTATTTCGACTTCTCTTTGCCCACAGCTGCCGAATGGATAGGCAAAGTGCTTTACCTCGCGTCCGATGGCTTGCTCAAGCGTCCGCCGACTGCCGGCCATCTCCAGCTCCACATCGGCCGTCGACGCACCCGCGAGCTTGATATGCCGGACTCCGTGTGCACCAATGGTCACAAGTGGAGAGGCGGCGAGCTGGCGCAGCTGTGCTACGTTTAGTCCCTCGGCACGCGCAAGCGCCCTTGAATCAATTCCGTGGGCGGCGATGGCTTTGGTAACGGCTCCGAGGCCATCTTCTTTCGTGTCAATGAGAGCCCGTATCGTAACGAACGCCTTCTGCTTGCTTGCCAGATCGCCGCACCATATTCGGCAGTCTAACTCTGGAAGCTCCAAATGATCGACATTACGGATTAACGCCGCGAGGCCAAGCCACCACGCATCGAGCTCACCTGTGAGCATTCCCGTAGCTACGTAGACGGTAAACGGCGCTTGATAGCTTTCCATGATCGGCAACGCACGCGTTAGGTTGTCGAGATATCCATCATCGAAGGTGAAAACACAGAATCTGCGTGCCGACAATCGTGTCAATCGATCAATCGCATCATCAATGTCAACAATTTCAATTCCATTACGCCGTACCCAGGAAAGCGTTTGTTCGAGCACTCGCTCAGGACACCGCAGAAACTCGTCCGGGTCAGATGCGTCATTATGGCATATGCCGTGCAATCCAAAAATGATGCCGGCACCGGCGTAACGGAACGCCAGCGCTCTGCTGATGCCGCTATAATGAGCGATAACAGGCGCCGCGTTCTTAATCATAAAGAATCCTGAAATTCGCAGTCGAATTCCCTCGAAACCTCCGCCTTCCGTTCGAGCTACACAATCATTTGACTTCCCTTACCATCCCGTTGCTTCGTTGATCACTGAACATTTCGGGCGTCACTCGACCGTTAAACGTCGCGCCGATAATATTTGTCGTAACCATAGGCCCCATAACCCTCATAGCGCTTTAATTCGTTTGTTCCCACCTTATTTAGAACCACTCCCAGCGTATTGTTGTAGATGCCGGCAGCATCTTTGAGGGATCTCTGCACCAAATCAATACTGGTGCGGCCCCATTCAACAACAAAAATGTAGCTATCTATAAGTCCTTGCGTTGCCCTGACGTCAACGATTGGTACCAACGGCGTTAAATCCACAATGATGTAATCGTACGTTCCGCGAAGGCGATCGAGGAGCGCTCGCAATTCATCCGCAGCAATAATCTCTGAGGTGTGCGGGATACGCGACGTCGCGACAGCTGGTAGAAAGCTGAGCCTTTTCGATTGATCGGTCCAAATGACGTCATCGAGGGATGCATCTCCGGACATCACTTCAAGAAGTCCGGACTTCGCGGTCGGCGCTAAGGTACGAGTAAGCCTCGGCGCACGTAAGTCACAATCAACCAACATAACGTGCTTATCGGCATTCGCTATCAGTTGCGCGAGCGAGGCTGAAATCGTCGACTTGCCCTCGCCGGGTGAAGTCGAAGTGATACCAATGATATTCTTTGGCTTACGCGCCTTCTTCGGCACCTTAACTCTGAGGAGATCAATAGCAAGTTTTATCGAACGCACCAACTCGGTATACGGTGAAAGTGGAAAATCCACGACCTGCCACATGAGCGGGTCCCGACGCGCTATAATCCTTTGTTGAGTTGGTCCATCCGCTGACTCTGACGCAAGTGTTGCATCTTCACCGGATCCGCTCGCCGGGGTCGGGAGGTGTGCGTCGTCGGGGCGCCGACTTAAAAATTGATGCCACCCCGCCAGTCGAAATCCTTCGCCGCGTGCGCCGGATGAGAGTGTTGCCTTATTCGACTCGTCGGCTGAGCTTTCATGTGCGGCGCCAGCGTTATCCGAGGCCTCGGGCCGAATTTCGTCTCCACTATCGATTAAAAATTGTTCTTTCGGCTCTTCGGCCTCACCGGACGGCGAAGGAGGCAAGTTACCTTCCGATTCCGTGGCCTCGGTCTCTAGGCTGGTCGACGACTTATCGCTTAGCTCGTGTGACGTTAAGTTAGGGGCCGGCGGAAGTCTGAGAGCAGACGCCTTCTCTTGCAAATGAGCAGGCGCCTTAAACCTGCGCATTGACGACGTATCAGTTTTCGATTTGCTAATCTTAACACTTGGGATAGTCGCGAGACAGTCCAATCCGAGGAGCTGCTCAACCTGATCGCGCGTTCTGAACACTCGATCCGTCAAATCGCGCAAATGCCCGGTGAGTAAGCCGACCACAACCCCGCCGAAGATCGAGATCATAAGCACCATAAGGGTCTGGGGATGGCTCTTGGTAAGCGGTTGCGCAGCCGGGGTCACAACGCGGGCCTCAGTCACAGGCCACGATTGCGCCTGAACGGACTCCGTATAGCGACGCAAGAAGTCGTCGTATAGCGCTCGGTAGCTCTGAGCGCTACTCTCAAGCTGGGTCAACTGCACCTGCGCGCGGTCGGCGCCCTGCGAGTAAGTCACAGCGTCCGCGAGCTGCTTTTCCAATCCCGCTTGGCGCCGCTTGGCAATCTCGAAATCGCTTCGATACGTTTGCGCAATGCGTTGAAGCTCGTCGAGAATGGAATGCCTAATTTCGCTCATTTGACTGCGAAGATTGACAACGGCTAGATGCGTGTTGCCGTACTTCCTCGACCAATCCGCTTCACGTTCAGCAAGGGTGAGATATTGTGAACGCAGCTTGGTTAT
Source organism: uncultured Alphaproteobacteria bacterium (assembly GCA_963818155.1). GTDB lineage: Bacteria > Pseudomonadota > Alphaproteobacteria > Rhizobiales > Xanthobacteraceae > BOG-931. The sequence goes on from CAWFRC010000011.1 coordinate 543,122, forward strand.
CACTTCATTTTTGAGCGTATCAGTCACGGTGGCAGCTACGGTGCCATCAGGCGTGTCCGTACGCAGGACCGCCTCAATGCGATCCAAGCGCGCGCCGGCTTCCGAGACCTGCGCACGCGCGATAACAAGCTGGCTATTCAGCTCAGCTAATTGTTGCTCATGCACCAGGCGCTTGTCCGGTCCGCCCGTACTTATAATGCTGTTTTGAATTTTAAAGTCGACCACGGCGCGTTCAGCGGCTGCGGCCTGTTCGCGTAACTCTTGCAGGCGGTCCCGCAACCATCCACCCGCTTGACGGGCGGCCTGAAACTTAGCTTGCAGCTGGTCAAGAACATACTCATTCGCAACCGCGTCTGCTATGTCGGCTGCACGTTTGGGGTTCAAGGAAACAAAGCTAACTTGAATTATATAACTAAGGCCGACCCGCTTGACGGTCAGTCGGCTCTGAAAGACTGCGACAGCGCGTCGCGTGCGCTCGTATTCGGTTTCAATGGCACGCTGGCGAAACAGGTCCCAGACTCTCCCGAGCATCACATGGAATAGATCATTGCCTCGACCGCTAAATTCGGGGTCATTGGCCAAGTCGAAGCGCTTAATGACAGCGAGTATGACATTTTCAGATCTCAGCATCTCGATTTCGCTATCGACCATGCCGGAATCGACCACATTGCTAGTGGAAGTTTGCTCCGGCTTTTGAAAAATTTGAAATTTATGCGGGTCGATGAGCATCGACGTTTGTGCAGTGAACATCGGAGGAGTGGTCAGTAGGTACGCAACGCCGATGCCAACGGAGAGGAGAACGAAAAAAGAGATGATTGGCAGTTGCCGCCTTAGCAAATCGGTAAACGACTTAAGCATCTCGCGCGGGGACGCCCTGTCGAGCTGAATCGCTTTAACGCCGCCTACGCTGACGAAAGACTTGTCGAGCTGCAACATTCTAATGCCACCGTGTCATCGATTATGCTAGCCTGCTAGCGTTAAGACCGATCTCGTCAGGGCTAGGTGTGTGATTGATTCTTCCACCTTACACTGTCCCTGGCCATTGTGAACGCCAGCGCCGTCCAATTTCGGTCCAACTTGCGTCGACGTGGAGCTTAAAGGCAAGAATCGCACCAATTGTGACAGCCCTCAAAGTTCCACCTACAAGTTCCGGTAGGGAAGCGTTTGTAACGTCGGAAGCCGTCACGCCATCAACGTCACCCTCTTTTGCCAATCGCTCGCAAACCGTCCGATGATGGAACAGCAGCGCCACACGCGAATGAGGCATTGGTTAATAGAGGCGGCAACTGCGTGCCTTCTAGTATGCGTTAGGCTGCAGCCCCATTAACAGCGTGCGCAGCAGGATTTTGCAGTCGAGCCAAAAACTCCAGTTATCGATGTAGGACAGATCGAACTCAACCCGTTTCGCCATGAGGTCTAGCGTTCGCGTCTCTCCGCGAAATCCATTGACTTGAGCCCAACCGGTCAGGCCGGGCTTCACGTGATATCGAAAAGCATAATTCGCTATGAGCTTCTCGTACTCTGTGTTGTGTGCGGCTGCATGAGGTCGCGGGCCGACCAGCGACATGTCCCCGGCAATCACATTCAGTAATTGAGGCAGCTCATCGATATTGGTACGACGCAACATTCTTCCAAGACGAGTAATACGCGGATCGTTTTTCGTCGCCTGGCGAATGACCGGCCCATCTTCAACGACGTACATGGTCCTAAACTTACAAATACGGAACGGACGACCATTAAAACCGTTGCGGGTCTGCATAAACAGTACCGGGCCCGCGCTTTCAATTTTGATTAGCAGCGCTACCAGGGCCATCAGAGGCGCGATAACGATAAGCCCGAAGGACGCCATCGAAATATCTAATAGTCGCTTGCAAACCTGTTCCGTCGTGGTCAGCGGTGCCCGCTTAAGTTCCGCAATCCAGGATGGTCCGATGTTGATTGTCCGATGTGCGAGGAAATGGGCGACATTGCGATCAGGCAAAAGATGCACAGGCACCGTCAGAATTTTAAGAAGGTTCATCAGTTGATCGATTGTGTGTCGATTATTCCAAGCTACTAGCAAAAATACGGAGTTGATCGCCTCCTTTCGACTGGAGTCGAGAATTTCATTTATCAACTGAACCAATTTGTTGGTGGTATGCGCGCAAGAGAATGCGTCAGGCGAGAATTGGTAAGTTCGTGCAGGTTTATAGCCGTACTGATTTAGCTCCTCGACGAGGCTCGACCCGGTCAGTTGCCCTTCTTCAGCGAGGAGGATGACGCGTTGTTCGGCAAACTCCCCATTGGTAACGGCTCTTGCAATAGACCGACTAAGGATCAGGCGCCAGGACGCCAGAACGGACCATCCAATTACAAAAAAACTGAGAGTCGCGCCGCGTGAATAACTGTCGCTGACTTTGAGCGAGAATGCCACAACCGAAAGTACAAAGAAGGTAACAATCCAAACGGCCGAAACATCAATCATCTGCCTTCGAAAGTTCGCGAGTTTCTGCGGCCGATACCCTGCGCAAGCGGACAATATCGCTGAAAAATTAACTGCGGTAAGCGTGCCGATGCCAAAAAACGCATCGAGTGGTCCGCAATCGCCCCATTGTATGAGAAAGAACGCGATTCCGGTAAGCATGCTCGTGGCCACAATCAAGGCCACATCGAAGCATCTCACAATGCTGCCAACAACTGAGAAACGTACGAGCCGCGATATCCGCTTCGTTAGTCTTGCGCTATGTGGTGCCCGTGCCGGATCCGCAGCTGGACGCAAGAGTAACCCAGTTGTTTCGTTCATACTTGCTCCTAACGTCTTCATCCGACTGCTGACCCCGCCGGCTTCTCGACGTTTTTTTCGGCAACATGCGAGAACCCTCCTCTTCGTGAGGGATAACGATTCCCGACGGGCCGAGCAACGGACCGAATTTGCGCGCGCGCAATTTGGAGTTAGCCCTATCGAGGTAACTCGACGTCCGGAACTCGCCAACGAGCGATTTTCGCTAATGCGGCTCGAGCCGAAGATGGAGGCGCCGAAAAGGGATGTATTGCAGAGGTACGCGGAATGCGTCGCCTTGGGAGTGAGCCTATTTCTTGGACGCCTGGCTTACGATGCCGGCCTCTTTCGAAGACGATCGAATATCCCTCAAGATCCTTCTCTGCTCAGACGTGGACAGGGCATTGACGTGTGCCCACAAATTAGCGAGCTCAGCCTCTAAGTTTTTTGCCTTTCGGCGCGCAAATATCGCTGATAGCGCCAAGACTAGACTACCGATGTAGAGACCGGTGCCCAGGATAGAAGCCGCGTTGGACGGCGAAATGACCACCAGAAATGCAGAAAGTGTAAGAACTATGCATCCCGCAATGATGTCCCATTGTCGGGAAACCATCGAAAGCACAATTGCGGGCACCATTAGAGCTATCAACAGCTCGTTGGACAATTTCGCCACGATGCTGGCCCATTGGTCTAACCATCCCTGGAGAAGCGAAATAGTCGCGACCCAATCCAATTCCTCACCTCCGCTGTTGCCCCGACCAGCGTCGCCGATTGGGCGACGCTAAGTTTGCCGAGCCCGATCGGCGCGTCGATCGCACAGCAAATCCCATTATAGCCAATATTCCGATTTTCGCTGGCCGTTCGCAAGGCCCAATGGTACCCTATGGGCGCCGCTCTGAGTCCGATAATTGCTTCGGACCCGAACTGATCGCTTATGCATTTGACGCTACATGAAACCTGCAAACGCGGCTCGTCCCAGAGGATTTCATTGGAACGCGCCCCGGGCTTTTGTTAACGGCATTACTCTTCGCCAAGTAGGTCTTGGATGATCCAATATTTGGCCCGGGTTGCCGCTTTGCTGTCCGCGGGACTGTGTGTAACTACCGGATCGTCGGCTACCAATGATCAGCGCTCACCGAATCTCGGCGATTGGCATCTCTTGCATTCGGCGAATCCGCGGGGCGGTCCCGACGCGGTTTCCATGGTTCACACGGCCGACACAAGTCGATCCGACCTAGACTTGGCAGGCTTGATGCTCCGCTGCAGCGAAAAAGATGTGGACTTGGTGATCGTGATGGTGACCCCCCTCCCGCCGCAGGCGCGCCCCAGTGTCACCATTGGTGCGAACGGGATTGAACGACGGTTTGATGCGAGCATTGTGTCCCCGGGCGCCGAGCTTTTACTGCCAGCGGAGGCGATGACCTTTGCCAGAGGGGTATGGCAATCCGCGCACGAGCTTTCGATCCGGGTAACATGGACGCAGGGGTCCGTCGGAGGCGTGGTTCCTATCGACGGATTGGCCGATGCTCTTGCAACCCTACCGCCGAAATGTCCCATCCGCTAAAGATCACGTGCGCAAATCGAATATTCGCTACCTTTTCCATGATACCTCGCTCTGGTACCCTACGCCGGACCTCTGGCCGGCTGCCCTTCCGACACCTACGGCCTGGGTACCGGTAAATTCTCGTTACAAGCGGTCGGCGTTTCACACCGTCAAATCGCTAGCGCTTTTGCTGTTGCAAGCGTTAGGCTATGCTTTGTCGCTTGTTTCAACTCTTGTGGCTTTGCCTCAGATCAGCGAAGAACCGACGTGCTGAACGTTCGCAATATTCTAATCGTTTTGATCTGCGCCTCCCCGTTCATTTTAATATGGGACTCGCTCCTGGTTCAGGGTCTCTTAGCAGGGTTTGTTGGCATTGCTCTTGCCATAACGGCGCTGACTTTACTGCCCGGCGAGACCGCTTTCCTTGTTTTGATTAGTCGTGCAGCGTTCGTTGCCGCCGCAATTCCAATGATCTGGGTGATCGTTCAAATACTTCCGCTAGGTATGCTTGCGCATCCGATCTGGAAAAGCGTCGAGATCGCGCTGCAACGGCCAATCGCAGGTAGTATCAGTGTCGATCCGGGGGCGAGCTTAGTTGCGCTAGCACATTTTTTAACGATCGCTTCAGTAGCATTTCTTTCCGCCGCAGTAGCCGTCGATCGCCGACGTGCCGAGTGGATCCTATTCGCATTAAGCGCTGCAGTCAGCGTCATCGCCGTCCTTGCGTTCGTCCTGCCTGGGGACTGGCCATCCGCTGTTTTGCGCGAGCAAGCAATCGACTGTGCGAGCTTGGGAGCCATTTTCGCCGTTGCCGGTTGTATCCGCTCGCTTGAACATTATGAGACTCGTCGGTTCAGTTCGGGGGGATCGAAAGGAACTCTCATACGAGACGTGATCATTTTTGGAGTAGCATTCACAGTTTGTTTTGCGGCGGTGTCATTCATCGGCGGCAAGCACTTGGTTTTTGCGACCATGTTTGGCCTGGGTACTCTTGCCTGTGTCACCATCATCCGCCGTTTTGGTCTCGGTTTATTTGGCGTCGGTGGAATGATAACGCTTGGTATTGTCGTTGTCATTGTCGCAATATCAGTCCAACCAACCATGCGCGGCACAAGTGTAGTATTCGGGTTCTCACCAGAGCTCGCATCTACTGCGCTCAGTCAGCGCATGCTCGACGACGCCCCTCTGGCAGGCACGGGTGCTGGAACTTTCCCAGCGCTTGTTCCGATCTACCGAGAAATGAGCGACACGCCGTCTGCACATGGTGCATCCACTGTCGCCGGCACACTTGCGATCGAGCTCGGAACGCCCATGGTGGCGCTTATGCTGGCGGGCACGGTGGTTGGCATCGTTGCGCTGCTGCGGGCATCGATCCAGCGCGGCCGCGATTGGCTTTATCCGGCAATGGCCGGCGCCGCCTTAATCACCCTTCTGCTATTGAGCTTTACCAACACTGGCTTTCTCGGAGGTAGTCCTGGATTGATTGCAGCCGCCGCAGTTGGTCTTGGCCTTGCCCAAAGCAAAAGCAGAGTCACGCATACATAGCGAACCGGCCATTCGGACCGTTTCCATCATACCATCGACGTCTATGGAAACTGCGTCGTCGTTTTTATCTGAAGGTGGATGCTGCCGCGGAAGCCAACGACGGTCGGAGAGTTCGGTCCCCTTAGTGAATGCAATTATGAGCGAGAAGAATGACCGATTGAACACATTATGAGCCGTTAAGGCCCGCTAATGTCGACGGCGGCCTACCAGGTCGCCAATCCGTAGATTTTAGGCTACGGCAAGTTGCATCTTAACTCTACGGCCGCGCCTCTAACTTGCCATCGCGCACTCGAGCGCGCGGTAAAAGTAGACGGGCATGCTTGGGTCACACCGCGTGACCCTGCGTCGCGCGTCCGAGGAGCGAAATATGCTCTGCTCCTCTGGAGGGGTAAGATCGGCCTGAAACAGCAGGACATAGAGCTACTTAGTTTCTTGCCATCAACGCGGAGAATCCATAAAAACTCTTCATGTCTGCAAAGGGTCAAGAGCATCGGATGGCTGCACTAGATGGCCTGCGCGGCGCGGCGGCGCTGTGGGTCGTCCTCTCGCACTGCATGTCGCTAGGGTTTCTCCCGCAGGTTGCTCCCTTCGGCGGCGTTCTCGGAGTAACAATATTCTTTGCACTCAGCGGCTTCCTGATGGCCTCGCTTCATGGCAGGCAAGAATTCAATTCAGAGACAGTCTGGACATACATCGTACGCCGAGGAGCAAGGATCGCGCCCCTTTATCTTCTCGTCGTCCTCATCGCTTGGCTAATTCACGCGCGGATAGATAATGCCTTCGTCTATAACATCAACGCCGATAATATTACGCGACACCTCTTCTTCTCAGGCTCCGAACAAGTTTTCTGGACGATCCCGCCAGAAGTGCAGTTTTACGCCTTCTTCCTTCTCATCTGGGTTGCTCTTGCGCGGCGGGGAAAATATGCGGTCGCCTTAGGTGTTAGCATCGTGGGTATGCTCTTGGTCGCTCATCGTCTGCCTGGCACGACGCTTCCGGCAAAACTGCCGTTCTTCCTGTTCGGTGCCTGCGCCGGCCTCGTACGTGTTCGCTTTCCTGAACGATTTGTTTCTACGATACAGGCCATTCTTCTGCTTTCGGTTACCGCCGCGTCGGCAATCCTCTTCCATATCGCTGGCCAGGAAGAACCTGTTTATCAATCCTTCCTCTATGCGGCTCTTTGCGCATTGATGATCTTGTCGTTCTCCCTGCCAGCCCGTTTCGGGCTTCTGCTATTCGGCAACCGGGTGATGCTCGCGCTTGGGGCCTGGAGTTTTTCCATCTACCTATTGCACGAACCTGCGCTGTACTGGGGTCGAACCATTCAGAGTGCTGCGAGCCTGCCGGCGTGGAGCGCTTTGCTTTTGGGCCTGACCCTGACAATTTCTATCTCTGCGGCAGCGCATTATTTGATTGAAAGGCCAGCTCAACAGAAGCTAAGGCTACTCGGAAAAAGCGTTTCGCACATTACGAATTTCAGAAAACTTGCCATCGCGCCGCGCGACCAATGCTAGTGCTGATGTCTCTGACGGCCGCTATGCATCAAGGCGCGGCTTGTGAACGCGGCTCCGTGTGCGTAAGTACCATCTTCGGCTAGATTGGGCCATTCTGGGAGACTGTCTTGCCCAAACGCTTGATCTCGGCAACGCCAACCCAACGGGCCCGTTTGCCTGACGGGCGGCGCATTTACGCGGTCGGTGACATTCATGGCTGTGCTGTGCTATTAGCGGATATCCTCAATCGCATTGACAATGACGTTGCGTACCGACCGGCCGCGAGAGTGCTTCAGGTCTTCCTCGGTGACTATATCGATCGCGGCCCGGACTCGCGCGAGGTCATAGATCTATTGATTGCACGCCAACGAAAAGGCAACGTTGTGTTCCTCAAAGGCAACCATGAGGACTGCGCGATCCAATTCTTAAGTGACCCGGAGACGCTCCCCCAATGGAAGAACATAGGTGGCCTCAACACAGTCGCCTCCTATGGCGTGACAGCAGCAGATTACCGAGCTGCAGCCTCGCGGCGAGCAATCGCTGACGCTCTTCGCTCATCTATGCCGGTAACTCATCTGAGCTTTTTGCATAAGCTTGCTCTCTCATTTACCTGTGGTGACTTCTTTTTCGCCCACGCAGGGGTACGACCGGGTATTGCCCTAGACCAGCAATCCCCGGATGATCTTCTCTGGATTCGGGACGATTTTCTTTCCCACGAGGAAAGCTTTGGTAAAGTGGTCGTGCATGGGCATACACCGTCGCATGAACCCGTCATTCGTCCTAATCGTATCAATATCGATACGGGCGCTTACGCAACCGGCCGACTGACCTGTCTCGTGCTGGAGGGCGACAGGGTGAATTTCCTATGACGATGCTCGCAGACGCGCCCGGAATGCATCGGACAACACGCTCGGGGCCTCGCGTCGCAGCATTGCTTTTCGCAACCTTATTATGCCTTCAATGCGTATGGCTAACGGCGGCCGAATTAATCCAACCAGGCGTCAACCAACTCCCGACGAGTGTTGCAGCCGCGGCTGCTGCAGCAACGAAACGTGTTGCTGCTAGCGTGGCCGCGTCTATCGGGGTTCTTCGCGGAAACCTATGGGCGCAGTCAGCCTACACCTACGCCAATCTGTTGTGGCCCGAAGACACTGAATACGCGAGCGTCCCGGCATCCGCAGAACGCGCCCGACAAAATCTTGATCGCGCGCTGCGTTGGGGACCGACGCAATCCGGCGCATGGCTTTTGCTCGCTGGATTGGGCCGAGAATTTCGATTAACTGGCGCCGCTCCGACTGAGGCGCTGAAGATGTCTTATTACACCGGACCGACGGAAATGAGTTTGATACCGTTACGGCTAAGCGTCGCCATAAAAGCCGACCGATTTGATGATTTTGAGATTCACCAGTTCGTGGGCCGCGACCTTCGATTACTGTTAGCTCAGGACAAGAAAACGGCGATCGCCGCAGTCTATAGAACCGCCTCCCCGACCGGGAAAAGTTTCATTGAGCAAACGGTTGCAGACATTGATCCGTCTGCCCTCCCTTCGCTTCGTGCCGCTGCGCCAAGTAGTCTCAAGTAGGTAATGCCGCCATCTTTTGCCTCTAACGCCTAGTCAAACCCTTTGCCCTATCGCGCGCTGATGGACGAAGGCCGCTCGATCCGCAAAGTTCAAACGGTTCTTGGTACACCAATCGCTGAAGGGGGATTCTGAGTAAGGGTCATAGGCGAATTCTCGGCTACCAGCGACCGTGGCTACGACTTCATGCTTTTTGCTAATGCCCTCCGGACTCTTTCCAAAGCACCGCGTTTGTCCTCCGAAATTGACGCCCCGACTGGCGCTGGCCGATCTGCCGAACTGCGACGCGCTGCGGCCTCGCTGACAAATCCCGCGAGGGCCTCGGCCAAGTCGTCGGCGCTTGATGCGGCACGGCCCGCTTGCACCGCGAATGTCGTTAATTGATCGCATTGGATTTGATTTGGTCGGACAGAGTCCATTTGCCTATAGACAGTGGCAAAAGCCTCAAGGGCATTGATGAGCTTCACGGCCGCCTCCTGCAGGTGGGTCGCGCCTACGAGGCGATCGAAGGCCGCACGATGTTTAGTGTCAGCGAAAACCCCTTGATCAGTAAATACCGCCAAGCAATGTTTGCACCATCCTTCCACTAAATAGTGCGGACACTGGCAGGTCATTTGGACAATGCCTCCCCGCAGCCGCATGGCAATGACGTCATAGGCCGCACCAAATTCATCAGCACAGGTAACAGTGACTGGATTTTGCTCGAGTTCGTGAAAGCGCAGCATGGGCTTCCCTGTCACGCCCGTACAACGGGTCGAGTTCGTTCGGGAGTTCAGCGAACGCTGAGGATCGACCTGCTGGTCCTGTTCATGGCGTCGGTGCAATTGGCATCGTTCGCGGTAATTTTAACTTCTGGGTTCCTTTACCGATGTCCCAACCTAGCGAAGGGGTACCGTGTCCCGGACGATGTCAATCGCGCTCTTCCTAACAGTACACGAGGCAAGCACCATTTTGTACCGTCCTCATTTAAACGCGTGCGAATCGTGCCCAATGATCTTACAGCGAACTCGTGAAGGGAGGTAGGCGCACACACCAGCATGCAGCCTCCAATGCATGGACGCAACACTCGACGGCGGTGACGCTTGGCGGCGCGGTAAATCTCCTTGCTCTTTCTCGGATGCGCGTGTCGTGAGCCCATGTGCGAGACAGACGCGCGAGTTTGCCGCCCGGCGACACGCTACGGGATCCCCGATGCCAGCGCCTAATTTCGAACGCGGTGGTCGGTGGTGACGTCCCGCAAAGCTATCGGTGGTCATGACTAAGACTTCTCGCCGAAGTCTTTGATTCACGCGGCAACGCACGCGAGCACACTCGATAGAGTCACTCGATTTCCATCAGAGGCGAGCATATATCGACAACGATCATCGAAAATAAAAACGCAGAATCAGAGAGTTAAGTAGGGTCCCGCGACCAATATGGTGTTTGGGTTGTTTACGCGCTGATGCCATTTACCATTCGCACCATTGCGCACTTCTCAGGTAAAGAAGTTACCTCTACTTTTGGGGTACCCCCTCCGCATCGATTGGGGCGGTTGAGTAAGCGAAGCTTAGCTTGACGATAACGCGAGGGATCGTTGATTCTCTTGGCCGCGCGGCCCGTTTAGCTGACCCCTTTGGACACGCGACTAAAGCTTACGTTGAAGACGCGACTAAGCATACGTTGGACACGCGACGAAGCCTGATGCAGGTTCAAACCATAAGATAGGCTGAATTATCGGATGACTTCAAAAAGACGGCCCGTTTTAATGACGGACCTCGCTGCTGCCGGTACGTTGGCTGCTGTCAGGTCTTTGGGCGGCGCCGGCATCCCGGTCACGGTTGTAGACTTCGGCTTGCTCAAAGCAACCCGCTGGTCGCGTTTCGCGACCGAATATTGGGCGTGTCCATCCGTTGCTGGCAGAGTGGCGTCTTTTGAGGCCCTGAAGCGCTGGGCCGAACGCTCAAACGGCCACGTTCTCTTCGCAACTTCGGACGAGACAGCGTGGTTGTACGCGCGTTATGCCGACGAAATAAAGAAGACCATTTTGGTATATACCCCCTCGCTGGAGACTGTCGAAACGATCTTAGACAAAGAGCGCCTCTGGTTTGCTTGTTTGTCGGTCAATATTCCTACCCTTCCCACCTGGTTTCCGCGGGACGAAAGCGAAGCGAAGGCACTCGCGCCAGACTTGCCATATCCATTGTTGATTAAACCGCGAACCCACGTCTTCCGGGATCGCCGCGACAAGGGCAGCGTAGTCGATAGTCATCAAGCCTTGCAGGGAGCTTATGCGGGCTTCCTTCACCGCGAGCGAGGGAAGGCATCGTTCGAGGATTCGAATCAGAAGCCTCCCTTGCTTCAGCAATTCGTCGTTGAAGCAGTTGAAAATGTCATTTCAGTTTCCGGGTTCATCGATCGAAGCGGCACACGTTCGGTAATTCGCGCGTCCCGCAAGATCTTGCAGAGGTCGCGCCCTGTCGGAATAGGGCTTGCGTTCGAGGCCATCGACGTAGATCCGGCGTTGGCAGAAGCGGCGATCGCCTTATGCAAGCGGGTAGGATATTTTGGTGTCTTCGAAATGGAGTTCGTGGCCTTCGATGGTATTTGGCGATTAATCGATTTCAACCCTCGCTTCTTTCATCAGATGGGCCTCGACATACAATCGGGCGCACCGTTGCCGCTGTTTGCTTATTTCGACGCGTGCGGAGAATTAGCGTGTCTCGACCAGGCAATCGCCACTTGTGCAGAGATGTCTCGAACTGAGCTAGGTTTCAGCGATACGTTCACTGTGCCGCTGACGGTGGCTCTGCGATCGCTCGTCGATAGGGCGACGCCACGCGATCTGGCGGCATGGTATTGGAGTAAACGCGGCCGCTTGGTTGACGCAACGTTTGATTGGAGGGATCCGCTGCCCGCCCTTGTTCACGCGATGTCCGAGCTTCGGCTTGGCTTTGCGGCTCTGCCGCGGGTCGCACAGGAAAGCAAAAATCTGAGGCGATTGATCGCTTTCGGCGCTCCCCTCGGGAGAATGGCGTGACGCGAGTGCCGGTGGCGGTCATAGGAGCCGGGCCCTATGGTCTTTCGCTCGCCGCTCATCTCCATGCGCGCCGAATTCCATTCCGAATATTTGGTCGACCAATGGCTTTTTGGGCTTCAATAGCCGCGGCCGCTCCCGGTCGATTCCTGAAATCGTTTTGCTTCGGTACCACCATTCCGGTGCCTGACCCCGAGGCCACCTTCCCCAGATGGAGCGGAGCACGTGGCCTTGAAACATTTGAACCCTGTTCGATGCCCGATTTCGTCGCTTACGGTTATTGGCTTCAGCAACACTACGTTCCCAAACTTGAAACGGCGTGTGTGGAAAATTTATCGCGTGACGGTACGGGGTTTCGACTTCTGTTGAGTAACGAAGAGAGTTTGATTGCCGATCAGGTCGTTATCGCTACAGGGTTGTCCGGGTTTGAACACATGCCAGCGTCCTTGGCGACGCTCCCTGCCGAACTCGTAACCCATAGCAACGGGGTCCTAGATTTCGCAGTGTTTCGCGGTCTCAAGGTGGCTGTCATCGGTGGAGGTCAATCGGCGTTGGAAGCCGCGGCCCTGCTGCAAGAAGCGGGCGCCCAGCCGGAGCTATTTGTGCGCGAGTCCAAAATTCGCTGGATAAGTCGCCTCCCCCCGAAGCGAACCCGCTGGCAACGTATGCGCTCACCAATATCTGGCCTCGGCGCGGGCCCCTCGGCATGGTTACTCACGAACCTGCCAGGGGCATGCTATCATTTGCCTGACAGCATACGAGTAGCTTTTGTTCGTCGGCACCTTCCGCCGGAAGGCGCCTGGTGGCTAAGACCTCGAGTAGACGGGGTGGTCGCTACCAGCCTCGGTACTCAGATCGTCAATAGCCGCGTGAACCGTGATCGAGTCGTTCTCGAACTGGTAGGAAGCGATGAGCAACGGCGCCAATGTCAATTTGACCATGTCGTCGCCGCCACGGGTTTCAAGATTGATGTCGATCAACTGGCCTTTCTCGATTCCACACTCGCGAAAAAGATAGACCGTATCGAAACTTCACCGCGGCTTAGTCACGCTTTCGAATTGAGCGTGCCGGGCTTGTTCTTCATCGGACCGGCAGCGGCGATGAGTTTCGGGCCGCTATATCGCTTCGTCATCGGAGCGGGGCACGCGATTTCGGCGGTTTCCTCGCGCCTTTCCAGTACTGCGTTTTCACCAAGCTAGCCGATGAATTTGATCCGCAAAGACCCCTTACCCCCGTTTATTTTTCTTCCTGGCGCCGGAGGCGTTAATGCGAACGTGGCTGGCTTCGTCAAGCGCAGCAAAGGACAGTTGCCACTTGTCTTGGTTAACTATCCCGATTGGTCTTGGCAACTCGAACATCCAGATTTTGAGACGGTCCTTTCGGAGGTAACGCAAAGTATAGCCGAAGCGGCGCCACAAGGGCCGCTTGGCATTGCTGGCTACTCGCTTGGCGCGCTGATCGCGGCTGTAGCCGCACTGAGGTTGACTGATCGCGGTCGAGAAGTTCGTTGGATCGCCGCGATTGATCCGGTCCTCCCTGGCGCAAGCGGGCTTGCGCCTCGCCTTGGATTGCGTGTTGTCCATGATACTCGTGCAGCTGTTGAAGCCGGCTGGCGAAGCACGGTGCAGTACGCATGGAAATTGCTGAACCGCGTTCTCGGTCGCCTGTTAGTGCCGCGATTGCCTCGGCTTGGTAGACAAAGCCGGCAGTTGCTGCGCCTGTTCGCCCGACCCGGCAGTCAACTTGCCGACGAGTTCGGCGCGCGCTTGATGATAAAATCCGCCTGCCGCTGGGATTTATCGTTCGCCCGAATGCCACGGGATACCCGGTGTGTTGTTTTCCATACAGCAGAGTCTTCGCCAGATCTCGCGTTTTGGCGCACCTATTTTGCCGCGGTCACACTCATTGAGACGGATGGGAATCATCATAGTCTGTTCAAAGGGAATCTCGCCGAGTTGCTCCTCGAATCCTGGAACTCTGCATGCACCGGCGTTCCTTTTAGCGACTGCGAAATAGGATTGGCCGACAACGTCGCTTCTCCGACAACGCGCTGAGCCGTCATTCCACGGTCGGCAACGCGCCGACCCGCATCGTTGCGCCGGTGCTGTTAAAAACCGCAGCGCGCCTAAATAGCCGCACCCTCTGCGTCCTTTTCAATCCTGTGCGGTGTTTGATTGACCTGAACAAAACATTTCCTGAGAGCATCGGCATTCGATACAACATCAACTTCATCTACAACGTCCCCGAAATAAGATGGCGCTCATTAAGGTCGGTGTACTCGAAGATACGGAGAAAATGGGAAAATGAGCCGGATCAGCCCTGTTATAGCAAAGTCTTCGCGTTGAGCCACCACTGTCAACCGGCAAGGATGCATGCGGAGTTGATTCTCACCCATAGTCTGAAGACGCCGCTGACGCTGGCGCATTGTCGAGTTTGTTCGGAAGAAAACTCTGGCTGTCGTCGGCTAACTACAATATGGTTTCGTTAAACGACTTGGTCCAGGCATTTCCATGTTGGATTTTGGTCCTTATTTGCGTCGACCGTTGGCGACTGTGGCTGCTGTCGCGACCGATCCAATTGAATCGTGGGTGCGCTTCCGAGAGCAGTACGCTGCGCATCGTGAAGGGATCACGCCGCCGGACCTCTACAAGCCCGATGAAAATTGGGAGGTTCGGCTACATTCACTTGTCGGGCTTGGAGCGTCCCACCAGTTATCCACGGAGTTTTATGACCTGTGGCCTCTGGTGGTGGCCGAGATGACCGCAAAGGGCATACGCGTTGGACCGGAAAGCTTTAAGGGTTGGAACGATGGCGACGTCGGGCTTGTCCGCGCCATCTGGTGTTTAGTCCGGCATTTGAAGCCGAGCAACGTTGTAGAGACGGGCGTCGCTCACGGCGTCACGTCTCGCATCGTGCTTGAAGCACTTGCAAGAAACCAAGGAAGTGGACGTCTTTGGAGTATTGACCGTCCCCCGCTTGAACACGAGTGGAAGCAACACATCGGAATCGCTGTGCCCCAGGCATTTCGTGATCGTTGGACGTACATCCTCGGGTCAAGTCGGCTACGCCTGCCGGGACTGTTGCGTAGCCTGGGTCAAGTCGATCTTTTCATTCATGACAGCATGCACAGCGCGCGCAACGTAGGTTTCGAGTTGCGCCATGTGTGGGACGTATTAAGGCCTGGCGGGGCGGTTGTCGTTGATGATATTGATGTAAACCGCGGATTTCACGAGTTCTTGCGGTCGTTTTCAAACCAATCTTCGCTGATATGCGAAGCAGAGCCATTACGGCCCGATACGAGGCGCTTTAACAAAAAGGGGCTGTTTGGCATCGCCATAAAGCATCAAACAATGACGCAAGGGCTTTCATGACCTGCGTCGATACCAGCTGCCGATGTACGCGCTGAAGTCGCGCGACGCGGCCAACCGTCCTATGGCGTTGCTCGCGATCGCGCTCGTCTCCACGAGCTGACAACACCGACCGCATGCTATCCAGTTGTTCAGCCGCACGTTAATGATGCAGAACGAATATTAAGGCAAGCGTTGTGCCGCGACAGCTCCCCACGCCAGCATGATTACAACGCTTGCGATGATCTTTAGCTGCATAGCCCTCAGCCACGTAGGCCCTGCTGATGAAAGAGATGCGAAAGTCATCTAGCAATGGCCACGTGCAAGAGCGAGAGCCTTAGCAATCCGTATTACAGGGCCCATTTGTTAGGGTTGCCGGTTAAGCTTGACGCCCGGCTCCGTTCGCCTCGCGCTTTCCCGCGGCGTTGTATCTCGTGGATGATATGGGGATACGGGTAAAGGGTGCGGCCATTCCGACCACGAGGGTGAAGGCGGCGGGACGGCTGATCGTTCGCGTCGACCCTTCGTGTTGAAAGCATTTTTTCCGGCGACGCGCTGATGGGTTCGTTTTGCTTTATCTTATGGCCAGCGCTTCGCGTGATTGCTTGGGGCGAAAGCTAGAGATACGATCCCGGTTTTGGATTTCCTCGTGACAAGACCGGAACCAGTAGCAAAAGCTGCCGCGGCCGTTTAGCCCTCGCGCGCTTCCCGTTGTGCTTCCGAGTCCTTGTGTGGATTGAGCGATGATGGCGCGCTCAAGAGTTCTGTGTTGCGCCATTGGCCCATCCTGTCGGTGAGACTTTTGGCCGAATCCGATGCCGCCTTGGCCAAGTTGGCGTAGCGCGAATTGGCGCGCCATAGTTGCTCAGCTTCGGCTTGAAGATAGTCGCGGGCGGTCTGTAGCTCGTTTATGATGTTATCGATATCCGTCATGGCCGTCGCTCCAGCGATAAGGGCGTCGTTTGAATGCTCCGCTGGTATTTCCGTCCTTGTGCTCGATGGCGGCTTTACCTCGTCGGTGATCAGGGTGTCACTGCGCGGCATCGTGCAAATCCTCCGCTTACGTGTGTCCGTCGAAGCGTCCTCGATATAGGCCTCTAGCTCAGTCGCAGACCCGAAGCGCAGGACACCTCCGAGCACCTGCAGTTCGATCGGTTCGGTGAGTGCCGAAGATGACGAATCCATTTTCGGTCTGCCCATGGATCACTCCCGTTCGCATACCCTTGATATTTCATTTGGGGATGATGTCGCGTTCGGAAATAAAGCCAGCTCGCGGCGGCGCCCCGGTCAGCCTGCTTGGTTAAGGTAAACGAAACCTTAACATAGCACTGTAAATGATCACTTCGGCGCAGGACCCATGCAGTGCGAACGCCACCGGGCTTGTCGTCTTGCTTGTCTGCTGTTTTGCTCAGCGACAGCATATCGCAAGTCGCGTGCCGTCGCCTCACTCGCCTTGCGCCAAATTCGAACGCAATCACCCCGAGCTCATTCTTTGATGCCTCCCCAGCTAACGCGATGGCATTACGGCTCTTCGTGTCCAATGTGAGAGTGTTGACCGGTTGGCCACGAGTCATTGCTGTCTGCCGCACCACACAGCTCAACGGCGTGACATCAGGCGCAGCAGAATGGGCATCTGGCAGGCCCGAGAGGTTTTTTAGTACCAACGAGAATTCGTGCGCGGTTATACGACCGAGATGTGGAGTACTTTCAGCAACAGTCGCGATGTTTCGCATAACCGACATTGCTTTTGTTTCAAACAAACGTTTGTATCTTAAGAATGCGAAATCAATTGACGCTGTCGATCGGAGGATCATCGCGTATGGCCCCCACAGTGTTTGAAGAAAACGTCGCGCCAGTTCCCACGGCGCAACAAGCTCGAGGTCTGGCTGATTGGCTGCGAACCTGCGTCGGGTTGGTTATGCCCACCGGAGCAGCCGAGTCTAGTGGCAACACATCGCGACAACATATTCGCGACGAACCCCGCCCTCCCCCAGTGTGGCGCGAGGCGCAATGTCCGGAAGATGAGGTGCGTCGGCATTTTCGGCACGAGATCAAACAGATCATGCGGCAAGGGCCACTCGGAACCGATTTCGTCTTGTGCGCGGTTGGACGAATGGCAGAGGATATTCTTCGCATCGAAGATAGCGCCCTACACGAGTTTCAACTTGCCGATCAGTGGATTGAATACGCGCGCCGGATCTTGCCTGGCTTCAGCGACACCATCGCGTCGTGAATTCGAGCCGCCGTGACGGTTCATCCGCGGCCGGCCTCGCGCCGTTTGAAACTTTCGACGGCCGCGGAGTGCCAATAGCGAAGACAAAAGCTCTCAGGGGATTGCTCGCTCGGCGCGGACTCCTCAGAAACTTAGCAAATACGCGAGCCTGCTCCCGCAAAAAAGGGCTCATATCGAACGACCGCATAACGGTCCTACTCCGAGGTGGTAGGAGCCTACGTCGAAATAGTCGCTGCAGAAGGTACACACCGGTAGTGGAATGTTGCGAACAAACTAGTACCGGTGTTGCCGACCGAGGCTGACGCGGCGGCCACCGCTTACGGCGTGGTGATCCGATGCGCCCTTTTGTGTTCCTGATACTCGTTCCATGCGTAGCGCCGCTGACGTTCACAGCAAATTGCCAGACGGTCGCGAATAACTGCGAGACGATCGAAGGCGAACAAAACAAAGCAGCGTGCACTGCTCAAGGCGACGTGGTCATGATTAACTGTGCTGTGCCAAGGGACGTCAATGAAACCTCTCTATGTCGAGGCGCGTTCGCAAATTCCGTTGTGTCCTCCCCCTGGCCCTGGCATGGCGTAGAGGCAGTAGCAACTTCAAGCACGACATTAGTCCCTGCCGCTAGAGCACCACCTCATGCGGCGAAAATGCCAGGATCCAAGGGGAAGTTGACGGCGTCGGCGCCGACATTGAACCAAACACTCGGGAAGTGTCCCCGCAATGCCTGCCGGCACATTTATAACGTAGATTGTCGGGGCATGCGGTGCCGCTATCGGACTTACGCCCAACGCTCTCATCGCCGCGCTGAGAAAGCACCTCACGTCTTAAGCGCCAATTCGTAATTAATCCGCGGGCGGCTCGGTAAAACGACCTCGTCGGCTAAAAACCCTCGACCACGAATGCCCAGTACCGCGCTAAGAGTTATGCCCGTGGGCCAGAGCTTTCCTTCCTTATCCCTTATACCGGTCTCGTCGCACATGGTCACGAAGCGGTATCACGCCGCGTGGCCCGAGAAGTGTAGGCAGCGTGCCGAGGCCCTGTCCTCCAGGTCACGGCGCTCCTTGAAACAGCCGCCACCGTAAAGCGAGCCGCCAGTCGGCCGACCGCTCGGCTCCTTATCGCGATGATCGGCGGCGGAGGGTAGTCGAAGCCGTTGAGGAATTTTAGCGTGAGGATAGTCATATCTTTCACGAAAAGTTCCCTTTCCGCGATTGTGCTGTCATCGACATGTGGCGGGCGGTTTTTTCCTCCGCCACGCCAGCTCGGCCCACGGATGGTATAAATGGATTACGATATCTCATTCCGTTTGGTGTACCGACATGTCGCAGGGACACGATAAGGTCCAGGGCACCAAGGCGAAGTGCGACGAGCCGCGTATACAGCTCCCTGAAACCGCCCCGGTGTTCTACTTCTACGACCGAATGCCTCAAAGCAGGGCCCGGAATCGGCTTCGGTAAGAGTTGTTGGCATCATCGCAGACGGCCAGTGTCTATGAAACGCTGGGTTTGCTCGTCGCTCCATTTGAGCGGATGTTCATTTAATCGTCGTCGTACTCAACCAATTCCGGGTCAAGCGCGGCGGCTACCTCCTCGACGGATAGATCGACCCCAATCTTATGCTGCGCATCAAACTCGATGGTGCTCTGACTGGAGTTATTGCGCGGCATCAGCGCACGAACAAGTTGTGGATTGACGTATATGTTGCCGAGCCGGACCAACATCTTCCCTCCTCATGGACCGAAGCCTTTTAGCACAATATCTTAAAAATGGTGCGTCGCCCGCAAGCTACCTAGAGGTGTGCTGCAGTTATTGCAGCAGGGAGCCTGATGTCCATCGCCCTCTGTCAGGTTGAAGTCCAAAGCCATTAACAACGCGGCCCTTGACGCACACAGCTCAACTTAAAAGTCAGGCCTGCGCTGAAGGCCGCCCTTATAAAGCTCGCCAAACGAGTGCGACGGACGCTCAGCGCCTACGTCGAAAAACTGCTCAAAGACCATGTAACCGAGCCAAAGCGTCGCTGACCAAAGCCGCACCATGACCAGACGGCGTGAAGTTCATCGTCACATCATTAAGCCTTGCGTCGTCTTGCGCATGAATAGAGGACGTCAGCGCTTCGCGGCGGGGGGAATGCTAGAGGTGCCCGAAATAGAGCGTGACGGAATTGATCCCGTCGTTTCGCGACGGTTGCATCTTTGCGAGTCCGCTGTCCAGACAGCGGCCTGATTTCCATGATCGACGCGCCTCAATCCACAGGACTGCCACCTGTTCTTGAGCGGAAATCGCAAACCGCATCAAGGCTGATCGGTGATGCCGATGTCGGTCAAAAATCGCGGACCCGCGCGAAGCCGCTCGCGCAATCCGGATGGCGTTAAACTTTCATCCGCCAAACCGGCAGTGAGAACCGCGGATTTGTCAGCGAAGACGAAGACCCCGTCACTATTGCACTGTCTGACGAAGAACGCCGTCACCTTCCGCGTTCAGTCTAAATGGACCACACCTCGTCGGAGGGCGTTTCCGGTGCGGTCAACTATCCGCCGACGCGGGTTCGTGTCAGCGCGCGTGAGGAATCGCATGCCACCTGTGCCGCGCCGGGGCTGCCAAATCCCCGCCATGTGGCAAGTTTCGTTCCTGCGAGACCTGCCGGGCAGGATATTCACAAAACATGCGCCGCGGCGCTGGACACCTCGGAAGCAGCAGAGTTCACACCAAACACGCAGGATGGGGAAGCCCGGTGTCGAGCGTCGCCTCAACATGTGGCGGACCGGACCGCACGTCGCAAACGCCGTTCGGCAAGTTGCGGACCGTTTGAGTGCGCGCCTTACTGCGGCGCTTTGAGGAAAGAGCCGTCGCTCACTAGCGGATCCACCTCAATCGTAAAGCCGACGGTTAGATCTGGCCTCGTAGGGGACATGACCTTCACGGCGATCATCCGCATGAACGAGAAGACGCCGGGATAGCGCTCCACAACCTGGAGCTTGGCGTCCGTTGGAAGTGCCTGGCACCCGCGCGTGGCCGCCAACGCCGGGTCTGAGGTAAGGAGACCCGCAACCAGCGTACCAGCAAGGGCATCGCGATCCACACACAACGGTCGGTCGGAAGCGGCGTTCGGACGATTGATCGAGGAAGTGCTTACGGGAGCATCCGATGCCAAAGGCGGTACGACTTTCGATGGCACGGGGCCTCCCATCTCTGGCGCCAAACGCTCTCCGGTACTCGACGCTGTCCCTTCCGCGTTGGTCGATCCCGTACTTTCGGTCTCTGCCGATTCGCGCTCGTCCTTCTTGGTCGATTTCGCGGCTTCCGTAGCCGCATGCGCTGCATCTTCGGTTTTCGCCGGCCTATGCTTCAGAGCCTTGAAACATGCGACCATCTTGGAGCGCTGGGCGATTGCGCGACAATGAGCAACCTCCTGTATCGTAGCGGCGTGAGCGACGCCGACACAGACGATTGCCAAGATATGCCATGCAACAAAACCTGTTGCGATGCGCCGACGATGCATTAGGTCGAGAGCTGCGCTATTGAAAACCGACGTCCGAACGGAATTCCCAGTACATTAGTCTTTGCAAAACGGGCGTAGATAGGACCATGGATCATGGACACCTTTTGATCCGGAAGTCCACGGTTCCTTTGCACGAAAGAAACTCCTTTTTCGCCTCGATTACTTCGAAGCTACATTTCGCCGATTATCGCTTGCAGCACGCTTCCATCAATGTTGACGAGCGGCGCCAGCTGGGTCATTTGTGGCGTGAAAGTTCCGTTGGCCGCGAGCAAGCTCAACACCCCCGGGCGCGTGAGCTCACATCTTTCGCCCTCCTGCGCACCGCCGGCATTCCCAAGTGCGGCAAAGACAGGTCGAAATCAAGGACGCGTTTTTGGAATCGCGGCATTGGGAATGGTTTGCTGACAAAGAAGCGCCCGTGATTACGGAACGCTCGGGCGCTGATAATTGGTTAGAACAGCTTATAAATGCCGTAGCTTAGAGCTCCGATCCAAGCGAGGTTTATCGCCAGGGCAAGTGCAATTGCGGCCGGTGGCCAGACCCGACGCCATGCACCACTTACGGTCTTGTCGCTACCGCCGTTTAGGTTTGCCACGGGCTAGCCCCACATTTGCTGTGCGGCTCAGGCTACAGACCTGGCATAGCTTCGCACGTCACTTCGCCCGTTAGGCTTGCCGCTTAAGGTTGATGGGTGTCGCAAGAGCCGCAGCATATGCTTTCCATTGGCACGAAATCCGTGTCGACCAAGATCCCCATAAGCTTCAAAGGTAGCTCTCCAGCTGGTTCGCGACGGGCGACGTGCACAGGACCCGAATTAAGGAGCTACAATGCGTCTTGGGGGCCGGCAGCACGCTGTCTCCTGTTCAGCCTGCGGCGGGGTGATTGCGCTGAAGCCTAGTGCCGTGGCAAAGCTAACTCGCCATGTTCGCAGGGGAGACGATCATGCTCAAAGAGAAGGCAAGGGCGCAGCTTGCGAAGAAGCCGGGCTTTATCGCTGCCCTCGACCAGAGCGGCGGCTCGACGCCCGGTGCCCTTAAGGCTTACGGAATTGCTGCGACCGCCTATAACGGCGAAGACGAGATGTTCGAGCTGGTCCACGCGATGCGCGTCCGCATCATCGGCGCGCCGGCCTTCACTGGTGACAAGGTGATCGCGGCGATCCTCTTCGAGCGCACCATGGACGGCGAGGCGCATGGCAAACCGGTCCCGACCTATCTTTGGCAAGACCGTGGCGTCGTTCCCCTGCTCAAAGTCGATAAGGGCCTGGCCGACGAGCAGGACGGCGTCCAGGTCATGAAGTCGATCCCGGGCCTCGACGATCTGCTGGCCCGCGCCGTCAAATTGGGCGTCTGCGGCACCAAGATGCGCTCGGTCATCAAGCTGGCGTCGAGGTCCGGCATCGCCGCCCTGGTCGATCAGCAGTTCGAGATCGCGGCCCAGATTTCCAAGCATGGCCTCATTCCAATCATCGAGCCTGAAGTCTCGATCAAGAGCCCCGACAAGGGTGGCGCCGAGGCGCTTCTGCTCGAGGAAATCCAGAAGCGTCTCGATGCCGGTCCGAACGGCTTCAGGGTTATGCTGAAGCTTACCATCCCGAACGAGGCGAACCTCTACGCGCCGTTGTCGCAGCACGGCCGGGTCATACGCGTCGTGGCACTCTCAGGCGGTTACACGCGCGATGATGCGTGCGCCAGGCTGAGCCGAAACAAGGACATGATCGCGAGCTTTTCGCGCGCGCTGGTTGAGGATTTGACCTACCAGATGTCCGACGCCGAGTTCGACAAGTCGCTGGGGCGCTCGATCGACGAGATTTTCAGGGCATCGACCGTCAAGGTCTGAGCAACGAGTGTTTGGTTCTTCGCTAGGCCGCCGCAATAGGCGCACATCTTGGAAGTCAAAGGCTCGTTCGGAACGGGTTGCGTTCCGATCCCGCCTTGTCAAATTATCGACTGCTGCCACGCTTGGAGCGCAAGCCGGAGTGATCGACCTGTCCGCGCGCTGCGACTGGATGCGCCCTCCTGCGGGCCCTTTCAGAAAAGCTCCGCCACACTGTCTCAAAAACAGAACTGAAAGCGCGCCAGAACCAAGTAGTTAAGCGAACTTAACAGACCGTTGCTGTCACGTTACGCGAGATTGGATTGACACGGTCAACCAAAAATAGTGGCCTGCAGGTAGGTTGAGAGGGTTAGAGGCTAACTCCGGCGAGCGTAGGAGTATTCGCCCTGAAACCCGGCGGGTTTATTTGTTTCTAATCGATGCGAACGTTGATCGCTTTGCGGGTTGCTTAATCCCATCTTTTGAGAATTCTATTTCTAAAAGGGTTGGCTGACCTCAAATGGATATAATTGCGGAGATACGATACCGCGATCCCACTTTTGGGCGGCTGACTGCTTTTCAACAACTAGGCGGAGTCGCATCTGAGCCGTTCTAACTGAGCTACGAAGCTTTACAAAGCTACGAAGCGCCATGATTGAGGACATTCTACTGCAAGCCCTAGTACATCGAACGTCACTGCGATCTGCGTTGGCGAGAAGATTTATTAAACAATTTTCTTTGTTCTCCTATGAAAAACGTCTCTCCATCGATGCAGTCGACCGTCCATACTACGGTTATTGTATTTTTCAGGCAGCTAGATTGGCGAGCTTGTTGAAATACCCCCGAATAAGCGCGATTGAATTCGGTTGTGGCGGAGGCAACGGGCTGCTGAATGCCGAAATGCATATCAAAGAAATCATGAAAATCTTCCCTGTTGAGATCGAACTCTACGGATTTGACTCCGGATCCGGTTTGCCCCCGCCTGTCGATTACCGAGATATGCCCCATTATTTTCGTCCTGGCTTGTATGGAATGGACCAAGGCTCCTTGCAACAACGACTTGAGCGCGCCAAACTTGTGATCGGGGATGTTAGAGATACGTGCGCGACGTTCTTGCAAAAGTACCAACCGGCTCCAATTGGATGCGTATTTCACGATCTTGACTACTATTCATCGACCCGCGATGCGTTGACCCTTTTTGATAATGAGCCGCGCTATTTTCTGCCGAGAGTGTTTATGTACTTCGACGACATAATTGGGAACGACACTTGGCTCTGCAACGAATTCAGTGGCGAACGGTTGGCAATCGAAGAATTTAATCAGACGCACGATTTAAAGAAGATGAGCGCGAACCCCTTCGTGGTGAAAAAACACTCGTATTCTTGGTGGCCCGATCAAATTTTTATTTATCACGACTTTGAGCACCCGCAGTACAACAATTTCATCGCGGACAAAGAGCAGGCTGTTCACGAGAATAATATCAAGCAGAAAAATTGACGATCAACCGAGGTCTCGGAATGTCAATCGGCTCCCAAATTTGACGCCACATCGGCTTCCCAATTTTGACCCCTTTGAGCGGCGTGGCTTGGCGGTAGCGCTCGTCTCCTCGGAGCTGGCTGCCGCCGGCACCGGATCGGATGCAGCTTCTGGCGATTGCATGGCCAGATGCGTCTTGCCGGTGCCTGTTCCGCCGACTACGACGCTCAAGTTCTTATGACAGTAGGCGTGGTGATACTCCGATCCGTCATAACCTGTCCTCAGTGTGGCACTGCGCAAACGGAAACGATGCGGACCGATGCGTGCCAGTTCTCCTACGAATGCACCGGCTGTCGCATTAAGCTGAGGCCCAAAAACGGCGATTGCCGTGTTTTTTTGCTCATACGGCTCTGTGGCCTGTCCGCCGAGGCGGGAGGATGGTGACGCCGCGCCCTGTTGCTCGTAGCCTCTCGGTGTCCGGCCGTTCTGGCGGACGCACGTTTTCGACAGCACCAAAATCCGGCTACTCCGCGCACTGCGACTGGATGCGCCCTCCGGCGGGCGCTTTCAGAAGAGCTCCGCCGCACTGTTTCAAAAAAACGGAACTGAAAGCGCGACGGAGCCAAGTAGTTAAGCGAACTTAACGGACCGTTGCTGTTACGTTACGCGAGGTTGTATTGACACGGTCAACCAAAAATAGTGGCTTGCAGGCAGGTTGAGCGGCATAAGGGGAGCTGCTCATTTTTGGGAGTGGTGGAAAGTAAAGCACGGTAATAAAGGGCGACCTGCCGTCCAACCCTTCAAAATCCCAACAGTCATCGACGTAAAGTTGAAGGTGACCAGTCGTCCACGCACGACGCAATTCCTGAAACGTGCGACGCCCACGTTCGGATTTACAAATGTGCTTCGTGCGGAGGGCCTCTTCTGAACCAAGCGCTTGAAGGTCGAGTTGCCGGTAACATGGGTAAAAGCGAGCCACCCTCTTGCGTGATGTCTAATCCGATCAGCTACATGGCGCTCACGTTTCCGGCGCCGATTTGCGATCGTTGCACGCAGCCGATGCTCACCGTGACGACGGTTCACCGTCGTATCAATTCCGAGCCATTGCACGCCGTCTCCTATTACTGCCAAAAATGCAGATGCACGCTGGGCAATCAAAGTCGCAAACGCAGCAAACTTGCCTCGGAGTTTACGCCGCCGGAGAATCGACCAGCTTAGCAAAGGCCCGACGATCGGCTGCTGGCGGCTGAAGCGCAGCGCAGCAGTTATTGCAGTGCAGCGCAAGCGAAAATGATGCAAAAGCATGGGTCACCGCGCCCCCGGACGTCGGCGAGCCTAGACATGCCCGCAGCGCCTCGTCGTAAGTCGCCCAATGGCCATGCGCTGCCAGTCTCATCCTCAGCCAAAAGAGCCCCGAGGCGCGACTGGTTGGCGGCGTCGACATTGCCTACAATAAGCTCTTGTCGGGGGCACTCGGGATATTCACCCTATGAGACTGTTTGGGAACCTTATCGAGCACCTGCAACGATGGTTCGCGCGTTACCGGACTGTACTGGCCCAGGCTGAGGCCAGTAACGAGCAGCGGCCATCGCTCACCGAAATAGAGTGGAATGGCGCAATGATCGGCGACTTAAGGCGTCGTTCTTTAGACGCTTAGAACGCTGATGGCTGAGCAAGAGCACGATCCCACGACGAGCGAAGACCATTTTGGAAGGCACAACGAAGGCACAACCTGGTCGAGAACAGAACTTGGCCTCGGTGACTGTTATTGCGATTATTGCGGTCACCGTGGAGCGGTCTTTATTTTTCGCGATGAGAAAGATATTGGTCAGGAAGAACCCCAAGCGCGTCCGTTTGGGGACGGTTGCGCGCTTGGGGCCTAAGACAGCTGTCGTCAATGTCGTGGGACGGGGGAGCTGCCTCAAAGGACAGCAGATAAGTTGACCGACAGCAAGTCCACCGCGGCATTAGATTAACGTTACACGAACTCACGAACTACCGTTAGCGGCCCTTAGCCAATACGAGCGTTGAGCCTGGTTGATGATTTGACCTACCAGATGTCCGACGCCGAGTTCGACAAGTCGCTGGGGCGCTCGATCGACGAGATTTTCAAGGCATCGACCGTCAAGGTCTGAGCGACGAGTGTTTTGTTTATCCGCTAGGCCGCCGCAATAGCCGCACATCTTGGAAGTCAAGGGCTCGTTCGCAAGGGTTGCGTTCCGATCCCGCCTTGTCAAAGTTATCGACTGCTGCCACGCTTGGAGCTGTGAGCAACACGCCAACCCTTCGACAGCAGCGCGAAGCACACGTTCGTCGCGCGCGGATAATCGATCAGCTACGCGCGCAGGCGTTGGCAACGGGCCGCTTTCAGGCGGCTCGACACGGGACGGTCCACACACAGATCGTGAAGGCTGTTTGGCGACGAAAGACCTTCGGTTTTCTGCTTGCCATGGGGTGCGTTGCCTGGGGCGTGGCCATTGTCGCGGGTGCCTACCTGATCGCGAGGGGTCTTTAATCGCGTTCCAAACGAATGAGTTCGATCGGAGGGAAGCGCCCTCCATTCCTGCACGTTCTGAATGCGGGTTCGAGAAGGTTGTTTGGGGCTCGCCAAAAACGCCAGCGACTATCGTTCATTTTCCGGTTGGCCGGCGGAAGCGCAGTTTGGCAAATCGAGGTGGCGTAAACGTTCCTTCCTTACTCCGTTGACTTGCTTGCTCGCCGCGGCTAGGCGCCGGCGCCTGCCGAATTGCGCTTCCGGCTTGGACCTACCAAGAACCAGCCGAACACCGCCGCCAGTGTCGCTCCACCCAGCATCGCCGCTGATTGTGCCAGAGGGGAGTTTCTGTTTGATCGCACCTGCCGGACGGCTTGATCGGCGGAGCCGTCAGGCATCGAGCGTGGTGAATTGCCATCGGCAAGAGCGCTTGCAGATGGCTGTTGCCCACTTGTGTCAGAATTTCCGACAGCAAGGCCCGCGGTCTCCGCGCCCGGGACGGAGGTAAAGGCAACGGTGAGTGTTCCGGTTTGCTCAGCAGAAGGCAGCTGTCCATCGTTCCCAGCAGTGTTCACAGGCGCTACCGAAGCCCCTGTGGACTGAACGGCAAGGTTCAATTCTGGCGGCGCTTCGCTTGCGGCTGCCTTCACGTCGCCGTGGGACTTTCGTTTCGTAACTTTCTTCTTTGATGCTACTGGCTTAGTTTTAGTGACTGGGCTTTCGCCCGAAGCCATCGGGTCGCGGATTTCGAGAACCTGAACCCGCTTATTTCCACTCGTATCTGCAGCCGTCTGGGCATGCACTCCGCCAATCACAAATGTCGAAATAAGAAAAATAAACGCCGTGCTGACGTGACAGGCACCAGAGCGAAGAGTCCCCACCGCGGCGTCCCCCAAAAACGAGAAAACTCCCAAAACATTGGGGTGGAGCAAAGTGACCTTATCGTGACGAGATGATGGCCGGCCGGGACTATCCCCGACTAGACCTCGCCCAGGACCCGCCGCCGCCCCGATTTCGGAATGGGTTCGTTCCGCCGATTACACGCATAGATTGAGTGCAACCAGATTTTCGTTGTGTCAGTTCCGCCGGCGAACGACGGTCAAAAAAATGTGCCGCGCTACGATTTGGGCAATGGCACGGTCGCGGCCGGCGCTTGCTCGCGTCTCGTAGCGCTCGAGTTTCAGCAAGGTCGTCAGCGCATCGCCTATTCCCGCATCGGCCTGTCGTGTAAACGCTGCGCGGCTTGGCGTTGCGGACGGAGACGACGATTGGTCCGGCGCCGGCGCGTCGCACCCGGGGATAGAGTTCGTGTCCAACGGCGTGCCTCTGCACCGATCGCCGGCGGTCATCGACGCGCCCATCAACGCGCGCACGATCGCAGCTTTGCGCGCGCGGATCTTGGTCAAGGTCTGTTCGGCACGCGCCGCGACGCGCGCATGCGCAAGGATCTCGGGATCGGCGGCGGCCCCCACGGATCCAGTCGCAGCGGCCGCAATCGCATACGCGAGTGCCTCGATCGCAGAGGTCTCCCCCCGGCTCTCCTTCCGGTGGCCAGCCGCAAAGCCGTGCCGATAGGCATTGCGGCTGGCGCGTTTTTCCCCGCGACCGAACGCGGGCCGGTGCTCTTCTGGGCGTTGCGGCGATTGGCGGCGATCTGCCGTTCGCTCGCCATGCTCAGGCCGCCGTGCCCCTGCGTGCGGGCACAGAGCCTCCGCCACTGTCGTCGGTGGCACCGGCGCCAGCGTTTTCGGCATCGTTGGCGGCGTTCGCGGCAGCGCTGGCCAATCTTATGATCGTGCCATCGCTTCGGAAGCGGCGTCGACTTTTCTTCTTGGCGACGGGGCGGCTGATCGCGGCTACCTCGCTGTCGAACACCGGGTTCTCGGCCGCCGCGCTCTTGGTCACCGCGCTCTTGGTCACCGCGCTCTTGGTCACCGCGCTCTCGGTCACCGCGCTCTCGGTCACCGCGCTCTCGGTCACCGCGCTCTCGGTCACCGCGCTCTCGGTCACCGCGCTCTCGGTCACCGCGCTCTCGGTCACCGCGCTCTCGGTCACCGCGCTCTCGGTCACCGCGCTCTCGGTCACCGCGCTCTCGGTCACCGCGCTCTCGGTCACCGCGCTCTCGGTCACCGCGCTCTCGGTCACCGCGCTCTCGGTCACCGCGCTCTCGGTCACCGCGCTCTCGGTCACCGCGTTCTCGACGACCGCATTCTCGGCCACCGCGCTCTCAATCAGCCGATCGGTCGTACGACGCAAAACGCTGCTCAAGTCGCGACGGAAGTCGTAGATGCGATGGAGCACAACGTCGCGGCGCTTTTCCAATGAGGCCAACAAAAGTTCAATGGCCTGAAGATCAAACGATGCCTTGCGGATGGCGTCAGCGATAATGACGGAGCCATCCAGCTTGTAGGTAGCAAGTTCACCCTCGACGGCCTCGGCGGCCTTCGGATCGGAAATCCAATCGCGTGCGACATCCGGCCCGGCCTGTATCAGCTTGAAAAGGATGCGATGCGAGGAATCGTGAAAGTTCAGATTGGTGACGCCCGCTCTGCAACGCTTCAGCCGCAGGATCTCCCAGACGATGTCGACCAGTTCGTCGACATACATTTTCTCGATGATGCCGACGGGGCCGATCTCGTCATAAAAGCCCTGACGGATGCGGTGGTATTCCTCCTCGGATTCCGTGATCAACAACGGCACCAAGGGAATGGGGCTTAAGGGCCCGGGGTTAGACTTTGTCATAGCGTACTCCTGTACAAGACTTGCTGATGTCCACGCGGGCGGCTGCCTGCGCGTCTTAACGCGGCGGGATCGATCGCCGCGATCTCGGGCCATACGTTGACCGGCGAGAGGTTGAGCCAGCCATTAGCGGCCGGCGTGAAGATGATGGTGATCGGCCTGATGGTGGCCACCGCGAACCAGCCGGCGGTCACCGGGACGAGGCACGCCGCAGCTACGGCGAACGGGTTGTTCGCAAGGATCCGCGCAGTGACGAAGACCCGGCTATCGTCCGGCGTGTCAGTGCTGGTGTCGTTGTTGCCCGAGAGGAACCGCCCGGCGCGCCGCGGGTTTGCAGGCGCATGTTCGGAGGATTTGAAATGGCGGCGGCGTGCTATTTCGATTGGCGGAAAAAACTGAACGCCCGGAGCAGCCTGCTCGGGCACGCCAATCTGCAGATAAACAACGCCTTTGGCCGCGACGGCCGTACACAGTCTCGGATGGACCACGGATACTCCATGTCCATCCTCCCAATTCGCAACCTACCGCTATTTTGCGATCAGGTGCAAGTCTTCAGTTTTCTTAAAGCAGTGGCATTGGAATTGGCGCGCGCAAACTCTAACCAAACACACTCGTCCACATTGCACTCGATTGGACCGCAATTCGAAGTGCCAAAAACTTTGGATTATAAAGGACTAGCCATCGGCGGTCTGACTCCTAGCTTTTCTTGTTCACGATCTTGCGTAAGCGAACGCCCGGGCCGCCGCCATTCTCCTCTATGAATTCAACTCCGGCGCCCTCAAGAGCCCGGCGAACCGCAATATCGTTGGATGCCGTCATGGAAGTTTCGGCCGCCGCACTTTCAGCTCTTTTAATCGTGGCAAGGCCAAGAGAAGCCTCACGAGCGAGGTCAGTCGCACTCCACCTAAGTAAGCCACGCGCTGCTCTGATTTGAGAACTCGTAAGTGGTCGCGATTTTCCCATTGACGTCATATTGGATCATACGATACCATATGGCTCATATGAGCCACGGAGGATGAGGGAGATGGAATCAGTAGGCACATTGTGGCCCAAGGCGCGACAGAATCGTCGCTTTTTTATCGGCGGATCGGACGCCCGCATCATCATGGGCGATGATGAACAGGCACTCCTTAGCCTGTGGCGCGAAAAGCGGGGCGAAGTCGAGCCCAAAGACCTTTCCGGTAATCTCGTGGTCCAGCTCGGGAGTGGTGACTGAGGACCTTAACCGGCGCTGGTACGAGGCCAATTCCGGCCAGCTGATTACCGACATTCAGCGCCGGATCCGGCATCCCATCCTACGCTGGATGGGCGCCACCCTCGATGGGCGGGTACAAAGCAGCGAGGCGGTATTCGAGGCCAAGTTCATGCTGCCGTGGTCGTTCTCGGAGGAAGCCGCCTTGGCGAAATATACGCCGCAACTGCAGCACAATATGTGGGTCGTGGCCGCACGGTCCGCCGTGCTCTCCGTGATCACCGGCGGAGGCAAATGGGTCGAGATCACCACCCACGCCGATCCCCTCTACCAGCACCTCATCATCACCGCTGAGCGCAAGTTCTGGCGGTGCGTCGAGAGCGGCGAGCCCCCTGCCCTCTTCGGGCTCGACCCGCCGCGACCGCGCATTGAAGCCGTCCGCATCGTTGATATGAGCACCTCCAATGCCTGGGGTGAATTCGCCGATATCTTCATGCGCACCCGGGAGGCGCACCTCGAGCATGAGCGGGCGAAAGTCGAGCTCAAAAGCTTGATGCCGGACGATGCGCAGCAAGCGCTTGGCCACGGCATTCGCGCCAAACGTTCGAAGTCGGGCGCGATCAGCTTCGACCTGCTACAAGTTGAGGGGCCATCCCATGCAGCGGTCTAGCGAGACGATCGGCACGATCGCCGCCGCGCTGGCCAAGGCGCAAGCGGAGCTGAGCAACCCGGAGAAGTCCCTGGTCGCCACAATACGCACGGATGGTCGCGGCGGCCCGATGGAACGATCCTTCCGTTACGCACCGCTTTCCAGCGGCTTGGAAATCGTGCGCAAGACCCTCAGCCAGCAGGAGATCGCAACGGTACAGACCACGGCCGTCGACCAGGCCGCTGGCATTATCACCCTGACGACCGTCCTGGCGCATTCGTCGGGCGAATGGATCGCCTCCGATTGGCCGGTCTGCGCCACCAGCGAAACCGTAACACCGCATCGCATGGGCGCGGCCCTCACCTATGCCCGCCGCTATGCGCTTTTCACATTAGTCGGCATCGCCGGCGAGGATGACGTCGACGCACCGGACCTCGGTGCACCAATCCCCGAGGCGGCCTCGGGAGTGGGCTACCCGACCATCAAGACAGAAGCGGTGAATGGCCAGCGATCCCAATCTCCTCAGCAACAAAGGGCGAAAGAGTCCAGCTGCCACTCAACGCGAAACACGAGCCCCCGCTTCCACCGCGGATATGTTGGACCCGCGCGCCTCCTCCCTCGTACGTGATCGCCTTGTGGCCGAACTTGCGGGGATTGGCTTGCCCGAGGAAGCCGCGACCTGGGCCCATCGGGTACTGCGTACCAAGGGAACCTTGGTCGCGGCCGATGCCAAACATGTCGAAGACTGCTTCAAACGGAAGCTCGCAGAATTCGAAAATACCGAGCTGCGCGGTGGGCGACATAAAGCGCGCATGCGAAAGTCAAATGGACCGAGTGAGCGAAGAGTAGACAAAAGCGAACTAACCCATCCTGAGCCGCGCCGACTTCGCGACCGCGAGCACGTACGGTTCGTAACGAAGCAGCCCTGCTTGGTTTGCGGTCGCACGCCTTCTGATCCGCACCACCTTCGTTTTTCCCAACCGCGCGCACTTGGCCGTAAGGCAAGCGACGAATTTACCGTACCCCTCTGCCGCGGCCATCATCGCGAAGTCCATCGCTGTGGTGACGAGGCGACGTGGTGGGCAGCCGCCGGCATCGATCCTAGCGCAGCGGCTCGCTCGCTGTGGCTCAAAACCCATCCAATTTCGACCCGACCGGGCACACGACCAAGCCAAGATAATCCTGCTCTAGACGTCGGCTCGATGACGAGATGAGCCCGACTGCCGCGGCGCGTCGTATGTTTGGTCCAGCTCTCGCAAGACTGCCTTTAGGAGATGGTCCATATGACTGGCTTGCAGCCCAAGCTCATCTTTGTTCGATCCGCTGGCGACGAGGTCAACATTCGGTCTAGCTGGCTCGCCAATGGCTTCGCCGTCCGCGTCCGTATCGGCTAATTGATGACCCTTTGACGTTACGATGGCCGTACGCTGTACCTGGTCTTCCGCCTCTTTCGACCGGTACTGAGCTGCGAGCAATGCCAATAATTCAATTTTGCCGACCGACTCGGCAGTTCCCTCAGTCGCGAAGCCCTCGTCCGTCACAACATTCTGTGCTTCGCCCTCACGTCCGCTATCCATAACGACGCCGACATCTCCTTGGCTCGTTAATGCGGCGTCTGTCGTTGTGATGGACCTGAGGGCATGTTCGACGGATAGTAGTCTACCATGCTGTTCGGTAATTACAGCTTGATCAAATTCGGCGTCGTTCAGAACTCGAACATCTGCTTGATTACCAGACGCGCCCGTCGCTTCGTTGTAGCTAAGGACAGCGCCCCCATCGTGCTCTTTGATGCTTGTGACGTCTGCCGGCGACGAAAACGAGGTGGCCATCGTATCGACCTCTTCGGATGCGATACCCTCTCCGTTCGTTGCGACGTCTGTCACAGCTTGATCAGGTTCGGTGTCGTTCAGAATTCCAATATCTTCTTGATTACCGGATGCGGCGCCCGTCGCTTCATTGGAGCTGAGGACACGCGGCCCATTATCCTCTTTGTTTCTTGTAACGTCTCCCGGCGGCGGAGCCGAGGTGGCCATCGCATCGTTTTCTTCTGACGCAAGACCCCATGCGTTCGTTGAACTATCCGTCACAGCTTGATCAGGTTCGGCGTCGCTCAGAATTCCAATATCTTCTTGATCACCGGACGCAGCACTCGTCGCTTCGTTGGAGTTGAGGACAGCTGCCCGATCGTCCTCTTTGCTTCTTGTGACGTCTCCCGTTGGCGGAGACGAGGTGGCCATCACATCATTTCCTTCGGATGCGAGACCCTCCCCGTTCGTTGCAACGTCCGTCACAGCTTGATCAGGTTTGGCGTCGTCTAGAATTCCAACATCTTCTTGATTACCGGATGCAGCGTCCGTCGTTTCGTTATAGCTGAGGACAGCTGGCCAATGATCCTCATTGCTTCTTGTGACGTCACCCGGTAGCGGAGACGAGGTGGCCATCACTTCGTCCCCTACGGATGCGCTGCCCTCCCCGTTCGTTGCAACGTCCATCACAGTTTGATCAGGTTCGGTGTCTTTGGGGATCCCAACGTCTTCATAACTCGTAGACGCAGCGCCCTCCGGTGCGTCCGAGTTGAAGATTTGTTCGACGGAAACTTGCCCATCATCCTCTTTGCTTCTTGTGGCGTCACCTCGCGGCGGCGGGGCCACCGCATCGTCTCCTCCGGACGCAACGCCCAGCCCATTTGTCGCGTCAGGTTCGCTGCCGCTGAGAACTTCGGCATCTTCTTGGTTAACAGATCCAGCGCCCGTTATTCCATTAGCGCCGTGGCCGCGTTCGCCGGAGGATGTTCTCGTATCGTCAACTTGCGCCCATGATGAAAGAGCGATATCGGCATGATCGATTTGTGGGCCTCATCGCCGACGGAGTCGCTGGCCTCGGATCCTCTGCCAGTTTCTGTTTGGGAAGCGGCCGATGTTCCGCCCGAACTGTGGAGATGTTCGTGTCTTGCAACATCGTCCGGCGCGGGTAAGGCGATGACACCGCTCGCGTCGTCCTGTTCAGACGGTGGGGCTGCCCCGCCGAGTATCGCAACAACCTCCGCAACTTTGACATCAGTGTCGCTGGTGACTGCGGGATCTTCTCCGTGGATTGGCACCGCGTATCTTGGCGTTTCTTCCAGTGCTTCGTTCGCCACATTCGGTGGCATGGCACGCGACGCGGACCCAGGCTCGGCCGTCGGCTCTTCCATGCTCGAGGCCGCGGACACGGCTGCCCATTGCATGAACGTCTCAACGGCCAGCGGAATCTTATTGACGTTGAGCGGCGATTGACGATGGGTGACGTCGTCCGCCTGCTCAATATTTTCAGCTGTCTGCCGTAAAAGCCCCTCGCCGTCCTTTGCCGCTTCCGGCAGTTTGTCGCTCGGCGGCCGGATCGAAGTCAGCAGTGAGATGGATATTTTTTCAGCGCTCGCTCGTAGCCATTGAGCCCGCAGTCGCAAAGGACGGTCGGGGGTATTCCCGGGTTCTATTTTTAATTCCGATTGTGATTGTTCAGGTTCAACCTCGGCAGAGTTGCTTGCAGAAGACACGGTAGATTGAACGATTACAACGCCGTCTGACGCCGGACCAATGATTTCTGACGGGTGGTCGTGTACGCCAAATTCCGCAGCGTTAAGTTCGCCGTCGTTGCTGACGTCGACACGAGCCGGATCTTCAGCGTCAGCACCGACGTGGTTGCCGCCAGCATCAGCATCGCCAAAGCATTCCTCGAGATCCAACGGTGCGAGGGTTGCTTCATTGTGAGTTACGCTTTGGCTTGCGCCATTCAGCGAGTTCGACCCCCGATCCGCTGATGGCGGGACGGACCAACCACTTTCTGCGCCGTTCTGGTCTGTGGGATCCGCTCTGTCACTGTTGATCCCTCCAACCCCGACGTCCGCTGTTTGCGCCCTGATCAAGGCCTCGCGAGCTGTGGATTCCTCTTGTTGTAAACTGGTATCATTGCTTCCGTCATCGACTTCTCGCTGGGCGGCCAATTGCGGCCCGGCATCACTTCCTGTTCCAAAAAATAATTTCTCTCCGCCGAGCTTCGAACCCACGAAAATATTTCGCAATGAGATATAGCCGAGGAGTTCATGGCTTTTCGTGTCGCGTAAGAGACCCGTGCTTTCGTCATAATCGGCACAAGTCGTTGCCGATCATATCGAATGCTCTGCGGCCCTCAACATAACCAATCTGACGGGACCCAGATCGAGCGCTGAATATGGGGCTACGCGTCATACTCGTCATGCCACAGGAGTCGAGCGGCTTCTGGCCGTTTGTTGCGCACCACTTATGTTACACGGCGCAGTAGTTTCGTGGAAGACCATCCGAGCGCCTGTCCCTCGTGCAGATCGCGCCTGCCCTCGTGCAGATAGCCTCGTGCAGATGACGTTTTTGCAACCGGCCATTGGGAGCCGGCAAATATTTGCTCCAGGCGCGAGCCGCTAGAATGGCATTCCTTCATTCTCAGCGATAAGCTAGTCGCGTTTGAGTGTCACTTTTGTGAAAATGGGCGCGGCGCTCGCTGTCCGACAAAGACGCCAGGGAGATTAACTAT
This sequence comes from uncultured Alphaproteobacteria bacterium, assembly GCA_963818155.1. GTDB lineage: Bacteria > Pseudomonadota > Alphaproteobacteria > Rhizobiales > Xanthobacteraceae > BOG-931. The sequence goes on from CAWFRC010000011.1 coordinate 579,041, forward strand.
GCCAAGGAACCGCGCGTTTGGAAACGCACTAATGGGCATAGTTTGCGCCGCCGTCCTATTGATGCCGCAAAGCATCCCAGCCGTCACGGCAGAAGTTGCGAAAAAATGCGCTGCCCTTATGGCGAAGAAATTTCCTCCGCGGATCATTGGTAATCCGGCGGCAGGAAGTACAAAGGGCACACCCGAAGGGGAGCGGGAGTATTTTAACCAATGCGTTCAAAACGGCGGCAACATGGGTGACGACGATACTCCCAACACCAAGGATGGCGCACCAAAGAATGAGTAGGCCGAATTCCGAGAGTGGGTCGAAGTCCGGGAAGGATCTGAAGGTCAGAGGGGGAGCGCGAAAGAAAATACTTGCAACGACGAGCCCTCATTCGAAACATGCGATTTGCCAATGTGCAGCGCGCGCACCTTTACCATTTGATTGAAATGCTCCATATTAGTGGCGCCGGTAGCTTTGCGCTCTGAACCGCGAGGTTGATGGTCGGAGCTTTTGTTCGCGGGTGTTTTCATGTCATTAGAGCGGTTTCTCGGCCCCGGCTGCACCGAAGGGCCCGAGTGTCGGTGCGGCGAAGAGATGAAGCCCGCTCGTACAGAGCCGATTGCAAGCCAATCCGATGCGCAAATCCGCATCTACCATTGCGGTTTGTGCGGTCACGAAATGCGACTTACTGTGTGGGTGGATGAATTATTGGATTGAGCGGCGCTAAAAGCAGAGAAATAGCGAAGACTAGGTCAAGCTGCGAGATTGTGTTTGCCCGGCTCCGTACCCACCATCCGAATGGGCTACTCCGGTTGTTGATACTATTCGGGTGAGCAAATCTCGACAACATCGGCGGTCGTCAAACGGCTATGACAATCATACCGATAAGAGCAACGCGCTAGCGACCATGCAGAACTTCGCCGATGGCCTGGCTGTCCATCGCAGGACGGTAGCGCGAGTTTTCGCCTCAATCGCTCTTTCCAAAGCCAATACCTGCCGCGGAGGTTTCGCGTCGAGACCAGGCAAGTGACATCGCCAAGTAATCTCTGCAAGAGAATGACAGCCCAATGAGCGACCCAATCCAGCTTCCGCTTCCGTCCGTGGTCAGGTGAACGCTCCGCGATCGCTTACTGCTGTTGAGCCATTTTCCTGTAGCGCGCGGCGATTTCGAGGTAGTCATTTTTGTTTCATGATCGATCACGCGCGCGGCGCACGGTCGATTGTGGGTGACATTGCGAGAGCTCCTTCATTTGCTAGGTTAGGCTGAGGCTACTAGGCCCTGGAGCGGCACGCTCGCCGGCGCCATTTGCGCCAATGGATGCCTACTTATTGATCTTCTCAAAAGCGGGGATTTTATGGGAAGCTCTCGCGGGGTCGGTGCGAAGTGTGAGGGTCCGACGATGGACATGCGCCGATCTTATTATCTTGCTTCAAGGCCAGACCATTCTGACGTACCGGAATCAGATGACGAACGGCGCCGGATGTACTCCGCCGACATCCCCTATGTCACACCGGCGAATGACAACGTGGGGGCGAAAGTTAAATTGTCGACGCATTGCAGAAAGCTTGTCCGTCGTCTGATTGACCTGCACAGCCTCAGTTGATCAAGGGCCGACGAAACATAGTTGTTTTCGATCTCGCCGCAGTAAAACCTCCATCCGGCACTTGTCGGGCCGCTGGGGAAAGTTCACACCGCAAATGGTGGAAAGACGGACTTCGCCGTTTTGCTCCGTCCGCGCCCGGTGACCCCCTTTGCCCACCTGCAACGCAAAGGGTGCTTAAGGGGTTCGACACTCAGTATAAATTGGTGCCACCAAAGCATCTGTTCGCTCAAGGCAGTGGGCGTCGTCGGTGCCGGATCCATCGACGGTGAAATCATAACCGGCGCCTTTGAGAACCAAGGCATAGCGGCCGGAAGGCAGGCGTAAATCGGCCGGATCCGGTCGGATTAAAAGCATTTCTGGATTGTCCGGAATAGGAGCCATGCGCACCTGATAGGCATTGCCGCGCACAACCCACACATCATTAAGGTTCGTCGTCGTCGCCTTGCCTCCGGCGTCGAATGTTAGGGCCCGGGCGACTTGTGCGATAACCCGCACCATCGACCGATCGGGGGTTATATTGGCGAGATCCCTGCGAAATACTACAAACTCGAGTTTGCCTTCCGGCAAATGTGTGCGGCTTGGCGTTGCAATAACCGGTGAGATCGCGACGCGTTTATCAGGAATTCGCATCTGCAGCTGTTCAAGCTCAGTAAGTTTATCTTGGGCGAGAGCGAAAACCCCGTAGTCAGTGGGAAGAGGAATGCTTGGCTTGCTGGCGTTTTGAGGTCTGGGCGATGCCGAGGGCGCATTGGCGACGACGCCACCTCCAGTTTCGTGCACCGTATTTGTAGCGGACGTAATATCACCGCCGCGCCATCTGAAAGGGCTCGGCCAAACGCCCATTTCGACCAACGTGAAAATGCCGATGCCGATAATGACAGCAACTGCCAATTGGGTCCGCCACCAAAATGCCGAACCCGAAGGTGGAGTTAAGCTGAAAACATTGATATGTGCATTAGACTTCTTTGCCTCTTGCGCACTTCCGACCATCCGCGAAAGCGAGCCCCCGCGATAGGTATCGGCAGGTTCTGCGCCTCTTGACTGTCCGGTGTCGGGTACCAGCGCCTTAAAATCGAGCGGCGGCTGCGGATCGAACCGTAACGCATTCTGTGCAAAGTTCTCCTCCAACTTATTAATGGCGTTCTCAAGAGCTTGCACCTGCTGCTGTATGTTGGCCCACTCGCCGTCCTCGAATTGCCGGTGCAGATTTCTGCGAAGCTTTCGCCGCGCAAATTCATAGACCAGCATTCTCAGTTGAGCGTGGTCTTCAGTGACGGCACCTAAGAGCCGAACCAAACCCGCATAGGGTTCGTCGCCTTCGCCCAAATTGCTCAATGGTGCGGGAAGTTCGTTCATCGCGCGCAGGAACTTTGCTTGCTCGACAATATTGTAGGGCCAAACGACCATATCGTCGACGGCTTCAATCTAAAAGACGTGTAATTCCATTTTGCAACTTAGAATAGCGCATTCGCGACGATCGGGCATCGGGTAGCGACCTTGCCTGCCCTCCGGCCTCCCGCAGATAAGTACCGTTTCTTCCTCACATCTTTTTGACCACTTTGGGCTCCAGGACGGCCGTCCATGCTTATCCCTTCCGGTAGCTCTTAACACGGCTTGGACTTGATAAAATTGAGAGAAAAATCAACCCGAGGTCGAGACTGCGAAAATCTCGGATTTGAAGCATTGTGCCATTTGCGGCGTGAAAACACTCAATCTCGTCAAAGTTAGCTTTGTTATTCATACGACATTAAAGGGCGGGGGATGACCTTGCGATGAACGCAAGGAGTTTCTGCCGTGTTGGCTCTGGCTTTGCTTAGTCTCTTCATAGGCGTTGGTTTGGGAACGCGATACAGAGTCCTTGTCCTGCTGCCGGCTATTGCCTGTGACCTTCCGCTGGCGCTTCTTGTCGGATTTTATCTCTACGGTACAGCTGGACTAGTCATTATTACCGTCGCGTCGACCATTGTGCTCCTCCAGATTGGCTACCTGGCCGGGGTTTTCGTGCAATCACGGCTGGAGACCGTCCGAGGGGCGGAGAGCACTTCATCGGCTGGGCCGGGCCTCGCTCATTAAGGCTGATTAGGCCTGCCTAAATATTCTCCATCGAACTACCGTTTCCGGTGCTGCACCGTGGCGCTTTTCGTTCGCCATTGGAGTTTGCCTCCGACATTTCCTACATCCGCTTAGATGCGACACGCACCTCGAACGCCAAGGCACCCTCGTCTGCGAGATTCGCGAAGCGAGGACCATGAACTGGACACCGCCATCGCTGCCGCCGGCCTTAGCTGGTCGCACATCTATCCTGCGTTGACCTGTTGGCGATGACTCCACTCTTTCGGCAAACCCGCGGCGAAGTATGGGTTTGGGCGGCCGCTTCATTGATAAAATTCGTCCCGGTAGAATGCAGTCTCTCGATTCTGCCCGGAGGAACAATCCCTTGCGTTCGCAGGTCTGGCCGCCGTCGCAGAAGGCTACACCTCGAATCGCGGAGGATATGCGCATCTATGCGATTGGTGACGTCCACGGCCGACTCGACCTTCTGCGAAGGATGCTTGACGCGATTGATGAGAGTCTCGTTTCCCAGCCGGTCAAAAACGCCGTGCAAGTCTTCGTGGGCGACTATATCGACCGCGGACCGAATTCGCGTGAGGTCATCGAGACGTTACTGGCCCGTCGGCGACGGCACGCGATGATTTGCCTCAAGGGCAACCACGAGACCTACCCAATCGAATTTCTCAAAGATCCTACCATTTGGTCCGAATGGCGGCGAGTTGGCGGGGTCAATACCCTACACTCCTATGGCCTTCAACCGTCGGCCGCTGATGATCCAAGCGAGCAACTCAAAATAGCGGAGGCGTTTGGCGACGTTCTGCCCGAGAGCCACCGCCGGTTCCTGCTCGGCCTTCCGTTATCGTTTACGTGTGGAGACTATTTTTTTGCCCACGCCGGTGCACGGCCTGGCGTTCCGCTGGCACAACAGCGCGAGCACGATCTGCTTTGGATCCGCGACGAGTTCCTGCTCCATGAAGCGCAATTCGAGAAGATTGTGGTCCATGGCCATACGCCAGGCAAAAAAGTCGACATTCGACCAAACCGCATCAACATTGATACGGGCGCCTACGCAACCGGCCGTTTGACTTGCCTCGTACTCCAAGGAGATCAGATGAGCATCATATGATGGATGCTGATTGCCTTCAGCCGTGGCCAAAAAGCCCATGACGCGTGCTAAACTGGGTCGTTATCTCCCGCGCCTGTGCTTCCACGCGGCGCGGCGGCCAAACTATGCTGCGCGAGAACCACTCGCGCTATACTGCCACAAGGATGCGACAAATTCTCAACCAACCGAACCTACTAAAGCGTTTTCTCGTTCAACGCGGTCGATCGCACTATGCCCGCGTCATTGACCTAACTATGATCCTCTGACTTCTCATCGGTGTGCGGCATCTTCGCGTGGATCCTGGCTTGCGTGATCGCAGTGCTCTCCGTCGTGCCTCCATGGCTGCGACCAGAAACTAACGCGCCACATCATTTCGAACATTTCGCTATATTTTGTTCAGCCGGGATTGTCTTTGGCTTGGGCTACAGCCGGAAGCCAATCCTTATTTCAGCCGCCCTCTTACTCTTTGCCGCGACGATCGAAATTGCTCAGATATTCGTGCCAGGCCGCCACGCGCGCTTCAGCGATTTCTTCGTTGACGGGATTGCCGCAGTATTTGGCGCAACGTTAGCCGCCTTCGCGCGCCGCAATTTCTTGCAGACTGATACCCTGCGGCCTCAAAAATCGTCAAATACTGCGCCGCAGTGAGACCACTTTTCCGTTTTTGCATCTGCGGCATTATTTTTCCGCGGCGGGAACAGTGCGGTCCGCATCTGGCAGAGACATCGTCGTCGCGTTACGAAATCTTCCTCACAAGTACGTTTAGGTACTTATTTTCGTCATCACAGCTCTGTTCAAAATATTTGTGCAGGAAACGTGCGACCTCGTCTATTGGTTGCCATGTTAGTTGCTCCCGTTGATCGCGTGCCGACAAGCTTGCTTCTTGAAAATTTTCGACCAGAAACGCAATCAGTCCGCCCGTATCGCCCTTCATACGACACATCGAATATGGCCAAAACTCCAGGGACAATAAGCTGGAGCGCGACAGCAAATTCCGACCTCCAGCGATAACGAACGGCTCCGCTCCTTGCACATCGATTTTTACGGCGATCGGTTTGTTGACGTCGGTTCCAATGACGTCATCGAGAGGTTTCGCTGCTATCATGATTTTTCGCCTGGTGTGTTCGCCCAATTTGCCTGGCATGTCCGAGATGCTAAGACGGTGGTCGCCAGAATGGCGAGGCGCGATCTCGAAGGGAAGACTTGTGGCTTTATCGAACAGCGCGAAATTAAACAGCCGAACGTTGTTTGACTTACAGTTGACTGCAACGTTTTCCGACAGATACTGAAAGTTATGAGCCTCGGCCTCGAACGCGAAACAATCTACCTTTGGAATTTGCGCAATAGGGATGACAGTCAAGCCAATATTGGCGCCAACATCGATGTAGGTACCGCCGCAATCGGCGAGAGCTTGCGTGAAAATCGCAGTCTCTTGCAGCGACCACGAGCCCTTCCTTGCATATATCGCCAAGGCTGCCTCATCATCCAAGGCGCCCCTGATGCTACCGCAAGCTCCTTCGGCGACGAACCCTGCTATGCCAACGCTCCTGGCGATGTCGCCCGCCACGGCAAATCCGCGAAGATCTTGGGCGCCTGCCAATTCTTCCAAAACAAATCGCCGGACGCGATATGGCAGCGAGCGGATGCTTTTGCGAAGGATGAGTTTAATCAGCGCCTTCATACCTACCTAGGTTCGCCGGTTTCAGGTAAGTCGTTAAGCAGGAAGTGGATACGGTTGATCGTCAGCCCTCCGGTCCCGCACGCGACCTCCGATCCGAGTGGGATGCCGAGGAACCATTCATTTCCGGTCGCGTAGCCCTGGCTAACGAGCGATTGCAAAATGCTGTTTAAGTTCACTGTACCAGAAAGGAAATTACCGCCTGTCGTAAACCACCAGCGGTCCCAGCCCGAGCCCTGCGCCTTCCATTGATAGCCCGTCCAAGTGTGTCCGTTCTCAGTGACGTGGTAGTGCGCGTGATCGTTAAATTCTTGCGGAAATGAATCGCGCAAGGAGATTTCGATTTCAAATCGAGGCTCGTACCGGCTCTCCGTTGGATCCTGTTTTTGATACAGGAAGATATCAAACATGATATTGAAGTTTCCGTTCCAGCGTCCATACCTTGAACTAACGCACAAAGCACTGTCACTAAAGGAAAGATCAAAACTCGTAGTCAGCGTACGGATATCTTTGAGTTGGATTGGCGGCGGGGCTCCTGGACCGGCGGAGGCAGCGTAGCCCGCTGTACCCCAATAGAGAGCGTAAAAGCTATCTACACCACAGCACGCTATTCCTAGTCCCTGCGGCGGCGTTGGCCAGGTCCAAGTCCAGGACGTGTTCTGTGGGAAATTGCTGGGGTCTACCGTCATATTCTGTGAGTGCGGCTGCTTCCCAGCACCCCAATCGTTGTTGCCCGCCATGAAGCCGTCCTGCATGTGGAGGCCGTCGTGCCATGTTGCGCAGTAATAGGCGTTGTCGCTCGTAAACGACGGAGGCGATCCGCCAACAGCTCCGCAAGATTGAGCTCCAGCGGAGCGCTCAGCCTCAACGAGGGTCGCCAACCCGACAATGGCAAGACAATGGCAAATGATCTATGCGTCATATCGCATCTTTCCACTATCAATTCGCAGGTAGGCGCCAATATCGAGAAAAAAATTGGCGCTTTGTTCCCTCGCCGAGGATTTTTTTGCTGTCGCGGAGATGCGAAGGCTATCGTTACCGGCTAGGAGTACGTGGTCCTATCGCCCTAACATGTATCGAATGCTGCAGCCCACCGCGGGATAAAAAATTACAGTTGGCAATAGGCTGCCTGCTGCCCAAAGCTCTGCATGCGATATTTGGTAGAGCATTAGAAATACACCATAAGAACCCAGTGCCCATCCAATCCAAAAGGCGATGTTCCCAATCCAAATCAAAAGCGGCGTCGGGCTGTTTCACGCGATATTTGCGAGCGGCGAAGGTTGCGAGATTTACGAGCCCTGCCAACAAAATGCCAACAATCAACCCCGACGCCAGACTGTGCATCAGCAGGCCGTCGTAGACGCCATAAGCCAAGCAGGCAAAAGTGACCAGAACGAATACTCGGTTAGCCCTTGCCGCTCGCCCGAGGCTGACGACAATCTCCGGCGGGCCTTCACTAAGCCATCGCTTGACCTCTTTTTCGATCAGGCGATCCGCGGAAAGTCGACGCATCTCTTCGCGGGCTCTACGACTTGTCGCCGAAGTGAGAAGCGAGCTCAAAGTGAACAACCACCACTTTGGCTTTTGCAGGAATAGGTTCTTAGCCTTTGTCTCTGCGGCGCCGGCGAATGCAAGATCGAAGGCGCCGCCGTATCCTGCGAAAGCTCCGGCACGTCTCGTAGACGTTTCCAATCCGAGAATTTGTCGCACCATACGAGTACGTCTGCACGGTCCTCCATCGTCGCAAGCGTTTGCGTCAGCTGCTGGCGATCGAGTGGTCCCACATGCCCGCCTTCGCTGACGTAATACCACGTTTCGGCAGATCGGCTCTCTGGGCGAGAGGTCTTGCTGCGTTCAGCTTCACCGCGCCTAATCTCCCGGTGCAACGGAAACACGATTCTAGGGTTCACGAGCGAATGGCCCCATCGAGAATGTTGTTCTCACATCGAGATCTGGGTGTCGGCTAACGAACAAGAATGGTGCCTCGCCTTCCTCGCGGAAGATCGTAGAGGTTACCCGAACGCGCGTTAATTGTGTACGAAAATATGCCCAAATTGATGGTCTTGGTCCGTTTAGCGTTTCTGACAGCGTCACCGCTCGCGGTCTAGGCCTGCAAACATCCCCCAATCGATTGTCGTACGCAATTCCCCTTTTCGGATCGCCAAGCAGCGCAAAAATAGAATCGCGCCGAATTCTTCTAGGATCGTGACATTACCCTAATAGCGATCGACACAGGCCGCATCTGACCACTGAGCACGTTGCCACGGAACTTCCTCACCCACAGGACTTGACTAATGGAAATGCGTCGCCGCGAACGTAAAATTCGCGTAGCTGACGGCTTTTTCCAAACAAACAAGATCGTGGCCGCAACCCCTTACGATCTGCAAAGCGTCGTGAGCAATTCCCTTTGAAGTCAGATGGTCGTCCATCGTTTTATTTGACGCAAGCAATCCGTCGAGCGACCCAACAGTGACATGAATAGGATGGCCATTAATGATAGAGGCATTGTTTGTCGATATTGCCCAAACCGTATTGGCCTGGAATAGATTGGCATCATTGTTGAACATGTTGAGCGCAAATTTTGGCTCTCTCGCCAAGATGTCGCTGCCGCTGTGGTGGTTTGCCGGCGCAAAGCAATAAGCGGAACTGAACATCTGCGGAAATTTGAACATCAGTAGCTCGCACCCCATTCCACCCATCGAGTAGCCCTGCACCGCGCGAGATCCTGAATCAGCAATCGTGCGATATTTGGCATCGATGAAGGGAATGAGTTCACTGACAATGCTCTTTTGCACCATGTACCACGGGTAAGCGATTGCGCTATTGTCCTGAGCGTCCATGTATTTGGAATTAAGGCCGCCATTCGGAAAGACGATTATCATTGGAGCCACCGTATTGGCGCTGATCATATTCTGAAGTTGAGCCGCTATGAATGTTCCCGAATTCTCATTGCTATTAATGCCGTGAAGGAAGTACACGACTGGAAATCGTCCATTCTCATTGGAAAAATACTGAGGCGGCAAATAGATGTTGTAGCCGATGTCCACGCGCATGATCTTACTGTGGTAGGTTGCGTGGATAACGCCGAGAGGATTGCTTTCCGGTGGGTTACTCCAGCTCGTCCCATCCCAGGGCGGGAGCGGTGCAGGATCAGTACCCATTCCCCAGCCGGCGCACATCACGGCACCGAATAGTAGAACGGCATACTTTCGAGATGATCGCCAAAACGCGTGGATGTGAGCCGAGCGATACATTACCAAAATGTCAAGATCACCCCACCGGCAGAGATCGGATTTTAGCCATCCTTCTCCGAGGCGGTCTACCCCTCGCTGCACCCGGTATCGTGCTAGGGCGTCAAAATAATGGCGACAAAACGATGGTCAAACCCGCGCTAGCGGGTAGCCGAAACGGTCGCCAATCCGACTCTCTTCGTCAACACTACGCCGCCTTCGAGAATCGGCCCGACGTTTCCGTCGCGACCATTTTCCGCGACGTCCACCGCATGGGGATGAGCCAAGATGATGGAGCAGAGTAGCCGCCCAGCACTCGGGGCACGTGCGCTCCAGCTTCGAATGGCAGCTCCGGAGCTCGGGCCGGAGCGCAACGGCTCATCACCGATCGATCTCAAGCTAAGGAGGAGCCGTGTGCGCCATGGAAATCGGTGGCGCAGCTCTTCGACCCTCACCTATCTAAAATGCATCGACAATACGGGCCAGCAGCGCTGTGAACACGCCTATCTGAACGCTTGCAGGATAACCGAGTATCCTTCTGGAGTAAGATGCAGGAGGTCGGGTTGGTAGTTCGCGCATGGCAGCTTCCAGTGACAAGTAATGGCATCATCCGCGTTGACGGTCTTGATCTCCCTGCGCATGGCTTCGTTTACTTGTTTCCTTTTGGCCGTGTAATGCTTAAAGGCCGACCCTCTCGGCGGTATTTCCAGATAGGTTATCGAAGCTTTTGGCCACAGTGACGATGACTTCTTAACGACGGCCTCTAACCCCGCGATGATGGCGTATGGTTGGTCGCTCCCAAGATTGTTTGTTCCCAGAATAATAACAATCTTCTCAGTTGAAATTTTCGTCCAGTCATTCGCCGACAGCCGCCAAAGCACGTTCTGGGTTCGGTCGCCGCTAACTCCCAAATTGAATACGCGCAATGGAGACCACAGTCTCTGCTCCCATTGTTCCGCCAAGGAATCGCCGATCAAAATTACATCCATCGAGACGTTAGATTGGGCAAGCGCGGCTTCCTTCAAATAGGTCTGGTAACGATCAGTCGGCGGCGGCACGGGGGTGAGCGTTCGCAGAAGATCCGCTTCGACGTCAATCTTCGAGGCAGCAAAAACCGAGCCAGTGATAAGCAGCAGGATTGCAGCAACTGCCGCACGCATAATTGGCCTTTCCGTGTTGCTTGTCGTTACGCCACGGCCGCGCTTGTTGGCTAATTGACTTATGGGCTTCCTACTCCCCGGGTATATCACAAAAAACGACTTGATGCTTATTCGCCAGGCAATTTCGCCAGCAATGGCAAGCGGCTCAGCCATAATTGGCGAACAGGGTATTTGAGGTCATGCTCCGGGTCCGCAGGTGGAGAGCCCCGAGGCCGCTAGCCCACGACAACGCCTGCTCGGATGCAGTTCCTGGTTGGTTGCACTTTGAACAGGGAAAGTGCAAGAATACGCCCCATCCTGGACACACGGAACATCTAACGATAATCCTGCATCCTCCACATCCATAACCTCCCGTTGGGCCTTCTTTGAATCGTCAAGTATTCGGGTTATTATAAAAACGCGTGGAGGTTCGATAGTCGGAAGGCGCGGAAATTTCGCCAATAGTTGTCAAAAAAACTGGCCATCAGCCCGACACGTGCCGCTAATTCGGTTCAGGGCAGCGCCTTTCGCCGGATCGATGGAACGAATTCGAGTTATGGTGTTTGACGAGCGCGAAGCCTGTTGGCGTTTCCGTTGGTCGCGCAACGCCGGGCGTAGAGTTGGGCAATCGCGGTCGGTTCGAGAGGATTGGGCAGTGGTCTATAGTGGCAAGATTTTTGCATCTCACCATACATTGACCTCAAGCCTATCTTAAGAGGTAGCGATCATATATTGACATCAAGCCTATCTTATGGGGTGGCAACGCGTGAAACGTTCCGCAGATTGCGTTCAGCAAGGTGACCTAATGTTCGCGCTCAACGAGTGTCTGTCTACACCTGCCGCAGCCAACCGTTGGTCTTCTGACGCTCATTCATCTAAAGCTCTACCGCCGTCACTGGTGAAAATAGACGGTTACTCGGTGAACGTTCGCGATCTCACACATGCCGTTAAGTCGATTATAGAGCGCTTATCGCATTCAAGCTCGTTTTTAGTATGTACGTTAAACCTCGATCACCTCGTTAAGCTGCGCCGACGGACCAAGCTCAGCGAGGCCTACGCACGCGCGGAAATTGTAACCGCCGATGGTTTTCCCATCGTTGCCCTGGGTCGTATGCGTGGCTGTCGGCTATTCCGAACCACCGGCTCCGACCTCATTGAGCCGTTATGCGCCGCTGCTGCGCAAAGGCGGCTTTCAATTTTCCTGTTGGGCACCACGTTTCCAGTATTGAGCAAGAGTGCACGCCGTTTGGTCGCTTCCTATCCTGGTCTTGAAATCGCCGGCGTATACGCGCCTTCGCAAAAGTTTGATGTTCAGTCGGCGGCAGCGGATGAGGCCATCGATCTAATCCAAAGATCTGGCGCTCGTTTGTGCTTTGTTGCCCTTGGAGCTCCCTTGCAAGAACTCTTTGGCGTACGCGCGATCGACAAAACGTTCGGAACTGCTTTTGTCACCGTTGGTGCCGGTCTTGATTTCTTGGGAGGCGCCCAAGTTCGTTGCCCGCAATACTTGCAACGGCTAAATCTCGAATGGGCTTGGCGTCTGACGAGAGATCCGCGCCGCCTGTGGCGACGTTATTTTTGGTGCGCGATCCTCTTCGCTACGTTATTAGGCAAGGAGTTTGTCACCCGAATTGTGGGCCGGGACTTTGCTTGATTTATCGTAGTCACTTACACGGCTAGCAGTTGAAATTCTTGATGCTATTCGCCGAATTCATTGCGTGCCCTCGGGATCGCGCGGCATCGGCGTATATCGCGAACATCTGTTCAGCGACCAGACGCCAATCAAATTTCAAAGCCTGGGTCCTAGCGGATTGCCGACGGGCGCGCGCCAACTCTCTGTTGGCGTAAAGACGCTCAATTAACTTTACATGCCCGACGACATCCCCGACCGGCAAAAGCCACCCACTTTCATCATCAACGTAATCTCGAATTCCGCCAACGAGCGTTGAGATCACCGGCGTACCGCATGCAAGGGCTTCCAAGATAGAATTATTCGCGGTGGCGTCGGTGAGGGGAAGAAATAAAGCATCAGCACGCCGATACAAGTCGATCAGCTCCGTCTCGGAAATCTGCGAATGACAGATGACATTGGCACAACCGTTGAGATACGGAAACAATCGCTCGTTGGTCACGACGTCGAATTGGACGTTCAAGCCACGATGATTGATTTCGTCGATCGTCCTATGGATTACCAACCAGTCGCGCATGTGTTCGCCAACTACCAGCATACGCATCTTATCGGGGTCCAACATCTCCCCGTCCGGTCGGAAGCGATCAGTATCGATGCCGTGAGGAACATAAACGATTTTGCGCGGAGCGATAAAACGCTGGAGCGGTTCGATTTGGCTTGTCGCGACAACCACCGCTATGTCGACGTTAACACTCTTCGGATGGTTGAATTTCTCAGCCGGACCGTGAAAGGTCACTATTAAGGGACACCGCAAGATACTTCGCCACTTGATCAGCAGATTTATTTGTTTGCTATAAAGTACATGAATAACATCGGGCGGCTTGAAAAGACTGATTACCAGCGCGTGCAACTCAGCCAACCAATCACCAATCTGATAGTCGGCGGAAAGATAAGGCTTTCTTGCCACGCGCCACCAGATTTTATTCGCGAGCTTGCCCCAGATCCCCGGGATCTGCTTGCGCGCGATGACGGTTGCGCTGACCGCACCGGCCAGCCGATCATATCCACCGGAAACTGTATGATGGTTCCAACGCTTAACTAAGCAGATCACACGCATTATACCGCTTCCTATTCAACTATGTCCGTCATCGAAATGACCATTATCGGTCACCTCTGAGCGTGATTGCGTCGAGGCCGACAGATGCGACCAGTCGCTACGACGAAATCGCCAGTTCTCCTCCACGATCGCCAAGCAACGAGTTATAACCGCGCTGAGGGTCACAGCCGCTTAGGGATGCAAACGCGGCGCGCAATCAAGCGCTTTCGGCTCCCCCGAAATCGCAAAGTGGCCCTGATTTCGCCACACTGAGGCGGATTGGTAAAGCCAACTCAATAGAGCGTGATCCTTCCCCGACACGCGAAAAGCCATTTGCGAACCTTTCAAACTGGCGGGCAAAAGAATGGTCGAACAAGTCGGCGGGGAGCGTACTTTTTTGCGTCGCCTACGCGATGGTGCAAAAAAGTCGCTGCCGCCTGTAGCGCTGACCTGGATCCGGCGAGTCAACGGCGGCCCGCCCGGGCAGATCCCGATCGGAGCCGTGCATTTCGGCGATCTCCGGCGAATGTCGCCTATTGCCGATAACTTTGGCTGGGATCGCGGAACTGCGATCGACCGCCATTACATCGATGGGTTTCTTGGCGGACATGCGGCCAACATCCGTGGCCGCGTACTTGAGATCGGAGAGGATCTTTATACGCGCCGGTTTGGCGGAATCGCGTTGATCGCAGTGAGATACTTAGCGTCGAAACCAATCCGAAAGCGACCTACATCGGCGATCTTGCCAACGGAGCGTCTTACCCGAAGCGGTCTTTGACTGTATCATTCTTACGCAAACGCTTCAGTATGTATTTGAACCACGCGCTGCCATTGCAACAGTGTTCCGAGCGCTGAAACCCGGCGGCGTTCTGCTTTTGACGGTTCCTTCTGTTCGAAGCCAAACCGACGGTACGGCTTGGGGAGCGACTTGGTATTGGTGGTTCACTTCTGCCGCAATCCGTCGTTTGCTTGAGGAGTTGTTTGCGCCAGAGGCAATAACGGTAAATTCATACGGGAATATATTTGTCGCGACTGCTTTCCACTTCGGCGTTGCACTTGAAGAACTCAGATCAAATGAACTTGAAACAGCGATCCAATGTTTCCCGTCATTGTTGCGGCCCGCGCCACCAAGCGACGAGACGGCTGAGCAACGCTGCTGCGTGCGTCGTGTATCGGACATCACCAAAGGCATTACCGACTACTGAGACTTCCCGGCCGAATAAGCACTTATGTGTTCACGTTGCCGCCGTCGACGGCAATGTTTTGCCCAGTGACAAAGTCGCTTTCCGCGCTCGCCAGAAAAATCAGTGCGCCTAACAAGTCCTGCGGGTGCTCATCACGCGCAATGGCGCGCCCAGCCAGTGCACGCGGTTGCGCCTTTCGCACATGATCGGGATTTTGCTCAACCACCGAGTCGCTCATTGTGAAGCCTGGCGCGAGTGTATTCACGCGAATGCCATACGCACCAAGCTCCCGCGAGAGTGCTCGCGTGAAGGCCACGATGCCTCCCTTCGAGGTGACGTAATGGAGTAACATCGGTACACCCCTATACGCTGTGCCCGAACCAATATTGATTATCTTGCCGTATTGCTGCGCTTTCATGTGCGGGACAACATGCTTCACCATAAAGAATGCCCCGCGCAGGTTGACGGCCATAACTTCGTCCCAGAGCGTTCCCTCAATATCGGTGCAAGCTTCTTCATGCAGCACGGCGAACAAAGCGGCATTGTTGACTAAAATGTCGATTTTGCCAAATCGATCAATCGTTCGGGTAACCACAGCTTTCACCGCGGCTTCAACACTGACGTCGGTCACCGCACTCGCGACATCCACACCGTGCTCGCGTGCGATCTCGCTTGCCACGTCCTTGCCGTCGACTACGTCGGCTATCATCACCCGTGCCCCTTGGGCAGCGAGCTCTCGCGAATAATGCCGACCAATGCCCTTCGCGCCGCCTGTGACAATAGCGACCCGGTCGTCGAGACGTCCCATTAATCACCCTTACATCATAACAACACGTGAGCCAGTCACGCACAACCGTTCAGCGCAGCCGACCCGTCCTACATGCACACCGAAGTATGTTGATGATTCGTAGTTGCGCCGACTGGCGCCAAACCAAGCGCGATCCCGAAGAGAATAAAAGTCAATCCCTGATCGCTGCTGTAGTTAAAGCACCCGCTCGGGCGTTGCGTACAAGAGTCACCAGATCTGCAAACCGATGCAACGTCGAATGCTGAATTGATTCAGCAATGTCGATTTTGAATTCGTCTTCAATGGCTGTACAAAATTCGAGTACCTGAATTGAGTTTAGCCCCAAATCATTGATAAGCGACGTTTCATCATGGATTTCTGCGCCTGATAGCTGCAGCGACATATGATTTGGTGATGTGAGAATTGAGATAAGACAATCTCGAGTGTCATCGAATTGAATATTCATCTGCACCGCCCCTGTAAACGATCGATCTTGGTCCGCATTTGATTAAGTGATCGACCCCGCCAGTCGATGCCACTACGCCGACTGCGCCATAGCCTCCACACCGGGAGCCGCTACGAGCGAGTTGATCTTGGCCCGCGTCATATGCCCACGCATCATGGTCTCGTGCTCAGGAAGAAAGAAGGCCCGGCAAATATCGTCGGCATAGATGTACTTGGATCGAGGCACCTGAATGGTTTCTCCGTCGTCGATAAGGAGACCAGTCTCGACCAAGCGCCGGATCGTGTCGCCATAAAGCAGCGCCATCTCGAATCCGTGTCGTTCTCGGAACTTACTTCTGCTAATCCCGAGTTTCTTGATCCCGAACACCATCGTGCGGGCGACACTTTCGCGTGCGGAGACGAGATGAGCGCGGTAGATAGGGCGCCTTCCTGAAACGATCGCCTGTTCGTACTCCTTCATGTCCGACGTGTTTTGATACATTCGGCCATTGAACAGGCCATATGAGGATATTCCAAGCCCGAGCAGTGACTCTCCTTCCCACACGCCGGCGGCATGGACGTGGGCGACGTCTTCGCTCAACGTCAGACTATAGCAGTTCTTGGCGATATAGCCGGCTTCATCTTGGAGACGCTCAAAGGCGTACTCGGCGTATTTTGCTTCTTCGCCATCGTCCAATAAGCCGGGCGCACGCTTTGCTTGACGAATTTGCTTGCTAAGTCGGGTATTGAGGTAGAATTCCAGCTTGTACATCGAAACGTTTTGGGGTCGGAGCGACAAAACGGTATCGAATTGTCGCGTCCAATTCGTCCAGTTCTCGCCAAGCATACCGGACATGAAGTCCAAATTGATAACGCGAAAGCCAAGTGACCTTGCGGTTTCATACGCTCGATGGAACTCATCGGCGCTGCCGGCGCGGCCATTCAATTTAAGAATGCGGTCGTCAAGGCTTTGCACACCCAGGCTCAGACGCGTCACTCCACCGTCTTTCAAAACCGCAAGCTTTTCGGTGGTCAGCACGTCCTGATCAGGATTTGCTTCAACGCAGAACTCATAATTGTCCGCGAGCGGAAAACTCTGTTTAAGCGTGTCGAACAGGCGGGTAAGTTGATCGGCCGACAGGAGAGAAGGTGTGCCACCGCCGATGTACAGTGATTTCACGCCACACGCCTGCACCTGTGGCTCACGCGCCGCCATCGCGATTTCTTGCGAAAGCAGCGCCAGATAGTCGTCTATCTCGTTAGACGCTTGATCGCCGACAGCCCACAATTTGTAATAGCAGTACCGGCATTTGGTCTTGCAGTAGGGAATATGAACGTAAACGTGCAGAGGCTGCCTTTGCTGTAGGATATCGGCATCTTTGACCTGCAGCAAATTGAAGGGCGGGTACTGAAACGTGAAATCGGTGCGGGTAAGGTCAAGGTGCATGGAACATCAACTCCAGGGTCGCGTGCATATTAACGAAAATACGAGCTGTCGGTAAGATATTTTCTTAACACCTTGCCGGTGGCACTGCGAGGGAGCTCACTGACCAGCAGGAACTCCCTCGGGATTTTAAAGGCAGCCAATTTCTCCTTGCAGGCCGCGCGCAAGTCTTTGGCCGATACTCCCGATTTTGGCACGACATAGGCCCGAATGAATTCGCCATAGTCGGTACGCGGCACACCAACAACTGCACAATCCGTAACCAACCCGCTGCCAAAAAGGGCATTCTCAACCTCAAGCGGATCGACCTTGAGTGAGGCGACATTAATGAGAGAAAATTTTCTCCCTGTGACATAAAGATTACCGTTTTCATCGAGGCGCCCTGTGTCGCCGGGAAAAAACCAATGCTGGTGGAAAGACTGTAGCAAGACTTTGGTCCAGGTAAGTGCCGGTCGCTCGGCTCATGATTCCAATATCCCCCGTCCCTCCAATATCAACCTCCGATTTGTCATCGCGGAAAATACGAATCTTTGTTCCCGGGAGTGCCGAACCCACGAAACCCGGTGGGCAGGGACATCGCTCAAGCACGAGCGCTAACACACCCGTTTCCGTCGTCCCGTAGAGCGGATTAAGGTGGGTTCCCAATTCACGGAACACCTGGATGACGGTGTTTTCTGTGAGTGGTGCGCCTGCCGAGAACAGGTAGCGGTAGCCGCCGAAGTTAGCGTCACGCGCGGCCGCAGATTTGGCCAATAATTCATACAGAAACGGAACCCCGAGAAGAATGGTCGGCCGGTGGAAACGCGTGAGCCCTACCACATCGCCCGGTAAAAGACCCGGAGCCAGAATGCAAGTTCCTCCCATGGCGAGTGCAGGTAACAGGCCTACCAATAACCCATAGGAGTGAAACAGCGGAACCGGGCAAAGCATGCTATCGTCGGCCGACAGCTGAGCAAGCGTAGAAAGACTTTCAAGCTCAGCCTCGATGTTAGCGTATGTTCGAGAGACAATCTGCGCTTTCCCACTCACGCCGGACGTGACTTGGCACACAACTTCATCGTCGGGGACCGGCAGGAAATCATTCTGCGGAGCGTATTCGAAAATGAGAACGTCTCCGAATGGATCAAAGCGCATATGCCCAATTTGCCTGCCTAAGCCGTCTAGTTGCCGCAATTTCGAAAGATGCAGCGTAGAGGTAATGATTAGACGCGGCGTTGTTCGATATAAGACATCCGCGATTTCAGCGATCGCAAGCGTTGGGTTTAACAAGATGGCGGAGTCGCCACCTCGCAGCGTTGCAAGCAGGGCGACCGCGAAAGCGGGCTCATTGCCAAGAAGAAAGGCTATGCGCCGACTTTTGCGCCCGCGCCACTTGAAGCTCTTTGTCAGAGCCTCGTGACCATCGACCAGCATTTCGCTAGGGACGAGATCGGTCCGCTGCCACAAGCGAACGCGTCGAAGCTGCCCTTCCGCGAGTATACTTTTCAGCATCGATCTATGCGGCGTTGATCACGTTGCAGGGCAGATATGATACAATAAGTCCCCGATTGGCAACGCTCGAGCCTTGCATGGGCGGAATTGCTGACCACTGGATTTACTCGTCGAGCGAGTTGGATGCGGCAAATTCGCGGCGTTTTACCGATAGCCCTGCCCACCGCGTTCTCGATGGTTTTGGATTGAGGATTTACTCGCGGTTACGCCTGTGCTCCGCCATCGGCGGTCGAAGAGTGCGGTTTCTGGGCTTTGGGCTGTCGTTTGCGTCAAACCGCTACGTGGCCCCATTGATCACGTCCCCAAGGAATGGCAGCGCACCTTGTCGCTTACTTTACCGGAACGCCGTATGGCGATCACCCCGCGTCACACCGACGTACCGGGTGTTGACTATGATCACGACATCGATGCTCGACGCCGCCCAAGCACAGAAAGTCTTTGATCAGCATCGGAGCAGCGGGCGATGGCGAGGCTAGTATCTGTGCCATCTGATCACAGTTAGTGCATATGCCCTGGAGCAGTCTTTCAATGACCTAGGCGAAAATCAGGAGGCCCACTCGGAGCGGTAGCAAGGATGACAACCACATCGTATAATGGGATTCAGCACGCGTAACTTGTATAAATGCATCATCTATCGAAACAAGCTAAGCGGCATTTGCGGCAGCCTTGCGAACCCCGCGCGGGCCACGTTCGTGACGCGCGGGTCTTCGCCCTGTCAAATGTGCGCGAAAGACCGTGAGCTGGGGAAAGGAGTGTCGTGTAAGTAACATGGAACGAACATTTTTTGACATCGTCGTCGACTACGGAAGACAGGTCCCGGATCGGCCAGCCGTCGTCAGTTCGGGAACTGACCCACTTTCGTTCGGAAAGTTGGTTTCTCATATTGAGAACATTTGGACCACGCTGCGCGATGCCGGTGTTACCTATGGCTCGAAAGTGGGAATCGCTCTGCCGAGTGGCCTAGAATCGGTGATCAGCACGGTCGCGATTGCATCGCATGCGACCTTCATACCATTCAATCCCCGGCTCACTCAAAGTGAATTCGAGCAGGAATTAGCACGATTAAACCTGGACGCGCTGATAGTCCCCGAATGGCTCAAGTCTCCGGTGCACGCTGCCGCGCAGAACGGGTCCTACGCCTTATTCGAAGCTTCAACTGCATCACCTTCACCAACAAACTTTCGACTTCGGTGCGCTCGCTCTGCCAAATCTCCAAGGTTAGAGACGGTCGAAATCTCATCCAAATCCCCGGTTATGATTTTGCGAACATCGGCAACGACCGGCCCCTCAAAGCTTGTCCCGGTGACGCATGGCAACATGCTCGACCTCGCCAACAAAATGGCCGGCTGGTTTGGATTGACCGCCGAAGACCGCGCGGCCTGTGTCTTGCCAACATACTATGCTGCGGGTTCGAAACTTAACGTTCTTGTTCCTCTACTCTTGGGCGAGCGCATTGTAATTCCGGCCGGCGTGCGGAGCGAACGGCTTACAGACTGGATTCACGATCTGAAGCCCACGTGGTTTTCAGCCGGTCCAACCTTTCTGCAAGCCGTGCTTGATGAACTTCGTGCGAGTCAAGAACAGGCGCCAAAAGGCATTCTCCGCTTCATAACATCGGGCTCGGCTCATCTTCCTGATCGAGTACGTACGGAGCTTGAGGCAATACTGGACTGCCCAATTCTCGAAGTATACGGAATCAGTGAGGCCGGCGTCATGGCCGCGAACCCTGCACCTCCGGCGAAACGTAAACCTGGCACTGCTGGACGAATTGCAGCGGGAGAGCTTGTCATCCGCGGACCAAATGGTGTCGGCCTTCCCGCCGGGGAGATCGGTGAGATTTTCGTCGGGGGCCCGGGTTTGATGCCCGGATATGGTGATGGCAAGACCGCAGGGATAGGGGTGCAGGACGGCTGGCTTCCAACCGGCGATGTTGGATCCGTCGACGGCGACGGTTTTCTTACGATCGTTGGCCGAACGAAGGAAATGATAAATCGCGGCGGAGAAAAAATCTCTCCGTACGAAGTTGAAAGTGCCCTGCTCGCCCATCCTAGCGTGTCTGAAGCGGCCGTCTTTCCGGTTCCTCATCCTCGACTAGGAGAGAATGTGGCGGCGGCGGTCGTCCTTCGGCCAAATGCTGTCACTACAGTCGTCCTGAGCTCCAAGATTTCCTGCGCGATTGCCTGGCGGCCTTCAAGATCCCGCAGCGCATCGAATATCGCGAGTTCGCTTCCGAAGAGCCACACTGGCAAAGTTTTAAGGACGCGGCTCACAGAAATGCTTGGCAACCAGGAGCGACAGATTGAGCCGCCAGTCGCGCCACTCGAATTTCAGATTGCCGAAATCTGGCGACGCTTGTTAAACGTCTCTACGATCGGAATTCACGATGACTTCTTCGAAGCGGGCGGGGATTCTCTTCTTGCCACCGAAATGCTTCTGGAGGTCGAGGCGGCTATAGGCCACCGCGTTTCACAACGTGATCTTGCGCAAGCCTCAACTATTCGCGGGCTTGCCCTCATCGCTGCGGAACAGGGAAGTGCGGATGACGAACCGGTCACAAAGCAAGGGACGGAAAAGGACGCCATTTTTCTTTTGTCATGGAGATTACAGTACGCGAGGGTTCTATGCTCTTAAGCTTGCTTCGCTGATCGAAACTAACCGACCCATCTATCTTCTTCACCCGATGCGCGATGTTGACGAAACGTCGGACATTTCGATCGAAGGTTTGGCACGTACCTACGTGCCGCGCATGTTAGCGATTCAGCCGAGTGGCCGCTTTCAGCTTGGCGGTTTTTGCAATGGCGGACTAATAGCATGGGAAGTCGCCCGCCGGCTTATCCAATGCGGCCGGGAAGTTGATTTAGTTTTGCTGATCGATACGCTTTCACTTAATTCGCGTATGCCGTTTCGCATCGCCCATGGGCTGGTGCGCACGCTGGCGCCATTTTCACCTAACGGTCAGGCCCTGCGGCGCAAGGCGTTACCTGCCATCTGGAGCAGAGTTCCAAGAGAACCGCCGGCCGGACCATCGCTTCTGGCATTCGATAGACGCGATTCGCCTTATTACCGTGCGATGGCCAATTACAGCCCACCAAAGCTGGATTGTGAGGCAATTGCGATTGTGTGCGAGGAAGCTGCGAAGAGCTATCGCTTCGCGCCCACCGCGTGGCGCCGAATAGCACGGGCGGTTCAATGCAGATCCGTGCCCGGCAATCACTCCACCTGCATCACGACGCATGTCGAGGCGTTGGCACAGTCGATGAGCGCGTATCTAGCTGATGCATGAGCTGCCGGGTTGCAATTGACTGGTCAACCCGCTGACGCCCTGAGACCCCCACGTTCAACCCCCGACCGACGCGTAGCGAAGCGACCGCTCAAACGCATCACCATCCACATCGAAGACGTGGTTACGCGGCAACGCGTAGATATCCGAGCCGAAAACCGCGGGGCCATTTTTGGTCGAGCAACCGCACGTAAACCCTGCCTTGGCGACATCGGCACGAACAGCTGCATTGATACTGCCGAACGGGTAGGCAAAGGTCTGCACTTCGCTGTTAGTTAGCGTGCTACATGTGACCTTGCTACTGGCGATCTCGCGCTCACGGGCCAGCGCTGGGAGTTCAGTCAACACCGGATGAGACACCGTATGAGCGCCGATCGCGATGAGGCTATCGCTCACCAGCGTTCTAACTTCCGCTGACGTCATCGGCCGTCCAGAGCAGGTCTGCAGGGAGTGCCCTGCCAGGGCGCTACGAATTTGGGCCATCGCGGTCTCGCGCTCCCGGGACCCGAGGTTACGCAGGGTGCTCCAGATCGTAAGATAAGCATCTTGTCGAGCCGTGCGAGGCCCATTGTGCCAAGCGCGCCAGCCCCTCTCGCGTTCCGCATCGATGTCCTTGAGATCAAAGCGCATGATCTCGCCCCGAACCGTGATCTCGAGGTCCGTAGATTTAGCTCCGAGTAAAATCAATCGCGCAAGTTCATCCCACCAAAATTCACCCGTTTGGTCAAGAAAACCTGTCGCCAAGAACACCGTAGCTGGCAAATCCGCTTTCGCGAGGCGCGGCTTGGCCGCAATCAAATTGTCAGCATAGCCGTCATCGAAGGTCACCACGGCGGCATTTGCGGGGAGTGTCCCGGCAAGGAGCTTAGAGACGAAATCGCTGAGTTGAACGACCTGCCGGGTTCGACGCAAGACGTCGATATGCTGCTCGAAATGAGCCGGAGAAACGGCTAAACCCCAGGGATCGACTGCCTCATCCGCTACCCGGTGATACATGAGGATCAGTGGCTTGGGTTTTGGTGGAAACACCGCCATCACGGTCGAGCGGAGAGCTCGCCGCCAGCCACGCGGAAAAACTCTCTTGCTCGCCATAACCGAGTGACCTCTACCGCACCCAACGCAACAACTAGACGATGATCCAGGAGCGCCGATCGTCCGTCCGTGGAACTCTCCGACTGCATATTTCCGGAATTGACTTTTTCGGCAAGCGAGAATTGTCCTTGATAACGCATCCGCGGACGGTCTGATGCCGCGGCATTGGTTGCAGGCGCCCGGTCGGGATGCTATCCTTTTAACCGGTGCCGAACGAGCATTTCCCTATGGAAAACGGCAAACTTAGGCGTTTGCGGGTACGGGAGCTTGATGCCGAAGCGTTTTCTGGTGACGGGCGGGGCAGGTTTTATCGGCTCCGCCTTCGTGCGGCATGCCGTTGCCGTACGGCCATGACGCCCTGATCCTCGACAAGCTGACCTATGCGGGCAACCTCGACTCGCTGCAGCCGGTGAAAGATCAACCGGGTTTCCGTTTTGTTCGAGCCGATATTGCCGACGCGGCTGCCATGAAGGCGGCCCTCGCGGATTTCGAGCCCGACGTCATCGTGCATCTGGCGGCGGAAAGCCACGTCGACCGTTCGATCGATGGGCCGGCTGCGTTCATCGAGACCAATGTGGTCGGCACCTTCGTGCTTCTCCAACAGGCGCTCGGCTACTGGCGCGCGCTGCCGAAGGCCAAGGCGGAGGGTTTTCGCTTTCACCACGTCTCGACCGACGAGGTTTTTGGCTCGCTCGATGCGCAGGGCGAGTTTAGCGAGGATTCGCCCTATCGGCCGAACTCGCCTTACTCGGCATCGAAGGCGGCGTCCGATCATCTGGTGCGCGCTTGGCATCACACCTACGGCCTGCCGGTGGTGATTTCCAACTGCTCGAACAATTTCGGCCCCTGTCACTTTCCGGAAAAGCTCATTCCGCTGATCATTCTCAATGCGCTCGAGGGCAAGCCGTTGCCGGTCTATGGCAAGGGCGAAAACGTGCGCGACTGGCTTTATGTGGAAGACCATGCGCGTGCGCTGCTTCTTGATCGCCGAGCGCGGCCGCGTCGGCGATAGCTACAATGTCGGGGCCAATTGCGAGCGCACGAACATCGCGGTGGTGCGCGCCGTCTGCGCGCTGATGGACGAACTTGCACCCGATGCGGTGGGGCCGCGCGAGCGGCTGATCACGTTCGTCGCCGACCGTCCCGGCCACGATCTGCGCTACGCGATCGATGCGCGCAAGCTGCGCGAGGAGCTCGGCTGGGCGCCGCAGGAGAGCTTCGAATCCGGGCTGCGCAAGACGGTGGAATGGTATCTGACCAACCGGCCGTGGTGGGAGCGCATCCGCAGCAAAGTCTATCGCGGCGAGCGGCTGGGAGCGGGGGTTTGATGGTGGGCTTGTGCGTGGTGCGGGCGCGGGAACGCCGGGCATGAAGGGCATTATTCTCGCCGGCGGCGCCGGCACGCGGCTGCATCCGGTGACGCTGGTTTTTTCCAAACAGCTCCTGCCGGTGTACGACAAGCCGATGATCTATTATCCGCTGACGACGCTGATGCTCGCCGGCATTCGCGACATTCTGATCATCACCACGCCGAGCGATCGGCCGTTGTTTGAGGCGCTGCTGCGCGACGGCGCGCAGTTCGGCCTCTCGCTGTCCTATGCGGTGCAGGAGCGGCCGCGCGGGCTTGCCGACGCCTTCATCGTCGGGCGCGATTTCGTCGGCGACGACAATGTCGCGCTCATTCTCGGCGACAATATCTTTTACGGCCACGGACTGCCCGAGCTGATGGCCAAGGCCACCGCGCGCAAAGAAGGCGCCACGGTCTTCGGCTATGTGGTGTCGGATCCGGAGCGTTACGGCGTGCTCGAGATGGACGCCGCCGGCAAGGCGCTGTCGATCGAGGAAAAGCCGAAGCAGCCGAAGTCGAACTATGCGGTGACCGGCCTTTATTTCTACGACAACCAGGTTGTCGAGATCGCGGCGGCGACCGTCCGTCGGCGCGCGGCGAACTGGAAATTACCGACGTCAATCGCGCCTATCTGGAACGCGGCGCATTGCATGTCGAGCTCATGGGCCGCGGCTATGCCTGGCTCGACACCGGCACGCACGCCTCGTTGATCGAAGCGGCGCAGTTCGTGCAGATCATCGAACAGCGCCAGGGCTTGCGCATCGCCTGCCCGGAAGAGATCGCGTTCCGCCTGGGCTTTATCGTCCGGAACAATTGCTCGCGGCCGCCAAGGCGCACGACAAGTCCGGCTACGGCCATTATTTGCGCGCGATCTACGATAGCGAGGCGAAAGGCGTGTGACTCCGTGCGCCTTGTCCTGTTTAAACCGCCTTGTATGCGAGGCTTAGTGGGACAAAGGATGCGGTGTTTTTGACCGCAACGGCGCCGAGCTTGTGGCGTCTTATAAGCTCCTCTGTCCCCTCCCGCCGACAACGGCGGCTTGCCTGGTGCAGGCTCACTGCAAGATCAAACTTATCGCAGACACCACCCTCCACTATTCCAGCGTCGAAATCGATTCTTGCAAGATACCGGTACTTTGCGGACTCGAATTAGACATGTGACGACAAAATCTTTGTCAACCGTCGGCGATTTATTGCTGCCGGCGGTCCGGACCCATCACGATTGCGAAGGAAACCGTGACCTACTTCATCCTATCGCGCCTTGTCGCGCATTGCGCAATTCGCGCAGCCTCCCTGGCGATGCTGTTTTATATAATTCGTGGACGATGTAACTGTCGAGCCGGTGCGCAACTCTTCGCCAAAGGGGCGTGAACGTCATCCAGGCCTTGTAGTTCGCGGCTGCCGCTTCATCGTCGCCCAGTTGGCGGAACTTCCGATATGAATACCATGTCATATCCGATACCCTGTTGCGCCCGCGCTTGACGCTAAATGATGGGTGCCGCTGCGCCAGAAGATCATTGAGGCGACAGATGTCGTTTATCCCCTCGGTGGTTCTCAAAGCCCGGGCTGTTTCAGAGCCGTGGTCGGTTCGAAACGAGGCTTTGACCTTGGGCGAAACGACTGCCCCGTGATGGGCGGTAATACGTGCCCACATTTCGCAATCGGTGACAAATCCCATGTCAAGCCTAAAATTACCTAACGCTTGATAAGCGGTCCTGCGGACCGTCACCGCCGCACACTCGATCGGTGTTTCGTAGAAGAACGGTTCGACGTTGATCCCCGGCTCCTCCAACTTCTCAACACGGGACGAAACCGCGGTTATGATCGAGTCGGCATCGACCTTGAAATTCCTCGTCGCATATAGGCCGACCTCTGGGAAGCGTTCTGCAAGAGACTCAATTTCGCTGTAGTAACCGTCCTCCACAAAATCGTCTTGATGAAGGATGTGGATCAGTGTCCCCTCCGCGCGCTCTATGCAGGCGTTCCAGTTACCCGCCAGACCACGCTGTGTAGAGTGCCGGTGGAAAGGCACCTTTTTGCCGTAGCGTTCTGCGATCAGAGCTTGGACATCGACTGTAGTGGAGCAGTCGTCGACCACCTCGATCTGCATCCTCGAGCCGCAGAGACCCTGCTGGATCACGCTGTCGATCGCTTCGGTCAGATGCTGCTGACTTGGATTATAGACCGGGATCATGACCGACCATGTGGGACTGTCACTCATTGAGTCGGCCTCGATAGCAGCTCGCGGCGACAGGAGCTCGCTGGCGAGATCAGGAAACGTTATCGACATTATTGATCCCCAGGTCCAGATCTAAGGCGCTATCGCTCCGGCGCCGGTATTCCGCTGACTTTACCTTCAGATGGCGCCGGTCCAGGACAATGTCGTAGCCGATAAGCTCGACCGGTTAGTTCCTGAGCCGATTCGCACCCCGCACTGATAGCAACATCGCGCAAGTCGAATCGGATGCGTCGGGTTAAGGCTCAAGGCTCGATCTTTCTACATAAAAAGCAAGAAGCTTGCCATGGACCACTTACCTAAATCTAAACGATTATCGCCTCGCATTTCACAGGACCCTTTTAACTGACGGTTATTTTTTCGAACCGGCCCCATCGTTGAACACGATATCCATCGAACCTGCATCCGCCATACCCGTCGCATAACGGCGCAATGAGACCAACGCGTGGCGGGTACGGTGATTCCAAACCAACGTTTTGACAATTTTTCCGATCGGGTGCGCGAAGTACCGGCGCTTGGCTTGGCTTGGCTTAAGCCAAATTCTAACTAAGCCCCCACAAAAAGCGATATTAGGCGCGGAGGGACTATGGCCGGATACGTCATCTATTTAGCAATTGTCGCGGCTTGTTCGCGAATCAGAAGCCGGGCCACGCCTTGGGTCCGCTGGGAAACAGAACGGACGCGCACCTAGTATGCGTCAGGCGCGTCCGGGATCGCTCGCGCTAAATCAGGGTCGAGTTCTACCGTTTCCTAAGCGACGCCTTTTCAGCACTCTGGCGAGCAAATTCTGCTTGGCGCAACCAAGCGACCTGTACGGTCAAACGGGGTGCACACCAACGGTCGCTGGACTGATGCTCCGGGCGATACGGAATTCATGAGGGCCGGTAAACGCCATTGTATCCTCAAGCTACGCTGGCAGCGGCATGGATCAAAACCGACAATCGAGGACAATCGCGCTTGACGGTCTTCTGCGCCGCCTTGCTGGGGGCGCCCGAGTGCAGGGCGATCACGATGCCTTCGTGCGTGCGTCCTAGGTTGCGTGAACTCTGAGGATTGCCCATTTTGCTAGAAAACGCCCGATTGCCCAAAAGTAGCCTAGAATGCCCTCGGGCCAGTTGGCGTCACCAGACCCCGCCCAGCCGGCGGCCGCCGCCACAATCCGGACGCTTGAACTTTGGCACCGAGTTTTGCCATGTTTGCGCTAACTTAGATACCTTTCAATGTCGTCGCAGCCTTGGCGCGATAGACGTATTTACCTTTGCGCGCACCGCGTAAAAGCCAGTTGCGAACCGTGCGCCACTCGCTTGGCGTTGCAGTGTATTTCATCCGAAATTTTAGGTAGCGCGCGCCCATCAGAGCGGAATTTCGGGTCGCCAGCGCCCATCGGAAAGCCAATTCACGATCCAGTTCTTTTGACCGCCCGAGGCCGCAGCGCAGAGCGACCGCCATCTGTTCAAATGCGACCGCATAGTCGCTGTGATGAAAATCGCAGACGTATTCCGAGTGATTGCAAAACGGCCGTGGATCAAATTCCGCCACACTCCGCATCAGGCTAAAGGATTTGGCGAGGAAGCAAGATACTTGAAGAGCCAATTCAACTTGTCTAACGGGATTTGAACCTCCGACGCTTGCGACGTGCCTGCGACACTTGATCAAAGGATAATCAAGGTTGGCGCAGCGTCCTAAAAGAGCCAGTTGCCCAAATAGACTATAGTCCTCCACCAGTAACGGCATGGCGGTGAAATCCGCCTCAGGCACCACCTTCAGAATGTCCTTTCCATAAGGAGCACCGTACCGTTTAAATGTAGCAAATCTTGCGGTGATCGCTGAATGGATAAACGGATTATAAAAGAAGGTAGCTGCAGCGATCGCCTGTGGGCTGGTCGGCCTGGGTAAATAGCCGAGCTCCCGACCTGCCTCGTCAATTAGAAGCGCGCCGCCTCCAATAAGTTCTAACTCAGGACGAGCGCGAAACACCTCGTCAACGAGTGACATGCGAGACGGGACCGAGATGTCATCCGCGTCCAGTCGCGACACGAACTTGCAGTCGCACTTTTCGAGTCCCGCATTCAGCAAACCCGCTAAACCATGAGCCTTAGGAAACGAATACACCTCAATTCTGGCATCCTGATCTTCATATCGTTGGGCGAGCTCGAGGGAGCCGTCCGAAGACCCATGGTCCAAAACAAGCAACCGCCAATCAGAAAATGTCTGCTTTAGGATGCTGTCGATCGCTTCGCCGAGAAATGGAAGTCCATTGCGTACGGGAAGGAGGACATCAATCGCGGCCAAAACGTTCTCCCATAATGACAGCCAACGCCTCGTGGCCACTTAGAGTTCACTGACGCGTAGGTCGTGATATAATTCAACGCTGTGAAGGAAACGGTCGAGACGTATCGTGTGGTTAATCGTTACCTTTCATTCCAAATCCATCGTAGTCGGTAAGATGTGGATACCGCAATCAAAAAGACTAATGCCGTTCGGCCAGCATGAGGTACTCAGCGCGCGGTCGACTTCACCATTTCAGGCATTTCTTTGCAATTGTGCTCAGCTTTGGCGGTCATTTGCCTGCCTCTCCAATTCCGAACTGCACGCCTCCGAACTGCACGCCGAGAGTCGACCCTGCGCGAGCAGAAGAGCAGAGTCCGTCGTGGTTATAATCCGATACATTTTTTCTTAGTGCTTACGCCAGCGAGCTCAGGGCGCATTACTTGCGATGACGGGGTAGGACAGCGGCAGTTTCTCGTTGGGGTCGTTTTGAACGGTGTGACACTTCTACTTGCCGTTGCGGTATTAGCCGAATGACCACGCGGGCGTTCACCGGTCGCGCTGGCTGCTCGACTCGCGGGGTTGAGACGGCTGAGCGCGTAATGCAGCAACATTACAGCGTACAGAAGCGCGACTGAAGAAGGTGTTGGATCAACTGCACCGATAATTCGTATCTCCCGTGGCAGCGCTACGGCGACCGTGCTATGGTAATTCTCAGAAAGCGCATTGACGAGACCGATTGACCTTGGAGAACTAGGGTCACACCGAAGCAGGTGCCCGAGTTAGGAGCTGCGGATGGAGGTGTTTGTTTGTTCGACACTATGGATTTTAGTTGGGTTGCTGGCAGTTCCTGTCACTGTGCTTTGTCTTGAGATTTTCCTCGGGGTTTTGGGGCCCCCATTTCCGAACATTCCTCGGAATGCCTCCCGTCAGCGCGTTGCTGTCTTGGTGCCAGCACACAACGAGAGTACTGGCATCGTTCCCACCCTTGAAGATGTCAAAGCACAGCTCCGTCCGGACGATCGCTTGCTGGTTGTGGCGGATAACTGTTCTGATGACACCGCCGCAGTGTCAGGAAGCTTAGGCGCCGAAGTTGTACACCGTTATGACAACGAGCGCATCGGCAAGGGATATGCGTTGGATTACGGTCTCCGGCACCTCGGCGGGGACCCTCCCGAAATTGTAATTATGATTGATGCAGATTGTCAGCTCGAGGAGTGCGCAATTGATCGGCTCGCGTCCGTCTGCTCGGCAACGGGACGACCAGCGCAAGCTTGCTATCTGATGACCACGCCGGACGGATCGCAACATACCAATCAAGTCGCAGAATTCGCTTGGCGGGTGAAGAATTGGGTGCGGCCACTTCGGGCTTGGCAGCATAGGCTTGCCTTGCCAATTAGTCGGCACAGGCATGGCCGTTCCCTGGCATTTGATCCGCAGTGTAGATGTCGCAAGCGGGTGGCTCGTGGAGGACCTCAAGCTCGGACTGGACTTGGCCGCCGCCGGACACGCGCCCCTATTCTGTCCCTCGGCCCGAGTGACAAGTCAGTTCGCCCATACTGCGGAGGGGGCCGTTAGTCAGCGCAAGCGTTGGGAGCATGGCCATATCGGAATTATTCTAAAGAAAGCTCCGCAGTTGCTCTGCGTGGCAGTGGCACGCGGCAATCTGGATCTCGTGGTGCTCGTGCTCGACTTAGCCGTCCCGCCTTTATCGCTTCTGGCCATATTCCTGGCGTCGTATCGCGATGACGATCGTCGCTGCCCTAGTTGGGCTTTGTTCAACCCCAATGATTGTTAGTATGATTTGCCTAATTGGATTCGCAACCGCCTTAGTCTTTGCCTGGAGCAAATATGGGCGCGATATCTTGGCGCCACGTAAGGCGTTGCTAATGCCCTTTTATATTCTCGCGAAGCTCGGCCTGTACGGGGAATTGCTATTCGGGAAAGTGACCACGCGTTGGGTCAGAACCGACCGCACAAAATCCTGATAGGCTTAGGTCAGTTTTTTTGGCATTCGGAAAAATGGCAACATTTTTCGATTTTCTGCCAAGATGAGCGGCGGAACGCATGTTTATCCGCTTGCCACTGTCGATCACGGACAACGGTACATCAACGTTGTTCCTTCGGGGCGCCCCGTCATGGTACCAAGAACGAGCGACCTCGTTGCGGGAATTTTAGCCAATAAGGCACAATTCTGAGCAATGGACGAAAAAAAATTGCGATAAGCCGGTAATGGATCACGTAGCATCGATTCTCCGAACACAAACATTCGGTAATTCCGCGCTAGCCAATAGTCGAGTTGCCATTCGTCTGGCTGCAAAGGCCACGCAAAGGGCGCAACGACTTTCATATCTTCCTCGCGCACATTCTCCAAACCGCCAAACACAAACGGATACGCACGAACGACGTACCCATCCGCCACTTTTCTGAGCCGTTCTTCGGCGATGGGCGGTAGGACGACTGAGTATTTAGCGGCTAGCCGCTCGTTGCGTGCTCGCGTTTCTGCTTCGCCCAGGGACGATACGGGAAGATACGGGCTCAGATCGATGTCGGTTAAAAGGCGAGTTCCTGGCGGAGCATAGCGTGCCACGGCCGCGGCGACGGCGCTGGCGAGAGGCTGAGCGCGCGCTTCCCGCAGGATGAAGACAGTCTGTATGAGGAATAAACTTGCTATAACGGCGACTGCGACGCTCGCGCCGAACCTAAGAGCACGCATAGATGCGTCTATGAGGTGACCGCCGACCAACAAAACCGTCGATGTGATAACGACGGCATAGGGCACTAGAAGTTGGCTAGTTTGACGGGCCATATCAATGATTATGATCATTGCGATCATCACCGAGGCCCACATGACGAGCAGCCTAAATCTTGGCCTCAAGTCCCGCACCGTTAGTACACAGATTATCGGCGTCAATGCCCAAATCGCTAGAAGCCCGACAGGTACTCCGGAAGTTTCGGACGTAACGATCCCCCACCACGCCACGAAACTCTCATAGAGACCGGTACTGCGGAGATTCATTTGAGACAGAGCAACCTGCTGAGCGAAGAATCCTCGAAGATTTAGAAGGATCCCGATATTTAGCGGAATCCAGGTGAGCACGGCGACCACGCCAGCAACCATCCATGCGCGAATGACGACTTGTTTTTTTTGCTGTGAGAACATCTCGGCCGCAAACAAAATAAAAACCGTGGGCGCCAGGAAAAATATTGCCGATTGCTTGAAGCTTATGGCGATGGCGATCGCCAACCCAAGCGCAATCTGCCGATCCGTTCGATAAGGATCCTCATAAAGACGAAACGCGGTCAGCAATACCAGCAAAAAACTTGGCCCAAGGGCGTTATCCGACTTTGCAATTTCCGACCAAAACACACCGGCCGGCATAAACACCATAATCGCGGAAAGCAACAACGCGATACGAAGCCGCATTCCTTGATCAAGCGCTAAGAGAAAGGTGAGCGGCGCCGCCGCGGCAGAAAGAGCTGCAACCACAAACCGCCCGAGTACATAGAATTGCTTTGCGTCCTCAAAATAAGCTGCGCGAAATTCAGTTGTCGAATGCCACCATCCCACCACCCGTCCGAGAACGTAGTAGACGGCGAAAGCAAGTGCTGTCAGATAATTCAATAGCGGCGGGTAGTACTGTTGGTCCGATGACAGTTGTCCCGCGAGTACCTTTGCCGCACCAGCTGGATTTTCATCTGGTTCTCCGCCACCCCAGTCAAGCACGGGTAGCCTGAGGACCAATGCGGCAAAATATAATACGAGCAATGAGTAAACGATATAAGTGCTGCGTCTGACCTCAGAGCTAGGCATCACATGTATTCCAGCCTATGCAGTACTTTGCTGGGGCGTTTCATTTTTCATCTCGCCGAGAAACGCTCTTTCGTCAATTTCGCCAAGACCCAATAGAGGAAGCTGCTTTCGACCGTCAAACTGCAAATGGGCAGTGAGTTCGATTGGTCCTTACCTCTAGTCTCGTCAAAAAGGTTCCATTGTTACTGCAATAGGCCCCACTGGAAACATGTGAAAACCAGGTGATGCGAGACGCACTTGGCGGCAGCCGACATTCGCGGCTGTCGCAAGTATCCATACAATGGCCCATCTTTGCCATCACAAGTCCTTGACCTTACCAAGGGAAGTCCAAGGGAAGTGGTTGGATGCCCGGAGTCGACGCGTCATGCATGCACACTGGGAAAAGAGGCTCTGATGCGCAAACTGCTGCCCCCGAACAAGAAGCTACTCACACGGCGCAACGCTTTGAAAATCGGCGCGCTTGCTGCTCCGGCAATTTTCCTGCCCCAGAACGCATTGGCGGTGAAAGCCAATCTTCTCGGTGCGGCATCCGACGACCCCTTGTTCAATAAGCCTTATAGTCCCCAATCGCCTTTCAACGCCAAACCCGTCCATCCGGTGTTGGGCTCCACAGGCATTCCGATCGGCCCGGCCAAGCCTCGCGTTGCTAATTTCCCCATTGTAGCTGATCTAGGTGGCTCGGGCGTCTGCGTTTACCACGCCACGGAGAGCGATCCTCCATACACGTTTAGCAAAGTGAACGTGCCGGACGAGCTTGGCCAGAGACCCGTAACAATTCCCCATTTTCCAAGCGGCGTCCTCCCGCCAAGCGCGGGTGACAGCGAGGTCACGATCTACGACGCGACAACCCAGTTGTTGCACTCATTTTATGGCATGTCTCTTAAGGACGGGGCGTACTCGGCGGCGGTCTACGCCTGCGAAAGCGCTAAAGGATGGTCATTTGCCACCCCATCCAAGCCCTATCAGATACGCGCGGGCGGCTGCTCACCGATCGCCGGACTTCTACGCATCGCAGAGATGCCAATTGGCGCCAAGACCGACACATATCCGCAACATGCGTTAGCGATGGCGATTGATTCGGGCTTTGTGCTTGCCAATAATGCTAGCTCGACGTGGCCCGGGCCGCCCGGTCCGGTGTTTCCGGCGACATTGCAGGATACTGGATTCCCATACACCGGCATCGCTCCGGCTGCGTGGCCGATGGGAACGCTTTTCATGTTACCAGCCACTTTCGACGTTAACTCGATGACCGGTCCCGGGGGCAAGGCTATCGCTCGGACCTTGATGGAATATGGCTGCTATCTGGTGGACACCTCACCCGGCACATTCGAGTTGTTCGGGGAGATTTATGGTGACGGTGCGGTCGGCTTTGACGGCGGCAGCACCCAATACGGACTCGGATGGATGTCTCTTTTTTACGGCAAACTCGCTGATTATGGCGCTATCGCTTCGGCCCTCCGCCCAGTCCTCTCCGTCGACGGTTGGCTTGACGGGGATGGGCATCCCTATACGCCATCATGGGCAACTCAAAATCTGTTATCGATGCGCGGGCCGTACAAGCGGGTGTCCGGTACGCCCGCAGGCGCCTTCGACACAGCGAGCACGCTCTATCGTGTTCCGCGCGGTTCACCCCCCTTTGTTATTGATCGATCCATCTATCAACCGTGCAATCCTAGTGCACGCGGGGCGTGGCTGAACTATGCCGATTCCGCAGGCTGGTTCGTTACTCCGACGCCGGGGCGACAGTACAAGCTGACTTGCTACGGCGACGGCGCTCTCTCGGTGCAATTTAGTGTCAATAGTCAGGATGGTTCGGTTAGCTATCTATCAGTCGAACGTACTGACCCCGGGTCAATCGCAGACCTTCACTTGGCCAAATCAAGCCTTGACCCGCTCTGATGTCGTAATATCCAATCCGGGTACCACGGGCGGCGGGATTGGCCTGACGCTCATCGCTACATGATTGCTTAAAGCATGCGTGCCGACATCCCCGAAGCACGCATTTTTGCGCGGTCGATGATCCAAACACGGCGCGCGGCTCAAGGCAAAGATTCACAACTTGGCGTGCGTTATCCGGGGAATCCGGGATTAGGTCTGGTGACGTCTGATTCAAAGGCGCAAAATCGAATAAAGCGGGCCGCCCGCCGGGGAACGCTGGCGCTCACGCCGCTTTTTACGATAATCAACACTGACCGTCAGATATTTGTGAGGTGATGTGGTGTCACTTACTCAATTCGCCAACGAGTTTAAAACCGACAAGGGGACGGCTACCGGCAACTCTCATGCTTACACCTGTTTGTATGATATGTTGTTCTCGGGGATGCGGGAGCTACCCATCAAACTTATGGAAATAGGCTTGTCCGCCGGCGGACCCGAGCTAGGAGGTAGTCCTGAACGCGCGGTTGCAGATGCACCTTCTCTTCGCCTCTGGCACCGATACTTTCCAAAGGCACATATATACGGTGTAGACATATCAGATTTCAGCCAATTCCAAGCGGACTATTTCACTTTCTACCGCACGGACTGCGGCGATAGAGACGCATTGGCGCGTGTAGCGCGCGCGGCGCCTCCCTGTGACATTATAATCGACGATGGATCGCACGCTTCTTATCACCAGCAGCTGACGTTTGGATATTTGTTCTCGCTGGTTAAGAGTGGAGGGTTGTACATTATAGAGGATATGGATTGGCAACCTTCAGAATACGAGCGAACGCTTCCGAAGGTACCGAAGACGACTGCACTACTGACGAGCTTTATCGAAAGCGGTAAACTGTCGTGGAGTAATTGCCTAAATGATTTTAAGGAACGAAAGCTTAAGTCACAGATCGCGAACGTTTTTCTCTAC
The DNA here is from genome assembly GCA_963818155.1 of uncultured Alphaproteobacteria bacterium. GTDB lineage: Bacteria > Pseudomonadota > Alphaproteobacteria > Rhizobiales > Xanthobacteraceae > BOG-931. The sequence continues at coordinate 614,793 of CAWFRC010000011.1, forward strand.
TCTACTGAAATGCTGAACCGGTCAGGTCGATTGCATAACAAGTTGATTGGGATTGGCGAGACAAATTCCCCATACCAAAAAAAAGAAACAACATCGTAAGGCTTACGCGGCGCGGGTCGCCAACGCGCTCCTAGGGTCGGCCGGTGTCCAAATGACGCGACCGCCGAGTATCAAGTTGGCGGTTATTCAAAAAAAGTAGAGTCAGTGTCCATAGGTCGGTGGCGGGCCGACAGAGACTTCCGTGCCTGCGCCCGTCGCGCCTCATGGGGTATGTTTGTTGTGTCTACAACTAATACCCTTGGCCAACATTCCGCCGAGATGCAATCGCGACGAGCCCAAAGACCAAGCAGTATCGTCGGGTCGCAACTCGCTACGACAAGCTCGCAGCAAAGTATCTCGCCTTCATTCGGCCTGCATCGATCCGGCTGTGGCGCGCACTAATGAGGAACATGCCCTAATCAATGCCGCAAGCTTCGTTGCCTCTATATCCAAATCGTGTCGCGCCAAGACCCGTTTCCGCGCGGCCTCGCCCATGGACGCAAGCGTGGCTTCCGGGGCATCAAGGCAGTTCCGTATGGCGCTAGCAAGCAACTCAACGTCGCCGGCAGGCACTAGCCAACCATCCTCGTTAGGGCGAACCAACTCGGGAATTCCGGCAATGTACGTGCTAATAACGGGCCGCCGCAGCGCCATCGCTTCCATGAGAACCACCGGTAGACCCTCGGCGAGGCTTGGCAGGACCAGTGCTCGCGCAGCCAAAATCTCGTTCTTCACCTCGGCGCCGCTAATCCATCCGCTGATACGCACACAGTCTGAAAGCCCCTGCTCTTGCAGTAGCATCTCTATCTCTTTTCGCATCTCCCCGTCGCCGGCAAGGACGAGCTCAAACGTCGTTCCTACCCTCGCTAGGAGCCCCATCGCTTGGAGCAGCAATAGTTGGCCCTTTTGCTCGCAAAGGCGGCCAACACAAACGAGTCTTCGGGTCGTTGGAGGAAGCTTGGGGGTCCATCAAAGAAGGTGCGATCGAGCCCGCAGTGCACGACATGAATCTTCGGCCAATAATTTCGCTCGACGAGGCGAAAGAGCTGGCTTCGTCCAAAAGAGCTTATCGCCACGACGAAGCTGCAACGCCGAACCTTCTCCGCCAGTCCCAAAAGCGAAGCCTTATCGAATTCCTCCGGGCCATGAATGGTGAAGCTCCACGGTGGCCCCCCGAGGGCGTGCACCAGCATCGCGACTTCAGCAGAATTGGTGCCGAAATGTGCGTGAAGGTGCCTGACACTGGCTCCGCGCAGCCAAAGTGTGATGCGACAGGCTTCGGCGAGGTATACGAAGTGAACCGGCAGAGGCCGTTCCGCGCCCTTTGCCATACGCCAAACCAACCGTAGCGCCCTTGCAAAGCGGACTGGCCGCATCAGCATGACGAATGCGACGGCCGACAACAGGGCAGGCAGGCCCCCACGGAGCACGTAGCGCGTTCGCTTGCGCTCCGCCTCATCATCCGGATCAACGAAGGTGCCGTCCCAACCGCGCAGGGCTATGCGTACGACTTCGAATCCCAGCCGTTCAAGCGCCAGTATTTCACGGCGAATGAAAGTGTGGCTGACCTTAGGATACTGGTTAACAAGGAAGGCGATCCTCACGGCGTGTCACTCGCGCTCGACAAATCCTCGATCAAGATGGGAGAAACGGTTACGCGCCAAATTTGCCCTCGGCCAGCGAGCGTGATGACGCCCGAATCCAATTTGGCCGGTGGCCGCCGCCACGCTCCGTCCGTTTGAACTTTGGCCCCGAGTACGTCCATCGTGAGAGCGGGAGCTGGTTGCCTGAACAGTTTTTCCGTTCCGATACGTAGACCCTCTGCCAAGCGGAGAGGCGGCGGTCATAAAGTAGGCACGATCCGGCGTTATGCGTGAAGACGCCCGAGTTTGACTTCCATAAAAGTCTAAGGAGGCCGACCGACGCGCAGGTGTTAATTTGAATTTTTCGGCCTTGGCACGATAGACGTATTTACCTTTGCGCGCACCCCGCGTAAATCGTTCATTTGCCTACCACCCCAATGCCGCCTACAACTACGTGCGAAAGTGACCCCGCTGGAGCGGGTCTTGGACGCCAGCCGCTATCGAGGGCAGAGCGCCGTCGTGCTCATTATCAAATACACTTTTTTTTTCTTGGTGCTCACGCGAGCGGGCTCCGGCGTCATACTCGGGCTGGCCAGGTATGACAGCTTCTCGTTTGGCGCCGTTTTGAACGCTGTGACGCTTCTGCTTGCCGTTGCGGTATTGGCCAAACGACGCCGCCCTTCCGTTTTGGTTCCCGCGTTGATTTGGCTGCCATACCTCACAATCGCCTGTTATTCATTGATATACACACCGGACCTCCTTAGCGGCGCGCGGCTCTTCCTAAGCACCCTCACCTTCCCTGCAATGTTCATTTGTGCATTTGCATTGGTCGAGTCGCACGCCGACATGATCGCCTTTTTTAAATTTGCCATCTATTCATCGATCCTGCCCGCGATTTATGCGATGTTTCAGCTGGCTACGAACGGACTTGGTTTTCGCGTAGCCTCCACTTTCGGCCATCCCAACATATTCGCGTTTTATATCGTTGCCATGCTTGTTGCGATTTTGTATCTTAATACTGTTCCCGCTCCCGCGACCAGTTTGGCTTGGCGATGGTTTTCGCGGCTCTATTTTATGGTCCTTTGCGGACTCCTGCTGGCCACCCAGACACGCGGTGCCTGGATCGAGGCTGCCTTTATCTTGGCTGCTTACAGCATCAGCGTGAACAGAAAATTCCTGCTGGCGTTGCCCCTGCTGCCCCTCGTTTTGCTTCTGCCGTCGGTCTCAGATCGGCTCAGTGATTTGAATTCGGGTAACGAAGCAAGCACATCTGAGGTGGCGCGGGGAAGAGTCGTTCTTAATTCCTACGCGTGGCGGGAAAAGCTTTGGGAATATGCGTTGATTGACTCCGAGAACGACCGGGCCCTTGGCAAAGGCATTGGATCTTTCCGTTATTACTCGCCCTCCTTTTTCCCGCTGGAACAAGGAGCCGACGCTCATAGTGCCTATATTCAAACAATTTATGAGCTCGGAATACCAGGACTCGTCGCTTACATCGGCCTTTATCTCGGCCTGATGTTGGCTGTCTGGCGATTACGGATAGCGAGCCGCCAGCTAACTTACATTATCATTGCATTCATCGCCGGCAACCTCATCATAAATTATTCAGATAATTTGCCCTATTACCTCGATTACCTCTGGTATACTTGGGCGATCTTCGGTGCGGACCTCTCCTGGCGATTGCGCCGCGCGAAATCGTCGCTGGCAAATCGACGGGGCTTCGTCGCAGCATTGCCGCGCGCCGCGTTTCGCTCTGGGGTTCGAACCTAATATGACATCATTGACAGATTGGAGAATAGAGGGTGCGTGTCCTAATTTTGGCTCACGACTGCAACCCCGAATGGCCGTCCCTTCCCGTCGTAGGTTACAAAACAGCGCGAGCGATCGCAGAGCTCGCGGACGTTGTGGTGGTGACGCACATTCGAAACCGCGAGAACATTGAAAAGGTCGGTCTCGGCAAAGCGCAGGTCAGGTATGTCAACGACGAGAGCTTCTCGGGCCCGCTACTGAGATTCGAATACTTCTTACGGGGCGGCAGTGATGTTGGGTGGACCATTTCGGTCGCAATGGGTTATCCGAGAAATCTCAGCTTCGAGTGGCAAGCATGGAAGGCGACGCGAAGCGAACTTCGCAACGGCCAATTTGATGTGGTTCACCGCATTACGCCGATGTCACCAGCGACGCCAAGCCCTTTTGCGAGCTGGTCGCCCGTGCCGTTCGTCATCGGCCCGTTAAACGGCGGCCTCAAATGGCCCCCGGAATTTCGCAACGAGTTGGCGCGCGAGCGGGATAGGCTCTCACACTTTCGCGATCTTTATCGCCTGCTTCCGTATTCGAGCTCGACTTTTCGAAAATCCGCCGCAGTTCTCGCCGCATTTCGCCACACTATGAACGATCTGCCGAAGGATGCGCAATCGAAGGTAATTAACTTTCCTGAGGTCGGGGTCGATCCGGCGATATTCGACAACGTCTCCGAACGCCCTGCCCGCCGACACAAAACAATAATAACCGCAGGTCGCTTGGTCCCCTATAAGTTACACGAAGTGCTAGTACGGGCGTTCGCCAACCACCCGTCGCTGCCTGCACGACTCGTCATCGTCGGCGATGGCCCAGAGCGCCCCGCTATCGAGGGGCTCGTCAAAAGCCTGGGAATTGACGATCGAGTTCGAGCTGATACCTTGGGTGACGCAGTCCCGCCTCGGCGAACTGATGCGAGAATCCGACATTTTTGCTTTTCCTTCGATCCGAGAACTTGGAGCGGGTGTTGTCGTGGAGGCCATGGCATGCGGCCTTGCGTGTGTGGTCGTCGATTACGGCGGTCCTGGTACGCTGATTGACTCAGACCGAGGAATAAAAATCCCGCTAGGCAACAAGGAAGAACTCGTTCGCAAGTTCGGAGAGGCACTCGTCCATCTGGTCGCCGATGAACAGACGACTGTTCGTCTCGGCGTCGCGGCGCGCCAACATGCTATGCGCTTTTACAGCTGGGAAGCCAAAGCTCGAAAGACGCTGGCAGTCTATGAATGGGTTCTCGGTCGCGGTCCGCGACCCTTCTTTTGGGATAGCGTGGATGCGCCCGAAACCGTGGCCGACGCTAAAGTCCAAAAGAGTGCATCAATGTAGCTGACCCGCTTGCGCCCGACCTTGATGGATGAGTAGATGCCAGTGAGGCGACCTCAACAACGGGCGATCGCTTGGCTCGATCGGCGACAAAGCGTCAGACGACCACCGCACTTGGTTCTGCCTAGATCGAGTAGCCACGTGGCCGGTCAAGTTAGACAACACAACCAAACGTCTCGGACTTGATCAATGCTGTACTTAGAACCCGATGAGATCACTTCTTAAACGAGTCAAACGCAAGCTTATCAAGCTGCGCGATGTGAGCGCGTCTTTTGGACTTCGCGTCGCGCTCGTAACTGAAATATTGCCTTTTCTGATTCCGAAAGGCCTGAAACATAGATTCCTTTTGAAAAAACACGCCTTTCTCAGCAGGTTTATTGCTAAACGATATGCAAGCGTTATAGAAGCCTTCCATAACGCACGAGGCCCGACTGCATACGATCTCAAAAATAATGCGGTTCGTGATGACAAACGAATTTGGTTTCTGTGGTGGCAAGGCGAAGCGCAAATGCCGCCTTTAGTGAGAGCTTGCTATGAGTTTATTAGACGTCAAGCGCCAAGTGAACTTGTGACACTCGTCACAAAAAATAACGTCGCTAATTTCATACACTTACCACAATATATTTTCGATAAGGTAGACAACGGCGTGATAAGCCTTACGCATTTGTCAGACATCATTAGAGCAGCGCTCTTGTTTCAGAGAGGAGGCCTTTGGATTGACGCAACCGTTTTTGCGTCGAAACCCATTACCGATTCTATCCTATCAGCAGTGTTTTTCACGTTGAAGCCTCCCTACTTCGTCGACACCATTAGCTACGGCCGTTGGACAACTTTTTTGGTGGGAGCGCGGCAGGGATCGCCGGTGTTTCAGCTTTTGCAGAGTCTATTTTTTTCTTATTGGGAAAAAGAAAATATTCTCATCGATTATTTTTTGATAGATTATATGCTTGCAGTAGCATACGATAACTCTGAGGAAATCCGTTTGTTAATTGACGCGGGTGGCGTTGACGGTCGGGACATATTTGATCTTGCCTCGTCTTTGGACAAGGAGTTCGATGATAATTTATTCATCCAGATGACAAATCGGACGACCTTTCACAAGCTGAATTGGAAATTGCCGTGGCGACCGACGACGCGCGAAGGAGCCGAAACGATCTATGCGCACGTTGTCCGTCTAGGTGAAGCGTAATCGATGGCCGGTTGCGGTGCATGAGGCGGCTTGCATCGTCCGCGACTCGAAATGCCGGGAAAGGTCATGCGGCAATACGTTTACAGATGATGACGACGTCAACCTACGACTGAGCTCAGCTGCTGTATCAAGCGAATGTTACGTCAAGTCCGGTCCGTCGGAAAATCCGATGGCGATTGGGCGGGAATTATCTTGAAATCTTACAGGCTCGCATGGGTATCGAACCAGCCTGGTAGCGGGCCCCTGTAGCCAGTACCTACGCGATAAAGCGCGCGAGCAAGCTGTTGTGCCGTTTTGGGCAGCTTACGAAGAACTACGGACTGGTCGCCAAAATACTTGTAGCGCTGAAACACAACCCGATATTCTTCGAGGGCTTCGGTGTATGTCAGCCAGGGCGATGGTAAGTCGTCTCCAAAGCATCCCGACGAATGGGGAGCGAAAACGTACTCGAACTCCTGTCCATCGAGTGTACGCGTTTTTAGCTTAGTGCCTGGAATGCTTGACTGCTGGATGACTTTGAATTTCTTGTACCCGAGGCGCTTGAGAAGTTCCATATTCGCCCCTGAGCTGATCGAAGTCGACTTTTTCTGACTCGACCGATACGTATTGCGGCAGGCACTCGACCGAGGTCAATTCTTCCAAGATCAAACGATCGACTCCCTCAACGTCAATTTTTAGGTAGAATGGAACACCGTGCGACCGATACACCTCGGCGATGTCCACGCGCGGTACCTCGATGCGCTTGCTCGAATATCCAAGCATTTCGTTTCGCGAAGACCAATCGGGCATGATCGTTCCCCACCCTGAATTGTTTGGGTTAGCATAGAAGTTAACCTTTTCGCCTGCAGAGGCCGGCGCAATCGCGCCGCAAATAAGATGCAACCTGCCTTGTGCTATCGCGTCTTGAAAACGAATCCTGGCATTCGCGACAAGGTCTGGGTTCGCTTCAACGCCGACGACCGAAAATCCCTTCTTCAAATAGAAGTCTGTGTCTTCCCCGCTGTGAAATCCGAGGTCGAATATAAGATTTTCCACGACGGCTGGCATGCGTGTTCCTGTCGAAGAGAGAATTTAAGAGGCCTGTCTAAGATTCCGCCGTACTCATGTGTTGCATACGATGCCGAATATCTCATGCCGGATCGCCCCATCCCGAGCGTTTTTTTGCAGCCGGCTCGAGGGTGAGATCGGCGACTGCTGCTCGAGGTTGCTATTCTCCGACGTGTGGGGCGAACTCGATCCGACGAGCTGGCGCCAGTGTCGCCAGATAGCCGTTCGGCACGCCCGAAATTCGCCGCAAGTAGAAGAGCTGGATGGTACTGTCGGAAATGCGTGGCGAATACACGACCGGCGAACTGTATCGGCGCTTTTGGAGGTCAGCAAGAGCAGCAATCTGGCGACACCCAGCGCCCCGCGTCAGGCGAGGTACGGGACCTTCGCCGGAAGAAGGCCAACCTCAAGGGAGCTGCGTCTCGAAAAGCAATACAAATGGCCGTTGAGATACGGGCGCCCCGGGTTTTGTAAAAAGATTTCCTGACTACGCGGATCTCTAGCCGCGCGAATACTTCAACCAAAGCAGCGACATCCTCCTCTCGGCGGCTTTCATTTTCGCTCTTAATTGGGAGCTGGTATCCATCGCGCAATTAGACGTCGCGCGGAAGTTTCGCCGTTGACGCTCATCGAAAGCTCTGGATGTATTGCGTCGATAGGTAAGGCGGACGATGTCCGAAAAATTCCCCCGTCCATTTCGCTCATCCGCGTTTCTGCCACGTACAGGAAGGAGTTCTGTTTATACCACCATTCCACGGCTCTGCTATTCCAAACACGCGGCCGAATAACGTCGCAAAGGAAAAAGCGCCGTTCAGCAAATAGCGCTGCCCAATAACTCTGCCGTCGTTCGTTAATATGGTTTGTTCCTCCTTGTCCTGGTATCGCAGCGCTAAACAGGACGCAATCTGATAGGGCGCAAAGATCATCAACAAGGGAGGCAGCCCTTGCTGCACTCAAATGCTCGGCTACTTCCAGACAGATCGCAAGATCAAATTTTCGATCTAACCGCAAGGACTGCTCGAGGTCCACGAAACGAATATCTAGATCGTCTTTGGCGGACCCGCGTACCCATTCGCCCTCAAACCCCACGACATCCTTTGCGCCGAGCGATTTGGCAACGCCAAGCCAAGTGCCGGTCCCACAACCAACATCCACGATCGATTTCGGATGTATCAGATTAAAGATAATTGGAAGTACCGCTTGGGCGGAGACGAGGACCCGTCGCGCCAAGCATCCGAGCACAGGCACTCGATCGTCATAAGAAAGTGGAATATTCTGAGCTGCACTCATGACACCACCTTTTGCCGTGGATCTGGACAAATTAGAGTTCCCGGAGTGCACCCTCGTCGAGCAGACATTTCCATGAGCAGTCTCACGTTGGCCTAGTTGCCCGGTTAAGAGAAGCGAAGCCCTCAAGTACCATCTATTGAGTAGACCTTGCCTTTGATCTTGACGCTGGCTTGATCGCCAGGACGGCCATATGGCTTTGTGAAAAAACAATGTTACCGCTAAGGCCTTGTTTCGGTTGTCGGGTCGGAAAAATGTGAAGTTTGTCGGATAGCAATGATATTTGCGCAAAATTTTCCAGCAATGAATAGGGATACCACCAACCGTCACCTTCGGAATAACCCTGCTTTTTGAAACCCTGCTTAATAAAACTAGCCGGTTTCAGGAGGCCGGTACAGTGTAGAAGCATGCGGACACGCTGGGCCATCGCACCTCCAAAAGCGAAGTTATTGTGATCGCTAATCAGTACCGCCTTATTGGCCACGCGAAACATTTCTCCAATCACTAAGGGCGGGTGATCGACATGGTGCATGATGCCGGAGGCGATAACGACGTCGATCGCCCTATCCGGAAACGCGAGGCGCTCGCCGTCACCCAGCGATAGTTTTGCGGACGGAACGTTGGCCCAGCCAGTTCCAGCAGTCGTTTTGAAGGGTCGACGCCGACCAACATCACCGACGGTGACCTTTCAAAAACCCATTGCAAGCTTCGCCCGGTGCCACAACCAACATCGAGAAGCGTGCGCGGCGCCAGGGATTCGATGATCGGCCAGCCAAGTTCCAACGCGCGTACATGCTCTGGATCTTCACTCGCCGCCATGCAAATCATCGTATTTGCTTGCGGTCGCATCATAATATTCTGTGGTTTTAGGTCGTTCATCGGGTGCACTTGACTCACTAATTGATCGGACTACATCGGCAAGGATGCGAATGAAGTTCCAAATCCCGAAACCCAACGCAACCATTCCCAAAAGCCAGCTAACAAAAACATCGCAAGCGTAATGAGCAAATCTTGCATGGCAAACGAGAAGCGCTCTCGTCTTTGGCCGATGAGTATCGGAATATATCGAAACATGTCGGCTAGAGCGACGACTATCACAGCAAGCAAAAGTCCATAAGCCTTGACGCCGAGACCCAGACCAATTATCAAGAACACGAATTTTAGGCTATTGGCCATCGCACTATAAGACGGCTTTCCCAGGCCAAGAAGTGTCGACTCATTGAGGTTTGCCAAGATGGAGAACCATGATCCGACGATTAGAATGGGCAACATCCAGCTAGCTGCCTGATAGCGCTCATCGTATAGCGAACTTGATTGCCAAATCCGCCGTAGCGATGGCCAACGACATGGCGAGGCCAGCAGTAGCAGCAGTTTTGCACGAAGCGGAGCTAGTTGCTTTCGCAAGTCGGCTCGCGCCATCTGGGATTGAGAGGCGATGAACGGAAACAATACCGTGTTTCCCAAGTAGCCTATCGCGCGTACCGAATAGCTCGGAGATGGAACGCGCTATCCCGTAGACGCCCAAAAGTGCGAGTGGCACGATCTTGGCCAGGTATAGCCGATCAAAATTCATCGCCATAAAGGCGACAATCGATGAAAGGGTAATCCATTTTCCGAAATGTACGATCTCCCAAACAAAGGACTTGGGATAGATGAAATCTTTGCTTGACATCGGGAAGGAGAAAGAAGGTTGCGATTGCTAGTACTGCCGATCCAACTAGGCCGGCAAAAACGAAGGTCCAAATGGTTCGATTTAAATAAGCTGCTACAACCATTATCGCCGACAAACTAGACACCAAGATTGCGTCAAACACATTGAGTCTTGCCGATTTGCAATCTTTTTTGCGCAAGAAACCGGCTAATGGAACTAAGGCCCAGAATCACACTAGTAAATGCAGTCAATGGCACGATGAAAACAAGAATGGGATAATGATAGAATCGAGCTATGGGCGCGGTGAGTGCTAGAGCAACGAGCCATACAGCGACTCCGCGCATCGCTTGGAGGGTCCACGCCGTATTGTAATAATCTGGATTGTTCGCTTCTTTGTGATAGACTAAGTTTTGACCGATGCCGACGTCGGTCGTAACCTCAATGCCTGACTTCAGGCTGTTGGCAATTAGCATAACGCCAAATAGCTCTGGCGCTAGGAGTCTCGCCAACACAATGTTTGTTCCTACCCGCAGAACTTGGCAAAAGCCATAGGTCGCAATCGTCAAAAGACTACTTTTCAAGAGAAAACTGTTGTTTATCGACATGAATCCTCACGCCGCGATTTGTCTGTTGGTGCTTACAACCTCAGCATTCGTGCCGGATCGTATAAAACTGTCCCGCAATTGGTTGGCTCGCACACGGCACCTTGTTTTGATATTCCCTGCAACTCGTGTAAGGCTTGTCAGATCCCAATTCGTGTCCATCCCCCGGCAGCAAAGCAGCTACCGACACTATTGAGCAACGTGTCGCGCTTTGTCCAATGGCACGTTTAGTTCACCATAGCTTTACGGATCGCCGGTTTCCTGATTTTCTTACTTGTTGCGGTGCGACGCCCAGGGAGCGCCGGCAATAGTCATTTAGAGATGCTCCTTGCTGATATCCGGTTGTACTGCCTTCCGACTCGATCAGTGCCTCTGTACTGGCATTTCACCGCGTTGCCGCAAGTAGTAACGGCCTCCGCTTTTTTCGCGCGGCAAGGATCATCGCATGCGCAGCAGGTAGACGAGATGGCAAATATTCAATTTCCGACCCCACCCTGCCACAGAATTATACTCGCCCGCGCTCGCGAAGCAAAACCTTCACGTGTCCGGCGTCGCGCACATTTCCTCCAGATTTTGCCATCATGGCGTCTGTACGTTGAACGTCCGCCAGAAACCTTCGGTCAGGCCTCTTTGACCGCTTATCCGCTGGGGGAACCGTAGGATGCCGCATACTTCATGAGCATTACGCTTGATTATTCCTCTTGAAGGGCACCATACCACTCGACTATCGTCCCGGCCGGAATATCGCCTATTTCGGTCAGTCCGAACTAGTGCCTCCATGTCAGCGCGCGCACATGGAGCGATGTTCTACGGTGAGCAACATCGCGGAGAACATCGACAATCAAACGACGAAAAATGCGCCAACGATATGCCCCGAGAAGTCGCGCTGGATCGTAACCTTTACATCTATAAAGGTAGGCAAGATTCAGGAGCCCTAGCAATGTGCGAGTGTGTCGCGACAGCCGAGCCAACTCGTCCTGGGCATGGAAAATTAGTGCGTTGATTGCATTAAGCAGCGCGCCATGTCGGGATGCCCGATAACTGGCGTCAAGGTCCTCGCCCGAGGCGTACCGCTTTAGCGTTTCGTCGAATCTGACATTTCGAATGACAGGGGCACGAAAGGTCATGCGGAAGCCATTGAAATACCGAGACTGAACTACGGCTGCTCCATTGATTTGTGAAGGAATGGATGATCGGGATATGTAGCGATCATACGGCAGCAGTAGACCGTGTTACATCCACTTCTCGCTCAAATACCGAGCGTGATCGATGCCGAATCGCGCATATCGCCCTTTTAACGAGGGGGCCCTTCACTGATCCGAATAACAATCCAGAAGCTGGCGGAGAGTGGCCTCTACGGGCGCAACGCCTGCAACACGTTCACAGACATCAGCTTCATAGATCTTCATTACCTCCTCGGCGCAATTCGGGTACATGAAGAATCATCATCGATAAGGAAAAGTACATCGCTGGAGGCCAGTGCGATTGCTTGATTGCGCTGACTAGTGAGGCCGCGCAAGTGGGCCCGCTCGTAACGCCAATTGATGCTTGCCGGCGCTCCCAGCGCGACCTCCTCTAGCACCATTTGCCTATGTGCTTCCCAGGTGTCGCTCGCATCCACAATCACAATTTCGGCGGGAGGACGCGACTGCGCTATCGCGAACTGAACGCAGTTGCGCAACGCTTTCGTACGATTGTAAGTCGCAACTAGAAGTGACCAATTCATCAATTTGCGTTTCCGGTTGAATATTAATGCATCTTGCTCATTTCAAAGAGCTCGAGGAAATCACGACGTAAAATACGTCGCAACAATTCGCACGACCAAGCCACAAATCGCTAGCGTTCAGACCAAGTGACATTCCGCCGGGAGGACAAAAATTGCTATTCAGGTGCGAGACTTTTCAGGATGGCATTACGCAGCGCAGTAGCTGTAATCGACACATCAAACCGGCGTTGAGCGGTTCGCCGGGCTGCTTCTCCGAGGCGCTTGCGCACGGCGATGTCGTTTGCGAGGAGCGTAATCCTATCTAATATGGCCCGTTCATCCGCCTGTGGTACGAGAAAGCCATCTGCTTCAGGCGTAATCATCTCAGGCGTTGCCCCGATTTCGCTTGCTATCACAGGTAGACCAGCCGCCATCGCTTCCATGACCGAAACAGGCCACGCCTCGCCTTTGCCTGTGCTGGGGAGCAGAAACGCGTCAGCTCGCGAAAGCAGCCGAAACACCTCCAGCTCTGCGAGAGATCCAGCTAACGTGACCCGATCCCGGAGGCCAAGTTCGTCAATACGTGTCTCGATGGCGTCTCGAAACGGACCTTCGCCCGCAATTGTGTAGTGCAAATTCAAGCCAGACTGAATGCCCCGATGGATCGCGGCCAATGCATATAGGTGGCCCTTGACGGCATTGAGGCGTGCGACCGTCACCACGTGCAGCGTTCCCAATGTGTAGGATCGATCCGCGCCCAACGTCTGCGAGCTTTGAGCTATCTACGCCCATACAAGTAACCAATACTCGGTCGGCGTGTGACGCCTGCGCGTTCCGTGACTTGACGCCGTAAGTGATTGCCCACGACGCACACAAACTTAGCGCCCGCCATCTTTGATCGATGATCTTGTCCGTACACTTCGAGGTCACCATGCAGCGTTAAACTATAGGATGGTCCACCCAAACAACGGGCCAGGGCCAAGACGTGGGCTGTATTGGCGCATGAATGGCCGTGAACGTGTTTGATCTGCTGCGACCGCGTCCATCGCACAAGATCAATTGCCGAAGCCAGCAGGCCGTACTGAGCAAGTCGGCCGGCGAGATTCGAAGTCTTCTAGCTTGCGCCAATAGCCTCTGACCTGCGACAAGTTTGGACATCCCTCCGCAAGCCACGCGCCAAGATGATGAATTTTCGGAGGAAATAAATAATACGTTTCCGCAGCCGCTTCGGGATGAAAGTCGTGTTGGTTGATTTCCGACGGCTTTCTGGTCGAGACCAGAGATACGTCGACTCCCATGGCTCGTAGCGCGCCAATTTCGCGCCAAAACATGATAGCCGTCGGTCCCGGAAATTCCGGGACAAGATAGCCTAGCCGACCGTCCATAACATACTCCACGCCGACGATTACGCTTTGGAGACAAGCCTAACGCTCACGATGTTCGTCTCGCATTTATTCTATAATCTTTTTCCTATCGAGATACGCAACCTCACCGGCTCGACGCGTTCCCTTTCGATCTTCCGCAATTAGGCCACACTCCCCCGAAAGATCCTCTCGGGACCGATATGCGATCACGCAGCTCGTTACGTGCAGGATCGAACAGAGCGGGTAAACGGGCTGTTTTGGCCAGGCCCAACACGCGGAGGTAGGCATCCGCTGATCAAAATGCTAAGCCCAACGAGAGTTATGCGATTATCTCCCATAACAGCCCCCTCGTCGCATTTAAATCTGTCATGCTTCTCAATCTCATCAGACGCGCTCTTAACACCGTGGGTGTTGACGCTCATCGGATTTCCAAAAATGAGTGGCGCTGGAGCTACGAAGTTGGCGATTATATGCCGGTCCACCCGGTCCCGCGCTGGGGGTACGGAAAGCCCCCTCACCCAATCATCGCCGAAAAATTGAACCAGCAGCGCGATGATATTACGTCAATCGATTCATCAACTCGCGCAACTGACCACAATGCTGGCATCCGTGCCGTCGCAGGGAAGCCCCGATTCGGAAGTTCCATATTGGGAAAATGGTTGGTTTGGACATTTTGATGCCGCGGCGCTCGTCGCCATGTTGGTCCGTACTGCACCGACGTGCTATTTGGAAATCGGTTCCGGCAACTCAACCAAGTTTGCCCGCTACGCGATCCAACATGCGCGCCTTTCGACCTCGATTGTCTCCTTGGATCCGCAGCCGCGCGCAGCGATCGATGATCTTAGCGATACGATCATTCGGCGCCGGCTCGAGGACTGTGATCTCACCCTATTTGATAAACTCGAACCTGGTGACATCCTTTTTTTCGATGGCTCCCATCGGGTCTTCACCAATTCCGACGCCACGGTATTTTTCTTGGAAGTGATGCCCCGACTTCGACCGGGTATAATCGTCCATATCCACGATATTTTTCTGCCGTGGGATTATCCGCCGGACTTTCGCAAAAGGCTGTATTCTGAGCAGTATGTTTTGGCCGCTATGATGCTCTGTCCCCAGCAATCGTTCAAAGTCATTCTGCCGAATTTTTTTGCGTGCACGGATCCAGACCTGACCAGGGAAGTCGTGTCGATAATGCATCCATTGAACGCTTGCGCTCAAGGCAGTTCATTCTGGATAGAAACGCTATAGTTTTCTGTCCGGGACCATGGAACCCAGGGCCATGGGAGTTTCAGTTGCTGGGACGCAATCTTATTTTGACGGGGCAGATAGCGTCCTTTAAGACATCGGCATGCGCCCGCGATTACGCGTAGGCGTCCGATCAGAATGATCCGCCGTTCCGTATTCGAAACCACGACGAGGCTCGATGCGTCCTGCAACAGCATCCATTTGGCTAGCCATAATAGGGGCCGCTGTGACCGCGCAGACCGGGACACAAGGCTCTTGAAAGTGGGTCACACCCGACCTTCGGCGAAGCAGGTTTACCAAGGCTTGCCGAAGTACAAACGCCGTCCTTTGCGCCGAGCGGCGGTGACGAAATACTGCGCCACCGCGACGTCTACGGAAAACCGTGCCTCCTTGTTAAGGGTTTAGCGCGCGCTCATCGTTTTAGCCCCAATCTGTACGATCACGTCATCGCGGTCGTGAATTCTTGCCATCAGCGCATCGTTATTCGGGTGTGTTACTACAACTCGCAAGATTGCATCCCGATGGAGATATCGGGGGAAGAACGGAAAGAAGCTATTCTGGGCACTCTACCTTCGACCAAGGATTTTCAATTCGAGTTTCGCGAAAAATTCTAAGGGTCCCGATGACCCTGCCGGCGCGACGCGCGCACGCTCGAGGCGTTGACGCTCAGATTTACGCGATCAATTGCTAGCGGCGGCGAACTTTTTCCCGCGCCCGTGGGCGACGCCCGCCTGCTACGGCAACGCGCTTGCTCGCATGAACCCCCACGTCCACCAAGCCCAATTTAAGCCAAACGCAAAGGGTGCGGAACCCCGTTGGTAGGCGGGCCTCCATACCCAAAAAGAACGAGAGAAGGTTTGGCCTAAGTCCCGGCCAAAACTTAAGGCCCGGGGCGCAAACGCTAATTTAACCTAAGGTAATTAAAATTGATTGCGATGCAGCGAAAAATTGGTTGCATTGCGGTAAGAAATGATTCAGCTTATCGGGGACGGGGAAGCGGGTGGAGAGGCCTATCGCAGCGTAGTTGCGTTTCTGTGGGTGTTTAATGCATGACCCCTCCGCGTTAAAATCGTCTGCCGACACAATCGCGTTTGGCCGATTCTCGCGGCCGGGACGTCGGGTGCTGCTACCGTTCCGCGCCCTATCGACGATCGCCGCCAGTTCCGACTTCATCCTCATCCTTGTCCTCAGCCTCCTCACCGGATCGGCCTATCGTCTCGCGGCCTTTTCCGAAATTGGCGAGATCGAAACGTTCTTCGGCGTCGGCGCGCTCACCGCGGTCAATTTTGTTGCCATCCTCGCGGCCCGCGGCGGCTATCAGCCGGAAGTTCTCGCCAATTTCGGCAGGCAGCTGCGTGAAACCACAACCGTCTGGGTGCTTGTCTTCTTTCTCCTCTCGTTGGTCGCTTTCTCCCTCAAGGTCAGCGAAACCTACTCGCGCGGTACAACACTGGCGTTCTTCGCTGGAGGATGGCTCGCCATCGCGACCTGGCGGTGGGCCTTTAGCTCGTTTATCGCGCAATCCATCGCCGAAGGCCGCTTCGCTGAACAAAAAGCGGTCCTCCTTGCCCAAAAGGGCCAGTTCGAGGATTGCCATGTCGTAACGGAACTTAAGCGCTATGGCTATCGCCTGTTGCGAACTTTTGAACTCGCCGAAAGCGCCGTCGAAGATGCGCTATCCTTGAACAACAGCGCGAAACTCGTCGGTTTGGCCGAGGAGATTCGTGAACTTTGCCGAACGCACAAAGTCGAATGCGTGTTCCTGCTGATCTCCTGGGGGAACCGCGCCGCCATTGAGCGACTGATGGTCGCTCTCGGCGTCCTGTCCATTCCCGTCTACCTGCTGCCCGATCGCAACGTCGCCCATTTTTCAGACAGACGAATTATCAATATTGGAACCACGCGCACGGCTGAGTTGAAACGCGCGCCGCTAACGCCAGGCGAGCAAGCTGCCAAACAAATCATAGACATCCTGCTGGCCGCGGTGGCCCTGGTTATGCTCTCGCCCCTGATCGGGCTGGTGGCTCTCGCCATCAAGCTGGACAGTCGTGGGCCGGCCTTGTTCGTCCAAACCCGCAACGGCTTCAACGGACGACCGTTCAGGATTTATAAATTCCGGACCATGTTTGTCCTCGAAGACGGCCCCATTGTCCGTCAAGCGACCAAGAACGACCCGCGTGTGACCACCTTGGGCCGGCTCCTGCGGCGAACAAATCTCGATGAGCTTCCGCAACTGTTTAACGTGCTCGCCGGCGATATGTCTCTCATCGGACCGCGGCCCCATGCGGCCGCACACAATTCAGAATACGAGCGGATCATCGCGAATTACGCCTATCGCTATCACGTCAAACCCGGCTTGACAGGGTGGGCTCAGATCCATGGCTTGCGTGGGGAGACGTTGACCGTTGATCGGATGGTCAAGCGCGTCGAATTCGACCTCTGGTACATAAACAATTGGAGCGTGTGGCTCGATCTCAAGATTATGCTGCGCACCCTGATGCTCGGACTGCAGCCGACGGCGTACTAACGGCAGGTGATGATGACGTCGCGACCGCTTAGCGCTGCGGCGCATTTTGTGTCGCGCGGCCACCGAAATTGGTCTTCGTCGGTGCCTAATGAGAGAATCTACGTCGAGCAAGTTTAGGAACCGCACTTCCGCAAGACTAAATTCTGGCCTCACAGAGTGATCAGTCGTCAGCGCCTCGGCCTAGTCGCAACACCGAAGACGCGTCTCTCCCGCTACCACTTCATTCACCCGCCTACGCTTTGCTTTGTCCCTGTGGGCGTGTGGCCATAGCGGTAGTAATACTCCATGAGGTGGTAATCGGCGCCACGGCCGTCATACCGTCCCAAAGCCTTCAGATCCACTTTGTTGAGAACAACGCCAAGCAGATGGTCATAAACGTTCCTGGCGGAGCGCAGCGCCCCGCTGACCAAATCAATGTGCGTGCTGCCCCATTCCACGACGTACAAGTAGCTGTCGACCAGATTGGTCGCGGCCCGGACATCGACAATGGGCCGCAGCGGTGCAAAATCCGCAATGACATAATCATAATTCTGCCGCGACGTGTCAAAGAACTTCCGCAGCGCTGCAGATCCAAGAATTTCACTGGAATGGGCGTATCGCCCTTTGATCGACGCCGGCAGGAACATCAAATGTGTTACCGGATCTATCCAGATGGCTTTCTCGAGTGTCGCGCTTCCACTGACGACATCCAAGAGGCCCAGTTTCGCTTTCGGAGACAGTAGCCGCGAGAGTGACGGATTTCGCAGGTCACAATCGATCAGCAAGGTCCTTGCACCCGACTGCGCTAATAGCCTCGCAGCCGCAGCGGCGATGCTGGACTTGCCCTCGTTCGGCACCGACGACGTAATGCCGGTGATCCGTCCTCCCGAGGCCGCCGGGCTGAGGTCGATGGCAACCTTTATCGATCGAATCGCTTCTGCCAACGGCGAGAACGGCTCCTCCACAACCGCCGAATATAACCCATCGACGGGCATTATCGTTTGATAGCCCGCCGCGAGCAGACGGGCATGCTGCGCAAGCGGTATTGCTGCTTCTCCGTGTTCGGAAATATCGCGCGAGCTTGCGTCGCCGAAGCTTTGCTTTCATCGCTTGTGCTGAAACGCTGGGCACCAATGCAATGCAGTCGGTCTGCAGCGTGGCCTCCACCTGACTGGCCGTACGAAACACGCGGTCGGCAAAAGTCCGCCAAGCGCCCACCGCCAAACCGAAAGCTAATCCGACGAACGCCGCCGCCCCAAGGATCAGCGTCGTCTTGGGGCCGCTTTTGCCCAGCGGCCGCGTGGCAACAGAAATCAACCGCGCGTCGGTGATCGGGAACGATTGCTGTTGCACGAACTCCATATATCGCTGCAGGAAATTGTCATAGAGGGCCCGATAGGTCTGAGAATTACTTTCAAGCTCACGCAGCGCCACTTGCGCTTCATTCGTCACTTGCGATTGCGTCACCGCCCGGTCAAGTTGCTTCTGCAAGCTGTCTTCCTGTTGCTTGGCAATTTCCGCATCGCTCTTGTAAGTCTCCGCAATGCGTTGCAACTCGTCATGAATCGAATTCTGCAGTTCGCGCATCTGATTACGGATATTGATGACGGCGAGGTGATTGCTGCCGTAACGCGGTGTCCAGTCAGCTTCCCGCCGTGCCAATTCGAGATACTGTGAACGCAGCTTGATAATGACGTCGTTCTTTAGGGTATCCGCCACGGTCGCCGAGACCGTCGTCTCGGGAGAGTTTTTCTGCAGGACCGCTTGCACCCGATCAAGTCTCGCCTTGGCTTCCCCTGTCTTCGATCGCGCCACCACCAGCTCGCTGTTGAGCTCGGCCAGTTGCTGATCGTTAATGGTCCGACCGCCGGCATCAACAATGTCGTGTTTGGTTTTGAACGCAACCACCGCCCGCTCGGCCGTGGACGCTTGATCGCGCAGCTCTCTCAGACGTGCCTGCAGCCAGGTGCCGGCGCGCCGCGCCGCCGCATACGTGGACTCGAGTTGGTCGTCGATATAGGCGTTGGCCACTTCGTTGGCGATCTGCGCGGCGCGATCCGGATTATGTAATCGAAATCCGACGGAGATCACGTAAGTAAGACCAACGCGTTTGATCTCTAACCGACTCTGAAACGCGCCACCGCGGCTCGTTTGATGACAAAATCCGAAGCCGGTTCATGAGAAGAAAATAATCCAAACACAACCCCAAGCAGCGTGCTCACCAATCCCCTCGGAGGATTGACGAATTCCGGATCTTGGTCGAGATGCAACTTGTCGATAACGGCCAGGGCAATTGTTTCAGACTTGAGGATCTCCACTTGGCTCTCGACCATGCCGGTATCGATTGGCATGTCGCTGGCGGCCGATTGTCGCTGAAACAGCTGCACATTCTTGGTGTCGATCAGCAGGCTTGCGGCCGCCGTGTAGGTCGGGCGGCGTGGTCAGCAGGTAAATAAACCCCAGCGCAATTGCGATCGCCACCGCAATTGCGATGGGGCGATACTGCCGTCGCAGAAAATCCAGGACAACCCCAACAGACTCTGTGAGCGTTTGCTCCTCCGCGACGGCCTCGTTACTGCGAACATACGGAGATTGCTCGGGCTGGAGCATGTCCTTGGGCCTTTCGGAATTTCAGCGGATTGCAACTCGTTGGTACGGCACATAATCGACCGGTCTTGGCGAATTTACGCCCTCGCCTGCAGGATCCCCCGGTGATGACAAGGCCTTGTCAACGACGCCACTCAAACGTGCATCTGCTTCAGCGCGCCACGCGGCGTTGGTCTGTTCTATAGCCACGTAGTCATACGACGTCGTGACGTCGACCTTTGTCTGCCGTCCGCTGTCGCCGCATTTTTTGCGGCTGCAAAAATTAGGGCCTCCAGTTAGTCGCGCGCCAAATCGGCTCCGCGCCGTGGCAACGCGCCTCCGGCTATGCAAAGCCCCTACCACGACAGCTTTTCATGGACTAGGGGCATTTGGCGCCTCCGGCCAATTGGTTCGACTTGGGCCAAGAAAAAGCCCGTTAATGCTGAACAACGAGCCTGATCTGATCAAGAACAAACAAAGAACATAATGAGCGGCGCGAAAAGGGCTTAATCGTCAGTGAGCTGCAATCAATGTCGTGATGTTAGCCGACCTCATGGGAGTTTGTTTTCAGCGGAGAGCGCTGGCTGTGGTGGCAATACTCGGTTGAAGCTCACAGCCTTGCAGCACTCCGGCTCCCGATTCACCCTCTTGGGATTGGAGGGCGTTGACCCAGTGCATTTTGATGGATATGGCGCCGGTCACGCGGAACCGTCTTGCGTGCGCCGATGGCTCCTCAGATTTCGGTCAGGGACCGCACGCGGCGGATGACCGCCGCGTCAGGGTGCGACCAAACGTCCGCACGCGCAGCGCGCCCCTCGCCCAACGATTACGGCGATGTCGGGGTGACGACTGCGGACCCTGTGGTCGTGCCAAATAGGATTCGGTTGGTCTGAATGGTGTTGGCGAGCCCAACAGAATTGGTCGGCACGCTAATCACCGTATTCAGGAAGTTCGCAAACTTCGTGATGTCAACCGACTGTGCATTGGCGACAAAGATGACATCCTTGTTGTGCAGCTGCAGTCGCGTCGCCAGGAAATATCCAGACGGATCGACAAAGCTCACGGCATAGACGATCGGCACCGTCGGGCCTTCCATCTTCGAGCAGTCGACACCGAGCTTTTCCGCAAGCTCGCGCGGCTCTCGCCGGAACAGGAAGACCGACCCCGGATCACCTTGAGCGTCAGCAATGCCGGTGGCGGCCGCGATACCTTCGGCGAGAGTCATGCGCCACGCCGAGGCTGGATTGGTAAGCTGCGCACTCGTCGAGAACGGGAATTGTCCTTGCGCGCCGCTTGCCCCAAACACCAGGTACGACTGCGGCTCTTTGTAGAGGTAGACCGTATCGCCCGGCCAGGCCCAGATGTTGTTGCCCTGCTCATAGATCAATGAGCCAAACGGAACCGTAGCGCGCCGTCCGTTGCGCTCGAGCACGACCCAGGTGTCCTGACCTTGATCCTTGAGGCCGCCAGCGCGGGTAATCACGTCGAGCAAACGTTCACCCGACGGCTGCGCGACAACACGGCCGGTCGTATTGGTGAGAACGGTATTGATTTCGCCGATGACCGTAATGAGGGAGCTGTTTTGCGTGATCAAGGCGACCACCGCTTGCGGTTCGATCGCGCGGTTTTTGATGCGATTGACAATCTCCGCTTCCACCTGCGACGGCCTTTTCCCCGCCGCCGGGACCAATCCCGCATAGGGAACCGAGATAAAGCCTCTGGTGTCCACCGGCTGGTTCGGCAAGGTGACAAAGTTTCCAGGCCGCACACCCGCTTCCGCCGGGATAAACAGACCGCCCGCCGCGGCCTCAAAAATGGTAACGCTGACGACGTCGCCAATGCCGAAGACGATTTCAGGCGGTGGACGGCGATCCCCGAACTGCCGTGCTTAACGTGCGCGGTCCGAACTCATCGATGATTTGAATCGTCTGCGCCGTCAACTTCACCAGACCGTACGGAGGGCCATTCCAGCTTTGACCTTGCCTCACGATAACCGAATTCGGTCCCGCAGCAGGCACCAGGTAGCTGCCAAAAAAGGCGCATCCACCGCACATGAGCGCGCCGGACAGAACCACAAACAATAGTGCTAAACGCAGTCCCGTCGGCCTGCCCATGCCCCAAACCCGATCCAATGAGACTCTGTTGCTATTATGTATGCGAGCGACACGCAGGACTGCGCGTCAGTCGAAAATGCAAGGCCCTCCTCCTTGTCCGCCTCCAAGACTCGTGCCCCCGCGGCAATTGAGATCATACAGGGAAGTTGGACGTTCCCAAGCCGCGCAGACAACGAATCCTAAGAAACACCGCGCAAGTGGCAAAAGCGCAACACCCGGATGTGTTTTACACCGTCTGCAAATAGAATGTTGGCGCGCTAGCGGGTAGTTGACGCTATAACCGTGGCCACATGTTCGGGTCTGTTGTCGAGGAGACAAGATGCGCAAATCAGCCATTTCCGGCAGCCTGGCTGGGTTAATATGTCTTTCGAGTTTGGCTATCGCCTCGTCCGTGAGCGCTCAGGGGACGCGGCCAACAGCCAATCCGCCAAACGCCTCCCCGCCTATCCGCCCGCAAAACGCGGCCCCCATTGAAGAGTTCACCTATGAGGAGCGACAGCCCTATCGCCCCTGCCCCTCGAGCGTCGTCACTCCCGGAGGCCGGCATGAATGCATCGGATGCCCCGGCGATTGCTCCCGCGGTTCCGCAGTTCAAGACCCGGAGTGAAGCTCGGACGGGCTAACAGAAATAGCGCGGATAGTACCGAACACGCCCGAAGTAGTAGTGCGGCTGGGTCTGATCGTCATTCCGAGGATCGTAGCCCACGCCATAGGTTGATTCGAGTGCGCGGTGACGCACGTAGAATACGTGTTGACAGCCGCAAGCCCCGCAAGACCGTTCTACAGCCGACACTCCAGGGCGCACGTCAAGGTCGGCTGCACCGACACTCGTGCCAATCCCAGCCATGGCGGCAACGATGGCAAGTTGCGTTATAACTTTGAGCATCGCAAACGTCCCCCATTCAAAAGTCGCCATACTTTAACGCGACGCTGGCACAGGCACAATGGCAATGCTGGCCCCGCACTTCCTGCTCCGGTGCATGTCGGTGGCACCAGTGGAAATCCAGTTCGAACCGCTTTAGGTCTGTCATCCGCACGCGCCATCCTGATCGCGCGGATCAATTGAGGTCCCCTAACCTAGTACAGGCCCGGCAGCAATCGCGCTGTCCGCCTCATATACTCCTTATACTCTGGGAAAATCTCCATGAGGATCCGCTCCTCGTTTTTCATGCGTTCGAATTGAAAAAAGCAATATGCTGCGAACACCACAAGTGCCCAGGGCATCAAATACTGCATGGCCACTCCGGCAGTGGCAGCCATCTCGCCAAGGTAGAGAGGGTGGCGAATCACTGAATATGGCCACCGCGTCACTAACTGCCGCGCTTCCGGCATAATGCTCATAGAACGCGAAAGCGCGAGCAACGAACAGATGGCGAAGGTAGTACCGGCAATCAGTAGAAAAACGGATATGAAAGAATCCAGCGAAGAAAACTGTCGAGGCGGCAATTGCACAATTCCGACGCCAATCCAAGTTCCGGCCAACGCCACGAAACGCGGATAGAGGCCCCTGGAACGAAGTCTAGGTGGACGACGGATGGCAAACAATACGATCAGAACTGCGAAAAAAACTAAACTACCAATCTTTGACAAGGCGCTAAGTACGAGTGAGATCGGCAACACGGAGATGTCGGTGCGAATGAATAAAATAATCAAGTTAATCTCGCTGGCGGAAACCGGCACGATTTGTTTCACTGCAAATAGATACCATGCAATAAGCGGGACCGCGGAGCACAGATCGTAAAATTTCGTGCGCCGAAATGCTTGCAGCCGGTTTGCCAATGTGCGCGCCAACTAAGCCCCGTTAGATATCAGGAAAAATAAAATTCCGTGAAGGGGCACCATCGCCACTTGTTTCCTTCGTAGTTTAAATGAGTGACGGAGTTTCCGAAATAAATTTTTTTATTCCGAATTGTTGACGGCGAATACTCTTTGGGCTTTTGCGTCTTTCGCTTGCCAAGTTGCGCGCATACCCTGCCGGAGGCAGCGACGATGGACCATCGAAGCGTTGGGAAAAGAACTGAATGGGATGCAAGAAGTCGCCGAGCTGGACGCTTTGCTTTATCCCCGAAGCAAACGTCCTCGATGAACCCTTTAAGCCGAGTGGATCTCGGCGAGGTGTCCCGCGAATGGCGCCGGAACCCAGGATGCTGGGGATCCGTCCCATCAGTCCTATGACAAAGCAGTACTGTGAAAAGCGAAAAGGCGGCGGGCGCCCGATACAGGATTGGCGTCCCTCTCTTGGGGGTGACCACACCCCCCGCTCCTGTCAGCCATCAGCCATCATCGCGATCGTTATATTCCATTGAGCATAACGACTGAAAGTCGTACAATTTCTTGCTGCGGTTCGGTTCGTTTGAAGATTTTGGGAGCTCGAATACATGCAAATAGCGCGCAACTCCGAAACGCCGATTGAAGAGGGCATGCTGATTGGCGGCAAACGCGTCAACAGCGCGTACAAGATTGAGATCTTCAATCCTGCCCGACCCGACGATTTGGTGGGAACGGTGGTCCGCGGCACGACGGACCATGTCGATGCAGCCGTCAGGTCGGCGAAAAGCGCCCAACCGACCTGGGCGGCGATGACGTATGTGCAAAGAGCGGCTGCCCTGCATCGGGCTCTGAGTCATCTGGAAAGCGACATCGATCGCCGTGCCACGGTGTTCGTGAGGGAGAACGGCAAGCCGCTTGCGCAGGCGCGTGGCGATCTTCTCAGTGTGCCGAAGCGGCAAAAACTGGCTCTGGACTATGCCTCGCAGTTGGACGCCGGACGAGAATTCGCCGCAGTGAGCGGGCGAACCTTTACCCTCAATCGCCCTTATGGCGTTGTGGTTTCGATCGTTCCCTGGAATGCTCCCGACGTTTTGGCTTTCACACAGATTGTCGCGGCGCTACTTGCCGGAAATTGTGTGGTGCTCAAACCGCCCGAGAGTTGCCCCCTTACGCTCATCCGTTCGGTTACAATGTTCGCTGCCGAACTACCGCCAGGCGTCATTAACGTCGTGACTGGATTGCCGACAGAGATTGGCGATGTGCTGACCAAGCATCCCGATGTCGGCAAGATTGGATTTACCGGCAGCATCCCTTCGGCGCGGCATATCATGGCCAATGCCGCAGAAACCATCAAAGGTGTGACCCTCGAATTGGGCGGCAATGATCCGGCTATCATTCTGGATGACGCCTCATTCGACGCCGCGACCATAAAAAGAATAACGAGCGCGGTCTTCCATATGACCGGCCAGGTCTGCATGGCCATAAAGCGGGTCTACGTACCAGCGAAACGGCGCGACGAATTTCTTGACGCATTCGTGCGTTCAACGGATGCGATTGTGGTGGGGGATGGCCTCGAGCCTGGGGTAACGATGGGTCCGTTACACACAAGGAAGGCTCAGCTGAGGGCTCAGGGGCTCTTGAATGATGCCACCGATCGGGGCGCTCAAGTCAATTCACGTGGCAAAATCGACAACGATGCGACCTTCGAAACGGGCTACTTCATGCAGCCGACCATCGTCACGGATTTACCGGACGACGCGGCCCTGATGATAGAAGAGCAGTTTTGCCCCGCCATACCGGTGACCACGTACGAGGATTTGGACGAGGCGATCGCGCGCGCCAATCAGACCCATTTCGGGTTGAGCGGTTCCGTTTGGAGCCAGAATATCGATCGAGCACTCAAGATTGCCGCTAGGATTGAGGCTGGTCATGTCTGGGTCAATAATCACGGCCCCCATGCGATCAATCACCTTGCGCCGTACGGGGGGATGAAGCAAAGCGGCATTGGCCGTAAGTCCGGAATCGAGGGCATTCTCGAATACGTGCAGAGCCAAACGATCACCACCCTTGAAATCTTGACCGCAATATCGACTGCCGCCCTTTTTGTTGACAGCGGTTAGGCGTTCGGCATCGATTGCTGCCCGGGGTGGCCGCCCTGCCCGCACGGAAGGCGCGCACGCCCGATCCGCACGCTTGCAATCCAGTCGAATAGGTCGATGCTCAACGTGGGCAAGCGCGGCGGCCGATGAAGATGCAGCCTCTGCTGAGCAACCTACCGCCCGCTCAGGCCCGATGGGCGCTGCGGGCCCTCCTCTTCCACTCGATGCGAGGCAAATTCCAGCCATGAGCATGACAGGCTGTTTTGTATCCACGGAACCAGCCCGTCGCAAAAGCCACGACCGCAACGACAATGGTTAGGGTACTCCACAGCATCATGGGCCTCACCAGTATTGTGGATTAAGACCTGCGCTTCTTCGCCGAGAGTCCGTCCCGTGACCTCTCGCTCCCACGTGGTGGGACTAGTCCGCGAAGGTAAACGCGCGGGTTATAGCCTGTGTGACGATGTATGACAGCCCGCGTCGTCCGCCAAAGTTAATGAAATGCTTCGCGCGGTTGCCTGCCTCGGTATCAGTTCAGCCGACTGGGAACATTGCATTGATCGACAGACTTGGCTCGCGCCAGACTGGTGTTTATCCAGCGTTGCGTAGCGCGGATGGCCAGCTCTTTATCTCCGGTCTCGTCGATCGCCGCCGCAATGATGTTGCACGCAGCTTGGATGACTTCAGCGGGCGAATATCGGTCACGTTCAATGACGTCGATAAACTCACCACACAATTGCTCGACTTTCGCCGTGAAATCCGCCCATTCTCTGTTGTCAAGACTACGCATCGATGGTCCCCCGTTTATTCATGCACCCTAACCCGCCAACAAACGCGGAAGCCGCGATTATGTTCCGACAGGAATGAAACAAATGAAAGCCACACATTGCATCTAATGTTTGCTGGCTATGATCAAAAAATGCGCAAACGCAGCCGCAATGACAACGCGAGCTTTCCACACGTCCCCAAGTTTGGGGATTATCTGCACGCGGCTTGAATGACCTCGGCTGGTGAATATCGATCTCGCTCGATGGCGTGGATAAACTCAGCGCATAATGCCTCTACTTTCGCCGTGAAATCCGCCCACTGCTTTGTGCTCAAGCCTGGTCCCCATGAGACCGGCAGGAGCGCGGATGGTCGTCTCCACAGCGTCTTAGATCCTCCTTCAATCGGACAATCGATGCTGTGATGGCATCAGCGTCTTGAATTAGATCGGGCAGTAAATACCCCGCCGTCACAAGTTTGACGACAAGCTCATGTGAGGTCTTTGCAAAAGGAAATCGAACAAGCTTGCTCATCGTCATCCTCACTCAACGGCTGTGCTTGCAATTAGGCGGCGAAGGAAACCGAGCGCGTCATCCGCCGAAGCGGCCGTTTGAAAATCGTTTTTCCTGAAGACCAGGCCAAAGGATCGGCATGTGTCCATCGCTGAGCCCCGCACATAAGCAGCGACCTTGAACAACAGTATGAACAAACACATAAAACGGCGATTGGGGAAGACAAATTAATAGGCACGCGCGAGGTAAAACAGATTGCATCGTGAGCAGTAGCCCACATGGATAATCCGACGAATAGTTGCAGCGTCGAGAGCATTATGGGGCCACGACGTTGCCGCTACTTTATCGGCGTCGTTCACCCACGCGATACCTGGCAAAAGGGACCGCCTTTAGGACGGAGGAAAAACGCGCAAAGGAAAGACGCCTCGGAGCGGCTCGCCGCTATCCAAAGCTGGCCTTTGGTCGCTCGGCGCTGTCGAGTCAGCATATAGGGTAGTAAGGCATCAGGCCGTGCGATTTAGTCGCTGCGCTCGGTGCCGCCAAGCCACTACAAGCCCCACCGACACCGAGATCACACCGAAGATCAACGCCATGCTTGCATAGAAGCGGCCGCCCGGCCGATCGATTGTACGCGACCAAAGCGAGGGCGTTTCGTTCGCCCGCGCGAGCCGAAAGGCGACCACGCTCTCGCCGTTGTGCGGCGGTATTCCGCCGGCGCCGATGACAATGTATTGCTCGCCTTCCCACGTATAGGTCATCGGATTGGCGAAGCCAGGCACGGGAAGCCGGCCTTGCCACAGTTCAGCGCCAGTTTTCGCGTCGAAGGCGCGCAAATAGGCATCCAAGGCCCCCGTGAATACGAGGCCACCTCCGGTAACCAGCACGCCATTGACGAGCGGCGTGCCCCACCGCATTGGCAGGCCGAGAGGATTCTTTTCTTCCGCGGTACCGACAGTGGATTGCCATAGGATCTTACCCGCTTTGAGGTCGACGGCGACCAGTACTCCCCAGGGCGGGGGGTTGCACAACGCCCCAATGGGTGATCGAGCGACCGTCCGCGTCATGCCGAAGCGAGCGCCACGCTGCGGACCGAATTCCACCCCGCGTGCTGGCATAAAGCCGAAAGGACCAAATTCCACCCCGGGAGGGGCCTTAATTCCTTGGACAATCGCCTCCGGTACAAGCGTGACGATGTGTATCACGCGCGAGGTGTTGGCATAAAGAACCTGATGGACAGGATCGAAAGCGACGCCACCCCAGTTCACCCCGCCGCCGCTGAATGGGAACAGGACAGTGCCCTCGGTCGAAGGGGGCGTGAAAAGCCCGTCGTTCCGCGCATGCGCTATTTTGTGGCTACAGGTCTCTCGACCAATCAGACTGAATACGTCGTCAAGACCAAATGCGTCGTCGGCCGAGATGCGTTGGGGCACGAGCGTCGGCACGTGGGTCGGAAACGGTTGCGTCGGCGAGAGGCGCTCGCCCTCAGCTCCCTGCTGCGGCACTGAGCGCTCCTCGACCGCCCAGATCGGCCGGCCCGTCGACCTGTCGAGCACAAACAAGAAACCTTGCTTGGTCGCTTGGATTACAACATCGTGCCTCCCGTCTTCGGTGGCAATAGTGGCAAGCGTCGGCTGGGCCGCGAGATCGTAGTCCCACACGTCATGGTGCACGGTCTGGAAAGCCCAGACGAGCTCGCCGGTCTCCGCTCGCAACGCCACGACTGAATTGGAATGCTCGTTATTCCCCGGCCGCCTGCCTCCCCAGAAATCTGGACTCGGCGAACCGGTTGGCAGGAACACCAGTCCCAGCTCCTCGTCGACCGACATTGGTCCCCAGACATTCGCCGCGCCAGCGTCAATGCCCTCATGGATGAGCGGATCCCACGTCCAGCGAACCTGACCGGTGCGCGCATCGAGGGCGTGCACGGTGCCACGCGGTGCCTCGGTGCGCACATCGTCCGCGATGGAGGAGCCAACGACGACAACGTCGCGTGCAACAACCGGTAGCGAACCGTTGTGGATCTCACCTGGCCAATCGAGTGGCATACCAACGTCAAGCCTGACCTGCCCACCGTCGCCAAAGTCCGAGCAAGGCGCACCGGTCTTGGCGTCGAGCGCGATAACCCGCATATCGTTAGTCTCAGTGAAGACGCGCGAGCGACAGGTGGCCTGTAAGGATGCCTGCTGATCCACCCAATAGGCCACGCCGCGGCAGGCAAATCCGTTGGCGGGGCGCGAGGTGACGTTGAGCTTGGGATCAAAACGCCATTTCTGCGTGCCGGTCCCCGGGTCGAGCGCAATCACCTCGTTGAAAGGCGTGCACATAATCAGGCTGTTCTCAACGAACAGCGGTGTATTTTCGAACTTCGCCCGCTCCAGAGCTTTCGCATCGCGACGAGCAAGGTCGCCCGTGCGGAACTCCCAAGCCCGCACGAGCCTGTCGACATTTTTGGAAGTGATCTGATCAATCGCGGAGAAGCGCGTGCCGCCCTTGTCTCCGCCCCAGTACTCCCACGCGATGGCGGCCGGCGCGCACGAGACCGCGAGGGCTAAGACCAAGAGGATCGTGAGCAACGCATCGTGCACCCACTCTCGACTAATCTGGCTCAGCATTGGTCCTTCCGGATGACAGTTACTCCCCCGCGACTTAGCGTTGTAGCAGACCGGCGTAGCGCAGCTCATAGTTTAATTAAAGCCGGCTGGAAATAAACCTCCGCCGAGTAGCGGGCCTCCGTTCACTGCAAGCCTTACAAGCGCCCGGCTCCCAACAAGCGCAGCGGGGGGCATTTCTTGCGCGCTTTCGAGACCGCAGCGGGATTGGGTTTCATTGCCCGATCCCTTTATGCGATATTTCCGACTTAGTACGAGATGTAACAGGGAGGGGCTGCCAACAATGACCGGACTGATCTTAGAAACGGAATCCGAGACAATCACATTTCAAGAAGATGGCCATTTGCTGCATACCCATAACCACAATTTTACGCAGCGCCGCAGTCTCAACTCTTGGCCTGATTTCGAAAGCGCCAAGAAGGCCGTTGAATCCGATCTCGGCCATATCAAGTGGGCAGAACCAGAGTAAGCAAGCTCGCCTCCGGTGCGGTGATGATCGTAACCCGCGGGACGATTGCGCGCGCTCAGAACAGCCTGGAAATAGCGTATCCGAGAGCGCCGATCCAAACACCGTTCACGACGACTGCCAGCGCAATCGCGGCCGGCGGCCAAGCCGTGCGAAACACCTCGATCGCTTTGGTTACCACTACGGCTCCCTCCGTCTTTTTCTAATCACCACCCCACGTTACACCGACGAACGCGCGAACGTGTGACGGGGAACACGTTTTCAGGTCAATGTTCCCTGCGCTTTAGGCTTGCTGCTTAAGGTTGATGCGCGTTTCTCTGTGCTCGAAGACGGGGTCGCGCGCCCTCCAAAACGACCCCTTGGCGTGCTTGAACGACCATAAGGGATACCTCAAAAGAGCTCAGTCGCCGCACAGTCTAGCCTTTGCGGCTGTGGACATCGCTCGGAATCGCCTTGATGATTTTAGTCTCGGTGCCCTATCGATCCTACAGCCGCTGTTTTTCGATCCGCGGGCACTTGTCCAACGATAAACGATAGGAGCCTGGAGTAAGCCTAACGGTGTGTGATTGTTCCGACCGAGTGCAACCCAGCATATAGCTATAACTCGCAGCCGGTGATGCTTCGTGATCTTCCTAATCGCTCTTTGACACGGCGAAAAAGGCCACGTTTAGATGACGATGCAGATATCAAGTTGGGTTTCGCTGCTCGTGTCGGCATCGGCTGGCAGTTACCGTACGCCTGTGCTTTTCGCCGCCGTTGCCGTTCTGAGTTATGCGTTCGGCTATCTGTGTAGCCAAATGCAATTTGCCGAGCGCCCAAGCGCTGACAGTGAGCCTCCACGAAAACAAAGCCCCAAGGATCTCGGCTGACGCGGCACAGTTCGACCTTATCGTCGGTAAGGTCGTTTGGCGTCGGTCTTCCAATCGACCTTAGGCAAATTCCAATGATGCGCGTCGCAGGCTTTTTTGTACCCACGAAACCATCCCAGCGCGAAACACGCGACGGCCACTGCGCTGACCGAAATAATCAAAAGCGTCATAAGGCTGCACCACGGCTGTCACGTCGAAAGGTCGTCGTAAACGTTTATTATTGATTTAATTAGACGTCTTCAGCCGCGCGGCGATCAGCGTTATGGTTAAGCCTGTTAGTATCGTGGCCCAAAGGCCAGCATGAGCCTGCATACCCAATCCCCCGATTGATAGAGTGTACAAGCCGCCCAGAGGGCATTTGGTTCCAACGATCGCCTCATTAGCTTCGCCAACTTGGCGAACCCTACTGTAGCGGCGCTGGCGGCAATCGCGGAGTTCGAGCGTCAGCTAATTCGCGGGAGAACTGGTGAAGGCTGGAAGCGAGCAATGGAAGCCGCGATCAGATTGGGGCGAAACCGAAGCTCTATGGCCATCAGCGGCGGGAGACTGTAGCCCCTCTCGGTGGCCCGACACGCTGCTGAGTGAATAATAAAGAAGCCTGAGTAAAGTTGGCCATGCAACGTAAGACACCAAGAGGTCCAAGAAGCATCGCGCGCCAAGCACAAACACCGGAATATCCATCGGTCGCGGTACTCGCTTCACCAAGTTTCAAGATGCGGCCACGCCACATAGTCTGATGCGATTGCCCCGCCGTCGAACGTTGAAGCCGACATGATATCTCCCCCTCAACGTGCGCCGAGCGGCACTACGCCCGAACATCCCGGCTCATGATCGCTAGTCCACGCGATGAGCGAGCGGCCCGTTTAAATGCCGACGGATGGCGCCGGTCAGAAAAATTTGAAAATTGCGTATCCGAGAGCAGCAATCCAAACGCCATTTATGACCACTGCGAGCCCGAGTGCGGCCAACGGCCAAGTCGTTCGAAACGTCCGAAGTGCCTTAGCTAACATGACGGTCGTCCCCTCTTCCCCGATCGTCGACGATCTAAGCCTCAAGCGTGCGGCCTCGTTCCGTCGAACCTGAAAGAGAGTTGAGCGGGTGTGAAATGCGCGACATGGGTCGTCGCGTAGTGGAGTGGTTCTCCAAATATCTCCCGGCTGGGGCATTCTCCGAATTCTCATCGCGCTGACGCGTCTTATCGCTTGCGCCTCGGGATTGTAGGCGACCAGCTTCTCTCGTCTGCGGTGCGGTTGTTTGTTCTCAGCCACCATCAAGAGCGTTCAGCCAGCGGACACGCCGCGACTTGGGCGATGCACTTGATTGGTAGGATTGCGGCGTCGCGCAGGCGGCCGCGGCCGAATACCGTCCGGCCAGGCGCAAAAACAAGCCCGAAAGATCAGAAAGGCGCCGTACGCGCAAAAATGCGGTGGCATGGCGCTTGCGCCGCGCCGCGTTATTGTTGGGCTTTGGGTGGAGAACCCTCGGCCGTTAGCGCGTCAACTTCGAGGGTAAATCCACCGGTCAAATCAGGCCTTGTGGCCGAGATCACCTTCACCCCTACCATACGCATGAAAGGAAACACGCCAGGATACCGCTGCACAATCTGAAGTTTGGCATCCGCCGGGAGCGTTTGGCAGCCAGGTGTCGCTGCGCGCTCCGGGTCTGCCGTGAGGAGACCAGCAACGAGCATTCCGGCGAGGGCATCACGATCCACACACAGCGGGCGGCCGGCACCCCCATTGACACGACTAACGGCCCCCGTACTTGCCGGCGCATCTGGTTTCGCGACCGGTGCCGCATTCGACGCGGGCGCCTCTCCTGTCTTCGCAGGCAATCCATCTTCCGTCTTGGTCGAAGACGTGCTTTGGGCGTCTACCGGCGCCGCGCTCTCGGTTTTTGTCGATTTATTACGTTTCAGGGCTTTGAAACAATCAAGGCGCTCGGCGCGTTGCTCGATGCCGCGACAATGGTCGATCTCTTCTCTCGTGGCTGCGCCCGCAGCGGAGAAAACAGCGCCGGCCAAGAGACACCCGGCAAGAAAAATTGCCTCGCAGAGGCCGACGGGAATCCGCACATAAGCCATGGTATTCATAAACCGAGGCAGATCATTTAGCTCGCTGTCATCTACGCTTTGCAACAGAACAGTGATAGCATCACGGACATCTCCGGAAGTCCACCGTCCACCGCAGCGATTTTTCGTATCGACAGCCGCCTTCGACGTAAGGGCGGAGGCCCTCTGCTGTTGATTGGTAGCGTGTTCGATGTTTCGAAAGCTCTGGCTGGACCATACCAAGCGGCCAAGCCCGAACCCCCACAGGGTCTCGAGGCGGATCGACCGCGCCGGCGGTCGAGGTCATTTGCCCGATCGCCGTAGTAACGCCTCGACGGACGCGAGTTGCAGAGTAGACAGAAGCCTGAACGCACCACCGAGGCGATGTTAGGCCAAGCGAAATCCTGCCGACTCAAAACTTATCATCCAAAGCGATCAGACTTTGGAATTACGCCTAGCAAAAAGTGGAAACGGGTCCTGATCAGGGGAAACCGATGCATGCGTGGCGGCCACCTGGGAACACAACGCTACAGGGGCACGGCCGATAGGGTACCCGCTCCTCTGTGTACCAGTTTGGATGCTGCCGCATACTTTCGCTAGTCGCATCAGCTTGACCGGACGGTGTCGACGCAGAGGGAGGCGGCGTCGGCGTGGTTTCGGCGAACGCAGGCAAAAATAGCGCTACCACGAAAATGGGCGCGATGGCGAGGCGGCGCATGGTCTTTGGCTCCTATTGTGCAGGGTCTGCCTCTGGCAATTTGAGCATGCCAGAGGCGTATAGCAGGTTCCATTCTATAAATTTACAGCCCTAAATAAAGCCTACCTCTCGACATTCATTTCGACCCTCTTGTCGGCTGGGCGCAGAACCGCACGGCCCGGCCAGTCGCCGCAACGCTGCTGGCCGATCGCATAGCCGAACCTGGCAACCCGCTGAAGAAGATGATCGACGATCGGGGCATTGTGAGCCGCCCCCGTGCAGCTCCTTGTGACCGCGCGCCTGGATCGGGATCGCCACCTGCAAGCGGCGTCAAGGGCTTACCACAGATCGCGGATCGCCCCCCATCATCACCCCGCCGACGGTCTCAAAGAGCAGCGCGTGAGGATCGATCGGAGGGCCAATACCATGCTCTTGTGAGGGCCTCCGGGTCGGCAATTCGCCGATAGCGTCGTGGCACAACATGCGGGGGCCTCCGTCGGGCGCTATCCAGCCGTCGATCGTAACTATGGAGCCGACGCCGTGCGTCACGACCGCCCCATGGAGGCCGCGCCTCAATATCAATCGCGACAGCGGATCTAACACTGGCGGATCCGGCGGCGGACTATTTCGGCAAACTCAAATGTTTGGACGCCTTAACACCCCCGGTTGGCCCGACGACCACAACCTCGCCGTCACGACGAGCGTCGACTTAGATGAGGACGAAGGGCAATCCTTCGGCATTTCTCGGGATCTTCCACTTTTTTGCACAGGCTTATTTTGCCCCTCCCTGTCGTGTCCAAATTTCGCACGTTTTGCCAGATTCCACGGCCTTGGATCGGCTGCAGGCGCCGACAAATCAATACAAGAAGCAGCACGTACAGCTTTGCGAACGCCTCGAGCAGCTCACGCACAAGCTGGCCCATCAACGTACGCAGCACATCGTTTTCATGCGTTTGCAGAAAAATGGGCAACCCCGTATGGCCGTCGTGTCAAAATTTCCTTACCAAAATTGTCGTATGATTGCCCGCGTAATTGCCCTGTCGTTTCAAGACCCGAGATTATGAAGGTCATGTGTCCCCAAACGTCCGGACCGCAAATAGCATTCCGGCATTCGACCGTGTGGTCGGACCACTGACTGGCAACTGGACCAAAGTCTAGCCGACCAAGCCACATCAGCGGCTCATCCGCGTAACGGGCGTACCGGCAAGGCAGGAGGCCGTCTCGAACGCTTACGCGTCCTCGCCCAGTCTTGAGAAGACGGCCTCGACACGGTTTCCTTCGTAATGTTGCCCGACTGTCAGCCCTCAGTCTAAAATGCCTTCAGCTTGAAACCCAATAATTCTTTGTAATAACCCGGCGGCGCCGTCGGCAACGGCCATTAGGCGAGCCGGTGGGGTCAGGAAAAACGCGACCGAGGGGAATCAAAAGACAAATCGGATCAACCATTCCATGATCGCACAAAGGACGATGATCGTCGCCGCGTCGCTCGCAGCGATTCTGGAAGTGACTTTGCTAGCGCCTGTTACGCATGCTGAAGAATGTCTAACCGCTCCGAACCCTGCAGCTCAGGAGGGGATGCGCTGGTATTATCGGTTAGATCGCGCCACCCAACGCAAATGCTGGTACACCCGATCGATAGGGCGCGATCAGCAACAGGAGACCGGCCCCACAAATGCGGCACACCCGGCATACGCGTCTGGTATACCGTTTCCCAGACCAAGACCGCCAACAGCTGATGCGACTTCGTCATTACCGACAGCCACCGCATCATTACCGGCAGACACCGCCGGTTCGTCCTTCCGCGCAGAATCTTCGATACCCATTCCCCGACCGCGCCCATCGACTGTCGGGTCCGCGTTGGCCGCAAACCGAGGCGACGCGGTTGCGTTAACAGACGTTGCGTCAGACCGAAATCCGACGCATCGGGCAAATGCCGCCCCGCAGCCGTCCTCCTTCTTGCCAAACACCACCTCACCATCAAGCACCGCTGCGCCATCAAGCGCCGCTTCAAGCACCGACTTGCAGCCAAGTAACGCTTCTCAGCCGGCCACTGCATCGCCCATGGGCTCGTCAAATGCTGACATCACCTCGTCAATTGTAAAACAATCCCCTTCAGCAACGGGCGATGTCTCTTCGGCAACGTTAGCGGTATCCCCCGGGGCTGATTCCACAGGCAGGTTGACCACGCCCGAAGCTGAAACACCAGTCGGCGCCGGTGCTGCTCAGATTACTCCCCTGATACTGGACCCAGCCACAACGCAGTCGGCAGACAATGCTTTGGGGCGCAAAATGGACGCCACCGATGCGAGGCGAAACGGCGCAGCCGCAAACATCGTACCAACGGACGATAGTGTGTCATCAGCGCGGAAGGACCTTGTTGCTGAGGACACACTTTCCGACAGGGAATTCAGTGATCCTGCTTTATCGCCAGAAAGTGGCTCTGCCGAGCCCCAAGCGCTCGCCCCGACGGTGATCCCTGATACTCACGCGGTGCGGCTTGGTGCTCCCGCCGGCTTGGTGCCTCTTGGCCGGGATGGAAGTCCTGCGAGCGACGACGCTTACGCTGTTGACCATACACGGGCAATATATCTCCTATACATCGTTGTGGCATGTGTGCTGGTGCTGGTCAGCCTGTCGTACTATGCCGTCTTCCGATACTTCGTTGGGGCTCGTGCCGATGACCTCGAATAACTGCAAGCATCCCCACTCATTAGTCGGACGCCGTCTGCCGCTTCGAGAATTTCACTAGGATGTTTGTTGCGGTCCGCGTCGGCACCCTTAGCCCATGCTTGGTATCTCCGTTGCCCATTTTTTCTCATTATCCGGCAGATCAAATAAATGCAGACATCATCATGTGGTAGGAACAAAATTCACGATCGTCATTTAGACAGTAACCGGGGGATCTTTGGTGTTACGGTCAAGGGCGCGGCGCACTGCCAAGCGTCAATGTGAAACAGTGGATGGATTTCACGAGAAACGTCGAAGCGTTATGTAATGAATTTTATTCGCGCCATCGAGTGTGGTCGTTACTCGCCTGCCGAAGTCATACAGGCCACTTGCAACATTATCGCTGCAGCGATTTATGAGACAAAGAGCTTGCCATCCGAGCTGCGCAACGTTGGATCAATACCGGCCTTGAAAGAGCCAAGGCGAATTACGTGGCGCGAACGCTAAATTAGTAGCGTCGCCCGACGCGACCTGATCGTGAAGTATCGACTCGCTGTTTCCTGAAGTATCAGTATCGTATCTCCAGGCAGACGAGCCTTGCGTGTCGTAACACTCTGATTGACGTGCGCAAAAATGCCACCGCCCGCATCTCGCCTCCATGCGCGACAAGCATTGCTTGGCGGGGCCGGCCGAAATTGTGAAAACCTACACTTAACCCGTTCTCGTTGCGCTAACTGCTGTTGAATTCTGTAAATTACGGCTCCTACGCCTCGAAAGCAGTATCAAGGTATGCAGAAATCGTTTTGCAAGCAATCATCTGTGGCAAATAAGTAACAAAAAGCCGCTTCAAGCGGGTCGGACGCCTTAGAAATTAACTGTTGGGTCAAAATCGTGATAGTAGTAGCGCGGTGCGCCCCTGCTTGTCGTTCCCGCTTTTTCAAGAAGGCATGCACACCTCCGGCTCGCAGGATCTGCCATGCGCTCCATTGCACTAATGACCTACAAAGGCGGATCGGGGAAAACTACACTTGCTGCCTCGCTGGCAGTGGCTGCTGCGGGAACCGGCGAAAAAGTAATCGCACTTGATCTTGATGTGCAGGGTTCCTTAACGCGCTGGGCGCGACGCAGACCTGGAAATGCGCCGCACAAGATTGCGATAGAGCCGTTTGAAACGGCGCGTCTCGGACGCCTCAGTGCGACGTTGCGACGACTGGACGACGCAGGTTTTACACTAGCGATTTTCGACACGCCTGGTGCGGATAGCGAGGACGTACGAACAGTTGCCGAGGCGGCTGATCTCTGCCTTCTGCCCGCCCGCCCAACCGTTCTCGATGTCGAAGCAACCGTCGACACGTTTCGCACGGCCTTAATTCACTACAACGCAGCGTTCGTACTAAATCAATGCCCGCCGACACCGCGTAGCCGTCGCGCACTCGACGCCGCGCATATGCTGTCGCGACTTGGCGTTCTGGCCGAACCGATGATCGCGGCACGCATCGACTACCAGGATGCAATCGCGGCAGGGCTTGGGGTGACCGAACATGCAGAAGGAGGCCGAGCGGCGCTTGAGATAATGGCACTCTGGAATTGGATCGAAAGTCGAGTCGGCCATCCCGAGCACGAAATGCCCGTCCGGTCGGGTGGATTTAAAGGCCGTCTTGCGGCAATTGCCCGTTATTTCGGCTAAATAAATATGTCGTGGTCACATTGACGGTCGGTCGAGAGGCACACGAACCAGATCTTTCATGACAAACATTGATACTAGTTTCACCTTGACAGTGCGATGAGTTCAACACGACGAGTTATCAAGTAGTGCGCATTAAGTCGCTAAAGCCAGAACATGTGAACTGCCGAGGCGTTAGTGCACTAGCTGGTGCGGGCTTGCGCATGATTTATCCGCTGGCGCGCGGTCCCGACTGAGCGTCTCGTTCGTTGTATCATCGAACGGTGGTAGCAATACGCCTGTTTCAAGAAGTATCCAGAGCGCATCATCCACTTGGGGCGCCGTCACCTTCATGTGGCGCATCTGGGCGCGACGCCGAAAAAGCCCACGCATTGCATAAAGCTGGCGGTACGTGATCAAACAGCGCGTCAAGAATTTACCATTGAGTTGAGCGACATAAGCTTGAGAATTTTGATTGTACATAACGACCTATTTGCGACCGATTGCGATGGAATCTTTGCGCCAAGGTGCAGCAAATTTGTTGCTAAATCGTTTCTTAACCCATTCGGCTCGTTGCGGCCCGCCAGCCACCGTATGCGGAGTAAAGCTAAATCGCTCGCGTACGGCCGAGTGTAGACCGTGCGGCGAAACGCTCTAAACGAAACCGGATGCTCGCTTACGCACAGCATCGGCAGCTTACGCTGAAAGGTCCTTGGCCGGTGGTGCGCAAGGTACCAAAGAAAAGAAACGTGCAAGACCAATCGTTCGTTACGCTGCAACCTGCCCCAAATCTTGCTGAGCCTACTTTGCCTTACGGCTTTTGCTCGGGGATTTCCCCACCATTGACAACGCATTTATTGTAATAGGCTCTGATCTCTGGTCCTGTCCCCCTTATGCTGCCCGCAGCCGGGTTGCCGATTACCCGCGGAGGGTAGGCCTCCGCAGTTAAGGCATTACACTTCTTTGCGAGCTCAAGGCTGATAGCGCTCGCATTGTCAGCCATCAGTCCGATCACGCACACAACGAACACTCCCATGGATTTCGTGCCGCCCATGAGTTCTCTCCTTGCGCTCGTAGATAGGAAGGCCGTCCATGTACCAGTCTTTTATTAGGCTTCTCTATTGTGCTCTCGCTCTTTTTTATCAAGTCTGTCGCGGCAACGAACATATCTGCTTAACAATTAAGCGATTTCCGCATTTCGCAGCTTCGTCAAATCTGACCGCGCTAGATAAGCGTCTTGCCGCGCGGTTCTCGCTGACTGTCCACCAAGCTCGTGAAGTGTGAGTGCAGCGGCAAGAAGCAGCAAATGATTGCGCTTCGTTAGAAATCGTCTTTGTCAGCCGCAGCTTTTTCTCCGGTACCTGTGATGGCCAGCGGAATGGCCAAGCCGTCCGCTATTCGCGCGGAGCGCCCGCGGCCACGGGCCACAGGCTTTCCGGCGCCGGGGGCGAGCTTCGGCAGATGAAATGGCAATGCGCAGCATCGGGGTGATGCAAAAAAGCCATTATTTTTCCCTGCAATATTGCCTGGGATTTTGAGCGGGCTAGGAAATGATATTTGCGATCTTCGGCGTCGCGATGTGTGCGTGTTGTGCTGTCTATCACCGCCAAGTTTTCGTCCTATTAATGCTGAGTATTATGTTTGTGGTAGGCACCGCCGTACTTAGCGAAATGACCCGCGACAATCACTCCTCGCCGATGGTGACGGAAACTCCACTGGCCATTTGCGGGATGCAGTTGGCATACGTCGCGCTTTCGCTGTATCTCTTCCGTTCTGCAAGATCGATGTTGCGGTCTGTTCAGACCGCGATTGGTAGCCGGCTGCGCACTGAACTGGGAGTGGCGTACAGCCTTCCGTGGATTTGACTGAAGGACGGCGATAGCCGCAAGCGGTTAAGGCTATTTCTTTTCATGGAGCTGAGCAGCTGAGCATGGCCGCGGTCAAAGCCTTTCTGGATCATCCTCTTACAATGCGAGCGTAAATTGGCGCGACCGATCGTTCCTTTGATTATGTGCGGGGGTGCCGGAACGCGGCTGTGGCCAGCCTCGCGCGAGAACCGGCCAAAGCAATTCCTGCCGCTGTTTGGGCCATTGTCGACGTTTCAGGATACGATACGCCGCGTGTCAGATCCGGCTTTGTTTGGCCGGCCGATCATCGTCACCAATACCCACTATCGGTTTCTGGTCGCCGAGCAGCTCGCCGCTATCGGTGCGCAGGCGGATATTCTGCTCGAGCCGGTTCGGCGCGATTCCGGTCCGGCCATTGTGGCCGGCGCTGCTTACGCGTTGGGGCGCGGCGGCGATCCGTTGATCGTCGCCCTTGCCGCCGACCATGTGGTGAGCGATCCGCTCGCTTTCGCCAAGGTATGCGCGCAGGCCGGCGAAGCTGCGCAGGAGGACCGGATCGTCATGTTCGGCGTCGAGCCGACGCGCGCCGCCACCGAATACGGCTACATCCGTCCCGGTCCGTTGCTGGAGCCGGGCCTGTTTGCCATCGAGCGGTTCGTCGAAAAGCCGGATGCCGAAACCGCGGCGCGCTACGTCGCCGACGGTTATGTGTGGAACTCCGGCAACTTCGTGTTTCGCGCGGCGTTTTTGCTCGAGGAATATCGCCGCTTCGAGGCGCCAAGCGCCGCCGCCGTCGAGGCAGCGATCGAAGGAGCGGGCGCCGATATCGGCTTCGTCACGCTTGAGCCCGAGGCGTTCGCGCGCGCCAGCGCCAAATCGATCGACTATGCGGTGATGGAACGGACCGCCCGGGCGGCGGTGTTGCCGGTGTCCTATGGCTGGTCGGACGTGGGCTCCTGGCAGGCCGTCTGGGAATTGTCGGAGCGCGATGCCGACGGCAACGCCGCGCAAGGCACCGCCATCTTTGTTGATGCGCGCAACGCCTATGTGGCGAGCGAAAAGCAGGTCGTCACGCTGCTCGGCCTCGACAATGTGGTGGTGGTGACGACCGACGATGCAGTGCTGGTGGCGAACCGGCAAGGCGGCGACGGACTGCGCCGCATCGTCGAGCGGCTCCGGCAGGTCGCGCCGACCCTGACCCAGGACCATCTGAAAGTGCACCGCCCCTGGGGCTCCTATCAATCGCTCGATCTCGGCGAGCGCTATCAGGTCAAGCGCATCGTGGTGAAGCAGGGCGGGCGATTGTCACTGCAGCTGCATCATCACCGCGCCGAGCATTGGGTGGTGGTGCGCGGCACCGCGCGGGTCACGATCAGCGACAAGGTGCAGATGCTGCACGAGAATGAATCCGTCTACGTGCCGATCGGCACGCAGCACCGCCTGGAGAATCCCGGCAAGATCGATCTCGAGCTCATCGAGGTGCAAACCGGAAGCTATCTCGGCGAAGACGATATCGAACGGCTCCACGATGACTATAACCGGTAGTGCATGATCCGGAACCGGTAGTGCATGATCCGGAAAAGTGGATACCGGCTTTCCGAGAAGATCATGAACCTTGCGCTTTCGTTTAGCTGTGGCGACTTTTTCTTCGCTCATGCCGGCGTGCGGCCGGGCATTGCCTTACAAGCCCAAACACAACATGACTTGCTTTGGATCCGCGGCGATTTCCTGAACCATGAAGAAGACTTCGGCAAGATCATCGTGCACGGCCATACGCCCATTCGCGAGCCGGAAATCCGTTCCAATCGCATCAATATCGATACTGGCGCTTACGCAACCGACCGGCTGACTTGTCTCGTGCTGGAGGACGATCGCATCGGTTTTCTTTGACCGCTTACGATATATCGCTCCATCGTCACGCCCCTCACATGGCTTGTGGGAGTTCACGGGCCAATT
The DNA here is from genome assembly GCA_963818155.1 of uncultured Alphaproteobacteria bacterium. GTDB lineage: Bacteria > Pseudomonadota > Alphaproteobacteria > Rhizobiales > Xanthobacteraceae > BOG-931. Next base: position 656,801 of record CAWFRC010000011.1, read on the forward strand.
CACGCTTGAGCCGCTCCAGGCGATCGGAAAGTTGGTCGCACTGCTCGTCGTGCCTCGGCGACGACTGCAGCGACGCTAATGCCCGATAGCTGCTGGCCATTTGCAACCAGCATCTTTCCATTTCGACCAAATCACCCTGGATTGCAGGATTCGTTTCCGACTTGGCTCGTTCGGCATAGTACCCAGCGCGGACCAGACACTCGCGCACCTCCGCGCTCGGGTTCTGCGGCATCGGAATTTTTCCCATATATCGTGCAGGTGAGCGCAATTAACATATGCATATCGGGCAAATGAAAGGAAATATGTGTTACCGCCAAGCAACACACTTCGAAAAAATTATTGTATTTTCGCGGCACGAAATCGCTCTCGAGGCCGATCGACTGCATGAAGAGTTCGGCAGCCGGCGCAAGGTTGCTAGAGGCCTAGAAAGCTCGTCATTCGTCAGCAGGAGATTTGCACAGTTTTTTTTTGGCGCCCGCCGGTCGTCCCTAATTCCGCGCGCTTTTCCGGATTGCATGACCGGTGGGGATATTGGCTGTGGGCGGGGCTGTGGAAAGGCGATCCTTCGTCGTCAAGGAGCAACGATTCATTCGACCGATACGTTGCGCCAAATGCGGCGGCAACGCGCATTTGACTCGGCGTTCACCCGATCAGGTGAAACGGGACGGCTCCGAAATTCGGGTCTTCGAATGCTACGAGTGCGGGCATCAAACGCTTCGCAGCGTGAAGAATTGACGCGCACCGGCACCGGTCGGCGGCGTTCGCGTTTCGACGGCGCGAGGCGGCTTCGGTTTCCACGGCAACGGCATTTCTTAGTTTCACTAAGTGTTTAACGCGTGATCGCGAAAAGACTTCCGTCGGGGATCCGGAGCGGGAGCGGCCGCGCGGAAGCCAGCTCTCAGGCTTTCGCCGCCGATCGTCACGTCTGCCGATCGTCAAGTTTGCCAATCGTGACGCAGGTCACAGAATGGGAACAGTCTCGGCGGATAAAGATGTGGGCCTCGGCGACTTATGTACACCGCCGAGGCCCCGTGGCCAGAGTGCCTCACGGCTTGGGAGCTTGGGGGCAACCCCCGGCCACAACCTATCGGTCGGCCGCATGAAAGCGGCCGACCGATAGCCTGAACAAGCGGGCCCGGCTAAAATTCCCATTTTTCCGATGTCAAAATGCCGGCCGATCGTGGCGGTAAATAGGCATTTCCTCCTTGGCGCTCGCAGGGCTGGCCGCGCGCCAAAGGGATATATGGCGCTACCGCACACCCCTTTTGAGACCGCTGAAAGCCCGTCCGACCGACGGGTGCTCCTTGACTGCGCCGGCGGAATGTTTCGATTGGCGGAACCTGCGATCCGCAAGCGCCAACCACTTTTCCGCAAGATCGAGAAGATGAGATCGCTCCGCGGAGTTGGAAACGTGCCCTGCCAGTTCCAGCGTTTGTGCGGCGTGATCTAAACAGTCGTCTTGCTTGGTCATCGGAGTGAAGCTCGCCTTCTCCATGGTAGCCCGGGAATCTCGTAACGTTGCGATGACCGGGCCGTTCCAGTTTTATTGAGGCCGGTTTCGAACCGCCGCCATGCGTGGCAAAGCAGCCACAAGTGACGTAACGTCCCGAACGTTACGATTACCATCGGGAGGGTGCGACAAATAACGCACCGTCGCTTCCGCGAGAATCGCGGGCGCTTGTCCAACGCCGTCGCGCGCCTGTCTTCGCTGGAACTCGCGTGTGGAAATCGCCAGGTCTGATCGCCTTTCCTGTCGGAAACGCGTGGCGCCGGCCGACCCGCGACCGATATCGCCGGCATCAATCGAGTGCGCCGCGCTGTCTGCCTTCACCGCATTTGGCGATCATTCGGTGAAAAGTGCGACAGCGGCGCTAGGGAACCTTCAATATCCGTGGGCGTAATGTGGCTCAAAGGGGGGCGCGCACTTGCTTGGAGGTAAAAATGCAAGAGCGTCGCCAATCCGTACGTCATACGAAGTGCCTGCACAGTCGGATCTATTTCAATAACGGTCGCGACTCGGTGCCGTGCCTCATTCTCGACGCCTCCTACGAAGGCGCTCGGATCGTCATCACCGATCCGGTCGACGTTCCGGATGAAATCGAGCTGTACATTCCGGGAAGGAACCGGGTTGCGCATGGCAGCGTGCGATGGCGTCACGGCGGCACACTCGGGCTCGCGCTTTCCGAGATCGCACGCCACATTCCGTCGTCAAGCCGCCGGCATCCGCGCGCTCATCGCAATCACCGATAGATCAAGACGCTGCGCGATCGCCGAAGACGCCGATGTTGTCGAGAGCAAAATCGGCAATGAAGCGCAATCCGCTCATTCGAGCTAAAAGCCCCAGCGCTGCTGGGTGCGCGCTGGGGCTGCGCAGCGGCAGCCCATCCCCCGCGGCTGGCCACTGCGGTGTCACCAAACGATTTGCGCGTATAGGAGAAGCACCACGGCCGCCAAGCCTACCAGCAGCAAGGCGAACTGCCTTTTCGGTAGCGGTCCCGTCCCGGGCTGTCGATTCAACTCCGCGATCGCTGAGGTGCTGAAGCGGAATGCGCCGTCGATCATGGCGGTCCTCCTTGTCCATTGCGAGATCGGCACCAAGGCAAGCCCGTAGATGCGCCCAAGCGCATTTGTTTTCGAGAAGGGATCGACCACGGCGTTATAGGCGCGCCATAAGAACCGAAACGGCCCGGTCGCGGGATAAACAACCGCTGACGCATCTGGCGGTACGTCGCCCCGAACGCCGCGTACTTCCTCTTGCCGCCCCCCGGGCCTTCCAGGCCATCGAAGCACAGTATCCTGGCCAAGCCGCCGCGGCCCTGCGCATCTGGCGGTTGGCGGCGTTTTTCACCGTGCAGGGCGGCGCCGTTTTGGTCGTTTGGTGCCGCCTGTGCTCACTTTTTTGTCATTTGCCTATTCGGGATGCCGAACCCGAACTACCGCCATTCGATGGTGGGTAGGCATCAGGGGGCACCATGCCGAATGCAGGGGATCACGAGGTCTTGTCCGATATGGTCGCTAACGGCGGGCGGGTCGCAAATGGCGTCGGAGACAGCCAAGGGACGCGCACGACGGCTTGTCGAGCTTGGCTTTGCCACGATCATTCCGGTGAACGTAACGACCTTGACCATCGAGATCACCGAGCGCGGGCGCACCGCCAAAGTGCTTGCAGACTTCGGCATCTGGAATCCTGATTTTTGCGCGATTGAGCCCCAGCCATCAGAAACGAACGGTCAGTGGGTGATCAAAGTCAGCACCGTGAGCGGCGCGCCCGTTCTGCTGGACATCCCCGACGCGATTGCGTTGGTGGCCCGTTTGACCGACGTTGGCGCTACCGGCATTGCCCGACAGTTCCAGGCAGAGATCGAACGCGCCCAGCGCTACGTGATGGGCCGGCTTGGCGTTGAAATCCGATAATACACCTTCCGCTGCGCCAGGCCGCCTCGCGTCTTTCAGAAGTGGCACAAACAATCGACGCGAAACCTCGGCACAAACGCCACACCGTGCGCATGTTGGTGGCGCGCCGCCAACCCTGCCCGGTTTTCATTACCGCGAGTTCATTTGACCGGCCTCAGGCGATGCGGCCTCATGACCGACGTGAGTCACAGCTAGTACTGTCAGCAACTTCGCCCCCGGCCGGTCCTGGTGACCGACCGGGGTTTTTTGTTACAGCGGGCGGTGCCATCGCGCGCTCTCTCGCTTCCGCGTGCGACCGTCCAGGCAACCGGCTAAGGGTGTTACCGCACCATAAGCCGAAAAGACGTCGACGCCCTTCGGCAGGGCAACAGACGTGCCCGCCGACCGTTAAGGCTCGCTTATTGAATCTTTGCCTATTGTCTTGAGCGCCGCGGCTCGCCTGCGAGCCTTGGTTCGACAATGCCTCACGGCGAACGCCCCTATCAGACGATAGCAATCGTTCCCACGTGAATCACAAGCCGAGAATGTGCCATCGCTATCGCGTTGTCGGCTTTGGTGCGAGCAGAGAAGTTCCGGGAGGACAAAATGGCGGAGCATAAGATCCACGAGTTTCACGAGCACGCGGCCGAGCACTATGAGCAAGCCGCCAAACATCATCGTGAAGCGGCCAAGCACCACAAAGCGGGCAATCACGAAAAGGCCGCGCATCACGCCCGGATTGCATTCGGCCACTACCTGGAGGCCGCTGAACATCAGAACAATGCTGCAAGGCGTCACGCCAAGGATCACAGCTAAAATCGCCACGACGATGTCGGCTGTTGGCCGCCAGGCACGAGAAAACAATACGGCGCCTCAATCCATCGGCGCCGTTTTCAGCTACCTGACCTGATTTGACGGCACGCGGAAGCCGATCGAAAGCTTCGATCGAATATTTATTGCCAGCGTGCAATTCATTTTAGGTGGCACCATTTGGCGCGATACGATCGCCCGCCGAGCCCGAAGCGAAGCGATTTTTGGCCCCGCGGATCGCCCTCCGAGCGAAGTCAGGGCAGCTCCGATGCGCCTTTCGAGAGGTGATAAATTCCTCCGAGTAATAGCAAGAAGAGCACGACCGTTGATCCCCAGGCGTTGGCATTCAGCCAGCCCTGCATAGTCGCCACGAAATTTATGATGAGATTGACCGCCAGTCCCACGACGCTACCGATCAGAACAGCGCGGATGGGATACCACTCGCGAAAGTCCCTCGCGAACCACACTATAAGCCCCCACGCCAACACTGCCGGCACCGCAGAACCGCAAATACAACACCGCGCGGGCTTCAGCGAAGTCGCTGAAAAACAGCGACGCTTGGACGGGAATTATCAGAAAGGCCAGTGCATAGAGGATCGCGACGACTGCGGCAATTGTCAGATAAAGCCTCACGCTCATCGATAGGCCCTCCTTCGCGAGTTGCGCCTCAGCATACCACCTCCCCGCCCCGCCCATCGGTCGTGTCGCGGAATTTCCCACACAATTTGCGGAGCGCCATAGGCACGCGAAGCGCAGCGAATTTTGGGGCGGCTACCCCAACAAGCTCCGTTAGAAGAAAGTGGCGCGCTAGCGAACAAGAAACAACAGCGGCGCGACCGGCTGATTTCACTTCGTAGCACAGCGCTCATCCGGTACGCTCCGCACGTCACCAAACAAATTCAGAAGCGATGGACCACGCAAGGCGCGAGCGCTCGCTGTCGAGGCGCGGAGGTTGGCGATCAACGCAGCCAGGGCCCAGCTTCGTGCGAGGGGCTTGAGACCACGGCGCCTGCACGGCATCGAGCATGCTAACGTCTCCCAGTTCATCGCCGCCGGAATTGGCATCCTGACCGTCAGTCGCCGGCTTGGGCATGCTTCCGCTGCCATCACTCTTCGGATATACAGCCGCCGGTTTGCCAATACCGATGCCCGGCCGGCCGAGATTATGGAAGCTACCTTCGCCAAGGTGCAAACCGAACAAGAACATTCCGGCGGCAATCCAGTGGCAATCGCCCCAGGGAAGGGCTAGAAAGCCCCGGCTTGCCGGGTTAGCTCAGCGGTAGAGCAGCGGTTTTGTAAACCGTTGGTCGGGGGTTCGATTCCCTCACCCGGCACCAATCAAATGAACATCTTAGGGCAATCTCTAAATGGAAATCTTCCCAGATTTCGGAATTGGGAAGATCATGGGAAGATTTGGCGCGAGGGGGCTGTGGGGTCGGAATAACGGTTCTCTATCGTATCACTTTCCGCCAGCTCTGACCAGCGACTTGTGCCTGCGCTGCAATGATTTCCTGGGCCTCGGTCATTTCTTTCGGAGGGCCGCCTTCGGGGTACCCCACCCCCAAAACGCCTTTCCTCGCTGGCGGCGCAGTGGTGCTCGCCGCAATATGTGGAATTCCATGCGTCCATACCCTTCGGTTCGCGAAGGGCCTAATAGGAAAATTATAATTTGAAATTTCGGCGACCCGCGGGGGAAACGGTAAGTGGTCTCCCCGAGGCTGGCCCCCCATCTTGCGTCGCAGGTTTTGAACCCATGACGGACCCATCGTTTCCCGTTATCGTGCTGTCTGGCGCGGGGGGTGGAACGCCCGCCATGTTCAGAGCCGGTCCGCCCGACACTACGCACTTCGAGACGATTAGCTACCCGGGCTGGTCGCGTTATATCGTCGATGGGTTTTCCGCCGACGTTCTGATTGCGGACCTGGCGGCCGAGATCGCGGCGCGGGTGCCGCGCGGGCCGATTCGCATTGTGGGCGTTTCCATTGGCGGACATTTTGGTTATGCCGCCGCACTTCGCCTGCAGGCAAGTGGTCGCGATATAGGGGGCTTCTGCGCGATCGACTCGTTCATGATAAGCTCGGCGGGAGTGTCGCCGGGCTGGAAAGGCCGCGCTCTGTCGGCACTGCTGCGGAGGAGGCGGGTTGAGGACGGATCACTGTTCTGGCGCGCCGTGTTTCGGATGGGGGACAATCGGTTGACTGGCCTATTTCGTGTGATCGCTCCTTCCGGACGGCTGCCCTGGTTCCTCTCGCTTGACCCGATGTTCGAACACGAATTGAGTATGCGACTATTGCTCAGGCATACCGCGCCGTGGGTCGCGTCGCTCGACTGCGAGCCGGTCGCGCTGGTCGCAGCAACAGTCCTCCTGCGGACCCACCTCACCGCCAGCGACGACGGCGCGTGGCGCTGCCGATGCCCTGGAATCAAAATTATCGAAATCCGAGGAGACCATAGCTCGATTTTCGAACCAGAGAATATTAGTTCGTTATACAACTCCTTCATCAGCGCGACACAGCATTGGCGAGGAGGCGTCAAGTAGGGGTTGACGCGCTTTGGAAAAACGTTCCGTTTGGTGCAAAGCCAGTCTGCAGCACATCGGATCGCTAGATCGGGCTAACGGCGAGTTTGGAGTTTGAAGGGCAGTCACTGCCCGGCTAGCAATTGACTTACGATGGCCAGTCCACCTGTCGCGACAAGCGCGCACTTGAGCACTGTGGCGAGCCATCGATCAGGTTCAAAACGAACGATCGCGCGAAATAAGAGAGAGCCGATAATGATAATCGCAAAAACGTGAAAGCCAGCGAGTATGGGAGAGACATCCACGTACGCTAATCACCGGATTAAATATCGCTGGTGACTTCTTGTTGCCGGTGTCAAAACGCTTTCGACGGCGTCGCATTGGGGACATGACCATACAATAAGTCCCGCGCCATTCATCGGTGGCGCATCCGCAATCAACTCCATCGCGCAATTACACTTCCGACAACGCTTGTCGCCGTATTGCATGACGCCGCCTCTTTCCTTGACAATTTTGATCGAAACGTGCGGCCCAGCACGGCGTTCCCCGTTCTTTGTCTGTATATTATTTAGCGGTCGAAGCTGGATCACCCCCCAGATTGGGGATTGCAGTGATGGGCTCGGCTCGAATAGGCGTGAACCCCTACTTCATCAATCCAGCAATCATGACTGGGCGGGCCGCTAGGTGCCGCCCGGGCCGAGGCCCGTTGCAATGACCGCCACTCTACTATCCGGTTTCGCCCTGAGCTTCTTCGCCGGCTTCCTCTCAGCTTTCGGGGTGGTTGCGTACTTGATCTTCTCCGACCCCATGCCAAATCCACCGAAGCCGCCACGATGAGCGCAGGGTGCTGAGGCACGTAGGGTGTGGGGGCTGGGCCCGCAGAGGAGTAGCGCTGCTACTTGCTGAGGTGCCCCTATCAGCCGCAGCCATGGCCTACCCCCAGCCCGCACAGGAAGCAGTGCGCGGCCGCACAGATCGCCCTCGATGCTGCATCCGACGCTCTCGAGGACGCTCGCGGGAATCTCTTTTCAATGATCCGCCGACGTCCTTTGAATAAGGATCTAATGCCTCTTGCTCAGACGGGATATTCGATTCAAAATCTAAAAAATGGCGTTGGGGGGTCTGTATGGTGCAGACAAGACGCTTTAAGGCCTTCAAGTGGATTTCGCCGTTCTTAGCGCCACTGCCGCTTCCGATGCAGTTCTTACTGCGCATCTCCGGCTCCGATAAAGAGAGCAACGTCCATCAATACGGGCAAACCTACGGTCGCCTATTTCGAACGCTCAAATACCGGCCGATCACATTGCTGGAAATCGGGATCGGCGGATACGAAGGCTGGCCCGGCGGCGCGAGCCTCAATGCGTGGCGATCTTTCTTTCCCTTCGCCAAGATCGTGGCTTGTGATATTGTCGACAAGCGGGCCATGAACGGCGGGAGAATACATATTCACGTCGTTGACCAGAGCAGCGCCGATGATCTGGCAGTTCTGTCAGGAAAAGAAGGGCCATTCGACGTGGTCATCGATGACGGCTCGCATATAAACGCCCATCAGATTTTCAGCTTCGAAAATCTCTTTTCGCAGCTTAAGGCGGGCGGCCTCTATATCATCGAAGATACGCGGACCTCCTATTGGCCGGAGTACGGCGGCACCACAGTCGATCAGCAATCCAGAATCACCGCCATGGGCTATTTCACTGAGCTGGCAAGGTACCTTAATTATCCTGATTTTCGCAACGAACAAGGCGACCCAAAAATGACCGGCTTCAGCAAATCGATTTCCTCAATCTACTTTGAACACAACCTCATCGTGATTACCAAGGTCAATCACTCTACGCGGAACTGAAGTGCCGGTCGGGGCGCCATAGGACTCGCGCCTGGCCTTAGTCTGCGGGCGCGATGCCCCCGACTTTCTGCAGTACGGCAATGACTTTGTCGCGAAGTGATTGATCGAAGGTGGTCAAGGCGGCGGTTAGTTCAGGTTTGCGGAAGCGGCCCAAGTGATCCGTCGGCGCGCGTCGTGTCGTACTTCCCAATGTCAGGCCATGTGTTTCGAAGGCATCGACAAGCGCGGCGATCGTGTCGTCATCCTTCGTCACGTCTCCCAACAGTGCCCTAACTTGCGATCGCCACGGCCTGAGATCCACGTCCGGCGTCTGCGGTAGCTGTGAAGACATTCAATTTCTTTCTTCGATCAGATAGCCCCTTGTGCGGTACCACGCGCGAAGACCGTGCCGGCGCGCCATTCCCGCGCTTCCTGTGGTGAGTGAAAACCCCAAATCTCTTCCTGCTGTCCGCTCGGGTGGATTGCGATCCAAGCCTAAACCAGTCCAAGCTTCCGCGGTGCTGCAGAAAATTCGACATACGTCGCGCGGGGAACATAAGTTCGGACCCTTGGCATTGGCTATCCCTGGGACAATACCGTGTGGGTTGACCGGTTGCTCGCGCCTTTAAAAAAGCGCGCGGGGCGCACACTCACAGGAAACAATGCCACGAGCGGTCGGTTCGTTTAATGAAGGGCCTCGCAAATCCCCCGCCCCTCAGTTCTCAGCGAGCCCGTTAGCCCCGCTCTCACCCGGCGGGGCTTTCGCTGTAGGACCGTCTTCGAAACGCGCTGAGCTAGCCCCTCCCCCAAATGTTCTTGAACCTACCGGGCGCCAGCGCGGCATAGCGCGTGGTCGAGTTGATCGAGCGATGGCCGAGGTAAGCCTGCAGCGTCCGGGTATCGATGCCCTTGTTGGCCAGCGCATAGCCGCAGGCGTGGCGCAGCATGTGCGGGTGGACCTTGAATCCGATCTTGGCCTCCTCGCTGGCACGGGCCAGGAGTTTAGCGAACCCAGACGGCGTATACGGCCCGCCACGCTCCGAGGCGAAGACGAAGGGCGACGCTGACTGACGCTTGAGCTCCCGCAGCGCCCGCTACTCATCGCCGAGGATCGGATGCGTTGCCGCGTCACGCCCTTGGCGCGGCGCACGTGCATGGTGCCGGTCTCGAAGGCGATCGACGACCACTGCAGATCGCACAGCTCGGACACCCGCAAGCCGTGGCGGAAGCCGATCAGGATCATCGTCGCATCGCGCTGGCCATGGCGATTGCCCTTGGCCGCCTTCATCAAGCGATCGAGCTCGGTGAGGTGCTCGCGATCGCGGCCCATGTCCCGGTTGCTGCGCCGCCGCAGCGTGACTGTCCGTAATTTTGAATCTGGCGGCACCAGCCGAAGGTTCGATTTCGCCATGATTTTGGCCCCTGCCCTAATGTGACTGTCCGTAATCTCGGACATCTCGGCGGCGAACGAAGATCGAAAAGAAAGGCTACTGCAATCACGGCGAGAACAATGACAACGCCTAATGCCAGACGCCTTATTGTCTTCACGACCCCCGCCCGTTCCTCTGCCCTCCCCTAGCCAGCCCTTAGGGCGCCGAGGAGCAGGGTGAAATGCGGCGGTTGCATCGGGGGGACTGATTGGTCCGGGCACCCGGCACCAATGAAATCAAGCACTTCTGCCAGGTCTCAGTCCCCAATCCATGTTGCGCCATGTCGCAAACGTTCCCATTGCGTTTCAATGGTTTACAGTGACTGACGGCAAATCGCGCGACAAGAGCGCGACAAACGAGACCACCATGGCAGACGACGAGACCATTTACGTGGACGCCGGTGAGCCGGCGCTTTTGCACGATGGAAGTGTGCACACCGAGTACCACACGGTGGCGGACGCGAAGACGACTCCCGCCGGCGCGAAGACGATCCGCCACGATCGAGACGAACCGCCACGTCTACAAAGAGCAACAAATAAATCGTCTGCACTACGGACCGAATCCAATGCAGTCGACGCCGCTCTATCGTTCGTCGACGTTGCTCCCAATTTTCTGCTGCGCGACGCACCATGGCCGCCGCCCGACCGCGATTAGGCGTCCGTAAATCGAGAGACGCACGGAGGAACAGGCGATGCCCGACGACCTGACCGACCTGGAAATCGCTGTACTTTGCGACCTCTTACAAGGTCCCGACGTAAACCTTAGGGCCCACAAGAGAGCCCTCCTTGATCAGCTCCTATCGAAAGGACTGGTAGAGCCCGCAAACAATCGCCGGTCGCAATACCAGCTCACCCACAAAGCCCATCATATTTTGGCTGAACGGGGCGTGGGTATAGGCGAGGGCTAATGTCGACCTGAGGCCACGTCGCCGCTAGGCTCCTGGCTCTTGTTCGATGGCTCTCGCTGTGACTGCGACTTGCTGCACGTCGGCCATTCGCGTTCTCTTTGAAGAGCAGATAAGTTTTGGCGCGGAAGCCAGAAGCGGTCCGGGTCGTGATGATCTAAAATAGATTGGTTTGGCACCGCTCATGTTTTTGATTTAATTGCAATTTGATGCGGCTGCGTCGGAGGCGTGCTATGGTTTTTGGGGGTGACGCAACCCGGCGAGGCAGCGATGCGGGCCTTTGCGATCATTCTTGCTGCGCCAGCAATTCTTGCATGCGGCACGTCACTTGCGCAGACGTCGACGGTGACCAATTGCATGATGTCGTGCAATTCGCAGGCGGCGAATTGTCAGACTAGGTGCTTCATTCCCAACGTACCGGGACCGCCCCCGAGTCTCAGTGCGCCGGGGTCGGCGCCAGCCATTGGGCTCATTTTCAACGCAGACGCAAACGCCACCTGTAGAATGGGTTGTACGTCGACCCAGCTTTCTTGCCAGAACGGATGCGCGCTGAGCTCTCCTTCCCAATAGTGATAGGACAGCTCCGGCACGAGGTCAGTTGCAGGCGCCCCACGCGTCCATGGGAGAACCATCTCCGCATTGCGCATTGGGTAAAGCAGGCGTCGCGCTGGCGCCTCCGCCTGAACTGCCGCTACCTGAGCCTCCACCACCCGAACCGACGCTTGACGCCGAGTTGCCCGCTCCGCTTCCAGTCGTCGTCGTGCTTTGTGAGGCACCCGTATCACTGCAGTACGTAGGGTCCTGACTGCAGACCTGACTTGTCGAAGTATCGACTGTTTGGGCGGCTGCCGGAGATGCGGCCAATACTAACAACACAATGAAGGACGCGAATTTCATATCGATGGACCTCGCCCAATCGACCGTCTCGGCGATCGGCGTCACCCCCTTGTTTATAACACTTCAGTAGGATCCAGTTTCTCACATTGCAAAAAGTTAATTGGAGCGCCGTGTTCCTCACGTGACTTAGCCCTGGTCGGGGCTTTTATTGTGCAGTCGGCGCCCGGCTCACTTACGCCACATAATTTTCTCTTAAAATTTGGGCATTTCAAGCGCCATATTGAGCGTTTTACTTAGCCAATTCTCAAACTCGAAAATCTCACACTTCCGGTGCGACTCTGAAAATAAGGGGATGCACTCATGGAACGCTATTTCTTCGATGTTGTCGGGAACGAAGGACCTGCGCTTGATTATACAGGCCGCACTTTGCCAACGGCTGACGAAGCATACAACGCCGCCGAATTAATGGCGCTCGATCTGGCAGTAAAGCAGGGAGACGAGGTGATTGGATCGAAGGTCACCGTATCTGACATGTACGGACGTAAGCTTTTCTCAATACCGATCAAAGAATCGTACCTTGCAGCTGTCCCCATCGCCGCATGATAACGGCTTGCGGCACCGCCCGTTGATACCCGCTGAGCATATCGACCTGAATAGGTATGTGAGCAAGCGCCCGGCTCTCACACTCGGAAGGGCCCCCGGTCAGATCGCATACACTGGCCGGGGCTTTTCATTTCGGTGCTCGGTTCATCCGGTGCAACGTTTCGGTCGCGGTCGGGTCGTTGGCTGGACGCGCGGGTTCTACGCCTATGGCGAACCGGGCTGGAGGGCGAGCCATTCGTCCACTCCATGCCTACTACGCGGAACGGGCTATCGGACATGGGGTTGGCGTCGTCCGATGTATGCTTATGCGGGACCAGCACAGGGACTGGATAGGCCACTCAACGCAGCCGCTGTCCCGCTTGGCGCGGCGACGGCCTCTACGGAATCTCCCCGCCCGTATAGCAGTAATTGGGGCTGGGACGGTTATGGCTACGTTGGTCCCGCCTGGAGCGCCGGTTGGTGGGGCGATCGCCGGCCATGGTGGGTCCGCCGGTCTCGTCTTCGTAGTTGACGTACCGGAGCGCGTGGCCTTTCGCGTCGCGAATGCAGAAGCTTTCGATGGACGTGTCGTCGACGACCCAAGGCGGCGCAAATATGCGCCGCGTCATGTCGAATGCGGTGGCGCGACTTTCTGAAACGAATTTCAGAATCGCGACTTGTTACGCCGTTATTCGCGTGTGTCCGCCGAAGCGCGAATGCTCGAGCAGCTATCTGCTCAGTATACCATGTGCTGTGTTCGCTGGTCTTTAATGTAGCGTCGCCGGAAATCACGCGAGCATCGCCATCCGGATTTTCCCTGTGCGTGATAAAGCCAGGTCATGGAGGACTAATCATGCACAGCTTATTGCGAATTGTTTGCGTAGCTGCTGCGGTTGGCACTGCCTGCGGCCCCGCAGGCGCCGCGGAGAAAACCATGCCGATAGATTTCGTCGGCGATTGGTGCTTCTCATCCTTGGAGGGCACAACAACCGAGTACAAGTTGCCGAGCTGGATAGAGGATGGTCATTGCACCAAAATCCTCTCGATCAACCAATATGGCTTTTACGGAGAAGGTAGGTCCTGCGAGCCAGTCAATTTACGGCTTTCAAAGAACACCGCCCCGTCCGGCACCGCGTACACGGCCGTGGTCACCGCGCGTTGTCAAAAAGACGGGCCAGTGACAGCAGGTGTGCTTCAGACCTTCGAGTTCCTTCGATATAAGGGCACTCTGACCGTTGCCACCAAATGAAGATGCCGCGGGCCATCGCTCGCTCCACATCTCCGACGGTTCCCCTTTTCGAATCAAATAACGCCGACGCGAAAACGTGACGGTACGGATCTACCTTAAGCCGGTCGGCGGCATCCGCATCGCCCGACACAGATGGCATCACAAGAAATTATCCGTTGGTGTTGCCGTGCAGTGACACCGTGGCGAAAACTTCAACATGCGTCGGTGGCGGCTGGGCAATTAGCCATCACGCTTCGAAGCTCGGAGCAACGAAAACGGGTTCTGAAAGCCGCCCTAGCGTTGACACCTCGCGGGGAATTAGGCTGAATATTCGGAGCGACTTTACAGAGATCGCATTGGGCTATCGAGCTTCGGCCGGCGACTACGGAAGAAGCGCGAAACAATGGGGGATGGCATGAAGAAACTCATTTTCGCGATCGGTGTGCTCGCGCTTGGCCTTGCTGCCACCGCCCCAGCACATGCGGACTACGCCATCGTGAAGTTCAAAAGCGGCTATTGTCGCATTTGGGACAATACGGTTGTGGCGCCGCCGGACGGAACGTTCGTATGGTTTGTTTGGGGATACCACCGCTACTACCGCCTACCGACCTTGGCGATCGCTCAGCACAAACTGGGACATGTGATCGCTCGGCACCTGTGCTGGCATTACTGATAGCCGATTGACTCGCTGAGCATTCGGCCCACTTCGCCGTGAGGTTGGTCCTCAAGCCGCCTTGCATGCGAGTGCACAGGACTAACCCCGGCTAGACCCCATGCTGGCCGGGTTTTTTCGTTGCGGCCTTTTCCGATGATCCCTGGCTTGCGAGCCTGCCGCCAGCTCATCGCACCCGCTTTATTATCGACGGCCCAGACGAGCAATCGTCCCGCCGCCCAACGACAGCCGCTTTCACCCCTCACGGTGGAATGGGGCAATGATCCGGCCACCTCAGACTTTGGTCGTCGGACGCTAGGGAGATCAACTAGATGCTGGCGCGAACGTTACCGTTGACTATGGTAGCTGTTGCCTCCATCTGCCTCTCGGACGGAGCACTCGCACGCGACACGGGTCGACTGCACCATACGTCAACCTGGTCTCGACCCGCGAACACGATCGGGTGGAAAAAGGCCGCGCGCACACGGGCACTTGCCAGCAATCCCCATGTGGATCCGGCGGCGCCCTACAAAGCCAATCGCTTGTCCTCGTCGCGCCAGCCCATCATGAACATCCCGAGCCAGACGACTGTCATCACAAGGCGGGTCATGGACGACAAGAACGCCACAACGGTCGGGGAGGTATTGCACACGACCCCGGGCGTGACTGTCGGACGATAAAGGTCTGGGAGCAAACGGACGCAACGGATTGTCTGGTCACCTCGAGGGACCCGTCGATTTAAGCCTTGGTGTAAATTTCTTAGCATAGAGTTTTGGCGTAGATTCCCGACCCTAGAAACTTGGCGCAGCCTTCGACTGCGCCGTTAGCCTTTTCCACCTTGGCCTTTAGGGTGCTCTCCATGGCCCGCATCGCGCAAATTGTCTCCACCGCCCGCTATCTGCCCGAACAGGTCGTGCCCAATGCCGAGCTGGCGGCACGTTTCGCGGCACTCGGACGACCCGGAACCATCGAAAGGCTCGCGGGCAAGACCGGCATCAACCAGCGCTTCTATGCCCCGAAAGACTGGGTGACGTCGGATCTCGCCCTTGAGGCCTCCAAAGAGGCGCTCAAGCGCGCCGGACGACAACCCGAAGACGTCGACCTGGTGATCGTCGGTACCACGTCTCCCGATTACATCGCGCCGAACACCGCCGTCGTCCTGCAACATAAGCTCGGCGCCAAGAATGCCGGCACCTTCGACATCGATTGCGCGTGCGCGGCCTTTCCGGCGCAGATCGCTGTCGCGGCCGGGCTGATCGCCACCAATGCGGCGATGAAGACCGTCCTCGTGGTCGGCGTCGACATGATCCACAGGCTCAGCGACCCGACCGATCCGGGCATCTTTTTGTGGGGTGACGGGGCGGGCGCCGCGGTCGTGGAAGCGGGCGACCGCGAGGGCTTTATCGGCGCGGCCTTTCAGGCCGACGGCACCTACGCGTTCGGCTGGGGCATCGCCGCGGGCGGCACCTTCGAACCGGCGAGCGTCGATGCCGTCAACGCGGGGCGCACGCAGATGCGCCGCGAGAGCGGCAACTACCCGGCTTCGGTCAACGAAGACAATTGGCCGCGTCTGTTCAAGCGCCTGTCGGCCGAGTGCGGCTTCACCGCCGAGCAGGTGGACCAATTGATCTTCACCCAGATCAGCAAAACCACGGTCGCGATCGCGGCCGAGCGCTGCGGCGTGCCACTCGAGAAATGCCATACCATCATGCAGAAATGGGGTTACACCGGCTCAGCCTGCATCGGCATGGCGTTAGACGATGCCGTCGAGGTCGGTAAGATCAAGCGCGGCGATCTTGTCGTGATGATCAGCTCGGGGCTCGGCTGGAACCAGGCCGCGGCGGCGGTGCGTTGGACCGCGTAGCACTCACACACAAGCCTCGTAGCGCTCAGGCTTAAGATGTTTACCGCGGCAAAGCCCCGGGCGCTCTCAGCGCTGCATCTGCATCATGTGATTCATTGTCGGCATCATGCGCTCGTCGAGATGGCCCATGATCCAGACCGAGCCGCCAATGATCAGCGCGACGATCAGCACGCCGAAGGCGAGCGCCAGCACGTTGTTGGTGTTGTCCGGCGCCGTGGTGAGATGCAGGAAGAAGGCCAGATGCACGCCGATTTGCGCCACCGCCAGCGCGGCGAGCGCGATCGGAACGGCCGGCGCCCAGATCAGATGCGTGTAGACGACATAGAACGAGGCCGCCGTGAGCAAAATCGCCAGTACGAGACCCAGCAGATAGCCTTGGATGTCCTCCCAGACGGTATATCCCTGCGGCTCGGGAAAGCCGGCAGCCACATCGCCGGTGTCCAGATGGTCGCTCATCGGCCCGCTCCTATCAGATAAACGATGGTGAACAGCGCCACCCAGATGATGTCGAGCACATGCCAGAACAGATTGAAGCACAGCATCCGCCGCAGGATATCGGCGCGGAAACCCTTGACGAAAATCTGCGCCATCATGGTGCCGAGCCACAGCAGGCCGGCGGTGACGTGCAGGCCGTGGCATCCGACCACGGCAAAGAACGACGACAGAAAGGCGCTGCGCTGCGGGCCGGCGCCCTCTCGCACCAATTCGGCAAAATCGTTCGCCTCCAGCACCAGAAACGCAACGCCGAGCAGGCCGGTGACCAGGAGCGAAAGCTGCGTCCACATCTGGCTGCGCACGCCGCAGGCCACCGCCGACATGCCGCAGGTGAAGCTCGACAGCAGCAGGCAGGCGGTTTCGATGGCGATGTTGACCGGCTTGAAAAGCTCAGCCCCGCCCGGGCCGCCGGCCGTCGCCGTCTGCAACACGGCATGCGCCGCAAACAGGCAGGAAAACAGTATGATGTCGCTGAGCAAAAAGAGCCAGAAGCCGTAAGCGACAACGACCGTCTTTGAGGCCGGGCCGCCGGCGCCGCGTCCGGTCACGGCCGCATGGCCGAGACCATATTGGCCGCCGCGGCCAAGCAAATAAGGATCGACCTCGCGCGCGTGGCCGGCGCCTACTGCGTCGCTTGCGCTCATGCCGCCCCCCCGGCTTGGGCATTGGCCGCAAGCCATTGCCGGCGCGCGGCCCGGCGCGCCCGATCGATCCGCGCCACTTCTTCCGCCGGCACTTCGTATTCGGTCACGTCGCGCCAAGCGAACCAGACGAAGACCACATAGGCTGCGGCGACGCCGACGGCCACCAGCCACCAGATATGCCAGATCAGCGCGAAGCCGGTGATGGTGGCGAAGAAGGCGGTGATGAATCCGACCGGACTGTTGCGCGGCACCTCGATCGCCTTATAGACCGGCTCCGGCGCCAGTTGCTGCCGCTCGATGGCGAGCTGCTTGAGCGCCCAGTAAGGCTCCTCGCCGCGCACATCGGGCAGCACAGCGAAATTGAAAGCAGGCGGCGGCGATGCTGTCGCCCATTCGAGCGAGCGGCCGTCCCAAGGATCGCCGGTCTCGTCGCGGAGCGAATCGCGCTCGCGAATGCTCACCACGATCTGGATCACTTGCGCGGCCGCGGCGAGCGCCAGGATTAACACGCCCAGTCCGGCGATCAGCACCCAGGGATGCCAAGCAGCGACGTCATAGTGCTGCAACCGGCGCGTCATGCCCAACAGGCCGGCGATATAGAGCGGCACAAACGTCACATAGAAGCCGATCAAATTGAGCCAGAAGGTGACCTTGCCCCAGCCCTCATGCAGCCGAAACCCGAACGCCTTGGGAAACCAATAGACGATGCCGGCGAAGCCGGCGAACAGCACGCCGCCGATGATGACATTGTGGAAGTGCGCCACCAGGAACAGGCTGTTGTGCAGCTGAAAATCCGCCGGTGGAACCGCGAGCAGAACGCCGGTCATGCCGCCGATGATGAAGGTGACGATGAATCCCATCGACCAGAGCATCGGCGTATCAAAGCGGATGCGGCCGCCGTACATGGTGAACATCCAGTTGTAGACCTTCACGCCGGTCCCGACCGCGATAATGCTGGTGGCGATACCGAACACGGCATTGACGTCGCCGCCGGCGCCCATGGTGAAAAAGTGGTGCAGCCAGACCGTGAAGGAGACGAGACAAATGAACAGCGTCGCAGCGACCATCGAGCGATAACCGAACAGCGGCTTGCCCGAGAAGGTGGAAAAGATCTCCGAGAAAACGCCGAAGGCCGGTAGCACCAGAATGTAAACCTCGGGGTGGCCCCAGGCCCAGATCAGGTTGATGAACATCATCATGTTGCCGCCGGCTTCATTGGTGAAGAAATGAAAGCCGAGATAGCGGTCGAGGATGAGCATCGACAGCGTCGCGGTCAGCACCGGAAAGGCGGCGATGATCAAGAGATTGGCGGCAAGCGCCGTCCAGCAGAACATCGGCATGCGCATGTAGGTCATGCCTGGGGCGCGGACTTTCAGAATCGTCGTGACGAAATTGATGCCGGTCATCAATGTGCCGACACCGGAAATCTGCAAGGCCCATAGGTAATAGTCGACGCCGACGCCGGGCAAATAAGTGGTTTCCGAGAGCGGCGGATAAGGCAGCCAGCCGGTGCGCGCGAACTCGCCGATGACAAGTGAAAGATTGACCAACAGCGCGCCTGTCGCGGTCAGCCAAAAGCTCGTCGAGTTCAAGGTCGGAAACGCCACGTCGCGCACGCCGAGCTGCAGCGGCACGACGATATTCATCAGGCCGATCACCAGCGGCATGGCGGCGAAGAAGATCATGATAGTGCCGTGGGCCGAGAAGATCTGGTCGAAATGCTCCGGCGGCAGATAGCCCTCGGCGTGATAGGCGACGGCCTGCTGCGAGCGCATCATCAACGCGTCGATGAAGCCGCGCAGCAGCATCAGGAGCGCCAGCAGCAGATACATGACGCCGATGCGCTTGTGGTCGACGCTGGCGATCCATTCGTTCCACAGATACGGCAGATAGCCTTTGATGATCACCCAGAGGATGACGGCGAGCACGATGACGATGACGACACCGCCGGCGACCAGCGGGATCGGCTGGCTCCAGGGGATCGAATCCCAGGTGAGCTTGCCAAGCACGTTAGTGGCCTCCTGCTGCCGGGTGAACGGTCTGGCCGCTTTGCGCCTGCGGGCCCGGGCCCGGCGGCAATTTTTGTGTAGCGACGTTGTCGAACAGGTTCGGTGTGACCGAGCTGTAGGTGTAGGGCGCAACGTCCTGGCTCGGCTGCGACAGCGCGATGTAAGCCGCGGGATCGAGCGCCGGACCCTTCTGATGTGCCGTCGTGATCCATTGCTGGAATTGGTCCGGCGGCAGCGCGCGCACGGTGAATTTCATCCCGGCGAAGCCGCCACCGCTGTATTGGCTCGACAATCCGAAGAGTTCGCCGGTCTGGTCGGCCTGCAGCCATAGCTGGGTGACCATGCGATTCATCGTCGCCACCATGCTGCCGAGTTGCGGCACGAAGAACATATTCATGACGCTTGCGGAGGTGAGCGAGAAGTGCACGGGCACCTTGGCCGGCAGCACGAGATCGTTGACGCTGGCGACGCCGGCCTCGGGATAAATAAAGAGCCATTTCCAATCGAGCGAAACCACCTGCACCTCGAGCGGTTTCTCCTGCGATTCGATCGGCTCAAAAGGATCGAGCATGTGCGCGCCGATCCAGATCACGCCGCCCAAGAACAAAATGACGAGTAACGGGATCGCCCAAACGATGAGCTCGATGCGGCCAGAATAGACAAAGCCGGGTTGGTAGCGCGCGCGCGTATTGGAGGCGCGGAACCACCAGGCGAACGCAAATATGCCGACGATTGTCGGCACCACGATCACCAGCATGATGGCCAGCGCATTGAGCAGAATTTTGCTGTTGGCCGCGCCGATCGGGCCGCGCGCGTCAAAAATGCTCTCGGAGCAGCCGGCCAAGGCGCTGGCGATAATGATGAGGACGAAAAGACCGGCGAAGCGTTTAGGTGTCTTCACGCCGATAAATCCCGAATGTTGAACGTCAAAAATCCGTTGTCCACGCACCAACTGTCTACGCACCAACGTACGACGCGAGACGCCAATAAAGAATCGCCCCGCCCGACAGTATACTCCGGCTAGACGTCAAACGCGTTACCTCCGGAAGAAACGTTGTCAGCAAAACAGCACTGACTTCTACGGACGCGATCTCCGTTCTGACATCTCCAATGGCCACGAAAGCCCATTGGGGCGACGGCGGAACTTCCGGCCTCGATTGGCCAACCGGTACGCGTCATAAAAAATCGCCGTGCGCCCGCACGCAATATGACCGTCACGCGTCCAGTGCTTATAGTCACAGGCTGGATAACGCGATGTCACAAATGGGATGAAAAACGTCGGACAAGCCTCAGACAAGCCGATGGATCATTTGTCCGATAAATGACACTCGATGTCTGCCCGACATGCGGCCTGCAATTCATGTCATGAGATTACAGCGGTAACGGTGTGTTGCTTGGCCGGTCCGCCGCATGGATGATACTAAGAGCGACAGCATAGCGAGCCACGCGCAGGGAAGAGCGACAGCCACTTAAAAAGGACAGCCACGCAACATGGCAATCAAGTAACAGAGCCAATGCAGCCAGTAACGCGCCGCGCCCTCATTGCCGGCTCAGTGTCGGCAGCGACCCTGCCACTTCTTTCCGCCCATGCCGCGTCGCCTCCCGCCGGCGAACAATCGCCGGGCATCTATCGCTATCGGCTCGGGAGCTTCGAACTCACCGCGTTGTATGACGGGATCTGGTATCGTCCCATCACCGACCAATTCATTCGCAATGCGCCGTTCGCCGAGGTCGAAAGCGCCCTCACCGCCGCGTTTATGCCGGCCGACAAACTGGCGACGCCGTTCACCACGCTGATCGTCAATACCGGTCAGAAGCTGGTGCTGATCGACACCGGCACCGGCGGGCAGATCGCCGCTTCCGCCGGTGTACTGCGCGCCAATCTCAGCGCCGCAGGCATCGACCCGAAAGCGATCGACCTCATCGTCATCTCGCACTTCCACCCGGATCACATCAACGGCCTCAAGGACAAAGACAACGAGCTCGTTTTTCCCAATGCCGAGATCATGGTGCCGGAGGCCGAATGGGCATTCTGGATGGACGACGCGAATCTGAACGCGGCGCCGACTGACCTGAAGCTCACGTTCCGCAACCAGCGGCGGATATTCTCCGACATCGCGCGCAACGTGACCCGCTTCGAGCCCGGCAAGGAGGTCGCGTCCGGTGTAGTCACGATGGCGGCGCCGGGCCACACCCCGGGCCACACCGTTTTCGCTGTTCATTCCGGCGATCAGTCGCTCCTTGTCCTTGGCGACACCGCCCAGCATCCAGCCGTCTTTGCCCGGCATCCCGATTGGCAGGCGACCTTCGACATCGACGGCAACGCGGCCGTGGCCACGCGAAAAAAGTTGTTCGATCGGGCCGCCGCCGACCGCATGCTGGTGACCGGCTATCACTTCCCCTTCCCGGCCTGCGGCCACCTGATCAAAACGGCGAGCGGTTACGAGCATGTTCCAGTCGAATGGCAGCCGAAGCTCTGAAAAGTGTGCCTTGCGATTTATTCCCGCGCCACGAACATTTTATCGACGATCACTTTCGCTCGATAACGCGGGCGGCGCGCGACAACGCGTTGCGTCCGTGTAAGATAGTCCTATCGACATAAAGGAGAGGCCGCATGAAACCGACCCTCGCACTGTCCGCCGCTCTGCTCTTGTCTGTCATTCTGATTGCGCCGGAAATCGCAGCCGCGGCCGGGGAAGAAAACCCCACGCCGCCCGCCAGCCAGAACAAGTCGAACAAGGACACGCAGTCTAAGAAAAAGAAAGACAAAAGCAGCTCGGCTGAAGATTTTCTGAGCGGCTATCACGCCGCCTACAAGCTGATCTACGACAAGGCCGACTACGAAGCCGGCATCGCCGCGCTGCACGATCTCGGCTACGACGACAATGCCGATGTGGCAACGCTTCTGGGCTATGCGAGCCGCAAGCTCGGCCGCTATGACGACGCCAAGATGTGGTACGAGCGCGCGCTTGCCGCCGACCCCGACCACGCGGTGACGTGGTCCTATTACGGCATGTGGCAGGCCGAGCAAGGCAACGTGCTCAAGGCCAAGGACGATCTCGAAAAGGTGCGCGTGATCTGCGGCACCGATTGCAAACCCTACAAGATGCTCAAGGATGTGATCGACGGCACGGAGACGTACTGAGCTTCGTCGAAGCCGGTAAATTGCGCTGTCTGTAAATCCCTCCGCATCACGAAATAACTCCGCGTCACCGCCGGGCTTGACCCGGCGGTCCATGCGGCGTTTTCGTTCACGCAGCGGCCAGTCGAAGAAACTGACGCCACGGCGTTGGTGCCGATGGTCAGCATGGATTGCCGGGTCAAGCTCGGCAATGACGATGAGTTAATCGCTAGGCGCGCCCCCTTCACCTAAACGTCGGCCTCGGCGGTCTCCGCCTCAATCCAAGCGTGGTAGTCGGGATCGACGCTTTCCAGCGGGATGACCAGAATGGCGGGGGTCGCGTATGAGTGCATCTCCTTGACCGCCGCCCTCACCTTTTCGGCCAGGCCGGCGCGGGTTTTGGCGATCATCGTCACTTCCTCGCCGCGATCGATAGCCCCCTGCCACCAATAATACGAAATCATGCCGGGATAGATGTTGACGCAGGCACATAGTCGGCGCTCGACTAGTGTCCGCCCCACATGCTCCGCCTCGACAATCGAGGGATAGGTCGTATAGACGAACACCGCGCGCTCCATCCTAACCTCCCGCGGCGCCGCGCCGCCGCTTGTTCGTTCATATTGTTAGGCCGCTGCCATTAATCCCATGCCGCGCCGCACCGCCACGCGTTACAAGACCATCGCCTTTGTGGCGAGCGACACGCCGGCGGCGCAAAAAGCGCGCCGCCTCCTGGTCCGCCGTTATGGCGACGCGGAGCCCGAACAGGCCGACGTCGTCGTCGCCCTTGGGGGCGACGGCCTGATGCTTTCAACCCTCCAGCGATTGATGAATTCCGGGAAGCCGATCTACGGCATGCACCGCGGCACCGTCGGCTTTCTCATGAACGAATATTCGGACAAGGATTTGATCGAGCGGCTGACCGCGGCCGAGGTCACGGTTATTCATCCCCTGTTGATGCGCGCCCGTGACGCCTCGGGCCGGGTGCATCGCTATCGCGCCATCAACGAGGTCTCGCTGTTCCGCCAAAGCTATCAAGTGGCGCGCCTGAGCATTCTGGTCGACGGTCAGGAGCGGCTTGCCGACCTGGCCGCCGATGGCGTGCTGGTGGCGACGCCGGCGGGCTCGACCGCGTATAATCTGTCGGTGCAAGGGCCGATCATCCCCATTGGCGCGCCTTTGCTGGCGCTGACCCCGATCAGTCCGTTCCGGCCGCGCCGCTGGCGCGGCGCGCTCCTGCCCGATCGCGCGCAGGTGACGGTCGAAGTGCGCGAGGCGCAGAAGCGTCCGGTGGCCGCCGTTGCCGATCATTACGAAGTGCGCTCCGTGCGTTCGGTCGAGATCAGCATGGACCGTAACATATCCATGCATATGCTGTTCGATCCCGGCCACAATCTCGACGAGCGGATCTTGCGCGAACAATTCGGCTATTGAGCGCGTCGCCGCAGTCGATTGCCGCCTTATACTTAACCCCTGCTTAACAGCAATATATTACCGTCGACGCCTTGAGAGAGCGCTGCGATCCCCTGCGCACGGGGTTATTATGGTCCGCATCAATTTCAATCGGCTGCGCTTCCTTGTCATCGATGACAACGCGCACATGCGGCGCATCATGCGCTCCCTGTTGCACGGCTTCGGCACGCGCGACGTCTACGAGGCCGAAGACGGCGCCGCGGGGCTCGAAGCCTTCACCCAATACGGCCCCGACATCATCATCACCGATTGGGTGATGCCGATCTTCGACGGCCTGGAATTGGTGCAGATGATCCGGCAGCCGGGCGGCAACGCCAATCCGTATATCCCGATCATCATGCTGACGGGTCACTCGGAAAAGCACCGCGTGATGCGCGCCCGCGACGCCGGCATCACCGAATTCCTCGCCAAACCGATCTCCGCCACGGCGCTTTACGAGCGCATTCTCAACCTGATCGCCAATCCCCGGCCCTTCATCCGCACCAAAACCTATTTCGGGCCGGACCGGCGGCGCAACGCGGCCGCCAGCTATATCGGGCCGGAACGGCGCAAGGGCGGCAAGGCCGACGTCATTCGCCAGCCGGCACTGCTCGACAAGATACTGGGCTAGAGCGAAATCCCATGACGCGAAAACCCATGACCTGAAAACCGATGATCTGAAAACCCATCACCTGAAAAACCCATCACCTGAAAAACCTATGGCCCCTCGCAAAGACAATTCGCCCTCGGTCGCGACCTTCGCCGACCACGAAGTCATCACCCCGCCCCACCCGCTGGGCATGGCGATCTCGCATGTGCCATCCGCCGACGACGAGGATCCGGTGGCGCGGGCGGAGGCGGCGCTGGCGCAGCTGTCGAGCGAATTCGCCGCATGGATGCACGCCGAATGCGAGCGTCTCGAAACGGCGCGGCAGAACGCGTTGCGGGAGGGTCTCACCGGAACGATCCATACCGAGCTGTTTCGCGCCGCCCATGACATCAAGGGAGAGGCGGCCACCTTCGGTTACCCTGCGGTCGCCGACGCCGCCGAAAGTCTCTGCCGGCTTCTCGAGCACACCCCCGAAATATCCGGCATTCCGTTGGCGCTGGTCGAGCAGCATGTCGACGCGGTGCGCGCGATCACCCGCGAACATGCGCAGCACCGATCTCGCGTCGGTCGCCGGCACACTGACCCGACGCTTGCGCGAGGTCACGGACGAATTCCTGCGCGCCGCAAACGCGGAGCGGCCGGATTATCTGGAAAGCATCTTCGCGCCGACGCTGGCGCCCTAGTTTGACGACCGCGGCCGCGACGCAGCGCGAACCTGCCAACAGACCCGGCCATGTAGCCGATCCAATTCCGAGGCGGCCATCGGAAACAAGCACGCCGACTTCCGCGGCATAGGCATCGAGGGCCTCGAACGGAAATAACAGCCACGGCCGGCAGGCTCCGCGAATAGCCCAGCTTTTATCGCTTTTGCCCACGGAGCAGGCGCGCTCTGAAGCGCTGCTGTTGAGCGGTTTGCCGTAGAACATTGGTGAAACCTGAGCAGCAACTGGACGACCGCTTCAAGCTTGAATGGCGCGGCACGATCGATATGAAGGGCTGGCCCCAACGGAGACGCCGACGAAGCGATCTGTTATGGACTGTTTGCTCAATGGGCGCCCCCCGCTGAGCGTTTTACTTTTCACAACATCACATCAACGTAAGGATTCGCGATGGCAAAGCCCCTGGACGTCGACGCCTACCTTGCGCGCGTCAACTATACGGGGCCGCGCACAGCCGACTACCACACCCTCGCCGGTATTCTCCGCAGCCATATCGCCAGCATTCCGTTCGAAAGCTTCGACGTTCTTCTTGGCCGCCCCATTCGCCTTGACCCGGAAGCCCTGCAAGCCAAAATCGTCGCAAACCGTCGTGGCGGCTACTGTTTCGAACACGGAAGTCTCATGTACGCGGCGCTCCAAGCCATCGGCTTCGCCCCGATCAGGCACGCCTCCCGCGTCGTGCTGTTCGAACAGCGCCACGAAAGCGTACGCCAGCACATGTTTCTCACGGTCGCCATCGACGGCGTCACTTATGTGATCGATCCTGGCTTTGGACCCTTTGCCTGTCCGTTTCCAATTCCTGTCGATGGCAGTCCGGTGCCGACGAGTGCACCGACCCACCGCCTCTGCCGTGAAGGGAACGACTGGATCCTCTACGTGACGCAGGAAGGCAAACAAGTCCCAGGTTGGATCTCTACCATGGAAGAGGAATATCCCGTCGATTTCGAAATGATGAATTACTACATATCGACGCACCCGGCATCCTTCTTCACGCACAATATCCTCGCCAGCGCGGTCACCCACGAAGGGCGCATCAACGTCATGAACCAAGACGTCAACATCATCCGCGATGGCGCGGGCGAATCCGTTCGTTTGACGGACCGCAAAGGGCTTCGCGCGCTGATCGCGCAGCACTTCGGTTTCGATCTTCCCGAACTGGAGACGATGCGCGTGGATGGTGTGCCCGAATGGCAGTAGGGAACGATCTCTCCGCGGCGTAACGCGGACGCGTGCCGGCCGCAGCGTTGCCATTGTCGCGCGTGTGTTGATGGGCGCTATCGCCGTGCCGAGCTGACGCTGACCGGTTTCGGAACGTGTTGATCCTGGTCGTGGTGGCGATGGTGGTGTGCCGTCGGCTCAGGCGATGCCCCCGCGTGATGCAGTTCCACCGGCTGACCATGCGGCGTGTTGAGATAGGCTTGGCGCCAGGTTTCCTGCCGCTCGCTGATTTCGCTTGTCGAGGCCGCGCCCTTGCGCCCGACGATGGTTTCCAGCGCCGCCAGCCATTGGCGGTAGTAGGCGGCGTTGGCCGCTTCGCCCGCCTCTTGCGGATGGGCCTTGATCTCGGCGCTGAACACATCCACCCATTCGTTCCAAGTGAAGAGTCCCTGGCGGCTCAGGTGGACGGCGCAGGCGAAGACTTGCGCCATCCATGGCTCGGCAAAAGCCGGACCATCCAGTTCGCGGAGCAACGCGTCGGGGGCGGTCGAATGGGCCGGGCCAGAAGGAGCTTCGCTCATGGCTCACGCCACCGGTTCGATATAGGGCTCCCACAAGTCGATATAGACCGCATCACGCGGTCCGGCGTCATCGCCCCATAATTCGCGCCCCTCGAAACGCACGCTGTAGACGTGATGCGGCTGGTCGCCGAGCCCGTGGGCGCGGGTGTCGGCGAAGGCGAAGCCGCCGTGGTTGTGCTGCACGACGCCATGCTTGCCGCGAATGTAACGGGGCAGCCGCGTGTGGGTCGGCGGATTGATGTTGCGGGCGACGACCTTGTCGCCGGCCTTGAAGCGCGGCGCCGTCGTCACCTCGGCGCGCGCGGAAGCCCCGGTCTTGATGGCGATCGCGACCATCTCCTTCGGCAAGGCCGGCATCACTTGCCTCCTTTCTTGGCGAGCTCAGCCATGCGTTGCTCAAGCTCGGCATGGGTTACCACGCCCTTGTGGTCGAGGAGGTCTTCCGCCGCATGCAACCAGTGCACGTAGTACGGCGTCGTCAGATACTCCGCCGCCCCCATCCGCTCGATCGAATGGCGGATTTCGTCAACGTGATACTGGCCGGCCGCAATGGTCAGATTGAGAAGCGCGAAAATGCGCCGCTCCCAGTCGGCGCGAAATACCGGCTCGTTCTCTTCGCGCTCGATCGAACCGAAGCCCTGCATTCCGCCCAGATCATGGATCCCGTTCATCGGTGTCCTCCGGCTTGTCTTTAGGCTTTGACCCTCGGAATATCGGTGCCGATCATCGCGTCGCGGGTGACGAGATCGGCGAGTTTTTCTTCGCTCCAGCCCTCGCTTCCGGCCGGGCGCATCGGCAGCACCATGTAGCGGATCTCGGCATTGCTGTCCCAAACCCGCACCTCGACGTCCGGCGTCACGTCAACGCCGAACTCGGCCAACACTTTGCGCGGCTCGATGACGATGCGGGCCCGATAGGGCGCCGCCTTGTACCAGTTGGGAGGCAGACCCATCGTCGGCCACGGATAACAAGAGCACAGCGTGCAGACGACGACATTGTGAATCGACGGCGTGTTCTCCAGGACGACCATGTCCTCGCCCTGGAGGCCGGTGAAACCCAGCTCGGCGATGGCCTTGCTGCCGTCTTCCAGGAGGCGCTGCTTGTAAGCCGGATCGGCCCAGGCATGCGCCACCACCTTGGCGCCGTTGCGCGGGCCGATGCGCTTCTCGAACAGATCGATAATCTCGTCGACGGCGCCCGGATCGACCAGGCCCTTCTCGACCAGGAGAGATTCCAAAGCCTTGATGCGCAGCGCGGGCTCGGAAGGCGGTTCCGTGTGAGAGTGCTCATCCATCGCGGGCGATCCTTCTCGTTGCGTAGCAAAAGGAATGGCTCAAATGTGGAAGCGCTCAAGCATCATAAGCGACTATGGCCAAGAGTTTCAAATAGAGTTATCGCCAAACTGGCATAACACGCCGAATCTCAGTATCGGCATTTTCGCTGAGGCGTGAAAATCATCACGCCGCTTATTTGTGAGGCATCGAGCCGAGCCCGCAATTTCAGCTTTTGGCACGAGACCGGCCTGCCACGTAGCGTTGCTCTCTCCGCCCCAACAAGATCAATTCTTACCCGCGATCAGCTGCAAGCTCGCTTTTTTCGCCGACCCGTTCGACAATCCGATCGAACTCGCCGACGTGCTGCAATGATCGGTCGGCTGCCGCGGCGGACGCAGCGGCTCAAGGACGGGCAAATGTGAAACCGAGCCGACCGCTGTTCAATTCAAGGAGCCCTCAAAATGAAAACCTGGTTCATCACCGGCGCCTCTCGCGGATTTGGCGCTCTGGTTGCAGAACGCGCGCTTGCCAAGGGCGATGGCGTCATCGCGACGGCGCGTAATCGCAACGCCATCATCGAACGCTTCGGCGAACACCCCAACCTCCTCGCCGTGACGCTCGACGTGACGAACGAGGACCACGCGGTTGCCGCGGCCAAAGCCGCGATCGATCGCTTCGGCCGGATCGACATTCTGATCAACAACGCCGGTTTCGGCCTGATGGGCGCGGTCGAGGAAGCCAGCGCCGCCGAAATCGAGGCCTTGTACCGCACCAATGTCTTTGGATTGCTGACCGTGACCCGGGCGGTGTTGCCCGCGATGCGCAAGGCGCAGTCCGGACGGATTCTCAATATCTCGTCGATCGGCGGTTATCGCGGCGCGGCCGGATTCGGCGTGTACTGCTCAACCAAGTTCGCGGTCGAAGGCCTCTCCGAGGCGCTGCATGACGAACTTGCCCCACTCGGCATTTACGTGACCGTGGTAGAGCCCGGCTATTTTCGCACCGACTTCCTCGACGCCTCTTCACTCTCGGTCAGCTCAAGGCAAATCGCCGACTATGAGGCAACCGCCGGGAAAGTCCGGACGCGCGCAGGCGGCCTCAACCACAATCAGCCCGGAGATCCCTCCAAGCTCGCGGACGTGCTGATCGCTTTTGCGGACGCGCCAAATCCGCCGATCCGCCTTCCGCTCGGAAGCGACACGGTCGCGGCTATCGAAGCCAAGCACCAAGCGGATGCGCGCATCCTTTCAGAGTGGCGAAGCGTCTCGCTATCGACGGACTTCTAGAACTTTAAACGGCGGCCAACACTTTGCACGGCTCAGTATCGATGCGGTCGCGTTAGGGTGCCGCTTTGTACAAGTTAGGTGGCCGACACATGGTCGCCACGGATAACAGGAGCCGACACATGAGCACGACGACTTACAAAGGCTGCGTCTACCCCTGGCAATGCGACCATGTCGGGCACATGAATATCATGTGGTACGTCGGCAAATTCGACGAAGCCAACTGGAACCTGTTCGCCACGCTAGGCCTGACGCCATCGTACCTGAGAAGCGAGAACCGCGGCATGGCAGCCGTGCAGCAAAATATCACCTACAAGCGCGAGATGCTGGCGGGGGACATCGTCGAGGTGAGAAGCCGCGTGCTCGAGCTCGGCGATAAGTCGGTGCGCTTCGAGCATGAGATGAGGAACGGCGAGACGGACGAAGTGACTGCCCGCTGTGAGCTGACCGGCGTGTACATGGACCGGTTGGTACGCAAAGCGATCGCGTTCCCATCCGACATTCGGGAAAAGATCGCGGCGGCAATGCCGCGCGCGTGAGAGATCGTAGCAAGGCAGATCGAATGTTTGCCTCGTCCCACCGGACGTGCAGCTTAGCGAGCCCTCATCAAGCCGCCTCGTCGTCCAAATAATTCTCGGTAACTAGCTCGTCGCAGAACAGCCGCGCTTCCTCGCGCGCGGCTTCGGTGGCGAAGCGGCGCAGAAGCGTCAAAAGCGGCGCCAGATCGCCGATGTCTTCGTTTTCGCAGCGGGTCAGGACGCGCTCGATCATGCGCCGCTTGAGCCGCGCGGCGCCGCCCGGCTCGATCAAGAAGCCGCCTTCGCGCATCGCCTCGATCGCCTCCTTGAAGGCCGGATAAGTCGAGCGCGGCAAGCTTGCCTGATCGAAAAGTGCACGCAGGCCGGCATTGCCCGCATCGTAGAGAAGGTTGGAGACGCGCTCGACCGGCATGCCGGCGAGCTCGGCCAGCGCCTCTTCGAAAAGAACGACATTACCCGACAACAGCGCCCGCAAGATCAGACCCGCCGTGAGCTGCCCGCCCGCGCGCAGGTGGCGAATAAGCGCGCGCATCTGTGTGGCCGGCGCTTCCGCGGCAAGCGTTACGGTCGCCTTCTCGCAGGCCTCGCGCGCAATGCGACGGGCGTGTTCGGCATCGAGCCATCGGCAGGCGGCGACAAAGTCGACCAGCGTTGCGGACACTTTCGCAACCATCGAAAGCCGCGTCGCCGCCGCGAGATCGTCGCGCGCCAAGAGCGCCTCGCGAATGAGCGGAATGTCGCCGAAGCGCTGCAAAACCCGATCGACGGAGAAATCGGCGATCTCGGCCTCGTGATTCTCCGCAAGCACGAGACACGCCTCGGCGGTGCCCACCTCGGCGAGAGCCGCCGCGACCGGACGCTGCAGGCCGCAACGACTCGCAATGGCGATTTGGATGTCCTCGTTTCCAGTGGCGACCGCGTCGACCAGGTCGGCATCGACGAATAGCGGCGAGAGCGCCAGCACCGGCGCGGCGATTTGCGGCTGATCCGCCGCCAGCGCCAGCACCACCGCCGGCGGCGCGCTCGGACTGGCGGCGAGTACGTCGGCCAGCGCGCGGCGTACCAGCGGCGACGGATCGTCGAGCGACATCAACATGGCGCCTTCGGCCGCCGCCATATCGTCAGCCGACAGATCGGAATGCAGATAGGCGCTGGCGAGCGCCGCCGTAGCTTCGGCCCGTTTGCCGGCCGGTGCGCTTCGTACCCAATCGAGAAAATGGCGCACAATCATAATGGCACTCGTCCCGATCGAGCCAAACGATCACACAGGGTTGGGAATTGATGATTCGGCAATTTGTTCACCGTGACATTTCGCAAGAGCGCAATCCGTGGATGACAAAATCAGGAGTCCGTCGGCAGATCCCTGAAAAGGTTGAGCATGCTGTTGGCATTGCCGCTTGGCGCCGACGCGCCGCCGCCCGGCGCCGATGCGTTCGAGCCGCCCCAGAGCGCGCCCACCATGGAGGCGAGCGGAATGGTGCGGTGATCGTCGGCAAAGAGCGTATGAAAGACTTGCGTGTCGTCGGCCTTGCGCGCCGGAATAGCGGCGGCGAAGGCGTTGGCGATACCAGCCGTGTCCGGCGCGGCGGCGGTTCCGGCGGTGACGTTTGCGTTCAGATCGGCTGCCGTGCTTGCCGCGGGTGACGGCTCGACCGCACCGGCATCACCCGCACCGGCATCGCCCTGGGCGCCGCGCGCGACGTCATAGCGGGCGGTGAGAACGTCGCGCACCTGGGCGAGGGTTCGCGCTGCCCCCGTAGTCCGGTCGTAGAAAATCGACGGATTGGCCTGCGCGGCGCTCGGAAAGGAGTTGGCAGCCTTGGCGTTGGGGTTGCTGGCGGCGAGCTCGATCAGCCGCGCGCCGCCGCCGACGCCGAGAAAGTGCGCGATATAGAGCTCGCCCTCGTTGGGCTCGCGGCCGAGGCGCTCGCTCAGCGCCGACGCATTGCTCTTGGTGAAAGCGCCGGCCATCAGCGCATTGGCCGCTGGATCGTTACGCAGCTTGAGAATTTCGCTGCGCATGGCAGGATCGCGGACTTCATAATTGCCGGAGGCGGTTTGCGTGATCGCCTCCGAATAGCGGCCGAGGCCAAGCGCGGTGCCGGCCTGCTTCATGGTGGCAAGCCAGGTGGTCTCGATGAACTGAAACAAGCCGCGCGCCGACGACGTCGCGGCGCCAGCCGAAGCGTTAAGCCCGGACTCGACCTGCGCCGTTGCCAGGAGGTATTTGAAGCTCGTACCGGTGGCCTGCGACGCCTGCTGAATGGCGCCCGCCACCGCCGAGCCGGCGGAATTGCTGGAATTCACCAGCATTGAGACCCCCCTGTCCGGCTCCCACCAGACTCATCTTCGGGTGTTAGGAAGGATTAACGATCATGGTAAACGAGACCTTAACGGTTCCATCAAGGAGGTTGCGATGACGGTTCAATCGGCGGTCCGGCACAAGCGTGGCGGAGTTTATTACGAGGATTTCGCGCCCGGCGAGGTGGTCGAGCATCGCTTCACCCGCACCGTCACCCAAATGGACAACATGCTGTTCTCCAACATGACCCTCAATCCGCAGCCGCTGCACATTGACCGGCAGTTCTGCGAGCAGGAGACCGAGTGGGGGCAGCCGCTGATGAACTCGCTGTTCACGCTCGGGCTGATGATCGGCATGTCGGTGAGCGACCTGACCGTGGGCACGACGATTGCCAATCTCGGCATGTCGGAGGTGAAATTTCCCCACCCGGTGTTCGAGGGCGACACGCTTCACGCCGCGACCGAGATCATCGGCAAGCGCGAATCGAAGTCGCGGCCCGGCGCCGGCATCGTCGAGTTTCATCACCGCGCCTACAACCAAAACGATAAGCTGGTCGCCGAATGCCGTCGGCAGGCTTTCATGCTGATGCGACCGAAGTAACGAGCGGCGCGGCAAGGCGGCAGCGTCATCGTCAAGGCATTTGACTCTTGACGCGCCGCTTTCCATGATCCGCCGCGTAGGGACGGCGATGGGCGAACTCGGCGGCATGAAGACGCGTATCGGGCGCTCGCTCTTGAGCGTCGTCGTCGCCTATGCGATCGCCGTCCAAAGCCTCCTGATCGCGATCGCCGGTTTCTCTTTACCGGCAGATGCCGATCTAAACGCGCCAGCCTTTGCGCTGTGCCTACACGACTCCTCCGGCGCCGAAAAGCTTCCGGCAGGCGACTCCGATCGCTCCGGTTGCACGCACTGCATTTTCTGTTTCGCGGGTGCGCATCACGCGCTGGCCGGCGCCGCGCCGGTCTTCTTCGGCCGCCTCCAGATCGCGGCGGTCACCGTGTCGTGGCTCGGACATGAGCGCAACGTTGCACAGCTTTTCCGATACATAATCGCCAATCCCCGAGGCCCTCCCGTCGTTGCGTGAAGCCTGGCGGCCATTTGCGTTCTGGCCGCTGTAGTCATTCTCGCATTTTGTACGGTGAGCCAGATGTACACGCGCGCGGTCGCGTTGGCGTCGCTCTTTGTCGTCGCGTCGCTTTCAGTTGCTTTGACTCAAGACACGCCCAAAACGACGCCTTTGCCGGAAGTCGTGGTGACGGCTCCGGCCGAGAAGGTAGTGCCACGCCGGCGAGCGCCTGCACGACCCGGGCTCGCACGCGCCGGACGCGTCACACCCGGCAGGACGTCGCCAAGATCAGCAAGTGTGGCTTCGGCGGCCCCCAGCAAGGCCCCCGGACCGAACACAGCCGCCGGGCCGGGCGGCATCGGCAGTGCGCCCGGCCAAACCCTGACCGCGATCAATCGCGATCAATTCGACGACCGGCGGACCTTCACCATCGGCAGTGTGCTGCAGGACAGTCCCGGCATTGACATCAAGCAGGGCAACGGCCCGCGCGATGTCGGTATCTCCATCCGCGGTTCGAATGCGCGCAACGGCTTCGGCATTCGCAACATCGTCATCCTGGAAGACGGGTTTCCGGTCACGCAGCCCGACGGACTGTCACGCAGCGACCTGATCGATCCGCATGCCTACAGCAGCATCGACGTCTATCGCGGTCCCTCGTCGGCCTATTTCGGCAACTATGCGACCGGTGGTGCGCTCAATTTCCGCACCCGCACCGGCGCCCAGGTCAACGGCTACGAATTCGGCAGCGACATGGGCTCGTTCGGCTATTTCAACAACTACATGACGATCGGGCGCCAGACCGGGCCGTTGAATTATTCGCTGTTCATGAGCGACGTACTCGGCCAAGGCTTCATCGCCAACAGTGCCTTCAACACGCCGGTCCTGAATTTTTTGGGCAGCTATGCGCTCACGCCCAACGACCTGATTACGACGAAAGTCATCAGCAATTACGTCGCCACGCAGTTGCCGCTGCGCCTGTCGCTCAGCCAGTTCCAGCAAAATCCGTTTCAAAAAGGATGCAATGTCGCCGCGACCGCGGCCGTCGGGTGCGGTACAGCGTCACTCTTTGTGAACGGAATGTCGGGCGCGACGGTGTCCGACACCGCGCAGCAGGCCGGCTTTGGACGGCACGATTATCGCAATATCGTCGGCGTGCGCTGGGACCACGACCTCGACAACGACACGACCTGGCGAAACCAGCTCGTGTTCGACGACAAAAACATCAATCAGCCGACTGGAGCGACGAGCGCGATCGGCAACACGCCGTCGCTTAACGCGATGACCGACGTGACCAAGAAAAACACTATTGCCGGCCTGGATTTCACGCATTTCGCCGGGCTGTTTTACAATATCGAGGCGCTGAGCAACTACACCTACAATGTGGCGCCCGGCGGCAACGCCACGCTCGGCGCGTTGTCCTCGTTCTACAATTCGGGACAGCAGGAAAATGCCGGCGGGCGCGTGCGCGAGGAAATCAAAGTCAACCCGTATTGGACCGCCGTGCTGGGTGCCGATATGGAGCACACCAACATCATAACGACGAACAACATCTACAACTATCCCGTCGGTGGCGCGCCGATCCTCACGTCGACCCCCATCGGCACCAACTATCTCAACAACGCCGAAGAAGCGGGCTTGCGTTATCGCCCCAACACCGATTGGCAATTCCGTGGCCGTGTCGCCACCGCTTACGGAACGCCGAATATCGGACAATTGACCGTGACGCCGCAGGGCGTGAGCGGCAACAACTCGGCACTGACCTCGCAAACCAATCTCGGCTTCGACCTCGGCGCCGACTGGACGCCGGTCAATACGATGACGCTGAGCGTCACCGGCTTCTACGAGTTCTTCAAAAACGAGATCGTGACCCAATCCCCGGGGGCGGGCTTGCAAAGCTTCTCCTTCAATGCGCCCGCCTCCGAGCATCGCGGCGTCGAAGTGGCGCTCGATTGGAAGCCCTGGTCTGGCTGGCGGCTTCTCGGCGCCTATACCTATCTCGATGAGGTCTACACTAACTACATCGAGCAATTGAGCGCCGGGAAATTCACCGCCCAGTTCAATCGCGATGGGAACAAGATACCCGGCGTGTCTCCGAACGAGCTGCTGCTGCGGCTCGGTTACGACCAGCCGGTCGGGCCCTACAAGGGATTGGGCGCCTTCGTTCAGTTCCAGTGGAAGGACGGATATTTCATCGACAACGCCAACTTTGTCAAAGTGCCGGCGTTTGAGCTGGTGAATGTCAACGTCCATTACAACGTCGACTTCGAAACATCGACCTACTTCAAATCGGCAATGCTGTATTTCGAGGTGCGCAACATCTTCAACACGACCTATGTGGCTTCGGCCAACAACATTTCCGACACCCTCAGCTCCACATCAGGCGCGGCGAATCCAGGCAGCGTGCTCGCGGTGACCGGAACAGGCTCGATCTATGCTGGCGAGCCGCGCGCGGTCGCCGGCGGCGTAAGGTTCGCCTTCCGCTGACGGCGACACTCTGACAACTGTCGACCTGAGCTGACGTGTGGAAAGATCCATGTGGACGCTCGCTGTGAAAAGGGACGGAGCGATGCAGCGCATGATCAATCGTTTTGTTCGCCCGATCGCCATCGCCGGCGGTCTATTGTGCGTCGCCACGGTGGCGGCGGCGCAAATGGCGCACCATCATGGCGCCGAAAGCGATCCAAAATGTGCCGACACAGGCCTGACTTGCGCGACGCAAGTCACGCCGACGTTCGCCGCGGACGGGACGCTGTGGATCGCGTGGGCTGCCAACCGGGTTGTCTCGGTGGCGCATTCTTCTGATCGCGGTCACACCTTCTCAGCTCCCGTCGCCGTCAATTCCGAGCCCCTCGATCTCGATTGGGGACCAGAACTCGCGGCCCAACATTGCCGTTGACGGCGACGGGCGGCTGTTCGTCGCCTTCGCCCGTTTCAAGGATCAGAAATTCAACGGGGAGGTATTTTATTCCCGCTCGACCGATGGCGGGCGTAGCTTTGCGCCGCCAACCCCGATCACGACCAATGCCGAGAGTCAGCGCTTCCAAGTTCTGGCGCTCGATGCCGACGGCTCGCTGTTCGCCGCCTGGCTCGATAAGCGCAATCGCGCGCCGGCGGCCGAACGTGGAGAAAAATATGTCGGCGCCGGATTAGCCTTCGCGTCTTCGCGCGATCATGGGGCGACTTTTTCCGAGGCGCGCATTGCGTTCGATAACACCTGCGAGTGTTGCCGGCTCGGCATAGCTTTCGCCAGCGCCGGCCGCCCGGTCGTCGTGTTCCGCAACGCCTTCGACAAAACCGTGCGCGACCATGCGATCGTGACCTTCGCCGATCCGCAAACTCCGGGCCCCATCCGTCGCGTCAGCGTTGACGATTGGAAGACCGACGTGTGTCCACACCAGGGGCCGACGCTCGCCATCGGCGCCGACGGCAGTTACCACGTGGCTTGGTTCACCAAAGGTAGTGCGCGCAAAGGCTTGTTCTATGCTTCGTCGACCGATCGCGGTCAGACATTCTCGCCGCCGATGCCGATCGGCGACCCCGCGCGCAACCCCGCCCGGCCATTCCTGCTCGCTGCCAACCACACACTGTGGCTCGTCTGGAAGGAATTTGATGGCGAGCACACCACGGTGCCGGTGATGGTGTCAAAAGACAACGGACGTTCATGGTCCGAACCGAAGATCGCGGCGCAGACCGGCGACGTCTCGGATCATCCGTTGCTGGTGAGCAACGGACAGCAGGTGTTTT
This sequence comes from uncultured Alphaproteobacteria bacterium, assembly GCA_963818155.1. GTDB lineage: Bacteria > Pseudomonadota > Alphaproteobacteria > Rhizobiales > Xanthobacteraceae > BOG-931. Next base: position 693,835 of record CAWFRC010000011.1, read on the forward strand.
TATCGTGGCAGTCGCGGGCGGAAGGCTATCGCCTGCTGCCGCTGGAGGCAGGGGAATGACATTATCACGCTCGCTCTGGCTGGCGATCGTCCTGATCGCGCTGCCATCCGCAACTATCGGGGCGGCCGAGGATGTCCATCCATTCGGGCGCGGTTCCTGGCAACAGATCCGCAGAGCGCATGCGGGCGAGCCTCTGGTCGTGCACTTCTGGGGCGTCACCTGCGGCCCATGCCGGGCGGAGATGCCGCAATGGGGGCGGTTCCTGAACGAGCGCGTGGACCTGCATCTCGTCACCATCGATGCCGATCTTGTGCCCAACGCGCCATCCGCGGTGCGAACCATGTTGGACGAAAGCGGCCTCGCTGCGCGTGCTGACAATTGGATGTTCGGAGACGACTTCGTCGAGCGCCTTCGCTATGAAATCGATCCGCAGTGGCAGGGCGAAATACCACGCACCGTGCTGATCGCCGCCGACGGAACTACGAGATCGCTTGAAGGTGTCGCCGACTTTGCCGAGATCAGGGCTTGGCTCGACGCGCAAGCACGGGACACCGGAAAGTAGCGACGACGGTCCATATCGCTATTGACGAAAGCGTACCGGCAACGTGAATCTCGCTTCCCTCACGATCCCGGTCAGGAAAAACAAACATGCGTTCGCTGCTCTTCGTGCCCGCCGACAGTCCAAAGAAATTTGCCAAGGGAATGACCTGCGGCGCCGACGCGCTGGTCATTGATCTTGAGGATTCGGTCGCGCCCGAAAACAAAGTCGCGGCGCGGGGTACGGCACTCTCCTTCCTCAAGGAGGCCAACGCCACTGCGGACCGCCCGTACCTCATCGTGCGCGTCAACAGTTTGCAGAGCGGTCTGACCGACGCAGACCTCGACGCGGTCGCGGCCGGGCGGCCCGACGCCATCATGCTGCCGAAGGCGGAAGGCGGCCCGTCCGTCGTTCACGCCGACGCCAAGCTCGCCGTGCGCGAGGCGGAGAACGGATTGCCGGACGGCCACATCAAGATCATCGCCATTGCCACCGAGACCGCCGCCTCGCTGTTTGTGGCCGGCACCTATGCCGGCGCCAGCGCACGGCTTTCGGCGTTGACCTGGGGTGCCGAAGATCTTTCCGCCGATATCGGCAGCGAGACCAATCGCGACGCGGACGGCCGCTACCTCGATCCGTACCGGCTGGCGCGCACGCTTTGCATCGCCGGAGCGGCGGCCGCGCGGGTTCAGGCCATCGACACCGTGCACATCGATTTCCGCGACGACGCAGGACTGCGTGCCGATTCCGAAGCCGGCCGCCGCGACGGCTTCACCGCCAGAATGGCGATCCATCCGGCGCAGATTCCGATCATCAACGAGGTCTTCACGCCCTCGGCCGAGGCCATCGCGCAGGCAAAGACTATCGTCGATGCCTTCGCGGCCAATCCGGGCGCCGGCACGCTAGCGATTAACGGCGTCATGGCCGACCAACCGCATCTGGTTCGGGCGAAGAAACTGCTGGAGCGCGCGGCGGCCCGGAAGACCTAAAACGCCCGGGAATTGTGGCGGGCCTGCCCCGGAATCTTCAAGCCGCGATCATACCGCCGCCCCATTACCTACCTTACGCTTGCATCGATGCGCGTGCGTGGGGAGCCGCGCAGCATGGTCAAGTGCCCGCCCCTCCCGTGTGTGCAGGGAGGAGTGTCGCGTCAGCGCGAACGCGTAGTCGGCTCATGAGTCGGGCGGCGACGTGATGCGCTGAGCACCAAGCGGGCATGGGGATGAGGGGGGGCTTGCGGTGGCCGTTCGGGCCATTTCAGGTGATCTGCGTATTGGTCGTGCTTGTGCCGACCGCAGCCTATCCTTCTACCGCGATTTTGCTCCAGCAAGCTGTCGTTGAAACGCCCGGCCGGAGACGCGCCGCTAGCTATCCTTGTAAACAGACTTCGGATCGAAAACGCGCTCCTCGCGCAGTTCGAGCACAACCGGGCCGGGCTTGCCCAGTTGCACCTCGCGATAAAAACATGACCGGCGTCCGGTGTGGCATGCGCCGCCGCTCTGCTCGACCTTGATCAAAATCGCATCCTGATCGCAGTCGACGCGCATTTCCAGAACCCGTTGGGCGTGGCCCGACGTTTCGCCCTTCTTCCACAGCGTGCCGCGTGACCGGCTGAAGTACCAGGCTTCGCCAGTCGCGATGGTCCGGGCCAGCGCCTCGGCATTCATGTAGGCGACCATCAACACTTCACCGGATCCGGCGTCGGTGGTGACGCAGGTGACCAATCCGTTGGCGTCGAATTTGGGGGTAAGCGCCGGCCCCTCCTCCAGGTCGGAGGCGGTATGCGCTGCCGTGAATAGGCTTTCGGACATAGCGATGCTTCAAAGGCTGCATTGGGCCAAGACGGCAGGCCAAGATGGCGGTCTCTCGCCGCCGCCTGCCAGTACCTATATAAGGTTCAGCCGGCAACAGGGCCGGCGCGCATTTACGATCTTGCCATGCTCGACGAGGTTTATAATCGCCGGATTATTGAACTGGCGGGAACAATTCCGCGGATCGGGCGCCTGCCGGATGCGGACGCCACGGCGACCGCGCACTCGCGGCTCTGCGGCTCGACCGTCACCGTCGATCTGAAAATGGACGGCGATAAGGTCACGGATTTCGCTCATCAGGTGAAAGCCTGTGCCTTGGGGCAGGCATCGTCCTCGATCATGGCGAGCCACGTTATCGGCTCGAGCGCCGAGGAACTGCGCGCACTGCGCGAAGGGGTGCGCAAGATGCTCAAGGAGAACGGCGCCCCGCCCGCTGAAGGAAAATGGGCCGATATCGCCGTGCTCGAGCCGGTGCGCAATTACAAAGCCCGCCACGCCTCGACGCTGTTGACGTTCGACGCGGTGGTCGATGCCATTGGCCAGATCGAAGCCAAGCGGGCCGCGCGAGCCGCCGCCGAATAGCCTATGTCTCTCAGTTCGTCATTGCCGGGCTTGACCCGGCAATCCATTGGGCCGAGAGGCTGCATGGGCGCGTAGGTCGAACCCGAACGACGGATGGATCAACTTGCCACATTGCTCGATGCTTCCCGCCGCGCACCGCGGCTCCTCGGCCGGGGACTTATCCAGCTTTACCGCTACACGCTCTCGCCGTTCATCGGCTACGAATGTCGGCACTTGCCGACCTGCTCGCACTATGCCGAGGAAGCGATCGAGCGCTACGGCCTGTGGGCCGGCGGCTGGATGACGCTGGCGCGGCTGCTGCGCTGCCAGCCGTTCGGCACGTCCGGCCTTGATTTCGTCCCCGACCGCCTTTCCACCGCTGCGCACTGGTACCTGCCCTGGCGTTTCGGCCGCTGGCGCGGCACCAATGCGCCGTCCACCGACGCCCCCTCGCCTCAACATCCTGTTCAGAGTTAAGCGCCAATCTGGCGCCATCGAGCCAAGGCTATAAGTGAAGGCAGAAAGTGAAGGCTATGCCGCGCTGCAGCACCGGCTTGCCTTGGCCGTGGCATGGGTTACATAACGCAACGTCACGCTTACCTGCGCTCGTTCGCAGGAGTGAGCAAAAGGAGGTTTGGATGGCCGACCATCAGGTTGCGTCTTCGTCGAGCGACGCGCACAAAATCGCAGTGACCTTTCCCGACGGCGCCCGTCGGGACTATCCGCAAAACACCACCGGCCTCGATATCGCCAAGGGCATTTCGCCGTCGCTCGCCAAGCGCACCGTGGCGATGGTGGTCGACGGCACGCTCGCCGACCTTTCCGATCCGATCGAGCATGACGCCAAGATCGAATTCATCGGTCGCGAGGATCAGCGCGCGCTCGAGCTCATTCGCCATGATGCCGCGCACGTCTTGGCCGAAGCGGTGCAAAGCCTGTGGCCCGGCACCCAGGTGACCATCGGTCCGGTGATCGACAACGGCTTCTATTACGACTTCTTCCGCAGTCAGCCATTCACGCCGGAAGACTTCGACGCCATCGAGAAAAAGATGCGCGAGATCGTTACGCGCGACAAACCCTTCACCAAGGAAGTTTGGTCGCGCGATGAGGCGAAGAAGGTTTTTCGCGACAAGGGCGAAGCGTTCAAAGTCGAATTGATCGACGCCATTCCGGGCGACCAGGACATCAAGATCTACAAACAAGGCGACTGGTTCGATCTCTGCCGCGGCCCGCATATGACCTCGACCGGCAAGATCGGCAACGCGTTCAAGCTGATGAAAGTCGCGGGCGCCTATTGGCGCGGCGATTCCGATCGCGAGATGCTGTCGCGCATCTACGGCACCGCGTTCGCCAAGCAGGACGAGCTCGACGCTTATCTCAAGCAGATCGAGGAAGCCGAGAAGCGCGACCATCGCAAGCTCGGCCGCGAGATGGACCTTTTCCACTTCCAGGAAGAAGCGCCCGGCTCGGTGTTCTGGCATCCGAAAGGCTGGACGCTGTTCCAGACGCTTGAGAATTACATCCGCCGCCGCCAGACCGAAGCCGGCTATGCGGAGGTCAATGCGCCGCAGCTCATCGATTCATCGCTCTGGGTCGCCTCCGGCCACATGGCGACGTTCCGCGACGGCATGTTTCTGGTGCAGCCGCGCGAGGAGGACGAGCGCACCTTTGTGATCAAGCCGATGAATTGTCCCGGTCACATCCAGATCTTCAAGAACGGGCTGAAATCCTATCGCGACCTGCCGTTCAAGGTCGCCGAGTTCGGCAAGGTGCATCGCTTCGAGCCGTCAGGCGCACTGCACGGGCTAATGCGCGTGCGCGCGTTCACCCAGGACGATGCGCATGTCTTCATCACCGAGGAGCAGATCGCCCAGGAAGTGCTGGCGGTGAACGACCTCATTCTCTCGATCTATCAGGATTTCGGCTTCGACGACGTGCGCATCAAATTCTCCGATCGGCCGGAGAAGCGTATCGGCGACGATGCGGTCTGGGACAAGGCCGAAGCCGCTCTCCTGCAGGCGCTGGAAGCCTCCGGCCGGCCGTGGACACTGAACAAGGGCGAAGGCGCCTTCTACGGGCCAAAGCTCGAGTATGTGCTGCACGACGCCATCGGCCGCGACTGGCAATGCGGCACCGTGCAGGTCGATCTCAACATGCCGGGCCGGCTCGGCGCCTTCTATATCGACGAGCATTCCAACAAGGTGACGCCGGTGATGCTGCACCGCGCGATGTTCGGCTCGCTCGAGCGTTTCACCGGCATCATGATCGAGCACTATGCGGGGCATCTACCGCTGTGGCTGTCGCCGCTGCAGGCGGTAATCGCCACCATCACCTCGGACGCCGACGAATATGCCCACGAAGCAATTGCGGCGGCGCGGCGTCGAGGCCTACGGGTGGAAGGCGATCTGCGCAACGAGAAGATCAACTACAAAGTGCGCGAGCACTCGCTAGCGAAAGTGCCGGTACTGCTCGTGGTCGGCAAAAAGGAAGCCGCCGAGCGCACAGTCTCGATCCGGCGCCTGGGCAAAGAGGGCCAGCAGTCGATGAGCCTCGACGCAGCATTGGCGGCGCTGGCGCAGGAAGCCGTGCCGCCGGATATGGCACGGACGCGGATGGCGGCGTGAAACGCAAAACTTAGCGTGGGCTAAGCGGGGCGAAGCGCCCCCGACCTTCACAGTGGCGCTGAGTGCGGCTCACGTTTGTTTTGCTACCACGATACAAAGAGATATTTATCTATAACGATTCCGCCGGCATCGAACCAAATAACCCACACCGCCGGAGTAAGCGGTATTTCCCACGAAGGATTGGCGTAAACCTCCCTGCAGTTTGGGAGGTTCGAGGGCTTGAAATCCGAATCGATGCAGTTCTGAACTGCGCGAGGCATTCCTAGGATTGCTTCGACTTGTTGTTTGTGCATGCCCGGCGCAATTTGCTCGAAATGCGAGGCAAGAAGATTGTCGCGCAACGCACACGATCCGACGCACATTGCCGGAAATAAAATGGCAAATCCTACAATGAGCCAATTTCGTCGCCTCAACTTTCGCAACCTTCTTAGATAGACTGGCCAGTGTAGACGGCAAGCAAAGCGACCAAGCAAAGCGACATTGGCAAATGTAGCTCTGGCTTCCTCGGAGCGAGCCAGCCCCCTCCACCACGCTTCGCGCGGTCCCCCTCCCCCGCTTCGCGGGGGCGGAGTTAATCAACGCGCCAGGACCTCGACTTCGCCGTCGACGCCGGGAATGACCTTGAAATCGCGCTGGAAGGTCTTGCCCTCGTTGCGGGCGATGACGTGGTAGTCGCCCTCGGCCAATACGACGCGCGGGAATGCGCCGATCAATTCCTTGATCACGTCGCCGCCGGGCGTCAGCACCGTCCATTGGGTGTTGGCGAGCGCTTCGCCCTGCAAGTCATTCACGAGCTTGAGCGTAATCAGCGCGGCGCGATGATTGACCACGACGTCGGTCAATTTCGCGGTTTGCACACGCACGTCCGAGCGCACCACGGAATTTCCGTCGCCGTAGTTGGAGACGATGTAGTAGGTGCCCTCGGGCAGCAACACGACATCGCCGGTCATTACCGCGTGCGCGATCGGCCGCCGCTCGGCGGTGTTGAACTGGCTGCCGGCGAAAATGTCGAACGAGATCTGCCCGCTCGGGATGCGCACATCGCCGACGCGACCTTCGAGGCGGATGGCGCCGGCGGGAATTTCAAAGACTTCGCGCACGGTCTCGGTGCGCAACTGCACCGCCTTGGCGGCGCTGGCCAGACCTAAGCTCGCGTGAACCACATAGCTGCCGGGCGGCAGCACGAAGGTCGGGGAAACCGTCCGATCCTCCTTGACCAGCCGGTAAGCGCCTGCCGCATCCGGCCTGGCGGTATAAACGCGCCAGACCACGCCGCCGTTGATGGCCGGGGCGTCGCGCCCATAGCGGGCGCTCACCGCCAGCGCCACCTGGCCGGGCGAGACCATCGGCACCGCCTGAGGGGGCGATGGGGGCGGCGGCGGTGGGGGCGGCACCAGCGTCGAGTCCGGTGAAAGCGTGGCCCCGGTGCCGGGTGCCGTGGGAACCGGTGACATGAGTTCGGGAGGCATCAGGTTCCGCGTTTGCGCAACGGCCTGTGTCGGGTGAAAAGCAACACTAATCGCGGGCAGGAACAGCGACACAGCCGCGCCCGCGGTCCAAGATCGAACCCCGACAAAACCCCGCCCGTCCATGGATTGTCTGTCGGTCGCAATCGCGGCAATTTCAAGCCGCGCGGCGCGTTCGGCGGCCCCCAGACAGGCGATTCCTTCACCATAATCGGATGGCAGGCGATCGAACGACCGGGAACAAAGGGAGCGCTAACCTCCCCCGCGCATGATGTCACCATGCGCCTCGCCGCTACCGCTCGGTTGTCGCCGCAGCGACGGATGACCGAAGTCCCGGCCAAGGCCCGCGACCATTGGCTAACGACTTGTTGCGTTGAGCGTTTAGGCTCATCATTCTGCGATGCACTGGTCCGGGGGCGAGAATTGAGGACTTAGGTGAGCGTCGTAGACATCGGAAGCAAGCCTCTCCGCGGAGCGGCACCCTCCCGTCCCCTGGTCGGACTTGTTCTCGGGAGCGGCGCCGCACGCGGCTTCGCCCACATCGGCGTCATCCACGCGCTGCTCGAGCACGGCATCAAGCCGGACATCGTTGTCGGCACTTCGATCGGCGCCCTGGTCGGCGGCTGCTACGCCAACAACAAACTCGACGAATTGGAAAGCTGGGCGCGCTCGCTGACACTGCGCCGCATTCTCGGCTACCTCGATGTCCGCATCGGCGGATCGGGGCTCATCAGCGGCGGCCGACTGGCGCGACAGCTCGCTGAGGAGATGGGTTCGACAGCAATCGAAGATCTCCCAGTGCGCTTCGCCGCGATTGCCACAGAGGTCGGTACCGGCCACGAAATATGGCTGACGCACGGGTCGCTGGCGCTGGCGATGCGCGCCTCCTACGCCCTGCCCGGCATCTTTCCGCCGGTGCGGCTTGGCGGGCGCTGGCTGATGGACGGCGCGCTGGTCAATCCGGTCCCGGTGACCGCGGCGCGTGCTTTCGGCGCCCGCGTGGTCATTGCGGTCAATCTTGATGCCGATCGCTTCGCCCGCGGCGCGACCATTGCCAGTCATGGCTCGGACCCGAACGACGAGCCGCCTGCACTGCCCCCCGGTACGCCGCGCCGCGCTTTCATGGGACTGCGCGGCATGTTCGGCGCCGAGCGCGCGCTGCGGCGCGAAATGTTCGCCGATGCTGCCCGTCCGGGCTTTTCCACCGTGATGGTGGAAGCGTTCAATATCATGCAGGATCGTCTTACCCGCATGCGGCTCGCCGGCGATCCACCGGACGTGCACATCACGCCGCATATCGGGCATATCGGCTGGCTCGATTTTCAGCGCGCTACCGAGGCTATCGCGGCCGGCAGAGCCGCGACCGAGAAAGCGCTGGAGCCGATCATCGATACGATCGCCGCACTTGGCTAGAGCCCTTACCGATTAGGTGGAATCGGGAAGTGCTCTAGATCTATGGTTGTTGCATGTCCTTTTCGGAAAACCTGTTTTCACCCATCGGATCAAATCCGAGGGCATGCTTTTCTGGGACATGCTCTAAACGCGAAAACCCTATCGTGACGGCGATTGTAGCGCGCAGCCCGACTGGCACGTGAGCTGGTTCGAACTGCAAGCCGACAGGCAGGTGCCACCCGCCACCGCGTTGAGATTGGAGGCCGGACTGCTGCTGGGGCTCGGAGGAGCGACCGGCACCTGGGGCACCACGCAGCTCGTTCGACAATTCGCCGCCTGCGCATTGCAGGTCATCATGCAGTTGGTGGTTGTCGAGGTCTGCGCGTAAGCGCCCTGTGCGAGTGCGATACTGATCGCCGCCACAGTCAAACGAACCGCAATACTCCGCATGCCCCCTCCGCGTGTGTCGCACCTGGCGAACGCGCGGCATCATATCCCCCAAATGGCACACACGCATGTATCTTTTGGGCAAATAGTTCTTCTGTGCAGCCGCGTGACGCGGCTGTTGGGCCAGCCACGCGGCTTCGCAAGCGTCTTCCGCGTCAAATGGCGATCGCGTCAGGCGGTCATGATGTAGTCGCGCATGGCGACCGAGTCGCGCTCCATCTCGTCAACGCGGTGCTTGACGATGTCGCCGATCGAGACCAGCCCGACGAGCCTACCCTGATCGATCACCGGCAGGTGGCGAAACTTGCCGGCGGTCATGCGCTCCATGATGCTCGCGACACTCTCGCTTTCGTTGCAGGTCTCCACCTTGCGGGTCATCGTACCGCTCACCGGCTCGTCAAGGACGGACGCGCCGCGTTCCGCGAGTGCCCGGACAATATCCCGCTCAGTGATGATCCCGGCGATACGGCGGTCCGCGCCCAGAACAAGCGCGGCACCGATCCGCTTGTCGGCAAGCAGCTTGACCGCCTCGGCGAGACTTTGTGTCGGATCGATCGTAAGCACGTCACGACCCTTGTGCGCCAGAATAATGCTGACGTTCATCGCAACCTCCCTGCCTTCGCGGCGGCGGTCGCGCAACGGCGACCAGCAACCGCAGAAGATTATGTTTTAGGTCGGCGCGGAGTTCCGTCGGGAGCTTCTAAAAAAACCGGCGGACCGGAAATTTTTCAGGTCCGTCCTCTGGTGCCTGCATCGCATTGCGGTGCAGCATCGAAGTCTCGCGGGGTCGCCCAACAAAAACCAGCGCTGACTCTCGTTCAAGTTGGTCACATAAATGCGGCAACCGCGTGGTGCAAGCTCCGCGTTGGCGCGGACCACGTATTAAAGCAAAGGGTGCAATGCCTTTTAAACAGATTTTTGCCGAAGACCCTTCGCGGCCAGCCGCGGCAACACTTCGCTGCAGAAGAAGGGCAGCTCGTCGACATAGTTGACGAAGGTGATCGTGGTGCCGGCAAAACCGGCCTGGCTGATTTTCTCAAGTTCGTCGGCGATCTGATCGGGATCGCCGACCAACGGATAAACGCCGTGTCCGGCGGCAAAGCGATTGCGAAACAACTTGAAGGCTTCCGCGGGAAACGACTTGGCGTGCAGACCTTGCAACTCCATCAGCCGATCGACGGCCGGCCAGTCGGCTTCCGTCTCCGCGTAATGCGCATGATAGTCCTGTGCCTCTTTTGCCGTCGGCCGGCAGACGACATAGCTGGTCGTAAAGACGTCGATGTCGCGGTCGTATTTGCCCTTCGCATGCGTCTTGATGTCGGCGACGTCCTTGCGTCCCTGTTCCAGATCGATGAGGACGGTGAACAGAAAATCCGCGTTGCGCGCCGCGAAATCGCGGCCTTCGGTCGAGGAGCCGGCATTCATGATCGGAGGCAGCACGCCATTGACCGGCTTGGGGTCGCCGAACACGTGCTTGAGATGAAAATACTGGCCGTCCCAGTCGAACGGTGTCGGGTTCGACCAGATCTTGCGCACCACGTCGTACCATTCCTGGCCGAGGCCATAGCGGGCGGTGTGCTCGCTCGGCAGCGGAATGCCGAACATGTCGTATTCGGGCTTGTTCCAGCCGCAGACCACGTTGAGGCCGAAACGGCCGCTGCCGACATGATCCATGGTGGCGAATTGCTTGGCGGCCACGATCGGATGCGTGAAGGCGGTGTGGGCCGTAGCAAAGACGGTGATGCGTCGTGTCGAGGCCAGAAGCCCGGTCGCCCAGGTAATCGTTTCCAGCGTATTGTTCTGAAACGCCGTGTCGCCGCCATAGCCGATCCAGCGCGCGATCGGCAGCAAGAATTCAATGCCGGCGTCGTCGGCCATGACGGCGAGCGCGCGATTGTGTTCCCAGCTCGCGTCCCAGCGCTCCGGCACCTTGGTGATCGCCATGCCGCCTGAGCAATTGGGCGAGAAAATGCCCAGCTTGAGCGTGTTGGCATTGAACATCGAATTTTCGGGTCTACGCATTGGCGAGCTCTGCTGTCAGGATCATGCACAACTGGAACGGGAGCATGCAAAAGGTGGAAGGGATATCACGGCGCTTCCGCTGAGCGCTTCACTCAAGTGTGCATCGGTCGGATTGGATTACAAGCAAATTTGCCAGGCATCAGTTGCTGCGGCGCGGGTCAAATCCCGGCTGCTGCGGTGCCACCGGATCGAAGGCGTTGAAAAGCAACAGCCCGGCGACGAACCCGCCAATATGGGCCTGCCACGCGACCTCCTGACCGGCCTCCTGGCCGATCGAAAACGAACCCAGGCCGAACAGCGCATTCACCCCGATCCAGGCGCCGAGAAAGATCAGAAAACGCGGATTGCGCAATGTCTCCGTCAAGGACGATGCCGGCATCCGATAAGCGGCGTCATTACCGTCGGCGCGCCATAGCCCGAGCGGCGCCCCTTGCTGAAAGACGAAGCGCAAAGCCGCCGCCATCGCCCCGGAGATCGCCGCCGAGGCGCCGATCATCGGCACCATCGCTCCCGGATGGGTTGCGAGATGCGTGAAGGCGCCGGCGGCGGCGACGACCAACATAAAGCCCGTGTAGCGCCACGTGCCGAAGCGCCGCGCCAAAGCGCTGCCAAACGGGACCAGCCAAGCTACGTTAAGGCCGATATGGAGAAGGTCGGCGTGCAGGAACGCGTAGGTGAAGAAGGTCCACAGGTCGGCACCGAAGCCGCCGGGAAACGCCACGGCGAGATTAGGGTTGTAGCGCGCCGGAATGAACGCGAACGTCAGGAGAAACTGGCCGTCCAGCGACTGGCCGTCCTCGAGTTGGGGCAGGACCAGCATGCGCAGCGCATGCACCAGTACCAGCACCGCCACCGTCGCCAGAACGGCCGGCGGCACATTGAACATCGGCTCTGAACGCTGAGTCACCGGGATGCACCTGACGTGCCGCCGACATAGTCCGCGGTCGCCGCAACGGCAAGCGCGCTTTTTTCAATGCTGGCCGCAAATAAGACAAAAGGGAGGACACCGTCCCCCCTTTTGCCGCCTGTGCGTGGTTCCGTGTCCAACGCCGCCGATCCGGAGTGTCCGTCGCATCGGATCGGATAACGTCTGTCACATCCCCTCGCCTCCCTGAACCGCAAGGCTGCCGAAGGCCGCTCGGCACCGATCGAAGAATGATGCGCAAGGCTAAGCGGCAGGCACCCAATCGCCAATCTCAACCTTTTGTTAAGCTTAACGGGACGTTGACACGCCCGCGCGGAAGCCGGCTCGCCCTGCGGCACATTGCCTGCTCGCTCCGCAATCGCACGCACGAAGGACGGCGCTTTTGTCCCAATCAGGGACAGAGATGGCGCGCCGAGGAGCGTGTGGGGGAGCGACTGTCACATGAAACATGCCGCCAGCCGCGCGCTTTACGCTCACTGGCAGGAGAAACGCGGGGCTCGACCGGCGCCGGAGCGCACCGAGATCGATCCCGGCGCGATCCGCGGTGTGCTCGCCGACGCATTCATCCTCGCGCTCGACCGCGGCGCCGGCCATCCGGTTCGCCTGGCCGGGACTCGGATATGTGCCTTGTTCGGGCGCGAGATCAAAGGCGAGCCATTCCTTGATTTTTGGGCCTCGTCCAATCGGGCAACGATGGAGGGCCTGCTGTCGATCCTGCGCGACGAATGCACTGGTACGGTCGCCGGCGCGGCGGCGCAGAACGCGAGCGGCGAGTCGGTGGAGCTTGAGCTTCTGCTGCTGCCGCTGAGCATGCAACGCCCGATATTCGCACGCGCCATCGGCGTGCTCGCCCCCTTGCGCATGCCGTCGTGGCTGGGCGCAAGCCCGCTCGGCCCCATCACGCTGGGCGGCCGGCGCCATGTCGGTGCCGCGGTTGAGAAAAGGCTCCTCCCCCGTTTCATGGCGCCACGGGGACGGCTCGGGCTTGTGGTTTTTGACGGCGGACGCTCGCTGGTCCGACCGAGCGAAGATGGCCCAAGCGCCGCTTAAGCATGATCCGGAAGCACGCCCTCGAACTTGATCCAGTGGGTGGAAACCGGTTTTCCGAAAAGATCATGCCCCACCAAACACCTAGGGCGCGATGTTGCTTCCGGTGAAAATCATCGCGCGCAGGGCGTGCGGTGCAACCCGACTAACCCGTCGTTAAGACCCCGCGCCTAGGTTTCGGCCAAAAGCCCCATAGGCTGTCATGGCGTTGCCGCTAACAATAGAAAGATTGCGCGCGCTCGGCGAAGAGCGCCGCCGATTTCAGCGGGTCCGGATCGACCTCCTCGGCCGCTACATGCTGCCCGACCGGCGGGAATTCCCCTGCCAGGTCGTGAATATGTCGCCCGGCGGCATGGCCTTGATCGCGCCGGTGAGCGGCGAGCCCGGCGAACGGATCATCGCCTATGTCGATCATCTGGGCCGCCTCGAAGGCAATATCGCGCGCATCTTTCAGGGCGGGTTTGCGGTGACGATATCGGCGACGCCGCGCAAGCGCGACAAACTCGCCGCGCAACTGACCTGGCTCGCCAACCGCCACATCCTTGATCTGCCCGAAGACCGCCGCCACGGACGTTTGACCCCACGCAACCCGATCACCCGTCTGATCCTGCCCAACGGCCTCAATGTCAGTTGCCGGATCATCGACGTGTCGCAGTCGGGCGCCGGCGTCGCCACCGACCAGCGACCGCCGATCGGCGCACTGGTCACGCTCGGCAAGGTACCGGGCCGCGTCGTCCGCCATCTCGAAGAAGGCTTCGCCGTTGAGTTCACCCGGCTGCAGCATCCTGATTTTTTCGAAGACGCCGTCGGGCGCGGGAGAGTGATCGCGCGGCGCTGTTTCACGCGGCGAGGAAGTTCGCCACCAGCGGCCTGAGGATTTCGAGCCGCTCCACTTGCGGCACGTGTCCGCAGTCTTTGATGATCTCCACCTGGGAATCCGCGATCCGCGCCGCAAACTCGTTGGCATAGACCGACGACACCAGCGCGTCGTCTTCGCCCCAGACAATCAGCGCCTTGGCCTTGATACGGTGCATGCGCTTCTTCAAGCCCTTGTCGGGGATCGGCCAGACGAACTTGCCGGTGGCGCCCAGCGCCCACACGATGTCGGCGATCAGCGTTGCCGCCGCGTCGGGGTCCTCCGGCATCTGCAGTACTTTCTTGACTGGCTCGGAGCTGAGGTCCTTGTAGAGCGTCGCTACGAGCTTTTCCGGCGACATCACCATGTAGGGCGCAACAGGCGCGTCGTCGCGCCATAGGCCGATCGGATCAAGCAGCACCATCTTGCTGATCAGCTCTGGCCTGTGCGCGGCGAGCTCACACGCCATCATACCGCCGAACGACGTGCCGATCACCGGCACCCCATGCAGACCAAGCGCGTTGAAGATCTCCTCGTAGATCAGCACCAAATCCCAGAGGCTGTCGACCGAATGAATCAACTCCCGCTGCGTTTCACCGGTGCCGGGATGATGCGGCGCATAGACCGTGTAGCGGTCGGCAAGGCCCTCGACGAAATCATCCCAGATCGGCCCCGCCGCCGGATGCAGATAGACCAGCGGCGGACCGTCGCCGGCGGTCTTTACCTTTGCCTCGAAACTGCAGTGCCTGATCGGGATCGTTTTGGTGACCGGTTGAGCCATGATTGATATCCGAGCAAATGTGTAAGGGGTGAGAGCGCGCCGCGGCGTCGTACAGACAGCGCATGCGCGGTTTGTGGGCGAAGCTTTCAGGCAATCGCCATTTCGCGCTGCTTGACCCTGCGGTTGCGCAGCTTCTTCGGCCACCAGGCATTCTCGAACGCCTGGTCCTCCCAGATATTCTGCAGGTGCGGCAGCACCTCGCGCCCGAACAGCTCGATGTTCTTGTTGGCGACATGGTGCGGCATCGAGCCGAACTGCAGCACGACCATCAGGTGCCCGACATTGAGGCGCTTGGCCATGGCTTCGAGCTTGTCGCGCACCGTCGCCGGGCTGCCGATGACGACGAACTCGTTGGCGATCATGTCCTTGGCCTTCAGCGGCTTCAACTCGATCGACAGATCGCTGAATTGCAGCAGGTCCTTGCCGGCCTTGAGCACATTCAAAAGGCTCTTGTAGTCGCTATAGCCGGGCGGCGCGATCTGATAGGTCGGCTGGTGCAGAAGCTTGTGGTAGAAATACTCAACATGCTTGGCGTATTCCTCTTCCGCCTTGCTGTCGGTTTCGGCGACGCCGACGAGCTGCAGGAATGACGCACGATAAGGATTGGCGTCTTTGCCCTTAGCGGCGGCGCGTTCCCAGAAACGGTCCATGACGTTGTGGGCCGATTTGCCGCCGAAATAGCTCAGATAGGCATAAGGCAGATCGCGCTCGTGGCAATAATCCCAGGTCGATGCGCTGGCGGCGCCGGGCACGAGTAGCGGTGGGTGCGGGTCCTGTACCGGTCGGGGCCACAAATTCACTTTCGGCAGCTGAAAGTGCTTGCCGTTCCAGGCGAAGAATTCCTTCGCGGTCCATGCCTTGAGCATCAGATCGATGGCCTCGCGCCAACGCGCGCGCTGATCCATCGGTGTGATGCCGTAGCTGATATTGGCGTCGCAGCCGAGCCCGAGCGGCACGCCGGCGACGAGGCGGCCGCCGCTGATGCAATCGAGCACCGCATATTCTTCGGCGATCCGGATCGGCGGCGAGGTGGCGGCAAGCGTGGCGCCGAGCTGGACAAGCGCGACGTCATCCAGGCCCTGATCGCGCGTCATCTTCGCCAGGATCGCTCCGAACAGATTTGGATTGCACATGAATCCATACGGATTCTGATGGTGCTCGTTGGTGCCGATGCCGTCGAAGCCGAGCCGCGCCGCAAGCATCAGCTCATCGATCGACCAATTGTAGAAATCGCTGACCTTGTTGGCGTCGCCGTATTCCCACCACGGCGCATCCACCCAGGCCGAATCCAATCCCTTCGGAAAATCGTCCGGCAGCTCGCGATACGGCATGAAATGGAAACTGGTGACCTTCATCGGTCATTCCTCCCCTTTTGACGTCGTTCGGCCGGATTGCGCCAGTGGCGTCCGGTTTCGTTCTGTTGAGACGATTTAACTAGAGATCAAACCGGCCCACAAGCACGGCTGTCGTCGCCATTCGGGCTGGGTATTTCGTCTTCGGCCGATCTTTTGACTTTTTGACCGCTCGCCGTCGCCCCGGATCCCATTCGGGACCCGGGGCCTCCCGGACTACCAAAACCTGTCGGCACAGGCAGCCGCCGCCTGCGTGGGCGTGCGCCCCAGAGGCCGCTCGCGGCAAAATCATCATTGGGCGCCGCATCTTGGACGGGATGGACCGACCGCCGGCAGCATCGATCAAGAAGAGCGTCACTTCCGGGTAAACGCCCGCCACAACTTTGAAAGCTTCGCGGTGGTTACTTGTTACCGGGGCAACGGCAACAATCCGCCGTCGTCCCCTTCGGAAAAACGCCAGCACGTGCAGAAAGTCCCCATGCCGCAATGCTTGCGTGAGATCGATACATTTTTAATAAAAAAACGTATCGCTAAAATTTTAGTGGATCGATGAAAGAAGACGAAAAGATTTTGCGCCGTTGTTGTTCCGAATTTGCTTCAAATTGAAATACTCAGCTTAGTCGCGGCGCAAAAGCTTTGTGGGAAATGTGACCCCAACGACACGGGAGAGGGGTCATATGAAGTCGGGGGCAAAAACAGTCGTTGCGCACTGCACTGCCGCGGGTTTGTTCGTGCTCGCCGTGCTTGCGACTTCGACGATGGGCCAGGCCCAAGATCGCTTAAGTCAAGAGCGATCGAGTCAAGAACGTCAGGCTCAGGAGCGTCCGCTTTTCATTTCACTCGGCGATCCTGCCAAATCGCCGATCGGTTGGATTGAGTTCTGCACGGCCTACGAACCGGAATGCAAGACCAAGCCGACGCCGCCGCGCGACGTCATGCTGACGACCCAGACCTGGAAGGATCTCGAGCGCGTAAACCTTTACGTCAACACGCACATCAAGCCGATGACCGATCTGGAGCATTGGGGCGTGGTCGAGCGCTGGAACTATCCGGACGACGGCTACGGCGATTGCGAGGACTACGTGCTGCAGAAGCGAAAGCTCTTGATCCAGGCCGGCTGGCCGCGTGAAGCGCTGCTGATCACCGTGGTACGCGACAAGCGCGGCGACGGCCATGCCATTCTGACGGTCAAGACCGACCGTGGTGAGTTCATTCTCGACAACCAAACCGACCAGATCCTGCTCTGGGCGGACACCGGCTACCGCTTCGTCAAGCGCCAATCGCAGACCGACCCCAATGTGTGGGTCTCGCTCGGCGAGCCGCGCGGAACACCGGCGACGGCAGCTTCGCGCTGACCACGAACTAACAGATTAGGAGTTTGCGACCCCGGTCACGTCCCCACCCCTCCCCGTCCCCAGACCGGGTTCGCGCGGCCGGCTCTTCCCCAGGAGCCGGCCGCACCTTTTTGAAGTCGACGTGGTGGTATCGACCACAAGCGCCAGCAACTATACCGTAACGTGGACGCCTAAGCCCGGCGATCCGATGTGACCGCTGGGCGGCGCGCGTTCGCCTGGCCGGAGTTTGGTGATGAATGTTTACACAATCGCCGAGGTCCAACCGACACGACCAGCGCCATAACGCTCTCTACGGTTTCAACATCGTCGGCGTTCACGGTAGGCCGCTGGTAAGCTTTTCTTACGAGACACGAGCCGACGCGGAAGCCGCCAGAGCAGATATGATCATGGCGATTGCGACGGCTAAAATCATTACACCGATGCGCTGAGTCGCAAACGAAAAGCCCCGGCAGGAGGGCGACCGGGGCTAAGTCTTAAATTGAAACCGACTAGGCGCCGGCCACCGGACCTGTGGTCCTCCGTTTTCTATATTGATTCTATGCCGTCAGCGCCGTAGATGCGGAAGTCCGCCATGCCGGTGCACTCCGCGCTTTCCAACTCCTCAGTAAAGCTCACCCGGCAGGAAGCAGCGGATATAGAAATCACCCGCCTTGCCTGTCACTCTGCTGCGCCAACTCTTGGTGTACCAGACGACCGCTTTGCCATACTTGTTCGGCACGTCGAGCACGGCGTCATCGGGAACCTCGATCCACTGGCCCTCAAGCATGACTCGATAGTGGTTATCGCTCGTCCAAACAACTGCCTCGGGCGGCCGGCCATCAAAGTTCGAGCAGCAACTGCCAGCCTTCTTACTCGACAGGCTATTGAACCAGTTGTCCATATCACCGTCCCAACTCTGCAGATCCGCCCACTGCTCGGCCGTTCCGACCCAGCGGGCCTCGGCTGTCGCTGACCACAAGACAATCAGCACCAGGAGAACAACCCTCATCGCTTTCCCTCTCGCAATAAATCAGCGGTGCAGTCAGGCCCTTGTAGCACCACCGTTTTCTACCACCCGTGCCTAACGTCGGCTGCATACTGAACTGAAGGCACCGCAAAAGCGCTCGCGCAAAAGCTCGGGTGCCCCGCCGTGGGGAAATCTCAGAGCGCTAGGCAAATAGACTGGCCGCACGGCCATGGGCCGGCTTACTCCGCGATGAGGCGCGCCGGCTGGCGGCGTTCGCGCAGAAAGTCGCGGCCGCGGTCAGCGATGCTCTGCAGCATATCGCAAGAACGAAGTGTTCACCGCAGCCGTTCACCCGTTAAGTGGCCCTCACCGTGCCCGATCTTTTTGCCCCCCACGTGGCTACGTAATCCATTAAAGCGGGTGACAAGCAATCATAGGGTTCTAGACCGAGTGTTCGAAGGCGCGCTCGAATGCCATCCATTTGCGCCGGGTCGACTCCCAACTCAATTATGGAGGAAACGAAAGCGGCGAAGCCCGGTTCTGGCCAACCGGATCCTTCAAATCGTTCCGGATGTATGAAGTCCAACCCCTTGAATGCGTGTTCACGTTCCACCGGTCCGTACATATGCACGCCACACTTTTGGCAGGCATGTCGTTGAATAAGCGCGTTCGGATCAACAACCTTCAACTTGTCGCCGTTTTCTAAAACGGAAACGTTCTCATGGCCGGTGACGGCTACGATCGAAAAAACAGCTCCGGCCGGCTTCCAGCATTTTGTACATCCGCAAGCATGGTTATGTGCTATTTGGCCCTTTATGGCCACTTTTACCGGTCGAGTTTCGCAAGCGCAGACTAGGGTTCCACCCGCGAAATTAGGGACTCCCTTGTTCACGCCATGATCGACTGCCGGATGTATAGAAATTTGCGCTGCCATTTTCCTCTCCTCTAATGCGACGATGCATTCTTGGTATTCGTCGCTGGTCAACGACCGTCAGCGTCAATAGATCACAACGGATCTGACTTTGGGCGGCGGCTGGTGAGGCTACTCGTCACGCGCGTCCAGCATCACGACGCCCGTCTGTTTTCCACCAATCTTCCGGCGCGATGACGTCAACATATTTGGCGTCCCGATAACGCCAGGAGTGCTTTTGCTCGCAATGAGGGCAGTACGCCACGACCAGAGCGTTGAACTCGACGAGCAAAAAGCTATCGGCGTCGATCTGAACGCCGGTCGAAAACTTCTTTTGTGTGTTTGGGCAGGTGACTATTAGCGCACCCATGACGATCGCTCCCACTCCAGCGCGACGACCACAAGGCACGAAAAAAATTAGGAGGTTCCCGGCCCTCGTCAAGAGGAAAAACCGAATGCCGGACGGGGTCGAATTAGGCATGCGCTAAACGCGCACGCCAATTACTGCGAAAACAGCATGGTTGTAAGTCTCTCACGATTTTATTTCATAAATGATTTCAATATATTATTTCAATGTTCTCGGCATGTTCTGTTTTGCATGTTACGTAACCGGCGTTGGGAAAAGAGAATCCGTCTGGGCTTAAGGGGGATGAGCGACAAGGATTGCATGCGCGGACTATTGTTTATCGGTCGCGGCACGTGGAAAATCCGTGGAATATATTCACTTAGTGTTCTGTGTTCTGGCGCGCAGGCAATGTCGCGCGGCTGTCGCGCCCAGCAGCCATTTTGGCTGAGTTATTGATCAGACCGTGTCGCCGCGCTATTTCGTCGTCGGCTCGCCTGTTCTCGAGGACGCGTGGCAATTGCTCCGGGCTCATTCCGACGTCGGCGACGATAAAATCGAAGCTGCGGCCCCGCAAGCATTCCCAACAAGCTAGCTTTTGAAATAAATGTGGGTGAAGTGAAGCAAATCGATACGCCCTATCCATGATCCGGCGGGCCGCGAGGTCGTGGCGATGAGCTGCCTAGTCAGGGAAGCGTTCGAGGCTGAGCGGGTCATCAGAGTCCGGCTGCGAGGCAGCTTCAACTGATCTCATCAAAAGCTTCCGTAGGGAAGGCTCCCGAACTCGAGCGAACGCCCTGATCATTCGGAGACATTCGTCGCCCGAGGCTCGGTCACCATCCAGGAACGCCCGACGATTGGGGGCTTCTTTTCCAAGCCATCGGTGAAGCTCGATGACGTTCGAATCCGCCATTTCCATCTCCTGACGGCTCGACGCTATTGTCGCAGGTTTCAAACGCGGTGAAATAAATCATTAAAATTCAGACTAAGTGTTGGTGAGGCGTCCCGGCGATCAGTTCGTAAAATCAATCACCCAAATGTTGCGGGTTACGCCGACGCCGATTGTTTTCCATTCGGGCGTCAGCATGTTTTCGCGATGCCCCGAGGAATCGATCCATTTGTGCAAAATAAACGAGGCCCCGCCGCCCATTGAGCCGCTGCACGCCGCGTTTTCACGGAATCGACGTCCTGGAAATCGCGCTCGCATGCGGGCTTGGTAGTTGTTGTCATGATAAAGAGACCAGCACGCGTTTTGGCGGTTCAATTGGTCTGACCAATATTGCGCTTCCCGGGTGACCGCTTTATCCAAACGGACGGGCTTGAGGCCGTGCGCAGCGCGATACTGGTTCACAAGACGGCACATGAGCGCATGGTTGTCGTTTCCGGGGCAATTTGGATCTTGGATCACCGCACGTGCCTGCGGGAGATTTGGTGAATTGGATTGCTCTGCAGCCAGCGCGATCGATCCATGGAGCGGCCAACCCATGTAGCCGATCCAACCCGCCCCGATAAAAAACACGACAACGAGCATGCCGCAGCACAAATCAGAGTTCTTCATGGCATTCATGGATGGCCGCATCTGAAGCTCAAGCTAAAGGAAGATGTCGCCGCCGTTCGGACTGATGCACTGGCCCTGGTAAAAACGTGCTTCGTCGGAGGCCAAAAAGACGTAGGACGGAACGATATCATCCACCTCGCCAAAACGGCCTTTGGGGATGGATGCGCGAATCTTCTCCATGACGGCGTCGGCGATATCTGCGATCAACGCGGTGCGCGTCGCACCCGGCGCTACACAATTGACGTTCACGTTGCGGTCGCCGATCTCCAGGGCCAGGCTTCGCGTAAAGCCTACGATTGCGGCTTTGGCCGCCACGTAATGCGAAAGTCCCGGGGAGCCCTTGTAAGCCAGTTGCGACGCGGTATTGATGATCCTGCCGTTATTCTGCCGATACATCATCGGCAGGACGAGGCGCGTCACCAGAAACACACCGCGCAAGTGGACCGCTATCATACGGTCCCATTCATCGATGGCCATGTCCT
Organism: uncultured Alphaproteobacteria bacterium; assembly: GCA_963818155.1. Lineage (GTDB taxonomy): Bacteria > Pseudomonadota > Alphaproteobacteria > Rhizobiales > Xanthobacteraceae > BOG-931. The sequence continues at coordinate 715,251 of CAWFRC010000011.1, forward strand.
GCACCTGGTTGGTGCCGGCGATGCCGGCATTGTTGACAAGAATGTCGATGCCGCCGAACGCCGCGGCGCTCTCGTCGACCAGCCGCGCAACCTGATCGGGCTCGCTGACGTCCGCTTGCACGGCGATGCTCTTTCGCCCCGTGGCGCGCACCTGTTCAACGACCGCCTCGGCCGCATCACGTTGCCGCGAAGTGGGGTAATTAATGGCGACGTCCGCACCCTCGCGGGCAAAAGCAAGCGCCACGCCTGCACCAATTCCGGAGCTGCTGCCGGTGATGAGCGCGCGCTTATTCTGCAACTTACCCATTTCGTTTCTCCAATGGTGTGTCTCGAATCCAATCAGCTCCGGCACCGCGTAGATTAGTTGGGTCCGCCCGGGAGCGTGAAAAAAAATCCACGATTGGATCGCGATCTGTCGCGATGGTCGCAATGCTTGGCCGGACAACTCTCGGGGTAATCACTGGAGCGCGGTGACGTCTTGCCAATGCGCGCCACATATGAAAGGCTTTGCGACGGTTGTGATCGTCCAGATCGTGTCCGCCTTGAGCCGGGGAAAAAGGCGCCGCGCGCGTCGCAGCAGACGGGTGCGAGGGGTGGGGCAGGTATGAGGCTCAAGGGTCGGGTTGCTATCATCACCGGCGGATCGCAGGGGATTGGTGAGGCTTTCGCTCGCCGTTTCGCCGCCGAGGGCGCATCGGTGGCGATCGTCAACCGCGATCAGAGCAAGGCAGCGGCGGTCGTCGATTCCATCCGTTCATCTGGCGGCGAGGCGCTGGCGGTCCAAGCGGACGTTGGACGCGTCGGCGATATCGATGCAGCGGTGGCGCAAGTCGTGGCCGCTTATGGCACCGTTCACATTCTCCTCAACAATGCTGGCGTTTACCTGATGTCTCCGCTCGGTGGAACGACCGAGGAGGCATTCGACACCATGGTCGCCGCCAACTTGAAAGGCGTGTTTTTCCTGTGCCAGCAGGTGCTGCCGGTTTTCGAGCGTCAGGGCGGCGGCAAAATCATCAATATCGGTTCGATCTTTGGAAACGACGGCTATCCGGGCTCCGCGGTTTATTGCGGCACCAAGGCCGCCATTGCACTCCTGACCAAGTCGCTCGCTCTTGAGCTGCGCGATCGCAACATTCAGGTCAACGCCATTGCTCCGGGCTGGATCGAGACGCCGATGAACGAGCACGCACGTAACACCGACACTCAATATCTGCGCGCCATCGATGAGCGTTTCGGCGGCCCTGGCGGATGGATGAAGCCGGACGAACTGACCGGCAGCGCGGTTTTCCTGGCATCGCCCGACGCCAACTCGGTCACCGGCACGGTGCTTTTTGTCGATCGCGGCTGGTCGGCTTATTGAGCGCACGGCGATCAACAAAGATGCGCTTCGCAACCGATACCGGCGGCACTTTCACCGACCTCATCATCGAAGACGATGCCGGACACATTCGGATGTTCAAGGCGGCGACCGTTCCCGCCGAACCGGTCAAGGGCGTACTCGACGCTTTCGCGGTTGCCGCCAGGGAGTTTCAGGTCGACCGTCGCGCGCTGCTCGGGCGTGGCGACATGTTCATCCATGGCACCACCCATGCCATCAATGCGATCGTCACCAAGACGACAGCCAGGACGGCACTTTTGGTGACAAGCGGCCACCCGGACATTCTCTTGCTACGCGAGGGCGGGCGACGCGAGCCTTTCAATCACACGGTCCCCTACCCCGATCCTTACATTCCCCGCTCGCTTACTTTCGAGGTGCCGGAGCGCATATTGGCATCCGGCGAAATCCGCACGCCTCTGGACGAAAACGCGGTTGCGGCCATTGCCGACCGGCTTTCTCGGCTTGGCGTCGAGGCTGTCGCGGTTTGTTTGTTATGGTCGGTCTTGCATCCGCAGCATGAGCGGCGGGTCGGCGCGATATTGGCCGAGCGCCTGCCGGGCGTTCCGATTACGCTCTCCCATGAACTGAATCCCGCGCTGCGCGAATACCGCCGCGCGATTTCGGCGGCGCTCGATGCATCGCTCAAGCCGCTGATGAACAAATATCTTGCGGGCCTCACGATCTCCATGCGCGAGGCGGGATTCGGCGGCCGCATTCTTGTGCTGACCTCTCAGGGCGGCATGGTCGACGTCGAAGAAGTGCGGCGTGCGCCGATCCTGGCGATCAATTCGGGACCGTCCATGGCGCCGATTGCCGGAGCACGGCTCGCGGCCATGGATGCGGCGGACAAGGACGCCATTATCTTCGACACCGGCGGGACCACGTTCGACGTCTCGCTGGTGCGCCAGGGCCGCGTTCCCTTCACCCAGGAGACCTGGCTCGGACAGCCGTTGCAGAGCGATCTGACGGGATTCCCTTCGGTCGATGTCCGCAGCATCGGGGCCGGCGGCGGAAGCATCGCCTGGGTCGAGGAGGGCCGCGTGCTGCGTGTCGGTCCGCAAAGCTCCGGCGCCGTGCCCGGGCCGGTCTGCTATGGGGCGGGCGGCACGCATGCGACCGTCACTGATGCGGCGCTCACGCTTGGCTATATCGACCCGGCATTCTTTCTTGGCGGTCGTATCCGCCTCGATCGCAATGCCGCGCTCGCGGCCGTGCAGCGCGACGTGGCGACGCCGTTCGGCATGACGCTGGAGACGGCGGCGAGCGCGATCATGGCGGTGTGGTCGGAGAATATGGTGCAAGCCATCTCGGACATCACCGTCAACCGCGGTATCGATCCGGCGCAAGCCGTCATCGTTGGCGGCGGTGGCGCCGCCGGCCTCAACGCGCTGACGATCGCAGCGAGACTCGGCTGCCAGCAGCTCATCATCCCGGAAGTCGGCGCGGCATTGAGCGCGTTCGGCGCAGCCGTGTCCGACATTGCACGGGAATATCGGCGCGTGTTTGTCACCAGCACGGCGCACTTCGATCGCGAGGGGGCGGCAGCGATTGTCGCCGATCTGCGCGGCCAGGCGCTGGCTTTTGCGAAAACCGCGAACGCCGACGTAAAAGATGTCCGCGTCGACTTTCTTGTCGAAGCGCGGTACCTGCACCAGGTTTGGGAGATCGACGTCGCGATCGAGCCGGATCGCTTGTTCGGGGCCGGCGGCGTCGACGAGCTGGTGCAAGCTTTCCACCGCGCCCACGAGCACATTTTCGCATTTTCCGATCCGCAATCGCCGATCGAGGTCATCGCCTGGCGCGCCGCCGTGCGCTGCGCGGTCGCGACCGAAGCAAATTTGCAATTGGCCCGCGCCGCGGCAACCTCGCAAGCGCCGCAATGGCGGCGGGCTTTTTTCCCGCACAGCGGCTGGCTCGACGTTCCGGTTCTCGCGTTCGGGGAGATCGAACCAAACAAACAGACCGATGGGCCGGCGATCGTGGAGTCGCCCTTTACCTCGATCGTCATCGATACCGAGGCCGCATTCGTCCGCAGCACCGGCGGCAACCTCGTCATTACGCCAGGCGCTGCCGGCGGCGCCAACAAGCAAGCCTATGCTTCCGCAACGGGAAGGCCATGACCGACACTTCGCTTGACGGCGCAGAACTCGCGATCCTGATCAATCGCTTCGAGGGCATCGTTCGCAAGATGAGCAACACGCTCTATCGAACCGGCCGCTCCGGCGTTCTCAATCGCGCCCGCGATTTTTCCTGCTGCATCGTGACGAGTGGCTGCGAATTGCTCGCTGCCGCCGACAGCCTGCCGATTCATACGCTGGTCGGGCCAAATCTCATGGCGCGCGCGATGAAGGAATTTCACCCCGACCTGAGACGCGGCGATGCCTACCTGCACAACTCGCCGTACCATGGCAACTCCCACGCCGCCGATCACACCATCCTGATCCCGGTCATCGATGACGATGGCGTGCACCGCTTCACGGTCTTGACCAAAGCGCACCAGGCCGATTGCGGCAACGCGCTGCCGACGACCTACATGGGCGCCGCAGTCGACGTGTACGCCGAAGGCGCACTGATATTTCCTGCCGTCAAGGTGCAGCAGGATTATCGCGATATCGAAGACTTCCTCCGAATGTGTGAGCTGCGCATTCGCGTGCCTGGCCAATGGAAGGGAGACTTTCTCGCGATGGTCGGCTCGGCGCGGATCGGCGAGCGCGAGGTACTCGCTCTCGGCCGGGAGGTCGGATGGGACAAGCTCACCGCGTTCGCCGGCCAATGGTTCGATTTCAGCGAGCAGCGAATGGCTTCGCGCATCCGCCAGATGCCGGCCGGCAAGGCGACCGGTGTCAGCACGCACGATCCGATTCCGGGAACGCCGAGCGAGGGCGTGCGCATCGTCGCCACTGTGGAGTCCCACCCGCAGGACGGCCGGATCACCATCGATCTGCGGGACAATATCGACGCCCTGCCCTGCGGCCTCAATTTAACCGAGGCCACTAGCGGCACCGCGGCATTGATCGGCGTCTTCAACAGCATCGGCAGCGACGTTCCGCGCAATGCCGGAAGTTTTCGTCGCATCGACATCAAGCTGCGGGAGAACTGTGTCGCCGGTATTCCCAGACATCCGACCAGTTGCTCGGTCGCGACAACGAACGTGGCAGACCGGCTCGCGCACGCGGTCTCATCGGCCATCGCCCAGCTCGGCGAAGGTTACGGCATGGCCGAATGCGGCGGCTGCCTGCCACCGTCGGCCTCGGTCATCTCAGGTGTCGATCCACGCAACGGCGAGCGCTTTGTGAACCAGCTGTTTCTGGGCTCGACAGCGGGACCCGGCACGCCGTTTGGCGATTGCTGGCTCACCTACCTGCATGTCGGAAACGGCGGCATGTGCTTCATCGACAGTGTCGAGCTCGACGAGCTTTATCAGCCGATCTGGATCGCCGAACGCCGGATCATGCCGGACACCGAAGGTGCCGGCCGCCATCGCGGCGCCCCAAGCCTGTTCGTCGAGTTCGGCCCGGTCGGATGCGCGGTCGACCTTGCTTATGTCAGCGACGGCTCGATCAACGCCGCGCTTGGCGCCCGCGGCGGCGGCGTGGGCGGCCCGGCCGGACACATCAAGCGTCGGACCGACGGAGCGCTTGAACCGCTGGCAAATTGCGTGAAGGTCACCTTGACTGACGGCGAGACCATCCAGTCCATTTGTTGCGGCGGCGGCGGTTACGGTCCACCGGTGGAACGCGACCCCTCTCGGGTTCTCGCCGACGTAGCCGAAGGATGGATTTCCAGACAGCGCGCCCGCGACGTCTATGGCGTCGCCATCGATGAAGCGATGCGCGTTGACGAAGCGGCCACACAAAGGCTTCGCGCGCAGGCGACAGCGGCTTCATCGCCCTCGCTTGAAAATCAATGATCGCGCGACTTCAAGGCGGCGCGTCGTAATCGATCGGCGCGCCGTGCCAGCCGGCTTCACGCTTCTTCCAGAACGTGGCCTTCAATCGCGACGATAGCGGTCCCGGCCGGTCGTTACCCATCATGCGACCATTGATCCGCGACACCGGCATCGGACCGCCGGCCGTGGTCGTCACGAAGATTTCGTCGGCCTGTAGCAGTTCCTGCACCAGCACCGGCCGCACACTGCAGCGAATGTCGAGCTCGGCGCACAATTCGATCACCGATTTGCGGGTGACGCCCTCGAGCGCACCGCGATCCGGCGTCGCCACTTCGCCGGCGGTGACGGAGAAGATGTTGTAGCCTGGACCTTCGGTAACAAAGCCGCCGCGGTCGACCAGGACCGCACCATCGGCATCGGCATCGTGCGCCTCAAAAAGCGCGCGCGTCAGATCGCCCCAATGAAAATTCTTCACGGTAGGATCGATCGATTCCTCGGGGATCCGTGGCGCCTTCGCAACAATCAGATGCGCGCCGCGTGCCTGAATCTCTGGCGAAAAGAGATCGACCCAAGGCCGCGCGAACGCAATCACGTAGTTGCGGGTATGCGCCGGATGATACGGCTTGCCGACGATCGGACGTCCGCGCACACAGTCGAACGCCACATAAGCCTCGCGCAACCCGGACAGCCGCACGCAGCGGTCAAGGATGCGGCGGATGTCATCGTCGGTCTCCGCGGGCGAGAGCCTTAGCGCATTCATCGATCGCCGGAAGCGGGCGATATGATCGTCGAGACGGAAGAACAACCCGCGCCAGACAGAAACGACGTCGTAAGTCACGTCGGAGCGCCGGTAGCCCCAATCGGTGATCGGGAGGGTCGCCTTATCGAGCGGCACAAAACGGCCATCGACATAGGCTGCACCGCCGGAGAAATCTTCGCTCATCGCCACTCCGTGGAGGTCAGCTACGACCGCCCTTCGGCGCCAAGCCGTAAACCGCCTCGGCCTGATCGGTCGTTATATAGCCGTCGAGCAAATCCTCTTCGACCATTTTGCGACTGCGTTCGGTTGGAGGGCCCCAACCCCCGCCGGCCGGCCCGGTGATCTTGATGCGGTCGCCCGGCCGAATCGGTACGTTGGCGAACTTGCTCGGCGACGCTTTGTTGAAGGCCTGTGCCACGGTCAGCCATTCGTCGGAGCCGCTCCGATTCATCAGCAAGCCGGCCTTGCCGCCCGCCAAGCCGCCATGAATTCCCCACGGCGGGATTTTCTGCCGGTCGGCCATGTAGCTGTAGGTCATGGGCGTGTCGGTGCAGCGCACGGTTTTCGACAGCGACAGCCCCCCGCGGAATTTGCCCGGTCCCCCGGAGCCGTCGACCAGCCTGAATTCCTCGACATGCCAGGGAAACCTGTTTTCGAATACTTCGACCGGGATGTGCGGACAATTGCCGTTGATAGCGCACACGGCGTCGTTGCCGTCGGCGAAGCTCCGCGCCCCCCAGCCAACCGGCGTAAGATCGTAGCAACAAAAGAACTCGCCGGTCTTGTTGTCGGAGCCGCCGAACAGAAAGTTCGAGTGCGAAGCGCCATCCGTCGCCGCGGAGCGATCCTTAAGGCCCGCGGCAAGCGCACCCATGACGGTGTAAGCGATACGGCAATGGGTTTCGGTATTGCCGCCGACGGACGGTCCCGGAAAATTGACGTTCACGACAGTGCCGGGCGGCGCCAGCACCCGGATCGGCCGGAAGCAACCGGAGTTTTTCGGAATTGAAAAATCCGTCAACTGCAAAACCGCATCATAGGCCGCGCTCCACGCCACGCCGAGCGTGGCGTTGATCGGCCCTTTCGCCTGCGGCGATGAGCCGTGATAGTCGACGACCATGTCGGAGCCATCGACGACAACCTCGGCGCGAATTTTGTAGGCCTTGTCCTCGATGCCGTCGTCTTCCATGTAATCCTCGAAGACATAGCGGCCGTCAGGAATCTTACTGATCTCGGCGCGCATGCGGCGCTCCGAATAGTCCATCAGCGCGTTGACGATGTCGCGAAAATTCTTCGTTCCGTATTTGCGCACGAGCTGCGTCATGCGTCGCTCGCCAAGATCGGTAGCCGCAATCAAGGCGCGAAAGTCGCCCATGTTGTAGCGCGGCGTCCGCACGTTCGCGAGCAGGATGCGCCAGATGTCGTCGACGTCCTTGCCGGCCTTTTTGATCTTGACCGGCGGTACCCGCAGGCCCTCGTGAAAAACCTCGGTTGCCTCGCCCGCAAAGCCGGCGGGCGACATGCCGCCGACTTCGCAGACATGGCCGATGGCGACCGAAAATCCAATGAGGTCGCCGTCGACAAACACCGGCTTGAAGAACGTATGCTCCGGCGTATGCAGCCCGCCGCGATACGGATCATTGTGCAGGATGACGTCACCCTCCTCCAGATCCTCGACGGCAATTTCATTGACGCAGGACCGGATCAGGAGCGGCATGCCGCCGATCATCGCCGGGCAAAAGTCGCCGGTCGCGATCATTTGCCCGTCGGGCAATGCCAGCGCGCAGGTGAAATCGAGCGATTCAGAGAAAATCGTCGAATACGACGTTCGCATCAGCGTCACGCCCATATCGCGACAGATGGAAGCGAGGATGCCGCTTGCGATGTTCAGCGAAACCATGTCCATTGGTCTATTCCTTTCCGCCGCTCAGCTCGCGATCAACAAGTTGCCGTAACGATCGACGGTCAGCTTCTTCCCAGGATCGAGCACCGTAACCGACGCGCTTTCCTCGACCAATGCCGGTCCCGGGATGGCATGACCCTCTCGCAGGTCGGCCCGGGCATAGACCGGCGTATCCAACCAGCCGTTTGCGAACCAGACCGGCCGTTGCGACGTCGGAACCGCAGGCCCGCTGGCGCCACCAATTTCCGGAAAGCTCAACTGCCCGGTCTTGGCGATGCCGGTGACGAGAAAATTGACGATCTCGATATGGTCAGGCAGCCGAAATCCGAAGCGGGCCTCATGCTGATCGTGGAAGGCGGCGAGCAGGCGCTCCACTTCGGCTTCGCTGAAGGTCTCGACATCCGCCGGAATCTCCAGCTCGTGGTTCTGGCCGAGGTACCGCGCCTCGATGCTGCGTGCGATAACAACGTCGGTGTGCCCCTGGGCGGCGAGTGCGCCGACGCATTCCTTAACCAGCGCCGACATGGCCGCCACTGCCCGCTCGCGATCGAAGAAGCGCGAGTTCAGTTGCACGGTGCGGTGCCGGTCCACGCGCGCGTCGGCCATGATGAAGCCCAGCGCCGAGAATTGCCCGGGAAAGTTCGGGACCAAGCCGTGCGGGATGGATGCATCGGTCATCAGGTCGCTGACATGCGGCGGCCCAGCCCCGCCGAACGCCACCAGCACGAAGTCGCGCGGATCGAGCCCCTGTTCCGTCAGCACGCTGTGAAGTGCGCCGACCATGTTGTTGTTGGCGATGTGGATGATCGACAATGCCGCCTTCTCGAGCGACACGCCGAGAAAATCGGCAATCGGCTGAATCGCGGCGCGGGCCGCGTCGGCGTCGAGGCTCATCTTGCCGCCGAGAAAATTGCTAGGGCTGATCCGCCCCGTCACCACGTTGGCGTCGGTGACCGTCGGCAGTTTGCCGCCAAGCCCGTAGCAGGCCGGCCCCGGATTGGCGCCGGCGCTTTCCGGCCCAACCACCAGCATGCCGCCGGTGTCGATCCGCGCGATCGACCCACCGCCGGCGCCGATCGATCGGATATCGAGCATCGGGACCTGGATCGGCCGCCCCCACTCGATTTCGAAATCGGTCGTGAACTTCTCCCGGCCGTCGACGATCGTCGACACGTCGGTCGAGGTTCCCCCCATATCCAAGGTGACGAGGTTCGGAATGCCGAGCAGCTGCGCCATCTGTTTCGCCGCAATGACGCCGCCGGCCGGTCCGGAGACGGCGATCTGGATCGGCGCTTCGGCGGCAGCCTCGAGCGTCATCTCCCCGCCATTCGAGCGCATGATGACGACTTTGGCCGCGACATTCTCGCTTTGGAGCCGGTCGCGTATCGATCGAAGCTGCCGGTTCACGACCGGCTTGATGAAGGCGTCGCAAATCGTGGTGGAGGAGCGGAAATGCTCCTTCCACTTCGGCAGCACCTCATAGGAAATCGAGACCGGGATATTGGGCGCCCGCTCGGCAAAGATCTTCTTGATCAGAAATTCGTGCTCGGGCGCGAGATAAGAGTGCATCAGCACGACGGCGACTGCCTCAATCTCACCCTTCGCCGCCATTTCATCCGCAAGCGCGCGAACCTGGGCCTCGTCCAACTCCTCGATGACGGCGCCGGAAGGACCGATCCGTTCATTGACCTCGAAGGCGTTGCGACGTTTGACGAATGGCTTCGGCTTGACCCAGGCGAGATCGTAGTGGTTGCGGCGGTTACCGCGCCCGATAAAGGGCACGTCGCGGAAGCCGCGCGTCGTCAGGTAACCGACGACGGCGCCTTTGCCTTCAAGGAGCGCGTTGGTTGCGACGGTCGTACCCAGCCGAACTGAGGCGATGTCGTCAGTCTTGCCGAAGGTCTTGAGGCCGGTCATGACCCCTTCAATCGGGTCGCGCGGCGTCGAAAGATTCTTCCAAGCGGTCAGTTCGCGGCTGGTTTCGTCGAAGGCGACGAAGTCCGTGAACGTTCCGCCGATATCAATGCCAAGCCGGTATTGCATCCTGCCACCCCGATCTTACGAATTCACCGCACCAGCCGTTTTGAGTTTCCTTGCTTGCTCCCAATCGACGCACCATTGCGAGCAATACACTTTGCCGTCCTTGGTGATCTTTTCAGGATTTGCCGCGGCCGCTTTTTCGTAAATGAGGACGCCGCAATTCACGCACTTCACGTATTCTTCGATGTAGAGGTGGTTGGGGGCAAATCTCATTTCACCGTTCTCCCAGATGCGGGAAGCTTGCAGATCGCCGCGGGCGCCGCTGGAAGCGCCAGCGGAATTCATCTGATCGCGCTACCACGGCAGGACATTGCCTTCGAAATCGACATAGGCTTCCTTGCCGCTGCCGCGCCATTTTTCCAACGTGCTGTATAGACCTTCGGCGCTGGCGGTGATGCCGACCGGTGCATCGGCGCCGCCCATGTCGGTTTTCACCCAGCCGGGATGCACGATCAAAACCGTGCGCCCTTCATCCTGATGACGCTGATAGAAGCAGCGCGCCAGCATGTTGAGAGCCGCCTTGCTGGCGCGATAGGTTTCCCATTCTCCGGGCGTGTAACTGGCGGCGAGCGATACGCTGCCCATGCGCGATGACATGATCGCGAGCGTGCCCTGCGGCTTTAAGAGGTCGAAAAGCGCTTCCGCCACATAGATTGGGCTATAGGCGTTGGTGATGAACAGGCGCGCCACTTCCGATGCCGGAACCGCGTGGATCGGCTTGGTGGTGTCGTCGTGCACGCCGGCGATGATGAAAATAACGTCAAACAGCTCGCCGGACAGTGAGCGATGCAGCTCTGCGATCTCGTCGTGGTTGGTGATGTCAAGGTGTTCGATACGAAAGCGTCGAGCCGCCGCGCCCGCCGCGGCTTCGAGGCCGGCCGAAGCGCCGCGCTCCGTGGCAACCAAGTCCCAGCCGCGGACGGCGAACAATTTCGCCAGACCCAAGCCAAGCCCACGTGACGCGCCGATCAACAATGCCTTGGGCGCATCGGATTGCGAGGCAGTCGTCTTGGAAGGTTGAGCCGTCTGCACTGCCATTCAACCTCCCCCCGCACTCCGGCACACAGCGGCCAATATTCCAACGCGCGCAAATTATAGCAACGAGAGCGCCGATCCGAGGACAAGCGCAATGGACGGCGCGCGAGCGGCGCCGTCCGCGATCGTCATCAAACAGACCTGACCGACATTATTTCTTGCGGTACAGGACGTCGGGCGGAACGGCCTCGCTGATCCGCCATTGGTCGATCACCTTGCCCTTACGGTCGCCGATTTCGACGATGTAGTACGGCGCACGATCTTGAATGTGCAGCGCGTTGCTGAAGCTGCGCGGCCCCAGGATCGTGGGCTCATCCTTGAACGTGTTCATGACGGCCACGACCTTTGCAGCGTCGGTCGTGCCCGCCTTCTCGACGGCCCGAGCCCAAAGCTGCAACCAGGCATAGATTGGGAACGCGTATTGCGTGACCGGCGGCTCCTTGAACTTCTCGGTATACCGCTTGATCAGGTCGTTGATTTCCGGACGCGGATCGTCGCCATAAATCGACGCCTGCACGGGCACGTAGAAGTTGGACAGGTTCGGCACCGCGTCGAGCCAGTAGGTGCCGTCCATCGAGCTGCCGTTGGCAATGGGTAGATCGATGCCGGCCGCGCGGATCTGGCGCGTGGCGCTGCCGCCGCCCGGAAGGAACGTGCACAACATGATCACGTCAATCTTCTGAGCCGCGATCGCGTTGCGAAGGCGCGTTACCTGCGAAGCGATCGACGCGTCGTTTTGCTTGAACACGTCGTGCTCGACGATTTTGCCGCCCTTTTTCGGGAACATCCAATCGAACCCGGCGCAGACCGATTTGTCGTATTCGATGGCGTCATCGAGCAACGAATAGGCCGTACGCCAGCCCTTTTTCTCATAGCCCCATTCGCCGAAGACCGCGCCTTGGACCTGCGCAGCAATCGACGACGTGAATGAGAACGGTCCGATGCCGGCGACACCCGCCTTCGGATCTTCCGCGCACATGAAGACGGTGACCTTACCGGCCTTCTGTCCTTGCAGCGCCGCCGGCGCTCCATAATCGTAGTCGCAGGTGCCCCATACGACATCGGCGCCCTGGCGTACGACCTCCTGTCCGGCCTTTGCGCCTTCGGCCCGGTCCGACTTGGTGTCGGCGATCACCGCACGCAGCTTCCTGCCGAGCAAGCCGCCCTTGGCATTCATGTCGTCGATAAACACCTGGGTCGTTTTGGCGCCGTTGTCGTCATACGCGGCCATCGGCCCCGACATCGCAACTGACAGCCCGAGAACGATGTCCTGCTCGGCGCGCGATTGCGGTGCGGACAAAAGCAATACCAGGCCTGCGGCAAGCCCGCCGGCCATTAGATGACGTCTCATGGGACTACCCCTCTTCTACCCCGGGTGATGCCTTAGCGTTTCCTGAAAATAGAACGCCAGGGCAGTTAGCACGGTTCTTGCAAGCGCAGTTCTTGCAGGCACGTTCTCGCAAGCGAACTGACCGACGCTCCAACTCAGCGGACCATCGCCGTTGGTTCTTGGTGAAACTCGCTAGCCCCAGCAGCAACGAGTTTGCCATGAAGACTAGGCCATGTAAACGTAGTGTGGTGGTGTGAAAACGTCTGACCGCATGCTTTTTAACGTCCTTCCGGTTGCCGCAGCCGTGCCGAGCGACGCCGCTGAGCTTCGCGCGGAGAACATCGTCGTTCGGTTCAGCGGTCTCACCGCCATCGCGAATGTCTCCTTGAATGTTCAACGGCGCGAAGTGTTCGGTCTGATTGGACCGAACGGTGCCGGCAAAACGACCTTAGTTAATTGTCTGACCGGCTTTCAGACACCAACAAGCGGCCGCGCGCTGCTTGGCGAAACTGACGGAACGGGATGGTCGGCGAGCCATTTCCGCAAAGCCGGCGTCGCCCGCACCTTCCAGGGCGGCCGCCTCTTTCGCGAGATGACCATTCTGGAAAACCTGGAAGTGACCGCCGTTGGCCTGGGGCTTAATCGGCGCCAGGCATACCGCCAAGCCATGGCGATGCTGAGATGGATCGGTCTTGCCGACAAGGCCCATCTTATCGCCGGTTCGCTGCCTTACACCGACGAACGAAGAGTGGGTATCGCGCGCGCCATGGTTCTGCCGCCGGCATTCGTACTGCTTGACGAACCGGCGGCCGGAATGTCCGATGCTGAGTGCGACGAGCTGATGCACCTGATCGCTGCGATCCCGAAGGAATTTTCGTGCGGCGTGCTGCTGATAGAACATAACATGCGGGTCATCATGGGCGTCTGCGATCGCATTCACGTACTCGATACCGGACGCACCATCGCCGAGGGAACGCCGCACGAAATCCAACGCAATACCGCGGTCATCAACGCCTATCTCGGCGAGCACGTCTGAGCTCGGAGAACCGGACATTTCAGCGATGCTTGAAGTCGAAGACATCCACGTCAACTATGGCCGCCTTGTCGCCCTGCGAGGCGTCTCGGTCAATGTCGACGAAGGCGAGATTGTCTGCATCATCGGACCGAACGGCGCCGGCAAGTCGACCATGCTCGCCGCCATCGCGGGTGGGGTGCCACTGCAATCGGGAACGGTGCGTCTGGCGGGACAGACTATATCGGGAATGGTTCCGGAAGCGATCTCGCGGCTTGGCGTATCGTTGGTGCCCGAGGGTCGGCACGTCTTTGGCACGTTGAGCGTTGCCGAAAATCTGCGCATCGGCACCTTCCAGCGCCGCGACCGCGCCAACGTGAACAAGGACTTCGAACGGATACTGGAGCATTTTCCGCAGCTTCGCGAACGCTTGAACCAGCCTGGCGGCAGGCTCTCCGGCGGCGAGCAACAAATGCTGGTCATTGCGCGCGCACTATTGACCCGGCCGCGCCTGGTCCTGGTCGACGAGCCCTCGCTGGGACTGGCGCCGCGCATTATCGATCAGGTCTACGAGATCCTGATCGATCTGCGGCGTCGGGACGGAACTCACGTTGCTGATCAACGAACAGTCCTCCGACCGCGTGCTGAAATTCGCCGATCGCATTTACGTGCTGCGCGACGGCCGCGTTCAGTTGCACGACCAAGCCGCCAATTTGCGCGGCGGCCAAGCGATCATGAGCGCCTATTTCGGATTTCAGGACCGACACAACGCACCACCGAGCGAACGGACGTCATCATGATCGGCTTCCTGCAAAATCTGATCGATGCCTTAAGTCTAGGCAGCCTGTACGCGCTCGCAGCACTCGGCATCGGCCTGCTGTTCGGCATTCTCCGCCTGGCCAATTTCGCACATGGCGATTTCATCACCGTCGGCGCATACGCGCTGATCGTGCCGTCGCTCGATGTGACTGCCAAAATGTTTATCGGGCACTGGCCGATTATCCTGATGGTGCCGACCGTCTGCATCGTCGTCGTCGTGCTGGCGCTGCTTGCGGACGCCTTGCTGTTCCGCCCGTTGCGGCGAGCGTCCGCGCCAACCTTGATGATCGCCTCCTTCGCGCTCGGTTACATCATTCAAAACGTCATTCTGATGTTCTATGGCGCGCGGCCGAAGGCCGTCGATCTTTGGTCCAATTTGAGCCAGCAGGTGGAGATTGGACCGGTCCGTGTGCCACAGCTGCAGCTCGTAACCATCGCGGTCACGATCGTCTTGACGGTCGAACTCACGCTGTTCTTGCGCCGGACGTCGTTCGGCGTACAGATGCGCGCCGCGGCCGAGGACTTTCGCATGGCGCGCTATCTCGGCGTACGCGCCAACTTCGTCGTCGGACTGGCATTCGCCATCTCCGGCCTGCTCGCCGCCGCGGTGTCGCTCCTCTTTCTCTCGCAGAGCGGTCAGCTCAGCAACAGCCTGGGCGTGCCGTTGATGCTGTTTGCGTTCATCGCCACGGTGATCGGCGGCATGGGTAGCCTGACTGGTGCGGTCGTCGGCGGCTTCGGTGTCGGGCTGGTCTCGACGATGCTGCAGGCCTACCTGCCGCCGGAGCTGCGGCCGTTCCGCGACGCCTTTGTGTTCGCGGTCGTGATTCTCATTCTGCTCTATCGGCCGGGCGGCATTATCCCCACCAAAGCGCTCGTGCAGCGGGTGTAAACAAAGCCATGGACGAATTCGGCCCGCAAATGATGATGCGCAAATACTGGCCGCTGATGGTGCTGTCCGTCGGCGTGCTGGCGATCGTTGCAGTGGGCGACGCCTTCGGAGGGGAGCAACTGCAGACGACGCTGATCGAGATGCTGATCAGAATGATCGTCGTCGTCGCCATGCAGTTGTTCATCGGCAATTCGGGTGTGCTTTCCTTCGGCCATATCGGCTTCATGTGCATCGGCGCCTACGCCGCAGCCTGGGCGACCTGCGAGCCTAGCTGGAAGCAATTGATGCTGACCGGCCTGCCCGAATTTTTGCAGTCGGCACAGTGGCCGTTCCCGGCCGACATCTTCATGGCCGGCGCGCTCGCGGCGCTGGTGGCACTCTTGTTCGGCGCGGTCGTTATCCGGCTCTCCGGTATTGCGGCTTCGATCGCAACCTTCGCATTCCTCGCCATCATCAATAGCGTCTATTCCAACTGGGAAAGCGTCACCGCAGGAACAAGCTCTATCATCGGCATTCCGACATTGGGCGGCCCCTGGCCGACCGTCATCTTCGTGCTGCTCACCATGCTCGGCGGCTTCCTGTTTCAGAATTCCCGGTATGGCCTGATGCTGCGCGCTTCGCGCGACGACGACGTCGCCGCGACGGCCTGCGCAGTCGAAGTCATCCGCGTTCGTCTGATCGCTTTTGTGGTCAGCGCATTCTTCGTCGGCATTGGCGGCGGCCTGTACGCGCATTTCCTCGGCGTGCTCACAGTCGATGTCTTTTATCTGAACCTGACGTTCATCACCCTGTCGATGCTGGTCGTGGGCGGCGTCGGCAGCGTGAGCGGCGCCGTGATCGGAGTCGTCGCGGTGACCGTCGTGGTCGAAGTGTTGCGTTCGCTCGAAGCCGGCTTCGCTGTCGGCGCATCCCACTTCGCGTTGCCCGAAGGCTCGCAGGAAATCGGTCTTGGCCTGATCATGGCCTTGATCCTGATCTTCCGACCGTCGGGACTGACGCGAAGCCGCGAAATTCCCTGGCCGTTTACGACCCGCTCGACAACCTCTGCATCGAGCCAAACGCCGGCCGACGACGTTGCGGCAGCGGCTCCGGAGCCGTTGAAGGGCGCGGCGGAGTAGATCGGACGGGACAGGCCGCGCGCTCGACGAAGGAAAGCCGGCGCGGCCGGCCACTCCTGTCCTACACCGTCGCGACCGCTACCGCCTTTCATCTGAGAGAGGGTTGACGGCGAACCCGGCCCTGACAAACGTGCCGCGGACGCACGGATCACGGCTTGTACGGGTGGAACTCGATCCAATGACGCGCGATGTCGACGCCGCGGCAAAGCCACACGCGATCGTGGCGCAGGACGTAGTCCAGAAAGTGCGCGAAGCCCGCAGCCCGCCCCGGCCGGCCGATCAGCCGGTCGTGAAGGCCGACAGACATCATCTTCGGTTCGCTGGCGCCCTCTTCATAAAGGACGTCGAAAGTGTCCTTCATGTACTGGAAATAATCCTCGCTGGTGACAAAGCCGCTGTGCTCGTTGAAGCGATTGTCGTTGGTCTCATACGAATAAGGGATCACGAGGTGCGGCTTCGACTGAACTTCGACCCAATAGGGCAGCTCATCGTTGAGAGCATCGCGGTCATAGAGAAAGCCGCCCTCCTCTACCAGCAAACGGCGGGTGTTCGGGCTCGGGCGCCCAGTCATCCAACCGACCGGCGGCTCGCCGACCATGCGCGTAATGGATTCGCGCGCAAGCCTGATGTGCTCCCGCTCGATCTCCACCGGAACGTGCTGATAATCAATCCAGCGCCAGCCATGGCTGACGATCTCGTGACCATCACCAACCATGGCATGTACGGCCTCCGGATTGCGCTCCAGCGCCATGGCGACGCCGAAGACACTGATCTTGATGCCGCGTTCGCGCAGGATGCGCAGCAGGCGCCACACCCCGCGCCGGCTGCCGTATTCGAATGAGGACTCGGACAGCATGCTGCGCTGCCCCGCCACCGCCGGAAGGCCGGTATCGGTCAGCATCGATTCGGAGCCGGCATCGCCATGCAGGATGTTCAGCTCGGCGCCGCCTTCATAGTTGAGTGCGATCTGCACGGCGACACGCGCATCGCCCGGCCAGTGCGGGTCGATCATGCGGGCGCCGTAACCGACCATGTCGCGGGGATAGCGGCCTTTGTTCACAGATCACCCCCGGATGAAATGTCTGACCGGCGCGGCGTGCACTTCGTCTACGGATTGGAATCATTATACGATGGGTCGGCTGGAAATCACCCGGGAGACCGCCAAGTCGCCGGGTCCAGGTCGCTCGAGTCCAAGTCGCTGAGTCCAAGTCGCTGAGTCACTCACGGCCGCGTGAGGTCGCTCTCGGCAAGACTTGGCAGGCTATCCAATTTGCGATCTCGCAAATTCGCTTTTGGTCATCGGTGATCTCGGCTCCCAGCCCGATGCGCCAGGCGATATCGCGCCGTTTCCGATCTCCGTGGAGGAGATCAAGATCGGAGGCATGGCGGTCGAGATCGTCGGCGGACAGAAAGAACCCTTCGGCAAGGAGTGCAGCGCGGTTGCGCCGCATGGTTGCCGCCATGTCGCGCAACGACAGCTCGGGGTGGTATTGAACGCCCCAAAAAATACCGTTGCCGAATCGAATCTCGGCCGCCTGCACGTCACTCATGCTGTTTTCTGCCGTGACGACAGTATTGTCCGGCAGGCGCACGATCTCGTCGTAATGGACCGCGGGCGCATCGTAGCTCAACGGACGACCGGCGTGCATGGCGTGCTCGCGCCCCATACCGGTCAGCGTTATGTTGCGCGCAAAGCCGATCTCCCGCCCCTTAGGATTGGGAGCGACCTCCCCTCCGGCGACGACGGCAGCAAGCTGCAGACCCCAGCATGATCCGAATATCGGAACACCGCCATTGAATGCCTCTCGAACGAAGTCGATTTGCCGCAACGTGCCCGGCTCGCGTTTGTAGACATTAAGCGATGATCCGGTGATTGCGACTCCGTCGTACGATCCAATGTCGGCGGGCAAGCGCGCACCTTCATCCGCGGGCGTTGCGATATCGATGTGCGCCGCCGGTGCGAGGCTGCGCAGAACTTCGGCGT
The DNA here is from genome assembly GCA_963818155.1 of uncultured Alphaproteobacteria bacterium. GTDB lineage: Bacteria > Pseudomonadota > Alphaproteobacteria > Rhizobiales > Xanthobacteraceae > BOG-931. The sequence continues at coordinate 733,411 of CAWFRC010000011.1, forward strand.
AGGTTTCAGCGAACGTAGCGCCGGCGGTCTGGGCGACGCGGCGACGGCCTTCGGCCACGTCACCATCGGCAACGAGCAAACGTAACATTATGCAGTGCTCCGAGACGAGCCGACGGGAGTCTGGCACGCCATCATTGACTTGACGTTCCTGCCGTCAGAAGCCGAGCCGATCGCGCAAGCCATACCACCAGGCGCCCAACGAGGTAATCGGGACACGAAGTGCCCGGCCGCCCGGGAACGGAAAATTTTTCAGCGACGACCAAACATCGAAGCGCTCGGCATGTCCGGCGACCGCCTCGCCCAGTATTTTTCCGAGCAAATGCGTCGTGGTTACGCCATGACCGCTATCGCCATGAGAAAAATATACGTTGTCGGCCAGCTTGCCGATGTGCGGGATGCGCGTAAGCGTCAGCGCGAAGTTGCCGCTCCACGCATAACCAATTCGCGCGTTGGTGAGTTTCGGAAATGTCTTCAGCATCTTGCCGCGGACGGCTCGGCTGATGTCTCGCGGATCTGATCCGCCGTAGCCCACGCCGCCACCGTACAACAAACGATTGTCCGCGGTCCTGCGGTAGTAATCGAGGACATAGTTGGTGTCCTCGACACAATAATTGGCGGGAAGAAGCTCGTGGATCGATGCTGCGTCAAGCGGCTCGGTGGCAATGATCTGGCTGGACACCGGCATGATGCGGCTCGTGAGCGCCGGCAGGAGCGTGCCGAGATAAGCATTGCCACAGACCAGGACATAGCGCGATTTCACGACTCCTTTGCGGGTGCGCACCTGCGGGCTGGCGCCAAAGTCGACCGCGATCGCCTGCGAGTTCTCGAAAATGCGCCCGCCCAGCCATGCCACAGCTGCCGCCTCCCCAAGAACGAGGTTGAGCGGATGAATATGGCCGCCTTGTCGATCCAGGACACCGCCGACGTAACGGTCGGATCGAACGATACCGCCGATGTCCTTTCTGGAAACAACTTCCAGCCCATCATGCCCAAAACGCCGCCAATGATCGCACTGCGATTCCAATTCGCGCATTTGCTTTTCGGTCAGAGCGGCGAAGAAGCCGCCATCGACGAGATCGCAATCGATCGCGTACTTGTCGATTCTCGCGCGAATAATTTGAGCGCCTTCCAACGACATCGCCGCCAGTTTCGCGGCCTTTTCGGCGCCGTACCTCTGGGCAATCGTTGCCAAATCCCGGCTATAGCCGTTGACAATTTGGCCGCCGTTGCGACCGGAGGCGCCGAAGCCGACGCGGACGCTCTCCAGGACCACGACGGCGTAGCCGCGTTCCGCCAGTTCGAGAGCGGCGGAAATGCCGGTAAAACCGGCGCCGATAATGCAGACATCGGCGGCTTTTTCACCCTCTAGCTCGGGGTGCCGTTCGACGTGCCTCGCCGTCGCCGCGTACCACGTCGCGGCGTGACCGGCGGTCTCGGAGTCGACGCTCATTCACACCGTCTTTATGTAGGCATCGTACTCGACGTCCGTCACCCGCAGCGAAAACTCCTCCAGCTCTTGCTGTTTGCAGGCCGTGTAAAGAGCCTGATAGTTTGATCCTAAGATAGCGGATGCGAATTCGGATTTCGCGAACCGATGCAGCGAATCGTCCCACTGGGTCGGAAAATCATGAGAAGCTTTGTGGTCTTCGCCGGCCGTCGCTTCTCCGGGATCGATCCGTTTGTTCATGCCGGTGAGCGCCGCACCCAGTATCATGGCGAGCACGAGATAGGGATTTGCATCCGCGCCTGCGACGCGGTGCTCGATCCGCGTTGACGGCTTGTTTGAGGTGACGACGCGCACGGCCGCAGAACGGTTGTCGCGGCCCCAGGACGCGAACGTCGGCGCGTTTTCACTGCGGCGAAGGCGCCGGTATGAGTTGGCATGAGGGGCGAAAACCGCCATGCTGTCCGGCATGGCGTGAAGAAGTCCGCCGACCGCGTGCATCAACTGGTCCGAGGGCGCGTCCGGTCCCACAAAGATGTTTTGGTCGGCCTCGTCGAGAATGCTGAAATGCACATGCATGCCGCTTCCGGCCTGGGTGCCGTAGGGCTTTGCCATGAAGGTCGCGTCGAGATCGTGAAGGCGAGCGACGCCCTTGACGACGCGCTTGAGCAGCACCGCGTAATCCGCCGCCTTCAGGGCGTCCGGCACATGGTTGAGATTGATCTCATATTGTCCGGGTCCGTTTTCCCGCAACACCGCGTCAGTCGGCACGCCTTGCGCCTTGCAGGCGCGTGAAATGTCGCGGAATACGTGCTCATAGTCCTGCAGCTCGGCGATCGATAAGACCTGCGTCTGACCGCTCTGCCAGCGCACCTCGCGTGAATTGGGTGGACGCACTGGATCAAGAGCCGAACGTACGGGATCGATCAGATAAAATTCGAGCTCGACGGCGACGACCGGCGTCAGCTTCATCTCCCGAAAGCGATCGACAACTCTGACCAACACCTGGCGCGGGTCGCCGAAGAACCCGGCGCCGTCCTGTTCACGCATGCCCAACATCACCTGGGCGGTGGGCCGCTCCAGCCAAACGACGCGGGAGATAAAATCGGATATCGGAAAACAGATACCGTCCGGATCGCCCGTGCCTTCGGCTAAACCGGCGGCATAGACGTCGCGGCCCCAAACGTCGAGGGCATAGACCGAGCGCGGAATGGACATGCCTTTGTCGAGCACGTCCAACGCGCGCTCGCGCGGAATCCACTTTCCTCGCGGCACGCCGTTTACGTCAATGACGAACGCTTCAAGAACCTCAATATCCTTGTTTTCGCCTAAGAATGCACGTGCGTTGGCAATATTGTCCATGAGACACCGGCTTATTTCCTTCCACGCCTTGCTCCGACGAAATCACGGGAGCGCAAGAATATCAGGGCGGCTCGGGCCGACCATTCCTGTGGCGTTGTTTGATCCTACGTTCGTTTCTTTGCGGCTCGTCGTCTTTTGCATCGCGACCGGTTGAGTTGCGTCGTCCGGCCGTAAAACGTCCTTGTGGAATGTCCAAGCCTATTGTCTGACGGTCTGGCCGGCTCTAAGACGCCGCGTGCCTTCGGCATCGACAGTCATTTGGCCGTGCTCGTCCTCGACAAGCAATACACAATAGACGGCCTCCGCTCGTTCGCGGGTTTCGTATCGCTCCAAAACATCATGTAGCACACGCTGAGGGTCGCGCTCGAGCGGATCGCCGTAACCGCCGCCTCCGGCTTGATTGCCCTTAACCATCTCGCCCTTGTTCAGCGTAACCACCGCGACGCTCGGCAGCTCTTCGGCCTGGCCGTTGGCATTGACTTTCCAGTGCCGGCATTTGTGTCCGTCATGGCCGCCGCGGACGCCTCGCGGGGCGTACACCGTGCCGTCACACGGCCACAGAACCTCCATGCTTGATTTCATCGGACCATAGGCCAGTTCCATCGCCGGAGCACCGCGATGGCGCCCGGCCCCGCCGGTCCCCGGCATGAGCCGCAAATACCGGACTTCCATGGGATGCTTGAGTTCGTCGATCTCGACGGAATCGCGATACATCAGCCCCGCGGCCACCGGTAATCCGTAGGTCACCCAGCCGTCGGCCGACGGTCCGCCCGGACCTCCGGCGTTGGTCAGAAACAACTGGTTGACGTAGGCGCTGTCGCCGGTTCGGTAGTCATTGCCCGACACCACGGCGCAGCCCGCGCCAAGGCCGAGACCACCTTCGGCCAGACCATAGCCGTCGTTGATCTGTGCAAATGCCGACTGGACGATGTTGACGAGCCGATCCGCGACATTGGTGGTCGCGACCGAGCAGCTATGCGGGAACTTCGGTCGGCCGCAGACGGAACCATCCTTCAAATGCAGGCGAATCCGCCGGAACGAACCGGCGTTGCGCGGCACCGACGAATCAATCGAATTGAACACGCCGGCGATTGTCGATGCCGACGCGCATGCCTCGCTTTCATTGAAGCCGCATTCCACATTGTCGATGTTGTCGGTCAGATCGACATCGATATACGCCGTCGTCGGATCGATCCTGATCTCGACGTTGAGCGGTATGCCCTCCGGCAGCAAGTCACCGAACGGATCGTGCTTTCCGGTGTTGCGAAGCGTCACCTTGGGCAGCTTGCGGATTGCATTGATCATACGCTGCTCGGAGTAGGCCAGCCAATGCTTGACGAACAATTTGATGGTATCGACGCCGTATCGGGAGCACAGCTCTTTGAGTTGCCGCTCGGCAATCCGCGCCGCGCCGATGCCGGCGAGAAAATCACCGTACCATTGGCCTGGCACTCTGATCCTTGAACGGCACATGCGCACCACGTCGTCGATCATCTGGTAGTCGCGCTGGATCAGGACGGCCGGAAAAATAAGCGCGCCTTCGGCGTATTGGTCGCGCGCGCCGGCCATATAGGTGGTTGGCAAAGCATTGCCGATATCGGCCTGATGCGCCTTGGCGACCGCGGTAAAGAGGTGCTCGCCGTCGACGAAAATGGGCACCAGATAGGTGTGATCGCCGGCATGGGTATTGCCGGAGTAAGGGTCGTTGTGGAGGTAGCAATCGCCTTCCTTGAGTTCCGAGCCGGCGAAGTCGGTCATCGCCTTGGTCTGCATGTGGCTGCCGAAGATGTAAATCGGCAAACCCTCAGCGGACGCGAGAAGCCGGTTGTCGGCGGTGCAGATCGAACAGCTGAAATCGCGCGCGCTATTGATGACGCCCGAGCGCGCCGAGCGCAAAAGGGTGTTCGTCATTTCGCGAATGATCCCGTCGATGCGATTAGCGATGATCGCAGTCATATAAGGATCGAACTGGTCGGCTGATGTTGCCAAAGTGGCGGTCCCTTTCGCGGTGTCGATGCTAGGCGGCGTCGCCGAGCAGATAATTGCCCAGCGAGCTGACGGTGACGTGCATGCCAGGAGAGATTACCAGCGTGGTCGTGGCTTCCTCGACGATTGCCGGCCCTTCAATCCTCTGGCCGGCAGCGAGATCCGATGCCTTGTGAATCTTCGTCGAGAGAAAACCCGACTGGCCGAAGTAGCAGGGGCGCACCGTCGTGATCCCGGTCTCCTGTCGGCCGGCGCCATTCGCCATCGACACACGGGGCGGTGAAATCTGGACGGTCAGTCTGGCCTTCCAGCTCACCGTCTCGATCGGACTTTCGCTGTCGCGAACAGCGAACACCCGTTCGTGTACGTCGTGAAAATTCTTCAAATATTGATCGAGATCGCTCTGCGTGCGGAACCGATCCTTGGGGAGAGGCGTGTCGAGCTCCCATACTTGCGACAGGTAGCGGGCCTCACCGAAATATTCGATCTTGTACGTCTCCGCATCGCGCAATGTCTCAGTGCGAAATGCCTCGAGCCGCCCCGCGAGTTCGTCGAGTATCGCGTTTACCCGGTTGAAGTCGAAACGCGTGGATAACATCACCAGGCTCGCCGCCTCTTCGCCGACGATCTCGGCAAATTGCATTCCCGACGCGGAAAGCGCTGACGCCGTCCTCGGCAGCACCAGGCGTTTGCAGCCGAGCTCGTGCGCGATCGCCAGAATATTGACACCGGCGGCGCCGCCGCCCGCCACAATGGTGCTGCGGCGCGGATCGATACCATCGTTGATCGTCACGTCACTGATCGCCCGCATCATCAGGTCGGTGGCCAGGCCGAGAATGCGAAAAGCGGTTTCTTCGATCGACAAGGCGATTTGGGTGGCGACGGTGCTCACCGCCCGCCGGGCGGCAGCGACATCGAGCGGCATCTTACCGCCGAGAAAGTATTCTGGATCGAAGTAGCCGAGAACCACTGCGGCATCGGATACCGTAGGCTTGGTTCCGCCGCGCCCGTAACAGGCCGGTCCGGGCACTGCGCCCGCCGATGCCGGACCGACGCGCATCAGGCCACCATCGTCGATCCACGCTATGGACCCGCCACCGGCGCCGATCGAACGTACGTCCACCGCGGAAATGCCGAGAAGGTCGCCCGTGTAACGCGGACCGAGCCAGGTGTCCCGGCTGAATGTCGGCCGCCCGTCACGCACGACGCCGACGTCGAACGTCGTGCCGCCCGTGTCACAGACAATGACGTCGTCGCCAAGACGCTCGAGTCGGGAATAAGTTATGCCGGCAATCGGCGCCATGGCCGGACCCGAACCAACCATGTAGATCGGCCGCTCGATCAGAGCCTCGACCGTGCTGCATCCGCCGCTCGCGGTGCTGATCAGGATTTCGCCGCCGTATCCGGCATGGCGAAGGTCGCTCTCGAGTTCAAGCAGATGACGCTGCATCAATGGCTTCAACGATGCATCGATCGCGGTGGCGGAGCCTCTTCGATATTCGCGCACGACCGGGTTGATCACGTGCGATAGCGTATAGGGCACACCCGGCAACATTTCTTCGATCAGTTTGCCGACCGCAATTTCGTGGATCGGATTGAGAATTGACCACAGCAAACAAACCGCAACTGCCTCATACTTGTCGGTTTTTAGGGTCTCGATTGTGCGGCGCGCGGCGACGGTATTCAGCGGTCGCGACACCTCGCCCTCGGAATTGATCCGCTCTTCGATCTCATACGTATGACGCCGGGCGATGTACGGATCCGGGTAATCGCTGCTGAAATCGTGCGGCCTGAACTTGCCGCCTTCCTTGAGCAAAAGGACATCCGGGAATCCCGCGGTGGTCAGGAACGCCGTCTTTGCGGTCGTTTTGGTGACGATCGCGTTGGTCGCACGCGTGGTTCCGTAGATCACGAGCGTCGTATTCGCCAGAAGCTCGCCGATCGACAGATCAAGCTCGGCGGCGGCGTCCGCGATTGCGGCGCGCATGCCGGAAAAAATACGTTCCGGAGTCGTGAGCGCTTTGGCGATGGTGAATGCGCCATTTTCGTCACTCACCACGACGTCGGTAAATGTGCCCCCGGTATCGACCGTAACGCGGTATTTCACGATACCCACTCCCCGACCGTGCTTGTTGGGTATCGAGTTCGGATCGTACAAAGTGCCCTACGCAGATTCATGCGGCTCGTCTCGGTAACGTCTAATTGTCGCCCAACGTTTGTTTGATCGCGGATCCGCATCTTTGCCATGCGCTCCCGGCCTGAACGCCAAGTCGCGTGACCAGAACGCAGTGTCAGCGATCGCACCGCGTCAGCGACGCGTTCTTTGAGTGTAGTCGGAATGAGAATTGATGCGCTTGCCGGAAGGCGAACAATTTGTTGCCGAATTCCGTCCTTGCTTTTCTCGGCCTCCTCGGCCTTGCCGCGCACGCGTTAATTTTAGGCAGCGCCGGGAGCTTTCTTGGGCAACCGCATTGTGTATACAATAGCCACCAATGCGGTACTATACGTTTCCTGGGTAAATTTTGCTCCTTGGAGAATTCGCCGCTGCCACACGGTCGCGAACCCCGGTTGCCTACGGCCGTGAGCAACTCCTCGCCTCCGGCAGCGGGAGCTATTTTATTTGACATAGCGAGCATTAAAGTTCCCGGGCGGCGTCTGTCCGCTTGGACCGACGCTCTCAACGAGCACTATTATTCTCTCGACGTTGCGAGCACCGCAGACACCTTCGACGTCGGACGTATGCATATCACCGACGTGGCGTCGTTGCGCGTAGGCGCACTCGAATGCGATCCGATGACGGTGTATCGGCGCCCGGGCCACATCGCCGACAAGGGCGGCGAATTTTACATGATCCCGTTCACGACCCGCAGTCCGTTGCTGCTCACGCAATTCGGTCGCGAAGGCCGCTTCCTGCCGGGCGATGTCGGCTTCGTGGCAACGCACACGCCTTATATTTACAACCAGCCGATGCGAGACCGTTTCACCGCCTTGCGGGTGCCTACCTGCCTGGTCAGGGACCGCGTGCCCTACGCGGACGATTTGACGGCCAAAGTGTTTTCCGGCCGCGGCGCGATGGTCGCGATCTTTTTGAGCTACACACACTCGTGTTTGAAGTACGGCCCGGAGCTGACAGACGAGAAACCGGGCGTATTGCGCTGTCTGATGGATCTGTTCGCGTTGGCGATCAGTGCGTCGAACTCCGCGGTAATGAGCGACGAAACATCCGTGCGGGTCGCACACCGCCACCGCGCGGTCCGTTTCATCGAAGCGAATTTTGCCAGCCCCGACTTGCACAGCGGCGCGATCGCGCGCGCGCTCCGGCTTTCGCCTCGTTACCTGCAGAAGATTTTTGCCGATCGCGGCGAGACACTATCGCGCGTGATTAGAGCCCGCAGGATCGCCGAGGCGCGCCGTTTATTGGAACGCAACGAATCGCGAAAGCCATCGGTTGCGCAAGTGGCCTATGCGGTTGGTTTTGACGACGTCGCTCATTTCAGCCGCACATTCCGCGAGATCACGGGCGTGACGCCGAGCACCTATCGGGGGATCGTCAACGCGGAGAGCTCTGATCCTGGGACGAATACGACCATATTGTCGGATTAACCGCTCGATGTCTCCCGTGTCCCTAACAACAGCAATCAGCTAGGGGACTTATTTCTGCCTCTTACTCCATTGCCGAGGCGATGGAGTGAATGGCTTGCGTCTCAGAAGAACGAACAAGCACGAGAGTCAGGATCGCGCAGACCATCGCGACCGCTGCGGCGGCGAGGCTGGCGGCCGCGAACCCATCCGAGAAAACGGCGGTCCCGACCACCTGCAGTTCGCTCCTGATCCCGATCGGAGCTTGCGCCAACGCGCCGATGAGGTCGCCCGTGATGATGCGCCTGGCCAGGCTCTGCGCGAGATCCTGGCCGAGCCCCAAACGCGCAGCCGCGGGTGCAAAGCCGCGCACCGCGACGTGGCTGAGAACCGACCCCAAGCCCGCAACGAAGATAAGGAGCCCTGTGAAACGCACGGTTGCGATCACCCCGGAGACCATGCCCCCACGCTGCGGAGGCGCAGCGCCTTGCATCACCTTCACGGTCTCGCCGTTGAGAAGCCCCGCGCCGGTGCCCGCGACAATCATTCCAATGAGAAAGGCGCCGTAACCCAGAGCCGCCGCTGCGCACGCACTGAGCAGGAGGTTGCCGGCCAAGGTGATAAGAAGTCCGGCCGTCAGCAGCGTTCGTCCGGAGTAATGGCTTGCCAGCTTGGCCCCAACAAGACGCGGGGTCAGGAACATGGGCAGCGCAAATGGCAACATCGCCGCGCCAGCCCAAGCCGGGTCGAATTCATAGGCATTCTGAAGACAGAGTGGCAGATAGAAGATCATCACCTGCGCCGCTCCGGCATACCCCAGCATCGCGAAAGTCGATCCCAGGAACGTCGCGCGCCGAAACAGGCTGAAGTCGACCATCGGACGCTGCTGCCGCACCTCGGCCACGACGAAGAGTCCGAGCAGGCACGCCGCTGTCGCGAGCCGCCCAAGAATGGCCATCGTGGTCCAGCCGAGCGCGTTTGCGTCAATCAATGCCCAGATCAGGAAGAACAGTCCGGAAGTGAACGTCACGATACCGGCGAGATCGAGCCCCTTCGCTTCCTGATCGCGCGATTCCTTGATCGCCCGAAGCGTCGCGATGACCAGCGCAGCGCAGACCGGAAGATTTATCAGGAAAACCCATCGCCAGCCGAAGAAGGTCGTGATCAGGCCACCGATAATCGGGCCCGTTGTGATGGCAACTCCGAGGCAAGCTCCCCAAAACGCGTACGCCTTCGCGCGCTCGACCCCCGGGAAAGCGTGATTGATTACCGCCAGGGCCGCCGGAAGCGTGAGGCTTGCGCCAATGCCCTGCAGCGCTCGCGACAGGTTTAGCATGAGCGCCGATGTGGATAGGCCGCAGAGCGCCGAGGCGGCCGTAAAGACGAAGAGCCCAATCAGCATTAGGCGTTTGCGTCCGTGGCGATCGGCGAACGAGCCCGAGGCGAGGAGCAGGGCGGCGAATGGGAGAATGTAAGCGCTCACCACCCATTCGATATCGGCGAAGCTGGCGTTGAGCGAGCGGGCAATCGGCGGCAATGAAACGCCGACGATGTTCATGTCCAACGCGCTCAACGAGGAAACAAACGACGCGATCAGCAGGATCGGGAATTTGGATTGAATTCCATCGCTGCTTTTCTTATTCATTGAGCCCAGCCCGATAAAGCCTATCGGTTTCATTGATCGTATGCGGAAATTAATTTCTTGATGGAAACTCTGGCCATCATCGATCTTCATGACCGCCGCTCCCACTACACCAGCTAAAAATGAACGCCCGCACGAGCGACGACAAAGGAGAAGACTTCGTCGAGAGATGAATAGTCCTCATCTCGCGACGCGGAGATATCGTTTGAATATTGATTGTTTTCTTGAGATGTGTTCGACACGCCCTGGTGGTCGGGACTTGCCGTGCTCAATATTTCTTGCGAACCGAAGTTGCTTGAGATCCTTGCTGCGGATGGAACGAAGATCGCCGGCTTCCAGTGGCAGCACAAAGCGTTCTCGCATGAGCCGCGATCGGTCGTCATTATCAATCCGGCGACGTCGGTTCGCTGCCGATATTACGCACGCTTCGCTGAATTTCTCTGCCGAGCCGGCTTCGATGTGCTGACTTATGACTACCGCGGCATCGGCGAATCGCGGCCAAAGACATTGAACGGCTTCGATGCGGGCTGGATCGATTGGGGGGAAAGGGATTTCGAGGCCGTGCTTCGGTATGCCGCCCATTCGTTTCCGGGCCAACCGATCGACGTGGTGGCGCACAGCGTGGGCGGGTTTCTCGTTGGCCTCGCCAAGTCAAACCATCTCATTCGCCGCGTCTTCTCGATGGGCGCGCAATATGCCTACTGGCGCGATTATGCGGCGGACCGAAGATGGCGAATGCTGCTCAAGTGGAATCTCGCCATGCCGATGCTGACGCTGGCGTTTGGCTACTTCCCCGGCAAGAGGCTGGGATGGCTCGAAGACACACCGAAGGGCGTCATTCGCGATTGGGTTTTGAGCCGCCGGCGGTTCGAGGATACTTGGCGCGGCCGCGCGTCGAGCCGCTACCCGAGCAAAAAGACGCTGGTCCAGCGCTTCTCGGCGGTCACGGCGCCAATTCTTGCGATCAGCGTTGCGGACGATGAGTTTGGCACCACCGCGGCGATCGAGCGCCTGCTGCAATATTTTCGCCGCAGCAGCAGACACCATGTCAGGATTTCGCCTCACGCCGTCGGCGAAAAGCAGATCGGCCACTTCGGGTTCTTTCATAGCAGGTTCGAGAAAACGCTGTGGCCAATTGCGCTGACGTGGTTGACGACCGGGTGCATCGAGGTCGACTGGCCTGGTGAGTTGATCTCGTCTGCTAAGGGACAGCCTCTCAGTACAGGAACCGAGATTGCGCCGGCCGACGCGACCTAAAAAAACCCTGCACGCACTGGACGAAGAACGCCACACACTACAATCAATGATTGACCTGGCTAGAAACTGCCGGTACTAAACATATTGTCTGATGCTGCCAGGGCCCCGCCGAAGGTCCCTCTCTTTCGCGAGCAGCCAGCATGCCATCGGCAGGCACCTCGTAATCAAAAACTCAAAAACAGAGCCGGCGCCGTGTGCATGCACGGCCTTACAGGGAGAAATCGCCATGACTCGTAGCGTCATAACGGCTGCGGCATCGGTCGCGGTTCTTACGCTTTCAGTATCGGCTTTCGCCCAGCAGAACGGTACAGCTGCCGAAGCCAAGGCCATGCTCATGAAGACAGAGGCTGCCATAAAAGCGGACAAAGCCAAGACCATCGATCTGATCAACAAAGGTGAAGGCGGGTTTCTTGATCGCGACATCTATCCATTCTGCTTCAATATCGCGGATGGAAAGGTCGTTGCGACCGGCAGCACCAATCCGGCCGCAAGAAAAACGATTGGTGTCAACTCCAGGACGCTGAAGGATGCCACCGGCAAGGTCTTTGGCCAGGATCTCTACGACGCAGCCAAGGAAGGTCAAATCACTGAGGTCAGCTACATGTTTCCTAAGCCGGGCACCAACTCGACGCCGGTTGCAAAAATAAGCCTGGTGACCAGGATCGGCGATCTGGGGTGTGGTGTCGGCTATTATAAGTAAGATCATTCCAACCCGGCGATCGTGACAGGGCGCGGCGACCGGCGCGCCGCTCCGCCGTACTTTCGCGCGTGTTGACGTGACACAGCGCGTTCAACAACACGCGCCTCGGAAATACCTCGGCCGGAGCAAACGGTACGGAGCTACGGCAGATCGACCGGCAGAAGCGGCGTGAGCGGTGACTTCCCGGTGGCGAGCCGCCCGTAGTTTTCAAGATAGGCGTCGCGGTAGAGGCCGCCGTGCATGCAGGCGACGCGAACATCGTGCCAGATGCGGCTCATCGGGTTATTGCGGTCGACGGCAGCCGTGCCGGAAGCGAAGGCAAGCATGTCGACTGCTTCCCAGATCAACTGGCTGGCAAAGCCGGCGTCGCGCCAAATCTGCGCGCGCTGTCTGTTGGTCATGGTTTCAAGTCGGCTGGCGGAGGCTTCAAGCTGCCGGAACGCGTTTCTGACAATCAACTCAGCGGCATCAAGCTTGGCCGACGCTTCACCAATGCGCAGATGCGTGGCGGCAGTGTCAGACTGCTTTTGATAAATAGTGAACGCGATACCTCGGGTATGGATGTTTTTCAGGAAGAATTCCAGCGCCGCCTTTCCCATGCCGATGATCGGACAGACCAGACGGACGGCAAACAGCGGCAGCATGGGCATCCAATAGATCGGCGCGTCACGCAGATAGCCCGCCGCATACTCGTCGCGCAGGATGCGGCTCATCGGGGAAATCCGCTCGTCGGGAACGAACAGATCTCGTACCGTGACGCTGGTACTGCCGGTACCTCGCAAGCCAATGGCGTCCCAGTCCTCGAGCAGCGAGACCGCGGAGGCAGGGACCAAAGCATACGCACGCTCGGTCGCCTGTCCGCTCTGGTCAGGCAAAGGAACGCCAAGGTTGACCCAGCGCGCATGATGGACGCCGGTGGCGTACATCCAAAGTCCCTCCTCGATCAAAAGCCCGCCTGGAGCTCGTTTTACTTTCGCACTCCGTGCCGCGAACGAACCCGCGGCGCGCCATTCGCCGGGTCGCCCGAATACTTGATCGGCGATCGCCGGCGGGTAAACGGTTGCCGCGAGCCATGTCGCGGTGGAGATCATCGCCACCGTCCAGGCCACCGAGCCATCGGCACGCCCGAGCTCGATCAGTGTGTCCAAATACGTATCGAGGGACGATTGCAGACCGCCGTACGAGCGCGGCACCGACATATCGAACAAGCGCGCGGCATCGAGAGCCGCGATCGTCTCGTCCGGCAGCCAGCAGAGCGCATCGGCTTGCTGCGCTTGCGCCTGCAACGCCGGTGCAAGTTGTGCCGCCGACGTAACGACATCTACCTCTGCGCCGGACGGCTCCAATCGAAACGTTGATGCAATTGGGCTGACTTTGTTCATACTCTCGACCTTTCACTGGCGCGAGCCGGGCGCTCACCCTGAGGATTTGAGTCAACTCAAAAAAGGTGGCACCGATAGAGGCGCGGCTTGCTGGTTACATCTGCTAGAGCCACGTCCAGCAAACCGAACGCGCATTACGCAAAGATTTCAGGAGACGGCGAAGCTGTTGCATTTGTCATACGGGACCGACGCAGCTTGTGCGTCGCTCGACCGATCGATGGCAGCGAGAGCGCCTTAAACCTGATGGAGACGCGGCACCTTTTTCTCCAACGGGACATCCCGCCGGCTTTTTCGGGCGAGCCGGTTGGACCTTTTTATTTCTTGATCCCGGCCATTCCATATCGTTATGTCCAAATGGGGCGCCTGACCCGAAGGGGGATGATTCTCATGAGAAAATTGATTGCCGGTGTCGCCACGACCGCCGTCGTCTGCGCGATGGCCTATGCACCCATCAGCGCTGTCGCGGAGACCGCTCCGGACAAAGCCGCCGTGCAGAAAGCGACGGCGGAATGCAAGACGCAGGTAAAGGATTACGCGAAATACAACGAAACGTCCTGGTACAAGCGGCACAAGATGGTCAAGAAGTGCGTCCAGGACGCACTAGCGAAGAAATGACGATGCCATTGCCGGCGACCGCGCGCCTCTAGTCGCTTGAGCGACGCGGCTCCAGCAAGCTCTGCCCTGCAGTCGGGCGGCGGCACGGTTGCGCGAGGCGCCCGCGGGTCCACTCCAGGTGGCGCCTCCCTCAAGGTGGTACATTACTCTGGGTGGCGCATCACTCTAGGTGGCACCAAGACCTGTTGATCGGCACTGACCGATCAACAGCACGCGCGCGCCCGACCGGATCAGACTTCAATCCCAGATTTTGATCGGCGCCTTGCTTTCGCGGGAGGTACTTCGCCACGTTGCCTCGCCGTCGGTGACAGCTTGAACCTACGCTGCCACTCTTTCTTGCCGCGCGCCGATATTTCGGAAACCTAGTTTGTCGATTTTCCGCGCGTTGCCGCGTCCGGCAAGCCTTTGTTCATCGCATCTCGCTATTAAGTCGCTCCCCTAGAGCGGGTCCCGATTAAGGGGAATCGGAATGTGCTCTAGGTTTAATATTCATAGGTCGTCGCATGTCTTCTTCGGAAAGCCCGTTTTCCACCATCGGGTCAAAGCCCGAGGGCAAGCTTTTCCGGGACATGCTCTAGCAAAACATTTCTCGAGTGTAGTTTTATGCAATTGCGGGCCATCATGCGGCACCTGTGGCTTCGCTACCGGGCGATCATCTGGGACGGCATTCTGTTGTTGGCGCTGATGGCCATCGCCACCCTGATCGCCTACGAATACGACATCTTCCCCAATTCGACCGGCGTGCCTGAGCAAGAGCACGTCATCGAAACGGACGAGGCGCTGGCGCTCGCTACGCTTCTCTGCCTCGGATTGCTCGCGCTATCCTGGCGCTTTCTCAAGCTGCAACGCCGCGAAGTTGCAAGGCGCGTCGCCGCCGAACGGCGCGCGCATGAACTGGCGATGCAAGACGCGCTGACCGGCTTGCCAAACCGCCGCCGCTTCGATCGTGAGCTGAAAGATGCTGTATCGGCACCGCCGCACAGCCACGGGGCGCATGCGGTGCTGCTTCTCGATCTCAATGCATTCAAGCGCATCAACGACCTCTATGGCCACGGCATCGGCGACGAAGTGTTGGTCAACATCGGTATGCGGCTGCGCCGCGCGGCGCGCGAGAAGGACCTGGTGGCGCGCTTCGGTGGCGACGAATTCGCCATTCTCGCGCGTGAACTGCCGGGTAGCGAAGAGGCGACCAACATCGCGCTACGCGTGATCAAGGAGATCGGCCAGCCGATTACCACAGGCCGGCTTCAACATCACCTCGGGGTCGGTATCGGCATCGCGCTCTTTCCGCAAGACGGACCAAGTGACGTCGAGATTCTGCGCCGCGCGGACATCGCGCTTTACCGCGCCAAAGACGAAAAGCCGCAATCGGCTTCCCGCTTTTTCGACGCCGAAATGGATGCGCGCACTCAAGAGCGCGATCGCATCGAGCGCGACCTGCGGGGCGCCATCAGCAATGGCGACGTGCGGCCGCATTATCAGCCGCTGATCGATCTGGCCACCAAGCAGGTCGTCGGCTTCGAAGCGTTGGCGCGCTGGGAGCACCCGACGCTCGGGTGGATTGCTCCCGACCGTTTCATACCTGTTGCGGAGAGCTGCGGCCTCATGAACGAATTGACCGAGCATCTGCTGCGCCAGGCCGCGCACGACGCCAGCCATTGGCCGGACAAGTTGACGCTTGCGTTCAACGTATCGCCGTCACAGCTCAAGGAGCGCACGCTCGGGCTGCGGATCCTCACCATCCTCGCGGAGGCCGGCCTCTCCCCTCGGCGGCTCGAGATCGAGCTGACCGAATCGGCCATCGTGCACGACCTCGAAGGTGCGCAGGAGGCGCTCACGGCGCTGCGCGGCGCCGGCGTACGCATCGCGCTGGACGATTTCGGCACCGGGTATTCCAGCCTTTATCATCTGCGCAACTTCAAGATCGACAAGATCAAGATCGACCGCAGTTTCGTCGACAGCATGGAGCATGAGCCCGAGGCCTACGCGCTGCTGCGCGCGCTCCTCGGATTTGGCCGCGGGCTCGGATTGACCGTCACCGCCGAAGGGGTCGAGAAACCGGCGCAGGCGGTTGCGCTGCACCAGGAAGGTTGCCAGCAAGGGCAAGGCTATCTCTACGGCCATGCCATGTCGGCCAAGGACGCCGTCAATTTCATTCGGCAGAACGCGATGGAAGCCGCGCCCGCCTCCGCGCACGTCGCCTGAAAAAGGGTGGCCTTCGGGGCGCGCCCCGGGCCGGATTGTCCCCCGCAGCCAACGGTGACCAGCCCGCCTGCCTCGGCTTTTCCACCGCGGCACAGAAAGAACAAAGAACATAGGGCGCCAACAACCGGGAAAGCGGCTGCCTCACCGCCATCGGCAGCGCGTGCGCTGGCCCCGATAGAGGGACTAATTTGCAGGCGGCCGCGCCGGGATCCGAGTGGAGGCAGCGTCCTCCGTTCGCTGCCCGCTAACCATGCGCAATGCACGCCTGCCATGCTAAGTACGCGCAGGACTTCAACGTATTTGTGAGTTGTGCCCCGGCCGAAGCACGGTATGTTGCGCTGCACAGTGGGACGAGTTCCCCACTGCCGGGGGTGATCCGTCGCCACGTCCGCGCCGTTACAGGCCGTGGCCCCGATTGGGGAGCCGAAGCTTCATGACTGCCCTGGTCCGCATTGCTTTGCGGCGCCCATATACTTTTGTCGTTCTCGCGCTTTTGCTTTTGATCATCGGCCCCCTGGCCGCTTTGCGCACGCCGATCGACATCTTCCCGGAAATCCGCATCCCGGTCATCGCGGCCATCTGGCAGTATACCGGCTTGCCGCCGGACCAGACCGCCGGGCGCATGCTCACCCAATTCGAACGCACGCTGACCACGACGGTCAACGACATCGAGCATATCGAAGCAACCTCCTACACCGGCATCGGCATCGTTAAGATCTTCTTCCAGCCGACCGCCGACATCCGCACCGCGAACGCGCAAGTGACTGCCGTTTCGCAAACGCTGCTGCGGCAGATGCCGCCCGGCACACTGCCACCGCTCATCTTGAACTATAACGCCTCCACCGTTCCGATCATCCAGCTGGCGTTGTCTGGCAAGGGCCTGACCGAGCAGCAGCTCGGCGACATTGGCATCAACTTCCTGCGCACTCAGCTCGTCGTGGTGCCGGGCGCCGCGATTCCCTACCCGTACGGTGGCAAGCAGCGGCAGATGCAGATCGACATCGATCCGGTGGCCATGCAGGCGCGCGGCCTCTCGGGTCAGGACGTCGCCAACGCACTTGCGGCGCAAAATCTCATCACACCGGTCGGCACGGAGAAGATCGGTACCTACGAGTACACCATCAACCTCAATAATGCCCCGTCGCAGCTCGCAGCGCTGGGGCAGTTGCCGATCAAGGTCGTCAACGGCGCAGTGGTCTACATCAATGACGTCGCGCAAGTTCGCGACGGCTATCCGCCACAGACCAACATCGTGCACGTCGAAGGCAATCGCTCGGTGCTGATGTCGGTGCTGAAAAACGGCGCGGTGTCGACGCTGGCCATCATCGATGGCGTCAAGCACAAACTGGTGGATATCAAGAGAACACTGCCGGATAACCTGACCATCGCCCAGCTCGGCGATCAGTCGTTCTTTATCAATGCGGCGATCGGCGGCGTGATTCGCGAGGGTGTCATCGCGGCGGCGCTGACGAGCCTGATGATTCTCCTCTTTCTCGGCAGCTTCCGTTCGACGCTGATCATCGCCACCTCGATCCCGCTCTCGGTGCTCGGTTCGATCGCGACGCTGTGGACGCTCGGCGAAACGCTCAACATTATGACTTTGGGCGGTCTCGCGCTGGCCGTCGGCATCCTCGTCGACGAAGCCACGGTGACGATCGAGAACATCAACTGGCATCTCGAACAGGGCAAGGAAGTCGAGCAGGCGATCCTTGACGGCGCCGAGCAGATCGTGACGCCCGCCTTCGTGTCGCTGCTCTGCATCTGCATCGTGTTCGTGCCGATGTTCTTCCTCTCCGGCGTGCCGCGCTTTCTGTTCGTGCCGATGGCCGAAGCGGTCATTTCTGCGATGATCTGGTCGTTCATCCTGTCGCGCACGCTGGTGCCGACGATGGCGCTGTATCTGCTGAAGAAGCACGAAGGGCACGGCGAACACGGGCATGCGCTGCCGCCGACGCGCAATCCGCTGGTGCGTTTCCAGCGCGGCTTCGAAAACCGTTTCGAGCGCTTCCGCAACGGTTATCACGAGCTTTTGGCGCTGTCGTTGCGCCACCGCACCGTGTTCGTGGTCGGGTTTCTCGCCTTCGTGGTCGGCTCGTTCGCGCTCGCGCCCTACATCGGCCGCGACTTCTTCCCGTCGGTCGACGACGGCCGTATCCTCATGCATGTCCGTGCCAGGGTGGGAACGCGGGTCGAGGAAACCGCGCAACAATTCGCCGAAATCGAAAAGGCGCTGCGCGAGATCATTCCGTCTGAACAATTGTCGACCGTGGTCGACAATATCGGCTTCCCGATCAGCGGCATCAACATGACCTACAACAATACCGGGACGATCGGGACCCAGGACGGCGACATCCAAATTCAGCTGAGCGAAGATCACCGGCCGACGCGGGATTATGTGCGCACGCTGCGGGAGGAATTGCCGCTGCGATTCCCGGGCACGACATTTTCCTTCTTGCCGGCCGACATCATCAGCCAGATCCTCAATTTCGGCGCGCCGGCTCCGATCGAAATTCAGATCCGAGGCCCCGACGTGAAGGGCAACTTTGCCTATGCCGATAAATTGCTGCGCCAGTTGCGGCATGTTCCCGGCCTGACCGACGTCCGCGTTCAGCAGTCGTTGAACGCGCCGAGCTTCGAGGTCAATGTCGACCGCACCCGCGCGCAATATGTCGGCATCACCGAGCGTGACGTCACCAACAGCATGGTAGTCAATCTCGCCGGGTCGAGCCAGGTGCAGCCGACCTTTTGGCTTAATCCCGAGAACGGCGTGAATTATTCGATCGTGATGCAGACGCCGCAATATCAGGTCGACACGCTCAACGCGCTGCAAAATCTGCCGATCACGGCCCAGGGCGTGCCGATGCAGACGCTCGGCGGCATCGCCGAAATCAAGCGGTCGGTAACGCCGGCTGTGTTTTCGGAATATAACATTCAGCCCATGGTCCAGGTCTACGCCGTGCCGCAAGGCCGCGATCTCGGCGCGGTCGCCGCCGACGTGCAAAAGGTCGTCGACAGCACCGCCAAGGAAGCGCCGAAATCCGCGCAGGTCGTCCTGCTCGGACAGGTCAAGACCATGGAGAGCGCGTTCTCCGGCTTGATTTTCGGTCTGCTTGCCGCAGTGGTCCTGATCTATCTGTTGATCGTCGTGAACTTCCAGTCCTGGTCGGATCCGTTCGTAATCATCACCGCGCTGCCGGCGGCCTTGGCCGGCATCGTCTGGATCCTGTTCGCGACCGGCACCACCCTCTCCGTCCCGGCGCTCACCGGCGCGATCATGTGTATGGGCGTCGCCACCGCCAACAGCGTTCTGGTCATCAGCTTCGCCAAGGAAAAGCTCGAGGAGCACGGCGATGCGACCGCCGCCGCGCTCGAGGCCGGTTTCGTGCGTCTGCGGCCGGTGCTGATGACGGCACTCGCCATGATCATCGGCATGTTGCCGATGGCGCTCGGACTGGGCGAAGGCGGCGAGCAGAATGCACCGCTCGGCCGCGCCGTGATCGGCGGTCTTTGCTTCGCTACGATCGCCACGCTGGTTTTCGTTCCTGTCGTTTTCAGCATCATCCATCAACGCCGCAGCGCGAAAGTCGCCTTAGCGGCAGGGGAACCGCATGCAGCCTGATTCAAATCCACCCGCTCCTCCCGCCGTGTCGCGACGCGGACTATACGTCGCCGGACTGTCGACGCTATTGGTCGCGATGCTGATCGTCGTATTCGGCGTTACGACACGCAAAGTGGCCGACGCCAAGTTGCGTGAATGGACCGAGGATCAGGCAGTGCCGGTGGTCGCGGTCGCGCTGCCGGAAGCCCGCAACAGGATATCCAAGCTCGACCTTCCCGGTCGCCTCGAAGCGTATACGCAGGCGCAGATGTACGCCCGCGTTAGCGGCTACGTGAAGGACTGGAAGGTCGACATCGGCGCGCCGGTCAAGACCGGCGAGCTGCTGGCGGTTATCGACGCCCCCGACCTCGACCAACAGATCATGCAGGCCGAAGCCAACTTAGCCAGCGCCAAAGCCAATTCCGTGCTCGCGGACGCGACACTCAAGCGCGGCCAGTACCTGATCACCACCTATGCGATATCGCAGCAGGACCTCGACCAGCGTTCGGCCAACTCCTCGAACAAGCAGGGCTTGGTGCGCGCCGCGCAAGCCAACCTCGACCGCTTGCGCGTGCTCGAACAGTATAAGCGGGTGGTGGCGCCGTTCGACGGCCTGGTCACGGCGCGCGCAACCGACGTCGGTGCGCTGATCAACGCCGGTGCCGGCGGTCCGCCGATGTTCGTCGTTTCACAGATCAACAAATTGCGCGTCTACGTCAACGTGCCGCAGAATTATGTGCCTGGCGTTCCGGTCGGGACCAAAGCGCAGATTTCCGTTCCGGAATATCCGGGGAGAACTTTCCCAGCCACCGTCGAGGCATCGGCCCAGTCGGTTGAAGTCGCGACGAGCACGACGCGCATTCAGCTCGTCGTCGACAATTCCTCCAGCGAACTGATGACCGGCGCCTTCACGACGGTCACTTTCCATCTGCCCCACCCTGCCGTTGCCATCAGTGTGCCGGCAAGCGCGCTGATCTTCGATCAGAGTGGATTGCGGGTTGCCACGGTCAGCAACGACAATCGCATCAACCTCAAGCCGGTAACGATCGCACGCGATCTCGGCAGGGAAGTTGAAATCGGCACCGGCTTGACCGCCGAGGACCACGTTGTCGTGAACCCGCCGGATGGCGTCGCTTCGGGCGACAAGGTGCGGGTCGCCGGCGCAAAGGACGCTCCCGACGGAGCCAAAACCGCCGAGGCGAAATGAGGCGAGCCGGTCGATCTTATTCGACCGGCTTCATGCCCTTGGCAAAGCGCTTGAAGTTGCGGACGTAAATATCGGCCCCGGCAGCGATAGCGGCCACGGCCGCGTCATCGAGCGTGCGGATGGCGCGCGCCGGCGTCCCGACGATCAACGAGCGCTCCGGAAATTCCTTTCCCTCGGTGACCAACGCGCCGGCGCCCACCAGGCTGCCGGCTCCGATGCGCGCGCCATTGAGCACGATGGCACCCATGCCGATGAGCACGCGCTCACCGATACTACAGCCGTGCAGGACGACGTTGTGCCCGATGACGCATTCCGTCCCAATCGTGAGCGGAAAGCCCATATCGGTGTGCAGCGTGGCGTTGTCCTGGATTTGCGAGCGTTCGCCCAGCTCGATCCACTCGTTATCGCCGCGCATGACCGCGCCGAACCAGACGCTGCAATCGTTCTTCAGCCGCACTTTGCCGATCACCGCCGCTCCCGGAGCGATCCAGTAGCGGCCCTGTTCGGGTAATTCGGGCTTCTGTCCATCAAGCTCGTAGATCATGTGCAATCCGAATACGCTTTTGCGCCGCTCGTCCTCGCGGGGGCGAGGACCCAGAACCGGAATGGATTCCCTCTGGCGTGGGAATGAA
This sequence comes from uncultured Alphaproteobacteria bacterium, assembly GCA_963818155.1. Classification (GTDB taxonomy): domain Bacteria; phylum Pseudomonadota; class Alphaproteobacteria; order Rhizobiales; family Xanthobacteraceae; genus BOG-931. Next base: position 755,020 of record CAWFRC010000011.1, read on the forward strand.
CGGAAGCCGGCCGGTGCAAATGGATTATCAGACGCTCAGCAGCGCTTGAAGCGCCGTGAGAAGAACCGTTCCCGACATCAAGCTCCACAAGCCGGCAATCACAGTCGCAACCATGACGGCGTCGCCGCGCCGGCGCCCGAGCGCACTACGGCGCAGCGTGTTGCGCATGATCAGATAGGGCGCGGAGAAGATCAGAAGCGGAACCGCGGCAAGCCGCCCAACCATGGGCCCGGCCTCCAACATGCGCAGATGCGGCAGATGCGATCCGGCTAAGCGATAGCTGCTGGCGCAAAGACCGGCGACGGCAAAGCCGAACGCGAGGGCGAATAGAGACTCGAACGTGTCCGGCGAAACGACAGACTGCCATGCGTCGATCATTCAAACGCCTCCCCCGCTGTGGGGAGACAGGTTGCAGAGCGCGCGGCCGAACGCCACGGCATGATTAAGAGAGGGTTAACGTCCAACCCTGCTTCTTAGCAGCGTCGCACCCGCAAATGATTCGGCCACACAGCATCGGGCATGAGAGCGCAAGCAGTCGCTGGACCAAGATCGACCGCGTGGAAGTCGCGAAACCGTCTGGCGGCGCTCGCGATTGCGGCGGCGATCTTGGCCCTCGTCGCGGCGTTCGTCTCCTACCTGCTGTGGCCGACCTGGCCCAAATCGCAGGTATCGCTCGACGCTCCGACGGTCCCGGTGACCGTGGCCGGCGTCCTTTTCAACGTGCCGCCGGCGGCCATACGGATTAAAGTGCAACGCCAGCCGGGCGCGCACGAGCGCATGGACCTGGTGTTTCTCTGGCCTTCACTGACGCCGCCCTCAGCGGACGCGCTCGCCGACATCACCTTGCCGAGCGCCGAGGATGGCGAACCGCCGCCGATGCCGCGCATCGGCGACCGCCTGTTCGTGACCATCGCCGGCCTTGGCGCCGTGCTGCCGCCGCTGACGCGGCTGCGGACGATCTATCCGCGCTATATCGAGGCGCAGGCAACCTCCGGCCCGGGCGGCTTGGCAATCGTCGCCTTTCGCAACGGCACGCCCTATGAGGGCGAGGACCTCATCTATCTTGCGGAAACTCCGGAGCAGTTCTACGCGCTCTGCTCGCGACCGACGCGGGGCCTGCCCGGCACCTGTACCCAGGAACGCTCGCTCGATGCCACCGTCATGACGCTGCGCTTCTCGCACGAATGGCTCGCGGACTGGCGCAACACCGCGGCCGGCTTCGATCGCCTGGTGGCGCAACTCCACGCGTCGGGCCAGTAAAGCAGCAACGGCCGGAGCACTCGCGTTATTGAATTGGCGTGCGCACCAGACTCACTGGCTGTCGCATCTCGTTTTCGGAAAGCCGGCGTTTACCCGTCGGGTCAAATCCGGGGGCCCGCTTTCCCGAGACGGGCCCTATTCGAGATCGCTGCCCAGGATGGCCATCTGGAAGTTGTACGAGCGCTCGTCGTCTTCGTCGTCGACGAACAGCACACCGACAAATTCCTCGCCGACATAGACCTCGGCGGAATCGTCCTTCTTCGGACGCGGCACGACGCGAATGCGCGCATTGCCGAACAGCTTCTTGAGGTAAGCGTCGAGTTTCTTAACTTCTTGTACGTCCACCGCGCGTCTCCTCGAGCATGACCCCGACGAACGGGATTAGCCTCTCCGGAAAGAGTTTACCTGCCGCTGAAACCGCTCAGCGCGCGACCCGATAGCACGCAGTGATGCCGCCGATCAAATCTCGCCGTAGACCATCTGATCCATGAGACGCGCGGGCTCGGGGCATCCGGCGACACCGACCACCCGGGCGGGCACGCCGGCGACGGTCACGTTGTTCGGCACCGTTTTGAGTACCACCGAGCCGGCCGCGATGCGCGCGCAATGGCCGATCTCGATGTTGCCGAGGATCTTGGCGCCGGCGCCGATCATTACGCCGTAGCGAATCTTCGGGTGCCGGTCTTCCCATTGCTTGCCGGTGCCCCCGAGGGTGACGTCGTGGAGCATCGACACGTCGTCCTCGATCACCGCGGTCTCGCCGACGACGAGGCCGGTGGCGTGGTCGAGAAAGATCCCGCGGCCGATCTTCGCCGCCGGGTGAATGTCGCACTGAAATACCGCCGAGCAGCGGCTTTGCAGGTAGAGCGCGAAATCCTTGCGGCCCTTGTGCCACAGCCAGTGCATCAGGCGATGGGCCTGGATGGCGTGGAAGCCCTTGTAGTAGAGGACCGGCTCCATAAGCCGATGCGTTGCCGGGTCGCGGTCGATGATGGCGGCGATGTCGGCGCGGAAGCTTTCGCCGATCGACGGCGAATCCTCCAGCGCGCCCGCATAGGCTTGCCGGATCAGCTCGCCGGACAGCGCGGCGTGATCAAGCCGTTCGGACAGCCGGTAGACGATGGCGCCCTCGAGACTGTCGTGATGCAGAATGGTCGAATAGAGGAATGATGCCAGTTCGGGTTCGTTGCGAACCGCGTCCTCGGCTTCACGACGGACGCGCGCCCAGACCGGATCGACCTTGTCGATGACCGGCTTCGCCTGATGCTGCATCATGTGGTTGTGCTCCCGGAAACGCTCGTCCTGGAATAACCGTCCCCCAGGACGGCGTCCTTCTAGCATAAATGGGTTTGTGTGGGCAGAGAAACCAGCGGGCGGGCTAACACGCGCTTACCTGAACTTACCAAAACCGGCCTCTGACCAGAAACGAACAAGCCATTGGCCGACAATAGCATTCTTCATGGGCGCCGAGCCAGGAACTCGACCACGCCGGTTTTGAATACGCGATCGCCCACCGCGAGCATGTGATCGCGTCCCGGAACGACCAGCGCCTGCGCGCCGGGCACCAGCGCCGCCAGCTCCACGGGGGAGCCGGCAATGTCGTCGTTGCTCCCGGCCGCAACCAGGAGCGGAACGGTGAGGCCGGCGAGTTCGTCGCGCGCCAGCGTCTGCCGCGAACCACGGATGCAGGCGGCCAACGCACGCAAATCCGAGCGCGTCTGCTCGGCGAAGGATCGGAAGGTATAGCCGCGCGGATCGGTCACGTCGGCGCGCGTGGGCGCTTCGAGCGCCGCCGCGATGGCTTGCGCCGATAGCCCCGGTCCATCCACGAGGCGAATGCCGATGCCGCCGAGGATCGCGGCGCGCACCCGTTGCGGGTGCTCGACTGCAAGGATCGCCGTGATCCGGCTGCCCAGCGAATAGCCCATCACGTCGGCACGCGCGATGTCGAGATGATCGAGCAGCGCCCGCACGTCGCCGGCCATGAGACTGCTGTGATAGGCGGCCGGATCGTAAAGCTTGGTCGATGCGCCGTGACCGCGATTGTCGAGCGCAATGACCCGGCGGCCGGCGCGCGTGAGCGTCGATATCCAGGCTGGATAGATCCAGTTCACCTCCTTGTTGGAAGCAAAGCCATGGACGAGCACGATCGGCTCGCCCTCTCCTTCGTCGAGATAGGCGATCTCGACCTCACCATGCGTGAATTGCGGCATGCGCCAGCATATAGTCGATCCGCGCGGCTCTGCGCAAAGGCTCTTGCGGCAGCGAGCAAGCAATCACGCTGTGGGACAGGCAGGCGCCGGTCCCGTTGCGGCGTCTTTACTCCCGCTGTCGCGGCCGCCGGCCATTTGGAACACGCATGACCCATACGTTTTCAATCGTCCGCGGTGGCCGCCTGGTGGATGTGCAGCGCCGGATAGCGGAGCCGGCCGATATTCTGATTGAGGGTGACAGCATCCTGTCCATCGGGCCGCCCGGATTGGAGGCACCGCCTGACGCCGCGCTCATCGACGCCACCGACCGCGCGCTGATGCCCGGCTTGGTCAATGCCCACGTACACGGTCACGGTACGCTCGCCAAAGGTTTGGTCGGCGACCGCTGGCCGCTCGAACTCTTTCTCAACGGCATGCCCGGCATGACCGGTCATCGGACGGTCGAGGATAAGTACCTCAACGGCCTGGTGGCAGCAGTCGAGATGATCCGCAAAGGCTGCACCGCCTGCTACGATCTCTTTTTCGAATTCCCGATCCCAAGCCTCGAAGGCGTCACCGCGCTGGGCCGCGCCTATCGCGATGCCGGTATCCGCGCGGTCATCGCTCCGATGCTCGCGGATAAGACGCTCTACCAGGCTTATCCAGGCTTGATCGAGGCGATGCCCGAGGCGCTACAGCCCGACGTGCGCGCCTTCACGCTTGCGCCGTATGAAGCGACGGCGGATGCGATCGAGACGATCTATGCCGATTGGCCGTTCGATCGCGATTGGATCCGGCCGGCGATCGCACCGACCATTCCGCTTCATTGCAGCGACGCATTCCTTGTCCGCTGTCGCGATCTGGCGCGCGCTTACGGTTTGCCGATGCAGACCCACCTCGCCGAAAGCAAAGCGCAGGCGGTGCTCGGCTTGCGCAAATACGGAAAGACGCTGACTGCACATCTCGATGAGCTCGGTTTGCTCGGCCCTCACCTCTCTGCGGCGCACGCGATATGGCTTGATGGCGACGATCTCGGGCGGCTCGCGGACAACGGCGCCTCGGTGGTGCACGCACCCGTCAGCAACATGCGCTTCGGCTCCGGCCTCGCGCATCTGCGGCCGATGCTCGAGCGCGGCATCAATGTCGGGGTCGCGACCGACGCCGCCAACAGCTCCGACCAGCTCAACATGTTCGAGGCGACCCGGCTCGCCGCTCTGATCTCGCGGGTGCAGACACCCGATTTCGAGACATGGCTCGGCGCCGACGAAGTGCTGCGCATGGCCACCGCCGGCAGCGCCCGCGCCATGGGCTTCGACGGCACCATCGGCGAAATCGCGCCGGGCCGCAAAGCCGATATCGTCTTTCTCGATCTCGGCCACATCAACTACGTGCCATGCCACGACCTCGTGACGCAGATCGTGTTCACCGAGAACGGCGCCTCGGTCGATAGCGTCATGATCGGCGGACGCCTGGTGCTCGATCGCGGGCGGCTGACGACCATCGATGAAAAGAAGCTGCGGCACGACGCCACCGCAGCAGCCCAACGCCTCTACGCGGCCAACGCAAGGACACGGGCCTTTGCACAGCAACTGCGGCCGTTCGTCGGCACGTTCTGCCACGGCCTTGCTTGCGAGCCCTATCACGTCCACCGCCTGGCCCGTCCGCACGAAGAATGATCGTCTGCCGCAGGGCGCGGCGGTGCTGGCCGCGTGCCGGCGCCTCATCTGCGGTGTAAACCGCCTCCGGTCCCAAATCCCGGCAACTCGTTTCTGCTTGACGACGCATCACCGTTACAAGATCATTCTTCGCAAGAAAAATTTTCTATCAGCAGGAAACCCGGGAGCCTGCGCAACGCCCAAGAGGTAGCGATGCTCGTTTCCACATGGACTCTGCCCAACTCCACGCGTCATTCCGTGCGCAAGATGCTCGCGCCGGCCGCAATCGGAATGGCACTTGCCGGGATCACCGTCGGCCTTGCGCACGCCGCCGACGCCTATATGCCGATCGTGATGCCGATCACCGGCTTTCTCTCGGTCGAAGGCGGCAGCCAGCGCAACGGCGCCGTCATGGCCCTCGAGCAAGCGCCGGGCGGAATGAAAGTCGATTTTCCGATCTTCGATACCGGCACCTCGGCAACCGGGGCGGCCACCGCCCTCGACAAGGCGCTGAGCAGCCAGAAGGCGATCGCGGCGGCGGTGACGGTCTTCGGCACCGAAATGGTCGCCATGATGCCGATCGCCGCCGAATATAAAGTGCCGCTCCTGACCATCTCGGGTCTCGCCAAAATCACCGAGAGCGGCAATCCCTACATCTTCCGCTTCCTGCCCAACGATCGCGAGATCAAGGTCGCGCACGCACGGTACGTGGTCGAGGTGATGAAAAAGACCAAGATCGCGCTGATCAGCGACACCACCGCCTACGGCCAGGGCGGCTTCGCGCTGCTGCAAGAGGATTTCGCCAAGCTCGGCACCAAGCCGGTGTTCGAGGACAATTCGATCGCCCCCGACACCAAAGACATGAGCCCGCTGCTGGCGCGGGTCAAAGCCTCGGGCGCCGACGTCATCGTGCTGCATGCGGTCTCGACGCCGATGACGCTGATCACCAAACAAATCAAATCGACCGGGCTGAATATCCCGATCGTCAACAGCTCCTCGATCGTCGAGCCGACGGCGACGGCGCTGTTCGAGCCCGCTGAACTCGCCGGCGTCTGCGCCGAAACCCCTTCGGCGCCCGAAGCGCGGACGACGCCCGCGATCAAGGCCTGGGCCGACGCCTACCTCAAGCGCTTCGGAATCGAGCCCGACGGACTCGCGCTCGGGCAATATGACGGTGTGATGATGGCGCTGACGCTGATGTCCAAAGGCGCGAAAACCGCCGATGATCTGGGCGCGGCGCTGCAGAATGAGAGCTATCAGGGCGTTGCCATGACCTATAAATCGAACGGCCATGGCGACCTCGCGCACGATGCCGAAATCGTCTGCTGGGACGGAACGAGCCGCATCCCGAAAATCGTCGCGCATTATGCCGGAGACCAGCTTATCCTGAAATAACAGCGAGACGACCGACGGGGACGCGCGGCGCCGATGACCCTTCTGCAACTCGCGATCAACGGCGTCGCGCTCGGCGCCGCCTACGCCTTGATCGCGCTCGGCTTCGTCTTCATCGTCAACGCGACCGGAGCGGTCAATTTTGCTCACGGCGACCTGGTCATGGCCGGCGGCTACGTCGCCGTCGGTCTTGGCGCCATGGCACCGCTACCGATGATCGTGTTGCTGCCGGTGGTGGCGGCGATCATGTTCGTGGTCGGGGTCGTCGTGTCGCTCGTGGCCTATTTCCCGCTGATCAACCGCCCGCCCTCCACCGTGTTCATCTCGACGCTGTTGATCGGCATCGTGCTGCAGAATGTTTTCCTGGTGCTGTTCGGGCCGCAGGCGCATGCGGCGCCGCCACTGATCCAGAGCGGCATCCTGCATGCTGGGCCGGTTGCGATCAGCATCCAGGCGCTCGGCACCCTCGTTGTGGCCGGCGCGCTGATTGCGCTGCAATACCTCATCTTCGCCCACACCCAGATCGGGCGGCGGTTGCGCGCGACCGCGCAGGACCGGCAGATGGCGCAAGCGATCGGCATTCGCGTGCATGCGCTGATCGCCGCCACTTTCGGTGCCGGCACCGCGCTCGCCGGCGTTGCCGGCATGCTCTTGGCCAATCAGTTTTTCGTCTACCCGACCGGCGGCATTCCGCTCAGCGTTTATGCCTACATCGCCGTCGTGGTCGGCGGCTGGGGCAGCATCGCCGGGGCCGTGGTGGGGGCGATGATGATCTCGCTCTTTCAAGTCGTCGTCTCGGCGTATGTATCGTACGCGGTCGCGACCGGACTGTTGTACCTTGCGCTCCTCCTGGTTTTCTTCTTCCGCCCACAGGGCATTTTCGGCGAGCTTGTCCGGCGCCGAGTCTGATTGGAGAAACGGAGGCCGCGAGCTTGTTGGCTTGGCTCTTTAACGGCATACGGCTTCCGCTTCTTCTTGGGGCGGCGGCGCTGATCGCCTACGCGCTGTTCTGGGCCGGTCCCTACGATCTGCGCGTGTTGACGATCTGCGGCATCTACGCGCTGCTGGTGCTCGGCTTTCAGTTCGTGTTCGGCCATGCGGGCGCGGTGTCACTCGCGCAGGCGACCTTCTTCGGCATCGGCGGCTACATCACCGGGATCCTGGCGACGCGCTTCGGCTTTCCGTTCCTGGCGACGTTTCCGTTGTCGATCGCCGGACCCGCGCTCTTGGCCGTCATTGTCGCGGTGCCGGTTCTCAAGCTCGAGGATCACTACTTTTCGCTGGCAACGCTCGGCATCGGCCTCGTGGTGCTGCTGCTCGCCATCCAGTGGAGCGACGTGACGGGAGGCACCAACGGCCTCGCCGGCATTCCGGCGATCGAGCTTCCGGGGCTGACGATCTCCGACCGCCGCTCGGTACTGTGGTTCGTCTGGGCGATCGTGACCATCGGCTGCCTCATCGCCTACCAGGTGACGCGCGGCTTGCACGGACAGGCCTATCATCTGATGCGAGAAAACCTCGAGGCCGCGTCGTCGATGGGATTGAACATCGCCGAGCTGCGCTTCGGCGCCTTCGTGTTGAGCGCCGCCTATGGGGGCGCCGCCGGCGCGCTGATGGCGCATGTGATCCATGTCGTCTCGCCGGAAAATCTCGATCTCACACTGATGGTCACATGCTTGACCATGACGGTGATCGGCGGACGCACACGCATCGCCGGCGCCATCCTGGGAGCCACCCTCATCGTTTATCTGCGCGAATGGTTTCGCGTGCTCGAGAATTACTACATGATCGCCTATGGGACGGTGGCGCTCGCGGTCCTGATCATGGCGCCGTATGGCCTCGTCGGTGCGCTCGAACGATTGCGCGCCCTGCTGTTCGGCCCGAGCCAGGCGCGAACGCCGATCGCAGTCTCATCGCAAATCCCGAGCGCACAACAGAAGCCGCCATCGACGGCGGCGGGCCCAGAGCCGCTTCTCGCCGTCGAGGGTGTCGCCCTCGCCTTCGGTGGCGTCAAAGCGCTCGACGGCGTCGGCCTCTCCTGCCGCCAAGGCGAGATCGTCGGCCTGATCGGCCCCAACGGTTCCGGCAAGACGACGTTGCTGAACGTGATTTCGGGCCTTGCCGCTTGTCAGCACGGCAGCGTGACGTTTCTCGGCCGCGACATCACCAATGCGCCAGCCTATGCGATCGCTCGCCTCGGCATTTCGCGGACGTTCCAGCACATTCATCTGGTCGATGATCTCTCCGCGCTCGACAACATCGCCGTGGCCCGCGCCGGCATCGATGCCGGAGGGCTGCTGCGGGCGATCGGAACCATCGGGCGCGATCGCGCGCTCGATGCGGCGCGCCGGATTGCGTTTGCGGCCGCAGAGCGCTTGGGCATCGCCGACGTGGCAATGGAGCCGTGCGGCCGGCTTCCCTACGGCACGCGCCGACGCGTCGAAGTGGCGCGGGCGCTCGCAACGGCGCCCCGCCTCCTGCTGCTTGACGAGCCGGCGGCAGGCCTCAACGAACACGAACAGAAAGACTTGGCGAGCCGGATCCGCTCTTTCGCCGCGGAGGGCATCACGGTTCTGGTCGTCGAGCATAATCTGGTCTTTCTTGCAGCGCTCGCCGAGCGCCTGATCTGTCTTGATCGTGGCAAGGTGATCGCCTCCGGGCTGCCCGAAGCCGTGCGCAAGGAGCCGGCCGTGATCGAGGCCTATCTTGGGCTCGAAGCCGATGCGACCGAACTCTCGCTTGCGGCACCCTCATGAGCGCGCTCCTGACCATCGAGAGCCTGTCGGTCGCCTACGGCCAGGTTTCCGCGCTGCGCGACGTGTCGATCGCAGTGAACGCCGGCGAAGCGGTGGCGCTCGTCGGCGCCAACGGCGCCGGCAAGTCGACGCTGTTCAAATCCATCGTCGGCTTTCTGCGGCCGAGGAGCGGCCACTTGCATTTCCTCGGCAAGGACATGAGCGGCGTCAGCCCGGAACGGCGCGCGCGCCTCGGCCTCGGCTACGCGCCCGAGGGACGCCGCGTGTTTCCTGGAATGACGGTGCGCGAAAATCTCGAGGTCGCGGTTTTTGCCGGCAAGGCTGAACGCGCGCAAAGGCTCGAGCGCGCCTTTGCGCTCTTTCCGCAACTTGCCGAGCGCCATGCGCAACTGGCTTGGCAATTGTCCGGCGGCCAGCAACAAATGCTCGCCATCGGCCGCGCGCTGATGGGACGGCCGCGCCTCCTCTTGCTCGACGAACCCTCGCTTGGCCTTTCGCCGAAGCTCGCCGATGAAGTTTTGTCTGCCGTGCAGCTGATCGCGCAAGACGGCACCGCCGTGCTTCTCGCCGAGCAGAATGTCAGAAAGGCGCTGACCTGTTGCGAGCGCGCATACGTTCTTGAAATCGGCAAGGTGGTTCTCGCCGGAGCCACTTCGGCTTTGCGCGACACCGAAGAGATCAGAAGAGCTTATCTGGGCGATTAAAGCATGATCCGCAAAAGCATGCCCTCGGGCTTTGACCCGATGGGTGGAAACCGGCTTTCCGAAAAGATCATGTTTCAACAAAAGCATGATCCGGAAAAGTGGATACCGGTTTTCCGAAAAGATCATGCTTCAACAAAATAACTCGGTAGGAGCCAACGATGTACGAAACAAAATTCATGCACCGCGTCCTCGAATTGTCGCAACACGGCATGCAGAACGGCCATGGCGGCCCGTTTGGCTGCGTGATCGTCAAGGACGGCATCGTGGTCGGTGAGGCGCACAACGAAGTGCTGTCGAGCAACGACCCGACCGCGCATGCCGAACTGCTGGCGGTACGGCGCGCGAGCGCCAGCCTGAAGACATTCAACTTGAGCGGCTGCGAGGTTTATACCAATGGGGCTCCGTGCTGCATGTGCATGTCGAGCATGCTTTGGGCACGCGTCGATCGCGCCTATTACGTTCTGTCGATGGACGATTCCCGCGCCATCGGGCTCGGCGACGAGCCCTTTTACGAAGAGCTCGCCCGGCCCCTCGATCAGCGCCAGATCATTCCGATGATCCAGGAGCCCGAGCTCAGGGAAGAGGCGCGCACGGTCTACGAGCTGTGGGTCAAAAAATCCGACAAAATCCAATTCTGAAAAAGACCGCCTATCGTTCAATTTTTTTTGAGCGTACAACCGGGACGCTGAGCCTCGCTTGGGCGCGCGTCCCAAAGCTAGCCCGCTCGCCTTGACCATAACCTTGCGGTTGCGTAGCGTCGGGCAGAGCGCGCGCGTCATCGCATGACACGAAGGGTTCTCACAAACCCGCTAGGTCGGGCGCGATATTCTTTCATGATCGGGAGGTTTGGTATGGAATTCACACGACGTTCCTTCGGGCTCGCCGCCGCCGGTGCCGCACTCCTGCCGGCGCTGCCGGCCGCAGCCAAAGAAGCGCCGGCTGGCGCGCAAGCGCCCGGCATCTACCGCTTGAAGATCGGCACCCTTGAAGTCACGGTCCTCAACGACGGCTCGGGTGCACTACCGACGAAATACTTTTCCGGCGATGCGGACGGCACCGCCAAGTTGCTGCAAAACGCCTTCGTCGCCTCCAAGGACATGGCACCGACCACCTTCAACGAATGGCTGATCAACACCGGCGACAAGCTCATCCTGGTCGATACCGGCTATGCCAATGAGATTGGTCCGCTCGCGGGAAAACTGCCGAAGACGCTGGCCGCCGCCGGCGTCAATCCAGCCGACATCGACGCCGTCGTCATCACCCACATCCATCCGGACCATTGCAACGGCCTCTTGACCGCCGAAAAGCAGATCGCATTCCCGAACGCCACCATTCATGTCAACGGCGACGAGTTTGCTTGGTGGCTGGAAGGCGAACCCAAGGTGCCGGAAGGCAAGCCGTTCTTCAAAGGTCTGTTCGAAGGCGGCCGCGCGGTGTTCAAGCCTTATATCGACGGCAAGCGCGTGCAGACTTTCAAGGATGGCGCCGAGATCGCTCCCGGCGTGACGGCGGTGACCGCGCCCGGTCACACCGTCGGTCACACGATGTTGCGCATCGCCAACGGCGACGGCCAATTGTTGATCTGGACCGACATCGTGCACAGCACGGCGCTGCAATTCCCCGAGCCTGAGCGGTCGATCGCCTACGATCTCGACCAGGCACAGGCGGTCGCGACCCGCAAGAAGGTGATGGACATGGCGGCGACCGACCGGCTCCTGATCGCTGGTACCCATATCGGCTTCCCGGGCGTCGGCCATGTCGCCAAGGCCTCGTCCGGTTATGCGTTCGTGCCAGTGCCGTGGAACGCGAACCTGTAACGAACAGACTTGAACTAACAAGCTTGCTACTTCAACATGGCGCGGAAGCGGGCCACACCGCTTCTGCGCGCCGGCTGTCAGGCCCACAACAAAGAAATCGGCGCGAGGCGCGCGCCGTCCCAGGGAGGAGACACATGCGACGCTTGTTGCTCGCTGCGCTTGCCATACTGTCGGTGGCCGCCGCAGGACCTGCCTGGGCACAGATATCCGACGACGTATTGAAGATCGGCGTCCTCACCGACATGTCCGGCCCCTCCTCGGCGGCGGACGGCCCCGGCTCGGTCGTGGCCGCGCAAATGGCGGTCGCGGATTTCGGCGGCACGGTTCTGGGCAAGCCGATCGAGGTCATCGCCGCCGACCATCAGATCAAGCCCGACATCGCCGCCGGCATCGCCCGGCAATGGTACGACCGCGACCATGTTGATCTGATTGTCGACGTGCCGGTCTCCGCCGTCGGGCTTGCGGTGCAGACCATCGCCGGTGAGCGCAAACGGCTGTTTATCGCGCACTCGACCGGCACCGCCGACTTTCACGGCAAATTCTGCAATCCTTATGCGCTGCAGTGGGTGTTCGACACGCGTGCGCTCGCGGTCGGCACCGCGCAGGAAGTCACCAAGCGCGGCGGCGATACCTGGTTCTTTCTGACCGCCGATTACGCCTTCGGACACGCGCTCGAGCGCGACGCCTCGGCGGTGGTGGTGCAAAACGGCGGCAAGGTGCTCGGCTCGGTGCGGCATCCGTTTGCCACGCCCGACCTTTCCTCGTTCATTCTGCAGGCGCAATCCTCGAAAGCCAAAATTATCGGCATCGCCTCGGGTCCACCCGACAACATCAACTCGATCAAGGTCGGCGGCGAATTCGGCATTTTCCAAGGCGGCCAGCAGATGGCCGGTCTTCTGGTGCTGATCTCCGATATTCATGCGCTCGGACTGAAAGCCGCGCAGGGCCTCGTCCTCACCACGTCGTTCTATTGGGACATGGACGAGGAGACCCGCGCCTGGTCCAAGCGCTTCTTCACCAAGATGAACCAGATGCCCTCGATGTGGCAGGCCGGCGTCTACTCCTCGATCATGAGCTATCTGAACGCGGTGAAGGCCGCCGGCACCGACGACCCGCTGAAGGTTACGGCCAAGATGCGCGAAAACCCGATCAACGATTTTTTCGCCCGCAACGGCAAACTGCGCGAGGACGGACTGATGGTGCACGACCTTGTCCTCGTGCAGGTGAAAAAGCCGGAAGACTCCAAATATCCATGGGACTATTACCAAGTCCTCACGCATATTCCGGGCGAACAGGCGTTTGGCCCGCCGAATCCCGCCTGCCCGCTCGTCAAGCAATAAGTCGGCGCCGACGATATCTGAAATACAGTGTCTGAAAGTGCAACGGAGCCTACTTTGTCACCTGACATCATTGCCGATCTTGCGCCGACTGGAGTTGTGCGCGCGGGCATCAATCTGTCGAACTTTTTGCTGGTGACAAAGACAGACTGGACGGGAGCGCCCGTGGGCGTCGCGCCCGACCTCGCGCACGAGGTCGCCAATCGCCTCGGAGTGCCGGTACAGTATGTACCGTTCAAGTCGCCGGGCGAACTTGCCGACATGGCGGACAAGGGCGTTTGGGACATAGGCCTGATCGGCGCCGAACCTCAGCGCGCGGCCACGATCACATTCACCGCCGCCTACGCCGAGATCGAAGCGACCTATCTGGTGCCCGCGGGCTCGAACCTGAAGACATTCGCCGACGTCGACACCGCCGGCGTTCGCATCGCAGTCATGGGTCGCAGCGCCTACGGGCTCTGGCTCGATCGCAACATCAAGCACGCCGAACTGGTCCGTTCGGACGCGATCGATAGCTCGTACGAGCAGTTCGTCCGCGACAAGCTCGGCGCGCTTGCCGGCCTGCGGCCGCGGCTTTTGTCAGACGTGGAAAAATTGCCCGGTGCCCGCATTCTCGATGGGCGCTTCATGTCGGTTCAGCAGGCGATCGGCACGGCGCGGAAAAACTTGGCCGGCGCCGCGTTCTTGCGGGATTTTGTCGAAGAAGCGAAAGCGTCAGGTTTGGTGGCGCGGCTCATCGAGCGACACAACGTGCGCGGTCTCTCGGTCGCGCCCGCGGCGCCGTAATTTCAAAACGAGCCCAACACTCCGCGGCGGCGCCTAGAGCATGATCCGGAAAAGCATGCCCTCGGGCTTGACCCGATGGGTGGATACCCGCTTTCCGAAAAGATCATGCTCTACCAAAGATCGAGAGCGCGAGGTCGATTTAACTCATGGCGACCGCACTCTAGTGCTCGGATGACCCTCAGGTGTATCAGCCATTCGTCTCCGCGCCCTGTCGTCTTTGTTCTTAGGCGAGGTTGCGAACGGACGATTCACGATCCCAAAATCTTAACCGCGCGGCTTCGATGAAGTCTTTACCGAGGCCCGTCACCCCTTCATCAGGCGTGACTCCGGCTTTATCAAGTAAGGGCTTGGCGGCCTTGGCTGCGCCGATCGCCTTTAGATGTCCGAATGCATCCATGACAAACTGCACAGCAGCGGCGTCGTTGACGAGGGTTTCGCAGCCGTGGTCGGATAAAACGAGAGCAACCGCATCGAACAATTGCGACGGCGAACCGGCAAGCTGGCCGTGAGCTTTCAGGATAGTACCACCCTTTAATTTCGCGCCACCGACCCTCGATGCCACCAGAAAAGCTGTAGCACCGCTCGCGCGGATAGCCTTCTGCAAAGCCTCGATCTCCGCTTCATCTGATCCGTCGGCATAGAGAATGCCCACTTTCCGTCCATCCAGGATCTTTTTCATATTTTTTTGAATTGAAAGCGCCGGTGACGGTTTGAGATCAAGTACCTCCGCCCGGGGTTGCGCCTTTTTAGGCAAGCCAATGCCAATTCCGTCTGCAACCCGTTTAGCAAGCTCCTCGTCGACATTCCGGAGATTGGCGACCATGCGCGGGGGCACCTGTTCGAGCCCGACCTTCGAGAGTTCGAACGTGAATGATGACGCGATATGGGCCTGTTCGCTTTCCGTCATCGACTTCCAGAACAGCCGCGCTTGGCTGTAATGATCGGCGAATAGCTCCCCACGCACACGCAGTTTATCGCCCTGCTCGTCGTCCTCCGCTCTGCCCGGCAGAGTGGAGAAGCCGGTGACCGGACATTCGCGGGGTCCTGTGTCCTCGCCGTGCAGCTGAAGACTATTGGGCTCGTAACTTGCGCGACCCTTGGGAACATTCATCTGCATCTGCCCGTCACGCTGGAAATTCATTACCGGGCATTTCGGCGCGTTGATCGGCAACTGATGGAAATTAGCGGTGCCCAGGCGCGATTTCTGAGTGTCCAGATAGCTAAAGAGGCGGCCTTGCAATAGGGGGTCGTTCGTGAAGTCGATGCCGGGTACTATATTTGCCGGGCAATATGCCACTTGTTCCGTTTCGGCGAAGAAATTGTCCGGGTTGCGGTCGAGTACCATGCGGCCTACGATTTTAATCGGTAGCACCTCTTCAGGTATAAGCTTGGTCGAATCCAGCACATCGTACGGCAAACCGTCGGCGAATTTCTGATCGAACGCTTGAATACCAAGTTCCCACTCTGGAAAGGCGCCACTGTTGATCGCTTCCCAGAGATCACGTCGATGATAATCGTTGTCGGCGGCCTGTAACTTCAAGGCTTCATCCCAGAGCGTCGATTGCAAACCGAGTTTTGGTTTCCAGTGGAATTTCACAAAGGTAACCTTGCCTTTGGCATTTCTCATCTGAAACGTATGGATGCCAAATCCCTCAATCATGCGAAGACTGCGCGGGATCGCGCGATCAGACATCGCCCACATCAACATATGTGTTGATTCCGGCATCAACGATGCCCAGTCCCAAAACGTATCATGCGCACTGCCGGCTTGCGGAAACGCGCGATCTGATTCCATTTTGACGGCGTGAATGAGATCGGGAAATTTGATGGCATCCTGGATGAAGAATACCGGAATGTTGTTGCCGACTAGGTCCCAGTTTCCCTCCTTCGTGTAAAACTTGACGGCGAAGCCGCGCACGTCACGCGGCGTATCCACTGACCCGGCACCACCCGCGACCGTCGAAAAGCGCGTGAACAATGGTGTCTTTTCGCCGGCACGTTGAAATAAATCTGCATTGGTAATGTCGGCCAACGATTTGTAATTTTCAAAGTAGCCGTGCGCGGCCGAACCGCGCGCGTGCACAATACGTTCTGGAATGCGTTCGTGGTCAAAATGAAATATTTTCTCCCGCAGCACGAAATCTTCAAGCAAGGTCGGGCCGCGCCCTCCCGAGCGTAGCGAATTTTGGTTATCCGCGATGCGAATGCCTTGATTGGTAGTGAGATGGCCCTCGCCGTCCGAATGGGAGCCTTTCTTGTGGACCCGTTGATGGGTCTCTCCACCTGCGCCAGTCGATGTTTCAAAGTCTTCTTTAGCCACGCGGTCCTCCGTCGGAAATTGTTCGCGGGTAAATGTGCTGTTTGCCACGCAAGGCAAAGCCTCTCGAGACTGGCACAAGGCAACCGCACGACGATGGCTTCCGTTCCCCCTTGCCGCGGCTTTGTGGATTCATTCCGTGATGAGGCGGGCTCAAGCGCGCACACTGCCAGCAATGAGTAAAGGTGGATACGCGCGGGCGTATTTCGTTCTGCAAAATCTCACGACCATTTTCGGCCAAGCCAAATGGGGGCTTGTTCATCCGCCTTTCGAGTGAGCGGCCTCTCTTCGGGCTCCATTAATCGGGCAAGGGCCTTGACAACCCCACTTGCCATCCATACACCATCCATATATATGGTAATAGGATGGTCTGACAATGATAGACAACGTTCAGCAACTCCGACCCAAGCCCAATGACTCTGAAAAGGTCACGATCAATCTCGGGTTCGTAGACCTCGGCCATATCGACCTGATGGTTCAGGAGGGTTTTTACTCGAACCGAACCGACTTCATTCGAACCGCAATCCGCAACCAACTCGAGCGCCATGCTGAGGTCGTCAAGCAATCCACGGCCCGAAAGACCTTGGACCTCGGCCTGCGGAACTATAGCCGCCAAGATCTCGAAGCGGCGCTCCGTGCCGGAGAGATGGTCGAGATCAATGTATTGGGCCTCGTCACTATCGCACCGGACGTCACTCCCGAGCTCGCACGCGCCACCATCGCTTCAGTCGTTGTGCTGGGAGCATTGCATGCAAGTCAAGCGGTCAAGGCGGTCTTAGCTGACAGAACGCGGTGACGCGACAAACGAGATGTTTCGCGGAGACCGATCCGGTGCCCGCTTGTCCAAAAGCGAAAGGTAGCTTCCGATGAATGACATGATGCTGCAAGCAACCCTTCTCACGCGAGCAGGCCGACTTTCTGATGCTACAGCGCTTATTCAGCGGATGCTTCGAGATGGGCCCGCTCCCGACATGACAATGGGTCAAATCGAAGATGTCACCTCCCACAGAAATACGCCTTCCGCTGTTTACGCGGCGGCGGACAACGACAAAGAAGCCGACAATCGGCATTTAGACATGCCTACCTTCGCTCATTTCCGCGGTCTCCTTGCACTCCACGATTTGCCTTATCGCATCAAAAGGCCCGGATTCCGGGGATGGACGCAGCGCGCGCCTGTGGCCATAGCGGACATTGTGCCAGAAGGCGGAAGGTTTATTGAAACGGCCTATACCAACGCGGCAGGCAGCCGTACCTACAAAATCTACATCCCCTGCCGCTATCACGGCCAAGCGCTTCCCCTGATCGTCATGCTGCACGGGGGTACTCAAACGCCTGACGATTTTGCTGCTGGGACCCGCATGAATCTGATTGCTGAGGAACAGACCTGTCTCGTGGTCTACCCCACTCAGCCAAGCCATGCCAATCTGGCGAAATGTTGGAACTGGTTTCGTGCCGGCGACCAGCAACGGGATCGCGGTGAACCGTCCCTCATCGCGGGTATCACGCGCCAAGTCATGGACGACTATCCGGTTGATGCGCAGCGTGTCTATGTTGGCGGATTGTCGGCCGGAGCGGCAGCAGCCGCTGTGATGGGGGCGACCTATCCGGATCTATACGCTGCAATCGGTGTGCATTCAGGTCTGGCTTGTGGAGCAGCTGACGATCTTATTTCTGCATTCGCCGCCATGCGACTAGGCGCCTCCGCATCGAATGAAACTAGGGACGCTTTTGAAAACGAGGAGCCGTTTGTCCCCACCATCGTTTTTCACGGTGATCGTGATCATATCGTTCATCCTCGGAACGCCGATCACGTCATCTCCTGTTCTCTGCGAGCCTCAAAGTGGCAAAGGAAAGAGCATCGTGGGTGCGTGCCCGACGGCCTTGCCTATACGCGCACCATCCACACCGATGCTAACGGGCGGGCAATGCTCGAGCAATGGTGCATCCACGGTGCTGGCCACGCTTGGTCTGGCGGGAATCCGGCCGGGTCATATACCGAGCCGCGAGGGCCAGACGCAGCCAGAGAAATGCTCCGTTTTTTTCGTGAACATGCTGCCGTCGGACGCGACACAAGAGAAGGCAAATAATGAATGCCCCTGCCACGCACTCGGGCGCCAATTTTTCTATGATTTCAAAACGATTGCCCCGCGCCTCGTGAAATTTTGGTGCCGGCTTGAAATGGGGTTCTCGCTCCGGCGACGTATCTCCTAAGAAAGAACCGCTCCGGACAAAATCCGAAGCGGCTTTCACCGATAGCTATACTTCGATGATTTAATCGACTATCTCGACGATTTGGCGCGTTCGAGGATCAACCAATACCGCGTGATCATTCACATAGGCATATCGATAACCTCGGACGTGATACTCGCCCGGAATGTCGTAATAGGTCACTCCGTCCGGCGGCAGGACCGAGCCGACTCGCAAATCGCCGTAGCGATATGAGGTGTGGTGCTGATGCGCCACATATTCATGGAAACGCGGGCGGTCGTCGATACCGAGAATGCCACCAACAGTTCCCGTGACCGCACCCACCGCGCCCCCGACGACTGCACCTACGGGGCCCGCGTCTCTGTTGCCTATGGCGGCGCCTTGTTCTGCACCCTGGACGGTGCCTTGCGCTTGCGCCGCCACTGGCAGCGCCATCGTCGCCAGTAACATCATCGCCCACAGTTTGCCTGATCTCATCGACCGTCCCTCGGTTGAATACTTTGAGTTGATATTAGGCAACTTGCCGCGTCCCTCTTCGTTCCTTTTGATGAAATTCTGAACTATCGCCACGGCCGGCTCTTGCATTGCGGCAACTCTGGCAGATACGCGGTTCACCGCAAACGTCGACCCTTAGGGGTCGGCCGTCGATTTTGTTTGGTGGCCTAATTGAAACACAGAGGCGTCTTGCGAGAGTTTGCGGGCGAAGTCCGCTATTCTTCGATTATGCCCGTTATTGTACGCCCATCCTGTCAGAAGACATCCCTGAGGGGAACACTTGTCTCACCGAACGATTATCTTATGCGGAACAAAGAAAGGCGACGCCATGAATGGCGAACCTAAAAAACAAGAACCAGAAATTATGCCGCCGGTGCCTGAAGTAGAGCCGGAGCGAAATGAACCCGAAATTCCTCCGGACAAGGATGCCCCGGAAAAGAAAGGCCCGATCCTAGCGGAAGGGTGATAACCCCGTGGAGTTGTCATGGAACTGATCTTGATTATCGTCGTCTTGATCCTGCTGTTCGGAGGTGGTGGTGGCTACTGGGGCCGCAGGCGTGGGTTTTGGTAGAGCTTTATCGCTTGCGGCAGTCTGCGTGCATTGGAACGTCGAGCGACACTGCGACGTTGTTTTACATCGCCTTCAAAACAGGAGTTTACATGGACCGCGAACATGTTAAAGGAGCCGCAGACAAAGCCAAAGGCGCGATCAAGGACGCCGCTGGCAAGGTCACGGGCGACAAGGAACTGCAAGCCGAAGGCAAGCTTGATAAATTGAAAGGCGCAGCTCACAGCGCGGCGGGCGATGTCAAGGACGCATTGCGCGACGCTTCGAAGGATGATTGATACAGACACCGATGTGAGATGAGCCGCCCCGGCTTGGGCGGCTTTTTCTTTGCGTGATGGTCATGCCAAAGTTTGTCGATGAGATCGAGCCCTGCACGAGGCAAGGTCCTAAGAGTGCGGCAAACTGTGATGAGGCCATCGAGCTGAAGCCCTATCGCACCGCTGCAGATATGGAGCGCGGGGCGAGCCGAACGGCGGTGATCCTGTCCGGCGACGGCTGCAGACCTGCCTCGCGCGAATCATAATCCAGCCCTACCGCGGGTCGGACAGTGGGACTGGTGCGCCAACCCCCTTTACTCACAGGATCAATTACAATCGCCCGCATTTGCCCTAGGCAAGCGCTCGCATTTCCGTGCGCATGCGACACGCCTTGCGCCAGCGAAGGTAGCGCAGCGTGATGCGCTCGGTGGCGGCCTTAAGCGAAGAGACAAAACCAAAAAGCATCAGTCCCGCCCATAGCATCCAGGTGGCGACATCGAAGGCGCTGACTGCGAGCAAAATGGCGCCGCGGCCGAGGAGCTTGATGATGGCGCGGGTCTTGCCGCCGCTGGCAGCGGAGAGGCGGGCCAGGCGCGATACGTCTCGCGGTTCCTCCGCGACCTTGAGGCTGTCGAGCGCCGCCTGTGTGCCCGCCTTGGTTTCGATCCGTCCGACGTCGCCGGCAAGATCGACCAGGCCTCCCGCCTTCTCCACCTTGATCGCGTCGCGCGCCATCCGCACCGCGAGCAGCGGGTTGAGTTGGCCGGTGCGCCGCGCGACCTTGGCAAGCGTCAGGCCGATACGCTCCGGCGCGCCGAGCCCGGCTGTGACGTAGGTGCCGGCGGTGACCGCAATGCCGACGCCGGCAAGACCAAGAATCCAGGGATCGGCCGGTTGGCCGAGCAGATAGTGAGTGCCCTCGCGCGCGGCGTCGCGGATGTCGCCGAAAACGAAAAGATCGCCGGTGGCGGTGCCGGCCAGGCTCGCCAGATCGGAGGGCTCGCCGCTCCAAAATCCCTTGACGAAGCGCCCGACCGTATGGGTCGTCGTCGCTGCGTCGGTCTGCGCTTTTCTCACCTGATCGGCGAGTTGCGGATCGACCGTCACGCCGCGATCGGCCGACAGATCGAGAAAGCTCTGCGCGAGATCGAGATCGCCGGCGGCCAGCGCCGCATGAATTTCGCGTTCGGCAACGCTGCGGTTAAGGACGTCATCCAGCGCGCGGTCGGCAATCATCACCGGATCGTCGGCCGCAAATTGCTGCGCCCGGTCGAAGGCATTCCAGCCGATGGGGATCGCCGCGCAGCCGAGCACGAGCGCGCAAAAAAGCGCAAAGCCCGGCTGCCGTAGCTGGCGGCCGAGCGACGCTAAGGCTCGCGCGATGACGTTCGCTTTCCACATGCTTAAAGACATAGCAGCCATTTGCGGCTTTTTGAGAATGAATTGTTCGAGAGGCTAACGTCGCGCTGCCAAGGCCGATCCTCCGGCAGCCTCTGCGGAAACACTCAGGAGGCCGCTTCGGAACGGCTAGAGCGCGATGATTTAAAGTTGGATCGACATCGCGCTCTAGATGTTTGGTCGCGCATGATCTTTTTGGAAAACCGGTATCCACACATCGGGTCAAGCCCGAGGGCATGCTTTTCCGGATCATGCTCTAGGAATTTTCCCCCTTGGCCGCTATGGTGCCGCCCGATCAGCACGGATATGGGCATGGCCGAGACGATCGTTCCGCATTTTCACAACGACCTGGGCGTGCCGGTGATCGACATCGGCGCCAGGGAATTCATGTGCGTCGGCGCGATGCCCCCGTTCGATCATCCGCACGTCTATTGCGACATGGGCGGCGACAATGAGTTCGTGTGCCCGTATTGCTCGACGCTCTATCGCCATGATCCTTCGCTCGCCGCCAACGCGGCGCGTCCGGCAGAGTGCGCCTTACACGACGCCGCCTGAACACCGCCGAGGAGACGCGTCCTGACGTCGCCGCGCACCGTTATTGTCGCGGGGGCCGGGATAGGCGGATTGACCGCGGCGCTGGCGCTGGCGCGTAAGGGTTTTCGCGTCGTCGTCGTGGAACAGGCCGAGCGCCTCGAGGAAACCGGCGCCGGCATTCAGCTCTCGCCCAACGCATCCCGCATTCTCGCTGATCTAGGGCTCGCCGACCGCTTGCAGACCGCGGTCACCGCGCCCGCGGCAGTGCGGGTTTTGAGCGCCGCCAACGGCCGCGAGATCGCCCGCATGCCGCTCACCGGAGCGGCCGAGCGTTACGGCGCGCCGTTCTGGACGATCCATCGCGGCGACTTGCAAAGCGCGCTAGCGACGGCCGTCTCCCGCACCCCCGGCGTCACGCTCAAGCTCGGCCTGCGCGCCGAGGATTTCATCAGTCATCGTAACGGCATAACCGTGCTGACGCACGGCAGCGCCGGCACGATGGATGAGCATGGCACGGCTTTTATCGCCGCCGACGGGCTATGGTCGCGGGCGCGGACGCGGCTCGGCGACGCGCAGCCTCCACGTTTTTCCGGACGCGTCGCCTGGCGGGGCCTGGTCCCGGCACGGCTGGTTGCGCCGGAATTCCGCGCGCCGCTGATCCACTTGTGGCTCGGGCGCGAAGCACATTTTGTGCACTATCCGGTCAAGGGCGGCGCCGTCATCAACCTCGTTGTCATCACCGACGACCGCTGGCACCAGCCCGGATGGAGCGAGCCGGCCGACCGCGCCGAGCTTGTGCCCCGCCTTGCCGCAGAGACGTGGGCGCCGGCAGCGCGCGCCCTCATCAGTCTCCCCGACGCGTGGCTGAAATGGGCCCTCTATGAACGCCGCCCTCTTCGGCATTGGTCGAAAGGCTCGGCGGCGTTGCTCGGCGATGCGGCACACCCGATGTTTCCCTTTCTTGCCCAGGGTGCGGCCATGGCGATCGAAGACGCGGCCGTGGCCGCGGAATGCTTGGCACAAATGCCGGACGATCCGGAGCGCGCGCTACGCACATATGCGGCGATCCGGCGTGGACGCACCCGGACCGTACAGCGCACGGCGGCCCGAAACGGCACGATCTATCACCTGCGCGGCCCCGGCGCGTGGCTGCGGGATACCGCCATGCGGGCGCTCGGCGGACCGCGTCTGCTGCAACATTACGACTGGATCTACGACTGGCGCCCTCCGAGCTGAGGCGCCGGAACAATTGAACCACCGAAGGGTTCAACTTGGCAGAGTCCCTTTAGGTACGGGGGGATTGCTGGAAAGGAGTGCCCTTCCATGTGTGACTACAGCCTGCATCTCGTCGCTTCTCGTCCTGCTGTGGTCGGTGACAAGCTCGTCAGCACCGATTTCGCCCGCTCGATCACCCGCGGATTCGCTGCCGTCAATGATACGGAAACGGCCGTATGCCTGCTTCCCGGCACCGAGCTCGCATTTGAAGACAATGTTACCTACGATCGCGCGTTCAGTCTGTTTGGTAAGGCGCGTGTCGGGCACAAGGTCGCCCGTTTCCGCCAGATCAACATGGAAGACCCGAACGTGCACCACGACGCGCTTGAATTCCCGGGCGGGCAGACGGTGCTTTTGACCCGTCTTACTCCCGGCCAGCGCGCTACCGTGCTGCAAATGCCGGCGATCGGTCATGCGCACGATCAACCGGTTACGGAAGCGACCGGCCGGCGACGGTCCGCGTTGATCGACGACTAGATCTATTTGTTCGCATGTTCTTTTCGGAAGACCGGCCTCCACCTGTCGGGTCAAATCCCGGGGGCATGCTTTTCCGGGACATGCTGTAAACGGCACGGGCGTTTTTTTACTTCGCGCGGCGGAACATTGGTTCCGCCGCTGGAAGATTTTTTGACCGTCCGGCGTATGCGGATGGTCGTCGGTCAAGCCGCGTAGTTGTCGGGCAATATACCGATCGCGTGCCGCGAGTTCGCGCTTTACGGATTGAACCGCGACCCGGCCATGTGCTCGATGAAATCCGCAAAGCTCATCGCTTTGGGCGAACGCCGCCACAGCCCGGTAAAATATTTCGACGTCTGCGGCAGGCAATATTCGAACTGATCGGCCAGGTCACGGACGACACTTAGAACCTCTTCGGGATCGCGGATCGAATCCGGCGTGCCGAACGGAGCCAATCTGGCCAATCCCTTGATCAGCGCCGCGTATTTTCGGCGGCGGTCCCATTCCAGGGTTTCGGCCATCGCTTGATAATTTGCGATCTGGCTCGCGCGGCTCAGCCGCTCCGCCATGTAGGCCGTGGCTTGACGTGTCCCCTTCCAGGCCGCCGGCTCCGGCAACGGGTCGGGAACGGCAATCAGCAACCGCCAGGCCGCAGCCATACCATCGGCGTAGTCGCTCAGATCCCGCGTCAGAAGCTCTTCCGCGTCTTTGCGATCGGCCGACAAGCGCGCGCGATCAGCACCGAGCTGTTGCTGCACCGCCGTCCACGCGATCCACGCCGCGATGAGAGCGCCGGCGGCGGCAATGAGCCCGCCTCCCAAGCTTTCATGGACATACAAGACGCAGCCAAACCATCGCGGGAACGCCCAGTGGCAGGCGGCTGGACCGCCCAGTTCGGCAAGCGCCAAAACCAAATAGACGAACAAGGTCAAGAACAGGACAAGAGACGCGAGTTGCCGCAGCGGGAAGCTCATCGTCCGGCTCGACGATGCCGAGATGCCGAAGAGGTCGGACAGCGGATTGCGGGCAATCTTCATCGATCCGAAGTCTTGCAATCGAGAGGGCTTTGGCGCGCTCGGAGAGATTCGAACTCCCGACCCTCAGATTCGAAGTCTGATGCTCTATCCAGCTGAGCTACGAGCGCGTCAGGCGGAACAATAGCGGCTTGGCCGCGCAGTTCAACACGCGCCGCGCAAGGCCGCCGCCATCCAATCCAGCGCCATGCCAATCCGGCAAGGCCGCCATTCATTTCGCCCTTGTTCCCGAGGAAACCGCCCAGGGGTGCGCCAGGTTGTCTGGGGACAACCTCAAGGAGGTCACACATGTCTGATTACCGCGATCCGAACGATCCGATGTATGGCAATACGGCATACGAGCCAGCCGACCGCCGCAGCGGCACAAGCTGGGGTTGGATTGCCGGCGCCGTATTCCTGGTGATCGTCCTCGCCTTGGCCTTCGGCGCGGGTCACGAGCCGAGCCGCGTTGCGTCTAATGACACGGTTCCCCCGCAGACAACGACGCCGCAGACAACGACGCCAATGACGCCGTCACCCCTTCCCGGCCTGACGCCGCCAGCCCAGGCTCCCAACCGACCGTAACAATTTGGCGCGAGAGAGCGGCCCCTCCTTGGGGTCGCTTTTTTGCCGCAACGATCGAAGCCACGGAACCAGTCTTCGCAAACATGAATTGTTTGATGAGCGGGCTGCCGGCGATGGGCGCTGCAACAGACCATGGGGGCAATCGATGACGGCTTTCTCAGCTGAAACGGTACAAGCCTTGCGGCCGGTGCTCGCCGATCCGCGAAACGCCCGCCCGATCGGGCTCGTGCCACTCAAGGGCGGCGCGCCGCAGCGCGAAATCCGGCCGCCGAAATATCGGCCGGCCACGCGGCGCTGGCATGCGAAACGCTCCTATTTGTCGAACGCCGGGTCGATCGGAACGCGATAGCCGTTGGCAAGCCGGTTGGTCTCGTTGGCCATGCCGACGACCGCCATCAGTTCGCCGAACATGGCCTCGGTCATGCCGGCTTTGCGAGCGGCGGCGCCATGGCTGGCGATGCAATAGCCGCAGCCATTGGTGACGCTCACGGCGAGATAAACCATCTCCTTGGTCACGGCGTCGAGGGCGCCGGGCGCCATGACGTCCTTCAGACTGTCCCACGTGCGCTTCAGCGTCGCCGGGTCATGCGCGAGATATTTCCAGAAATTGTTGACGTCCTTGATCTGCCGCGACTGTTTGATGTCGTCATAAACCGCGCGGACTTCCGGCGCGGCGTCGGCATAGTCGATCGGTTGCAGGGCCATGCGGGTCGTTTCCTTTTTGCGCAGAGCGTGTGCGTGAACGCGAGCTTCGCGCGCCGCATCCCGGCATGCAATATCCGCCTCCGCTCGCCCCCTATGAGCACGACGCAAACGGATGTCAGTTGGCGCCAAAGTCAGAGCTACGCGGCGGCCGGCCGCCAATTCACCAAAAACACGGCGGCGACGCAGACCGCCATGCCGAGGAGCGCCAGCGGCGCGAGGTTTTCGCCAAACAGCACGAAGGCCATCAGCGCCGTCACCGGCGGCGTCAGATAGAACAGGCTGACGACGCGCGTCGCCGCCGCCTGGCGGATCATGAAATAATAGAGCCACACCGTGCCGAGCGACAGCACGACGACGAGATAAGACAGCACGATCACGAAGTCCGGCGTCCAATGCACAACGCGGGTCTCGAAGGCGAACGCGCCGGCGGCGAACAACGCGGCCGCGGCGGTGTATTGGATAAGCAGCGCCGGCCGCCAGTCGATGCCGCCGCCGAAGCGCTTCTGATAGATCGTACCGACGGTGATGCCGATCAGCGCGACGGTGACCGACACCCAGGCCAGCGGCGTCGCCTCGCCGACGGTCGCTTTGTCGCGCAGCACCAGATAGACGCCGGCGAGACCGAGCGCGAGCCCAAGCCACTGCCGCACACCGACGCGCTCACCGAGCCAACGATTGGCCAAGGTCGACGTCAACAGCGGCTGCAAGCTGACCACCAGTGCCGCCAACCCGGCCGGCAGACCATGACCGATCGCCACGAACACGCCGCCGAGATAAAGGCCATGCGCCAGCAGCCCCGTGGCGACGCTGTGCCGAAAGCCAGCCGCATTCGGCCATTTCGGCCGCGTCAGCGCGAGGATGATGCCGAGGATGACCAGCACCCCGAGCATGCGCAGCAGCAGGTACGTCAGCGGCTGCGCATAAACCAAGCCGAACTTGGCGCCGATAAAGCCGGACGACCACAGCAGCACAAACACGGCCGGCATCACGAAGACGGCGGCCTTCTGGATCGAACGCGGCATTATTCTTGGCCCGGCGGCGGAGTTTTTACGTCCGATTACCTAGCGGGCACTCGCAGTTAGGTCGAGGGTGGGCGGCGGGCGGCGGGTATGCGACGGGTGCAGGGTTCCGGCTTCGCAGAGCTTAAGCCCTCGAGCGCCGGCCCTTAAGCATTCCCGCAATGCTCAGATCTTCATCGAGCAAAGGCCAATGGATACCCATCGGCATGATTTCATAATGCTCGCGCTCAGCTGCCGATGCGCTTTGCAGGCGCGGGTACCAATTGAGCGGCGTTGCGATCTTGCGGCCGTCGACCAACGTAACGACGAGCTCGGTCGCCGTGAATTCCACGGCGCGCGCTTTCAGATCGCCCACATCAATCTCTAAAGTACTCATTCCACACGCCCAGCAGGTTTTCACGTTCGCGCCGCAAGTGACGAATAATATCGCCAAGTTCGTGCGCGGGAAACCCCACATTCACCGCGACCGATAAGTCGTGAAGCCAAAATTTCGCTTCGTTATCGCCTGCTCGGACATGCACATGTGCCGGTTCACCGGCCTCGTTTGAATAGAAAAACGCGCGGTAAGGCCCCCATCGCAAAACCGTCGGCACGACGCTTCCCCTCGCCTTCCACACGTAGAGTAAGACGCTTCACACCGGCAAATTGTCGTGCTTCCTTCCCGGCATCTCCACGGTCTTGTTGCGCAGCAGGGCGAGCGCGCGGGCGATGCGCGGACGCGTGGCGCTCGGCATGATCACGTCGTCGATGTAGCCGCGCTCGGCGGCGATGAAGGGCGAGAGGAAGCGCTCTTCGTATTCGCGCGTGCGCGCGGCGATCTTGTCGGCATCGCCGATGTCGGAGCGGAAGATGATTTCCACCGCGCCCTTGGCGCCCATCACCGCGATCTGCGCCGTCGGCCAGGCGTAATTCACGTCGCCGCCGATGTGCTTTGAAGCCATCACGTCGTAGGCGCCGCCGAAGGCCTTGCGGGTGATCACGGTGACGAGCGGCACGGTGGCCTGCGAATAGGCGAACAGAAGCTTGGCGCCGTGCTTGATCAGGCCGCCGTATTCCTGCGCGGTGCCAGGGAGGAAGCCGGGCACGTCCACGAAAGTCACGATCGGAATGTTGAAGGCGTCGCAGAAGCGCACGAAGCGCGCGGCCTTGCGGCTCGCGTCACTATCGAGCACGCCGGCGAGCACCATCGGCTGGTTGGCGACAAAACCGACGGTGCGGCCGGCGATGCGGCCGAAGCCGATGACGATATTGCGCGCAAAGGTCTCCGATAGCTCGAAGAAATCGCCCTCGTCGACGACTTTGAGAATCAGCTCCTTGATGTCGTAAGGTTTGTTCGGGTTGTCCGGCACCAGGCTGTCGAGCGACGGCTCGATGCGGTCGATCTGGTCGAACGACGGCCATTCCGGCGCGCCGGCCGCATAATTGGCGGGCAGGAAATCGAGCAGCCGGCGCATCTGCAGCAGACATTCCACGTCGTTGTCGTAGGCGCCGTCGGCGATCGACGAGCGGGTGGCGTGGATCGAGGCGCCACCAAGCTCTTCGGCGGTGACGATCTCGTTGGTCACCGTCTTCACCACGTCGGGGCCGGTGACGAACATGTAGCTCGTGTCGCGCACCATGAAGATGAAATCAGTCATCGCCGGCGAGTAGACGTCGCCGCCAGCGCAAGGCCCCATGATCACCGAAATCTGCGGAATGACGCCGGACGCAATGACGTTGCGCTTGAACACCTCGCCGTAGCCGCCGAGCGCCGCCACGCCCTCCTGGATGCGGGCGCCGCCGGCGTCGAACAGTCCGACGATCGGGGCGCGCGCGCGCATCGCCATGTCCTGGATCTTGATGATCTTTTGCGCGTGGGTTTCCGACAGCGAGCCGCCGAACACGGTGAAATCCTTGGCGAAGACGAAGACGCTGCGGCCGTTCACCGTGCCCCAGCCGGTGACCACCCCGTCGCCCGCGATCTTGCTTTTCTCCATGCCGAAATCGTTGGAGCGGTGCTCGACGAACATGTCGAACTCCTCGAACGAGTTCTTGTCCATGAGGAGCTCGATGCGCTCCCGCGCGGTCAGCTTACCGCGATGGTGTTGCGCTTCGATGCGGCGCACGCCGCCGCCGCCGCGCGCGCTGTCGCGCCGCTCATCAAGCTTGTCGAGGATGTCCTTCATGGTGTGCCCTGTTCTTGATCGTTCGGTGTCTCAATAGCGCGACTGGGGGGCGAGGTCAGCATGTTCCCACTCCCGCTTGTGGAGAGCGATTTCATCCTGCCCGGCGCAGCGGGAAAGGGGCATAAGCGGCCTTCGGTCGCCGTACCTGTAAAGAACGCGGCGCGAAGCGTCACTATGGCGTCAGCGCGGTGGCCGATAATCGCGTCATTGCAAGGAGCGCAAGCGACGAAGCAATCCAGATTCCCGCGCAAGCCGCCTGGATTGCTTCGCTGGCGCTCGCAATGACGCGTAACCGGCATCGTTCTCGCGACGCCCATGCGCCCGAGCTCTGCCCACCACCACGCACCGAAAAAGATTCGCCCCCAGCAAAAAGGGAGGCGAAGCGCCGAAAGGCGCATGTGCCAACCATATCCGCGCAGCAGCGACAAACGTCGCCGTTTGCCGATGCTTCAGCGCGGCTGCGCGCCACTCTCGGGGGCGCGCCCGCCTTCCGGCGCTTCACCGCGGCACTCACCACCGGCTACTACCCCGATGGCTCAGCCCCAGAACCGGGTTTCCGCAAAGTACGGCGCGCAGGTGTTTTGCCCGTTCGCCGCCCACGCTCTTTGCGTTAAGCACGCTCCGTGCGGACCGGTCCTTTTGCCGGTCGACCGGTGCCCCAGAGCCGCCCGGGAGCGGATCGCATTCACATCCGCGCGCGGGCACCGCGTCCCGCTGCCGTCTTCCGAAAGTGCCCTCGCGAAAGGCGCCCTTGGTGCGTCGGGATTTTGCATGCGTAACCCAAATGAGGACGCTTGTCAAGCCCGTAAGTCACAAAAAAGGAGACGCTTTCTGAACCTCCCGGCGCGAGACCGTAGCAAAGCGTGCCAGTCGTAGGGCCGTCTTCCGGTGCGCCGGTGCCTCTCTCTTCGCCCTCGTAATTCAAGCAAATAGCCCCGATGAGCGGACGGCGAATCCAGGCTGCAGAAATCATGGCCGCGCGAGCCGCCGTGCCCCCCTTTTGAAGGGGGAGGGATCAGCGATAAGCGGCACGGCCGCGCGCCCCCTCCACCATGCTTCGCATGGTCCCCCTCCCCCGCTGCGCGGGGGCGGATGAAGATTTATCTCGCCACTTTTGGTGCCGCCCCGCCGCCGCCAGCTCCGCCCCCCACGTGAGGGCAGCAACGGCGACGGGGGCACTTGAGTTCGCGGGCTGCGCCATGCATCAACCGCATTCCCGGAGCAGCAGACACGTGAAATGACCCTCACCCGATTGATCGACGCGGTGGAAAGACGGCCGCGCACCGTGCTGGCCGTATTTCTGGCGATCCATGCGCTGGTATGGACCGCCCTCCCCGCGCTCCTCTACTTCAATCTGCCGCTCGATGTGATCGAGGCGATGACCTACGGGCGCGAATGGCAGCTCGGCTACGACAAGCTGCCGCCGCTGCCCTGGTTTTTGGGCGAGATCGCCTTTCGGCTCACCGGCAGCGACGGCTCGCTCTACGCGCTTTCGCAAGTCGCGGTGATCGTGGCCTTCATCGCCGTGTGGATGACGGCGCGGCCGCTCGTCGGCGCTGCCGGCGCGCTGGCGGCGCTGCTGATCATCGACGGCCTGCATTATTTCAACATCAGCGCGGTGAAGTTCAATCACAACGTGATCGAGATGCCGCTCTGGGCGCTGGCCGGCTTCGCCTTCCACGCCGCATTGCGCGGCGGCAAGCTGCGCCATTGGGTGCTGCTCGGCGTTGCGCTTGGGCTCGCCTGGTGGGCGAAATATTTTGTAGTGATCCTGGCTGCGCCACTCGCGCTGTTCTTGTTGCTCGACCGCGACGCCCGCCGCCGTTTGGCCGCACCGGGCCCCTGGATCGCCGCCATCATGACGATCCTCGTGGTCGCACCGAATCTGTACTGGCTGTTGCGGCACGGCTCGCAGCCGTTCGGCTATGCGCAAGCGCGCGCGGCAGCTCCAGGCAGCGTGCTCGACCATCTAGCCCGCCCGCTCGAATTTGCCGGCGGGCAATTGCTCTTTCTCCTGCCGGCTCTGTTGATTGCGGTGCCATTATTCTGGCCGCCGGCGAAGCTCCTTGAGAGTCGGCGCGCGGATGCCTTCGATCGCCGCATTATCTCGCTGCTCGCCTTCGGGCCCGGGCTGACGCTGTTTGTTTTCTCGTTGATCACCGGACGCGACACCAATGCGATGTGGGGCTTTCCGCTGTGGCTCTTTGTCGGACTTTGGATCATCGTCTTCGCGCCGGCCGTGCTCGATCGCATGCGGCTCG
Source organism: uncultured Alphaproteobacteria bacterium (assembly GCA_963818155.1). Lineage (GTDB taxonomy): Bacteria > Pseudomonadota > Alphaproteobacteria > Rhizobiales > Xanthobacteraceae > BOG-931. The sequence goes on from CAWFRC010000011.1 coordinate 786,175, forward strand.
CGCGCCTCTGCGCGGTTTGGGCAATCGTCTTCGTGATTTTCGCCGCAACCTTCATCGCCGACTATCTAGTGCTGCCGCATTACGACCACCGCTATCGCGCCGCGTTCTTTCCCGGCGATCGTCTTTCGCAGGCGATCACGCAACGTTTCGCGCAGGCGACCGGAGCCGAACCCGCTTACATTATCGGCTCGATGTGGGACGGCGGCAATGTCGCGCACTATGCGAGCGAGCGGCCGCAGCCGCGCGTGCTGGTCGACGGCTCACCGGAGCATACCCCCTGGATCGACATGGACGATTTGCGCAAGCGCGGCGCCGCCGTCGTGTGGACGCAAGGCGATCCACATGTGCTTCCGCCTGCTCTCGCCGCTGCGGCGCCCGGCGCGCAGGTCGGCGCACCGTTCGATCTGCCCTATCATCGCGGCGACGGCGTCGTGCATGTCGGCTGGGCAATCCTGCCGCCGCAAAAGTCTTCTGGCGGCAAGGCGCTGCCGGGCGAACGTTGATTTACCTCGCCATCCGGCAGTGCTAGTTTGAAAGCTCAGCCGGAACAGAGCGAAAAACGCCGTGATATCTGGGGCTTGACGCGTTCCTCTCGATTCCGCTGGTCGAAGAAGCGTGCCCATACCTGATTGTCGCGGGATCGATGGGAGCGGCGCGATGCGCGCGAAAAGTTTGTTGTTCCGCGCGACGGGAGCGATGATTTGAGCGTGCCGCCGGCCGAACTGAAGAGTCGCGATTTTCGCAAGATTCTGCTGATCAAACTATCGGCCGTCGGCGACGTTGTGCAGACCATCCCCTTGCTCAACGCGTTACGCCGACACTATCCAACTGCGCAGATCGATTGGCTGGTGAAGCCGGCGCTCGCCGAGTTGCTCCGAGAGACCCCCGCAATCTCCAGCATCATTGAGTTCGGCGGCGAGGACGGCTCGTTTGTCAATTACGCCCGGCTAGCCGCGAAACTACGCGCCAACGCCTACGACCTCGTCCTCGATATGCAGGGACAGTTGCGCACAGCGCTGTTTGTTCTTGCCACAGGCGCGCCGGTCAGGATCGGTTTCGACCGCCCGCGCGCCAGCGTCTGGGACGCCTCGCCGCGCCAGTTTCCCGCCGAGGCCCGCAAGCACGCGTGGCAAGGCGCACGCGAAGGAAGCTGGCTCGCCTATACGCATCCTATTCCGATACCAACGCTCGATATCCACGCCGTCGACCGCTATCTGAGCGTCGGCCCGATGCTCGGCTTTTCGCCCGGTCAGCCCGATTTTTCCTTTCCCCTTGCGCAGGAAGCTTCTACGCGGGTCGAGAACTCTCCTGCGCGAACGCGGCCTTGCGGGAGCCCCGCTCTTGACCATCGCGCCCGGTACGATCTGGGAGACCAAGCATTGGGGAACCGAAAAGTTTGCGGACGTGGCGCGGCATTTTCTGCGCAGGGGCTTCGCGGTCGCGCTGATGGGCAGCCGTCGCGAGCGCGCCGTCTGCGAGGACGTGGCGCGGCTTGCGCCGGGCGCGGTCGACATTGCCGGCGAAACGACGCTGGCCGAGTTGGCGGCATTGATCCGCCGCTCGGCGATCAGCGTCACCAATGATTCCGGACCGATGCACCTGGCAGTCGCGCTCGAGCGGCCGGTGGTCGGCATTTTCGGCCCAACCGACCCGGTCTGGATCGGGCCCTATGGGCATCCAGACAATGCGCTACGTGCCGGCGTGCCCTGCTCGCCCTGCCTGCTGCGCCAACTCAGCCGTTGTCATTACGGCCATGTCTGCATGGAACGCGTTTCAGCAAGCGCGGTGATCGAGCGGATGGAACAGGTGCTCGGCGCAAGCGGCACTGACGCCCGATCCGGCGCGCACACCACGTCCTTCACGGACGCCTGACCGGCCCACTCGGCGGCGGTCCCCATTGTTGCGTCGTCTCAAAGCGCTTGGCGTAGCGGTAAAAGGTGGTCTCGAAATAAGCGAAGGCAATGACAAAGCCGGCCCAGCCGTCGACGAAGCCGGCCTTCGCGACGTAGTGTTTCAGAAACGCCCACACCGCATGCCAAAAGGCCGCCGCCATGGAGACGCGCTTGTGCGCGAGCTTGGGTGCCCCGAGCGACGAATAGCGGTCCATCTTGCGGATGACTTCTTCGAGATTGCGGAACGGGAACTGCCAGATCGCATTGCGCAGCGTGCCGAGCGGCTTGTCGCTCACGAGCTCGTAACCCTCATGGACAGGCTCGAGCGTGTAGCGCATCGCGCCTTTGCGGAAGAGCTGCGGCTGGCGGAAATTCGGATACCAGCCGGACCCGCGAATACGCCGCCCCATCATGTAATTGCGCCGCGGCACACGATAGACGTCGTGCGGCGGCGAGCCCGCCAGCAGCGCCAGGATCTCGTCGCGCACAGCTTCCGTGCAGCGCTCGTCGGAATCGAGGCTGAATAGCCATTCGTTGCGGCAAGCCTCGATCGCGCGATTGCGCAGATCGCCGAAACCCTTGAACGGCACCTGCACCACGCGCGCGCCGAGACTTTCGGCAATCTGGGCCGTGCCGTCGGTGCTGTTGGAATCGACGACGACGATCTCGTCGGCCCACAGCACCGTTTCGACGGCGGCCTTGATCTTCTCGGCTTCGTTATAGGCCAGGATGAAGGCGGAGATTTTCTGCATGCTGCCGCTGCCGCCGCTTCACTTCGGCTGGCCGCGCGCGGCAAAGATCGCAAGCCAGAGATAGACGGCAAGCAAGGCCGTCTCCCCGAGCACGACAAGGGCGCTGCCGCCATAGACTTGCGGGAAGAACACCTCGACGACCGCCATCGACACGACCGCCGTAAGCCAGACCACGGCGCCCCAGGCCGCCGCAAGCCACAGCCCGACGGCAGCGACCAGATCGATCACGGCAAAGAACACGGTCGCAGTCTGCCAGGCGACCGTGTGCAATTCGAAACCTTCATCCGCCGGAGCGCCGATCCCACAGACTTGCGTCCAGTGGTAGAGTCCCTTGAGCAGCGACACGGCCGCCATAACGCGCAGAAAAAGAACGAGATATTCCGCCCAGGAGCCTGACGGCGTTGCGGTTTTGCCGACATGCACCGGTTCAAGGAGGTCGCTGGGACGGGTCGGTGTTTTCTGCGCTCGCTCGGCCATGGCTGCTCGGCGTTTGGCATTTGACGTGGGCGCGAGTCAATGCCGGGTAGCCCGGTGCAGGGCAGCCAAGTGGCGCGCAGAGTGGCACGACGCCGGGGTAACGGCTAAGACTTGCGGCATCACACTGCGTGCCGCCTGAAGGAGTTGAAACGATGGCGATCAAATTTGGCCGCCCGCTCGAGCACACCCGTCATTGGCCGCCCTCGCAAGAGCCGCCGAGCGCGCAGAGCCTCGACCTGGCGATCCGCCCGCGTCGCAACCGCCGCACCGAATGGGTTCGGCGCATGGTGCGCGAACACGTGCTGACCACGGACGATCTGATTTGGCCGCTCTTTGTCGTCGAGGGCGCCAATGTGCGAAGTCCGGTCGCATCCATGCCGGACGTGGAACGGCTATCGATCGATCAGGCGGTGCGCGCGGCCGAACGCGCCGCGAAGCTGACCATTCCGTGCATCGCGCTCTTTCCCTATACCGAGCCGGACAAGCGCGACGATCTCGGCTCCGAAGCGCTCAATGCCGAGAACCTGATTTGCCAGGCGGTGCGCGCCATCAAAAAGGAAGTGCCTGAAATCGGCATCCTGTGCGACGTCGCGCTGGATCCCTATACCAGTCATGGGCACGACGGCCTGATCCGCGATGGCGTCATTCTCAACGACGAGACGGTGGCGGTTTTGGTGCGTCAGGCGCTGGTCCAGGCCGAGGCCGGCTGCGATATCATTGCCCCCTCTGACATGATGGACGGCCGGGTCGGGGCGATCCGCGCGGCACTCGATACCGCGGGCTTCGGCGACGTTCAGATCATGGCCTATGCGGCCAAATATGCGTCGGCGTTTTATGGACCTTTCCGCGATGCCGTGGGCTCGAATGCGACCCTGATCGGCGACAAGCGCACCTATCAGATGGACCCATCAAACAGCAACGAAGCGCTGCGCGAAGTCGAGCTCGATATTGCCGAAGGGGCGGACATGGTGATGATCAAACCTGGCCTGCCCTATCTGGACATATTGCACCGCGTCAAAGAAACCTTCGGAATGCCCACCTATGCCTATCAAGTTTCTGGAGAATATGCCATGATCATGGCTGCAGCGGGGAACGGATGGCTGGACGGCGATAAAGCAATGACCGAGAGCCTGATCGCTTTCAAGCGAGCAGGTGCCGACGGCGTGCTGAGCTATTTTGCGATCAGGATTGCGGAGAAACTAAAAAAGAGCGCCATCTGAAAATTCCATATCCCGCCGGGGACAAGGACGAAGGTGGTTTGGTTATGCGTGAGGATGACAGGCGCGGGCACGTTGTGCCGTTATTGCGCCGAACGATCGTGCTGGTGGTGGTGATCATCGCGGTGCCGGTGATCCTATGGACAATCACCGGTTTCGTACGCACCTACGTGGGCCCGCCGCGCGTTCCGACTTTCCGTCAACTCGCCGCAACCGCCACGATCAACGCTGCCTCCTCCGTCGGCGCCGGCCCGCAGGCCGTGGCGCAGTTGCCGCAGGACACAGGTGGGTCGGGACCGGTCGTGGAAGCGCGCGCGACCGTCAGCGACGCCCGCGACAGTGTCGGCTTTAAGGGCGACCAAACAGCGGAAGCGAACCCGCAAGGCGCGCCGCTCGCAAGCGATGCCGCGGGAGTTTCCCCCTCGCCGCTCGGCGCGCCGGGCGGCAACAGCACGACGGGAGCACTCGCTGCCGCGCAGCCGACCCCGGGCGGCGACGAGGGAAACAACTCGCTCTCTGCCGCGACGCCCTTGTCCGGCCCGATCCCGCTGCCGCGCCGCCGCCCGCGTGACATCGAAACGCGCACCGCGGACAACGCGTCCGACGTACCGCTCCCGCGCCGACGGCCCGAAAGCCTAGGCTCAAACACACCGACGGACGGAAGTTCGGGCAGCAGCCCGCTCGGCTTCATCCAAAATATCTTTCACTGAAAGACAGACATAGCGGGTGGCGCATAGACGCTGCGCGGCCTCTTTCGCTATCCGCAATTTGCTACTCGCGGGCCGTACCGCTCGGCATGCGGACCGGCTGATAGCCGGCGGCCGCGAATGCCTGAAAAATCTCCTCGGCGTGCGCCGCATCGCGGGTCTCAACAGTTACGTCGAGCTTCGCTCCCTTGGCCGGAATATCGAGGAACAACCGATGATGATCGACGCTGAGAATGTTGGCGCCGAACGCGCCGAGCATGCTGGCGATCTGGCCGAGAATTCCAGGACGATCGGGTATGGTCAGGCGGAAAGAAACGATGCGATCGTCGCGTTCCAGTTCGCGCACCATGATCGAGGCGAGAATGCGAGGATCGATATTGCCCCCACAGAGGATGAGACCGACCTTGCGCCCATGAAATCGCTTCGGCTCGGCCAACAGCGCCGCGAGTCCGGCGGCGCCGGCACCTTCCGCCATGGCCTTCTGCAGGGTGAGGAAGGCGTTTACCGCGCGCTCGATCTGGGCTTCGTCGACCAGGACGATGTCGCGCACCAGTTCGCGCACCACCGGTAACGCGAGCTTGCCGACATTCTTCACCGCAATGCCTTCGGCGAGCGTGGCGCCTCCGCACGGCCGGCTGGCGTCATGGGTCGCGTTCCACATCGAGGGATAGAGCGCGGCTTCAACACCGATAATTTCAATCGACGGCTTTTTCGCGCGCGCCGCAATGGCGCAGCCGGCAACCAGCCCGCCGCCGCCGATCGGAATGATCAGCACGTCGAGGTCGGGACGGTCTTCGAGCATTTCAAGCGCGATCGTGCCTTGCCCGGCGATGATCAGCGGATCGTCGTAGGGATGCACCCAGACCAGATTTTGCGCCGAGGCGATGGCCTCGGCCCGCGTTTGCGCGTCGGCAACCGTCTCGCCGTCGAGGATGACGGTGGCCCCGAGCTTCTCGGTCGCCTTGATCTTCACGAATGGCGTGGTCACCGGCATGACGATGGTGGCCGGAACGGCGAGCCGGCGGGCGTGATACGCCACGGCCTGGGCATGATTGCCGGCGGACATGGCGATCACGCCGCGGCGCCGCTCATCGGCGGTGAGCGCCGCGAGCTTCACGCAGGCGCCGCGTTCCTTGAACGAATTGGTAACCTGCAGATTCTCGTATTTGACGAACACTTCGGCACCGGTCAGCGCGGATAGTGGCGGTGCCGGCAAGAGCGGCGTGCGCAAGACCTTGCCGGCGATCGTCTGGCGAGCGCTCTCGATGTCGGCAAGCGTGACCATGGCTCACTCTTTTTCCCGGTTTGGGCAAACGCCGGTTCGCAAATTGCCTGCGTCGGCTTTGTCCCGCCAGAGGGAACGCGGCGTTACATTGTCCACGGTTTGCATTTCAGCTCAGCGATCATTTCGATTTGCCAAATGATTGGTTGGCGCCCATTTACCCTGCCGCTGGCGGTTCCCCTTCGGGCGGCCCCGAAAGCCCGCGAGATTGGGAGGGTTGCATGTACGCCGCCGCCGGCGCGCCGATTTTGGCCTTTGCCATGTCGCTATTCTCGGGCAATCTAGTGGCGGCCGGATAGACTCAGGTTGTTTGAAAAAGGGCGTTCCGACGCTAGCGTAATGGCGACAGTGAATGCGATAATGACGCAAGCCGCAGTGAACTAATGCCTTGACCCAGCATTCCCGCGATACGCCGCAATTTTATCTGACCGCGCCGTCCCCGTGCCCCTATCTCGCCGGCAAGGAAGAGCGCAAAGTCTTCACCCATCTGGTCGGCGAGCGCGCCGCAGAGCTCAACAATATCCTGACCCAGGGCGGCTTCCGCCGCAGCCAATCGATCGCTTACCGGCCGGCTTGCGAAGGCTGCCGCTCCTGCGTGTCGGTGCGGGTCGTGGCGGCCGAATTCACACCGAGCCGCAACTTGCGGCGCATCCTCAGCCGCAACGCCGACATCGTCGGCGACATGAAAATCGCGGTGCCGACATCGGAGCAGTATTCGATCTTCCGCGCCTACCTCGATTCGCGTCACCGCGACGGCGGCATGGCCGACATGACCGTGCTCGACTATGCGATGATGGTCGAGGACAGCCACATCGAGACACGGGTGGTTGAATACCGGCGGCGCGTAAGCGATGGAGCCGGACGGCAAGCCGGCGATCTGATTGCCGTCGCCCTGACCGACGTGCTCAGCGACGGGCTCTCGATGGTCTATTCGTTCTTCGAACCGGATGAGGCGGCGCGCTCGCTCGGCACCTTCATGGTCCTCGACCACATCACGCGCGCCCGGCAGATGGGACTTTCCTACGTCTATCTTGGCTATTGGGTGCGCGGCTCCCGCAAGATGGACTACAAAAGCCGCTTCCTACCGCAGGAGCGGCTGACGCCGGACGGCTGGGCACGGGCGAAATAGCCGTTCGCCGCGCAGCCCTGACCGACGGACGCTAAGCGCCTTTTCCTTCGCTAGACCGTATGCTTCGCGGTACGCTTTGCAAGAATGGCACACGTGCGATGGTTTCCGGCCTCAAATATTACGCTCAATTATTGCGCCTAAAAAACGGGTTGCGAAAAGCGTATGCGCTCGATGATCGTCTAATTAAAGAAGCGATAGCAAAGGGCACTAAGGGCAACGCGCTTGACGACTTCAAGCATGAATTAGTGATGGAGAACTGGATAGATGAAGATGAATTAGCACAACTACAGACCCGGCACGTCTGCCGCGCAGCTCGCCGCTATCGAGTGCCTGTGCCCCCGCATTCTGACGCGGAAATGTGGGAACAATCTTACAATATTGGTGGATGGCAGCTTACTGATGCGGGATACGCGAAATTGAGAGCGGATATCCGTAAAGAAAAGAATGACCGCTGGCAGTTTTGGGAGCTTCGAATCAAAGTGCTGACGACACTGGCGGTGGCACTAACCGGTGCATTTGGAGCGGCGATTGGTTTAATCGCCACTTGGCACAAATAGTTGCGCCCAGACACTACCCAGCGCCCTTGTCGCTGCTCATAGCGTTTCCGGCCGAGCCGTTGGCGAACTTGTTGGTCTTGGGAAAGCCCTTTGGAGCCAAACGCCCTGCGTCGCCGCGATTGCCGCGCCAATCCGCGAGCTCCTTCAGCGACAGTGTGAACACCCGGCCAGCCGTGTCGGTCCAGCTCAAACCCTTCTCCGCCTCGAACGTCCTGATGTCGCAGAGCCCGCCATCCTTGTGGCGCTGCAGGCGCACACCGCGCCCGCGCGTCATCTCCGGCACCTGATCGATCGGGAAGACGATCATTTTGCGGTTGTCTCCGATCACGGCCACCAGTTCGCCGAAAGCCGGCGCGATGGCGCGCGCTTCGTCAGGCGCGGTCACGTTGAGTAACTGCTTACCCTTGCGGGTATTGCCGACGCACTCGTCCTCGGCAACAATGAATCCCCTGCCCTCCTTGCTGCCGACGATAAACTTGCGGCCGCCCTCGTAGCGAAAGACAGAAACGACATCGGCTTCCTGTTCGAGCTCGATGAACAATCGGATCGGCTCGCCATGCCCGCGGCCGCCCGGCAACTTCCCGGCATCTATCGTGTAACAGCGGCCGTTGGTGGCAAACACCAGGAGTTTCGAGGTCGTCTCGGCGAAGAAGGCAACCCTAAGCCCGTCATCGGCCTTGAACGTCAAATTGGAGAGGTCGGCTACCTGTCCGCGCAGGGCCCGGATCCAGCCTTTCTCGGAAACCACGATGGTGACCGGCTCGCGCTCGACCAAGGCCTCTTCGATCGCGGCGTCGTCGTGCGCCGGCGCCTCGGCAAAGCCGGACCGGCGCTTGCCGAGCGGCGTCTTCGGTCCGTACTTTTCGCGTACCTCGCGGATCTGGCCGGAAATCGCTTTCCATTGCGCCTTTTCAGAGCGCAGCAGATCTTCCAGCGATTTCTTCTCCACGCGGAGGTCCTTGTCCTCCTGGCGGATCTCCATTTCCTCGAGGCGACGCAGATTGCGCAGTCGCATGTTGAGAATGGCGTCGGCTTGCACGTCGGTGAGCTTGAATGTCTTGATCAGAACCGGCTTCGGCTCATCCTCGGTGCGGATGATCTTGATGACCTTGTCGAGGTTGAGATAGGCGATCAGATAGCCGCCGAGCATTTCGAGACGATGCTCGATCTGGCTCAGCCGATAGCGCGAACGCCGTATCAGCACATCGCGCCGATGCGCGAGCCACTCGCTCAGCGCCTCGGCAAGTCCCACCACCTTGGGAATGCGGCCGCGCACCAGCACATTCATGTTGAGCGGTATGCGGCTTTCCAGCTCGGTGAGCTTGAAGAGGCTCTCCATCATCAGCGCCGGATCGACGCTGCGCGAGCGCGGCTCGAGCACGAGCCGCACATCCTCCGCGGATTCGTCGCGCATGTCGGCGACGAGCGGCAGCTTCTTCTCGTTGATCAGTTCGGCGATGCGCTCGACGAGACGCATCTTCTGCACCTGCCAGGGGATTTCGGTCACGACGATCTGATAGGTGCCGCGGCCGGTCTCTTCGGTCTTCCAGCGCGCGCGCAGCCGGAACGAGCCGCGCCCGGTGGTATACGCTTCGGCAATGGTTTCCGGCGTATCGACGATCAAGCCGCCGGTGGGAAAATCCGGCCCGGGTATGTATTTCAAGAGCGTGCGGCTGCGCGCATTCGGCGTCTCGATCAGATGCAACGCCGCGTCGCACAGTTCGGCAATGTTGTGCGGCGGAATCGACGTCGCCATGCCGACCGCGATGCCTTGCGAACCGTTCGCCAGCAGATTGGGAAATGCCGCCGGCAGCACCACCGGCTCTTGCGAGAGGCCATCGTAGTTCGGCCGGAAGTCGACGGCGTCCTCATCGATACCGTCGAGCAAAAGCCGCGCGGCCTCGGTCAGACGCGCCTCGGTGTACCGATAGGCTGCGGCATTATCGCCGTCGATGTTGCCGAAATTGCCCTGGCCGTCGACCAACGGGTAACGCGAAGCGAAATCCTGCGCCAGGCGCACCAAGGCATCATAGATCGCCTGGTCGCCATGCGGATGGAAGTTACCCATCACGTCGCCGACGATCTTGGCCGACTTCTTGAACGTGGCGCCTGGATCGAGGCGCAGGAGCCGCATGCCGTAGAGAATGCGGCGATGTACCGGCTTAAGCCCGTCGCGCGCGTCGGGGAGCGCGCGGTGCATGATGGTCGAGAGGGCGTAGTTAAGGTAGCGCTCTTCGAGCGCCTCGCGCAGGGAAATCTCCTGCACGTCGCCGCCGGCAGGCTCCTGGGGAATCACTTTCTTAGCCATGGGCCAGAGCGGTAGCGCGGTTGCGCGCACCGAACAAGGGATGGAGGCGCCTGCCGGGTTCCGTTCCGGTTCCCGACTGATTGCCGTCGCGCTGACACAAAGGTTTCGCCGCCGCGGGGCGATAAATGCCCGTGCAAACACGAAGGACCGATCATGATTTTAAAATCCCTATTGACCGCTGCATGCGCCGTCGCGATCGCCGCCACCTGCGCCATTGTCTCGACCGCGCCGGCGCGTGCACAGGACGTGCAGGCGGAGCTGCTCGGCCTCCACCAATTGTGCGATCACGGCGACCGCAGAGCTTGCGTGCGCTTCGGCATGATCTTGGGCCGCATGCAGGAGCGGCATGTCGAATGGCGGCGCGTCCATCCCGAATGGTTCTGGTGGGAACGATAAGCTGATCGCCGATCGTCGTTGATCGTCGTTCAAGAGGTCGAGCGGCAGACGGCCGCGACGAAACGGGCGCGCGCGTCGGGCAGCGCCAGACCGCGTGGCCCAAAGGCGTGGCGGTCGAGAAAAAAGCCGGTCAGCGTGAAGGCGTCGGCCACGTCGGCGGCGCTGGCCGGTTCATGGTCGGAGCGCAGGAAATCGGGAAGCCGCATAAGCCTGTCGCGATACGCTTCCCCTGCTGCGCGCGACACCGCGCGGCCGGAACGCGGCGACACATAAATCAAATCGTCCTTCGCGCCGGTCGCGGCGCAGGACGAAAGATCGAGACCGAAACCGAGCTCGGCGAGAAAAATAAGCTCGAACTGTGCGATCATCGGTGCCACCGCCGCCGAGTCTTCGAGCCGGTCGAGGATCATTTCCAGAGCACGGTGAATGTTGGCATGCGGCTCGCGCTCGGCGAGAAGCCGGCACAGGGCGGCCAGATGGGTCACGCCGTGCACGGCGTGGGCCGCCGTCAGAAAGCCCGCGGCTCGCAGATGCGTACCTTCGACCGCATAATTGCCGAGGTGATCGTCGAGCCGCGCCCGCCAGGTCGCGCGCAGAGAATTCCCTGGCTGCAAAACACCCCGCATTCGGGTGCTTGTGCCACCGCGCACCAGCCCCAGATGGCGCCCGCGTTCCTGCGTCATCAATTCAACAATGACACTGGTCTCGCCGTGGCGCTTAACGCCGAGCACAATGGCTTCATCGGTCCATTGCATGTCGATTATGTATGTGCGACGCCTCGTGCCGTCATCCCAATCCTATCACTCAGGCGGAAACTCCAGCCCCATCTCGCGGTAACGCTGCGGATCGTCGCTCCAGCCTTCCCGCACCTTGACGAATAAAAAAAGATGCACCGGGTGCTCGAGGGCCGCCGCGATTTCGGTGCGCGCCGCGGCGCCGATCGCCTTGATGGTCTGGCCACCCTTGCCGAGGACGATCTTGCGCTGGCTTTCCCGTTCCACATAGATCGTCTGCTCGATGCGCACCGCGCCGTCCTTCAGCTCTTTCCATATCTCGGTCTCGACGGTCGACTGGTAGGGCAATTCCTGGTGCAGCCGCAGATAAAGCTTTTCCCGCGTGATCTCGGCGGCAAGCTGGCGGAGGGGTGCATCGGAGATTTGATCCTCCGGGTAAAGCCAAGGCCCCGCCGGCACTTCCCCGGCGAGATAGGCTCTCAGGTCACCGACGCCGTCGCCGGATCGCGCCGAGATCATGAAAGTGGCAGCGAACGCCGACCGTTCGTTGATTGCTTGCGCGAGCGCGAGCAATTTCGGTTTGTCGATCAGGTCGACCTTGTTGAGCACCAGCACCTTCGGTGCGCGCACCTCGGCGAGGCCGCGCAGGATCGCCTCCTCGTCCTCCTGGATGCCCTTATGGGCGTCGACAAGGAAGGCGACGATGTCGGCGTCGTGCGCACTGCCCCAGGCGCTTCCGACCATGGCGCGATCGAGCCGACGGCGCGGAGCGAAGATGCCGGGCGTATCCACAAAAATAAGCTGCGCCGCGCCTTCCATCGCGATGCCGCGAATAAGCGCACGGGTGGTCTGCACTTTCGGGGTGACGATCGAGATTTTGCTGCCGACAAGCGCGTTGAGCAGCGTCGATTTGCCGGCATTCGTCGCGCCGATCAGCGCGACAAAGCCGCAACGCGTGGCAGGTGACGGGAGCTCAGCCATTGGCGCGTTCTGGCTTGACGCCCTCGCGCGCCATCATGGCGGCGGCCGCAGCCTGCTCGGCCGCGCGTTTCGAGCGGCCCAAACCTTCGGCGGGATCGAACTTCGGCAAATGGACGGAGACGCGAAATTCCGGATCATGGTCCGGGCCGGACCTGGCAACCTCCCGGTAGGCCGGCGTGGGGAGGCCGCGCGCCTGCGCCCATTCCTGCAACACCGTCTTGGGGTCACGGACCGGCTGCGCCGTGGTCCGCAAGCGCTCCTGCCAAAGGCGCCCGACCATGGCTTCGGCAGCCGGGAAGCCGCCGTCGAGATACACGGCACCGATCAGCGCTTCGCAGACGTCGGCCAAAATCGCCGGCCGCTTGCGGCCTCCCGCGTTGGCCTCCGACGATCCGAGACGGATAGCAGCGCCAAGATCGATGGCGCGGGCCATATCCGTGCACGTCTCCTTGCGCACCAGGTCGGCGAGCCGCCGCGATAATTCACCCTCGTCGGCTTTGGGGAAGGCACGAAACAGCATGTCGGAAATGACCAGGCCGAGCACATGATCGCCGAGGAATTCGAGCCGCTGATAGCTGCCGACGCGATTGCGGACGCCTTTGAGCGAGGAGATATGGGACAGCGCGCTGTCGAGCAGAGAGATATCCTTGAAGCGATAGCCGATGCGGTCCTCAAGCGAACCGTCGCCGCGGCGACGGCGGCGGGGAGGATCCTTTGGTGCTTCGGCAGCCGCCGCCCCAGCTCCCGGCTGGGCATCGACGGCAGGCGGCTCTTGCAGCGTGACGACCGATTTTGCTTTTGGGCGCCTTGTCATCGAACCAAGCGGAACAAACGGTCCCATCGCACCGTCCAAGGCCAACGCCAGAATTCCCAGGCATGGCCGTCCCGGATCGAAAAGAAGATGATCTGCGCCTTGCCGATGATGTTCTCGTAAGGCACGTAGCCGACGGCATTGAGCACGCGGCTGTCGGTCGAGTTGTCGCGGTTGTCGCCCATCATGAAGTAACGGTCGGGCGGGACGTTATAGACATCGGTATTATCGTAGATGCCGTTATCGGTCATATCGAGTGTCGTGTAGGTCACGCCGTTCGGCAGCGTTTCGCGGAAACGCCGTATGGTCTGCGGCGAACCGTCGTCATCGGTGGTGAAATCCTCGACGCGCTCGCGCTTGACCGGCTGGCCATTGATGTTGAGGACGCCGTGGATCATCTGGATGCGATCGCCCGGAAGCCCGATTACCCGCTTGATGTAGTCATCGGTCGAGCCCTCCTTTGGGAGGTGGAAGACGACGACGTCGCCGCGATCGACCGGCTGGCCGATGATGCGGCCGCTGAACACCGGCGGCGAGAACGGGAACGAATAATGACTGTAGCCGTATGAGTATTTGGATACGAAGAGAAAATCGCCGATCAACAGCGTCGGGATCATGGAGCCCGAGGGGATGTAGAACGGCTGAAACAGAAATGTGCGAATGACCAGCGCGATGATCAGGGCGTGAATAATGACCCGCACGACTTCGGCGAATCCGCCCTCGTTCCGTTTTGTCCCGGTTTGCACGCTCATCGGCCTATGGTTCCATTCGACTGAAATTGCGCCCGGCGATCTTGTAACCGCTGGGCAGAAGCCACGCAATTGCACGCGCGCCGGGCACCCGGCCCGATCCAATCGCCTTTACTTAGGAAGGTCATGAGCTTAGCGGAAGGTCCGGCGGATATGACAAAATTGTCATGCCGGACCACAACCGGCTTGCGCGGCATTGCCAGGCGGACCAGAGCCACCGTCAAGCTCCGGGCAGCGGGATCGCCGAGATCACCACGAACGCGTGGGCAGTCGGTCCTTCGTCAGTGATGGTCAGATCGATGCGCGCCTCGTAGCCCGCAGGCGTCAGGTCGGCAAGGCGCTTCCTGGCTCCTCCGGTGAGTTGGAGCGTCGGCCGTCCCGAGGGCAAGTTGACCACACCCATGTCGCGCCACCACACGCCGGCGCGCAGGCCGGTGCCGAGCGCTTTGGCGCAGGCTTCCTTGGCGGCAAAGCGCTTGGCATAGGTTTCGGCGCGGTTTCGCCGTTTGTCGGCCTTGGCGCGCTCGATCGTGGTGAAAACACGATCGAGGAAGCGATCGCCGTGGCGCTCGATGACTTGGGCGATGCGACGCGCATCGCAAATATCCGACCCTATCCCAATGATCATGATGCGTTGCTGGCTCTGCGCAGGCGTCCGCGCTCGATGGCGGCCTGCATTTTGCGGACGCTTGCTTCCAGGCCCTCGAAGATTGCGTCGCCGATCAGAAAATGCCCGATATTGAGCTCGACGATTTCCGGCAAGGTTGCGATTCCCTCGGCACTGAGGAAATCGAGACCATGCCCGGCATGCACCTCGAGGCCGGCTTGCGCGGCGAGCGAGGCCGCGTGCGCGATGCGGGCGAATTCGGCGGCGGCGGCGGCACCGTCATGGGCCGCCAGCGCCTCGCACCAGGTGCCGGTATGAATCTCGATCACCGGGGCCGCAACGGACACCGCCGCATCGATTTGCTGCGGGTCAGGCGCGATGAAAAGCGAAACCCGAATGTCACAGGCGGCCAATCGCGCCACCGCTTCGCCCACGGCGGTGCGCTGGCCGGCAACGTCGAGCCCGCCTTCGGTCGTGCGCTCCTCGCGCCGCTCGGGCACCAGACAAGCCGCATGCGGACGAATCGTGCAGGCGATTTCCACCATCTCGCGCGTCGAGGCCATTTCCAGATTGAGCGGCCTGTTGATCCTGGCCTTCAGCCGCAGGATATCGTCGTCGATAATGTGGCGGCGATCTTCGCGCAGATGCGCCGTGATGCCATCGGCCCCGGCCGCGATTGCGATTTCCGCCGCCTTCACCGGATCGGGGTGCCGGCCGCCGCGGGCGTTACGTACGGTCGCTACATGATCGATGTTGATGCCGAGGCGGACGTGAGAGTGGGCGGACATGATGAGGTTCTTTGCAATTATCCGTTTACCCGCTCGGCAGCGGCGATCACTTTCTTGGCGCGCAATTGCGAAATGATCGAGGTGAGATGCTTGAGGTCGTAGACCTCGAGATCGATGGTCACTTCGGTAAAGTCCGGCGACTGTCGTGACATACGGATGTTGTCGATGTTGCCGTCATGCTCGGCGATAACCTGGGCGATCTGCGCCAGCGAGCCCGGCTCGTTGACCGATTGCACCGTCAGCTGCGCGGGAAAGCGCTGCGGCATTTTTTCGTCGACATCCCAGCGCACGTCGAGCCAGCGTTCCGGCTGGTCTTCGAATTCCTTCAAGGCCGGCGATTGGATTGGATAGATGGTGATGCCCTCTCCCGGCGTCATGATGCCGACGATGCGGTCGCCGGGCACCGCGCCGCCGTTGGGCGCAAAGCGCACCGGCAAGTCGCTGTTGATGCCGCGGATCGGGATGGCCGCGCCATGCTCGCTCGAATTCAGGAACCTTGAACTTCACCGCCTTGGCGCGGGTCAGCCCGAACCAGCCGCTGTCCGCCTGCGGCGCGGCGCCCGTGAGGCGCTCGTCCTTGTAGTCGGGATACATGGCGCGCGCCACGTCGGCGGCCTTCATTTCGCCGCGGCCGACCGCCGACATCACGTCCTCGATCGAGGTGCGCGCAAGCCGCGGCAGCGCGCCTTCCAGTTGCTCGTCCGAGTAGGCGATCTTGGCGCGCTGGCATAACCGCTCGAGAATGCGCCGGCCGAGGCCCGAATATTGGTCGCGTATCGCGGCACGGGTGGCACGCCGGATGGCGGCGCGCGCCTTGCCGGTGACGACGATGGATTCCCAGGCGGCGGGCAGCGCCGTCTGCGCCTTCGACGTGAGAATCTGTACTTCGTCGCCATTTTGCAGCGGCGAACTCAACGGACCGATCTTGCCGTTGATTTTGGCGCCCACGGCCATGTTGCCGACGTCGGTGTGCACCGCATAAGCAAAGTCGATCGGCGTGGCGCCGCGCGGCAGCGCAATCAGCTTGCCCTTGGGCGTGAAGCAAAACACCTGATCGTGAAAGAGCTCGAGCTTGGTGTGCTCGAGAAACTCCTCGGGGTTGGAGCCTTCGGCGAGCAGCTCGATGGTGCGCCGCAGCCAGGCGTACGCATTCAATTCGCGCGACAACATCTCGGTCGGCGAACCGACATTATCTTTGTAGAGCGCGTGCGCGGCGATGCCGTACTCGGCGATCTGGTGCATTCCTCGGGTGCGAATCTGCAGCTCCACGCGCTGTCTGCCGGGGCCGATGACGGTGGAATGGATCGAGCGATAATCGTTCTGCTTGGGCGTGGAGATGTAATCCTTGAAGCGTCCGGGCACGACCGGCCAGGTCGTGTGGACGATGCCGAGCGCCTGGTAACATTCGGCCACGTCGCCGACGACGACCCGAAA
Organism: uncultured Alphaproteobacteria bacterium; assembly: GCA_963818155.1. Classification (GTDB taxonomy): domain Bacteria; phylum Pseudomonadota; class Alphaproteobacteria; order Rhizobiales; family Xanthobacteraceae; genus BOG-931. The sequence goes on from CAWFRC010000011.1 coordinate 802,996, forward strand.
GCCGAAAATGTCGGAAAGCTGCTCGAAGCCGACGGCCTTGCGCTCCATCTTGCGCCAGACCGAGTAGGCGCGCTTGCGGCGGCCGTGGACTTGCGCCGCGATGCCGCTGTCGGCGAGCTTGCGGGTAAGCTGCGCCTCGATCTCGGCAATCCACCCCTTGCTGCGCTCGGCCAGCGTGTCGAGACGCTCGGTAATGACCTTGTAGGCGTCGGGGTTGAGCTCGCGGAACGACAGATCCTCGAGCTCCTCGCGCATTTCCTGCATGCCCATGCGCCCGGCAAGCGGCGCATAGATGTCGAGGGTCTCCTCCGCGGTGGTGCGACGCCCGGCCGGCGAGCGATATTCCAGCGTGCGCATGTTGTGCAGCCGATCGGCGAGCTTGACCAGCAGCACCCGCACATCGTCGGCGATGGCCAGTAGGAGCTTGCGCAAATTCTCGGCTTGCTTCGCCTCCTTGGACACCAGGTCGAGCTTTTTCAGCTTGGTCAGGCCCTCGACCAGATGGCCGATCTCCTGTCCAAACAGCTTGTCGATCTCGGCGCGGGTGGCGTCGGTATCCTCGATCGTGTCGTGCAGCAGCGCCGCCGCGACGGTCGCGTCGTCCAGCTTCAGGTCGGTCAGGATGGCGGCGACCTGGAGCGGGTGCGAGAAGTAAGGATCCCCCGACGCGCGCTTCTGCTCGCCATGGGCGCGCATGGCGTAGACATAAGCGCGGTTGAGGAGATCTTCGTCGGCCTCGGGATTGTATTGCTTGACCCGATCGACCAGCTCGAACTGCCGCATCATCCGCGGCTTGCGGGATTTGGTCGGCGGTTCGATCTCTTGCGGCACCACAACTGGCGCGCGCGCCACCGCGACCCGGCCTCGGGGCTGGTTCTGCATTCGCGGCAAATCGATCGGCGAGCGCGCCATCAACGACCTCGGACTTCGCCGGCAGCATCCGGCAAAGTGCTTACGCTATCATAAGGATATCATGGCGCAGCCCCTGCGCCACAAGACGCGCGTCCTTGATGCGGCCCCGCCGCAGCTTGACCGCTCGCCGGCAAACTTTTCGTTACCGGGTCTCGGTCTCTGTCTAGCTGAGCAACAAGTTCGGCGGCAGTCGGGACGTCTGCGGACTCCTTCAGGCAACCAGCCGGAAGCCCGCGGCGGTGAAGCGATGATCGAAGGTATAGGCCGTGCGGATTCGCGTTCGTCTCATAATCGCGAAGCTTGTCGCATCTACGGCCGACAGCTTGTGCAAATCGGCGCGCCGGAAGTACTCCCACGATTGCTCCAGATCGCGAAGCTCGCAAGGAAGCATCTTGATCATCCCAGATCTATAGATCAACTCTCGCCAAAGCATGGCGACGTCCCGATTGGCGTTGCGATCCAAAAACGTGAATGTCTCGATGACCACCGGAATGGAGGTGTGAAGTTTCGCACCAGACCTCTGCAACAATTCCCACTGTTGCACGGCCGCCTGATGAAGCGGGTCGCGACTTAGCGCAAGCGCGATCCAGGCACCGCTGTCGCAAAAAACCGCCTCGCCATGCCGCATCAAGGATCGTCGTGAACGACGTCGTGATCGAGCGAAGTCCGCTTCGGAACGCCATCCCAGATCGCGACCGGACCTGTGAGAGGAGGCTTGAGGACCACAGTTCTAATCGCCTCCCGCACCAACTCGGCAACGCTGCGGCCAGACCGCTTCGCGGCCTCGCGCAAGGCGTCGAGCTCCTCCTTCGGCAGGTAAACCTGGGTCTTCTCCGTGTATGTCAATCTAAGAACACCACTGACATACGTCAACGCTCGGTGCGCGCCAACTCCGCTCGCCAAAGCATGTCCCGGAAAAGTGACGCAGAAAGCAAAATCCCGGCGCGGCCATTGGCCGAACGCCGGGACGGTAAAACCGATAGCACCACCACAGAGGCTCGGGACGGGCGCTTATTCTTCCTCGTCGCCCATGTCGGCTTCGGGCTCGGGCTGATTTTCCGGCGGTGTGAGACCTTCCAGGCCCTTGAGCAGCTCTTCCTCGCTCATGCGATCGGTGATGACTTCGGTATCGTCGGCATCGACGCCGGTGCCGGGCGCACCGATCAGCGGAACACCTTCGGGCTCCGGCTCGTCGACCTCGACGTATTTCTGCAGCGAGTGGACGAGCTCTTCCTTGAGGTCCTCTGGCGATACCGCCGTATCGGCGATCTCGCGGAGCGCCACCACGGGATTCTTGTCGTTATCGCGATCGACCGCGATCTGGCTGCCCGAGGAGATCATGCGCGCCCGATGGCTCGCCAGCAACACCAGGTCGAAACGGTTCTCGACCTTGTCAATGCAATCTTCGACGGTAACGCGCGCCATTTATCGCTGCTCCTCGATCGCCACTGCTGGGGGCTGCTGGGGCGGGGATACACACGCCGCCCGCGGGGTACCTATCGCTCCTTCAGCACAAGCGCAAGTGCGTTTTTCCGTCGGGGGTGCGGAAACAATTAACTTTGCCCCCCTCCTCCACTTTTGCTACCCACACCGCGGAACTCTGCCCCCGGCTTTTTGCTTTACGCTTGGGGGGCGCCGCGACGGCGTGACGCAGTGATGGCGCGGGTCCCTTCGAGCCATATGGCCCATGCGCTGCAAATTGCTGCAGGCGCAGTTCTGTACGACCACCGCGTTTTCGCCACCGTGTCCGACTAATTTGGTGCTGGTGGCGGCAAAGTTTTAAAGAACGCCGGAACGTCGGATTCATTGCGGCTCATCCGGTTTCATCACCAGACGCACATCGAGAGAAACATGTCGGCTCAAATCGAGAAAATTGCGCTATTTATTGACGGCGCCAATCTTTATGCGACGGCGAAATCGCTCGGCTTCGACATCGACTACAAGCGACTGCTGCGCGAGTTCCAATCACGCGGCTATCTGTTGCGCGCCTTCTATTACACCGCCGTGATCGAGGATCAGGAATATTCCTCCATTCGGCCGCTGATCGATTGGCTCGATTACAACGGCTACACCGTCGTCACCAAGGCGACCAAGGAATTCGTCGACCAGACCGGGCGCCGCAAGGTCAAGGGCAACATGGACATCGAACTTGCGGTCGATGCCATGGAGATTGCACCGCATATCGATCAAATGGTCCTGTTCTCCGGCGACGGCGACTTCACCCGCCTAGTCGAGGCGGTGCAGCGCCGTGGCGTCCGCGTCGTGGTGGTGTCCACCATCTCCACGCAGCCGCCGATGGTGGCCGATGAGTTGCGGCGGCAAGCCGACCAATTCGTCGATATTCTCGAATTGCAGAACAAGATCGGCCGCGATCCAGGCGAACGTCCGGCACGCGAAGCGCGGGAGCCGCGCGAAGCCCGCGAGCCGCGGCACACGCCGCAATTCCTCCAGCGCAGCACCGGCACACAGCGCAGCGAAGTCGTCGAGGACGAGTTCGACGAAGACTAGGCCGGTCCCGCCGCCATCCGTTTCGCTCGAATCGAGCCATGGTCTAGATCTTCGATTTCGAGGATGATGCCGGTTGAAGGGTGCTTGCGCGCTCGGCTGAGATCGAGGCGCATGCGGGATCATTGCCTGTAGGTTGGGGAAAATGCTGCGCCCGAGTGGAAAGCCCGGCCGCGATTGTCCGCTGTGTCCGCGGCTTGTCGCCTTTCGCAATGCGTGGCGCGAGAAGGAACCCGAGTGGTTCAACGCGCCGGTTGCGTCGTTCGGACCGATCGACGCGCGTTTGTTGATCGTCGGGCTCGCACCGGGACTGCGCGGGGCCAACCGCACCGGCCGGCCCTTTACGGGCGATTATGCCGGCGATCTTCTGTATGCGACGCTTAAGGATTTCGGCTTCGCGCATGGCACGTACGAGGCACGACCCGACGACGGTTTCACCCTCCGCGACTGCCGTATTACCAATGCGGTGCGTTGCGTGCCGCCCGAGAACAAGCCGACGCCGCAAGAAATCAACACCTGCCGCAAGTTTCTTGTGCAGACGATCGCGGAAATGCCGAAGCTGCGCGCCATCGTGGCGCTCGGACGCGTTGCCCACGAAACCGTGGTGACCGCGCAGTCCGAGCGGCGCGCCGCTCATCCGTTCGCCCATGGGGGCACGCGGCCGCTGGGCGCGTTCATGCTATTCGATAGCTATCATTGCTCGCGCTACAACACCAATACGGGCGTGCTCACGCCGCAAATGTTCCGCGACGTGTTCGCCAAGGTGCGCGCGCATCTCGATAGCGGCGAACAGCTCCTCGCCCATGCGACATCCGCTTAACCCAGCGCCTGTCGCCGTCGCTATCCGTTAGTTCAGGCGCGGGCTTTGGCGCAGCCAAGCCACGACTTCGGCTGCGCTCTTATCGGGCGGGAAGACCGGATAGAAGACCTTGGCGATCACCCCGTCATCGACGATCAACACCATGCGCTTGAGCAGAATCATGCCCGCCACGGTGAAGGTCGGCAGATCCAGCGCACGGGTGAATCTCAGTTCCGCGTCCGACAGGAGTGGAAACGGCAGATGCAGCCGCTCGGCGGCTTCGCGCTGATAATCCGTATCCTGGGTCGAGAGGCCGAAAACGTGGACAACGCCGAGCGCTTTGAGCTCGGCGAAATGGTCGCGGAAACCGCACGATTGCGGCGTGCAGCCGCGGGCGCCGGGAATATCGTCCCACCCTGGCGGAAGGTCGACTCCGGGAACGCCGGTGCGCGGATAGACATACAGAACGGTGCGGCCGCCGAGCACCGCCACGTTGAAGGCGCCGCCCCGCGTTGCCGGAAGAGCCAGATCCGGCAGGGCCTTGCCCGGAAGGTGCTGCGCTCCGCCATCGTCCGGCGGCGCCGGAATATCGGGCGGCAGCACGGTTGGATCGTGCCGGCCTGGCGCCTCGCGCAGTGGCCGCTTATCAGCCGGCGGCGCGTACGAGATGAACTCCATCAGCGAACCGTCCGGATCGCGGAAATAGACGCTGGTGCCGGCGCCCTTCGCGCCGAACCGCTGCATCGGCCCTGCTTCGACTGCGACGCGGCAGCGTTGCAGATGGCTGATCGCATCGCCGATGGGTCCGTTCCATTCGAAGCACAAATCGCTGTTGCCGGGCGCCACCGGCAAGCGCGCGACCTCGGCCGGCGCCACGCCGGGTCCGTGCACGTTGAGCTGCCGGTCGCCGAACCGATAGGCAAAGCCCACCGGGCGCGCAATCAGTTCGGCCCCCAGAACGCCGGTATAGAACGCGTTCGAGCGCTCCCAGTCGGTGACATGAATGACGCAATGGTCGAGCCTCACGGGCAGCCGCATCGGCTTATCCCTTCTGGCGCAGCAGCCGGCCGCGCTCACGGTCCCATGAGCGTTTCTTTTCGGTGTCACGCTTGTCGTAGAGCTTCTTGCCCCGCGCCAGGGCGAGCTCGACCTTGGCGCGGCCTTTCTCGTTGAAATAGAGCTTGAGCGGCACAAGCGTCATGCCCTCGCGCTCGACCGCCCCAAGCAATTTGTTGATCTGTCGGCGGTGCAACAGAAGTTTGCGCGGCCGTTTCGGCACGTGGTTGAAACGGTTGGCCTGCAGATATTCGGGAATGTTGGAATTGATCAGCCAAATCTCGCCGTCGCGGCTGTCGGCATAGGATTTGGCAATCGTCGCTTTTCCCGAGCGCAGCGATTTTACCTCGGTGCCGGTGAGCGCGAGACCCGCTTCCATGGTGTCGTCGATGAAATAGTTGAACCGCGCCTTGCGATTGTCGGCGACGACCCGCAGCTTTCGCTCACCCTTCTCGGTCATACCGCTTGTCCCGCCCTTATCGAGCCTTCAATGCGTCGCGGATTTCGGTCAGCAACTGGACCTCCGCCGAAGGGCCTGCAGGCGCCTCCTTGGGCTCCTCGTCCCCTTTGAGCCGATTAATCATCCTGATGGAAAGGAATAGGATCCAAGCGATGATTAAAAAGTTGATGACCAGGGTGAGAAAATTGCCCCAGGCGAAAACCGCGCCCTGCTTTTTCGCGTCAGCCAAAGAGGTCGCCGTTACTCTCGACGACAGTGGAAGGAAATGGTTGGAGAAATCGAGGCCGCCGGTAACGGAGCCGATCAGCGGCATGATGATGTCGCCGACCAATGAATTGACGATGCCGCCGAACGCAGCGCCGATGATCACCCCAACGGCAAGATCGACGACGCTGCCGCGCATCGCGAATTTTTTGAATTCCTCAAGCATGACCTTCTCCCGTCATTGATGCAGGGCGCTGGCCGTTCCACCCCCGCGGAAGTTGGGCCGCAGGGACCTAATAGATCAGAACGGGAACCCCGCCGACGCGGGAAGAAGCGCTGCAGCGCCCTCGTCAATTGATCAGACCCGCGTGCACCATCGCCTCGCGCACTATGGCGCGCGTCTTTTCGGCGAGCGGCACCATCGGCAAGCGCACGGTGTCGGCACACTTGCCAAGGAGCGAGAGCGCGTATTTGGCCGGCGCCGGATTGGTCTCGACGAACAGCGCCGTGTGCAGCGGCATCAGCTTGTCTTGCACCGTCAGCGCGCCTGCGTAATCCCCTTTGAGGCAAAACTCCTGGAACTCGGCGCACAGCCGCGGCGCGACGTTGGAGGTCACCGAAATGCAGCCATGGCCGCCGTGCGCCATGAATCCGAGCGCGGTGGCATCTTCGCCGGACAGCTGATTAAAATCCGGACCCATGGCCGCGCGCTGTTGCGACACCCGCACGACATTCGCGGTGGCATCCTTCACGCCGGCGATATTTTTCAGCTCCGACAGCCGCGTCATCGTCGCGACCGACATGTCGATCACCGAGCGCGGCGGAATGTTGTAGATGATGATCGGAATGCCGATGGCGTCGTTGATCGCCTTGAAGTGCTGATAAAGCCCTTCCTGCGTCGGCTTGTTGTAGTAGGGCGTGACCACGAGCACGGCATTGGCGCCCGCCTTTTCGGCATGCCGCGCGAGATCGATTGCTTCCTTGGTCGAATTGGAGCCGGCGCCCGCCACCACGGGAACACGCCCGCGCGCCTGCTCGACGCACCATTCGACGACGCTCTGATGTTCGTCATGCGACAGTGTCGGGCTTTCGCCGGTGGTACCGACCGGGACGAGCCCCCTGGTCCCTTCCGCGATTTGCCAATCGACCAGATCGCGAAACGCTTTCTGGTCGAGGGAACCGTTCTTGAATGGCGTGACCAGCGCGGTGAATGAGCCTCGAAAGCTCGTCTTTGCGGTCATGATGACGAATCCTTTAATGAACGATCCCGGTTGGCGCAGCCGCGTAAGCCCGCGTCGCTGCCGCCGATGGCATGAATATCGCCTTGCCGCGGGGCTTAAAAGCCTTTTCGCAGAAAGCGCGGTAGGAAGCGAACCATTGACGAGCTAGAATACCATCGCTCGAATCGGCGAAGCGATGAAGGCGATCATGCCGCGGTTTTGCCGCGAAATTCGTCGATTGCAGGGCGCGCGCGCCTTAGCTTTTCTTCAATCTTTGCCGCTCGAATGAAGGATGCGAGCGCCGCATCGCGGCGGAAAGGTCCAGCTCAGTGAAGGCCGTCCGGCTCACTTGCTTCACGCTGGCTGCAGTGGCCCTTTGGGCCGCAGCGCCGGAGGCTGCGCCGCTTTCCGACCCGAACGCGCCGGCAGCGCCGGAGACGACGTCAACGCCCGCCGCGAAGAAGCCTGCGGTCAAACCCGCGGCCGACAAATCTGCAAAGCCTGCCAAGCGACCGGAGAAATCCGCGGACACTGCGCACAAGGCGGACGGCATCAGCAAACCCGATAAGGCCAAGCAGCCGTCAAAAGCAGCCGCGACCGCAGCGCCTTTGGGCGCTCCGGCGCGGCCGGTTGCCGCAACGTCTTCAGTGCCCCCGGCAGGAGCCATCGGCCGTGCAGGACCCGACGCCCCGCGACCGGCGTACACGCCTTCCAGCGTGCCGCTGAGGCCGTCTGTCGTTGCGGCACCGCCTCCTCCGGCGCGGCGTTGGCCGGCCTTCGCCATGGCGGCGAGCGCCGCCACTTCGCCGCTCGATCTTTCCGCTATCAAGCAGGGGCTCGAGCTCGCCCACAAGGGCCGGTCGGATGAGGCAACCAACGTCCAAAGCTCGATCAGCGATCCGCTTGGCCGCAAGCTCATCGAATGGACGATCCTCCGCGGTGACGAGACCGATTTGGAATTTCCCCGTTATGCCGCGTTCATTTCCGCCAATCCAAGTTGGCCGGGGCTCGGGGCATTGCGCCGAAAAGCCGAAGCGGCGCTGTGGCAGAGAGAGGCGGACAGCCGAACCGTCATCGATTTCTTCAAAGAGGAGCCGCCGCGCACGGCGAAGGGCCGCTTCGCGCTGGCGCGCGCATTCTTGGCGCAAGGCAACAGCGCCGACGCGCAAGCCGCCGTGCGCGAGGCTTGGCGGAAAGACGGATTTTCCAACGACACCGAAGCGCAAGCGCGTGACGTATTCGCCGGCTTGATCACGCAAGCCGACGATAAGGCGCGCATGGATGCGCGCTTCGATGTTGATGACGACGACGGCGGCTTACGGGCCGCGCAACATCTTGGGCCGGTGGATGCCGCCATCGCCAAAGCGCGCGCGGCCGTGATCAACAAATCCAGCAAGGCCAACTCGCTTCTCGACGCGGTCCCCGCCGAAGGCCGGCACGATCCCGGCTACATGCTCAGCCGCATCCAGTCGCTGCGCCGCGCCGACAAAATCACCGAAGCCGCACACGTGATGTTGGCGGCTCCGCGCGATCCGGATCGGCTCGGCGATCTGGACCAGTGGTGGGTGGAGCGGCGCGTAATCGCGCGCAAGCTCATCGATCTCGGCGATGCCAAATCCGCGTACGCGGTTGCCAACATGACCGGGACGTTGAGCAACGAGAACCATCGATCCGAGCAGCAATTCACGGCCGGCTGGATCGCGCTGCGTTTCCTGCGCGAGCCGACAGTCGCACTGGGCCATTTCGCTCATATCGCCGACGGCGCGACCAATCCGATCACGCTTGCGCGCTCATACTATTGGCAGGCCCGCGCCACCGAGGCGCTCGGGCACGAACGCGAGGCGAAAGGCTATTACGAGGCGGCGGCGCGCTACCCCACCGCCTATTACGGCCAGCTTGCCCGCGCGCGGCTCGGCGTCGAAACGGTGGCGCTGCGCGCGCCGCCGCAGCCGGGCGCAGACCAGTATCGGCTCGAGCCGGCGCGTCTTTTCGAGATTCTTTACGCGCTCGATGAGCGCGACACCATCGCCAACATGGCGGCGGATCTGGGGGACAAATCGACGGACGTCGCCGCGTTGGCGGCCTTGGGCGAAATCGCGACACGGCACAACGACGCTCGCACCACGCTCTTGATCGGCAAGCCGGCCCTCGGCCACGGACTGCCGCTCGAGCAATACGCCTTTCCGGATTTTGGTGTGCCGAACTACCAGCAGATCGGTCCGGAAGTGGAGCGCTGCGTGGTCTATTCGATCGTGCGGCAAGAAAGCGCCTTCAACAGTCGGGTCGTGTCGAGCGCCAATGCCATCGGCCTCATGCAGGTCACGCCGGCAGCCGGCCGTGACACGGCCAAGCGCTTCAACGTATCGTTCGATCAGCACCGCCTGATGGCCGACGTCGCCTACAATGCCCAGATCGGCACCGCGGAACTCGGCAATGAGATCGCCAATTGGCGCGGCTCCTACATTCTCGCGTATGTCGCCTACAATGCCGGGCCTCGCCGCGCCAAGGAATGGATCGAGCAGTACGGCGATCCACGCAATCCGAAGGTCGATCCGATCGATTGGATCGAGCGCATACCCATTTCGGAGACGCGCAATTACGTCCAGCGCATCATCGAAAATATGCAGGTGTATCGTGCCCGATTTGGCGATGATCCGAGGCTTCTGATCGAGGCGGACTTGCGCCGCGGTGGTTAACCGCTCGATAATCGAGACGTATAGCGAGAGCGCTCGGCGTCTGCTTCTGACGGCGGTTTTTTGGGCAGATGCGCCCGCTCTTACCCGCCATCGCTATGCTTCTCCGACGGTCGCAGATAGCCTTTTTGCGATCCGTGCTCTCGGGAAGACCCATCGAGAGCGACAATTTTCCCCGGATCCTTCCCGCCGCCGAAGGCTTATCTTTAAGGCAAAGCGGGTCACTTTTTTCCGCAGTCAAGAGCCTTTTCTTCGTTGCACTTGTGCCCGCATGCCATTTAATGTCTCTTTTATGACCCCTCTCACAAGTGTGTGAGCCAATGGGCGACAGGGACAGGCAATGAACAAGCCCTACCCGCATTTGGTGCCGGACCCGGAACACGGCGCCTTTGATCGAGGCAAGAGCCTCTTCGTGACCGCGCAAGATGGGCTTCGGCTCCACGTGCGCGAATACGGCGACCGCAACGCCCCGGGCATGCCGGTTGTCTGCCTGCCCGGTTTGGCGCGCTCGACTGCCGATTTCGACGAGCTGGCGCCGGCGCTGGCGGCGGGTGCGACGCAGCGGCGCGTGATCGCGATCGATTCCCGTGGCCGCGGCCATTCCGATCACGATGCGGATCACACCAACTACAATTGCATGACCGAGCTCGGCGACATTGTCAGCGTGCTCTTCGAGCTTGGCATCGGGCCTGCGGTGTTTGTCGGCAGCTCGCGCGGCGGCGTTCTGACCATGCTGCTAGGCGCGGCGCTTCCGGTTTCGATCGCGGCGGTGGTTCTTCACGACGTCGGACCGGTGCATGAATGCACCGGTATGCGGCGCATCAAAAGCTATCTCGGCAAGCTGCCACACCCGCAAACCTTCGAGGAAGGCGCCGAGGTACTTCGCCAACTGATGGGCGAGCAGTTTCCCAAGCTCACGCACGAGCAATGGCTGGGCGCGGCGCAGCGGACCTGGCATCGCAAGAACGGCGGCCTCACGCCAGCCTACGATCTGGGCATCGCGCGAGCGCTGGCCGGCATCGACATCGAACGCCCGATGCCGCCTTTATGGCATGAATTCGATGCATTGGCCGGGGTGCCGATGCTGGTGGTACGTGGCGCGAATTCGGATCTGCTGTCGGCCGAGACGGTAGCGGCGATGCGCGCGCGGCGCGCCGAGATGGATATCATCGAGGTGGCCGATCAGGGGCACGCTCCGTTGCTTGAGGGGCAGCTCGTTCGGCAAATCGTACGCTTTGTTGAGAAGTGCGAAGGCGCCAGCGCGCGCGAAAGCGTTGGCGAACTCGGCCGCTCCGGTGCAAGTGGCGGCCGGGCTCTCGTAGAGGGCCATGTATTTTTTAACTGGAATTTGCACGCTCGACAGGGACGGTTTGTATTCTCGCCCGTCGTCATTTTTGCTTCCGGCCAACCGCGGCACAATTGCTATCCGCAGATCACGTGCGAGAGAGCGCGGCCCGATCTCAATGTTGCGGTTACCAGCCGGCCTTGTAGTTGAGGCGGCCTAAAAGGCTCTGACTCTTCAGCGCGGTCGAATACATTTCCGGCGAGCCGCATGCGCCGCCGCAGGCCGTTGGGGGCGCCGTTCGGCGCGCCGGCGCCCAAATCGGTATAAAGGTATTCAAGGCCGAGCGACCATTTGGGCGAAAACTGATATTCGAAGCCCAGGCCCGCCGTCCAACCGGTCGTGGTCGTGCCTTGGGTGAAGGAGCCGACCGGGCCCGCGCCCTGAAGCGGCGAGCCGACCTCCGCTGCGGCGAACCCGCCTTTGACATACGGCAGCCATTGACCGACCGAATAGCCGACGCGGCCGGTGACCGTACCCAGCCAATTCATGTTCGGGGTCCAGCCGCCCGCCGTCGTCGCCGGCGAATACGAAGCGGTGAATTTGCCGTCGAAATTTGCCGCCGCCAACGAGCCTTCGACCCCGAAAACGACATTGCCTGACTGAAAATTGTAACCGAAGTTTTCCGTGCTTGGTGCCGACGTCGTGGTTTGCGCTGCGAAACCGCCAGAAGGCGTAAGCACCGTCCACGGATCAGATCCGGGCGAATTGTTCTTGAAGTAGAAGCCAGCCCAATCCGGTTTCTGCTGCGGTTTCGCCGGTGGCGGCGTGACGCTGTTCAAATCAAGCGCAACGGCCGCCTGCACACAACAAGCCGCTGCGCAAAGCACCACCAGCAATGTGCAAGTCTTTTTGACCAGCACCGCAATCGACCCCATCGGGGACCTCAGCCCCGGCGATTCCGCTCATGCCGCGTAGCTCGGGTGAATGAACGCCCTGACCACGAGCCGGTGCACCACGCGCGCGCACCTTGCGAATCCCCTACCTCGGCCCCTCACGATCTTATACTGCGGAATCTTGGCGGTCGATTCCCGCCGACGCCGCAGACGGCATTTAACTTATTGCATTCATTATATTTTTCGCATCGGCCGAATCTTTGCTGCAGGTGTTGCAAATATAGCTCAGACCGATTGTAGCTCTTCGCCAGAAGCTAAGGGGCGGCCAGTGCGCTTGCCCTTGATGGCCGGACCCCCAATGAATTCAATTCTCGTATGGTAACGACGTAACGTAACGGCGCAACACCACAACCATTTCGCAAGCCGCGTACCTTGTTACGGCGTTACCGTTTTTGTAACGGCGTTACCCTTTTTTTTCCAAGTACCACCGGGCAATGCGGTAGCGAAAATTTTAGTAACCAAATAGCAATCAGCACCCTCTAATCTTAAAGTTAGAGAGAAAGTAAGCCCTCTAACTCTGCACCTAAATTCTGTTTCCTTGAGCGCACTCGCAATTTGCAAAAATAGCAATGCCTAGAGGTTCCAAACCTGGAGAGCGTCGTGGCGGCCGCCAAAAGGGCACCCCGAATAAGAAAACTGCCTTGCGCAATGCCGCCCTTGGCGCTGCAGCAGCCGATCCAAACCTATCACCTCTTGACTATTTGTTGAGCGTCATGGGCGACGACGCCCTTGTCTTGGAGACCCGCGTTACTGCAGCCCGCGAAGCCCTGCCGTATTTTCACTCCAAGCCACAAGAGACGAACTCCACGCCAGAGATATGGACGGCCTGCTCCGAATGACAGTGGCGGCGGAGGAAGTCAGCGATCTATTAAAATCGGGATCTTCACGGGCGGCGCCCATTCGGCTGAAACCAAACCGCAAACAGGATCAACAGCCGACCCTCCATTAGCCGGTCAACCAAGAGAACACGAGGCGGCAAATGTGCCGGCGCAGCGCACCATGACGCCACTCGAATTTCTTTTGGGCGTCATGCGCAATCCGGACACAGCGGCTAACCTTCGGCTGCGGATCGCTTCGTTGGTTACACGCTACGTCCATCCCCGACATATTGCCGACGGCGCCGCGAAAATAGAGGTCAATGATCCCACGGGATTTTCCATAGATCCGCCGCTCGCCAGAGAATTGCGAGACGCCAAGCGCCGGTATGATTTCCTATGGACTACGTCAGTAAGCCAACCGGAGCACTTCAAGCGAGAGGGTGCCGGGCTTAGAGCGCGCATCGAGGAAATCGAGCTAAGCCTAGAATGTCCGTGCCCTTCGCTCTACGGCAAAAAAGAACGCAAGGCCGATCACGAACGACTTCAGGCGCTGTCGAGAATCCGCTACTCGGGTCTAAAACTGAGCGCTCATGAAGATGTCGAAGAAGCTTGGCTGACAGCGCGCCTGGCCTCCTGGGAGACAATCCCTGACGGTGCAGCGCAGACGCGGCTTCGCGCGCTCGACACGCGTCGGTGGTGGGAGGACTCGCGGAACCGCGAACCACTTACCGCCGGCGAGAAAGCGGAATTTCGAGCATTGCGCACCTTGTACGCCTCACATCGCGACGACCAGGACGACTTGCCATCCATCCGTGATTTGAGCATGCGTCGTATGACGCAAGCGCACATGGAGCTGCGTTTTAAAAATTACCCCCTGGTGGAGACTATGAGGCCTCCTGACAGGCAAGCTGCTAGGGGCTGAGGCTCAGCGACCGCTCTTTGGATCTGGCTCCCGGCATAGGGAAACGCAATGTTTTGACAAGCACGATAAGCGGAGTGCGCCCCTGGCATTCCAGGTATTGCGGCAAAGGAGCCGGCGGCAAGGGTCCGTTAACCGTAACGCGGGCCTAATAGATCCTCAGATTGGGAGCTGAGGCATGCGCGTATTGCTGATCGAGGACGATAGCGCCATGGCGCAGTCGATCGAGTTGATGCTCAAGTCGGACGGCTTCAACGTCTATGGGACCGATCTCGGCGAAGAAGGGATCGATCTTGGCAAGATCTACGACTACGACATCATCCTCCTCGATCTCAATCTACCCGACATGTCGGGCTTTGAGGTTCTCCGCAGCCTGCGGGTAGCGAAGGTCAAAGCGCCGACTCTCATCTTAACCGGGCTCGATAGCATCGAAGACAAGGTCAGAGCACTCGGCTTCGGCGCCGACGACTACCTGACCAAGCCGTTCCACAAGGACGAGTTGGTGGCGCGCATTCATGCGATCGTGCGGCGCTCGAAGGGGCACGCCCAGTCTGTGATCCAGACCGGAGATCTGATTGTCGACCTCGATACAAAAAAAGTCGAAGTCGGTGGCACGCGCTTGCATCTGACTCGCAAAGAATACCAGATCCTGGAGTTGCTCTCGCTACGCAAGGGCATCGCGGTGACCAAAGAGATGTTCCTCAACCATCTCTATGGTGGCATGGACGAGCCGGAGCCGAAGATTATTGACGTCTTTATCTGCAAGCTGCGCAAGAAGCTCGCTGATTCATCCGGTGGCCATGAATTCATTGAGACGGTTTGGGCGCGCGGCCACGTGCTGAGCGAGCCGACCGCGTTGGCAAAGACGGCTTGAGAGTCCGTCGCTTGCTCGGTTGAGCGGGTGACCTCCGTTGGCCGATGATTATCGCCCAAGCAATACGATTGCCGAAGGCGAAAGACGCCGCCGCTCGCGGAATGAAAGCGTGTGCTGAACCAAACGCGCTCGGCCGCGCCGTCGTGTTGGCCTGCGGGCCACTTGCTCAAACAAAAATATCGGAATCGTGCAAAAGCCAGCGCCGTTGCGGAAAAACCTGCGGACCTCAAACGCGACGCCGTGCACCCTCTCTGGAAGCTCTACGAGCCGGAGGCTGCTTCTGCTTAGCGGTCAGAGTCGGTAGCTCGCCACCCACTTTGGCCGTCGCTTCTTTGCTTGGTTCGGCTTCGGCCACCGGAAGCGCCACCGATTTTGAGGTGTCTTCTAGATTTTCTTCTACCGCGACCAACTCGCGCGCAATATGCCGGCGCACACCCCGCTGCTGGGCAGGTGGCAAGCAGTGACGGCCTGACTCGCTAGTCAGATGTGCTCTTGGTCCCTCCTTGCACATCCGCTCGTTTTCGCCCACGAGCAAATAGCGATCATTGAAAAAGTCCACGTGTCAGCAGTCCATCGCCTCGTACCGCATGAGAGAGGCCGAGGAAGTCTTCCTCGTACATCGCTTACTGCCCGGTTTGGACAATCTTGTCCTCCAGTGCAGCGATAGCCAGCGGGCGCTGCCGACCATTCCGCTTCGGTATATGCCGTCGTCGCGATAGCAGTCCTCGATGTACCCCCCCTTGGATTCGTGCATGCAGATCCATGAGCCTGGGCTCGAGATCTGCCTGATAATCCTGCCATGTCAGCCCGTCTATGGCTGCGGCGTTCCGCTTCAGCTCAGAGAACGCGAGCCGAAGGACTCCGATGCTGATGTGGTGGAGGGGCGAGGTGAACCGTTCCTTTTCCTTCGCTTTGCTGCTCGCCGTATTCGCTCCTGCGCTCCGGCGCAAGTGACACGCTTTCCCCGTTCTGTGCGCGGCGCGCGGCTTGTCGGCCTACATTTCCCTTGGCCCCTGCTTCGCCCCTCGATTCCGCAGCCAACTGCTCGGCCTTGTTCACCGACTTCCCAGCTACTACGGCAGAGTTTTACTTGGATTTAGCGGTTTCAACGGCAGCAAGTCGAACATCCCAATGGATCTTTGGCGCGGTAACAAAGGGCGTAGCAAGCACCGCTGCCCGGATGGCCGCAAGCGAGTGCCCTTGTCGCGTTGGAGCATCAGCGCGTGAGCCCTTACGGGAAGGGTCATCTGTGATCTCCTGTCCGGTCGCGCTGTATCCCGCGACTTCGGCTGGTCAAAAAAATCTTCGGTATTGGTCCGCCGTCGGAGCCCGAAGAGACATGACAAGTCCACCGCCTGATCGACACTCCCCGCAGCATCACCGCGCTCGGTTCGGCCCTCAGACGGAGGTCACCGGGCGCGCACGGTCCCAGAGATCGGCGATGTTCTGGATCCCGGGCTGACCAATATACTGATTGCCGTGGGACTCTTTCAGCGACCTTCTATTTCCTTTTGCTTTTTTTGGACCTCGCGATGCGAACGCCCATGCCAGAGCTCCCGTCGTCGTCCAAAAAAACGATGCCGGCGGCTTCAAACGCCGCCTGGATGCGCGCCAGCGTCGAAACGTAACTTGTCGCACCACTATCGGTATTTTCAATGCGCCGTACCGTAGCTGTTCCCACCCCAGACGCTTTTGACAAATCCTCCTGGCGCCAGCCTAAGAGAGCTCGGGCAGCCCGAATTTGGCCTGGCTGTATCATTGGAAGAAATCTCGCGATTCTGCCTGATCAGCTTAGTCGCCCTTGACATCGCACCCAACTTGATCGATAAAAGATCATGGAAATTCAAAAAACGATCATCTCTTGGAGGTAGGCGTGATAGGAGCATCTGCGGATAGACAAGGAAGTCGTCGAAATTTCATCGGAGGCTCTGACGCCCGGATCATCATGGGCGATGACGAACAAACCCTCCTTCGCCTCTGGCGCGAGAAGCGCGGAGAGGTTGAGCCAAAGGACCTCTCTACGCAATCTTGTGGTCCAGCTCGGGGCGGTGACCGAGGACCTTAACCGGCGATGGTACGAAGCCAATTCGCGCCAAGTGGTCACCGACATTCAGCGGCGGCTCCGGCATCCAGTCCTGCGCTGGATGGGTGCCACCCTCGATGGGCGGGTGCAGGGGACTGAGGCGGTATTCGAGGCCAAATTCATGCTTCCGTGGTCGTTCTCGGAAGAAGCCGCACTGGCAAAATACATGCCCCAACTCCAGCACAACATGTGGGTGGTCGCATCCCGCTCCGCGGTCCTGTCGGTGATCACCGGCGGCGGCAAATGGGTCGAGATCACCACCCATGCCGATCCCCTCTACCAGCACCTCATCATCACGGCCGAACGCAAGTTCTGGCGTTGCGTCGAGAGCGGCGAGCCCCCTGCTCTCTTCGGAGTAGATCCGCCGCGACCGCGCATCGATGCCATCCGCATCGTTGATATGAGCAGCTCCAATGCCTGGGGCGAATTCGCCGATATCTTCATTCGCACCCGGGAGGCTCATCATGAGCATGAACGGGCCAAAGCCGAGCTCAAGAGCCTGATGCCCGAGGACGCGCAGCAGGCGTTCGGTCATGGCATCCGCGCCAAACGCTCGAAGGCAGGCGCCATCAGCCTGGACCTCGTGCGCGCCGAGGAGCAGAGCCATGCAGCGTTCTAGCGAGACCATCGGCACCATCGCAGCGGCTCTGGCCAAGGCCCAGGCGGTGTTGACCAATCCGGAGAAGTCGCTGGTCGCCACCATCCGGACCGATGCTCGGGGCGGCGCCGAAGATCGCGCCTTCCGCTATGCGCCGCTATCCAGCGGTTTGGACATCGTGCGCAAGACTCTGAGCCAGCAGGAAATCGCGACCGTCCAGACCACCGCTGTCGATCAAGCCGCCGGCATCATCACCCTCACCACGGTGTTGGCACATGCCTCCGGCGAATGGATCGCGTCAGATTGGCCGGTGTGTGCTACCAGCGATATAGCAACACCGCGCCGCATGGGCGCGGCGCTCACCTATGCGCGGCGCTATGCGCTCTTCACGCTGGTGGGGATCGCCGGCGAGGATGATCTCGATGCGCCCGACCTTATGGCACCACCAGAGGCGCCCCTTTTGAGCCAGCCACAGGCCGCGAACGGGCCAAATGGCAAGCTAGGCCGATCTGCCTCATCATTGACCGCCGGAAACGGTGCCGCGACGCGCAGGAATGCCCCTGCACCGCACCCGCTCATACTGGACCCCGATGCGTCCAGCGCCCTTCGCAACAGCCTTATGGCCGAATTAGAAGTAATCGGTTCGGTCGAAGAAGCGGCCACGTGGGCCCAAAGAGTGATCGGTCCCAAGGGCACGCTTGTGGTCGCCGACGCCCAACTGGTCGAAGATCGTTTCCAGCGAAAGCTTGTCGAGTTCGAGGGCACGCGAGGGACCTCCAGAAAATTGAGGAGGCGTCCAAGTAAGCCAGCCCAGCCGGACGGGTCTCAGATCGACAAAAGCGAACTGAACCATCCCGAGCCACGTCGGCTGCGCGACCGTGAGCACCTTCGCTTCGTGATGCAGCAGCCCTGCCTGATCTGTGGCCGCACGCCCTCCGATCCGCATCATCTGCGTTTTACGCAACCGCGTGCGCTCGGGCGCAAGGTCAGCGACGAGTTCACGGTGCCGCTGTGCCGTGGTCATCATCGCGAGGTCCATCGCTGCGGCGACGAGTTCGGCATGGTGGGCAGCGGCGGGCATCGATTCCCAATCCGCGGCGCGCCTGTTTTGGCTCAAAACTCATCCCCTGCCGAAAGGCCACGGGTGCGAGCTAATGGATGATGCTCTCGTTGGAGGCTTTAATGGCGGCGACGCAAAAGACGAAACAAACCGGTTTGTAGCCGCGGGATCGCGATGACGTCGGCCCGACAGATTGTGCCACCCGCCGCAACCCGGCAAAAAGCACTGGCCCAACGTCCCCCGGAGTGCAATGCGCTTCGTCACGGGCTGACCGCGGAACGGTGATCGGAACGCTTGAAGACGCGCAGGCGAAGAGGCCCTCGCGGCAGATTTCGACGCCCAGTCCGCCGTCGAACGAGAATTGCTGTTGTGGCTCGCGAGCCTGTTATGGCGATTACGCCGCACCACGCAGATCGAGGTCGCCTGTTCGACATCTAAGCAACTCATCTCGGCGACTGCGCGGAGGCGCAACGCCAATTCATGCACGTGAACTTCGGCCAGTCCGCGATGCAGTCCGAGCAGCGAGCACCCGCACATGGGTAGACGAGGTATGGCCGGCGTCTGCTCCGGGGAATGTTGCTCCAGAAAATGTTTCCGCCGACCTCGCACGATGCTATCTTCGACTGGCTCACCTGCCGAGCTTTGCGTTCGACCGTCTCAACCGGTATGAAGCCATGCTTTGGCGCCAGGTGGCGCAGACGCTCTTCGGACTCGACGTCCTGGATCGCCGGAAGTGAGCGCAAAAGCCACTTCGATCCTATCGATACGTGCTGACCTCAGCGGTTTGTGCGCAGCTCGAGCCGAAACGATTGCAAGTCCCCGGTTTGAGCCCGTCGCGGAGACCCTCGTATTTGGCGCTGCTGATGTGCTAATTTGGCTTCTCCGCCTTGATAACCGAAAGGTGGTCGGTGCCGCATGTCCCAGGCGCGACAACGCGCAAATCAGAAAGATTGAAGGTTGAAACGCTGGTTCCTTGGCACCTTTTTGTTTGCGGCGAGCTGGTTTTGGTTCGCGATCTCGTCCGTGCCGGCGCCACCGGTCCATTCGCGGCGCGCGGACGTTGGCACCGGTAGCAACGGTGCGGATCAAGCGAGCAAAGTCGGGGCTCCGCCGAGGTCCAACGCCGCGGCTGGCAGCGTATCTGCCACGAGTTCATCCGGCGAGCGACCCCTGCGATAACGAGCACCGTGTGCAGAACTGACAGACCGGCACCGCACGGAAACCAGCGCCACAGCGCGACACGGACGGTTTATCGAGCGAGCGCCGCCGATCCCGAGACATCGACGGCCGCCCCGTGGCGCAGCCGAATGAGTTCGTCGATATCCGCCGCCGGCAGCGGCTGACACGACCACCTCAGTGGCGGCAGGCAATTGTGCCGTCTGCCGCTGCCACGTTGGGTTCTCAACCCCGTCCGCGACCTCGACTGCTGCATCAACGAGCTACGTCAGCTGCAGACTTGGATGTCAAAACAATGTTTCAACCTGCCAAGACGGTTGCTATCCAGTCAGGTCCGTCGTCAGAGCCACAGGTTTGGAACCAGTGCATGCAAGGCTGCTCTACAACAGTGAGCGTTTGCTTGAGCGGCTGTGGAGCAGGAAGCAGCACCGCGAGCGCGTCCTCTTTGCCCATGCCCAAGACGAACTTCGCTCCAATGCCCGCTCCGCCGCATGCACCTGCCGGAATGGGATTTCGACGTGAGCTCGCGACCTCGCGGGTCCGCGCCCACGCCAAGTCTGCCAATCGACTTAGATACAACAAGTTCGCGGTCGCGGTGAAACTTCGGCGGGAGCCGCTATGCAAGCCTCCGGTCAGGTTGTCGATCAAGCTACGTACGTGGATTCAGATCTTCGGAATGACACGCCCAAGCGCCCACTCTTAGCCATCGCAGCACCCGTCCGGCACGAAGCCCGATATTTGCTTGAATGGATCGCCTACCATCGCGTTCTCGGCGTGCCCTTCTTTTTTCTAGCAGACAATGGCGGAAGCGATGACACCTCTGCATTGCTACAGGAGTTACATGCAGCTGGGATCGTTTTTCGATTCGATTGGCGCGGACGATGGGGCTTTCAGACGGCGTTCTACGATCAGATTTTGCAGTTGGCCGGCTCCGCCGCCGTCGACGGATTGTTCCTTATCGATGTTGATGAGTTTCTAAAAGATGCCGCTGGCTGAGCCGGCGGCACCTTCCGAAGCGCGTCTCGTTCCGCTTAGTTGAAGGGATAATAGCGGAGCGAGAAGAAGACGATGTTGTTGTTCGGGTTCAGACCCGAGTTGGCGAAACTGAGGGGCGCACCACCATTGGTGGCGACGGTCGTGCCCCCGGAGAAGAGGTGCTGCGTCACGTACTCGTATTGCAAGCCGACGCGAGCCCGGCCGAGATCGCCCTTGTAGATGTCCTGCCAGAAGCCGACGGTGAACTCCTGAATGCGCTGGACGTTTGCTGCGCACGTGGTGGGCGAACCGTTGAAGCTAAAGGCGCCGCTCGACACCGCCGTCGGCGTAAAGCCGCAAGCTTCAGCGAAGTTCCCATTACCCCAACCGCCTTGGATTGTGGCCGCACCTGTGCCCGTGCTCCACGTATTCGCCTGGGTCTGTTCCTGGCCATAGTAGAAGTACAGATCGTTCCCGGTGAAAGGATGAACGATCGCACCCACCAAGAACTGGAGAGCCGTAACCGGCTGCAGCGCGCCGTTCGATCCGATCACAGCGTCAGCCAACTGACCCGAGCCATAGCTACCGATGCCCTGGCCGTACAGGATGCTGCCCTGCAGATCGATCCATTGCGGCCACACCGGGAAGAGCACCGATCCGCCTACGCCCCAGCCGAAGGTAACCTTCTGCGACCAGTTGTTTACACCGACCGGATTGACGAGCGGAGAAACTTGGTCGGCAAACCAACGCTGTAAGCCGTAGACCTCGTAGTGTCCCCAGCCCGGATCGAGGGCAAACTTCTCGATCACGTCCGGCGCAACGTTTTGGGAGCACTGCGTGGAGCTATCCAGAAGGCCTGAGTTATTACAGAGATTGTTCGGGTTAACGGCCAGACCGGTCGGCACGACAAAACCGTTAGCCGCGATAAAAGCTGGGGCAGCGCCGTTCGAGGCGAATTCGGTTTGTGGCGATTCAACCGCCACGGCGAACCAACCGACTTTGCCCACATCCTCGACGTACCGGATCGCCGGTGTCCGCTTCCAGTTGAAGCCGGCGACGTACTGTGCGTCGATGGTGAGCGGAATGTTTTCGGTGCTGTTGAGGATGCCGACGCGGTTTTGCGTGGCCAAGCTCCACATTTGACCGGCGCTGAAGTGACCGCCCCAGGCGTCGTTATCGTAGGCAAAATAGGCTTGGCGGATACGCGGCGTGTAGCTGTTGCTCTCACGCGAGTTGGCAGTCGTCGCGGCGCCCAGGAAGTCCATTTCGAAGTAGCCCTTGACATGCTGGGTCGGCGAGATGTCGCCCGATGCCTTCAAGGCAATGCGGCTCTGTTGGGCGCTGAAGCGCAGTTCATTCTCGTTGTAGAGCGGCGAGTTCTGCAGCGGAATCGTGCTGAAGGGTGGGTCGCTCGAGCCCGAAGAGAGTTCGTTGCGCTGGCGGTACGCACCTTCCATCGCGATGAACGTGCCGGCCATCGACACGTGGATGCTGTCGAACCACGAGGGCGGGCCCTTGGTCGGCACCGGCATGTCGGCGTTGTAGAGGGTAGGCGGAATGCTCGGTGCCGAAGCCTGTGCTTGCTGGACCTCGTCCGCCTTATTGGCGGCGGCTTTGGCCTGCTTCTGAGTCGCAGCGAGCTGATTCTGCATCTGCACCAATTGCTGCTGCATCGCGTTGATCTGCTGCTGCAATTGAGCGTCATCGGCGAAGGCGGGTGCGGAAATCAGGATGGATGTCCCGAGTACCGTCCCAGCCAGCAACAACCCCACTCTTCGTTTGACGTCCATCGGCAACCCCCTACCTGCAATAATCGGTTAAGCTTAACCGCGATTAACCCCGTTCCGGTCTATTTTTCGTGCGTGACGCTAGGATGACATTAAGGCATTGCCGCCCCGATTCTGCCAGGGTTCTGCGCCGATTGGGCGGTTGCCGTGACAAAAAGGCCACGGTGTGGAGACACCATCCTTGGCGCGGACGATTTTTCGCAAAATGGCGCTGCCATAGAAGCGTGTTTCGCGCTGAGAGCCCCAGCCAAAAAGGCTTTCGCTCCCGGTGGTGGGATGGCGATTTAGCGTCGGAATTCCGACAGTCGAGCACGGATCGGCGATACCTGGGACCCGCGGAT
Source organism: uncultured Alphaproteobacteria bacterium (assembly GCA_963818155.1). Lineage (GTDB taxonomy): Bacteria > Pseudomonadota > Alphaproteobacteria > Rhizobiales > Xanthobacteraceae > BOG-931. The sequence goes on from CAWFRC010000011.1 coordinate 825,714, forward strand.
TCCGGCCGCCTCGTGTCAAAATTGTCACGAACCGGGGACGTGCGGTCCTATTGGATGTCGCGATACCGGTTCGAGCAGGCGCTCGTCGGCAGATCGCAGGACTTACCGAGGATGCCGACGCCCGGGACGAAGATATAACCCGGCATCCGGATCGCATTCGGCGGGACGTGTTTCAAAAAACCGTACTCCGGTCTATGTGGCAACGCCGGCGCGGGCGATTGCCGCCGACGAACAGCATCGCCGCGATGCGCATGGGGCGAAACGACCGGCTTGGTTTTGTCGGGCGTTGCCGCAGCGGCCGGTGGCCCGTCGGTCAGGACGCAAGTGCAAGCAACAGCGATGCGAAGGAGGCGCGCGAGAACTCACGGAGCATTTTTGGTGACATGGTCTGCGACGCGTTGCGCGATACTATCTGCAATGCTTCGCGCGAGCCTTCCGGCCACATGGGTGAACTCCTCGACTGCTCTCAGCTCGAACTCTCAGGGCGCCGGGCCGCGTTCGATCAGACTTCGAACCGCCGCCGCCGCCGCCGGCAGCGGCCGCCGGATCGGCGGGAACACCTGATAGTCTTCCCAGCCGCCACCGAGCGATTTGTAGAGGAACACGAACTCCTCGGCGGCGCCCTGCTGCGCCAAGACGTACTGCTCCTCGATGGCGTATTCCTGCCGCTGCGCATCGATAACATTGAGCGAATCGGTCAGGCCGCGCTCGAACCGCTCGGTCGCCAGCGTCAGCGCGCGGCGCGCGGCGGTGAGCGCCTCGGCGAGATGGCGCAGGCGATTCTGCTGCGCCGCATACGCGTCGATCGCGGTGTCGACCTCGCGCACCGCGTTGAGTACGGTTTGTTTGTAGGCGGACAACAATTCGCGGCCGCGATAGTCGGCCTTCTCGACGGCGGCATCGAGCCGGCCGAAGTCCAACAGCGGCACCGCGAAAGCCGGTCCCACAGACCAGATCGGGCTGATCAAAAACGGTGACACACCGGTTTGTTGTCCAGCCGAAGCGATGATCGCGACCTGCGGAAAGAGAGCGGCGGTGGCGACGCCGATCTGGGCGGTGGCGCTGGCCAATTGCCGCTCCGCCTCGACAATGTCGGGACGCCGATGCAGCAGGTCGATCGGCAATCCGGCGCGGATGCGCGCGGGCAAGACAGGAAGCACTCCCGGCGTCTTCAGTTGGCTGCCGAGATTTTCGGGAAACTCGCCGATCAGGACGGCGATCACATAGCGGGCGGCATCGCTCCGCGCCGTGAGCGGCGCGACCTGCGCCTGCAGTTGCGCCAGTTCGCGCTGCGCCAAGGTTACGTCGAGCTCGTTGGTGATGCCGCGGCTGTAGCGCTCTTGAACGAAATCGACGTATTTGCGCGCCACGTCGATGTTCTTGCGCAGCACCGCCAATTCCATTTGCAGCGCGCGCAAATCAAGATAGGCGCGAACGACATCGGCGATGAGCGAGACCAGCACGACGTTGTGCGCGGCAAAAGCGGCATCGGTGTCGTATTGCGCCGCTTCGATTGCGCGGCGGTACTTGCCGAAAATATCGAGCTCCCAAGATGCGTCGAAGCCGACGAGATTGACGATTTGCCCGACACCTGTCCCGGATTCCGCGGAGACAAGCGACTGCGACGCCCGGCCGCGTCCGAGATCGCTGCCGGTGCCCCACCCACCGCCCGCGGTAAACTCCGCCGCGGGCAGTGCCACGCCGACAACGACGGCCTCCTGCGCGCGCGCCTGCTGCAGGCGGTCGAGCGCGACTTCGAGCGTCGGGCTGGCAACGATCGCGCGTTCAACCAGCGCATCGAGGGCGCGATCGCGCAGCGACCGCCACCATTGCGTTGCTTCAGGCGGCCGATCGGCGGGGCGATCGCTTGCGGCATTGAGCGACGAGGTCGCAGCAAAATGTCCGGGAATCGGCGGCACCGGAGGGGCATAATCGGGGCCGACCGCGCAAGAGGTCAGGGCCGCGCACAAAAGAATGCCGAGCGTGGCAGCGCGGTTTCGCGTCGCGCCGCCGCAACGACAGCGCCAAAGCTTTGTCAGCCCGAACACAGACCCGTGCACTCCAACCCACCGACACGGCGCGGTCCGAAGCAACAAACGTCAGCCGAAAGCGTTGCCGACGCGACATGCGCGAAACGCCCGCGAATGGTGTCCCCCTGCGGGTCAGCATCGGGACTTTCGCCAGCGCACGCAAGCGACCTTTAGCCGCTCATCCCCTGAAAACAGGACGGAGCGTCCTCGTGGCAACGCGACGAAAACACCTCTCCCGGCCCCGCATGTGGCGGAACGAGGAGAGGCAGAGCGTTGATCAGAGGTGATTCTTCAGAAGGTGACGCGAAAGGTTCCCACAAAATTGTTCTGCGTCACGGGATTCGGCGTCACTGCCATCTGGTAGCCGGCGCCGATGATCAAGTTGATCGGGCGGGTCGGTGTGTCGTTGCCAATCTGAAAGCGTCCGAGGATGAGGCCGGGCGTGAGCAGTACCTGGTTGAGACCGGAGTGCTCCCCGTTCGGCCAATATTCGTAATTGACTTCCAGTTCCGGCCAAAAATACTTAAACAGATGATATTGGAACGTGGTGTTCCAAAGTATAGGATCACCAAAGTTGACTATGTTTGTTTGGGCGGAGGCGCCGCCCGGTACATTGAGCGCGCCGATTGGAATTTGCACACTGACCGTCGATTGAATATCGAAATCGCCCCAGCCTTTACCCCACGCGATAGTTGGCTGCGCGGTCGTTACATTAGTGGAAATTTTTCCAGCGGTGCCCAGCGCATCCGTTATCTGGAAGAAGGCAGTCACAATATAATTGCCGTTCTGCTCGTTGGCGGAGGCAAGACGGTATTTGACCAGGAACGCCGGCCAATCGCTAACTCCAGATGCCGTGCCCTTTGGGCCGGTAGCGGTAACATATGATGGAGGCGCCAGAATCACTTCCCAGTCATAGGACGGGATGAACTCGACTCGTGGGCCGCCAGGTCCCCCGTAATTGATAAGACGCTGGCCGTTTCCTTGGCTGCCACTACCGTTTTTCTGATCGTACTGGTCGTAGCGAAACTCTTGCTCAAGGCGCGGTGTGACTGTCACAAGCGGGGTCATCCAGCTTGGTTGCGCGGCCTGGGTCGCCGAAACCATATCGAGCCAGGAGCGGAACGGGGCGCCTGGCGGGTAACTATTGGCATAATAACCGTCCGCCGGAAGCGCTTTGGTCAACATGGGTGCGCTCTGCGCATGTGCAGACAGCGGGGCCAACATGATCGCAACGCCTGCAAAAACGCATCCGGCAGCGGCCGTTCTCACGACGGCGCCGCGCACACTCCGCCCATACGTGGAATCGCCACAACTGATTCTCCATTATACCCCCCTGCCCGCTGCAGCAGCAGTCCCTCGCCGTCTCAGACCGTATACGAAAGTGAACGCTATATTCGCGGATACATAACGAGGGTTGTCAATATGTTCGCAACTCTTGCACAGACTAACGGCAGAGTGTGTGGTTTATCAGTAACAGTCCGTCGGCTTCTTGGCGCTGCATTGATCAGGGCTCGCCGGCTCCTTCGGGCGCGATTGCCGGCGTGTATTTGTCCGGCACCTGGAACAGGCCGGGCTTCTGCGGCGCGTACTTCACCGAGCGCGCCTCGACAAAGGTCTGTCCGTCGACGATCAGGCGTAAGGTAACGCCGTCGGCGGTGACGCAAAGCGTGTGATTTTCTCCATCTTCGCTCCAGGACCAGTCCGTGCAGGGCAATCCCGCGATGACGGCGTCTCGCCCACGCGTGAGCACCGCGCCGGGCGCGGGTTCCGACGGCCGACGCGGCGCTCGGTCGACCTTGCGGAAGGTGCGGTTCGCCGGCGTCAGAAGCATAACGACGTGCCCGTCGCGGTCGAAGATCGAGGTAGAGCGGCCCGATGCATCGACCCGCTCGAGATGCTCGCCGGCAAGCCAGCGCACCCGCTCGCGCACCTTCGGTTCCTGCGGCCGGGTTACGTCATAGCGGATATCAACGTCGCGGGTCGGCAGCAGCGTCGGTTGCGAATCGGCCAAGCCGTCGGCCCCGGTCAACAGGACGGAGAGAACTGCCATCGGAACCAACCACCGCGGATCGCTCATCGGCAGCTCCTTGTCGGCATGACCCCGGCGCGGCCATGGGCGCCCCATAACCCACCGGACGGCGATTCGGTCCTCCCGCTGGCGAGATTACCCGCGGCCGATCAGCCGCGCCGCCTTGCACCGAATAAGTCCTCATAGATGAGTTTGCGGCACCGTGCGGCAGAAACGCCGATTACGCCCGTCTCCTGACTTCGTGTAAATTGCCGGCGGCGGCACTGCGCCGGTTCGATTCCCCCCTCGGACGTGGCGCTCTCGGCGGGAGAAAACGGACGTGTGGGTCGTTCAGATCGCGTTGCGGCGACCATATACTTTTGTGGTTCTCTCCTTCTTGATCGCCATTTTCGGCGGCCTTGCCGCAGTGCGGACGCCGACCGACATCTTTCCCAATATCAACATCCCGGTGGTCAGCGTCGTGTGGACCTATAACGGCCTGTTGCCCAACGATATGTCGGGCCGGGTCATCTACTATTACGAGCGCACGCTGACCGCCCAAGTGGGGGACATCGAACACATCGAATCACAGTCCCTCTCCGGCTACGGCGTGGTCAAGATCTTCTTCCAAAAGAGCGTCAACATCTCGGCCGCGCTGGCGCAGGTCACGGCCGCCTCGCAAACGGTGCTCAAGCTGCTGCCTCCGGGCATCACGCCGCCCTATGTGCTGAGCTACAACGCCGCCACCGTTCCCATCCTGCAGCTCGCGTTGTCGAGCCAACAGCTGCCGGAAATGAAACTGTTCGACCTCGGACAGAACTTCATCCGGCCGCAACTCGCGACCGTCGCCGGGGCGGCGGTACCGACGCCGTACGGCGGCAAGATTCTCCAGGCGCAAGTCGATCTCGACCAGCAGGCCATGCAGGCCCATAACGTTTCCGCCGATGACGTGGTCAACGCCATTTCGGCGCAGAATTCGATTCTTCCGGCCGGCGACGCCAAGATCGGCAAGTTCGATTGGAACGTGGCGCTCAATGCCAGCCCGACGCTGCTGAACAGGATCAACGATCTCCCGGTGAAGAAAGCCAACGGGACGGTGATCTTTCTTCACGATGTCGCCTTCGTGCATGACGGCTCGCCGCCGCAAACCAATCTGGTTCGCGTCAACGGCACGCGCGCGGTGCTGATGACCATCCTCAAGGCCGGTTCGGCCTCGACGCTTGCGGTCATCGACGGGATCAAATCGCTTCTGCCGCGAGTCGAGGAGAGCCTGCCGTCCAGTCTCAACCTGCACGCGGTCGGCGATCAATCGGTCTTCGTCAAGGCCGCGATCTTCGGCGTGTTGCGCGAAGCGGCACTTGCCGCCGGTCTCGTCGGGCTGATGATTCTTCTTTTCCTCGGCAGCTGGCGCTCGACGATGATCATCATCGTCTCGATCCCGCTGTCGATCCTGTTCTCCGTCGTCGCACTCTCGGCGCTGGGCGAGACGATCAACGTCATGACGCTCGGGGGGCTCGCGCTCGCCGTCGGCATGCTGGTCGACGAAGGCACGGTGACGCTGGAAAACATCTTCTATCATTTGGAAATGGGCAAGCCGATCGAGCCGGCCATTCTGGACGGCGCCCAGCAGATCGTGGTCCCGGCCTTCGTCACGCTGCTCGTTCTCGACATCGTGTTTGCTCCGATGTTTCAGCTTGGCGGCGTCGCCGGCTATCTGTTCCGGCCGTTGGCGGAAGCCGTTGTGTTCGCGCTGATCGGATCGTTTCTCCTGTCGCGCACATTGGTGCCGACCATGGCCCGCTACATGCTGGGCGCGCACGCGCATGGCGGTCACGAGGACGCGTCGGCGCGGCCGTCGCGCAACCCGTTCAAGCGCTTCCAAGCCGGTTTCGAGCGACTGTTTGCTTTGGTGCGCGATCGGTACCGGGCGCTGCTCGCCGTCGCCCTCGGGCATCCGCGGTGGGTGATCGCGGGCTTCATCGTATTCGTGGCTTTCTCTTTCGCGCTGGAACCGTTCCTGGGCGAGAACTTCTTTCCTGCCGTCGATTCCGGCCAAATTCTCATGCACATTCGCGCCCAGCCGGGCACGCGCATCGAGGAAACCGCGCGGCTGTTCGATCGGGTTGAGCAGACCGTGCGGCAGATCATTCCTCCGGCCGAGGTCGACAACATCGTCGACAATATCGGCCTGCCCTATAGCGGCATCAACATGGCCTACCAAAACACCGGCACCATCGGTCCGGAAGACGGCGATGCGCTGATCAGCTTGAAGGAGGACCACGGCTCGACCGCCGACTATATCAAGCAGCTGCGCACCGTCTTGCCGCAGCGATTTCCCGGCGCCACATTCTCGTTTCTTCCAGCCGACATCGTCTCGCAAATCCTCAATTTCGGCTTGCCGGCGCCGATCGACGTGCAGGTGATCGGCAACAATCAAAAAGCCAACTACGCCTACGCCAACGACCTGCTCAAGCGCATTCGTGAAGTGCCCGGCATCGCCGATTTGCGCATCCAGCAGGTGTTCAACTATCCGCAGATCAACGTCGAGGTCGACCGCACGCTCGCCGGCGAGGTCGGACTGACCCAGCGCGATATCGCCAACAGCCTCTTGGTGACGCTCTCGGGCAGCGGCCAGGTGCAGCCGAACTTCTGGCTGAACAATGAGAATGGCGTGTCCTATCCGATCGTCGCGCAGATGCCGCAATACCGGCTCGACACGATCTCGGATCTCGTCAATGTGCCGGTGACGTCGTCGAAAACCAAAACGCCGCAATATCTCGGCGGACTGGCGCAGATCACGCCCGGGCCGAGCCCGGGCGTGGTTTCGCATTTCAACGTGCAGCCGGTCATCGACATCTATGGCGCGGTGCAGAACCGCGATCTCGGCGCGGTCGCAGCCGATATCGAGCACATTTTGAGCGCCACCCGCAAAGACGTGCCGCACGGTTCGTACGCCGTGCTGCGCGGACAGGTGACCACCATGACCAGCGCCTACAGCCAGCTGCTGTTCGGCCTCGCCGGCGCTGTCTTGCTCGTCTATCTGGTGATCGTCGTCAATTTCCAGTCCTGGCTCGATCCCTTCATCATCATTACCGCGCTGCCCGGCGCGCTCGCGGGCATCATCTGGATGCTGTTCATGACCGGGACGACGCTGTCGGTGCCGGCACTGACCGGCGCGATCATGTGCATGGGCATCGCCACCGCCAACAGCGTCTTGCTGGTCAGCTTCGCCCGCGAGGGCCTCGAGACCGGATTGGATTCCGTCTCCGCCGCGCTTGAAGCCGGCTTCACGCGCTTGCGGCCCGTGCTGATGACCGCGCTCGCCATGATCATCGGCATGGTGCCGATGGCGTTTGCCCTCGGCGAAGGCGGCGAACAAAACGCGCCGCTTGGGCGCGCCGTGATCGGCGGACTGACTGTCGCGACCATCGCAACGCTGTTTTTCGTTCCGACTGTCTTTTGCGTTCTGCACCGCCGTGACGGCGGTTCGCCCGATCGCGCGGGCTGACCGGCGGTGTGGATCGTTCTCACCGCACTCAGGCGCCCCTACACCTTCGTGGTGCTTGCGGTCATTATCGCGCTGTTCGGCGTCCGCGCCGCCATCCAGACGCCGACAGACATCTTCCCCAACATCAACATCCCGGTGGTCAGCGTCGTCTGGACCTATAACGGGCTGTTGCCGAACGACATGTCCGGCCGCGTCGTCTACTACTACGAGCGCACGTTGACCGCGCAGGTCGGCGATATCGAGCACCTCGAATCGCAGTCGCTCAACGGTTACGGCGTTGTCAAAATCTTCTTTCAGAAGAACGTCGATATTGCCGCAGCCCTTGCCCAGGTCACGGCAGCCTCGCAGACCGTGCTCAAGCTTTTGCCACCCGGAATCACGCCGCCTTACGTGCTGAGCTACAACGCCTCCAGCGTGCCCATTCTGCAGCTCGCGCTGTCGAGCAAAAGACTGCCGCAGATGAAGCTGTTCGACCTCGGACAAAACTTCATCCGGCCGCAGCTTGCCACCGTCGCCGGCGCCGCCGTGCCCTCGCCCTATGGGGGCAAGATTTTGCAGGTGCAGGTCGATCTCGACCAGCAGGCCATGCAGGCGCACGGCGTTTCCGCCGACGACGTCGTCAATACCGTCTCGGTGCAGAATTTGATCCTGCCGGCCGGTGACGAGAAGGTGGGCAAATTCGACTGGAACGTCTCGCTCAATGCCAGCCCGATTGCGCTCGAGCGGATCAACGATCTGCCGGTCAAGGAGGTCAACGGCACCCTCATTTATATGCGCGACGTGGCCTATGTGCATAACGGGTCGCCGCCGCAGACCAACCTGGTGCGGGTGAACGGTTCGCGCGCGGTCTTGATGACCATCCTCAAGGCCGGCTCGGCTTCGACCCTCAATGTCATCGAAGGAATCAAATCGCTGTTGCCGCGGGTGGAGGAAAGTCTGCCGGCGAGCCTCAATCTGCGCGCTGTCGGCGATCAGTCGATCTTCGTCAAGGCGGCCGTGCTCGGGGTCATTCGCGAGGCGGCGCTGGCCGCCGCACTGGTCGGCGTGATGATCCTGCTGTTCCTCGGCAGCTGGCGCTCGACGCTGATCATCCTGGTGGAGATTCCGCTGGCGATCCTGTTTTCGCTGACGCTGCTGTCGTGGCTCGGCGAGACTATCAATGTCATGACGCTCGGCGGTCTGGCGCTCGCCGTCGGCATCCTGGTCGACGACGGCACCGTCACCATCGAGAACATCAACTATCATCTGGAGCAAGGCAAAGCGATCGAGACCGCCATTCTCGACGGCGCGCAGCAGATCGTCATCCCGGCCTTCGTCACGCTCCTGTGCCTGTGCATCGTGTTCGTGCCGATGTTCCAGCTCGGCGGCGTCGCCGGCTATTTGTTCAGCCCGATGGCCGAGGCCGTCGTCTTCGCGCTGATCGGCTCTTTCATCTTGTCGCGCACGCTGGTGCCGACGATGGCGAGCTATCTGATGCGTAGCCATCACCATCATGCGGCGCCGCCAGATCCGTCGCAGCCGCCGCAGCGCACCCGCAATCCGCTGAAGCGATTTCAGCAGGGCTTTGAGGCTGCGTTTGCACGCTTTCGCGACCGCTATCGCGCCCTTTTGGCGCTGGCACTCGGCCGGCCGAAAACATTCATCGCCGGCTTTCTGGCCTGTGTCGCGGTGTCTTTCGGCCTTTGGCCGTTTCTCGGCGAGAACTTCTTCCCGACGGTCGATTCCGGGCAGATCCTGATGCACGTCCGCGCTCAGCCCGGCACCCGCATCGAAGAAACCGCTCGGCTGTTCGATTTGATCGAGCAGACCGTCCGCCGCGTTATTCCGCCGGATCAGATCGACAACATCGTCGACAATATCGGCCTGCCCTTCTCGGGCATCAACATGGCCTACCAAAATACCGGCACCATCGGTCCCGAAGACGGCGACGCGCTGATCAGCCTGAAGGAAGGCCACGGGTCGACCGCCGACTACATCAAGCACCTGCGTACCATCCTGCCGCAGAGATTTCCCGGCGCGACCTTCTCGTTCCTTCCCGCCGACATCGTCTCGCAGATTCTCAATTTCGGGCTGCCGGCGCCGATCGACGTGCAGGTGATCGGCAACAATCAAAAAGCCAACTACGCTTATGCCACCGATCTGCTCAAGCGCATTCGCACCGTCCCGGGCATCGCCGATTTGCGCATTCAGCAGGTGTTCAATTATCCGCAAATCAATGTCGAGGTGGACCGCACGCTTGCGAGCGAGGTCGGGCTCACCCAGCGCGACGTTGCCAATAGCCTATTGGTCACCCTGTCCGGCAGCCAGCAGGTTCACCCGAATTTCTGGCTCAATCCGGAGAATGGCGTGTCCTATCCGATCGTGGCGCAGATGCCGCAGTATCGCGTCGACACCATGTCGGACCTGGTCAATATTCCGCTCGCCTCCGCGGAGGCAAATCCCCTGCAATATCTCGGCGGGCTTGCCCGGATCACACCCGGGCCAAGTCCGGGCATCGTCTCCCACTATAACGTGCAGCCGGTGATCGACATTTACGGTGCCGCTCAGGGGCGCGATCTCGGTGCGCTGTCCGCCGATATCGACCGACTTTTGCAGGAAACGCGCAAGGACGTGCCGCATGGCTCCCGCGTCGTCCTGCGCGGCCAGGTGCAGACCATGACCAGCTCGTACAGCCAGCTCTATTTCGGGCTCGCCGGCGCCATACTGCTTATTTACCTCATCATCGTCGTCAACTTCCAATCGTGGGTCGATCCCTTCATCATCATTACGGCCCTGCCGGGAGCACTGGCTGGAATCATCTGGATGTTGTTCATGACCGGAACGACACTGTCGGTTCCGGCATTGACCGGCGCCATCATGTGCATGGGAATTGCGACCGCCAACTCCATTCTGCTGGTCAGTTTCGCGCGCGAGGGATTGGCGCAAGGCTTCGACGCACCGGCCGCAGCCTTGGAGGCCGGCTTTACGCGGTTCCGGCCCGTGCTCATGACGGCCCTTGCGATGATCATCGGCATGCTGCCGATGGCGTTCGCGCTCGGCGAAGGCGGCGAGCAGAACGCCCCGCTCGGCCGCGCGGTGATCGGAGGGCTGGTGGTGGCGACCGTGGCGACACTGTTCTTCGTTCCGACCGTGTTCAGTCTATTGCATGCGCGACGCGAGCGGCCACACCACGAGCCGGCCATCGCGCCGGGCTCGGCCACCTGACCGGAGACCTCGATGACAGCGCAGGCTCAGCCTCCATCGCCGCAAGGCCCGGCGCCGCCGCCGCGAAATCTGCGCCGCGTCGGGGTCATCGCGGTGTTGGCGGCGATCGCTATCGCGGCCTTCGGCATTCTGCAGCGGCGCAGCCATGAAGCCGAGGTCGCACAATGGACGCGCGAGCAGGCGATCCCAACCGTTGCCGTCATCAGCCCGCGCGCCGGCGCCGCGACCCAGCGCCTGATGCTGCCGGGCACCGTACAAGCCTGGTACGAGGCGCCGATCTATGCCCGCGTCAACGGTTATCTGAAAAAGTGGAATTTCGACTACGGCGCCTGGGTCAAGAAAGGCGATGTGCTGGCCGAGATCGAAACGCCGGATCTCGACGCCCAGCTCGCGGCTTCACAGGCCAAGCTCAACTCGGCGCGCGCCGTGGTGAAGGTCCGGGAGGCCGAAGAGCAGTTCGCGCACTCGACCAACCAGCGCTGGCGCGACTCGCCGAAGGGTGTGGTGTCGGTGCAGGAGCAGGAAAGCAAGGAAGCCGACTACAACAGCGCCAAGGCGCGACTCAGCTCGGCGAATGCCGAGGTCGCCGTCGATCAGGGCGAGGCCGATCGGCTGGTGGCAATGGAGAACTTCAAAAGGATCACTGCGCCCTTCGACGGCGTGGTGACGGCGCGCGAGACCGATGTCGGCGCGCTGATCAACGCCGGAAGCGGCACCGGCGGCGGCAATGGCCCCGAGCTGTTCCGCGTCGCCGACATCCACATGATGCGCATCTATGTGCAGGTGCCGCAGCAATTGTCGGCCGGAATCAAAGCGGGCCTCACGGCCGAGCTGAAATTGCCGCAATATCCCGACAAAACCTTCAAGGCCACGGTCGCCACGACGTCGAACGCCATCAATACGAACGCGCGGACTTTGCTGGTCGAGCTGCATGCCGACAATACGGACGACAAGCTGCAGCCCGGCGCCTATGCGCAGGTCGATTTCGAGCTGCCAAGCGATCCGAACGTTGTGCGCATCCCGACCAGCGCGCTGGTCTTCCGCGAGCACGGGATGGAAATCGCAGCCATCGGTGCGGACGATACGATCGAGCTCAGACCAATCAAGCTCGGGCGCAACCTTGGCACCGACGTCGAGGTGATCCAGGGCCTCAAGCTTTCGGATCGACTGGTCAACAGCCCGCCGGATTCACTGGCGACCGGCGACAAGGTCCATGTCGCCGGCACGACCGAAGGCGCAAACGACAGATAACGCGCTCGCTCGCCAGCAAGGCTTTTTGCGAACGCGCGTCAGCTGTGTTTCATGTGATGGCGCAGGCTCGCGACCGGCGCGCACCAACTATGCTGGCTGAACTTGCAGGCATTGTTCATCGCCGCCAGCCCACTGCCGACAGCGACCGTGACAACGCAGAGAGTCACCAATACAGCAATCTTCATTGCGGCCTCGCAATGCGACCGCCCCTCGCCCGTACTGCCCAATTTCGAAATCTAATGCGAACGTAGATGAACCCGCAGTGAACGGGTGCGGTTCCCGTTACCGCTACACTCGCCGCGCCGTACCACGATCATGCCTACCCGGCAGCCACGGCCGCGAAGGCGCTACTCGCTGATCTTCTGGGTTGTCGATAGCGGCACTATCGCGCGTGAGTGGCGGAGAGGAAGGGATTCGAACCCTTGATACGGCTTTAGACCGTATAACGGTTTAGCAAACCGCCGCCTTCAGCCACTCGGCCACCTCTCCGGGAAGCAAAACTCGATATTTCAAGGGCCGTTATGGGTCAAGCCAAAACGCATAGAGCGCACGGAACGCGAACAACCAAGATACCGCTGGCACATTAACTGAGACATCTTCTACTGCGCTCTGAGAGAGTGCTGTTCTCTATTGGTTCCTATGTGCGCGAGCAAGTTCGGGACCAACCGCAACACGTTATATATCCGCGTGCTTGCAATTGTTCGGCGCGACGCGAGGCAGTTTCTCTTTTATGGCACAATTGCTACCTGCCGGCCCGACTGGAACGGCGCCTCTCGTTCGCTAGGGCCTTTGCAGATTGTGGCAGCCCGTTGCCACAGTCGAAGCCCACATACAAGCGATGATGTTGACCCTCGCCTTGGACGTTGCTCTGGTCGCGGCTGTCGGCGCCGGCTTGGTGTGGGCTTTGGCGTGACCCTGCGATGGGGACGGCCCCGGCGGCGACCATCAGTCCGCCGGGGGCCGTAGGCTTTCCCTTATCGATCGTAATCGCGATGGTAGGGACGGGCGCCAGCTCGGAAATGATCGCCTTCGTAGCGGTTATAGTACCTTGGTCCGCCGCCTTCGTAGCGATCGTGGTGATGATAGTGCCCGGTTCCAACCCTTACGCCACCGGGACCAACATCAACTTCCACCGAAAATGCAGCTGTCGGAAGGACGATGGCGGCGGCGGCGATTGCAGCAAGAACATATGCTCGCATGGTTTACTCCTCTTGCGCGCCCATCCCCTTTCGTTGCTCAGACGGCAACGGTAACAAAATCCATTTGTTCCTCGATTGTGAGAGGAGTGGAACCCGCGCCGGGCCCTCGCTTTTGCCGGCCAAAGGCACACCGCCCATGGGGTACGCGGGACCGGGCATGGTGCCCGCGCGATCGTCAAGCCAAGCCATAGCGCGACCGACACGTCGCGTGGATCGGCGGCGGCTGCCGCTTTGTCGCGTTCGGCCGCGACCTGTCGCCGGGATTTCCGCTCGCGGCGATCACAGCCGGCAATTGTCCGATCAGCCCGCGCACATCTGCGAGCGTTCGGAAAGTCGGTGGCGAGGTCGAGACTGGCCGAATGAAAAACTCGGGGAGCACAGCTCTACGACGGCTGCACTCCCGAAGGGCTTCAGCCCTCGACGCCAGGTTCGTCAGGAGGCGCGCTCGTCGGCTCAAACACTTCGCTGGTGATGGTCGGCGCGTCGGGCACTCTCTTCACGTGCGTCATGCCATCGGAAACGATCTTCGTGAGCTGAACGACCGATTGGCTCAGTGAGGCATATTCCACGATGTCGCGTTGCACGCGATTGCCTTGCGCTTCCAGTTTCTCGCGCAGCAGTTTTAGATCTTCGATCAGACGATCGACCTCACGCGTGGAGTGAAGAGAAACTTGGCGCAACAAGCTCGAGAGCTCGCTCGTCGCTTGCTCCCCCACGGGATCCGTTTGGCGAATGGCGCCGCCCTGTTGCCTCACGAGTTCGCGGATGTTGCCCTCGATCTCATTCGGCCTGCCGCCGCGCATAAAGTCCCGCGATTTGAAGGTACTCATGTTACACACCCCATCCCGTTGCTTGTTGTTGTTGGACAAGCGCCAACAAATGAATCCCGCATGTAAATATGTCCGCTTGGGGGCCACCGGGCCCAAATAGTTGCCGACAGCAGCGCGCAGCAAAAAGTGCACCAAAAAGACACATTTCGACGCCGCGAAGCCTCTTCGCCCCGCAATGTCGCGCTGCTGTAACGACTGAGTCGCGACCTAACGCCCGGCAAAAGCACAAGTCCGAGAGATTTTTGGTCAGAAATCGAACAGATTTTTCTCGCGGTCGGTCGGCAATGCGACGCTCGTCAGTGATTTTTGTTGCGTAACAAGCACAGCGGCGGCCTTGCCACAATCGTTAACGGCGCGTCGCCGTATCGGCCGAAATTTTGCCGTTTATTCGATAGCAATTTGTGCGGATTGGGACCGTTTGGGGATGTCGTCGAAATCCTTCTGTTGAAGGGCTCGAAATGGGGAGGTCGCAACATGCGCCGACTGTTCTCTCGCTATCTGCAGTTTTGTGTTTGGGCCGCGCTGCTGTTGTTTTGCAGCGTCCAATTGGCGAGTGCTGAAGTGGCAAGCGTCTATGGCGGCAGCGATGGCCTGTGCGGCAGCCGCACCGCCAACGGAGAACGCCTTGATTGTTCGGCAATGACTGCAGCGCATCGCACCTTGCCGTTCGGAACGCGTGTTCGTGTTTGTCATAGCGGATGTGTGGTCGTGCGGATCAACGATCGCGGCCCGTTCGTGCGCGGCAGGCATATCGATTTGTCGCCGGCCGCCGCGCGCGCGATCGGCTTGCACCAGACCGGTCAAGTTGCGATTTCGTACGAAGGGGCGAGTGCTCACTAAAGCGCAGCACATCCCGATGAGTTGAATCGGATGATGGTCCAGTACTTCATCCTCCCGGAATCAACCCTGCCGGGAGGATGATGTTGTGATCACGGACAGGACTGCAGAGTTGCGACTTGAGCCTCGCCGTTATTTCCAGTTGGCAAGTGGGGGCTTTCGCCGCGCCAACTTGTCTTGGTTTGCGCTCGCCTGCCGAAACATGAAATAGAGCGTGCCGAGCACACAGCAAGCGACGACGAGCAGGGCGGAAAGGAACAATAAAGGATCCAACACCGACCGCTTCTCCCACGCAGTTGCGCGTGCAACGTCATCGCTCACGGGTTCGGCCATACCAACCGGCCACACCTGAAGCGCCCTTCCGCCGATTTCGCAAGTCCGCTGCTGCATGAGGAACCTGACGCTATAGAAAAGGTTCCTCGCTTTTGTTGTGCCGGCACGGCCGTGGTCGGTGAGAAGAGCGCAAGCCGCTCAGCTCATTCCATGACACGAAAGCCATGACATTCTTTGAACATCGGTATTGGCAATTTAGGGTTTGCAAAGCCGCTACTCGGTCGTGGATGCTTGCAGCGGGTCTGGGCTGCGCCCACCTGACCGATGGCCGCGCGGCCAAGTTCATCGCTCTGTCAAAAGTGGAGCAAGGCGCCCCCTGACGCCGCCAATCGCCCAACGCGCCCGGCCACCGATGGCGTGCAAATAACCCGGCTTCAATGGAAACGCGCGTAGCGCTCTTCCGCCGTCGCGTCACGGCTGCGAGCGCGTTCACGGCGCCCGCGCGATCTGCAGCAATCCGAAACGAGGGCGCGCGAAACGATCAGGCGGCGAGCGCCGCCGCTGGTGCCGCCGCGCCGGCTTTGAGCCAATCGCGGGCGGCACGCTGCGCCGCGGCGATTTCGCTTTCCGACATCTGATCGGCAATTTCCCGCCGCAACCGGACGGCCTCGCGGTTTCCCTTGACCGCCGCGAGATTGAACCACTTGTGTGCGGATACGAGATCAATCGGCACATCGCGGCCGACCGAATACATCATGCCGAGTTCGAACAATACGTCGCCGGCAGCCGGTCCCTCGCCGAGCGGAGCCGTTGTGCTGTCAAGAATCTCAAAACGCGCCATGGTGAAATCCCCCTGTCCTTACGCCCCTTCGCCGGCCTTATATTTGGCCGACCGATGATGCGGATAATCGTCAGAACATTTGAACAGTGGTTTAAGTAACGCGATGAATCAAAACTGAACCGCTGCGCGCGACATGAGCGTGCAAGCAAGGCCGTGTTAAGCACGCCACGCCGAAGGCCGCGATTCTGCGGCATCTCTCGCTGGCATCGCGAAATTTCCGTCGCGGCAAACGTGCTTGCAATGGCGATCTCGTAAGTTATCCTTTTACCTTCACCACCAGTAGGGGCTCGGGGAGACCATCCATGAAGAACTTCCGCACGACCGCACTTGTCGTCGCTTCGGCGATCGCCTTTGGCATGATGACGAGCGGCCCTGCCCGCGCCGCCGATCCGCTCGGGACGTGGTGGACCGCGGAGAAGAAGGGCAAGGTCAAAATCGTCAATTGCGGCGGCGCGATCTGCGGCACGCTGACCTGGCTTGCCGAGCCGAACGATCCGGCAACCAACAAACCGAAGACCGACAAGAATAACAAAGACCAGAGCAAGCAAGGCCGGCCGCTGATCGGCGTGCCGATCGTGCTGAGCATGAAGCCTTCGGGCGGCGACACGTGGGAGGGTCAGGTCTACAACGCCGAGGACGGCGGCATCTATACCGGCTCGTTTACGATGAGTGGAGCCAATGCTGCCCTGCTCAAGGGCTGCGTCATGGGCGGCTTGATCTGCAAGAGCCAGGCCTGGACGCGCGCCGCGAACTAACCGCATCACTTCAGTCAGAGGCAATCGCCGCCTTCCCGGTATTTGCTCGGAGGCAGCGCCCCCACACCCCACCCTCTCCCCAGTCGAAGTCGGATGTTTCCGACTTCGACCACTCTCATGTTGGCCGAACTCGGGAACACCCGAGTTCGCCTGGAGAGGGAGTTGCAGGCCGTGCCCTATTAACTCGATGCTCTGAATCTGATCGCTGCGAGAGATGCGACCCGTGCCCATGCACGCGAGAGCTATCGCGCCGTTTGACCGAACAAGACGGCACGCACTTTGGGATCCTTCATGTCGACCGCGGAAGCCGCCGCTATGCGGATCGCGAAAGCGCGCTTGACCGCGGGCCGCGCACGAATGGTGTCGAACCAGCGCGCAAGATGCGGAAATCGCCCGAGCTCCTGCCCCATGCGCTCGGCAAGCCGCACCCACCCCACACAAGCCATGTCGGCGATCGAATAAGAACCGGCCAGAAAGTCACGGCTTGCAAGCCGCGTATCCATGACGCCGAACAGCCGATTGACCTCGTTGGTGTAGCGATCGATGGCATAGGCGATCTGCTCCGGCGCGTAGAGCCGAAAGTGATTGGCTTGGCCAGCCATCGGGCCCAGTCCGCCCATCTGCCAGAACAGCCACTCGTCGACGGCGACCCGCGCGCGCTCGCCGGAGGGATAGAACCGGCCGGTCTTGCGGCCGAGATATTGCAAAATGGCACCGGACTCGAAGACCGAAATCGGCCGCCTGCCCGGCCCGTGCGGATCGACGATAGCCGGCATCCGGTTGTTCGGCGAGATGGTGAGAAAATGCGGCGAGAATTGTTCGCCCTTGGAGATGTCGACCGGGCGCACGACATAGGGCAGCCCGCATTCCTCGAGCATGATCGAGATCTTCCAGCCGTTCGGCGTCGGCCAATAATAAAGCTCGATCGGCGCCTGGCGGCTCACCGCCGTCTTTTTTCCACCCCTGCCCGGCGCGGTTCGTCTCGGCTTTGCTCTTTCCGGCTTGATGGAATTCGACTCGGTCGAGTTGGACGGGACGGATTTCGGTGTGGCGGACCTGGAGGTGATGGACTTCGATCTGACGGATTTGGGCTTAGCCCGTTTCAGACGGGCGACCTTCGACTTGAGCGATGGGGCCGCTTTAACCGCCGCCGGCCGTTGTGATCGCGCCATCAGATCTCGACTTAAGCGTTTTCCCGTACGCGCTCACGAAAAAGCGGCGCCGCGAACAAGATCACAGCGCCAAGAAGACATTCTTGGGAGGATGTTCCAAATACACCGAGGGCGTCGGCTAGGACGGGAGACTTAAATCCGCCGGCCGCATCTCTGAGCGGACCGCCGGGGAAAATCCGGGCTGACCGGTCCTTCCGTTCCACGACCGCGTGTGAAGCGAACGATGGCTGAAAAGCCTCCGTCTCGCCGACGCCCTCTGTTGTCCACTTGAGCCGGCGCGTCTCGGGCATCTTGAAAACGCCCTCGACGACCGCCGGCCCGTGTGACGCGACCTTCGACCCTAAGAGATGTCGAAGATCGATAGCGACGTCGACTACTTCTTCTTTTTGCGAGCTTTCGTCTTCTTCGCGGTCTTCTTAGTCGCTGCCTTCGTCTTTCTCTTCTTCGCCATTGCTGCCCTCCTAATCTGAGTGGATGGCGACATCGGTGCAGTGCAGTCGCAAATCGACGTGCACTATTCATCCGATTACTACAGCGGGAAAAAAATAACAGTGACTCCGCTTAATTTTGTGTGTAAACGCCGCACCCCGCCGCCGCCGCGCAAGCGCTTGACGGTATTTCGCAAAATCGGCGTCGAGCAAATTTTTTTCAACGCGCGCGCGGTCGCGAGTTCTTTTCGCGAATCGTAGAAGTGCCGATGAATTACGGCTTTTTGCTACGCGACGTTATTTGCTCGTCTCTTTCTTCGACGCCGCGCGGAATGCGTCGCATCGACGCTTTCAACGCGGCGAAAAGCGTCGGCAGTAACAAATTCACCAAGGCAAAATTTTTTTGCGAAAGACGGCCGAAAACGGCTCTCGGGCGGCCGACGCGGAGCGCAAAACGCTCGAATCGGTGCACCCGATTCGTTTTTGCGGCATCGTTGGAGGCCGTTCGGGGTGCCGTGCGGCGCCCGCGCGCGATAGATTTTAGCAGAGGTTTGATCCCGCGCGCCCCTGCGCGCGGCAAAGTTTGCACGCACCGGCGGCGATGAATGTCTGGCTCAGACGCCGAGGCGCTTCTTCAGGAGTTCGTTGACCGCTTGCGGGTTGGCCTTGCCACCCGAAGCCTTCATCACCTGGCCGACGAACCAGCCGATCGCCTTCGGATTGGTCTGGGCGTCGCTGACTTTGTCCGGATTCTTCGCGACAATCTCGTCGACGAGCTTTTCGAGGGCCGAAACGTCGGTCACCTGCTTCAATCCGCGCGCCTCGACGATGGTGCGAGGATCGCCACCTTCGTTCCAGACGATTTCGAAAACGTCCTTGGCGAGCTTGGTCGAAATGGTCCCTTCTACGATCAAAGCCGAGATTTCGCCCAACTGGCTTGGCCTAATGGGTGCGCTCTTAATGTCTTTCCCGCTTTCATTAAGCCGGCCAAAAAGCTCGGTAGTTATTAAATTCGCCGTGCTCGAAGAGATTGAGCTTAGCTTTTCCGGTGGGAATGTACTTGGAACTACCCGCGAAGATATTGGGAGAGCCGAAGCGCTCGACGAAATTGAACTTGGCTTCTCACCAGGCACTGTGACCTGAACCGATCCAGAAGATATTGCGAGAGCCGACGCAGCCGATTGGATGGCACTTTCTACACTCGCCTCGAAAAAGTCTGCTGTATCTTTGTCGGCGACAAGAACCTCCGCCGGATTCGGCTTGATGGCATATTCCCGGACGAACCGTGACCGCTTCTCATCGGGAAGCTCCGGAAGGGTTGCGCGCAAGCCGTCCACAAACGACGGTGCAAGCTCGAGCGGCAGCAGATCGGGATCGGGAAAATAGCGGTAGTCGTGCGCCTCCTCCTTGGAACGCATCGAGCGCGTTTCATCCTGATCGGGGTCGAACAGCCGCGTCTCCTGCTCGATCACGCCGCCGTCCTCGATGACGCCGATCTGCCGCCACGCCTCATGCTCGATGGCCTGGCCGATGAAGCGGATCGAATTGAGATTCTTGATCTCGCAGCGCGTACCCAAGGGAGCTCCCGGCTTGCGCACCGAGACATTCACGTCAGCCCGCAGATGGCCCTTCTCCATGTCGCCGTCACAGGTGCCGAGATAGCGCAGGATCGACCGCAGCTTGCTGAGGAACGCCTTCGCCTCCTCGGCGGAGCGCAGATCCGGCTTGGTGACGATTTCCATCAGCGCCACGCCGGAGCGATTGAGGTCGACGAGCGACATGGTGGCGTGCTGGTCGTGCAGCGACTTGCCGGCATCCTGCTCGAGATGAAGACGCTCGATGCCGATCCGCACGGTCTCGCCGTCGGGCATGTCGACCACGACCTCGCCCTCGCCCACGATCGGCGACTTGTATTGGCTGATCTGATAGCCCTGCGGGAGATCTGGATAGAAATAGTTCTTGCGGTCGAAGATCGAGCGCTCGTTGATCCGCGCCTTCAGGCCGAGACCGGTGCGCACCGCCTGCCGCACGCACTCCGCGTTGATCACCGGCAGCATGCCCGGCATGGCGGCGTCGACCAGCGAGACGTGCGCGTTGGGCTCGCCCCCGAACATGGTCGAAGCGCCGGAAAAGAGCTTGGCCCGAGACGCCACCTGGGCATGCACTTCCATGCCGATGACGACTTCCCAGTCGCCGGTCGCGCCGCGGATCAGCTTCGATTTCTTCTGCGCCGGTGCATTCATCATAACTCTACTCTGGCCCGAAACGCCTTACCCTGTTCGAAACGGCTTAGCCTGTTCGAAACGCCTTGCCCTGTTCGAAGTGCCCTGGGTTACGCGCTTCACAGGCCCGTTGCAAGTCGGCCCTCATGCGGTGGGCGGACGGCCAATCAGGTTCAAGCCGGTTTGAGACTGGTTCGCAGTCTGCGTGCGCACAGAAGACCTGCATTGCGCATCCGGCTTGGACAGCGGTGGATTTCCGCCGTTAATCTGTCGACCGCACTGAAACAAAGCAAGGGAGGATAGGATGAAGCGCACCACGTCGAAACACGCTGCGGTGCTTGCCGCCGCGCTGACGCTGTTGGCAGCCGCAAGCCTGCGGGCAGAACCGCTCTATCCGGAGATCGCCAACACATCGCACGCGACCCCGCAGGTGGCGGCGTTCTTCAAATCGTATTTCACTGCCAAGAGCGAGCACAAGCCGGCGCCGACCACGGACCACTTCTCCGAAGCGCACCTGACCTACATCGATGCGGCTCTCGGGTGGCCCTTTTACAGCAAGAAAGCCATGACCGAGGTCTTCGAGCAGTTCATGCCGAAATGGCCGCCGACCGGCCTCTCCTATCCGACCCGCATCAGTGGCGACCTGCATTCGGCCGTAGTGGCCTTCACCGATACGCCGGAATTGTTCGGCGGCGAGATCCGCATCCTCGCCGCCGTCGATTTCAAGGACGGCAAGGTGGTGCGTTGGATCGACTATTGGGATGGGCGTTCCTTCGGCGCCGAGACCGCAGCCAAGATGCGCACGCCGCCGGACAAGTTCCCGACCAACTTCGATTACGAGGTGGCAAGCGACGGCGCCTCCGCCAGGATCAAAGAGGTTGCGCAGAAACTTGCCAACGCCTTCGCGGCGGGCGACGCCGCCACGGCCGACGCGCTGTTCAGCCCCGATGCCGTCTATCTCGATCGCGCGCTGCGCGTCCGCATCCTCGGCAAAGAGGCGATCGGCAAATATCTCGGCCGGGTGCTGGCCACGGTTCCGTACGGCAAGGGCTCAAAGCTGGCGCATGTGGTCGGCAGCGATCAGGGCGGCGGCTTCGAGTGGACCAACGCAGCAGGCGCCGTGCAACGCGGTATCGTCGCCATCGACCTCAACGGCGCCGGTCAGATCGAGCGGCTCGACACGACCTGGGACAATGGCGTGATGAGCGACACCGATCTGCATGCGCTCGTCTTGCTGTCGATCGAGAAATAGTTCCTCGGTCGCACGTAAGACGCGGACGTACGTCAATTTCGTCATTGCCGGACTTGATCCGGCAATCCATGCAGCCGGGAAGCAGCATGGGCCCCCGGGTCAAGCCCGGGGGGCGGCGACGCATGGCGCTAGCGCTGCTCGCGCCAGATGCCGAGCGCTTCCTGCGCGGGACGATCGGAGATGGAAAACAGCACCGCTTGCTCCGCGGCGCGGTGGACGTAGCGTTTCCACGACGGCACCACAAAAACGTCGCGCGGACCCCATTCCAGCACCTGGCCATCGATCTCCGTGGTGCCGTGTCCCTCGGCGCAAGCGAAGACGGTGCTGTCGGTCGCGCGATAAGGCTCGCCGCGGAAACCCTTCGGCAGCATCGCCAGGTTGGCACCCATGGTCGGCAACACCGGGCCGCCGGTGCTTGGATTGGCGTAGCGCACGCGCGCACCGTGGCTTTTGTCGATGTCGCCCGCCGCCATCATCCGCGCGATGATCGGACGCGTGCGGGCATAGGTGTAGTTGATGATCGGCGTGCGCTTGGTCGGCGCGGTGCCATCCGGCAGCACACCGGAGCCGTAGAAGTTCAGCGAGTCGCCGTCGCGCCGCGTGGTCTCCTGCGTCGGACTGCCGAAATCCTCGCCGAACGAGGTCTCGTAGAAATTGATCGCCGGCGCATCGAGCACGTCGAGCCACAGCATCGGCTTGTCGGAAGGATTGCCATGGTCGTGCGGCGCCCAATTGGCGGTGATGACGAAGTCGCCCGGCGACATGAACGCCTTCTCGCCTTCCACCGCCGTATAAGCGCCCTCGCCGTCGAGCACGAAACGGATGGCCGAGGAGACATGCCGATGCGCCGGCGCGATCTCGCCCGGCATGATCATCTGGATGCCGGCGAAGAGCGTGTTGGTGACGCGCGACTCCCCGCGCAAAGCCGGATTTTCCAGGATCAGCACCCGGCGCTTGGCTTCCTCGGATGTGATCAGGCCGCCCGCTTCCATGACCAGCGATTTCACATCGTCAAAATGCCAAACCGCCGGCGCGCAGCGTGACAGCGGCTCGTCACGAAACAGCGTGCCCATGACCTTCCACAGCGGGGTCATGTCCCGCTCCGAGATGCGGGTATAAAAATCCTGCCGCATCGCTTCGATATTGTGCTTGCGATCCGGTGTGGCCTGCTCCGGCGTCTTCGTTTTCAGTGTCGCCATGACGTGCTTCCTCTCAAACGGGACGAGCGCTCATCCGCCGCATCGGCCCGAGGGGGGCTGCAAAGACCGATCCGAAAAGCGCAGTCTACGCCGCGGCAAAACCGCCGCAAGACAAGGCGGCCATGCAAAATCGGCGTGGGCTTGGGCGCAGGACCGCGGCGAAATTCAGGTATTAGCGTTGCCGCCGTCAATCAACACATTCTGCCCGCTCATAAAGTCGCTATCCGCACTGGCCAGAAAGACGAGCGCACCGAGGAGGTCCTGCGGATGAAGGTCGCGCTTGAGGTAGCGGTTCGCGAGCACGTGCTTGCTGGCATTGGCGATGTGCTCGGGGTTTTCCGCCATCAAGGATTCACTCTTGGTGAGGCCGGGCGACAGTGTGTTGACCCGGATGCCGTGCTCGCCCAGTTCCAGTGCCATGACGCGGGTCATCGCCATGACGCCGCCCTTGGAGGTGACGTAGTGCAGCATGCGCGGAATGCCGTGAAAAATGCTGCCCGAGCCGATATTGATGATCTTGCCGTAGCCGCGCGCGATCATGTGCGGGGCGACGTGCTTCACCATGAGAAACGGCCCGCGCACGTTGATCGCCATCACCCGGTCCCAGACCGCCATGTCGATCTCGGTGAGCTTGGTTTCGCGAAGCGGCGCGAACAGTGCGGCGTTGTTCACCAGCACGTCGATCTGACCGAAGCGGTCCATGGTCTCGGCCACCAGCGCTTTCACCGACGCCTCGTCGCTCACATCGGCAATCGTGCTGGCAACCGAATTGGCGCCGTGTTCGCGGGCGACCGATGCGGCGGACTCCTTGCCGTCGGCGATATCGGCAATCATCAGCCGGGCGCCTTCGCGGGCCAGCGCCCGAACGTAGTGCGCGCCGATCCCTTTGGCGCCACCCGTAACGATGGCGACCCGTCCGTCCAGCCTGCTCATGACGTCCTCCCCTTTTTTCGTTGTTCAGTGCCGTCTTTAGCCCACGCCGAGGCGCTCGATGAACTTGGCAAAAGCCTCGAGCTGCTGGCGAATGAAACCCACGGTCTGCTGGTCAGTGATCTGGCCGGTCTTGGCGTCGATCTTTTGTGAGCAATTGCCGATGAAGATCTCCGGCCTGTTCAGCGTCATCGCATCGAGGAAGATCATCGCGCGGCGCAGATCGTACTGCATGCGCCCGCCGCCGAGAGTGCCGTTGGCTGCCGACTGCAGCGCCACCGGCTTGCCGGCAAATGGCTGATTGGGCACCCGCGACACCCAGTCGATCGCGTTCTTCAAGCCGCCCGGGATGGAGAAGTTGTACTCCGGCACGGTGAAAACAACGCCGTCAGAGGCGCGCACCGCCTCCGCCAATGTGTGTACCGCGCTCGGAATGCCTACGTCCTGAATATCGGCATTGTAGAGCGGGAAATCGGCAAACGGCGGCGCCTCCGTGAGCTTCATGTTGGATGGCGCAAGCCCCGGCAAGGCGTTCATGACCATGCGATTGTAGGAAGCTTTGCGCAGGCTGCCGCAGATACAAACAACGTTCAGGATTTTGTCGGCCATGGCTACTCTCGTATCAATCGAAGTCGCAACAACTAACGTGCAAACCGTATTGCCGGGACCCACAATCTGCAAAAACGGACCCGCTAGAGCGCGATAGCTTTAAATGGAATCAACATCGCGCTCTAGCTCTTTGGTGGAGCATGATTTCTTCGGAAAACCGGTTTCCACTTTTCCGGATCATGCTCTAGCTGCTCGGCGACCCAAGCAGCGCCGGCGCGACGATCTCTTTCCAATTTGCCGGCGGCGATTTCAACGTGCCATGCCGGCCCATGAAGTCGGCGAAAGCCCCGATGCCGCGTACCGCGCTGCCGAACTCTTCCCGCAGCCCCGACAGCACGCCGGCCAGTGCGGCAGCGTCGAGTGTCCTTGACGGTTCGTGCACCAGATAGATCTCGGCGGCGCGGTGGGGATCGTCATGGATGATGCGGGCGGCCTCGTCGATGGCCTTGGCAACCGCTTCAGGCACTTTCGGATGCGCCGCGATATAGCCTTTGCTGGCGCCCAAAATCAGGAACGAGACCTTGCCGTCGATCACGTCAGGCGCGCTCAGCACCTTATGAACGCGGCCGTCGGCGAGCGCAATTTCGGCGTACGGAGCCGACGAGAAATAGCCAGCCACCGAACCCTTGGCGCCGGCGAGATCGCTCACCGCATCGGCGTGCGAGAGCACGACGATTTGGTTGCGTAGCTTGTCGTATTGGCCGAACACCTTTTCCGACTGCATCTGCAGCAAAAACAATTGCGGCGCCGACGACGCGGGAACGGCAATCCGGTCGGTCGAACGAAAATCCGCCAGCGAGCGGATGTCGGAGCGGTTGGCCAGCAGCACCGGCGGCAAGGTCGTCAACCCGGAAACGGCGAAGATCTGCCGTGGCGTATCCTTGGCCTTCTCCCAGGCCGTGAGCAAAGGCGCCGCACCAAACGGCGCCATGTCGATGGCGCCGTCGGCGAGCGCCTCTTGCAACGGCCCGGGACCGAGAAACCGCTGATAGCTCACGCGCAGGTCGAGATGGTTTTCCTTGCCATGCTTCTCAACGAGCTTGAGATCCTCACAGATGTAGATGGGCAGGAAGGCGAGGCCGAAGCCAAGCCCGATCCGCACCGGCTCTTCCGCCCGTACCGGGGAGGCGATCGCAAGCGAAAGCGAAAGCGCGGCGAGCCAGTAGACCCGCCGGCCACGCTGTGTGCGCCCGACCGTTTTGCGGCTCGCGACCTCAGCCGGCTTTTTCATCGGCAATCGGATTGCGCAGGATGCCGAGCCCTTCGATCTCGACCTCACAGGTATCGCCGTCCTTCATCCAAACCGGCGGCTTGCGCGCAAAGCCGACGCCCGAGGGCGTGCCGGTGAAAATGATGTCGCCCGGCTCGAGCGTCATGCCCTGGGTCACGTAAACGAGTGTCTCGATCACCGGGAACATCATGTTGTCGGTGTTGTCGGACTGCATCACCTGGCCGTTGAGGCGGGTCTCGATCTTGAGTTCCTTTGCCGCCCGGCGGCACTGCGTCGGCGGAAACGAAATAAGGGCCGAACCCGCCGGTGTGGTCGAAATTCTTGCCCATGTCCCATTGGGTGGTCTTGCGCTGGAATTCGCGCACGGAGCCTTCGTTGCCGCACGCCCAGCCGGCGATACAGGACAAGGCGTTGGCCGGCGTCAAATGCTTGGCACGCTTGCCGACGACCAGGATCATCTCGGCTTCGTAATCGAGCGTCTCGGTGACCTGCGGTCGAACGATCGGCTGACCATGAGCAACAAGCGAGGTCGCGCCGCGCATGAAAATGGTGGGGAATTTCGGCAGATTGTCGCGCTGCGGACCTTCCTTGACGTGCTCGAGATAATTCAAGCCCAGGCAAACGACCTTTCCGGGGCGGGACACCGGCAACCGATAGGTCAGGCTCGCCAGCGGCTTGTGCGCGTTCGCCGACGCCCGCTTGGCAAGGTCAGCAAGCGGCTTCACATCGCCATTGTTCTTCGCAAGCCAGTCGCCGAGATCGGTCGGCGCGTTGCTGTCGACAGCTTGCAAATCAATGGCCTGATCGCCTTCGACGACGCCCAGCCGCGCTCCACCCTGCCCCTCGAACGCAACGATTTTCATGGTCTTAAGCCTTCCTTGATCGCTCCCCGGCCGTATGCCGGGCCGCGACTATAACGGCGGGATCGAACACGATCCACCGGGCGAACCGCAGTCGTCCGCTTTCGGCAGCGCACGGCTGGAGGACCACTATCCCGGTATTCGGACCTGAAAGAGCGCGGAATCCTAGCGTCGCCGCTTCGCCCGCGTTCGCGCGGCCTTTTTGGCCGCCGCCGAACGGCCGCTCGCCCCCTTGGTGCGGACGGCTTTGCGCGCTGAGGCGGCGCGTTGCGTCGCGGTACGGCGAGACGCCGCCGTGTGTGCTTGTTGCGACAACGCCTTGCGCGAGACCGTCGAGCGCGGCTCGCGCTTGAGCGCTTTGCTCACCGCGCGCGACACCCGCGGGCGGCGTTTGGTTTTGCGCCGGCCCTGCCCGGCCTCATAGGCATATTCGGCACTCTTGCGGGTGCGCGCACTGGTCCGGCCGCGTTTCGGCGGCGGCAGGTCGACTCCCGCGCGCCGCGCCTCAGACAGTCCGATGGCGATGGCTTGCTTTGTCGACCGCGCGCCGTGTTTGCCACGGCGGATTTTATCGATCTCGTCACGCACGAATTCGCCCGCCTGGGTCGACGCGGACTTGCCCTCACGCCGATCGCGGCGCGCCTTTTGGATTGTGCGTTTGTCCGGCATCTTCTTCCTCCACGCAGTCTTCCTCCAGGTCCCCCCGACCACCTGCACCCGACCACCTGCACCCGACCACCTGCGCCCGATCGCGAAGGACAACGCGGCCATGCGCACATGGTTCGCGAACGTGCGCCCGACGAGCCTTTGGGTGACGGCTTGAATTCAGTCGCCGCGAACGATCGTCGATCGGAGAGAACCGTTCAGAAAATAACGTTCAACCTCACGCCATGCGCAGTGCGTGCACGCTGAACAGGCCGTCGGTCCACACCTTGAGCGGGGACCAGCCGCTGCCGCTGGCCAGCGCCTGAAATGATTCGATCGAATATTTGTAGCTGTTTTCGGTATGGATGGTCTCGCCGGCGCGGAAATCGATCGCCTGGTCGCCGATCCGCACTTTCTGGCGCTTGGTACTGGCGAGGTGCATCTCAATGCGATGCCGTTCGGCATTGTAGAAAGCGTGGTGCTCGAAGGCGGCGAGATCGAAATTCGCGCCCAGCTCCCGGTTGATGCGCACCAGGAGATTGAGATTGAACTTGGCAGTCACGCCTTGGGCATCGTTATAAGCGCGATAGAGAATGTCCGGCGCCTTTTCCAGATCGACGCCGACGATCAGCACCGATCCGCTCCCCAGGATGACGCCGGCGCGGCGCAGAAACTTGCAGGCTTCGTGCGGCTCGAAATTGCCGATCGTGGAGCCGGGAAAGAATCCGGCGCGCGGCAACGCGGCGATCTCGGCAGGCAATTCGGTTAACGTGGTGAAATCCGCCACGACCGGAATGATTGACAGATGTGGAAAGTCGCGGCGCAGCCGCGCCGCATCTTCGCGCAGGAAATCGCCGGAGATATCGACCGGAACATACGCTTCGACGCTGGCCGCCGCGCGCAGCAGAATGCGCGCCTTGCGGCTCGAGCCGCCGCCGAACTCGACGAGTGCCGAGCCTTGCGGAAACAACGAGGCGATCTCCGGCGCATGTTTGTCCAACAGCCCGATCTCGCTGCGCGTCGGATAATATTCGGGCAACTCGGTGATACGATCGAACAGGCCGGAGCCGGTCAGATCGTAAAAGTATTTCGGCGGCAAATATTTGGGCTTGGCGGTAAGACCGGTGGCGACATCGGCGGCGAACTCATTTGCCGTCTCAGTCGGGTGCGGCGCACGAAGGGCGGATCGAGGGCTCATGAATGGGACCTCAGTGTTCGAATTCCGAAAGGCGCAGGCCGCTGAATTGCCAGCGCGCCGAGGGATAGAAGAAGTTGCGGTAGGTCTTGCGCGAGTGACCGGCGGGCGTGGCCAGCGAAGAGCCCCGCAACACCATCTGGCTGATCATGAACTTGCCGTTGTATTCGCCGAGCGCGCCGGGCTCCGGCTGATAACCCGGATAGGCTGAGTAGGCGCTGCGCGTCCATTGCCACACCGCGCCGAACGCGTCGTCGAGCGCACCGGCCCGCACGGCCGTTTCCCACTCGGCTTCGCTCGGCAAATCCTTGCCGGCCCAGCGCGCAAACGCGTCGGCTTCGTAATAGCTGACATGACAAACAGGCAGCGACGGATCGACGGCACGCAAGCCCCCGAGCGTGTTGGAAAACCAGGCACCGTCGATGTGCTGCCAGTAACCCGGGGCTTCCCAGGCCTGTGCCTCGATTGTCGCCCAGCCGTCCGAGAGCCAAAGGCTCGGCGTCGTATAGCCGCCGTCGGCCATGAACGCGAGCCACTCGCCATTGGTCACCAGGGCGGACGAAATCCGCACCGGCTGGAGCAACACTTGATGCGCGGGCCGCTCGTTATCGAACGAGAAGCTCAAGCCATCGTGACCGATGGTGTGAATGCCGGCGACCAACCCGCTCTCCCGTGAACCGGTGCGGCCGCCGTGCGGCCATTGCCAATGCGGGTCATAGGTGGGGTGCGTCGGATTTTGCGAAAAGGCGTGCAAAATGTCGGTCAGCATCAGCTCCTGATGCTGCTGCTCATGATTGAGCCCGATTTCCAGGATCGCGAAAACGCGCTCCGGGTCTTGCGTGGTTTCGATCAGATCGACGACGGCCGCATCGACATGGGCCCGATAGGCGGTGGTCTCGGCGACGCCCGGGCGCGTGATCAAGCCGCGCTGCGGACGGGCATGACGCGGCCCCGCCGCCACATAATAAGAATTAAAGAGATAGGCGAAACGCTCATCGAATGAACGGTAAGAAGGTACGAACGGACGCAGCAGAAACTGCTCGAAAAACCAGGTTACGTGCGCTCGGTGCCATTTCGCCGGGCTCGCATCGGCCATCGATTGGACGACTTGATCCTCGGGCGATAGCGGCGCCACGCGCCGCTCGGTCTCTTTGCGAACATTCAGGAAAGCCTCGCGCCAAAAGCGGCGCGCATCGCCGAGCGGTTCGGCGATCGCACCTTCACTTTCGGCTGGGTCACGCAGGCGAACGGCAGGACGTGACATAAGCTGGGCCCGGAAAACAAATCGATAGGAATAGGTAGACTCAAAGCTAGGAAGGTAATCAGCATCCCAAAGGATGGTTCCACCGTGGCCCGGTTGCAAGTAGTCGAAACCGGTTAACGCGGATGTGATCGCCTAAGAATTTTTCTCATTTGGGGTTGACGTTAACGCAAAATGACTTACCGGACTCGGCGCCGGCACGAGGGAGCGCTGCATGTCGAATGCCATGTTGCCGCGGGAACGCTGCGACTATTCCGCCATCGTCGATCGCCCTCCCCTCCGGCTTCCCGGCGGCGCCCGCATTGTTTTCTGGACCATCGTCAATCTCGAAGTTTGGGATATTCGCAAGCCGATGGCGCGCCAGGTCCTGGCACCGCCGACCGGGCAGACGCAGATTCCCGATGTGCCGAACTGGAGCTGGCACGAATACGGGATGCGGGTCGGCGTCTGGCGCTTCTTCGAGCTGTTCAAGCGCTTGCGCATTCGCCCGACGCTGGCGCTCAATGCTCGCGTTTGCGAGGACTATCCGCGCGTCGCCGAACAGGCGCGTACCGACGGCTGGGAATTCATGGGCCATTCCTACGAGCAGGGTCCAATCCATGCCGAGCCCGATCAAAAAGCGATGGTCGAGCGCTCGCTGGCGATCATCGAGCGATTTTGCGGTAAACGGCCGCTTGGCTGGCTCGGACCCGGACTGACGGAAACGCTCGACACCCCGGAAATCCTCGCCGCCGCCGGCGTCAAATATATCGGCGACTGGGTCTATGATGACGAGCCCACAGTGATCCGCACCGCCAACGGGCCCCTGCTCACGCTGCCCTATACGCTCGAACTCAATGACATCCCGATGATGATCGTGCAGCACCACGAAAGCGAATACCTGATGCGGCGCGCCATCGATCAGTTCGACCGGCTCTATGCGGAAGGCGAGCACCGCGCCAAGATCATAGCGCTGGCCATCCATCCCTACATCAGCGGCCAGCCGCACCGGATCAAATATCTCGAGGCGATCTATGAGCATGCGCGCCGCTTCGACGGCGTCGTCTACTGGACCGGCGAGGAGATCGTCGACTGGTATCTCAAGTCCGGCGCCGTACCGATCAAGTGAGTGCTCCGGTTTCGGCTTCGACGGTAGCCTATTCCGCCAGTCTGTGGGCCGGCGACGCGTGCGTCACGGCTGCGCTTGTCGCGAGGATGTGCGTCTTGTTATCCAGAGACTGCGGCCATTGATCGGGGATGGAGAGGAATTATGCGAAACGTCACGGCAGGAGCCCTGCTTTTTTCGTTCCTGTGCGCGGCCACTGCGATCAACGCTGCGCCCTTGTCCGACCCTTCTGCCGCGCCGGCTCCGAAAGCAAGGCCGGCCGCCAAGCCCGCGACCGTAACACCGTCCGCGGCAGCCGCCGCCGCACCGTGTCACACCACCGGCACCTATGAGGCCTGGCTCGCCGCCTTTGAACGCGAAGCGCTGGCCCAAAACATTTCCCAACGCGCCATCAACGCCGCCGCGCCACACCTCAAATACGATCAGAAGATCGTCTATATCGACCGCGGCCAGCGCGTCTTCACCCAGACCTTCCTGGACTTCTCCGGCCGCATGGCCGCCGCCTATCGCATCCAGCGCGGGCAGGCTTTGATCAAGGCCAATCAAGCGACCTTCGACCGTATCGAGCAGGAATTCGGCGTGCCGCCGCCGGTGATCGTGGCGTTCTGGGCGCTCGAAAGCGACTTTGGCGCAAACATGGGCAAGTACTCGTCGCTCAGCTCGATCGCCTCCCTCGCCTACGATTGCCGGCGCAGCGAGCGTTTCCACGGCCAGCTTCTGGATGCACTGCGCCTGATCGATCATGGCGACCTGCGGCCCGACGAAATGATCGGCTCCTGGGCGGGCGAGCTCGGCCAAACCCAGATGATGCCTTCGGAGTATAATCAATACGGCGTCGACTATGATGGCGACGGCAAGCGCGACCTGATCCACAGCACGCCGGACGTTCTCGCCTCCACCGCCAACTATCTCAAAGGGCTGGGCTGGAAGAAGGGCGATCCATGGCTCACCGAGGTGCACGTGCCCGCAAGCCTGCCATGGGACCAGGCCGATTTGTCGATCCAGTTGCCGCGATCGAAATGGGCCGGCTGGGGCGTGACGCTCGCCGACGGTAAGCCGCTGCCGGCCGACAGCATGCCGGCGTCGCTGTTGCTGCCGATGGGACGCTTGGGGCCGGCCTTCCTCGCCTATCCGAATTTCCAGATCTATCTGCAATGGAACAACTCGCTGGTCTATTCGACCACGGCGGCCTATCTCGCCACCCGCATCGCCGGCGCCGCGCCGTTGCACCATGGCAGCCCGCCGCCAGCCCTCTCCTTCGAGGATATGAAAGCGCTCCAAGGCATGCTGGTACGCGCCGGCTTCGATGTCGGCAAAGTCGACGGCTTCGCCGGGCTGAAGACACGACAGGCCGTCAAAGCCATGCAGACGAAATACGGATTGCCGGCGGATTCCTATCCCACAGCGGAGCTTTTGGCCCGCATGCGCGGCGGCGTGGCGAGCCAATAAGAACTGCTGGCGTCACACCACATTCGCCGGCGACAAGCGGCACTCGCGCTCGCCGGCCTCGATCTGGATAGTACAGTGATGGATGCCGAAGCGATGTTCGAGCTCATGGGCGGCATCCATGAGGAACGTATCGCCCATGCGACCGCCGTCGCAGACGAGATGCACGGTCAATGCCGTTTCCGTCGTGCTCATGGCCCAGACGTGCAGGTCGTGCACGCTGCCGACGCCCGGCAGCTTCTCCAGATAGCCGCGCACGTCCCCGAGGTTGATCCCCTGCGGCACGGCGTTCATGGACATGTTCAGCGATTCCCGCAGCAGGCCCCAAGTGCTCCAAACGATCGCCACGGACACGAGCAGGCTTGCGACCGGATCGACCCAGGTCCAGCCGGTCAACAATAACACGCCTCCCGCGATGACGACGCCCGCCGATACCGCGGCATCCGCAGCCAGATGGGCAAATGCGCCGCGGATGTTCAGATCGTTCTTGCGCCCCGCCATCAAAAGCCACGCCGCCAAGCCGTTGATGACGATCGCGACGCCGGCGACGATCATCACCGTAACGCCGTCGGTCTGTTCGGCTTTGCCGAAACGCAGGATCGCTTCCCACGCAATCGCTCCGGTCGCGACCAACAGCAGAACCGCGTTGGTCAGAGCCGAAAGGATCGAGGCCGAGCGAAATCCGTAAGTAAATCGCTCCGTCGGCGGCGCGCGGCCCAAGACATACGTGCCCCACGCCAAGACCAAGCCGAGCGCATCGCCGAAGTTGTGGCCGGCATCGGCGAGCAGAGCCACCGAGTTGGCGGCAAGCCCATAAATGACTTGCGCTACGACGAGCGCCAGATTGAGCGCGGTGGCGACCGCGAACGCCGTGCCGAAATTCGTCACACCGTGCGCGTGATCGTGATGGTCATGGCTGTGGGCGTGCGACATGCGCCGCTTATGCGCCAAGTCGGCGGTGTTACACAATCACATCCCAGCCATTGCGCGAGCAGCCGGCAAAGGTCTGGGTCTTTTTGCGGGCTCATGGATGACGGGAAGTAAACCTCCACCGCCTCAGTTCGACATGTCCGCGCGACACTGATCGGCGCGTCTCAGCGCCGTTGAATACGCGCACGGTGGAGATCACGAAGCGGCTAGTCGGGAGTGCCTCGCGACATCAACGCGTCGGTGACCTCGGCCTGCGTCACCATCTCGATCGGTTTTGCAATCTTCACCCGGACGGGCGGTTCGCCCGCGCGCATCAGAAGTATAATAGTGTCATTACCGCCGCACGCTGCGTGGCCGCATTCGCTGCCGCTGACGCCCACCGAAATCCCATCGGCATCCCCAATATGGCCGCGCACCCAATGCGCCACCCGGACGCTCGCTTCGGCGCGGATTTCCGGCCGCCTCGAGTATTTGTAGCGAAGCGGCATAAGGCTTCCCCAAACCAATTTTCGGTGGAACGGTTTCGCGGTTTACAGTTGCAATGTAACGTTATAACGTTACAGTACAAGCGCAAAGTTTGACGGCGTAGCGCGGACCAGATTGGGAGAAACCTCCGGCCGCGCAGCGCTGAAATCTTGGGAAAATCGGCTTGTTACATGGACGCTACAGCGTGTGCTTGATTGTGTTCCACAGCGGCGCTCTCGTCTCAATCGCATTGCGCAGAACGAGCCAGCCAGTAGATTATTCCTGCGTTGATGCTGGACAGTTCGCCTGATGCGTTGGGTTCGTACCAATAGACGGCGTGGCGCGTGGCTCGCGCTTGCAGCGATGGTGCTGCAGCTCGTCATCTCTCTCGGGCACATCCATCTCGAAGACTTCGGCGGCAAACGCAGCGACCTCGCCAGCGTTGCCGCATCCAAAGCTCTTTCCGCGCCTCAAGATCCAACCGGACATCCAGCGAGCGACGCGGACGATACCTGCCCGATCTGCGCCGTCATCCACCTCGCCTCCTCGTCATTTCTCCAGGATGCCCCGGTCTTGCCGGTGCCGTTTGCGTTCCGCAGGACCGAGCATTTCACGCATTTCACTGTCGTTTTCATTTCACCGCGACGCGCGCCGTTTCAATCGCGCGCTCCCCCGCTCGCCTGATTTTCGGTCGTTGCTGAGCTGACGCTTTGGCCGCGCGTTTGCGCCGGCAACAGCGTCGGCATGAACGCGGCACTTCCACAATTTCCGATCTGCCGCGACAGCGCGATCTGCGATCGAGCCGGCCGTTTTGGCCACTCTTGCAGCCAATTAGGATGAACGTTGATGTCTGTGCTTAGTGTCCGCTCTTCTCGCGGCTATCTGCTGCGGGGTTGCGCCATTGTCGTGGCGCTCGGTTGTGCCAGCGTTGCCGGCGCGCAAACACAGCTTCCGGAAGTCGTTGTCAGCGCGCCGAAGGAAAAGCCCAAGCCTCCGCCGACCCAGGCCAAACACGCCGCTCCGACGCGCCCGTCGGCGGCCGCGTCGGCGCGCGCGACTGCACCAGCCGTAGAAGCCGCGCCGCTTACGCCGGCCGCGCAACTCAATGCCAAAGCCGATGCATTCGATCAGGCGCGCAGCAACCTGTTCACGACCATCGGTACCGCGTCCACCACCCTCACCCAGTCGACCATTCAGGCTCTACCGGGCGGCGACAACGCGCCGGTCGAAAGGATCCTGCTGCAATTTCCCGGCGTCACTCAGGATTCCGCGGCCAGCGGCCTCCTCCATGTCCGCAACGACCACGCCAATCTGCAATTCCGCATCAACGGCGTCATGCTGCCCGACGGCCCGACCGGCTTCGGCAGCATTCTCGATGCGAGCTGGATCGGCAGCCTTAGCCTGATCGTCGGCGCACTGCCGGCCGAATATGGCTTGCGAACGGTCGGATTGGTCGACATCACCACCCGCACCGATTTGTTCAACAACAGCGGCCAGGCTGGCGTCTATGGCGGCAGTCACGGAACGATCACACCATCGATCCAATACGGCGGAACGTTCGGCAGCACCTGTCCGACCATTCCGGCGCCGCCGCCGGGGACCAAAGCGCTGCCGACCGGAGATTGCTTCCCCGGCGTCCAATACTTCTTCACCGGTCGTTATTTGTTCACCAATTGGGGTTTGGAACCGCCGACGGCCGCATACAATCCAATTCACGACCAGACGCAGCAGGAGAAGGGGTTCGCTTACCTGTCGACATTCGTCGACCCTTACACGCGGCTCAGCCTCCTCGCCGGAACGTTCACCGGCTCGTTCCAGATTCCCAACAATCCAGGACAGCCGGTTGGTCTTAATGGCAACCCGCCGGTTACCAGCGCGTTTGGCGTAACTAACTTCAATTCGGCTCTGCTCAACGAGAACCAGTACGAAGACACGCAATGGAGCGTGCTGGCGTTGCAGCGATCGATCAACGGCTTCGACGGACAACTCTCCTACTTCACGCGATACGACCGCCTGCACTTCACGCCGGACCCGATCGGCGATCTTTTGATCAATGGCGTCGCCTCGGACATCGTGCGCCAGTCCTTGACCAACGGCATCCAGGCCGACGCCTCGTATCAGGTCAATCCGGCGCATACCATCCGCACCGGCTTCTTCTTCAGCGCCGAACAAGCTTTTGTCGGCAATTCATCTCTGGTCGAACCGGCGCCGGGCGGCGTGGCGGTCGACGCGCCGTTCAGCATCGCTGACGACGTGTCGAAGACCGGCTATCTCGCCGGCGTGTATGCGCAGGACGAGTGGAAGATCACCGACAAAATCACTATCAACGGGGGCTTGCGCTTCGACCAGATGTGGCAATTCACTAATGCCAATCAGCTCAGCCCGCGCATCAGCTTCACCTACACGCCCTTCGAGTTCACCAAATTCCACGCCGGTTACGCCCGTTACTTCACCCCGCCGGTACTGGTTGAGGCGGCGCCCGCCAACATCGCGCTGTTCAACGGCACGACGGGAGCGCCGATCGGCGGCGGAACCAGTCCCGTGCTGCCTGAGCGCTCGCATTATTTCGATGCCGGCATCGACCAGAATATTCCGTTCGGCTGTGATAAGCCCGCGGCCAAGGATTGTACCGATCTCGACCTCGGAATCGACGCCTACTACAAGATCGCGACCGACCTGATCGACAACGGTAATTTCGGCCAAGCGCTGGTGCTGAGCGCCTTCAACTACGCCCAGGGCGTTGTCGAGGGCGTCGAGTTCACCGGAAAATTTCACAGCGGCAATTTCCAGGCTTACGCCAATCTCGCCATCAGCCAGGAACAAGCGACAAACGTGGTGTCGAACCAATATCTGTTCGACAACGTGACCCCGGTTGCGGCTCTCGGCGGCATGACCGAGCTGCAGTATATCAACTCGCACTGGATCTACACAGACCACACGCAGCTGGTCACCGGTTCGGCCGGCGCCATCTATCAGTTCTGCGGCCGGCCCGCCTACGCTAAAGAGTCGTTCTGGGGTCCCGATCTGTCGTGGTGCGGCACCCGTCTCAGCGGCGACATGATCTACGGGAGCGGCCTTCGCAGCGACGTTGCCAATCTCGGAACGCAACCGCCCTACACGCAATTCAACGCGAGCATAGCGCGCGAATTCTTGTTGTTCGACGATCCGCGGCCGATGACCGTGCGCCTCGACGTCATCAACCTCTTCGACACCATCTATCAAATCCGCAGTGGCAGCGGCATCGGCGTGTTTGCCTCGCAATACGGGCCGCGCCGCGGCTTCTTTCTCGGCGTGTCGAAGAAGCTTTGAGATGCGGATCAGGGAGACTAACGTCATGCGGAGAAGATCAGGAAGCCATGTGGGCGCAAATGTCGGCGGTGCCAACATGCGAAAGTGTTTCGGCCGACTAGTAGCGCTTGCAGTCGCTTCGTTTCTCGGCGCCACGTCCGCTGCAATCGCGGCCGATTTGTCACTGCCGCCGCTGGCGTCGCCGGCGATCCCTGCGGTCTACGACTGGACTGGTTTCTATATCGGCGGCAATCTCGGCGCCGGCTGGAGTGGCATAAGCGACTCGAATTTTTCCGATACGCTTGGGAGCACCTTCACGGGGGCAACCAATACCCAGTTCGTCGGCGGCGGCCAGGTCGGCGTCAATTATCAGTTTCGCAGCGGCATAGTCATCGGCGCCGAGGCGATGTTTGATTGGTCGCCTGTCAGCCACAACAATCCGGTCACGGCAACGGATCCGACCGGGGCGGTTGGCGCCAACATTGGCGTCCTCGACGCCCGATGGCTGACCACCGCGACCGGCAAGCTGGGCTATGCGTGGGACCGCGTGCTCCTCTACGGCAAGGGCGGCGCCGCCTGGGTCGCGACCACCAGTCCATCAATTTCAGTCGCCGGCGTATCGGCGAGCTTCAGTAATGGCGGCACCACCACCAACGCCACCTGGACCGCCGGGTTCGGCCTTGAATGGGCCTTCTCCGGTAACTGGTCGGTGCGCGCCGAATACGACTACATCGCGCTTCCGAGCCAGAGCCTGACGGTGACGCCGGGAACGCCGACGTTCGGCGGCGACGCGATCAGTTTCAACAATCGCAACCTTTCGATCTTCACGGCAGCACTCAACTATAAATTCGGCGGCTGGTGGTGATCAACAAAGTGGATCTGCATGATGACGCAAGCGGCCAACCTCCCACAACGCCAGGTACAAAAGACCGTGGTCCACCGCGGTTTCGCGAGCTGCGTCGCAGAATTTCGAGAGGCCCAGGAAGGGAATCATATGTGGCGGCAACAGAATAAAACCATCTTTTCCGGATACTTGCGCGGGACGCTGAATGGGCTGCTCGCGAAACCTGCTGTCGAGCAATCGGGGACCGGCCAATTGCAGATACGGACAAAACGAAGAAGCGCGCCGCGCCATGCCATCCGTTTCGGCGCGACCGTCGCCCTCGTTCTTGGCGTGAGCGCAAGACAAGCGGCGGCGCAGTCCGGCGAGAGCACCGTCGCCATCGCGGCGTTGCCGCAGGATCTGTCGCCCTGGGGCATGTTTGTTCACGCCGACACCATCGTGAAGGCTGTGATGATTGGGCTCGCGTTTGCCTCGCTTGTGACCTGGACGATCTGGGTTGCAAAAAGCATCGAGCTTTTTAGCGCAAGGGCCGCCGTACGCCGCGGGTTACGCGTTCTCGCCGATTCCGCATCGCTCGGCCAAGCCCACGCGAAACTGCAAAGCCGCAAAGGTCCGGTGGCGCAGCTCATACGGGAGGCGGCAAACGAAATTCGACTGTCCGCCGGTCTGCGCGCCGACGGATTGAAGGAGCGCATCGCCTGGCAATCCGAACGCATCGAGATGGCGGCAGGGCGAAAGATATCGCGCGGCACCGGCATCCTCGCAACCATCGGCGCCACCGCGCCCTTCGTCGGACTGTTCGGCACCGTCTGGGGCATCATGGACAGCTTCATCGGCATCTCGAAAGCGCACACCACTAATCTCGCGGTCGTGGCGCCCGGCATTGCCGAAGCATTGCTGGCAACCGCGCTCGGTCTCGTCGCCGCCATTCCGGCCGTGATGATCTACAATGTGCTGGCCCGCTCGACGACGCATTACCGCGCGCTGATTGGCGACGCGGCCACGCACGTCCTGAAACTCGTCAGCCGCGACCTCGACCGTGTGAAATTGCCGCTGTCGCAAGCGGCCGAGTGAGCGGCGGGAGATCGACGATGGCCATTCACGTCAGTCGCGGGTCGGACGAACTCGAAGAGGTGCACGGCATCAACGTCACGCCCTTTATCGACGTGATGCTGGTGCTGCTGATCATCTTCATGGTGGCGGCGCCGCTTGCCACGGTGGACATCGCCGTCGATCTGCCTTCGTCCAATGCCGAGCAACAGCAAAAGCCCGACAAGCCGATTTACCTCACGCTCAAACCGGACCTCACGCTCGCCATTGGCGATAGCCCCGTCGCCCGCGATCAGCTTGCCCGCGCACTCGATGGCGCGACCGACGGCAACAAGGACGACCGCATTTTTCTGCGCGCGGATCGCGGCGTTCCCTACGGCGAGGTGATGGCGGTGATGAACGAGTTGCGCGCCGCGCGGTATCTGAAGGTGGCGCTGGTCGGCCTGGAAACGCGGCAGGCGAAATGAGCATGTCGGTCGGTTGGCATGACGAGACCAGTCCCTATGAGCTCGCGCGCTGGATCTTCGCCGCCTTTGTTGTCGTCGGCGTTCACGCCGGTGCGTTGATCTATCTGCTGACCGTTCACGAGCCCGATATTGTCGGAAGCAACCAGGACGTCGTGACGGTGGAGCTGGCGCCGATCGATTCGACGCCGGACGCCGTCGAGCAGGACTACGCGCCGGCTCCCGAGACGATGGTGGAATCAAGCCCGCTGCCCGATGCGCCCCAACCAAAGCCGCAAGAGGAGATGAAGATCGAGCGCCCCGCGGACGAGGCGCCCACGGAGGTGCCTCTGCCGGTCGAAAAGCCGCCGGAGAAGGCGCAGAGTTCGCCACCGCCGGCGCCGGTCACCGCGCAGCGGGTCAAAGGCGGCGCACCCACGGTCGAGCCGTCATGGCAGACGGGCCTGATGCGGCAATTGCAGCGCTTCAAGCGCTATCCGGCCTTGGCTCAATCGCACAAGGAGGAAGGCGTGGTGCTGCTCAGCTTCAGCCTCGACCGCTCCGGCCACGTGCTGACCCGCAGCATCGCCCGCAGCTCCGGCCATCCGGATCTTGACAACGAAGTCATGGCGATGATCGTGCGCGCCGAGCCGCTGCCGCCCTTTCCGGCGACCATGACGCAAGACCGCGTCGACCTCACCGTTCCGATACGTTTTTCGCTGCGCTGATGGCGCGCTCAGTTGCCGCCGCCAACCAAGGACTGCGGCGGCGCATAGCCATGAGCGAACGGCCGCGGGATCGTCTGCCCGGCGCCGGCGCCGAACTGCACCATCGGGCCATTTTGCCCGAACGGCCGCGAGCCCTGGCCTTGGAAGTTCTTGACCCGCTCGTCCGGATCGGCAAACCTCGTGGTGTTCCCACCATTGGTGCTCAAGCTTTCCATCGAGAATGCGTGCGCCGGAGAAACGGCCACGGACGAAGCGGCGAACCCCGCAGCCGCCGCGAACAACGCGATTGCCGAGAACCGAAGCTGCATCCAACGACGTGTCATGATTCCCCCTCCGCTCCTCGCCCCGAAGCATGAGATGCAAGCTAGAGCATGATCCGGAAAAGTGAAAGCCGGTTTTCCGAAAAGCATGCCCGCGGGCGCGGCCCGTGAAATCAATGCTCAACAAAAACCTGGAGCGGTATGCCAATCCGACCCTACTTATCGCGCTCTAGGCCCCGCAGCCCATCGACCGTCAAGCCATCAGCCGGCAGAAATTCAAGCCAGTTCCCTAAGGAGTGACCATGCGAACAAAGCCGTGTTTGTCCCTGACCGACGTGAAGAAAATCCTCGAAGCGTGCGAGGCCGAAGCCGTTAAAAACCGGTGGAATGTGGCGATCGCCATCGTCGACGAGGGCGCCCATCTGCTCGGCTTCCAGCGCATGGACGGCACCGGCCCGATCTCCGTGGAAGTCGCAATCGGCAAGGCCAGAACCTCCGCCATGACCAAGCGTCCGAGCAAGTTCTTCGAGGATCGGGTGAAGGACCGTCCGGCCTTCATCAGCTTTCCGGCCGGTGTGCTGATTCAAGGGGCGCTGCCGATCATGCACCAGAACGAATGCGTCGGCGCCATCGGGGTGTCCGGCGTCCAATCCCACGAAGACGAGCAGATCGCGCTCGCCGGCCTGAATGCGCTCTGATCGCCATAGCCGATGAACCGATTGCCCATTCCCGCGCTTACGCGTGCGGGAATGGGCATCCCCGCGCATCATTCGTCGATGATCGCCGATCGGAGAAGCCTTACGCATCCAGCTCCTCGTAGTGACGGAAGATGCCCCATTCGTTGAACGCAATGCGCCGCTCGGACGCCAGATAGGCTTTGATTCGCGGCCGCTGCGCCACGCGGTCGTGCAGCGCGACCAACCCCGGAACTTTCTTCTCGAAGCGCTTCATCCGCTTGGGAAAAGCGTAGCGCAGGCCGGCGATGATCTGAAAGATCGAGAGATCGACATAACTGAGCCTGCGGCCGACCATGTGCTGGCCGCCGTTGTTCTGCAGGATGCGCTCGAAATAGCCCAAGTTTTTCGGCACCCGATGGCGCCAGAAATCCTCCGTGCGCCGCTTCGCCTCCGGCTTCTGATCCTCATAATAGAGCCCGCTGCCGATCGGATGGTGGGTGTCGTGAATTTCGACCATCAGGTCGGCGATGCTGAGCTGGAGCTGATGCGCCCACAGGCTTCCGCCCTCGTCGCGCGGCGACAAATTCAGGCGCGGGCCGAGATAGAGCAGAATATTGGCGGTCTGGGCGATGACGAGCTTGCCGACTTTGAGGTAAGGCGGCGCGAACGGCGGCCGCGCGCTGCTCTTATCGTCGATGAATTTCATCATCGCCGCGACGCCGCGTTTGCCCTCGCGGCGCGCCACATCGACATAGTCGGCACCGGCTTCTTCCAGCGCCAGACGGATGAATTCGCCGCGCCCCTGGATCTCCGGCCAGTAGTAAAGCTCGTAGCGCATTCCCGTCACCCCTGTTCTCGAAAGCATCAACCGCGCCGACAGCCATTCGGCATCGTGAAACGGAAAAGACCCTGATCCAGCCGTCCAAGCGGATCAAGGTCCCAAGCAAACAAGCCCAATGCGGCACTGAGATATCCGCTGGCGAAAGCGGCTTTCGCGACGCGGCGGCTCAAACTCGCTGCGCCACCCAGTTGCCGGCGCAGCGCCCACCGGATGCTTGGCCGTACCAGGTGCCGGCGCCGCGGGCGCCGTTCAGATGGCCGGATGCGACCGCGAAGGCCGAACCGCTGGCAACCCGCAAAGAGGCCGCACCGTTGGAACGAACCCGCCCGGAGAAATCGATCGGCAGGCCGCCGTTATAGACGATGACGCCGTTGACGATCTGTCCGCTGAACCGATAGGCCGGATCGCAGGGGCCGCTTCGCGTATAGACCACGACGCTCCAATTGCCGTCGAATTTGCTCGCGGCGCGAACGTACGTCGCCTGGGTCAGTGCCGCTGCAGTGACGGTCGCTGCGAGCAAAATGGTGCCGGCCGTGTTCCAAATCATGGTCGCCCTCTGTGTCTATTGCCCGGCGCGGGCCAAGCGTGCTGATGCCGGGTACACCTACCCGCCGAGTGCTAACACTAGGTATTCGCTGCCGGTCGCGGCGTGTTCGCCGTCACAGATTACCGCCCGGCAAACTGCGGGCCGGATCAACCGAGCGTCGCCTTATACTGGTCATCGGCGACTTTTTCCATCCAGGTGACGAAGGCGCCGTCCTTCACTTCGGTGATCGCCATGTGCGACATGGTCGTGGTCGGGCCCGCGCCGTGCCAATGCTTCTCGCCGGGCGGAAACCAAATCACATCGCCGGCTCGGACTTCCCGCACCGGGCCGCCGAAACTTTGCACGCGCCCGACCCCGGAGAGGATGTAGAGCGTTTGCCCGGCCGGATGCGTGTGCCAGACGGTGCGCGCGCCCGGCTCGAAATGCACGAGCGTGGCGCGGATGTTTCCCGGCGACGGCGCATCGATCACCGGATCCTGCCAGACGGTGCCGGTGAAATAATCGGCGGGCGCCTTCCGTGTGGCCGCCGAGCCGGATGCTCTGATTTCCATGTCGGTTCCTTTATCGTCGCGCTTTGGATTTTCGTCGAAGCATAAGATAGTGGACGCTTGGGGGCGAGGACGGTGCCGTTGGCGGGCTTTGCCGCCAAACGGCGCCGCAAGAAGGTCGCAGTCGCGCGCCATTATAATGTGCGGTGGGCATAAGTGGTTCGGGGTGTAAGGGGTGTGGGAATGCTGACGGAAGTCCGCCGTAACAGCGACCGGCGCGTACGTTTTATCATGGCCATCGTTTCCTCGTTTGCGCTTGGGCTTTCGCTCGCGGCTTGCTCGAAGTGCGACATCCCCACTTGGCGCCACAATTCCCCTGCCGGCCCGCAATCCTGCCACGACGGCCCCTCGGGGTAGCCCTTTCATCCTGCCCCGCGAAGTGGGGACGGGGGACCGCGCTGCGCAGCAGCGTGGTGGAAGGGGCTTCTGAACTCGCCCCCACCGCGC
This sequence comes from uncultured Alphaproteobacteria bacterium, assembly GCA_963818155.1. Taxonomy (GTDB): domain Bacteria; phylum Pseudomonadota; class Alphaproteobacteria; order Rhizobiales; family Xanthobacteraceae; genus BOG-931. Next base: position 869,073 of record CAWFRC010000011.1, read on the forward strand.
CCTCACTGCAAGCCACATCCTCATTGCTAGCAACACCGCCGCATGCCCCCTCCACCACCCTTCGGGTGGTCCCCCTCCCCCGCGCCAAAGCGCGGGGGCGGATAAGCGTTGTCGTTCTCCCCTCGTCACCACCGGGCTTGACCCGGTGGTCCATGCTGACGTGCCGTCAATCCAACAACGCACCGAGCAACTGCGTGGCCGCATGGATTGCCGGGTCAAGCCCGGCAATGACACGGTGATTTTGTTGCCCTGCCTGAACCTCGTCATTGCGAGGAGCGAACGCGACGAAGCAATCCAGCTTCCGGCGCAAGCCTCTGGATTGCTTCGCTATCGCTCGCAATGACGACGCGAAAATCCGACCTCGCGGCGCTTAGAGCGTCCGAGCTTTCCCCACCACCACGCTTCAGAAAAATCCCGCCTCACAAAAGGGAGGCGAAGCGCCGAAAGGCGCATGACAGCCATTGCCGCGCAGAGCGCGGCTGCGCGCCACTTCGAGGGCGCGCCCGCCTTCCGGCGCCTCACCGCGGCACTCACCATCGGCTATCGCCCCGATGGCTCTGCTCCAGAACCGGGTTTCCTCAAAGCACGGCGCCCGCGGTGTTTTGCCGGTTCGCCGAACGACGCCCTGAGTTAAGCACGCTCCGTGCGGACCGGGTCTTTTTGCCGGTCGACCGGGGACCCGGAGCCGCCCGGGTGCGGATTGGCAATTCCGCCCGCGGGGACCGCATCCCACTCCGCCTCTCAGGTTTGCCTTTCCGGAAAGGCGCCCTTGGTGAGCGAGACCGGGACGGTGTAACTGAAAAGGAGACGTCTGTCAAGAGAAGTCACCGAAGCCAAGCCACCAGCTCGCGCGTCCCTTGCCAAGTCGGTATCACAAAAAGCCGATGTATAATGACGTAGCATTGCTTACCGTCGCCGAGCCGCCAATCGCGCCGCGAGGCTCTTGTTGTTCAATCGCGCGCAAATCTTCACAAGCCGACCGGCGTGGCCGGCACTTTTGGATCGATCCCATGCGTGGATGCTTCTTATCTTCCGCCGTTCTCGTCGCGCTTCTTCACGCCATCCCGGCGCAGGCGCAAAGCGCTACGGACCTGTTGGTTTTGCAGGGGCTCGTGCCGGTCAGCACGCTTCTCGGCGACGCGGCCGGCAAAGCGGCGCTGACTGCGAATTTCGAAATCACCGCGGCTATTCAGGACGGCAACGCGAAACAGCCGCTGCTGCTGTCGTTCCCGGAGCAGCAACAGCAGGCACTGCGCGACGCCTTCATAACGGATGGCAACGCCTACGAGCTGGCCGACGGACTGGGCACAAGTTTAGGCCGCGCCTATCAGTCGGTCGCCACCTTCGACAGCTCCGACGACGGCATGACGTCTTCGTTCAAGAGCTTGTCGCCTGCAGTCGCGAGCCTGATCGCCTACACCAACGGCATTACCAAATCGGCTTCGAATTCCGGCAAGTTCTTCTTCGCCAACGGGACAACGAACGGCACGATCCCGGTCTCTGCCGAGGCGACTGACATCATGACCAAGGCCAAGGGTGTGCCGGACGTCTTCGGGTATGCGTACGCCGCCAGCAACGGGGCGAAGCGTTGCAACAACGGGGCGGATCTTTTCGGCAATTCGCGCCCCTTCCAAACCGAGCCTGCCCTGACGTCGATCTCCGGCAAGGATTTTTTCGGCATTGCGTCCAGCAATCTCGACTGGCTTTACGGGCCGAAGCAGCCTTTGTGCGATAGCCCGGCGTTCCCGAGCGGCCACACTACATACGGCTTCGCGGAATCGTGGATCCTGGCGCTGCTCGTGCCGCAGCGATATCTCGAAATGCTGACGCGCGCGGCGGAATACGGCAACAACCAAATCATTCTGGGTGCGCATTACGCCATGGACGTTTTGGGCGGCCGCACCCTCGCCACATATACCATCGCCCAGCTTCTCGCGAACAAAGCCCCGTATGTCGGCGTAAAGCGACAAGGGCTCGTCATCGATAATTATCAAGAGGCACTGGCTGCTGCACGCGCAGAGGCAACGGCGGTGCTTGAAAAGCAATGCGGGGGCAAGCTTTCCCTCTGCTCGCGTCAGGACGACGGCCGCTTCGCCGACCCGGCAAGGAACAAGGCCTTTTATGAAGCCACGCAAACCTACGGACTGCCGGCGGTTCATCAGCAAAACGTCGGACGGACCGAGGACGTTGGCGAACTTGCACCCGAAGCCGGCTATCTTCTGACTGCGGCGTTCCCCTATCTCACGCTTGCGCAGGCCGACGACATTCTCACGAAAACCGAAGGCCCCGGCGGCGGATTCCTGGACGATGGCTCAGCCTTCGGCGTCTATTCCCGCCTCGACCTTTATCGTGCCGGCGAGGAGGCGATCCGCCTCGCACCAAAGAACGAACAACAGGATTGAGGTGATGTCGGCGTCGGCGCGCGCGTGCGCCGGTACGATGGTCCGGAAAGGCCGACGCGCTGTCTAGCGGACCAATTTCGTTGGCCTGGCTCTCCAGCCTGTAGCCCGCATGAGCGCAGCGATATGCGGGATTTCACGCATCAATCCCGGATGTCGCTTCGCTCATCCGGGCTACTCGTTACCGCAGCGAAGCGCCGGAAGCGATGTTGAAGGGTGCGACGCCTAGGCCGATACTAACCAGATAGCGCTTATGGTATGGGGCCGGTTGGATTACCAATTGGGGGCTTCGAGAGAGATTCGCGTTCGACGTCGCGCGGCAGCGCCCGGGGACACGAACGCGGCGGGAGAATTGATCCAGTGCGGTTGAGCCCGGTTCTTCTCAGCTTGATCAAGGCGATCGGCTGTCTGCTTCTTATTGCCGGCCTCGGCGCGGCGCCGGGCTTTGCTGCCACGGAACAACCTTCGGACATTCCGTCCTGGCTGAAGTCTCACGTCGGCGAGGGCGAAGGGCAAATCGCGCCGATCGTATTGCAGCGAGCGCGTGCGCTTTATTTGCAAAAGGTGAGCATGGGGGCGGTCAAAAACCCCTGTTACTTTGCCATGGACGCCACCCGTCCCCACGATCTGGGCAACGGCCAATTGGGCAAACGATTTTACATGATCTGCGAGGCCGAGCAGTCGTTCCGCGCGTTTTCGTCGGGTCACGGCGGCGGCCGCAAGGTGAAAGGCGTCGGCGATTTCGGCAACGGAAAGCGGTGCGCGAAGAACTTCGGCAACGCCTTGGACTCGCGATTAACGGCAGGCGGAGCTTATGTAACGCGAGAGACCAGAACGTCTTTCAAGGGTTACTACCGGATCGCTGCGGCACGGGACGCCGTTCTGGTTCGCTCGTTCGTGCAATTCGAGGGCGAAGGCGAAACCGCAAACGCCAGAGAACGCGAGATCGGCGGCCACCCGGCGGCATTGCTGCGCAACGTCTGTCGGCGAAAGAATCCGAACAGCTCCTACGCCGACCGCGACGGCTACGTTCTGTTTGGGCATCTTGAGGAATACGCCGGCGGCCGCAGCAACGGCTGCACCAGTTGGTCGCCGGCGGAGGCCGGCGACATCGTCGCCAAGATGAAGGATGACCCGACAACGCTGTATATCTATCCGGAAGCAGCGGACATCGACGCCGTTGCCCAAGCGGTCGCAAAAGGCCGCTCGCCGGCGAGCGCCGGCCTTTATTGGAACGCATCGTGTCTCAGGGACATTCGCTCGCCGAAGTTCTGGCATAAAGAAGCGATTGAGCCGCTGCTCCCACATGACATTAAAGATAAAGATGCCCCGGCGCCGCCGGAGCGGCCGATGCCGATTTGTAAGGGACAATGATAGACGCTGGATGTCGCTTCGCTGATCTGGGGACAATCGCCCTGCACTGACCCTCACCCGCCTTCGCTTCGCTCGGCGTCCTCTCCCGGAACGGGGGAGGGGAAGTTTAGAGCACATTGTGTTGCAATAGCATCACCATGCGTCATGGCCGGACTTGTTCCGGCCATCTACGTCTTTGTTCGTTGCGCCTCTAAGACGTGGATGCCCGCGACATAGGTGGAGCAAAGCGACGCCGTTCTTCGAAAGGCTATGCGCGGGCATGACGATCCCGTTGAAACACATCACACTCCAGCCGCACTGTATTTATCTCGGATAGGCTGCGCCCCCTCCACCACCCTTCGGGTGGTCCCCCTCCCCCGCTTCGCGGGGGCGGATGAGGGTTAGGCCGCAAGGGTTTCTTTTACGGCGGCGACGAGTTGTTTGAGGGTGAAGGGTTTTGGCAGGAAGGCGAATTGGCCGTGCTCGGGGAGATGCTTCTGGAAGGCGTCCTCGGCGTAGCCGGAGACGAAGATGATTTTCAGGTCGGGGTTGCGGGTGCGCAGCTCGCGGGCGAGCGTCGGGCCGTCCATCTCGGGCATGACCACGTCGGAGACGACGAGATCGATCGGCTTGCCGGAACTTTCCAGCACCTCGATGGCTTCGACGCCGTTGCCGGCTTCCAGCACGGTGTAGCCGCGCGAGGTGAGGCCGCGGGCGTTGAGCGCGCGCAAGCCTTCCTCGTCCTCGACCAACAGGATGGTGCCCTGGCCGGTGAGATCGACGGCGGCCGGCGCGGCGGTAGCGGCGCGCTTAACCCCTTCCGCGGCGGTCAGCGTGTGCGTGATCGCCGGGGCTTCGAGCGCCTGCTCGGCAAGCTCTTCGGCGCCCAGAATGTGCCGCGGCAGGAAGATGCGGAAGGTCGTGCCCTGGTGCACGACCGAGTCGACATAAACAAAGCCGCCGGTTTGTTTGATGATGCCGTAGACGGTGGACAGGCCGAGACCGGTGCCCTTGCCGACTTCCTTGGTCGAGAAGAACGGATCGAAAATCTTGCCGAGGATCGAATCCGGAATGCCGGTGCCGGTGTCGCGCACTTCGACCAGCACGTAGTCGGCGGCCGGCATGCCCTTGGCGTGATAGCGCTCGCATTCGCGCACCGGCACGTTGGTGGTGCGCACATGCAGGCGGCCGCCGTCCGGCATGGCGTCGCGGGCATTGACGGCGAGGTTCACGATCACCTGCTCGAACTGCGAGATGTCTGCCTTGACCGGCCACAAATCGCGGCCGTGCACGACCTCGAGCCCAACCTTTTCGCCGATCAGACGGCGCAGCAGCATGGTGAGGTCGCTCAGCACCTCGCCGAGATCGAGCACCTGCGGGCGCAGCGTCTGCTTGCGCGAGAAGGCGAGCAGATGCCGCACAAGGCTCGCGGCGCGGTTGGCATTCTGCTTGATCTGCATGATGTCGCCGAACGACGGATCGGTCGGCTTGTGGGCGTTGAGCAGAAAGTCGGTCGCCATGATGATGGCGGACAGTACATTGTTGAAGTCGTGAGCGATGCCGCCGGCGAGCTGGCCGACCAGCTCCATCTTCTGCTGCTGGGTGACCTTGTTTTCCAGCTCGCGCTGCGCCGTGGTCTCGAGCGTATAGACAATGGCGGCTTCCTGGTCGCGCTCTTCTTCCTCGACCGCGGTGACGTAGAAGCTGCCGAAGCGCTCGCCCTCGCCGGAGAGCGCGGCCTCGACCGGCGCAATATCGCTTTTGCCCCGCGCCGCCGACGCGATCGCGGTGTCGAGCGCCGAGCGGTCGCGCTCGGCGACCACGGCGCCGATCGGGCGGCTGCCGCTGTCGAGATTGAGCACGTTGTGGAAGAGCCGCGCGAACAGCGGATTGGTGCGCACGATCCGCCCTTCCCGATCGACGGTGGCGATCGCCATCGGGGTATTGTGGAAGAAGCGCATGAAGCGGATTTCGGCGGCGCGCTGCGGATCGGTGCCGTCGTCGAGGGCGCGATTGAGCACCAGCGTGCGCGAGGCGCCGGGCGCGCCGTCGGCGCCGAAGGCGAGCTTGTGGAACAGCCGCACCGGCACCTTGCGCCCGCTGCGGGTCTTGAGGTCGAGGTCGAGAACTTCGGTTTTCAGCTCGCCCGGCGCCGCCCGCAGCGTGGTCAGGAGCGCTGCACCGTCGCCGGCCACGAGATCGGGGAGCTTCAGCCCGCCGGAGCCGACCTGCGCCAGATCCTGGTCGAGCCAGTTGGCGAGCGTTGCGTTGAGATAGACCACATCGCCGCGGCCATCGACGGAGAAGAAGCCGGCCGGGGCGTGATCGAGATAATCGACCGCGTGCTGGAGCTCCTGAAAGACATTCTCCTGGCGCTCGCGCTCGCGGGTGACATCGGCGAGCGACCAGACGGTGAGGCGGCGGTCGCGGCCGCTGTCGCCGAGTGGCCGCACCCGCAGCCGCAGCCAGCGCGCCGGCCGGCCCTTGAGGCCTGCGACCCGCACCTCTTCCTGCAGGCGCTTGCCTTCGCGCGCGGCCTTCAGCAGCCGGTAGATCGCTTCGGACGCGTCGGCATCGCCGATGAAGACGCGCTCCACCGGCCGCATCTCGCGGGCATCGGCCGCGTCGATCAAATCCAGATAAGCGGCATTGGCGTAAATGACGCGGCCCTCGCCATCGGTCACCAGGATGCCGTCGAAGGCGTCGTCGACCAGCGTCTTGATCAGCGGATTGGCCGGTCCCGCCGTCGGCAGGCGCAGAATGCCGGCCGCCAGCGCAAACAGCGAAAAGACCCCGACCGTGGCCAATACCGCGAGAAAGCCGAGAATGTAGGGCTCGGCCGCGCCGCGCCCGAGGACGACGAAAGCCGCGGCCGCGCCCACGAGCAGCATGGCGACGAGCAGCACCAGGATCACGCTGCCGGCGCGTCCGCCGCCGGCGCTGCGGTCGACGGACCGGCGGGCGCCTGCGCTTACCTCCGGGGCGACAGGATCGGCGATGGGCTTTTGGGCAACTGCGCTCTGGGCAATGCCGTGTGTGGTGGTCATCGCTTCTCCTATCCTGCCCCGCGTAGCGGGGAAGGGGGACCGCCCGAAGGGCGGTGGAAGGGGCATGGGCCTCACGGCTCGCTACGGCGCCGCAGGCCCCCTCCACCGCGCTACGCGCGGTCCCCCTCCCCCGCCTGCGCGCGGGGGCAGATGAACGCTCCGTGCCCCTTACCAGGGGCCGGCGCAAGCCAATTTGCGCGATTCGCAGGCGCGATCACAGCCGCCGGTACGGCGCCGCCATGCGGCGCAGGCGCATAATGTAGCCGATGATTTCGGCGACCGCGCGGTAGTGTTCCTGCGGAATCTCCTGGTCGATCTCGACGGTGGCGTGCAACGCGCGGGCGAGCGGCGGGTTCTCGATCACGGGAATGCGATGCTCCTCCGCGATCTCGCGGATCTTGCGGGCGATCAGGTCGACGCCTTTGGCGACGCAGACCGGCGCGTTCATGCCGCGCTCGTAGCGCAGCGCGATGGCGTAATGGGTCGGGTTGGTGATGACCACCGAGGCCTTGGGCAAGCCATGACACGCTTGCGCATGCGGGCGGTGCGCAACTGCCGAAGCTTGCCCTTGACGGCGGGATCGCCTTCGGCCTGGCGGAATTCTTCCTTGACCTCCTGCGGCGACATTTTTTGGCGCTCGAACCATTGCGTGTACTGGAAGAAATAGTCGGCTGCGGCGATCACGGTGAGGACCGCGACGACCGTTCCGAGAAGTTTTAGTGCGATGGTGCGCAGGAACGGCAGAATCATCGCCGGATCGGCGGTGACGATGGCACCGAGCTTCTGCCGCTCCGGCCACAACACCCAGGCCATGACGCTGCCGACCACGCAGAGCTTGGCAAGCCCCTTGGCGAAGTTCGCCAGCGCCTGACGCGAGAACAGGCGCCCCATGCCGGCCAGCGGCGAGATCCGCGACATTTTCGGCATGATCAGGTCGGTCGTGAAGACGATGCGATGCTGCACGATATTGCCGGCGAACGCGGCCACGCAAAGAATGAGCAGCGGCACGCCCAGCGCGGCGCCGACCTCGAGCGCCAGCGTCTTCGCCAGCGACGTCAGCGCCGGCCCGTCGGTCGGGATCTGATAAGATCTGGCGAGCAACCCGCGGAACGTGGTCTGCAGGTTCGACGCCATCGGCACCGCGAAGATCATCATCGCCAAGGTGCCGCCGGCGATGGCGAACCAGGTATTCACCTCCATGCTTTTAACGACATCGCCGCGGCGCAGCGCCTCTTCCAGGCGTCGCGGCGTCGGGTCCTGTGTGCGCTCGTTCGATTCGCTGTTCTCGTCGGCCATGGCGCTTATTTATTGTTGACGCTGATCTTTTCGGAAAACCGCATTCCATAACCGATCGTCATGCCCGCGCTTGTCGCGGGCATCCACCTCTTGCATGCCGGACGAACAAAGACGTGGATGGCCGGAACAAGTCCGGCCATGACGACGGTGCGGTTTCAGACGCATCATCCTTTATCCATGCGGGGCGAGCGTGTGCAGGACGCCGCCCGCATAGTCGAGAAAGAAACTCATCATGGCGCCGAGCAGAACCAGAAGAAACATCAGCCCGAGCAGGATCGACAGCGGCAGCCCGACGCGGCGATGACGAGATGGTGCATGTCGGTGGCAAAGAGCAGTGTGATCCCGAGCAGGGTGAGAAAGTTGCCGACGATCATGCCCTGCTCGCCCTGGGTCGGATCGACGGCGGTGACAAAGCCGAGGCCGAGCTGCTGGGCGATGACGGAGCCGGCGATGCGCCTGCTGTATGGATCGGCGCCGAGCGACGTTGCCATCGATTCGGCGTTGGCCATTGCCTGCGCGTGCGCAGCATGCAGAGAATTGGGAGATCGGTAGTCGCCATCGCCACCCCCTTCGTCACTAGGCAGACTTTGCCGAGTCCATGGTCAGCAGGTGGTTAAATTATGGTCGCCGCCACGGTTTGCCATTAATCCGCCGTTTACCATAGAAATGCTTGCACACTGGGGACAGGGCTCAAAAACGCCCGTCAGAATTAATGATGTGTTAGCATCTACGGCGGCAATTTTTCCGTCGCTGTTAACCATTATGGAATCGGCGCGGCGGTCGCCGCCATACGGGAGTTGGGCGAATGTTTGATCTGTTCGGACAGGAAATGCCACTCGCCGTGCGTTTCTTCCTAGCATTCCTCATCGTGCTGGGATTGATCGGCGCCGCCGCATGGGCGGTCCGCCGCTTCGGCAGTGCGCGCTTGAGCGGCGCGGTACGCGGCCGGCAGCCGCGACTGGCCGTCATCGAATATGCAACGGTCGACGCACGGCGGCGGCTGTTGCTCGTGCGTCGCGACAATATCGAGCATCTGATGATGGTCGGCGGCCCCACCGACGTGGTCGTCGAAGCCAACATCGTGCGCGCCGCGCCCGCCACGGCACGCGAGTCCACGGGACCGCGCGTATCGGTGCCGGCCGACACCCCATCGCGCACCATTCCGCTGCCGGAGGCCGTGTCCAACGGCTCCTGGCCGTTGCAGCCCGAGGCACCAGCCCTTCCGATCGCACCCGCGACGCCGCCGCGCCGCGCACCGCGGATCGAACCGCTGCCCGAAGAGCCGCTTGGCGCCCCCTCGCCGCACGCGGAACCGATGCTGCGGCCGCAGCGCGAGGCATTGAACGCGCTCGCCGACGATCTTGCTTCCGTCGTGCCGCCGGCCTCGCCCATGACGCCCCCACCCCGAAGCCGTATGGCGCCGCCGCGGCTGCAGCCCGCCGAGCCGCGCAGCGAAGCTCCTCGCGTCGAGGCACCCCGCGTCGACGCGCCGCGCGCGCCGGCCGTCGATGTCGGATCTGCCGACCAGAGCCTCGCCGAAATGGCGCAGCGTCTCGAAGCGGCGCTGCGCAAGCCGAAGGCGGCCGAGCAACGTGGGGCTGCCGCAGCGGCCGACGACGACGCCGACCAAGCCGAAGAAGCCCCGCTCCCACCGCCGCCGCGCTCCGCGCGCCCGACCGAGGCAAAGCCGGTTCGCGCCGAGGGCAAGCCCAAGGAGGGCAAGGCGCTTTACGATACCCTCGAACAGGAAATGGCCAGCCTTCTCGGCCGCCCGGCAAGCAACAACTGATGACATCATTTTGGGCCCGCCGCGTCCTCCTGACGGCGGGCGGCCTGATTGGCGGCTGTTTTGGTTTCGACGACGCCGCCTGCTGCGCAAGACATCAGTATCAATCTCGGTCAAGGCGCCGCCGGCGGCGGCCTGAACGAGCGCATCGTCCAGCTTATCGCGCTTCTGACGGTGCCGTCGCTGGCCCCGTCGTTCCTGTTGATGACGACGTCGTTTACCCGCATTGTCGTGTCCCTGTCGCTGCTGCGCACCGCACTCGGCACCGCAACCTCGCCGCCGAACTCCGTCGTCGTCTCACTCGCTCTGTTCCTCACCGCTTTCGTCATGGGGCCGGTGCTGAACCGCGCCTATGACGTCGGCATCAAACCGCTCGTCGCCAACGAGATCAACGTCAACGAAGCACTCGAGCGCGCGTCAGGGCCGCTGCGCGGCTTCATGGAGAAGAATGTCCGCGAAAAGGATCTGCGGCTGTTCGTTGATCTCTCGGGCGAGAAGGTGCCGCAGAAGCCGGAAGACCTGTCGATGCGCAAACTCGTTCCGGCCTTCATGATCTCGGAGCTTAAACGCGCCTTCGAGATCGGCTTCCTGCTGTTCCTGCCGTTTCTGATCATCGATCTTGTGGTCGCCTCGGTGCTGATGTCCATGGGCATGATGATGCTGCCGCCAGTGGTGGTGTCGCTGCCGTTCAAGCTGATATTTTTCGTCCTGGTCGACGGCTGGACGCTCGTGGCCGGCTCGCTCATTCAAAGCTATGGCGTTTGATGAGCTAAGCTATTGCTACTCAATGATTAAATTTCCTTTGGCGGCTTTCTGGTAAGCGCTCGGTAAGCGGCAGCTCCGCTTGTTCGGCTCGCTTCCCGGCCGAGACATCGTTATTGCCATCCGACACGACGTCCCAGATTTCGTCTGCAACGACTTCCGCGAAAGGACCTTTTGGCCATGCGCTCAAGTCACGCTCCTTCGAGTGTCACACGGCGCGTATGTAATATTTGTAGTTGAGCTTGCAACTGCTGATAGGAGCAAATTCCTCGCGCGCGCGTTGCTGTCGCCAAAAGCGAGAGCGGGGATATTATTGGCATTTCCAACGCTCGGGGAAATGACCATGAAAATCAAACCACGAGGCATGGTGGATGTTCACTCACGCGACGGCAGCATCAAAAATCGCGCTTGCCCCTACTTTGACTATGCTGGGGGCATATGGTTTGCGTGGTGGGATGATCAAAGCAAAAAGACTAAACGTCCCGACCGGATTATCTCGATGGATGGCATAGCAAAGAGACCTGGACCGAGCCACACGGTAGACATTCAAATCACCGTCGATGCAAACGCCCTGAACGGGAAATCGACGTCATACCACTTCGTCCCAAAGCCGTATTTGGAATTCGACTAAGGCTATTTCATCCAATCCGTACCCCAGCCCTCTACCGGGTCGGGCTTTTTGGGTCGGACCAATTGCTTTAGGCGATCGGTGAAGCTTAAGCCGGGGCGTGGCTTGCCGTCTTCCCACCATGGGGCCGGCAACATTGTGACATCATTTACTTCCGGCTCGCTGAACTCTTGATTCGTTGCCGGAATGTTTGCGTGCTGTTCGGGTGCGTGTGAATGAAACACCTCAGTTTTTGTTTTCAATTTCAAGCTCAACTGTCGGCAACACGACATCAGGCAACCGCGCAGCCTTGTCCTTCATCATCCACACAATCCGGTAAAGGCCTGGATCGAGTCCTTTGCTTACCATGGCCTCTTTCAGTAGCCGTTCGATGCGTTGTTTGAGCGGCAGTGGTTGTTTCCTATCCAACCCAAGCTCGACTTCGGCCTACGTGAGGACATTGGCGATCTGGTTCACCAACGGATCAAGCTCTTTGACCGGCTCTAAGCCAATCGTGCTGTTTGGCCAACTGACAAACAAGTTCAGAAAACAAAACCAGAATAAGGAGCTGCGGGGTATTCCATGCGGCTACCACTTGCGTAGGCGATAAGATCGCTAAGGGTCGCCGTATGCCGAACTTCGTCAGCTCTGCGGGCCTACGATCAAACCGACCCGCCAGAGCACGTGAAGGTCCCTGTCCAACTTGCAATTAGCCCGTCGGTTGCGCTGCGGCCGAGGAGGATTTCGATTCCCAAGGCTTCGAAAACCATCAAATGGATTGCGGGTTCTGCCAAACCCCGCTTGACGGTATCGTTGATCCTTTCGACAACGCTCTGTTGCTAACCGTCAGAGGTCGAAGCTCCGGATCGTCGCCGGCATCCAAGAGGCGCATTCCTGTGACGCACAGCACTTGGACTGCCGAGCCACCATGATTTCATCAACCGTAGATCGACGTCAGCTCGAACGGGATCGCGTTGATGACAGACGACGAAAGCGCCCTATACCAACGGGCTCAACGCCTCGGTTACAACGTGCGGCGTATGGATAGTGAGTATTCCCTCATTTCGATGGACGGATCCAACGGCTGCGTGGGCGGCGATGACATCGACCGCATTCACCGGTGGCTTGACCAGATAGAACGTGGCAGCGCCTCCTAATCGGTCAAAGCGAAAAATTGTGGCCAACGTCACTTCGGCCTGAAGCAAGAGGCGATACACGCAACCAGTGATTTGGTTGAACGGAGAATCGTCATGAGCAACATCATTCAATTAAACCACGTCGTGGGAAAGCGGTTCGGACTTGCGCAGGACGCGATCTATCGGCTCTGGAAGGCAGCGCTTAGGGACGACGATGGGCTGCTCGACGAGCTGATCAAAGCGACCTACGATCGCATGATCCGGCGCGATTCTATGCGTGCTGAACAGATGATGAGCCTGATCATTCGGCGACACCGGGACGGCCGGCAAGCATTGAAAGACATGCTCACCCAGCGACCTCGCCGCCGACTGGTGAGCGCTTAGGGTAGATTTCGCGTCATTCCGATCGGTCCACCGCTGTGTGGGACCCACTCTTAGTGTCGTACGGACACCTGCAAAGCCGGGAAACGGGATTTCGTTTCCTTTGCCGCCGCCAGCGCCGCTTCAGGCGTCGCGAATGAGCGTTTGGACTGCCTGTCTATCTGAAGCGAATAACGTTCAGTCTCTGGTTTCCCTTGTTTGGGGCGCCCGTCTTCCGTATCTTTGCTTTTCGCCCCGCCCTTTATAGGCGTTTTGAATTGGCGCTGATGCACGACACACTCCTTCAGCCGCGCATTCCCAGCAAGATCTATTGTTGTCTCCGCCCGCGCGAATACGCGCCGGCGATCGCCGTGACCACGATGCTTGCACCTATCAGGGCATCTTCTCGGATCATGTCAGGCGGCATTCCGATGGCGTCGCGTGCGATTAGTGCCAGCAGCAACGCTGTCGCGGTGGCAGCGATCATGCTGAGAATAAGAGCAACTGTGGTGATCGCGCCACGGTGCAAGGGAATATTTACCGGTCGCTTGAGCATTTGTCGCCGAACCAAAGGGTTCATGCTAACGAGTTAGGAAGCCCCGACGCGGCACGGGTACCACGTCCATTCCTCACGCGCCGGGGCCCCGGACGCAGTGGAGGATCCGTCCCCACTGTCCCAGCACCAAAAATAGTACCCAGCGGTTAGCGCCTGCTTAAACCGCTGGGTATTATGATGCCTGGCTTGCGTTCGGACGCGTCTGAGACGTTGACCGACCGGCTCCTTCCCCGCCAAATCGCCCCCATGATTCGCACCACCACCGACGACCGCCTTCGCCGCGTCTGCGCCATCCTGATCGGGATGTCAGTATTGGCTGTCAGCGTCGGCACGGTCACGATCATGATCCATGACGGCATGCACTGACTGCGGCAAATGAATCAACCCGACATCTACCGCAAAGCCATCCAGCGCACGTTTGCGGAGCTTTACAGCGTTCCAGCCGAGGCGGTTCATGTCGCGTGGACCAGTGAAGCGATCACGGTGCACTGCGCGGGAAGGACCTTCACCCGCAAAAATGCCAGTGAAGACAATGAATTTGTCAGCGAGGACGAAGATCCGGTCACCGTCACACTGACCGACGACGAGTGCTATCATCTCGAGCGTAGCGTCCTTACGACCACATCTCAGTGACTCAGAGAAGGCCGTGGATTCGTTTTAGCCGCCGGCCGCTAGTTGGTGGCGAAGGCCATCAAAACGCGCCTGCGGGCTCCGTTGAGTCATGGGGGTGGTCGACAGTTGCCGATTAGCTGCTGGTGAGGCACACGCAGGCGTCTCTCGCTCGTCAGCGCTAACGAAGGCCATGCTCCGCAATTGAGGCCACCAGTCCCCTTGGAGGGGTAGTCCTTTTTTGGATTCAAGGGACGGGTCCCTTTTGTAGTACGCGTATCTTGTGTGGTCGTGGTGCAACCCTGCACGCCGTAAGGCCGACCCGGAGCGACGGCACCGCGCTCCGGGCGACGGCCAAAAAGTCGCAGCGTTCTTGTTCCCTCGTCAGGCCGCTGTTGCGCTTGGTGTGCTCCGTGAACTTGCAAATGTCGCCTGATCAAGGAATTATCGCCTTTGACCTATCCCCAGAAAATGGCGCGGGCCATTACGGAAATCCGCTTGCGTCACGACACTCTCCCATCAGATTTCCGGGTGCCCCTTCCACAACTGAGGCGATAAGGAAGGGCTGCACATGTCCCCGGCAGCCGAAATGGCCAACGGTCGCCTTCGCTTCAGACTGTCCACTTCATTTGGTGCGCACACGCCCACGTACGTGACCAGGCGCAACACAGAAGACCAGAAGATCGATCAGAACGAGCTCGAACGCTTCCCGTCAGCTGGTGAAATATCACAAACCCAGGCTTCCTTGAGCCAAACGTACTGTCGGCTAGCTAGGACGGTAGCGCTCTCCCCGTTCGAACGAACGAACGCACAGACGCAGGGGACGGTGCGTTCGTTGAAGCGCCCTCTAGGCTAGGGGCATGGCCGTCGACGCCTAAATCGTCCCTACCGTCCCCGCTCCACCGCACAGCCCGCCATTCATCGAAGGTCTCAGGTAGTCCGTCTAGGAGCTGCCGCGCGTCATTGGCAGGCGCCCACTGCGTCAAACGGCATGCCAGATGTTGTTTCGTCGATCGAATGAACTTGATCCGGTCCCAACTGTCGCCGCCCTTCCGCCTGTGGCGCCGGTTGACGATCCACTGCAATTCGTCGGCACCAAGCGCCCAATCGCCGGAGATATGGAAAAGGTGGTCTGTCATGCCCGATCGCCATCCAGCCGCGTGACCTGCCGAGCAAATGTGCGCTGATACCGCCCGACATCCTCAATGAATCTGACGCGGTCGCCTTTGCGCGGCGCTTCGTTTTCGACCCACTGCGAAATGTGGACGAAGATTTCGCGATGATCGTCGGTCCGGAGGAAGCCGTAGCCACGGTCCTCTTTTCAAGTCTTGATGATGCCCGTCTGTCGCTATTCAGGCCCGATCGCTGGGCGGGAGTCAACGAGCCAATGCTGCATTTTCGACGAGACTTTCTCCAATTTAAGCGCAGTCTTCGTAGTCGATAGGCTGAATTGCACTGCTTCGCCTCTCAGCTTGCGCCTACGCCGAATAGATCATTCGGGGATATCTCAACATCGGGCGATTGATTCTATTCTCGATGCTGACTTCGCCCCGGTCAGACCTGATGCTGGCCGGGGCTTTTCGCTCCGGGTATGGAATTATTCCTGTTGGGGATTTTGCTTCTGAGACGAAAATCAACAACAAATCGGCGTTAATGTTGTAAGGACGCCACACCTTCAAACGAAAAACTTCGAACACGTGGGTTGTCATCCGCCATGGCTGCCTTCGGCGGTAAGATTTGCCGTGTGGCATGGAGGGTTGTGCGATGCATGGTCAATTCCCTGAGGATCCGGAAGTCATTCCGTTCGCGCGAGCTCGCAACGGCGCTGCCCCTGGCGCTGACGATCAACTCGACAAAGCGGGTCAAACCATTCTGCAACTGGTCGCACAGGCTGCCGGCATAGCCGACGACAACAGTCGGCAAGCGCTCGGCATGGCGCAGAAGCTTTCGGATGAACTGCGGGCCGCGGAGGATCGGGTCGCGGAGTTGGAATCAGCACTCGCCGCTTATCAGGAGCGAGCCGAGCGCGCCGAGCAGTGGCTCCATCGCATCTACGGCGAGATCGAAGATCGATTTCTTCAACAAGGCGATTCACGCCGTCCGGTGAACGGCTCGCCGCAACGATCACAAAATCAGAGGCGTTCGCGCTGACGGAAATCAACTGAGCAATTGAGCGTTTGCGCTAGTGTGAATTCCCGAGCCTTGTCCGAATAGCGGGTCTCGGTCAAAGTTTCTTGTCCTTTATATTCTCGATCGCGGGGAACTCCGGCCGCCTTTTCGCCGTTTTTGGTTTGGAAGGCGAGGAGATATGGACAACACAACACTGATAATCGTCGTCATCGTCCTCATTGTGCTTCTCGGTGGTGGCGGCTGGTACGGGCGGGGACGTTGGTTCTGATCAGTTTGATCGCTTCCGACGATAAAGCAACCCTGCTTAACCTGCTTGTCTCCGATTGGTGGCGTTTCAGCTAGCAATCGGTGAAGGCATTAATTTCCCCAATGGACACACCGGCAATAATGCTCGGGCGCCGGATACCCTCGAATTGAGAGATCAAATGACCAAATCGCTTGGCCTGATGATTGTTGTGCTAGCTCTTTTGCTCGGTGCGTGTGGGCAAAGCCAGCAAGGGCCGAAGGGCGAACAGGGTCCCCCAGGTCCTCAAGGATCTAAAGGCGAGCAGGGACCGCCGGGGCCGGCTGGTGTGACAGGGCCGAAAGCCGAGCAGGGTTTAGCAGGACCGCCCGGACCGAAAGGCGAGCAAGGACCGCCCGGACCGCAAGGCGGAAAGGGCGACCAGGGACCCGCAGGGCCGCCCGGGCCTCAGGGAGGCAAGGGTGATAAAGGTGATAAGGGCGAACCAGGCACCAAGGGCGAGCAAGGACTTGCCGGGCCGCCCGGCCCCGCCGGCCCTCAGGGTGCGAAAGGAGAGGCCGCAGCCGCGCTTGATACTTCCGCGGCGGTTGGCTTACACGTTGTGAGACAGGACAGTTGTACGGGCGGGTCAGACTGCAACTTGACATGCGGCACCGGCGAAACACTCGCTTCGGTGACCTGTCCGCAGGGCACGGTCTCCATCACCAAGACCGGCGAGACGGAAGCCGTCTCGTGCGCTAATAGTCCCGGCCCTGCCTTGGCGCTATGCGTTCCCAAACGATGATCAAGATTCCAACTATGGCATCAGATAATGATGTTGTGAAATTCGCATTCCTGCAGTTATGTTAAAACAAATTATTGTATGAATTTCATGGCGGCGCTGAGCGCTAGCCGTTCCCGTTTTCCAAAAGTGCCGTAGGGGTCAGGCAGCTACCGCACAATACTTGGGCAACGCTCAGAAATTCGAAGTGCTATGTGAAGTCGCTATGGATGCTCGCGCGCAATCCTTTCCCCAGAGCGGCCGGATCTTTATTTTCGGATTTTTGTCAGCGATCGCCCCGCTGTCGATCGACATTTACCTGCCGGCGCTTCCCATGCTCCGCCAGGCGCTCGCAGCCGACGAAGCACAGACGCTATTCACGCTTTCCGCTTTCTTTATCGGATTTGGGGGTGGCCAGCTGCTCTTTGGGCCGCTGTTGGATCGATTCGGCCGCAAGCCCCTTCTGATTGTCGGCTTGATTGTGTATGTGGCCGCTTCAATCGCATGTGCATCGGCCGCGAGCATGTCGACGATCATATTCTGGCGATTTATCCAGGCACTGGGTGGTTCGGTCGTGCCCACCGCAGTACAGGCGATGGTGCGCGATCTGTACGATCGAAATCAGAGCGCCAGGGTTTTGTCCCTCAATATGGTGGTCACAGCCTCGGCCCCGATAATAGCGCCGCTGATCGGTGGACAGGTGCTCCTTTGGTTTGATTGGAGAGCGATCTTTTGGGTGCTGGTAATCTTTGGCGTCGTGTCGCTCTGCGCCGCATTTGCTTTACCGGAGACCCTAGCACCATCACGGCGAAATGAGACCCTTCCAGTCGCAATGCTGCTTGGCTATTTCCAATTTTTACGCAGTATTCGTTATATCGGCTATGTCGGGTGTTCAGCTTTCTATTTCTGTTGCCTCTTTGCCTTCATCGCCGGATCACCGTTCGTCTATATCGATTATTTCGGCATTCCTCCGCAGTACTACGGATTTCTATTTGGCGTGAACATGCTCGGCATGATCGCGTCCACCTATGTCAACAGTCGCATCGTGGTGCAACGTGGTAGCGATCATCTGTTGCGTATCGCGTGCATGATCGGGGCGCTCGGTGGCTTCGCACTCTTGTTTACAGGGCTTGCTCAGGTTGGAGGCATTATTGGATTGGCTATCCCTTTATTCGTGGTCCTATCATTGCTGACGATGGTTGCTTCCAATGCGATTTCCGGGGCGCTTTCTGTCTTTCCTCAACGTGCTGGCGCTGCCGCCGCCCTGGCGGGCGCTATTCAATTTGGCTCAGGCGCTCTGGCTAGCGCTGCGGTCGGATGGTCGACTGACGGAACGCCCCGGCCGATGATTGCGATTATCTGCGGCTGCGCAACGGCGGCCCTGCTCGTGAACTTATTTCTTCTCCGAAATGCTTCCAAGCCAGTTGAAGCCGCTTAGCTGGGAGACCACAATTTTGTCGGCTGGCGCGTTCCTGGCCTGCTGAACCTGGATAGTGAGACGCCGTCGCGCCTGCAAGCGTCGACGACCCACCTTAGCAAACATCATGGAGCCGCAGCGTCTAAAAGCGCTGCGGCGTGACGTTCATCTACAAGCAGAAGCTCTGAAAATGCCGGGTAAGCTGAAATCGGGCGCCGGCAGGTTTCGCGCTTGCCGGCGTTTGTTTTTGCTGATCTATGCGACCGCTGTCCTGTATTTCTTCTATGCGCCGTGGAATTATTTGTTTTTGGGCGCCTTATAGATGAGGCGGGCGCAAATAGCCGGCCCTGGCCGGTGCCAGCAGCATTTGAACAAAACAACGATTTTGTCGTGCGAAACGAGGGGCAACCGGCCCGGGGGCGATGGCCCGCATGGCTTGTTGCATTGCGAAGAGATTGCATTAACCGAACCAAAAGTTCCTATATCGTCTCGGCGACCTAAATCTGTTTATACGTATTTTAGAAGCAATCGCACCAAACACGGGAATTAGACTGGAATGGCGGAACTCGTTAGCTCCGATAATATGGCGGAACTCATTAGCCCCGATAATCGAGAATCGCTTGAACACATCCTTCTAAATCTGATTGCGGAACAATCGGTCTATATGTCGGATGTCGACTTTAAAAAGCTGACCGGGCACGAAATTGCGGAATTTGGCAGCGAGGGCCGCCTCATGATGGGCAACCTTGCCGCGGCCACCAACTGCACCATCGATACGACGAGCGGCGCGGCCGTTTTTACCAAAAGACCGACACGTCCAACCGCCGGAGTATGGACCACGCTCAGCAAACAGAGAGCCAACGCCGATCAATCGGATCCCGCTAAGCTTTCAGCGTGACTCGGCGACTCGCGCGAAAGTGAATTGTTCGAATAGCGCGATGACGGCCTGCTGGCGGCGATGTCAACACCAACCAGTCCGGCAGTGGCCGGTCCATTCGGTGCTTGACTGCGAAGACTGACAGCCCCTCTTCATCGACCACGATTGCCTCGCCGTCGATCGCGCAGGACGTTCCCGGCAGGCTGCGGATGGCATCGACGATCAGCGGATAGCGGTCGGCGAAGTCGTAGCCGTTGCGCGTAATCAGTCGGACCTTGGCGCCCTTTCTGGGCGACGATCCTGAAACCATCATGCTCGATCTCGTGCAGCCAGCCGGGGCCGCTGGGCGGCTCCTTAGCCGGCCGAGGAAGGCACGCTTCAAAAGGTATGGAGCGATTGACCCGACGCTCGAGTTCGCGGAACGCAACTGACATGCCGAACGGGATTTATCAGCCGAGAGCGCGAGTCAAATCGTCGTTGCGAAACCTTGACAGCATCGGCCATTTCCGTGTGCCGCGCATTACACCAGGCATCGGGTCAACCCGCTATCGTCCGCGTGCATGCGGGGGCGATCAATGTCTGATGTAGGTGAGCTTGCTTCTTTGGTGGGGGCACTGGCGGCCTTTGCCGTTACGGGGTGGGTGATGGTTCGACTGATGGCGCGCCGAAATAGGTAGCGGTTTGAGCGCCGGCCGGCGAAGCGTCGGAGGGGTTTTTACCGGCCCGCGCAAGAGGCCACACTGGAAGAGCCTCGATTGCGATCTATCCAACGGTATATGACGGCATGTTGAAGGGAAGCCCCAGCGCTGCGCATGGGGGGTACGCAACTATCGCGCGCCGGGGCCCTGGGTCGGTGCATCCCCTTGAAACACCCACCGTCCCGCCAAGGACCGTACAGGCTGCCGGTTAGCGGCGATTTAAGCGCGGCACCGCCGGAGTGCTATTCGCCCTAACAACGAGCGCGCCACCGCTTCGCGGTTCGTCGACGCGTCTCGCTCGCACTGCGGACGATGCGACGCTAATCAGTCCGATACAGCTGGCAGCGGCCTAATTTGAATAGGTTGACATTCGTGTCGCCGGCGATCGGCCCTACGTGCATCTAAACCTAAGTACAATAGTTTATGACGGCGGCAACGTTCACGGTGAAGTGGTTAGGCTAGCGCGGACGGCATCCTCCCGATTTGGCTTTGCGCGGTGACTGTTGCGGCTCCCCATCCCCCGACACCCCTGCTGCTGCAGTCAATCTGCCTAACGTGAGCACAAGCTCATGAACCCCGGGCCAAATCGCCAGTTGGCCCGGGGTTCGCATGAGAGTGCCACTTGAGGCTTTCTGTCTCGTCCCGGTCCCTTTGGCCGCGGTTGTTCATGCACCTCTCGGAGGTCAATTGCTCCTTCCGTGGGGGGTACCCCTATTCCGCTCTTGTCACTGATGTTGCCTATTGCAACGCTTGGCTTGGATGGGAGAGCCGTGATCAACACACCGACACTTCGAGAACGGCGCGAAGCGCGCGAACGTCGTGCCCGGATCATCGGTCAGCTGCACGCGCAGGCGAACGCGACCTCCAATCACGTATTGGCTCAGCACAAAGTGATCGAGGCGCACCTACGCGGCATTGTGTTGTGGCGACGAGCAAAGTTTATATTGATTGGCATAGGCTTTATGGTGTTCGGGCTGGCGTGCTTGCTCGCTCTTGCCGCCAAGATTGTCATTGCTCTGTAAGAGCCGCGTATTGGTCGGCTAATTCAATCCGAACCGCCGGCGCGCCGGCTTGGATTTATCGCGGCACGCCAGATCGATCGCAATGAAGAGCTGCTGCAGCAGCGCCCGCGCTTGGGCCCTCGTTGCCCAGCCAACTTCATGGGGGAAGTCATCGGCGTAGGCGTCGATCGTCCGCGCGAGCGCAGCGGGCTTGGCTGAATCCGCCGCCTTGCTAACCGCTTCGACGGACGCCGGCATCGATCGACAAGCCAATCACCGCGCTCAAACCGACGCCTAGAGAGCTGCGGGTTCGGATATGGGCTTCCTTGTCAGCATTAAGTCGTCATCTACTCGCACTTGTCTTGCAGGGTTTTGAACACGTCTGCAAGCTGTTGCCCTTCGGCGGTGTTCAGGTCGATCTGGTCGAGCCCGTCGATCACCCTGTCGTACTCAGGGCCGAGCGTCTGTTCGAGGGCATCGGTCCTGCTGGTCACTGCTTCAATTGCATCGAGATCGTGGTTTTCGATCGCTTGTTGTATCTCGTCGTGAAGCTTTCCTAGCGTGCAGTAGGCCTCGAGCTTGGATTTACACCTCACCGGTATCGGCCTGGACGACCCCCGAGGACCTGGGCCGGCGCGAGGGTATGTCCGAACAATGCTGCGAGCTTGGCCCGATCGGCCTCCGGCAGAGGTGGCTTGAGCAGAGAAGCCACGTTGCTGCGCAGGTGGTCGGCATCGCCGGTGCCGAATAACACGACGTCGACGCCAGGTTCGTGGCGCGCATAACGATAGGCGGCCTCCACAAGGCTGGAAGCGCCGCCTTCGTGGATAAGAAACCCGAATGGATCGTTGGTCGCGCCGAGCGACGGGTCGACCACGCCTTTGGCGGCAAGCTCCTTGATCTCGCGCGCGATGCGCGGCGGATCGGCAAAGATGCCGCGCACAGCGAACATCAGCAGCGTTCCGATACCCTTGGCCTGCGTCTGCGCGAACACATTAGTGCGCGCGATTTGATGCATCATGTGGAAGGCGACCATGAATACCTCCCAGGCCGGGTCGTGCAGCGCGCGTTTGAGCATCTCATTGGTGTGGTCGACAACAGCAGCCTCGGTGACGCCGATGTGCCGTATTTGCCCTTTCGTTTCTCCGCATCAAGCACCGGCACCAGCCCATTGAGCGCATATTCGTCGTCGAGCTGGACGCCGTGGAGATTGAATACGTCGATATGCTCAGTACCCATAACACGCAGGGAATTGTCGAGGCTGGCAATGAGCTCCGGCGGGGCTAACCGTTCACCACCGCGACGCACCGTCGACTTTGTGGAGATCACGACCTGATTGCGCTGCAGCGATGCGAGCGCCTTCCCGACGACGCCCTCGGTCCCGTAGGC
Source organism: uncultured Alphaproteobacteria bacterium (assembly GCA_963818155.1). Taxonomy (GTDB): domain Bacteria; phylum Pseudomonadota; class Alphaproteobacteria; order Rhizobiales; family Xanthobacteraceae; genus BOG-931. Next base: position 891,500 of record CAWFRC010000011.1, read on the forward strand.
GGCCGCGGTGTCGATGAAATTGACGCCGAGATCAATGGCTTCGAAGACAAGGCGAGCCGCCTCAGCTTCCGTTTTTCCAGCTGTTAGGCCCAGGCGACTGAAGCCCCCACCGCCGAGGCCGGCCACACTGACACGCAACTCGGTTCGGCCGGGGGTGGTGTATTGCATTGCTTTGTCTTTCAACGGCCGCAGCGATCCACGCGCGCGTCAGTGCAGAAAAACGTTGGGCGATGCCTCGCCCAACCTGTTGCCGTGCCGTCCGACGCCTACCCGACAAGGGTGAGCACCCTAGGCCTCGGGCCTGCCGGCGTTTTCTATTGATCGCTTACGCCATCGTCGTGATCCTGCTGATGCCGTACCCGTGGATCGCGGCACATCTCGTAAGGATCCGGATTAGCGGCCTTTGGCTTTATCGCAGCACGCATACCACAGCATATGATATGGTCGCGTGATCCATCTTGTCGTACTCTTGCATTAGCTGCGTCCTGGCCTTCTCACAGTTGGCCATCGTGCTGAAGGGTACAGTGTGCACTACCGGCAGCTGGCCAGCTAATGTCACGATTAGTACTGCGCCTTTAATCGCTTCCATTCTGCTTCTCCGCGACTTCTTCAGGCCAGGCTTTCGCCCCCGCCCGCGTCAAAATTCACGCCGCGCGGTCTGTATCTGTTTGAACACCGGTAACCGAATTTATCTGGATCTCACAAAACTTCAGCGATCGCCGCGCGCGGCCGGCCCATTCTGAGACAGCATCGCTGGCCAGATATTGGCGCCAGTGATCTTTAGCCTCGGCATATGACCCTTGTCGTTGAAGCAACAGCGCTAAATTAAACAATGCATCACCGTAGTTGGGCGCCACCACCAAGGCCTTCCGCAAGCATTCGACGGCCGCTTCGATGCGACCCTGATCGTCCAGTAAGTCGGCGAGATTGTACCAAGCTTCGGCAAATGCGGGATTGGCGCGCGCGGCGGCCCTTAAGGCAGCCTCAGCCTCGACCGTGCGGGCTGCGCCGCGAAGCATGTTGCCGAGGTTGAAGGGCGCCGAGGCGTCCGTCGGATCGGCCTTCATCAGCAATCGATAGAGCCGCTCGGCTTCCGCTACATTTCCCATTTGCTCGGCGGCATGCGCGCGATCAAACAGCTCGTCGGGATCCTCACGAGCCTCGTCGACAGCAAGGACAAACTGGCCGTACTTGTCCGTCCGGCCGCCACGATGCTCGACCTGAACATCACGACGCACGCCGGCCTGAAGCCGGAGCCCCGTGAAACCGACGTCGGGAAGCCACTTTCGAATTTCGCTGACGGCGCGAATGATTTCCGATAGGCGCACTCCGTCATTGAGCAGTTTGGCAATCTGTCGGGCGCTGGCCAAGTCGCGAAACCCGAAACAGCCGTTCCGATCATCCAAGAGACCGAGCCGGGAAAGCTCCCGCACCATGTCGACAGACATCTTGCTAAGGCCGGAGATCTGTTCGGCTGAGTAGCTCTTCTGGGCAACATCCGGAACGGCCTTGCCGATCCATTCCAGAAACCGCCGCTCACTGACGACCGGAATGCCATATTCGCAGGCGCGATTGAGCTTGTTGGATGGTCGGCCATCATCCAGCAGTGGCCACCCAAGCTCTCCCACAATGAGAATTTTAGTGCGCTTGGTGACGTCAGGGCTTGGCGTTCCGCCGCGCTTCCGGACGACGTCGAATGCCTTGGCGCGGCTCATGCAAGCCAACCGCCCGGTGAAGGCGACCGCAGACGAAAGTGCTGAACTATCCATTTCGACAGTAGCCATGGACTACCCAATTACTTCTGGCTGGCGCGCTTTCTAGCAGGCCGCCGGGCTTGCGTACTTGGCGCCGGCGCCTTTTTCTTCTCCGCGTCGATGCTTGCCTTAAGCGCATCCATCAAACTGACCACTTGCGGAGTCGGACCTTCCTTCGCAGGCTCGATTTTCTCGCCGGCCTCTTTCTTTTTGAGCAGATCTGTCAGCGCGTTCTCGTAGCGATCCTCGAACTGAGCGGGATCGAAATGGCTGGATTTTGTCTGCACAATGTGCGTCGCCAGATCGAGCATGTCCTTGGACAGCTTCATGTCGGGAATGTCTTCGAAGTAAGTCTGCTCGTCGCGAACCTCGTACGGGTACCGCAGTGTCAGGCCTAATAGCCCGCGACTGCGCGCCTCGAGCGCGATGACGTGCTCGCGTCGCGTTAGCACCACCCGACCAATGGCGACCATGTTCATCTTTGCAATCGTGTCGCGGATGACCGCAAACGCGTCCTGTCCAACCTTGCCGTCAGGAGCCAGATAGTAGGGCGAGTCGATAAAGCGGTCATCGATCTCCCCGCGCGGCACGAATTGATCGATTTCGATGGTCCGATTGCTTTCGATCTGCACGGCGTCGATCTCCTCGTCCTCGATGACGAGGTACTGGCCTTTCGCAACTTCGTAGCCGCGCGCGATGTCTTCCCGCGGCACCACGTCCCCCGTTTCGGAATCCACGTTCTGTTGCTTCAAGCGGTTGCCGGTCTTCCGGTTGATCCGATTGAAACTGACCTTTTCGCTCAGGGAAGACGCCGGATAGAGAGCAATCGGGCAGGACACCAGGGAAAGCCGAAGATAGCCCTTCCAATTCGCACGCGGGGCCATGGGGTACTCCTCACCAACAGATTTAGCGAGGTTATACTCGCAATTTTACCAAATTGCTTAAACGCTCACAGGCATTCCCGTACCGTCGCCGTCTCAGATTGGTCACGAAGCGGTACGATCCTGCTTGGCCAGTCAGGGGGAGGGCGTCAAACAATGAGTCCCGAAGTAATTCCGTTCGCAAAAGCGGTTGAAGGCGGCCGACGTGACAACAGCAACCAGCTTGATGAGGCCGGCGAGGCGATCCTACAGCTCCTCGGCAAAGCCGCCGATATCACCGAGCAAAGCAGTCAGCAGGCGTTCGAGACCGCACGGCGGCTCTCGCAGCAGCTGCGTGCAGCCGAGGACCGTATTGCACAGCTCGAGGTAGACTTAGACACGTACCGCCAAAAAGCCGAACGCGCCGAGAGGTGGCTGCACGCGGTCTACACAGAGATCGAGGATCGTTTCCTTAAGCAGGACGCCCCACGACGCGCTAGGCGCTAATACTGCCTCGCTCGCCGTCGACACGGCGCACTGTCATAGTGGCCGAGGGGCTGAGTAATAGGAATCGAATAAGCGCAGGGTTTGGCGCCGTTTAATTAGTCCGCGATATCCACATCCCCAAAGTTGGGGGATTGTTACTGCTGGGATAACGGCTTGCAATCGCTTTTAAGTGACGTCCCACGTCGCTTGACAAAGAAAGTCCCGATTGGCTTCGCACGCAGGAGCAGGCTAATCGGGATTGCTTTCAGCTTTTGATTTTGCCGTGCACCCCCACACCTGCTTTCCCGTCATGCGGTAGGAAGGTAACACCCGCCTTACCGAACGCCTTGCGCACTTTGGCGAGACTGGCCGCTTGGGCGGTTTCGCGTGCCGCCAACGTCTGGCAACGCCACCGCCAACGCCAGGCACGCCGTCGGCCGCCTCGAGCACCTTGACCGTCGCTTCGCCACTGCCGGCACGATGTGCGAGATCGGCGATCGTCCAGCGCATGAAAGCCCGCGTACATGTCGGTCTCGTCGGCCGTGCTCGCCATGCGACAGTCGATTTGGTCTGATTTGGGCGTCATCGTGGGGTGCGCGAGATTGCTGGCAGTGTAAGACACGGCCTATCTGCAGGTATGATGAGCCGCGTCAGCTTTCGCAATCGACCAGGTCGTCGGCGTGCCAGGCAAAGTCCCTGTGGCTGAGAATTCTCAACGAAGGACGACCACTTCGCCATCTCGTTGTCGATTTCGCGAAAGTTTTATCGCGGTGATCCTTTGGTCGGATCAGTGCCACGACGTTTCGATTTAACTGAAATGAGATGTGAAAACTCGGTATGAAGCCATTGGTCAGCGTACTTATCGCCTTTAGCGCCGCAATCGGGTCCATCATAGCCTTGCTTCGTGGGCGTGTTTTGGTGATGGGTGCGAGCGTCGGCGATCCGATCGCTTGGGCGATGGGCGGTCAGGCGCGCGTTGCTGCAGCACCTCTTCATTGCGATCGATCTGGCGTGACGCTGCTATCCGCTGATCGTCGATGCCGTCCACAGCCTGTATGGCACATCGTGTGTGAATGGCAAAGCGATCCGGTCAATCGAGATGGCTTTCACCAAACAAAAACCCCCAACCGGAAGTGGGATTCCGGCTGAGGGCTGAAGAAACTTTAGCTTTCGCAGGTGCAAATTAGGCCGAAGGTTCAGCCAAAGTCAAACAGCCCGAGGTCAGTAGTGCCAGCACAAGTGCCGACCGACAACGAGTCCGAGCTTGTGTTGTGCAATTGGCAAAGTCGGCAGCCGATAGTAGCGGTGATGGCCCCAAACAAACCAGACATACGTTCCGTCTGGCGGCGGCAAAGCGGTGTGGTCGTAAATGCGGCAATATCCGGTTTTGAATTTCACGATGGCGTAGTCCGCCTGCGCAGGAGCGGTGGCCATAAGGCCGAGCGCCAGCGCCCCGACAGCAAACATAACTCTCTTCATTACCAGCCCCTTTGTTTTGCCTTGCAAGATCAGCCCCAATTTTATGAGGTTTTCCCCACCACATGCTACCTGCACGGCATGCCCGGATGAGATTTCTCTTTGTTGGGACTTTTTAGCAACACGTGTTTGTCGTGCCGTCGCCGCGGGGTTAACTGGCAGACGGCCCATCGCATCAAGGACGATCCGGCGGCCGCTGAGGCTGCAATGGCGCGTGGGGATTTGGGAGATTGTCGGAACGGCGCTTCAAATTAGGCCGAACAGCGAAATCAAGATGGGGGGCCGATGAGAGCGATTGTTACCGTAACTGGCGTGCTCCTATCGGCGCCGCTTTCCGTTTCCAACGGAAGCTCATGCCCGCGAATGAGGCACCAGAGAGTGGCACTTGTTTTAATTAACGCCTGATTCTAAGCCCGATGGCTCCAAATGTTCTTAAACCGCCCGGGCGCCAGCGCGGCATAGCGGGTCGTCGAATTGATCGAGCGATGGCGGATAAATTTATCCACCATAAGGTGGCTACTGCATGGGTATTCGCAGATCTTCGCGAGGTCGGGATATTCGGACGCCCCCGCGGTGATCTTCGCACGAATTTCCATGTCGATCGCGTCGGGTTGCGTGAATCCGTATTGGGCCTTGAAGCGATCCTCCGCGTGGTTGAATTGCTCCATAGCCTCGGCGTCGGCCCGTTCGGCCGCCACACAAGCTTTGATCGCGGCGTAAATCGGATCCGGCTCAGCCGTTACCGCGGTGGCAATCGCCGGCACCGCTAGGGCGGGTAGGGTTGCCGCCGAAGCTACGAGGAAACGTCTCGAGAGTGTATTGGTAGTTTCAGCCTTAACCATTGGATGCTCCATGGTTAGGGTTAGGCCGCGCTTGGTGTTCAGCCCACCTCGCGCGGCCGCCTTTTCGGCCTCATGGCCGAAACTGTCCCCGCAAGGGCGTGACGTTCTCCTGCGGGTCTAGAATTCTCTCAATGAGGCCGGCCAGCGCCTCGAAGGCGCGGCGCTTCTCCTCGGCATAGCCGTGGACGTCGTAGGTGCCGCGGAGACCGCCCATGACGTGGCCCAGGCAGCGCTCGGCATGATCGACCGAGACCCCTGCCCGGCTCATGAGGCTCCGCGCTGTTCTCCGCAGGTCGTGGAGCGTCCATCCCGTGGTGCCCGACGCCTTGTCGAGCTTCGGCTTGAACTTCGAGAAGCTGGCCAGGGCGTGCTTGCCGTCGTTGGTGAAGACGAGCCGGTCGCCGATGTGTGGCGTCTTGGCGAGAACGTCTTGAGCCGCGGGCGACAGCGGGACGAGCAACTGTAGCCCGTTCTTGTATCGTCGCTCCGGGATGATCCAATTGGGCCCGGTGAGCTCGCTGCGCTCCATACGGGCCGCCTCGTTGCGGCGTGTGGCCGTCAGTAGGAGAAACTGCACCAGCCTGGTGAAAGTGCTTGGCTGGGCTTCTGCAGCCCGCCAGACAGCCCGTATCTCGTCGTCGCTGAGGATCCGTTGCCGGCGCCGCTGGCCTGGCTTGGTCTTGGCCATGTCCCGCACGATCGGTGACCGGAAGTCGTCGGAGCGGCCGGCGTGCCAGTTCATGACCCGGCGCACGAACGACAGCGTCACGTCCGCCCGCACCGGGCCGTTCTCGTCAGCAATCCTATCGAGAAGCCTGACGATCTCGCTGCGGCGGATGTCCGCTATTTGTCGGGCGCCAATCCGTGGATACACCAGGCGCTCGAGCGTGATCTTTATCTGATGGTGCGAGCGGAGCCGCGCCCCGTCCCGCGCCAGGAATTCATCGGCACTGCTCTGGAAGGTGTTTGCTGCCGCGCCGCTGCCTTCCGACGATCTGAAAGTGGATCACCGCCCGTCGTGACAGAGCCGATGACTGACTTCGCCTCACGACGCGCTTTATCGAGGCTCAGGCCGCCCCTGGATTCGTCTTTGAAGGTGAGCCGCCTCGATACACAGTTCGCGCGATACTGCACCACGAAGCTTCTGTGGCCGTTCTTGGTGATCATCAGGCCGAAGCACGGCAGCGCTTCATCCCAATAAATAATTCTATCGCCTTTCGCTGGAGGCGCCGCCTTCAGAACGAATCCAGGAGTGAGCTTGACTTTCATCAGGGTAAGCTCCGGTAAGCACCCTCACTAAACCTGCAAAAAATGGAACACAACATAGAAAAGCAGATTGTGCCCGCCAAATGGCAACAAATCACTTAACTAGCGACTCGTCACAATTGTGGAAAGTCAGACCAGACACAAGTCACGTAATTCAAAGCTACGGGACATAGGGCGGCATCGCCCCGCCCGGCGCTTTTGCTGGTCGCGTGCGCGCGGCCGTCTTGCCGCGGAACTTCTCAGAACTGTTCGGCGTTGTGAAGCTGAAAGCAGCTGTTGTGAAGCTGAAAGCAGCTGAGGAGGACCTCATGGGACTTGGCCGTGGACTATTGCTTTGGCTGATCGGCATTCCGCTGCCGATCATCATTTTAATCGCACTCTTCATGCATCACTGAGCGCACGCACGCCGATCAAGTCGATTGGCGTGCGCCTCAATGTTCTTTTCTGTTGCGGCGTATTCTTTCGGAAAACCGGCTTCCATCTCTCCGGGATGCGCTTCGAGACAGCCGGCGCTTGCAAGAGCTAATAACAATAAGCGCCTGATCCGATGCCCGCGATGAGCCGCGGGCATCGGCCTTTTGGCAGCGCCGGCGGCTCGATCAGACCCTTACAATTGCGCGGTTTTTCCGCCTGCGCGCTCGGGCGCCGGCCGGTCCGGTGCATCAGGCGCAGGCGTAACCGGCGCCCCAGGCGGGGGAGCAGCCGCCGGCAACGCCACCGGTTTCGGTATTGGACTCTGCGTCCGGATAACGCGCCTCCATGTCACGCAAGAATCCCTCGAGGGTATCTACCGAGACGGCAGCGCGTGCGATGTCACGGAATTCCTTGGTGCCGAGCGGCGCCGATACGATTTCAAAGGCGCGCTCGTCCGGCGTCTGTGCCATCTTGGCCGCGTACTTTTCATGCAGCCGCGCCAGGCCGAGGGCGTCCTCGCCAAGCGCGAAACCGGTCGCGGCGCGCAAAATGTCGGCGCGCTCGACACCCTTGAGCGGCTCAAAATCGTTCGCGCGTTCGCCGTAATAAAGTTCGATTTGTTCGGCGGCGGGGGCCCAACGGCGCGCCGCCCAGAGGATGTCGGCGCGCAAGCGAATGGCCGCGCGACCGTCGATATGATCAATGACCTCGAGCGCGACATCATGGCGTCCGAGCTCGGGCAAAGCGCGCGCCTCGATCAGCAGCCGCTGATTATGAAACTCGTTGGCGACATCCGCGGCGTGAGTGCCGCGCAAAGTCGCGAGCGCCTGCTCGGGTTTGTGGTTCATCAGATAGACGATCGCCAGTCGCGTCGCCACCTGGGCGCGCGCGGCGCCTTGCAGGCGACGATCGACTTGATACCGCAGAAGATCGGCCGCTTGATCTAACAAGTCGACGGCGGCTGATCGGTGTCAGCTCGCGAAAATCGTAAAACAAGGCGAGCGCGTCGATGGCCGAAAGCGCGTCGCCCTTGTCGGCGAGAAACAGCGACTCAAATGTCGCTGCCGCCTGATCAGGGCGCAAGCAGGAGGCGTTGAATGCTTATCGAACCGCCGCCAATTCCTGGGATCGCCCGCTGCGTGAGAGGCCGAAACGGACAGAGCGTCCATCGGGATCCCGCCGCGCCGCGGCGATATATTCGGATGCTTGGGTGGTGAGATGCTCGACCACGAGATAAACGGGCCGGTCGAAATTGATGATCAGGATATTGCCGGCGCTGTGGACGCTGGCACCGACCTGCTCGTGGAAGGCAAAAACAAGTCTGGCGAAGCCGCCGCTGAGATCGGCGGTGACGTCGACCCTGGCGGGCTGGTGGCCATGGGGCGCGGCCGCGGCCGGCGCAAAAGCCGCTAATGCGGCCACGATCAGGACGAAGCAAAACAGCAAGACGCAAAAGGCAAGCCGCGCTGCATCGGCCGTCGCTCGCTCCGCCCACGAACGGCGCGATCTTGACGAAAGAGCGCTGCCGCGAGCCGCACGGAACAGCGTTGAGGCGGACGATGCCATGGACTTACCCGCCTGACGCAACTGTTACGCTCGGGCGTATGACGACCCAGCCCTTACGGAGAGATTCACACAATAGAATTGGGCATTTAACGCGCGATTAACGGCATTTCTAACGGTTCCGTTAAGCAATCGAAACGATCTCGGCGCGCCCGCTATGGCGACATCCGCGCGGTGCAGCGTCGTCTGATCGTCGCTCGCCCAGCCCTCGCCGCTCCTTCGACAGCGGCCCTTCGATCGCGGCGTCTTCATCGCGCCTTGCGCCATCTGCCTTCGCGGCGCCTTACATTCGCACCGCCATCGGAACTTCGCGAGCATCGCAACGTTTTCAAACTAGACGCCGTCATCAACTCAAAAGGTTTTCAATCATGGCCGGTTCATCGCGCTACACCCGAGTGATCTCGTCAGAAGTCGGAGAAATCGAGCGCCAACTCCGTGCGCTCGAAAAGACCCTCGAAAAGGTCGGCAACCGCAATTTTTCGAATGCCCGCGACACCGCCGATAACCTGACCGATGCAGTGGCGTCGGCTTTGTTCGGCTGGGCCGACCGCTTTCGCCAGGGCGCAAGCTCGTTGAGCGATCAATCGACGGCGCTAAGCAAGGGTCTGAGCAAGGACGCAGCGCGCTACGGCGGCGCAGCGCTGACCCGCATTTCCGATGAGACCGAGCAGCGCCCGCTGATGGCGCTGGCGGTCGCGTTCGGTGTCGGTATTTTGATCGGCATGGCGGCGCGCGGCCGGTCTTAGGCCCCCGACTGAAGCCTCGCAGCAATCACGGAAACGGGGTATCCGGCGTCCGCGCGAGCATGTACATGCATGCACGGCGCCACGGCTGGATCCCCCCTCATGCTCACCGCCTACCCCGTCCATCGTCCGCAAGACAACTCGTTGAAAACTGCTGCCTGGGTCGATCTGCTCGACCCGACCGACGCCGAGCGCGCCGCGTTTGAGGAAGCGTTTGGGCTGCATGTGCCGACGACGGAACAGCTCAGCGAGATCGAGACCACGAGCCGGCTGCGCAACCTCCACGGCACGCTCTACATGACGGCGCCGCTTCTCTACGCCGCCGACGACGAGCCCTGGGTGCTGGTCCCGGCAGGCTTTGTGCTATCGGAGAAAGTTCTCCTCACCGTGCGTTCGTCGAAACTCGTCGCCTTCCACAAGGTCATCGAGGAGGTGCAAAAGAGCGAGCAGATCGACCCGGCGCACACCTTCGCCCACCTCCTGGAAGCGCTGGTCGACCGCGTGGCCGATGTGCTGGAAACGAGCGCGCAGGATCTCGATGACTCCTCGCACCTGATCTTTCATCCCGAAACGGTGAAACAAGGCCGGCTCGCACACGAGACCACAAGGCTTCGGCGGCTCATGATCCGCACCGGGCGCACCAGCGAGCGCATGGCGCGGGTGCAATACACGCTGGTGTGTCTCGACCGCATCGCCAAATTCGCCGCCGAGCATTGCCGCGAATGGATCGCACTCGATGTCGCCAACCGGCTGCACATCGTTTCCTCCGACATCACGTCGCTGGTGCAGTTCACCGAGGGGCTGGTGAGCCGGGTGCAGCTTCTGCAGGACGCTGCCAGCGGCATCATCAATATCGACCAGAACGAGGTGATGAAGGTGCTTACCATCGCCTCGGTCGTTGGCGTCCCTCCGGTGCTGATCGTCGGCGTCTACGGCATGAATTTCAAACATATGCCGGAATACGACTGGACTTACGGGTATCCTTATGCGCTGGCCGTCGTGGTGATCAGCGCTCTGTTGCCGCTCATTTGGTTCAAATGGAAGGATTGGATCTAGAGCGCGACGATTTTCGCGCTCTAGGTCTTTGGTGACGCATGATCTTTTCGGAAGACGGGTTTCCACCCGTCGGGTCAAGTCCGAGGGCATGCTTTTCCGGATCCTAGCCGTCCGGCCAACAAGACCACACTTTTAAGGTGGTTTGTGGCAAACTCCTGAATGATCGGGCTTTAGGAATTTACCGCGATGAAGAAGACCTTTGGCGGCAAGACCGGACTGTTTCTTCTCTTGCTGGTCGTGTTGTTGCTCGTCGGCCTGCCGGTCGCCGTGTGGCTCGACCTGACGAATCTGACAGAGACCAATCTCAATCGCCAGGCCAGCGATCTGAATTCGATCATCGCCAGCGTGCGCAGCTATTACGCCAGCAACGTCGTCGGCCGCATCCTCGCGACGCCCGGCACGCCCACCAAGGTGGCGCACAATTACGAGGCGATCCCGGGCGCTATCCCTATTCCGGCAACGCTGTCGCTCGAGCTCGGCAAAGTGATCAGCGAGCATCAGCATAACATCACCTACCGCTTCGTCTCGGACTATCCGTTCGCCAACCGCGCTCCGCATCCGCTCGATGCGTTCGAGGCCGACGCGCTCCAGCGGCTGCGCGAAAAGCCCGATCAGATGATTTCGACCGACAACAGCTCACTGTTCGTCGACCAGGTGCGGCTGGTCGCTCCGGTGATCATGGGCGCGGCTTGCGTTGCCTGTCACAATTCCCATCCTGAAAGCCCGAAGCGCGACTGGAAGGTCGGCGACGTGCGCGGCCTGCAGGAAGTGACCATCACCCAGCCGATCGGCACCGACCTTTTCGCGTTCAAATATCTGCTCGCCTATTTCGTGCTGGTGGCGGCGGCGGGCTTCACCTTCATCGCACTGCAGCGCCGGCAGGCGCGCATAATCGGAGCCATGAACAGCGAGCTGGAAACGGCCAACGAATTCCTCGCCTCCATGTCGATGAAGATCTCGCGCTATCTGTCGCCGCAGATCTACAAGAGCATTTTCAGCGGGCAGAAGGACGTCACCATTCACACCGAGCGCAAACGGCTGACCATCTTCTTTTCCGACATCAAGGATTTCACCGCCACGACCGAACGGCTGCAGCCCGAGCAGATCACCCAATTGCTCAACGAGTATTTCACCGAAATGTCGAAGATCGCGCTCGCCCATGGCGGCACGATCGACAAGTTCGTCGGCGACGCCATGCTGATCTTCTTCGGCGACCCGGAGACCAAGGGCGACGCCGAGGACGCCCGGGCTTGCCTGCGCATGGCGATCGAGATGCAGGACCGCATCGCCGGGCTGAACGCCAAATGGCGCAACGCCGGCATCGAGCATCCGTTCCGGGTGCGCATGGGCATCAACAGCGGCTATTGCAATGTCGGCAATTTCGGCAGCGACGATCGCATGGACTACACCATCATCGGCGCCGAAGCGAACCTCGCGGCACGCCTGCAATCGATCGCCGAGCCCGGGCACATCGTCATCAGTTACGAGACCTACGCGCTCGCCCGCGACATCGTGGTGGCGCAGGAGCTGCAGCCGATCACCATGAAAGGCATCAGCCGTGAGGTGGTGCCCTATGCGGTCAAAGGCATTTTGCGCAAGAGCGGCGAGGCCATCCGGGTCTTCAGCGAGCATATCACCGGGCTCGACTTCTACCTCAACGCCAGCATGATCGACGCGACCAATGCGACCCACGTGCGCAAGGTTCTGCAGGACGCGATCGAGGCGCTGGAGGTGGACCCGGCGGCCAAGGGCGCGGCCGCCGACGCCGCGGCTCCGGCGGGCGCTACTGTGGTGGGGAGCTAGCGAAAGGCTGACGCGCGGCGCGCGAAAAATCCATGCTGGTCATTCGTCTTGCCAAGCTGCTGATGGTCGCGGCGCTCGCCGCCTTTGCGTTCCTGGTCACCTACGACAACATCGTCGACTATGGCGCCAATTACCAATTCGTGCAGCACGTCCTGAGCATGGACACGACGTTCCCCGATAACACGCTCAAAGATCGCGCCATCACCAATCCGCAGCTGTGGAAGGCGGCCTACGACATCATCATCGCCGCTGAAGGTGTCGCCGCGCTGCTGCTGACCATCGGCGCGGTTGCGCTCCTGATACGGCTGCGGGCCACGGCGCAAGCCTTCAATCACGCAAAGGCCTGGGCCGTGGCCGGTTTGACGGTCGGGTTCGGGGTCTGGTTCTTCGGCTTTTCCGTCGTGGCCGGCGAATATTTCACCATGTGGCAATCGCACGCTTGGAACGCGCAAGAATCCGCGTTTCGCATCGCGATGGTTATGCTCGGGGTGCTGATCTTTCTGACCTTGCCGGACCGCGACACCTGAGCGCCTGCTCCAGATGGAGGAATTTCGCATGCGTTGCTGTGACGATCGCTCCGTATCACGCACCTCACCCACCGGTCCGAGCCGCCGTCATTTGATCGCCGGCCTCGCATCGACGGCGGTGCTAGTGGGGGATCGGGCGGCGGTGGCCGCATCCGATGAAGACGAGCAGTTCATGCGTCTTGCGCTCGAAGAAGCGCGGCTCGGCGATTATCCGTTTGGAGCGGTCATCGTCCGCGACCGGGAGGTCATCGCGCGCGGACGCAATCTCGGCAAGACCAATGGCGATCCGACCGCGCATGGAGAAATGGTGGCGATACGCCGTTGTCTCGCCGATCATGGATCCGCGGCGATCGCCGGCAGCACGCTTTACACGTCGGGCGAGCCGTGCGCGATGTGCATGGGCGCAATGATCTGGTGCCACGTCGGCCGGCTGGTCTTTGCCGCTTCCGTGCAACAACTCGCCACTAAAATCGATCAGATCATGATCGCGAGCGCGGAGGTCGCCGCCAAGGCTCCGTTCGCCCCGATCACCATCACGGGCGGGGTTCTGGCCGACGAAGCCATGAAGCTTTTTGCCAAATAAGTTTGCCAAGGAGCTGTTTGCGAACGCGCCGCCCGAAGGCATGATGTGCGCTCGACAACAGACCGGCCGGCGCGTCGTCTATCTTCAGGGCCGAGGTTTCGGGTCTGGGTTTTCATTTGGGGGGCACGAATATGCGAAACATGTTCACCGTCATCGCTGCTTTGCTCGTCGGCGCCGTGCTGGGCGCGCTCGCGACGCACGGGCTTCACGCCCAGGGCAAGCCGCCGGTCTATGTGGTCAGCGAAATCGCAGTCAGAAACATCCATGGCTACGTCAATGAATATGCGCCGCGGGCTCAGGCGAGCATCCAGAAGGCCGGCGGCAAAATTCTTGCCGCGAGCCTGAATGTCACGCAGCTCGAAGGCCCCGCCCCCACCCGCGTTGTCATTCAGGTCTGGGACAGTCCTGAGCAAATAGCGGCCTGGGCGCACGGCCCCGACTATGACGAGATCCGCAAGATCGGCGAGCGCTACGCGATTTTCCGCTCGTTTGCGGTCGAGGGCCTGCCGCGCTGACGACGCCGTCAGTCGGAACTTGAGATCCATCATTGCGAGGAGCGATAGCGACGAAGCAATCCAGTTCCTCCCCGCAGCTCTGGATTGCTTCGCTTTGCTCGCAATGACGACCCGGTTTGATCCGATCTAAAGCCGCGTCAACGCATCAGCGCGCCGCCGTCGACGCTGATGGTCTGTCCGGTGACGAAGTTGCTCTCGTCGGAGCAAAAATAGACCAGGGTCGAGATTAGATCGGCGGGCACTTGTTCGCGCTGGATGGCGCGCGCCGCGATGCCGGCAGCGTTGGCCTTGCCGGTCCAGTCCGGATTGGTCACCACCGCTTCGCTCATGGTCAACCCGGGCGCGATCGCGTTGACGCAAATATTGTAGGGGCCGAGCTCGCGCGCCAGCGATCGCGTCATCGAGACGACCGCGCCTTTGGAGGTCACATAATGCAGGAGATTGGGAGTGCCCTTGAACGCGGTACCGGAAGCGATGTTGACGATGCGGCCGCTCTTCTTTTCCATCATCACCGGCGCCACCGCCTTGGCGCATTGGAACGAGCCGCGCACGTTCACTTTCATCACGCGGTCCCATTCGTCTTCGTCGATGTCCATGAACGGCTTCATGGCCAGATCGGCAAATAAACCGGCATTGTTGACCAGGATGTCGACGGTGCCGAACTCGCGCACCGTATCGGCGACCAAATTCTCCACGGACGCTTTGGAAGTCACATCGGCACGCACGTAAATGGCCGGGCGCTGCCGCTCTCCGAGCCGCTCGGCCAGCGGGCCGCCATCGAGCACATCCGACACGACCACCTTGGCGCCGGCTTCGGCCAATCCTTCGCAAAAGGCGGCGCCGATGCCGCGCGCCCCGCCGGTGACGATGGCGACTTTGTCCTTGAGCCTCGAATCCATGCGTTCCTTCCCTCGGCGATGCCGTTTTTTGAAATCGCCGCCGGCCGCGCGGAAACGGCGGCTACGGCTTGTTATGGTGAGGCAATTTAGACGCGGCGCACGCCAATGTCATTCCGGCAATCGGCCGGCGCGCAGCGTGTGCTTTTCGATTGTGCCGGCGACTGTGGGTTTGCCCAGCCTGGAGCTTCTCTCGTCGCTGCGCGGCGGACTTTTCGGGCACGGTAAGCTCGACCGCGAAGCTCAGCGGACTGCGACCGCCGATAAGATCCGGCGCAGCGCCAGGAAAGCCAGTCGCCGCCGCGAACGCCGCGGCGGCCTGGCGTTATCCAATCGCGTTCTACAACGGCCGGTGCAAGCGGCCCAATAGCCAGCCGATGCCGAGCGCGATGGCGGCGGCCGTATAGGGTTGGGTCTCGATGGTGTTGCGGATCGCTTTCTCGAACGAGCCCATGGCGTTGCGCGCGGCCTCGTTGGCGGTGCCGGCGACGTCGGCCGCGCTATCGCGGGCCTGCCCGTAAACGTCCTGGGCTGCGTCCGAGACGGCGCCGGCGACATTGCCGGCCTGCCTTTTGGCGTCGCCAAAAGCGCGGTCAAAATCGGTCGGTCGGGGCGTGCTCTGAGCCATGGTTCGGGTTCCTTTCAATGCGTCCCATTGCGGGTGCAAAACCTGTCATCACGGCAACGCGCGAGTTCCCCTCCCCGTTCGCCGGTCATCAAGGCAAATTTTCCGCGTCCGTCCAGGTGTGCGGGACCGCCGCTTACGGGGCCGGCTTCTGTAAGGCTGATTTGGCCAGCATCACGTGGATGCCTTTATGCAGATTGACGAGCTGGGTGACGTGCATGTCGGCGGCGATGCTGCAAAGCGAATAAGCGTCGGCTGCGGGGAGCCCGGTCGCACGCTCGATCAGCGCGATCATCTCGCGCAAGGCGGAAGCGGCCGCGACGTTCAGATCGGGATCGAACGCCATGGTGATGACATGCGTCGGCGTTTCCGCCCAGGGCCGCACGATGCCGGTGTTCTTGGCAAGCGTGACGCGGAGCGTTCCGGCAAGCCCCGTCTCGACGGCGGTGACGCAGACTTCGCCATCGCCCTGCAAAGCATGACCGTCGCCGACCGAAACCATTCCGCCCGGATTGAACACCGGCAGGTGCACCGTCGAGCCGGCGCCAAAATGCTTGTTGTCGATATTGCCGCCGAAGGCGCGCGGAATGATCGAAGTGGCCGGGCTCATCGCCGCCGGCGGCGCCACCCCGATGATGCCGAAAAAGGGCGCCGCCTTGAGCTTGAGCCCCCACGGCAAGGTGAGCGTGCCCGTAGTGCGGTCGATGGCGATGTGGATGCAGCGGGCATCGGGAAATTGCTCCGGCAAGGCGCCCATTCCGGGGGCAAAGCGATTCCAGCCCCAGTCCTGCGCAAGCTCCATCGCCACGATGTCGACGATCAGCTCGTCGCCCGGCATCGCACCTTCGACGGCGATCGGGCCGGTGAGAAAATGCGGTCCCTCTCCGCGCGGCACCCGCGCGAGCACGTCGCGATGCTCTGGCAGAACGGTGAAGCCAAGCTCCGGCGGCGGTATCTGGTCGGGATTGCCCGACAGTGTTGTGACCGCGACGACGTCGCCGGACGCGATGGTCAAAACGGGCGGGAACGCCGCGTCGAAGGCGCCGCGATGCACCGTTCCGACCGCCGCGCGTAAAGTGTGACGAGCGCTCATGCGATATTTCTCCCCCGCTCCGTCGCAATGACAACGATATGCGCTTCGCGTTCACGTCCGCGAAGGCACAAGACGAGAAGCAAGTCTCAAGAGGCGCGATAGCGGAGCGTCTCAGAATGTGCGTGTTATCGTGAACGGCCGCCCTGCACTAGCTATTTTGCGCGAGAAAAGACCGTCGCACGGATGAAGATCCTGTCGTCTGACGCGAATCCCAATTTTCGAATTTCGTTGAGCGAAAGCGCAAATTCGATGAAGTTGCGGGCCGGGTGAGAGCACTACAGTTAGGCAACGCCTTATGCTCTTGGCATCGATCGAGCGCTTCTTTCATTGAGGTCCGCGGCTCGACCGCTACATCGTCTCCTGTTACGACACCGCGGTCGGTGGACATTTTCACCGCCACCGCGACAACGACAATGTCGGCGCGCAGCACCGGCGCTTCGCCGTCACCATCAACTTGAACAAAGATTTTGAAGGCGGCGATCTGGTGTTTCCGGAATTCGGCCGCCGGGCCTATCGGGCGCCGATGGGCGGAGCGGTGGTGTTCTCCTGCGGCGCCTTGCACCAGGTCACGCCGGTAACCGCCGGCCGCCGCTATGCCTTCGTGGCGTTCTTGTACGGCGAAGACGACGCCGCCTTGCGGGAAGCAAACAACGCCAGGCTTCACGGCACGGCCGCGCACTACGTGCCCGGCTCCGATCTTTTGTTTGCTGAGTCCGGCGCCGTTCCGGCCGCCGGCTGAGGCGTAGCAAGCCGGTTAGGCGCAGTCGCGTACACTACTCGGCGATCGACCACTCCGCGGGCAACTCGGGGCAAGGCCGCTTGGCCACTTCCCAGGCCTCCGTACGGTCGACGCCGACCATGCCCAACAGATTGACCACCGCCTCGTCGATCTTGCCCGGGAGAATATTCTTGTCGCACACCGCCAAGCTGAAGCCGACGATCGCGTGGGTGGCCTGGCGCCAGGCGAGCTCCGGATCCTCGACCCGGTAACGGCCCGCAGCAACAGCGTGGCGGATGTCTCTGATCGCATACGGGCCCATCACCCGGTACATCGCCTCGGCGATCACTTCCGAACGCCGCAACAGCCAACGCCAGCGTTGGTCGGTGGTCGCGGCCTTCATCACGTTGCGAATGCCGAAGGCGTAGACCTGAGCGGGATCAGTAAAGCTGTTGGTGACCGCTTCGATACGCTGCGAAAGCCGGTCCATGACCTGTTCCATGACGCACATCGCCAGTTCGTCTTTGGAGGCAAAATAATTGTACGCCGTGCCGGCGCCGACGTCTGCGAGCTCGGAGATTTCCGACATGGTGGCGGCGTCGATGCCTTTTTCGGTCATCACCTGATAGCCGGCCTCGATCAGCGCCTGGCGGTTTCGCCGTTTGCGCCGCTCGCTCCTGCTCTCAGCGTTGTGTGCCGCTCGCATCGGTATCCTTTGTTCCGAATCGCAGATTCGCCGGGACGTGCCCACCAAAGGCGGTTTTCCGTTGGGCGGGCTACTCCTGGCTGGCCCTCAATCATGAACAATATACATATATGAACACTATTGACATATGAATATCATTCAAAAAATATAGCGAGAAGGAGCCGTCCCGCATTTTTGCAATGTGCAGAGGCGCGGCCCAGCTGGCGGAGGGAGCGAGATGGCGGAGTTAGGCTTGCAAGCAGGCGGCGCTGCGCGCCCATCGGGTGACCGTGCAGGCGAAACCTTTCCCCAAGACCGGCAAGCCAAACGAAAGCTGCTGCTCGCGCGGGTCGATGCGATCGGCGCGATGCTGCAAGAGAGCGGCGGCAAGAGCGAGGAATTGGCGACGCTGGCACCCGAGGCGGTGGCGGCGCTTCGCGGCGCCGGCTTATTTCAGCTCAAGCTTCCGGCGGTCATGGGCGGCGCGGAGGCCGATCCCGTAACCGAAATGCTGGTGCTGGAGCGGATCGCCTACTACGACTTTACCAGCGCCTGGTGCACGATGGTCGGCGCGACCGGCGTCGCCTCGCTCGGCATGTTCCTGCCGCAAGCGTCGCTCGATCAGGTTTTCGCCAACGGACAGATTCCGACAGCGTCGATATCGTTTTTTCCCGCCGGCCGCGCCGTGCGCGAACCGGGCGGCTACCGGCTCAACGGTCGCTGGCGTTTCAACAGCGGCATCCAGCACTCCGAATGGGTTGTCGGCGGCACCGTGGTCGAGGGCACCGAAGCGGAGAATGGCGGGCGCCCGCTGGTGATGTTTTCAGTGATGCCGCGAAATGCGGTGACCCTCCACGACAATTGGCGCGATGTCGTCGGCCTGAAGGGCACCGGAAGCTGCGACTGCTCGATCGAGAACTACTTCCTGCCCGCGGACTTCGCCTTCGTTTGGGATCTGCTCAAACCGCAGCCGCGCCGCGGCGGGGCATCTTATCGGCTGCCGCCATACAGCTTCGTGGCCAAGGAACATGGCAGCGTCGCCGTCGGAGCGGCGCGCCGCGCGCTCGACGAGCTGATCACGCTGGCGACGACGACGCGGGGCGCGTTCCGCGCCTCGAAACTCGACGAGCGCCAGGTCGTGCACCGGCAAATCGCCGAGGCGGATCTGAAAATCCGGGCGGCGCGGGCGCTCATGCACGAGCGCTATGAGGAATTGTATCAGAAAGTCCAATCCGGCGAATTGCCCGATGGGCCCGACATCGCCGACACTAGAGCTATTTGCCTCCACGCCACCGACGTTGCCATCGGCATCGTGACCATGGCCTATCACTTTTCCGGCAACACCGGACTGCGCCATCCGCACGTGCTCGGCCGGCTGTTGCGCGACATCAACACCGCCGGCATTCATCAGGTGATGAGCGACACCGCCTACGAGAACCACGGCAAGTACCGCCTGGGTCTCCCCGCCGATCCGCTGGCTTGACGCCGCATAGGTTCGTTCGCCGGCCTCTTCTCCGGGCCGTGCAAACGACTTGAAAGCGAACGCGCGCCGCCTACTCTTCGCGGTAGACGCGTTCGCGGCGCTCGTGCCGTTCCTGCGCTTCGATCGACAAGGTGGCGATCGGCCGCGCTTCGAGTCGCTTCAGCGAAATCGGCTCGCCGGTCTCTTCGCAATAGCCGTAAGTACCGTCCTCGATTCGCTGCAGCGCAGCATCGATCTTGGCGATCAGTTTGCGCTGGCGATCGCGGGCCCGGAGCTCGATGGCCCGATCGGTCTCGGATGAGGCCCGATCGGCAAGGTCGGGGTGATTCTGATTGTCGTCCTGGAGATGCTGCAGCGTCTCCTTGGCCTCTTTCAGAATGTCCTCTCGCCAATCCAGCAGCTTGAGTCGGAAATACTCCCGCTGCCGCTCGCTCATGAACGGCTCGCGGTCCGTTGGGCGGTACAATTTGTCGAAGGTCCGGATGCTCTTATCGTTCTTGTCTAAGATATCGTCGGAGCGACCGTTCTTGCTCTTCACCGACTGCATGGACTTCTCTGTCCCCATACTGTGTGCGCAACTTTGGCGCTATGTCCTCCCGGAAGGCGCGCCCATATAGCGCGGGTCTGTGACGGTGACAATACGATGATGCTGTGAAAGCCGGCCGGA
Organism: uncultured Alphaproteobacteria bacterium; assembly: GCA_963818155.1. Taxonomy (GTDB): domain Bacteria; phylum Pseudomonadota; class Alphaproteobacteria; order Rhizobiales; family Xanthobacteraceae; genus BOG-931. The sequence goes on from CAWFRC010000011.1 coordinate 911,555, forward strand.
GGCGGGTCCGTCCGGGAAACCGGGCTCTAAAACCCCGCCCGGCGGCCGCCGCAAAGCCCTGATAAAGCCCTAATTCACGCCGGCTTTTGCAAGTTCCACGGCGACCCGAAGCTCGATCTCGGCAAGCACCTGATCAAGCTTTTCGTCCCCCGAGCCATCCTTAAGGTCGGCGGCGACGGCCTTCAAACGCAGCAGCGCCGCGGGTTCCAGCGTTCCGGCCAGCAGGCCGAGCTTCAGCGCGTCGAGCGCATCGAGCGCCCGGCGCCCGTGTTTGACGGCGCGGCGGCGCCGCTCCACCGGATCTTCCACGCCCTGCAGGGCGATGAGGGCGTCGATGCCGCCGACGGTGCGCAGGCTCATCGCCGGGCTTGCGGCCTGCGGTTCGCTCGTCTCCGATAGGCTGAAGCCGCCGGGCGAACTCGCCCGCCTCGCCGTCGAGGACGCCGTTGCCGCAGCCGTTCCGTTCGAACCATTGACGCGCATGAGCTGAACCTGGCGGCTTATAGTTAATGGGCGGTAAAACCTTGCCGGCAGCGCGGCAAGAATTGCCGGACAGGTGGCGCCAGTTGGTGGCGCGCGCCATGCCCAACCGCAGCTTAAATCTATATTTTCCAAATACTTATGTCGTTCGTCCCATCGTGGCACGCAACTCGCAATAGGAAAGCGTCCGACCTCTTGGGGAGCAGGAGATGCAGAGGACGCTTTGGCCGGCGCTACTGGCGCTGGCTCTCTTGACGTGCGTGGGTTCGAGTGCGGGCGCGGTTTCGCGGATCAAGGATTTGGCGAATATCGAAGGCATTCGGCAGAACCAATTGATCGGCTATGGGCTGGTCGTCGGCCTCAACGGCACCGGCGATACGCTTAACAACACGCCTTTCACCAAGCAATCGCTGCAGGGCATGCTCGAGCGGCTTGGCGTCAACATCCGCGGCCAGCAAATTCGCACCGGGAACGTGGCGGCCGTGATGGTCACCGCCAACATGCCGCCGTTCTCTACCCAGGGCACCCGCATCGACGTCACCGCCTCGGCCATGGGCGACGCCAAGAGCCTCCTCGGCGGCACCCTCCTGGTCACCCCGCTACTGGGCGCCGACGGCAACGTCTACGCGGTAGCGCAAGGCTCGCTCGCCGTCGGCGGCTTCCAGGCCGAGGGCGAAGCGGCCAAGATTACCCGCGGCGTGCCGACGGTCGGACGGCTGACCAATGGGGCCATCATCGAGCGCGAGATCGAATTCTCGCTGGCGACACTCGGCAAGCTGCGGCTGGCGCTGCGCAATGCCGACTTCACCACGGCCAAGCGGATCGCCATTGCGATCAACGATTACATGGGCACCCCGGTGGCGGAACCGCTCGATCCCTCGACCGTGCAACTGACGCTGCCGCCGAAATTTCCGCAAAACTTGGTGGCGATGCTGACCGAGATCGAGCAGTTGCAGATCGAGCCCGACGAGGTCGCCAGGATCATCATCGACGAACGCTCGGGCGTCATCGTCATCGGTCGCGACGTGCGGGTGTCCACCGTGGCGGTGGCGCAGGGCAATCTGACGGTGAGCATCTCCGAAGCGCGGCAGGTCAGTCAGCCCAATGCCTTCGCCAACGGCCGCACGCGGGAGGTCGCGCGCACGCGTGTCGGAGTCACGGAGGACGGCAAGAAGCTCGCCGTGGTCAGCGAAGGCGTTTCGCTGCAACAAGTGGTGGACGGGCTCAATGCGCTCGGCATCGGGCCGCGCGACATGATCACCATTCTGCAAGCCATCAAGGCCGCCGGCGCCATCCAAGCCGACATCGAGATGATGTGATGATCGCAGCAACAACGTTCCATCCAAGTAAAGAACTTGCCGCGGCCCAGGCCCCGCAGGACCCGACCGCGGTCATCAAGGGCAAGGCGAAGGCCGCTTCGCAGAAATTCGAGGCGATGTTTCTGAATTCGATGTTCCAGGAGATGTTCACCGGCGCCGACGGCGACGGCCCGATGGGCGGCAGCGGTGCGCTCAAGGTCTGGCGGTCGTTCCTGACCGACGAATACGCCAAGACGTTTGCCAAGAGCGGCGGGCTCGGCATCGCCTCGCACGTCTACGATCAACTGCTCAAACATCAGGGAATACCGGCCTCATGAGCACGATGAAAACCGTCGCGGACGCGCAAGCCGCCATCACCCACGTGGCCGAGCTGATCGACACGCTGCGCGGCGTGATCGAGCAGGAAACCGCGCTCGTTCATTCCGGCAAGGTGCGCGACGCCACAGCCCTCGCGGCCAAAAAGAGCGAATTGACCAGCAAGCTTTATGTCGGCAGCGAGCGCCTGAAGGCGAACGCCAAATTTCTGAAGCAGGCAGCGCCCGCGTACGTCACCGCCTTGCATACGCTGCAGGACGCTTTCCGCGCCGTGCTGCAGCGAAACATGATCGTGCTCGCCACCGCACATGCGGTGTCCGAAGGGATCGTGCGCCGGCTCTCCGGCGACCTTGCCCGCAAAGCGGCGCCGAGCGTCTACGGCTCAACCGGCCGCGCCGTGACCCCGCGGCCGCGCGACGGCAAGCCGCTGGCGGTGAGCAAGGTGCTTTAGGGTTGACGAATTTTAGTTAGCGCGTAACCCCGTCATTGCGAGCCAACGGGTCCGGCCCGGAGTGGCCGGCCCGATGATAAACTCCGCGAAGCAATCCAGAGGCCCGCGTGGGAATCTGAATTGCTTCGTCGCTGCGCTCCCCACAATGACGATGGCCTGCGATCTCGGCAGCGCGTAGCACGTAGGATGGGTTGAGCACTTGCGAAACCCATCAAACAACCTCGCGACCCAATGATGGGTTTCGCTTCGCTCAACCCATCCTACGAAACTCCGTTCTGGATTGCTTTGTTTCCCGTCATCCTGAGGCGCGAGCGCAGCGAGCCTCGAAGGGTGCACGGCCCGGGCCGTCGCCCTTCGAGGGCCGCCATAGTGCGTCGAAGACGCGCGTAAACGCGCTAATGGCAGGCCACCTCAGGGTGACGGGGAACAGTCGAGCGAGTCCTCTAACTTACCGGACGTGGATTGCCCCATCCTCTCCGCGACCACACTCAACTCCTGCCGCAAGCGACGCAGCGGCGTGTCCCAGTCGCCGATGGCGGGCTGACGGTAGAGACGCATGGTCGGATACCAGGGGCTGTCGGTGCGCTCGACGAGCCAGCGGAAATCGGAGGCGAACGGCAGCAGCAGCGCCACGGCCTTGCCCATGGCGCCGGCGAGATGCGCGACCGAAGTGTCGACGCTGATGAGCAGATCCAGCATCGAGAGCACCGCCGCCGTATCGGCAAAGTCGGCGCACTCCGGTCCGAGCTGAACGACACCGCTGGCGCGCAGAAGTGCGCGCTCCGCCTCGCTGGTTTCTTTTTGCACGCTGACGAAATCGAGGCCCGGCACGGTCAGGAGCGCCGCGAACCGATCGAGCGCGATCGAGCGGTTGCGGTCGTTGAGGTGCACGGCACTGCCCGCCCAGCATATGCCGACGCGCAGGCGGCCGTTCGCGGGCACACGCCCGCGCCATTGCGCCAGGCGCTCCTCCGGTGCCCGCAGATACGGGACATTCGCCGGCACGGTGGCGAGCTCGGTTTTGAAGGCAAGCGGCAGGCTCAACAGCGGGCAGTGAAAATCGAGCGGCGGCAAAGGTTCGCCCTCGCCCACCACGAGCGCAATGCCCGGCTGGGTCGCGGCGACCGCTTTCAACGGCGACTGCACGCCGAGCACCACCCTCGCCCCGAGCGCGGCCACCAGCGGCACATAACGCATGAAATGAATGGAATCGCCGAGCCCCTGTTCGGCAAGCAGCAAGATGGTCTTGTCCTTGAGCGGCTCTTCTCCGAGCCAGAGCGGCGCGCCGGAGAAACGCCCCCGCCCGGCGCCGACGAATTTCTTCCAGCGCCACTCATATTGACGCCAGCCGCTCTGGAAGTCGCCAAGCCGCAGGCGCACCAGGCTTTGATTGTAATGCGCCTCCGCGCGCTCCGGATCGACCGCAATCGCGGCAGAGAAGCTCTCCAGCGCCTCTTCATGCCGATTGAGCGCGACCAGGGCCGTGCCTTTATTGATGTGCAACTCGGCGACGCCAGGTGCGGCGACAAGCGCGCGCTGGTAACACGCGAGCGCCTCCTCCGGGCGATTGAGCGCGGTAAAGAGGCCGCCGCATTCGTTCAGCGCGTCGATGTCGTCGGCATGGAGCGCCAGCACGGCTTCGTACGCGGCGAGCGCATCATCGAACCGGCGCAAACGCTTGAGCGCGCCGGCGCGATTTTTGAGCGCCGCGAGATTGCCGGTGTTGAGAGCGAACGCCTTCTCAAAGCAGGCCAGCGCCTGCTGATGCTGCGTCAGCGCCGTGAGGATGAGGCCGCAATTGTTGAGCAACTCCGGCGAACGCGGCGCGGCCTTGAGGAGCGCGCCGACGAGCTGCAACGCTTCGACGTTGCGGCCCTGCTGATGACAGATGAGACCGAGCAAATGCCTCGCGTCAAAATGGTCGGGCTCGACAGCGAGAATGCCGCGCAGCATGCGCTCGGCGCCGGCGAGCTGCCCGGGCTCTCGCGAAGCCAACGCCTGCTGGATCGGGCTTGACGCTTGCGCGCCCGGCGCGGCCTCCGCGGCGCTCATGGCCTGCGCGCTCCGCGGCGGGCGACGCCGAGCAGTTCGTGCCGCAGCCGTTCAAGGACGCCATCCCAATTGCCGACAGCATCCTGGCGAAAGATCCGCATGGTCGGATACCAGGGGCTGTCGGAGCGATTGAGCAGCCAGCGCCAATCGGGCGAATAGGGGATCAGCAGCGCCACCCCCCTGCCCATGGCGCCGGCAAGATGCGCGACCGAGGTGTCCACCGCCACCACGAGGTCGAGCAGCGCGACGACGGCGGCGGTGTCGGAGAAGTCCGCAAACTGGTGGCCGAGTTGGCGGACCCCGCGGGCTTGCAAGAATTCAGCCTGCGCCGCGCCGACGTCTTTTTGAATGCTGACGAAGTCGATGCCCGGAACGGACAGCACGTCGGCCAGGCGATCGAGCGGAAGCGAGCGATTGCGGTCGTTCAGGTGCGAACTGTTGCCCGCCCAGCAGATGCCGACGCGCACGCGACCATCATCGGCAAAACGATCGCGCCATGTGGCAAGCCCCTCCGTGAACGGCCGAATGTACGGAATGTTGGCCGGAATGGTTGCAAGCTCGGTGCCGAACGCCCGCGGCAGGTTGAGCATGGGACAGTAGAGATCGAATTCGGGAAGCACCTCGCCGTCGGCGATAATCTGTGAAATGCCCGGAACGGTCGCGACCACGCTCTTGAGCGGCGGCTGCACGCCGACGACGACCTTGGCGCCGAGGTTGGCGACCAGCGGCGCGTAGCGCACAAACTGGATGGTGTCGCCGAGGCCCTGCTCGTGCACGAGCAGAATCGTCTTGCCGGCGACGTCCGGTTCGCCGCGCCACAGCGGCCGGGAATATTCGCTGCCCTGAAACTCTTTTTTCTTCCAGCGATATTCGTATTGCTTCCAGCCTTCGTGAAAGTCGGTCAGGCAGAGCCGCGCGAGCGAAGCGTTGAAATTGGCGTCGACCTGCTCGGGATCGAGCTTCAGCGCCTCCGTATAGCTCGCGAGCGCCTCTGGGAGCCGCGCCAGCTTCATCAGCGCGTTGCCGCGATTGACATGAGCGGCGACAACATGCGGCTCGATGCCGAGCGCCCGATCGGCGGAAGCCAGCGCTTCGTCGAAGCGGTCCATTTCGGCGAGCGCCACGCAGCGATCGGTGAGTGCCCCCACCTGATCGGGATCGAGCGCGAGCGCGCTGTCATAGCTTTGCAGGGCTTCGGCGAAGCGCTTGTCTTTGATGCAGGCATTGCCGCGGTTGATCAGCGCCGCGACATTATCCGGATCGCGCATGAGCGCCTTGTCGAAGCTTGCCATCGCTTCGGCGAAGCGGTCGAGTTCGAGCAGCACCGTGCCGCGATTGATCTCGATGTCGAGCCGATCCGGCGCGATCGCCAATGCGGCGTCGTAGCTCGCCAGGGCTTCCGAAAATCGCCGCAACCTGCCGAGCACCACCCCGCGCGTATTGTGGGCATCGGCGTGCAGCGCATCGATTGCCAGCACTCTCTCGCAAGGATCGAGCGCTTCCTGATGGGCGCCCAATTCGGTGAGCGCATTGGCGCGATTGTGGAGCGCGCCGATCTCGTCGGGCGCAATGGCGAGCGCCGCGTCGAAGTGCACCAACGCCTCAGCATGCAAACCCAGCGAAACCAGCGTCAGCCCGAGATTGTTGTGCGCGTCCGCGCGCTGCGGCTCGATCGCCAACGCGGCCTGATAGCTCGCGCCGGCCTCTTCGGGCTGATCTAGCGCCCTCAGGGCATTGCCGCGATTGTAGTGCGCATCGGCGTAGTGCGGCGCGACCTTCAGCGCCGCGTCGCAGCTTTGCAGCGCTTCGTCGGCCCGGCCGAGCGTCAGCAGCGTAACGCTGCGGTTGCTGAGAACCTCGGCATGGTTGGGATCGATCGCGAGCGCCGCGTCATATACGACAAGCGCCTCCTGCGGACGGCCCAAGGCGGCCAGCGCATTGCCTTTACGATTGAGCACCGCCAGGTGGCGGGGCTGCAACGCCAGCACCTTTTCGTAGAGCGGAAGTGCGTCTTGATGCCGGCCGATGGCGGCCAGCAGAGCGCCGCCATTGTGCAGAGCGTCGATGTGGCCCGGCGCAAGCGCAAGCACACGCTCATAGCTCGCCAATGCCTCCGCCTGCCGGCCAAGATGCTTGAGCGCGTTGGCACGATTGTAATGCAGCGCGGGGGCATCGCCGCTGGCCATCGCCAGCGCCTGATCGAAGCTTTCGAGTGCCTCCTGATGCCGCTTCAGCGCATCGAGAATGACGCCCAAATTGGTGAGCACGTCGGCCGAAGCCGGCCGCACCTTGAGCGCCGCCGCGACCAGCCGCAACGCTTCGGCCGAGCGGCCCTGCTGGTGCTTGAGCACGCCGCCGAGATGCAGCGCGTCGAAATCGGCCGGACTAGCGCTCAGGACGGCATCGTAGATTTGCCCCGCCTCGCTCAGCCGCCCCTGGCGATGCAAGGCCAAAGCTTGCTGGACAAGGAACGCCGCCGGAGCCTGCGGTGCAGTTGCATGCTGGTTCGTGCCCAATACCCGAGCCCCCCGCGCGGCGGTATCGCCGTGGCAATCTGGCGTCGCGACTTTGCGTGATGTCGCGACTTTGCATGATGTCGCGACTTTGCATGATGACGTGGGCAGGGTCGGCCAAGATGGTTAATCAACCGTAACGGTGGAACCGATACGCCCTGTTAACGGTGCTCCGGTACGAATGTCGCGGGGCGCAGAGTTCGTTGCAGCGTGGGCTGATCATGAGTGTTTCAAGTATTTCGTTCTGGCAGCAGGATCAGAATTATTGGAACAAGGCTGCGCAAAGCAGCCAGCAGCAACAGCTGAGCAGCACGGTCATCAACAATCTGTTCGGCGCCTCGACGACCTTGTCGGCCGGCCTCGCCAGCATCGCCAACCAAACGGCCCTGAGCCGGACCAACTCCCAGCTCACCTCCGCGGTGCAGGACGCATTGAATTCACTCAACGGCGGCTCGAGCAGTACGGGCTCCTCGACGAGCAGCACGTCTTCGTCGAGCAGTACCGGTTCGTCGACCGGCTCGAGTTCGTCCCCGACAATCACCACGCCGGCCAGCGGGACCGGCACGGTGCCGCTGAGCACGAGCACATCGCTCTTTACGCTCGGGATCCTGGCCAAAGGCACGATCACGGTCAGCGACGGGACCAATACGACGACCTATCAGTCGACCGGCAAGGATACGGTCGGCGACCTGATCAATGCCATCAACAAGAACGCCTACGGCAACGCGCAAGCGACAGCCTACCTGAACGCCAGCGGCAAACTGATCATTACCGCCAACAATCAGACGGCGAACATCCAGATCGGCGGCGCTTACGCAGCCAATGTCGGGTTTGGCGCCGGCAACAACTTTTTCCAGCCGACGACGCCGACTTCGGCTTCCGGCGGCGCTTCAAGCACCTCGTCCGGTTCGTCCTCCTCATCCTCGACGAGCACGTCCGGCAGCAGCAGCACGACAAGCTCCTCGTCGAGCTCCGCCACATCGAGCACGTCGGCGGCGAAGACCAGCACGACGTCGACGGCCGCGGGCCTCCTGAATTCAGCGTTTCAGCTGCAAACCGGAGGCACGGCCGAAATCCTGCTCGCCAGCAACGGCCTAAGTGGCAGTCTGGTCAATCTGATCGCCTGATTGCAGCGGCGAACTCCGATCGCCTCGGCATGTGTCGCCTCGCTTATCGGAAGGCCGACCATCCCTTCTTCGGGCCGCGTCCGGGAACCCCTTTGCAGGAGGGCGCCGTTCTAAGCTGCGGCGCTGGCGGCGCCGGCGAACTGCGACGCTAGATTGCCGCGGAACGTCATCGGGCCGACGTGGCTCAGCGTGCTCCTCAGATCGGCCCAGATCTCGCCGCCCATATCGGTCCATCGCTTGCAGAAGGCGAAATCTTCGCTGAGATAAGTGCCGTCGTCGGCGATCATCGATTCAAACAAGGCGAAGCGCTTGTCGCCCGCCGCGCCGTCATCGGCCGCATGATCGCGCTTGTATTGCAGCTCCGGATGGCGCGCGCACATCGCCTCGAGCGCGCCGCGCCGGATCATCAGGAAGCCGGTGCCCGCATAGCGGACTTTGAGGAAGCCTGAGCGCTCGATTACCGCCTTGGGATTCTCAACCTCGAAAACATAACGCAACGCGGCCGCGGCGGGATCGGGCGCAGCGGTTTCGATGCTTCGCTTCATCCGCTCCCAATCGATGCGCTTGACCGGATAAACGGCCGCGCACATGTCCGCGCCGCACGTGATCAGGCGCAAAACCTGCTCGGGCTCGAAGCCGATATCGGCATCCAGGAACAGCAAATGGGTGGCCGCCGCGTCGGAGAGAAATTGCGCCGACAGGCTGGCGCGCGCCCGCGTGATCAGCGCATCGCCATCCTTGAACAGCACCTTGAGCGTCAGCCCGCTGTAGCGCCGGATCTCCTGCTGCAGCTTGAAGAGCGAGGCGGCGTAGAGGACAGATATCTGCCCGCCGAAGCAGGGCGTCGCCACCACGAGATTGACCCCTTCGCCGGGCGTGGCGGTCGACATGAAGCAATCCTCGTCATCTCAAGTGCCGCGATAGTTAAGCAATAGCGAGCCGAAGCGGTTAACGCCGGCTTAAAAGGGTACGGAAAGACCGCTGAAGGCAAAAAAATACCGATGACCAGTGCGCGGCAGCTCGCAAACGGCCCGCGGATGCAACGGCGGGCGGACGGGCACCTACGTGCTACCGCGTAGGTAGATTTACGCGTTTTAAATGGAAATGGGTCAAACGTTTAGCGGGCCGATCGATTCCGGTCGGAACCTGCACGCGCCGGTACAGTACGTACCGCCGGTGCACGCCAGTACGGCCTGTAACCAGAAGGGTATGCGTATCATGTCATCCGATATCACTTTGAGCGCGGGTGTTCGGCAGAACCTGCTTTCACTGCAAACGACGGCCTCTAACCTGACCACGACGCAGGAGCAGCTCGCCACCGGCAAGAAGGTCAACACGGCCTTCGACAATCCGACCAGCTATTTCCAGTCGCAATCATTGGACAATCGGGCTAATGATCTCAGCGCCCTGCTCGACCAGATCGGGCAAGCCCAGCAGACCCTCGGCGCCGCCAATAACGGCCTCACCAGCCTGACCAGCCTGCTGCAGCAGGCGCTCTCCACCGCGCAGCAGGCCCAGTCCGCCACCAACGACACCGCGGGCGGCACCACCGGCACTGTCAGCCTGGCGAGCAACACCGCCGCGGCCGGCAACCTCCTGATCGCGACCGGCGGCAGCACCTACACCGTCTCCATCGCCGCCAGCGCCGCGCTGAGCTCGATCGAAGCCGCGATCAACGGCACCGCCGGCCTTGGCAGCTCGGGCGCCGTGTCGGCGACCGACGACGGCAGTGGCCATCTCGTGCTGACCGGCTCCTCCCCGAACACCACCTTCACGGTGTCGGGCGCCGACCAGACGGCGTTCGGCCTCTCGAGCACCCAGGTGGCCGGAACCAGCAGCACGCGCACCACGCTGCAGAGCAACTACAACTCGCTGCTGACCCAGATCGACCAACTCGCGGGCGACGCCTCCTATAATGGCGTCAATCTGCTCAACGGCAACAACCTGACGGTCAATTTCAACGAAACCGGCACCAGCAAGCTGACCATCAGCGGCGCGACCTTCAATAGCGGCGGTCTCGGCCTCTCGCAGATCGCGGCGGGCGGCTTCCAAAGCAACTCGGCCATCACGGGCGCGGAAACGGCGATCAACGCCGCAATCACCACGGTCCGCGCCCAGACGGAAACCTTCGGCACCAATGCCTCGACGATCTCGACGCGCCAGCAGTTCGAGACCAACATGATCAACACGCTGCAGACCGGCGCCTCCAACCTCGTTCTGGCCGACCAGAACCAGGAAAGCGCCAACCTGCTGACCCTGCAGACGCAGCAGCAGCTCGAAATCTCGGCGCTGTCGATCGCCAACCAGGCCAATCAATCGGTCCTCAAGCTTCTTCCCTAGAGCGCGATCATTTGAAGTTGAATCGACATCGCGCTCTAGATCTTTGGTGGAGCATGATCATTTCGGAAAACCGGCATCCACTTTTCCGGATCATGCTCTAAGGCCGGATCCGGCACCGATCTCCTCTCGGCAAGGCGGCGGAGCAAAAGCTCCGCCGCTTTTTTATTGGCAGCAGGCGGCGTCGGACGGAGCTCTTAGCAGGACATTAACTCCAACCATGCAGGTACAGCGCAGAGGTGGTGCCGTGGCGTTAAAGTTAGAGCTCAAACCGAACGAACGCGTGATCATCGGCGATTGCGTTGTCACCAATGTCGATCAGCGGGCGCGGCTGCTCATCGAGGGCAAGGTCGCGATCCTGCGCGAGAAGGACATCATGACGCTTGCCGCCGCCGACACTCCGGCAAAGCGCATCTATCTCGCCGTCCAGTTGATGTACACGACGAGACGCCCGCAGGATCACCACGCTTTGTATTTCCGGCTGGTGCGCGACATCATCCGCGCGGCGCCGAGCACGCGGGCCTTCATCGAACGCATCAACAATCGAATTTTAACAGGCGAGCTGTACAAGGCCTTAAAGGAAACGCGCAAGCTCATCGAATACGAAAAAGGACTTCTCGATCATGCACTATGCCAGCAGAGCCTATGCGCAGGTAGCGAAAGAAACGGCATCGCCGCGCCAGCTCGAGGCAAATCTGCTGTTGAAGGCGGCGGCGAAATTGCAGGCGGTGCACGAATCGTGGCGCGAAAGGCCGGTCGGACTCAACGAAGCAGTCACCTATAATCGCAAGCTGTGGACGGTGTTCATCGACGCCGTATTGAAAGACGACAACAGGCTGCCGCTTCCCGTCCGGCAAAACATCGTCAACCTCGGAATGTTCGTCATGGGCGAAACCTTCTCGCTCATGACCAAGCCCACTCCCGATCACCTCGTTTCGCTGATCAAGATCAATCGCGAGATCGCCGCGGGTTTGCGCTAGCGGCCGCTCCGATCGCCAGGTCATTGGCCCGGGCTCGTCATTGCGAGGAGCACCGCGACGAAGCAATCCAGACGCTCGCGCAAGCCTCTGGATTGCTTCGCGGAGTTTACCATCCGACCGGCCACTTCGGGCCGGACCCGTTGGCTCGCAATGACGTGTTGCGTTCAAGCAAAAATCGACACAGAGCGCTTAGCCCACCGTCGGAGCGCCCAAATAGTTGACCAGGCTCAACTGCGCGAGCCGCGCGGTAACGGACATCGACGCGGAAAGACTGTTCTGCAGGTTCAATATCTCGACCCCGACGGTGTTTTGATCGACGCCCTCAATTCCCTGCACCATGTCCTGCAGCGTGTTCTGGGTCTGTGTGTTCAGGGACGAGGCGTTGGAGACTGCCGTCTGCGCATTGGCGAGGTTTGCCTCGATATCGCTGATCTGCTGCGTGCCGGGCTGGCCGTCGAGATTGGCGGTCACCTTTTGGGTCAGAGCCTGGTAACTGGCCTGCGCATTGGGATCGCTCGCCGAATAGGTCGTTGCCGCCAGTACGGCGACGTTGGCAACCAGCGTGCTGATCGCCTGCTCGTTGGCGCGCATGCCGTACGACACCGTCATGTTCGGACCGATTTGCGCGGTAGCGGTGTCTTGCGCGGGCGTCGAGCCATTTTCGCCGGTGTACCAGAACACCGTATTGGCGGTGGTGCCGTTGACCAGCGAGGTTGCGGTATCGAACGGCGGTCCGCTGACACGCTGCGGCGGATCCGAGCTGAAGAAATTGTTGGCTGCAGCCATCGCCGACGCCGCCGGCAACGCGGTCTGCGCCAGATTGGAAACGGCACCATTGAGCGCGGTCTGCAGATTGCTCGCGGTGTTGCTCGCGGTTGCGCCGATGGTGAACTGGTTGGCGCCGGGCGGCGAAGCCGTGGTCGCCTGCAGCGTAATCGTCTGGGTCGAGCCGTCCGGGAGCGTCAAATCGAACGCGATGCTGTCGCCGGCATTCGGATTTGAGCCGAGCGAGACCGAGATCGAGGCCGGCGACCCCGACGGACCGGTCACGGTCGCGCCGGTCAGACTCGAACTGACGCTCGCGAGCTTGAAACCGAATGGCGAACCGGCCGCGTCCTCGCTGATCGACACGCTCGAGCCGGAAACCGCCGGAATGACCAGACGCCCCAGCCCGTTGGCGCCCTGGTCGGCCTGCAGCCGCTCGGCGATGACCTGCGTGAGCCCAGCCTGGGTGCCGGTGCCGTTAAGAATGTCGCTTGAGGTCGCGACGGACGGCGTGGTCACCGCCTCGCCGGAGAACAAGTAGTTGCTGCCAGCCTGGGTGTTGAGCAACGACGTTATCTCATCGAGATAGTTTGCCGCGGATTCCTGGGTCGACGTCTGCCCCGTATTGTCGAGGGCGAAATTGCCCTGCTGGCCGATCGCCTTTTCCACCGAGGTGCCGGCATCGCCGAGCTGCGTCAGCACCGATTGCGCCAAGGTCAGCGTCGTGCCGACCGACGTGGCTGTCGTCGCATAGCCGTCGAAGGCGGTGATCTGCGAGCTGAGCGACGCAGCCACGCCGGCTTGGGAGCCTAACCCCGCATAGGTTTGTGCCGCCTCGCCGGTGGCAAGCTCCACGCTCAGCTGGTTGAGCTGGTTGAACAGATTGTTCTGCGCCGTGACGTTGGCGGCGGTTATCGAACCCGGTCCGGTGATGCTCATTACGTCCCCGCTTGCAGCAGCGTCGTCATCATTTGCTGGATGGTGGTCATGACGCGGGCGTTTGCGCCGTAAGCATTCTGCAGGGCGATGAGGTTGGACATTTCGGTATCGATGTTGACGCCGGACTGATCGTTGAAGCGCTGCTGCAGCGCGCTGAGCACGGTGTCCTGGCCTTGCTGCAAGTTGGTGGCGGCATTGGCGGCCTGGCTCTGCTGGCTGATCACCGCGCTCATATAGTTGGTCAAAGTGCCGCTATAGGGCGCAGAGGTGCTGCCGAGGCCTGTGGCTGCCGAAAAGGTCAGCGTGGCGTTGTTGAGCTGGTTGAGGATGAAGTTCGGCCGCGTCGGATCGCCGGCGGCCGTGGTCGACGAATAGCTGACGAGGCTCGAGGGCGACGACAGCAACGCCGGATTGACGGTGATGCGGCCGGCAAGCCCGGTGGTCTGTGAGCCGGACGACGTCAGCGCGCCGGTAATGGGCTGGCTGCCATCGAGAAACATCGGCAACGCGGAGCTGCCGCTGGAAAGCGATGTCGCCGTCGTCGTCACCGAGAGTGAATTCACGCTGGTGCTGGCGGTGCGGTTGACCACCTGCAAGACCGTGCCCGAGGTGGCCGAGAATTGCAGATTGGTGCCGAGCACCGCATTGAGCTGGGCTGCGACCGAGCTCGCACCGCCGGAAAAATCCACGCCGATGGTTTCGTTGTTGCCGCTGGTGGAGGTCGGCAGCTTGCCGCCCTGCCCGAGCGCAACCACCGTCACCGTGTGCTGAACGTTGCTTGAGTCCGTGTAGGTCAGTTGCAGCGTGTTGCCTGGCAAGACGCTGCTGATATCGGCACTGTAGCCTGTTTGCGAACCCGACGTGACCGCGGTTCCGCTTGTCGTTTGGTTCGACAAGGCTTGCGACATCTGATTGGCAAGCTCATCGAGCTGGTCCTGCGCCTGCGGCAAAATAGTGTCGCGCATCTGCAAGTCGGCGCTGATTTCGCCCGATTGAAAAGCGCCTTCCGCAACCAGGTCGGTGGACATGCCGGCGGTGGTGGTGAGCGTGATCGTCCCCGCCCCGTCCTGGCTTGGATCGGCGCTCCACAACGTGTTCGCCGACATCGTCCCGACATTGCTGAAGCTCAGCGTGGAGGCGTTCACGCCGGACACGAGTTGCTGCCCGGTGCCGGTGTAAACCGAAATCTGATTGTTGTCGCCACGCACGACCGTGACGTTCATGAGCTGCGAGAGCTGCTGGATGTCCTGATCGCGCTGATCTTCGAGCGTCGCCGTCGCACTGTCGGGCGGCGCCGATCCGAGCTGTTGATTGATCTTGGCGATATCGGCGATGGCGGCATTGGCCGACTGCACGTTGGTGGCGATCCCCTGCTCCGCCTGGGTGCGCATCTCCTGGATGGTGCTGGTCATCGAGTTCAGACTTTGGGCGAGCACCTGCGCGGTGCCGGTCACTTGCGTCTGAGCGGAATACGAGCTCGGGCTGGTGGAGAGCGCCTGCACCGCAGTGGTGAAATTGCTGTAGAGCGAGCTCAGCGAGCTGGAAGAGCTCGGCGAGCCGTACATGTCCTGAATCTGTTGATACATCTGCGAGAGCGAGTCGGCGTAAGACGCGCCGGACGTTTCGGTCCACAGCTGATTTTGCAGCAGCGTATTGAGGTTGCGATTGATGCCCGTGGTGTCGACGGTGACGCCCTGCTGGCCGGCGGTCGAGATCGCGACCTGGCTGACGCTCTCGTCGACGTAACCAGCCGTATTGGCATTGGCGACGTTCCCGGAAATGACCGAGAGCGCTTGCTGAGTTGCCGTCACGCCGGACAAAGCGGCGGATAATGCCTGGGAAAGGCCCATTTGCTCTCGTCGTCCACGCAACTCTTGCGCTCACGGCCGCTAGCCCGCCGCAGCGCTACTCAAAGATTATTGAATTACCTGCAGCAGGCTCTGGATCATCTGGTTGGCGGTGGTCATCACGCGCGCGTTCGCCGAGTAGGCTTGCTGCGCCACGATCAGGTCGCTGAACTGGGTCGCGATGTCGACATTCGAGGCTTCGAGCGAGCTGCCGGCAACCGTGCCGGTCGCGCCGTAAATCGGCGGACCCAACTCTGCGGTCGCCGCATAAGCGCCGCCATTGAGCGCCTGCAAGGCATTCTGGCCGTTGAACGTGGCCAGCGTGATTTCAGCGAGCGGGATGGTCTGCCCATTGGAGAAGGTGCCGGTGATGCGGTTCTGGCCGTCGACGGCAATTGATTGGAGCTGGCCGGACGCGAAGCCGTTCTGCTGCAACTGACTGACCTGTGCGGTGCCGCTCGTATTGGCGTATTGGGTCAAGCCGCCATTGCCGAAATTGAGCTGAAGGTTGCCGAGATTGTCGCCGTTCACGTTCAGGTTCTGCAGCGTGACGCTCGACGCCGGCGGCGTAAGCTGGCCGTTGGAGTTAAAATTGAAGACCGTGCCGACATTCTGCCATTGGGCCTGCGTGCCGGTCGCGTTCGAGTTGCTTTCATAGAACAACTGCCAGGATCCGGTGCTGGTTTGCGCCCAGCGAAACTGCACGTTGACCGGATTTCCCAGCGAGTCGTAAGCGGTGATGGAGCCGCCATCGATCGATTGATTGGTGAAGGTCGAGGAGTCGTTGGCAATGACCGTATCGTTCGACGGGTAAGCCGCATCCTTATTGATGCCGAACTCGGAAAGCAGCGCCGTCGGACTGCCGTCGAGGATGATGCTGTTGTTGGACGTCAGCGAAATATTTCCATTCGAGGTATTCACCGTTCCGGTCAGGCCGCTGATGCCGCCGATCGCGGCCTGCAACTGCGCCAGCGTCCCGACCTGGCCGGGCCCGCTGCCGAATGTAATCGTCGTCGGCGTGCCGTTGACGTTGATGGTCATGGTGTCGCCCGTCGCCACGACGCCTTGGGTCAGCAGATTGGTCGGCTCGAACTGGTTGTTCGCGCTCGGTGTATTGCCAAAGCCGATGGCGTTGTCGGCAGACTGCGTGCCGCCGACGGTGATGGAGGCAAGCGCATTGGTGCCGGTCAGCACTAGGTTGCCGCTGCTGTTGAGCGCCGCCGACACATCGAGCGTATTGGCGCCGTTGGCGGCGTTGATGGCATTCGTCAGATCGCCGACGCTGTCGGTGCCGGTCGCCGTGTAGGTGAAAACCGGGTGGATCCCGTCATTGATGGTGATCGTCTGGCCTGCCGTCAGGCCGAGCGGCGTGCTGGCGTTGGCAAAGCTGACCGTGCCGGTGCCGGTCGCGGCCGCGTCCGGCGACAGCTTAGCACCGCTGCCGTCGATCGTCGCCGCCGGCGCCGCTCCGGCGAGCGGATTGGCCTCGAAATCATCGCCGCTCAGCATTCCAGACTTGGGCGTGCTCGGCAGATTGAGCTGATAAGTGATCGCGGTCGTCGCCTGCGCCGGCACGAAATCGTTGGTGAATTGCAGAACTTGGGGCGAACTGCCGATCGGATTACCGGTTTGCGAGTTGATCGGGATGCCCATCAGATAGTAGCCGGCACCGTTGACGAGATAGCCGCCCGAATTGAGCTGGAAATCGCCGGCGCGGGTATAATCGTTGACGCCGCTGAACACCGGCTGGTTGTCGGAGGTGCCGCTCGGTTGCGCCACCACGAACCAGCCGTTGCCGTTGATCGCCATATCGGTGGAGACCGACGTGCTTTGGATCGTCCCCTGCACGGTGTTGGTCGAACGCGAGCCCGCCGTCACGCCGTTGGCGGTCTGGGTGCCGAGGGTCGCGGCGGAGACAAGGTCCTCGAAATAAGTGCTGGTTTCCTTGTAACCCGTGGTCTGCGAGTTGGCGATGTTGCCGGAGATATTCTGCAGCGCGAACGATTGCGCCTGCAATCCCGACACCGCCGTATTCAACGCGTCGAAAATACCCATGACCTGTCTCCAACTCTCGCACTGGCGCGGCGAAACTCTGCCGCCCGGCATTTGCGGTCGGGCACCTTTTAGCAAGCCACGTGCCAAGGGCGTTTCCTTGTGAATTCAGTGGGTTATAGTTTTGCGCCGAGACCGTACCGGGACAGATGTGCCGCCGGGTCGGCAGAAATTGCCGTGTAAGCCTGAAGCTTTCGGCGCACGTGCCGCGCCCGCGGACGCTTGTGAGCGCAAAGACGGCGTGTTTAATGTCGCCGCCACATTGATGACGACGCCGAGCAGGAATTCATGCGTTTCGAAGGGACTAGCGCCTACGTCGCGACCGCCGATCTGAAGGTCGCGGTCAATGCCGCCATCGCGTTAGAGCGGCCACTCTTGGTCAAAGGCGAGCCGGGCACCGGCAAGACCGTGCTGGCGATTGAGATCGCCAAGGCGCTCGATTCACCGCTGATCGAATGGCACATCAAGTCAACCACCAAGGCGCAGCAAGGGCTTTATGAATACGACGCGGTGACTCGGCTGCGCGACAGCCAGCTCGGCGACGAGCGGGTCAAGGACATCCGCAACTACATCAAGCGCGGCAAGCTGTGGGAGGCCTTCGTCGACGACGAACGGCCGGTGCTGTTGATCGACGAGATCGACAAGGCCGACATCGAATTCCCCAACGACCTGTTGCAGGAACTCGATCGCATGGAGTTCTACGTTTACGAGACCGGCGAGACCGTACGCGCGCGGCGGCGGCCGATCGTGGTCATCACCTCCAACAACGAGAAGGAGCTGCCGGACGCATTTCTGCGCCGCTGCTTCTTCCACTACATCCGCTTTCCCGATTCCGACACCATGCGGGCCATCGTCGACGTGCACTTCCCCGGCATCAAGCATCGCCTGGTGGCGGAAGCGCTGCGGCTGTTCTATGAGATCCGCGACGTCCCGGGGATGAAGAAGAAGCCGTCGACGTCGGAATTGCTCGACTGGCTCAAGCTGTTGATGGTCGAGGACGTGTCGGCGGACACCCTGCGCGAGCGCGATCCGAAGAAGCTCATTCCGCCACTGCACGGCGCGCTGATCAAGAACGAACAGGACGTGCACCTGTTCGAGCGGCTCGCCTTCATGGCGCGGCGCGAGGGGCGTTAAACTAAAACGCTGGCCTCGCTCTCTTTACGCGTCTTCGGATTTTTCTCTGAGTGCGTTGACGCTGCCGCCGGGAGCCGGCTGCGGCGGCGCACCTTGGGCTGACGCGATTTCGAAATCGTCCTCCAGCGGCCGCGCATCCGCGGATGCTGGAACGATCTCGGCCGACGGCGGAGCATTGTCGCTCTCCCAGACCTCGTCTGTCTCTGTGTGCGACGGTGGCAGAAGATCGGCCATGCTCCCGTCCACCCGAGCGCCTTGCCGCGCGAGACGGCGATAGTGACGACCGCTGGCACCATACTGCGCGCGGCGTTCCGCGACCGCGTCACCGAAGCGGCGGGTCCAATGATAGATTTGTGCGACCATACGGCCGTATTTGCCGCCCGCCCAGACCAGTTCGAAGGGCGAAAAAAGCTTCCAGGTGGGATCGTCGTCGGCGATGCCGCGGGCGATCAGGTTGCCGGCCATGGCGGTGGTGTTGAGCCCGTGGCCGCTAAAGCCACTGGCGAGCCACAGACCCGGACCGAGCTCGCCGATTTGCGGCATGCGGTGCAGCGGCGTTCCTATCGTGCCCGACCAGGCATGCTCGACGGCGACGCGGCCGAGCTGGGGATAAGTCTTGCGAATATCAGCCGCGAGCGCACGCACGTAGCGCTTGGCATCCGCACGCCACGTGGTCGCGCGGCCCGACCATATCAGCCGATCGTCGTCGACGACGCGATAATGGTTGTCGGCCAGATCGGAATCGCTGATCGCGCCGCCGTAACCAATCGCTTCGCCGAGCGCCGATCCGAGCTTGGCGGTGACGACGGCATACGTGGTCATCGGGATCAGCGTCTCGGCGACTTGCGGCATCAGTCCGCCGATCTGCAGATTGCCGCACAGCACAATGTAGTTGGCCCGCAGCCGCCCGTGCGGCGTGACGACGCGTTTGCGCACGCCCGCAGGATCGACTGACACCGCCGGCGTATTCTCGTAGATGCGCACGCCCGCCCGTTCGGCGGCTGCTGCCAGGCCGAGCGCATAGTTGAGCGGATGAATGCTGATCGCGCGCGGATAGTGGATCGCATGAAAATAGCGCTCACTGCGCAGCACCGCGCGCACGCGATCGATCGGCCAGCCCTCGATCTCACCGCCGAACTCGCTGACCAGCGCGGCGATGCGCATGAGCTTATCGCCGTTGTCGGTCTTGGAGACGTGCAGCCAACCCTGGTGCGGATCGACGCCCGGCATTTGCTCCTGGCGGATGATCTCGGCGACATAATCGAGCCCGGCTTGCGCGAGCATCATTAAATCGCGGGCGTGATCGAAGCCAACACGATCCATGACGCTGTCGGGCCTGGCGGCGAAACCCGGCAGAACGAATCCCATGTTCCGCCCGGAAGCGTGGGCGGCGATGGTCGCGGCCTCAAAGACAATGACTGACCAGCCGCGCCTTGCCAGCTCGCGCGCGCCCGTTAGGCCGGCAAGGCCGGCACCGATGACGCAAACCTCCGCATCGACTTCGGAACCAAGCGGCGGGCGCTCCGGCGCGTCGACCCTGTTCGTCGCAAACCAGGTCTCGCCATGAGCGAATGCGGGATTGCTCTCGTCCATCGTCCGGTCAATTCGGTTCGTGCCACGCGCGCGCGGCAGATTTGAGATCACTTTGCCTGCATACGCTTGGCGCGACGTTTGGTCCGCGCCGGCTGCCACTATAGGAACGTCAGCGTTGCGGTACTAGACTAGACCTTGATCCGATCAAATCGAATCGGATCAAGGTCTAAATTTCGCGTTGGTGCATGATCTTTTCCGAAAACCGGCTTCCACTTTTCGGGATCATGCACTAATGGCTGACGGCCCGATTCCACTGTTCGCAACTGCAGCACAATCTTATACGTGCTTCGCCATCAAAGGGACACCGGGTCGTTCATGATTTCGCGCGGCTTTGGATTTGAAATTCCTCCGCATCATCTTGGAACTTCCAACTGACCGCACCAGAGAGCTTCGCTCATGCGCCGTCTGCTGCTCTTGCGCCATTCAAAGACCGAGCGCCCCGAACCCGGCCAACGCGACCGTGATCGCAAGCTGATGGAGCGCGGCCGCTCCGATGCACCGCTCATCGGCACCTACATGGCGCGCCATCGGCTCACCCCGGATCTCGTTCTCGTTTCCCCGGCGAAACGGACCTTGGAAACCTGGGAACTCGTCGAAGGCGCATTAAACAAGACCCCACAGGTGGCACACGAAGAACGCATCTACAATGCGCGCACCCGGACGCTCGCCGATCTGATCCGCGAGACCGAAGATGCCGGCTCGCTCCTGATGATCGGTCACAATCCGGGACTGCATGACCTCGCCAACGAGCTGATCGGATCGGGCGAAGTCGAGGCCCGCGAAAGCCTCAACGAAAAGCTTCCCACCTCCGGGCTGGTCGTGATCGATTTCGCCTTCGACGACTGGTCGGAACTGCACGACAGCTCCGGCCGGCTCGAGCGCTTCGTCACGCCGCGTTCGCTCGGCGCCTCTGCCGATTGAGCTTACTCATAATAGTCGGGCGCTTTTTTCTGCGCGTCGCTTTGCGGCTTGTCGTGGTTGATCCAGAGCTGAGCGTGCTCCTTGGCGAGAATGTCGGACATCTTCTGCAGCGAAGCCAGCGACTGTTCCTTGTTGAAGTTCGGTCCAGGCACGCGCCGATTGTCCCAATTGTCCTTGAAGTGAACCGCGTCGCCTGAGAGCAAAACCGCGCCGGTCTTCGGCAGCCTGACCAGGAGCGACTGATGGCCCGGGGTGTGGCCGGGTGTCGAGATGATCATCACCGAACCGTCGCCGAAGATATCGTAATCGCCGTCGAGCTTGGTCACCGGATGCTCGGGCTTAAAGCGCGGGCCGCCCCCTTCCGCAGGCCAATCGTATTCGGCCTTCTGCACGTAGAGCATGGTCTGCGGAAACTCTTCGATATTGCCGACATGATCCGGATGCGTGTGCGAGATCGCCATGCCTTTGATGTCGGCTGGCTTCACGCCGAGCGCCTCGAGTTGGGCGGCCAGCGTCTTGGTCCGCTTCATATGCAGGGCGCCATTGCCCGCTGTCACGCCGTCGGGCTTCGCGGCGATCGTATCGTCGAGGCCGGTGTCCCAGAGGAACCAGCCCTTGTCGTGATGGATCAGATAGCAATTGTCGGAAAGCTCGATCGGCACGCCGACATTCACACCGGGCGACCAGCGCGACTGATCGGCGCCCCGTATCTCGCCGCAATAAAGGACGTAAAGCTTGTCGACCCCCGCGGCCGACGCGGGCAGTGAACCGAGGGCGATAGCGAATGCGGCGAGCGCAAATGTGAGCCTCATGACGTCTTTCTCCCGGAAATGACGATTGGCGAACATCGAATGGCGATGGTCGTCATTCCGGAAGCCGCGACAGCGGCTGTCCGGAATCCATAACCACAATCGGCGCAGATTCTGCTCAGGCTGTGGTTATGGATTCCGGGCTCGCGCCTGACGGCGCGCCCCGGAATGACGGGCTAGTAGCGCCCCAGAATGACGCACACCTGGTCGCTATTCGCCACTCACGATCGGCTTACCGCTATCCCGCCAGCGCCGCCAGAATGCGCGCCCAGCTGCGAATGCCTTTGTGGAAACACTTGAGATCGTACTTCTCGTTTGGCGAATGCACGCGGTCGTCGTCGAGCGCGAAGCCGACCAGGAGCGTGTCCATGCCGAGCACGTTCTTGAAATCGCCGACGATCGGGATCGAGCCGCCGGCACCAACCGTCACCGCCTTCTTGCCCCATTCCTCACCCAGCGCCAGCCGTGCCTTGTTCAGCGCCGGATTGTCGAACGCCACGTCGAAGGCGGGCGCGCTGGTATGGTTGCCGAACTCCACCGAGCAATCGGCCGGCACACGCGCGCGCACGAATTCGCGGAACGCAGCGCGGATCTTTTCCGGGTCCTGCGCGCCCACAAGACGGAAGGAGACCTTCGCCATCGCCTTGCCGGGAATGACGGTCTTGGCACCCTCTCCGGTATAGCCGCCGATGATGCCGTTCACCTCGGCCGTTGGCCGGGTCGAGATCTGCTCGATGAGCAGACGGTCCTTTTCGCCGGCCGGGATTTTCAAACCGATCGGAGCCAGGAATTTTTCCGGCGTGAGCCCAAGCCCTTGCAGGTCGGCCTTGATGTCCGCCGGCAACTCGCGGACGCCTTCGTAGAAACCCGGAATGGCCACCGCGCCGTCCGGCCGGTGCATGGCCGACAAGATATCCGCGAGCACGTGGATTGGATTGCGCGCAGCGCCGCCGAACAAGCCGGAATGCAAATCGCGGTCGGCGCAGGTGAGCCGCACCTCTTCGTACACCAGACCGCGCAGCGACGTGGTGATCGACGGCGTCTGCGCATCCCACATGCCGGTGTCGCACACGAGCGCCAGATCGCGCTTGAGCTCGGAGGCGTTGTCGCGCACGAAGCCGAACAGGCTTTTCGAGCCGCACTCCTCTTCGCCCTCGATCATCATCGTAATGTCGAGCGGCAGCGCGCCGGTCACCGCCTTGAAGGCGCGGCAGGCTTCCACGAACGTCATCGCCTGCCCTTTGTCGTCGCAAGCGCCGCGCGCAACGATGATCTTGCGGCCGTCGTCGAGCGTTTCGATGCGCGGTTCGAACGGCGGCGTCTCCCACAGATCGAGCGGATCGACCGGCTGCACGTCATAGTGGCCGTAAAACAGGACGCTTGGCGCACCGCCGTTGGCTTTCCCGTTGGCGCCTTTGCCAATCACCACCGGATGGCCCTCGGTGGGCCGCACAGTGGTCTCCATGCCGAGGCTGCGCAGATCGGCGGCGACGTGCTCGGCCGCCACCTTGCACTGCGGCGCGAACGCCGGATCGGTGGAAATCGATTGGATGCGCAAAAGCGCAAACAGCCGATCGAGGCTTTGATCGAGATCGTTATCGATGCGGTCGAGAACCGCCGGGAGTGCCGCAGATGCTGTCATGTGATCACCGCTTGAGAATTCCACCGAGCGTGCCGCGCACGATCGCTCGTCCAACACTTTGGCCGGTCGCGCCGGCGATGGATTTGCCGATCTCGGCGGCGAGCCCGCCGGCGACTTTGTTAGTGACCGAACGCGTCACGTCGCGGGCAATCGACTGGGTCGTGGTCAATCGGGTTCCGCGCCGCCGGTTGGTGCCATAAAGGCCGTCGAGAAAGCGTCCGATCGCACCCAGAATACCATCGTCCGCGGGTTGCGCGACCTGACCGGGCGCAGCCGGTGCACCGGGCACATCGCCGGTCTGCACGCGCCGCTGCAAAATCTCATAGGCCGATTCCGGATCGACGCTCTGATCATATTTGCCCTTGAGCGGACTTTTATCGATCACCGCTTGGCGTTCTTCCGGGGTTACCGGCCCAATCCGCGCCGACGGCGGACGCACCAGGATGCGCTCCACCATCGAAGGGGTGCCGTCGCCTTCGAGAAACGACACCAGCGCTTCGCCCTTGCCGAGCTGGGTAATGACTTGAGCGGTGTCGAGCTCGGGATTGGGCCTGAAAGTGTCGGCCGCGGCCGCGACGGCCTTCTGGTCGCGCGGTGTGAAGGCACGCAAGGCGTGCTGAACGCGCCCGCCCATTTGCGCCAGCACCTTTTCGGGAACGTCGAGCGGGTTCTGGGTGACGAAATAGACGCCGACGCCCTTGGAGCGGATCAGGCGCACGACCTGCTCGACCTTATCGAGCAGCGCCTTGGGGGCCTCGTTGAACAGAAGGTGCGCCTCATCGAAGAAGAAGACGAGCTTGGGCTTCGGCGGATCGCCGACTTCCGGCAGCTTCTCGAAGAGCTCCGACATCAGCCACAAGAGGAAAGTGGCATAGAGCCGCGGGTTGGCCATGAGCTTGTCGGCGGCGAGCACGTTGATCACGCCCCGACCCGTCGCCTCGTCCACGCGCATCAAGTCCGCGATATCGAGCGCCGGCTCGCCGAAGAACTTGCTGCCGCCTTGGTTCTCGAGCACGAGAAGCTGGCGTTGCACGGCACCGACAGCGGTCACCGCGACATTGCCGTAGCGCCCACTGATCTCCTTCGCATGTTTCGAAAGGTAAGCAAGAAGTTCGCGCAAGTCCTTGATATCAACAAGTCCGTTGGTCTCCGCCGCTCCCAATTCGGGATCGTCGTCGGCGAAACGGAAGGCGATATTGATGATGCCTTCCTGTACGTCGTTGAGCTGGAGCATGCGCGCGACCAGAAGCGGCCCCATCTCGAATACGGTGGCGCGAATGGGATGACCTTGTTCGCCGAGCAGGTCCCAGAATACCACCGGAAATTGCTCGACCTCATAATCGAACCCCAGCTCTTTGGCGCGTTTGACGAAATTCGGCTTGGCTTCGCCACGCTCGGCGACGCCGGACAGATCGCCCTTGATGTCGGCTGCGAATACCGGGACACCGGCGCGGGAAAAGCCTTCCGCCAGAACTTGCAACGATACGGTCTTACCGGTGCCGGTGGCGCCAGTGACGAGCCCGTGCCGGTTGGCAAGCGCGAGCGTGAGCCAAGCATCACCGGCCTCCGCTTGTTGGCCCTTGCCTACGAAAATTTTGCCATCACGATCGGGATTTATCGGACTTTCATCGCTTGGAACCGCATCGCAACTGTCATCGCGCGCAGACGAAATTGCAACGTGTGACATTTTTGCTAGAGCCGCGATCCTTCTGTCTAGCTTCAGTCGTGGCTGCCTTGTCACGCCATCAGCCAGCGTACAATATGGCGGGATCGTGTTGGAAATGCGGGGGCGTCGGAAACATCATGGACGAGTTCATTGGGCGTCTCGTCAATGACGTGGGGGTCGATCGCACAGCGGCTGAAACCGCTATCGGTATCATCCTCGACTTCCTCGCAAAGGAAGGACCTGCAGACAAGGTACAGCTTTTGGTGGCCAAGCTTCCGGGTGCGGAAGCTTTGCAACAAAAAGCCGCCGCCGCCGGGGGCAGCGGAATGGGCGGTGTGATGGGCGCCGGCATGAGCATGATGTCCGCCGGGCTGAGTATGGGGCAAGTGCAAGACGTCACCCGTGAGTTCATCGCGTATGCGCGTGAGAAAGTGGGTGCGGACGCGGTCGGCGAAATTGTCGACGCGATACCCGGTCTCTCCCAGTTCGTTTGACGGCGCTGGAATGCGCGACCGACGCGCGTTCCCCAAGGGGCAGCGATGGCTTATCCCATCACTGATATTCGTTGTATTGGGGCGGATACGGCGTTGATCCTCAAGTCCGAGGGGATACGCACGACCGTCGGCCTATTGCATTGCGCGAAAACACCCAAGCAACGACTGAAGATCGCCGCCAGGGTTGGGACGGACGACAAGTGCGTGCTTGACTGGGTCACCGCAGCCGATCGCATGCGGGTCAAGGGCGTCGGCTGGGAATATGCCGAACTCCTCTCGGCTGCCGGCGTCAAGACCGTGAACGAGCTCAAGTTCCGGAATCCGCAAAAGCTTGTCGAGCGGATGACCCAGGCCAATGACGGGCGCAAGCTGGTGCAGCTATTGCCGTCCGTAAAGGTCGTGCAGCGCTGGATCGAAGACGCGCAGAAACTCGAGCCGGTCATTCGCTATTAGGGCCTCTGGAACTTTGACACGCCTGGCCGCGGCCGGTCGCTTGAACTCGTAGCGCCCGGCGCCGCAAAGGCAGCGGCAAACGCTGCCGACGGAATTGGCTCGACCGATGGCGACGACCTTGAGCAATCAAGCCGCTTTGACCGGCGGCACCCTGGGTGGCGATCTGCTCGGCCGCTTGCTGGCCAAGCGGCGCACGCTGGTGATGGGTGTCATCAACGTCACGCCGGATTCGTTTTCCGACGGCGGTCACTTTCTCGAGCCGCAGGCCGCTATCGCGCAGGCGCGCCGCCTCGCCGCCGAAGGCGCCGATATCCTCGACATCGGCGCAGAATCGACCAGGCCTTATGGCGGCGCGGTGCGGGTAACGCTTGAAGAAGAGCGCGCACGGCTCGAACCGATCCTGTCCGAAGTCATCGCACTCGGCTTTCCGGTCTCTATCGATACGATGAAAGCCTCGGTCGCCGCCTGGGCGCTGGATCGCGGCGCCGCGATGGCCAACGACGTCTGGGGTTTGCAATGCGACCCCGATATGGCGCGCGTGGTGGCCGAACGCGGGGTGCCGGTGATCATCATGCACAATCGCGATGCCGCCGACCCGGACATCGACATCGTCGCCGACGTGACGGCGTTTTTCGAACGCTCGCTGGACATTGCCGAACGCGCCGGCATCATGCGCGGGCGCATCGTGCTCGATCCCGGCATCGGCTTCGGCAAGACGCCGGAGCAGAGCGTGACCTGCATTGCCCGGCTCGATGCGTGGCGGCACTTCGGCCTACCGATCCTGGTCGGCGCCTCGCGCAAGCGTTTCATTCATACGATCCTACCGTCGCAGCCGATGGAACGTTTGGGCGGCTCGCTGGCCGCGCATCTCTTGGCGGTGGAAAACGGCGCCGCCATCGTGCGCGTGCACGACGTGGCGCCGACGGTGCAGGCATTGGCGGTTGCAGCCGCCATCAGGCAGGCGCGATGAGCGACGCGATTTTTGTCAACGGCCTCGTGCTCCACGCCTATCACGGCGTGATGTCGCACGAAGGCAAGATCGGGCAGCCCTTCGTGCTGGATTTGATACTCGATATCGATCTCGCCGAAGCGTCGCGCAGCGACAAGCTCAAGGATACGGTTTCGTACGAGCTGTTGGTGAAGACCGTGCGCGAGGCATTTTGCGGCGAACGCTACCAGCTCGTCGAAGCAGCCGGCGGCGCCGTCGCCAAGGCCGTGCTCGATCATTATCCCCTGGTGCACAGCATCCGCATCACCGTGCGCAAGCCGCATGCGCCGATCGCCGCGACATTCGACGATGTCGGCGTCATCATCACCCGCGCGCGTGGATAATTCCGGCGTGTCCGCGGCGACGGCCGAGGCCTTGATCGCGCTCGGGGGCAATATCGGCGATGTACGCACGACATTCGACCGGGCCATCGCGTGTCTGTGCCGCGACAATGCCGTGCGGCTGACCGCACGCTCGTCGGATTATCGGACGCCGCCGTGGGGCATGACCGACCAGCCGGCGTTTATCAACGCGGCCATCGCGGTTGCGACGTCGCTGACGCCGCACGACCTGCTGGCGCGAGCGTTGGAGTGCGAACGCAAGCTCGGCCTCGACCGCGCCCGCAAGCAGCACTGGGGACCGCGTATCATCGACATCGACATTCTCGCCTACGATGACGTAGCGCTCGCCGAGCCGGGCCTGGTTTTGCCGCACCCACGCGTGCTGGAGCGCGCCTTCGTGCTGGTGCCGCTCGCCGAGATCGCGGCCGATCGCGTTATTGCAGGCGTGCAAGTCAAAGACGCGCTCCCGCGCGTCGATGCGGCCGGCATCGAAAGGCTGCCGCCGCGTTAGTGGTTCGTCTCGCGGATTCGTCATTTCGGGGTGCCACAGCGTGGCGAGCGTAGGATGGGTTGAGCACGGCGAAACCCATCATCGGACCGAGAGGTCGTTTGATGGGTTTCGCAAGCGCTCAACCCATCCTACTTTCCGTCGCTCTCTGAGACCGCCCTCGAAGGGCGACAGCGCCCTTGGCGCCCCGGAATGACCACGCGTCGGAAACGCGAACATGCCGGAGATATTGGCCAAGCGCTTCCGGCGTGGCATTTTGCGGCGATGAGTGACACCGAAGATCTTCCGCTTGCCGCCGACTTCCCGCCTGCCAACGAAGGACAATGGCGCAGCCTTGTCGATCAGGTTTTGAAGGGTGCGTCCTTCGAACGATTGATCAGCCGCACGTATGACGGCCTTGCCATCGCGCCGCTGGCACAGCGCCGCGCCGATGCGTCGCCGGTTGCTGCCCGCGCGGGCGGAACGGCGTGGGAGATATTGGCGCGGATCGAGCAACCGGATCCGGCGCGCGCCAACGAGGCCGCGTTGCGAGAGCTCAACGCCGGCGCCAACGGCTTGTCGGTGACTTTTGCCGGTGCGGTCGGCGCCTACGGCTTCGGCTTGCCCGCAAGCGAACAGGCGATTGCGCGCGCGCTGGAAGGCTTCGATTTTGGCGTCGGCGCGCCTCTCGAGTTCGATCTCTCACCGCAGGCGAGCGCTGTGCTCGACGCGATGCTGGCGAAGGGATTTGCCAGGTCACATCGCGGCGACGGCATCCGCATCGGCCACGATCCGATCGGCGGCCTCGCCATGGGCGCGGATACGGCGCGCGCGTGGAGCGAGGAAGCGCCGCATTTCGCTCGCCGGCTAGCGGCGCTGGCGCGCGAAGGCTTTCAGGGCCGGCTCGCGGTCGCCGACGGGCGCATCATTCATAATGCCGGCGGCTCGGAAGCACAGGAATTGGCGTTCGTGCTTGCCACGGCGCTTGCTTACCTGCGCGCGCTAGAAGCCGAAGGCGTCGCACTCGATGTCGCGCGGCGCATGATCTTCTTTCGCCTCGCGGCCGATGCCGATCAGTTTTTGACCATCGCGAAATTCCGCGCGCTGCGGAAGCTGTGGGCGCGGATCGAAGACGCATGCGGGCTTGCGCCGGCACGGGCTTTTGTCTCGGCCGAGACGGCGTGGCGCATGCTGGCGCGGCGCGATCCGCAGGTGAATATCTTGCGCGCCACGATCGCGGCGTTTGCTGCCGCCTTGGGCGGCGCCGACGCGATCACGATCCTCCCGTTCACCGCGGCGCTCGGATTGCCGGATCGTTTGGCCCGCCGCATCGCGTGCAACAGCCAGCTCGTGCTTCTGGAAGAATCGCATCTCGCAAAGGTCGCCGACGCCGCCGCCGGCTCGGGCAGCGTCGAGGATTTGACCGACGCGCTTTGCGGCGCAGCCTGGGCGCTGTTCCGGGAGATCGAGGCCGCGGGCGGTATCGCGGCTGCGCTCGCGAGCGGCCTTGTCCAACAAAAGGTCGCTGACGTGCGCGGTACGCGCGGAGCCGCCCTCGCCCGCCGGCAGGATGCGCTCACCGGCGTCAGCATCTTCCCCAATGTGCACGAAGCAAAAGCCAACGTGGATGCGCCGATGCCACCGGGGCAACCGGCGTCGGGCGATCTTGCCTCGATCCGATTGGCGGAGCCCTTCGAAGCCCTACGCGATGCCTCCGATCGTGCGCTGGCCGTGAGCGGCGCCCGTCCAAAAATCTTCCTGGCCACGCTCGGCACCGAGGCGGAGTTCACTGCACGCGCCATGTTTGCAAAGAATTTCTTTGAGGCCGGCGGCATCGAGCCGGTGGGCGGCACGATGATCGAGGCCCCTGCCCTGGCCGCAGCGTTCAAGGCCTCCGGCGCGACGCTTGTGTGTCTGTGCTCATCCGACAAAGTCTATGAGAAGGACGCGGTGGCAGCCGCGCAGGCGGTCACGGCCGCCGGCGCCAAGCACATTTACTTGGCGGGACGGCCGCGCGATCAGGAAGCAGCCCTCAAATCGGCGGGCGTGCAATCCTTCATCTACGAGGGCTCCGATGCGCTTTCCGTGCTGCAGGGCGCGCATCAGCTGCTGGGCAAGTAACGCGCCGTGAATGTGAGGAAAAGAAATGGACCAAACCATCCTGTGGCAGCGAGCCGAAGGGGCGATCATCTTCGTTGCGGCCATTTTAGTGTTCATCCATGGCAACACTGAACTGCCCTGGTGGATTGCGGTCCTGATCTTCTCTGCCCCTGATCTGAGTTTCGCCGGCTACCTTCTGGGGCCGAAGGTCGGCGCGTTCGGCTACAACACTGTGCATGTTTATGCATTCGGCATAGCGTTTCTTGCTGCAGGCCTGGCCTTATCGCAACCGATACTGACGGCGCTTGGAGCGCTCTGGCTGGCACACGCCGGGTTCGATCGAACGCTTGGTTATGGCCTGAAGACGCCCGAGGGATTTTCCTTCACCCATTTGGGTCGGATCGGAAAAGCGGCTGGTTAACAAGCTGAATGGTCAGGCTTTGTCTCCGTAGGAGCTACGGCCTATATTATTGAGGAATTACAAAGGATCGCGGATCAGTGACCCGAATACCGGATTTCTCGCAGGTGGAATTTGCCGATGCGCCGGGAGCGAGGGCGCCGGCGCGGACCGCGCCCTGGCTCACCCCCGAAGGCATTCCGGTCGAGAGCCTCTACACGGCTGACGCGCTCAAGGGCTTGGACGCCCTCGACACCTATCCGGGCATCGCGCCCTACCTGCGCGGCCCCTACCCCACGATGTATGTCACCCAGCCGTGGACGATCCGGCAATATGCCGGCTTCTCCACCGCAGAGGATTCCAACGCCTTCTACCGGCGCAATCTCGCCGCCGGGCAGAAGGGTTTGTCGATCGCCTTCGATCTCGCCACCCACCGCGGCTATGACAGCGATCATCCGCGCGTCTCCGGCGATGTCGGCATGGCGGGCGTGGCGATCGACTCGATCTACGACATGCGCACGCTGTTTGCCGGCATCCCGCTCGACCAGATGTCGGTGTCGATGACCATGAACGGCGCCGTGCTGCCGGTGCTGGCGCTCTATGTGGTCGCCGCCGAGGAGCAAGGCGTGCCGCCGGAAAAGCTTGCCGGCACCATCCAGAACGACATCCTCAAAGAATTCATGGTGCGCAACACCTACATCTATCCGCCGAAACCGTCGCTGCGCATCATTTCCGATATCTTCGCCTACACCTCGGCGCATATGCCGAAATTCAATTCGATCTCGATCTCCGGCTATCACATGCAGGAGGCCGGCGCGTCGGCCGATCTCGAGCTTGCTTATACGCTTGCCGACGGCGTCGAGTATGTGCGCGCGGGTCTCGCCGCCTCGCTCGACGTCGATCGCTTCGCGCCGCGGCTGTCTTTCTTCTTCGGCATCGGCATGAACTTTTTCATGGAAGTCGCCAAGCTGCGCGCCGCCCGCGCGTTGTGGGCGAAGCTGATGAAGGAGTTCAATCCGCGCGACGCGCGCTCGCTGTCGCTGCGCACTCACTGCCAGACCTCGGGCTGGTCGCTCGCCGCGCAGGACGTGTTCAACAACGTGGCGCGCACCTGCGTGGAAGCGATGGCGGCAACGCAGGGCGGCACGCAATCGCTGCACACCAACGCGCTCGACGAGGCCCTGGCGCTGCCGACCGATTTCTCCGCCCGCATCGCCCGCAACACCCAGATCGTGCTGCAGCGGGAAAGCGGCACCACGCGGATGATCGATCCGTGGGGCGGCTCGTATTATGTCGAGCGGCTCACGCACGATCTTGCCACCAAGGCCTGGGCGCATATCCGCGAGGTCGAAGAACTGGGCGGCATGACCCGCGCGATCGAGGCGTCGCTGCCGAAGCTGCGCATCGAGGAATCCGCCGCGCGCACGCAGGCGCGCATCGATTCCGGCACGCAGGCGGTGATCGGCGTCAACAAATACCGGCCGCAGGACGAAACTGCCATCGATATTCTGAAAGTCGATAACGGCGCCGTGCGTCAGTTGCAGATCGACAAGCTCGGACGCCTCAAGCGCGAGCGCGATCCGCAGGCCGTCGCCGAAGCGCTTTCGGCGCTGACGCGCAACGCTTCCGGCGGCAACGGCAACCTGTTGGCGCTTGCCATCGATGCGGCGCGCGCCAAGGCCACGGTCGGCGAAATTTCGCTGGCGTTGGAGCAAGTCTTTGGCCGCCATCAGGCCGAGATCAAATCGATCTCGGGCGTTTACCGGCGGGAGGTCGGCATGTCGGACACCGTCGAGCGGGTACTCAAGCGCGTGGCCGAATTCGAGGAGAACGAGGGCCGCCGGCCGCGCATTCTGGTCGCCAAGATCGGCCAGGACGGCCACGACCGCGGCCAGAAGGTGATTGCCTCGGCCTTCGCCGATATCGGCTTCGACGTCGATATCGGGCCGCTGTTTGCGACGCCGGCGGAAGCCGCGCGCCAGGCGGTGGAGAACGACGTCCACATTCTCGGCATCTCGTCCCTCGCCGGCGCGCACCTGACGCTGGTGCCGGAGCTCAAGGCGGAGCTCGAAAAGCACGGCCGCTCGGACATCATGGTGGTGGTCGGCGGCGTCGTGCCGCCGCAGGATTACGAAGCGCTCAAAGCCGCCGGCGCCGAAGCGATCTTTCCGCCCGGCACCGTGATCGCGCAAGCGGCCGAGTTGCTCCTCGACACGCTGAACACCCGGCTTGGCCACACGCGGGTGGCGGCGGAATAACCTGCGCGTCATGGCCGGACTTCTTCCGGCCATCCACGACTTTGTCTCGTCGCGACCTATTTGTTTGGTCGCCAAGACGTGGATGCCCGCGACATAGGCGGAGCAAAGCGACGCCGTTCTTCGAACGGCTATCCGCGGGCATGACGATTTCATCCAATCACAATTGTCCCCAGAATGAAGTCCAGGTGCTATCGCTATTGCGCCGCGGCTTCTTGTGGGACTGACGGAGGCGCGCCCGGCGGATTTGCCGCTTGCGGGGGCGCGCCTGGGGGCGGTGCGACCGGGCCGGTGACCGGTACGCCGCCGGGCGGTCGCGGGCCGCCGGCGAGCGACGTCAGAAACGAACGAAATATCGCGTTGTATTTGAGCGCATCGTGGCCGGCCGCGATGACCATCTCGACCTTCTCGGGCGGCAGCTTGAACGAAGTCTCGACCGCATTGAGCGCCGCGGCGCGCTCCGGGTCGAGCTGATCGAAGGCGATGCGGCCGACGAAGATCTTCACGTCGCGGCAATTCCATCCGGGCGGTGCGCCGTAGCGATGGCGATCCGCCGCGGACAGCTGGCAGCGCCAATTGATCAGCGCCGACTGCCAATTGTTCATCGTATCCTGAAACGACGAGTAGCTGCCGACGGCACCGGATTCGGTCGCCGTGTCGGAGGCTGCGGTGATCAGGTTGGCGCCCGAGGGGCCCTCGATGGTCTGCGACCAGGCCCCCGACGGCGCGCGGCCGGCATCGACTACCAGAAACAGAAGGCGCCGCAGTTTCACGCCCTCTTCGGGCTGCAGCGGCCCATAGGGCGTGTCGGAAGCAAGCCGCGCGATAGTGAAGCCGGCGAGCCCGTAATTGTCGACGATGCCGCCGTCGAGCAGCTTCACATAGCGGACCTCGCCGGAGTGGTAGCGGTACATGGCGTTGGCGAAGTTGCGCAGCAGCGGTGCCGCGTTGGGGTTGCTGCGCACCCGATGCACCCAAGCCGGCAACGGCACCGAGCAGCCGCCCGGATAGGCTTGGATCACGACCGGCGCGAATACCACCGGCACCGCCGCCGAGGCGGCGACCGCAAGGGAGATCGGGTAATCGGCGAGGTTACTGCACAAAGCGCCGAACAGGACGCGGCCGAACACGAACGGCGTGCGGTCGTAAATATCGGATGCGTTGATCCAGATGTACGGCCGGCGCTGATACAGAAGGCTCTTGAAGGTCGCATGCTCGAACAGATTGTCGTCGAGCCATTTTGGGAATGCGCCCGTATCGTTGATGCCGCCCTGCAATCCCTTGGCGAGGCTCAAGAGGTTGAGATTGGTCTGCAGGCTTTCCTCGGCGTTGCGCAGAAGGAAGCGCTGCTTGAAATCGGCGAGCGCGGCGCGCTTCTTCAGCCCGTAATAAGCGGCCAGCACCGAGCCTCCGGACACGCCGGTGACGAAGTCGATGCGGTTCAGGAGCGATGCGGAGCGGCCGGGCGTCGGCGTCTCGTCGAATGCGGTGAGTACGCCATACGAGAAGGCGGCCGCGCGCGTGCCGCCACCGGAGAACGACAGCGCGATCACCGTGTCGTCGTAATAAGTCTCGACCGAAGCGCCGAGCTCGGTCGACGGCGCAGCGCCCGAAAGCATCGGTTGGTTGATGGGATCGTTGTGGATTGAGGCGCACGCCGCCAACAGGGCTGAGCACACAACGACGCGCCCTGCGTTACTGAAACGCTGCACCAACGGCCCCGCCACCATTAACCTCGTTTATCCGCGCTTCCCTCTGCCTGCGTCAAGAAAGCACCAGCCCATCGTCGCGCGGTTTTTAGTTTAGGTTAACGACGTTGCCGGCGGAATTTGCGGCGGTTCGGCGGCATCATTCCGCTCGCCGCCGGGACGCGCTCGTGGAATCACCTGCCGGGCCGGCCGATGGAATCGGCAACGGAGCAGCGAGACAATTCAATTTATGTCTTTAAACTCAATGACATAAATGACGCTTCTAAGCAAAAATAGCCGCTTTGCGCCGTGTTTCACTCAGAATCGGCCGGAAAGGCCCGCCATTACGTGACAGACCGGTGACCGGGCGATCGACCATGGAACTATCGGCCCGGCCGCTTGCGGCGAGTTCCGGGCCCGGGTCGGTGCCCCATTCCGGGCGCGCGAGGGTGTTGTCCCAGGAAAAACCGGCGGCAGCCGCGCTCGGCGCCTTCCGAATCTCGAAGGGATGCCCGATACTTACGCATCCCCCGCACGATTCTTCCCCATTATCCCCATATTTAGTAGTTGATTCAGATTCTCGTACTAAGTCTTGACGTGCGCGACCGGCTTGGCCTAGCTTTTGAAAGTTCGGCGCGCGCGTAACGAAGTCCGCCGGGCTCTCCAAAAGAGATTTGCGGGAACGGCAGCGCGCTGCCCATCAGCGCGAGGCAGGAGTTTTGTCGTCTCTTCGGAGAATTGGACGAAGCGCGACGAGTTCCGGGCGAAACCGGGACTGCCACATGGGTCGGCGCAGAGTGGCTTGAGGGGCGAGTGACTTGGGGTGAGGCCCACGACGCAGCCACGCGTGTTTGGCGCGTCGCGGGAAAGCTGTCGGCGTCTTATATAAAGCGGAGGCTTTCCGCACGATGCCGGCGTCAAGGTGTAAAAGGAAAATTGGGGCAGACAAATGCGGATCGAACGGCGCTACACCAAAGAGGGACAGTCACCTTACGCGGACATCGCCTTCCGTCTCACTGTGAGCGAAATCCGCAATCCGGACGGCTCGGTGGTTTTCCACGCCGACAACGTGGAAGTGCCCGAGCAATGGTCGCAGGTCGCGTCCGACGTTTTGGCGCAGAAATATTTCCGTAAGGCCGGCGTGCCCGCACGCCTGAAAAAGGTCGAGGAGGAGAGCGTTCCCTCCTGGCTGTGGCGCAGCGTCGCCGACGACAAAGCGCTGGCCGCGCTGCCCGAGAAGGAGCGCTTTAGCGGCGAGAGCTCGTGCAAGCAGGTGTTCGACCGGCTCGCCGGCACCTGGACCTATTGGGGCTGGAAAGGCGGCTATTTCTCCTCGGAAGCCGACGCGCAAGCCTTCTTCGACGAGCACCGCTACATGCTGGCGATGCAGATGGTGGCGCCGAATTCGCCGCAATGGTTCAACACCGGCCTGCACTGGGCCTATGGCATCGACGGCCCGAGCCAAGGGCATTTCTACGTCGATTTCAAAACCGGGGAGCTGAAGCCGTCGGCCACGGCTTATGAGCATCCGCAGCCGCACGCCTGCTTCATCCAGTCGATCTCCGACGACCTCGTCAACGAGGGCGGGATCATGGATCTGTGGGTGCGCGAGGCGCGGCTGTTCAAATACGGCTCCGGCACCGGCACCAATTTCTCCAAGCTGCGCGGCGAAGGCGAGAAGCTCTCCGGCGGCGGCAAGTCGTCGGGCCTGATGAGCTTCCTCAAGATCGGCGACCGCGCCGCCGGCGCGATCAAGTCCGGCGGCACGACGCGGCGCGCCGCCAAGATGGTGATCCTCGATGCCGACCATCCGGATATCGAGGGTTTCATCAACTGGAAGGTGCTCGAAGAGCAGAAGGTGGCGAACCTCGTCACCGGCTCGAAGGTCAACCAGCGGCATCTGCGCGCCGTCCTGAAAGCCTGCGTAAATTGCGCCGGCTCCGGCGACGACTGCTTCGATCCGGAGAAGAACCCGGTGCTGCGGCGCGAGATCAAGGCCGCGCGCAAGAACAGCGTGCCGGACAATTACATCCGCCGCGTGATCCAGTTCGCCCGCCAGGGCCACAAGGACATCGATTTCCCGGTTTACGACACCGACTGGGATTCGGAGGCCTACCTGACGGTCTCCGGGCAGAACTCCAACAACACGGTGCGGGTCACCGACGAGTTTCTCAAAGCGGTCGAAGCCGACCGCGAATGGGACCTGTTCTGGCGCACCAAACCCGGCCAGGTGGCCAAGACCGTGAAGGCGCGCGACCTGTGGGAGAAGATCGGCTACGCCGCCTGGGCCAGCGCCGATCCGGGCCTGCAATTCCACTCCACGATCAACGACTGGCACACTTGCGCGGCGTCGGGGCCGATCCTCGCCTCCAATCCGTGCTCGGAATACATGTTCCTCGACGACACCGCCTGCAATCTGGCGTCGTTGAACCTGCTCACCTTCCGCCGACCCTCCGAATTCGTCGGCGCCGGGATGGTGGGTGGCTTCGATATCGAGGGCTATGAGCACGCGGTGCGGCTGTGGACCATCGTGCTCGAAATCTCGGTGACGATGGCGCAATTTCCCTCGCGCGAGATCGCCCAGCGCTCCTACGATTTCCGCACGCTGGGGCTCGGCTACGCCAATGTCGGCGGGCTCCTGATGTCGTCGGGCATTCCCTACGACTCCGAAGCCGGCCGCTCGATCTGCGCCGCGCTCTCCGCCGTCATGACCGGCATCTGCTACGCCACCTCGGCCGAAATGGCGGCCGAGCTTGGCGCCTTCCCGCGCTACGGCGAAAACCGCGACGTGATGCTGCGGGTGATCCGCAATCATCGCCGCGCGGCGCACGGCCTGCGCTCGGGCTATGAGCACATGACCACGCCGCCGGTGCCGCTCGATCATGCGGTGCTCGCCGACGCCAAGCTCTCGGCCCATGCCAAGGCGGCCTGGGATCGCGCGATCGAACTCGGCGAGGCGCACGGCTACCGCAATGCGCAGGCGACAGTCGTTGCGCCGACCGGCACGATCGGCCTGGTGATGGATTGCGACACCACCGGCATCGAGCCCGACTTCGCGCTGGTGAAGTTCAAGAAGCTCGCCGGCGGCGGCTATTTCAAGATCATCAACCGCGCCGTGCCCGAAGCGCTGCGCGTGCTCGGCTATTCGGAAAGCCAGATCGCCGAGATCATCGCCTATGCGGTGGGTCACGGCTCGCTCGGCCAGGCGCCTGCCATCAACCACAGCACGCTGACCGCCAAAGGCTTCTCGCCGGAGGCGATCGCAAAAGTGGAAAAAGCACTGCCGGCCGCCTTCGACATCAAGTTCGCCTTCAACAAATGGACCTTGGGCGCTGAATTCCTCCGCGACGAAATCGGCGTCGAGCTTGACGACCTGGCGGCGCCGAGCTTCGATCTGCTGGCCTGGCTCGGCTTCACCAAGCGCGAGATCGAGGCCGCCAACGTGCATGTCTGCGGCGCCATGACGGTGGAAGGCGCGCCGCATCTGAGACCTGAGCATTACGCGGTGTTCGACTGCGCCAATCCGTGCGGCCGCACCGGCAAGCGCTATCTCTCGGTCGACAGCCACATCCGCATGCTGGCGGCGGCGCAGCCTTTCATCTCAGGCGCCATCAGTAAGACCATCAACATGCCCAACGAGGCGACGGTCGAGGATTGCAAGGAGGCGTATCTGCTCTCCTGGAAGCTCGGCCTGAAGGCGAACGCGCTTTATCGCGACGGCTCGAAACTCTCGCAGCCGCTGCAGAGCCAGCTCATCGCCGACGAGGAAGAGGACGACGACATCATCGAGGCGTTCCTCGACAAGCCGGCCGCGGCGCGCGCCGCGGGGCTCGCCGAAAAGGTGGTCGAGAAAGTCGTCGAGCGCATCGTCGTCATGCGCGAGCGCGAGCGCATGCCCGATCGGCGCAAAGGTTATACGCAAAAGGCCGTGGTCGGCGGCCACAAAGTGTATCTGCGCACCGGCGAATATGACGACGGCCGGCTGGGCGAGATCTTCATCGACATGCACAAGGAAGGCGCGGCGCTGCGCTCGCTCCTCAACAACTTCGCCATCGCGGTATCGCTCGGCCTGCAATACGGCGTGCCGCTCGACGAATATGTCGATGCCTTCACCTTCACCCGCTTCGAGCCGTCCGGCCCGGTGCAGGGCAACGACTCGATCAAATACGCCACCTCCATCCTCGACTATGTGTTCCGCGAGCTGGCGGTGAGCTATCTGGAGCGCTTCGACCTCGCCCACGTCGATCCCTCGGGCGAAGGTTTTGACGCGCTCGGCAAGGGCGTAGAAGAAGGCAAGCCCACCGAGACCCGCTATGTCTCCAAGGGCCTGACGCGCTCGCGCACCGACCGGCTCAAGGTGATGCAGGGCGGCGTGGAAATGCCCTCCCCCGCCGGTAGCGAAGGCGGCGCGCGCGGCGCGGCTGCCTCCAATGTCACCGCCTTCACCGGCGGCGGCGCCCGCGCCGAAACCGACGGCGCCACCGCTCT
Source organism: uncultured Alphaproteobacteria bacterium (assembly GCA_963818155.1). Taxonomy (GTDB): domain Bacteria; phylum Pseudomonadota; class Alphaproteobacteria; order Rhizobiales; family Xanthobacteraceae; genus BOG-931. The sequence continues at coordinate 950,188 of CAWFRC010000011.1, forward strand.
TAAAACTGAGCCGGAGCCGAAGCTCTCGCCGGCGCAAGCGCTCGAGCATCTGCCCTGGACCGACGCCCGCGCCAACGCCAAAGCCGCCGCCGCCGAAAAGCGCGCCGAAGCCCGCGCCAAAGGCTACGAAGGCGAAGCCTGCGGCGAGTGCGGAAATTTCACGCTGGTGCGCAACGGCACGTGCATGAAGTGCGATACGTGCGGAAGCACGACGGGGTGTAGCTAGTTGGAACGGACAGATCGATCAAACGAAGGAAAAGCCTGTGACGCTGTTTTGCGCGACATCGAGGGGCGCATGCGCGCGACGCGTCACGATCTTGTCTTTCCTGAAAAAACGCATAGCGTCGGGCCGGTCGAACTTGTCTGCACAGTCAGTACCCAGCTTCTTGCATTCGAGCACACAAGGATAGAGCCGTTTGCGGGTCATATTCAGCTTGAAGCAGAAGCGAGCCGCCACTTTCAGCCGATCGTCGAACGAGTTGCGAATCAGCTTCCACTAGACAGTCGATTTGAACTTAACGTGCCCGCGGGAGCAATGCTGGGAACTCAATGATCGAGCGACGCGCCCAATCCAAGCCGCTCTTGTCGACTGGATTCTGTCGACAGCGCCCGGTCTGCCGACAGCCCGACCTGGCCGTTACATCTTGCCTATCCAAAAAATTACCCCGCCCGGTGTACCCTTCGCTGTGTCGCTTCACCGCTGGCCGCGCGACGGTTTTCCGTACCCCTTCACCATCCAACACTTGAAAGCAGGCGACATAGAGGTGGGCCGCCGCGAGCGGATCCAAATTGCCTATGACCGGAAAGTCCCGAAGTTGATGCAATGGAAAAAAGCGGGTGCCCGGACAATCCTCATCCTTGAGGAGGACGATATCTTTTTCACTAACCACTTAAACGTAGCTGACGCGGTTGCCGCGGTCGAAGCCTCGCGCACCGATCGTCCAGACGAAATCTATCTTCTGAGCATCTTTACCAGTATGTGGCTCATCATCCGGCTTAGGATAGATGACAAGACGTTGCACGATATGCCAGATGACGGTCGGTTTTGGGAAGCGCAGCCGTCAATGTTGGTCAACATAACTGGGCACAAAAGAGCGGCCTAACGAACAGTAAGTAGTACGTAGGATGGGTTGAGCCCTTGCGAAACCCATCAAACAACCTCTCCGCTGCATGATGGGTTTCGCTTCGCTCAACCCATCCTACATAACCTGGTCATTGCGAGCGTAGCGAAGCAATCCAGTGCCGCGGCGCGGTGCTGGATTGCTTCGTCGCTTTGCTCCTCGCAACGACGACTGCACGTTGTGTTTACCGTCATCCCGAGGTGCGCGCCGAAGGCGCGCCTCGAAGGATGAATCGGCCGAGGCGCCCGGGCCGTCGCCCTTCGAGGGTCGCTTCGCGACCACCTCAGGGTGACGGAGCGCTGCGTAGGATGGGTTGAGCGTTTGCGAAACCCATCAAACAACCTCTCCGCCGCATGATGGGTTTCGCTTTGCTCAACCCATCCTACGCGCTCTCGTCATTGCGAGCGTAGCGAAGCAATCCAGAGGCTTGCGCGGGAAGCTGGATTGCTTCGTCGCTTTGCTCCTCGCAATGACGAACGACGCCACGTTGTTGCCATTCGTCAGCGCTTACGCAAACGGATAGCCCGAGTAGCCCGCACCGGCGCGGATGTAGCCGGTGCCGATGGCGCCGAGGAGGCTGCCGATCTTGTCGAGGGTCGAGTTGATCAGGCCCGGCGGCTCGCCGGAGGCGAGCTGGTTTTTCAGTTCGAGAAACATCGCGTTGGCGCCGTCGAGACGGCGCGCCAGCATCATGGTGACGTAAAGAAGCGCGGCCGGGTCCTCGCTGAGCAACGTTGCGGCATCGGCGACGTAAAACTCGGACGCTTCGAGCGCGCGCACGTCGGCGCTGTGCGGCTGGTCGAGCAGCGCGGAAAGCTCGCCGAATACGGCGCCCGGCTCCGCCACCGTGGCGATCTCGATGCCGCCTTTGACGATGGCGACCGCGCCTTCCTTGAGGATCAGAAGCTTTCCGGTTTTGGTGCCCTCGGCGAACACCGCCTGGTCGGCCTCATAGCGCGCGACCGGCAGCGCCGCGAGCCGCTGTTGCCAGACTTCCGGATCGTGAACGAGACTCATTCTTAGTATCCCCTTTTGAACGCCGGCGCGCGTCCCCCTCGATCGTCATTGCCGGGCTTGACCCGGCAATCCATGCGACCTCGCGGCTTGCGCAATGCTCTCCCTAGACGCACTACGTCAGCCTTCGCTCAGCATGGATGCGCGGGTCAAGCCCGCGCATGACGAGTGAATGGGCACAATGGAAATCGTGCACGATGCCGTTTGCGGATTTCGCTTTCGCGAAATCCGCGCTAGGGTGCGTCATGACCGATTTCCCGATTGCACCACCCATCGTCGTCAGGGACACGCCGAAGCCGCGGCGGCTGACGACATTGAAAGAAGCACACGATTATGTGGCCGAAGCGCTGCACATCGGGCGGCCGGAGCCGTGGCGCGAAGTGTGGCATCGCCTCAAGGCCGTGACCACCGAGGAAGATGCCATCGAGGCGGCCGGCGATCTGCGCGAGTTGCTGGCGGAAGAAGATCTGCTGCTGCCGTCGGACCACGGGTAGGCCCCATGGCCGTCATTGCCGGGCTTGACCCGGCAAACCATGCGGCCTGCCAAAGCGCATTGCGCAATAGCGACCGCTCCGGCCGAGCCTTCCTTCAGCATGGATGCGCGGGTCAAGCCCGCGCATGACGCATCAACAAGATCGATGCCTTACGCGCGTAGGATGGGTTGAGCATTTGCGAAACCCATCGTGCAGCCTCTCAGGCGATTGATGGGTTTCGCTTCGCTCAACCCATCCTACGCGGCTTGTCATTGCTACGCGGCTCGTCATTGCGAGCGGTAGCGAAGCAATCCAGCGCGGCGGCGCCGACTGGATTGCTTCGTCGCTTCGCTCCTCCCAATGACGAAGACGGCGATGGCATCCGCCTGGTCGCGCGCGGCTCCCTCTCCCCGCATGCGGGGAGAGGTGAAAGTGCTACAGCCCCAATTCGCTCAGGCCCTTATGGTCCGCCGGGCGGGGGCCGAGCGGCCAATGAAACAGCCGGTTCTTCTCTGCGATCGGCAGGTCGTTGATGCTGGCTTCGCGCCGGCGCATGAAGCCGGCCTCGTCGAATTCCCATAGCTCGTTGCCGTGGCTGCGAAACCAGTTGCCGCTGTCGTCGTGCCATTCATAGGCGAAGCGCACGGCGATGTGGTTCTCGGTAAAGGCCCACAGCTCCTTGATCAGCCGGTAGTCGAGCTCGCGCACCCATTTGCGGTGCAGAAACGCTTCGATGGCGTCGCGGCCTTGAAAGAACTCGGCGCGATTGCGCCAACGGCTCTCCGGCGAATAAGCGCCGGCGACGCGCGCCGGATCGCGCGTGTTCCAGGCATCCTCGGCGGCGCGCACCTTTTGCGCCGCGGTCTCGCGCGTAAACGGCGGCAATGGCGGACGTGTCGTCATCGGCAACGCTCCCGTGTGCGAAGGCCCATCAATGATGACGAGGTAGCGTGTGACACGCTTTCCGGCTAGAGCCCATCCCGATTAGAATCGGGATGGGCTCTAAATTCATGTGTTGTCGCATGTCCTTTTCGGAAAACCGGTTTCCACTTTTCCGGGACATGCTCTAAGGACTGTTGAGATTCAACGCGAGTTAATGACGGCGGCGGCGAGATAGACGATGGCTTTAAAGCTCCGGTCGGTTTTGTCGGCGCGCATGGCGATGCGTTTGAATTCCTTGAGCTTGCAGAAGAAGTTCTCGATCAGATGACGCCATTTGTAGATCTCAGCATCGAACGGGCGTTTTTGGGCTCGGCGAGGATGCGCGGAAATGACGATCTTGGCGCCGCGGGCGTTCAAATCGGCGACGATGGCGTTGCTGTCGAAGGCTTTGTCGGCGATCAGCGCACCAAGATCGAGGCCGTCGAGGAGGGGTGCAACACCGACCGTATCGTAACGATGGCCGGGCAACAGATCGAAGCGCACGAGGTTGCCGAGCGCGTCGGTCAGCGCCAGGATTTTGGTGGTCATGCCGCCTTTGGAACGGCCGATGGCCTGGCTTTGAGTCCCCCTTTTGCGCCCTGGCCGTGGCGATGGACCTTGACGATGGTAGCGTCGATCATGGCGTATTCCATGTCCGGCTGGTCCGAGCAGGCTTCAAAAAGCCTGACGAAAACATCGGCTTCGACCCAGTCGCGGTACCGCTTGAATACGGTGTTCCACTTGCCAAAGAACGCGGGCAGATCGCGCCACGGGCTCCCCGTGCGGACCACCCACAGCACCGCTTCGACGAACAGCCGATTGTCCTTGCCGCTGCGGCCCGGATCCGTCGGCTTGCCTAAGCAATGCGGCTCCATCTTCGCCCATTGGGCGTCAGTTAAAACGAATCGTTCCATCCGAAGCTTGAATCACAAACAAGCTCCGCGTGGAATCCTGATTCTCAACAGGCCCTAAAGCGGAGTCACTTCGTCTTCGAATCGTTATCGGCTGCGGCCTTTTTTGTGCATGAATCTTTGCCGAAAATCGGTTGCATTTAAGGAGAAACCACAATGCCAATGTGCTCGCGCCGTTCCGCCGTGTTCACGCTCGCGGTCATTTCCGGCGGCGCCGCGATTGCCAGTTCCGCCCTCGCCCAGCCAGTGACGACCACGCCGTCCGGGTTGCAGATCATCGACACCAAGGTGGGCACCGGGCCCTCGCCCAAGATCGGGCAGACCTGCGTGATGCACTATACCGGGTGGCTCTACGAGAACGGCGCCAAGGGCAAGAAATTCGATTTATCGGTGGATCGCGGCCAGCCGTTCGAATTCAAGATCGGCCTGCGTCAGGTTATTCCCGGCTGGGACGAAGGCGTCGCCAGTATGAAGGTGGGCGGCAAGCGCACGCTGATCATTCCGCCCGCGCTCGGCTACGGCGCGCAAGGCGCCGGCAACGCCATTCCGCCGAACGCGACGCTGATTTTTGATGTGGAGCTGTTAGGGGTGAAATAATGATCGTTTGGCGATGCGCCCGCCGCGGAGCGGGCACGGTCGTTTGAACGGAAGAACAGACAACTTCGCGAAGCTCGTTTTGTGTGCTAAGTTATTGCCATGAAAACGAAACAACTCGCTGAAGTTCTGGAGCTCGTCGAACAGTGGCCGGCTCAGGCACAAGACGAGCTTGCCGAGATCGCGCGCGATATTGAAGCAAGCCTCAGTAGCGGTGACTACGAAGCGAGCGCAGCCGAATTGACCGGCATCGATCGCGGCCTTCGCGCCGCCGATGAAGGCCGCTTCGCCTCAGATCAACAAGTGGACGCGGCTTTCACCAAGCTGCGAGGCGCGTGAAGGTCGTCTACACTGAGCCAGCGCTCAGCGACCTCAATGAAATCACAGTTTATCTGAAACAGCATTATCCTGGACTTGGCCGGACCGTCGAACGGCGATTAAAAGTCGTTGTCGCTCATATTGCGCGCTGGCCAGAGAGCATGCGACATTCCAAAGAACGTCCCGATGTGCGCGTCGCGCCGCTCGGTCGTTTTCCTTACAAGATCTTTTGTCGCGTGCGGGATGAGACAATCGAGATACTGCACATTCACCACACGGCGCGCGAGCCCTGGGATGAGCGGGAGCGATAATCTGATCCCAAAATCGCTTGCGTTGCCCTACCCGCCCTCGCCCTCCGGGGCCGGAACGCGCATTTCGTGGAAGCGGCGCTCGATCATGGCGTAGACCTCGCGCACGAGGATGTGGGTCGCGACCTCGTTCTCGGTGCGGCCGAGCTTTCCCATCGTCGCCAGCAGGACGAGATAATTGAAGGTCTCGGTCGGCAGCGTCAGGCTCAGGGCCCGCGCTTCCGAGCGGTTTTCGGGTCGCGCCATGGTCCAGCTAGATGTCTCGGATCGAGTGCGCGGGGGTCGAACGCGCCTCAGCCAGGGTTACAACTTGGTTATTATAGGGTTAAAACCCTTGGCAGGCGAATTCGAATCATGGCACTTTGAGCCTCGGCGACGGTTTTCGCGCAATAAGCTTAAAATGCGGCCCCAATGAGCGGGGTCCGGGTGTGAGAACGTCAGGCTGACAGCTGCCTTGCGGCGGACTGCGGCTTGGTGATCGCGGCCGCATGCCCGCGCGCCACGTTGGCGCCGGGAAGAGATGGGCCAGCGCCCGGGTTGCACGGCCTTCGCCCCGCCGGTCCAGAACGGACCCGCGGCAATGGCATGCGAGGCAACCTTTCCCATGACTATCCCATCAATGATGACCTCATCGACCACCCCTGTCGCACCGACCACCGTCTCATCGCCCACTGTCACTTGGAATCCCGAGCGGGTCGCGCAACTGCGCTCGTTCATTGGCGCCGGGATGACCTGCAGCCAGATCGCCGCCGAAATCGGCGTCAGCCGCAATGCGGTGATCGGCAAGATTTATCGCCTCGGATTAGGCCCGGGGCGACCCGTGGCGGCGCTGGGGCGGGTGTGCCCTCCCCGCACCCAGCGCCCCCGGGTTCTTTCGCAACGGCGCACACTGCGCTTGATTGCTGCCGACGCGGCGCGCATCGCCGACGACACGATCGTCGAAGCCGAGCCGGTGGGCGGCACGCAATGTTGCTCGCTGCTCGAACTGGGCCAAAGCAACTGCCGCTGGCCGGTCAGCGAGCACCATGGACACGCGGCAGATTTCGTTTTCTGCGGCAGCGAGACCGTGGCGGGATTTTCCTACTGCGCCGCTCATGCGCGCATGGCCTACCGCTCGCCGGAGCGGCGGCGGGCATAACATCGGTTTGGGGACCGTTGGGGAGTCGGTGGGTGCGCCTGCGTCTTGAGCAATCAGGACGCAGGCGTGCACCCGCAACTCCAAACGCCAAAAGCCTCCAGCTCCGATATGCTTATGGGCTCAAGCTGAGCTAACTTCGCATCCGCGGAGGCGGTCAATAACCGGGTTATTTCTTCCGCGCCCGTTTCGGCAGCTTCAGCGGCCAGCTCACGATGTGCTCCTCAAGGTCTTCGTCGGGCACATCCTTTTCGCTGGCCAGCACGTGGGAGCGCACCGAGACGCCGGCGGCATGCACCGTGTCCGGATCGCCGGACACCAAGGGATGCCACCAGTAGAGGTCCTTGCCCTCCGACAGCAGCACGTAAGCGCACGACGGCGGCAGCCAGGTGATTTCCTTCAAACTCTCGGGCGTCAGCCGCACGCAATCGTCGACCTGATCGAGCCTATGGGGATAATCGCGGCAGCGGCAGCTTTTGCCGTCAAGCAACCGGCAACCCACATTGGTGTAGAAGGTCCGGTCAGTGCCCTCTTCCTCGAGCTTGTTAAGGCAACAGCGGGCGCAACCGTCGCAGAGGCTTTCCCATTCCCGATCCGTCATATCATCCAAGGACTTGCGCCGCCAAAACGGCACGTCCCCAGTTCCGTCGTCGATGGTCATTCGTGCTCCCGGGCGAAGGCGCCGCGGCGCTGCAAATCTTTATGCCCCATTTGCCCCTAATTTCCATTCAAACTGTCGATCAAGCCGCATTGGCCGCAGGCGGCGGCTCAGCTAAACCTGTATGGGCGAGACAACCCAGCATGGCGGGGCACGATTCGGTGCCGGGAAAGGCTAAAGCGTGACCGACATGTTCCCCGATCGACCGCCTAGCTGGCGCGAGAGGCTCAGGCGGCTGCTGCTCGACCTCGATGCGCGGCTCGACTTCTCCGTGTTCCAAAGCGGCAATTGGGCGCGCGATACCTATGAGCGCTTCACCACGTTCATGGACCGGTTCCACGTCGCCGGATGGCGGCGCTGGCTGCTCGTCGAACCGCTGTCGGAAGCCGCGACCTTGGGAACCGGCGGCCTGGTGCTGATGCTGCTGCTGGCCATCCCGTCGTTTCGCGAAACCTCGGACGAGAACTGGCTGAAGAAATCCGAGCTCGCTGTCAATTTTCTTGACCGGTACGGCAACGAGATCGGCACCCGCGGCATCAAACACAACGATTCCGTTTCGCTCGACGACATGCCCGATCATCTGATCAAGGCCACGCTCGCGACCGAGGACCGGCGCTTTTACGAACATTTCGGCATCGACTTTTTCGGTACCTTCCGCGCGCTGGTGACCAATGCGCGGGCCGGCGGTGTGCGGCAAGGCGGCTCCACCCTCACCCAGCAGCTTGCCAAGAACCTGTTCCTGTCGAACGAGCGCACCATCGAGCGCAAGATCAACGAAGCGTTCCTGGCGCTCTGGCTGGAAACGCATCTCACCAAGAACGAGATCCTCAAGCTTTATCTCGACCGCGCCTATCTGGGCGGCGGCACCTTCGGGGTCAACAGCGCGGCGCAGTATTATTTCGGCAAATCGGTGCGCGACGTCACTTTGCCTGAAGCCGCGATGCTCGCGGGCCTGTTCAAGGCGCCGACCAAATTCTCGCCGCTCGTGAACCTGCCGGCGGCGCGCGCCCGCGCCAACGTGGTGCTCGACAACCTGGTCGACGCGGGCTTCATGACCGAAGGCCAAGTCTACGGAGCGCGGCGCAATCCGGCGACGCCGATCGACCGCAAGCAGGAAGACGCGCCGAACTATTATCTCGACTGGGCCTTCGACGAGATGCGCAAGCTCGTCGACACCTTCCCGAAGTCAGTCAACGATAGCTTCTTTATCGTGCGCACCGCGCTCGATCCCAACTTGCAGCACGTCGCCGAGCACGAGGTGGAATCGGCGCTGCGGCAATACGGGCACGATTACGGCGCGAGCCAGTCCGCCCTGGTGATCGCCGATCTCGACGGCGGCGTACGCGCGATGGTCGGCGGCCGCGACTACGGGGCGAGCCAGTTCAACCGCGCCGTCGATGCGCTGCGCCAGCCCGGTTCCTCGTTCAAGCCTTACGTTTACGCCACCGCGCTGGCGAACGGCTTCACGCCACAGTCGATCGTCGTCGATTCACCGGTCTGTATCGGCAATTGGTGTCCGCACAATTATTCCGGCGGCTATTCGGGCGCAATGACGCTGACGCAGGCGATCACCAATTCGGTGAACATCATACCGGTCAAACTCTCGATCGCGCTCGGCGACGGCAATGCCAAGCTCGGCCGCGCCAAGATCATCCAGACCGCGCGCAATTTCGGTATCTACACGCCGCTTCCCGATACGCCGTCGCTGCCGATCGGCGCCGACGAGGTCAACGTGGTGGAACACGCCGTGGCGTACGCGACGTTCCCTAATCTCGGCAAGGCAGTGCCGCCGCACGCCGCGCTCGAAGTGCGCACCGGCACCGGCAGATTGGTGTGGCGCTTCGACCGCGACGGCAAGCGCCCCGAGCAAGTGATCTCGCCGAAGGTGGCGCTCGAGATGATCGGCATGATGAACTCGGTCGTACAAAACGGCACCGGCCGGCGGGCGCAGCTCGACGGCATTCACGTCGCCGGCAAGACCGGCACCACCAACGGTTATCGCGATGCCTGGTTCTGCGGCTATACGGGCAACTTCTCCGGCGCGGTGTGGATGGGCAACGACGATTATCAGCCGACCAAGCGCATGACCGGCGGTACCATTCCGGCGCTGATCTGGCACAACGTCATGGCCTATGCGCACCAGGGCATCGAATTGCGGCAGCTGCCGGGCTTGCCGCCGCCCGGGCGCGCTCCGGCCGCCGATGCGGCCGCACAGGGCACCTCGGTCGCGCGGCCGATCCTGCTGACCCGCAAGGGCACCGAAGCATTGGTGCGGGTTGAGCGCCTCCTCGACGAGGCGGCCCGGGCGTTGCCGCCGCCCGGCGTGCCGCCGGGACCGTTGGGCGCGCTTGAACGTCAGAACGGCGTCTCCACCCAGACGGCAGCGAGCGAGCAGCCGCCTGTACCGACCAGAGGCAACTAGAGCGCATTCTGCGGGACATGCTCTAATCGGGATCGAACGTGCGTCTGTTTGTTAGCTCTTGCCTCACCTTGTTGCTCGCCGCCGCGATCGGATTGGGCGCGACTTGGCTCACGCTCACGCGTGGCGTCGCCTTCGGCTCGATGACCATCGGCGCCTGGACGGCTTGGCCGAAAACCGGATCGGTGAATATCGACCCCTACGCCCGCGCCACGATCTCGCGCACCGGCGCGCTGCCGATCGGCGTCGGCGACGGCGTCGCCTTCTTCGCCCGCACCGATGACGCCGGCAATGTGCTCGACGGCCGCTGCACGTTCACGGTGAACGGCATGACGCCGGCGGCACGCTACTGGACCGTGACGCTCTACGACGCCCAGGGCCGCCTCGTCGCCAACACCATCGACCGGCACGGTTTCACCAGCGCCGAGATCGTGCGCGATGGCGCCGGCGATTTCGCCATTACGGTCGCGCCGCGCGCGCGTCCCGGAAATTGGCTGCCGAGCGGCGGTGTCGAACAATTCGTTCTGGTCTGGAGGCTTTACGATACGCCGATTGGCGTTGCTTCGCTCACCACCAAGGAAGGGCCGATGCCGGCCATTGCCCGCCGGAGCTGCTCATGACGCGCATCGCACTCTGGCTTCTTGGCGCGCTGCTGCTGGCCGGCATCGTGCATCTGTCGACGGTTCTGGCGATGCCGACCGCCGCCGACCAGGACGCCTTCTCGCGGCTGGCGCGGCTCACGCCGGTCAATACCGTGGTGCCGCTGCCCGCCGCCGCCGGACAGGACGCCACCATGCCGTTCATGGATCCGGCGTTCGCGGTCGCGGTCTGCCGTTACGATCTTTCCGGCGGCGCGATCAAACTGCATGCGCCACTCAGTCAAGCTTACACCTCGGTGACGTTCTACACGCGTAACAGCGTGGCCTATTACGCGATCAACGACCGCGCCGCCGGCCGCCGCGCCATCGATCTCGACCTGATGACCGCCGAGCAGCACGAACAGGAGCCGGAGGAAGAGGATGTCACCGCCGCCGACCGGCTGATCATCGAGTCACCGACGCTGAGCGGGCTGATCGTCATCCGGGCGCTCGCGCCCGAACCAAGCCTGATGGCCATGGCACGGCGCGCGCTCGCCGGCGCGCAATGCCACATCGAGCCCGTGGCGGCGCAGTAAGTTGACGCCGTCATTCCAGGGCGCGCCTGAAGGCGCGAGCCCGGAATAACATGAGGCGGCGCAAGGCGGGAAATAACCGTGTAAGAACCGCCTTCTAATCTGCGGCACGCAGCAGCTTTGTCGCCGCGATTATTTTACGACGGGTGGCGGCGGCGGTACGGCCGCCACCGCGACCGGCGGCATGCCGAACGGGCCGGCGGGAACCAGTTGGTTGTTGGCGATTTGCTGCTTCAGCAATGTGAGCGAGATGTCCACAGTAGTCGCCAGATCCTCAGGCTCGTTGATCGCCATCCGATTGAGCGCATAGCGATAGCTGGCGGCGCGCTGCGCGAGCGATTCCTGCACCCAGGCGATCACCAGATTGTTCTCGGAGACCCGCGCCAGGGCGTTGAACTGCTCGGCCGGTGCAAGATCGGGGATCAGCGCCATCGTCGCCTGACGTTTGCGGTCGGCTTCGATCACGCGATGCGCCGTTTGGAAAAAGTTGCCCATCATCACGACGTCGTTGCGGATGTCGTCGTTGAGGCGGTTGTAGCGTCCGGCGGTGGAGCGAAAATTGGCGACCAGTAGATTGATGTAATAGAGGGTGGGATCGACGATCCAGAGGCTGCGTTGAAAGTCGCGCTTCTGCCCGTAGTCGTAAACCACCTGATCCCAACGACCGCGCGCATAAGCCGGCTGGATCAGCGGAAACGCCTCATCGCGCAGCGTGCGCTCGTCTTCGGTCAGATTGGCGAACGATATTGGGGCGCCGACATGTGCGGCCGCTTCCTGGCCGACCCAGGCGTGAATGTTGTCGGCAACCGCGGGATGGTCGACATACCCTAGATCGGTGAGGCTTGAACAACTTTGCAGCGCCAGCGCGGCGCAAGCCGCGAGGATTGGCGCGAGCTTGAACCCGTGCCGATTGCCCATGACCGGCCGCGCGTCAGCGGCGCCGCAGGCGTCGACGCTTGCCTTTTTGCGCCGGCGGTTGGGCGTATGGTTTCACATCGTCGATCCGCGTTTCGTGACGCTCGATGCGGATGACGGGGAGAATGATCACCGTTGCGGACTCTTCGCCGCCTGCGGCACGGCCGAAGCGCGCAGTACGTCCGTCGTCGGGAAATTTGAGAATAATACCCATGTCGGCGGCCCAGCCATTGTCCGCGCCCCTGAAAGCTACGGACCCCTCTCCGCCGACGCACGCACATCGGCGTTGGCGCAAGTAAGCAGGCGCAGGGTTAACGCTCCGCTAACGGCGCCCGCTTAAGTTGACGACAATCCGAGGATCGGTCGCCACCGGAAATGCACGGCGTGCAGTTCGCGCGACCCAATGTGTTCGAGTAGTGCTCATGGAGCCTCATAATTTCTTCAGTCTCGACGGTCTCACCGACCTCAGCAAGCGCAGCGGAATAGACATGCGTCCGACGCTGCTGCGCGTGCTCACCGATCTGTACGTGCAACGGCTCAGCCACTCGGCGCACGAAGAGCGCCACTATACCGAGCTGGCGCTGCGCATGCTTGAAGCCGTCGACGTGCCGACGCGGATCGCGGTCGCAAAGCGGTTCGCGCATTATCTCAAGCCGCCGCCGCTGGTTCTGCAGTGGCTCGCGCGCGACCTGCCCGTCGTCGCTACCGAAGTGAGCGGCCATGCCGTGTTGCGGACGCCGGCCTCGATGCCGCAGGCCGGCGAGGCGGCAAGCGAACATGTCGCGCGCGAAACTGTGGCACACGAACCTGCGGCGACCGATACGGGCGGCGAGCAACCGCAGACGCGTGAGCCTGCAGCGACCATCGATGCCGCGACTGCGACCGAACTGAACGAGCTTTTCTTCACGGCGACCGTGGCCGAGCGGCGGCTCATTTTGCTCAATTTGCACATCGCCGACCCTCATCCGGTCTTGCGCAACCGCGTCGCCACCCGCTCCGGCATCGGACAGGAACTCGAAGCGTCGGTCCTGATCGGCAAGCGCGAACAATTTTCCGACCGTCTTGCGCAGGCGCTGCGGATTTCACACGAGCAGGCGCGCCGCATCGCCAACGACGAGCTGGGCGAGCCGATCCTGGTCGCCGCCAAGGCACTGAGGCTACGCCGCGACGTGCTCTATCGCATTCTCATGTTCGTCAACCCGGCCGTGGGACATTCGGTCGAGCGCGTTCACACGCTGGCTACTTTTTACGACGAGCTCGAGCTGCGATCAGCCGAAGGCATGCTGGCCATCTGGCAAGCGTTGCCTGCCGGCGAACGCGCGCATTTCGGACAGCGCTCGGCCCCGCCGGATGCCGCCTCCCCTTCGCGGGCGCGGGCGGCCGCCGCAGCGCCGCGCCACTCCGTCGCGTCGCAAACAAACGATGTCCGCGACGTTTCCTGAGTCCCAAGCCCGCCGTCAGCCGGGAACGAGATCGAGAAAATTGCGCCCGGCGCGGTCCTCGGTCTCGACGATCCAAACGTCCGGATCGAACTTGATCTGCCGCCCCAGATAGCTCTCGACGTCCGCATCCGGCGCTGACTGCCGGCCCAGGCAAGGCGTAAAGGCCCGCGCCGCCGCCTCAGCCGCCTCGAAGGCACTTTGCGGCGCCGGCCCGTACAAATCCGACGTGCCGTCCAGCCGGTTGACGCGCACGAACACGGCGCCGGCATCCTCGGCGCCGCGCCGGCGCACGGCGCCGAAGACGCCTTCGACCTGGCAGCGCCGCAAGTAGGCCGCAACCCATAGACCGGTTTTGAGACGCATGGTCCTCATTCCGCGCGCACCGGCGCACGAGAGCCATAGACAGAAACGGATGAGTTGGCGACCGGATTAGATCTTTTGTTATCGCATGTCCTTTTCGGAAAACCGGATTCCACTTTTCCGGGACATGCTCTGGCGGAAGAGCAGCGTCCCATTCGCCTGGCTTGCGCGCAGCCGCGCCGGCGCCGGATTGAGTGCTACTGGATGGGCCGGCCAGTCATAGCGGCCAATTCGCTGACAAAGCGATCGGAGATCCGCCCGGTCACCGGAAGCTGGTGCTCGGCTTCGAATTTCTGGATGGCCGCGCTGGTCGGTTCGTCTATCGCTCCGGTCTGACGCAATTGGCCGTAGCCGAATTCCGATAAAGCGCGCTGAACCGCGATGATGCGCGCGGACCCTACAGACGAAGTCGAGGCCGGCGACAAGGCGTTGCCGATAAAATCGCCGATCGGATCGACACGATGGGCGGCTGCTTGTGTCCGCGCCGACGACGACCCGCGCGCGGGCGCCTCGACGGCGCGATCTGGAACTCTCGCCGGAGGGGAGCCTGTCGAAGGCGCGTTCGGCCCTTGATTTGGCCCTTGGGGGATTGCCGCCGGCGTGTTCGCTGCGGCGAAACGATTGCCCGACGTCGGCACCAAGGCCGCCGGATTGGCAAAGAATGGCGCCGGATGAGTGCCTGACTGCAAGAAAATGGCGTTGACGATGATGATCAGGCTCGCTGCTCCCGCGCACACCGCCGCCGTTGCATCAACCGGCCGATGCGCAGCCGTACTCCACAAGCGCGACCCGACCGCCGCCAGCGCAGCCGTCGCCAACCCTCGGTCGGCGCGCCGCCTGCTCTTGGTCCGTCGCTCAGGCACTCTTCTTCACCGTCATGTTCTCGGGTCCACCCGTCACGACAGGATTTGGCGAGCGAGCTGCGCTTTTTTGTGGCGGCTGGCCCGCCAGCGACGTCACCGCCGCCGGCAGCGGCCGAATGTGCACGCGTTCGCAATCGATCGGGAGCCGAACGCTGACGCGGGTGCCCTCGCCGACCCGGCTGCGAATGTCGAGCTCGCCGCCGTGCAGACGGATCAGCCCCTTGACGATCGACAATCCAAGACCGGTGCCGCCATGACGGCGATCGTAGCTGGCGCGAGCCTGGAAATACGGCTCGCCGACGCGGGCCAGATCATCCTCGTTTATTCCGACGCCGTTGTCCTCGACCACGAACGTGATGGAGCCGGCGTCGACGCTGGCGCCGACGGCGATCTTGCCGCCACGGTCGGTAAAGCGGATCGCGTTGGATACGAGATTGATGAGAATTTGATTGAGCGCGCGCTTGTCGGCGATCATGTCCGGCAACGCGGCGGTCGGCATTTTCTCGAGCGTGACGCCGGCCTCGCCGGCACGCAAGGTGAGCAGGTCGCAACAGGTGGCGATGACCTGCGCGGGCGCAAACGGCTCCGGCGTGATCTCAAAATTGTCGGTCTCGATTTTCGACATGTCGAGGATGCCGTTGATGACGGCAAGCAGATGGTGCCCGGAATCGTTGATCAACCCGGCATATTCAACGCGGCGATCCGCATCGAGCATGAGCGAGGATTCGTTCTTCAACATGTCGGAAAAGCCGATGATGGCATTAAGCGGCGTCCGCAATTCGTGACTCATCGTGGCCAGGAAACGGCTCTTCGCCGCATTGGCCCGCTCGGCATCGCTTCGTGCGTACTCCAACGCTTGTTCCTGCAGCTTGCGTTCGGTCACATCGCGCAACACGGCGACGACCTCGCGACGATCCTGCGGGTTTGCATTTGGCATCGGCTGCTCGAGCGGCCGGCAGCGCATCTCGATCCAGACATGTTCCGGCGGAGCGCCGGGGGCGCCGTCGCGCCGCACCCGGAACTCGACCGAGCGGCTTTCGCCGAGCGAAGACGTATCGCCGAGCGCGGTGAGATACGCGGGACGGTCGGCGACATGGACGCGGCCGAACAACCCGTGACCGCGCAAATCGGCGATACCACAGCCGAATAAGGACTGCGCCGCCGGCGATACAAACAAAAGCGCACCGTCGCGATCGTGGCGGGCGATGACATCGGTCATATTGCGGGCGAGAAGCCGGTAACGGTCTTCCTCGGCATAAAGCAGCCAGAAACTCGTGCGCGCCAGCGCCTCGGCGCCGAGCGCCAGGCCCGCGGCATAGAGCACGGCGGAAACGATGCCCAATCTGGCGAGCGCAAAATGACCGTCAGGGTCGGATACCGGCAACCAGTCGAATTCACCGGCGAGCACCAGGAAGCCCGCGGCGGCGAGCGCGAAGATCGACGCAATGGCGACGACGCGGCGCGAGGCCGACAGCGACGCCTCCAGCGGAACAACCACGAGCCAAATGGCCGCGAACGACGTGATGCCGCCGGTGAGCGCGGCGACCGACGTAACGAGGCCCGCCAAAGCCAGCGAAGACAAAATGTGTGCGCTTTCGTAGCGGCCGGTGCGCGACAGGAAATACGCCACCAGAATAGGAACGACCAACCAAACGAAAATCAGGAGCTCGATTGCGCCCGGCGCGCCGCGCACGATGAGATAGGCGGGAAAGGCCGCAAGCGCGACGATGCTGCCCAGCAGCCGCGGCGCAATGAAGGCGCGATGGCGCGCGGCCGTCAGCGCATCCTGTTGCGCGGACGGATGCACCAGCGTCGCAATATAGTCCCGTACCGGCGCCAACAGGCCCACGACCCGATCGCACGTCCGATCTTGCCAGACGCGCTCCCCGTTTTTCTGCTGCGGGATGGTGTCAGAGCCCACTTAAGCGAACACTAAGGCTGACGCAGAGCCGCAGGCATGAGGCTCGGCAACGGCCTGCGACGTGCCTTCGTCTTTGCGGATTTGCCGATCATGGTGAACGGGCCGTTGCCACGCTCTCGCGGAGAAAGTCGAGAGCCGATGGAGAAACCAGCGGCACGATCAGCCACTGCCGCAACATTGCCGTTGCGTTCGGCAGGCGGAGATGTTCGTTCAAATTTTAGCTAAATTGAATTTTTTCAAATTTGGCGAAATTTTGCCGCTCATTCTATTCGACTATGCGGAAAAACGTGCCGACACATCCAACGCGTCCTTCAAGCGTGCCTGCTACGGTCGCCAAGTCTGCGGCAAAGTCCGCCGTCGGGGATGCGGGGATCATGTTTTTTCTGCTCAGAATGACATTCTGGCTCGGTCTGGTGCTGGTGCTGCTGCCATTCGGTTCTGCGCAGCATACTCCGGCAGCGGGCGAAGTCAGCGCCAGCGAGGCGCTCTCTGCCGCCTCGGCGACGGTCGGCGACTTGCGCGGCTTTTGCGTACGCCAGCCCGATGCCTGCGCCATCGGCTCGCAGATGGCTTCAACGATCGGCTATCGCGCGCAGGCCGGCGCAAAGATTCTCTACGACGTGATCAGCGAAGCGATGGCGCCGCGTGAGACCGGATCGACCGGATCGGTCGGCACCACCATTGTGGCCGGGGCGGGCAGCAAGCCGCTCGCGGAAAAATCCGCCATCGAACGCGCTTCGCAAAACACCTTGACGCCCACGGATCTCGTTTCCCCGTGGCGCGGTCCCTCCGCGCGCAAAGACAATAAGCACACCACCTAAAGCGCGATAATTCTAAGCGGAATCAACATCGCGCTCTAGGTTTCTTTACTGGAGCATGATCTTTTCGGAAAACCGGTTTCCACCCATCGGGTCAAGCCCGAGGGCATGCTTTTCCGGATCATGCTCTAAGCGCAATCGCCGCGGATTGAATGGATCGCAAGACGCCGCCGCGAGACATCGACCTTCAGGGTTCCACGCCCTATATAGAGCGCGACGAGGAACCCTTCCGGCGATGCCCGATATCGAAGAAATCATCGAGAACTTCGCCGTCCTTGACGATTGGGACGACCGCTATCGCTATCTGATCGAATTGGGACGGGAATTGCCGCCGCTCGCCGAAGCTGCGCACAGCGACACCAACAAGGTCCAAGGCTGCGCCAGCCAGGTGTGGCTCGATACGCATGTGCGCCGAGACGGCGACGGCGAACCGGTTCTGACGTTCGACGGCGACAGCGACGCCCACATCGTGCGCGGTCTGATTGCGGTTCTGTTCGCGATCTTCTCCGGCAAGGCCGCGCGCGACATTCTCGAAACCGACGCACTGGCACTTTTTGCGCGCATGGGACTTCGGGAACATCTGACCCCGCAACGCTCCAATGGCTTCCGCTCCATGGTGGAACGCATCCGGGCCGACGCGCGCAATGCGGTCTCCACAGCTACCGCCTGATCGGCCCCAGCCCGCCATCACCCAGGTCCCGGCTTAGCAAGACCGGCTGCCAGGCATTGCCAGGCAAGGAAACGCGTTTGGTCCGGGTGCCGAACGGATGTAAGTCTGCCCGGTACCGCGGGGTGGAAAGAGCGGGATGGGAAAGACATGGCCGTCAGTGGTGAGATCGATACGTCCGGCGCACTCGGCCGCCAGAGGGCTCGAGCGGCCCTGACCGACGTTTTCGCCGGGCTTGTCTGTAGCATCCTCTCGATCGCCTATTGCCTGTCGTACGCCGCCTTGATCTTCAGCGGCCCCCTGGCTCCGGCGCTGGCCTATGGGGTGGCCGTCACCTTTCTCTCCGCCGCGGTCGGCGGTTCGATCGTCGCCTGGCGCAGCTCGCTGCCGTTTGCCGTAGCCGGCCCCGACAGTTCCATCTCGGTCGTCCTGGCGGCGCTGGTGGCGACGCTGATCCAACACCTCGGCAGCGCTGATCCATTGGTGCCGACACTGATCGCGATCTCGGCGACAACGGCGCTGACCGGGATCCTGCTCTGCGTCCTTGGATTCACCCATGCGGGGCGCGCCATTCGCTTTGTGCCTTTCCCGGTGATCGGCGGCTTCCTCGGCGCCACTGGATGGCTGATGATCACCGGCGCCGTGCTCGTCGTTACCGAACAGAGGCCGCTTCTTGCCAATCTCGGCGCGTTCGCCGACGCCCCGATGCTGGGCAAGATTGCGGCTGCATTGATCGTGGGCATCGTGTTGCAACTGGCGCTTCGCCGTTCGAAGAGCCCGTTCGTCATGCCGGGCATTCTGCTCGCGGCGTTGGCGGCCAGTTACATTGTTTTGCTGCTGGCAGGCTGGTCGCTCGGCGACGCGCAGGCGAGCGGCTGGATGTTTCGACCGCAATCGACGGCCAACCTGATCTCGCCGTGGCGGCCGGAGACCTTGCAAAGCTTCTCGTGGACACAAGCGCCCGCGCTCGCCGGCGACGTGCTCGCCGTGATGTTCGTGACCATCATCAACTTTCTCCTCAACACGACGGGCATCGAGCTGTCGACCCGGGTCGATGCCAACATCGACCGCGACCTCAAAGTGCTGGGCGCCGCCAATATCGCGACCGCGGCGCTGGGCGGCTATGTGAGCTGCACTTCGATCAGCCGTTCGCTCCTGGTGCGCACCGCCGGCGGCACGGGCCGGCTGACGGGACTGACCGTCGCGGCGGTCTGCGCGGCGTTACTGATCGCCGGCCCAAGCTTCGTCGGTTACGTGCCGAAATACATTCTCGGCGGCCTGTTGTTCTTCCTGGGCGCCGGCCTCGTCTATCAGTGGCTGATCCAATCGGCCCGCCAGTTGCAACTCCTCGACTATCTGTCGCTCGTCGCCATCGCGCTTCTGATTATCAACTGGGGCTTTATCGCCGGCGTGCTCACCGGCATCGTCATCGGCTGCGCCACGTTTGCACTGAGCATCAGCCGCGTGAACGCCATCAAGTTCAGCTTCGACGGCTCGGAATACCGCTCGTCCCTCGATCGCGGGCCGCACGAGCTTGCTTTGCTGGCGGCGCACGGGCGCGAAGTCCAGGGCATGGCGTTGCAGAGCTACTTGTTCTTCGGCTCCGCCAACCGGCTCTATCAGCACGTCAAGGCGCTGTTGGCGCAGCAACGGCAATGCCACTTTCTGATCTTCGATTTCCAGCGCGTCACCGGCCTCGATTTCAGCGGCGACGCAGAGTTTTGCGCAGATCAAACAAACGGCCACCGAGGCCGGCGCCCGCATCATTCTGGTCAAGCTGTCGCCGGAGTTGGAGCGGGCTTTCCGCAGCGCGCGTTTCATCTCCGACGATATCATCGTGGCATCCGATCTCGACCGGGCGCTCGAGTTCCTGCGAACAGGCGATCATCGAAACGCATCGTGCTCACGTGACCGACTCGCGATCCTTGCGCACCTGGCTTGCCGAGGCTCTCGGCGACGCGCATCTGGCGGACCTCTTGTCGGACTATTGCAAACGTCTGGAGGTTCAAGCCGGCGACGTCATCGCCCATCAGGGCGACGCCGCGACGTCCATGCATTTCATCCTCGAGGGCCGCGTCGGCATCATCGTCGATCTGCCGGAAGGCCGAACCACCCGGGTGCGCAGTCTCGGCGGGCATACCACGGTCGGCGAAATGGGCCTCATCACCCGCAGCCCGCGCAGCGCGACGATCCAGGCCGAAGCCGCGAGCGTTCTCTACGTCCTCGACGCCGAGGCGTTCGAGCGCATCAAACACGAGCAGCCGATGCTCAGTCAGGCGCTACTTGCTTATGTCATCAAGGTGCTGACGGAGCGGCTCAGTTTCGCCAACCGGCTGATCGGCGTTCTGCAACGCTGAGAGCGGCGGGCCTAGAGCACATCCCGATCAAGTGGAATCCGGATGTGCTCTCGATTCGTTTATTGTCGCATGTCCTTTTCGGAAAACCGGTTTCCAGCCATTGGGTCAAGCCCGAGGGCGGGCTTTTGCGGAGCATGCACTATCCGCGATCGCGGCGGCGCCGGCGTTGCTGGCCCAGGCCCATTTGCTTGGCCAATTGCGAGCGCGCGGCGGCATAGTTGGGCGCCACCATCGGGTAATCGGGCGGCAAATTCCACTTGGCGCGGTATTGATCCGGCGTCATGCCGTATTGCGTGCGCAAATGACGTTTCAGTGATTTGAACTTCTTGCCGTCTTCCAAACAGACGAGATATTCCGGCGTGATCGAGCGCTTGATCGGAACGGCCGGCTTGAGCGGCTCGATCGGCGTGGCAACCTGGGCGCCGTTGGAAACGCGCGTCAGCGCCGAATAGACCTGGCTGATCAGAGCCGGAATTTCGGCACTCGAAACGCTGTTGTTGCTGACGTAGGCGGAAACGATATTGGCGGTCAGTTGGATGTAACTGGCCTCATCGGAATGATCAGCCATGGTGGGCCTGGTGTTTTAAAGTCGCCGCTTCCCGGGCGCCCATCTGCGTCGCAAGTATGGGCATTTGCTGCTCCTCCCGCGAATTGTTCTAAGGATAGAACAACTGCTGCGGAAATAAAGCAATAAATGGTCTTCAACATGAAAAGCCAAGAATAACCGGCAATAAAGGCGGTGCGCCGCGCCCCGGATAACCTATCGCCGCCGGTACGCATCCGCGCCCAAACGGCGCACTGCCGCAGCGCAAATCGGACAACAAATCCGCCGAAGATGCCGCGCCTCTAGGGATTGCTCTCGATGTGGTTGCGCAGCGCGGTGATCGAGCCGAAGCGCAACGTGCCCTGCGGAAGTTGCGCTTCGATCGACCCGTCGGAATAGAGCGTATAGGCCATGCCCTCGACCACGCCGGATTTGAGCACCGACACGGCCGCCGAGCCAGGGCCGGTAGCGACCGGCGTGGGTTGCGCGACCACCCGCGGGTCCTGCGGCGGGCGCGCCGGCACCGCGCCCTGCGGCGCCTCTTTGCTCTCGGAGCGCGGCGCCGCCGGCCAGAAGCTGTTGAACACCGAGACTTTGCCTTTGTCCGCAGCGTTCCCCTTGTCGGGAGCCGCCGCAAGACGCGGCTTCAGATCCATCCGCGGCATCGACCGCACCGACGAACCGGCGCCGTTGGCGGCGCGGGCCACCGCAACTAAGCCTTTGACGTCGGCGGCGCTCTCATCCAAAGCGGCGGTGTCGCGCAGTGCCTGCGAGACGTCGGCGGTTTCCGTAGCGCGACCATTTTCGACACGCGGAATCGTCGGAATCTTGGCACGCAAGCGCTCGATCACTGCCTCGTCGGCCTGTGCCTCGGCAGCCACCGCGGCGGCCGGCATCGGCCCCAGTCTTGAATTTGCCGGCGAGGGCAGCGGCGGCGCGGTGGCAAAGCCGGTTGCGGCAATCGCGTCGTCGATATGGGGCGGTTGCGAGGGCGGCCGCGCAACAAATACGCGCTCGATCCGGCGCATTTCGCGGACCGCCAGGCCAAAGGCAATAAGTAGAAGCCCGCCCACGGCAGCGATCGTGCCGGGCGTGAGAATATCGGTCTGAATGCCGTCACGGAAACTCAAGCCCGAGCCGATCAGCGCCAAGCCCGCGGCAGTCGTGACGGCGCCCAAAAGCAACAAAACTATCGGCATCCCCGCCTGTCCCCCCGCTCGGATAAGATGCGGTGTGACAAAAAAGTATTTTGGACACCATCTCTCGACTTCGCAAGGACTTAAATAACGTCACGCGCGCCGCACGAGCGTGGCACAACCCAGCGTCGCACGACCCAGGTCGGATCTACGCGGCGCAGATCTACTGTCACGGATTCCTGGTAATCCCTTGCTATACCTCGAAAATCAGAAGATTGACGACAATGAGGTCGGCTGCTCTCGCTGTCCTGGAGATTGCCGAAACCAACCTGTTAATCTTATTTAGAGGAAACCTTGCTTTTGGTCGGCCGTTTTACGGACGACCTCCTACCCGCCCCGCCTGCCTTCATTTTGAGGAGTAGAACCCAATGTCATTCACCCTACCTGATCTGCCTTATGCCTATGACGCGCTCGCGCCCCACATGTCGCGCGAAACGCTCGAGTTCCATCATGACAAACATCATCAGGCCTACGTGACCGCCGGAAACAACCTTGCCAAAGGCACCGAGTGGGAAAACAAGCCGGTCGAAGAGGTGGTGAAGGGCACCTTTGGCAAGAACCAGGCCCTCTTCAACAATGCCGGCCAGCACTACAATCACATCCATTTCTGGAAGTGGATGAAAAAGGGCGGCGGCGGCGACAAGCTTCCCGGCAAGCTGGAAAAGCAGATCACCAGCGACCTCGGCCCCATCGCCAAGGTGAAAGAGGACTTGGTCCAGGCCGGCGTCACGCAGTTCGGTTCAGGCTGGTGCTGGCTGGCGGTGAAAGACGGCAAGATCGTCATCATGAAGACCCCGAACGGCGAAAACCCGCTGGTCCACGGCGCCAGCCCCATCCTCGGCTGCGACGTTTGGGAGCATTCCTACTACATCGATTATCGCAACCGCCGCCCCGATTACCTCAAGGCTTTCCTCGACCATCTGGTCAATTGGGATCACGTCGCGGAAATGTACGAAGCCGCCGTGAAATAACGGCCTCTGCCGCGGCAACGTCTTTCAGAAGTGGGACCTTCGGGTCCCACTTTTGTGTTTGTTGAAGGTCTCGGATCAGACATTACCCGGCGTGCGCGAATTCCCAATAGAGCTCGCGGGCGCGACGATAGACCGGTCCGGGCTGCAGATCCCGATCATCGAGCCGAGCGACGGGCGACACCTTGAGATAGTTTCCGGTCGAAAATATCTCATCAGCCGTTTGCAGATCGGAGTAACGCAAAATCGTTTCCACCACCGCGATACCGGCCGCGCGCAAGAGCCCGATGATACGCGCGCGGGTGATGCCGGCGAGAAACGTGCCGTTGCCCACGGGGGTATAGACCACCCCGTCCTTGACCATGAAGATGTTGGCGGTGGCGAGCTCGGCGACATTGCCCAGCATGTCGCACATGACGCAATTGTCGAAGCCGCGCGATTTGGCTTCGATCATGGCGCGCGCGTTGTTGGGATAGAGGCAGCCCGCCTTGGCATCAACCGGCGCGGTTTCGCGCGTCGGACGCCGGTACGGCGACAGCGTGATCGCGGTACCGCTGGGCTTTGGCAACGGCGCGACATAGAGCGCCAGGCACCAGCGCGTCGTTTCCGGATCGAGCCGCACCGCGCCGCCGATCGCGTCCTCGGGCCAGTACATCGGCCGGATGTAAAGCTCGGCATCGCGATCGAACTTTTTGAGACCCTCGCGGGCCAGAGCCATCCAGGCTTCAGTCGAGACCAGTGGCTTGAGCGACAGGACTTTGGCGGACTCGTTGACGCGGGCAAAATGCAGGTCGAGATCGGGGGTAACTCCTTCGAACGCGCGGGCGCCGTCGAAGACCGAGGTGCACAGCCACGTTGCGTGTGTGCGCACGCCCATGATCGGCAGGTTGCCCTCATGCCAGTCGTCTTCGAAGAAAGTGAGCGTTTTCGACCAGGTTACCGAACGGGTCATCGCATCGTCCTTTTGTCGGTCTTATTGTCGCAACGGCGGGCGTCTGTCGCGGCTGGGAGGCAGCTATGGTTAGTGCTTACGTTTTCGATGCCTATGGTACCTTATTCGATGTCCACGCGGCGATCGGGCGCTACCGCGCTGCGGCCGGAGCCGATGCCGAGCGGTTTTCCGAAATCTGGCGGACAAAGCAGCTCGAATATACCTGGACGCTGACGCTGGCCGGGCACTATGCGGACTTCTGGACGCTGACCGAGCGCGCGCTCGATTATGCCTTCGCGCGCATCCCGACCGTCGACCGCGGCCTGCGCCGGAAATTGCTGGAAGCCTACCTAACGCTTGATGCCTTCCCCGATGCCCGAACGGCGCTCGCCGCACTTAAAGCACAAGGGTCGCAATTGGCTATTCTGTCTAACGGCACGCCGCATATGCTTGCCGCTGCGGTCGAGGCGGCGGGACTGGCCGATCAGTTCGATGCGGTGCTGTCGATCGACGGCATGCGTCGATACAAACCGCGCCCGGAGGTTTACGGCCTGGCGACCGACGCTCTTGGGCTGCAGCCACACGAGATGGCTTTCGTATCCTCCAACCGCTGGGACGTCATGGGCGCGGTGTCATTCGGCTTTCAGGCCTATTGGGTCAATCGCGCCGGCTCGCCGGACGAATATCAGGACTTTCCGCCGCAGCGGCGGATCAGCAACTTGGAAGCGCTGTTGCAGACTTGACGCCGGCGCGCGCGGTACTGAGGCTCGGGAAAAGGTCGCTTTCGGAGTCAGCCTAGAGCATGATCCGGAAAAGTGGGCACCGGTTTTCCGAAAAGATCATGCTCAAACAAAATGCTGGAGCGGGATGCCGATCAAACCATAACTCATCCCGCTCTAGGCTCTCGCGGCACTACTCTCGAATTCCACCGTAGGCTTTCAGCGCCGCGACGATTTGCTGTTTGGTCAGCCGGGTACCGTCATCTCCCTCGATCAACAATGACACGCGGCCGCTATCGTTGATGTGCCGCGCCCAGCTCATGGCCTCGTCGAGCGCGCTGAACTCCTTGTACAGATGACGATCCTTCTCCAGCGGAGAAATCGATTGCGAGCCGCGCGGCCCGGAATACACACGAAAGGTCATCGGCCGGTCTCCTGCCATTGCCCCCTCCTCAACAACCTAAATATCTGTGCTGAGTTCGCCACCTTCGCGGTCAGGGAAAAACCGCGGCGCCTTGACGCGGCCGTCATTTTTGCGGTGCAAAATTCTGATTGCCGTAGGGCGACACATTCGGGCGCTGGATGACGATGAAGGCGTGATCCAGCGTCTGATGGCAGCCGTTGCAGCCCGCGGTGAGCTGATCGAAGGCGCGCGCGAAGGTATCCTTGTCCTTTTTCTCGATTGCTTTCTCGATCGCCGAAATCGGCGCGCCGACATGCTTGCCGATCGTATCGCCGCCGAGCAGCTTATCGAGATCCTCAAAACCATCTTTGAGCTTGCCGATTTCATAATCGGCCAGCGGCCAGTTGCCCGCGTGGCCTGCGAGCCCCAGCTTGAGATGACGTTCCTGCTGAAACGTCATGATGTCGCCGATATTGGGCTCGGCCGACGACGGCTCTTGCGCGTTGGCCGCGCAAGCCAGAAGCAGGCAACCCGCAATCGCGAACTTCAGCATGGCGATACCTCGATGACCATCAGGAGCGTATTCGGAAAGTCACCCCCGTTCGCGCTCTAGCTCGCCGGAGGCGGTGGCTCGCTGCATTGTTTGGCAAACGCGCTGCGGCAGGCTTGATAAAGCGCCGGACAGGACTGTACCGCGGCCTCGCCGGCATCGATTGTCTTGACCCGGTCGGCGGCCGCGCGCGACGGACCGTCGTACGTCAGCACGGCGTCGGAGCGATCCAATGCGCGGTCGGTTATCAGAAAGTGCTCGGCGCCATTGAAATAGGTCGTCGCGGTCCTCAGCGCTTCAGTGAGCTTCTTGCTAAATTCAGAGTTGATCCGGGAATCCGGCTTGACGACGCGGGCGTGCACCGCAATGTCGGTGTAGAGAGCGTTGAGCTTGAAATATATACCGCCGCACTCGGCAAGAGCGAGCCAATAAGGACGGCCGTTATACGGACCGGCCGCGGCGACAACGCTATCGCGCTTATCCGTCGAAATGGCCGGGGCTGCCGGCTCCGGCGGCTTGCGTTGGTCGCGCCGGGCGCGGCCTTGTGCATGCAGGCTCGTGGCCACAAGCGTCAGCGCAAGCGCTGCGACAACGGCCTTGCCGAAAGCGTTCGACATCGGATGATTGGCGCGACGCATCGAAGCTGGGCTCTAAAACCGCTCGACCCAGGGCCGCAATTCGATCTCCCAGGCCCAAGCGCTGCGCGGCTGCCGCAACATGTCCAGATAGCTCTGCGCGATGGCGTCCGGATCGAGCATGCTGTCGGGTTTGTCCGGCGGCTCGGCGCGATTGGCGCTGCGGATGCCGCCATCGATCACGATGTGGCCGACGTGGATGCCTTGCGGCGACAATTCGCGGGCCATGCTTTGGGCGAGCCCGCGCAAGGCGAACTTGCCCATCGCGAACGGAGCCGATTGCGCATAGCCCTTCACGCTCGCGGAAGCGCCGGTAAACAGAATGGCGCCGTGCCGTTGTGGCAGCATGCGCTTCGCCGCTTCCTGGGCGACAAGGAAACCGCCGAAGGCGGAGACCGTGAGCGTCTTCTCGACTTCGGCGGGATCGAGCTCGATGAAAGGACCGCGGGTGCGGTAACTGGGGTTATAGACGACCACGTCCGGGGCGCCGTAGGCGCGCTCAACCTCGCCAAAGAGGTGCACGACATCGCCCCGTTTGGT
Source organism: uncultured Alphaproteobacteria bacterium (assembly GCA_963818155.1). GTDB lineage: Bacteria > Pseudomonadota > Alphaproteobacteria > Rhizobiales > Xanthobacteraceae > BOG-931. The sequence continues at coordinate 977,060 of CAWFRC010000011.1, forward strand.
CGTGTCGCAAGCGAAAGCCTCACCGCCGATCTCCTTCGTCAGCGGCGCGAGATCGGCCACGCGGCGCGCCGCAAGCGCTACCTTGATACCAGCCCTGGTAAAGGTGCGGGCGACCGACGCGGAAAGCCCGCCGCCGACGCCGACGATGAGGGCGGTTCGGTAAGGCGTATCAGGCATGCGAATCTCCGGGTCCGTCTGTCGCAATGGGAAGTGGATATGAGGGGTCAGGACGTCCAGACGTCAAGCGTCCGGCGCGTGCCCACGATCGGGCGCGCGCTTTGATTGCACTTGATCGCTGACGCGGCGAAGCCGAGCATCGCGCTCAATCGACCACGGCAATCGCGTTGATCTCGACGAGACAGCGCGGATCGGTGGCGAGCCGGACCACCTGACACGGTGGTGGTGGCCGGCTTGGCGTCGCGAAAATATTCGGCCCAGACGCGGTTGAGGGCATCCTGATCGGTGAGATCGGTGACGAAGCGATCCGCCGTGACCACGTCGCTGAAGTCCGCCCCGACAGCCTCGAGCCCGCGCTTGAGGTTCTCCAAGGCGGCGCGGGCCTGGCCTTCCATGTCGCGCGGCATGGCGTCGAACTCTTCCGGCCGATGCGGATGATGATGATAGACCGGCGCGGCGGTGACGCCGGCGAGATAGACGGTAGTGCCGCCCTTGACCCGGATGGCCGGCGCATACGGCATCCACAGATCGGGCGCATCGGGCCAGTGGATGTGTTCGACGGATTTGGGCATGTTGCAAGTCCTCTTGTTAGCAACCATTATTTATTGTATATACATTAAGTCAGCATATGCGGATCACCTATGATCCCGTCAAGCGCGAACGGACTTTGCAGGAACGCGCTCTCGACTTCGAACGCGCGGCGGATGTGTTCGCCGGACTTACGATCGACATACCCGACCTGCGTCACGATTACGGGGAACATCGGATCAACTCGGTCGGTCATTTGAACGGGCGCATGGTGATCGTGTGTTGGACGCCACGCGGCGAGGCGCGACACATCATATCGATGAGGAAGGCGAATGACCGGGAAAAAGCGCGCTACCGCAAGCGATTTGAAGAAGATCGATGAACACGTGCTGGAAGACTATGCCGATGTCCCAGAATTGACCGACGAGGATTTTGCGCGCGGTGTGTGGCACCGGGGTGGCAAAGCGCTGCCCAACGGTCCGCGCGGCCGACCGAAGTCGAAGAATCCGAAGCGGCCCGTGAGCATACGGCTCGATCCCGAAGTCCTGGCCCATTTCCGCCGTAGCGGCCGCGGCTGGCAAAGCCGGATCAACGCGGCGCTGCGCAAGGTCGCAAAGCTGCCGGAGAAGAAGCGGAAAAAGGCGTAATTGTTTCGAGGAACAAAGGTTGTGAGCGCAAAATTTCCGAAATGGTCTCTCTTACGCACCGTTGGCAATCTAACGGCCGTTAGATTGACCGTACTCATCCCTTTGGTTGGTTATCTGATAATCTTCAATGAGAATGTCGTCAAATATCTCGATTTGGCCAAGGAGTTTGCCGGAATCTCAAACCAGCACTTTGCTTCGGGTATTTCTCCCAAATTGTTATTGATTTATTTCGGCCTGTGCGCGCTCGCCGCAGGCTCGGCGATTTTCTCGATTTGGTGTCCGGCCGAAGTGAAACATTATGGGACGTCCGCGGCGTACGTTGGCGGGGACGGGCACAATATAGGCGATTTCGCGTTCGAGCCGATTGAAACCAGGCTTCGCAACTCAGCAAACTACACGAAAGAGTATCAACGCATACGTGACCGTTACGAACCAAAACTGCTGTCGATAGACTATACTATTGAACAAAAAAGAGAGGACATGGTCGAGGCTAAAGTGCAAATAAACAATGGTATTTTACATCTCTATTTCGCGTATCTGGACAACTCCCATCCGATCCCAAGATTGCTTACCGCAATTTTCTTCGCGATTGGATTTATTGCGCTCGCAGTGCCATCCGCCCAGGTTTTTCTCAAGGTCACACAACTCCTAATTTCCAGCGTTTAATCGCTGCGGCTCCTTACATCCGGAACACGCCGAACTTGGTCTGCGGGATCGGCGCGTTGAGCGTCGCCGAATAGCAGAGCGCCAGCACGCGCCGGGTCTCGGATGGCGCGATGATGCCGTCGTCCCAGAGCCGCGCGGTGGCGTAATAGGGATTGCTCTCGGTATCGAACTGATCGCGGATCGGCTGCTTGAATTTCGCCTCCTCCTCCACTGACCAAGTCTTGCCGGCCCCCTCGATATTGTCGCGGCGCACGGTGGCGAGCACGCTTGCCGCCTGCTCCGAGCCCATCAGCGAGACGCGCGCGTTGGGCCATGTGAACAGAAAGCGCGGGCCATAGGCGCGGCCGCACATGCCGTAATTGCCGGCGCCGTAAGAGCCGCCGATCACCAGCGTGATCTTCGGCACCTGCGCACAAGCGACCGCCGTGACCATCTTGGCGCCGTCCTTGGCGATGCCGCCAGCTTCATAGTCGCGCCCGACCATAAAGCCGACGATGTTTTGCAGAAACAAAAGCGGAATGCGGCGCTGGCAGCACAGTTCGATGAAATGCGCGGCCTTGAGCGCGCTCTCCGAAAACAGAATACCGTTGTTGCCGAGAATGCCGACCGGAATGCCGTGAATGTGCGCAAACCCGGTGACCAGCGTCGTCGCGTAGAGCGCCTTGAATTCATCGAATTCGGAGCCATCGACCAGCCGCGCGATCACTTCACGTACGTCGAACTGCTTCTTGAGATCGACCGGCACGATACCGTCGAGCTCGTTGAGATCGTATTTCGGCTCCACGGGCTTGACGAGCGGAATGTCGACCGATTTTTTGGTGTTGAGGCTGCCAATGATGCGGCGGCAGAGCGCGAGCGCATGGCGATCGTTTTCGGCGAAATAATCGGCGACGCCCGATTTTCGCGCGTGCACGTCGGCGCCGCCGAGATCCTCGGCCGAGACCACCTCGCCGGTTGCGGCTTTCACCAGCGGCGGGCCGCCGAGAAAGATCGTTCCCTGATTGCGGACAATAATAGTCTCGTCCGACATCGCCGGCATGTAAGCGCCGCCGGCGGTACAGGAGCCCATGACGACAGCGATCTGCGGAATTCCCGCTGCCGACATGTTGGCCTGATTGTAGAAGATGCGGCCGAAATGCTCGCGATCCGGAAACACGTCGGTCCATTGCGGCAGGTTGGCGCCGCCGGAATCGACCAGATAGATGCACGGCAGACGGTTCTCGCGCGCCACTTCCTGTGCGCGCAAATGCTTCTTCACGGTCATCGGGTAGTAGGTGCCGCCCTTGATCGTCGAATTGTTGCAGACGATTACGCACTCGCGTCCGGCGACCCGCCCGATGCCGGTGATGACGCCCGCGGCGCGGATGGCGTCCTCATACATGTCGTCGGCGGCGAGCGGCGACAATTCGAGAAACGGCGCGCCCGCATCGATCAGCGTCATCACCCGGTCGCGAGGCAGAAGCTTGCCACGCGCCAGGTGGCGCTCGCGCGAGCGCGGAGGCCCGCCTTCCGCCGCCGTGGCACGGCGCGTCTGCAGTTCCGTCACAAGCGCGTGCATGGCGACCTGGTTGGCGCGAAATTCAGATGACGTCGTGTCGATTGCAGATTTGATTGCGGTCACAAGTCCCTCACCGAAGCGTCGTCCGTAGGTTCGGACACAAGATCGATCAACGAACGTCGATACAGGGCGGTACCCGTGCGATGGCCCTGCCGACGGCCGCATCGCCGGATTGCGTCGCACTCATTATCACATGGGACCGGCTTGGAACTGAAACTTTTGCCGGCAAGCCCTGCGTTGGCGGCGAGCCGTTGACAGGCGACGGCAAAAACACTGAGGGCGGCCTGCGGGCCGCCCTCGACGATCAGTTTTGCACTGCCTCGTTTCAGCGGCCGCGCGGCCGACAACTAAGCGCGCACTTCTTGCCGCTGGAAGATCACGTATCCGATCACGAACAGGAAAATCGCGCCGGCGATCATGCCGACAATTTGCGGCCACACCACCTCGATGCTTTGCAGAAGCGGCAACGGCGCCCCCGGCACGGAGCCCGGCTGAACCAGCGCCAAGCCGAGCGAGGCCAGGAGCGGCTGCTGTGTCGAGCGCACCGTGGGGTCGAGCAGCACGCCGACGATCTCGCCGAACAACGCCCCGGGCGAGACCCGCGCGAACGCCTGCATCACGCCCAGATGGCTCAGCAATTCGGCGGGCGTCGCAACCGTATCCGATACGAACAGGGCGGCCAGAAACGGCGCGATCAACGGCCACAAGATGGTGAGGAAAAGCCACAGGCCGAGCGCAGCCAAGGCCGCGGTCGCGGCCGAGCGAAAGACGATGGAGAAGAAGAGCGCCAGCGCCAGCCACACGCCGGCATAGACCACGGTGACGAACAACATCGCCACCGCGCGCATCACTTCCTCGGGGCCGGGCGGCAGGCCGAGCGTCAGGATGCCAAGCCCAATGACCATGAGCCACAGCGCGACCAACATGATCGTGATGGTCAATAGTCCGGCCAGGAATTTCCCGAACAGCAGCGCATCGCGATAGATCGGCTGCGCCAGAATGCGTGAGAGCGTGCGCTGGTTGCGCTCGCTGTTGATAAGATCGAAGCCGATGCCGATGGAAACGAGCGGCACCAGGAACGAGAGCACCGAAACGAAGGACGGCAAACCTTCGCCGGCGCGGGTGAACAGCCGCAGGAACAGAAACGGGTCTTCGGCGGACACTTCGCGGATCTGCTGGATGCCGGTATAGACGACGCCGAGCGCCATCAGCACCACCAGCCATTCGAGCACGATCATGCGCGTGCCGGTGAGATGATCGGACAGCTCCTTGAAGGTCACAACGCCTAAGCCTTGAAAAGCCGAGCCTTCACGCCGCATCACGGGCTCCCTCCTTGGCGGCGATGTCCTGCCGGATCTGGGACTCGAAGTAACGGGTGTAAATGGCGTCAAGGCTCGGCTCTTGCACGCCGAGATATTTCAGCCGGCCCTGCATGGCGACGACTTCCGCCGCCGCCTCCGAGCGCACGTCGCGGTCGGCCTGCAGCCGCAGCTTGCCGATGCCGGTGCGCTCCACGCCGGAGACGCCCGGGATCAATGCCAAGCGTTCGGCGAGACCCGCGCCATCGGCTTCGATATCGACCACGTAGCCGCCACCCAAAACCTCGCGGCCGAGCTCCGGCACGGTTCCCATGAGCGCAATGTGTCCACCGCTGAATAGCGCCACGCGATCGCAGACGCTCTGCACGCGCTCGAGCAGATGCGAGGATAGGAGCACGGTGACGCCCTCGCTCTTGAAGGCGCGGATGATGGCGAGCAGTTCCGCGGTAGCGTGGGGATCAAGACCTGACGTCGGCTCGTCGAGAATGGCCACTTGTGCGCCTTTCATCAGGATCTCGGCAAGACCCAGCCGCTGGCGCATACCGCGCGAGAACGTGCCGACACGCTTCTCGGCCGCCTCCGTCAGGCCGACGCGCGCGAGCGCATCGGCAATTCTTTTTTCCCGCTCGGCTTTTCTGAACCCGATCAGGCGGGCCGTATAAGACAAGTTATCGACGGCGGTCATCTGATCGTAGAAGCCGACGGTGTCGGGCATGTAGCCGACGCGGCGCTTGACCGACAACGGCTCCCGCGCCGGATTGAAGCCGAGCACGCTGACCTCGCCACCGGAGATGTCGGTCAGCCCCAGCAGCATCAGGATCGTCGTCGTCTTGCCGGCGCCGTTGGGTCCGAGCAGCCCGAAGATTTCGCCGCGACCCACGGTGAAGGAGATGTGATCGACGGCAACGGCGTGACCGTAGGTCTTGGTCAGACCCTTGGCCTCGATGACGGTGTCCGCATTCACGGTGTCCGCATTCATCGTCGGCCGAACCTTGCGATGGCGCCGACCATGACCAGAAGCGCCGCGGCGATAATGCCGACGCCGGCGAAGCCCCACATCGCCGACGTCGCTACCGAGACGCGGAAATTACCGGAAGCGCTCTCGCCACGGGTCGATGCCCGTATCGACGTGACATAGTCGCCGGCGATCGCCTTCTCAGTCGGGGTGATCAGCGCTTGCACTTCCTTGTTGGCGCTCGGCGCAATGCGATCGATCGTCTTCGGCTCGAAGGTGATTTTCCAGCCGCTTGGCGCCGATCCACTCAGCTCGACCTGGTCCGCGGGCGCCGTACCGGTGTTGGCAATGATGATCGGAATGGATTTTTCCTTGCCCGCGGTCGCGCTGGTCGACAGCAAGCCGTCGCGGCCGGTGATGTCGAGCTTCGGCTGGCCGGTGATATCCATCGTCAGATCGGTCGTCACGACCGCATCCTCGGCGCCGACGCGCGCGACGACCTTGTAGCTTCCTGCGGGCGAGGTGTTCGGCGGCGTCACCTTGAGCTTCACGCTCTTGCTCTGCCCCGCCTCGATCGGCACCGCATTGACCTCCTGGCTGCCATATTGCTCGGTGAACGAGGCGTCAAAGTTCGGCGGCGTCTGAGCCGAAAGGCTCACCGTCAATTTCTTGCCGCTGTCGTTTTTGATCGCGAGCTGGAACTCGAAGGGGGATTTCGAGGTGCCGCGCAGTTCGGGAAGCTGCGGCGTGAGCGTCAGCTTGGCCGGCAAGTCCTTCGCCAGCGTGATGGCGATCGGCAGCGGCACTGTATTCGATCCGCCGGTAGCCGTAACGGTCAGCGTCTCGGTGCCGACGGCCGCATTCTTCGGAACGTCAAGCCGCAGTTCGAGCGGCACGCTCGCATTCGTCGCCGGCATCGCGGCGGCGACCGGCTGCCCGCCGCCCATGAGAGTCGCGGTCCAGCCCGCTGGCACGCCGGACACCGACAAAGCGAGCCGCTCCGGGGGCAAATTGTAGTTCTGCAGCTTCAAGCTGATCGACGAGGTTTCGCCCGGCCGCACCGTCACGGCGGGATAGTCGCTGGTCAAGAAGAGGCCCTTCACGTCCTTGGACGCGTCTTCGGCTTGGGCAATCGGTGCGGCGAGCGCCGCAAAGGCGGCAAAGGAAACGGCAACAGTGGTGGCGATAAATCGATATCGCATTGGCGCTAAGCTCCCGTGCAAAATGGTTCGAACGTGCCCCCTCCCACGGCGCGCTCGAAGAGCACGGCAGAGGCGACCGGCATTGTGGGCGCAATCGTGACAAAATCATGCAGAGGATGGGTTTTGGCAATACCTGCGGTAGAGAGCCGCACTTTTAGAGTAAATTCGCTCGATGTCCCGCAAACCAGACATCAGCGCCGGTCTACTCGTGTTCCGTCGCAGCCCGGAACTCGAAGTTCTGCTGGCGCATCCGGGCGGCCCGTTCTGGGCAAGGAAAGACGATGGCGCCTGGACTATTCCCAAAGGGGTTGTCGAGGCTGGCGCCGATCTTCTGGCGACCGCTCAGCGGGAATTTACCGAAGAAACGAATTTGCTGGCCAACGGCCCGTTCCTCGCGTTGACGCCGGCAAAACAGAAGAGCGGCAAGCTCGTGCACGCCTTCGCGTGCGAAGCCGATCTCGACCTCGCGACCTTTGCCAGCAATACGTTCGAGATGGAATGGCCGCCCCGGTCAAGCCAACGCCGAAGCTTTCCGGAGATCGACCGTATCGCCTACTTTGCGTTGCCCGCGGCGATGACAAAGATCATCGAATATCAGCAGCCGTTCTTGCGCGAGCTGGAAGCCAGGATCGCCATGTGACCAGTGTTCACTCGCGCTCGACCGCGGGCCAATCGACTTCGTCGTGCGGCAGCACCCATGGCTCGCGCAGCGCGGCGTGACGCCATTCATTCCAGGCCGGCAGCGCCATGACGGCGCGCATGTAGTCGCGGGCGGCAACACTGACTTCAACCGCATAGGTGTGGAAGCGCGAAACCACCGGAGCATACATGGCGTCCGCCGCTCCGAAGGCACCGTAAAGAAACGGGCCGCCGGCGCCGAAGCGCGCGCGGCAATCCGTCCAAATCGAGTCGATACGCGCCACATTGGCCTTGGCATCCGCGTCGAGCTGCCGGGGAAGCACCGGCCGCCACATATTCATCGGCAATTGCCGGCGCAGCGGCGTAAAACCGGCATGCATCTCGGCAGCGATCGCGCGCGCATGAGCGCGCGCGGCACTATCACCGGGCCACAGAGCGGCGGCCGGGAATTTCTCCGCCAAATATTCCAGGATCGCCAACGATTTCCCAAATGCGCACGTCGCCGTCGATCAACACCGGCACTTTGCCCGCGCCCGACACCGCGGTCACCCGCGCTGTGAAGTCAGACGCATCGAGGGAGATCAAGGTCTCCTCAAAAGCAATGCCCGCCACTTTCATGGCGAGCCACGGCCGCAACGACCACGAGGAATAGTTCTTATTGGCGATAATGAGATGAAGCATTCGGCCGTTGTGCCTTGTGAATTGACGCAATCATCATCACACCGAACGCTTTCGGGCAACAAAGCTGAGGCGCGCTTATGGACCTGGAAGCAATTCCGTGCTGCGGCCGGTAAGACGATAGACGACAAGTCCGACCCATTCTCGCGTCGCCGCATCGGTCCGCCGCAAACCTTCACTAAGGGTCGAGAAGCCGCGCTGCAAATCCCCCGCGCCACGGGTGCGCCAGTCCACCGGATAGGCATCGACGGCAAAATCCTCCGCCCGAAAGGCCGCGATCGCGCGCGGCATATGATAAGCCGACGTCACGAGCAGCCAGCGCTCGCCCGGCTTCGGGTTGGCAAGGAGCCGCGCGTACGCGGCATTCTCGAGCGTATTGCGCGACTGCTCCTCGGCGGTGATGCGGTCATGCGCGACGCCGAGCGCCATCAATTGACGCACCGCAAACGGCGCCTCGGGTCCTTCGCGTTCGAGTAGCGCACCACTGCCGCCGGAAAAGATGATGCGCGCATCCGGGTAGCGGCGCGCGAGCTCGGCGGTCGCGGTGATGCGCTCGGCCGCCTCGTCGAGAGCGATCGCATTGCGTGCCTCCGATACCCCGGGCGAGATCGCGCCGCCCAGCACGACGATGCCGTCCGGCGCGCCGTGCGACGGATTCCACGGCGGAAAGCGGTCTTCCAGCGGCAAGATCAAAGCATTTCCGAGCGGTGACAGGCCGGCGATGACAAGCAGCACGAGGCTCGTCACGATCAGCCAGCTCGCCAGCCGCGTGAAGCGCGTGCACAGGAGAACGAGGCCGAGCACACCGATCGAGATCAAAAAATTCGACGGCGCGGCAAAGAAGCCAAGAACCTTTGAGAGTGTGAAAAACATTGAGCAAATGTCCGGCGATGTTGCACGATCTTTTGGTCAGGAACGTGATTTGCGCCAAGCCGCATAGCGCGCTTTCGCTTCGTCGTTCGGCGGATAGAGCCCCGGCAGCTTGACGCCGTTCTCGACCTCGGCAAACACCCAGCTCTCATACAATTCGTGCTCGGCGCCCTCGTGCGCGACGAATTCCAACAAATTCTGCGGGATGACGACGACGCCGTCCTCGTCGGCGACGATCACGTCGTCGGGAAAGATGGCGCAGCCGCCGCATCCGATCGGCTGCTGCCAGCCGACGAAGGTCAGGCCATTGACCGAAGCCGGAGCGGCGACGCCCGAGCTCCACACCGGCAGGCCGCTCATGACCACGCCGGCGCGATCGCGAACGACGCCGTCGGTGACCAGCGCGGCGACGCTACGCTTCTTCATGCGCGCGCACAGGATGTCGCCGAAGATGCCGGCGCCGGTCACGCCCATCGCGTCGGCGACCGCGATCACGCCCTCCGGCATCTCCTCGACCGCGGCGCGGGTCGAAACCGGATGCCCCCAGCTTTCCGGCGTGGCGACATCTTCCCGCACCGGGATGAAACGCAGCGTGAAGGCGCGGCCGACGATGCGCTCGCCTCCCGGCGCGAGCGGCTTTGGGCCGTTGAGCCAGCAACGGCGGATGCCCTTTTTCAGAAGCATCGTGGTGATGGTCGCGCTGGTCACCTTGCGCAAGATTTCGAACAGCGCATCGCTCATCGCCCCTCTCCTGATTCAGATCTGCCGCAGCCAATCGCCGATCCGCTCGACCGCCTCGCGCATGTCGTCGGCGCTTCCGGCGTAACTCAGCCGCAGAAAAGTTCCCCCGCGGTGCGGGTCGAAGTCGACGCCTGGGGTCGCGGCCACGCCCGCCTCTTCCAGCATGCGGGTCGCGAAAGCGACACTATCCGTCGAGAAGCGGGAGATGTCGGCATAAAGATAGAACGCACCGTCGGCCGGCAGGAACGCATCAAAGCCCGCTCGCGGCAAGCCGTCGAGCAGAATGCGCCGGTTTTCCTCGTAGCTCCGCCGCACCGCTTCCAGCTCCACACGCCCCTCGAACGCCGCTTCGGCGGCAATCTGGGAGAGTGTCGGCACCGAGATGGCGAGATTCTGCTGCAACCGCTCCACGGCACGCACCAGCGACGAAGGCACCACCATCCAGCCGATCCGCCATCCGGTCATACAGAAATACTTGGAGAACGAATTGACGACGATGACATCGGACGCAAGGCGCGCGGCACTCTCCGCGGCGAAGGCATAGTCGAGACCGTGATAGATTTCGTCGGAGATCACGGTGATGCCGGCTTCATGCGCGCAACGCACGAGCTCGCTCAAGGCCGAAGCCGTCATCATGGTGCCGCTCGGATTGGCGGGCGACGCGACAATGACTCCGTTCAGCGGCCTGGCGCGATGGTGCGCCAGCAACGCGTCCGCGCTCAGCGCCCAGCGGGTGGCGGCACTGGTTTCAATTCCGACCGGCTCGCAGCCGAGTGCGGACAGGATGTGGCGATACGGCGGATAGCCCGGCAACGCGACGGCGACGCGATCACCCACGTCGAACGCCGCCAGAAAGGCGAGAATGAAGCCCGCTGACGAGCCGGTCGTCACCACGATGCGTTCGGGATCGAGGTCGATGCCATGCCACTCGCCGTAGGCCAGCGCAATTCGCTGGCGCAGCGTTTGCGTACCGCGCGCCTCGGTGTAGCCGAGCGGCCCGCTGCCAAGCGCTTCACGCGCCGCCGCGATCGCGGTCGCCGGCGCGCCCGCCGCCGGCTGGCCGACCTCCATATGGATGATCCGCCGCCCCAAGGCCTCGAGACGCGCGGCTGCGGCCACCACGTCCATCACCATGAATGGCGGTACGCCGCTGCGTGCGGAAGGTCGCAACAGATTTCTGGCGCGCCCGAGCATCACATGCCTTGACAGACGGCCCGGTACAGTCTGCCGGGCGCCCCCGTGCTGCCGCATTCTCCGGATTTTCTGCGACCCTGCTTCGTTTTCGCAAAGGTGCTGGCTGTAAGTTGATCGGCCCTAAGTTGACCGTCAATGGTTCCAGCCATAGCTTGGCCAAACGCTCGGTTAAGGGCTGGGTCCCGTGCTGAGTCCCATGCCGGCGGGACCGCTATTTGTCCCAGATGATTGTCGCCAGAAGCTACTAGCAAGATGCATCCTTTCAAACGAGCGTCCCACGCGGTCGCGATCGTCACAGCCGCGGCAGTCGCCTTGACAGTCGCCTTGGGCGGCTATCCGGCGCGCGCACAGACCGGATCTTCGGCCGGCATCCCGATAATTCGCGATGCCGAGATCGAGCAGCTCCTGCGTGACTATACCAGGCCCGTTTTGCACGCCGCCGGCCTGAGCCAGCAAAATATTCAAGTCGTCATCATCAACGACAAATCCTTCAACGCGTTCGTCATGGACTCGCACCGGATTTTCGTCAATTCCGGCGCGCTCACGCAGTCCACCACCCCCAACCAGATCATCGGCGTGCTGGCGCACGAAACCGGCCACATTGTCGGCGGCCATTTGGCCAAGATGCGCCAGGAACTGGCGAATGCGCAGACCGCAGCGATTGTCGCGATGCTGCTCGGCGTCGGCGCCATGGTGGCCGGCGCCCGCTCGGGCAGCGCCGATACCGGCAATATCGGCGCCGCCGCGATCAGCGCGCCACAGGCGTACCTGATGCACACCCTCCTCGCCTACCAGCGCGCGCAGGAGGACCAAGCGGATCGCACCGGCGTGCGCCTTCTCACCGCGACCGGGCAATCCGCCAAGGGCATGTACGACACCTTTAAGAAGTTTGCCGACGAGATGATGTTCTCGCGCGCCTATATCGACCCGTATGTGCAGAACCACCCGATGCCTGCCGACCGTATGCAGGCGCTCGCCGATCTGGTGAAGACGCCCTATTGGGACAAGAAGGATCCGCCCGAGCTGCAGTTCCGCCACGACATGATGCGGGCCAAGCTGTGCGGCTTTCTCGAGCGTGCCGACGTGATCATCCGGCGCTATCCGGCTTCCGATACCAGCATGCCGGCGCGTTACGCCCGCGCCATCGCGGCGTTCCGTTTCGGCGACATACGTTCCGCAATTACGCAGATCGACAGCCTGATCGAGGCTAATCCGAACAACCCGTATTTCTACGAACTCAAGGGCCAGGCCTTGCTTGAAGGCGGCCATCCCGCCGAAGCCGTGGCGCCGCTGCGCCGCGCCGTGGAGATGGCACCCGATCCGGCGCTCATTCAGATCCTCTTGGCACAAGCCTTGATCGCCACCAACAACAGGCAGAATGCGGCGGAAGCGGTGCCGCTTCTGCGCGCAGCGATCGCCAAGGAACCGGAGTCCGGCGACGCCTACGAGCAGCTCGCCATGGCCTATGGTCACAACGGCAACCTCGCCGATGCCGATTTGGCCTCGGCGCAGGCGGCCTCCGCGCGGGGCGACAACAAGACCGCGCGGGAACTCGCCGCCCGCGCTAAAATGCGGTTTCCCGTCGGTTCGCCCGGTTGGGTCCGCGCCGACGACATCGTGGCGTTCAACAAGGGAAAAAGCCCGCTTCGGGGCGGTCAGTGACGGCAAAAAGGACAATGAACATGACGATCAAAGCACGCATTGCTTTCGCGGCCGCCGCCGTGTCGCTCGCTATCGCGGGCGCGGCTCCCGCGCTGGCGGATTCGTTCTCCGCCGACCAGCGCGAGGAAATCGGAACGATCATCAAGGACTATCTGCTGTCTCATCCGGAAGTGATGCAAGACGTCATGGCCGAGCTGGAAAAGCGCCAGCAGAGCGCCGAAGCCGAGAAGCACCGTGCCGCGGTAGCGGAAAACAAGGCGACGTTATTTGCTTCGCCGCATCAGGTCGTGCTCGGCAATCCGCAAGGCAACGTCACGATGGTCGAGTTCTTCGACTACAATTGCGGCTACTGCAAGCGCGCCATGTCGGACATGCTCGACCTGATAAAGACCGACGGCAACCTGAAATTCGTGCTCAAGGAGTTTCCGGTGCTCGGCGAGGGTTCGGTCGAAGCCGCCCGCGTCGCGGTGGCGGCGCGCATGCAGGACGGCACCGGCAAGAAGTACATCGAGTTTCACCAAAAGCTCTTGGGCGGACGCGGCGCCGCCGACAAGATGCGCGCCTTGGCGGTCGCCAAGGAAGTCGGATTCGACATGCCACGTCTCGAACGCGACATGGGCAGCGACGAGGTGAAGAAGACTATCGAGGAGAACATGAAGCTTGCCGAGGCGCTCGGCGTCAACGGCACCCCGAGCTACGTGGTCGGCGAGGAAGTCGTGGTCGGAGCCGTTGGCCTCGATTCGCTGCGCGAAAAGATCAGTGCTGAGCGGAAATAAGGCGGCCCACTGCTCGGCGCCTTTGTGCCGTTAACCGGACAGTCCCCGCTGCAGGGCGGGATGCAAAGGGGAAGCCCACAGGCTTCCCCTTTGCGGGAGCCTTCCCTATAAACGGCGCTGCTGCGGCACGCCGCCGCGATGACAGCCGGGTAATCCGCGGGCATGCCGAAGACAATTCATGTCCTCAATGGACCTAATCTCAATCTGCTCGGCGTGCGCGAGCCGGAAATCTATGGCCATGCGACGCTGGCCGACGTGGAAAAGCTCTGCCGGACCACGGCGGCGAAGCATCATCTCGGCATCGAATTTCGTCAATCGAACCATGAGGGTGAGATCGTCGACTGGATTCAGCAGGCGCGCGCCGAGGACGCGGCCGGCCTGGTCATCAATCCTGCCGGGTATGGCCACACTTCCGTAGCCATCCTCGACGCCCTCGCCGCGCTCACCGTGCCGATCATCGAGGTGCATATCAGCAACATTCACGCGCGCGAGCCGTTTCGCCGCCGCACTTATGTCTCGCAGGTGGCGCGCGCTGTGGTATGCGGCTTCGGGATCGCCGGTTACGCGCTGGCGATCGACGGCCTCGCGACTTTGATCGACGCCAAGAACTGACCGACGCCAAGAACTGACCGACGCCAAGAATTGATCGACGCCAAGAATCGACCGACGCCAAGTACTGATCGACGTCAAGTACTGATCGACGCTAAGGATTGATCGTGCCCCGCAAACCTGAAAAACCCACGGTGTCGAAGACGCCAGCGATTGATCCGAGCGCCATTCGCGAACTGGCGAAGCTGCTCGATGAAACCGGTCTCACCGAGATCGAAATCGAGACGAACGGCGCGTTTATCCGTGTGGCCCGCAATCTCGGCTTCGCCGCCGCGCCCCGCACCCGTGCGGAAGGCATGGTCCCGCCTGGTCCGACCGCGATCGCCACGGGCGATATTCCGGTCGAGCCCAGCAAACATCCGGGGCTTGTCTCTTCGCCGATGGTCGGCACCGCCTATCGGGGGCCGGCGCCCGGCGCGCGGCCGTTCGTCGATGTCGGCGCGGCGGTAAAGGCCGGCGATACCCTCATCATCATCGAAGCGATGAAGACGATGAATCAAATTCCCGCCCCGCGCTCCGGCACGGTGGTGCAGGTTCTTGTCGAGGACGGTCAGCCGGTGGAGTACGGCGAGCCGTTGATGATCATCGAATAGCAAACGAGTGACGCGTCGTGGTTGGCAAAACAGGATGCAGCGGCCGTGACCGATCTCTCCGTTGGCAGTTCGCGGGTCCCCATTTTCTCTCCTTGAGAGCGTGATGTTCGACAAAATTCTGATCGCCAACCGGGGAGAGATCGCGCTTCGCATCCTGCGCGCCTGCAAGGAACTCGGCATCCACACGGTCGCGGTCCATTCGACCGCCGACGCCGATGCTATGCATGTGCGGCTCGCCGACGAGAGCGTTTGCATCGGGCCGCCCGCCGCCAAGGACAGCTATCTCAACATTCCGGCGCTGCTTGCCGCGTGCGAGATTACCGGTGCCGACGCCGTGCATCCCGGCTACGGATTCCTCGCCGAGAATGCGCGCTTCGCGGAAATATTGGCCGAGCACAAGCTGCAGTTCATCGGCCCGCGGCCCGAACATATCCGGCTGATGGGCGACAAGATCGCCGCCAAGCGCGCCGCCGTTGATCTTGGCATCCCGACGGTGCCCGGGTCCGACGGCGGCATCGGCTCCGACGAGGAAGCGGTGAGACTAGCGCGCGAAGCGGGCTACCCGATCATTCTCAAGGCCGCATCCGGTGGCGGCGGCCGCGGGATGAAAGTCGTGCGCGAGGAAAGCGAGCTTCTGGCAGCGCTGGCGACCGCGCGCGCGGAATCCAAAGCCGCGTTCGGCGACGACACGGTTTATCTGGAAAAGTTCCTGGCGCAGCCGCGCCACATCGAAATCCAGGTTCTCGGCGACGGCAAAGGCCGCGCCATCCATCTCGGCGAGCGCGATTGCTCGCTGCAGCGCCGTCATCAGAAGGTTTGGGAGGAAAGCCCCTCGCCCGCGCTTAACGTCGCCGTCCGCGACCAGATTTGCGAGACCGTCGCCAAGGCGATGCGCGACATCAAATATCTCGGGGCCGGCACAGTCGAATTCCTCTACGAGGACGGCAAATTCAATTTCATTGAGATGAATACTCGCATTCAGGTCGAGCACCCGGTGACCGAAATGATCACCGACATCGACCTCGTGGCCGAGCAGATCCGCGTTGCCGCCGGCAGCGATCTGGCGCTCAAGCAGAGCGACGTGACATTCCACGGCCACGCCATCGAGTGCCGGATCAACGCGGAAAATCCGGTGTCGTTTCGCCCCTCACCCGGCAAGATCGTCCATTACCATCCGCCCGGCGGCCTGGGTGTGCGCATCGATTCGGCGGCCTACCACGGCTACAGCATTCCGCCATTTTACGACTCCCTTGTCGGCAAGCTCAT
The DNA here is from genome assembly GCA_963818155.1 of uncultured Alphaproteobacteria bacterium. Lineage (GTDB taxonomy): Bacteria > Pseudomonadota > Alphaproteobacteria > Rhizobiales > Xanthobacteraceae > BOG-931. Next base: position 993,140 of record CAWFRC010000011.1, read on the forward strand.
CGTTCATGGCAAAACGCGCGACGAATGCCTGATGCGGCTCAAACGCGCGCTCGATGAGTTCGTCGTCGACGGTATCGAAACCACCTTGCCGCTCTTTCGCGCGCTGGCGCGCGAGAAAGATATCATCGACGGCGACTACAACATCCACTGGCTCGAAGAATTTCTCGCCCGCGGCTCACTCGACCAGTAGAGCATGATCCGGAAAAGTGGAAACCGGTTTTCCGAAAGATCATGCTCCACCAAAGAGCTAGAGCGCGATGCCGATTCCGTTAAAGCCATCACGCTTTAGCGCGGTCAAGCGGCGGTCATGCTCGCCATGACTCGCGTGTTCGCGCCAGCGCCGGCTCTTGCGGCGCTCGTCTTCATGGCCGTGACGAGAATGCGTCCCACGACCGAAGGCAGATAGGGCTTGGCGATGAAAATCGAGCCCGGTACACAGGCGCCCAGACCAAAAACATTCACGTGGCCCGACGCGTAGACGACGGGCAGATCGGGGTTGATTTCCCGGGCGCGGCGAGCGAGCGCCATGCCATCCATTCGGCCCGGCAGATTAACGTCGGTGAACAGAACATCCACGGCCGCCGAAGCGAGGTGCGAAAGCGCGTCGCCGGCGTTGCTCACGGCGCATACCGAAAATCCCTGCTCCGAGAGATCTTCCGAAACCATTTCTCGAATCAGGAATTCATCCTCGACAAGCAGCAGGCGGATCGGCTGCGTTTGATTGACGACGGCCCCCATGACGGCCCCTCCATTGTTCAGAATGGAGATAAAATGCAGCGTGCAAAAATACGTTCAAGGTGGCGAAAATCTTAGGCAATCTGTAGTTTACGGCCCGTTAAGGGGAGCACCCGTCTCTCAGCGCCGAGGAAAAGCCAAAACGCGCATGGCCAGCCGCGAAACCGCACTCGTCGACATCACCCCTGAAGTACTGCTGAAGGCCTATGCCTGCGGCATCTTTCCCATGGCCGAGAGCGCGGACGATCCGGCGCTCTATTGGATCGAGCCGGAAAAACGCGGCATCATTCCGCTCGACCGCTTTCACATACCCGGCCGGCTGGCGCGCACGGTACGATCCGACCGCTTCGTTGTTATGGTCGACCGCGACTTCGACGCCGTGCTCGACGGCTGCGCCGAGCCGATGCCGGGACGCGCGCGGACCTGGATCAACGCGCGCATTCGCACGCTATACCGCAAGCTCTATCAACGTGGCGATTGCCACACCGTCGAGGTCTACGAGCACGGCGAACTGGTCGGCGGCTTGTACGGGGTCAGCCTCGGGCGGGCGTTTTTCGGCGAGAGCATGTTCCACCGGACGCGGGATGCGTCAAAAGTCGCGCTTGTTCATTTGGTGGCGCGGCTGCGGGCGGGACACTACCGCTTGCTCGATACCCAATTCGTCACCGATCATCTGCGCACGTTCGGAGCCGTGGAAGTCTCCCGCTCGGCCTACCACAAGCTGCTGGATGCGGCACTGGTCGGTGACGCCGATTTCGCGGCGCTGCCGATCCGCAAGCCCGTTCCCGGCGAAACGGCGCTGAAGCTCTTCCAGCCGGATTGATCGGCCCGGATTTCCGGCCTTCAATCGGATTGGGGTCTGGGGACGTTTTCTCGACTCCGTAAATTTTCGGGAAAGCTATTATGGCAGAGCTTGGTCTGCGCCGGGATTTTGTCGCCATCGTCACCGGCTTTCTGTTTATTTTGACGTCCATTCTTGCGTCAGCAGCAATCGCTCGCGCGGACAGCACGGTGTCGCGTATCTCCGTCGAACACTGTTTGACCATGCGGTCTCACAAGGTCTTGAAGACTTGTCCCACCGTGCCTTGCGATCGCCTCAGGCAGTTGAATTTCAGCTATTTCGGATTTGACGATCAGCTGCACGATGACGGGCAGCTCGTGGTCATGGACGTAGCCGCCGATCATGTGGCGCAGATTTTCAATGCGCTGCGCGACAAGCATTTTCCCATCGCCAGAGCGAGGCTCATAGAAAATTACGACGGCGACGACGACGCCTCCATGGCGGACGACAACACGTCGGCATTCAACGATCGGACAATCAAGGGAAGCGCATCTCAATCGCTGCATGCTTACGGGCTGGCGATCGACCTAAACCCGCTGCAGAATCCGTCTATTGTTCGCGGCGGAAAGACGGCGCAAGTCGAACCGATCGCGGGCGGCGAATATTTGGATCGCTCTAGTCCCCGCAACGGCATGGCCGAGTCAGTGATCGAGATATTCGCCGACCATGGCTTTTTGATTTGGGGAGGCCGCTGGCGCAATCCGATCGACTACCAGCATTTTCAAGTCGACCGCGACCTTGCCAAAGCGTTGAGCGCCAATTCGCCGGAGCGTGCGCAAATTCTGTTTGATTCGTATGTCGAACGCTATCGAGCGTGCAAACAAGCGACGGCCCGGCAAAACTCGAACGACCGTTGCCGGCGGGGTGCGCGCCCCTAGAGCACATTCGGACTCCACTTAGTTCGGCATGTGCCCGGTTTCTCCGTTTTAAAAACGGAGGACGTCAGCGCACCTGCGGCTGCGGCAGCCCCGGCGCAACCGGCGGCGGTGACGGTGCGCGCGGCGGCTTCGGCTTGGGGGCCGGCGGACGCGCCGGCGCAGGAGCCGGCGCAGCGGCCGCCGGCTGCACCACCGGCTCGGCTACTTTGGTCGGCGCCGCGCAATCCGTGAGCCAGATATCGTAGATCGGATGCTCGACGCCGTGCAGGCCCGGACTGGCAGCGAACATCCAGCCGTTGAAGATGCGCTTGATCTCGCCCTGCAGGGTCACTTCGTCGACATCGACAAAAGCGTCGGTGTTGGTCGCCTCGGTCGGCGGCCGCGTGTAGCAGACCCGCGCCGTAACCCGCAGCGCGCCGAACTGCACGGTTTCGCCGATCGCCGCGTCGAAGGAAATGATTCGGCCGGTGATCTTGTCGAGGCCAGCGAACACCGCCCGCGTGTTCTCGATCTTCGCCGTCGGCATTTCGGTAACGACGGTGTCGTCGGGTTGCGCCGCCGGCGCCGGTGGCTGCACGTCCGGTGGCGTCGGGCCCGCCCCAGGGGTAGTACCGCCCGGCGTCGCATTCGCACGCTGCGGGCTTCCCGGTGGCGGCGGCAACGGCTGGGTCTGGATGCCGGAGGGCGCGGGTCCGCTTGGCGGAGGTGGCCCCGCCTGGGGCTGATACTGCGGCGGATACTGTTCGGGCGGCGGCGGAACGCTGCTATTGGGTACCGCGGCCGGCGGCCGCGGCGGCTGCTCGCCGCGAAAGCCGTAATAGGAGCTCGGCTGCGCATACGCGAAGCCCGCCATGAGGGTCCCGCCGAGCACGGCCGAAAGGGCGATCCGAAGCATGAAGCCTGAGCCGCGATGGGGTTGGCGCATCATCGCAATTCGCCCCGTTAACACACGGAATGCGGCGCCGAAAGGGCGAAGACGGCGCGGTCCCAAGAACTGCGCGCTACCAAGAACGGCGCGGCCACCCGGGTCAGGTCGGCGTCCAAGCTTTGTAATCGCCGGTGGCCTTGGGGCGACGCCCCTGCGCCAATGTCGACCCGCTGGGCCGATGCGCATACGGCGTGCCGGTGAGATTCGGCCGGTGCGGCTTTTCCCAAGGATGGGGCTTGGTCGTATCCAGCGGCGGCGGCACGTCCGACGTATGGAGCATCCAGCCGTGCCAGCCCGGCGGTATCTTCGATGCTTCGGCGATCCCGTTGAAGATCACCCAGCGGCGCTCGAACCCGAGAGTCGGATCGATCTTGCCGCCGCGCGTCCGATAATAGCGATTGCCAAAGTCGTCGGTGCCGACGAACTCGCCATAGAGGCGCGTCCACACCTGGGTTCCGAAGGTCTGGCCGTTCCACCAAGTGAAGAAGCGCAGCAGGAAGGTCTTCATCGCCGCTTTCGCCGCTCGTGATGCTGCTCCGGATAGCCGTTGATGGCATTTCGCGATGGTAATGTCCAGGGAAGGCGGAACCGACCCGACGCGACCTCGGAACTCATCCGCGGGTTGCGTTGAGCTTTCGTGTTATCGTGCGGCATGCTGCAGGATGCGATCGCGCGCACGCGGAGCCTGTTCGACGCGGCGCTGCCTCCGATAACCGATTGGGCCGTTGCCGCGGCAATTCTCATCGTCGCCGCCATTGTGGCGTTGCTGCTGCATGCAGCGCTGCTTTGGCTGGCGCGGCGCGCCATGGGTGAGCGCGAGACGTTCCTCCGCACCGTCATGGCGGCAACAAAGGGGCCGACACGGGTCGGACTGCTGCTGGTGGCACTGGCGATCGCGTTGCCGGCGACGCCGCTCGCCGGCGCAACCGCAAGCCTGCTCGGCCTCGGAACCATTTTCCTGCTCGGCTGGGTCGCGCTGACCGCGCTGCACATCGGCGCCGACCTCTATCTCAGACGCTACCGGCTCGACCTTCCGGACAATCTGCTGGCCCGCAAGCACATCACCCAAGTGCGGATATTGGAACGTGTTGTGGCGGTGATGATCGTGTTCGTCACTATCGGATTTGCGTTGCTGACCTTCGACGCTGTCCGCCAATTCGGCGTCACGCTGTTCGCCTCGGCCGGCGTCGCCGGCATCATTGCCGGCCTGGCGGCACGGCCGGTGCTGAGCAACTTTTTTGCCGGCGTGCAGATCGCGGTCTCGCAGCCGATCCGCATCGACGATGCCGTCATCGTCGAGAACAAGTCGGGCACGATCGAAGAGATCACGTTCAGCTATGTCGTGGTCAAGCTCTGGGATTTGCGGCGCATGGTGGTGCCGCTCAGCTATTTCATCGAAAAGCCGTTTCAGAACTGGACCAGGACCGGCGGCGAGCTCATCGGCAGCATTTTCTTCTATGTCGACCCCACCGCGCCGGTCGAAGCGATCCGCGAGAAACTGATGGCGATCGTCACGCAATCCAAACTCTGGAACGGCAAGGTCGCCAACTTGCAAGTCAGCGATTGCAAAGAGGCGAGCATCGAGTTGCGCGCTCTGGTGAGCGCCGACACCGCTGCGGCGGTGTGGGACCTGCGCTGCGAAGTGCGCGAGAAGCTGATCGATTTTCTGCAGCGCGACTACCCCACCGCGCTGCCGCGCCGGCGCTACGAAGCGACCGCGAACGCTGTGGCCAAAGGCGATGAACCGCGCCAATTGCGGACATCGCCTGAGCCGTGAAAGGCCAGGTCGGCAGACCGCGCCCGCTCACCACCACGATTCGGGGGTGAAGAAGCCGGCGGCTTGTTCGATGACGGCGCCGAGCGCGAACAATGTCTCTTCCTGAAACGGCCGCCCGACCAGTTGCAGGCCGAGCGGCAATCCTTGAGCATCAAGTCCGCTCGGGACCGAGATACCGGGAAGGCCGGCCATGTTCACCGTCACGGTGAAGATGTCGTTGAGATACATCTCGACCGGATCGCCGCGCCCCTTCTCGCCGATGCCGAAGGCCGCCGACGGCGTAGTCGGCGTCAAGATCGCGTCGATGCCGTCGGCGAAGCAGGTTTCGAAATCGCGCTTGATCAGCGTGCGCACCTTCTGGGCGCGCAGATAGTAGGCGTCGTAGTAGCCGGCCGAGAGCACATAGGTGCCGATCATGATGCGCCGACGCACTTCCTTGCCGAAGCCCGCGGCGCGGGTGTTTTCGTACATGTCGACGATATCGCTGCCGGGAACCCGCAGGCCGTAGCGCACGCCGTCATAGCGCGCGAGATTGGAAGACGCTTCGGCCGGTGCCACGACGTAATAAGCCGGCAGCGCGTATTTGGTGTGCGGCAAAGAGATATCGACGGTCTCTGCGCCCGCTTCCCGCAGCCATTGCGCGCCACGCTGCCACAGCGTCTCGATTTCCGGCGGCATTCCTTCCATGCGGTACTCTTTCGGAATACCGATGCGCATGCCTTTGACCGAGGCGCCGACAAAGCTTTCATAATCCGGCACCGCGATGTCTGCGCAGGTCGTGTCCTTCGGATCGTGCCCGGCCATTGAGCGCATGAGGATGGCGCAATCGCGCACGGTGCGCGCGAACGGCCCGGCCTGGTCGAGCGAGGACGCGAACGCGACGATACCCCAGCGCGAGCAGCGGCCGTAGGTCGGCTTCAATCCGACGATGCCGCAGAAGGCCGCCGGCTGGCGGATCGAGCCACCAGTATCGGTGCCGGTGGCGCCGAGGCAGAGCCTGGCGGCGACTGCCGCCGCCGATCCGCCGGACGAGCCTCCGGGCACGAGCTTGGTGTCGCTGCCGCGGCGGCGCCAGGGCGAGGCAACCGGGCCGAAACAGGACGTCTCGTTGGAAGACCCCATGGCGAATTCGTCGTTGTTGAGTTTGCCCAGCAGCACCGCGCCATCGCGCCAAAGATTGGCGGTAACGGACGACTCGTAGGTGGGAACGAAGTTCTCCAGGATGTGGGAGCAGGCCGTCGTGCGCACACCGTCCGTACAAAACAAATCCTTGATGCCGAGCGGAATGCCTTCGAGCGGGCCGCCCTCGCCTTTCTGCAGCCGCGCATCGGAGGCCTGCGCCATTTCGCGGGCGCGCTCGGGTGTCTCCAACACAAATGCATTCAAGGCGCGCGCGCGTTCGATGGCGGAGAGATGCGCGTTCGTCAATTCGAGCGCCGAAAGCTCCCGCTTGCGCAGCGCCTCACGGGCCTGCGCCAAAGTCAGCGACGTAAGATCGGTCATTGCGCCGCTGGATCGTCGCAGGAGAAGGTGTTGGTCTTGTCCGCCGGCTCGCTTGCGGGCGGCTCCGGTTTTTCGGCCGATGCGGACACCGGCGCCGGGACTGTCTCAACCGGATCGGCAAGCGACGGCGGCGGCTCGACCAGATAGCCGTCCGGGGTGATCAGGCCTTTGCGCTGCAGATACGCGAACCACATCGCATCTTGTTCACAAGCAAGGCACATCATTCCACCACTTTGGGAACGAGGAAAAAATGATCTTCGCGCGCCGGAGCATTGGCCATGACGGCGCCCGCAATGCCGCCGTCGGTGACCTCGTCCTTGCGCATCCGCATCGCCATCGGCATCACTGATGTCATCGGCTCAACACCCGCAATGTCGACTTCCGAGAGCTGCTCGACAAAAGCCAGCATGGTGTTGAGCTCACCGCGCAGATGCTCCACCTCGTCCTCGCCAACGGCGATGCGCGCAAGGTGCGCCACCCGGCGGACGGTCTGGGCATCAACCGACATGGCAAAGCACCAAGACTTGGCAAACCACGAACATCGGCAAAGCTATCGCCTTCAATAGGCAATCCATAGTTTTGGCTATACCAGAGGTGGAGAAACGAGCCAACCGCCGATACCGGCATCGGCCCATTTCCAGCCTGCTCCGGCCGACGCATTGCCCTGATCGCTCGGCGCCTCTAGCTATAGGCCCATGACTCGTTCGCTGCGCCCAATTCATGTGATCGGCGCCGGCCTTGCCGGCTCGGAAGCCACCTGGCAGATCGCCCGCCGGGGCGTGCCCGTGGTGTTGCATGAAATGCGGCCGGTTCGCGCGACCGCAGTGCACAAAACGCCGGGTTTCGCCGAGCTCGTCTGTTCCAACTCGTTCCGATCCGACGATGCGCAAGGGAGCGCGATCGGCCTCCTGCATGCCGAAATGCGCCGGCTGTCTTCGCTGGTGATGAACGCCGCCGACGAGCACAAGCTCCCGGCCGGCGGCGCCTTGGCGGTCGACCGCGACGGCTTTTCGGCGGCGATCACGGAAGCGCTCGAGCGGGAGCCACTGGTCGAGATCCGGCGCGAAGAAGTCGTCGCGCCGGCGGAGGATTGGGACAGCGTCATCGTGGCCACGGGCCCCCTCACCTCCGAGCCGCTGGCCGAGACGGTCGGCAAGCTGAGCGGGCAAGCCGCGCTCGCTTTCTTTGATGCCATCGCGCCGATCGTGCATCGCGAGTCCATCGACTTCGACATCGCCTGGTTCCAGTCGCGTTACGACAAAGAAGGTCCGGGCGGCACCGGCGCCGACTACATCAATTGTCCGCTCACGCGCGAGCAATACGACGCCTTTGTCGATGCGCTGCTGGGCGGCGACAAGATCGCATTTCGCGCGTTCGAAGAGGACACGCCCTATTTCGACGGCTGCCTGCCGATCGAGGTCATGGCCGAGCGCGGACGCGAGACGTTGCGCCACGGGCCGATGAAGCCGTTCGGACTGACCGATGCGCATCGGCCGGACATCAAGCCGTATGCGGTGGTGCAGCTTCGGCAAGACAACAAGCTCGGCACGCTGTTCAACATGGTGGGCTTTCAGACCAAGCTGAAGCATGGCGAGCAGGTACGGATTTTCCGCAGCATTCCGGCCCTCGCGCGCGCCGAATTCGCGCGGCTTGGCGGGTTGCATCGCAACACCTTTCTCAATTCGCCAAGGCTTCTCGATGCGAGCTTGCGGCTTAAAGCCGATCCGCGGCTGCGCTTCGCCGGACAGATCACCGGCTGCGAAGGCTACGTGGAATCGGCGGCGATCGGATTGCTCGCCGGCCGCTTTGCCGCTGCCGAGCGGCTCGGCGATCAGCCGTCGTTGCCGCCGGCCACCACAGCGCACGGCGCGCTCCTTGGCCACATCACCGGCGGCCATATCGAGACCATCGATGCCGGGGCGCGGTCGTTCCAACCCATGAACGTCAATTTCGGGTTGTTCCCGCCGCTGCGCCGCAAGGCCGCGCGCGGCACGCAAAAGCCGGCCTTGAGCGCGCGCGCTCTGGCCGATCTCGACGCGTGGATCGGCGGCATCGTCCATGATGCGGCGGAATAGCTTTGTGCTAAACCCAAAGCATGTTGAGGTCGGAACAGTGAGCGTGTTGGACGGACGCTGGCGGGGCGAGGTCGTGCTCAAGCGCGATGTCTTCTCCACCATCGAGCGCGGCTATTTTCGCACCGACGACGGCGAAGTCGAAGCCGTGCTTCGCCGCATCGACGGCGTGCCGTGGTGGAGCAAACCGCTCGCGTATCTTCTGTTCCGGCAAGAGCGTCGCGCCCTCGGGCGTGCCGCCACGCTCGAGGTTGGGCCACGGCTTTTGTTCGCCGAACGCCGCATGCTGGTGCGGCGCTGGATTCCCGGCGTGCCACTGCACATCGCCAAGCCGCATGGCGACGTCGGCTATTTCCGCTCCGCCAAAACCGCGTTGCGCAAGCTGCATCGCGCCGGCGTGACCCACAACGATCTCGCCAAGGAGCAGAATTGGCTCTACGCCGACGGCCGCGCCTATCTGACCGATTTCCAGTTGGCGTTTTGCTTCGATCGCCACACCAGCGCCCTCTTCCGCATCGCGCGCTACGAGGACCTGCGCCATCTGCTCAAACACAAGCGCCGCTACGCGCCGGAGGCGTTGACGCCGGCCGAGCACCGCGTGCTTGCGCGCAAGAGCCTGATCACGCGGATCTGGATGGCGACCGGCAAGAAGGTCTATTACGCGATCACCCGCGGCCTCAATGTCACCGACCGCGAAGGCCGCGGCATGCGCTTCATCCGCGACGCGCCGGAAATCGCCGCGCGGCTGAAAACCCATCCGAATGTGCGCGACGTCGCCATCGTGGCCTTTCCGGACCGCCGCTCAGGTACAGGCCTCTACGCCTTTGTCGAGGGCAGCGGCGACGACGGTGAGCTGAATGCCTTTCTGGGCAACGCTGCGCCGGAGCATCTGCAAATCGTCGATGCGCTGCCGCGCGATGCGCAGGGCGAAGTTCGAAGTGAGATCCTCGAGCTCGTGGCGCTCAATCAGCTCGATTTGATCGGATCGCTGGTGAAGACCGACAGCGAACGCGCGCTGGTCGGCCGCATTGTCTCTGGGCGCCGTAATCTGCGCGATCGGTTCGCGTTTTAGCACACCGACTGGATCGAACAAAGCGGCATGGAGGGCACTCCTCACTCGCGGCCCATGGTATGGAGCGGCTTAAAGCAGCCCAGAATGAGGCGCTTGGGGTCGAACGGAATTTCACCCGAAACCTCGAAGCGTGCGTCCTCCTGCATTTTCGCTTCTGCAGCATCGAGGGTCGCTTTATCGGGCCACACTTGCCAGGTGAAGACGATCTTTTCGTCGTCCTTCGCAGCCACGGCGCGGCGGAAGTCCGTGTAGTTGCCGGTGGGAACATTATCCTCCCACGATTCGACGATCTCGATGCATCCATAGTCCTTGAAGATTGCCGCACCGTTCTCGGCCCATTTGCGATAGGCCTCCATCTTTTCTTCCGGCACCGGAATAACGAATCCTGCGATGTACACGGTTCGGGCTCCCTGCGTTCATCTAAAAGGCAATGCGGGTAGGATCGCGCGCTGCGCGCCAGATCAGCCATTGCCGCCGCCATGCGGCAAGTTCGATTGGTTCGAAGGGATCACGCCGTGCGGAACGGTCTAGCCAAGGGCGGACGACTGCGAGCGGCAACGCCGCCGGCATCGCCTCCTGCGGCAGATTTTTCAGCTCGGCCCCTGCCCTCGCCAGATGGCGGTGCGCGACGTCGCGCAGCTCGGCGAAGGCAGCCACAAGTCCTGGAGACGAGCGCCCGGCAAAGACGTCGTGCAGGTGAACCCGATGCCGCGCCAGCATCTCCGTTGGGAGATAAAGCTGATGACGCGCGACATGCACCGGAAATGCGCGCAGAATTTGCGTGAGCCCCAGAGCGATACCCGCCGGCGCGGCCATCGCCTCGCATTGCATGCCGGAGAGGATCAGCGCCGCAAGCGCGATCAGCGACGACGATGTTCGACGTAAATACGCTTCCAGATCGTCCAGCGTCGGCATCGGATCGTCGTAGAGATCGAACCGTCGCGCCTCGATGAGATCGAGCAAAACGTCGCGCGGAAGATCATAGCGTTCGATCGTCGCCAGCAACGCCGCGGCCACCGGATTGGCATTCGCCTCGGCGTCGCGCTCGCGACCAATGACCTCGGCCCACCATTGCATGCGGATTTCGCCCGGCAACGCGGTGTGGGCAACCTCGCGTACGCGCGCGATCTCGGCCGCGAAGGCGAACAGCGCGTGCAGCGCGCCGCGGTGTTCCTGCGGCGCAAACAGCGAAGCGATAAAGCTGTCGCGGTCGGCGGTGCGGAGAAACTCGGCGCAATAGGCAAATGCATCCTGCATGGCCGGTATCCCAGTAGCCGGCATCCCAGTATCAGCCGGTCGCGATCAGGCCCGCGCCGACCCGACGGCTCTCCAACAGCATGACGTTATAGGTGCGCACGGCGGCACCGGTCGTCATTACGTCGAGCGACACATGCGCATCGCGGAAGCGGGCGCGAAGCGGTGCCGGCACGTTCCAATGCTGGGTGCCGCTGCCGAGGATGAAAAAGTCCAAGGCGCCGAGGCGGGCGAATACCAGCCCGAGCGCCTCCTCGGTCAGATCTTCGGCCTTTGTAATCGGCCAAGCCCATATGCCATCGGGTAGGCTCAGCAGCGAGCCGCGATGCGACATACCGGCAAAGCGGAAGCCGCCCTCGCCGTGGGAGTTGATGACCGTCTGGCGCGGCAGATGCGGTTCATCCACTCCTAATATGCTCATGACGCGCGCGCGTTTGCGACCCGCGCGAACGCCATCTCAGCGGCGCGAGCGCGCGCGCTGCCGCGGCGGCGACGGTTTTGGCGGGTCCTGCGGGGCAATTGGCGCGGCCGGCACCGTCGGCGGCGCCGCGGTTTCGGGCTCCTCCGGGCCGCCCTGGCGGGTGCGCCCGACGCCGAGATAAATCAGGATCGGCGAGGCAATGAACACCGACGTGTAGGTGCCGACCAGAACGACGCCGAACATCATCGTCGCCGTGAAACTGCGGATCGCCTGGCCGCCGAACAGGAGCAGCGCGAGCAGCGACAGCGACACGGTGAGATGGGTGACGATCGAGCGCGACAGCGTGGCGTTGATCGAGGCGTTGAGCAGATCGGGCATCGGCATGCGCTTGTAGCGGCGCAGCATTTCGCGGATGCGGTCGTAGATCACCACCGTATCATTAAGCGAATAGCCCAGGATGGTGAGCAGCGCCGCGATGCTGGTGAGGTCGAAATCGATGTGCGTCAGCGACATGAAGCCGACCGTCAGCACCAGGTCGTGCACGTTGGCGATCATGGCGCCGAGCGCGAACTGCCATTCGAAACGGAACCAGAGGTAAATCAGAATGGCGCCGATCGCGAGCATCAGTCCGATCGTGCCGTAGGACAGAAGCTCGTTCGAAACGCTCGGGCCAACCACTTCGACCCGGCGATACTCGACGTCGTCACCCAGCGCGTTGCGGACCTTTTGCACCGCGGCCTGCTGCGCGGCGTCGCCGCCCGGCTGCTGCGAAATGCGGATCAGCACGTCGTTCGGGGCACCGAACTGCTGGAGCGAAAAATCGCCGAGCTGCAGGCCGCCGATGGTGCTGCGCATCTTGGCCAGATCGGCCGGGCCGGCCTTGGTCTGCACCTCCATCAGGGTGCCGCCGACGAAGTCGATGCCGAAATTCAGCCCGTGCGTGAAGTAGAGCAGGATCGCCGCGATCGACAGGATGGCCGACACGGGAAAGCTGATGCGCCGGAAGCGCATGAAGTCGAATTTGGTATCGTCCGGAACAATGCGGAGAAGGCGCAAGGGCATCAAACCTTAAATCGGAACCGTGCGCGGCCGCCATAGCCGCACCCAATAGGCCACGATCAGTCGCGTCAGTGTGAAGGCGGTGAACAAGCTGGTGAGAATGCCGATGCCGAGCGTCACCGCGAAGCCGCGCACCGGCCCGGTGCCGATATAGAACAGCACCGCCGCGGCGATGAAGGTGGTGATGTTGGAATCCAAAATCGTCGCCAGCGCGCGCGTGAACCCGGCATCGATGGCGCTGATCGCCGTGCGGCCGGCGCGCACTTCCTCGCGGATGCGCTCATAGATCAGCACGTTCGAATCCACCGCGATGCCGACCGTGAGCACGATGCCGGCAATGCCCGGCAACGTCAGCGTGGCACCCAAGAGCGAGAGCAAGCCGAAGATCATGGCGACGTTGACGGCGACGGCGATGTTGGCGAACAGGCCGAACAGCCCGTAGGTCACCAGCATGAAGACCACGACCAAAGCCGCGCCCACATAAGCGGCGTGCTCGCCGGCATTGATGGAGTCCTGGCCGAGACCAGGCCCGACGGTGCGCTGCTCGACGACGGTCAGGGGCGCCGGCAGTGCGCCGGCGCGCAACAGGATGGCGAGATCGTTCGCCGACTGCACGGTAAAATTGCCGGAAATCTGGCCGGCGCCGCCCGGAATGGCTTCGCGGATCACCGGCGCCGAAAGCACCTTGTTGTCGAGCACGATGGCAAACGGCTTGCCGACATTCTGAGCGGTCACCTCGGCAAACTTGCGGGCGCCGATGGAATTGAAGCGGAAATTGACGATCGGCTGCCCGTTCTGGTCAAAGCCAGCCTGCGCGTCGACGAGATCGCCTCCGGAAACCAGAACGCGCTTTTCGACGACATATTTGGCGCCGCCCTCCCCGTCGAGAATTTCCGAATCGGCCGGCGGATGCGACGCGAGCGCCTGCTCTGGCGTCGTCGACACGTCGACCATGCGAAAGTCCATCTTGGCCGTCTTGCCGAGGATATCGATCAGCCGCTGCGGATCCTGCAGGCCGGGCACCTGCACCAGGATGCGGCTCAGCCCCTGGCGCTGGACGACGGGCTCGACAAGGCCGAGCTCGTTGACGCGACGCTCGACGATCTGGATCGACTGATCGACCGTCTGACGCACGCGCTCGGCAATCGCGGCATCCGAGGGCGTCAGCGTGATGAGGCCGCCATTTTCCGCGATATCGACACTGCGCTGACCGTTCGAGCCCAACACGCCCCCGAGCGGCTGCGAAAGCTCGCGCAGCTTGTTCAGCGCGTTTTCAACGTCGGTGTCGCGGGTGATGCGCACCTCGACGCCGTTGCCCTTGATGGCGCGGCCGGTGAACTGAATATGAGCTTGCCGCAGAAGACGCAGCACATCTTCGTCGATGGCCTGCAGCCGATCCTTGCGCACCGAATTCACATCGACCTCGAGCAACAGGCTCGATCCGCCCTGCAGATCGAGCCCGAGCACCATGTGGCGCTGCGCCCAGGACGGCCAGGTGCGCACCGTGTTCTCGGAGAAGAAATTCGGCACGGCGAAAAGGCACACGATCGCTGCCGTGAGCAGGATAGCCGCCGCCTTCCACCGCGAAAAAAACAACATCGAAGCGATTGTCCTCGTTACGGCCGCGCCGCCCCGGCATCAAACCCGCGGGTCAGTTCGCGCTATCGTCCTTCACCGGCTCGCCCTTGGCCCGCACCTCGGACACCATCGAGCGCATCTGCCGCACGCGCACGCCGTCGGAGATCTCGACTTCGATCTGGTCGTCGTCAACGACCTTGGTGACCTTGCCGACCAGGCCGCCGTTGGTCACGACCGTATCGCCGCGCCGCAGCGCCTTGACCATCGACTGATGCTGTTTCACCCGCTGCTGCTGCGGCCGCAAGACCAAAAAATACATGATCACGACGATCAGGACGAGCGGCAGAAGCGAGGTGATCATGCCACCGCTATCGCCGCCGAACAGCGAGCTTTGGGCGTATGCGGGCGTGATCAGCATTGCTCCTCCGGGTCCGCTAGGGCGACCACCGGCCGAGGTCTCGGGCCGATTTTGCGCGGGAAATCGGCGCGGACTATAGCCACCACTGGCCTAATTGCAACGCTACGGGTCCACCTTTCGACACGCTTGCGGGGGTTCCTGCGGCCGGCTACAGGATGGCCCGCAAAGTGGAGGCCGCTTTTCCGAAAAGATCATGCTCCACTGACGTTTAGAGCATGCCCGGATTCGCCGGGCGCGTGCTCGTTGGTGATGAATCGGTGGAAGCATGGGAAAGAGCCGTCGAGACCTCCGCAGCAAAACAACGGCCGAGCGGGCGAGTGCGCCGAGCAAGCCGTCGAGCCGCCCCGGCCCGGCTTCCGACGACGTGCTCGAACGCATCGCCGCCGCTCTGGAGCGTCTCGCCCCGCCAAAACCCATGGCCCCGGACTTTCTCAGCGCCGAAGCCTTCGTGTGGCACCCGGACGGACGGCGGCTGGCGCCGGTCGCGCGCATCAACCGTGTCGATATGTCACTTCTCAGGGGCATCGATCGGGTGCGCGATCTTCTGGTCGAGAACACCGAGCGTTTTGCCCGCGGCCTGCCGGCCAACAACGCGCTCCTGTGGGGCGCGCGCGGCATGGGCAAGTCGTCGCTGGTGAAAGCCGCGCATGCCGCGATCGGCGCCGCGCACCCCGACGCCGGCTTGCGCTTGATCGAAATTCATCGCGAGGACATCGAATCGCTGCCGGACTTGATGGCGCTGTTGCGCCCGGCCCGCCAGCGCTTCATCGTGTTCTGCGACGATCTCTCCTTCGACGCCGACGACACGTCCTACAAATCGCTCAAGACGATGCTCGAAGGCGGTATCGAGGGGCGCCCCGACAACGTCATCTTCTACGCAACGTCGAACCGGCGGCATCTGTTGGCGCGCGAAATGGTCGAAAACGAACGCTCGACCGCGATCAATCCGGGCGAGGCCGTCGAGGAGAAAGTCTCGTTATCAGATCGCTTCGGCTTGTGGCTCGGCTTTCACCGCTGCAGCCAGGACGAATATCTCGCTATGGTCGAGGGCTACGTATCCCGTCACCACATCCCGATCGCCGGCGATGAATTGCGCCGCGAAGCGCTTGAATGGGCGACGACCCGCGGGGCTCGCTCGGGGCGCGTCGCCTGGCAGTACGTCCAGGATTTGGCCGGACGGCTCGGCGTGGCGCTGACTGACTAACGCGCCGATCACGCACCGTTGAGATATTGCGAAGGATCGACCGGGGTCGAGCCCTTGCGGATCTCGAAATGGAGCTGGGGCGAGGTGACACTGCCGGTCTGGCCGGATTTTGCAATCACCTGACCGCGCTTCACGGCATCGCCGCGCTTGACCATGATTTCGCTGGTATGGGCGTAGGCGGTGACAAAGCCGTTGCTGTGGCGGACCAGGACCAGATTGCCGTAGCCCTTGAGCTCATTGCCCGCATAGGCGACGACGCCGTCGTCCGCCGCTTTGACGGGCGTTCCCTCCGGCACCGCGAGATTGATGCCGTCGTTCTGCACGCCGCTGGGCTTGGGACCGAAGCCGGCAATCACACGACCGCGGACAGGCCAGCGGAAGCCTGGCCCGGTGCTGGTGGCTTCGCCGCCTTTTGCACCACCGACGTCCGCAGCATCGGGCGCCACGGGCGTAGCCGGCGCCGCTAGTCTGGCGCTGTGCGACGGTTCTGCCATAGCGGTCTGCCCGACCGGGGTCTCATTACGAGGAGCAGGCGCTGCCGGCGGCGCAGGCGCCGCGGCGACGGGGACCGACGCCCCGCCCGGAATGGTGATGCGTGCGCCCACCCGCACCATGGTGTCGGGAGCGATATTGTTTGCTTTCGCGAGCACCAGCACGGGCTTACCGTAGTGGCGCGCGATGCTGTGCAGGGTTTCGCCCGGAGCAACGATATGTGTGGACGATCCCGCAGCCAGCGCGTTGCGGGGCGGGCCGACCGGCGCCGGCATGGCGGGCGCCGACGAAGCAACCCGCGGCGGCGGCCCGGCCAGAGCGACGGCCGGCCCGCGCCGATGCGGGATCACCAGATGCTGGCCCGGACGAACACTGCCCGGACGGGTGATGTTGTTGGCTTCCATGATGGCTGCGACCGGCACGTCGTGGCGGCGCGCAATGGATTCCAGCGTCTCGCCCGGCCCCACCGTGATGGCCGTGCCGCCTTCCCAGGTGAAACGCGGTGGCGGTGGTGGAGGCGGCGCGGATGGCGGCAAGGAGCCGGTCACCTCACCGCTGCTGCCAGGCTGGTACGAACCCATGCCGCGGCCGCCGCCGGAGACGCCGTCGCCACTGACACGCGGCAGCGGGCGGCTTTCGATGCGACTGCTGGAAGGTGGAGCGGAGCCTACGACATCGCCGCGCGGGCGATCGCTGTCAAAGTCGGAAAAGCGGCTTGCGTCGGTACAACCGGCCGCGCCCAAGCCCATCAACGCGATTGCCAGCACTTGCGGCCAGACGGCCGAACGACCCGACGCACACATGATTACTCGCCCGCACGCAACCATTACCCTTAGCGAGCGAATAAACCCTGTTGGGGTAAACAGGCACTTAAGCCCACGGCCATGACTTTAAGAAAGCCGTAAGGATTGTAATATGGTTACAATTCTCGTGCTTGCCCGTGCACAAGCGGAACGAACCGCACTGGTATCAAATTCTGCCGCGACAAGCCCTGCGCTGTTTTGGTGAGCTTGACGAGATGCTGCGTGCCGTCGCGCGGCCCGAGCGGTAGCATCATCTTGCCGCCCTCTGCGAGTTGCTCGACAAGAGCCTCGGGCACGTCATCGGCCGCAGCGGTCACGATGATTCGGTCGAACGGCGCTTGCGCCGGCGCGCCCGCAAAGCCATCGCCGGCAATCACCGCGACGTTGCCGTATCCCAAGGTCTTCAAGCGCTCGCGCGCCGTATCGGCGAGCGTCCGATATCGTTCGATGCTGACAACATCGCGCGCCAGCCGCGAGAGAACCGCCGCCTGGTATCCCGACCCGGTGCCGATCTCGAGAACATGATGTTGCGGCGCGATCTCGAGCTGTTCGGTCATGAAAGCGACGACGTAAGGCTGGCTGATGGTCTGTCCGCAGGCGATCGGCAACGCATGATCCGCATAGGCGCTGTCGATCAGCTCGGAAGAAACAAAGTGCTCGCGCGGCACCTCGTCCATCGCGCGAAGCACCGATTGATCGCTGATGCCGCGCCGGCGCAGCGCGAGCTGAAACTCCATGCGTTCCACGTCGGCCGCCCTGATATCCGCCACGGTAACGCCGCCGCTCCCTTCGCCGCTCCGCCAAGTCTTAGTGCCAAGTCTTGGCGCCAAGTCTTAGTGCCGAGTCTCAGGACTCCGATGTTTTAGCACTCCGCCCACGCCTTGTATCGGTCCGCCGCCGACAAAGCCCGCGGCGCCGGGGAACAGATCGGGCGGTCAACGCGTTAGGGCATTCGCAGGGGTGTCTAGACTTCCCGGAATTAGACTTCCCGGAATTAGACTTCCCGGAATTAGACTTGCCGGAATAAGACTTGCTGCAACGAGATCGACTGGAATATGACTTGGACGATGGGCGGGGACATGGATTTCCTGATGAACCAAGGCCATTCCGCCGGACGCAAGCGCGTCCTGGTGGTCGAGGACGAATTGATGATCCGCATGCTGCTTCAGGACATGCTGGATGATCTCGGTCACACGCTCGCCGGCGAAGCCGGCCGGATCGACGAGGCGATGACGCTTGCGAGCCAAGCCGAATTTGACGTCGCGATCCTGGACGTGAACCTCAACGGCGAGCCGATTTCGCCGGTGGTCGAGGTTTTGGTGCAGCGCGGTCTGCCGTTCGTCTTTGCCACCGGCTACGGCCAGCGCGGCGTGCCGGAGCCGTATCGGAGAACCCCGACGCTGCAGAAGCCGTTCCAGGCGGACGCGCTCGCGCAGGCGCTCGAAGCCGTGGCCCCGGCGCGGCGGAATTAGAGCGACGATCCAATTAGGCTTTGCCGCAAAAGAAATCACATCGTCATTGCCGGGCTCGACCCGGCAATCCACGCTGACTCTCGGCGGAAAAGCCCCTTAGAATTTGCAATCTCGCCTGGCCGCCTTGTGAGGCGGCATCGCAGCATGGACCGCCGGGTCATGGGCGAAGCGAAGCGACGCCGTTCTTCGAACGGTTATGCCCGGCGGTGACGAGGAGTTTGTACCTACTTTTTTGTCCGGGCTTGACTGATCAATCAAAAAGCGCGGCGAGCTTGGTCAGGTAAGGCTCGTCGGTCATGTCGAGCCGCAGCGGTGTGACCGCGACGCAATGCTCTTCGAGTGCCGCGATGTCGGTGCCGTTCTCGAGCGACGGCGGTCCATAGCGCCGGTAGGCGATCCAATAATAGGGATTGCCGCGGCCGTCCTTGCGCTCGTCGATATGCAGACGATCCACCCGGTGGCGCCCCTGAGAAGCGACCGCGATGCGCCTGACTTCGTCGGGCCGGCAATCGGGAAAATTGACGTTGATCAGAACGTCGCGCGGAATGCCTTCGGCGATGACGCGGCGGATGATGTCCGGGCCATAGCGCAGCGCCGTCTCCCAAAACGGCGGCCGGCTCTTGCCGCCGGTGATCGCTTGCGAGAGGGCGAGCGACGGAATGCCGATCACCGTACCCTCCACCGCGCCGGCGACCGTGCCGGAATAGATGACGTCTTCGCCGGCATTGCGGCCGCGATTGACGCCGGAGAGGACAAGATCCGGCGCCTTGCCGTTGAGCACATGACGCGCTGCCATGATGACGCAATCGGTCGGCGTACCGCGCACGGCAAAGCGCCGTTCGTCGACTTGGCGCAGCCGCAACGGATCGTTGAGCGACAGCGAATGCGCAACGCCCGACTGGTCATATTCAGGCGCGACCACCCAGACGTCGTCGGACAGCTCGCGCGCGATCTTGGCGCAGATGTCGAGCCCTTCCGCGTGGATGCCGTCGTCGTTGGTGACTAAAATCCGCAAGATGATTTCTTTCTAGCCTCTTTGCCGCGAATAGCGAAATGGCCTGCGCTCTCCCCGCTCGTCCCCGTGAAAGCGGGGACCCGGATTGCTGAGCAAGGAGCTGGATTCCTGCTTGCGCCGGAATGAGCGGATCCAAGCGCCCAGCTCGAGCACCCTACTCCCTACTCGCGATCGTTTTCATGCCGCCCATGTATGACAGAAGCGCGTCTGGCACCGCAATCGACCCGTCCTCCTGTTGATAGGTCTCCATCACGGCAATCAGCGCCCGGCCGACCGCGACGCCTGAGCCGTTGAGCGTGTGGACGTGTCGGACCTGGCGGCCTTCCTTCGTGCGGTAGCGCGCATTCATGCGCCGGGCTTGAAACTCGCCGCACACCGAGCAGGAGGAAATTTCGCGATACATGTTCTGTCCGGGCAGCCAGACTTCGATGTCGTAGGTTTTTTGCGAGGCAAAGCCCATGTCGCCGGTGCACAGGGTGACGGCGCGATAATGCAGATCGAGCCGGCGCAAAATTTCTTCGGCGCAGGCGAGCATGCGCTCGTGCTCGTCTTTCGATTGCTCCGGCGTGGTGACGGAGACGAGCTCGACCTTGGTGAACTGATGCTGGCGGATCATGCCGCGCGTATCCTTGCCGGCGGCGCCGGCTTCGGCGCGGAAACACGGCGTGCAGGCCGTGAACCGCAGCGGCAATTCGACCTCGTCGACGATGGATTCGCGGACGAGATTTGTTAGCGGGACCTCGGCGGTGGGGATGAGCCAGCGACGGCCGTACTTATCCGACACGTCAAGCAAAGCGGCGAACATCCGCGGAAGATCGCGCGCGGGAGAATCGAATGGCGTGTCGCTTAACAAGCCCTTTAGCTCATCTAATATTTGTTGCTGCGAATAAAGTTGAACTGCCGCGAACTGATCATCTTGAAATTTCGGCAACTGAGCGGTGCCGAACATCGTTTCGTCTCGCGCCAACAGCGGCGGCGAGACCTCGGTGTAGTTGTGCGGCTCGCTGGTGTGCACGTCGAGCATGAATTGACCGAGCGCACGTTCTAGCCGCGCCAGACCTTTTTTTAGAACCACAAAGCGTGCGCCGGACAACTTGGCGGCACTTTCGAAATCCATTTGCGCAAGCGCTTCGCCAAGCTCGAAATGCTGCTTGGGCGTGAACGCGTAATCGCGCTTGGCTCCGAAACGATGATGCTCGATATTGTCGTGCTCGTCCTTGCCGTCCGGCACTTCGTCGAGCGGCAGGTTAGGAATTTCGGCAAGCGCGGCGTTAAGATCGCTGGTGGCTCTTTTCTCCGCAATCTCAAGAACAGGAATAGACGCCTTCAGCGCGGCGACTTCGGCCAACAGCGCCTTGGCCCGCTCCTCGTCTTTCGCCTTCTTAGCTTCGCCGATTTCCTTCGACGCCGCGTTGCGCCGCGCCTGAGCGGCCTCGGCGGCTTGGATCGTGCTACGGCGCTTTTCGTCGAGCGCGATGAGCGGCTGCGACAAAGGCGCAAGCCCGCGCCGCGTTAGTCCACGGTCGAACGCTTCGGGATTTTCGCGGATGAGGCGGATATCGTGCATGAAAAACTCTGTCTTGCGTCATGCCCGGCCTCGTGCCGGGCATCCCGACAACAATGGCACGGCCGAGTGTTTATGAACGGGATGGCCGGGACAAGCCCGGCCATGACGAATCAAAAGAAGTGCCTGCGCACCATATACGCCAACTACTCCGCGGGCTTGGCGGCGGCGGCTGCTTCGGCGGCGGCGCGTTCGGCAGCCGCGCGCTTTTCCACCCAGCGCACCGACCAGACCGAGCCTTCATACAAAGCGATGAGCGGCACCGCGAGCGAGAGCTGGCTGAGAACGTCGGGCGGCGTGAGCACCGCGGCGATCACGAAGGCGATGACGATGAAATAGCGCCGCTTCGACTTGAGCTGGTCGGAGGTGATGATGCCGATGCGGCCGAGCAGCGTGAGGATGACCGGAAGCTGAAACGCGATGCCGAAGGCGAGCACGAGCTTCATCATCAACGAGAGATAGTCCTCGACCTTCGGCAGCAATTCGATGGTCGCCTCGCCGGGGCCGCCGAGCTGCTGCATACCGAGCGAGAAACGCGTCAGCATCGGCCAGACGACGAAATAGACAATGCACGCGCCGAGCAAAAAGAAGATCGGCGTGGCGACGAGATAAGGCAGGAAGGCGTTGCGTTCGTTGCGGTAAAGCCCGGGCGCGACGAACATGTAGATCTGCCCGGCGATCACCGGAAAGGCGATGAAGGCGGCGCCGAACAACGCCAGCTTGAGCTGGACGATGAAATACTCAAGCAGGCCAGTATAGATAAATTTCGAGTTTTCCGGGCCGGCCACCCACACGTACGGCCAGGTCAGCACGTTGTAGATCTGCTTGGCGAAGAAGAAGCAGATAATGGCCGCCAGCGCGAACGCGGCGATCGCCTTGATCAGCCGGCCGCGCAGCTCGATCAAGTGATCCATCAGAGGCGCCTTGGTGGCCTCGATCGCCTTCTCTTCGTCGTCGCTCCTCATTCCCGGTGTCCCGTGTCCGGTTTTTCGGCGCTCTCTGCGGCTTCCGGCACCACGGGCCCGAGAGCGGCGGCAACAGCGGCCGTCTCGTGCGCGTAATCCGGGGTCGCCGGCGCCGCATCCGCGGTCTCGGCGGGCGGCGCGGATTGTTCAATCGCTTCGGGAGCAACGGGGCCTGTGCCGTTCGCCGCGGCATCCGTCAGCGCGGGAATTTCCGCTACCGGCTCGATTGTAGATGCCTGCTCGCCTGCCGCCGTCGCTTCGTCCGCGGCTGGCGCCGCTGCAGGCTTCTCCAGCGAGGACTGAATGTCCTTGCCAGCGGCCTCGACGCTGGAGCGGACGTCTTTCAGCGGATCGTAGCTTTTGACGTCATGCGCGATGTCGTCGACCTGCTTCTTGAGGTCGGCCATCTCGGCTTCGCGCATGGCTTCCTGGAATTGACCCTGGAAGTCGGCGGCCATGCTGCGAATGCGCCGCGTCCACTGTCCAACCGTGCGCAGAACCGCGGGCAGCTCCTTCGGGCCGATGAAGATCAGCGCCACGACGCCGATCAGCAGAAATTCGGTCCACGAGATGTCGAACATGGAAACTTCCCGGCCGGCTCAGCGCCCGCTTGCGTGTCGACCGCCGGCCTTTTGCCGGTTGGGAATAGCCTAAGGACGTCAGACCTTGCTTTCGACCCGCTGCTTAACCTCGGCGGCCTGATGGTCAAGCGACTTTGCTGCCTCGGGCTTGCCCGCGTCGGCGGTGTCTTCGTCAGACATGCCGCGCTTGAAGGCTTTGATGCCCTTGGCGACGTCGCCCATCATGTCCGAAATCTTGCCCCGGCCGCCGAAGACCAGCAGCAGGACGGCGCCGACGATCAGCCAGTGCCAGATGCTCAGAGAGCCCATGAAATCCTCCGTGCGCAGCAGCGCCCGCGCCTACCGCAAGGGACGCGAATTCAAGAAAGAAACTAGGCGCCGGAGATGGCAAAAACAAGCACAACCGGTCGAACCGGTAAACCGGCCGCAGGCCCGGAGGGATTTGAGGGCGCCGTGTGCTGCGCCCTGGCGTTCACCCTATTCCTCGGTTCGCTCGGCAGGCGGCGCCAATCCGAAGTCGAGATCGGCGGGTTCCAAGGGGTCTTCATCGTCCCGCAAGGCCGGATCGTCCGAGGGGACGGGCACGGAAAATCCGGGCGGCAGCGACTTGTCGATCAAGCCGGCACCCTTGAGTTCGTCGACGCCAGGGAGATCCGTCAGCGCATCGAGGCCGAAATGCGACATGAAAGTTTCGGTGGTTCCGTAAGTGACAGGCCGCCCCGGCGCCTTGCGGCGGCCACGCAGGCGGACCCAGCCGGTCTCCAGCAGCACGTCGAGCGTGCCTTTCGAGGTGCTGACCCCGCGGATCTCCTCGATCTCGGCGCGCGTGACCGGCTGGTGATAGGCGACGATGGCGAGCGTCTCGATGGCGGCGCGGGAAAGCTTCTTGGTGACCACCGTTTCGCGGGTCAAAATCCAGGCGAGATCGCCCGCGGTGCGCAGCGACCATTTGCCGCCGACCCGCACCAGGTTGACCCCACGCGGGGCATAATCTTCCTGCAGCTGCACCAGCAGCGCATGCACGTCGACGCCCGCAGGCAGCCGCCCCGCCAGGGCCTTCTCGTCGAGCGGCTCGTCGGCGGCAAACAACACGGCCTCGAGAATGCGCAGTTCCTCGGCGCGCTCTACCGTGCGCTCGCCCGTTCCCGCGCGTTCCGCAGCCTCGGTGTTGTCGACGACCACACGCATCTCCGCCAGATTGGCGATCATTCCGATCTCCCCGTCATCCATTACCGACTTCCACCACACCCCTACTGAACTTTACCGCAACTGACTGTACCGACTTACTCTACCGACTTGCGGAACTCGCCGAATCGGCCGGCCGCTTACGCACATAGATCGGCGCGAAGGCTTTTTGTTGATTGACCTCAAGCAAACCCTCGCGCACCAGTTCCAGCGTGGCGGCGAAACTCGATGCGCGGACCGTCGCCACATGCGACGGCTCGGCCATATAGGCGATCAGATATTCATCGAGCGCGCACCATTCCGTTGCGACGCCGATGAGCCGCTCCACCGCCTCGCGCGCCTCAGACAACGACCACACCGCGCGCTTGGGCAAGCGGACGAAGGCGCGCGCCTGCTTCTGGCGCTGGCTCGAATATGCGGAAAGAAGATCGTAGAGCGTCGCCGACCATGCGGGCTTTTTGATTTCCGCAATCGGCTCGGGCAGCCCGCGCGCAAACACTTCGCGACCGAGTTGCGGGCGATTGAGCAATTGCTCGGCGACATGACGAATGGCTTCGAGCCGGCGCAAGCGCTGCGCCAGCGCCGTCGCCAAATCTTCGGCGCTCATGCCGTCGGCTTCGTGCTGCTCGGGCGGCAGCAGCAAGCGCGACTTCAAATAAGCGAGCCACGCCGCCATGACCAAATAATCGGCGGCAAGCTCGAGCCGTAATTTGCGCGCCGCCTCGATGAAGGCGAGATACTGATCGGCCAGCGCCAGGATCGAGATTTTCGCCAGATCGACTTTCTGCTGCCGCGCCAGCGTCAACAGAAGATCGAGCGGACCTTCGAAGCCTTCGACATCGATGACCAGCGCCGGCTCGTCGGGATCGCGTTCGGCAAGCTCGGCCGCGAGTTGGTCTTCCGCGCTCATGCGTACCTCTGCGCCGGTTCCCAAACGCCTTGCAGCAGTTTCAGCAACGCCTCGCGGCCGGCGTCGGCATCGATCGGCACCGGCGGCTGCTTGCTCGCGAGCGCGGCATCGGCGCGCGCAAGCGCCTGGCCGGCAAGCACGGGTGCCTCACCCGCCACCGCCTGCATTTCCGGCATCTGCCCGTTGCAATGAAGAACGACATCGCAGCCGGCCGCGATCGCGGCACGCGTGCGCTCCGCAAGCGACCCGGACAGCGCACCCATGGAAATGTCGTCGCTCATCAGCAGACCCCTGAACCCAATCGAATCACGAATGACACCTCGCACTATAGTTGCCGAAACAGTCGCCGGCTCGACCGGGTCGAGCGCCGTGAACACGACATGCGCGGTCATCGCCATGGGAAGCCCGGCAAGTGGCCGAAAAGCTGCGAAATCCGTCGTTTCCAGAACTGCCCTTTGGGTGTTGACAACTGGAAGCTTGGCATGGCTGTCGGCGGTGGCGCGGCCATGCCCGGGTATGTGCTTGAGGACCGACAGCACGCCGCCCTCGGCAAGGCCGTCGGCGACGGCACGCGCGATCGCGGCAACCTTGCCGGGCTCGGTTCCATAAGCCCGATCGCCGACAACCTGATCGGCGCCCGGCACCGGCACATCCGCGATCGGTAGACAGTCGACATCGATGTGCAGATCAGCGAGATCGGCGGCGATAAGACGCGCGCCGAGTTGGGCGGCAGCAAGACCCTTTTGCCGATCGCGATCGTACAAAGTTCCATACGCTGCGCCTGGCGGATAGAGCGGCCAATCGGGCGGCCCAAGCCGCTGCACCCTGCCGCCTTCCTGATCGATCAGCACGGGCGCGGATCGGCCCAGGATGCTGCGGACCTGATCCACCAACGCGCGAACCGCGGACGGCGCCGCGATGTTGCGCTTGAAAAGAATAAAGCCCCACGGCTGCGCTTCGCGAAGGAATGCGCGTTCAGCGTCGGACAGTTCTGTGCCGGCAAAGCCGGTAATGAAGGCGCGCATTGGGGCCGCTTAGCCCGCGGCCGGCGCCAGGGTCAAGGATGGGCTGTTGATTATTTCTGCACGATGCAGTTCCCGCCCGCGGCTTTCAGCCCGCTGCAGAGCTGCAACGCCTCGTCCGCCGACGCAAACGGCCCGACAAGCGCACGATAGAAGACGCCCTTTTCTCCCAGATCGGCCCGCCGGATAACGGCATCGCGTCCGTTGAGCTGACTGGGGAATTTGGCCTGCAGCGCACGGAATTCGGTCTGCGCCTCACCCTCGGTGCGCCGCGACGTGACCTGGACATAGCTGCCACCGCCCGTCGCAGGCGCCGCCGAAGCGACTGCCGTTCGCGTACGCGGTGGCGCGGCCGCTGCGGCACTATCACCCTGCCCCGGGACGATGGACATCGGCGCCACTCCGCCAGCCGGAACGGACGCTGTCGTCTTCGGCGTCCCATTTGAGCGGCTCTGCGCGCGCGCTGCCGCTGCCAGAGGCGCGGCGCCATCGGAGACCGCCCCGGTCTGATCATTGCGGATAGTGACGGTATGGATCTTTTTGGGCTCAGGCGTGGCCTGGGGCGGCGGCGCCGCCGCTGAAGCGGCTGCGGCCGGTAGCGTCGGCGGCGGCGCCGGCCACGGCGGATCGGCCGAGGCCACTCCCCGATTAGGGATTTGGTTGGTTGTCGCCGGCGCAAGCCCGCTCATGCCCGGCGGCATCGGGCTTTGACCGTCGGCGGAGATCGGAACCGTCGAGACCACGCGTCGCGGCGTATCGACCGCGACAGGTTGCTCTTCGCGTGACACGAGGCTTTCCGTCGAGCCGGTGGTTGCGACCGCGGCGTTGTTGTTCGCACCCGCCTGCGGGTCGAGAGCAATCTTGTTGGGTCCGCCGGTGGCTTTGATGATGGGCGGCAGCGTCGGAAGAACGTCGGCGCCGAACATTGCGCGATAACCGAACGCACCAGCAGTTCCGAGAACGATCAGGCCGAAAACGGTCATGACGGCAAGAAGGCCGGTGCGCCGCCGCGGCCTGCGGGCTTCCTGATAGTCGTCCTCCGCGGCTGTCTCATCATCGTCGGCATAGCGCTGACGATCAGCGTCATAGCCGTGGTGGTCCGCCGGATTCGGATAGGACGTCAAGCCGCGCGCCGGCGGTAGATTGCCCGGATCCTCTTCGAGGAAGCGTGGCAAGCCCTGGTCCGGCTCCTCGCGAAAGCCGTTGAACCGGCCCGCCTGCCCGGAAAAAAAGCGGCTGCCGGCCGGCGGCTCGTGGACTTGGTCTTGATAGCCTTGGTCTTGATAGCCTTGGTCCTGATAACCCTGATCCTGATAACCTTGATCCGCGTAGCCCCGATCCTGGTGGCTTTGGCCCTGATAGCTCTGATCCTGATAGCGTTGGTCTTGGTAGCCTTGGTCTTGGTAGCCTTGCTCTTGGTGGCTTTGGCGCCCGTCCCGATAGTCGCGATGATCGCCTTGATAGCGATCGTGCTCGTCGGAATGGCCATGACTGTTTTGATAGCCTTGGCTGTTTTGGTAGCCTTGGCTGTTTTGGTAGCTTTGGCTGTTTTGATGACCGTGGTCGGCGGCGTAGCCGTGGTCTTGAAATCCTTGATCTTGAAATCCCTGGTCTTGATAGGCGCGATCCACGGCCTGACGGGGCGCAGCGGAAGGACGCGGCGCCGCTTGGCGCCTCTCATCAGGGAGAGGAAAGCGGTCGTCGGCTTCCCAATCGGCTTCGCGAGCCGCCGGAGCGCTTTGGCGCGCCGGAGCGCGGGTCTCTCTCGGCCGCCCCCCGGCCAATGCATCGCCTTGCCCGATCAGGCGCGCGAGCTCCGCAAGCGGATCGCGGCCACCGTCGGACCGATAATTGCCATCAGCCATCGGACTTGCTCCAATTCCGGCGCTTTACTGCGATTTTTAGCAACTCATCCCCACGACTGCTCTGGCCGCCCCCCGGCGGCATGGAGTTATCGCATCTCTTCCGGCGCCCCAACGCCAAGCAACGAAAGCCCCGACCCAAGAACGGTAACGACGCCCTGCACGAGTACGAGACGCGCCATCGTTAATTCTCGATCATCGGGGATAATGAAGCGTAAATGTGGCGATGCATTGCCCAGCGTCCATAACGCATGAAAGTCGCTGGCTAAATCATATAAATAAAAGGCAATTCTATGTGGTTCATGCGACAGAGCGGCGGCTTCGACCACCCGCGGATAGAGCGAAATCTGTCGAATAAGCGCGAGTTCGGCCGGATCGGAGAGTAAATCCAGGTCTGCCGCGGTAACCATATCCGCCAGCGCCGGCAGGCCCGGAAAGGCTTCGCGGGCGTTGCGAAACACCGAATGCCCGCGGGCGTGGCCGTATTGGACGTAGAACACCGGATTGTCCCGCGATTGCTCCAGGACCTTGGCGAGGTCGAAGTCGAGCGGCGCATCGTTCTTGCGAAACAGCATCATGAAGCGGACCGCGTCCGGTCCGACTTCGTCGACGACCTCGCGGAGCGTGACGAACTCCCCTGCGCGTTTGGACATCTTCACCGGCTCGCCGGCACGCAACAGCTTCACGAGCTGGACAAGCTTGATGTCGAGCTCGACTTTGTTGTCGCTGAGGGCCGCGACCGCGGCCTTCATCCGTTTGACATAACCGCCATGATCGGCGCCCCAGATATCGATCAGGGTGTGAAACCCGCGCCGGATCTTGTCGGCGTGATAGGCGATATCGGACGCGAAATAGGTGTAGGACCCGTCGGACTTTTTCAGTGGACGATCGACGTCGTCGCCGAACGCGGTCGAGCGAAACAAAGTCTGTTCGCGGTCTTCCCAATCTTCAACGGGAGCGCCTTTCGGCGGCGGCAGGCGGCCTTCAAAGACATGTCCGCGCTCACGTAGCCAGGCGATCGTTGCTCCGACCTGATCGATCGTGCCGTGAACGAGCGAGCGTTCGGAAAAGAAAACCTCGTGGGTGATGTTGAGCGCCGCGAGATCGGTGCGAACAACCGCCATCATCGCCGCGATCGCTCGTTCGCGAACGATCGGCAGCCACTCGTTTTCCGATTGCTTGCGCAGCGCATCGCCGAATTCCTGCGCAAGTTCGACGCCGACAGGCTTCAGATAGTCACCCGGATAAAGCCCTTCGGGAATGGCACCGATCGTTTCGCCCAGCGCCTCGCGATAGCGCAGGAAAGCCGAGCGCGCGAGCACGTCGACCTGCGCGCCGGCGTCGTTGACATAGTATTCGCGCGTGACGTCATGGCCGGTGAAGGCGAGCAGACCGGCCAAAGCATCGCCAAATACCGCACCGCGTCCGTGGCCGACATGCATGGGGCCGGTCGGGTTGGCGGAAACGTATTCGACATTGATCAGCGTTTCGGCGCCAACGGGAGAGCGGCCGTAATTGCGGCCTGCCGAGACCGCGCGCTGGAGTTCTTGAATCCAAACCTCAGGTCTCAGCGTGAGATTGATGAAACCCGGGCGGGCCACAGCCGCATCGGCGACGGTCGCGTCGGTACGCAAACGAGCGGCGATGGCTTCGGCCAGTTCGAGCGGATTGCGACGAACATCCTTCGCGAGCACCATGGCCGCGTTGGTCGCAACCTCTCCATGCCCCTTCTCTCTCGGCGGCTCGGCCTGAATGCGCGATAAAGACGCGTCCGTCGCTTCCGGCGCGGCCACACGCGCGGCCGCGCGTACGCGCTCGAGCGTGTCGGCAAATACGTTGATCGGGAGAGGTACATCAGACATTTGGCCGCGCGCCTAACGCAATTCCGGAGCGAAGTCAAAGAGCCGGACATGCTCGGCGAGCGCGTAGCGGTCGGTCATGCCGGCGATGAAATCGGCAATGCGGCGCGCACGGGCCGGCTCGTCGAGTAACGAAAGCCCGACCGACCATTCGGCCGGCATGTTTTCGGGACGTTCGGCATAGCGGCGAAACAGCCTGCGCACCACATTCGCGGCCTCGTCCATGACCCGCATGATCCGCCCATGCCGATACATGCGGGTCTCGAGAAAGCGTTTGATCAGACGCTCGGCCTCGGCGAGCGCTGACGAAAATCCCACCAGCGCCGCGGAAGCCTCGCGCACGTCGTCAGCCGAACCGGGCGCGAGCGCGGCCGCACGGCGTTCGGTTTCGGCAACGACATCCTCGATCAACAGGCCGATCAGGCGGCGAATGAATTCGTGCACGACGCGCGCCTCGTCGAGCAGCGGAAAATCCGCGCGGATATCGGCGAGGATGCGGCCCGGCAATTCCACGCCGGCAATGTCGTCGAGGCTGAACAATCCGGCGCGCAGACCGTCGTCGATGTCGTGCGCATCGTAAGCGATGTCGTCGGCGAATGCCGCCAACTGCGCTTCGAGGCTCGGATAACTCCAAAGCTGCAAATTCTGCTGCCTGCTATAGTCGCGGATGGTTTCAGGCACGCCGTGCGCGCGGTAGCGGCCGAGCGGATTGGCCGTCCGATCGGTCAACGGCCCATTATGCTTCACCAGGCCCTCGAGCGTTTCCCAGGTGAGGTTAAGCCCGTCGAAGGTCGGATAGCGGCGCTCCAGCGCCGTCACCACGCGCAAGGTCTGGGCATTGTGATCGAAGCCGCCGAAAGCGCCTAGGCAATCATCAAGCGCGCGCTCACCGGCGTGCCCGAAGGGCGGATGACCGAGATCGTGGGCCAGCGCCAGCGCCTCTGCGAGATCCTCCTCGAGACGAAGTGCACGTGCCAGCGCCCGCGCGATCTGCGTGACTTCGAGTGTGTGGGTGAGCCGCGTCCGAAAGTGATCGCCTTCGTCGAAAACGAAGACCTGCGTCTTGTGCTTGAGCCTGCGGAAGGCGGTGGCGTGGATAATGCGGTCGCAATCGCGGCGAAAGGGGCTGCGGCTCTTGCTGGCCGGTTCCGGATGCAGGCGTCCGCGGCTCCGTCCCGGATCGCTTGCATAGGGGGCGCGTGAATTTGCCGTCTGGATCGCCATCGTTCGGTCGGTTTCCGCAATTGACGTTGGCATTTAGCGCACTTACCTATTTGTACGATACAAGCGGAAAAAGCCGGGTCCGGCTGGAGGACATTATATGGCCACTGGCGTCACGGTTACCGAACGGGCGGCGCTGCGGATTGGTGAAATCCTCAGTGTGGAGCCCACCGGCACGATGCTACGGGTGAGCGTTGCCGGCGGCGGATGCTCGGGATTTCAGTACAAGTTCGACACCGAGCGCCTCAAGGCCGAGGACGACGTGGTCATCGAGCGCGCCGGCGCCACCGTGCTCATCGACCCCGTCTCGCTCAACTATATGACCGGCTCGGAGATCGACTTTGTCGACGACCTGATCGGTTCGTCGTTCAAGATCAATAATCCGAACGCCACCGCGTCCTGCGGCTGCGGAACCAGTTTCGCGCTTTGACACCATGATCCGGAATGGCTTCGGGCTTTGGCCCGAGGGCTGAGTTGCGCTCTCCCGCAAAGGCCGTCATCACGTAAAACGCAGACCCGAATCTCGCAGCTTTCAAATAAGATCGTGCGACGACGGTCCCGCGACAAACCGAATGGGGCAAATCGGTCCGTGCGCATCGCCACCTGGAATGTCAATTCGATCAAGCAACGCCTCGACGCCGCGGTAACGTGGCTCGCCGAGCGTCAACCCGACGTCGTGTGTCTGCAGGAGACGAAATGCGTCGACGACGCGTTTCCGCGCGAGCCATTCAAGTCGCTCGGCTACAATCTCGCCATCCATGGGCAAAAAACTTTCAACGGGGTGGCGCTGCTGTCGAAACTGCCATTCGACGAGGTGAACACTGGCCTGCCCGGCGACCATAGCGACGATCATGCACGCTTCATCGAGGCCGTGGTCTCGACCGAGAATGGCGCGCTGCGGGTGGCGAGCATCTATCT
Organism: uncultured Alphaproteobacteria bacterium; assembly: GCA_963818155.1. Lineage (GTDB taxonomy): Bacteria > Pseudomonadota > Alphaproteobacteria > Rhizobiales > Xanthobacteraceae > BOG-931. The sequence continues at coordinate 1,024,749 of CAWFRC010000011.1, forward strand.
GCCCAACGGTAACCCGCCCGACACCGACAAATACTCTTACAAAATCGGGTGGATGAAACGGCTTCTTGCCTACGCGGATGAGCGTCTTTCACTTGGCGAGCCGCTGGTTCTCGGCGGCGATTACAACGTCATCCCGAGCGCCGCGGACGTGCGCAATCCGCAAAACTGGCTGGGCGACGCGCTGTTCCTGCCCCGCACCCGCTCGGCCTTTCAATCGCTGCTGAATTTGGGGTTGACCGACGCCATAAGGGCCACAAGCGACGCATCGGGCCTTTACACATTCTGGGATTATCAGGCCGGCGCCTGGCAGAAGAACAACGGCATCCGCATCGACCACTTGTTGCTGTCGCCGCAGGCCGCGGATCGATTGAGCGATGCCGGCATCGACCGGCACGTGCGCGCCTGGGAAAAGCCGTCGGACCACGTGCCCGTGTGGGTGGACTTGGATATCGGCTCGCGATCCTGATTGCCGATCCCGTCGCTCACGCCCACGAACGTAGGAATCCAAAGGCGGCGGCTAGAGCGGCTGGATCGCCGCCTGCGCGGGGATGAGCGGAATGAAACAACCTACTCGCGGCGGCTCTTCAGCCAACCTTCGAGATAGACCAACGCCAGTGCCCGATCGTCGTCACTGGCGCGGCGGAAGGCGTTCTCATAGAGAGGCTTGATCCAGGCGTCGTCGGTACCGGCGCAATCGCGGCCGAGCGTCAACCACATCAGGCCACGCGCCGCCTGCCGGGGCACATGCTTGCCCTGGAACAGCAAGTCGCCGAGAACCGCCTCGGCGCGGCAGTCGCCCTTGGTCGCCGAAAGCTGAAACCAACGCGCTGCCTGCCGCGCGTCGCTCGGAGAGCCGTCGAGATAAAGCCGGCCAAGCTGATACTGGGCGTCGGCGTCGCCGAAATAAGACGCTGCGTAGGCGAACATCTCGCGGGCGCGGCTTGGGTCCGGCGCAATCGCCGTGTTCGGAATCCCCTTCAGATAATAGTGCCCGAGCGCCACAAACGCGTTGGCGACGATGCGCGCCTGCGCCGTGCCCGGAGGCTCGTCCGGATGGGTGTTGGCGATCTGGCTGAAATAGACAAAGGCACGCTGATCGTCCTGCGCCACGCCTTCGCCGGCCGCGTACATACGGCCGACCTTCCATTGCGCCGCGAGATGCCCCTGATCGGCTGCGTATTGCAGGGCGGTGAAGCTCTTGGCCTTGTCCAGGCCGTCGGGCGCGCTATCGGCGGCGCCAGGCAAGCCATCATTGGGCGCCAACGACGCCGTACTATTGGAGCTGGTCGAGCCATCAAAGGCCGAAACCGGCGCGTCCACGACGCCGAGGCCCAATACGCTGGCCACGGCGACCAACATGCCACCCCTGACAACGCGGGCGATATGTTCAGATGTCCGCATAGCACTCTTTCTCGACTGAAGCGCCCGGGTGGGTGATGGCACCGCGGCGTGCCGGCCCCACCTGTTGGGCGTATTTCCACAGATAACCGGACGTGAATTCCTCGGCGCGCGGCTTCCACTCGAGCGCGCGTCGCTCCAACTCTTCTTTGCTCAGCTTCACGTCGAGCGTGCCCGCGACCGCATCGATCTCGATGATGTCGCCGTCACGCAATAGGCTGATGGGGCCGCACATCGCCGCCTCCGGCCCGACATGGCCGACGCAGAAACCACGGGTCGCACCGGAAAAGCGTCCGTCGGTGATGAGGGCGACCTTGTCGCCCATGCCCTGACCATACAGCGCCGCCGTGGTCGCGAGCATCTCACGCATGCCGGGGCCGCCCTTGGGCCCTTCGTAACGGATCACCAGCACTTCGCCTTCCCTGTACGTCTTGTTCTTAACCGCCTCGAAGCAAGCTTCCTCGCCGTCGAAGCAGCGCGCCGGACCGGAGAAACGCAACCGCTCCATACCGGCAACCTTAACGATCGCACCCTCCGGCGCGAGATTGCCCCGTAGACCGACGACCCCGCCTGTCGGGAGCATCGGTTTGTTTGCCGGATGGACCACATCCTGAGCGTCGTTCCACTTCACCGCCTTGAGATTTTCCGCAATCGTGCGGCCGGTGACGGTCAAACACTCGCCATGCAGAAAGCCGTGGTCGAGGAGCGTCTTCATCAACAACGGGACGCCCCCAACTTCGAACATGTCTTTGGCGACATAACGGCCGCCGGGTTTCAAATCCGCGATATAAGGTGTCTTTTTGAAGACCTCGGCCACATCAAAAAGATCGAATTCAATTCCGCATTCGTTAGCGATGGCTGGCAGGTGCAGGGCCGCATTGGTCGAGCCGCCGGTGGCGGCAACCACGGCCGCGGCATTCTCGAGCGCCTCGCGCGTGACGATATCCCGCGGCCGGATGTTTTTGACGATCAGGTCCATGATCATCTCGCCGGCCAGCATGCAGAACTTGTCGCGGATCTCGTAGGGCGCCGGCGCGCCCGCCGAATACGGCAGGGCAAGCCCGATCGCCTCGGAGACGGTCGCCATCGTGTTGGCGGTGAACTGGGCGCCGCAGGCGCCGGCCGATGGGCAGGCGACTTGCTCGAGCCCGTCGAGGTCGCTGTCGGACATGGCGCCGACCGAATGCTTGCCGACCGCCTCATAAAGGTCTTGAACGGTGACCGGCTTGCCCTTGAAGGTGCCGGGCAGGATCGAGCCGCCATAGATGAAGATCGACGGCACGTTGAGGCGGCACATCGCCATCATCAGGGCCGGCAGCGACTTGTCGCACCCGGCAACCCCGATCAGCGCGTCATAGGAATGGCCGCGCATCGTCAGCTCGACGAAATCGGCGATCACCTCGCGCGACGGCAGCGAGGCCTTCATGCCGCCGTGGCCCATGGCGATACCGTCGGTCACCGTGATGGTGCAGAACTCGCGCGCCGTGGCGCCGACCGAAGCAACGCCACGCTTGACCGCCTGGGTCTGGCGCATCAGCGAAATATTGCAGGGCGCCGCCTCATTCCAGCAACTCGCCACGCCGACGAACGGCTGGTAAATCTGCTCCTTGGTCAGACCCATGGCATAATAGAAAGCACGGTGGGGGGCCCGCTCCGGACCCTCGGTGGCGTGTCGGCTTGGCAGCCTCAATTTCAAATTGGTTTTCGCGTCCATCTCACTCTACGGGCCTACGCACTGCCCCCTCGCCCACTGTCCTGATCCGGATCCACCGAGATCAGGTTTGCAGCAGCACCGATTTTTTAGCGGCACCCTTCTGCGGCTACCGGTCTCAAAAAACCCTATGGCTAAAAAGGGGCGTTCGACGATGTTTGCAGTGGGAGATAACTAAACTTCCCGTGCTGTTGCCGGATAGACACAGATTCGCGAGCACTAGCGCCTTTAGGCTAACGCGCAATTCACCATGTTTGGCCGAGTTCCCGATGCATCGCGATGCGCCAACGCCGAAGCGCTTAACGCGCGCTTTCTTTGACAGGAGCGTGCACGAGGTGGCGCCTGATCTGATCGGCGTCACTTTGCTGTTCGCCGGCGTCGGCGGGCGGATCGTCGAGGTGGAGGCCTATCACCAGACGGACCCCGCGGCGCACAGCTTCGGCGGACCGACGGCGCGCAACGCGGTCATGTTCGGTCCGGCCGGCTACGTTTACGTCTATCGCTCCTATGGCATTCACTGGTGCGTGAATTTCGTCTGCGAGCCCGCGGGCTCGGCAAGCGCTGTCCTGATCCGGGCGATCGAGCCGACGGATGGGCTTGCCGCGATGCGGCGTCGGCGCGGGCTTGCGGACGAAAGGCTTCTCTGCTCGGGTCCTGGTCGCCTTTGCCAGGCGCTTGGCATTACCGCCGCGCACAACGGTTTGCCGCTTGATGAAGCGCCGTTTGCGCTCTTCGCCAGCGATGGAAAGACGGCGGTGGTATCCGGCGTGCAAATCGGCCTCACCAAGGCCGCCGACAAGCCCTGGCGCTACGGGCTGAAGGGCTCGCCCTTTCTCAGCAAGCCGTTTCCGGGGGGCGGCAAGACAGTCAAAAGGATTGGGGGAAAGAAGCCCAGGGTTGGATGAACTCGGGCTTGGCGCCTATCTCGTCATTGCGAGCGACAGCGAAGCAATCCAGAGCGGCTTGCGAGGGAAGCTGGATCAGCTCCGGCTTTGCATCCACCTCGTCATTGCGAGCGACGGCGAAGCAATCCAGAGGGGCTTGCGCGGGAGGCTGGATTGCTTCGTCGCTAGCGCTCCTCGCAATGACGACCTTGTCGATCAAACGGGCAAGCGGAACGCAGGATCAAAACCGAGCTCGCGACGGGCCTTTGCGATCGAAACCACGCTATCGTCGTCGGCGATGTTGTAGATGCCGGGAGCGCCGCGGCTGACCGCCAGCATCGCCGCCTGCGCGGCGGCATCCACATGGATGCAAGGTTTGGCGCCCGCACCATCGTACCAGGTGCCGGGGCCGTAAAAGAAGCCGTAGCGGAGCACAATGCCCTCCATGCCGGAGGTCAGGACTTGCCGCTCCATGTCGGCTGCGCCCCGCACCGTTTCGACGCGAGGCCCGTCGGCGAGATTAAGCGGATCCTCCTCGCCATGCGGCTCACGGCCCGGCGCGTAGGCAAAGGCAACGCTTTGCACGATAAAGCGTGCAGCGCCAGCCGCCTGGGCCGCCGCGACCAGATTGCGGGTGCCCTCGACGCGGATGCGTGCGTTGCGCTGATAGGACGCCGCGATTTCTTTCTGATCGAAGCTCCGCGGCAGGTCTGTGAGTTGGTGAACGACGACGTCGGGCTTCGCCAGCGCCGCAGCACGCGCCAGTGCGGCCGCATCATAGACGTCGACGATGGCGGCGCGAATGCCGGCAGCTTCCAGTTTCCGCGCGGCTTCGGCCGAGCGGGTCGTGCCGGTGACCTCATGCCCGGCGGCAATAAGAAGCGGCACAAGCCGCCGTCCGATGGCCCCGGTCGCGCCGGCAAGAAAAATCCGCATGTCGATCTGCCCGTTAGTTTCTCAAAATCCACCACGTGTGAAAGTGTGGCTTTGCTCACGCCCGCGAGGCGCGGTCAAATTTGATCATCGGAATAAGGAGCATCGGCCATATGGTTGCGATCATGATCGGCAGGAACGCCGCGCGCGCCACGCCGGTGGCATCCCACAGCGCCCCGCAGATGAGCGACACGACGACTGTTATTCCGTAGCTGATGGTGAACATCGCCGCCGCTACGCGCGCGACTTCCTCGGGCTTGCTCAATAACGGTGGCAGCGTGAGGCCAAGCGCGAAGGCGGCGCCGGCGGCGAAGCCCACCACGGCGGCACTTGCCACCGTCAGCGCGCTCGCCGTCAGCATAATGGCGCCGATGCCCGCAAGTCCGACCGCGCTGGCGAGGATGAAGGGCCAGGCCCGGCTTTCGAAGCGGCGCGAAAACGCGATGAGTAGAAAAGATGCCGGCAACTGGCCGAGATTGAGCGCGGTCAACGCCGGGCTGATGAGGTCGGCCCGCCCCACCTCGGTCAGATAGCCGGGCAAGAACGCATTGGTGCCGAAATAAAGCGGCCCGACGCCGCCGAAGATCAAGCCCAGCCGCCAGATATGCCAAGCCGGCCAATCGGGCCACCACCGTCCCGAGGCTTGCGCCGCCGGCGCGCTCTCGGCGCGCGGGGCCATGATGAAAACCAGCCCGGCAATGACCACGATGGGCGCTGCCCATAGAACAAAGGTAAAGCGCCAAGCATCGGCGAAAGCCGGCCACAATAGCGGCAGCGCCACCGGGAGAATTTCGCCGACCAACAAGCCGTTGGTGTAGACGCCCGTACCGAGCACGAGCCGTCGCGGCAGCCAGTAGCCGACCAACGCCGGCATGGCGGGTTGCGCCACGGCGACGCCCATCCCCATCACCACCGTCGCGGCGAACAGGCTGATCGCGTCGAAGGCGAGGCTGCGGGCGGCCGAACCGAGCGCGGTCAACAGCAAGCCCGCGGTCAGAGCGGCGATAACGCCGATGCGCGCGACCAGCCGCGAGCCGGCCAGCGCCGCCGCTGCGAAGATCACAATGGGCGCACCGCTGAGCGCGGCGATTTCGGTGCCGGTAAGACCGAACTCGCTACGCAGCGCCGGCAATGCCGGCGGCACCGCCAGGATCGCCAGGCGGAGCGCAATGCCAATCAGCCAAAGGAGGGCCAGCGAAAGCGGCCAAGATCGAGGTGACGTCACTGAAGATTCCCGGGGAACGCATGATCGCTCTTTCAGGCTGCGCCTTGCAAGCGCTCAAGCGCCTCGGCGAGCTTCTCTTTACGGGCCTGGGCGTCGTCGCGCTTCTCGCGTTCGCCTTCGACAATCTCTTCGGGCGCGCGCTTGAGAAAATCGGCATTGCCGAGCTTTTGATCGACGCGAGCGATATCGGCGTCGCACTTGGCAATTTCTTTTGTCAGCCGCGCGCGCTCGGCGCCGAGGTCGATGATGCCTTGCAGCGGCAGTGCCGCGACTTCACCGCGCACGATGATTTGCACCGCGCCCCGCGGCGGTGTGTCCGCGAAGGCTATATCGGAGACACGCGCGAGCCGTCGTATGAATTCTGCCCAGCGGCCGGCACGAGCGCGCGTTTCGTCCGACGCGCCCGCTAGAACGAGCGGCAATTGCGTGGCGGGCGGGATGCTCATTTCAGATCTGATCGAGCGGATGGCCGTGATGAGATCGATCACCCAGCCGATCTCGGCTTCTGCTCTCGTATCGTTAAGGCCGTCGTGTTGCGGCCAAGCGGCAAGCGTCAGCATATGCTCGCGCTTCGGTCCCTGCTCCGCCGTGACGCCCCAAAGCTCTTCGGTGAGGAAGGGCATGAACGGATGCAAGAGCTTGACGATCTCGTCCAACACCCACGCGGTGGTCGCGCGCGTTTCGTCTTTCGCGGCGCCATCGGCACCGGTGAGAACTGGCTTCGACAGCTCCAAATACCAGTCGCAGAAGATATTCCAGATGAAGCGATAGAGCGCAGCCGCGGCATCATTGAATTTGTACACCTCAATCGCGGCGGTCGCTTCCCGACCCGCCTTCGCGGTCTCGTGCGCGATCCAGCGGTTCAGCGTTTCCTTGGCGTCGCGCGGACTGAAATCAGGATCGCGCACGCAGCCGTTCATTTCCGCAAAGCGCGCCGCGTTCCAGAGCTTGGTCGCGAAATTGCGGTAGCCCTCGACGCGCTGAGACGAAAGCTTGATGTCGCGGCCCTGCGCCGCCATGGCGGCAAGCGTGAAGCGCAATGCGTCGGCGCCGTATTCGTCGATCAGCTCCAACGGATCGATGACGTTGCCCTTCGATTTCGACATCTTGGCGCCGGTGGCGTCGCGCACCAAAGCGTGGATATAGACGGTGTGGAACGGCACTTCTTTCATGAAATGCAATCCCATCATCATCATGCGGGCGACCCAGAAGAAGATGATGTCGAAGCCAGTGACCAGCGCGCTGGTGGGATAATAGCGCTTCACTTCCGGCGTCTGGTCGGGCCAGCCGAGGGTCGAGAACGGCCACAACGCCGAGGAAAACCAGGTGTCGAGTACATCCTCGTCGCGATGCAGATATTCGTTGGCGAAGCGCGCGCGCCGCTCTGGATCAGCAGCGATGTCGTGCCCCTCCTCGACGGTAATCTCCTCGATGTCGGTGTAGTGCGCGAGCGCGTCGGCAACTGCGTCGTCCTCGCTCTCAGCGACGAAAACCTTGCCGTCGGGGCCGTACCAGGCGGGAATTTGATGCCCCCACCAGATCTGGCGGGAGATGCACCAGGGCTGGATGTTTTCCATCCAGTTGAAGAAGGTCGCTTCCCACTGGGTCGGCACGAACACGGTCTTGCCCGCGCGCACCGCTTCGATCGCGGGCTCCGCCAACGTCTTGGCGTCGACGTACCATTGGTCGGTGAGGAACGGCTCGACGACAACGCCGGAGCGGTCGCCGTGCGGCACCGTGTGCACGGTGGGCTCGATCTTGTCGAGCAGCCCGCGCGCTTCCAGATGCTCGACGATGCGCTTGCGCGCCGCGAAGCGGTCGAGCCCGTGCAATGACAAAGTCTCATCGAGCTCGCTTGACGGCGGCACGCCGTGGAGAAACCCGGCGTTGTCGCGCAGATCGAGGCGGCCCTCGGCATCCAACACATTGATCAGTGGCAAGTCGTGGCGGCGCCCGACCTCGAAGTCGTTGAAGTCGTGCGCCGGCGTGATCTTCACTGCGCCGGTGCCCTTTTCAGGATCGGCGTAATCATCGCCGACGATCGGAATGCGGCGGCCGACCAGCGGCAGCACCGCGGTCCTGCCGATCAGATGCTTGAGCCTTTCGTTCTCCGGATGCACGGCGACGGCGACGTCGCCCAGCATGGTCTCCGGCCGCGTGGTGGCGACGATGATGAATTCATCGCTGCCTTCGATCGGATATTTGATGTGCCAGAGATTTCCTTTGACCTCGACCTGCTGCACTTCGAGGTCGGAGATCGCGGTTTTCAGCTTCGGATCCCAATTGACCAGGCGCTTGTCTTTGTAGATGAGGCCCGCGCGATAAAGCTCGACGAACACCTTCGCCACTGCGCGCGAAAGCCCCTCGTCCATGGTGAAGCGCTCGCGCGACCAGTCGCACGAGGCGCCGAGCCGTTTGAGCTGGCCGATGATGGCGCCGCCGGATTCGGCCTTCCATTCCCAGACCCGCTTGATGAACGCCTCGCGGCCCATCTCGCGGCTGCCGGGCTGCTGGCGCTCCAGCAACTGCCGCTCGACCACGGCCTGGGTGGCGATGCCTGCGTGATCGGTACCCGGCTGCCAAAGCACGTCCTTGCCGCGCATGCGCTCGAAGCGGCAGAGAATGTCCTGCAGGGTGTTGTTGAGCGCGTGCCCCATGTGCAGTGAGCCGGTGACGTTCGGCGGCGGGATTACGATGCAATAAGGCTCGGCCTTGGTGCGCTCGGGCCGGCCGGCCCGAAAAGCGCCCGCCGCCTCCCAGGCGGCATAAATGCGGCCCTCGACCGCGCCGGGGACATACCTGTTCTCGATCATCGCTCTATCGCTTTTCCCGTTTCGCGCGCTAGAAGACCCGCGTCGCGCGGAGTGTCAACGCCGGCGGTTCTTTCGGCAGCCCCGTTTCCGAGCAATTTTAAACGTGTCATCGACACTCGCACCGGCCAAGCCTTCACCGACAACGCCCCCATCGGGCAAACCATCCCCACGTCAGACGCCGGTTCGCTCCATCATGCTGCTGGCCGCCGCCGGCTTTGCCAGCCAGGCGCAGGTGCGGGTCACCGACTCGCTGTTGCCGCAGATCGCCAACGACTTCCATACCACCGTCGGCGTCGCCGCCATCGTGCTCACCGCCTACGCGGTGACCCACGGTTTTATTCAATTCGTCGCCGGCCCGATGGCCGACCGTTTCGGCAAATACCGCACCGTCGCCTTTGCCAGCGTGCTTGCTTCCGTGCTGGTAGCCCTCTGCGGCATCGCGGCGTCGCTGCCGCAACTGGCGCTGGCGCGGCTTGGAGCGGGCGCCGTCGCCGGCTGGGTGATCCCGGTGTCGATGGCTTATCTCGGCGATGTGACGCCTTCCGACAAGCTGCAGCCGATGATCGCCCGCTACTCATCCGGCTATATTCTGGGCCAGCTCTTCGGCCAGGCTGCGGGCGGTGTGCTGGGCGATTGGTTCGGCTGGCGGAACGTGTTTTTCGCGCTCGGCGGCATGTTTGCGCTCGCGTCCATCGGGTTGATCTTCGAACTCATCGCCAATCCAAAAACGCGCGAGCGCGGGCGGCATGCCGCCGACCGCCGCAGCTTCCGCGCCGACTACGCCGCCGTTCTCTCCAATCCCTTTGCGCGGCTCATTCTAGTTCTGGGCTTCCTCGAAGGCGGTCTCGCCTGGGGTGCGTTTGCCTATATCGGGGCTAATCTGCACCAGCGCTTCGGCCTGAGCTTCACGCTGGTGGGGCTGACGGTCGCGTGCTTCGGGGTCGGCGGCCTGATTTACGCCGGGCTCGTCCGGCACTTTGTCTTGCGGTTTGGGCAGAGCGGCCTGCCGGTCATCGGCGGTTTTCTGATCACGGCAGCTTATGTGGTGCTGACATTCCAGTCGGCGTGGTGGCTGGCGCCGGTCGCCGTCACCGCGATTGGGCTCGGCTTCTACATGTTCCACAACACGCTGCAGACCATGGCCACGTCGATGACGCCGGAGGCGCGCGGCACGGCGGTCGCGATCTTCTCGTCGGCACTCTATTTCGGGCAAACGGCCGGCGTCGCCGCGGGCGCGCTGGTGATCGACCGGCTCGGCGCGCCGCCGCTCTTTCTCGGCACCGCCATCGCGTTTCCGGCGCTGGCATTCTGGTTTGCGCGCAAGCTGAGAGAGCGCCAGTCGCGGCTTGGGTCAGTCTGAGGCGGAAGCGCAGAAGTCGCGAGTGTGTGACGCTGCTGCAGCAGCATCCTTCGAGGCCCGCGCTAGGCGCGGGCGCCTCAGGATGACGGGCATAGCGCCGCTTCAGTCTCCAAGATTTTCAGTCTCAAGATATTTTCAGTCTCAAGATAATGAAAAGGGCCCGCGCTTTCGCGCGAGCCCTCCGGCTGACGGATCTAGTTGATCAGACCTTGTTGACCAGCGGCACCTTCGGCACCGAGCCTTTGCGCGGCGGCGAGCCACCGCCTCCACCCGGACCACCGCTACCACCCGGCGGCTTCCGCCGCGGCGACGAGCGGCGCTTCTTGGCGCGGCGCGGCTCCGGCAGCTTTTCCGGCCGCGGCAATACCGGTCCGTCCGGATATTCGAACGAAAGCTTGCTGTTGCCGTTTTCATCCGTGATCACAACGACGCGCACGTGACCGCCGGACTTCAAGCGGCCGAACAGGACCTCGTCGGCCAGCGGCTTCTTGATGTGCTCCTGAATCACCCGCGCCATCGGCCGGGCCCCCATGAGCTCGTCGTAGCCGTTGGCGATCAGCCAATTGGCCGCTTCGTCGGTCAGCTCGATGGTCACATCGCGATCGGCAAGCTGTGCTTCGAGCTGCAGCACGAACTTCTCGACCACCTTCCCGATCACGTCCTGCGACAGATGCGCGAAGGTGATGATGGCGTCGAGCCGGTTGCGGAATTCCGGCGCGAACAGCCGGTTGATGGCCTCCATATCATCGCCCTCACGCTTGCTGCGCGTGAAGCCGAAGGCGGCTTTGGCCATGTCGGCGGCGCCCGCATTCGTGGTCATGATCAAGATCACGTTGCGGAAGTCGACTTGCTTGCCGTTGTGATCGGTAAGCTTGCCGTGGTCCATGATCTGCAACAGCACATTGTACAGATCCGGATGCGCCTTCTCGATTTCGTCGAGCAACAGTACGCAATGCGGATGCTGGTCGACGCCGTCGGTGAGCAATCCGCCCTGGTCGAAGCCGACATAGCCGGGAGGCGCGCCGATCAGCCGCGAGACGGTGTGGCGTTCCATGTATTCCGACATGTCGAATCGGATGATCTCGACACCGAGCGTGGCCGCAAGCTGCCGCGCCACTTCGGTCTTGCCGACGCCGGTCGGACCGGAGAACAGATAGCAGCCGATCGGCTTTTCCGGCTCGCGCAGGCCCGCGCGCGCGAGCTTGATCGACGCCGACAACGCCTCGATCGCATTGTTCTGGCCGTAGACGACGCGCTTGAGCGTGTCTTCCAGATGCTGCAGCACTTCGGCGTCGTCCTTGGACACCGCTTTCGGCGGGATCCGCGCCATGGTGGCGATCGTGGTCTCGATCTCCTTGATGCCGATGGTGCGTTTGCGGCGCCCCTCCGGCAACAACATCTGCGCGGCGCCCAACTCGTCGATCACGTCGATCGCTTTGTCAGGCAACTTGCGGTCATGGATATAGCGCGAAGAAAGCTCGACCGCCGCCTTGATGGCTTCGTTGGTGTAACGGAGCTTGTGATAATCCTCAAAGTAAGGCTTGAGCCCCTTGAGGATCTCGATCGCATCCGGCACTGACGGCTCGTTGACGTCGATTTTTTGGAAGCGGCGGACCAGCGCGCGGTCCTTCTCGAAATACTGGCGGTATTCCTTGTAGGTGGTCGAGCCGATGCAGCGCACACTGCCCGAAGACAAAGCCGGCTTGAGCAGATTGGATGCATCCATGGCGCCGCCCGAAGTGGCGCCCGCGCCGATCACCGTGTGGATCTCGTCGATGAACAGGATCGCGCCGGGATAAGCCTCAAGCTCCTTAATGACCTGCTTGAGCCGCTCCTCGAAGTCGCCGCGATAGCGCGTACCGGCGAGCAACGTGCCCATGTCGAGCGCGAACACGGTGGCGTTGCGCAACACGTCCGGCACTTCGCCGTGCACGATGCGCCGCGCCAAACCTTCGGCGATCGCAGTCTTGCCAACTCCTGCCTCGCCGACGAACAGCGGATTGTTTTTCTGCCGGCGGCAGAGCACCTGGATGGTGCGGCTGATCTCGGTGTCACGCCCGATCAGCGGATCGATCTTGCCTTCGCGCGCCTTCTTGTTGAGGTTGACGCAGTAGGCGTCGAGCGCATCGCCCTTTTTCTTCGGCTCATCGCCGTTCTTGGCGTCGTTCTCTTCGTCCGATCCACGCACCGGCCGCGCCTCCGACATGCCCGGACGCTTGGCGATACCGTGGCTGATATAATTGACCGCGTCGTAGCGCGTCATGTCCTGCTCCTGCAGGAAATACGCGGCATGGCTTTCGCGCTCGGCGAAGATGGCGACCAGAACATTGGCGCCCGTCACTTCTTCGCGGCCCGACGATTGCACGTGGATCACCGCGCGCTGGATCACGCGCTGGAAGCCCGCCGTCGGCTTGGAATCTTCGGCGCCGTCGGTGACCAGATTGTCGAGCTCGGATTCCAGATAGGCGACCAGACTGCGGCGCAACTTGTCGAGATCGACATTGCACGCTCGCATGACCGCGGCGGCGTCCTGATCTTCGATCAGCGCGAGCAAAAGATGCTCGAGCGTGGCGTACTCATGGTGCCGTTCGTTGGCCAGCGCCAGAGCCCGATGAAGCGACTGTTCAAGACTGCGCGAGAACGTTGGCATTTCAATATCTCTTCATTTGTTGCACGTCCCCCGGAATCACTTCCCCCGGAATCACTTCTTCTCCATGATGCATTGTAAAGGATGCTGATGTTTGCGGGCAAAGTCCATGACCTGCGTCACTTTGGTCTCCGCAACCTCGTAGGTGAATACCCCGCATTCACCGATCCCATGCTGGTGAACATGCATCATGATGCGATGCGCCGCCTCTTGATCCTTGTTGAAGAAGCGCTCGAGCACGTGAACCACGAACTCCATCGGAGTGTAGTCGTCGTTGAGAAGCAAAACACGATAGAGGTTTGGCCGTTTGGTCTGCGGCCGTGTTTTGGTGATGACCGCAGTCCCCGGCCCGCCCTGGTCGTTTTTGCGTTTGCGGTCGTCGTCCGCCAAGCGGATCGGCGTCCTGGTGTAGAAATCGTCACGCGGCGGCATTGTCTTCGTCTATCATCCTGACCGACTAAGCAGGATCGGCAGTCTGGCATCGGTTCGTCAAGGCGTCGATCCCGCCAACCCTGAGACATTATCATAGATACGGAAAGCCCCGCTTTCTAGATCGCCGAAACCAATCGGTAAAACGCAGAACGATCGACCTGCTGGTTACGTTCCGAGCCGGAGAGGCCCGTATCCTCCCCTCCGGCTTGCACAATTAATGCCAAGTGCCAGCGCCAAGTGCCAGCGCCAAGCGTCAAGCGTCAATGCGCGCCGATCCGGAGACATGCGACAACGCGATCGACACACGCACGCCTGAGCGGCCGTATCAACCCAACGCCACGAGGCGCAAACTGACGTGTGCGGAGCAACGTGTGCAGAGTAAATGGACAAATAGGTAGAAACGCTAGTCGATCAATACCGGCATAATGATCAAGCGGACGTAAACCTTAGAGCCGCGCGAGCCCTGTTGCCCCGCGCACGCGCCTGCCCATCGCGTCATGCCGTGAATTTGCCGCCATCAATTCGGCGCAGTCACTGGCTGCAATAACCTTGCGCACTTACTTCGCGCGGTCTCTCGGCGCGAGCATCTCGCGCGATCCCTTGGTGCCGTCCTCTGGCGCTGTCCTTTGGCGCAATCACTTGGCCAGCGGCGCCTTCCACAGCGCGCCTTCGAATGGCTTGTATGCTTCCCTAGCCATGGCCATGCCCGCATACAGCTCGCCGATCTTGGCTGTTTCGGCGACCAAGCCTTCGCACGATGACCGCAAATATTCGGTCTGCACTTCTACGGCCTTTTCCAGGCTCTTGGCGCTGACAAGCTTTTGGAAGGCGGCTGCCGAATCCTCGAACGACTTCTTTGAATAATCCGCCACCTCGGTCGCTATGGCCTGCGCATTCTTCGTCCAAACATTGAAAGCAGTCACCGCCATGTCCATGCCCTCCTTGCCGAATTTCTGCATCGGGTCGGTGCTCATGGAATCTCCTGGCTTGGTCTCTGGGCTTAATTCTTCAAGTCGGCTTCGGCTGTTTCTTCGGCGCAAGGCCTGGCTCCGCCGCGGAGGAGTCGCCTTGAAAAGGCCGTTTCGGACCGCGACGATGACCATAGTGCGCCGCACAATATTTACAACGGTCGGGCGGCGCGCACCTACAGCGCGCACGGGGAATGCATCGAAGTCGTGGGTTAACGCTTTCGCAACGGCGTTCGCCTAGCGTGGTTGACCGTGTCGTTCGTGTCCGAGCGATGCTGGGTCGGGTGACCATGTCGGGGACCATTCGGGCTATTGCAACGACGGCCGGCCGAGCCGGCTGCTCCTGCCGGGGACGTATCGTCCCAAGGGAGTAAACGGGGTGTGCCCCAGCTCCAGGGGCGCCAGGGACGGGGCGGGTGATGCGTCGAGTGGCTTCTGAGCCTTCTCATAGGCTTCGCGGGTTCGTGTTCGGCGCAGTCGCCGTCGGAACCGTCCTCGCCTTTACGAGCGCACCGGTCGACGCCCGCTATCATCGCTACTATGCGCGGCATACGACCGCGGCGCCGCATCCCTATCGACATCAGCACGCCGAGTCCTATTCGCCGCCCACCTCCGCCGTCGTCGTCGACGGCAATACCGGTTCGGTGCTGCATGCGGCCAATGCCGACGGACTTCGCCACCCGGCCTCGCTCACCAAGATCATGACGCTCTATCTGTTGTTCGAGCGTCTGGAGGGCGGCAAGATCAGGCTCGACACGCAGCTGCGGATTTCCGAACACGCCGCCGAGCAGTCGCCGACCAAATTGGGCGTGCGGCCCGGCCAGTCGCTGGCTGTCGAAGACGCCATCAAGGCGGTGGTGACGAAATCAGCCAACGACGCCGCCGTCGCCATTGCCGAAAATCTCGGCGGCAACGAACCCGATTTCGCGAAGCTGATGACCGCGAAGGCGCATGCGCTGGGCATGAGCCGCACCACCTATGTCAATGCTTCGGGCCTTCCGGACGATGACCAGATTACCACCGCGCAGGATCAGGCGCTGCTTGGACGCGCGATCCAGGAGCGCTTTCCGCGCTACTACAAATATTTCTCCACGGAGGAATTTGTTTATCACGGCCATGCCATGCGCAATCACAACCATCTGCTTGGCGTGGTGGGCGGCCTCGATGGCATCAAAACCGGGTACACCCAAGCATCCGGCTTCAACCTGGTCGCCTCGGTGCATCGCGACGGCCGCTATATTGTCGCCGTGGTGCTTGGCGGACGCTCGGCCGGCGAGCGCGACGCTCATATGCGCGAATTGATCAGCACCCATATCAAAGAAGCATCGCTGCGGCGCACGGCTCCGGCCATCGCCGAACGCACCGATGCCCACGTCGAGCCCCGGCTGCAGATTAGCGAACACGCCGAACAGCGCGGCGAACCCAAGCCGCTGACGCTCGCCAAGACGCCGGCGCACGCCGATCCGGCGACCACCGGCAAGCTCAATAGCGGCGCCAGCGCCACAAGCGATCCTATTCAGCCGCTGCTGGTGAAGACGATCACCTACCGCACTGCGCCGGTCCAAGCCGCCCCGCTTGCGCCGATGCCAGCCCTGCTGCCGGCGGCCGCGCCGGCGCCGCCTCCGGTCGCCGCCGCGCGAAGCCTTCCTCTGCCGCAACCGGCGGCATCCTCGCCCGCGCCGACACCCGCGGCACCGCCGGCTGCGGCCGCCATGCCGCTCCCGGTTCCACCGCCCCCGGCGGCTCCGCCGGCGCCGGCCGTGGCTCCGCCGGCCCCCGTTCGTGCCGCGGATACGGCCGCGACTGTGGTTGTGGCTGCGAGCGAACCGGCCGTCATCGCACCTTCCAGCAGGATCGAAGCGCCGGCACGGACCATCGTTGCCAAAACCGAAGCCGTACAGCCCGAGGCAGCCAAACCGGCGCCGGCCAAAACCGCCAGCGCCAAACCTGAGATTGCCAAACCCGAGAGCGCCAGACCCGAGAGCGCCAAACCCGAGGTCGCCAAGCCCGAGGTCGCCAAGCCCGAGATGGCAAAGCTCGAAATCGCGAGGCCCGAGCCGCGCCCGGCGCAGGTTCATGCGCGTGGCGGCTGGATCATTCAAATCGGCGCATTCGAAGGAGAAGAGGAGGCGAAACAGCATTTGAGCGAAGCGCGCCTCAAGATGCCAAGCCTCCTCGCCAGCGCGGATCCGTTCACCGAGCGCGTGCAAAAGGGTGACAAAGCGCTTTACCGGGCCCGCTTCGCCGGATTCGACAAGGCCATGGCGGAAGCGGCCTGCAAACAACTCAAGCGCAGCGACATCGCCTGCCTCACAGTCAAGAATTGAAGCAACGCCGGTACCAGGTCATGGGTCAATCGGTTCAATCGTCCCCAACTCCCCCGCCCGGCCAATCCGGCCAGGAACCCCGGCGCGAATCCGGCAACGGAACGCGTACGGAAACCCTCGCCGGAACTTCAACGCTGGCGGCGAAGCAAAACATCCTTGGCTTGATTGACGCGGGCCGCGAGATACGTCGACCCCCCTTGGTCGGGATGCAGTTTCTTCATGAAGGCCCGATGAGCGCGCGTGATGTCGTCGGCTCCCGCTCCGGGTTGAAGGCCAAGGATCTGATAGGCCTCCTCCTTCGTCATTTCTCCCCCGGACGCAATGCCGCTGCGGCCCCGCCCCGCTGCCGCGTCACGCTGCGCGTTTTCACGCCCGCGGGTCTGCCCGCGGTCAAAATACGCAGCGAATGATCGGCGCGCGCCGCGCAACAGACGCGTGGCGCGATTGGGATTGGCTCGCGAGAAACGGCCGACCACCACCAGCAGCAGAAAAGCGACAAGGCCGACAAACAGAAGAGACATGTGGCAAGGGCCAGGAGAGGAATCTTGGCGCTAAGGTGCCCGCCTGCCCTCTGCAGCGCAATAGCCGCCTCCAGCGCCGAAGCTGTAAGGATCGCCGGTCGGGGATTATCGAAGCGCCTGGATTGTCGTTTTTAGATACGATCCCGGCCGAAACACCAGCCCGAACGTTTCGGCATCATGCCCTGATGGACGAAGGCCGATCGCCCTCATCCACCAACAGACCGTGCGTATCGAGCGGCTTGTCCGCGGAAGCGGCCCACTCGGCCCGCGCCGCGGCACGGCGTTTGCCGCGCTCGTCCATCGGCAGCTTCAACGCCTCGATGAGAGCCTTGACCTCATCGCGGGCGGTGAAATGCGACGCATTGGAGCGCAGCCCGAGTGTGGACTCCTCGACATCATCGAGGGCGGTGAGGCCGCGCGGAAAATATTCGCGATAGACGACGCGCTCGGCAAAGCCGTCGACCGCGCGAAAACCGAGCTGCCGCGACAGCGCATCGAGGCCGGACCCGACCAGCCGCTTGTTGCGCGAGCCGAGCGTGGAGAGGCGATTGCGCACGATCACCCAATCGGTCAAACCGCCGTCGACCAGGCGGCGCTGTCTGCGCGCCTCGCGGACCATTTCGGCATAATGGCTGACACCTGTGAGCTCGAACGTTGTCGGATCGACGACACCCAGCACGTCGAAATCGACGAAGCTGTCGTTGAGCGGCGTGATCAACGTATCGGCCATGGAATGGGCGAGCCGCATCAGATAGGAGTCGGTGCCCGGCGTGTCGATCACCACGAAATCGTGGCTCTGCTCGACGGCCCCGACGGCCTCGGCAAACGCTGCGAACTCCTGCGCCTCGATCTCTTCGATACGGGCACCGAACCCGCGGGCAACGCAAAAGTGCCGGGGATGATCGAGTGCCATCCCGGCACGCGTCGACCAATCGCGGCGATTCTCCACGTAGTGCGTGAAGCTCCGCTGACGAGAATCGAGATCAATCGTGGCAACGCGCTGCCCGGCCTGAAGCAGAGCGACGGCGATGTGCATCGCCGTGGTCGATTTCCCCGATCCGCCCTTTTCGTTGCCAAGGACGATGACATGTGCCGAGAACGGCTTGCCAACATCCGCCTGCATCAACATGGAACGCAACCTCTGCGTAGCGATCCGCTCTCCAGCTTGCAACGGCTAGAATCAAGAGTACAGCATCAGAAGCCATAAGTTAATCGTTAACCACAAAGGTGTCACGCATGCGCCGTGCATGTGCCTGGTCGGCAACGCCATGAGCAGCCGTCCCGCCGGCTCCAAATCGCGCCGACCGCAGATAATCCACAGCCTGCCGACGCTCACCCGCACGCTTGCGCGATGGCGGGCGCGGCGCGAGCGAATCGGCCTGGTACCGACCATGGGCGCGCTGCATGCCGGGCATATTGCCCTGGTCAAGCGAGCGCAACGGCGGGCCGATCGGGTGATCGTATCGATTTTCGTCAACCCCACGCAGTTCGCGCCGACCGAAGATCTGAAAACCTATCCACGTACCTTCGACGCCGATGTCGCCGCGCTCGCGCGCATCGGTGTCGATCTGATCTGGGCGCCTATCGCCGATACGATGTATCCGCAGGGCTTCGCCACTCAGGTCGTGCCCGGGGGGCCGGCGTCGGTTGGGCTCGAAGATGCCTTCCGGCCGCACTTTTTCGCCGGCGTCGCCACGGTGGTCGCCAAGCTCTTCGTGCAATGCGATGCCGACATCGCGACGTTTGGCGAGAAGGACTATCAGCAGCTCAAGGTCGTCACCCAGATGGCGCGCGACCTCGATCTGAAAACGCACATTGTCGCCGTGCCGACCGTGCGGGAGGCCGACGGCCTCGCGCTGTCTTCGCGCAACGCTTATTTGTCCGCGGGCGAACGCGCGACCGCGCCCGCGCTTCATCGTGTCCTAACCGACACTGCCGGCAGGATCGCAGCCGATCACCCGATCGCCGCGGCGCTGACCGACGGCGGCGCGACGCTGGCGCAGGCCGGTTTCATGGTCGATTATCTGGAGGCGCGGAACGCCGACACGCTGGCGCCGGTGCATTCGGCGCGGGAAGGCCCGCTGCGCCTGCTCGTCGCCGCGCGCCTCGGCAAGACGCGGCTCATCGACAATATCGCGGTGTGAGCCGCGAAACGGAAAGCGCGCGCTTCGGGCGGCGCTAGTTCGCGCTTTTATTTGCTGCCGGCCTTCATCGGATCCTTGACCGCCTCGTACGTGGCAAACTCCACGCTGTAAAGCTGGCCGTTCACCTTCTCGACCTTGCGGATGTAAATGTTCTGCACGATGTCGCGCGTTTGCGGATCGATCGAGATCGGGCCGCGCGGGCTTTCCCAAGCCATGCCTTTCATCGCCGCGAGGAGAGCGTCGCCCTCTGCATTGCCGTTGGTCTTTTTCAGCGCCTCATAGATCAGATGCAGCCCGTCATACGCGCCGACCGAGACGAAGTCGGGGCGAAAGCCGTTGGTCTGTTCGAAGGCGGCGACGTAAGCCTTGTTCAGCGCGGAATCGTGAGCGGCCGAATACGATCCCGAGGTGATCATGCCGAGCATCTGATCGCCCATGGTGTTGAGATCGTTGTCGTCGGTAAGATCGCCGGGGCCGATAATCTTGATGCCCGAATTGGCGAGCCCGCGTTCGGCGAATTGCTTGGCAAAGATGCTCGCCTGCGGACCGGCAAAATAGATGAAGGCGGTATCCGGATTGAGGTCGCGCACCCGCTGCAGGAACGGCGCAAAATCCGGATTGGCAAGCGGAATGCGGATCGCTTCGATAATCTCGCCGCCGGCTTGCATGAAGCGGGCCCGGAATGCGGTTTCCGATTCGATTCCCGGCGCCCAATCGTTGACCAGGGTGACGACGCGCTTGCTGCCGTTCTTGAACGCCCACTCGGCCATGATCCAGGCCTGCTGGCTTTGCAGAAAACCGGCCCGCACCATGTAGGGCGACCGCGTCACCGTGACCGAGGCGCCGGAACTCAACACCAAAGTGGGAATCTTTGCTTCCGTCACCAGCTGCGCGATCGCCAGCGACGTCGGCGTGATGCCGATTCCGATCAATCCCACCTTGTCGTTGACGATCATGTCCTGGACGATGCGGCGCGCATTGTCGGCAACGCCGCCATCGTCACGAATGATGAGCTCGAGCTTACGCCCGGCGACCTCGGTACCGTGTTGCTGGATGTAAAGCTTGAGCGCGCCCGAGAGCTGCCGGCCGACGGCGTTGAAGCCGGCCCCGGTCAGCGGAATGCTGATGCCCATTTTCAGGACATTGTCGGCGGCGGCCCCGGTGGCGCGCACACCGACGGCGGCGGTGGCCGCCAATCCCTTGAGCACAGTTCTGCGCAGCATCATGGTCCCTCCCCTCAGTTTTTATTTTTTATGAAAGCCGGCTGACGTTTGGTCAGGCCGGCTCCAGGTGCGGAATTTGTGGACGTTCGCCCGTGGCTTTCCCGCTGATCGGCGCCCGCGGCAGCCTGGCGGCGCCCTGCTCCATGACGAAGTTGTGGGTGAGTGAATACCAGGGAGCAACCACGTCGGCCGCCGGCGCCGGACCGCTATCGTGGCGCACGAAATTCCCCAGGAGATGACGGGTGACGCCGAATTGCACGTCGCTGTCGATGTGCGGATCGTCCGGCGGATAGATTTGCGAAATCAGGGTCTTGAACCCTTCTTTGTAAGCCAGGAAGTGAAGATGCGCGGGGCGCATGTTGTGGCGGCCTTGGGCGCGCAGGAGATCACCAACCGGACCATCGATCGGGATCGGATAGCCGGCCGGCTTGATCGAGCGAAACGCGAAATGGCCCTGCGCGTCGGTGATGAACTTGCCGCGCAGGTTCATGTCCGATTGCACCGGATCCTGGTTTTCATAAAAGCCGTCCGGCGACGAATGCCAGACGTCGACTTCGACGCCTTCGATCGGGATGCCGTGAACGTCGCGGTAATAGGCATCGACGAACAACGCGGGTCCTGGCGTGGGTGAGCGCACGATTGACGCGCCACTTTGCGTCAGCGGAGAGTTCATGCGCCAGAACGGACCAAGCTGGCTGGCATCGGTTTCGGTCTGACCGTTATCGCCGTTGTTGAGCAGGCACACGAGCGCGGAGAGCCCGAGCGACCCCGCCATCAGCACAGCCTCGTTATGATTTTCGTTGGTGTGCTTGCCGATCGCATTGACGTAAGCGGCCGCGGCCTGGAACTCCTGCTCGGTCAACTTCACCTCGCGGGCGAAATCGTGCAAGTGGCGGATGAAAGCCGAAATGATCTCGCGAAACCGCGGATCTTTTGTGCGCGCGGCTTCGCTCAAAACTGCTTTGGTCACGTCGGCTTGATTTTCGATGATCATCGGTACTGCTCCGCGCCCTTTCCGCCTTGCGGCTGTTATTGGGCGGAACTGTACGTGATCAGCTTGATCCGCGCTATGCGGCCAGCGGACGGCGGCTCCGCTTCGGATCGGCACCCACGAGCCCCCGGGACCGGGATTCACATGAGACCGAGTTCGCGCAGTTCCCGCCGCAATTTTTCAGGCATCGCCGCCGCCCCGTGCGTGGCCTTGTCGAGATCGGGCGGCGCATCTTTCACCGCCAGGTAGCGCCAGCCCTGGAACGCTCGAAACGGCCGCGGATCGACCGGCACTACTTTCGGATCGAGCACAATGGCGCAGCGCCCTACCCCGTCCTTGTCGCGGAAGGGCCGCAGGTCGCGGATGCGTTGGCGGCAGGCGATCTCGCCGCGAATGACCCAATAGATCGAGCCGCCGTCGATGAGCTCGGCGGCGCGCTTCGGCATCATGCGGGTCCGGTGAATATGTTCCAGCTTTTCACCGCGTTTGCGCTGTTCCTTCAACCGTTCCTTGATCCAGCCTTCGAGGTCCTGGACCGAGTTGCAACCGACGGACAGCTTGATGAGGTTCAGTGCCATGCCCGGTAACTTACTCCGCGACTGACCTCTCGATCAGCATGATCCGCGCGCCTTCCACAACTTGCGTGCCGACCGCGGCCGCGACCTCGGCGACAGTGCCGGCAAAAGGCGCGCGCAGCGTGTGCTCCATCTTCATGGCCTCGAGCACCGCGACACGCTGTCCCGCCTCGACGCTCTCGCCTGCGCGCACGAAAAGCTCAAGGACTTTGCCGTGCATCGGCGCCTTGACGTTGCCGTCGCCGGCACCGGCCTTGGCGGCCGCCTCCGATACGTCCTTGAACCGCACGCGCGTCTGGCGGCCGTGCCGCAGTATGTAGGCCTCGTCTGCGGTCGCGAACACCCGGGCGTCGCCGGCCGGCTCGGCGCCATCGACCATGACGTTCATGCCGCCATTGCCGTAGTTCACGGCGGCCTCCGCGCTCTCACCATCGATGACGATCGGCATCACCACGTGGCGAACGCCGGCGAGCTGAAAGCCGTCGCGCGAAGCCCACGGCGAGTATGGCTCCGCCCCGCTTTCCGAGACGGCCGTCTCCACGTGATCCTCCGCGAGAAGCTGCGCAACGCCGGCCGCCGCGGCAGCGCGATCAGGCTCGTGCGGAACCACACCGAGCGCGGCGAGATTGCGGTCGATGAAGCCGGTATCGACTTTCCCCTCGCGAAAGCTCTCGGCGCGGCAAAGCGCGCCCAGGAAGGCGACATTGGTACGCACGCCGGCCACAAAGGTGCGATCGAGCCCGTGCGCCAGATGCTGCAAGGCCGCCTCGCGTGTCGGCGCGTGCGCAATGAGCTTGGCGATCATCGGATCATAGAACGGCGTGACCTCGCCGCCTTTTTCCACGCCGCTGTCGATCCGCAGGTCGGGCGGAAATTCCAACCCCACAATGGAGCCCGTCGACGGCAGGAAGCCGTTGTCCGGATCCTCGGCATAGACCCGCGCTTCGATGGCGTGTCCATCGAAGGCGATCTCGGCCTGGGTGCGCGGCAGCTTCTCGCCGGCGGAGACCTGAAATTGCCAGGCGACAAGATCGAGGCCGGTGACTTCTTCCGTCACCGGGTGCTCGACTTGCAGCCGCGTGTTCATCTCGATGAACCAGAAGCCGTCGTCGCGCAGTCCCTTGCTGCCGTCGGCGACAAATTCAACCGTACCGGCGCCCACGTAACCGACGGCCCGCGCGGCTTCGACGGCCGCCGCACCCATCTTGGCGCGCAATGCCTTCGTCATGCCGGGCGCCGGCATTTCTTCGATCACCTTCTGGTGGCGCCGCTGCAGCGAACAATCGCGCTCGCCGAGATGCACGGCGTTGCCATGCCGATCGGCGAAGACTTGGATTTCGATGTGGCGCGGGGTGGTAACGAATTTCTCGATCAGCACGCGGCCGGAGCCGAATGCGGCGGCGACTTCGCGCACGGCGCCTTCGAGCTCGGCGTCCAAATCGGCTTCCTTGTCGATCCGCCGCAAGCCGCGACCGCCGCCGCCGGCGGCCGGCTTGATCAGCACCGGATAGCCGATCTCGCGCGCGCGCTCTTTCAGGAACGCGGTGTCCTGCCGTTCGCCATGATAGCCGGGCACGATCGGCACGCCGGCCTTCTCCATGAGCGCCTTGGCGCGATCCTTAAGCCCCATGGCGCGGATCGCCGCCGGCGGCGGACCGACAAAGACAAGATCCGCGTCTTCACACGCTTGCGCAAAATCGCCGCTCTCGGACAGGAATCCATATCCGGGATGCACACATTCAGCGCCCGATGCTTTGGCGGCTTCGAGCAAACGCTCGATATTGAGATAGCTTTCGCGCGGTTCGGCGGGACCGATGAAATAAGCCTCGTCGCACAGCCTCCGGTGCAAAGCGTGCGCATCCGCCGTCGAGTAGACGGCGATCGTGCGCATCCCCAGACGCTTGGCGGTGCGAGCGATGCGGCAAGCAATTTCGCCGCGGTTGGCAATGAGAACTGAATTGAACATCGCGAGCGTTATGGAGGGAGCGGTTTGGCCGCGCTCACTGGGTGCGAGGAGCCGGCGCCGCACTCGCATTAACCGCGGGAGGTGTCAACTGGACCGGCCCCGCAGTCGCCGGCGCCGGTGCCGGCACCGGCGCGGCGGCGGCAGCCGGCGGCGTTGGCGCGGGAGACGCCGGCATCGGCTCCGGCCAGATCGGCTCGACCGCCGGCTGGCCCGATGGATTTGTGGCGGCGACGTTGGGATTGGGCACAGGTGGAGATTTCCGGCCGTGCCTGGATGGCTGCCCATTCGGATTGGCGGCTGCCGCCGCGGCCACGCCGGGCAAAACCGGGCCGTTCGGTTCCGGGTTCATGATGCTGACCGCTGGTATCGAAGCCGCACTCGGAAAGTCGATGTTGACAACCTTTTTGGGCTGGCCCGCGGTAGAGCCGGTCGCTGCCGGCGGAGCCTCGGCAACCGGAACGTCAGACCCAGTCGTCCAAGCCGGCGCGTAATATTCGAGATAACGTTCGAGCTGGCCGGCGCTCAGATTGGCGCGCACCCGATTGGCATCGCGAAACAACGCCAGGGCTTTGCATTTTTGCGCGCTGCAGCCGTCGCGGGTCGCGAGCACGTGAGCAACAAAACCGAAGCGGTCGGTCTCGAGCGACCGGCGCAACGGCATCAGCGCCGGCTCCAGATCGGCGCTGTCTTGGCGGGCGAAAGTCCTCATGTTGGCAAGGAGCGTAAGCTGTGCCGCGACATAAGCGGAAGCCGAGGCGACGCTCGCCGGCGATGCAAACAGCGCTTTCTCGCAGGCCGCTTCGACCTTCTCGCCGGCTACCAATTCGAGACACGCCAGCGGCGAGCCCGGCATGAGGATCTGGGCGTTGAGCTGCTGCGCGCGCAATTCAAGCGCGCGGCGCTCCGCTGCGGCACCGCTAACGCCGGCACCGTCCGAAAACGCCCATATCATCAGCGCACCGAAAATCGCGCCGCCGATGACGAAGGCGGGACGTAACGCCGAATTCGCCGCCAGCCGGTGCGGCTGAAAGAACGCCACTACAGACAATACGACCAGCAACGCCGCCGAACCGGCCGCGATCCACAAGCGCAAAAGCGAAGCACCGAATTCGGGATCGACGCCGAGCATTAACGCACTCCGCCAGCTGTGAGAGGCTCCTCACGCGCCGGCGAGTATGACCCAGCGGCATCGGCGATGCCAGCTTCGCCCGGGCTGACCGACCCGGCCAGCTCGCAGCAAGCAAACCTCGGCATCGCCGTTAGGAAGGCTCGGTTTCGAGCTGGCTTTCCCTGGCGACGCGCTCGAAGGCTTCGTCCGAATTCTTGATCCGGTACTGATAATCGTCGCCGTCGGACGGCAAAAGCTTGACGACCTTGTAGGTTCCGTTGGCGCCAGGCCGCGTGATCGGGCTCGACGTGTACAACACGGTCTCACCGACGCGGAACCTGTGCGTGCGCAGCGCCGGGCCGGGCATAGCGATCGCTTTCGCCGGCGACACGGTCGCAACGGCGGCGGTCGCTGCCGGCATGGCCGCCGCGGGCATGGCCGTTGTGACCATCGCGGCTGCTGACATGGCAACTGCTGACATGGCGGCTGCGGGGATTGCGGCTGAGGGCACGGCCGGCGCGCGCGCCGGCTTCGACGGCTTCGCGAGCTTTGCCGACGAGATTCTCTTTGCCGCCTCGGACTTGCCCGAAATCCGCCGTGCGGCAGCCTTACGAGCAACTTGATTGCGGCTTGCTTTGGCCGGCCGCTTCTGGACTGAACGCTTATTCATAGCAAGGACACTATATAGCCCAACTCGTTGTGGTGCAAAAAATATAGTATCGCCAAGCGTCTTCCGCGAGTTTCGCGGGCTGCAAGTGACCATTACGAAAATATTTTTATCTTCAATATGTTATTTCCGATGTTTAAACCTTGGCCATGGCTGCGACATTAAGCATGTCGTCGCCAACCTCCTTTCTCGTCGGCCTGCCAATAGGTGACCTCAAAACCGGCGGATTTCGCCTCGGTCCAGCGCGCGCGCGCGGCATCCAGCGCGTCCGGGTCCTCGCCGTTGAACAGGAGCACGAGGCGCTCGTACGCCGAGGGGTCCTGCGGCATGAGCGCGCCATCCACCAGAAAGCGGACGGTGGCGCCGTTCGGATTGTGATCGCCGGCCGTCAAGACGATCGGCTGTTGCGACGCTTCGGCGTCGCGCCAGGTGCCGTGCGGCAGAAACGAATCGTCACGCCAGGTCCAAAGATGCGCATCGAGCGCCTCGACGCGTTCTTCCGAGGACGCCTGCACCACAACGCGCCAACCGCGGTCGAGCGATTTTTGCAACAGCGTCGGCAGCACCTGTTCGGGTGTTTGGCCTTTGAGATGGTAGAAAAGGATTTCGGTCATTCGTATCCGGCCGCCGGTCAACTCTCGTAATTTTCTTCCACCAAATTATTCAGAAGCCGCACGCCCCAACCCGAGCTCCAGCTTTTGTTGATCTCGCTTTGCGGCGAGCCGAGCGCGGTTCCGGCAATATCCAGATGCGCCCACGGCGTTTTGTTGACAAAGCGCTGCAGAAATTGCGCCGCGGTAATCGAGCCTGCGAAGCGGCCGCCGCTGTTTTTCACGTCGGCGAATTTTGAATCGATGATCTTATCGTATTCGGCGGCGAGCGGCATGCGCCACACGCGCTCGCCTGTCGCCTCTCCGGCCTTGGCAAGCCGCTCGGAAAGCTTGTCGTCGTTGGAAAAGAGGCCGGCATATTCCTGTCCCAGCGCGACGATGATCGCACCCGTGAGGGTGGCCAGATTGATCATGAATTTCGGCTTGAAACGCTTGTTCACATAGTAAAGCACGTCGGCCAGCACGAGGCGGCCTTCGGCGTCGGTGTTGATGATCTCGATCGTCTGTCCCGACATCGAGGTGACGATGTCGCCGGGCCGCTGCGCGCTGCCGTCCGGCATGTTCTCCACAAGCCCGATGACGCCGACGACATTGGCCTTGGCCTTGCGCGCGGCAAGCGCGTGCATCAGCCCGGTCACGCAAGCTGCGCCCGCCATGTCGCCCTTCATGTCCTCCATGCCGGCCGCCGGCTTGATCGAAATGCCGCCGGAATCGAAGCAGACGCCCTTGCCGATGAAAGCCACCGGCTCGGCGCCGCGCTTGCCGCCATTCCAGCGCATGACCACGACCTTCGGTTCGTGCGTCGAGCCTTGCGCAACGCCGAGAAGCGCGCCCATACCGAGCTTGCGCATCGCCGGCACATCGAGAATTTCGACGGTGACGCCAAGCTTGCGCAGGGTCGCGGCGCGGCGGGCGAACTCAGCCGGAAAAAGCACATTGGCCGGCTCGTTGATGAGATCGCGCGCCCACACCACGCCGTCGGCAAGCCCGGCGACCGGCGCCCATGCCCGCTCGGCAGCGGCAGCGCTGGCGCAAGCGAAATTCACCTCGACCTTCGCGGCCCGCTCCTCGCCCTCCTTGGGCTTGGTCTTGTAGCGATCAAACCGGTAGGCCCGCAGCCGCACGCCGAGAGCGAGACCGGCAGTCTGCTCCGGCTTCAGCGGGCCAGCCCCAAATTCCGCTATGATTGTTGCTTGAGCGGCCGCGGCCGGAAGGCGCCCCATGGCGGCGCCGCCGAGCTTCACCAGATCGCGATCCTTGAGCTCGCGCTCCTTGCCCGTGCCGACCACAATCAGGCGCGGCAGATCGAGGTCTGCGGGCGCGATGATCTCGAGCGCCGACCCGCTTTTGCCGGTAAAGCGGTCGGCGGTCGCGGCGCGGCGAAAATGCTCTTCGACCTGCGCCAGGGCTTTTTCGGTCGCGGGCCCCAATTTGAGCCCCTCGGCGCAGAACACAATGAGAACCCCCTTCAGGCGGTCGAACGAGGTGAAACCAATCTTGAGGGGGGCGGGCATGGTCAGTCCTTCTTCGGGGGGTGAAACAGGGCGTCGTCGATGCACAGATATGAACCGAGCCGCGGTGGTGTGCAAAGCGGAGGAGCGCCTGCGTCAATGGGAAACATTAACCTTTAGCAATGTTTAGCTTTGCAAATTCAAAGGCTTTGCCTTGGCGAGGCCATTTTGTGAAAGCAAAAACCTACGAGACTTGGGGGAGCTCGGCTCTGTGCGGTGCTTTGTGCACACGATGGGGGAGCCGGGGGCGGCCATAGGGCCCGTCTGCGGGGAAGTTGAGTCCGATGGGGTCGATCGGCCGGTACATGTTTCGCACCACCATGGGTGCGTTCCTGATCACGCTGATCACGCTGACCGTGGTGATGTGGTTCACCCAGGCGATCCGTGAATTCGACCTGATCACCAGCCAGCGTCAGACGCTGTTCGTCTTCATCGGCATCACCGGCCTGCTCATCCCGCTCTTGGTGATGATGATCGCGCCAATATCGCTGGTGCTGGCGACGGCGCACACCATCAACAAGCTCAGCTCCGATTCGGAGATCATCGTGATGAATGCGGCGGGCGTTTCGCCCTGGCCGCTTGTCCGCCCCTTCGTCGCGGCCTCGCTCGTCGTGTCGCTGTTGGTCGCGTCCATCGCGGTTTATGTTTCGCCATGGAGCCTGCGCGCACTGCGCAATTGGGCTACGCAGGTCCGCGCCGACATTCTCACCAATATCGTGCAACCCGGCCGCTTCACTACCGTAAGCGGCAACCTCACCTTCCACATCGCCGACCGCAAGCCCAACGGTCTGCTGATGGGCATCTTCCTCGACGACCGGCGCGACCCGAAAGAACACGCGACCTACCTCGCCGAGCAGGGCGAGATCGTGAAGAACGATACCGGATCGTTCCTGGTGCTGGAGAAAGGCAGCGTCCAGCGCATGGAAGCGGGACAGCTCGATCCGCGGATTGTCACCTTCGATCGCTATGCCTTCGATCTATCGAAATTCGGCGTCGGACCGCAGACCACCGGCGTCACCTACAACACGCGCGAAAAGTACATTTGGGAACTCATATGGCCGCCCGCCAACGACGCGCTTTTTCTGGCGCAGCCCGGCGAGTACCGCTCGGAATTGCACGATCGCATCGCGACGCCGCTTTACCCGATCGCCTTTGTGGTCCTCTCGTATGCGTTTCTCGGGCCGCCGCAGACCACGCGACAAAGCCGCACCTTGTCGCTGTTGGCGCTGGTCGGGGTCGTGGCCTTGCTGCGGTTGGTCGGATTCCTGAGTGTGATCTTCGGATCGCACATGCCCGCGGCCCTTTTTGCGCAATATGTCGCATTGGTCGGCGCGATCGTCGCCGGTGCCTGGCAGATATCGCGCGGTCAAGCAATCGAGCCCGCCGCGTTCGTGACGAAAATCGCCAGCGTCATCACTGAACGTTTCACCAAAGCGACCGCGAGCTAGAGGGCGAGGCGATGATAGCGGGCACGCTTTCGCGTTACTTCGGCTTTCGGTTCCTGCGCTCCGTCGTCGGCTCCTTCTTCGGCGTGGTCGCGCTCGCCGGCATGATCGATTATGTCGAGCTCTTGCGTCGCGGCTCGGATTGGCCCAAGGCCACGGCCCTCATCCTTGCGGAAATTTCTCTGTTTCGCGTGCCCCAACTCTCCGAACGCATCATGCCGTTTGCCGTGCTGGTGGGCGCGATGTCGTGCTATTTGGCGCTGTCGCGGCGGCTTGAGCTTGTGGTCGCGCGCGCCGCCGGCGTGTCCGCTTGGCAATTCGTCGCGCCCTCGCTGGTCGCCGCTTTTCTGTTCGGGGTGGTGGCCACTACGGTTTACAATCCGCTCGCCGCGATCATGCACGAGCGCTCAAAGCGCTTGGAAGCCGAGATGACGGGCGAGCTTCCTGCCTCGGCGGTGCGCGAGAGCACGGGCGGCTTTTGGGTGCGCCAGCGCGGTGCCGACGGCTCCGCGATCATCAACGCCAAGGCAAGCCGCCAACAAGGCGCCGAGCTCGGCGCCGTGAGCGTGTTCACATTCGACAACGACGGGCAATTTCGAGAGCGGATCGAGGCCAAGAGCGCGACCCTCGAGAACGGCCATTGGCGCTTCGACGACGCCCGCATCTATGCCAGCGGCAATCCGCCGGTGGTCGAGGCGAGTTACCGGCTGCCGACCAACCTGACCCTTGAACAGGTGCGCGAAAGTTTTGCGACGCCCGAGACTGTGCCTTTTTGGCAACTGCCGTCCTATATCGAGCTGGCCGATCGCGCCGGCCTGATGGCGGCGGGCTACAGGCTGCAATATCAACAGCTGTTGTCGCGACCATTCCTGCTTACCGCGATGGTGCTGCTCGCAGCATCGGTCAGTCTGCGCTTTTTTCGTTTCGGCGGCGTGCAGAAGATGGTGCTGGGCGGAATTTCCGCCGGCTTCTTGCTTTTCGTCTTGTCAAAGTTCACGGAGGACATGAGTAAATCGGAACTCCTGTCGCCGGTGATGGCGGCATGGATACCGGTCGTGGTAGGAAGCCTCACTGGCTTTATCGTGCTGTTGCATCAGGAGGACGGCTAGTGTTGCGCCCAATCCGTCCTGGTGCTGTCCGATTGATATGGTGGCCGCGTCTGACGTGTCGGTTGCGTCCGAGCGTTGCGATTTTGATCGCCCTGCTTGCGTTCGGCGCAATGTCCTTGCTCGCGCCAACGCCCGGAATGGCGCAAGGCGTGAACAACCTCCTGAAGTTTCCACCGCGGCCGGCGCCCCCGCCGAAACACCCGGAGGCTACTGCCGACACGCCGATGCTCTTGCAGGCAACGGAAATCCGCTACGATTACACGAACAACACCGTGTCGGCGGTGGGCAGTGTCCAGATCTATTACAACGGCTCGACCGTCGAAGCCGACGAGGTCACCTATGACCAAAAGAGCAAGCGCCTGATCGCGCACGGCAACGTCCGGCTCACCGAGGCAGACGGCAAGATTACCTACGGGCAATCCATCGATCTCACCGACGACTATCGCGACGGCTTTGTCGATTCGCTGCGGCTTGAAACGATCGACGATACCCGTTTTGCCGCAGCGCGTGCCGACCGCGTCGGCGGCAACTACACGGTGCTGCAAAACGGCGTCTATACGGCCTGCGAGCCGTGTAAGGACGATCCGAAAAAGCCGCCGCTCTGGCAGATCCAAGCCGCCCGGATCATCCACGACAGCGGCGAGAAGATGCTCTACTTCGAGGACGCGCGCGTCGAGTTTTTCGGCGTGCCCCTCGCCTGGTTTCCGTTCCTGTCCGCGCCCGATCCATCGGTGAGCCGCAAGAGCGGCTTCCTGTTCCCTAATCTCGGTTATGGATCGGCCTACGGGGGCTCGGTCGAAATCCCCTATTTCTGGGCGGTGACACCAAGCTCCGATCTGACTGCCTCCGTCATGGCGACGACGATGCAGGGAGAGCTGTTTCAGGCCTCGTGGCGCCAACGCCTGATGGAGGGCTCCTACTCGATCAAAGCCGCCGGCATCTTCCAGCAAGACCCCGGCTATTTCGCCAACCGCGACGGCCCGAACGCCGCCACCGCAAACACGTTCCGTGGCGCCATTCAGACCGCCGGGCAATTCGCACTGAGCGAGAAGTGGACATGGGGCTGGACCGGACTGCTGATGACCGACAACCAGTTTCTGTCGGACTATCAGTTGGGGCAGTTTCTCAGCTCATTCGATCCGTTCCATACGGGCGTCGCCGCCGAAGGCGTCTCGCAGCTTTATCTGACCGGCACCGGCGAACGCAGTTACTTCGACATCCGATCGATCTACTATTACGGCTTCTCCGGACAGGACATCCAATCGCAGATCCCGGTCATTCACCCGGTGCTGGATTATTCGAACGTGCTTGGCTCATCGGTGCTCGGAGGCGAGCTCAGCTATAAGGTGAATTTGACCAGCCTGACCCGACAGCAAGCCGAATTCGACGCGATCACCACGAATGCCGACAACAACAACCTGTGCGCGCAAAACAGTCCGAATATCAATCGCTCGAACTGTTTGTTGCGCGGTATTGCCGGCACCTATACGCGCTCCTCCGGCGAAGTGGATTGGCGGCGCACATTCGTCACCGAGAGCGGGCAAATGATCACGCCGTTCGCCGGCGTTCGCGGCGATGTCGCAGCGCTTGAGCTGCAGAATCAGACCGGCACCGCGGCCTTCATCAATCCGGGCGAAAGCGAGGTCGCGCGCGGAATGCCCGACGCCGGCGTCGAATATCACTATCCCTTCGTGGACGTGGAGCCGTGGGGCACGCAAACCATCGAGCCGATCGCACAGCTCATTCTGCGGCCGAACGAAACCCAGATCGGCAACTTCCCCAACGAAGACGCGCAGAGCGTGGCGTTCACCGACGCCAACCTGTTCTCGATCAGCAAATTCTCGGGCTGGGACCGCGTCGAAGGCGGCGGCCGCGTGAACGCGGCATTTCAATACACCGCGCAAGTCAACCGCGCCGGCATGTTCAACGTTCTGTTCGGCCAATCTTATCAGATCTACGGCGAGAACTCGTATTCGGCGCGTGACCTGACCAATACCGGCCTGGAAAGCGGCCTCGACAAGACCTATTCGGACTATGTCGGCCGCGTGCAGTATCAGCCGAACCAGATATATTCGTTCATCGCGCGCGGCCGCTTCTCGTCCGGCGGCTTCGACCCGGGCTTGGGCCGCGATGTCAGCTTGTTCACGCCGCAGCGTCTCGAATTTGAAGCCCGCGCCAATTTCGACCGCTGGACCGTCCAGATGATGTACGGCGATTACGCCGCGCAGCCGTTGGTCGGATATTTGAACCGGCGCGAGGAAATCCTCGTCGGCGCTTCGGTCAAATTGACGCAGAACTGGGTCGTGCTCGGCTCGGTTCGCTATGATCTGGCCGTCAATCAATTCGACCAGACGCGTTTCGGCATCGGCTATACGGACGACTGCCTGCTGGTATCGATCAACTATCTCACGTCGTATACCTATACCAACGTCACGCCGACGCCGAACAACACCTTCATGTTCCAGTTCAGCCTGCGTACACTTGGACCCGATTACTTGGCCCCAATCGCTTCCGCATACTGATGCGGCGGCACGACGGAAATGGTCCGGCTACCAGGGGCAATAAGCGAGAGGACACCTGGCCGGCCAAGGAGCGAGACAAAGTGAGATCGGCGGGTTCTTTACGGCTCGGTGTAAGGATGTCCGGCGCGGCGTTCGCCGGCGCTTTTGTGCTTGGACTTGCTTCGGGTGCTTGGTCGCAAGACATTGTCGAAGTGATCGACGGACAACCATTAACGACCCCCGATGTCGAACACCGCACTAAGTTCCTGCAGATGACCAGCAAGAACAAGCTGCCAGGGCAAAAGGAGGCCATGGACAGCCTGATAGCCGAGATCCACCAGATCACTGAAGCAAGACACCATGACGTCGAGATTTCAGACGAGGAAGTAGAGGACGCTTACCAAAAAGTAGCGACACGCATGGGACTCGACCGGACCAGGCTTACGAGACTACTTATCGGCGGCGGGGCCAGTGAAGACACACTCAAGCGGCGACTGCGGGCGCAGATCGCCTTGAATAAGCTCGGCAGAGCAAAAGACCAAAGCCCGGAAAGGAGCGAGACAAAGTGAGATCGGGGATTTCTTTCCGCCTTCATGGGACGGGCCTCGCCGCGGCGGTTTTCGCCGGCGCGATCATGCTGGGCCTGCCCTCGGCTGCAAGCGCGCAGCAAGTGGTGCTGTTCGTCAACGGCCAGCCGATCACGAATCTCGATATCGAGCATCGCGCCAAGTTTCTGCAGATGAGCAGCAAGAAAGTGCCTTCGCGCAAAGAGGTGCTCGATAGCCTGATCGACGAGATTCTGGAGATCACCGAGGCCAAGCGTTTCGGCCTCGACATCCCGGACGACCAGGTGAACGAGTCCTACAAAACGGTCGCGACCCGCATGGGCGTCGACGTACCGAAGCTCACACAGCTGCTTACCGCCGGCGGCGCCAGCGACGACACGTTGAAGCGGCGGCTGCGCGCGCAGATGGCCTGGACCAATCTGGTGCGCGGACGTTACAAAGCGAGCCTCGAAATACGCGACAAGGATGTCGAGGCGCAGATGCAGTTGCACAAGCCCGACGAGAAGAACGAGGTCGGCTACGAATACATCATGCGACCGGTGGTCTTCATCGTCCCGCGTGGTTCGGCGGACACCGCGTTCGAAACCCGCAAGCGCGAGGCGGAAGCGTTGCGGCCGCGGTTCCAAAACTGCAACGAAGGCGTCACATTCGCGCGCGCCCTCCCCGACGTTGCCGTGCGCGATCAGGTATCGAAATTTTCCGCCGATCTCGCCCAGGAATTGCGGCAGATCCTCGAGGGCACCGCCGTGGGTCATCTGACCCCGCCGGAGCAGACGGCCGAGGGAATTCAGATGTTCGCGATATGCGCCAAGAGGGAGACCAAGTCCGATACGCCGGAGATGAAGGAAATCC
The DNA here is from genome assembly GCA_963818155.1 of uncultured Alphaproteobacteria bacterium. GTDB lineage: Bacteria > Pseudomonadota > Alphaproteobacteria > Rhizobiales > Xanthobacteraceae > BOG-931. Next base: position 1,059,237 of record CAWFRC010000011.1, read on the forward strand.
GCGATCAGATGTTCCAGCAAAAGTTCGGCGCCCAAGCCAAGCGCTATCTCGAGACTTTGCGGCGTCAGGCCATGATCGAGTACAAAACCCCCGAAGAAAAAGCGAGATAAGAGGTCGAAGCAAGATCGTGCTGCCTTTGGCTCTGACGCTCGGCGAGCCGGCGGGAATCGGACCGGATCTTGCGCTGGCAATCTGGCATCGGCGCGCCGCGCTGAACATCCCGCCGTTTTATCTGGTTGGCGACGAAGCGTTTCTGCGCCGCCGCGCGGCGCAGCTCGGGCTCGCGGTTCCGATCGCAGCAGTAGGGCCCGACGCTGCCGGGAAGGCATTTGCCTCCGCGCTGCCGGTCGTGGCGATCACTACCCGTGTCACCGCCGAACCGGGCCGGCCGGATGCATCGAGCGCACCGGCTGCGATCGAATCCATTCGGCGCGCCGTCGCCGACGTGCTGCGCGGCGCAGCCGCTGCGGTCGTGACCAACCCGGTCGCCAAAAATGTCTTGTACAAATCCGGCTTCGCCGAGCCGGGCCATACCGAATTTCTGGCTACGCTCGCGCATGAAGCGACCGGCAAGACACGACGGCCGGTGATGATGCTGTGGTCGCCCGAGCTCGCGGTCGTGCCCGTCACCATTCACTTGCCGCTGCGCGAGATCTTCCAGCATCTGTCCATCGATCTCGTGGTCGAAACCGGGCGGATCGTCGTGGGCGACCTCACTGACCGATTTCGCATTGCCCATCCGCGCCTCGTCGTCGCCGGCGTCAATCCACATGCCGGCGAAGATGGCGCGATCGGCGAAGAGGATCGCACGATCGTCGCGCCGGCGGTGGCGCGGCTCCTGGCCGAAGGCATCGACGCCAAGGGCCCGCTGCCAGCGGACACGCTGTTTCACGAGGGGGCGCGGGCGCGCTATGACGCCGCCTTGTGCATGTACCACGATCAGGCGCTGATCCCGATCAAGACGCTTGCTTTCGATCACGCGGTCAATGTCACGCTCGGACTTCCGTTCGTGCGCACCTCGCCCGATCACGGCACGGCGTTCGACATCGCCGGCAAGGGCGTGGCGGATCCGACGAGCCTGGTCGCGGCGATGCAGTTGGCGGCACGGCTTGCGGCCGCCGACACCCGCGCCAAGGCGCCGCCGTGACCGAGCGGCTCGACCCATTGCCGCCGCTGCGCGACGTCATTCGCCGGCATGGACTCGTCGCCAAGAAATCGCTCGGCCAAAATTTCTTGCTCGATCTCAATCTCACCGCCCGCATCGCCCGCGCGGCGGGAGCGCTTGCCGGCGTGACGATTTTGGAGATCGGCTCCGGCCCGGGTGGCCTCACCCGCGCTCTGCTCGCGCTCGGCGCCAAGCGGGTGATCGCAGTCGAGCGGGACGAGCGGGCGATCGCGGCACTCACCGAAATTGCCGAGCACTATCCCGGCCGGATCGAGATCGTGCCGGCGGACGCGCTGAGCTTCGATCCGCGCCCGTTGATCGACGGCGGTCCGACCCGCATCGTCGCCAACCTGCCTTACAATATCGCGACGCCGCTGCTCGTCGGTTGGATCGGCACGGAGCCCTGGCCGCCCTGGTACGACGCTGCCATTCTGATGTTTCAGCGTGAGGTCGCCGAACGCATCGTCGCTGCGCCGGGTGGCAAGAGCTACGGGCGGCTTTCGGTGCTGGTGCAGTGGCGGTGCGAGGCGCGGATCCTGTTCGACGTGAATCCGTCCGCTTTCGTGCCGGCGCCGAAGGTCACCTCATCGGTCGTGCAACTGACGCCGCGTCCCGATCCGCTGCCATGCGATCGCGCGCTGCTCGAGGCGGTCACGCAAGCCGCCTTCGGCCAGCGCCGCAAGATGCTGCGTCAAAGCCTGCGATCGCTCGGTGCCGATGTATCAGCGCTGCTCTCCGCCGCGGACCTGAATCCGACTGCACGGGCCGAAGAGATTCCGATCTCGGGCTTTGTCGCTCTGGCGCAAGCGCTCGCTCCGCATCGGAACCTCCATGGCTGCTGAGTCAGCGCCACTTCTCAAGCCGACAGCGCCGCCTCGCCCAGAGCATCATCCGCGGACGATCGCGGTCTGCGGACAAACCAGGCGTGGAACAGGACGATAAAGACGGCAGCGACCAACCCGCCGATGCCGATGACGACCATGATGGGACCGGCGGCCCAGCCGTAACCCAGCAAGACCCCGGTCAGGAGCGGACCGACGATTTGGCCGCAGCGTCCCATCGCCATTCCCCAGCCGACGCCCGTGGAGCGGATGGACGTCGGATAAATGGTAGCCGCCAGCGCGATCGCTCCTCCGGTGCCGAACCCCATGAATAGGCCGATCAGTCCGATGAAAGTTGCGGCAAGGCCGACAGATGCGGCGCCGTAGCCCAGCCCCACCGTCGCGCCCGCGCCCAAGATGAAAGCCGGAAACAAGATCGCCAGGATACCAAAGCGCTTGATCAACCAGCCGGCGTTCGATTGTCCGAGAAAGCCACCGAGACCGTTGAAGGCGACCACGAAGGCTGTCGCGGCCGCCGGAATGCCGTTGAGATGCAACAGCGTCGGCGTCCACAACACCGCGACTGTGAGAATGCCGAACCCCATGAAAAACGGCACCCAGAGCAACAGCGTGCCGAGCGCGCGGCCTTCGGTAAACAAGTGACCGATGGAGACTCCAGGCAGTCGCTTCTCGTCGACGACAAACGTGGCGCCGGCCCCAGGCGGCATCGCGACGCCGAGCCGCGCAACGATGCCGGCGACCGCCTTGCTGTCATTACGCTGGAGCAAAAGAAACTTGATGGATTCCGGCAAGTAGCCGATCAAGACGGCGGCAAGAACGAGCGGCGCCACGCCGCCGATATAGAAGATCGCGCGCCAGCCCAGCTCGTTTATCAGATACGAGTTCAAGAAGCCGCCAAGCATCGCGCCGAGCGGAAACGCCGACCACATGATGGTAACGAGAGCAGCGCGCAGGCGCGCCGGCGCATATTCCGACGTCAGTGCGATAAAGCACGGCGTCGCTCCGCCGAGCCCAATGCCCGCCAACAATCGTAGGGCGTAAAGCATCGGCACCGAGTTCGCCAATGCGGTGAGAATAGTGAAAACGCCGAACAGGACAGTCGCGAAAACCAGCAACCTCTTGCGTCCCAACCGGTCAGCGAGGGGACCAAAGGTGGCAGCGCCGATCGTCGCACCCAAAAGCGCCGCGGAAAAGATCGGACCGAAATCTGGCATTTTGATCCCGAGGCCGGCGGCAATGAACGGCGCCGCGACCCCGATCGATTGGGTGTCAACACCGTCCAGCGCACTGACCAGCGCACAACAGAGAATGATGCCAATTTGAAATCCGCTGAGCGGGGATTCGTCGATCAGCCGGGTTACGTCGACTTCGCTTCGCTGCTCCGACTGGGTCATGATCGGCCTCTACAACTTCGCTTGCAGATCGCGCACGAAAGCGGACAATCCGATCTGCCGCTCGCGCTTGAGCCGCTCCGCCGCCAGGATGGATCGCACTTCGGCGAACGCGTCGTCCTTGTCGCGATTGACTATGACGTAATCATACTCCGGCCAGTGGCTCATCTCGCCGGCCGCCTTGGCCATGCGGCCCGCAATGGTGGTGCGGCTGTCCTGCGCGCGGCGCTCGAGCCTTCGCTGCAGCTCTTTGACCGTGGGTGGCAAAATAAACACGCTGACGAGATCGTCGCGAGCCTTCTCGCGCAATTGCTGGGTGCCCTGCCAGTCGATGTCGAACAAGACATCGCGGCCCGCCCGCAACGCTTTCTCCACCGGCAGCCGCGGCGTGCCGTAGCGGTGACCGAAGACTTCCGCCCATTCCAGAAGCTTGTCGGATTTCACCATGGACTCGAAACGGACCGTGTCGATGAAATGATAATCGCGGCCGTCGACCTCCCCGGGACGCTGCGGGCGGGTGGTCACCGATACCGAGAGCTCGATGTGGCCGTCGGCTTCCAACAACATGCGCGAGAGCGTGGTTTTGCCGGCACCGGACGGCGAGGATAGAACGAGCATCAGGCCGCGGCGCGCAACGGTCATTCGATTTTGCCGGGCTCGCGCCATGCCCTATTCCACATTCTGTACCTGTTCGCGGAATTGTTCGACCGCGGCTTTCAGTTCCAGACCGATATTGGTGAGCTCGACATCGTTGGCCTTGGCGCAGAGCGTATTGGCTTCGCGATTGAGCTCCTGTGCCAGGAAATCGAGCCGGCGTCCCACGGCGCCGCTGCCGCCGATGAGCTGCCGCGCCTGCGCCACATGCGCAGCCAGACGATCGAGCTCCTCACGCACGTCGGCTTTGGTCGCCAAAAGGATCGCCTCCTGGTGCAGGCGGTCAGGATCGAAGCGATCGGATTGCGCAAGCAGCGCGGCGACCTGTTCGGCGAGCCGGGCGCGAATGGCCTCGACGCGTCTCCCCGGAGCCTGCTCGGCACGCTGCGCCAGCGCCGCGATCTCATCCAGTCTCGATGTCAGGATGCGCGCGAGCGCCGCGCCTTCGCTCTGCCGCATCTCGGACAGCGCGGCGACTGCCTCGCCGAATCCGGCAATCGCGGCGGTCTCGGCGGCGCGCCGTTCGTCTTCGTTCTCCTCAAGATCGGAAACCTCCATGACGCCCTTAAGCGACAGGAGCCCATCCAAGGAGGGTGGGCCTGCATCGATACGCGGCGCGAGTTGGCGCAGTGTCGTCAGGATAGCATCGAGCACGCCCGCGTTGATGCGCACGACCGGCGCTACACCGCTGCGATCCACCGTCAAGGCTGCCTGAATCGAACCGCGGGCGAGCCGCTCGGCGGCGCGGGCGCGCACCGGCGCCTCGATGGCGTCCCAGCCCGAAGGCATGCGCAGCCGCAGATCGAGACCCTTGCCGTTGACCGATTTTAGTTCCCAGGCCCAGGCATAAGACCCGCTGATCCCATGGGCGCGAGCGAACCCCGTCATGCTCGTCAGCGCCATGACAATCGACCCCCGGCAAGTAGAAACAAAAACGCGCCGAACTTAGCTGCGGCGCTGGGCAGTCACAAGAGAGACAGTGCGTCAGTGCGCCGTTTGGGTACTCTGCGTGTTTTGCGTATTTTGATTGTGGCGCGCGGGCGCACGACGCTGTTGCGGAGCCGCCTGAGCCGGTGGCGCGGGTGAAGCGGTAGTCTGCGGCGCCGCCGCCGGCGGATCGGCAGGAGCCTGATCCTTCTGGTCGCCGGCCTCCATGGAGCGAAGCCGCGCCACGTTTCTCTGATGCTGCTCGTAGGTCTCGGCGAAGGCGTGCCCGCCGGTGCCGTCGGCCACGAAATAGAGCTCGCGGGTGCGGGCCGGGTTGGCCGCAGCTTCCAGCGAGGCGCGCCCCGGATTGGCGATCGGGCCCGGCGGCAGGCCTTCGATTTGATATGTGTTGTACGGCGTCGGCTGCTCGATCTCGCTTTTCATGATCGGCCGTCCGAGCGTGCCTTTGCCGCCGACCAATCCATAAATGATGGTTGGGTCGGACTGCAGCCGCATCTTCTGCTTCAGCCGGTTGATGAAAACGGCGGCGACGCGCGTGCGCTCCTCGGGCTTTCCCGTCTCCTTCTCGACCAGCGAGGCAAGGGCGACGAGTTGCTCCGGCGTCTTGATCGGCGAGTCGGGTGAATGATGATCCCAGACTTCCTTGAGCACGCGCTGCTGCGCTTGCTGCATGCGCTGGATGATCTGCTCACGGCTCACGCCGCGGTTGAAATTATAGGTGTCGGGCAACAGGCTGCCCTCGCGCGGGATTTCCTTGATGTTGCCGGTGAGGACGTCGTCATCCAGCAGGCGCGCGACGATCTGCTCGGAGGTCAGGCCCTCCGGAACCGTGAGCTGATGGGCGACGACGCGGCCATCCACAATGGTCGCCACGACGTCACGCAGGCTGGCGTGGGCCTTGAATTGATACTCGCCGGCCTTGAGGTCCTCGCGTGCCTTGAGCACGAGCACACCGCCGACAAAGACCCACGGCTGGTCGATCACCCCGTCGCGCATGAGGACATCGGAGATGTCGCGGATGCCCGAGCCGCGGGGAATGTTGACGACGCGATCTTCGGCCAATGGCCCAGGCGCATCGAAACGCTGCTTGCCAAATACCAGCGCCACGGCTGCGACCACCGCTACCAGGACAAACAAAGTGATGATCGCATTGCCCACAACGACGAACGGATGCCGGGCCTTTTTTGACCGCTTTGGCGGCATCTCGACCGTGTCCGGCTCAAGCGCCGTGCGCGGACTGCGCGGAGCCAAATGCTTATTGCCCTTGGTTGCGGCTGAGCCCTCCGGCGACCCGTCGGACGATGGCAGATGAGGTTCACCACCAACCGACACGGCCTTTCCGGCGGGCTTAGCCACGGCGGAACGCGCAGTCGGGGATGCGGCGGCGGGCCGTGGCGGTGCAGCAGAAGACGCGGCGGCGGCAAGCCGTGGTGAGGCGACAGGCGGCGCAGTACCGCCTCCGTTGCCGGGCCGCGGCGCCGATGTGGCGGCGGGCCGCGGTGGAGCAACAGGCGGTGCCGCAGCGCCGCTTCCAATCGGGGCTCGCGTCGCCGACGCGCCGGCCGGCCGTGGCGGGGCAACAGGCGGTGCCGCTGCGGCGGTCGGCCTTGGCGGGGCGGCGGGCGGCGCAGCGGTGCTGGCGCTGCCGGGCCGTGGCGCCGACGCCGCGGCCGGCCGTGGTGGGGCAGCAGGCGGCGGCACAGCACCACTTCCATTCGCAGGCCGTGGTGCCGAAGCCGCCGACCGCGGTACGGCTGCTTTGGTCGATTTGTCACCGCTGCCGCTCGCGGCCCGCGGCGGAGGTGTGGCGGCGGCCGGTTGACCGGGCTTGCTCGGAGGCACCGTCGCGCGCGGCGCTGCCGGCGGTTTTGCCGGCGCGGGCTTTGCCGGCTTGGCGGCGGCCGGCCCCGGAGCCTTTGCGGCAGCGGCGCCGGTCGCGGCGGCCTTGTCGGCGGGACGAGCCGGGACTTCGCGCGGCGGCGGCGCTGCACCGTTATTGCCGTTGGACGGGGGAGGCCTTTCCGTCACCGCCGCTTATCCATTTTGCTTGCTGAGCACGTCCAGCGAGACGCTGACCCCCTGCCGAGCGAACCGCAGCTCCGCGCTCTCGCGACGTCGCCAAACCGGCACAATACCGGATTCATGTGCATTACAGGCGAGTGCGGAACAAATATGGCGAACCGGGGCTCGGATCATGAGATCAGTCCGACATGCGGCGAAACACCAGCGAGGCATTGGTGCCGCCGAAGCCGAATGAATTGGACAGCACGGTATTGACCGGGCGGCTGCGTGCCTTGTGCGGCACGAGATCCAGGGCCGTATCGACCGACGGATTGTCCAGATTGATCGTCGGCGGCGTCACCTGGTCGCGGATTGCCAGCAAACAAAAAATCGCCTCGACCGTGCCGGCAGCCCCGAGCAAATGACCGATCGACGATTTGGTCGACGACATGCTGATCTTGCCGGCGGCGTTGCCGACCACGCGCTCGACGGCCTTCAGCTCGATCTCATCGCCGAGCGGGGTCGAGGTGCCGTGGGCGTTGATATAGTCGATATCGCCCGGCGAAATTTCTGCGCGGCGGATCGCCGCGCTCATGCAGCGGAAGGCGCCGTCGCCATCCTCGGCAGGCGCAGTGATGTGAAAGGCGTCGCCGGACAGCCCGTAGCCGATCAGTTCGCCGTAAATGCGCGCGCCGCGCCGCTTGGCGTGCTCGTACTCTTCCAGCACGACGGCGCCGGCGCCCTCGCCCATCACGAAGCCGTCACGGTCGCGATCGTAGGGACGCGAAGCGCGCTCCGGCGTCTCGTTGAAACCGGTCGACAAGGCGCGGCAGGCGGCAAAGCCCGCCATCGACAAGCGATTGACCGGCGATTCCGCTCCGCCGGCCACCATGACATCGGCATCGCCGAGCGCGATCAGCCGGCCGGCGTCGCCGATGGCATGGGCTCCGGTCGAACAGGCGGTGACGACCGCGCTGTTGGGCCCCTTGAGCGAATGGTTGATCGAAACATAGCCGGAGGCGAGGTTGATGATGCGGCCGGGAATGAAGAACGGCGACACCCGCCGCGGCCCGCGCTCCTGCAGAAGCAGCGCGGTTTCAGCAATGCCCTCGATGCCGCCGATGCCGGAGCCGATGAGCACGCCGCTGGTAATCTGGTCTTCATATTCCCGCGGATGCCAATCGGCGTCGTCGAGCGCTTGGGTGGCGGCCGCCATGGCAAACAGAATAAAGTCGTCGACCTTGCGCTGCTCCTTCGGCTCCATCCACTGGTCGGGATTGAACGTGCCGTCGGTGCCATCGCCACGCGGCACCTGACCCGCGATCTTGCAGGGGATATCCGCAACCTCGAAGGTCTCGACCCGTCCGATTCCGCTTTCGCCGGCGAGCAGACGCCGCCACGTCGGCTCTACTCCGCAGGCCAGCGGCGTCACCATACCAAGACCAGTGACAACCACGCGTCTCATAGCCAGCGCTCCGAACAAACGCCTTGGCGCATGCCTACCTTCTCGGTGAGCTTATCGTAGCGCAGACAATTGCCAAATCGGCGTTCGAGCATCGCGCTCGCAACCGGCGCGGCGCCGTGCAAACAAGCGCCGTGTTCAGCTCTTCGCGTTCTTTTCAAGGAATTTGATGGCATCGCCGACGGTCAAAATGGTCTCGGCGGCATCGTCGGGAATCTCGCAGCCAAATTCCTCTTCGAAGGCCATGACGAGCTCGACCGTGTCGAGACTGTCGGCGCCGAGATCGTCGATGAAACTGGCGTTCTCCGTCACCTTGTCGGGCTCGACGCCGAGATGCTCAACGACGATCTTCTTAACCCGCTCGCCAATATCACTCATCGTTTCCAACCTCTTCTCTCAACGCGACCCGACAATAACGTCTCGGTCCGTCCAAGTCTTCCAGTTCCAAATCTTGGTGATACCCAAGGGTTCAGGTCTTGGTGACGGCCGCGGGCTATGACCGAACAGAGGCGGGTGGCCTCACCCACGCACTCTCCGGCTTAAAACGGCGACCCCCAACCCAACTCACGGTCCGGTTACCACACTTCCTTTACGTTGACCAGCGCGGGCGTGCGGCCTGCACACAGCCTCTATCGCCTTCAAATCATGGCCATTCCGCCATTCACATGCAGTGTTTGCCCAGTCATATAGCCGGCTTCATTCGCAGCCAGGAACGCGACCGCGGCAGCCACCTCATCGATGGTACCGGCCCGGTTCGCCGGGATTCGCGCCACGATTCCCTCGCGCTGCTTGTCGTTGAGTTTGCCGGTCATCGGCGAGACAATAAATCCAGGTGCGACGCAATTGGCGGTAACGCCACGCTTTGCATATTCCTGCGCAATCGATTTGATCATGCCGGTGATACCGGCTTTGGCCGCGACATAATTGGCCTGACCGGGATTTCCAGTCGCGCCCACCACCGAGGTAATGGCAATGATTCGGCCGAACCGGCGCCGCATCATGCCGCGCACAGCAGCACGTGCAAGACGGAAGGTCGCCGACAGGTTAATGGCGATCACCTGATCCCAATCCTCGTCGCGCAATTGCACAAACAGATTGTCCTTGGTGACCCCGGCATTGGCCACGAGTATGTCGAGCTGGCCCATGACCTCTTCGGCACGCGGCACGAGGGCTTCTGTTTCGGCGCGGTCGGCGAGATTGCACGGGAGCACATGCACGCGCTCGCCGAGATCGGCGGCGAGGCTGTCGAGCGTTTCGCGCTTGGTGCCGGAGAGCGCGACCGTCGCACCCTGTGCATGGAGGACGCGCGCTATGCCGCCGCCGATCGCGCCGCTCGCTCCTGTGATCAATGCGGTCTTCCCGGTGAGTTCAAACATGTCAAACCTCGCGAACGCAATATTCAAGCACGCGCCGCCGCAAAGCGCGCGACGTCGTCGGGCGTTCCGATCGACGACGCTGTCGCTCCCTCAGCGATCCGCTTGATCAAGCCGGCAAGCACCTTGCCCGACCCGATCTCGTAAAAGGCCGTCACGCCGGCTTGCGCCATGACGGTCACCGATTCGCGCCAACGAACGGTGCCGGTCACCTGCTCCACCAGCGCCTGCACGATCGCGGCCGGATCTGTGATCGGAGCCGCGAGCACATTGGCTACCAATGGCACGCGAGGCGGCGTGACCGCCACCTGCGACAGCGCCTCCGCCATGACCTGCGCGGCCGGCTGCATCAGCGCGCAATGGAAGGGGGCCGATACCGGCAGCATCATGGCCCGTTTCACGCCCCGCGCCTTGGCGAAGTCGACTGCCCGCTCGACGGCGGATTTGTCGCCCGACAACACGACCTGGCCGCCGCCATTATCGTTGGCAGCAGCGCAGACCGCGCCGGCCGAAGCCTCTTGCGCAATCGCCTTTGCTGCCTCGAGATCGACACCGATCAGCGCCGCCATGGCGCCGACACCGACCGGAACCGCCTTCTGCATGGCGCGCCCGCGGGTGCGCAGAAGACGCGCGGCATCGGCAACCGTGAGCGACCCGGCCGCCGCCAAAGCCGAATACTCGCCGAGCGAATGGCCGGCGACGAAAGCCACGTCGCGGCCGAGATCAAGCCCGGCCTCCGCTTCAAGCGCGCGCAAGGTCGCAAGCGAAACCGCCATCAGCGCCGGCTGCGCATTTTCCGTCAGCGTCAGCGTCTCGGCGGGACCGTTCCAGATCGTCTCGCTGAGTTTCTGGCCGAGCGCTGCATCGACTTCCTCGAACACCTGCCGCGCCGGCGCAAAAGCCTCGGCCAAGCCCTTGCCCATGCCGACCACTTGACTTCCCTGGCCGGGAAAAACGAACGCCGTCGCCATCGATTGCCCCTGAAAAGAGGGGCGAAAGATACCGCTATCGCGGCGGTGTCAAGGGAGAAAGGCGGAGTAAGAAAAAGACAACCCGTGCTCGCTAGGCTTCCTCGACTGGCCGCTATGGTTAAAAGGCCGAGCCGAGAGTCCGCTGAAATGAGCGAGTTTCCTGCGGTTACCGAAGCCGACCTGTCCCGCGCTCGCACCGACCCGGACTTTCGACAAAAGCTTTTGCAGCAAAGCCTCGACGTTCTTCTCGGCAGGCTGCAGAAGGAACGTCAACTGCTCAGTTCCGCCACCGCCAAGCCCGGACAGATGCGCGAGGGCGTCGCACTTGCGGTGCGCCTGGCCGAGCTGATCCAAATGTCCGAGCCCGGGCGAGAGCGGTGATCGGCTTGCGTTTCCGTAAAAGCAGCGTATAAGGCCTGCTTTCCGCTCGCCCCGGCCGGGGGCTGAACGGACGGCTGTGCCGCAACCACCGACCGATCAATCATACATCGGACTGACCGAACGGTGGAAATGGCGCGGTAGGACCTCGCGGTCCGGCGTCCCGTGTTCCCGCCTTCAGAGCATTCGAGCCTTTCCCGAAGGGTTCGAGGGGCTTCGCGCCGAGGCGAGCGAGGACAACGTAAGGAAAGGGCATCTATGTCGCTCTACGAGCACGTCTATCTTGCGCGCCAAGACGCCAGCGCGCAGCAGGTCGAGGAATTGACCGCGCATCTCAAGGGCGTCGTCGAAGGGCTCGGCGGATCCGTCGCCAAGGTCGAGTATTGGGGCGTCAAGTCGCTCTCCTACCGCCTGCGCAAGAACCGCAAAGCGCATTTCACCTTGATGAACATCGACGCGCCGGCGGCTGCGATCAACGAGATCGAGCGGCTGGAGCGCCTCAACGAAGACGTCTTGCGCTACCTGACCATCCGGGTCGACGAGCTCGAGGAAGGCCCGTCGGCGATGATGCGGCGCGCCGAGCGCGACCGTGATCGCGATGATCGCGGCGATCGCGGCGGCCGCTTCGATCGTGGCGACCGCTTCGATCGCGGAGACCGAGGCGATCGCGGCGATCGCGGCGATCGCCCACGTGACCGTGATCGGCGGCCGCGTGAAAGCTCCGATGAAACCACCACCGTAGCGACGGAGGAATAATAATGGCTATGTCACCGCAATCCGGCGGAGCGCGTCGGCCGTTCTTCCGCCGTCGCAAGAGCTGTCCGTTCTCCGGTTCGAATGCGCCGAAGATCGACTATAAAGACGCCAAGCTGCTGCAGCGTTTCGTGTCGGAACGCGGCAAGATCGTGCCAAGCCGCATCACCGCCGTGTCGGCAAAGAAACAGCGCGAGCTCGCGCAAGCGATCAAGCGCGCGCGATTTCTCGGCCTGCTACCGTACGTAATCCGTTGAGCAGGGAGAAACCGACATGGAAGTGATCTTGCTCGAACGCGTGGCGCGCCTTGGCCAAATGGGCGAGGTGGTGCGCGTGAAGGACGGCTTCGCCCGCAATTTTCTGCTCCCGCGCGGCAAGGCGCTGCGCGCGACCAACGAGAACCGCACCCGCTTCGAAGCGATGAAGAGCGATCTGCAGGCGCGTTCGCAATCGCTGAAGACCGACGCCAACGAGATTGCCGAAAAACTCGACGGCAAGAGCTTTATCGTGCTCCGCCAGGCTTCGGAATCGGGCCAGCTGTTCGGCTCGGTTTCGCCGCGCGATCTGGTCGGCCTGTTGGCCGAGGGAGGGTTCGAGGTCAACCGCAGTCAGGTCGCACTGAACGCGCCGATCAAGATGATCGGCCGGCACAAGGTGCCGATCTCCCTGCATCCGGAAATCGATACGACGATCTCGATCATCGTCGCCCGCAACGCCGACGAGGCCGCCCGCATCGAGCGCGGCGAAGACGTCGCGCAGTTGCGCGAAGAACGGACGCCGGAAGAAGAGGCTGCTGCGGCGGCGGAAGCGTTCTTCGAGCCCGAGGCAGCCGAGTCGCTGCGGGCGCAGGAGGGCGAGGAAGCCGGCGACGATGCCGAAGACTCCCCTGCCCCGGCGGCCGACAAGAGCTGATCCGCCGGGTCTCTCGCAGCCGAGGATCTCAATCCGGAATATTGTCGCGGCCGCCGGTTTCGCCGGATTCGGTTGCCGGCGCCTCCGCCGGCATCAACTCCGCAGCGGCCGGCGCAGCCGCGGTCGGTGTCACCGCTGATGTCGGCGGCTCCTGAGCCGCCGGCTCCTGACGGGCGGCCTCTGGTGCCGCCTCGCCGGGTGCACGGGCCGTAGCGGCGGGCTCTTGTGGCGTCTCGGCAGCCCCAGGATCCTTACGACGCGTACGCGCCGCGGTCGCCGGTTGCGGCTTGCTTTGGACCGCGGGCTCGGAACGAACGACCGGATTGATCATCGACCCGCCCGACGTTGTTGTCTCTTCACTGGGCCGGCGTGGCTTGGCGTTGGGGTTGGCATTGGCGGTCGCGTCCGACGCCGATGGCGGCTTTTGGGTCGCTACTCCGCCGGCGGCCGGCTTTCTGCCGGGCGCCGGGGACGCCACCGTATCGCGGCCGGACGCGACGTAAGCAGCGAGGGCTGCCGCCTGGTCGCGACCCGTGGTGTAGTGCTCGCGCAGGAATTCCGCGATAGTTGCCGGGCTCTTGCCCTTGGCGAGGCTCTGCGGCGCCTTGTGGCACTCGACGCAGGAGCCAGCGAAAAGCTGAGATGCCGATTTGCCTCGGTCGAGGTTGGTCTGTGCACGCGCGCCGGCCGGCGCCAGCATCGCAAGAATTCCGATTGTCAGCGCAAAACCCCGGTTCACCCTTAACTCCTCAAGTCATTCCGACGGGCCGTTCCTTGGCATAAAAACCACTGCTGTCGGCGCCGTTTAACAGGCGCGCCTCGGGAATTCAGCGCCGCCCCTTCCCCGCATTGCTGGTCAAGGAGGATTTTGTTTTAATGACGGCAGACGGGTGACGGAACTTCCCGAGTTGCCGCATGCCGGCGGGTGCCGCTGGCACACGGAATACAAGACGTGACAAGACGTAAGAAGTGTGTGGAGACGAGCTTGGACTTGCTGGCGACATTCTTGCGACGATACATCCGCGAAGGATCCCTGACGGTAACGACCGCGGCCGGACGGACCTACGCGTTCGGCGACGGCAGCGGCCCTGCGGCCGCGGTGCGCTTCACCACCGCCAAGGCGCAGCGGGAGGTTCTGCTCAATCCACAGCTTCGTCTTGGCGAAGCCTACATGGACGGCACGTTCGTCATCGACAAAGGCTCGATCGCCGACGTGATGGCGATCTTGTTGCGCCAGGATCACGTCGCGCCGCCGCAATGGGCGGTGCCGCTGCAGTTCGCGCGGTTTCTGTTTCGCCGGGTGCAGCAGTTCAATCCGCGCTCGCGCTCGCGGCGCAACGTGGCGCATCACTACGATCTCGACGGCCGCCTCTATCAGCTCTTCCTCGATGCCGATCAGCAATATAGCTGCGCCTATTTTGAAACGCCGGATCAATCGCTCGACGACGCCCAGCTCGCCAAGAAACGTCACCTCGCCGCCAAGCTCCTAGTGGAAGCCGGCGCCACGACCCTGGATATCGGCTGCGGCTGGGGCGGACTGGCGCTCTATCTTGCCGAGATCGGTGGTGCGCAGGTCACCGGCATTACGCTTTCGCAGGAGCAATTTGCGCGCGCCCAACAGCGCGCCGTCGAACGCGGGCGAACTAAAGAAGCGGTGTTCCGCCTCGAGGACTATCGCGACGTCGAAGGGCCGTTCAAGCGGATCGTGTCGGTCGGCATGTTCGAGCATGTCGGCGTCGGCCACTACGACACGTACTTTCGCAAATGCGCAAAGATCCTCGACAAGGATGGCGTCTTTCTGTTGCACACGATCGGCCGCAGCGGCCCGCCCAGCATCACCAACGCCTGGATCGCCAAGTACATTTTTCCCGGCGGCTACATTCCGGCGCTGTCGGAAGTCTTGCCCGCCATCCAACGCGCGAAGCTTGTCGTCACCGACGTCGAAATTCTCCAGTACCACTATGCGGAAACGCTGAAGGCCTGGCGCGAGCGCTTTCTCGCGCACCGCGAGGAGGTAGAGCGACTTTACGACGCGCGCTTTGTGCGCATGTGGGAGTTTTACCTGGCCTCGTCCGAAATGGCGTTCCGCGAGAGCGACATGGTGGTTTTCCAGATCCAGATGGCCAAACGCAAGGGCGTGGTGCCGCAGACCCGCGACTATATCGGACGTGAGGAAGCGCGGCTGCGGGAGATCGAAGCCACCTCGTCGGCGCCGCTCCGCCTCGCCGGCGAGTAACGTTTCGCGGACGGTTACGCGCGGCGCGCAACCAATGCGGCAGGTTTACGCTTTAGGTTTTTGATTGCGCGCGATCTTTTTCGGGGAATTGGCGGCGGTGTCCGGCCCGGATTCGGCATGCCTCGGGCCGCGCCCCAGTCAAGCACGTTCGCGATGGTTGGGCGACACGCCCCGGCGGTGGTGTGTAACGGGGAAAGCCGTCCGTCGGCATTTCCCTCCGCGCGCGGCTGGATTATCGAGAAGGTCCTCGTGGCGTTAACGGTTGCGATGTCGTCAGTAGCGCTTTCGTTGAGTGAACCGCGATGCTGAACCTCAATTCGGTCACATCCGAATCACCTGATCGGGACCATGGCGATATTCGATTCGACTGCACGCCGGCAGCTGCCTGCCGAGCCCACATACCGCGCACCGCCGCACAATATCGAAGCGGAGCAGGCGCTGCTCGGCGCCGTCCTCGTCAATAACGAGGCGTTCTATCGCGTCTCCGATTTCCTCGAGCCCAAGCATTTTCTCGAAGGCATCCACCGGCACATTTTCGAAATCGCCGGTACCCTGATCCGCGCCGGAAAGCTGGCGACACCGGTCACGCTCAAGACCTTCCTGCCCAGCGATCTCGATATCGCCGGTCTCACCGTCAATCAGTATCTGGCCCGGCTTGCAGCCGAAGCGACGACCATCATCAACGCCGAGGATTACGGCCGTACCATTTACGATCTGTCGATCCGGCGCGACTTGATCACGATCGGCGAGGACATGGTCAACCTCGCCTACGAGGCGCCGGTCGACGCGACGCCGCAAAGCCACATCGAAGATGCCGAACGCAAGCTGTTCGAGCTTGCGGAAACCGGGCGCTATGAGAGCGGCTTTCAGCGCTTCGCGCAGGCGCTCACGACCGCCGTCGACATGGCCGCCCAGGCCTATCAGCGCGACGGCAGCTTGTCGGGGCTCGCGACCGGTCTGACCGATCTCGACTCGCGCATGGGCGGACTACAATCCTCCGACCTGATCATCCTCGCCGGCCGTCCCGGCATGGGCAAAACCGCGCTGGCGACCAATATCGCTTACAACGTCGCCAAAGCCTGGGCCGGCGAAGTGCGGGCCGACGGCCATACCGCGACCGTCAACGGTGGCATCGTCGGCTTCTTCTCGCTGGAAATGTCGGCGGAGCAACTCGCAACCCGCATCATCGCCGAGCAGACCGGCATTCCTTCCAACAAGATCCGCCGCGGGCTGATCGGCGAAAGCGATTTCGAAAACATCAAGGACATGTCGATCGAGCTGCAAAACCTGCCGTTCTACGTCGACGAGACCGGCGGTCTTTCGATCGGCCAACTTGCCGCCCGCGCGCGCCGGCTCAAACGGCAGCGCGGCCTCGATCTGCTGGTCATCGACTATATCCAGCTGCTGCAAGGCTCGTCGCGCCGCTCAAGCGAGAACCGCGTGCAGGAAATCACCGAGATCACGACCCGGCTGAAAGCGCTCGCCAAGGAACTCAACGTCCCGATCATCGCGCTCTCGCAATTGTCGCGGCAGGTCGAGTTGCGCGAAGATAAACGGCCGCAACTGTCGGACTTGCGCGAAGTCCGGCTCGATCGAACAAGATGCCGACGTGGTGATGTTCGTGTTCCGCGAGGAATATTATCATCAGATGCGCAAGCCCACGGAGGCAAATCGCGAGAAATTTGCCGAGTGGCAGGCCGAAGGCGATCGGGTCCAAGGCAAAGCCGAAGTGATTATCGGCAAACAGCGCCACGGCCCGACCGGAACGGTGGAATTGCAATTCGACGCCGAAGTCACCCGCTTTGCCAATCTCGATGCCGCGCACCGGTCGAGCTTTTAGCCACTCCCAACTTCTTCCGGCTTTACCACCGCCACCGCCTTGGCGATAACTACGCATGGCCTTGGCGGAACCATTGCTCGAAATCGCGGGCGCCCGAAACGGTCCCGAGACCGGCGCGACGCTGACCGTGGATCTCGACGCGATTGCGGACAATTGGCAGGCGCTGACGCGCAGGCTTTTTGCTGTCGAATGCGGAGCGGTGGTCAAGGCCAACGCTTACGGGCTTGGGCTGGAGCCGGTCACCGCGCGGCTCGTCAAGGCCGGCTGCAAGACCTTCTTTGTTGCCGACGTCGCCGAGGGGCGCCGCGCCCGCAGCCAGACGCCGGAAGCCGCCATCTATGTCCTTAACGGCTTTGCGCCCGAGGCTGCGCAGGCGTTTGGCGACCTCGATTTGCGTCCGGTCATCAACAGCACCGTGGAGCTCGCCGAGTGGGACGCCTTCGTCGCTGCGCAAGGCTGGCGCGGCGGAGCGGCCATCCATGTCAACACGGGCATGAATCGGCTCGGCATGCCGGCCGAGGAAGCCGCGGCGTTGGCGCTTCGCCTGCAGCAGGAACACCACGGCATAATGCTGTTGATGAGCCATCTGGCCTGCGCCGAAGTGCAAGACCACCCGCTCAATGCCAGCCAGATCCGGCTGTTTCGCGAATTGCGCATGCTCTATCACGGCGTGCCGGCTTCGCTTGCCAACTCCTCTGGCATCTTTCTCGGCGACACCGCCCATTTCGACCTGGCGAGGCCGGGAGCCGCGCTCTATGGCATCAACCCAACGCCGGGCCGTGACAATCCGATGCGCAATGTGCTCACCCTGACCGGCCGCGTTCTGCAGGTGCGCAAAGTGCCGCAAGGCGAAAGCGTCGGTTACGGAGCCGCCTGGAATGCCAAACGCGCTTCACGCATCGCGGTCGCCGCGTGCGGCTACGCGGATGGATTATTGCGCGCCGGCAGCGGGCTGGACCGCAAAGCCGGCGGCAGCGCCATCGTGGCTAAGAAGCGCTGTCCGATCGTGGGACATATTTCGATGGACCTTGCGTGCATCGACGTGACCGACCTGCCGGACAATGCGGTACGCCGCGGCGATGCCGCGACTTTCATCGGCGAAAAGCTGCCGATCGACGAGGTCGCGACTGCAGCAGGCACGATCGGCTACGAAGTGCTGGTGCGGCTCGGCTTGCGCTCCCATGTGGCGTATCGCGGCGGCTAACGCCAAGTAATCCGTCCGCTTCCGGTCGCGGCGTCTTACGAGTGCCCTGCCAGCGGCTTTTGTTGGGCGGCGAGCGCCGCGCCGGCAAATAGCGCAATCGCCGACACGATCAATCCGCGTTCGAGGCCGCCCGGGCCGTCCGCGATCCAGCCGACAATTGTCGGCCCGACGATCTGTCCGAAGGCGAAGACGACGGTGAACGCGCTGATCCCGGAGGACCAAATCTCTTGCGGCAAGTTGTGCCGCACGAGAGCGGTCGTCGATGCCACGACGGAGAGAAACACCGCACCGAAGACGACCCCTGAAAGAAAGACGATCGGCGTTGCCGAAGTCAGCGCCGGTAGGATCGAGGCCGTTCCTAAAATGCCATTGAGGATTGCCAAGGCCTCGCCACCTCTGAAACGATCCAGCATGGGGGCCCAAAGGCGCGGCGACACGACGACCGCGAGACCAAGCAACGTGTAGAAAAGAGTGATGTGTCCGGCGGACATGCCCTGCTGTCTCAGCAAAGCAACGACGAACGTCATGTAGCCGATGTAGCCCACGCCAAACATGAAATAGCCGCTCAGGCCGAACAAGAAATCCCCGATCACGAAGCGTGACCTATGGGTTTGCCCAAGAGGCGCCCCGCCAATTGCCTTTGCCGGTCCAGCCAGAATTCCTGTCGCAACCAAGCATGCGATGCCGAGTACCAGCCACGGCCATTGCCAGCTGTGCGCGACACCGTGCTGCTGCGCGGCGGCGAGCGCCGCGGGAACAAGCAATGCGGACGCGGCAATTCCCAAACCCGTGCCGCCGTAGTAGAGGCCGATCAACAAGCCGGCTCGCTTGCTGTGCATGGAGCCCAACTGCGCCGCCAGCACCCCACCGCCGACAAAGACAAAAGCGCTTGCTACACCTGCACACACGCGAAGCAAAAACAGCGTGGGGGCGTCGGTCACGATGCCTGACAACAGCATGAACACGCCGACCAGCACCGAGCCGCCGACGAGCGTCTGCCATATGCCCACGCGGCGCATCAGTACAGGTGTTAAAAGGGCACCGAAAAAATAGCCGAGCGCATTGCCGGTGTTCATCGAACCGGCCAGCAGGTAGGTCCACTCCAGATCCGTGCGCATGGGCAGGAGCAGAAGCGCATACGAAAAGCGCGAAAGACCGAGCGCAATTGCGGCGCCGAGCGACAAGGCTAGCGCCGTCGTCAAGGGATGAAGGCGCGGAAACTCGCGCGACGTGACTTGCAATTGAGGCAAACAAGTTCCTCGGCGGTTGAGCAGCGCGAACGGAAACTGCGCAGCGAATTGGCCGATACCCGCCAGACTCTCGCTTCGCACCGTCGGGGCGTTCAAACCCGCTGCATTAAGCTGAAGGGTCGAACTGAGCACAACTAGGCAACTAGGGCGCGATGACTTTAAGCCGAATCAACATCGCGCTCTAGGTCGTTGCTGGAGCATGATCTTTTCGGAAAACCGGTGTCCACTTTTCCGGATCATGCTCTAGCTTGTTGCCGCATGATCTTTTCTCAACTTCGGCTTCCCGCTTTTCAGATCATGCGTTAAAGGACGCGTTACATGGCGGCGCGCGCACAGAATTTTGTCTGCCAGAGCTGCGGAGCGGCGTCGGCACGCTGGGCGGGCCGCTGCGACGCCTGCGGCGGCTGGAACACTTTGGTCGAGGAAGGTGCCGCGGCGTCAGCGCGCGGCGCACGCAAGGGCCGCCTCTTCGTCATCGAGGCCCTGAAGGGGGAAACCTTGGAGGCGCCACGGCTCGCCTCGGGAGTGGCCGAATTCGACCGCGTGACCGGGGGCGGGCTCGTACGCGGCTCGGTGCTGTTGCTTGGCGGCGATCCCGGCATCGGCAAATCGACTTTGCTGATCGAGGTCGCGGCCGCCTATAGCCGCCTCGGTCAACGCTCCGTCTACATCTCCGGCGAAGAAGCCGTCGCTCAAGTGCGGCTGCGCGCCGAGCGGCTCGGCCTTGCCGACACGGCGGTCGAGCTTGCGGCTGAGACCGCGGTCGAAGATATCGTCGCAACCCTCTCGCAGGGAAAACCGCCGCAGCTTCTGGTGATCGATTCGATCCAGACCATGTGGACGCAGACCGTCGACTCGGCCCCCGGCACGGTGACACAGGTGCGCGGCGCCGCGGGCGAGCTTATCCGCTTCGCCAAGCGCTCCGGCACCGCGGTGATTCTGGTCGGCCATGTCACCAAGGACGGCCAGATCGCCGGTCCGCGCGTGGTCGAGCACATGGTCGATGCGGTGCTGTCGTTCGAGGGCGAAGGCTCGCAGCAATTCCGTATCTTGCGGGCGATCAAGAATCGCTTCGGCCCCACCGACGAGATCGGCGTCTTCGAGATGACCGGCGGAGGCTTACGCGAAGTCGCCAATCCCTCGGAGCTGTTCCTCTCCGAACGCGAGCTTGGCAGCCCCGGCACCGCCGTTTTTGCCGGCATCGAGGGAACGCGGCCGCTGCTGGTGGAGATCCAAGCCCTCGTGGCGCCGACGTCGCTGGGCACGCCGCGCCGCGCCGTCGTCGGTTGGGATCCGAGTCGCTTGTCCATGATTCTTGCCGTGCTGGAGGCGCATTGCGGCGTGCGGCTCTCTGGCCACGATGTGTATCTTAACGTGGCCGGGGGCTTGCGAATCGCCGAGCCGGCGGCCGACGTCGCTGCGGCCGCGGCGCTCGTATCCTCGCTAGCGCGTGCCTCCCTTCCCGCCGACGCGGTTTATTTCGGCGAGGTGTCGCTTTCGGGAGCGGTGCGGCCGGTGGCGCAAACCTCCACACGTCTGAAGGAGGCGCAGAAGCTCGGCTTCGGCAGAGCGATTGTCCCGGACGCGGCCCGCGCGGAGGCACCGCAGGGCTTCGCCCTCTCCAGCATCGCAGCGCTTTCCGAGCTCGTCGCCGACATCGCCAGCAGTGGAAAGGCGCCGCTGCGGCGCGTGCGCGGCCAGGACGACGAATGATCGAGACAGCGCGCGCTGGCAGGCAAATAATACCACATAAACAGTGGCTTGGTGGGCGGAACTAAAGTCCGGTGCACGGTGGGATTGCGTTCGCCATTCACAGGCCGGGGGTGACGGAACCACCCGCTCCGGCTATAAAGCCGAGCCGGGAGCGTTGATTACCCTAGCATTTGTGTCCTTCGCCACTTGGGCATCCCCTTGGGCATGCCAGCGCACGAGCCGATAGACCATGCCGCTTACAATGCTAGATGTCATGGTGATCATCGGCTTGGTCATTTCGGCCGCCGTCTCGACGCGCCGCTGGAGGATAGCCGGCATCGAGCACTAGTATGTCCGCCGCTCCGTTATTTGCCTCTCTGTGCATCAGTTTGCCCGCACATTGGAAGCCAGCGAAATGCCGATCACTTGGTTAGACATGGTGCTGCTGGGGATCATGCTGATCTCAGCATTCCTCGCTATGGTTCGCGGCTTTATGCGCGAATTGCTGTCGATCGCTGCCTGGGCGATCGCCGCGGCTGCAGCCCTCTACTTCGGAGGGAAAGTCGCTCCGATCGTGAAATCCCAGGTCAATGTCAGCGACACGGTGGCGGCCGTCATTGCCGGGGCGGTCATTTTTCTCGTCGCCCTGCTGATCATCTCGATATTCACCGTGCGCATCTCTGACAAGATATCCGACAGCAAGATCGGTCCCCTCGATCGCACGATGGGATTCCTGTTCGGCCTCGGGCGAGGGTTGATACTTGTCGCAGTCGCCTACACATTTACTAGCTGGTTCGTGGAGGAACCAAAGCAGTGGCCGGGCATCCGGGATGCCAAATCGGTTGTCGTCCTCAAGGCCACACGCGACTGGCTGATGAGTCTCCTGCCGGACGACATCGAGAGCTCGGTTTCTCGATTTTCGAAGTTGCTGAAGAAGCCTAAAGAAGAGGATCAATCCAATCCCGAGTCTGGAACCACCCAGAGGTAAAGTTCTACGTTGATCGTCATTCGTTAACCGGGCGCGGCGCAAACAAGAGACTGCACAGGATCGCTATGGTGAATCGCCTTCTCGACCTCGACGCGGACCGCCTGCGTGAGGAATGCGGTGTGTTTGGCATCTTCGGTCATCCGGACGCGGCCGCCATAACGGCGCTCGGGCTGCACGCGCTTCAGCACCGCGGCCAGGAGGCGGCCGGCATCGTCTCCTTCGACGGCAGCCGTTTTCATTCCGAGCGCCGCCTCGGTCTGGTCGGCGACGCCTTCTCTGGGCGCGAGGTTATCGATCGCCTGCCGGGCAACGCCGCGGTCGGCCACGTGCGTTATTCGACTACCGGCGAAACCATTTTGCGCAACGTGCAACCGCTCTTCGCCGAGCTGAATGCCGGCGGCTTTGCCATCGGCCATAACGGCAACCTGACCAACGGCCTGACGCTGCGCCGCCAGCTGGTGCGCGAAGGCGCCATGATGCAGTCGACCACCGACACGGAGGTCATCCTGCATCTGGTGGCGCGCTCGCATCGCAGCCGCTTCATCGATCGTTTCGTCGAAGGATTGCGATTGCTCGAAGGCTCCTATGCCTTCGTCGGTCTTACCAACAAGAAGCTCGTCGGCGCCCGCGATCCGCTCGGCATCCGACCGCTCGTGCTCGGCAAGCTCGACGGCTGCCCGATTCTGGCCTCGGAAACCTGCGCGCTCGACATTATTGGCGCCCAGTACGTCCGCGACGTGGAAAACGGCGAAGTGCTGATCTTCGACGAAGACGGCGCCCATTCGCACAAGCCGTTCCCGCCAATGGCGCCGCGACCTTGCATCTTCGAGTACATCTATTTCTCACGGCCGGACTCGATCATCGGCGGCCGCAGCGTTTACGAAGTGCGCAAGAATTGCGGGCATGAGCTCGCACGCGAAGCGCCCGCCGCCGCCGACGTGGTGGTGCCGGTGCCTGACTTCGGCGTTCCGGCCGCCATGGGCTACGCGCAGGCGTCAGGTTTGCCCTACGAGCTCGGCATCATTCGCAATCACTATGTCGGCCGCACCTTCATCGAGCCGACCCAGCAAATCCGCCAGCTCGGCGTTCGGCTCAAGCACAGCGCCAATCGCGCCGTGGTCAATGGCAAACGCATCGTGCTGATCGACGATTCGATCGTACGCGGCACGACCTCGGTGAAGATCGTGCAGATGATGCGCGACGCCGGCGCCCGCGAAGTGCATTTCCGAATCGCCTCACCGCCGATCCGGCATCCCGACTATTACGGCATCGACACGCCCGAGCAGGACAAGCTCCTGGCCGCGACGCACGATCTCGAAGGCATGCGGGAATTCATCGGCGCCGATTTGCTCGCCTTTCTTTCTGTTGATGGCATCTATCGCGCCATGGGCGAGAAGAAAGGCCGCGACGCGGTGCGTCCGCAATTCACCGACCATTGCTTCACCGGCGAGTATCCGACCCCGCTCACCGACCGCACCGCGCAGGATGCGCCGTCGAGCCAGCTCTCGCTCCTCGCCGAAGCAAGCTGACCCGCAATGTCGAAACCGCTTGCTGATCGGGTGGCGCTCGTCACCGGCGCCTCGCGCGGCATCGGCCGTGCCGCAGCGCTCATGCTCGCGCGCGCCGGCGCGCATGTGATCGCGGTCGCCCGCACGGTCGGCGGCCTCGAGGAGCTCGACGACGCGATCCGCGCCGAGGGCGGCGCGGCAACGCTGACGCCGCTCGACATGCGCGACTATCCGGGCATTTACCGCCTCACGCCGGCGCTGAACGAACGCTACGGGAAGCTCGACATTGTCGTCGGCAATGCGGCGATTGCGGCTGTGCCCTCCCCGCTCGACCATATCGAGCCGAAGTCCTGGGACGATATGCTGGCGATCAACGTGACCGCCAATTGGCATCTCATCCGCGCGAGCGACCCATTGCTGAAGCGCTCCGACGCCGGGCGCGCCGTTTTCCTCTCGTCGGGTGTCGCAAGCTCGGCCCGCGCCTATTGGGCGCCGTACTCGGTGTCGAAGGCGGCGCTCGACGTTTTGGCGCGCACCTATGCGGCGGAGACAAGCACCACGGCAGTGCGGGTCAATCTGTTCAATCCCGGCCCGACGCGAACGCGCATGCGCGCGATGGCGATGCCGGGCGAAGACCCGATGAAACTGCCAAGTCCCGAAGAAGTCGCCGAAAAGCTTCTCGATCTCTGCCTGCCGGGTTTGACCGAGACCGGAAAGATCTACGATTTTCCCAGCGGCAAGTTTTTGGAATTCCAGCGGCCTGCTTAAGCGTCGCTTTCGTCGAGTCTTTTCTGAAATTACGGCGAGCGCATGCGGCTGCGCGTCACCCACCAGGCGAGTGCCGTGGCGGCGGCGATGAGAAGCGCGGCCAACATGAAGGGCGCGCCGGTTAGGACGCCGCGATAGCTGCCGCCGATGGCAAACGCGAAGGTCTGGGTAAACAAGGCCGGCGCGAACAGATTGGCAAAGCCCATGATGCTCGCATTGGCGCCCTGCAGCCGCCCCTGCTCGGATGCACCGACCAACCGGCTCATCAACGCCATGGATGCGGGGCTTTCCAAGCCCCAAATGGCCAATAGTGGAATGCCGAAACAAAATTCGACGCCGGTGCGTGCCAGCGCGAAGACTAGAAATCCGGCGATACCAAATGCAAGACCGACAATGAGCGCCGCGCGCTCACCGATGGTCTTGATGACCGGGCCGACGACGACGGCCTGCACCACGATCGAGCTGATGCCGACGAAAGCGAGCGTCAGGCCCACCAGCCGTTCGTCCCAGCCGTAGCGATACATCAAATAGAGAACGCTCACGCTCGGCAGCACGTTGTGGGCGAGGTTGCCGAGAAAGTTGACCGCGGCAAGCCATATCAGCACCGCGCGCGTGCGCAGCAAGGCGAGCGCGCCGAACGGGTTGGCGCTCAGCCAGTCGAAACGAACGCGCTGCGCCGGCGCCAGCGACTCCGGCAGAATGAAAAGCCCGTAACCGGCGTTGATCAGGCTTAAGCCGGCTGCGATCCAAAACGGCAAACGCGGCGAAATGCTGCCGGCCAAGCCGCCGAGCGCCGGACCAAGAACAAAGCCGGCGCCGAAGGCAGCCCCGAGCAGACCGAAGCGCGCGGCGCGTTTGTCCATCGGCGTGACGTCTGTGACATAGGCGTAAGCCGTGGCGATGCTGGACGAGGCGATGCCGGAAAGCACGCGGCCGGCGAACAGCCAGCCCAGCGTCGGCGCGAGCGCCATCAGCACATAGTCAAGTCCGACGCCGAAATTGGAAATCAGGATCACCGGCCGGCGCCCGAAACTGTCGGATAAGGTCCCCTGCAGCGGCGCGAACAGGAATTGCATCAGCGCCCAGGCGGTGCCGAAGAGGCCGAAAATCCGCGCGGCTTCCTGGGTGTCGCCGCCAACGAAATCGACGACCAGCTTCGGCAGCACCGGAATGGTGATGCCCATCGCCAGCATGTCCAGCAGAATGGTCGCGAAGATAAAGACGAAGGCGGCTTTGCGTCGCGCCGCGCCGGTCTCAGCACCCGGCTGAGCCATCAGCGGCGCTTTCGTCCGGCATAGGGGTTGGCCTTGCTGCGCAGCGTAAGCCGGATCGGGGTTCCCGGCAGTGCGAACGCATCGCGCAGGCCGTTGATCAGATAGCGACGATAGGTTTCGGGCAAGGCCTCGGCGCGCGACGAAAACAAGACGAACGTGGGCGGTCGCGATTTCGGCTGAGTCATGTAATCGAGGCGAATGCGTCGGCCGCGAATGGCGGGCGGCGGGTGCATCTCAGAAGCTTTCATCAAAAACCGATTGAGAGCGGCGGTCGGTACGCGACGATTTCAGACAGCGTATGCTTCGATCACCGATTTTATCAGATGGTCGAGCCCCTCGCCGGTATGCGCCGAGATCGCCACGACGGGGGCGCCCTTGATCTGCGGCAACACGCGATCGATCAGGTCGCGGAGCCGTTGTCGCGAACCGGTTTCGCGCTCGACCAAGTCGACCTTGTTGAAGCCGATGACGATGGCGCGGCCTTCGCGCTCCACCAGATCGGCAATCCGGACGTCCTGCTCTTCGAACGGCGTCTGCGCATCGACGAGCACGACCACGACCTCGGCAAAACGGATGGCATTGAGCGTATCGGCGATCGAGAGTTTTTCCAGCTTCTCGTCGATGCGCGAACGCCGGCGCATGCCGGCGGTATCGTGAACGCGCATCCGCCGGCCATGCCATTCTAGATCGACGGCGATGGCGTCGCGTGTGATGCCTGCTTCCGGTCCGGTCACCAGCCGCTCTTCACCGAGCAGGCGATTGATCAGCGTGGATTTGCCGGTATTCGGGCGTCCGACGACCGCGATGCGGATCGGCTTGTCCGCAGGCTCAGCGGCGGCCTCTTCGTCGATCTCTTCTTCATCAGGCTCTTGTGTCTCTCGCGGCAGCGCTGCGCGAAGCGCGTCGTAAAGATCCGCCAATCCTTCGGCATGTTCGGCGCTGATTGCCACAGGATCACCCAAGCCGAGCGCATAGCTTTCCAGCGCACCGGCCTCGCCGGCGCGGCCTTCGCTTTTGTTAGCGACCAGGATGGCCGGCTTACCGGATTTGCGCACCAGATCGGCGAAGGTGTGATCAGCCGGCGTCGCGCCGACGCGCGCATCGACAAGGAACAGGACCGCGTCCGCTTGCGCTACGGCCTTTGCGGTTTGCGCTTGTATCTTTCCCGAAAGGCTCTCCGAAGCGGCGTTCTCGAGACCCGCCGTATCGATGACGCGAAAAGAAAGATCGCCGAGCTTGCCGTCACCCTCGCGGCGATCGCGGGTGACGCCCGGCTGATCGTCGACCAACGCGCGGCGCGCTCCGACGAGGCGGTTGAAGAGCGTCGATTTGCCGACATTGGGCCGGCCGACGATGGCGATGGTAAAGGACATGCGAGCCTTTATCGGGCACTCGACAAACGAAAGCGTCAGCCGCAGTGGGGCGAACGCTGTTTATCGCGATTATGCGGGCCTGAACAGAATGGGCGCACGCGTAGTCCGACAGCTTATTGGGCTTGCCGTGTCGGCGGCGGCGCTGGCCAGTTGGTTTGCGCAGCTTGTCCCTGTCCGGTCGGCGGCGGAGCCGGCCAATTGCCCTGCGCAGGCGGAGCCGATTGGGCCGGCCACGCCGATTGCGCGGGCCGTCCTGCCGCCGGCGGTGCGCCCTTCTGATCCCAAACCGGATCTTGGGCCTGCTGTGCCGGAGCCTTTGCGACCTTCGGCCGGGGTTTAGGCTTCGGCTTCGGTTTCTCCGCGGCGGCGGCCGCCTTGGCAGTCGCTTGCGGACCATTATCGACAATGGCGGGTGCTTCAGGTGGCGGTTGGTAGCCTTTTACCAAGTCTGGCGGAACGCCGTTCTCCGCCCCCGGCACGCCTTGCGGGAAGACCGGCTCGCGGTCGCCGGCAATCTTTTTCTTGGTGTTGAAAATGTCGGACGAGACGATCTCTGTCGGATCGAACTGGCCGCCCGCCGTACAGGCACCGAGCGTCAACCCCAGCGCCAGCAGCGCACCGGTTCGCAGCAGCGAAGATGGTCGCTTCGTCGGCATCACTTCAGCCTTTGTTGCCGGCAGCGATGAGTTGACTTAACACTTCGGCGCGGCTGCGCGCGCCGGCGGGTGTTTGCGGATCGCCGATGATCGTTTCCGTCCATTGCTTGGCGGCACCGGTGTCGCCTTGTTTCCATGCCGACAGCGCCAGCAATTCGCGCGCGCTGTAGCGAAAGGCACGGCTCGGACCGGTCAGCGGCTCAAGCCTGCTGCGCAAGTCCGGATAAGGCGTTCCATCGACGAGCAAGTAGCCGGCCCGCAACGTGGCCAGATCCTGGATCACTTGGCCGGCCCCGCGATCGGCTGCGATCTCGTCGTAAGCTTTGACAGCGGCCTTGGGATCGGATCGGGCTAATTCGGCCGCTTCGCGCAGCCGCGACAGAACGCGATAACCTGCGGTACCGTCTATGCCGAGCTTGGCGAAGGCGGCTTCGGCCTCCTGCACCTTGCCGGTCTCGGCGAGCATTGCCGCCTGTTCAAAGGCCGCGCCGGACTTGGCGGCGTGTTTGCTTTGCATCCACTCATAGCCGCGCCAACCGGCGATGCCGACGATAACGATGAGGCCGCCGGCAATGATGTAATTGCCGTAGCGCTGCCAGATCTTCTTGAGCTGATCGCGACGAACTTCCTCGTCGACTTCATGAAAGATATCGGTCACACCCTGCCCCGACCTTGCTGCCCTGACCCAATTGCCCTCGATCCAAGTTGCCTTCGATCCAGCTTGCCGCCGATCCAAGCTCTCGATCGAAGTCGTTCCCGATCGAACTCTTGGCTCAGTTGATGCTCACACGCCACCACCAAGGGTTGGGCTTATGCGCATCGAGAAGCGGACAAAACCTAGCAATTCCCGGTGGTTAGAGCCACACATCCACCATCGAGCTAGAATAGTCGTGTGGCGCGAGCAAGGCAAAGCTCCGGCTGCCCGCTGCGGCAATTAGTGGATATCTGGGTTACCGCCCGCGTTAACGGGCAAAAACCTCCCGCCCGAGGCCGCGCAGGCGCAGATTCAGCGTTTGTGCCGCCGTCATCACGCCTTGCTTTTTCGCATCGAGTAGACGTGGTCGGCCCCCGGAAAATGCCGCGTGCGTACCTCTTCCGCATAGCTTTTCACCGCCGCCTCGATCGACGGCCCAAGGTCGCCAAAGCGCTTAACGAACTTCGGCACCCGCGGCGATAATCCGAGCATATCTTCAAGCACGAGGATTTGGCCGTCGCACGCGGCGCTTGCGCCGATGCCGATGGTCGGGATCGCAACTTCGGCGGTGATGCGGCGCGCAAGCGGCTCGGCAACCGCTTCCACCACGACGGAAAAAGCGCCGGCGTCGGCGACGGCGCGCGCGTCCGCTTCGATCGGCGCCCAATCGGTTTCGTCGCGCCCTTGAGCGCGGAACGATCCGAGCACGTTGATCGCCTGCGGCGTCAAGCCGATATGGCCCATCACCGGCACACCGCGTTCGACCAAAAACGCAATGGTCTCGGCCATGCGGCGTCCGCCTTCGAGCTTGATGGCGCCGCAGCCGGTTTCTTTCAGCACCCGCGCGGCAGAGGCGAAGGCCTGCTCCTTCGAGGCTTCATAGCTGCCGAACGGCAAGTCGATGACGACCAGCGCGCGCTTTGCGCCGCGCATCACCGCGTTGCCCTGCAAGATCATCATGTCGAGGGTGACCGGCACCGTGCTTTCAAGCCCGTGCATCACCATGCCGAGCGAATCCCCGACCAGAATGACATCGCAATAGCCATCGAGAATGCGCGCGGTGTGAGCGTGGTAGGAGGTGAGGCAAACAAGCGCCTCGCCGCCCTTGCGGGCGCGGATGTCAGGCGCGGTCAGCCGACGGCTTTGTTCATGCACCGACATACGTCACGCACCACACTCAATGGCTCAAAGCCGTCGTGCCGAAAACCGGCAGCCCAATGACATAACTATGGAATACCGAACCGAGCACCGCATAAAGGATCGTTCCCACGACGATCGCCACGATGTCGTTGCGCAGGCCGCCGACAGGAATCGGCAGCGACCCCGGATCGGTACGATGCTTGAGACTGATGCGGTCATAGACCGCCCAGGCCAGCACCGAACCAAACAAAATGATTCCGCCGAGATCGCCATTGGCGCACAGGTGCGCCACCGCCCAGGTTTTGACGCCGACCAGCATCGGATGCTTGAGCACCCGCTTGATATTGCCGGGAAAGTAGGCTGCCACCACCGCAATGCTGGCGGGCCACATCGCAGCTTCCACGATATGGCGGGTCCAGTGCGGCGGATACCAGAGCGAAATCGGCCCGTCCACTAAGCGGTACTGGTGAAAACCGTAACCGATCAGCACCAGGCCGACGATGGCGGCGACGGAGAACAGACCGAAATAGGGACCGCGGCCGATGCTCGAAATCAACGCGGCGCGGCGATCGCGCAGCGAAACAAACACATGCGCGCCGAGAAAAATGATCAGACCGATGATTTCGAGCGTAAGCCCCATGGCGCCGGGATCATGACCGCGAGCGCGCCATTGTCAATGTGGCCAACGCGCCGAAGCGGCGGGTCTCCTCCCAGCTCGACATCAGACTGTATCTATCCGGCTGTGGCGAGCGAACAGCAGGCGCGGTTACGGCCCGCCGAAGCGGAAGTTGATGCCCGCCTTGACTTCCTGAATGTTGAGGCCGGCGCTCGAGGCGAACGTCGTTGGCGTGACAGTCGAAAGGCTCAACGGCTGCGCGCCGAACGACAAATAATCGTATTCGATTTTTGCCGACCAGTTCCTGGTGATGCCGTATTCGAGCCCCACGCCGGCCGTCCAGCCGGCCCGGTTGAAAGCGCGGCTGGCGCTGTTGCCGGCAAGATCGGTGAAACTGTTGCGGTCGCGGGCGAAGGCGGCCCCGCCCTTGCCGTAAACCAGCAGACGGTCAAACGCCGCGCCGACGCGCCCGGCGACGGTTGAGGTCCATCGGGTATCCGCGCTGAGTGCATCGCCCAGGGAATTGGTGCCGCTTCCCTTCACACCCGCCCAATTGAAGTCAGCTTCGACGCCGAGAACCAGCACGCGGTTCCATTGATAGTTGGCCCCGATCTGACCGCCACCGAGGAAACCTGCGGCGCTCGAGAATGTGTCGTTTCCCCCGGTCAACGGATCGCTCCAGGAGGAACGGCTGACGCCGGCACCGACATGACCGCCGATATAGAAGCCGGTCCACGCATAGATCGCCGCCGGCGCGGAGGCGACGGGCGCAACCGGAAAAGGCTTCGGCAAATCGGCCGCACCGGCAGTTGTGGCGTGAAAAACAACGGCCGCAAGAAGCGCGCATCCGGGCACGCCTGTGCAATGCCGCCGCATACAGACCAAACGTTTCACCGGTCGAATGCCGCCCCCGCTCATACGATCCCAAAAGCTGAGCTGAACGTGTCCAAGCAAAGCGTGGCTCGAACGTGGCGGAAAATAGTTTTGAATGTCTTGCCCAAAATGGTCGGCGCCGACACAGTGGAACTCTGCTCCTGCTCACCTTGGTCGCCGCGCATGACGCCCTTCCCGGCGTGAAATGAGCGCACGCGGCCGCGATTGCGGCCTTCCTCCGACCCTGTATCATCCCACCATCGGCGGATGGCGGACGATAACGCCACCGCGGCACAAAGGGGGAAGGAATGACGTCCACATTGGCCCAAAATGTCTTTCAGATCGGATTTGTCGTGCCCGATATCCACAAGAGCATGGCGTTCTTCAAGGACACGCTCGGCGTACCGGAGTTTCTGTTCATCGAAAAACCGGAACTTCAAGACGAAACCTATTTGGGCAAGCCGGCGCCGCTGCGGCTTCATTTGGCGTTCGGTTGGTGCGGCGACACGCAGGTCGAGCTCATTCAACCGATCGCCGGAGCGAGCACCTATTCAAAGTTTCTTGACCATAATCCGCAAGGCGGCATGCACCATTACGGCATTGAAATTTCCGATTACACCACGGGCGTGAAGGAAATGGAGGCGAAGGGCTTTGCGCTCGTGCAGGGCGGCCGCCACAACGAGACGAAATTCGCCTATTTCGACACCACTGCCACGATCGGCGCCTTGACCGAGGTCGTCTATCTGCAGCCGGAGGAAAGAGCGTTCATCCACAGCCTGAAACAGAAGAAGTAATGCAGGCTTTGCTACACGCTGGGGGACCGGTCCGGCGACACCCGGCGCCGAACTGGCAAAAAATTTTTAAAACCGCTCGATGATCGAGTTGAGAAAACGCGCAATCGTTGCAAGCTCGCGCTCGTTGAAATCGGCGGTCAGGCGGGCATTCAAGCGTGCAAGGGCGGGCCGGGCCGCGGCTGCTTTGCTGAGCCCGCTCGCCGTCGCGTACAGATGAATGGCTCGCTGATCGTCGCTGGACGGTTGTCGTCGCACCAAGCCGGCATCCTCCATGCGCCCGATCAGCGCCGTGATCGCCGAAGCGTTGACGCCGAGCGCGTCACTGACGTCCTTGAGCAACGCTCCGGGACTCTTCTGCAGAAAGAACAGAACGCCGAGCTGCGTCTTGCTGATGCCGCCAGCCTCCCGGAAGGCCAAGTCCGCGCTCTTCGAAAGCCGATGCTGGGCCAGCGAAAGCTTGTAGATGAGACGATACGGCTTGGCGGACATGCCGAACCATACCGCAAATAACTTCACCTGTGAATAAATATTGCCGCGACAGCAGTGAATTCGCTTGACCCGGCCGTCGCAATTATAGTTCATGTGTGAACTATATCGAGATGGAATGGAGCGATGACGTTTCAGCCGAAGGATCCCAATTTCGCAGAGCGCGTGCGCGCGAGCTTCGCCCGGCAACGCATGATGCAGACGCTCGGCGTCGAAATCGCACGGATAGCTCCAGGCGAAATCGAGTTGGCGATGCCCTACGGAGCCGCCTTCACCCAGCAGCATGGCTTCATCCATGCGGGTGTCATAGCGACGGTGCTTGACAGCGCCTGCGGCTATGCAGCCTTTTCGTTGATGCCGGCCGATGCGGCGGTGCTGACCGTCGAGTTTAAGACCAACCTGCTGGCTCCGGCCAAGGGCGAGCGCTTTCTATTCCGCGCCCATGTGGTGAAGCCGGGCCGCACGCTGACGGTGAGCGACGGCCGGGCCTTCGCCATCGACGGCGGCGGGGAAGAACGTCTCGTCGCCTCGATGAACGGTACGCTGATGGCGGTCTACGACCGGCCGAACATCAGTCAGTGACCCGCCCTTTCACGCCGCAGAACCGACGGCCGCGCTGTATTTCTCCGGCGCGAAACCCACCAGAAGCTTGCCGCCGCCCAGGTCGAGCACCGGCCGCTTGATCATCGACGGCTGCGACAGCATCAGCGCGATAGCCTTGCGGGCATCGACATTCGCTTTCTCGCTCTCGGGCAGCTTGCGAAACGTAGTACCGGCGCGATTGAGCAGCGTCTCCCAACCAACCTTCTTGCACCATTGCTCGAGGCGCTCGCGTTCGATGCCTGCGGTCTTGTAGTCATGAAAGGCATAGTCGACGCCGTGCCGTTCCAGCCAGGCGCGCGCCTTTTTCATCGTGTCGCAATTCTTGATTCCATAGATCGTGATGGATTTGGCCATGAGCGTCCCCTGTACCGCCCAGTATGTATCACAAGCGGCACGTCGACGGCGGGATTTGCCTCAGGGCTGAGGTCAGTGCTTCAATGCCGCGCTAGAGCACTTCCCGATTAAGTAGAATTCGGGAAGTGCTCCACGTCCCTTTGCTGTCGCATGTCCTTTTCGGAAAACCGGTTTCCACTTTTCCGGGACATGCTCTAGTCTCCGGCCAGCCTCGAGCCGGCGGGTATTTCTTTCAACGGAGATGCTTTCATGACGGCGAACACCAGCGCGGCCTACACCCTGGAAGAGCTCAACAAAGAACGTGCGCTCGGCGGCATCGGCGCCACCAAGAGCCGGGACGTACCGCGCATTGACCTGAGCGATTTCGAGACCCGCAAGAGCGAGATCGCCGACCAGCTCTGGC
Organism: uncultured Alphaproteobacteria bacterium; assembly: GCA_963818155.1. Classification (GTDB taxonomy): domain Bacteria; phylum Pseudomonadota; class Alphaproteobacteria; order Rhizobiales; family Xanthobacteraceae; genus BOG-931. The sequence continues at coordinate 1,092,839 of CAWFRC010000011.1, forward strand.
TCGCTGCGACGGACATCGGCTTTTTCCAGCTCGTCAATCACGGCATCGCGCAGGAGCAGATCGACGAAGCTTTCGCCATGACCGAACGCTTCTTCGCGCTTGCGCACGCGGTCAAGGCGCAATATCCGCTGCACAAGGGCACCAATGCGGGCTGGGAATATAAGAGCCAGGTGCGGCCCTCGACCGGCACTCCCGATCAGAAAGAGTCCTACCAGATCACGCTGCCGCGCATGGCGAAGCTCTGGCCGACCGGAGACGAGGTGGCGGGTTTCAAGGCGGTCATGCTCGCCTTCGAGCGGGCCAATTGGGCGCTCGGCATGAAGGTGCTTTCCTGCTTCGCGCTGAAGCTCGGCTTCGCGCCGGACTTTTTCACCACGTGTCACGATCCGCTCTCGAGCGAATACCAGAGCACGCTGCGGCTGCTGCATTATTTGCCGATGACCGACGCCAAGCCCGAAGATTTCACCGGTTGGCGCGCGGGCGCGCACACGGATTTCGATTGCCTGACGCTGCTGCATCAGCGCACCGGCCAAGGCGGTCTTCAACTTTGCCCGGGAAAAGAATCCGCTGAACTCGCCTGGACGGATGTCGAGCCCTTGCCCGGCGTCGTCACCTGCAATATCGGCGACATGCTGATGCGCTGGAGCGACGATAAGCTGCAGTCGACGTTGCACCGCGTGCGCATGCCGCGCGCCGACGAATATCTTGGCCCGCGCTATTCGCTGCCGTTCTTCTGCCAGGCCAACAAGGACGCGGTGATCCAGGGCCCGGAGAGGAAATACCCGCCGATCACCGCGCACGACTATCTGCAACAACGGATCGCAGCGAACTACGCCGGCTGAACGCATCGAGGCGATGAAGGCTGTCGGGCCTTCATCGCCTCCAACACGGCCTTAGGCTGCCTTGCTGGCGCGCACGCGATCAAGCACCGGCAACAGCTCCGAAGGATCGGGACGCTGCGTATAGTCGGGATTGATTTCGGCATACGCGATGACGCCGTCGGTGCCGATCACGTAGCGGGCCGGCATCGGCAGAACCCATGAGGGATCGTCGTTGATCAGCGGCAGATCGTTCTTGAAACCCTTATAGACCTCGACGAGATAATCCGGCAGGGCAAAACGAATACCGAAAGCATTGGCGACTTGGGCTTTCACGTCACTCAGGATCGGAAAGCCGAGCTTGTTGTCGCGCTGCGACCGGCGGCTGTTGGGGGCAGTCTGCGGCGAGATCGCGATCACGTTCGCGCCACGCTCTTCGATGGCCGGCAAGGCGGCCTGCAAGGCCTGCAGTTCGAGATTGCAATAAGGACACCAAACGCCGCGATAGAACGAGACGACGAGCGGGCCCTTGGCGAGCAGATCGCGCGACGACACCGGCTTGCCATCCGGATCGTTGAGCACAAAATCCGGGGCCTTGTCGGCGGCCTTGAGCGCGCGCCCGGCCTGGCCGCTGGTGATGAGTTCGGCGGTGGCGCGGTGCATGGCTTCGAGCTGTTGCGCGGTGGGCTTGAACGGCAGCTTGCCGTTTTCAAAATCCGCTTTGAAAGCATCGAGACGATCTTGCAGGGACATGACGTTCTCCATTTCGGCTGTCACGCCCCCAAGCTGGCTTATTCTCACCGCGCCGGGTATACGAGGAAAATGGACAACATTTATTCGCCATTCGAATGAGCGACCGGCTGCAGCAACTCACCGTTTTCATCCGCACCGCCGAAGGCGGCAGCTTTTCCCGTGCTGCCCGGGAACTCGGTTTGTCGCAACCGTCGGTGTCGCGCATCATCGGCGAACTGGAAGAGCGGCTTGGCGTGACGCTGCTCCTTCGCACCACGCGTCGCATCACGCTCACGCACGCGGGCCTGTTGTTTCTGGAACGCGCGCGGGAAATTCTCGCCGGCATCGAGGATGCCGAAGACGCCGCGCGCGGCCGCGATTTGTTGCGCGGGCTGATCCGGCTTGCGCTTCCGGTGATTTACGGCACCCGCGAGGTCATTCCGCGGCTCGCCGAATTTCTTACCGCGCATCCGCTGCTGCGGGTGGAAATGACCATCGCGGACGAACGACAAGATCTGATCGCCGAGGGAGCCGACGTCGCAATCCGTTTGGGCGCGTTGCAGGATTCGGCCTTCGGCGCGCGCAAGCTGGCGACGCTCGAACGGCTCCTCGTCGCCTCTCCGTCGTACCTGAAGGCCCGCGGCGCGCCGAAGACACCAGCCGACCTCGCCGCACATGATTGCATCATCGGCCCGCGCGCCTTCGGCCAAACCGGCTGGAGCTTCCGCAAGGGCGACAGCGTTATTTCAGTCGATGTCACCGGCCGGATCAGCACCGATTCCGGTCCTGGAGTCTTCACCAGCGTCATGACGGGACTCGGCATCGCCATGGTGTCATCGGCGATGTGCGGCCCGGAATTGAAAGCCAAGCAACTGCTGCCGCTGCTGCGCGATTACACGATGGATCCGGTCGACGTTCACGCCGTCTTTCCCGGCGGCCCGCGTCCTTCCAGCAAAGTCCGCGCGTTTGTCGACTTCCTGGCCGAACGGCTGAGAGAACCCAATGGCCGGCAGAGAAAAGGGCGAGCGGTCGCGGCGCCTTCCGCGCGTTGACACGATCCCACACAATCGAATTGGATCAAGGTTCGGATGTTTCAATCCGGCGCAAGCCTCGCGCTGCGATCATCTCGGCGATTTTCACGACGCTGTTCAGATTGCGGCCGGTTGCCGGCGAACCGCAGGCCTTGTCGATGAGAAGCGGCGTCAGCTTCGAGTTGCCGACACCGTTGACCCCGTAGTCGATCCACAGCGCGCCACCGGCCAAGACCACGCGTTCGCCCGCCTGCGCCTTTTGCGCAAGCTCCGCGACGGCGCTCAGCCGCAGTGGATCGCGCGTGAGAACGAGATGCAGCATCTTCGGCACCGCCGCAGCGTCATCGGCGAAGGGATTGGCGGCGATGTAACCTTTCCACTGCGCGGCCTCACGAACGACGACATCGACGCGAAAACCGAAGCGCGCCGCGATCGCCTTCTCGAGTAATGCGCGGACTTCGTCGGCGGCGATGTCCGCATCGACGAGCAAATTGCCGCTTTGGATATACGTTTCCGGTCGGTGCAAGCCGATTTCGGCGGCTAGCGCACGCAAATCCGCCATCGGCAATTTGCGCGTCGAGCCCACGTTGATCCCGCGCATCAAAGCCACGAAGGTTCGCACGGTCCGAGGCTTCACCACCTAAACGGCCCCGAACCCGAGCGCGATGCGTTTCTTCTTCGACAACCCTTGCGCAACGATCGCATGCGACTGGCGGATATAATCGCGCAGCGCAGCGTCGGACAAACCGGGTTTGGCGTAATGCTGAATCCACTTGAGGCCGCGCGACGCCAGATAAGGAGCCGGACGCAAACCCGGCTGCTCCTTGAGCAACTCGTAGGCGATATCACTCACCTTGAAGGTGAAGCTCGGCTCGTCGTCCTGCCAGCCGCCGATCGCGAAAACCTTGCCGCCGACTTTCCAGACATGCGAGCCGCCCCATTGCACCACATAGGTGGTGGCGGGCAGCCCACGGCAGAAGGCGTTGAACTTGGTGTAGGTCATGGCGTGGGGCGCAATCTGCACGTTGCTGCAATTACGCTGCGGCGACACGGCCTTTCCACTGCGCGGCTCCTCTTACCACGACATCGACACGCAGGCCGAACCGGGCCGCGATCCCCTTTTCGAGCAGCCCGCTGTTGCGCCCGCAAACCGGCGGCGCGAGCGCCCGGCGCTATACAGTATCGGCCTCAAATCGCGCAACCGCCTTTCCGCTACGCAGACATGGAGCATCAAAGAGATAGCCGTGGCGGGCGCCGTGGACCGTTCGCGCCGCGACGACGGCCCAAAACGCCGCCAGACAGACCACCAGGACACCGCCGGTGATCGTGAATAGCGCGAAGTGGGTCACGCGCGCCAGAGCGAGCGTAGCCATCGTGTAAACGGCGATCGGGAACGTAAAGCCCCACCAGCCGAGATTGAACGGCAGCCCGTCGCGGAGATAGCGGGTGGTTTTCAGCACCGCGAGCGCGAACCACCACACTCCATAACCCCACAACGCCGTACCGCCGATGACCCCCAGCCCGAACGCAGTATCGCCCACGCTTCGCAGGCCGTTGGCTGCGAAGATTGCGGGCGCTTCGCCGCCGAGCAGCACCAGACCGAGCGCGCCAGTCCCGATCGGCCCAAGCGCCAGCCAGGCCGATGCGCCCATGTCGCGCTCGGGGAGCTTGTGCAGGGCAAGCCGCAGAACAAGCAGCGTCAGGATGCTCATCGCCAACGGGACCGAGTAAGCCCACAATACATAGCCCAGCAGCAGAACCGCATAGGCTTCATCAGCCGCAAGATGCGGCACCAGCAATGCGGTGCTCGCCGCAGCCACTTCGGCGGCGACGATGGGCAACAACCACACCGCCGTCAGCTTCTCCACGCTGTGCTCTTGGCGCGTGAACATGAAATAAGGGATGGCAAGCCCGCAGGCGAGCGACATCGCGACATCGACCCACCACAGGACATGGGCGATGGAGATTGCGGCATCGCCGAACAAGGGCGGGCCGAAGACCAGAAACCCGTTGAGAATTGTCGCCAGCCCCATCGGGATCGCGCCAAAGAACATCGACATCACCGGGTGATCGAAAATCCTTCGCGCGCCATCAAAGAAAAATACCCAGCGCGCGGCGTAGGCAATGCTGAACAGAGAAAACAGCGCGATATTCGCGAGCCAGAGAACCACCGCGCCGTCGTGCAGGGCCGGGATCTCCAATGGAAATTGGTTGATCGTCAGCGCCAGCGCACCGGTTCCCATAGTGACGGTGAACCAGTTGGGCGTGAAATTGCGAACGATCTCGGCAAGCGACTTGGCCTCGTCGACCGTAGCCGCTCGATGATCCCTGACCGCGTACGTCATGGCAAACCCCTTCCTCGTGCGCATTTGGCGCCGAGGAATCGCGAAAAGCGCGATGCAGCGGCCTCCATAGCCGCGTCCGCGTTTCGAACGATGGAATCGGCGCCGGATCATAGCTAGGACGCGGCAATTCATCGTTCCAATATATCTTTTATATCGATATAATCGATTTTGCAGATTGAATTGCGAAAGCGAACGCGGAATGACGTTGGAGCAGCTTCGCATCTTTGTCGCCGTGGCGGAGCGCGAGCACGTTACCGAAGCGGCGCGTGCGCTTAACCTCGCGCAATCGGCGGCGAGCCATGCCATCGCGGCTCTAGAGGCGCGCCACAACACCAGGCTGTTCGATCGCGTCGGCCGCCGCGTCGTATTGACCGAAGCTGGCCGCGCGTTTCTGGCCGAAGCGCGCACCATTCTTCTCCAGGTCGAGCGCGCCGAATTGTCGTTGAGCGAATTCGGACAGCTCGAACGCGGCACGCTCTCGGTCCAGGCCAGCCAGACCATCGCGAGCTACTGGCTGCCCCGCCATCTTGTCGCTTTCCACCGGACCTATCCGGGGATCGCGGTGCGGCTTGCCATCGGCAACACGGCGCAAGTTGCAGCCGCCATCGAAGCAGGACTGGCCGAGCTCGGCTTTGTGGAAGGCGCCGTCGCCAACGATCACCTTGCATCCGCGGCTGTGGCGCGAGATCAACTGGTCCTGGTGGTTGGTCGCGACCATCCGTGGAAGAAGGCGAAGACGTTGACGGCCGACGATCTTTTGCAAGCCGACTGGGTGCTGCGTGAGCCGGGCTCGGGCACGCGTTCGGTTTTCGAGCAGGCATTATCCGTGCGCGGCGTGGCGCCTGAGCATTTGCGTGTCGCAATGGAATTGCCCTCGAATGAGGCGGTGCGCGCTGCCGTCGAAGCCGGGCTTGGCGCCACCGCCCTTTCCGCATCGGTGGCGGCGCCGGGCATCGAGGCGGGCTTGTTGCGTCACGTTCCTTTCCGACTGCCGCAGCGCGAATTTCATGTGCTCACACACAAGGAGCGCCCGCCGAACCGCATCGCCGATGCGTTGTTGGCTGTGATGCGATCGTCCACGACGCCGCGCGCGCCTGCGCGACGCCTGTTGCCGGCCAAGCAGGCTCGCCGTCATTGATCTGGCTGCGACGAACACTAATGGCTCTGTTCAACACACATTTGGAGAAACGCGGTCATGTCACGCATCTTCATCACTGGATCGTCCACGGGCCTAGGCCTGATGGCTGGGCAGCTTCTTGCCGAACAGGGACATCGCGTGGTCCTGCACGCGCGTAGCGACGCGCGCGCGGGGGAGACGCAGCGCGCGCTACCGGAAGCTGAGGCGGTCGTGGTCGGCGACCTGACAACCATCGCCGGCATGCGGGCGGTGGCGGATGCGAGCAACCGGCTCGGCCGTTTCGACGCGGTCATTCACAACGCCGCCGTCGGCTATCGCGAACAGCGGCGCGAGACCGAGGACGGGCTGCCGCATGTCTTCGCCATCAACGCGCTGGCGCCCTGCGTTCTGACCGCCTTGATGGAGCGGCCTGCACGGCTGGTTTATCTCAGCTCGGGCATGCACCACGGCGCCCGTCTGCATCTCGACGATCTGATTTGGAAAAGGCGGCGCTGGTCGGGCTCCGAGGCTTACGCCGAGAGCAAGCTACACAATGTGCTGCTCGCCTTCGCGGTCGCGAGGCTTTGGCCGGATGTTTTCTCCAACGCACTCGAACCCGGCTGGGTGCCGACCCGCATGGGCGGCGCCGGCGCCCCCGACGACATCGACCAGGCCCATCGCACACAAGCGTGGCTCGCCGCCAGTGACGACGCCAAAGCCCGCGTCACCGGCCACTATTTCTTCCATATGCGCCGCCGCGATCCGAACCCAGAAGTGCACGACGTGGCGTTGCAGGATGGGCTGATGGAGGCGTTTGCGAAGTTTTCGCGGGTGCGGTTGGCGTAAGCTCCCCAGCATCGACGGGGGCGCATCGACAGGACCGGCATGCCGGTCAGACTGGCTTTCGGAACAGCCATTCTTGACATCGGAAGCCTGATAGCAATAGTGAAGCCCGAATAGAATTCAGTTCGGGATCCCAATATGAGTTCCGTGATGGATGCCCCCGTTTCGGAAGATCCGCCGGTCCCTCCTCCACCGGAAGCGCCGCCGCGCACGCTGGCGGAGGATGTCCATCGTCGCCTCAAGCAGGCGATCTTCGACTTCCGCATGCCGCCGGGGCAGCGCTATTCCGAGCACGAATTGTCGAGTGTACTCACCGTGTCGCGCACGCCGCTGCGCCTCGCGCTGCACATCCTTGAGCACGAGGGCTATCTCGCCAATGTCGGCGGGCATTCGGCGTGGATGGTGCGCCCGCTGGATCTTGCCTATTACGAGGATCTCTACGACTTCCGCGTGGAGCTTGAGGTGCTGGCCTGGCGACGGGCGGCATCGCAGCCGGTCACGCCCGCACTCGAAGGGCTTGCCGCCTTCTGGCGGATGCCGGTGGCGCAACGGCCGCCCGAGGGCCGGGAGGTGGCCGAGCGCGACGAGGCCTTTCACCGCACGCTGGTCGCGACTTTCGGCAACCGGGCCATGCTGCGCAGCTTCGACGAACTGACCGACCGCATCCGCATCATCCGCCGCCTCGATTTTGTCAGTCCCGAGCGGATCGCCGCGGCCTTCGACGAGCACGCGGCGCTGCTTGCGGCCGTGGAGGCCGGCGATGTGGCCGGTGCCGAGGCACGGATCCGCGACCATATCGAAGCCTCCCGCGTCGAGATCCGGCGCCTCACCTTCCACCACATGACCCTCGCCGCCTCCGCGGCCCGGCGCGGCGCGGTCTAAAGACTTACGTTTCCGAATTTTGGTGTTTCATGACGAACAAGATGATGCGTCTCGCCCTGTTCCTGTTTCCCGGACAGCATCTGGGGGCATGGCGTCTTGCCGATGCGATCCCCGAGCTCGATGTCGGCATCGAGCACTATGTCCGCGCGGCGCAGCTCGCCGAAGAGGCGAAGCTGGACGCCATCTTCTTCGAGGATCAGGCGGCCGTTCCGCGCAGCAACGACATCCTGAGAGGGGACGTCTATGGCGCCGCGCATCCCCGCGCCATCCATTTCGATCCCATGATGGTGCTTCCGGCACTCGCCATGCACACCAAGCATCTCGGGCTCGCCGCGACGTCAACAGCGACCTACAACGAGCCCTATAATGTCGCGCGCAGGTTCGCCTCGATCGACTTCATCAGCAACGGCCGCGCCGGCTGGAATCTCGTGACCTCGTTCAATGAGCACGAGGCGCAGAATTTCGGCCTCGAGGCGCATGTCGAGCACGACGCGCGCTATGAGCGGGCCTCCGAATTCATCGATGTCGTGACCGGCCTGTGGGATTCCTGGGAGGACGGCGCGATCCTCCGCGACAAGGAGAAGGGCGTCTATTTCGACGTCGCGAAAATGCATTTCCTCCAGCACGAGGGGAAGTTCTTCAAGGTTCGCGGGCCGCTCACCATGGGCCGCAGCCCGCAGGGCCGGCCGGTGATCTTCCAGGCCGGATCGTCCGAACCTGGACGCCAACTCGCGGCGCGCACGGCCGATGTGATCTTCACCCTGCAGACCGACATGGCGGAAAGCCGGGCGTTCCGCGAGGACATCCGGCGCCGCGCCGCCGGTTTCGGACGCGACCCGGACAGCATCAAGATCCTCGTGGGCGCCACGCCCATCGTCGGGACGACGGATGAGGAAGCCCGGGAACTGCGCGCGCGCATGCGGGAGCTCATTCCCGAAGAACTCGCGATCACGCATCTGATGCCGCATTCGGGCGGCGTCGACTTTCGGAAGTACGATCTCAACGGGGCCTTCCCCGACCTTCCCGAAACCAATGCCGGCAAGTCGCATCGCAGTGCGCTCGTCGCGCTTGCTCGTCGCGACAATCTGTCGATCCTGCAGACGGCGCGTTTCTTTGCCGAGGGCAGCTACCTAAAACTGGTCGGCGCGCCAGCCACGATCGCCGACACGATGCAGGAATGGCACGAGGCCGATGCCTGCGACGGCTTCCTCGCCGTGCCGACGCATTACCCCACCGGCGTCGAGGGATTTACCCGCCACGTCGTGCCCGAACTGCAGAGCCGCGGTGTTTTCCGCACGGAATATTCCGGCCGGCATCTGCGCGATCATCTGGGAGTGTCGACCTACAACTGAATGGATGGAGATCGACGGCACGTCGATCCCGACGCTCTAACTTGACCTCTCCGCTCCCCACGCCAGATGTGCAGTCCCCGTTACTCCAACGCGCAGTCTCTCGATGGGCTGTCGCGGTAACCGCGATAAATTTCGGCGCAGTTTGCCAGATTCGGACTCTCGCTCGGAAACTTGCGATAATGCTCGGCGCGCGATCACGTCCAAGAATGCGCACCGGTCATGATCGTCCGGCGGACGCTGGCGTCGGAGGGCCTGATGGATTCGATGAAGGTGGCGGAGCTTCTTAAATCTTTGGATGAGTTCCGGACGAAGCTAATCAAACACCGGGAGTTGTGGGGCAAGTCGCTAAGCCAGCCAGTCCCGAGCTACCCGGTTCGCAACGTCGATGAGCTGGAAAAGCAGAGCCAATGGCTAACGCGGCGACTGGGTGCGCTTAGGCCGTACATCGAACGTTTCGACGGTCAATGGATTATGCAGCACCCAGCCACCGGCGTAACTTGGGATGCTCTCGACGAGGCTGTGGGACTAAGCGCCGTATCGCAGATCAAAGGGCCGTCCCTGCGATCAGCGGCAGAGAAGCTCAATGTCATTGCTGGCAGGCTCGAGGCTCTCGACCAGGACGATATCGTGCCAGCCGATCCTGCCGTACCGCTAAAGTCCGGTTTGCCGGCAGATGGCATCATGCTGGCTTACCTGGGCCATCTTCACCCCTATGTCGCGAAGGGGTGCGCAAAGCTGTTTGTCGACGGGCACTATGCCCAGGCCGTGGAAGAGTCCGCTAAAGGCGTTTTCCAGTATCTGCGTGACGCTACTGGCTTGACGCTGGATGGCGCCGCGCTCGCGCAGCAGTCATTCAGCTTGAAGTCACCCATTCTCGCCTTCAGCGACCTATCCGATGAAACCAAGCGGAACGAACAACTTGGTTTCATGGAAATGCTTTCGGCTTACGCGAAGGGCGTTCGCAACCCCCTGGCGCACACTCACGGCAAACTTGAGGAGCAGCAAAAAGCATTTGAGTATCTCGGCGTGGCATCGCTTTTTTGCAGACGCATCGATGACGCATCGCCGAAACCCGCAAACTCAACCGGCACGAAGGCTTAGAGCCATCAATGCCCATTGACCCCGCCGTCCTAGCCGAAGCGCGAGCACTGGCAGCGAGGGCTGGTATGGCTGGCTTTGTGCCTAGCAGCGCGGCCCCTGCGAGTACAGACGGCGAGCTGGTGCCAATTGCTTTGATTGACCCGATACCCCGAAGCCCCGGCACGCCGAATTTTGATAAACCCGACCCCGATAGGCCAAACGTAATTCGTAGCACCAGCATATTGGACGCGATACGCGAAGGAATCCCGCTGCCACCAGTGCTGTTATTTCAGCGCGCGGGAGGGCGGCGATATGAACTGCGTCATGGCGTGCACCGCGTCCACTTGTCTGCGGCGCTGGGATTTACGCACGTGGCCGCGACAGTGACGGACTGGAAGCCTGACGAGTATTAGCCAGCCGATGGCTTTTTACCAGCCGCCCTCACTGCCATCGCCGCCAGCCCATCGACGCGCCGCGGTGCGAGCAAATCATTCCGCAAACGTGGCCCCAGCAGATGCCTGATCGCCCAGTCGGAGTGATACGGTCTGATTCACTAAACCCTTTGACGCACAAGGCTCACGTTCGATTTTTTGATACTGCTTAAGACGATGTGAGCCGATTTTGAATTACTCCCACTCGATGGTCCCCGGTGGCTTTGAGGTCACGTCGTAGACGACGCGGTTGACGCCTTTGACTTCGTTGACGATGCGGGTGGCGACGGCGCCGAGGAATTTCATGTCGAACGGATAGAAATCCGCGGTCATGCCGTCGGTCGAAGTGACGGCGCGCAGGCCGACGACGTAGTCGTAGGTGCGGAAGTCGCCCATGACGCCGACCGTACGCACCGGCAACAGCACTGCGAAGGCCTGCCAGATATCGTCGTAGAGGCCGGCGCGGCGAATTTCCTCGATGAACAATTCGTCGGCGAGACGAAGGATATCGAGCCTTTCACGCGTGACCGGCCCCGGGCAGCGAATGGCGAGTCCCGGCCCCGGAAACGGATGCCGGCCGACGAAAGCTTCAGGCAGATCGAGCTCGCGGCCGAGAGCGCGCACTTCGTCCTTGAACAATTCGCGCAGCGGCTCGACGAGCTTCATGTTCATGCGCGCCGGGAGGCCGCCGACATTATGATGCGACTTGATCGTCACCGACGGCCCGCCGTCGAACGAGGCGCTTTCGATCACGTCGGGATAGAGCGTGCCCTGGGCCAGAAACTCGGCGGGTCCTTTGCCGTCGCCGGCGATGGTCTTGGCTTCGCGCTCGAACACGTCGATGAACAATTTGCCGATCGTCTTGCGCTTATCTTCCGGGTCGTCGATGCCATCGAGCGCCTTGAGAAAAAGCTCCTCGGCGGCGACATGCACCAGCGGAATGTTGTAGTGGCCGCGAAACAGCGCCACCACGCGCTCGCCTTCGGCGAGTCGCAACAGCCCGTGATCGACAAACACGCAGGTGAGCTGATCGCCGATCGCCTCATGGAGGAGAACGGCGGCGACAGCGGAATCGACGCCGCCCGACAGGCCGCAGATCACCCTGCCCTTGCCGACTTGGCGGCGGATTTTCTCGATCGCTTCGTCCTTGAAGGCGCGCATGGTCCAATCGCCGGAGCAGCCGGCGATATTGCGCACGAAGTTGCGGAGGATGGCGGCGCCGTGCGGCGTGTGCACGACTTCAAGATGGAATTGCGTGGCGTAGAAGCGCCGCTCCTCGTCGGCGATCATCGCGATCGGCGCATTGGGCGAGGTGCCGACGGCAACAAAACCCTCCGGCGGCCGCGTCACCCGATCGCCGTGGCTCATCCACACCGGATAGCGCTGGCCGATCTCCCAGACGCCGTCATAGAGCGCCGAGGGCCGCGTGATCTCGACTTCGGCACGGCCGAACTCGCGATGATGACCGGCTTCCACCTTGCCCCCGAGCTGGTGCGTCATGGCCTGCTCGCCATAGCAAATACCGAGCACCGGCACGCCGGCCCGGTAGACCGCTTCGGGCGCAAGCGGCGCGCCTTTGTCGAGCACCGAGGCGGGCCCGCCGGACAGGATAATGCCCTTCGGGCGCAAGCTGCGCAGCGCTTCCTCGGCCTTCTGAAAAGGCACGATCTCGCAATAGACGTTGTCCTCGCGCACGCGGCGCGCGATCAGCTTGGTAACCTGGGAGCCGAAGTCGACGATGAGGATGGTATCGTGCATAGCGATATGTGCGGCTGCCGGCATGCCGGGTCAAGACCGCGGCCACGCCCTCTCCACATTGCTGAAGTCTCGGCTGGGCTTTGGCTCAAGACTTGCGCATAACGGCAACGTAAAAGCCGTCGGTGTCGGTGGTCCGCGGCGTCATCAGCACCCCGGTATCGGACACTCTCGCGGCCTGGCAGAAGACGAGGCCGCGCTCGCCGAGGCCGGCGGCCGCCAGGTCCCGCGGCGACACGACGGTAAAGTTGCGATGCCGCTCAAGGAAGGCGCCGATCTGGTCGCCATTCTCCTCCGGCAGAACCGAGCAGGTGATATAGGCGATGCGGCCGCCGGCCTTCAGCAGCGGGACGGCACGGTCGAGCAACGCCTCCTGCTGCTTGAGCCGATCGTCCAAGGCGCCGGGCCGCACCCGCCATTTGGCATCCGGATTGCGCCGCCAAACGCCGGTGCCGGTGCAGGGAGCATCGATCAGCGCCAAGTCGACGCGGCCGGCGAGATCGCTGAGCACGTCGGTTTCCCCGCGCGGCGTGCGCACCTGAATATTGCGGGCACCGGCGCGGGTGATGCGTTCGTGGATCGGGGCGAGCTGGCGCTTGTCAATGTCGGTTGCGTAAATCTGGCCGCGATTGTCGGTCAGCGCCGCGAGCGCGAGCGCCTTGCCGCCGGCGCCGGCGGCGAGATCGACAATCTGCTCCCCCGACTTCGCGCCCGACAGCAGCGCGGCAAGCTGCGAGCCTTCGTCCTGCACTTCGATCGTGCCCTTGAGAAAGGAAGGCTCGGCATGGATGGCCGGGTTCTTGGCATCCGCCGAGAGCTTGATGCGCAGGCCCTGCGGCGACCATCGGGTTGGCTCGGCATGCAAATGCTCGAGCTTCGGCAACACCTCCTCAGGCTCGGCCTTGAGCGTGTTGACGCGCAGATCGAGGGGCGCGCGGCTTGCGAGCGCGGCACCTTCGGCGGCGCGGTCCTCGCCGAACACCCGTAAGAAATGCGGCTCAAGCCAGTCGGGATAATCGCCGCGAATGTGCGCCGGAGCCTGCGCCAAGCGGTCGCCCGCAAACGCCGCCCGCTCAGCCTCCGTCAACGGCGGCGGCGCGAAGCGCGCCCCGCTGCATAATTCGGCGATCTCGTCCGCCCCCAAACCGCGCTCGCGATGCAACATGCCAAGGACCGCCGCCCGCGCTCCGTGTTCGCCCATCAGCCAGGCGGAGGACGATTTGCGCCGCAATGTGTCGTAGACCAATCCGGCAATCGCCGCCCGATCCGAGGAACCGGCGAAACGATGTGAAAGTCCCCAATCCTTGAGCACGTCGGCAGCCGGGCGCCGCTGCGTGTCGATATCCGCGACGATCTCGATGGCGGCCGAGAGGCGGGCAGCGGGAATCATGAGAATGTCCAGCGCACGGGCCGCCTCATGTTATCTGCTCGTGGCACCGCCAAGTTGCCGCCGGGAAAAAGCCGGATCCGCTCACACGATCCCGCCAGTCAGCACTTCGACGATATAGATCGCCCACATCACCATGAGCACCACCGCGCCCACAGAATAGAAAGAGCTGCGCCATCTGTAAGCATTACTGGTGACATGCACGTAGGCCTGCAGCACGCGACAAATGACGAAAATCCAGGCCAGGATCACAAACACGTAACCCGCGTGACGGGTGACCCATACGAGAATGGTCAGTACGTAAAACAATACCGGCATTTCGAATTGATTTGAGAACGAATAGGCGGCCTGGCTCGTGCGCTGCGGCCAACGCGGCTCGCGCAACGCCACATCCGCCGGCCGCACCGCGCCGGAGCGAAAATCGCCGCCGCGCAGCGCTCCCATCCACAGCATCAACACAAAGGTGAGAATGACCTCGACGAACAGCGGCAGCAGAACGGCTTGCAACGACATCGGCGCGCCCCCAACAAAAATCGCACGTCCTTATCACGGCACGATTGCCGCCGCCATGCCATGCGCAACTCTTGTTACTTCGCAAGCGCGCGTGGATTTCGTGAGCAGATTTGAGCTCTTTGGAAATCGCCCCACACGCCGGTTCTTGCGTCAAAGCTTGACGCTCAACGCCGTTTCGCCTTCGTCGTCGACCAGCGCGCTGCGCCAGGACGTGCCGTCGAACAGCGCCTTCGCCACTTGGTCGGCGGTACCCCCATGATTGAGATTGGCGGTGATCAAAAGACCGCCGGTCCGCAACAGCTTGCCGAGCGTCAGATGCAGCGCCGGCACCGGCGTGTGGCCATCGAAGAAGGCCACATCGTAACCGGGTTCGAGTGCCGGCAGCACCGCAGCGAAATCGCCATGGTGCACGCGGATGCGCTCGCCGAGGCCGGCGGCGGCGATATTCCGGCGCGCAAGCTCCACATGCTCGGCATCGCGCTCGATGGTATCGACGATCGAACCGCCGGCGCCATGCGCAAAGGACAGCGCCGTATAGCCGAGCGCCGTGCCCAGTTCGAGGATGCGGCGCGCCTGCGCCGCCGCAGCCAACACGCCGAGCAATGGGCCGTGCCGATACGGATAGGCGTGGCAGCGATGGCGGGCGCGATGTTGATTGGTGGCCTCGCGCACGTGCTTGAACGCATCACCGGTGGCTTGCGTCACCGCGATTTACTCGCGGCTCGGGTAATTGGGACTTTCGCGCGTGATGCTGACGTCGTGCACATGACTCTCGCGCAAGCCGGCGCCGGAAATGCGGACGAACTCGGCCTTCTTGTGAAGCTCGGCGAGATCCTTGGCGCCGACATAGCCCATGGCGGCGCGCAATCCGCCGGCGAGCTGATGCACTACATTCGCCACCGGGCCCTTATAGGGCACCTGGCCCTCGACCCCTTCGGGAACCAGCTTGAGCGTATCTTTGATCTCCTGCTGGAAGTAGCGGTCGGCCGAACCGCGCGCCATCGCGGCCGTCGACCCCATGCCGCGATAGCTCTTGTAGGAACGGCCCTGATACAGAAACACTTCGCCGGGCGTTTCGTCCGTACCGGCAAGCAGCGAACCCACCATGGCGCAATCGGCCCCCGCCGCCAGCGCTTTAGCGAGATCGCCGGAGTATTTGATGCCGCCGTCGGCGATCACCGGGGTGCCGCTTTTTTGCGCCGCATCGACCGCATCCGTAATCGCCGTGAGCTGCGGCACGCCGACACCGGCGATCACCCGCGTGGTGCAGATCGAGCCTGGGCCGATCCCGACCTTGATGGAATCCGCGCCGGCATCGATCAGCGCCTTGGCACCCTCGGCCGTGGCGATATTGCCGGCCACGACCTGCACGGCGTTCGACATGCGCTTGATGCGGCTGACTGCATCGAGCACGCGCCGCGAGTGGCCGTGCGCGGTGTCGACCACGATCAGATCGACGCCGGCGTCGATCAGCGCTTCGCTGCGCGCGTAGCCGGCCTCGCCCACATTGGTGGCAGCGGCAACCCGCAGCCTGCCCTGCTCGTCCTTGCAGGCATTCGGATTTGCCACCGCCTTCTCGATATCCTTCACCGTGATCAGGCCGACGCAACGATAGTCGCTGTCGACCACCAGAAGCTTTTCGATCCGGTGCTGGTGCAGCAAGCGCTTGGCCTCGGCCTGGCTCACGCTTTCGCGCACCGTGACAAGGTCGTCCTTGGTCATCAGCTCGGAAATTTTTTGCCGGCCGTCGGTGGCGAAACGCACGTCGCGGTTGGTGAGGATGCCAACGAGCCTACCGGCGCGCCCGTTGCCGCCGCCCTCGACCACCGGAATGCCGGAAATGCGGTTCTCCTGCATCAGCCGCAGCGCGTCGTCGAGCGTCGCGTCGGGGTGAATCATCACCGGGTTCACCACCATGCCGGATTCGTATTTCTTCACCTGGCGCACCTGCGCGGCCTGCTCCGCGGGTTCCAGATTGCGGTGGATGACGCCAATGCCGCCCACCCGCGCCATGGCGATGGCCATGTTGGCTTCGGTCACGGTGTCCATGGCCGAGGCAATGATCGGAATATTGAGTGCGACGCTGCGGGTGATTCGGGCGCGAATATCGACCTCGGACGGGAGTACGTCCGACAGGCCGGGTTTAATCAAAACGTCATCGAACGTGAGACCTTCGCGCGGACTATTCGTGAGCATCGCCAACTCCGCTAGCGCTCGCCCGGCCGCGCGAGCCTTTGTTCATGCGGGCGCTTCATAGGCCGAAGGTTAAATGGATGGACCGCGGGTCGAGCGTTCGCTCCCCACCGTCATCCACTGCGAAGGCCCACTTTCGGATTGGCGCCGGTTCCTAGCATGTCTGCGCCGCGATTGATAGATGGTGATCGGACGCTTGGCCGGCCAGTGCACGCCGGGCTAGATTTGGTCGCAGCCGAGGTGATCGATGGGCGCCGAAACGACCTCATCGCCGATCCGGGCCGGGCAAAAAACATGATGTCGCTGCGATTGCCGCCCTCTATCGCTTTGCGCAGGGCCGCGCTGGTTTTTCTCGCCGTACTGTCGGCTGCCTGCGACGGGCCGGCGTTCGCCCAAATTACGGCCCAAGCACCTGTGCAGCCGGCGCCCGCGGCCCCAGCACCCGGGCAAGAGAGCCCTGACGAGCGCCGCTGCACGGGCCAATGGCGCGCGAGCAACGACGAGCAAATCACCGCGTGCACGACGCTGATCGATTCCGGCCGCTACCAGGCGGCCAACCTCGCCATCCTGCGTCACGACCGCGGCGTGGCGTCGCGCGCCAAGGGCGACGTCGCCGGAGCGGTCGGCGACTTTAGCGAGGCGATCAAGCTCAATCCGGATTATGCGCGCGCCTATGCGGATCGGGGCAGCGCTCGGCTGATGCAACGCGATCTCGACGGCGCCATCGCCGATCTCGACGCCGCCATCGGGCTCGACGCCAACGACGCCGGCGCCTTCATGACGCGCGGCAATGCGCTCGACGAAAAGGCCGACCTCGACCGCGCCATCGCCGATTACACCGAGGCGATCCGCTTGGCGCCGAACTATGCGGCTGCCTATTTCAATCGCGGACTGACTTTCCGCCGCAAGGGTGACTTCGAGCACGCCATCGCGGATTACGACCAGGCGATCAGGCTCGATCCGAAGAATGCTTCCGCGCTCAACAACCGTGGCATCGTCTGGTTCGAGAAGGGCGACCTCGACCGTGCCATCGGCGATTATGGCCAGGCACTGCGTATCGATTCGAACTTCGCGCTGGCCTACAACAATCGGGGCGACGCCTGGCGCGGCAAGAACGACTTGCCGCGCGCGCTTGCGGATTTCGATCGCGCCATCCAGCTATCGCCGCAATTCGCGCTGGCCTACGACAATCGCGGGCTGGTGTACTATCAGAAGCGGGATTTCGACCGCGCCATCGGCGACTTCGATGCCGCTATCCGGATCGATCCCAATAGCGCCGAAGCCTACGCCAACCGCGGCAATGCCCGCGACGACAAAGGTGACCGCAACGCCGCCATCGCCGATTACAACGAAGCGATCCGAATCGACCCGACCAACGCCCGCTTCTACTACGATCGCGGCGTTGCCTACCGGCGCGATGGAGACTTCGACCGGGCCATCGCCGATCTGAGCGAGGCCGTCCGCCTCAATCCGCAGCAGGCCGGCGCCTACAACGAGCGGGGCTACGCTTATTATCAGAAGCGCGATTTTGCGCGCGCCATCGCCGATTACGATCAAACGATCAAGCTCAATCCAAAATTCGCCCTGGCCTTCAACAATCGCGGCAACGCCTTTGACGATAAAGGCGAATTCGATCATGCCATCGCCGACTATAACGAAGCGCTGAAGCTCGACCCAGGCTATGCGGCGGCGTTCTACAACAGAGCCATCGCGTGGCGGCACAAGGGCGATCTCGACCGCGCCATCGCCGATGACGATCAGGCCATCAGACTGAATCCCACGGCCTCGGCCTTCAGCAACCGGGCCAGTGCCTGGACCGCCAAGGGCGAACCGGAGCGGGCCATTGCCGACCTCGACCAGGCCATCAAGCTCGATCCGCGGCTTGCCGACGCCTACATCAACCGCGGCAACGCCAAGCGCGAACGGCTCGATCTCAGCGATGCCATGGCCGACTATACGCGCGCCATCGAGCTTTCGCCGAATGCAGCACTCGCCTACTATAATCGCGCCTGGGCGCATTATCTCGGCGGTGAAAACGTCCAGGCGCTTGCCGATGCCGACCGCGCCATCGCGCTGAACGCCCGCTCGGCCAGCGCTTTCTCCACCCGCGGGCTGATCCGCGAGCGGCTGGCCGACCAGGCCGGCGCGATTGCCGACTTCCGCGAGGCGCTCAAGATCGATCCTTCGTTCCAGCAGCCTGCCGAAGGTTTGCAGCGGCTGAAAGCCGGCCCGGCGAGTCGCTAGGCTGATGTCGACATCCCCCGCGCCCAATTCTTACGATCGGATCGTTCCGCTGATCGTGGCGGTGGCTCTGTTCATGGAAAACATGGACTCGACGGTGATCGCCACATCGCTGCCGGCGATCGCGCGGGCGCTCGGAACCAATCCGCTGGCGCTCAAGCTTGCGGTGACGTCCTATCTGCTCGCACTCGCCATTTTCATCCCGGCCAGCGGCTGGATCGCCGATCGTTTCGGTGCACGCAACGTGTTTCGCAGCGCCATCGTCATCTTCGTGCTCGGCTCGATCGGCTGCGCTCTGTCAGCTTCGCTCCCGCAGTTCGTGCTGGCGCGCATTCTTCAGGGCGCCGGCGGCGCGATGATGACGCCCGTCGGCCGTCTCATTCTGGTGCGCACCATCGACAAGCGGCTCCTGCTCAACGCCATGGCGCTGGTGACCATTCCAGCACTGATCGGGCCGATCTGCGGCCCGCCGCTTGGCGGCTTCATCACCACGTATTTCTCGTGGCACTGGATCTTCATCATCAACGTCCCGATCGGCGCTTTAGGCGCCGTGATGGCGACCTTGTACATTCCGGACGTACAAGCCGACCGCCCGGCTCCGTTCGATTTCACGGGCTTTGTGCTGTCCGGGCTTGGTATCGGCGGATTGGCTTTCGGCCTTTCCGTACTCGGCCTGGCGCTGCTGCCCGCCCCTTGGATCGCAGGACTTCTTAGTATGGGCGCCGTCTGTACGGTGGCCTATGTGGTTCATGCCCGCCGCACACCGGCAGCAATCCTCGATCTTCGCCTGTTCGAATTTGCAACGTTCCGCGCCAGCATCTTCGGCGGCTTCCTGTTCCGGCTGGGCATCGGCGCCTTGCCCTTTCTGCTGCCGCTGCTGCTGCAGATCGGCTTCAACTTGACGCCGTTTGAGTCGGGCATGATCACGTTCACGGCCGCGATCGGCTCGATCTTTATGAAAACCGTTGCCGCCATCGTGCTCAAACGTTTCGGCTATCGTCCGGTCCTGATTTATAACAGCCTGACCAGCGCGGTCTTTCTAGGGGCGTGCGCCCTGTTCTCGCTCGGCGTGCCGTTCGCCGTCATGATCGCAATCCTGCTGGCCGGCGGCTTCTTCCGCTCTCTGCAATTCACCGCCGTCAACACCATCGCTTATGCCGAGATCGACCCGCCGCTGATGAGCCGCGCGACCACGCTCACCTCGGTGGCGCAACAGCTGGCGATTTCCACCGGCGTCGCCGTGGGTGCGCTGGTGGTCGAAATCACCTTGTTGCTGAGGCGCGAAACGACAATGAGCGCCGCCGACTTCCCGCCGGCTTTTCTCATCGTTGCCGCCGCAACGGCCGCCGCAAGCCTCGTCTTCCTGCGGCTGCCGCGCGACGCCGGTGCCGAGCTCACCGGACAAGGAGAGGTCGAGACCGCCGCGCCTAAGCCAGAGAAGACTTGAGCCTCACCGCACAAATAACATCGACAGCACACATCCGACCACGACGCCCATTACTGTTGCAAGCAAGCACATCACTTGCCGGCGAATGATCATTTTTGCTTCGGCTCCGCTAAATCCCACATTCGTCCACAATGCTATTTTCGCGGGATCAGCACTTCCGTTTCCGATGGAAAAAATAAAAAGCACACTCAAGTTACTTTGCCAGTGACTAAACCTTCGTCTTAAAACTCTGACATTGTGCCAAAGGGCCAAAATCATCCCGGTAATGGCCGTCGCCATTATGATGATGATTGGGACGATCTCAGCAGCCCTCACAATATCTCCTAGGCCGTGCCATCTGTGCGCACCGCGCGGCGAAAGCCGCGGGCGAGCAGATAAAGCTCGGCGGAGTCAGTGCGGCTTGCCGGCGGCTTGATGTGTTTGACGCTGGCGAAATCGCGCTTGAGCTCGGCAAGGAGCGCCGTCTCGGTGCCGCCTTGCAGCACCTTGCAGACAAAGTTTCCGCCCGGCGCCAGCACTTCGCGGGCAAAATGCGCGGCCGCTTCCGCGAGCGCCATGATGCGCAGATGATCGGTCTGCCGGTGGCCGGTGGCGTTGGCGGCCATGTCGGAGAGGACGACATCGGCTTCACCGCCGAGCAGATCTTTCAGCCGGTCGGGCGCGGCCGCGTCGAGAAAATCGAGCTGGATGAAATCGACGCCGGGGATCGGCTTGATATCGAGAATGTCGAGCGCCACTACCTTGCCGCCCTCGCCGATCCGCTTTGCCGCGATCTCGCTCCAGCCTCCGGGCGCCGCTCCGAGATCGACGACCCGCGCGCCTTTTTTCAGGAGGTGAAATTTATCGTCAATCTCGGCAAGCTTGAAGGCCGCGCGCGAGCGATAACCTTCACGCTTGGCGCGCGCCACGTAAGGATCGTTAATCTGACGTTCGAGCCAGGCACGCGAAGACGGCGTGCGGCGCTTATCCGGTCGCAGCCGAGCCATGCTGTCAGCCTTCGCCCCAAACCCCGTCGGCGCGCATCATCTCGACCAGCATGCCTTCGCGCAAGCCGCGATCGGCGACGCGCAGGCGCTCGCAGGGAAAAAATCTGCGGATGGCGTCGAGGATGGCACAGCCGGCGAGCACAAGGTCGGCGCGCTCGGTACCGATGCAGGGGTTGGCGGCGCGCTCGTCGAAGCTCATCGCTATCAATTCGCCGACCACGCGCGAGACCTGGTGGTCGGAGAGCCAACAACCGTCGACACGCCGGCGATCGTAGCGCCGCAAGCGCAGAAACACGCCCGCAATGGTGGTGACGGTGCCCGAGGTGCCGAGCATGTGGAAGCCGTCGAGATCGCCGCGATGCTCTTCGGCGAATGCCCGCACCAGTGCGGCGACTTCCTCGACCATCGCGTCATAGACCTCGCGCGGCACCACCGTGCCGCCGTAGCGCTCAGCGAGCGTGACCACACCGACCGGCAGCGAGGCCCAGCCGACGATATCGGGCTGCGGCGGTCCGCGGTGCACGCCGTTGGGCCGGTTGAGCCGCACCACTTCGGAAGATCCGCCGCCGATGTCAAAGAGGATTACGCCGGACGCGGCGGGATCGAACAGCTCGGTGCAGCCGGCTGCCGCCAATCGGGCTTCGGTCGCCGAGTCCACGATCTCGAGCTCGAGGCCGGCCTCTTCGGCGACGCGGGCACGAAACTCGCTGCCATTCTCGGCGGCGCGGCAGGCTTCCGTGGCAATCAATCGCGCGCGATGCACGCCGCGGGCGCGCATCTTATCGCGGCAGACCAGGAGCGCCTCGACGGCGCGCTTGATCGCGGCCTCGCTGATCCGGCGCGACGAAGCGACCCCCTCGCCCAGGCGAATGATCCGGGAGAAAGCGTCAACCACGCGAAACCCGTCGGCCGTCGGCCGCGCGATCAAAAGCCGGCAATTATTGGTGCCGAGGTCGAGCGCCGCGTAGGTTCCATCGGCCGATGCATCGCGCGAGGCCCTCTCATCCTCGTGATGAAGGCCGTCGCGGCGCGCATCGTACGGGGGCCGCCGCGGC
The DNA here is from genome assembly GCA_963818155.1 of uncultured Alphaproteobacteria bacterium. Lineage (GTDB taxonomy): Bacteria > Pseudomonadota > Alphaproteobacteria > Rhizobiales > Xanthobacteraceae > BOG-931. Next base: position 1,115,047 of record CAWFRC010000011.1, read on the forward strand.
CAGCGTCGACGGGACGCCGGGCGATCGACGAGCCCGCCAGAGGACTGAGCCTCCTGGCTCATTCAGTTACCTTCCCTGCGGCGCCGGAACTTTGCCGCTCGACGGCTGCGCGCAATGTTCAAATCAAACCAATGTATCAGCCGCCAGCGGGGCGGCCAATACTGCGCTTTTTGCGCTTAAGTGCCATGTGGGCGGCGAACTTGTCGTGCCGGATCAAGTCCATTATCTCCATCTCTTGTTGAATCCGCAGAATTTACACGGAATCCCACGGGTATGGATTTGTATCAGCCGGCCGAGCGCTCCGACGACGGATTGAACGCGGAGCAATTGGCGACCGAGAAATTTGCCGTTGGGCAAGCGGTGCCGCGGGTCGAAGACCCGATGCTGCTGCGCGGCCATGGCCGCTACACCGACGATGTCAGCCTGCCCGGGCAGGCCTATGCAACGATGGTCCGCAGCCGCAACGGACACGGCGTGATCCGCGGCATCAACACCGACGCAGCCCGGGCGATGCCGGGCGTGCTCGCGGTCTACACCGCAGCCGACTTCGAAGGGTACGGCCCCCTCAAATGCAACATGCCGCTCAAAAGCCGCGACGGGTCGCCGCTGAAAAAGCCGTGGCGCGGCATCCTGGCGAAGGACAAGGTTCGCTACGTCGGCGATCCGGTCGCCTGCATCATCGCCGAGACCGTGTTTGCGGCGAAGGATGCGGCCGAGGCCGTGGAGATCGATATCGATCCACTCGCCGCAGTGGTGACGCCGGGGCAAGCCACGCGCGAAGGCGCACCGCAGCTTTATGACGACGTGCCCGGGAACGTTCCGCTCGATTTTCACTTCGGCGACGCGGCGGCCGTAGCGGCCGCCTTCGGCTCCGCGGCGCACGTCACGCGATTGAACCTGCTCAACAGCCGCGTCGTGGTGAACGCGATGGAGCCGCGCGCCGCGGTGGCGAGCCATGACGGCGCGCGCTTTACAATCTACGTCGGTTCGCAGGGCGTCAGCAGCATGCGCGCGCAGATCGCCGATTGCCTGGGCGTCGAACCGAGCGCGGTGCGGGTTCTGACCGGTCAGGTCGGCGGCTCGTTCGGAATGAAGGGCGTGCTGTTCCCCGAATATGTCTGTTTGCTTCACGCCGCCCGCGCGCTCGGGCGCCCGGTGAAATGGACGGACGAGCGTTCCGGCAGCTTCTTTTCCGACAGCCACGGGCGCGATCAGGAATTCGTCGGCGAACTGGCGCTCGACAAAGACGGCGATTTCCTCGCGTTGCGCTTCACCGGCTACGCCGATATGGGAGCTTTCCTCTCGCCGATGGGGCCGGTGCCTGGCACGCTCAACATCGCCAAGAATGTGCAGAGCATGTATCGGACGCCACTGATCGAGGTGTCGTCCAAATGCGTGTTCACCAACACCTCGCAGATCGGCCCCTATCGGGGCGCCGGCCGGCCGGAGGGCAATTACTTTGTGGAACGGCTGATCGATGCGGCGGCAGCCGAAATGGGCATCGATCGCCTGACGTTGCGGCGGCGCAATCAGATCCGCCGCCACGATCTACCCTACAAGACCGCGTCCCAGGTCACCTATGACAGCGGCGATTTCATCGCCCTGACCAAACAAGCACTTGAACTCGCCGATGCCAAAGGCTTTGCCCGGCGCAAGCGCGACAGCGCGCGCCGCGGCAAAATCCGCGGGCTCGGCGTCGGCAATTTTTTGGAAGTCACCGCGCCGCCTAGCAAGGAGCTTGCCGACATCGCGTTCAATGCCGACGGCACGGTCACGCTCACCACCGGCACGCTCGATTTCGGCATGGGACACGCGACGGCCTTCGCCCAAGTGCTGACCGAGAAGCTCGGCATTCCGTTCGAGACGATCGCGCTCCTGCAAGGCGACAGCGATCGCATCGAATTCGGCGGCGGCAGCGGCGGCTCAAAGTCGTTGATGCACAGCGGCACCGCGATCATCGAGGCGGCGGGCAAAATCGTTGAAAAAGGCAAGGAGGCCGCGAGCTACGTGCTTGAAGCAGCTGCCTCCGACATCGAGTTCGCTCGCGGCCGTTTTGTGATCGCCGGCACCGACCGCTCCATCACCGTCATCGAGCTGGCGCGCACCTTGCGCGAAGGAAACGTCACGTTGCCGCCGGAGGCCCCGCAATCGCTCGACGTTCATCACATCAGCGACGGGCCGGGCGCGGCAACGTTTCCCAACGGGTGCCACGTTGCCGAGGTCGAAGTCGATCCCGAGACCGGGGTGGTCGATCTGGTCAAGTATACCTGCGTCAACGACTTCGGCGTCGTCGTCAATCCGTTGATCGTGGCCGGCCAGTTGCACGGCGGCGTTGTCCAAGGAGTCGGACAGGCGTTGATGGAAATGACCGTCTATGACGACGACGGACAATTGCTCACCGGCTCGTTCATGGACTATGCCATGCCGCGTGCAGCCGATGTGCCGCTTTTCGTCGCCGCCGAGCGCGCGGTTCCGGCGACGACCAATTTGCTCGGCGCCAAGGGCTGCGGCGAAGCGGGCTGCGCCGGCTCGCTTACATCGGTGACCAACGCGGTTCTCGATGCGCTCGCCGAGCGCGGCATACGCCACCTCGACATGCCGCTGACGCCGTTTCGCGTCTGGCAGGCACTGCAGAACGCACGTCCCGTGGGCGAGTCAGTGACCCCGCAATGACGCAAGCGATATCGGCATCGGTCCGCCGGTTCGGCGAATTGCGGCTCATCGTGCCGATTTGCGCGGCGCATTTCGTCAGCCACTACTACATGATCATCCTGGCGCCGCTGTTCGCTTTCATTCAGGCGGACTATCGGCTGACCTACACCGAGCTGGCGCTGGCGCTCACCGCCTTCAACGTCGTTTCCGCGGCACTGCAAACCCCGGCGGGATTTTTAGTCGACCGTATCGGCGCGCGCGTCGTCTTGATCGCCGGACTGGCACTGGGCACGGCCGCGTTTGCGGTGGCGGGGCTGGTCAATTCGTATGCGGTCTTTGTCGCGATGTTTGCCGTCGCCGGGCTTGGCAACACGGCCTATCATCCGGCTGACTATTCGCTGTTGTCACAGCACACGCCGCCGAGTCGCATCGGCCAGGTTTTCTCGTTTCATACCTTCGCCGGAATCCTCGGCTCGGCCGTGGCGCCGGCGACGCTGCTCGCCATGCAAAGCCAATTCGGTTGGCGCGGCGCTTTCATCGGCGCCGCCATCCTGGGTGCGGCGGTGCTGGCGTTGCTCATCGTCCAATGGCCGGCTGAGCCGGAGCGGATTGCGGAAAAACATCCGCCGAGAGCGACGGCCAAGGAGACCGCTGATCAACAGACCAGCTGGAGCTTGCTGCTTTCGCCGCCGATCCTGCTCAATCTGGGCTTCTTCATCCTGATCTCGATCATGGGCGGCATCAACACGATTCTCGTGGTCGCGCTCGCCGCGCTTTACGGCACGTCGGGTACGGTGGCGAACGTCGCACTGACCGGGCTGTTGTCGATGAACGCGGTCGGCGTGCTTTTCGGCGGCCTTCTTGCCTCGCGGACAACGCGGCATGTGACGGTTGCAGCGCTGTCGTTGGCTTTGGCCGGCGCCGCTACGTTTCTGATGGGCATTGTCGGTCATTCGACCGTGGCGTTGATCGCTATGAGCTCGCTGGCCGGATTGTTTACCGGCATCGTCAGCCCCTCGCGCGACATGCTGGTGCGCTCGGTGACCCCGCCCGGCGCGTTCGGAAGAGTGTTCGGCTTCGTCTCATCGGGCTTCAATATCGGCTCGATGTTCGCGCCGATGATCTACGCCATGATGATGGATCGTGGCGAGCCGCGCGCGGTATTTATGATCTCCGCCGCTTGCAGCCTGCTTTGCATCGGCACCGTCGTATTCGGAATCTCCGGGCGCAAACAGCGCTGAACGGGCGAAAAGCAGGGCGTTCCATCAACAAAAAGCCCCGGTCAAGCTGTCCAAGCCGACCGGGGCATCGTTTGCGGTATTCGCGTAGCAGGCACCACGATCGCGCGCTGGACGCACGGATTAAGCCGCCGCGTCAGGCGGCTTTGGCGACGCGCGTATCCTTGATCGCTCGCAGATAAACCTCGAGCAGGGATTCGTGCTCCTCGCGCTCCTTCTGGTCCTGCTTGCGCAAGCGCACGATCTCGCGAATGACCTTGACGTCGAAGCCGTTGCTCTTGGCTTCTTGAAAGATCTCGCGCTTTCCTTCGTTGAGCTCTTTGATCTCTTCTTCGATGTGCTCGATGCGCTCGACGATGGTGCGCAACTGATCACCCGAAACTTCGGCCGGTTCACCCATGGTTTACTCCCGCTGAACAGAACCGCGTCAAATTGAGCGATCGATCCCGAACGGGCAACCCGGCAGGCGCGACGTAGTTATCGGCTGGTAAATCCCCCGGCGGCGGCCCCATCAGTAAGAATTTATTAAAACCGTGCGCGTTTGATGGCCGCGCAGCGGAGTGACATGCTTATGCATCGACCTTTCGTGACGACAGTGAAATTCGAGAACGATCGCGGCGACGCGTTGCGCTTAAACTACGCCGTCGCAGCGGTCGATACCGCGGGCGCCAAGGCGGAATTGGAACGGCGCTTTCTCGATCTCGAAGTCGACGACTACACGATCGAGAACATCGTAGAAGCCAGCGTGCTGCAGGCGCGGATGCTCCGCCTACCTCCGCGCTGCATCATGCTTCTGGCCTAGTGCAGCAACCTAAAATCTAGACCTTGATGCGATTCGATTTGATCGGATCAAGCTCTAAGACGCACATCATCGATTGCAAGGGGAAACGATGGCCTATCTTCTGCAGGAAGAAGTCTGCCCGATCAGCGAGCAACTGTTGTTCAGTCTCTACGACGCCGCCAAACGCGGCTTGCCGGTGCCGGTTGCCGACGTGCCGCCGGAAAGGCGGCCATCGGTTGCTCTGTTCTGCTATCGTCGCAGCCACCTCGAAGGCGCTGCGCTCGCCGTGGCGGCGATGTGCGAAGAGGAAGATCTTACCGACGTGGGCGGTCCCCTCGGCCGCACGCTCTTCCTCAAGTCCCGGAATATACCCCCTCCGGCCAAGAAGCATTCGCTGAATAGCTTGAGCTTTCAGTCCCTGTCGCTCGTGCCCCCGCAAGGAGCCGATGACGAGGATGACGACGAAGGCGAACAGCAAGAGGCGGATGTCGAGGCCGCCGCGCTCGCCACCTGAAATCGCGAAACTACCTCGCACCATTTTCGAAGACCGCTTCTGAAAGGTCTTGAGCCGCTATGATGCGGGGGGCGCGCTCCCCCCTTGCCGGCGACGCCGAACTTCTGAGCGGCGGCCAGCCGAAAACCAACGTTGCATTCACGCACATCCGGCAAAATAGGGGCACTCGGCAGCCGTCGCGTCGCATTCACTCTGCGACCGCTCGAGGCCGAAGGAACGCCGGACCGCCAGTGGAGCCCCGATGAACCGCCGGAAATCCAATATTTCGCGCCGAACCCTTCTGTCGGCCGGACTGGCCGGCACCGGTTCAATCGTCCTGAGCGGCGCGGCTGCCTACCGCGAATCGGCTGCCGCCGGACGCGCGCTCAACACCGGCCAAACAGATCTCCGCACACTTAAATCGAGCTTCGGCTTCCAAGGGCGCGCGCTCAGCGCCTTCGATCCGGATTTCGACAACGCCGCATTCGGCGACCTTTGGAACAAGCTCCAGCCGACGCGGCATCCGCAAATCGTCGCGCAGGCGAAGGACGAGCACGATGTCGCCGCCGCGGTCAAATTTGCGCGCGCCAACAAGTTGAAGGTCACGGTACGCGGAGGCGGCCACAATTGGTGCAATCCGTCTTTGCGCGACAGCGGGCTTCTGATCGACCTCACCAATTTGAACAGAGTGCTGTCCGTTGATCCGGCCTCGCGAAAAGCCGTCGTACAGCCGATCATCAGCAATCGACAGATCCAAGCGGCGCTGAACGCCTACGGCATGTCGTTTCCGAGCGGCCACTGCCCGGAAGTCAAGCTCAGCGGCTACCTCCTAAGTGGCGGCATGTCCTGGAATCACGGCGTTTGGGGACCGGGCGTCGGCAGCGTGGAAGCGATCGAAATCATCGACGCAAAGGGAAAACTGATCACCGCAAGCGCGACCGAAAATCCGGATTATTTTTGGGCCGCGCGTGGCGCCGGGCCGGGATTCTTCGCCATCGCCGTCCGCTACCATTTGAAGCTTCAGCCGCTGCCACGCGCGATCACGAGCAGCGTCTACTATTATCCCTATGAGCAACTGGTACCCATCGCGGCATGGCTCGACCAACTGGCGCGCCGGTTACCCAGCAGTGTCGAGCTCAGCCTGTTCGCCGTGAAGGCGCCGGCCGAGCTCGCCGAGAAAGCGCGCAGCAGCAACGGCAAAGTGGCGCTGGTCAGCGCCGTCATGTTCGCCGATTCTGCGGATACGGCCAGATCGACATTAGATCTGCTCGACACCTATCCGGCGCTCGACCAATGCCTATCGCGTTCCGTGAGCAAGGAGACGAACTTCACGAACCTCTTTGATGCGTCCGGCGCGCTCTGGCCCGGCAATCTGCGTTGCAAAGTCGATGCCTTGTTTTTCAATACGCCGCTTGCCGACCTGTGCGGTACCCTGAAGGATCATATTCAGGTCGCGCCCTCTCCGGCCACGGTGTTCATGTTCGCGGTATACACGGGGAAAAATCGCCCACCGGCTACGCCTGCCGATGCAGCATTTTCCGTCACCGGAGCCCTCTATGGCGGCCCGTGGACGATGTGGGATACCGCAGCCGACGACGCCGCCAATATTTCCTGGCACGCCAAATGTCTGGAGTTGCTCAAGCCGCACGTCGCCGCTCACTATGTCGGCGAAACCGATATTGTCGGGCATCCGGAGTTCGCCGAGCTCTCCTACAAGCCCGCGGCGTGGCAGCGGCTGAAAAATCTCCGCAAGAAGTATGATCCGGAGGGATTGTTCTTCGACTTCAGCGGTGGGTTGGGCACTTGATCCCGGAGCGAAGTCACCCGCCGTGACACGAAGCTGGCCGCCTCCGCATCCTCAGCACTGACGCGGGCCCCGCTCCGGCGGGCCCCGCCCAGCGCTGCGGCTCCGGCTATTTGTGGCAGGTACCGTCAAACGTGTGGCAATATTCGCCGGAATGACAAAAGTGCCAATGCCGCGAGGTGCTGGCATGGCATTCGCAGGTTTTGACCGTCACCAGCCCTTCCGCGCAATGTGTGAAGCGCTTGAACTGAATGGCGGCAAACGCGTTGGCCGTGGTCAAAAGGACGGCGCATGCGCACACGAGGATTTTCATTTTCATCGTCGTTCTAGCCCCTTGGTCTCGCCTGATGCGAGGACAAGACCATGCTACGCATTTGCCTTCAAGGAAAGCCAGGTTTGCCTTCAAGGAAAGCCAGATCGGCAAGTCCTCGATGTTGCGCGTTAGCGCTTTGCGTGCAGAAGCGCCTTTGCCAGCGAAACTGTCGGCAATACGATAACCGCTGCGAGTATTGCGGCACCCACCAAGCCGGCCGGCGTAGTGCGGACGGACGCCTTGACCGACACGGCGTTGCCGATCGCCAGATCGAGCGTGGCTTTCAGCTCTTCGGGATGCGCCGCCGCGGTTTCCGATGGGTGCTCGGATTCAACGCGGCGATTGAAGCTCGCTGTGATCGGCATTTTGCAGGTCCTTATGAGGTGTAAGTCCTTATGACGTGTAATGACGCCCGGTCACCGGACGGAGCCCGGCCGGTCACCAGGCGTCGCCGGACATTATTTGCGATCCCCCGTTTCCAATCCAAGAGGAGTCTGAAAGCGCGAAAATGCGCTGACCCGACCTGCTAGGCTCCGAAGACGAGGTGAAGGAACTGGCGCCGATCCGCTAAGCGGCCGGGGGAATGATCCGGTACTGTCGGCCGAGCGGCGCACCAAGAGTGCAGCCGCATCTCTGGCATTGATAGAAAGTGACCTTCGGCGTCGTGGTCGCCTTCTGATGAAAAATTGTCGTCGCGGTAACCATCGGGATTGCGCAATCGTCGCAAACTGGTGCGGGAAATTTCATCGCCACGAAGGTGAATGGATCAGCAGCAAACATCACAGCACGGTCGGTACGCAGAGTTGACTGTACTGACAATGCCGGCCTCCCGGGGCGAGTTCCCAAAAACCTTCCGTGTCCGAGAATGAGCAAGATCGGGGAACTGGAAGCTCCATCTAACCCGAAGCGCATTTTGCGTTGCGAACGCATGTCACAGATGCGGCGCGATAGCACGATGGACGAAACGGCACGCAAGCGCACAACTTTACGATCACTGCCGGTCCCATGGCGGCTCGGGTCGCCACGCGGTCAGAAGCTCGTCGATAAAGGAGCGGACTTTGGGTGAAAGATGGCGGCCCGACGGATACACGGCGCGGACGGAGGGGCCGTCCGCGGAATACCCGCTGAGAATGGGCTGCAGGCGTGCGGAGCGCAGGTCGTCGCTGATCAAGAAAGTCGCGAGCCTGGCGATGCCGTACCCGGCGAGCGCGGCGTCGCGCACCGCCTCCGCGTTCGTCGCACTGAAGCGACCGTTAACGGCCACCGTGCGTACGTGCCCGTCGATCGTGAAACGCCAATCGACCGGGCGTCCACCGTGAACGAAATGCAGGCAGCTATACCGCGTCAGTTCCTCGACGTTCTTTGGAACGCCATGCGCTCTCAGGTAATCCGGCGAAGCACAGGTGACCATGCGATGCGGCGCCAATAATCGCGTCATCAAGCGACTGTCGTCGCTGCCGCCGAGCCTGATGGCCAGGTCGATGCCCTCGTCTATCAGATCCACGAAACGATCGTTGAACGAGATGTTGACGGAGATCTCGGGCCACTTCCTCATGAATTCGTTGACGATCGGCAGGACGTGCAACCGGCCGAAAGACACCGGAAGCTCGAGACGCAGCCTGCCGCGCGGCGTTTGTGAATGGCTCAACATCGACATCTCAGCCTCGTCGAGATCGGCGAGGATGCGGATGCAGCGTTCGAGAAATACGGCGCCCTCACCGGTCAACGACACGCTCCGCGTCGTTCGCTGCAACAAGCGAACGCCAAGCCGGTCTTCGAGGCGAAGGACGCTTTTGCCCACCGCCGACCGCGACAGACCGATGCGCTCAGCCGCCGCCGTAAAGCTCTTGGCCTCGGCCACGTGAACGAAGGCGTGAATGTCCCTTATCCGCTCGATTGTCATCGCCGACCTGTCTGGCGTTCTCCCCACCAGGATAGCTGGCCGATTGGGGCACGCAATTCCCCAGTGATGGGAAAATTTGGGCTATTTTCGACTGGTCGTGCCTCGGATTAGCGTTCGGGTGGGTGGGGGTTGGGTGACTGACGCCTTCCGCACCTCAGAACACCAAGCGGTCGACGCAGGCGCAAGCTTTCCGCCAAGCAAAGAAACCGCACGAAGGAGGAGCGACCGATGGTGGGCGCAGGTCTACTTTCTGCGACGGAGAAGGCCTGTGCCTGGAACGTGCGGCCCGAGACGTTGAAAAGCGGCGCAGCCTGCGTTGCCGTCAGGGCGGAAGATCTGTTCAACAATCCCGATATTTTTCACGCGGCTCGCGCATCTGCTGACCGCGGCGTCAAAGCCGAGCAACAAAGCTCTCCGCGCCGGATGTGCAAAAAGCCGTTCGCTCGAAACATTTTCACGCTGTCGATCAAGGTTATGCGGTGAATCAAGAGACTCAATCGATGCAACGCCATGCGCTGATCGCCGGCGTTTCCGGTATCATCGGCCGCCATCTCGCTGAGCATTTAATAGCGACCGGGGGCTGGACGGTCACCGGCATTTCCCGTCACGGCCACGACCTGCCGAAAGGCGTCAACCATGTCGCTGCCGACCTGCAAGCTGCCGAGGATCTGAAAACCTCGCTCAAGCAGGTCGATGCCACCGACGTATTCATCACCGCCTGGTTACGTCAGCCCACCGAGGCCGAGAACTGCCGCGTCAATGCCGGCATGGTCCGCAATCTGATGCGCGCGGTTGACGGCAAGCGGATCAAGCATGTGGCCTTGGTGACCGGCGCCAAGCATTACATGGGCCCGTTCGAGGCCTACGCCAAAACCAGGCCGGTGACGCCGTTCCGCGAGGAGCAGCCTCGCCTTCCCTATCAAAACTTCTACTACGACCAGGAAGACGAGGTGTTCGCCGCGGCCGCGCGGCAGGGATTTACCTGGTCCGTTCACCGTCCCCACACGCTGATCGGCTACGCGGTCGGCAACCAGATGAACATGGCGGCGACGCTAGCCGCCTACGCGGCGATTTGCAAAGAGACCGGCCGCCCCTTCGTTTTTCCCGGTTCGCCCGAGCAATACGAAGCCGTCGTCGACATCACCGATAGCCGCATCATCGCCAAGCATCTGCTCTGGGCCGCGACCGATCCCGGCGCGCAAAACAACGCCTTCAATATCGTCAACGGCGAAGTGTTCCGCTGGAACTGGATGTGGCCGAAGCTTGCCGACCACCTCGGCATTGCTGCCGCCGAATATCCCGGCCACGCCCAACCTTTGGAACACCAGATGGCCGACATGGAGCCGGTCTGGGACAAGATCGTCGCCAAGTACGGCTTGCAGAAAAACCCGCTCAACGCAGTTGCTTCCTGGTGGCACAGCGACGCCGACCTGGGGCGCACCATCGAGAATTTCAACGATATGACCAAAAGCCGGGACATGGGCTTCACGGCCTATCAAAACTCGGTTCGGTCATTTACGGACGCGTTCGACATGTTTCGTTCAGCCAAGGTTCTTCCCTGACCATCCGACCAAGGCCCGGGAATGAACCAGACGCTCAATAGGACGATGGTGTTGCCGCAACTGCGGCACCTCTTTCCCGTGCCGCGGGCGAAAAGCTTTGCGACCGTCGTCATCTCCACACTCGCACTGATCGTTGCGTGTCTTTTGTTCGCCCCGTCGAGCGTGACCTGGGGAGCGTTGTCGGGAAGTCTGCCCTTTGCGGCGATCATCGCGATTGTCGGACTGGGGCAGTTGCTGGTGGTCCAACAGGGCGGCTTCGATCTTTCGCTCGCGGGCGGCGTCTCGCTTGCCGTCGTCATATCGACCCACTATCCGCAGGGAGACAATGCGCTCCTCCTCCCGGCGGTTTTGATCGCGATCGCGTGCGCGATCTTGGCCGGTTTGGCGAACGGATTTCTGGTCAGCCTTTGCCGGCTCAATCCCATCGTCGCCACCATCGGGGTGAACGCCCTGCTTTACGGCGCGGTATTCGCCGTTTCCGGCGGCGTGCCCAAGACAACCACGACGCTCCTGACCGCGATCGCCGGCGGCCAAACATTCTGGCTTCCCAATACCGTTTACTTCGCGCTGGCAACGCTGGCGGTGGTTTCGTTCGTCCTGAAAAAGTCCGTCGCCGGGAGACGCTTCGAGGCCATCGGCGCCAACCCGTTGGCCACCCGCGCCGTCGGTCTTCACGTCGAACTGCATCAATTGTTGGCCTATGTATACGCGCAGATCCTCTATTGTATGGCCGGCGTGCTCATCGCCGGCATCACCCGTGAGCCCACGGCGTTTCAAGGCGACTCTCTTCTTCTACCCTCGGTCGCTGTTGTCGTTCTTGGCGGAACCTCTCTGCTCGGCGGCCGCGGATTTCCAGTCGCGACCGTCATCGCCGCATTCTTCCTGAACCAGTTGAGCCAGTTCGCACTCGCGGTCGGCGTACCGTATTCGGCGCAGACCATCATCCAGGCCTTGGCCTTGGGCTTTGGTATCGGCGTCTACTCTGTCCGATGGACCGGACTTGCCATCAAGCAAACAAAACCAACCTAAACGGAGGAAACAAGTGAAGCACTCAGTTCGATTGAACCCGGGGTTTGCCGCTGTGGCGGCGATCATCGCTATCGGCTGCTCCGACCTGGCGCGGGCGGAAACGCCTTCCTGGTGCGGTCCCAAGAAGGCTACGATTGCCTTGCTCGATGGCTACGGCGGCAACAGCTGGCGCCAAGTGACGACCGCTTCCGGCAAGCAGGAAGCCCTCAAATGCCCCAGCATCACCAAATATGAATATGCCGACGGCCAGGGCGACACCCAAAAGTCGATTTCCGACATCAAAGCGATGGCGGCCAAAGGCATCGACGCTCTCGTGGTCTTCCCCGATGCCGGGCCGGCGATGCTGCCCGCCATCACGAGCGTCTACAAGTCCGGCAAGGTCATCGTTCCTTACCGCGTCGAGGCCGGCGGCAAGGCCGGCGTGAACTACACCCGGTTCATCGGCGCCTCGTTCAAAAACGACGGCGAGAACTGGGGCAAGTGGATCAAGAGCGTGCTCCCGCAGGGCGGCAACCTCTTGTTCCTGAGCGGCCCGGCGGGCAACAGCCAGGGTCTCGATGAGCTAGCGGGACTGAAGTCCGTGCTCGGGCCCGAATACAAATTCCTCAATCCCGAGCCCTTCGACGTGACCAACTGGGATCCGGCATTGACGCAGAAGGTGTTGACGGCGGAAATCGCGAAGAACAGCAAGATCGACGTCATCGTTTCCGACTTCGGCCCCTCACTGGTCGGCGCGCTGCCGCTGTTCAAGAATTCCGGCCGGTCTATCCCAGCGCTTGCCACCTCCGACGGCAATTCGCTCGGCTGCTTCTGGACCGACGTTCAAAAAGACAATCCCGACTTCAAATTGTTCACGGTCGCGACCGGCAACGACAACGTCCGCCTCGCCGTGCAATGGGCGGTCGCGTCGGCGACCGGCGGCAAGTTGCCTGAAGAAGACGTCTTCAAGGCTCCGGTGTTTGAAAATTCGGTCTCCGGCAAGCCTCACGCGGTAGAATGCCGCCGCGATCTTTCCGGAGCGATCTATCTTTCGGCCGAGCTGTCTCCTGAAGATCAGGAAAAGGCGGTCAATAGCAAATAGCAGTCAACAGCAAATAATGCGCCTCGTGCCCCGGCGGCGTGATGTCGTCCGGGGCACGATCAACGCGTCAGCGCAGGATGGACCGTTCAAGCGGAATTACGTCGTGAATTGTTCTACGGAAACGTTTATGTCCGACACGCCGGCTCATGGTGACGTGACGATCCGGCTGTCGGACATTTCGAAATTTTACTCCGAGGTTCCCGCGCTCCGCGACGTGAGCGTCGAGTTCTATGCTGGCGAAGTTCATGCGGTGCTCGGCGAAAATGGCGCGGGCAAATCGACCCTCATGAACATCATCTCCGGCGCGGTTCATCCGGAATCGGGTGAGATCTGGGTCGGCGATCGCCTGATCTCCACTATGTCGCCGGACGTTGCCGCTTCTCTGGGAATTGCAATTTCATTTCAACATCCGGCCGTCCTCGACGATCTTTCGGTGCTTGAAAATCTTCGGGTGGCGTTGCCGGCATCGGCGTTCGCCGGCAGGCCCGCGCAAGTTGCCGCGGCGACAATGCTGCATGCGGTCGGCTTGCATGTCCCTCTGCGCACCCGCGCTGATGCATTGACGGTCGCACAGAAGCATCTGCTCGAGATCGCCAAGGCGCTGGCGATCAAGCCAAAGGTTCTGCTGCTCGACGAGCCGACGGCCTCGCTCGACCAAGATTCGACCGAAATGCTTTTCGAGCGCATTCGCAGCATCGTGAAGAGCGGCACTTCGGTGATCTACATCACCCACCGGCTCGCCGAGGTCCGCCAAATCGCGCACCGCGTCACGGTGCTTCGCGATGGGCGGGTTCGCGGTGGCGGACCGGTCGATGCGATCGGAGATTCCGAGCTTTTAGGGATGATTGTCGGCCGAACGCTCGGATCGGCATTCCCACCGAAGGTGGACGCTTCGGCGCAACAGCAGATCTTCTCGGTAAAATCGCTCAGCGGCAAAGGCTTCCACGATATATCCTTCGAGGTGGCGCGGGGACAGATTGTCGGCATCGCCGGGGTCGAAGGGAACGGTCAATCGCAATTGATGCGGGCGCTCGCCGGGCTCCAGCCGGCGGAAGGTATTGTCAGTCTTCAAGGACGCTCGCTGAAAACCAAGGAGCTGGTGCAAGAGGCCGCCTTCATGCCGTCCGATCGGCATACGGAAGGCCTCGCCGCAAGTCTCACCGTGCGCGAAAACGCATCCTTTGCCGCTCTCGACCGGTTCTCCACGTTCGGGATCATGAGCACGCGTAGAGAGCTGAAGCGCGTGGGCGCGACTTTCAGCTCACTCGCCGTCAAGGCCCCGAGCATCGAAGCGCCGATCCTTTCGCTCTCGGGCGGCAACCAACAAAAGGTCGTCATGTCGCGCGCCCTGCTCTCGCAGCCGGGGCTGATCGTTGCCGACGAGCCGACGCAGGGTGTCGACGTCGGCGCACGCTTCGAGATCTACCGCATCCTGCGCGAGGTATCGAGCTCCGGCACACCGGTGATCGTGAACTCGTCGGACGCCGCCGAACTGGAGGGATTGTGCGACACGGTGATCGTGCTCTCGCGCGGCCGCGCGGTCGCGACCCTGACCGGCGCCGACGTCTCGGAAGAACGAATTGTCGCCGCCGCCGTGAGTGCCACTTCAGGTCTGGGAAGCGCGCTGCAGGAAACCGCCCGCACTGCGACCGGATGGTTGCGCCATTTTCTGCAATCAGACAACGCGGCCGCCGTGCCGCTCGCGCTCGTCACAGTGCTGTTGGCACTTTACGTCTTCAGTCAAAACGATAACTTCCTGTCGGCATTCAACATCAGCAATATCCTGTCGCTGGCCACCGCCTTGGGATTTATCGCGCTCGGACAGACGATCGCTCTTTTGCTCGGCGCTATCGACCTGTCGGTCGGCCCGTTGTCCGGATTTCTGGTCGTGATTGCGTCGTTCTTTATCAACGACGACAAATCCGCGCTGATGATCACGGCTGGTTTCATCATTGTTTTCTTCGGCGCATTCGTGGTGGGAGCAATCAACGGCAGCCTGATCCGCTTCGCCAATTTCACGCCGATCGCGGCAACTTTGGCCATGTATATAGGCCTACAGGGGATGAGCTTCCTGCTTCGCGATAACCCTGGCGGCTACATCAACACGAACGTCGTGGAAACCATTACTTGGCAGTTCGGCCCCATTCCCGCGGCATTCGTTGCCCTGGTCGTAGTCGCCGTCGGCAGCGAATACGTGCTGCGCCGGACGTCGCTTGGCTGGCGACTTCGCGCCGCCGGCTCCAATGAGGAGTTTGCGCGCCGCGTCGGCGTTTGGGTCAATGGCACCTTCCTGTTCGGCTACATCTCCTGCTCGCTTCTGACAGCTGTCGGCGCGGTGATGCTGATGTCTCAGATCGGCGTTGGCGACCCGCGGCAGGGGATCAACTACACGCTGTCGAGCATAACCGCCGTCGTTCTCGGCGGAACGAGCCTACGTGGCGGACGCGGCACGTTCATTGGCACTTTGCTGGGCGCGGTGTTGCTGACCGAGGTTTTGAACGCCGTATCGTTCCTAGGGCTCACGGAGACCTATCAATACGCGTTCCAAGGAGCGCTCATCGTGAGCGCTGCGCTGATCTATTCAACATTTCGCCGACGCGCGGGAGCCTGACGCATCGGACTGCAAGATCGCCGCCGTGGTCGAGATGGTCCATAGCGCGACCCGACGAAGGAAAGGAGGAGGTTCAATGAAAGCGGTTCGTTACTACGGCAAGGAGGACATCCGGGTCGAGGAGACCGCGGCGCCATCAGATCCGGGACCGAAACAGATCGTGGTCAAGCCGAAGGTGTGCGGCATCTGCGGCACCGATCTGCATGAATACGCGACCGGCCCCATTGTCACGCCCATTCACAAGCATCAGTTCACCGGCGCCACCCTGCCGCAAATCCTCGGCCACGAATTTTCCGCCGAAGTGATCGCGGTCGGCGCCGAGGTCACGCGTGTTCGCGCGGGCGAACGTGTCTCGATCCAGCCACTGGTGATGCCGCTCGACGACTATTACAGCCGGCGCGGCCTTAATCACCTGAGCCCGCGCATGGGCTGCATCGGTCTGTCCTGGGCCTGGGGCGGTATGGGCGAATACGCGATCATCAACGACTACAATGCCAACCGGCTGCCGGATAGCGTCAACGATGAACAGGGCGCGCTGATCGAACCCGCAGCGGTCGCGCTCTACGGCGTGGAGCGTGCGAAAGTCGGCGGCGGCAGCACGGTGTTGATCACCGGAGCCGGCCCCATCGGCGCGCTGTGCACGCTCGCCTCCGCGGCTTTGGGCGCTTCGAAGATCTTCGTCAGTGAGCCCAATCCCAATCGGCGCAAGCAGATCGAGGCGCTCGGCGTGACCACGCGCGTGGTCGATCCGAAATCCGTCAACGTGGTCGAGATGCTGCGCGACGAGACCGAAGAAGGCGTCGGCGTTGATTCCGCCATCGAATGCTCGGGCACCGAAGCGGGTCTCAACACCTGCTGCGAGGCGGTGCGCAACCACGGCACCGTCGCCCAGGTCGGCTTGCATGTGAAGCGGGCGAGCGTCGACCCTGCCCTATGGGCGTTGAAGGACATCACCGTCGAGGCGACGTGGTGCTACCACGTGACGATGTGGCCTCGGATCATTGGCATGGTGGAGCGCGGAGCGTTTCCGATCGAGAAAGTGATAACGGCACAAATCAAGGCCGACGATGTCGTTGAAAAGGGCTTCAAGACCCTCCTCGATCCGGCCGGCAATCAGATGAAGGTGCTCGTCAAGGTGGCCTAGCGCAACCTGACGGCTAGGTGTGGAGGAGATCGGAAATGAAAGCTTTGGTGATCAACAAGCCGGGCGAACTTCAGGTCAAAGATTTATCGACGCCCGCAATCGGGTCGGACGAGGTCCTGGTGCGCATGCGCGCGGTCGGCATCTGCCATTCGGACTACGAGCTCTACAGCGGCAAATACATCATTCCGATCCGGTACCCGGTGACGCCGGGCCACGAATGGGCGGGTGAGATCGTCGAGACCGGCAACGCTGTCGGCGGCCTTAAGACTGGCGACCGTGTCGTCGGCGAATGCGTGATCGAGAGCGGCGAAAAGATCGACCATTTCGGCTTCAGCATTGACGGCGCCTATTCGCAGCTGTTCAAGGCTCGGCCAGAGTGGCTGCACAAGCTGCCCGACGCAATGAGCTTTCAGACCGGCGCGCTGGTGGAGCCGTTTACCTGCGGCTATTACGCGATCGAGGCGAACGGCCGCACCGATGCATCCGAAACTGTGGTCGTCTCCGGCGGCGGCAATATCGGCCTGTGCGCGGCGGCGGCGGCGCACGGCATGGGCGCCCGCGTAATCTTGGTCGATCCGCTGCTCATGCGTCGCGAAGCGGCGAGGAAAATCGGCATCGATGTCACGATCGATCCGGGCGCCGGGAACGCGGTCGCCGAGGTGCTTGAGCTGACCGGCGGCAAGGGTGCCGATCTGGTCATCGAGGCCTCGGGTCACGACTCTTCGCTGGTGGCGGTGCTCGATTATGTGCGCACCGGCGGGCGCGTGACATTTGTCGGCATCAGCATTGGACGCAAAATTCCGGTCGAACTCGGCAAGATCCAGAGCAAGTCGCTGACCATCAAGGGCACGATCGGCTCGCCCGGCGTTTGGCCGGCGGCACTGCGGTTCCTGGCCCGCACCAAGCTCGATCTCTCACCAATTCAGACGCACTTCTTCGATCTCGCCAAAGGCGTCGAAGCCTTCGAGTTCGGGAAGAACCCGAAGGAATGCATCAAGGTGACGCTGACCAACGCTGCATGACGGCAACGAAAAACCACAGCCGATAGGAAGAAAGCATGCCAGCAAATCGAGGCGAAGGCGCCGTTGTCACCGGCGCCGCCAGTGGCATCGGACGGGCAATCGCCGCAGCCTTGGCTGCGGATGGGTTTTCAGTCGTGATCGCAGATCTCGACGAAGCGAACGGCCGCGCGGCTGCCGCCGAGATTGGCGTTTCCAACCAGGGAAGGACGATCTTCCACAGGGTCGACGTGACTGATCGGGCCTCGGTCGGTGCCGCGATCGAGGCGTGCACACGCCAATTCGGCTCGATCAAGGTGATGGTCAACAATGCCGGCTTCAACAAGCCCGAGCCGTTTCTCGAGGCAAGCGAGGACACCTGGCACAAGATCATGAACGTGAATGCTCTGGGGGTGATGATCGGCATGCAGGAAGCCGCCAAGGCGATGATCGCCAAGAAAACCAACGGCAAGATCATCAACACGGCCTCGATCGCCGGCCGCACCGGATACGCCGAATGGGCGCCGTATTGCGCCAGCAAATTTGCTGTCGTCGCGCTCACTCACGCGGGTGCGCGGGCACTTGCCGCCAACGGCATCACCGTCAATGCGTTTGCTCCCGGCGTGGTGGGCTACCCCGCTATGGGAACAACTCGACAAGGATCTCATGGCAATGGGCGTCAGTTCGGCGCCCGGCGAGGCCATGGACAATTTTTCCAAATCGATCCTGCTTGGCCGCGTGGCTCAACCCGCGGACGTCGTCGGCACCGTGAGGTTCCTGGCCTCACCCGCATCCGATTATATGACGGGCCAGGTTCTGATGATCGACGGCGGAATGATCCTGCAATAGGCGTCTCGTCCGGGGGGCATCTCTGAGGCACGCTCCGGCGCATGCGTCGGGATGGAAACGCGTTGCCGTCTTCCATTGCCCGCGATGAGACCAAATATCCTCCGAATCCCCATGGCAGGCAGGCATTAATTCCCACGCATGCAAGCGGCCACTCGCGCCGAACTGACAAAGATCTTGCCAAAATTCCGGGCTTCATAGGAGAATACAGCGGGTCGATGGGGAGGAGTCAGTCATGGACACGCGTCGATCCTATTATCTTGCTCAGAGAGAAGACGAATCCGGCAAAGCCCCGGCCGACGCACGGAAGCTTTACGCCTGCGAGATCCTGTATGCCGCTCCGGCGAACGACAATTCGCCAAGCAAGAGCAGCCTATCGGTGCGCTTGCGGACATTTCTTGGTCGCCTCCTGTCCATGGCTTAGCCAAAACGGCGATCCGCGCCGTTGCCAGGCGGCGCGCTCCCTTCTCCAAATGCATCATTTTGATTTTGATGATCATGTGACTATCGGGTGACAGCTCTTTCGTCCGTATTTGCTATAATGCGATTTGATAAGGTTCTTTGGGGGCGACGCTCTCATTTGTTTTGGGCGGGGGATGTCGGAATGACACGCTCATTTCTTGTCAAATCGAAGATCGCGAATGGTCAACGCCATGACCGCTCCGAGATCACGGCTCACCAACTTGGCGGGTTAGACGACGCGAAGAATTTCGAGCGAGCCTTCGAAAAGGCGTTCAAGAGCGCAGTCGACGATCTAGCCAACCGGAAGCGGCTCGGCGGCCGTCGAACAGATGGTTCCGGTTCGCCACGCGCCTACTGAAAGACAGTCTGCAGGCTTGGCCCATCTCAAGGATATCGTGACGGTCGCCACGCGGCAGCGCTGCCGCAGTAAGACCGCACCACCGACTTGACGCCGAATCGCTCTAGCTTCGCTGTGGCGAGTTGGCCAGATCGCCAGCATTGCAACGTCAACTAGCCCCGGTGCCCCTGTCCCCGAAACAGAGTGCCGGGGCTTTTTACTGGTTCGGATTCTCGTGGCCCCGCGTGTCGCGCGGACGAAGCGGGCGGTTAGTGCTTCGGGCGGCAAAAACCTGCGAATGTTGGAGCAAACGCTCCGACAGTTGCGACGCGATAGCGCGCGAAGGGTTACAGGAAAAGCCGCGACCGCAGCACACGGCGCTAGTAGTAGCGCCAATACTCGCAGCAACAATTTCGGTACGGAGAATACAGACTGCCATATCGCACCACGCGGTGCGAAGCCCGCGCACGCCCCACGCGATGCTCGCTCGAATTGTTTGATCGTTCCGCCGGCGATACATAGTTGGGATCCGCGTAGCCGCCGCCAGCGAGATTCTTGAGCGCATTTTCCGGCGGGGCGATGGCCGATGGCGTCGACGGCATCAAATTACGATCGCCAGCGCCTATAGCCGGCGCGGACGTCTTTCCGCTCGTTCCTTGTGTGCCAGTCGGCCCCCTGTTTAGGAGCGCCTGTCCACGGACGACAGTGCCGGTGAAGAGCACAACCGCAACAATCATCATCGTGAAGGGGGGGCGCATGGCGCTCGTTTTGAACATGATCATTTCAGCTTGCCGGCGGCCCTTGCGGCGGCCTTGGCCGTAAAATCCAACATCTGCCTGACATTGCCGTATTGATTTTCGATTAATCGAGGCGCCATTCCGGGGAAAAGTATCACGGCCGGCGCATCACGATCAGGCGGCGCTCCCGCGACGATATGGTTTGCGGGTCCTGCCACGAAGCCTTGTCCCATCCCCATCCCATCGCGTCGTCGTCGCGGTCCAGGCCGCATTAAATCAAAGACCTGTGACATCGATCACAACATGTAAACACAAGCGAGAATAGCGTTGGGGGTGGGTATTCCAGAAGCGGAGCGGGTCGATGCAAGACACAAGCTGGGGTCCTTCAGATTTTCGTCGTGTTGCTCTCGTCGGCGGCGTTACGGTGGTTGTGATGGCGGCAACCCTACTGGCAAAGCCGTTCCATTCGGTATCGGCGACAAACACTGGCAGCGAAACAATCCGACCGGCCGGCGAGCAAAGACCGGCTACGGAATCGGTTTCTTTTGTCACTTCGCCGACCATCGACACCGGCTCGGATTTCTTTGTGGGCTGCGGCGACGGAAGCAACGGCTATTTCGGCGAACAACCCAAACCCGCGACAACTCGCAACTGAAGCACGACACAGCGGCTTGGAGGCGCGTTCATGTGGTACGGCTACGCATTCGAAGCGATCTACGTCGTGCTTGGAACCGTGTTGGGCGCAACTGTCCTGGCCATATTGGTCTATCATTGACCGGCGCTTCCCTACGCGGTCGGACGCGGCGGGAGTTGTTTGGCAGGATCGGGCGGCCGGTGAGCCCATCACACTGCACCAGCACGCTGGGTCCCTTGGCCGCGTAGCATAGGATAGCGCGTCGATCGCCTCGACCCTTTCCGGGCCGAGGTTTTGTTTGGCCCAAGTTGCGAATAGAGCCTACCGACAAAAGGCGATATGACAACCAACCCCGCCGGCAACGCGGCAATGCCGGACGGCGAAATGGGCAGCCCTGTTGAAGAAGATCCCGTAGCCCCACGTCGCCACGCCATTCGAACTGCGCGCCAAACATTGGAACGCCGAAGCTGACGTTGAAAGTGTTGCCGCAACCGCCAACGCAGCAAGAGTCGCTACGATATAACGCTTCATGCTCTAGCCCTCCCTATTACATGATACGCTATTCCACTCCAAAGCGACGACAGGCGTTTGTCAATAGCGGGGTCTTGGGCTACAGAGCGGCCTTCGCTGAGGGCTTCTCGACTGCCCTGCCGGTCGTCATGATCCACAGCGGCCAAGAGTGGCTGTCGATATTGCAGACGGTGTCGATCGGGCGCCAAGTAGCCGTGTCTTTTGAAGTCAATTCTGCGGTGGCACGCGAACAGGCATTTGCTTAGTGCGCAATGAAATCGCAGCCGCCCTCCGCCAACGGGCGAAAGGCCTTGCCGGCCTCTATCGACGAGACGATCTTATAATAATCCCACGGATACTTTGACTCGGCCGGCGTCTTGACTTGCGCCAGATTGACCGAATGGACCAGGCGTCCGTCGGCACGCAGTATGCCGTCATGCGTGTAAAAGTCGTCGACCGGCAAAGCTTTCATGCGCGCCATGATCTTGTCGGCGTCCTTGGTGTTCTCCGCCAATACGGCACGCAAATAATGATGAACCGCCGAATATGTCTCGGCGTGCTCACGCGTCGGCATCATGTTCATCTTGGCGAAGAACCGCTTCGACCACGCTCGGCTTTCATCGTTGCGATCCCAATAGAAGCCGGTGGTCAGATAAAGGCCCTGCGCGACATCGAGCCCGAGGCTGTGCACGTCGGTAATGAACAATCCCATGCCCACCAGGCTCTGGCCGCCCTGGGCGATCTGAAATTCATGCGCTCCCTTGATCGCGTTCACGGTGTCAATCCCGCCATTGGCGAGCGCAATGACCTGCGCTCCGGACGCTTGAGCCTGCAGGAGGAACGACGACATGTCGGGAGTGCCGACAGGATGACGCACAGAGCCCAAGACCTTGCCGCCCTCGGCTTCGACGACGCTCCTTGCGGCACGCTCCATGGCATGGCCGAAAGCGTAATCCGCCACCAAGAAGAACCAGCTCTTCTTGCCCTGATTGATCAGCGCAGCCGCGGTTCCGTGCGCCAATGTGTACGTGTCGTCCGTCCAATGCGCGCTGTAGGGGGAGCATTGTTCGCCGGTCAGGGCGGCAGTTGCGGCGCCGGTGATCAAAAAGATCTTCTTCTCGGCACGCGTGATCGCCTGGACCGCCAACCCCACAGCCGAATTCGGCACATTGACGATAACGTCGACATGATCCCGCGCGAGCCATTGCCGCGCGAAGTTGGCACCGATGTCAGGCTTGCCTTGATGGTCGGCGCTGACCACCGTGACCTCGATGCCAGCCGCCTTTAGCTCAGCGGCGAGATCATCTACCGCCATCTGGGTGGCGAAAATGGCGCCATTGCCCGAGGAATCGGAGTACACGCTGCTCAGATCGGTCAGGACGCCGAGCTTGACGTTTTCCGATGCCGCCGCCTTCGTCAAACCGATCGATCCCAGCAAGCAGAGGAGCAATACGGCACGCCATATCAATCGCATTGGCTCCACTACGGTCCTCCCACTTGGGGGGCGATCCACCCAGGTGTTGCGACGCGCCGGCGCGTCTGCGAACGGATGATGCGCCCACGTGCGATGCGATGAAATTGAACCTTGTCGCTCTCGTAGATCGGATTGCGATATAATTGCACCGTCGAAAAAGCATACCACGAGGACGCTCGATGAAGCCAATGACCGGAACGCGCGTGCTGGATTTCACCAAGGTTCTGGCGGGCCCGCTTTGCACCCAATATCTCGGCGATCTCGGCGCCGACGTCATCAAGGTAGAGCCCTGCGTGATTGGTGACGACACGCGCCGCTGGCCGCCTTTCCGCGGCGACACCGGCGCCGTGTTCCTAAGCGCGAACCGCAACAAGCGCAGCCTCGCGATCGATCTCAAGACCGCAATCGGCAAGGAAATCGCGCAAAAGCTGGCGCGCACTGCGGATGTGATCATCGAAAGCTACGGCACCGGCGTGGCCGAACGCCTTGGCATCGACTATGAAAGTCTCAAGCGAGAGCGCGAAGACGTCATCTACTGCAGCATCTCCGGCTTCGGGCGGACCGGTCCGCTCAAGGATAATCTCGGTTACGACGTTATTCTGCAGGCGTTCAGCGGAATCATGAGCATGACGGGAGAGAAAGGCGGCGGTCCGATCCGCAGTCCTTTTTCTCCGATCGATCAGTGCACCGGTCTGCACGCCCTGACCGGCATCATGGCGGCGCTTCTCGAACGCAGCCGCACGGGCCAAGGGTGTTATCTGGAAGTCTCGCTGTTTGAAACCGCCGTGGCGTTTCTCGGCTACAATCTGCAGACCTTCTGGGAAAAGCAGACGCTGCCGGACAAGTGCGGGTCGGGTCACGAGTCGCTGTGTCCTTATCAGGCCTTCGACGCAAGCGACGCTCCGATTCTGCTCGGCATCGCCAATGACAATTTGTGGGGGCGCTTTTGCAAGGCGGTCAATCGGGACGACCTCGCCGCGGATCCGCGCTTCACATCCAATGCGACGCGCGTTGCCCATTTCAGCGAAACCGTCGACGTGGTGCAATCCATCATCGCAACACGCAGTCGAAGCCAATGGATCGAATTACTGACCGCCATTGGCGTGCCTTGCGCGCCGATCAATACGCTGAGCGATCTGCTCCATCACCCCCACACGAGCGCACGGGGAATCCTGCTTGACTATGAGCACCCGGATCTCGGTGCTTTGAAATCCGTTGCTCAGCCGATCGTCTTTGACGGCGCCGAACGGCGCGTCGACTTGCCGCCGCCGCTACACGGCAGCCACTCGCGCCGGATTCTCGGTGACATCGGCTATCCCAAGGAGCTCATCGATCGACTGGTCGCAGAAGGAACCGTCGTCGCTCGCGATTAAGGCAACGTTTGCGCGGATCGCCTCCGGACAGCCACGAAATATCAGGCGCCGCTGGCGAGAATCCCGAAAGCGCTCAGCCAGCGCTTTTGCTCAGAGCCGCAACGATCCAGACTGCCGCGGGCATCAGCACGCCATTCGGCGTCGCGTATTTCGACAGCAGGTCCCTGACGACGCCCACCACCATTTCTGCGCGTTCGGGATTTTCGCGAAGCGCCGCTCCCAGCGGTCCGAGGTTCAGGGCCAGTTCCAGAGTTTGCTCGAGGTCGCCGCCGCCGATCGCGGTGTCGAAAGCGCTTACCTTCACCGAGCCAAACCCTGCCGCGGTTAGTATCGATTCAACGCGCCCGGCGTCGGCGAATGCAAACGGACCGGGCGCCGTCGGATCGGGCGGCGCCATGGGCGGCAACAGCGGCAGTGCCACTTCAAGCGGCGCTTGCATCCACGGATTTTGCTTCAGAGGTCGCCAGCACACGAATGTCAAACGACCGGTCGGCTTCAGCGACTTGCGGATATTGGCAAACGCCGCCACCGGATCGCTGAAGAACATCACGCCGAAGCGCGAAAAGACCGCGTCGAAACGCTCTTGCCCGAGATCGTCTGACTGAGCGTCGCGCAGTTCGAAGGTCACGTGTGAGTCCCGTGCCGGCAGCGGTCGCTGCCGCGCCACTTCAAGCATCGGCTTCGAGATATCAACGCCGAGGACGGAACCGGTCCCTCCTACCCGGCTCGCAAGATCGAGGGAGGTTTGGCCGCAACCGCAGCCAATGTCGAGAATGCGCTCGCCCTTTTCGGGCTTGAGCGTCTTCATCGCCGCCAGACCCAATGGCTCAATCTGGCGGTCAAGCGCGTCCTGAAACCTGACCCAGGTCCCGCCTCCTCTCGTGTTCCAGTACTCGACTTGCGCTTCGTTTGCAGATGCACTCGCCGTCATCGATATTCCTCACCTTATTTCTTGGGACTATCCGTGCTTTCAGTTGAGGTCTTCGCGGAGGACCTCGCTTGAACCACAGCTATAGCCTCGTGAAGCGTGCTAAAGATCCACTGTTCGCCGAGGGCATCGGTGATGTGATGGCGATCCATGTCCGATCGAAGGTAGGGCGTCACGCGGGCAAAGACGATTTGGATATCCCTGCGCTTCAGTTCGCCGACGAACTCGCGAATTGAACTCCGCGGCAGAATAATCGACGTCCGTTATCGCGCTCGCATCGACGATGAACCAGCGGATTGGCGTCGGCGCTCGCTCGATCAGGGTGCGGACCTGATCCACGAAACGCTTGGCGTTGGCAAAGAAGAGATCGGAGCCGAAGCGATAGACGATAAGGCCCGGTTCGGTCTCTTCACCAGGCTTGACGTGCTCCGGGACCCAGCGCCCGCTCCCATCCGGCGCCAGCAGCAAAGCGTGCGGCCGGTAACTGTGACGCACGTGCCTGAGGATGGACAGAGCGATGGCCAGCAGGATGCCTTGCTCGACGCCGATGCCGACGACCGCCGCGGCGGTGGCAGCCGCGAGATAAAACTCCCCGGGGCTTTCGCGACGAATGTCGCGTAGACCCTTCAGGTCGATCATCCCGACCGCAATGGTGAACACGATGCTCGCCAACACACAGCGCGGCAGGTGTTGAAGAAAACTCGTCAGGAACAGCAAAACCACGAGGACAACAGCCGCAAATGCCAACTGTGCGACTTGGCTGCGGGCGCCAGCGCGATCGGCCATCGCGGTCTGCGTCGGGCTGCCGTTGACGACGAACGCCCCAGTCACTGCCGCCGCCGCATTGGCGATCGACAAGCCGAGAATGTCGGCGTCCTCATCGACATCCTCGCGATAGCGCAGCGCAAAAGCGCGCGAGGTCGCGGCACTTTGCGCGACGATCATGGCGAAGCACGAAGCCGCGACCGGCATGAGAGCCATCACTTCGCTCCAAGTGACGTCAGGCAGCCCAATAGTCGGCAACCCGCCGGCAACCGGGCCGATCTCCGGAATACCGTAGTCCACGAAATGAAAGATGGAGCTCGCGGCAATCGTTGCAACGACCGCGAACAACGAGCAGGGCAATCGCGGCGAGATGCGATTGCTCAACAAAATGCCTGCCGCAACCGCCGCAGATAGCGCCACGATCGCAATGTTGGACTGCCCTACTCCCTGTAAAACCTCCCAGGCCTGAACCAGGGTCTTGCGCGAATGGACCGCGACGCCCAGCATGTCGCCCAGCATCGCTATCCCGACCTGAATACCGACGCCGGTGAGAAATCCCACCAAGACGGTGTGCGCGAGAAAGTCGGCGAGAAAACCCAGCTTGAAGATCCATGCCAAGAACAGGATGGCGGCCGTCAGTAGCGCCACCGTGGCGACAAGCGCCACGTACTTTGCGCTGGCCGGCGCCGCCATGCTCGACAGCGACCCGGAAAATATGACGGCGGTTGCGGAATCGGCGGCCACGACAAGATGACGTGAAGAGCCAAAGACCGCGAATGCAAGGACCGGCAGCAGAACGGTGTAAAGCCCCGTCACCACCGGCATGCCGGCAATCCGCGCATAGCCGAGCACTTGGGGAATATTCATGGATGCGAGCGTCACGCCGGCGACCACATCGCGCAACACCGCCTTCGGCCTCAACGGCCGCAAGCCCGCAAAAAGCTGAATCTTCATCCGGGTAAGGGTACGCAATAACGCTCGCTTGTTGAAGGGTGAGCTTAGTGGGGTGAAAACTCCGCTGGGATCGATAACCGCCGATAACGGATCGTTTCCGCAATTGAGCGGATCCAGGCCATAAAACGTGTATTATTGGACGATATTTGCAGCATTGAAGGCCGCGCAATCCTCGTATGCCGATCTCCAAGAGGTCGGACGACGGCTTCGTGCTCTACTTTCCAGGCAGAGTATTTTTCGCATCGCCGGACAGTATTGACATCGGCCCGGTCTCCTCCGCATTTGCTCGGCCGATGCACAATGCGCGACGGCGCGCGCGCAAGCGTTACGTGGCGGGCTTGGAATGAACAGTCGGACTGAAAGTTTTGCACCGGTCGTGATCGTCGGCGGGGGACCGGTCGGGGTCGGCCTTGCGATTGATCTTGGTTTGCGCCGCATCCCCTCGATCGTGGTCGAACGCTACGCGACACCGCAGCCGATTCCCAAAGGACAAAATCTGACCCAGCGCACCATGGAGCATTTCTATTTTTGGGGCATAGAAGACGAATTGCGCGCCGCACGGACCATTCCGCGCGAATATGGAATCGGCGGGATCACCATCTACGGAAATTTACTGGGCGCCTACAGCTACGATTGGCTGCCGCGCGAGCTCGTCCGCCCATTTTATTTCACGAGCAACGAACGGCTGCCGCAATATGCGACGGAAGCTGTATTGCGGCGGCGTGCGGCGGAGATTCCGGGAATCAAAATGATGTACGGATGGGTGTGCGAATCCGTACATCAGAGTGATGAGCGTGTAAGCGTCGATATTGTCAATCGCGAGCAGACCACGCACAGACTGGTCGCGGACTATGTGGTCGGCTGCGACGGCAGTCGCTCAATCGTTCGCCGGACGGCCGGAATCGAGCAGACACTGTCCGATCATGATCGCCTGATGGTTCTCCTGGTCTTCCGCTCTGCCGGCCTGCATCGGCTGCTGGAGCGCTTTCCCGGCAAGTCTTTTTATAACGTCCTGCATCCGGAGCTGGACGGCTACTGGAAATTCTTTGGACGAGTCGATCTCGGCAGCACCTGGTTTTTCCATGCGCCGGTGCCGGCCAACACGGATCGCGACAACTTCGATTTTCGCCGCCTGCTGCACGAAGCCGCCGGTGCGGAATTCGATGTGGAATTCGAGCACATCGGTTTCTGGGACTTGCGCTTCGCGCTTGCCGATCACTATCGCGCCGGGCGAGTCTTCATCGCCGGCGACGCCGCGCACAGCCATCCGCCCTATGGTGGCTACGGTGTGAACAGCGGGCTTGAGGATGCAGTCAATCTCTCCTGGAAGCTCGCCGCGAGCCTGCAGGGCTGGGGCCAGTCCGATCTGCTCGACAGCTACGACGCCGAGCGACGGCCGGTCTTTGCATCGACGGCGCGCGATTTCATCGAGAAGGCGATTTTCGTCGACCGCGACTTCCTCCGCGGCCACGATCCGGCCCGCGATCGAACCGATTTCGAAGCGGCTTGGCGTGAGCGTCAGTCCGTCACCCGCGACGAAGTCAGCGCTTTCAGCCCGCACTATGAGGGGTCGCCGATCGTATTTGGACCGAGTGGCGCTGTCTGTAGCGCCGTCGGCACTCACGAGTATGCGGCCCGAAGCGGGCATCACCTGGCGCCGCAACCTCTGTCGTCGGGACGGAACGTTTATGAGGCGCTTGGCGCGGACTTTACGTTGATCGATCTTGGAGCCCCCGATGGTGCGTTGGCTTTCGAACGGGCCGCCGCAAAGCTCCGTATTCCTTTAAAGGTCATTAGCGATAGGGCAGCGGACGGACGCGAGAGATACCAATCGCGGCTCATTCTCGTGCGGCCCGATCAGTACGTCGCCTGGACCGGCGACAAAGCAGACGACGCCGTTTCCGTGCTGCGGCGTGCGACCGGGTCTTGTGATTGAGCCTAGCGGTCGCCGCGCTTACCTTCCACTAGGCTGCGTTGCGGCCGCGGCTGCGTCCGCGCCACTCGTCAAGGATATCGGCGGAATCCGCCACCAGGCCGAGATGCAGCGACACCATCGCCAGCGCTGCCGCTTCCAGGTTGTCGTCGGTGCCGCGCACCAGATCGCGCGCGACGATCACACGATAATTGTGATTGCTGGCGTCGAACGCGGCGTTGAGGATGCAGCAATCGGTGAACCCGCCATCGAGCACGATGCTTTCGACCCGCATATTGCGCAGCAAAAAATCGAGATCGGTCGGATAGAAGGCGGATAGCCGCCGCTTGGTCTCGACGATCAGATCGTTCGGCGCGACCTTGGTGACGAATTCGGTCCAGCGCGAGCCTTCGATGGCGTGCCCATCGCTGTTGGGTATCTCGCCGACATGAAGCGGAAACGTCCGCCGCCATGCCGCCGGAATGCCGCGCATGTCGTCCTCGCCGCCGCGCCGCACCACCGAGCGCACGTGAATAATCGGCACGCCGAGCTTACGTGCGGCATCGTGGAAAGCGTCGATCGGCGCGACGATGTCGCGCGCACGCGGCGCTGGGCAAGGGCAATCCGGTGACGGATCGAGGTGACCGCGGTGCATGTCGATCGATACGATCGCGGTCTTGCTGGGATCGAGATAATCCTGGAACTCGCTCCCGGTATCGTGCGGCTTGCCGTAGACGTACGTGCGCATATGCTCCTCCGCTCTCTAGACTTTGCGTCGACGCATGATCCCGTCCGAAAACGGGATTGGTTCGGGGTCATGCTCTAGACCTTGATCCGATGAAATCAAATCGGATCAAGGTCTAGATTTCGCGTTGGTGCATGATCTTTTCCGAAAACCGGTTTCCACTTTTCGGGATCATGCTCTAGCTGCGCTCTTCGCGAACGTGGGGCTGGCCGAGCGCGCCGGGCTCATTGGTGCCGCCGCGCTGGGTGGCGCCGACCCACATCATCACCGCGATGGTAGCCAGATAAGGCGTCATCATCATCAGATATTGCGGCACGCGAATGCCGGCGGCGGCGATGTGCGGGATGATCGCTTCGATGCAACCGAACAACAGTGCGCCGAAAAGCGCCGGCCACGGCGCCCAGCGCGCGAACACCACAAGCGCCACCGCGATCCAGCCGCGGCCCCCGGTCATGCCGGTGACCCAGAGCTTGACGTTAACCACCGAGATGTAGCCCCCGGCGAGCCCGATCAGCGAGGAGCCGAAGACGATCGCCATCACCCGATACCAGGTGACGCTGATGCCGGCAGCGTCCGCGGCGGCGGGATTTTCGCCGACCGAACGGGTGCGCAGACCCATCATCGTCGACGACAGCCACCAATTGACCAGAAAGAAAATCACCACGGTCAGGTACACGACCGCGTCCTGCTCAAAGAAAATCCGGCCGATCACCGGAATGTCCGAGAGCGGCCAGATCGCGAGCTTGCCAAGGCCTACGACCTGCTTGTTCTGCCAATTGGTGATGGTGCCGATCAGGCCGGTAAGGCCCTGGCAGAAGAACACGACCGACAACCCGGCGATCACCTGATTGACGCGCAGAATAACGACCAGGCCGGCGAACAACAACGACACGACGCTGGCCGCGATCGCGGCGACGATAAGGGCCACTTCCGGGTAGCCGCCGAGCGTCAGGCAGGTGCCGATGCCGGCCAGTGCGCCGACCAGCATCAGGCCTTCGGCCGTCAGATTGAGGACGCCGGAACGTTCGGAGATGATCAGCCCCAAGGCCGCAAGCGCATACGGCACCGCATTCGACGGCGCACCCGCCAGCCAATTGGTCAGGAATGCGATCACGGCGGCTCCCTAGCGGATCAAGTGGATACGGTGGCGAATGAAGAATTCCGACGACGCCACCGACATGACAATGATCGCTTCGATCATCTGCACCATGGTGAAAGGTATCTGATAGAACACCTGCAGCGTCTGCCCCATGATGAAGAGGACGGCAATGAGAAAGCCGACGACCGCAACCACAATCGGATCGTTGCGCGACAAAAACGCAATCAGGACGCCGGAGAATACGTAGCCGTTGGCGAACGATTGCGTCAGCCTGCCCTCTTGGCTGGCGACATTGACGAAGCCGGCGATGCCGGCGCAGGCGCCCGATATGGCAACGGTCCATAGCGTCACGGCTTGAATGGGAATGCCGACGACGCGGGCCATGCTGCGGTTGGCATTGACGATGCGCATGTAAAAGCCGAGGCGGCTGAAATGGACCAGCCAGGCCGCAACGATGATGGCGGCGATGGCGACGATCAGGCCGCTATTGATGCCGAAGCCGAAGTCCCAGAGCCGCTCGTAGGGCTGATACGGCGTCGATTGCGGAAACGCCGATCGGGCGTCCTGCCAGGCGCCGTAGAGCAGGTGGAACAGGAAATACATGGCGACGTAGTTGAGCAAAAGCGTCGCGATGATTTCATTGACCCGAAACCTGATCTTGAGAAAGCCGGCCAGCAAGCACCACAGCGCGCCACCGACGGCCGAGGCCAGGCCCATGAGCAAGAGGCGCGTCAGCGGCGGCCCGACTTGATAAACTGAGATCCCGGTGGCGAAGATACCACCGAACAGCATCTGCCCTTCGAGGCCGAGATTCCAAAAGCCGATGCGGAAGGCGAGGCTGGCGGCAAGGCCGACCAGCATCAGCGGCGCCGCCTGCACCAGCACGGCGCGCAAGCTGTCGGCGTTGAACACGGCAATCAGTTCGCCGCCCAGCTCGATCGGCGAGATGCCGGCGATGGCAAGAACCGCTACCGATATCGCCAAGCCGACCGCCAGCGAGCCCGCGATAAACAGCCCCTGTTTCCAGGCCGGCAGGCTTTGCCGCACATCCAGCACGAGCCGGAGACGGTTGGCGGTAGGTTTAGCGCTGGCGCGGGCTTGCGGGCTCAAGGCGGAAACATCATGCATGATCCACCATAGCGCGGCCAATAGCTTGGCGGTCCGCTGGTCGGGAAAATTCCGCGACGATACGGCCGCGGGTCATGACGCCGATGCGATCCGACAGGCTCAAAACCTCGTCGAGGTCTTCGCTGATGAGAACGACCGCGGCCCCGCGATCGCGCGCCGACAGCAAGCGCTGATGCACGGCGTTGCAGGCCCGCGCGTCCAAGCCACGGCTTGGGCTATGGGCGACGACGATCGACGGATGCCTGGAGAATTCGCGGGCGATCACCAGCTTCTGCGCGTTGCCGCCCGACAATAATGCGGCCTTCTGCTTGACGCTGCGCACGCCCTGCACGTCGTATTCGCCGATCGCTCGCGTGGTGTCGCGCTGCATGGCAGCGCGATCAAGCAGGCCGAGCGGACCATAGCGGCCGGAGCCGACCTCGGCGACGGCGAAATTATCGGCGAGCGACAGGCTGCCGGCGAGCGCGAACGTATAACGGTCCGCCGGGATGATGCCGACGGCGGCGATGCGCGCATGCGACATCGGTGTGCGGGAAATATCGCCGAGATCCTCCACCCAGATCTCACCCTTGGCCGGCTCGCGGGCGCCCATCAGCGCTTCGGCAAGCTCGGTCTGGCCATTGCCGCTGACGCCGGCGATGCCGTAAATCTCGCCGGCACGCACGAAAAACGTCGCGTCTTGCAACGCGACACTGCCGTCGGCGCGCGAACAGGTGAGCGCCCCGACATTGAGCCGCGTCCCCGTCGCCTCGCCTTGCGCCCGCGCCGGCAGCGTCTGCGTCTCGCCGACGGTAAGCTGGGTAAGTTCGGCGGCCGTCGTGGTCGACGGATCGACGGTTGCCACCGTCTTGCCGCGGCGCATGATGGTGACCGAATCGGCGTAGCGTTTGACTTCGTTGAGCTTGTGGGTGATCAGCACCACCGTGGTGCCGGCGCGCGCCAACCGCTGCACGGTGGCGAGCAATTGCTCAGCCTCGGCATCGGTCAGCACCGCGGTCGGCTCGTCCAGAATGAGAATCTTGGCGCCGCCGACCAGAACCTTGACGATCTCGACTTGCTGTTGCTGCGCCACGGACAGCGTATTGACGCGCCGGTCCGGATCGAGCGCGAAGCCGAGCTCGTCCGACTGCTTTTTGATCGCGGCGCGGATCTGGCGAATGCCGGAGCGATAGGCCGAAGCGCCGTTGGCAAGCAGGATGTTTTCGGCAACCGTAAACGGCATCACCAGCTTGAAATGCTGATGCACCATGCCGATGCCGTAGCCGCGCGCCTCGGCCGGCCCGGACAAGGCGGTCGGCTCCCCGTTGATGAAAACGTGGCCGGCCTCCGGTGCGTAGAGGCCGGCTGCGACGTTCATCAACGAGGATTTGCCGGCGCCATTTTCGCCGAGGAGGGCATGAACCTCCCCGGCCTTGCCGCTGAATTCCGCGTCATCGAGAACGACGACCCCGTCAAAGGACTTGCGGATTCCCTTAAGAGCGAGACTGGTCGTCATGAAGCGAAACTGGCCGAGTTATTTCTGCGCGATAACGCCTGGCAGGAACCAATCCATCTTCCAAAGACCGGCATCGCCGAGATTTTGTCCGGCGGGAACGACCTCTTTGCCGGATGTATCTTTCAGCGGGCCGGCGAAGATGTGCTTGCCGTCGATGATGGCCTGGCGCTCCGCCATGACTTTGTCGACGACGTCCTTGGGCACCACCGTGTTGCAGCAAGCGATGTCGGTGCCGCCGTCCTTGATGCCCGGGAACGCGCCGTACGGATTGGGCTGCCAATTGCCCGCCTCGACCTTCTTCAGCTCGGGAATGAGGAATTTCTCCCAAGTCCAGGCCGACGAGCACAGCGTGGCCTTCGGTGCGAACTCACGCAGGTCGCGATGGTGACCGGTACCGTAAATGCCGCGCTCCTGCGCCACCACTTGCACGGTCGGCGTATCGACGTGTTGGCCGATAACGTCGATGCCCTGGTCGGCCAAAGCCGATGCAGCGGCACGCTCTTTGACCGGATCGTTCCAAGCGCCGGTGAAGATCACCGTCGTCGTCGCATCCGGCTTCATTTTCTGAGCGCCGAGCTCAAATGCGTTGATGGTCCAATTGACCGGACCGATCGGATGCGCCGCGACGAAGCCGAGCTTGCCGGTCTTCGACATCGCGCCCGCCACCATGCCGCAGAGATACTGGCTTTCGTAGGTGCGGCCGTAGAAGGATTGCAGATTGGGACCGTTGGTGGTGCCCGAAGCGTTTAGGAACGCCACTTTCGGATATTTCTCGGACAATTCCTTGAACGTGTCCGAATAGCCGAACGCGGTGCCGATAACGATATTCGAGCCGCGGCTGATGAAGGTTTCCGCCGCCGGCTTGATCTTGCCGGCAACCTCCGGAACGTTCTCGACGAAGGGAATCTTCTGGCCGAGAGCCGCTTCTATCTTCGGCCGCGCCTCTTCGAAAGCCTGCGTCCAGCCGCCGTCGGTTTTTTCGGCGAAATAAAGAAAGGCGATTTTCGGCGGTGCCGACAGCGTGAAGCCATCCGAATAAGCGACACCCGTCCCCAGCAGCGTGACCGCCACGAGTGATGGGACAACAAGTTTCCAGCGCATCATCAGGTTTCCTTTTTCAGATGCCTTGTAGAGCCTCTCTGCTGCTCGGTGAGTTGGCAAAGTTCGCCGGCCCCGGCCATAGTTGCAAAGAGCGTGAAAATTAGCGCGCTTATTGTTTAGTCAGTCGCGGACAAAATATTGGGCAGCAACCGCCCACAAGCGACAACCAACAAGACGTACCGCGCATTTGCAAATTCGCCCTCCGATTGCAGATCACGAACGCCGTGAGAAAATCGCCTTCGCCACGTCACCGACGGCCTCGACCTTGTCGCCACTATCGGAGAAACAGAGGATACGGCAGGGGCAAGCCTCCAGTCCTTCGTAGCGCCACGGAAAAGCGCCGATCAGAAACCGCTGGTTCAACACCTTCTCGATGTCGCCACCGACATTCTCGGCATGGATCAGCCCTTCCGAGAACGCGTAGCTGTGGAACGGGAAGATATTCTCGGTGACATGGCGGCCGGACTTCTTGTGGACGTAGTTGAACTCACCGAAGAAGTCTTCGCAGCTCTTGCCGACCTTCTTTTCAAACCGCTTGGCGAGATCCGGCCGCATCAGCCGGATCGACGTATTCATCGAATGGTCGCCCGACCCGCAGTCGATACCGAACCATTTGATCTTTTTTTCAGCATCCATTCCAGAAGCTCGATGCCGCCCCCGGGATGCATGCAAAAATAGCGTACCAGATCCTGCTTTGGCTGTCCCTCCCAATAGCGGTGCCAGCCGGTATGGATAATGAGAATGTCGCCGTCCTTCACCTCGACCGGCGCGGATTCGATCATTTGCGGGGTGATGACCGCCCAATCATCCATATGCTGCGAAACGTCGACCACAGCGCCCGGGCTGACCAAAAAGTCCAGCGCGTAAGAGGCCATGTCGCCCATGCCGTCGGTGCCATGCATGGCCCCGTCGATATGCGTGCCGACATGCAGGGATGAATCAATACGCTGGGTAACGATCATCTTGGTCTGCAGATTTTGCGCATAATACATCTGGTTGCCGGCGTAACCGACCCAGCCGGGGGTATGCACGTTCATCAAATGACTGAGATCGACGATTTTCATGCGGAGTATCCCTGGGACGTTGTGCCGATAAGATTAGCTTGCCATTTCAAGGCATTCAAATATTTTTAATGGGGTTAATCTTATGGGTGCCGCGCCCGGGATAGCAAAACGCGATCCAGCGGCGTCTTATAAGGGCGAAAGGCCGCATCGGAACGACGGATATCGCGAGGGATCAAGCAACAGCCTCATGGCGCGGGCAAGTGTAAAAAACGGCGGACGGAACGGCGCTACCGAAGTGCTGCGCGCCGTCGGCAAAAAGCTCCGCCTGCGGCGGATCGAGCGCGGCTTGACCTTACAGGCGGCATCGGAGCGCACCGGCGTCAGCGCGGCGATGTTGAGTCTCGTTGAGCGCGGCAAGGCGACGCCGTCGGTCGGAACGCTGGTCGCCATCAACTCGCTGCTCAATCTTCACATCCCCGAACTCCTGGGCACGAGCGTCGGCAATCAGGAGTTGGTGACGCCGGTTGCCAAACAGACGGTGGTCAAGACGCTGCGCGGCGTCACCCATCGGGTCATCGCCGACGACGAGGCGCGCGGCTTGCAAATGACGCTCAATCAGTATTCGCGGGGCAGCGCCAACAGCGACGAGCCGATTACCCATACAGGCTTTGAATATGGGCTCCTACTCGACGGCGAGCTTGAGGTTACGGTCGACGGAGAAAAGCACCTGCTGCAGCCCGGCGACCTGATCTCGTATTGGTCTTCCAAGCCACATCGCATCGTGAACCGCGGACCGAAAACGGCGCGAGCGTTGTGGATCAATCTGCGCACCGGCTGAGGCGGCGGGAACTCGATGAATACGATCGAACCAGTCGGCGCCGGAGCAAGTATTCGCAGGAGCGACGAGGCGCGCCCTGTCCAAATGAACGCGGCCAATGCACTCTCCTTCATGCAGGCTGGCAGGATCGGCAAGCTTGTTTTGAAAAACCGGCTGGTTCGCGCAGCCACGTCGGAGACGATGGCGACCGACGACGGTGCGGCGACCGATGAACTGATCAATCTCTACTCGGATCTGGCACGTGGCGGCGCCGGACTGATCATCACCGGACACATCTATGTCGAACCGCGCGGACAATACGAGCCGCGGCAACTTGGCCTCGACCACGACAGCCGCATCGCGCCGCTGGCCCGCGTAACCGATGCCGTGCATCGAAACGGAGGAATTATTTTCGCCGAGCTCAGCCACGCCGGCAGCCAATCTTTGATTCCGCAGATCGTGCCGCTCGCCCCTTCGATCGTGCCGAACGCGATTTTCGCACGTCCTCCGACGGAAATGACCGACGCCGATATCCGCAAGGTCATTGCCGACTTTGGCACTGCGGCCGCGCGCGCCAAGCGCGCGGGCTTTGACGGCATCCATTTACACTCGGGCAACGGCTATCTGCTGGCGCAGTTCAACTCACCGCACACCAACCGCCGCGACGATCGCTGGGGCGGCGATGCGCAAAGGCGCATGCAGTTCATTCTCGATGTTTACGGAGCCGTGCGCGAGGCAACCGCTCCGGACTTTCCGATAACCGCAAGGCTCGGCCTCGCCGACGCGGTGAGCAACGGCCTTGCGGTGGAAGACGGCCTCGATATCGCCCGGCAACTCGCGGCGCGCGGGCTCGCCGCACTGGAAGTCACCTACGGGGTGATGACATCGTATCGTGAGAACATCCGCCCTTACGCGGGCACGACGCGCTGGCGGGCGATTGCCGACGGCATGTTGCATCGCACGTTTTCGGCTCCGGTCGCCGAAGCTTATTACCGGCCCTTTGCCCGCGCCGCCAAATCGGCAATCGACATTCCGATCATCCTGATTGGCGGCCTGCGCTCGACGGGCGTGATGGACGATGTGGTCCGCTCCGGTGACG
This sequence comes from uncultured Alphaproteobacteria bacterium, assembly GCA_963818155.1. Classification (GTDB taxonomy): domain Bacteria; phylum Pseudomonadota; class Alphaproteobacteria; order Rhizobiales; family Xanthobacteraceae; genus BOG-931. Next base: position 1,152,076 of record CAWFRC010000011.1, read on the forward strand.
CGGACTTCCTGGCCATGGCGCGGCCCTTCGTGCGCGAGCCCGATCTTGCCAACAAGATCGCCCGTGGACGCCGCGGCCCGGTCGATTGCGTCTCCTGCAACATCTGTTTTTTGCATGAGGGCATCGATCCGTTGCAATGCTGGCGGACGCCGTCGGCGATGCTGGCGCACATCTACAAACATTATCTGAAATCTGCGAACTGGCACTGACCATGAGCGCGTACCTGTACCATCGTATGTTGGAAACCCTGTCGTGAAACCGGCCGCGTTCGCCTACCACGCGCCGAAGACGGTCGACGAAGCGGTGGCCAAGCTCGCCGAGCTCGGCGCCGAGGACGGCCGTATCCTGGCCGGCGGACAAAGCCTGGTGCCAATGATGGCCTTCCGCATGGCGAGGCCCGCGCATTTAATCGATATCAATGCTGTCGCCGGCTTCGATCGGCTCGCGGTCGAAGGCGACATCCTCTCGATTGCGCCGGTCGTGCGCCACGCCGCCTTTCATCATCCCGCCGCGGCGGGCCCAACCGGCTTGTTGCTGGCGAAGGTCGTCGCCCACATCGCGCATTATCCGATCCGCTTGCGCGGCACCTTCTGCGGCAGCCTCGCGCACGCCGATCCGGCCTCCGAATGGTGCCTGACCGCCGTCACGCTCGGCGCCGATATTGTCGCGCTGAGCGCCCGCGGCCCGCGTGTCATCGCCGCCGACGACTATTTCGAAGGCATGATGATGACCACGCTGGCCGAGGACGAGATGGTGCGCGAAGTGCGTCTGCCCTTGTTGGCGCAAGACGCGCGCCACGGCTTTTATGAGTTCAGCCGCCGCGCCGGCGACTATGCGATCGCCATGGCGCTTGTGACCTACCGCGTTGAAGACGGCGTCATCGTCGAGCCGCGTGTCGGTATCGGCGGCGCCGAGGGGCGGCCGCGCCGCATGGCCGAAGCCGAGGCTGCACTCGAGGGCGAGAAGCCGGGCGCCGAAGTGTTTCGCGCCGCCGGCGAAGCCGCAGCCGCGGCCGTCGATCCGCTTGAAGACGTGCATGCCGACGCCGAATTCCGCCGCGACCTCGTGCGCGCGGTTACGCGGCGAGCGCTGGAGCGCGCGGCCGCATGACCGCGCCGACCAAAGGCTCCGGCCTCACCTGGGTCGGCCGCTCGATCCGCCGCGTGGAAGATCCGGCGCTGCTGATGGGCCGCGGCCGTTTCACGGCCGACCTGCCGGCCGCCCACCGGGTGCGGTTCGTGCGCAGCCACATCGCGGCTGGGCGGATTGAAAATATCGACGTCCCGGATGGTGCCACCGTGTTCACGGCCACCGACCTCGCTGCGGTGAAGCCGATCGTCCCGGCGTTGCACAAGTTCGGTTACGTCCACGTCGCGCAGCCGGTGCTGGCGGCGGAAGCCGTTCGCTTTGTCGGCGAGCCGATCGCCGCCGTCGTCGCCGCAACCGAAGCGCAAGCCGAGGACATCGCCGACGGGGTCACCGTTATGATTGGCGAAATGCCGGCCGTCATCGACGGGCGGGCAGCATTGCGCGATGGCGCTCCCCTCGTCCACGCGCAAGCCGCGGGCAACATCTGCGTCGAAGGCAAGGTGCAGACACCCGGCTTTGCCGAGGCGCATGCTGGCGCACATCGCCGCATCGCGGTCGAACTGCGCTCACGCCGGCAAAACGCGACGCCGCTCGAAGCCCGCGCCGGACACGCCGCGTACGATCCGGTTTCGGACCGGGTCACGCTCACGTGCGCGACGCAAATGCCGCATTTGATGCGCACGGCGATCGCCGATCTGCTCGGCATGCCGGAAAGCGATCTGCGCGTGATCGCTCCCGATGTTGGCGGCGGCTTCGGCCAGAAAATGTCGCTCGTTCCAGAATATGTCGTGCTGGTCTGGCTGGCGCGCAAACTACGCAGCTCCGTGGCCTGGACCGAAGACCGTCGCGAAAATCTGATGGCCTCGTTTCACAGCCGCGATCAACACATCCGGCTCGAGGGCGCATTCGACACCGACGCCAAGCTGGTGGCGCTCTCCGCCGAGGTCGTCGCCAATGTGGGCGCCTATTCGTGCTATCCGACCACCTGCGCGGTCGAGCCCTTGATGGCGATGGCCGAGCTGCCCGGCCCCTATGACCTGCGCGCTTATGCGTGCCTTGCGCGCGGCGTGCTGACCAACACTTGCCCGATGGCGCCCTATCGGGGCGTGTCGCGGCCGGTCATCACGCTCGCGCTCGAGCGCCTGATGGACGCCGCTGCCGCACAACTCGGCCTCGATCCGGTCGATATCCGCCGGCGCAATCTGATCGAAAAGTTTCCGTATACGTCTGCCACCGGTCTCGTCTTCGACGAAGGCACCTATCGGCAGACGCTCGAGATGGCGAGCAACGCCCTCGACGTGCCGGCCTTCCGCCAACGCCAAGCGCAGGCGCGTTCGGAGCGGCGCTATCTGGGGATCGGCTTCGCCGCTTTCTCCGAGCGCACCGGCTATGGCACGCCAGCCTTCGCGGCGCGCGGGATGGGCGTGACACCCGGTTGGGAGACGGTCGAATTAACCATGGATCCTTCCGGCTATGTCGAGTTGCGCATTGGCGCCAGCCCACACGGCCAGGGGCTGCGCACCACGCTCGCGCAGCTTGTCGCCGAGGAGCTCGGCATGTCGCCCGAGCGCATCAAGGTCGTCCATGGCGACACCGATCGTACGCCCTATGGCTGGGGCACCTTCGCCAGTCGTTCGCTGGTCATCGCCGGCGGCGCCAGCGTGATGGCCTCGCGCAAGGTGCAGGCCAAGCTCAAAACCATTGCCAGCCGGCTTCTTGAAGCCGCGTCCGACGACATCGTGCTGGAAAACGGCGCCGCCCGTGTCGCCGGCACCGATCGTGCGCTGCCGATCGAGACGCTGGCGCGCGCCGCCTATCACCAATCGCATCTGTTCAAGGGCGAGCTGGACGCGGGCCTGTCGGAAAGCGCGACCTACGATCCGGCCGGCACCTTCTCGAATGCCTGCCACGCCGCCATTGTCGCGGTCGATGCCGAGACCGGAGGCGTGACCATCGAGCGCTTTGTAGTGGCCGAGGATGCCGGCCGCCTGGTCAACCCGATGATTGCCGATGGCCAGGTCATGGGCGGGGCCGCGCAGGGCATCGGCAACGCGTTGCTGGAAGAGATCGTCTACGACGACACCGGCAACATGCTCACCGCAACTTTGGCCGATTTTCTGCCGCCGACCTGTCGGGAAATTCCGCCGATCGAGCTTCTCCATCTGGAAACCTTGAGCGACGCCACGCTCACGCGCTCGAAGGGTCTCGGCGAAGGCGGCGCCATCGGCGCACCGGCCGCGCTGCTCAACGCGATCAATGACGCGCTGACGCCGTTCGGCGTGAGCATCAACGAAATTCCGGCAACGCCGCAACGCATCCGCGCGGCGCTGCGGCAGGCAGAAAAGAGCCCGGCATGAGCGAGCGAAACGAGGTCACGCTGACCATCAACGGCAGGCGCCACGCCATTCGGGTCGAGCCGCGGCGCACGCTGGTCGATGCCATCCGCGAGGATTGCGGGCAGACCGGCACGCACATCGGCTGCGAACACGGGGTTTGCGGCGCCTGTACGGTGCTGGTCGACGGCGCGCCGGTTCGCTCCTGTCTGATGTTCGCCGTGCAGGCCGAAGGCAAGGAGATCCGCACCGTCGAAGGCTTGGCCAATGGCGACGAGCTTAACGCGTTGCAGCGCGCGTTCATGGATAACCACGGCCTGCAATGCGGTTTCTGTACGCCGGGCTTTCTGATGCTGATCACCGGCGTGCTTGAGCGTGAGCCGGATATCAGCGACGAAGAACTGATCGACGTGCTCTCGTCCAACCTGTGCCGCTGCACCGGCTATCAGAACATCGTCAAAGCCGCTCGCGCCGTGGCCGGCGAAATGCGCCAGCAGCGAACGGCCTGAATGTGAATCCGAAACCCGAGGGATGGCGTCCGCATCCGTGAAGTCGAAAACGAAACATGTCGGACAATCGCTGACGCGCCTGGAAGACCGGCCGCTTCTGACCGGGCGCGGCCGCTTTGCCGCGGATATTTCGTTTCCGCAGCAATTGCACATGCGCATCGTGCGATCGAACTTCGCTCACGGCAAATTGCGCGGCATCGATGCGGCGGAAGCGCTAGCGCTCCCAGGGGTATACACGGTATGGACCGCGGCCGACGTCACCGACATCCCGCCGATCGATTTCCGCTTGAGCCGGATCGAAGGCTTGGAGGCCTACCGGCAGCGATTGTTCGCCGACGGATACGTGCGTTATGTTGGCGAGCCAGTCGCGGCGGTGTTCGCCGAAGATCCTTATCTGGCCGAGGACGCGGCCGAGCTCGTTACGCTCGACATCGAGGAATTGCCGGCGGTTTTGCACGCCGAAGAACCGCCGGGCGAGTTCGAACCGGGCCGCTCCACCGAAACGGCTATCGTGCGCAAAGGCTATGGCGAGCTCGATGCCGCATTCCAGGCGGCTCATCTGATCGTCGAGGAAACACTCTCGGTCGGACGCCATTCGGGCGTGCCGCTTGAGACCCGCGGCGCGATTGCGCGCTATGACGGCGCCCGCGACGTGCTCGAGCTCCATGGCGCCGCCAAGGTGCCGCATTGGAACCGTGATCAGATCGCCCGAATGCTCGGGCGCAGCCCCTCTTCGGTCCACCTGTACGAAGGCCATGTCGGCGGCGGCTTCGGCATTCGCGGCGAGATCTATCCGGAGGACGTGCTGGTCTGCGTCGCGGCGCTGCGGCTGCAGCGGCCGATCAAGTGGATCGAGGATCGGCGCGAGCATCTGATCGCCGCCAATCATTCACGCCAGCAGCAGCATCGCGTGCGCGCTGCGGTCGATCGCGAGGGACGCGTTCTCGCCATCGACGACCAGATATTTTACGATCAAGGCGCCTTTATGCGCACCCACGCGGTGACCGTGCCCGATCTCGCCGCCGCGATGCTGCCGGGGCCCTATCGCATTCCCGCCTATCGGGCGCATGCGCATGTGCGTCTGACCAACAAAACGCCCTGCGGCACCTACCGCGCCCCCGGCCGCTTCGAGAGCACGTTCGTGCGCGAGCGGCTGATGGATGCCATTGCGGCAAAACTTGATCTCGACCCGGTCGAGCTCCGACGCCGCAACCTGATTGCCAGCCACGAAATGCCCTATGCGCGCAAGCTCGACACGCTCGGCACCGAAATCGTGCTCGATTCCGGCGACTATGCGGGGCTGCTCGACAAGGCGCTGGCCGCGGTCGCGTGGCCGAAGCTGCGGCAAACACTGGCGGCGCGTAAGACCGCCGGCGAGCTTGTCGGTGCCGGCGTCGCGCTGTTTGTGGAAAAAAGCGGGCTCGGTCCGTTCGACCAGGTGAAAATCGCCGTCGACACCTCAGGCTATGTGGAGGTGATTTCCGGCTCGGCCTCGGTGGGACAAGGCATCGAGACCGTCATCGCGCAAATCTGTGCCGATGCGCTTGGCATCGGCTACCACAAAATCCGCGTTACCCACGGCCGCACCGACCGCATCGAATATGGGCTCGGCGCCTTTGCCTCGCGCGTGACGGTGATGACCGGCGAGGCGACGCGGATTGCCGCCAGCGCGGTGCGGGCCAAAGCCATTGAAGTCGCCTCCGAGCTCCTGCAAACGCCGGCCGAGTTGCTCGACGTGATCGATGGCGAGGTCACGCGCAGCGATGCGGCGGCCTGCCCTTCGGTCAGCCTGGCCGACATCGCGCGCGCACTCGGACCCGGTTCGCCGTTGCGTCACGGCCGCCCACCGGGCCTTTCGGCCGAGGGATGGTTCCACTCAAACCATATGAATTATCCGTACGGCGTGCACGTCGCCGTCGCGCGTATCGACCGGGACACCGGCGCCGTTGCGATCGAGCGCTATCTGGTCGCCTACGACGTCGGCAAGGCGGTCAACCCGATGCTGATCGAGGGCCAGATCGTCGGCGGCTGTGCGCAGGGTATCGGCGGCACGCTGTTGGAAGAGTTCTTGTATGACGAACGCGGCGAGCCGTTGTCGGTGACTTTCGCCGATTATTTGATGCCGACGGTGCGCGAAATGCCGACGGTCGATGTGCTGATCTGCGAAGATGCGCCGAGCCCGCTCAACCCCATGGGGCTGAAGGGTGCCGGCGAAGGCGGCGCCAACGCGGTCGGGGCGGCGGTCGCCGCCGCCATCGACGATGCGCTGGGCGCCAAGGGCGCGGTCACCGAGCTTCCGATCACGCCACAGCGGCTCAAGCGCTTGATGCAAAAGATCCGCACATCGTAGAGCATGGTTGTCTTAACGGTTACGGACCTATTTTAATCCGGCTCGTCCGCAGGCGACATTGGCAAGGAGAAAGCAATGGATCTCAAGCTGCATGGCAAGACGGCTCTGGTGACGGGCGGCAGCGAAGGCATCGGCAAAGGCATCGCGTTAGCGCTGGCCCGGGAAGGCGTCGATATCGCCATGTGCGCGCGCCGCGCCGAGCCGTTGGAAGCCGCCGCCAAGGAGATCGCCGCGGCCACTGGCCGCAAGATCGTGGCCATTCCGGCCGATTTGCGCCAGGACGCCGACGCCAAGAACTTCATCGCCGAGGGTCATAAGGCGCTCGGTCGTGTCGACATCATGGTCAACAATGCCGGCTCGGCGGCCGGCGGCGTGATCGAGCATCTGACCGAGGACGACTGGGACAAAGGCCTGCAGCTCAAGTTCATGGGCTATGTGCGCTGCCTGCGCTACGCGCTGCCGATCATGGTCAAGCAAGGCGGAGGCCGCGTCGTCAACCTGATCGGCAATGACGGCGTGAAGCCCTCCTACTGGGAAATCTGCCCGGGCGCCGCCAATGCGGCCGGCCAAAACCTCACGGTCTCGCTTGCCGGCCAGTACGGCAAACACGGCGTCAGCTTTGTCGCCGTCAATCCGGGACCGGTGCGGACCGAACGCTGGGCCGGCCTCGTCAAGGCCATGTCGCGCGACATGAAGATCCCCTACGAAGAGGCCGACATGCTGGCGCCTTCGTCGATTCCGCTCGGGCGCATCGCCGAGGTCGAAGAGGTCGCTGATCTTGTGGTGATGCTCGCCTCGCCGCTGATGCACATGGTCAACGGCACCATGATCGAGATCGACGGCGGCCAGGACAAGCCTCTGATGGACCGTTTCCGCGACAAGAACCGTTCCTAGGGCGCGGGATCTTTTTATTAAATCGCCGATGCGTGCGATGGCTGCCCTCCCGCAGCGATCGCGCGCGACGCGTCCACTGCGCGCCCGTCCTGACAGACGGCTCGACGCTTCATCGCATCTCCGCGGACCGCTTAAACCACCAACGCCGGCTCCAAAGCACCACGTCTGCGACGATGGAGATTGCGGCCACCGCCGCCGCGACATTTTCAATTGACAGCAACAGATAGGCCAACACCAGTGGCAAGGCCGGCGTGGCCTCTTGATCCCACGAAATCGGTGCTACGTCGGCGAAGAAAGCTTGCCGCGTAACGAATGCCGCGACGAATGTCAGCACGCTCCCCACTGTTAGTATGATTGAAGCCCGCGTTGGCGCGACTCCCCCCGCTCGGTTGCTCGTACAGCGTAGGCTATCTACCGGCGGCTTGAGTTGATGTGCGTCAAGTTGGCCACGTTGCCGTCAGAGTTCGCGGGCCTGCCCTCTCGCAGGGGGAGCAAACTGACAGCCAAGACTATTGATACAGATCAGGCGGGCTGCCCGCCTAACGCGATACGCTGATTTATGGATTGGAATCCGATCACCTCCGCGCCCTTCGAACGCGATATCGAGCTCGCCGTGTTGGATCAAAATGGCGAGCATTTGGTGGCATTCGCATGCCGACGCGGTGCAAATGGCTGGTTGAGCGCGCGATCAAATCGACCCGTCGATATACGCCCAACCCATTGGCGGCAATGGACTGAAAAATCAGAAGCGGTCGCGCCTGTTCCTAAAAACGGGCCGCTCGATGACGGTGCCATGGCGCATGGCGCCTCGTTGGAACCCGCATGCGCAGAGGACGTCACGACCGATCTCACGCCCGACGAGGAGGTGCGGCTTCTTCATATCTTGGAATAATGGATAAACGCGATTGGCCTAAGTCACCTTCCTCAGGGAGCGGTCAGCGGCTTCGCATACGGCACGAATCTTATCCACCAGCGCATTGCCCAACAGCGGCTTCTCAACGATCGGCACCTTGGTACTGGCCGCGAGCGTCATGACCGCCGGATTTGGATGACTGATCAGAAGAATGACCGGAATCTCTGATTTAAGATCGCGCAGCTTCGCGATGAGCTCCAATCCAGTCATCCCTGGCATTCTTTGATCGATCACAAAACAGTCGCAAGCATCGAAATGACGGTCATCGAAGAGATCGTCGGCGCCGTTGTATGTGCGCACGACAAACCCTTCCAACTCAAGGACGAACTTTAGTGAATTGCAGACTGCCGGGTCATCGTCGACGACCGCAACGCGTGGACGCACGCTTTCCGGAGGTCGCTCTTGCGATCGTACCATGAGCCCTCGCACGTCGCTGCGGACTTGTTTCAGTCAGCATGAAGCGCCATCGACGGCTATGCTTTGATGTGCGTCAATGCGCAGATCAGCCAAGCGCTCCAGAAATCAACGCCATGCGAACAAGCTCGGACAGGCTGCCGGCCTGCATTTTGTTCATGAGGTTGGCGCGATAGATTTCCACGGTGCGCGGACTGATGCCGAGATCAAAGGCGATCTGCTTGTTGGCGTGGCCCGCTATCAAGCCATCGAGTACGTCGCGCTCGCGTTTTGACAATGCCGACAGGCGCGCCTCGATATCCGCCCGTTCGCTGCTGCGCTTGGCGTCGCCGTCCTGGCGCTTGAGGGCGGACCTAACACTCGCGAGCAACGCATCATCGTCGAACGGCTTTTCGAGAAAGTCGGCGGCGCCGATCTTCATCGCTTCCACGGCGAGCGGAACGTCGCCGTGCCCGGTGATCACGATGACCGGGACATCGATCTTAAGCTCGCGCAGGCGTCGCAGCAGATCGATGCCGCTCATGCCGGGCATACGCACGTCGGTAATCACGCACTTCAATTGCGCGCCACCAAGAGCGTCCAAGAACGCGCCGGCGGAGGGATAGCCGCGCACCTTGATCCCGGCGGTGCTCAACAGGAACGTTAGCGAGTCCCGCACTGCGTCGTCGTCGTCAATGATATGAACCTGCGCCGGGTCAGAGGGCATCGCGCGCCTCCTCCGGGGTTACCGCTGGCAGGGTAAAGCTGAAGATTGTTCCGCCGCCGGGATTGGGCTGTGGTGTGATGGTTCCGCCGTGCAATTCGACGATGGTTCGCGAGATCGAAAGGCCGACGCCCATACCCTGTCGCTTCGTGGTGATGAACGGCTGGAACAACTGCGTGCTTATGTCCGGCGAGATGCCGCTTCCCGTGTCGGCCACACTGATCCTTATCATGTTGTCGGCCGCCGGCGTGGAGGATACGACAAGTTCGCGCCTCTCGGTCTCGTCCATCGCCTCGATGGCATTGCGCATAAGGTTCAGAATAACTTGCTGAATCTGAACCTTGTCGGCAAGCACGAATTCGACCCGCGGATCAAAGTCAAAGCGTACCCGCACACCCTTGTCCTTGACACCGACCAGCGCCAATGCGCTCGCCTCTTCCACAAGCTTTCGCACGTCTTCAACTCGTCGTTCGCTCTCGCCGCGGGCGACGAAATCGCGCAGGCGGCGGATGACCTGGCCGGCGCGTAAAGCCTGTTCGCCCGCCTTGTCAACGGCATCGCGCAGGATCATGCCGCGCTCGTCCGAGCTGTCTTCCAACAATCGACGCGAACCCTTCATGTAATTGGCGATAGCGGAAAGCGGCTGATTAAGTTCGTGCGCTAAAGCGGAAGCCATCTCACCCATTGCCGTCAGACGAGATACGTGCACGAGCTCGGATTGCAATTCCTGCAATCGCGCTTCCGTCTCCTGCCGCTCGGTGAGATCGCGAATGAAGCCGGTGTAAGCACGTCCATTGCCGGTTTTCACTTCACCGACTGCAAGCTCCAGCGGAAAGGTCGAACCATCCTTGCGTTCACCGACCACCACCCGGCCGATGCCGATGATGCGCCGATCGCCGGTCAGCTTGTAGCGCTGCAAGTAGCCGTCATGGGCTTCGCGATACGGGTGAGGCATCAGCATCTTGACGTTTCGCCCAATCGCTTCATCGGCGCCGTAACCGAACAATCGCTCCGCGGCCGCGCTAAAGGATTGCATGACGCCGCGTTCGTCGATGACAATCATCGCTTCGGGCACCGTGTCGAGTATAGATTTCATGTGCGCGGCGCTCGCCAGCGCAGCCTCTGCACTAGCAGCCGCAGCGAGCCGCGCGCGCCGCAGCAACTCGCCGCGCCATGATGCTCCGACGCCCACCAGTGTAAAGACCGCAGCGTTTATGATGTCGGCGCTTTCGATCGCCCGGTCGCGGCCGACCAAAAGCAGGCCCAGGGCCAAACCTAATAACGTCGCGAAGACGCCAGGACCCCATCCGCCCGCAGCAGAGGCCACAAGCACCGCCGGGAAATAAAACAGATACAATTCCTGGCCGCTCAGCACCGACGTCAAAGCAAGGCGCACCGCCAGGGCCAGCGCGACGCCAATGACGGCGATGCCATATTGCTCGAGGATACCCCTGGCTGAGATGGTCAAACCGGCTTTGGTCTGGAGCGAAGGCGCTGGAGGAATTGCGTCAGTCATATCGGCGCCGATGCGGTTGGCTCAATGCTGCGATTCTGCAGGCCGGAAGCCCGTCAGTCCCTTCCGTAAAATCCCTTAGGGACATCCTCTGAATTTTTTGTCTTGCCGCCTGGCGCTACCAATAGCCCCCGACAGTCTCGGAGGTAAAGAGCCATGCTTTCACGCCCGGTTTCCCCCACTACGTCGCCGAATGTCCCAGCCTTTTCCGGCGTTACTTCGCGACCTGCGCCAACGTCCAATTGCTCCGAGAAGGGCAGCCCGCTCGCCCAATACATGCAGCTGGCGGGCGCGAGCATGTCGTTTGCACGAAACGCCGAGATTTTCGGCGAAAACGAGCCGGCGGATTACGTCTACAGCGTGATCAGCGGCAGCGTGCGCACCTACAAAATCCTTAACGATGGGCGCCGCCAAATAAGCGGATTTTATCTGCCGGGTGACGTCTTCGGGCTCGAATTTGGCGATGATCATGCCTTCTCGGCCGAGGCGATCGCGGATTCGAAAGTGGTCGTCGTCAAGCGAAGCGCGCTGAATGCGCTTGCCGAACGCGACCCCGCGATCGGCCGCGATCTGTTCGCCATTACCGGCCGTGAGTTGCGACGCGTGCAGGATCATCTGATTCTTCTCGTCAAAACCGCCCGAGAGCGCGTGGTGAGCTTCCTTTTGGAGATGGCAGAGCGCGCCGGCGGCGAAAAGGTGGTGGCACTGCCCATGCCCCGGCAGGATATCGCGGATTATCTCGGTCTGACGATCGAGACCGTGTCGCGAACATTGACAAGCCTCGAGGGCTCGGCCGCGATCGACATCCTCACATCTCGCCGCATCGCCTTGCTCAATCGCACAGCGCTTAATCGCCTGAACGGCTGAAGGTCGTCCGGAAGAAGGGAGAGCGATCATGCAAGTTCGTGACGTCATGACACGAAACGTCATCTCGGTTACCCAAGGCGAAACCGTGGTGAACGCAGCACGCCTCATGCTGCAAAACAGTGTCAGCGGCCTGCCGGTCGTTGCGGCCGACGGCAAGCTTGTCGGAATCGTCACCGAAGGCGACCTTCTTCGGCGCGAGGAAATCGGCACGGAACGCCAGCGCACGAAATGGCTCCAGTTTCTGCTCGGTCCGGCCAGGATGGCAGAGGACTACGTGCGCGCAGCCGGCCGCAAGATCGAAGACGTCATGACCAGGGAACCGGTGACCGTCAGCGAGGACGACACGCTGCCAACGGTTGTCGAACTGATGGAGCGCCGACATATCAAACGGCTTCCGGTTGTTGGAGACGGCAGGCTGATCGGTATCGTGAGCCGTGCAAACCTGATGCACGCGCTCGTTCGGCTTGCACAGATCGCGGAACCACCCGCCGGCGATGATGCGGACATTCGCGATCAGGTTTTAAAGGCCTTCGCCGATCAACCATGGGCTCCTCAAGTTAAAGTCGAGGTCCACAATGGCGTCGTGGAACTAAGCGGCCTGATCGCCGACGAGCGCGAGCGGCAGGGCTGCGTGGTTGTCGCTGAAAATGTTGCCGGCGTTAAACGGGTGCACGATCACCTTGTCTGGGTCGAGCCGATGTCGGGCATGTCCTTTCCGTCGCCCGAAGACGCGGATGAGAAGCAGGTCCCGATCTCTCCAATCATGACGATCGGATGAGAGCCCATTGGAATCTCGTCATGTGGCGCTCTACGCACAAAATTCTCCTCGTTGCGATCGCAGCTTCGCTTCTGTCGCCGTCGTTGGCGACGAGCGAGGAAGCTCTGGCACCGGCTGCGCAAAGAGGGTTGGTGTTTGTTCGTACCCATTGCGCGAAATGCCACTCGATCGACCGCGTTAGCCGAAGCCCGCTGCCGATGGCCCCGGCATTCCGGACACTGCATGAGCGATATCCGGTGGAGACGCTGGAGGAATCACTCGCCGAGGGGATTGTCACCGGTCATCCCTCGATGCCGGAATTCAAGCTGGATCCCGGCCAGGTCGGCGATGTCATCGCCTATCTTAAATCGCTTGAGCGGTAGCCGCGTCCACCGGGTTGCCCGCAAGCCTCGAGTGAGCGTTGGACGAGACCTCGTCGTTTTGATCATGGGGCCGATGTGTGGCGCCGCTCACAGCTCGCTCGCACATATCTCACGCGCTCCGCGTCTCGCTCGCACTTTGAAGAATAGCAACCTGGAGCCGCCCGATGGCTGAAGCAGCGCTAATCCCCGCCCACGGCGCTTTGACGACAAGAGACGGCGCTTCCCCACACCCGCCTGCGCCCGCAACCGTGCAACGGGCGGCTTTCCACAGCGCGACGCCAAACCGAGAGACAGAGGATTTGACCGGATTGACCGATCTGCTCGATCGGTCAATCCACGCAGCCGTCGCCCGGTTTACCGGCGGTCTCTCGCCGGCGGCCCTCACGGAAGCCTATTTGGATTGGGCGACCCATCTCGCCAACGCGCCGGGCAAGCGCCTGCAACTGACCGAAAAGGCGATGCGCAAGGCGATGCGCTTCGCGCGATACGCCTCTCAATGCGCAATCGAGGGCAAACCGGCTGCTGCGTGCATTGAACCGCTGCCGCAAGACCACCGCTTCGTCAGCGAGGAGTGGCACAAGTGGCCGTACGCCTGGATCTATCAAGGCTTTTTGTTGCAGCAACAATGGTGGCACAACGCCACCACCGGTGTGAGCGGCGTGTCTCGCCGCCACGAAGCGATGGTGGAATTCGGTGCCCGGCAAATCCTCGACATGTTTGCGCCGTCAAATTTTCCGCTGACAAATCCGGAAATTCTCCGGCGCACGATCTCCACCGGCGGGCTAAACCTTATCCGAGGCCTTCAAAATCTTCAGGAAGATTGGGATCGCGCCGTCCGCGGCAAGAAACCGGTGGGCAGCGAAAACTTCATTGTCGGGCGCGACGTTGCCATCACTCCCGGTAAGATCGTCTACCGCAATCACCTCGTCGAGCTGATTCAATATGCTCCGGCGACCGAGAAGGTGCGACCAGAGCCGATCTTGATCGCGCCGGCCTGGATCATGAAATACTACATTCTCGACCTGTCGCCACATAACTCGCTCGTCAAATTCCTGACCGAGCTGGGTTTCACCGTATTCATGATTTCCTGGAAAAACCCGGGTCCGCATGACCGCGATCTCGGGTTGGAGGACTATCGAACGGACGGCATCATGCGTGCTCTCGACGCCGTAAACGCGATTGTCCCGGGCCAGAAGGTCCACGCGGCGGGCTATTGTCTCGGCGGTACGCTTCTATCGATGGCGGCAGCCGCCATGGCTCGGGACGGCGACGATCGGCTGGCCACCCTCACGCTGTTCGCCGCTCAGACCGATTTCACCGAGGCCGGCGAACTGATGTTGTTCATCGACGCGAGCCAGATTGCGTTCCTCGAAGACCTGATGTGGGAGCAAGGCTATCTCGATAGCCGGCAGATGGCCGGCGCATTCGAGATGCTGCGTTCGAACGATCTCGTCTGGTCGCGTCTCGTTCATGATTATCTTCTGGGCGAGCGTCGGCCGATGACCGACCTCATGGCCTGGAATGCGGACGCGACCCGCATGCCCTATCGCATGCATTCCGAGTACCTTCGGCAGCTCTTCCTCAACAACGATCTCGCCGAAGGCCATCTTGTAGCCGCAGGGAAGCCGGTAGCACTGGCCGACATTCACACGCCGATTTTTGCAGTCGGCACCGAATGGGATCACGTCGCGCCCTGGCGATCGACCTACAAAATAAACCTGCAAGCCGATGCGGAGGTGACCTACCTGCTCACCAACGGGGGCCACAATGCCGGTATCGTCTCTGAACCCGGCCACCAAGGCCGCCGCTATCAAGTCATTACCAAGACAATCGATCAGCCATATCTCGATCCGGATGGCTTTCTTGAACGGGCAGCGCAGAAAAATGGCTCGTGGTGGCCGGAGTGGAGCGATTGGCTGGGTGAAAATTCCGGCGCGCCGGTCACGCCACCGACAATGGGCGCGCCGCAATTAGGCTACGGCACGCTCGGCGAGGCGCCGGGCACTTACGCGCTTATCAATTGAGACGGTGATGGGCGGGTCGCATTTCGCAATCCCGAACGCACCCTGTCGGGGCGAATGAGACACGGCCCGCGCTTACGCCTGCTTTCGTCGGCGTCCGACCGTGTATATCGCGGCGGCAATAATGAGCACTACTCCTTCAATCACCCCCTGATAGCTGGTTCCCAAACCAAGGATGTCGAAGCCGTTGATCAAGCTGTAGATCACGACGACACCGGCCACCGATTTCAGCACATTCCCTGAGCCGCCAAATAGCGAGGTGCCGCCAAGGATCGCCGCCGCGATGACGGTTAGCTCCATGCCGGTCATGGCATTCGGTAACACCGCTCCGATCCGCGCCGCAAATAAGAGTCCGACAAATGCGGCCGCCAATCCATTGAGGACAAAAGGCACGACGCGATAGCGATTGACATTGATACCAATAAGCCGCGCCGCTTCCGAATTTGCACCTACCGCCTGCAAGCGACGGCCGACAATCGTAAATCGCGTGACCGCATAAGTCATCGCGGTGATCGCCGCCATATAATAGACGGGCTTGGCGAGCGCCCATGACGCGTCAAAATAGAAACCGACTGCAAATAGAACAATGCCCACGGCCATCAGCAGCAATTGCCGATGGCTCTTTTGCCACCACGCAAACGCCGAAGAGGCAAGCACGACAGCGCCGGCGCACCACCACAAATTCGGTAGCACCCAGATGCCATTTTCGATCGCTTTGAGTGGGAGGGTCAGTTCGCGATCGTTGGCCGAAGCCGTGTGGCCGCCGGTGATGATCAAAAGAACGCCGCGAAGCGCCGTCATGGTCGCGAGCGTTACGATGAAGGCATTGATACCCAGGCCCTGCACGATCGCGGCATTGACCAGACCGATGAAGGCCCCGGCAATCAGACTGATCACCATTGCCGGGTAAATGCCGACGACATCACTTAACAACAGGACGCAGGCGGCGGAGATCGCGGCCGTAGCGGCCACGGACAAGTCGAAATTCCCGCTGATCAGCACCAGCGTCATCGGGACGGCGATAATGGCAACGAACGACGACTGATAGAATATGTTTGCTAGATTAGCGGGGTCTAAGAAATTCGGAACGCCCAAAAATTGCGTGCATATCTCCAGTACGATCCAAATGATCGCCAGGGCATAGTAGATGCCCGCCTCGCCGAGAGAAAAATTCTTTAGTCGTCCGTCCGCACGCGGCAACTTCGTTCGACGCTGAATCGTTTCGATGTTCAGGGCCATGGCTGTTTTACGCCGTCAGCCCGCCCGCGAGGGCGGTGAGTTCATGTTCAGTGGTATCCGCGGGCCGTCGCTCCGCGATGATGCGGCCTGACGCTATAACAAGGACGCGATCGCAGAAACCGAGCAGCTCCTCGAAATCGGAGATGGCGACGATGACCGCGGCGCCAGCGGCGGCCAGTGCCGCGATGGCGCGGTGAATATCGGCTTTGGCGCCAATATCGACGCCGGCGGTGGGCTCGTCCAGAAGAAGGACCCGCCAATCGGCCGTGATCGCTCGCGAAAGAGCAATCTTTTGCGCGTTTCCTCCGCTGAGTTCCCCTACAGCGATGTCCGAGTTTGCCGCGACGACGGAGAACGTAGAGATAATATCGTCGGCGCGGCGCTTCTCCTTGCGTGCAACGGGCAGCACGTTCATGGTGCAGATCGCGCGTGAATTCGGCAAGCTTGCGTTCCAGCGAATCAACTCGTTCACGAAGAGGGCCTGCTGGATTCGATCTTCAGGCACTAGCACTATGCCGGCCGCCAAGGCTGCCGGGATACTGCGACCGATTGGGCGGCCATCAATCTTGACAGTTCCTGTCGCGCGGGTGTCGGCACCGTAAATGGCGTGCAGGATCTCGCTTCTGCCTGAACCAAACAGGCCCGCCAATCCGACGATTTCGCCCGCCCTGACGAGAAGATCCACTCCATCGATCCGATCAGGCGACGCTAGTTCATGCACTTCCAGCAAGGGAGCCGTGTCGCGAGAGACTGTCGGACGTTTGACCTCCAGCGACGTCTCCTTGCCGACGATAGCAACGACCAATTTTCGCTCGTCAATCTGATCACGCGGCTGGTCCAGCACGACAACGCCGTCGCGAAGCACCGTCACGTGCTGACACAGCTCCATGATCTCATCAAGAAAATGCGAGATGAAAAGCACCGACGTCCCGTGGTTATCGCGCAAGCGACGAATGGCATCGAACACGACCGATCTTTCGTGCTCCGATAACGATGCCGTAGGCTCGTCCATAATCAACAAGCGCGCTTCGGACGCCAGAGCCTGGAGAATGGACACCATTTGCCTTTGGCCGATCGGAAGATCGCCGACCAATATGTCCGGATCAATCGAGTAGCCGATGCTCGCTAAAAGCTGCTCAAAGCGCTCGCGTTCGGATCTTGAATTTCGCCAAGGATGCGCCGACGCCAGGAAGACGTTCTCCCGCACCGACAAGGTCGGCGCCAAAGGTATATGCTGATGGATTGTTGAAATGCCATTGGCAGAAGCATCGGCCGGGCTTTGCCACATGCGGCTTGTGCCTCGCCAGATAATCTGACCGTTCGAAGCGGGAATAACCCCGGAGAGGATCTTAATGAGTGTCGACTTACCGGCGCCGTTTGCACCGATCAGACCGTGTATGGTTTCGCAGGCGACATCGAAGCTCGTGTTCCTGAGCGCGACCGTCCCATTGGGATAGATCTTTTGGACCGCTTTGACGGACAAAATCGGCTGGTTCAGCATGTGAACACAGAATTGGGGTGTACTTCTTTGGTCAACGCACTGGTTCGTTACAGCCTCGTCGGCGGCCCCGGTGATATTCCGAGAGCCGCCGCAAGAGAGGGTCGATCCGACGCCGCCGCAGCAGCGATGATCTCTTGGATCCGCGTTCCCTAGAACTGCGGGGGACAGGTATCCACGTTGTCCTTTCTGACCGTGTCCCACTTGTATGTGATGAAGCGGTCCTCCGGAGCCTTCTTGGTGCGGATATAGGTGACCAGCGCCTTCATTGCCTGTTCGCCGCTTGTCACCGGATTGGCGCAGGTGGTGACGATGGGTTCGCCATCGCGGATCAAATCCTCGACATCCTTCGAGCTATCGATGGCGTAGATCTTCGCCTTCGATTTGGCGGACTTCACCGCCGGCAGACAGCCCCTGGCCATGGCTTGATCATGCGAATAGATGATCGCGATATCGGGATGAGCTTGAAGCGCATCCTGACAAATCTGGTGGGCCCGTTCCGGATCCCAGTTGCCGGCCTGTTTCGCAACGACCTCGAAATGCGCCTTCAATTCCTTTAGCGCCTTCTCGAAGCCTTGCGCCCGAAACTCGACCGCGGCAAAGCCCGGAAAGCCCTCGATAATCGCAATCTTGGCGCCTTGCGGATTGTCCGCCACGGCGAGCTTGCCGATCGCATAGGCTTGGGCAACGTCGTCACGATCCGCGTAGGCAAGCAAAGCAGGATAGATCCACGTCGGCGGATGCTTTCTCGCGTCTCCGACGAACACAGCCAGGGCGACGACGGGTATGCCCGCCGCTTTGGCTTTGTCAACCCAATCCTGGGCGGCGATGCTGTCGATCGGATCAAAGATAATGCCGTCGACATGCTGGGCTATCAACTTGTCGATGTCGTTCGCTTGATTAAGCGCGTTGGTATGAGCATCGAACTCAACCAGCTTTACGCCCAGTTCCTTGGCAGCCTTCTGCACGCCAGCCTGCAGGGCGACCGCATAGGGAAAGCCCAAGCTCAGGTGGGAAACGCCGATGGTGATCTGTTTCTCCTGCGCCGCAACCGGCCCCACAAGTCCAGCACCCATTGCACCTGCTAGCGCGAGCGCGATTGTCCAACGTGCCCTCATATCAATTCCTCCCTTTGCCTTCTCGGCTTTTTGCCTTCTCGGCTTTTCTGGCAGACGGCGGCGCCCACATGTCGGCGAAGCCATTTTTTGGAAAAAGCTATCTTTTTGGAATATTCATTGTCAAGTGGGCGGACATTGTCACGCGCACGAGCGGCCGTCCTGCCCGAGCATGCGCAGCGCGCCGTACGAATCGTCCCTTCGTACCGTGCACGCTCGATTTGGTGGCGGGGATCTAGGAGCTTTTCAAAGTCGGAGCGCCGATCCGACATCGGTCGTTTATGAGTACACGACCGAGCTGCGTGACACAGATTGCCTCCCCCGGCAATCGGCGTGGCTCATCTTCGCTTATGCTACTCCTCGTTGCGCAGCAATCGTCGTTGCTCGTTCCATATCTGGAAGCCGTGCCGGTCGGTTACGTAATGGTCAGGGCCCAATGCTTCGGCAGCTTCAAGCGCCAATTCGAGCGATTCAAACGTCTGCGCCGTATGACCGAGGTGAGTCGTCACGCGAAACGGAGCGTGCAACTCGTGACCCTCTCTCGTCTTGTCGAGAGCTCTGCACCAGCGGGCCGTCGGCCCCATGTCGTCCTCCCATTGCCGGGCAATTCAATTTTGTAGCGGCGTGAGACGGGAAGCTTTTGGCAAAAGCAGAACGTACGTAAATATCTCAGGCTTCGATCAACACTTTCAGCGCGCGCGTATCCGCTGCGCGACCGAATGTGTCATAAGCCTGCAGGATTTCGTCGAGTTTGAAACGATGCGTTATGAGCCGTTTCGGATCGATCTTGCCGGCCTGCACGGTCTTTAACAGCATCGGCGTCGTCACCGTGTCGACCAGCCGCGTGGTGATCGTGATATTGTGCGACCACAGACGCTCGAGATGAAGGTCGGCCTTCACGCCATGAACGCCGATATTGGCGATGGTCCCGCCGGGCGCGACAATGTCTTCGCAAAGAACGAAGGTCGCAGGAATGCCGACCGCCTCGATCGCCGCATCAACGCCGCGGTCGCCCGTCATGCGCATGACCTGAGCGACCGCATCGCTGTTTTTGCTGTTGACGGTCGTGGTGGCGCCAAAGCGCTTGGCGATCTCAAGCCGGTTGTCATCGAGATCGATCATGATGATCTCGGCCGGCGAATAGAACTGGGCGGTGAGCAAAGCTGCCAATCCGATCGGGCCGGCGCCAACGATCGCAACCGTATCGCCCGGCTGGACTTTGCCGTTGAGCACGCCGCACTCAAACCCGGTCGGCAGGATATCGCTCAACATCACGAGCGCTTCCTCTTCTGCGCCTTCCGGGAGGCGATACAGGCTCGTGTCGGCATGCGGAATGCGAACATATTCGGCCTGGGTGCCGTCGATCTCGTTACCGAGAATCCAGCCGCCGGTCGTGCAGTGAGAGAACATTCCCTTGCGGCAATACTCGCATTTGCCACAAGCTGTAATACAGGAGATCAAGACCCGGTCGCCGGGCCGAAACGACGTCACACCGGCGCCGACGCTGTCCACCACGCCGACGCCCTCGTGACCGAGGATGCGACCGGGTTTACAGGTCGGAACATCACCCTTGAGAATGTGCAGATCGGTTCCGCAAATGGTCGTGTTGGTGATCTTCACGATCGCATCGGTGGGCGCGGTCACTTTTGGCCGTTGGCAGTGCTCCAACGCTTTCTTTCCGGGCCCTCGGTACACCAGAGCCTTCATCAGATGAACGTCGGCCTCTTGAACGGGAGCTTCCGCGACAAGTGTCGTCATGATCGTCCTCATTTTGCTGCGCGGCAGGTCTTGATTTCTTTTGGCCCCGACTTTGCGGGCGTCACAATGGCAATACGATTTCCACCGAGCGGCGGTCTTGATATTTGTCAAAGGCCGCCGCACCGCGTTCAGGAAAGTTCCCTTAAGGGATCAGGACGGCAGCGCCTTCGAAGCGACCTGCGCGCAGGTCACTGAGCGCGGTGTTTGCGGCATAGAGCGGATAGCGCGTGACCTGCATTCTGATGCCGGCGCGCGGCGCAATTTCGAGAAACTCGTGAGCATCGCGCCTCGTGAGGTTGGCGACCGACACGAGTTGGCGCTCCTCCCACAGCAACCGATAGGGAAAGCCCGGAATGTCCGACATGTGAATGCCACCGCAGACGACGCGGCCGCCCTTCTTGACCGCCGCGAGCGCCGCCGGAACCAGCGCTCCCACGGGCGCAAAAATGATCGCAGCATCCAGAGCCTGTGGTGGCGCCTCGTCAGAGCCGCCCGCCCAAACGGCGCCAAGCCGACGGGCAAAATCCTGCGAGGCGGTGTCGCCGGGCCGGGTGAAGGCGTAAATGTCTCTTCCTTGCCAGACGGCGATCTGGGCCAGAATGTGAGCGGCGGCGCCGAACCCATAGAGTCCGAGTGCCTTCCCCTCCCCCGCCATGCGATAGCTGCGCCAGCCGATCAGGCCGGCACACAGGAGCGGCGCTGTTTCGGCGGCGTCACCGCGATCGTTGAGTTCGTAGCAAAAGCAGGCGCTCGCCAGCGTATGCGTGGCGTAGCCGCCGTCGCGGGTATAGCCGGTGAAACTCGGCGTGTCGCACAGGTTCTCGCGGCCCGAGCGGCAGTAGGCACAGACGCCGCAGGCCGCGGCGAGCCACGGCACGCCGACCCTGGCGCCGAGAATGAGATCTTTTACGTCCGATCCTAAAGCTGCGACACGACCGACAATCTCGTGTCCCGGCACGATCGGCAATTTCGGATGCGGGAGCTCGCCGTCGACGACGTGCAGGTCGGTGCGGCAGACGCCGCACGCAAGCACCTCGATCAACGCTTCACCCGCCGCCGGCTGCGGCAACGGCCGCTCCTGCATAACGAGCGGAGTCCGCAGCCTCTCGAGAACCATCGCGCGCATTAATGGCATGCCAAAACCTCTAGCTCGAGCAGCCGGCAAGTTCTTGACGAAAATCAATGAAGGCACGAGCGCCTGCACGCTAAGTCAACAACATTCGAGACGGTACCAGCAGGGAATGACAACGGCCATCCCGCATTGGAGGCACCAATGGACATGATTGCTGAATGCGTGAGGGACGTCGTCCGCATCGCCAATTTTCAGAAGATATCGGTCAGACCGCGAATAGCTTTCCCGAGACCAAGAAGCGAATCGAGCGGCTCCTTTCTGAAAATAAAACACAACATCATGGACATCGCGCGGTCGCGCAGAGAGTCCGCGATCAATTGGATCAAGCCTACGGTGACCAGCCGATGGATGCCAAAGAGTGCATCGACAAAGTGATCGGCTGGCTCGATGAGGAACACCTGGAGCGGCGCCGGCTGGCGTTGTTTTAAATTATTCTCTTGCCTCTTCGCGAAGCTTGAGGGGGCGAAACTCAGCACAAACGCCTCCTATGCATGCAACCGATGATCGCATCGTTGAGAGGAAACGTGAATTTGTGAGCCGGTCGCTCGAATTTGTCGCCCATCGAGATTTCTGAGCTAAAATTCATTTTTACAATTCATCGCTTTCGCGATCGACATATCTTGCGCACGATAACAACTAAAAGCGAGGCAAGCTGTGAACCAAGTTTCTCCTTCGCTTGCTGGATTAAGAAATTCATTTCGTTGACCTAATTGACGCGCAGCTTCATCATCCCATCCCATTTCGCGTCTCGGTTAGGAACTTCTGGCGCGGCAAATTAACGGCTGGTGAAACAACACGGGGGTCTCCGGCTCGCGGATGGTTTTTCATGCCCGCAACGGAGCACTTATGTCGTCGAGCAATTCAAGCCTCATCTCGGATAATTACGAAACCGACAACGTCAGGTCCGCTGACTGGAATCGTACGACAAGCCGCCTCAAGCTCGCAGTTCCTGGTTATCCGAGTTGCGAATCGTGGTTCGAGCGACACGATGGGCCGACGCTTCTTGTTGCAGTCGCGATCTACGCGAGTTGGCTCGCATTGCTTGTATCACATCGCCACATTCCCTGGTGGATCATGGCGCCACTCGCCGGTTATGTGGTGCAATGGCATTTCTCACTGCAACATGAGGCCATTCATAGCATGCGGGGAATACCGAAGTGGTTGCGACGCGCGCTCGTCTGGCCGCCGATCGGTATCTGGTTTCCTTTCGAGCTCTATCGCCAATCGCATTCGCTGCACCATCGCGATAGCTGGCTGACCTATCCGGGCGAGGACACCGAGTTTTACTATCACGAGGAGGAGGAGTGGGAGGACTATGGCAATTTGTCGAGGTGGTTACTTATCGTCAACCAGACATTCCTGGGTCGTCTGTTCGTTGGGCCGTTCCTGCGCACGCCACAGCTATTTATCAAGGAAGCTGGCAAAATCATCGCCGGCGACACCGCGAATCTCGGGATATGGTTTCGCCACATCATCGCGGTGGCCTTGATCCTGCTGGTCGTGGCCGAAGTCTTCGACATGTCTGCTTTGCAGTACCTTGCGGAGTTCGTGTATCCCGGCTTGGTTCTCGGCATGATGCGCAGCTTCACCGAACATCGTTGGGGCGAGCGACCCAGCGAGCGGACAGCCGTTGTTGAATCGAACTGGGTGTTTGGTTTGCTGTTTCTTTGGAATAATCTGCACGTCGTTCATCACGTCCTCCCGACGCTACCCTGGTGGAAAGTCCCGCAGGTCTGGAGGGACAATCGTGAGCGCATTCAGACTCACAATGGCGGATTCGTGTTTCGAGGCTATGGCGAAATCGCGCGGCGATGGCTTTTGACGCCCAATTTCATTCCGCTTCATCCGGCGAGCCTGGCCAACAGGACTTCGTCGAACTCCACTCTAGGCTCCGCGGTTACCGCAAACTGAAGACTATTCGGAGTGCTTGACGGGTCAAAAATCGACACATGCATGTTGACCTGACACACACGTTTTCGGTGCCGATGTACGCTCTTCCTGAGATGAAGGCCGCCAATTCGGCGTTCTTGGCTGCTTTGCGGCAGCGATTTCGCGCCAAACACTTCGATACTGCGAAATCCGCTTCGGGCACCAATCATGGCGCCGTTGGTGATGGCGGACAACCCGGCATTCTTTTTACCCAAATGTGCGGTTATCCGCTGCTCAAGTTTTGCCGCAATCAGTATCGTATGCTTGCTACGCCGCACTACGCGTTGCCCGGATGTGTCGGACCACGCCATCGCGCTTTTTTCATGGTGCGCGCCGATGACCCAGCCGAACGCCTCGACAATTTGCGCGGACGCGTGTTCGGCTGCAACAGGCTATCATCGAACTCCGGCATGAACCTGCCGCGGTTGGCGCTGGCGCGAATTGCCGGCGGTAGGGCCTTTTTTTCCTCTGTCGTCGTGACCGGTGCACATGTAACAAGTCTGCAGTATCTCGCGGACAGGACCATCGATGTTTGTTCGATCGACAGTGTGACCTGGGGATTATTCGAAAAGTTCTCCCCTGTCGCTGCCGAGCAATATCGGATCCTCGACGAGACCGTGTCCAGCCCATGCCCTCCCTTCGTCACATCGATAGATAGAACGGCATCAGAGGTGGCGGCTCTCGGCGAGGCGCTGTATGAGACCATGCGTGATCCAGAACTCTCGTCTGTACGCAACGTGCTGGCGCTGTCGGACCTTTCTGTTCCTGACGTCGACGCCTACGAGGGCTTAGCTCAGCATGAGCGCGAAGCCGCCGAGCTTGATTTTCCGAAAATCAGATAGGAGCCCGCGTGGCGTTTGACTCAAGCGGCGCATGATTAGTCCCCATTGGGACGCGCCTTATCAGAGGAAATAGCCGGACGGATGATTATCCTTCGGGAAAAGCCCTCGATCCGCGGACCGATTCTAGGCCGTGGCCGGGCAGGCAAAGTTACGATTGGTCGGGGCACCAGCGGTTGACGGACTGGACAGGGAACACATCGTCCCTTAAATCGGGGTGCGCGTCGCCGCGGATTTGCAAAACTCTGACAGTGATTTGTGAAGCTGATCCCGCCAAGTAGCTGATTCTACTGGCAATTCGGTGGGGAATAGTTCAACGGTAGAACAGCGGACTCTGACTTAGGTTCGCGCTTCGTGCATGGTTCACCGTGGTTCTCCATAACCCTCTGTGTCATTCGGCCTGCAATATTGACCCCCTGAGCCGGGGGATCGGCGTCCAAAATTGACCCCCTATCGGTAGGTCTGTTGCGCTGCCTGCTTTGGACTGAAGCAGTTGGTTGGGGATGCAGCTCGTGGAGACGATTGGCGGATTCTGCGCCGATTAGTCTTGCCTGAAGCAAATCAATTTTCCCACGGCCATACATCTGACGCCTGACAAGCTTGAGGCGTGTGATCTGACCTTCAGTCTGTCCGTTTGACCAAGGCGAAGTGATTGCCGCTCGAACTGCCACTTCATCCCTGACGACGCCATTGGCGAAAGAGGCAACGAGACTGACGCCGGCGCGCTCGATCCATGAGGAAAGGCCCGCCTCAAGCTTGCGTCGGATCATCATGTGGAATTCGGCGATGATTTCGCGGGCCTCGACCAAGGTTGGTACGCCAGCTTCGAGCACTGCCACCGTGACGGTCTCCGCTTTCGTGAGCAAGTCTCGGCCGACCGTCATGAGACGAGCGATCGTTCTGGCCGATCGAAATCCTTCGAACGTTTTGCGTGTCGGCCCTTTCAGCCCGACGTCTGCGAGTGGCCCACTCGCTGATGACGCGAAGCGAGCCTCGGAAGCCTTGCGCCTTGAGGCGACGCCAAAGTTCAGCTCCGTTCCGACAGCCGGACGCCCACTGATCGTCGAGCCACGGCAAATGCATGTCCAACGAACTTTGTCGGGTCCGGAAGACATCGTTGCGCTCGCCGCGGATCACGTGCCGAACCAAATTCCTGCTATGGCCAGTCTGTCGTACGATCTGCTTGATGGGTAGGCCACTCTTCGACAGAACCAGGATGGCCGCATTGGTCTCCTCGCGCCGCTGATAGCCCTCATACTGGAGGCGCTCGGCGGCCGAGAGCAGTTTTGGATCGATCGTGGTTGCACCGATAACCGTGCGTATCTGGCGCATCGATTTGCGGACGGCATCAAGGAAAGCTCGGCTGGCGTTCTCCATCAAATGCCAGCGATCCGCGACCTGTACCGCGTGCGGCAGGGCTCTTGCCGCCGCTTCGCCATATCCACCGCCGCGATCGCGGGCGACGATTGAGATCGCAGGATGAGCAACAAGCCAGGCTTGGGCGGTCGCGAGTTCGCGGTCGGGCAGCAGCGCGGCGATCCGGCGCTTTTCCAGGTTACAGATGATACTGGCGTATCGGTGATTGCGACACCAAGCCCAATCATCAATGCCGATAACCCTGAGCGGGTCGACAGGTGGACGGCTGCGGCGCCGGACCACGCGCAGCAGCGTATCCTTACTCACCGGCAGCGACAGCCTTTTTGCGAAGCATGCCGCCGGTCGACCACCAAGCGCCAGGCCGAGGTGATGAACGATGAACTCCACCCTCGCCGTGCGCCGCGCCGACGGAGCCAGTACCCCTTCGGCGAAGCGCTCAGTGAAGATCTGGCGCCCGCACAGAACGGCGTCGCAACGGAAGCGGCGGGCGACGACCAGAAGCTGTACGATCCGCCCCGAAAGCGGAAGATCAGTCACCAATCGCCGATAGTGGCTATGGACCCGCCGGGAAACCGTCCCGCAAGATGGACACACTCCAACGCTTCGGGACGCTCGGACCGCAATAACGGCCTTATCACCTTCGTAGTTCGCACTCTCTACAACAAACCCACGCGGCACCAGACTGGAGCGGTGGAGTGCTTGCTGCATGGCGTTGATTTCCCCCAATCAAAACGCCAGACATCCTTCAAACTGCATCAAAGGAGTCGAGAAATTGGAAGCCGATCAGGGGTCAAGTTTGCGCGCCGATTGACACTCGGTGGTTAAGGCGGTACGCTGGCAATCACTGGCTTTCTTCCGACACAGGTCGGGCGTGTTGGTCTCGCCGGGCAATCTGGCAAAGTAGCTGATCGAGGTCATGGAACTCACGACGAGGCTGCGACGCAAACTTCTTAGCGCGCGGCACGTCTAAGGCCGGTGAACCGATAATCTCAGATTTGACCGAACTGCGTCACCCGGCTCAGCGCTTTTGTTGATTCCCACTGGGCTCTTGAGCTGAACGCAGAGGTGGAGCGTCCAATATTTGGTTAGGCGTTTCCGTTACATTGACCGAGCAAACGCCCTCAATCGTCGCAACTGCAAAGATTACAGCCGTGTGACCTTCGTCGCGCTGCATATAGGCGATTTGCTCGATATTCACATATGTCTCTTGACGATCGGTGCTCGTAAGCCGTTTCCACGTAGCCATGGCGGTTTCCCTCCAGAATGTATGAAACGTGCGTTTTCGGCATTCAGCACATCATTTAGCTTTGAGCGTGTAGGTGCCACGGAGGATACGGATTACCGCCATAGCCGCTTTCTCTGCGGCAGGGGCAAGCTCAGGCTTGAATGCCAGAACCTCCCAGTTCGAGTTGCGTCCCTTGGGCTTCGTTCGGCCAATAAAGACCGCCTCCAGGTGGTCGCAACCGTATCGTGTCCTGCACCGTTTCAGGGCCTCGGCTTGTAACCACTCCAGCGTCTTCTCTTCCATCAACCGCCGACTTCTATCAGCCTTTGATCCTGCCACGCACCCCCGCACTTGCCTGCCTTGGTCATTGCCTTAAGAACGCCTATCAGATCGTCGAAGGCGTCGCAGACACCAAATAGAAGGCAACGAGCATGACCACCTATGTGATCATTCACACCACCGTCCATGACACGGAGACCCACCACCGCGAGATCGTTCCCAAGATCATGAGGTCGGTGGAGCGCCACGGCGGCAAGCGCATCGCCCTGGGCCACGGCGAGCAACTCAGGGTCCACCTCGGCGAGCCGCCCAATGCCAATCGCCTGGTCGTTCACGAGTTTCCCAGCCTCGAGGCCGTCGAGGCCTGGGTCGAGGATGTCAAGGCCAATCGCGAGCAGCTGCACACTCTCGGCGACCTGACCATCAGCAGCGTGCCGGCGATCTGATCGCTGGGGCGATGAGCGGTCAGGCGCGCGCAGCCGCAGCAGATCGATCCGGCGTGACGCGATGAAGCCAAGCCGATGTTGCGCAGGCGGCTTGGCTTGAACCAGGCCGCCCATCGTGGGCCTGCTAAAGGGCCATGACAATCATACCGGCAAGAGCAAACAGGCACGCGAGCGCGAAGACCAAGAAGGTCACGCCGATTAGCAGAAACCTTGCCCGTCGCCGCAGCACGATCGCGCGAATTTTCGCCTCGATCGCCCTGTGCTGAGCTAATAAGTGATCGGCCGTCGCGGTCGCCTGCGCGTGCAGTTGATCAATTATCCGCGCCCGGCGATCGTGCGCTTCGCGCTGCTCTCGAAGGGTTGGCGTGTTGCTCACGGCTCTCCCGTCCGGCCCTTAGCGTTGAAACAACCGATCCCTTTGACAAGTGCGGTCTCGGGGAACCGACGTTGCTGCCCCTATCGGCGCTGCTTTCCGTTTCCAAGGGAGGCGCCATGGATGCCCGCGAATGAGGCACCGGAAGAGAGTGGCGCTTATTTTAATCAACGCCTGATCCTAAGCCCGATGGCTATCCGTTCCCACAAATGTTCTTAAAACCGACCCGAAGCCAGCACCGACTAATACTGCGGTCTTCGCAGCAATTCCGGCAACTTGGCGATATTCGCCAGGCGCGCGCTGGTTGGGAAAGCCGACGACGATTGTGATGAGGGGCGCCCGCGCGCAACGGTCATTCAATCATGCGTCCGTATTTAAGGGAGCATTGAGAACTTCCGACGCTGCCTTGGTATAAATATCGCCAAGGCTCTTTATTTGTTCACCTGCGAACATCAATTGAAGTTGCATGAATTCGGTGTGAATCGGCACCGTCTCCAAGAGATTCTTTGCGTGCGTCAATTTATGAAAATAGTCGCGAGCCAAAATTATGTGTTTCTCGGCGCAGTTCTTTGCTTTGCCACCTAATTCAGTGTCGCCCAACGGGTAGGATGAAACATTCTTCTGGAGAAAATCGAAGTACTTATCACCTGCCTTGCGTACCTCCCCGCCAATCACTTCCATCATTTCATCTAATGTTACCTTCTGATCTTTTGGCATCGTGGTGCGCTCCCTTGAAAAAGCAGAATAGCTAGCAAAGTCGATCGCTCCGCGTAGCGTCACCGTCCCTTACTTAACTGGGCTTTCTGGGGGACACTTGCAACGCAAAGTCCTGGCTGGCTCAGCCTAAATTTTACTTCGGTGTGCTGGAGGCGGGATGCTGCTCATAAACAAGACTGCCACTTACCCAAAATGCCGGAGTGCCTGTTGGGGGCTGGGATACCAGTATTCTCCATTGATCCAAAAAGCTGGCTGTTCCCCTGACATTGGAAACACATACTCGCCGTCGATGTAGAAAACGACCCGTGCTGCCACTAGGGTGGTCGTAGACGTAAGTTGTCATCCGTCGCTTATGGGATGATCCGGCAGGTCGGACGGCAAAAAGAACCCCGAGGCGTCCCCGCCTCGGGGTTCTCCCTTCTAGCTGTTGCCTCAGCTTGTAGTCTGGGCGGGGCCGTCCGGATTGGCGCAATTGGATCAGAAGACCGTCGCCATGCGTCGCAGAATGTCACATCCTGGGGCGATTTGTTTCACGGCCTCGTTACGCGGACCTATCGCGGTCAAAACGTGCGCCATGTCGGCTTTAACTTGGAGGCCGTGGAGTGTCCATCGTCCCGACCCCAAGGCTGTACCGCCTAGGCATGGGAAGCGACGCTACTATTGGTCCTAGGCACAGGGGGCCAAGCTTCCGTCAAAGCTATTCGTGCGCGCGCGGCGATTGGCGTTGCCGATCGAGCCGTTGGGTATCGGCTCGGATAAGCCGCGCTCTCGACACCAGCGCCATGCAGCTCGCCGTATTCGGAATGTCCACCGCGCTGCGGATCGCCGTCGTCCCCGAAGCTTTGTTCGTCATTACGGCTGTTTATCAAGTTGCCCCGAATTTGCAGTTATCCAATCCACAGCGTCATCCTTGCTGCCAAAGCCATCGATACGTCGCTCGTGACCTTGATGGTATCTAATGACCACATGCCAGCCCGTTCCAACTTTATCCTGGAAGGGCTCCATTATCGGTTGTTCGCCAGAATTTGCCATGTCGGCAATATGTACCTTAGCCATCTGGGGTTCCACCCCCTCCGACAGCCGCGCGGGCTCAGCCTCGCCCATATTCGGCGGCGCAAGGCTTTTAGGAGCGTGGCGGGCAGTTAGTCCCGCCGCCGCGCTCGGCCGCATGGGCGGGAAGGCAAGAGCAGTCTGCAAATGGAGCGCATTGATCGCGGTCTCCGGCTGAGTTAGGGGCGGCGAATTCTGAAGTCGGGAATGGCGAGTTTCCGCGCTTCGGCTTCGTCTGCGGCATAGACCACGCCGAGCAGCATTCCTGACTTACCGAGTTGGATGACTTCCCACGCAACACGCTTCTTCGGCATAGCGGAAAGATAGGAACCGACGCATCAAGACTCGAATCGGCGTCGTGCCGGATCTCTAGCCATTGCGCGGCGAATCGTATGGCGTGATCGAAAGGGAGATCACCATGAACCACGTCCGCGCCGCCAATGTAATCGAACGCTATCGGGGAGCCATCATAGAGTGGCAGGAGCCGCCGAGAACAGGAGCCAGTTCGGACGCGACCGTGTCCTTCGAGTTCAGGTCGCTATGCTGGCCGCTCGGAGCCTAGCCAAGGGCACAGCAAGGAAAACATGCGCAGCAATGCACGGAGACACGTCGACGGCTTGCTCGTCGACGCCTGAGCGTCAGCGCGAGAGCCGAATAAGCGGAGCAGTCGCGTGCGTCGCGGTCGCGCTGGTGACGGTAATTGTCTGGGGCGGACCACCCTGCACTTCGCTTGTATCGTTGTGCGGAGCGTCGCGTTTGCCCGAAAGTTCGTGCGGCCACTCGCCTGTGATGATCGACCCGCCGATCAGACCGATAACGATCAGCCCGGCAACGGATAGGCGCTTCGCGAGAACGGTCAGGCGCGACCACTCGGGTCGCAAATCGGATAAGGTGACGTAAGTCATAAACAAATCCCATCGGCAAAATCGCCGTTGCCGGGATCGGTACCAAAAATGACGGCAGAGATTATGGCGGAAAGATCAGAGCCGACTGCGCCGTTAGTGCGGCCAGTTCCGCAACAGCTTACGGACCCGTTCGCGCTCGGCTCTTATCCAATCAGCATCGTCGCAAGGCTGACTGAGCCAAAAGCTCAAGGTCAGCAGGTATTCGTTCAGGTAGCGATACATCGTCAGAATCCTTCCTTTGGGAAGGACGCCATATGATTCGGATAGTTATCGCAAGAGCGCCCTCGCCCCGCGCTCCGCTGCGAAAAACACTGTGCCGGATTTTGTGCGAACGTTGCGGAAATGTGCCGACTTTTGGCATTCCGTGTTCACCGTATGGTCCCATATGTCCGAGATGTCCATACTTGAAAAAGGCCAAAAATCAGCTATTTAGGCGGCCATTGGGGAATAGTTCAACGGTAGAACAGCGGACTCTGACTCCGTTAATCTAGGTTCGAATCCTAGTTCCCCAGCCAACCAGGATGATCGGCGAAGCCTTTCCCGCCTTTTGCCTCTGGCCGCGAAGTAAATTTCGCCATTTCCGCAATGGATCTAAACGGTTCGCGCAGAGTTGAGTTCAACTCGCCGTTCGCCCACGTCGAGTTCGAAACCATGAAATTGAGAAGCCGCCGTTTCTCCATCGGCTGCTCCCGGTCGAACAAACGCCGCGCATTCCTCGACATCTCCAAGACGGTAATGCCTTCTTCTAGGTAGTGCTGATCGGCGGCCTGGTAGCGCCGGATTTCCCGCAGGCACTTGTCCTGCTGCTTGCGCCAATCGGCGGACAGTTGCTCGAACATGCCCGCGTCAACCTTCCCGTCCAGCTTGTCCACGTACATCGCCTGAATGCGGGACTGGATACGGTCGTATTCCGTCTGTAACCGCTTGAGCGCCTCGGCGTGCTCCTTGGCTTGGTCAACGTGGCTCGACTTGAGCCCTTCGGCGACAAGCTCAAAAGCATGTTGCGGGCGGGACGGGTATCGGAGCCGGGTCTGGACGCGGGAGCAGGCGAACCTGAACAATGCCGCTGGTTTCGCGATTGGCCGTACCGGTTCGCAATTGAAGCTGTATCCAGTAGACGCCGCCTGCGAAGAGCAGAACCGCAGCGGTTGGAGCGATAAGCAGCCGCAGCAATTCCCGCGTCGACCAGGCATTCGGGTCGTCCTTTTCGGGGGCACCGGATGCCGCCGCCGGTGCTGTCTTAGGGCCGGCTTTTTCTGAAGTCATTGCGGTGACTTCACGACAATGACAACGCGAACCGGCTGTGGTGCGTTGGCGGGCGGCGGGCGACTAGTGGTTAGTCCTTGGAGCGCCGCCGTCACTGCCGCATCCCGCTCCGCTTGGCCTGTCGATTGAAGGAGCGCCGTTCTTTGAATGACCCGCGCCGAGTCAATCCACAAATCCAAAACGGCACGATAGTTGCCCGAACGGGTCTTGGGATTTCTACGCAGAGCGCTTTGGATATCGAGCTGCACGCTCCTCGCTGTAGTCCTGCGCGACACTACCGGCGCGGCTCGGTGCAACGACGCGAAGCTCACCGATAGATAGATCTGCTTTGACCAGCGGATCCGCCGGTGGTTCATCCTTGCCAAGGGCATTACGCGGGGACAGGGTAATGGCGTCCGGCCTGATGTAGTGCACTTCCAAATCGGTTGCGGACAACAAAAGCTTGAGCGCCCGATCCGACGCATACTCCCCTTCAACAGCCACCGATTGTCGACCGGCCGCCAACTCGCTCTCGTAGAGCACCTGAACGCCGGCACGCTGACCGTAGGCCTGCAAAGCCGTTGCCAAAGACTGTGCGGGAATTTGAAAGATGAGTGGTGCATCGGAGCTGGCCGCCTTCGGTCCCGCGGCACCCGCAATGCCCAAGCCTGCCAGAGCAGGGATTCCGAACGCGATCAGCCACAGCCCCAAGCGGTTTTCGTAACCGCCCGTCCAAGCGCAGCCGAAGCCAGGGTTGCGTTGGAGCGCCCGACCCGAGCTCCGGGGGACGATTGTTTCAACGATTTGCCTAAGCTTGGTGCGGCCCGCAACCAAATGACTCGATGACATGGCGTTACACGACAAAAGCACATCGAAACAATAGGCGACGGACGACCGGGTCTCAGTCGCAGCTTTAGTTATGGAATAGCACGGATTCACGAGCGAATTTTGTTCCGTTGAAATGCCGATCAGCGCTATCCGCTCGAGTGGCACGGAAGCTCTCCCATATAGCCATTTTGTGACAATTAGCCGAAGTCTCAGGCGCTACGGCACCGTCTGAATCTTCGGCCTCGGAGGCTATGGCCTCGCGGCGGCGCGGCTGGCTGTACAGGCGACCGCCACCCAGTGGCTGGACGAGACGGGGTCAAACGCTCCTTTTTGTCAGTCCGGGCCGCGCGCTACGACTGGAAAGTGACGTCCGTCCCGCATGGACCACTGGTGACGCATCGAGAGCATGGGACCGCAGCGCTTGGCTGATTTATCCGAACAAAACGGCGGACAGGGTGCAGGCTCGCGGTCAATCATCAACGGTATTTATAGGGCCCGCCGCAATAACCGTAGAGATCAGTAAAGGGATCATAAGGACTGCAGGCGCGGCCAGAACCATAAGAATAAAGCGCCCCTTGAACGGGACCGAATGGCAAGCGATCGTGCCGTGAAGTCCCGCTAAGGCGCCTTCGGTAGGGAGGCGTCGCCATATCGTGGCGAAGGTCGTTGTGTATGGCAAGGGCGCTCTTGTGCGCACCGCCGCCATCAAACGCCATCGCGCTGCCCGCCAATACGATCGCAACAATGGCGGCCGTAGAAGCCGTGAGAATCTGCTTGGACATCGACGTCCTCCTTCGCGACCCGGCCCATACCCGCCGCCGTTAACGTTGGCACAGCATTATTGGTTGCCTGCTTGAATCATTGGTTGCCAGTGCGATTAAACGACACGCAGAGTGTCGCCGATCGAGAAAAGGCTGAAGAGATCGATAATAAAGTCAAACGCCACTAACGGCGACTTCATGACACCATTCTCGTGCGGTCGATCTTAGCTGCACGGCGGTCGTCTATCACGGCGGCGACACTGAAAAATATCTCAGCGAAGCATCAGGTCTTTCGGCTCCGCTGTTGATGCACCTGGCCGAGGAAGACGAATTCATCAGCAAAGACGCGCAATCAAAAATCAAAGCGGCGCTAGCCGATGTGGCGAGCGCGAACGTCTTCAGCTACCCGCATTGCCACCACGCCTTCGCGCGTCACAACGGCCTGCATTACGACGCGCCATCGGCTGCTTTGGCAAATGAGCGAACCGAATCCTTTCTCCGGCATTATCTGAGTTTGCCCTGAGAAGGGAAAGCCGTGCGTACATTGAAATCCAAACATCAAGCCAAGAGAGTATAATGACAAAACCCAGCATCGTTTTCGCCCATGGCCTCTGGGCCGACGGCACTTGCTTCGGGAAGCTCATCCCCACGCTTCAAGCCGAGGGCTACGAAGTGATGGCCTCGCAGCACGGTCTCGACTCGCTTGCGACGGACGTGGCCGCGGTCAAGGCGTGCCTCACGCGTGTCAGCAACCCGGCGATCCTCGTCGGCCACTCCTACGGCGGCACGCTGATCACGCACGCGGGAATTGACCCGCGCGTGATCGGGCTCGTCTATATCGCTGCGCTGGCGCCCGATACCGACGAGACCTCCCAGAGCCAGCTCGACAAATTCCCAACGACCCCGGTCTTCTCGCAGATCGAAGTCACTGACGGTCGCGTGTGGCTCAAGCCGACCGGCACCAAGCACTTCTGCGGAGACTTGCCGGAGACCGACCAGAAGCTTGTGTACGCAACGCAAGGCGTGCCGGTGGCCGACCTGTTCAACCAGAAGCTCGACGGCGCGGCATGGAAGACCAAACCGAGCTGGTATGTCCTTGCCAATCAGGACCAGACCGTTCATCCCGACCTGCAACGCTTCGTCTCGCAGCGCATGAAAGCCGCCACAACGGAAGTGACATCTAGCCACGTACCCATGCTGTCGCACCCCGACGTGGTGCTTGATGTAATCCGCAAGGCGGCGAGTGCGGTGACGGCGTCCTAGCACCGGCGCAAGTCACGAAGGGAGACCGCCACGGGCGCGGCCTCCCTTTTCTTGCGGCTGCTAGGTTGTCTCGAAACAGCGAAATTGAGGAGCCGGCGCTTCTCCGTCTGCTCTTCGCTGTTGAGAATGCCCTTCATTTCGCTGCCACGAAGAAGAAGTCCTCTCCCGGCAGGCTCTTGCATCCGTCAATGAGACAAGTTGGCCAATTGGTCGCTTGATTGCGCGACGTGTTCGCCCGCCAGCTGTTCCTGATAGTGATTGAGTACGAATAAGCGCACGGCGGAAGATAAGTTACCAAGCTTGCGTTCCGCATCGATGCTGCCGATCACCTCGGACAGAGTTCTGATGTCGCCGCCAGGCGATATCCTTCAGCCCTTTCCAAAAAGGCTCCTCCAGGCTGATGCTTGTCTTGTGCCCTGCAAGGACGATCGAACGTTTGACCACTTGCGATTTATTCATCGGGCTCGCCCTTTTCGATGGTCCATGCCGGCGCGCTGAATCGGTATCCCTATAGTCGTCGAGCGCGCGCGAAAAGCATCCCCCCAAATTAGGGGGGTGACGCAAACAAAAAGGGCGCCCGAAGGCGCCCAGTTATTCCAGGTTGAGAGCCCGCCGAGCCACTGGATGCACGTGCGGGTCAGCCGCTATAACACCGTCGCTGCGCCGCGAATATAACGAATATACGCTGCGTTTTGGAACCGTTCGCGGTGTTGCGCGGGAGCGCCTCCGATCAGTGTGTGCCGCTTCCGGGGCTGGTTCCCTGCGTTCCCGGCGAGACCGGGGTCTCGTTCGATTGAGGAACGGAATTGGGGCTCGACGAATTCAAATTCGGCGCAGTGGGTGTAACGCGCCCTCCAACAGAGCCCCCCATGGAATTTCCACCCACGCCCGCGCCGGGAGCGCCGCCCCCTGTTCCACCCGCTCCGCTGCTCTGTGCCCATGCGCCAGTTGCCATGCCAAACACCAGGGCCGCACCGACCGCGAATACACCAATTTTCTTTTTCATGACTTCCTCTTGCTCTTGAAACATCACGTCTCCAGAGAGAAACGGCGTTGGATGAGACACGTTCCCTAGTCAGGCAAGGGGAGCGGCCGAAGTGCAGCGACGGGCAGCAGCCGGCAGGAACGGAGCGACATACGGGACGAGCAGCTGAGAGCTCCGGACATCGCTTCGTTCATCCGGATGACATTGACGACATCGGCGTAATTCCGAACCTTCGCGCGCCGATCCGGAATGACGCCACCTCGTAGGATGCGTTGAGCCGGTCTGGCCCGAAGTAGCCGCTCCGATGACAAGCTCCGCGAAGCCCATCGGCGTCCTCTCCATCGACAATTGATAAGTTTCGCTTTCACGCACCCATCTGACAAATATTGAATTCCTGACACCCGCGTGCAATTCGCTCTCGTGAGCGAATGACGCTCCTGGTAGTATCGCCGCCAACTCCCCTACCCCAAACTCGAACCTCACTCAGCTTCGCAGAAGACGAAAATCCATGCATCGGCTCATGTTCCGGCGCGTCGCGCTACTCATCGTCATGCTGACCGCGAGCGCGCCGCACGCAAAAGCAGAATCGGCGGACGAGCAAGCGTTGCGTCTGGTCAATCACTACCGCCAACGCGCCCACCTGACGCCGGTCACGCTCGATCAGAAGCTCAGCGCCGGCTGCATGGAGCACGCCAATTACATGGCGCAAAATCTGGACACCGAGGCGATGGCCGGCCTCAACGCCCACAACCAGCGACCGAACCTGCCTGGCGCCAGCGCGGCAGGCGCGGCCTGCGCCAAGGCGGCCGACTTATTCCCGAAAGTCTCCAATCTGGGTGTGGCGATCGACGGCTGGATGGCCGGCCTCTATCACCGCCGCCCAATGCTCGATCCGCAGCTTGAGCGCATCGGTGTCGGCTATGCGCGCCTTCCCGACGGGATGCTGACCGCCGCCTTGCGATTCGAAAATGCCACGCGCAAGCGCGGCGGCTGGCCCGTCGCCTACCCGGCGGACAAGCAGGCGGATATTCCGCTGGATTACGGCGCCGAAGTCCCCAACCCTATTCCCAATCATGGCAGCGGCGGCTATCCGATCACGCTGCAATTTCCGCCGTTCGACAAGGTCACCGGCGTGTCCGCGGCGCTCAACGATGCACAGGGCAACCCGGTCGCGTTTTTCCTGTCCGATCCCGAACATCCGGCGACGTCGTTCGGCCAGTACGGCATGATCTGCCTGATCCCGAAGCAATCGCTGCAGGCGCAACAGGGCTACAGCGTGCGCATCGACGCGACCTGGAAAGGCAAGCCCGGCAGCTGGAAATGGAGCTTCTCGACGGTCGCATTGCGCGCAGTTGACGCGGCGGACGACGGCGCGGTCGCCGGCGCCATCAATATCGCGAGCCTTGTGCACGGCACCGTTGCTTCCGGCGGGATGCGAAACGGCGAAACGGTTTTTCTGCAACTCACCGCCGCCAAGGAGGGCCGCTACAAGTCTTTGTCGGTGATCGTCCCGCTCGCCGTGTGGCGACAGATCGCCGGAGCGGCCGAGCCCGGCTCATTCAAGGGCAAAGTCATCGAAGTACAAACCACCCCGCAAGTGGCCGCGGGCAAGTATGTCAACATGAAAATTTCAGGCGCTACGCAGCTTCGCGTCGTCTCCGAGCGGTAGAGCGCGGCAGATAGCGGCGCCGGTGTCGGGGCATGCAAAAGCGGCAGAAAAAACTAAATCGTCATTGCGTGGCAAAAACTCAATCGTCATTGCCGGGCTTCGACCCGGCAATCCATGCTGACTACCGGGATGCGAAAACGGACGGCATCGTTCGCTGATATTTTCGCCTGACGCGAGCCGAAACTCAGTATGGAGCACCGGGTCAAGCCCGGTGGTGACGAGCGGATATTTGGTAGCTCGGATGAGCGAAGCGATATCCGGGGCGGCCTCATAACTGCGTGTAGACGAGCCTCGCGGCCGCGTGCAGATCAGAGACAACGCCGCGAATTCTCTTCCGCGGTCGCTGGAAGCGTCGCCCAGACTGTCAGCCGCATTTCGCGCTCGCAACCGCTGCATCGGTAGACCCGAATAGCCGCATCGCTACCCTCGGGAAGCACTTCAATGGATGCGATGTCCATGTCTTCCCCGCATTGACACGCAGGACTTTCGGTGCAGCCGGGTTCCAGCAGGCGTTCAAACATTCTCTCACCATGTTGTGTGCTGGGCTGACAATCCGCGCGCGCGCGAATGGTTCCAATCACGCATGTGTGGCGGCTGTATACAGATGGAGAGCGCGCGCAAAGAAAAAGCCCCGCTGGTCAGGCGGGGCTTTAAAACGAAAGGCGTCGGGGGGTTGGGGCTGGGGGATTTGCCTTCCGCTCGCCTCATCAATGCATCGGCCGGAATCTTTGTTCCTAACAGTTCCATCAAAAAATTTTCATTCGCTCCGCGAGATTTTGGGAACTCCGCGGGGCGCACGACATTCATAGCCGTGATTGATTGCCGACATTGTCGGCGACACCGATCGCAAGGCCTGGAGTTTGCAGGGCCCGGGGTTTTCCAGCGCAGGAGGCGAGTTTGAGCGAAAAAATCAGCTTTTCGGATGCCAGCGGCACAAGCATCCACGGCAACTACGAGCTGGCCGGCGGCGTTATTACCGTCACGACCGCGGACGGGTTATCAAAGACAGCCGATGTCGACAACAGCATGTTGTCGCCCGAGACGCTGGCAAAGATGCTGCTTCTCCAGATGCATCAGCGAGAAGACGCAGAACCTGAGCCGTCGCGCCACGGCCCTTGACGGCGCCACGCCTGGGCGTTCCGGCAGCTGCCGTTTTCGGTTGGCACGTCGTACGCGCGACGAGCGCTTCGGTTCCGCAACGAACCGAACTGGAGCTGGCCGAACCGGCGCCAACATGCCGCGTTATCTGACATGATCCGGTTTCTGTTCAGGACTGTCGATTTTGGCGCCAGCATTGTCTTCATGGCGCTCTGCGCTAAGGCGTTCTGCGTCCATTTCTATGAGGATCTTCGTCGGCACCCGAACAGCCGCGATCCGTCAGCAACGGGCCGGGACTAGCGGCGGCGCCGCTGATCGATATCGATCCTAACGCTGCTTCGCACCATCGACATCCGGAGCGGCTCGCGGGTTTCGAACCGCTGGCCTGCCCTCTGAGGACACGATCCAGCCAGGCGTTCGCCAGCGATCCTTTTCCGTTGACGCGCGGGCGGCCTATGTGACCTCCCACCCGCGACGCGTTGCGGAAATTTAATACCGCAAAGTCGGCATCACACATGCGGAGCCGTTAACTCTTCCGCGACAATTGGCGGCAATATTGCCGTTGCGACCTGCCAATAACCCTCACCCGCGTTTTTCCAACGCCTGTCCGGAGAGTGAGATGAAGCTCAAGCTTTGTGTAGCCGCCTTCCTAGCCGCCGCTATCCCTGCGGTTGCGCATGCCCAACAAAACAGCCCGCCCGCTAATGCGCCGAAGCCGACAATGGCCGACGTACAAAAGCTCGTCCAAGCGATCGGCAGCGACAAAGCCAAGGTGAAGGCCTATTGCGACATCGGCAAGCTCCAGGAACAGATGGAGCAGGCGGAGCAGAAAAAAGACACCAAGACGGCCGACGCCCTCAGCACCAAGGCGGACGCGCTGGCAAAGCAACTCGGCCCCGACTACGAAAAGGTCATGGGTGGGCTGGACCAACTCGACCCGAACTCTCCTGAGGGACGGCGCTATTCCGCTGCGTTCCAGCCTCTGTTCAAGCAATGTAAATAAGCAAGACGCGAGCGGACATAAGAGGTGCTCCTCGCCTCTGTCCGTCGCGGCATTCGACGCCCCGTTGACGCGAAATCCCGTCAGGCAGCGGCTGCAGTGTCCCCTCGGGTCAGGCCGATCGCGTTTGCTCGCGTGTCGCCGCCGTTGCGCACGCGCTTGCGCGCGGGGCGGAACGACGCCATCAACACCAGATCGACCCAGGCACCATCGACGAACAGAATGCGCTTGAGGGTGCCTTCTTTCTTGAAACCGCAGGCCGCATATGCCGCGATCGCCTGCGCATTGTGCCGGAACACACAAGGCCCACGCGCTCGAGATTGAGGTGTTTCCAGCAATAGTCGAGCGCCATCGCCAGCGCTTCTTTGCCAAAACCTTGGCCACGGTGCTTTTCGTCGCCGATCCTGATGCCGAGATCCGCTGAGCGGTGAACCGCACTGATATTGTGAATGTTGATTTAGCCGATGATCTTCGTATCGGTGCGTTGGCGGATCGCGAACATCACGCGCGACGCGTCGTTGCCGGTCTCACACGAGGCGATGACATCCCGCAGATTCGCCGGACGAAAGGCGCGGTCAAGCCGCGCCGCGACGATATCATTCGCCCAGCAATACATGGCGACATAGTCGTCCGGCACGAAAGCGCCAAGCGTAGTGCGGGAGCCGAGGAGCATTTTGACACTCTCTGCGAAGGCGAGCGCCAAAAATGCGGGGCATTTGCATGGCGTCTGCTCCGCCGCCGTGAACGGCGCCGCCAAATCGCCCCACGGCATTAGTTGGCCAAAGTCATTAAGACGACGTTACCACATCGGCTCTGGCGGCAGCGGCGGTGCACCCTCGAGCTGCTTTCTCAATCGATCTTGAGCACCACGCGCCACATCGATGCCGGAGCTTCCCCTGCCCGGCAAGCAACACGTGCACCATCCATTCCCCAACCGCCACAAACCTCCGATCGTCACCTCGACGACGAAGCGTAGGTCTTTCACCTAGCCAAGATTAGGTGAGCCGGCCGATTGATGCCACGGCCATACCGGCTATCTGAGACGCGCAAAAAGCGCTCGGAAGGCTCATATGGACAGACAATTCGATTATACGCAAAAGATCTTGGTGGCGGTCGAGTTCGCCGAGGCGCCAAGGGAGCTCGCTGGCCTGCCCGGCTATGCCCGTTTCAAGCGATTGTCGATCCCCGACGTCATCCGCGCCTTCGACGAAACGCACAGCCTGTTCGTGCAACTGCTTGCCGGCCGTAAGTTTCGCAACGTCCTCGAGCAGCACATGGGTTACTGGGAGAAACGAATCCCGGACGGCCGGCAGTGCTTCGTCCATTATGCAATCGGCCCTCGCGACGTTATCGGCCCGGCCTTCGACCGCCTGAAGGAGGAAGGCGACGCTTTCACGCTTTTCGGCGTCTATCATATCGAGCCGCAGTCGTCGGCCTATCCGTTCAGCTTTCCGTTCGGCGACACGCCGGATCATTGGCACCTCGGCGAGCATTTCTCCCTGACCGACAATTCAATCTTCTGGTTCAATTTTTTCCCCGAGCAGCCTTATATGTTCGAGAAGACATTCGCCGTTTGGGCACTGTTTCAGATGCTGCAACTCACTGGACGGGGCGAGAACAACCAGTTGGTGACCTCCGAGGGCAAGGAAAGCCTGGTCGCGCACGGCGTCGCCGACCTCGTGCAAGTCAACCTCAACCGCTTCACCAGCCTGCCCGGCTTTTTGAACGCCGCTCACGAAGCCGGCAAGCATACCTTCACGGTCGACCCGGACTATACGTGGTACGGCATGCTGTTGAGGAAAGTGTAGGCGCACAACGTCCCGAGCTCATTGCGGATGCAACACATCGACAAAGAAGACGCTGCCGCCGTCCGGATTTGGGATAAAGTTCGCCCGAGCACCCATCCGCTCCGCCAAGACGCGGACGATATAGAGACCGAGACCCGTTGTTTGCTCGCCGGCGGTCGGAAGCGACCGCAATCGCGAAAATTTCTCGAACAGCAGCGGCACATCCTCGGGCGCGATGCCCGGTCCGTTGTCCACGACGCAGAGTCGAATCTCGGTCTCGCGTGGCTCCGCCATCAGCCGCACCACCGACCCGGTGGGCGAGAATTTGATGGCGTTGGACACTAGGTTGTCGATGATCGCGCCCAGCAGGGACGGCTCGGCGCTGACCGAGACGTCGGTCAATTCCACCGAAATCGTAATTTCTTTTTCCGCGGCGACCGTCATTGCTTTGACTTTTGCGTCGCCGAACAGGGCGTCCACGCGAACCACGGCACGATCGGGCGGCGCCTTGCCATCATAGCGATGCGCCTCGACGAGGCGGGTCACCGCGCCGTACATATCGCGACAGGCACGCTCGATTTCCGCAAGCTCGGCCGCTTGCGGATGTCCGGATATCGTCCGTAGCAGCGCCCGAATGCCGGCGAGCGGACTTTGCAAATCGTGGGCGACCATCGCCACCATGTCGCGACGCTCCGCGAGCAAGCAGCGGATCGCCGCCATGTCATTGAAGGCCTGCTGCTCGTGGCGGAAGGCGAGAATGGCCACAGCTGCCCCCAGCGGCAGCGCGGCCGTGCCGCCAACCGTCATCACGGTGCGAAAGACGGCGTCAGATGGGCCGGCGAAAACCGTCCAAAGATAGACGCCGTGGAAAGGAACAAGCATCGCCAACAACGCGCCGCGGGTCCACAACGGCGCCAGACAAGCGACGAAGACCGTCGTGGCATAAGCCGGGGTGGCGCCGAAATACGGCGCGAGACCGACGGAGAGGAGAAGGCCCGTCAACGTTGCCCCCGCCCCAAACAGCAGAGGCAAAGCTTGCTTCGGCCACGCCGCAGCGCGGCCCGTGCGGCACGCCCACGCCAGGCCGCAGAAATAAAGCCCGCTGATCGCTTTGACCGAAATCGTGTCACTCGACCGCAGGACCGGTACGACCCCTTCGGCGACGAGAAGGGCGAGCATGACCGCTGCGAAATACCAGGACGCGAATTGCACGCGCGCAATGTTGCGGGTGCACAGATGCGCGTCGAACTCGGTCTGTTCGCTAGCCAAGTCGTTCGACATGAAGAAGAGCTTCGCGTTCAAGTTCCGCAGCACTGCCGAGACCGAGCTTGGTCTTGATATTCTCGCGATGAGCGCCGACGGTTTTGGGGGAAAGACAAAGCTCGGAGGCGATGGCGCCGGTGGAACGTCCGGCACCGATCAGCAAGAAAATTTGCATTTCCCGATTGGACAGCTCGGCATAGCGCTCTTCGCTTTGGCCTCGGAACCGGCGCGCGAGCAGACGCGCGTTCATGCGCGCCGAGACGGCGACCTCGCCGCGCAGCACCGTCTCGACGGCATCAAGAAGATCGTCCAACGCCTCGCCTTTCATCAGATAGCCATGCGCTCCGGCCTTGAGAACGCGCTCGGCGTAAAGCGATTCGTCGTGCTGCGACAAAACGAGAATGCGCGTTTGCGGACAAATCCGCAGGCATTGGCTGACGAAATCGGCACCGTCGCGCCCGCCCAGCGTCAAATCGAGCAGAGTGACATCCGGATTCTCTGCCGACAGCAAGCGAAGCGCTTCGGGTACTGACCCCGCTTCGCCGCATACCTCGAAACGCTGCGCCTGCTCGAGCATCGCCCGCACTCCCATGCGGACAATGGGATGATCGTCGACGATCAGGACACGCGGCATGCATGCCTCATAACCACGGGTTTGC
Organism: uncultured Alphaproteobacteria bacterium; assembly: GCA_963818155.1. GTDB lineage: Bacteria > Pseudomonadota > Alphaproteobacteria > Rhizobiales > Xanthobacteraceae > BOG-931. Next base: position 1,195,262 of record CAWFRC010000011.1, read on the forward strand.
GCAAAACGGCGCTACCCATAACAGATTTGCGCACACGCGAGACGCAACTTCCGGTCGCGGCCTCAAGCCGGCGAAAAGAGGGCTTGCAAACTGGATGCCGCGCGGACACGCGCCCCGCCGAGCCCCAATGAGCCGAAAACAGCCGGACGACGGCCGTTGTCATCGCCTCTGCGGTGGCTGATACTGATGTCGATTGAGCGGATGTTGGGGTCATCGGAGCATAACGATGATCAGTCGCCGGGCAATGATTGCGGGTGGCACACTGGCGCTGACCGGCTGGGGCTCAAGCTCCGCCCACGCCGAAAGCGACGCGTTCCTGCCACAGGGTTTGCCGGATGGCGTCTACGATACGGCGATCCTCGAGGCCCTGCCCGGCAAAAGACCGCTGATCAAACTCTCCTATCGTCCGCCGAACTATGAAACGCCCCTGTCGTATTTCACGTCGGCATTTACGGCGAACGACTCGTTCTTTGTCCGCTATCATCTCGCCGGCATCCCCGAAGAGATTGATGCCGCACAGTGGAAGCTGACCGTCGGCGGTGAAGGCCTCGCCCAGCCGCTTGAGCTGACCTTGAGCGACCTGCGCACGAACTTCGACGCGATAGAAGTGGCGGCCGTTTGCCAGTGCTCCGGCAACCGGCGCGGATTTTCGGAACCGCACGTGCCGGGCGTGCAGTGGAGCTTCGGCGCCGTCGGCAATGCTCGCTGGAAAGGCACGCGGCTCCGGGATGTGTTGGAACGCGCCGGCGTGCGGCGCGAAGCGGTCGAGATCGTGCTCAATGGCGCCGATGGCCCCGTCCTCGACGGCACGCCCGATTTTGTTAAGAGCATTCCGCTCGGCAAGGCGCTTGATGAGAACACGCTGCTCGCCTACGAGATGAATGGTGCTCCGCTTCCCCATTACAACGGCTTTCCGCTTCGCCTGATCCTGCCGGGCTGGACCGCGACCTATTGGATGAAGCATCTGATTTCGATCGAGGCGACAACGAAACCCTTCGCCGGCTTCTGGATGAAGAATGCGTATCGCATTCCGAACGGAAAATTTCCGATCGTCGAGCATTTTTTGTCGCAGATGACGGCGGTGAACGAGCCTATCACCGAGATGGTGATCAACTCGATGATCACGGCGCCGGCGCATGGCGACACTTTGCGGGCCGGTGGCACCGCCGAGATTCGTGGCGTCGCCTGGGACGGCGGCTATGGCATTCGGCGCGTGGAAATTTCCACCGATGGCGGCGACAACTGGAGCGAAGCCGAACTCGATGACGACGTCGGCCGCTTTGCGTTTCGTGTCTTTCGCTATGCGTTCACGCCGCCGCGGCCCGGCCGCTATCAGCTGATGGCGCGGGCGAGCAATGCAATCGGCCAAATGCAGACCGCGAAACTCATTTTCAATCCGGCCGGTTACCACAACAACGTGACCCGTCCGTTGACGGTCGATGCGGTGTGACCGGCATGATGCGATGGATGCTGATCTGCGGATTGCTGATGATCTCGGATCGTGCAGTGCGGGCCGAAGAGGCGATCGCGCTCAAGGACGCGCCGGGGCGCGACGTCGTCGCGGGCTATTGCGGCGCCTGTCATTCACTCGACTATCCGCGCACCAATGCGCGATTTCTCGATCGCAAAGGCTGGGAAAGCGAGGTCGACAAAATGATCAAGGCCTACGGGGCGCCGATCGGCGAGAATGACGCCAAGGCCATCGTCGATTATCTGGCCGCGAACTACGGCGCCGGCAGGTAGCGACTTATTTGTTGTTCGAGAAAACTTCAAACAGCGATTGCTTGGGATAAGGTCCAGCGCTTGCCGGATCTGCCGCCGGCGGGGGCGCGGCGGCGGCCGGCGCCCCGGAAGCCGCCTGCCCTTGCGGGGCGTAAGTGCTCGGCGGTCGCGGCACCGATTGAGCTTGGCTTTCGGTCGAACCGCTGAAGACATCGGCAAGCGATTGTTTGGGATAAGGCAGGGAGTCGCTGTAATCGCGGCTCGCGGCTGCCGCTGGGGGCGCCGCGACGGCAGGCGCGGATGCTGCAGGAGGAGCCGGTGGCTGCGCGCTATTGGCGGTTTGCGCAGCAGCTTTCTGCTGCTTGGATCGCGCCGCAACCGTCTGCTGCGTCGGCGGCTTGGCAGAGCTTTGCTGTCCGGAACGCGCGGGATTTGCAGGCGGTGGCACGTAGTTTTGCGGCGTTGCTGGCGGCGGAGCATAACCCGATTGCCCCGGCGGCGGCGTGTAAGGCTGCCCGGAAGGTGTGTAGGTGCTTGGCGGGTGAGGAACGTAGGCGTTCTGCTGCGGCGGCGGACTTGCGCCGCCCCCGCCCGCAGGGACCAGCGCCTGCTGCGGATAACCTGCACCGGCAGGATCAGGACGCTGGTTCGAATCGCTCTTGAACATGTCGGCGAGGGATCGCTGCGGATAGACCGACGCGCGCGCCGCCTCGGCATCGGGCTCCGGATCCCTGAATGCCTTCAAGAAGCTGGTGTAAGAGCTTGTAACAGAGCCGACTGTCCCGTCGGATGATGGAGGCGGCTGCGCGGGCGGTGCGGCCGCCGGCGCATAACTCGCAGGTTGCGGATTGCCGCCTTGCGCTTGCTGCGGATAGCCCGGCCGGGCGGGCGGCGGCGCGTAGGCGGCCTGGCCACCAGCCTGTCCGTAAGCATTGGGAGGTGGCGGAGCCGCCGCGGCCTGGGGAGCCGATGAACCGAAAGACGGCAGGGACGATGACGAACAGCCCGCCGCGAGCGGCAGGATCGCAAATGACAAGCCGAAAACAGCAACGCGCGACCAGCTGGCGCGAGCACCGCCCCGTCGGCCCAGCAACGCGCGACCGCCTAACCCCTGCGTCCCCATGGCGCAGTTATAGCAGCCGCATCGTGTCGATCTCAAGGCTGAGTCCCATGTAAAATGGCTGGACGGGGATACGCTATCGGCCTGACTTCAAGACAGGCGGTTGCAGGAGACCGGGCGTTCTAAAGAACCAAGAGTTTGGTATAGGCCCTGGCAGTTCAGTTCCTCGTCAGATCTATGTGGCGCACGCACTATGACAGCGATCGAGGGCAATGAGTTTCCTGTTCTCGCCCAGCCGCGCCCGGCGCAAGGCCGCATGGGCTTCGTGCAATTCATGCGCACCATCCGCGAGAACGCGCTGGCCACTCACAAGCCGGAAAGTTTCAGCGCCGACATTGTCGTCAAGCGCATTCTGTGGCGGCGGACCTTCATCATCAATGAGCCGGGCGCCATTCGTCATGTGCTCTTGGACAACGCCGCCAACTACACCAAGTCCGAGCTAAGCCGCCGCCTGCTGGAGCCGGGCCTTGGCCGTGGGCTCTTGACCAGCGATGGCGAGACCTGGCGCCGCCATCGCCGCATCATGGCGCCGGCCTTCGATCCGCGCGCCATTGCGGGCTATGCGCCGATCATGACCGACGTCACCGAGGCGCTCATCGCCAAATGGGACGCATTGCCGGCGCCGCGCGAAGTCGATGTGGCGGCGGCGATGATGCAAGCGACGCTGCATATCATCTCGCGCGCGATGTTTTCATCGGACTCCGATGAGATCGTCGAGTCGGTGGAGACCGGCGTGCATCAATATCAGACCAGCGTGCGCCCTCGCCTGCTCGATCTCCTGCATTTTCCGGAATGGTTCAGCAATCTGGTTTCGCCGCTGCCGACGCGCGGAATTTTTGACGAGTTCGACCACAAGGTCGATCGTTTGTTGACCGAGCGCGGCCGTGCACCGGATTCGGAGCCCAAGGACTTGTTGGCGCGCCTGCTCGCGGCGCGCGACAACGAAACCGGCGGCGGCATGACGGCGGCGGAAGTGCGCGATCAGGTGGTGACGATCTTCATGGCCGGCCATGAGACCACCTCGCAGGCGCTATCATGGACCTGGTATTTATTGTCTCAACATCCGGCCATCGAGGCCAAGCTCCATGACGAGCTCGCCGCCGTGCTCGGCGGCCGCACGCCCTGTTACGAGGATATCGGGGCGCTTCGCTATACCCGCATGGTGATCGAGGAATCGATGCGGCTCTATCCGCCGGCGCACACGATGTCGCGCTCGCCGATCGCCGCCGACAACGTCCTCGGCTACCGCATTCCGCCCCACGCCGAGGTGCTGATCGTGCCGTGGCTGCTGCACCGCAAGCCCTCGCTCTGGGAAAATCCCGATCGCTTCGATCCGGAGCGCTTTGCGCCCGAGCACGCGGCGGCACGGCCGCGCTTTGCCTATATTCCCTTCGGCGGCGGGCCGCGCATCTGCATCGGTGCAGCATTCGCGATGGCCGAAGCGACGCTTATGCTCGCGACCATCGCCCAGCACTACCGGCTGCGCCTGAAGCCCGGTTTCCCGGTCGAGCCGCAGGGCTTGATCACGCTGCGCCCCCGCCACGGCCTGCGCATGTTGCTCGAGCGCCGGCAGGACCTAAAAGCGCGGCGTAGCAGCTGGATTGGTGATTGACCTCGTCATTGCGAGGAGCAACGCGACGAAGCAATCCATCGGCCGACTGGATTGCTTCGCTTCGCTCGCAATGACGTGGCGCTTCGGCCGGCACCATATCTAATAAACATCCGCCTGATAGCGGCCTTGCGTCTTCAGCTCGGCGATGAACTTTGCCGCTTCGTCGGGGGTGCGGCCGCCTTGCTGCGCGACGATCTCGGTGAGCACGGACTCCACATCCTTGGCCATGCGCAACGCATCGCCGCAAACGTAAATATGCGCGCCTTCGTTGATCCACGCCCACAAGTCGCGCGCGACCTCACGCATGCGATGTTGCACATAAGTCTTTTCTTTGCCGTCGCGCGACCAGGCAAGCGTGAGCCGCGTCAGCAAGCCGGCTGTGCGCATGGCGAGGAACTCGTCTTCGTAGAAGAAGTCGTAATCGCTGCGCTGATGGCCGAAGAACAGCCAGTTGCGCCCCGGCGCCTTGATCGCCTCCCGCTCATGCAGAAACGCGCGGAACGGCGCAATGCCGGTGCCGGGACCGATCATGATGATGGGCTTTTCCGGGTCCTCGGGCAGCGCAAAATGCTGCGCCTTCTGTACATAGACCCTGATCTTGTCGCCCGCCGCCACGCGTCCACCGAGAAATGTCGAGCAGACGCCGAGCCGCAGCCGCTTGTCGATCTCATAGCGGACCGCGTCAACCGTCAGGGAAACGCGTCCCGGATCGCGGCGATGCGATGAGGAAATCGAATAGACACGCGGCTGCAACGGATCGAGCGCTTCGATGAAGGCCTCGGGGTCCGGCCGGATGCCGGGAAATTTTTGCAAGGCTGCCAGCACGTCGAGTGTCGAAGCGTCACCGTCCGGATCTTCGCCAGCAGAAAGGCGCCTCGCCTTCAGTCGCCGCTCGCCGCCGGTCAAATAGGAGATGAGCTCGAACAGCATATCGGGCGCGGGCGAGAGCGAAACCCCGTCGGTAAGAACGTCGCTAAAGGTGCGGTCGCCAATGGGAAAGTCCGCAGGCACGTCGATCGCGCTGAGCACCCCGGCGACCAGATCGTGATCGTTGGCCGGAAAGACGCCGAAGGAATCGCCCACGACATAGTCGAGATCGGTGCCGGTAAGATCGATCTCGATATGCCAGGTCTCCTTTTCCGAGCCGGACTTATTAAGCCGGCGGCGCGACAGGAAGGTGGCATAGACCGGATTGTCGCGGGAGCGGCCGGGAGCGGGAGCGGTCCGAGTTTGCGCCTCGATCGCTGCAGGCTGTGCCGGCTCTGGCGACAAAGGCGCGCTGTCGATCTCCTGATAAAGTTGCTTGAGCGTGCGCGACGTTTCTTTGCCTCCAGGCACGCAAAGGTTCAGCCGCTTCTCAGATTTGGCAAACAGCGCGCCCGCATAGTCTTTGCAGTTATAGCCGCACTGGCCGCAATCCTGTTGCGCCATCGCCGCCATGAGCCGCCGCGGCAAGGGCTTGCCGTCGGCAAGCTTCATCCGCTCCGCCATCGGCATGGCCGGATCGTGCCAAGGCGCGTCCTCATCAGTCGCGCTGCCGTCGCCTTCAACGACGTCGCTGGGCGAAGCAAAGTCATTCGTCGCACCGTCCAGAAGCCCGCTCAAAAGCTGAGCGGCCTCGGCGCTCGACACCGGCGTGACGCTTTCCGACAATCCGAACAGTCCGGCAAACAGGCCATTGAGCCAGGTGCGCTGCTCAGGCGTGAACGGCGCGGACTCAGGAATGAGGGACGGAATCGGCGGCCGTTGCGAAACGCTCATGCGGCCTCCCGCTCGGCCATCGTCTTAAGCGCATCGATCTCGTGACGGCGCGCGAAGGCGAGGAACGTTTCCTCCGGCGAGGCGCGATGGGCGAGATAAGCTTTCAAAATGCGCGCGATGATGCGCGGCGCGTCCTGCGCGACAACGTCGCGATAGAGCTCGCGGCCGAGCGCAGCGTTCGGGCCGAAGCCGCCGCCGATCAGAATGTGGTAGCCCTCGACCGGATCGTCGTCTTCGTTCATCTGCACCTTGCAGGCGAGCAGACCGATCTCGGAAACGAAATGCTGCGCGCAGGAATGGTGACAGCCGGTTAGATGAATATTGACCGGTGTGTCGAGCGCGAGACGCGTCTCGCACCAGGCGGCGATGTCTTCGGCGTGGCGTTTGGTGTCTGAAGCCGCGAACTTGCAGCCGGTGTTGCCCGTGCAGGCGACAAGACCAGAGCGAATTGCGTTGGTCTGAATGGCGAGCCCCAGTGCCTCGATGCGCTCCTCGGTCTCGTCGAGCTTTTCCGTCGGAACGCCAGAGATGAGGAGATTTTGCCAGACCGTCAGGCGCAGATCGCCGTCGCCGAGATCGCGGGCGATCGCTGCGAGCCCCTGCATTTGCGTAACCGACATCCGTCCGACCGGCAGCACGATACCGATCCAGTTCAGCCCCGGCTGCTTCTGTGCATGAAAGCCGATATGCGCCGTGCGGTCGAAGGCGGGGCGCGGCGCCACGGCGCCAGGCATTGCGCGATCGAATGTCCTGCCGAGCTTTTGCTCGAGCAAAGCAACAAACGCTTCGATACCCATGGTGTCGAGCACGTATTTCAGCCGCGCCTTGTTGCGGTCGGTGCGATCGCCGTGCTCGATGAAAAGCCGCACCACAGCGTCGGCAATCTTACAGGCATCGTCCGGCCGCACCAGGACACCAGTATCACGGGCGAAATCACGGTGCCCGGTAACGCCGCCCAGACAGAGCTTGAACCAGATGCCGGGCGCAAGCCCAAAGCCCTCGTTCACCTGCACGGCCTGAAAGCCGATATCGTTGGTGTCCTCGAGCACCGGGATCGTGCCGGCGCCATCGAAAGCGACATTGAACTTGCGCGGCAGTCCGTAAAGCGAGCGATCGTTGAGAATGTGGAAATGCCATTCACGCGCGAGCGGGCGCGTATCTATCAATTCCTGCGGATCGATACCGGCGGTCGGCGTGCCGGTGACGTTGCGGATGTTGTCGGCGCCGGAGCCGCGCGAGCAGAGGCCAAGATCCTGAATGGCCTCGATCACCGCAACCGCGTTATGCGCCTCGATCTCGCGGACCTGCAGATTGGCGCGGGTGGTGACATGAGCGTAGCCGCCGCCATAGCGCTCGGCGAGATCGGCGACGCCGGCGAATTGCGACGCTTTCAGAATCCCGTTCGGGATCCGCAGCCGGCACATGTAAGAGTTCTGGTTCGGCGCGACGTAAAACAAGCCGAAGAAGCGCCAGCGGAAATTGTCCGGCGGCTTCGGATATTCGTTGCGCGCAGCCAATTCCTTCAAGCGCGGATAGCTGTCAAAGGGATGCTGCTCGCGCTTGAATTTCTCCTGGTCGGATAGCCTCTTGCCGGCCGCGAGCACCTGGTTCTGCGCTTTGAAGGCTGCCGCGTCGGGGCCGGTCAGTTCAGGGGCGGGCGCAGCCACACCACCCGCCGCCGCAGCACCGGGAATGCTTCTCGCGGCCTTGGCGATCTGTGCGCCGGCGACGAAGCCTTCCAGATAGCGTTTCTGTTCAGCGCTAAAATCGCCCGATGGCTCGGTTGATTTGAGGTCGGCTTCGCTCATTCGGCCGGGACTCGCGTGGCGGCCGCCAGCGGCGCGGGCGCGGCAGCGCGAGGCTTGTGTGTCAGATAAAGCGCGATGCCGGTAAAGATGCCGCCGCCGACCAAGTTGCCGAGCGTGACCGGAATTTGATTCCACAGCCACCACTCGCCGAACGTCACCTTGGCGCCCATCATCATGCCGGTGGGGATGATGAACATGTTCACGACCGAATGCTCAAAACCCTGGGCGAAGAAGATGAACACCGGCATGTAGGCGCAAGCAATCTTGCCCAGGGTTGACGACGTGGTCATAGCCGCGACGATGGCAAGGCAAACCATCCAGTTGCACAACACGCCCTTCACAAAGACGGTGATCAGGCCGGCATGGCCGAGCGCCTCGTAACCGGTGGTCTTGGCCTCGGCGATGGCGACGATCTTGGCGGCAACGCCGGCCGGCGCAGTGGCGCCGAAATTGGTGAGCACGATCGCGAGCAATGCGCCGTAGACGACGCTTCCAATCAGATTACCGAGAAAGACCCAGCCCCAATTGGACATGACGGTCTTGGCGTCGGTATCGCTCTCAATCCAGGGCAAAGGCAGCAAGCCGAAGCTGCCGGTCACGAGATCGAGTCCCAGCAGCACGATGAGAATGAGACCGACAGGGAATATCAGGGCACCGACCAGAGGCTGATTGGTCTGCACGGCTCCGGTGATCGCAAGGCTCGTGGCGGCGGCGAGGATCGCTCCGGCAAGTCCCCCGCGAACGATCAAATCGGTCGCCGATAATGCAAGCTTGCTGCGCCCGGCATTGACCATGGCGGCGGCAACATCGGCGGGCTTGACGTAATCCATGGCGCGGCTCCCGTTCGAAGCCGAGCCGAGACATTATTACTAGCCGGCCGGCTAAGCCTGGTGGTGCCGAGGCAGGCAGCAAGCCGCATGCCACCCGTTAACGTGTTGGAATTTTGAACATTTCGCCGGCCCATGAGCAGCAAGTGCCACGCATTGGGCAGTGGCGGTTGAATTGTTAGGCAGCGCCCGGAACTCGACCTCGGGCCTCATTTTTGCTTCCTTCGCCGTCAAAAGGATACCGCGGCGGCGGATGGAAGGGGCCACGATGAACGACGGTTTGTCATTTCTAACCGGGATCGATCGCCTGTGCGGCCAATTCGCAACCGCACTGCACAATGCCGAATGGCAAGTCTATGCCACGCTGACCATCCTGATCGTCCTCAGCACGCTTTTGTTCCCGCCCAAAGACGATCCGGACCAGATCTAAAAACGGTACATCGGCACGGTTGATGGAACCGGGACGGCCGGCGCAGAGTTTACAGCTCGAAACTGCAACGCGGAGCACTTCGATGCTGAGCCTCGTCGTCACGCTTTTGATTATCGCCCTGGTCGCGGCCGTTCTCGGATTTGGTGGTATCGCCGGCGCGGCCGTCGGTATCGCCAAGATCGTGTTCTTCGTCGCGCTCGTGCTGTTCCTCATCTCGCTGATCGCCGGCGGCATGCGCGGCGGGTTTGGGCGAAGGCTGTAGAGCCGGCGTCCAGCGGAACTGGGCAGCTACACTATCACACACACTGACTGCGACGCGCTGCCGAATTTTTCCGGCAGCGTTGTCGCGTTTAGTGCTGGAGTTCCAACGGCGAGAATTGGCTGGCAGCCGACGCTGCTGCTTCTCACAATTGCGTTTGTGGCTCAGTGCCGCCTAGCTTCTCGATTGAGGGCTCACGCGTGCCGCGCCCTGTAAAACTTCAATCATGCGATCGATAACTCGATCGAGCCCAGTGCCAAGTGGGAAATTGATTGTATGCTCGGGATCTTCCGCCCAATTGTTTGGCTCGCGCCGATATCCCATTATCCTATAGATTCCGTTCCGCTCCTGGATAGTCCAAGGCGAGGCTTCCCGCGCAAAATCACCCCACCTTTTCACACCGGCATGTTTGGCAACCACCGGCAGGGGATTTGGCTGTGGATATGGCCCAGTTGGCGGATGTCCCCGCGCGGCCGTTTCGCGGAACGTGCGACGCAAAGTGTCCGCCTCTGATACGTCGACAATCGTGACGGGCTCGATATCGCGATATAATCCCCGCGTCACAAGGCCGAGGGTCGGGATGAACACACGGCCTTTTCTTAGATACGCTTTCAGTTTCATGGTTCCCTCACGATCAGAAAACAGAAACAATAAGGCGTATGCCTTTGCTTCTAGCAATTCGTGTAGCGGCCTCAAATATCTCGCGCTGCGCAGCAGTCATACCGCCTTCTGGAACGACCACGCGAAGCACCTTCTCGTCAATATCGGAAGAGGCAATGATATCACCTCCCCATTCTGTGCCAGAATATTCTTTAAGTTGGCCAATGTACTTGTTGAGCCTCGACATTAAGACGCGCGAATTCTGATAAGTAGATGCGTTCAAATCAATTGACTTATTGCTGATCACAGTGCCGTCAACGAAATCATCGATGGTACGTGACAGTTCATGCAGATTGCCTTGACGAAAGATTTTATCAATAATTTTGCCGCGAACCCACGGAGGCAACTTCCATATTGCCTCCCGCTGCTCCACCGACAAGGAGGAGATTGCTGTTGCTTCGAACTCAATACCCGGTGGTGTTGCCGGGAGATCGGGCAGCTGTCTACGCAGCAACCACGGCGACAGGAAGAGAACCGCGCCCGCGAGCAAGTCTCGAGCGAAGCCAATGTTAGATGGGTCGCCATGGGCGTAATGTGCCGCCCCATTCGCAATTTCTTGCCGTTCGGCGGTTGTGACGCCGGGCTGGAGAACCTCGCTGAGAGCTCGATTAAGTTCATTTCCGCCGACGGTATCGCCAACGTCGTAGTAAAGGCGCTTTATCTCCGCCCGGATGGCTTTTTCGTCTTCCGGTCTAGCATTGACCAGCCATTCGATAAGGTCGGACAGTTCATCAATGTAGTTTCCTTCTGGGAGATGCACCCAATCATCGGAGACAGCCAATGCGTCAGTGCGGTGCGGACTGTGCCCACTCTCTGCAAACCTAGCAGGTGACGAAACACCGGTCCCGCCTGTCGGCGCGAACCAGCCGGGATTGGGCGCTGTGCCGGTGCGCGGATGCAGTGCCGGATTCCAATCCGCGGAGCCGCCTCCTTCGTCGCGGGCGTATTTGATCAGCGAGTTTTCGCGCGCCAGCGCGTCGCGGATCGCAGGACTCGGTAGATCCGGCACGCGCATGTGAACAGCGGCGATGTGCGCGGAACATTGATCGTTGGCGTTGAGTGCCGCGGCCACTCTCGCGAAACCGGACATGAGCCGATCGATCGGTAGCGGGCCGTCGTAAGCGCATTTCAGCAACCGTTCGATTTCATTGCGCGAGCGCACGACAAAGCGGCCGCCGCGGCGCTCGACCAAGGACGTGTGGCCGAGCAGCAGACCATCGTCACTGAAGGCGAGCCCCAGGTTGCGCGGCCCAGCCTCGCTCAGACGCCACATGTGGCCCATGATTTTTTTCCTCGTGTTTTGGATTTGGTCAGGACAAGGCGCGGAGGCGCGTTCTTCGTCCGAACGACGAAGCAACAGTCAAAGCTCGGCGCTAAATTGAAAAGCTATTCAGATGACGGGTCTCGTCATCGCGAGCGTAAGCGAAGCGATCCAGCCCTCACTCAGAGGCTGGATTGCTTCGTCGCTGACGCTCCTCGCAATGACGCGCGATACGGCACGCTTGGTCATCCCGGACAGCGAAAAGAAAAATGGCGGGACTTGGTCCCGCCATTTCTGCGATCAAATCAGATCGAACGAGCGCCGCTTCACTCCTGCTCGTGCTGCCGGTGCACGTCATGCACCAGCACGCCGGAGCCGCGCGGCGGCATCGACATCCATTCCTGGCGCTTGAGCGTGCGGCGGGTGTCTTCGTAGCCGCTCTGCCAATGCTCGCGCATGGAGGTGCCGGAGAACTCGTAGTCCTTGGCGTGCCCCTCGTAGGCCTTCTGCTGATAGATGATGTGCAGGATGGTGATCTCCGGCAGGTCTGCCAGTTCACCAAGCCGCCGCTTGTCGTCATCGCTCAACTGGTCGGCGGGGATTTTCGTCAGCGCCTTGGCCAGGAGCAGTTTCAGATTGTGCAGGCGCCGGTAGACGTCGGTCGTATAGCGCGTGCGCGACGAATACATAATGTCCTTGTGGCGCGCCAGAACGTCCTGAATGTCGCGCGGCAGCACGCCGCGGGCGCTGAACAGGTCGACCTGGAAGACCAGCGTATTGAGCTTGTCTTCTTGATCGAGCAGATGCTGCAGCGGCGTATTGGAAACGATGCCGCCGTCCCAGAAGTGATCGGTGCCGATCTTGACCATCGGCAACGCCGGCGGCAAAGCACCGCTCGCCATGATGTGCTCGGGCTCGATCGTTTCCTTGGCGTTGTCGAAATAGACGAAGTTGCCGGACAGGATATTCACGGCACCGACCGAAAATCGCGTGCGCTGCTCGTTGATGAGCGAGAAATCCACCAGCTCCAGCAGGGTGTCGCGCAGCGGCGCGCTGTCATAGTAACTGGTCGCCGTCGTCGCGCCGGTGAGGCTCATCCACGGATTGGGAAAGCGCGGAGCAAAAAAGCCCGGCTGGCCGGAGACACTGGTGACGAAGCAACTGTGCGCGTTGCGCGCCTTGCGGAAAATGTCGCCATCGGGCGTGAACGGCCAGATTTTGCGCTCGGTGATCAGATCCCAGAACTCGCGCAGCCGACGCAGACGGTGCTTGGGTGCATTGCCGGCGATGATCGCCGAATTGATCGCGCCGATGGACACGCCGGACACCCAGTCCGGTTCGACCCCGGCCTCGTGCATTGCCTGATAAACACCGGCCTGGTAGGCGCCGAGCGCGCCGCCGCCCTGGAGGACGAGCGCAATGCGGTCGCAGCGCTCCGGGCGCCAGCTTTCGCCAGGACGGGTCGGAAGGGTGGGTTGGTCGATCGGGCGGGTACGGACGTCATGCATGGCGGATACTCGAAAATGCCGGATTGGGGGACTCCCGCGAACCTTTGCTAAAGCAGGTGACCGGCAGATGACATCGGCGCCAAATGCAGAAATGAAGCGATTGTCACACCAATGTCGGCGTACCTTCACATTCTCCCCTTTGGGTGGCGCCGCGTTTTCGGTGGCTTCAGGCGATTGGCATCGCAAGGGGGATTGGCATGCAGGCAGGAAAAACCGCCATTGTGACCGGCTCGACCAGCGGCATCGGGCTTGGCATCGCGCACGGGCTTGCCGGACAGGGCACCAATGTGGTGCTCAACGGCTTCGGGCCGGCCGACGAGATCGAGAAAATCGTCAGCGATCTTAAGCGTCAGCACAATGTCGGGGTGATCTACTCGAACGCCAACATGGCCGATCCCGACGAGATCGAGGGCATGGTCGAGCAGGCCACCACCGAGTTCGGCGGGGTCGACATCCTGGTCAACAATGCGGGCATTCAGCACGTCGATCCGATCGAAGAGTTTCCGGTCGACAAGTGGAACGCCATTATCGCCATCAACTTGTCCAGCGCGTTCCATACCTGCCGGCTGGCCGTGCCACACATGAAAAAGAACGGCTGGGGGCGCATCATCAACGTCGCTTCCGCCCACGCCCTGGTCGCCTCGCCGTTCAAGTCGGCTTACGTCTCCGCCAAGCACGGCATCGCCGGCCTGACCAAGACCGTGGCGCTTGAACTCGCTGAGCACGGCGTTACCGCCAATGCGATCTGCCCGGGCTATGTGCTGACGCCGCTGGTGCAGAAGCAGATCCCCGAGCAGGCCAAGGCCCGCGGCATCAGCGAAGACGCGGTGATGAAGGACGTGCTGCTGGCCGCGCAGCCGACCAAACAGTTCGTCGAAGTCACGCAGATTGCCGCGCTGACCACGTTCTTGTGCTCCGACGAAGCCGCGTCGATCACCGGCGCCCTGCTGCCGATCGACGGCGGCTGGACAGCCCACTAAGAAAAGCCATTCAAAGACAACCATGCGCAAAGAAGAGATTCTGAAACTGCCGTCGATGCCGGCGAGCGGGCCGAGCTATCCGGCCGGCCCCTATCGCTTCATCCATCGCGAATTCATGGTCATCACCTACGAGACCGATCCGGAGATCATCCGCCATCAGCTCCCCGAGCCGCTGGAGCCGGTCGATACGCCGCTCGTTCACTACGAGTGGATCAAGATGCCGGACAGCTCCGGCTTCGGCGACTACACCGAGTCCGGCATGGTGCTGCCCTGCCGTTTTCGCGGCGAGGACGTGAACTTCGTCGTGCAAATGTATCTCGACGACGATCCACCGATCGCCGCCGGCCGCGAGATCTGGGGATTTCCGAAAAAGTACGCGCATCCGAAACTGGAAATCGTCAAGGACACGCTGACCGGCACGCTCGAATATGCTGGGCAGCTCGTCGCCATGGGAACGATGGGCTATAAGCACGAAATCCATGGCCGGCAACGGCGAGCGCACCACCGCGATCTTGTCGAAGACTCAGGTCAATCTGAAAATCATTCCGGGCGTCGATGGGCACGCGGAGATTTGCCAGCTCGTCGCCTATAACCTCACCGACATTGCGGTGAAGGGCTCCTGGCTTGGACCGGGCCGGCTGCATCTGGTGCCGCATGTGAACGCGCCGGTCGCCGATTTTCCGGTGCGCAAGATCGTCGGCGCGCATCACTTCGTCGCCGACCTCACCCTGCCCTACGGCCGCGTGCTATACGATTATAATAAGGAATAGTGGCCCAGCGGCTTCGGGTCGCGCGCGTTTAGCGCGCGGCCGTTTCGGCTATCGACGAGTGTTATCCTCGTCAATCTTCCAAAGACACATACGCGCATCGTAGCATTGCGGCGCCCACGTTGACGCCGCAATTGTCTCGACCACTTGCCGCGCAGCCTCGGGCGCCACGGCAAGTGTGGCCTTTGCAGCATTTAAGCGCACTTGCATATTTGGATAACCGTATAGAGCCATAACTGCGGTCCGCTGATCACCGGGACGGCTCTTCAGTTCGCCTTCGATGTCCATCAGTTTGCGGAACAGCCGCTTATATTTCGGCGTGTCGTCCGCATCGAGCGCCTTATACTGAGCAACATCAATTTCGGCGTATTGCTCGACCAAGCTTTCAATCGAAAGATCGCTTAAGCTTGATCGTTTCATGGCTTAAGGACACCGCAGATCCTAATCTGGAATGAACGTTCCGTCGCGAAGCATTTGTAAACACACGCGCGCATCGTAGCACTGAGGCGCCCACCTTGATGCCGCAATATCTTCAATCGCTCGATGGGCAGCCTCCGGCACCACGGCTAACGAATACTGGGCTGCCATCAGGCGCACTTGCATGTTTGGGTAATCGAATAGCTTCGCAAGCGCTCGCCTCTGATCGCCTGGACGCCTCTTCAGTTCTTTCTGAATATCGTCCATCTGATAAAATAACCGTTTGTATTCATTATCGTCCTCGGCATCATTCGCCCTGTATTGATCACACCAATAGCGGCGAATCGATCGACCAGTTGGTCAGTTTCGAGATTTTGCAAATCGGCGTCAGTCATCGCGAAAGAACTCCAAAGTAGACAAAAGCACCTAATTCGGCTTGAAAACTCCCTCGTCGAGCATGCGCAAACACATGCGCCCATCGTAGCACTGAGGCGGCCATGTCGAGGCCGCTATTGCTTCGATGGCCCGTCGCGCGGCCTGTGGGGCAACTGCCAGCGTTGCTTTTGCCGCCTTTAGGCGCACGTTCATGTTTGGATAATCGTACAGTGACGTCAGTACGCTGCGTTGATCGTCGGGCCGGCTCTTCAATTCAGCCACCACTTCATCAATCAGCCAGAAAAGACGCTTGACGCTCGGCATATCATCGTCGTTCTCAGCCTTATCCTGCTCGACGCCGAGAGCGACGAACCGCTCTAAGGACTGTTGAGATTCAACGCGAGTTAATGACGGCGGCGGCGAGATAGACGATGGCTTTAAAGCTCCGGTCGGTTTTGTCGGCGCGCATGGCGATGCGTTTGAATTCCTTGAGCTTGCAGAAGAAGTTCTCGATCAGATGACGCCATTTGTAGATCTCAGCATCGAACGGGCGTTTTTGGGCTCGGCGAGGATGCGCGGAAATGACGATCTTGGCGCCGCGGGCGTTCAAATCGGCGACGATGGCGTTGCTGTCGAAGGCTTTGTCGGCGATCAGCGCACCAAGATCGAGGCCGTCGAGGAGGGGTGCAACACCGACCGTATCGTAACGATGGCCGGGCAACAGATCGAAGCGCACGAGGTTGCCGAGCGCGTCGGTCAGCGCCAGGATTTTGGTGGTCATGCCGCCTTTGGAACGGCCGATGGCCTGGCTTTGAGTCCCCCTTTTGCGCCCTGGCCGTGGCGATGGACCTTGACGATGGTAGCGTCGATCATGGCGTATTCCATGTCCGGCTGGTCCGAGCAGGCTTCAAAAAGCCTGACGAAAACATCGGCTTCGACCCAGTCGCGGTACCGCTTGAATACGGTGTTCCACTTGCCAAAGAACGCGGGCAGATCGCGCCACGGGCTCCCCGTGCGGACCACCCACAGCACCGCTTCGACGAACAGCCGATTGTCCTTGCCGCTGCGGCCCGGATCCGTCGGCTTGCCTAAGCAATGCGGCTCCATCTTCGCCCATTGGGCGTCAGTTAAAACAAATCGTTCCATCCGAAGCTTAAATCACAAACAAGCTCCGCGTGGAATCCTGATTCTCAACAGGCCCTAGAAGCTCATCGGCAGTTAAATCGCCCAATTGCATTGCTTCATGGTTTGAGAATTTCAAAATCCTGCAGAACCCTGAGACCAAAATTGTAGCGCTCCTGCCAGATCCTTCACTCTCAAGAACTGTCTTGGCGTAAGCGCTATACTCCTTCGTTCTCCAGAATTAACATCCTTTGGTCAAGTCGGCACAAACTTTCCCTCGTCAATCATCCAAAGGCACATACGCGCGTCGTAGCACTGCGGCGGCCACGTTGATGCGGCGATAGCTTCGAGCGCGCTACGGGCTGCCACTGGCACAGGCGCCAGCGCGTATTTTGCGGCCATCAAGCGCACTTGCATGTTTGGATAATCGAACAACTGTACCAAAGCCCGACGTTGGTCTCCTGGCCGGCTTTTCAATTCGTTCTGGATCGCACTCATCTGTTTGAAAAGACGCTCATACTTCGCGTTGTCTTCGGCCTCATCCGCCTTATCTTGTTCGACGCCGATTGACGCAAAATGTTCCAGAAGCTGGTCAGTGGATAAACTCTTAAGATCGATTTGCGTCATTGCAGCACCCCGAATTTCTTCAGGACATAAAGACCAAATCTGTATCTTTCCTCCCAACTCTTGTCCTTCAAGTACTGTCTCGGTGAAATATCTTTGTCATTTTCGTCCTTATATTCCGGGTTTGGCTTGTCCAACCACCTATTGATCTCCCAATGCTTCAGCTTCGGGATGGGAACGATGTTGTCAGGCGATTCGATCCTACTCTCCGGAACGCCATCCTTTTTTGACCACCGCTCAACGATATGGTGATCGTCGTAACCAGGTTTCTCATTTTTTCGCAGCTCTTCAAGCGTCTTGGGGGGATCGAAGTACGATTTAATATAGGGGTAAGCCTTATAGGCCCAATAAGCAGCCTCCGCTGCCAAAAGAAAATCCCCAACCGGCCCCCCGACCGTTCCTTCTATGCCGACCCGAATCCCGACGCGCAGGAGCGGCTTCCAGCCGGCCCTGCCAAGCCATCGTACCGCGGCTTTGGTAAAATCCCAAAAGGGCGACGTGTTGAACGCCGGCCCAACCTTGGGGACCTCTGGTGCCGGCTCGAGCGGCGGGCCCTGGTTGTGGCCGATGCCAGGTTTCGGCGGTTCGTTGGCCGCGTCTTGTGCGCTAGGCTTCCCCGGGTCGTCCGGCGTCGCATCGGATAGAGCTCCGCCGGGCGCATTTGCCGCGCCGGACCAATCTCCGCTTGTCCACTGGCCGCCGCCGGGATGTCCGGCGGGCACACGAGGCTGTTTGGGATTGTAGTGTTTTTCCAGCGCGTCGATGTAACGTGGATCAAGACGCAGTGCTTCAAACACGGAGCGCGGCGAGCCGCCGTGATCCAGCACACCCTTCGCCATCCGCAAGCGATCGGCCGCGTTCGGGAGATCGTCGAGCGCACGCAGCCCAGTGTGCGCCAGATGAATGTGCGCGGTGAAATCGTCGCCCGCTGCCCAGGATTTGGCGGCGCGTTCAATATTGCCGAGAACCGTGGGCGCAACCGCTGCGCCATAAGCGGCGGACAACAGCGCGAGCACTTGCTGCTCGCTGCCCTTCAAGCTTTTCAGCTTGCGGGCGCCCTCCGCTGGCAGCAGAACGGTGCCGGCACCGAGCACTAGGCCTTGCGGCGTTAGAACCATCATGGGGCTCGCGAACGCGATGGTGTCGCGCGCGCGGAAGGGGTCACGCGGCTGTTGGTTCAGCACGTGTTTCTCCGTCATTTTGTTGATGCGTTGGTTTCGCGCCCTAGGCGCGCGATAGCGAAGGCCCACCGCGGCCGGTCATGCTAAAGACCGCTTGGGGAGATGATCGAAGGAAGGAACGGCCGGCTGCGTCGGGAGCTTCCGCCAGCGCGGAGCGTGAGAGACCCACTCGACCCGGGCCCGGCCGCGAAATATTCTTCGAAAAAAAGCCCGGGCGGCTGTCGATTTGGCTCCGGCCCGTTCGACTTTAGGCTGTTCGCAACACCCAACGGCGAGAGGAAAGCCTATGCAATATCTGCTGCTGATCTACGAAAGCGAAAGCAACCGCGGAAATGTGGACCGTGCCAAGCTCATGGAGGAGTACGGCACGTTCACCAAATCCATCATCGAAACCGGCAATTTCAAAGCCGGCGATGGCTTGCAGCCGACGTCGACAGCGACGACGGTGCGCCTCAAGGACGGCAAGCCGGTGACCACCCACGGCCCCTTTGCCGAGACCCGCGAGGCGTTGATCGGCTACTATGCCATCGAGGCTAAGGACCTCGACCAGGCGCTCGGCATTGCGGCGCGGGTGCCGTCGGCAAAGACCGGAGCCATCGAGGTGCGCCCGGTCATGGTCTATAACTAGGCTGGCGTTTTTGTTGGTTCGGTTCGGCGATGGCGGATCAGATCGGACTGTTGTTCCGCAACGAGAGCGGTCGCGTTCTCGCCACGCTGATCCGCCTGCTCGGCGATTTTGAGCTTGCCGAGGACGCTATGCAGGATGCCTTCGCGGCGGCGCTCGTGCAGTGGCCGAGCGAAGGCATCCCGGCCAATCCGCGTGCCTGGCTGGTCCATGTCGGCCGCCACAAGGCGATCGACCGGCTGCGCCGTCATATGCGCTTCCTGGCCAAGCGCGAGCAGATCGAAGCGGAGCTGATTTCGGAGCAGCGCATCGGCGAATGGATTCCGGAAGAACTGGCTGCGGAAGGCGCCCTGCAGGACGACGTGCTGCAACTCATCTTCACCTGCTGCCATCCGGCGTTGCCGGAGGATGCCCAGGTCGCGCTGACACTGCGCACGATCTGCGGACTGACGACTGGAGAAATCGCCAGGGCTTTCCTCGTCTCGGAAACCACCATGGCGCAGCGGCTGGTGCGGGCAAAGACCAAAATCCGCGATGCCGGAATCCCCTACGCCGTCCCAGCCCTCGAGGCGATCGGCGAACGGCTCGACGGCGTGCTGGCGGTGATCTATCTGATTTTCACGGAAGGCTACACGGCGACATCCGGACCTAATCTGATCCGCGCTGAGCTCTGTCGCGAAGCGATCAGGCTCGGCCGTCTCCTGGTCGAGGTCATGCCCGAGCGGCCCGAAGCGAACGCACTGCTGGCGCTGATGCTGCTGCACGACGCTCGGCGCGATGCGCGCACAGCCGCAAACGGCGATGCGATCCTGCTCGAAGCGCAGGACCGCACGCGCTGGGACCAGAAGCACATCGCCGAAGGTTTGGAGAGGATCGAAGCCGCGCTGCGGGCGCTGGTGCGCCCGAACACCTATGCGGTGCAGGCGGCGATCGCGGCGCTGCACATGCGCGCCACGCGCTATGAAGATACCGATTGGCCGCAGATCGCCGGGCTCTACGAGGTGTTGATGCGCATTCACCCGACACCGGTGGTCGAGCTCAACCACGCGGTTGCGGTGTCGATGGTCGACGGGCCAGAGCGCGCGCTGCGACTGGTCAATTCCATCGCCAAGCGCGGCGAGCTTAAGGGCTATCACATGCTGCCGGCCGTGCGCGCCGATTTGTTGCGCCGCCTCGGCCGGCGGACGGAGGCGATCGAGGCGTATCAGCAGGCCCTGCAGAGCGCGGAGCTCGAGCCCGAACGGCGCTTTCTTGCCGCACGGCTGGCGGAGCTGAGTTGATCAAGTTGGCACAAACTCTCCACCGTGGAGCACGGCGATATCGGACTGAGTTATCGAGAAGCCCCTTTACCTCATCGACACTTCGAATTGGCGATGCTAAAGGATTTCTAATTTGGAACAAACGTCCCCTCATCCAGCATGTGCAAGCACATGCGCGCGTCATAACATTGCGGCGCCCAAGTCGATGCAGCAATCGCCTCGATCGCTCGGCGCGCCGCCTGCGGCGCGACTGCCAACGCATATTGAGCAGCCATGAGTCGCACCTGCATATTTGGATAGTCAAAGAGCATGATTAACGCTCGACGTTCATCTCCTTGGCGTCGCTTTAGTTCTTCTTGAATGTCGTACATTTTGTAGAATAGCTCTTTATATCTTTCGTCTTCCTCCGCGTCGCTCGCTTTGTATTGCTCGACGCCTATAGCCGCGAAACGATCTACCAATGCATTTACGCTGAGATTTTCCAAATTATCTGTTGTCATCACTCAAGCACTCCGAACTTTCGCAAAACATCAAGGCCGAATTGATATCGCTCTTCCCAAGTCTTCCCTTTGATGTAATCCCGTGGCGAAATCGGCTTGTCATTTTCATCCCTGAATTTGGGATTCGGCTTTCCCAACCAATTGTTGATCTCCCAATGCTTCAGCTTCGGGATGGGAACGATATTGTCAGGCGATTCGATCTTACTCTCCGGAACGCCATCTTTTTTTGACCACCGCTCAACGATATGATGGTCATCGTAGCCAGGTTTCTCATTTTTTCGCAGCTCTTCAAGAGTCTTGGGAGGATCGAAGTACGATTTAATATAGGGGTAAGCCTTATAGGCCCAATAAGCAGCCTCCGCTGCCAAAAGAAAGTCCCCAACCGGGCCCCCGACCGTTCCTTCTATGCCGACCCGAATGCCGACGCGTACGAGCGGCTTCCAGCCGGCCCTGCCAAGCCATCGTACCGCGGCTTTGGTAAAATCCCAAAAGGGTGACGTGTTGAACGCCGGCCCAACCTTGGGGACCTCCGGCGCTGGCTCGAGCGGCGGGCCCTGGTTGTGACCGATGCCGGGCTTCGGCGGTTCGTTGGCCGCATCTTGAGCGCCAGCCTTCCCAGGGTCGTCCGGCGTTGCATCGGACGAAACTCGGCCGGGGGCATTTGCCGCGCCGGACCAATCCTCGCTTGTCCACTGGCCACCGCCGGGATGTCCGGCGGGCACACGAGGCTGTTTGGGATTGTAGTGTTTTTCCAGCGCGTCGATGTAACGTGGATCAAGACGCAGCGCTTCAAACACAGAACGCGGCGAGCCGCCGTGATCGAGCACGCCCTTCGCCATCCGCAAGCGATGGGCCGCGCTCGGAAGATCATCGAGCGCACGCAGCCCGCTGTGCGCCAGATGGATGTGCGCGGTGAAGTCGTCGCCCTCACTCCAGGATTTGGCGGCGCGTTCGATATTGTTGAGAACTGAAGGCGCAACGGCTCTGCCATAGGCGGCTGACAAGAGAGCCAGTACGTCTTGCTCCCGGCCCTTAAGACTTTTCAGCTTCCGGGCACCGTTGGCCGGCGCCAAGATGGTGCCGGCACCGAGCACTAGCCCCTGCGGCGTGAAGATCATCATGGGGCTGGCGAACGCAATTGGCTCGCGCGCATGCGAGCTGTCACGCGGCTGCCGATACAGCACGTGCTTCTCCGTATTTTTTGTTGGAAAATGGCCGCGCGGGTTAGCGCGGAGTGGGCGTTAGTTCAGCGTTAAAAAGACGCCACGCTCAATGCAGCTGCGACCAGGCCTGCTCGATCGCCCATTTCACTGAGGCTTCAACAATCCAGCCCAACACGACGAGGCCGGCAAATCCAAGCGAGGCCCACAAATCGCGGCGTCCGCACATGGCAACCTCCAATGCGCCGGCGCTGGGCCAGCACAGCAATGTCGGGAAACGACGCGCCCTAAAGGCTCGTCACTGTTTATGATCATTATCACACATATGGTGACGGTCAAGTCGCCGTTTTGGACACTAGCAGGGCAGAACCGGATTGGTGACAATCGGCTATGGCACGAAAGTCGAAATCGGCGCGGCAAATGACCGGCCTCTACTATGCCCGCGAGGCACGGCGCATGCGCCGCTCCGAGCTGGTGCGGCTTTCGGGCGTCTCCAAGCAGCAGCTATCGCAACTCGAGAACGGCCTGATCAGGCTTCGCCTCGATCACTTAAAGCCGTTCGCGCCGCATCTCGGCTATACGCCGGAGCAGATCCTGCTGTGGGGAAAATATCCGGGCACCGGCGGCACGCACATCGAGTCAAGCGACGTGCTACGCGACGAGCACACCCATGACGACACGTTCGGACCGTTGCCCGGCCAGGTGCCTGAACTGGATACCCGCGCCGGCATGGGTGGCGGCGGCGTGCCGTCGCGCGAGGTGCGTAAGGACGGCAAGCATGCCGACCCGCTCAAGGGCGAAGGATGGCTGTTTCCCACGAGTTTCGTGCGCGATCAGCTCCACACCTCGTCCGGCCGCCTGCTCGTGCTCGAGACCAACGGCGACAGCATGACGCCGACTATCATATCGGGCGAACGCGTCATCATCGATACCGGTCATCAGACGCCGACGCCCGACGGGCTTTACGCCATCCGCGACACGTTCGAGAATATCGTGGTCAAGCGGCTGCAAGTGCTGCGCTCCGCGCGCCCCACCCGCGTGCAAATCATCTCCGACAATCCGAATCATCCGAGTGAAGAGACGCCGCTCTCCGAACTCGAGGTCGTCGGCAAGGTTCTTTGCTGCCTCAAATTGTTTTGATCGGCAGCGTCACGCCGTTGCGCTGAGCCAAGCCAAACACCGCCACCGCTAGCGTTTTTGGCCGCGGACCGATTCGGTGCCGCCGGTGCGGCTGACGCCCGGACGTCCCCATTTTTGCAACTATCGCTTGACTCTCTTGTCACCGATCCAGTTCCTTGACGCACCAGGGAGCGCGCACGCCGCGCGACCGTCACCGAACGCGATGGACCGGCATGCGCTCAAATCACCCGCCCTCTACTCAACGGCCGCGCCTGGAGCGCGATCTTGAACGCGCCCAGCGCGTCGCCGTAGTGGCACGCAACACGACAGATGACGGCGAGCGCCCCGCGCTCGCGGCAGCGCTCGCCGCGCTCGAAGCGGCCTTCGACCGCGCGGCCATCGTCAACGATCTGAAAATCGCCGTCGAGCGCCACATCCGCCGCGGGGCCGAGCATCCGGCAGTGCGCGCGCGCTTTGTGGCGCGCGCCGCGCTGCTGCGCACCTGCGATCTCGACGCAGCCATCGTCACGATCGAGCGCTGGCGGCGCGACGAGCAACGCGCCTTCGCGATCGCCAGCGCCTTCGGGCGCGGCAGCGGCCTGTCGCTGCAAGTATTGGACGAGCTTCGCCTGCTGCTGCGCTGGCTGCGGTTTAAACGCCTTCATGCGGCGTATGCGAACGCGCGTGCGGAGCTGTGCGGCAACGCCGCCATGCTGGAGGCTGCCGAGTGAGCCTGGCGATGCCCTCAGCGAACGCACCGCCGCAGCAAACCGAAGAACATCACGAGGAAATTTCCGAATTTTCCTTGCCCGTCGCCGCCGCGCTCGACGCAGCGGCACCTGCCAAACCCGCAGCATCTGAACAGACACAACGAGACAAACGATGACACTGTTGGCCGGTGGTCCGGTGCGTATGTTTCGCTTGAGCAACGATCCCGGTGAGCGCGGCTTGAGCTGCACGCCCGACGGCGTCGCACTTGCCGGCATCACTCTTATTCGCAAAACGCCGGCCGGCTTCATACCGCGACCAGCCGGCGAAATCGCCTCGCTGCTCAAAGCCGCCTACGGCGACCGGCCGATGGCATTGCCGTCAAAACTCGACACAATCGCGAAAGCGCTCAACAGCGGCGACTTCGCCATGGCGATGATCGCGGCTGTTCACACGCAAACGCCGGAGCTCGATGCTGACGCGGCGATGCGACTGGTGCAGGCCGACGAACGCCTGACCAAATACAACTACAATCCGGAGGAACCGCGTGACCAGCGCGGCCGCTGGACCGCAGATGGATCGGCGGCTCCGGCCGCGCTAACAGCACTGCCCATCGATGCGGATAGCCGCACGGCCGTCGCGGACGATCGTCCATGGCGCGTCGCTGAGAACACGTTTCCCCCCAGCACTTCACTGTCCGACGCGACAGCCTCATCCAGCAGCGGCAGCAGCGGAGCGCCTGCCGACCGCGACGATTCCTCCAAGCCCCTCACGTCAGAAGAGAAACTTGAGCGAAAGTACGACGACCTCGGACCGGAAGAATTCTCGAAAGAAGTTATCAAGTTTGGCTATTGGCTCGAAGCCCACGGCCGTGAGCTTTCGCCCGCCGATAAAGAGCAGGCGCTCGCGGAATATGCATTCCTTCAAACCCGTCTCTCGATATGGCTCAACTACGACTACAAATCGGCCCTAGAGCACGGCTATCTGCTTTCCGCCGCCACACGGCTCTACCAAGGCGCGACGAACAGCGGACTCGTTCCCGTCGGACGGCTGCCCGCTTCCATGCTGGACGCAGCCGGCATGCTGGCGCTTTACGACAATCCGCCGCCCCTTCGCCCTCGGCCTGGGACAAAGCCGCGCGCTGAAGAGCTGCCGACCGAATTTCTCAAACCGTCCGAGGACCCTCGATTTGTCCCGATCGTAGATCGGGAAGCCGCCGGAATCGTTTGGGGTAAAGGTATCCAAGAGCAGGGCATCGGGCGGAGCAACACTGGATGGGAAATATACGTTGCCGGCCAAGATCCCAATAACAAGCTATTGCGACCTAACGCGACTGGATTCGATGTGTTCAACTGGATAAACGGTGAAGCCACCAGCGCCAAGACACTAAACACAAAAACCATGACTTATATCAACGAACCGCGAGAGATTTACCGGACCCTCACAGGTTACGTCGACGACGTTTTGAACTATCAACCCTATTGGCGGTTTGACATTAACCCGGCGCTGATAAAGTCGAAAACAATCCAACTTGCCATTCCGGAAGAAACTTCGCTCGAGCAGTGGCGCCAGCTCTTGCGCGCCATCGTCTATGGCAAGGACAACAACGTCAAAATTGTGATCACAAGGATCAGGGGATGAGATCAACAATGAGCCATGTTCCGATCACGTTCCGAAAAACTGCAGCGATTCACCGGTCGCCAAAATTCATTTCCATCGAGTCGCTTTCGGGCGTACCGGGCCTGATGTACGAGGAAGATGAGTCCTATAGGGTCTATCTGGATCCTGGCGTCATGAACGAACTCCTTGGTCATACCCTGTTGATGGCGCTCGAAAAAAGCCGTTTCGTCGATAATTCTGAACCCGAATTCTTTGACCCGGATAGGGCAACGCGCGCTTATGAGAATTGGGAAAAGGATGTCATGCAGCGCTACGGCTTCAAATCCAAGCGCGACGCTTACAAATCCTTGGATTGGTGTGAGGCCCAACGCTTCGACGGAAAGATTGAGATTGAGCCGCACCGTCGCAGTTCGCCGGGTTGGAGGAGCCTTCCACCGGAGAAGACGATCGTCATTCCGGAGACCGACGACGCCGAGGCAGTCGGAGCAGCGGTGCGCCTCGCCCTGAGCCGCTGCGAATAGCGCGCTTGCGCACCATGCCAACAAAGATACGTCGATAGTCAGTTGGGTGCGAACCTTGTTTTTGCTTCTTTTGCGAATTTAGACCAAATCCGACGCTGACCGTTGTGACTGATCGCAAGGATTGGACGATGAGTGCGACAAAGATCAAGCCGTTCACGCAGTGGGCCGATGTCGTCAAGACGGAACGATTTATACGCATCGTGCCGTTATCCGGATATCGCCTTGTTCAGCACGAGTACGACGCCTACGCGATCTATCTGGAGCCGCATGCAAGCGACGAGGCGTTGGGACGAGCGCTGCTTAACACGCTGGAGCGCAGCCGGTTCATTCCACCCCGCCCCGCATTCTCTGAAGCAGAGAAATATATGCGATATTATTGGCAGAAGAATTTCGCGCAGCGCTATAAGACCAAGCGCGAGGAATACAAGAGCATGGACTGGTGCCGCGCAAAGAGATCCGGGGGGAAGATTGAGATCCATCCGCACCAGCGCGACATGCCGGAATATTTTCTCGACCACCCGCCAGAGAAAACGGTTGTCATTCTGGCGATGGCCAACGCCGAGGCGGTCGGAGCGTCGGCGCGCCTGGCCTTAAACCGCTGCACAAATACTTTTCCGCTCGGCAATTCGGAGGCGCCCGATGTCACGGGTTCATCAGGCAACGATACCTCCGAAGCGCTGGTCGACGCCAACAAGCTCCGCTCGACTTCGCTCGAAGAAGCCTTCGAGCGAAAATACGGCGACGTTGGACCCGTGGAGTTTTCCAAGCAAGTCACCGAGTTTGGCGATTGGCTGGAAATTCATGGCCGGGATCTTTCCTCTGCGGAAAGGGAACGCGCCCTCGCGGAACATTCCTTCCTTCAGGACTGCCTCTCGCTTTGGCTCAACGTCGAAGACAAGTCCGCGCGAGAGCAGGGAGACCTGCTATCCGCCGCCATGAAGCTATGCCAAGGCGCAACGAATAGCGAACTCGTGCCCGTCGGCCATTTGCCAGCGTAGATGCTGGCCGTGGCCGGTACGATCGGGGCGATTTTGTCCGATCGTGTTGATGGCCAGCATCTCTCAAAAGCACTTTCACAAAAGACTGCCGATCACTTGATGCGGCTTAACCGCCCTCGCGCCCCGGGCCGGGCGGAACGATGCGGATGCTGAGTTCTCGCAATTGCTTCGGCGTGACTTCCGAGGGCGCGCCCATCAGCAAATCCTCGGCGCGCTGGTTCATCGGGAACAGCACGACCTCGCGCAGGTTTTCCTCGCCGCACAACAGCATGACGATGCGGTCGACGCCGGGCGCGATGCCGCCGTGCGGCGGCGCGCCGAGCGAAAGCGCGTGCAGCATGCCGCCGAATTTCTGCTCGAGCACGCTCTCATCGTAGCCGGCGATCGCGAAGGCCTTTTTCATCACATCCGGGCGGTGATTACGGATGGCGCCGGAGGAGAGCTCGATGCCGTTGCAGACGATGTCGTATTGGATCGCTTTGAGGCCGAGGATCTTGTCCTTGTCGGCCGGATCGAGCGCCAAAAACTCCTCGGCCGGCAAATTCGGCATGGAAAAAGGATTGTGGGAGAAGTCGATCTTCTTCTCCTCCTCGTTCCATTCGTACATCGGAAAATCGACGATCCAGCACAGTTCGAAGCGGCTCTTGTCGATCAGATTGAGATCTTCACCGACCTTGGTGCGCGCGGCGCCGGCAAATTTGACGAAAGCTTGCGGCTCGCCGGCGACGAAGAATACGGCATCGCCGTCGTTCAATTGCAGTTGCGAACGCAATGTCTCCGTCCGCTCCTGCCCCAGATTATTGGCGACCGGGCCGCGGCCAACCACGGCAGCATTGTCCTGGGCGAAGAAAATATAACCCAGGCCCGGCTGCCCTTCGCCTTGCGCCCATGCGTTCATGCGGTCGCAGAAGGCGCGCGAGCCACCGCCCGGCGCCGGGATTGCCCAGACGGCCGCTGTTGTGCTCTTGGCCAGAATGCCGGCGAAGACTTTGAAACCGGAGTCGCGGAAAATCTCCGACACGTCCTGCATCACGATCGGGTTGCGCAGGTCCGGCTTGTCGACGCCGTATTTGCGCAGCGCTTCCGCATAGGGAATGAGCGGAAATTTCGCCGTCACCGGCTTGCCGTCGCCGAATTCCTCGAACACGCCACGGAGCACCGGTTCAACCGCGTCAAACACGTCATCCTGGGTGACGAAGCTCATCTCAATATCGAGCTGATAGAACTCGCCGGGCGAGCGGTCGGCGCGGGCGTCTTCGTCGCGAAAGCAGGGCGCAATCTGAAAATATCGGTCGAAGCCGGAAATCATGATCAGCTGTTTGAACTGCTGCGGCGCCTGCGGCAGCGCGTAGAATTTACCGGGATGCATACGCGACGGCACCAGAAAATCGCGCGCGCCTTCCGGCGACGAAGCTGTGAGAATGGGCGTCTGGAATTCGAAGAAGCCCTGCTCCTTCATCCGCCGCCGCAGCGAGTCGATGATCTCGCCGCGCTTCATGATGTTGCGGTGCAGATGCTCGCGGCGCAGATCGAGGAAGCGATAGCGCAGCCGAATGTCCTCGGGATAGTCCTGGTCGCCGAACACCGGCATCGGCAATTCGGCCGCGCGCCCGAGCACTTCGATGTCCCGCGTATAGATTTCGATCTCACCGGTCGGCAGATCGGCATTGTCGGTACCTTGCGGCCGCCGCCTCACCTTGCCGTCGATGCGGATCACCCATTCTGAGCGCAGCGTCTCGGCGACCTGGAAGGCCGGGCTGTCGGGATCGGCCACCACCTGGGTCAAGCCGTAATGATCGCGCAGATCGATAAAGAGCACGCCGCCATGGTCGCGGATGCGATGACACCAGCCGGAAAGGCGCACGTCCTGGCCGATGTCGCTTGCGCGAAGCGCGCCGCAGGTATGGCTGCGATAACGGTGCATTGTCGCTCGCTGGCTTTTTTGCTGTTCCGTTCGGAAGGCGGAAAGCGCATGCAAGGGCGGCTTTGTCAAGGCGGCTGGGGCGGTGAGTTCCACTCGCTGCAGAGGCCGGGGTGGCACTCGGCGGCGGGACATGCGAAGCGGTGACGCCGACGCGCAAAGTCACGGGATTCACCATGGCCAAAGCCCGATCCAAAAACCGATCCAGCCAATCCAAGAGCCGACCCGAGAGCCAGTCCAAGACCCAATCCAAGACCCGGCGAGAACAAACCGCTGTCGGACAGGACATGACCACCGCCGATGCCGCGGTCGCGGCGCTCACCGCGCACGGCATCGACACGATCTACGCGCTGCCCGGCGTTCACAACGACGACTTCTTCGACGCGCTCGCCCGCAACAGCGAGATCATCCGCACCGTCCATCCGCGCCACGAGCAAGGCGCGGGCTACATGGCGCTCGGCGCGGCGCTCGCCACCGGCAAGGCGCAGGCCTATTGCGTCGTTCCCGGCCCCGGCTTGTTGAACTCCGCAGCGGCGCTGCTCACCGCCTACGGCACCAATGCACCGGTGCTGGCGATCGTCGGTCAAATTCCCGAGCCCGACATCGGCAAGGGCTTCGGACATCTGCACGAGATCGGCGATCAGGCCGGCATCATCGCGCGCCTGGTCGATTGGTCGGCGCGCATCCGTTCGCCGAACGACGCACCGCGGCTCATTGCCAAGGCCATGCAGTCGATGTTGGTGGATCGCCCCGGCCCGGCGGCGGTCGAATGCGCCATCGATGTCTGGGGCCGGACCGGACCGGTGCGGCCCGTCGCGCCGCTGCCGCTGCGTGCACCCACGATCGACGAGGATGCGGTCAAAAAAGCCGCCAAACGCCTCGGCGCCGCCAAGCGGCCGCTTATCGTTGTCGGCGGCGGAGCGCTCGATGCATCGGCCGAGGTGACGGAATTGGCGCACATGCTGCAGGCGCCGGTCCTCTCCTACCGCCGCGGCCGCGGCGTGCTCAGCGATCTCGATCCGCTTTCGGTCAATCTCCCGCTCGGCCACGAATTATGGGCGGAAGCCGATGTCGTGCTCGGCGTCGGCACGCACCTGCACATGCCGCTTCTGCAATGGGGCTTCGACCGCGATCTTGCCCTGATCGCCATCAACTCCGATCCGCAGGCGCCGGCGCGCATCGTCAAACCGAAGGTCGCCTTGATCGGTCAGGCGCGGCCGATCTTGCAGCGCCTGCTCGACCTGCTGCCGGCTCACAATGCGCGGCGGCCGTCGCGCACCGAGGAGATGCGCGAGCGCCACGAGCGCATGCGCAAACGGCTGGCGAAGCTCGCGCCGCAACTGGCCTATCTGTCCGCGATCCGTGCGGCCCTGCCGGAGGACGGCATTTTTGTCGACGAGGTGACGCAGCTCGGTTTCGTCTCGCGGCTTGCTTTTCCGGTCTATCGGCCGCGCACGTTCCTCTCGCCCGGCTATCAGGACAATCTAGGCTACGGCTTTGCCACGGCGCTCGGTGCGCAAGATGCCCGCCGTGACGTACCGGTCGTAGCCATCACCGGCGACGGCGGCTTCATGTTCACGGCAACCGAGATGGCGACCGCGGTACGCCACCGCATTCCGCTGATCACCGTGCTGTTCAACGACAGCCATTTTGGCAATGTGCGCCGCATCCAGGAAGAGCGCTTCGGCCGGCCGATCGCCAGCGACCTCGCCAACCCGGATTTCGTCAAGTTTGCTGAAAGTTTCGACGCCATGGCGATGCGCGCCGCGAGTCCCGCGGAACTGGGGGAAGCGCTCACTCGCGCGCTGGCACACCGCGACGGCCCCACCCTGATCGAGGTGCCGGTCGGCGCTCTGCCGAGCCCGTGGGAGTTCATCCTCATGCGCCGGACGCGGGGGCACGCGTCAAAAGTGCAATACCCCTAACCCGCCCCCAGCCCGCCACTGGCCTTGCCAGCGCAGCCGTAACCGGCCAACACTATGCGCTAACAATGATGCCTGATTCCGGCACGATTTCCATGCAGCCGATCACGACGACGTCGGAGCTCGCCGCGATATGCGAGCGCATGGCCGCCTTCCCGTTCGTCACCGTCGATACCGAATTCCTGCGGGAGACCACCTATTATCCGCTGCTGTGCGTGGCGCAGATGGCCTCGCCCCGGGAAGCGGTGGTCGTCGACGCGCTGGCGCCGGGCATCGACCTCACGCCGTTCTTCGAGCTGATGGCGGACGGCAACGTCATGAAGGTGTTTCATGCCGCGCGGCAGGACATCGAAATTGTCTGGCATCGGGCGAAGCTGATCCCCCACCCGATTTTCGACACCCAGGTGGCCGCCATGGTGTTGGGCTATGGCGACTCGATTTCCTACGATCAACTGGTGCAGCGCATCACCGGCGACACCCTCGACAAATCGCACCGTTTCACCGATTGGACGCGCCGCCCGCTGAGCGATGCGCAGCTTTCCTACGCGGTCTCCGACGTCACCCATCTGCGCGACGTGTATCAGGCGCTGGTCGACGATCTCGGCCGTCGCGGCCGGGTCGATTGGGTGCAGGAAGAGATGCACGTGCTCACCTCCGCCGACACCTACCGGATGGATCCGGAAAATGCCTGGCAGCGGCTGAAAACGCGGGTGCGCAAGCCCAAGGAGCTTGCCGTCCTGATCGAGGTCGCCGGCTGGCGCGAGCGCGAGGCGCAACTTCGCGACATTCCGCGCTCGCGGGTGCTCAAGGACGAGGTCATTGCAGACATCGCCGTGCACGCGCCGACCACGCTCGAAAAGCTGCGGCACCTGCGTTCCCTGCCCAAGGGGTTCGAGCGATCGCGCTGGGGCGAGGCCATTGTCGCCGCGGTGACCCGTGGTCTCGAACGCGATCCGAAGACGCTGCCGCGCCCCGCGCGCATGCCGCAGTCCGCCAACGGCCTGGCGTCGGTTGAACTGCTCAAGGTGCTGCTACGCATGATCTCCGAGCGTCATCACGTCGCCGCCAAAGTGATCGCGACGGTCGACGATCTCGAACGCATCGCCGGCGACGATCACGCGGACGTGCCGGCTTTGAGCGGCTGGCGGCGCGAGCTGTTCGGCGAAAAAGCGCTCGCGCTCAAGCACGGCAAGCTCGCGCTCGCCATCGAGAAGGGCAAAGTCGCCGCCGTCGGGCGCGACTGCTTCGACGAAGAAGCCTAGAGCGTGAACTGATATCGCGCTCTAGATTTGGTGGAGCATGATCTTTTCGGAAAACCGGCATCCACCCATCGGGTCAAGCCCTAGGCATGCTTTTCCGGATCATGCTCTCAGAGCGTCTCGTCAGTGCGCGGCCTTGCGCGCCAAAGCCCACAGTGAATAGACGTAACACAGCAATAAAATGCCGTAGGTCGCGACGAACAACCAACCGGACCCGTTCATGACGCCGGAAATCGTCGCCTGGGCAGATACGATCAGCCCGACGATGTTGCCGACCGAGGCGCCGATCAAAAGGCCGCGGATTGCGATCCACTCGCGCAACTCGCGCAAGAACCACAGGATCAGGCCGAAGGTCAGCAGCGCCGCGCCAAACAGCCGGAAGCCGAGGACCGCCGCGGGCGTCGGAGTCAAGTTGTACGTGGGAAGTGCCAGATCCGACGCGAGAGTGTAGAGCAGGCCGTTGAATAGCGTAACGATCGCCGCAATGGCCAAGAAACGCTTGAACTTCGGATTTTCTTCCATGGTCGCCCCTTCCCCTGGTTGTCAGACGCCGCCGGCGGCGGACCAGTTTGCCTGAAATACGTCTGTCCCATGCTGAAGTTTCAGCGAACGCCGGTTTTTCCGGCCATTTTTCTTTTATAGCTATCATTCAACCGTAAGGCTGCGACCTTGGCAACGCGTCTGTCCGGGCGAAGCCGTGAGAGATCAACAGAAATCGCAGGCACATGATTGCCTGCCCGTTCGGCGCCGGAGAGCGAGGCGGCAACTCAGCCGAACGCCGCACTCACCCCATCAGCATCACAGGATCGCGGCCGATCAGGCGCGAAAGCGCGCGCAGGCGGCCCAGGATGCGCTCGCCGCCGAGCGCAGCGTATTCGTCCGGCAGGCGCAGCGCCAGCCGCTGCCGCTCGACCGCGAGCGGCGTCCGCGGCAGCACGCCCGGCATAGCGGCCGAAACCACGTAGGCCAGCCGCAGTGCCGCGCCGAGCACGCGCGCGCGATCGATCATGCGGGTCGAGGCCAGCTCGCGCAGACGCGGCGACAGCTCATCGTCCATGATCAGGCCGACATACCGGTAGAACACCGCCAGCGCCAAATAGGAGCGTCCCGGATGGTCGACGCCGGTGAAGCCGCCATGGGCGATGATGTTGAGCGACTGTTCGCCGCGATAATCGGGGTGCGCGCGCCAGCCGATATCGGCTAGAAGGCAGGCCGCGTGACGCAGCCGCCGCTCCTCGGCCGGCTCGTCGAGCCCCGATGAAGCCATGAAGCGATCGGTCCAGGCGATGAGGTCGTCGCCGTGCTGCGGCGAGCGCGAGCGCAATAGATTAAGGTCGCGCACCGCTTCGATCAGCGCGTCCTTTTCCTTGTCTTTTTGTTTGAGCAGCGAATAGAGCAAACCCTCGCGCACACCGAGCGCCGAGAACACGATCTGCTTCGGCTTGCCGATACGAATGATGTATTCAAGCACCAGCGCCGCATAGGCGAGCAGTGGGCGCCGGGCGTTAGTCACCACTTCGATGTTGGACAACGTCTCCACGTCGACGCGGTGCACGAGGCGACAGAATTCCAGCGCCTCGTCGGCCGCAATGGCGTAACCGTGCATCACGTGCAGCGGATATCCGGTTTGCCACATATGCAGCCGCGCCAGCGCACGCCATGTGCCGCCCACGGCGTAAAAGGAGCGGTCCTTGCAGTCCTTGAGCATCGGCAGATCGCCGAGCGTGGTCTTGACGAACTTCTCCGCCTTTTTGAGCGACCGCGCCGAAATGTCGGCCAGGGCCAATCCGCCGAGCGGCCGCGTCAACCCGCGTCCCGCATTCGTGCCCTCGACATCGACAAGCTCGAGCGAACCGCCGCCGAGATCGCCGACCACGCCGTTTGCATGGTGCACGCCGGAAATCACGCCGAGCGCCGTGAGCTCCGCCTCGCGCGCACCCGACAGGATCTCAATCTCGGTACCGACGATGGCCTCGGCAAGCTTGATGAAGGCCGCTCCGTTCTTGGCGTCGCGGCACGCCGCCGTGGCGATGGCGAGGACGCGATTCACGCCCATCGTGTTGCATAGCGCGCGATAGCGCTTGAGCGCCGCGAGCGCTTGCTCGACGGCATCGGCCGCCAACAGCCCGGTGGATTGCACCTCGCGGCCCAGACCGCACAGCGCCTTTTCGTTGAACAGCGCCGTCGGCGTGCGCGTGAGGCCTTCGTAGACCACAAGCCGCACGGAATTCGAGCCGATATCGACCACGGCGAGCGGCGGGCCGCGATCAAGGCGTCCGGGGGCGGCTTCAGGCATGGCGCCGGTCATCTGCGCAAATCAGCAAGGAATAGGCAGCATGCCTTCGTCACATCCGCTCCCCGCGACGCAATCGCGGCACCGAATCCTTGGGCGATTTTCCGCGGCCAGACAGGCTTGGATTGGTCATGAAATACGTGTGCGCGTTGAATTTCTCCTCGTCCGGCCGCGGCTTGATGCGCGCGGACGAGCCGTCGGCGAGAAGCTCCCAGCTTTGCTCGTTGTCTTTCAAATTGGCGACCATGATCTGATCGAGCACCTGCTCGTGCACGGTCGGGTTGACAATCGGGCACAGGACTTCAACGCGCCGATCGAGATTACGCGGCATCATATCGGCGGATGAGATATAGACCGCCGCCTTCGGGTGCGGCAAGGCGTGGCCGGCGCCGAAGCAGTACACGCGTCCATGCTCCAGGAAACGGCCAACGATCGACTTGACCCGGATATTCTCGGACAGGCCGAGAACGCCCGGTCGCAGGCAACAGATGCCGCGCACCACGAGCTCGATGGCGACGCCGGCGCTCGAGGCCTGATACAGCGCGTCGATGATGTCCGGATCGACCAGCGAGTTCATCTTCATCCAGATGGCGGCCGGCCGCCCAGCCTTGGCGTTGGCGATCTCGGCTTCGATGTGCTCATGAACGCGATTGCGCAAGGTCAGCGGCGACACCGCCATGCGTTCGAGCTCGGCCGGCTCGGCATAGCCAGTGACGTAGTTGAACACGCGGGCAACGTCGCGGGCGATCACCGGATCGGCCGTGAAGAACGACAAGTCGGTATAGATGCGCGCCGTCACCGGATGATAGTTGCCGGTGCCGACATGCACATACGACGCCAGCGAGGCGCCCTCACGCCGCACCACCAGCGACAGCTTGGCATGGGTCTTGAGCTCGATGAAGCCGTAGACGACTTGCACGCCGGCGCGCTCGAGGTCGCGCGCCCAGCGGATATTCGCCTCCTCGTCGAAGCGCGCTTTGAGCTCGACGACCGCCGTCACCGATTTGCCCGCTTCCGCCGCCTCCGCCAGCGTGTGCACGATCGGCGAATGTGCGGAGGTGCGGTAGAGCGTCTGTTTGATCGCGACCACGTCGGGATCGCGCGTCGCCTGATGCAGGAAGTCGACCACCACGTCGAACGACTCGTAAGGGTGATGGACGATCAGGTCTTTCTGCTGGATCGCCGCAAAACAATCGCCGCCATTGTCGCGAATGCGATCCGGATAACGTGGCGTATAGGGGACGAATTCCAGATCCGGCCGGTCGAGATTGCCGAGCTGCGACATCTCGTTGAGCGCCAATACGCCGTCGACCTTGAACACGCCGTCGTCACCGGCACTGAGCGCGCGCTGCACGAAGTGCTGCAATTCGGCCGGCATGTTGGCCTCGATGTCGAGCCTGATCACCGATCCACGGCGCCGACGCTTGAGCGCGGTTTCGAACAGCCGCACCAGGTCCTCGGCTTCCTCGAGAATTTCCAGCTCGGAGTCGCGGATGACACGGAACGCGCCGACGCCTTTGACGGCGTAGCCGGGAAACAGCTTGTTGATGAACAAGCTGGTCGCGCCTTCGATGGAGATCAGCCGTACCTCGCCATCGCCGCTACTCGCTGGCAGCCGCACGAAACGCTCGATACGGTTGGGCAAGCGAATGAGCGCATTCATCGGCCGGCCGTCCTTGGCGCGGGCAAGCTGCAGCGCGATCGAGAAGCCGAGATTGGGGATGAACGGAAACGGATGCGCCGGATCGATCGCAAGCGGCGTGAGCAGCGGAAAGATGTGTGAGAGAAAGTAATCTTCGAGCCAGGCCTTTTCCGATTTGGTGACGTCTGGGCCGTCGATGAGCACGATGCCGGCTTTGCCGAGCGCAGCGCGCAGCTCGCGCCATTGCGCCTGCTGATCGCTCACCAGCACGACGACGGCTTCGGCAATACGCACGAGCTGCTCCGCCGGCGTCAAGCCTTCAGGACTTTTGGTGGCGATGCCGGCGCGCACTTGCGCCCGCAAGCCGGCCACCCGCACCATGAAAAATTCGTCGAGATTGTTTGCCGAGATCGACAAGAACCGCAATCGCTCAAGCAGCGGGTGCTCACGGTTCGTCGATTCCTCGAGAACCCGGCGGTTGAAATCAAGCCAGGACAATTCGCGATTGATGAACCGTTCCGGGCTCGCAGCCAGCACGGATGCGGCATGGCTTTGCGCCCGTTCCGCAAGCCGCTCGGGAGCTTCCAGGCGCTGCGTAGGGCCATGCTCGAGTACGACTGCTGCCGCTTGGCCACGATCAGCCATGACTGCTCCTCAGTTCCAACGTCAACACACGTCACTCCGTTACCTTCGAGCCAAAGACACCGCGCAGCTTGCCCCAAGCGCATTTAAGAAGTTCAAACCGCGAGCGGCACCTGCATACCATGCCGGTACTCGCGCCGCGTTCCATATTGACCCGAAAATCGTATACAGGCGCGCCGATCGGACTTGAGCTCAGCACTCAGATAAGGCGGCGCGGTGACGGCCGCCTTGGCGTCGGCCCGGCACCCCACACGGCGCCTCGTTTAGCGAGTAAAATCGACAAATTTCAAGCTTGCAAAGCCCAAACCTCACAACCACAAAACAAAACGGCCGGGAACAATCCCGGCCGTCCGTGCGCCGACAGCGCCTTGCAGAGCGATCAGGCGAGATCGAAGCGATCGAGGTTCATCACCTTGGTCCACGCCGCCGCGAAGTCCTTCACGAACTTCTCCTTCGAGTCCGCGCACCCGTAGACTTCAGCAAAGGCGCGAAGCTGCGAGTGCGAACCGAAGATCAGATCGACCCGGCTGGCCGTCCACTTGGCCGCCTTGGTCTTGCGGTCGCGACCTTCATACACGCCGTCCTTGCCCGACACGGGTTGCCATTCGGTCGCCATGTCGAGCAGGTTGACAAAGAAGTCGTTGGTCAACTTGCCGGGCTGTTTGGTGAAGACGCCGTGCTTGGACTGTCCGACGTTGGCGCCGAGCACGCGCAGGCCGCCGACGAGAACCGTCAATTCCGGTCCAGTCAGTTTCAGCAATTGCGCGCGATCGACCAACGCCTCTTCGGGGGCCAGGAATTGCTGCCGCCGCGCGTTGATATAGTTGCGGAAGCCGTCCGCCCGCGGCTCGAGCGGCGCGAACGACTCGACGTCGGTCTGTTCCTGCGACGCATCCGCGCGTCCCGGCATGAACGGCACCTTTACGGCGACGCCCGCGTCCTTCGCAGCCTTTTCCACCGCCGCGGAACCGCCTAGGACGATCAAATCGGCGAGTGAGACCTTCTTGCCGCCGCTTGCAGAACCGTTGAAGTCCTTCTGGATCGCCTCGAGTTTTTGCAGCACGGTTTTGAGCTGCGCCGGCTCGTTGACTTCCCAGTCCTTCTGCGGCGCAAGGCGGATGCGCGCACCGTTGGCGCCGCCGCGCTTATCCGAGCCCCGGAAGGTCGACGCCGCCGACCAAGCCGTCGAAACCAGCTGTTCGACAGACAGGCCGGAGGCAAGGATCTTCGCTTTCAGTCTTTCGGCATCCTTGTCGTCGATCAGCGGGTGATCGACGGCCGGGATCGGGTCCTGCCAAATCAAGATCTCCTTGGGAACAAGCGGCCCGTGATAGCGGTGGATCGGCCCCATGTCGCGGTGCGTCAGCTTGAACCACGCCCGGGCAAACGCGTCCGCAAACTCTTCCGGGTGCTCATAGAAGTGCCGCGAGATCTTTTCGTAAGCAGGATCGAAGCGCAGCGCCAGGTCGGTCGTCAGCATGGTCGGCAGCCGCTTCTTCGATTTGTCGAACGGATCCGGCACCGATGCCTCGGCGCCTTTCGCCTGCCACTGCCAGGCGCCGGCCGGGCTCTTGACCTGCTCCCACTCGAATTTGAACAGGTTGTCGAAGAAGTGGTTGCTCCATTTCGTCGGCGTCTGTGACCAGATCACTTCCGGACCGCCGGTGATCGCATCGGCGCCGAAGCCCGTGCCGTGCTTGCTCTTCCAGCCGAGGCCCTGATCCTCGATCGCGCCGCCTTCCGGTCCCACGCCGACAAACGAAGGATCGCCGGCGCCGTGGGTCTTGCCGAAGGTATGGCCGCCGGCAATCAGCGCCACCGTCTCTTCGTCGTTCATCGCCATACGGAAGAACGTCTCGCGGATATCTTTCGCCGACGCGACCGGATCCGGCTTACCGTTCGGGCCTTCCGGATTCACATAGATGAGGCCCATCTGCACCGCGCCGAGCGGCTCGGCGAGCTGACGTTCGCCGCTGTAGCGCTCGTCCCCGAGCCAGGTGCCTTCGGGCCCCCAAAAGAGCTCTTCGGGTTCCCAAACGTCAACGCGGCCGCCGCCAAAACCGAAGGTCTTGAAGCCCATCGACTCGAGCGCGACGTTGCCGGTAAGGATGTACAGGTCGGCCCAGGACAGCTTGCGGCCGTATTTCTGCTTGATCGGCCACAATAGGCGCCGCGCCTTATCGAGGTTGGCATTGTCCGGCCAGCTATTGAGCGGGGCGAACCGCTGCTGACCGGCGCCGGCGCCACCGCGCCCGTCGGTGATGCGATACGTGCCGGCACTGTGCCAGGCCATGCGGATGAACAGGCCGCCGTAATGGCCGAAATCGGCCGGCCACCAATCCTGCGAGTCCGTCATCAAGGCATGCAGGTCCTTGATCACGGCGTTGAGGTCGAGGCCCTTGAACTCTTTGACATAGTCGAACCCCTTGTCCATCGGATCGGACAGGTTCGAGTTCAGGTGCAGAACCTGAACATTAAGCTGGTCCGGCCACCAATCGCGGTTGGTGAAGCTCTTGTGCACAACCGGGCACTTGCCCACGCTCTTGTCGTCTGTTTTCGCGTCCATCTATTCCTCCAATTCGCAGCGGGGGTTCATGCGGTACGTGGTACGGTAGCCGGCGGTCGCCAATCAGGTCCAATCTGATTGCGTGCCGATCTCGATAAGATTATCTTATCGACATGATCTCATTGCGACAATTGCGTTACTTCGCATCGCTCGCGCGTCACCGGCATTTCGGCCGTGCCGCCGGCGATTGCGCGGTGACGCAGCCTGCCCTCTCCATGCAGATCCGGGATCTCGAGCGCGAGATCGGCGCCGAGCTGGTCGAGCGCCGGCCGGGCGAGGTTGCGCTCACCGCGACTGGGATCGAAGTGGCTCAGCGCGCCGAGCGCATTCTGGCCGCCACGCGCGACCTCGTCGATTTCGCGCGCCATCGGCAAATCCTGTCCGGGCCCCTGAAGCTTGGCATCATTCCCACCCTCGCGCCCTACCTGCTGCCGCGGCTGCTGCCGCTTTTGCAGCAAGCCTATCCGTCGCTGCGCTTGGACGTCCGCGAAACCCAGACGGCGCCTTTGATTGGGGAGCTGGTCGCCGGTGACCTGGATTGTGTCCTGAGCGCGCTGCCGATCGAGCATGCGGACCTGAACACGGCCGCGTTGTTCGAGGACCGCTTTTTGCTCGCCGTGCCGGCGGACGAACCGGTGCCGCGCAGAGCGCTGAAAGCCGATGACGTGGACCAGCGCCGGCTGATCCTGTTGGAGGAAGGGCATTGCCTGCGCGATCAGGCGCTGGCGTTTTGCGCGACCAAGCGCCGCGATTCCGCCGCGGCGCTTGGTTCCACATCGCTCACGACCGTCATGCAGATGGTAGCCAACGGCTATGGCGTAACTCTGGTCCCCGAAATCGCGGCCGAAGTGGAAGTGCGCGATCAGCGTGTGGCGCTCAAGCGCTTTGCCGCGCCGGAGCCGGGGCGTACCATCGGGCTTGCCTGGCGCAAAACATCGCCACGCCGCCGCGATTTCGATGCTTTCGGGCAGGCCGTCAAAGAGGCGCTGGTGTCGCGCATGCCGCGGCCTGACCGGCGCTCTCGGCTCAACTAGATCGGATCCGCCGGTTCCCGGTCACGAAGACGCGGAATAACCGTCCAGGCACGTCCCCCACCTGCCAGGGCCTCAGGCCTGGCGCAGAACCTCGGCAGCAAGCGCACGTGTCGGAGCGCGCCTTTGCCGCAACGCCTCATTGTCGAGCGCGATCACCGCCGCCCGCGCCGCGGCGAAGGAGCGCTCGATGCGCGTCGCGATAAAGCCAACGACGCTCTCGTCGAGCGCGAGCTGCCGATCCATCGCGAGCTTTACGATGACGGCGCGCACCATGGCATCGTCCGGCGCCTGCAAGGTCGCCACCGGCAGGGCCCGTAACCGCGATCGCAGATCCGGGATGGCGACCGGCCACGCCGCCGGCGCGATCCGCGCCGTGAACAGCAGCGAAGCCTTCTCTTCGCGGGCAAGATTGATCAGATGGAACAAAGCGCGGTCATCCGCATCGGCGCCGGCGTCCTCCACCACGAGCGCACCGGTGGCCAGCGCTGCGGGAACGTCGGCATCGCGGACGGCGTGCGCGGCGATGGTCCGCGCGCCCGCCATCTCCGCCCATATCATCGCCAGATGCGTCTTGCCGGAGCCTTCCGGCCCGACCAGAGCCAAGGCGTTCGCCGGCCAGTCGGGCCAGGAACACACAAGCCGAAATGGAGCCTCGTTGCCGTCGCCAACAAGAAAATCCTCGCGCCCATAACTCTCGGCATGATCGAGCGCGAGCGCAAGCTGACGCGGGGGTCGCGGCAAGGCGCTCATGGGGGTTCGCTGCCGGTGTAGAACGCGCTTGCCCGATAGCGCATGACCGCAAACCGCGTGAGCACGCCGATCGCCGAAGCCAGCGGCACGGCGAGCAAAAGACCGACGAAGCCGAACAGATAGCCGAAGGCGAGCAGCGCGAAGATCAGCCAGACCGGATGCAATCCGACACTGCCACCGACCAGCTTCGGCGAGAGCACGTTGCCTTCCAGAAATTGACCAACCAGCACCACGCCGACGACGATAAAAATATGCGCCCAGTCTGGATAGAATTGCGCCACCGCCACGGCGAAGGAAACGACCAGCGCGGTCACCGATCCCACGTAAGGAATGAACGTCAGAAAACCGGACACGACACCGATCAAGAGGCCGAAATTCAGCCCAGCCAGCGTCAGGCCCGCCGCAAAGTAGACGCCGAGGATCGCGCACACCAGAAGCTGACCGCGCACATAGCCGGACAACGCCGTATTGATCTCGCCCATAAGCCGATGCGCCGTGTCCCGCTGCGGCAGCGGGACGAGACTATCGAGCGAGCTGACGACCCGATCCCAATCGGCCAGCAGATAGAAGGTCACGACCGGCGTGATGACGAACAGCGATAGCAGCGAGAGCAGCCCCTCGCCTTTGGTCAACAAGGTCGAAAGCATGCCGGTCAGATAGCCGACCAGATTGTTCATCAGTTCGCCGAGCGATCCTGGGGTACCGCCGGATCCGCCGCCCATGACCTTGAGCAACCACGAATGGCTTGGATCGGCGATGAGCGCCTCGAGCTTCTGCAGATAGCTGGGCAGTTTGCCGATAAAAGCCGCGACTTGGTCGACCAGCACCGGCGCGATCAGCACGACAATGCCGGTGAAGACGATCACGAAGACCGCCATGAGCAGCAACGCCGCAACAAGCCGGTTGATGCCGCGTCGGCTCAGCGCATTGACCAGCGGATCGAGCAAGTAAGCGAGCGCGGCGCCCATCACGAAGGGCAGGAGAATGTGACGCAGCAGCAGGAGCAGGCCGATGAAGACCAGGAATGCGCAAGCCCAGAAGACGAACTGCCGGTCAATCCGCATCGCACTTAACCTTCCCGGCCCGGTGTTCCGAGCCCG
Organism: uncultured Alphaproteobacteria bacterium; assembly: GCA_963818155.1. GTDB lineage: Bacteria > Pseudomonadota > Alphaproteobacteria > Rhizobiales > Xanthobacteraceae > BOG-931. Next base: position 1,237,335 of record CAWFRC010000011.1, read on the forward strand.
ATGCTGTCATTTCCCTCCCGGCCGCTCGCGGGGCGCGCTGCGGAAAGCCCAGCTCGGAAACAATCGCCGGGGCAATTTTAGATCGAGAATCCCTCACGAAAGCTTGCCGGCCGCAACGCACGCGCACGACTTCGATCAGTGGCCGGTCCCAAGCGAGTTCATGTGACGCAGCCATTCGGCGAGATAGAAGCCCATGGAAAGGAGCGTCAAGACCACAACAAGCCCGATGAGGATTTTCTCGGCCAACGACGCATCAAAGCCGAACGCCCTCTCGGCCAGGACGAGCGTCGCGAGCACGATCTGGGCCGCGGTATTGGCTTTGGACACCGGATGCGGACGGACCGGCATCGGCTTTGCCACCACCCACGACACCATGAAACCGGAAATGATCATGATGTCGCGCGACACCACGAGGATGACCAGCGAGATCGGCAGCGCGCCGGCGATGCTCAGCGCCACGTAAATGGAGACGATCAGCGCCTTGTCGGCCAGCGGGTCGATCAGCGCGCCGAGTTCGCTGGTCATGTGGAAGCGCTTGGCCAAAAAGCCGTCGACCGCGTCGCTGATTCCGGCGGCAACGAAGAGGAAAAAGGCAGCCCGCATCTCGCCCGAAGTGATCGCCCAGACCACGATCGGCACAAGAATGATGCGTCCCAATGTGATGAGATTAGGAATACTCAAACGCGCGCCCCGGTCTACCGCACCTATATAGCGGGGTGGCGCGGCTTGCGCACCCCGTGATTCCGACGTAGGAGGCGGCCCATGGCCCCGTCGGGGCGATCATCGCCATTGGTGAGCCCGTGAAGGACGGACGCTACGCGGCCGCTGGAGTCGACATCGATGCGGGCAACCGCATGGTCGATCTGATCAAGCCGCTTCTGCGCAAGACTGCGCGACCCGGGGCGGACGCCGAGATCGGCGGCTTCGGCGGCCTTTTCGACCTCAAAGCCGCAGGCTTTGCCGACCCGATCCTGGTCGCCGCAACAGATGGCGTCGGCACCAAGGTCAAGATCGCTGTCGAGACGGCGCGGCACACCACAATCGGGATCGACCTCGTTGCCATGTCGGTCAACGATCTTGTAGTCCAAGGCGCCGAGCCGCTGTTCTTTCTTGACTACTTCGCCTGCGGCAAGCTCGACCCGCAGGTCGGGGCGGCCATCGTCAGCGGTGTCGCCGCGGCGTGCCGTGAATCGGGCTGTGCGCTCGTCGGCGGCGAAACCGCGGAAATGCCCGGCATCTATCAGCACGGCGACTACGATCTTGCCGGCTTTGCCGTCGGCGCCGTGGCGCGCGATGCCTTGCTGCCGCGCAAGGATATCGCGCCCGGAGACGCCGTGATCGGGCTCGCCTCAACGGGCGTGCATGCGAACGGGTTTTCGCTGGTGCGTCGGGTCGTCGCCGATTGCGGCCTGGCCTGGGACGCTCCGGCGCCGTTCGATCCCGCACGCAGCCTCGGCGAGGCGCTGCTGACGCCGACGCGGCTCTATGTGCGCTCCTGCCTCGCCGCCACCCGCAACACCAAAGCCGTCAAGGCGCTCGCCCACATCACCGGCGGCGGCTTTGTTGAAAACATTCCGCGCGTGCTGCCGAAGGGCGCCGCGGTCGACATCGACCTCGCCCGCGTTCCCGTATTGCCGGTATTCAAGTGGCTCGCCGCGGCGGGCGGCATCAGCGAGGCGGAGATGCTGCGCACGTTCAATTGCGGGGTCGGCATGGTGGCGGTGCTCGATCGCAATTTGGCCGACGCCGCCATCGCGCAATTCACCGCCCACGGCGAAACCGCTGTGCGCCTGGGTGAAGTGGTCGCGCACGAAGGTGGACCAGCCGTGAAATTTCGCGGACATCTCGACCTGTCGTCATGACCTTCGCTGACCAAGCGTGCTCGTGAAACGGCGCTCATGAAAAAACGCGTCGCTATTTTGATCTCCGGCCGCGGCTCAAACATGACCGCGCTGATAGAGGCCGCAAGCGCGGTAGACTATCCGGCCGAAATTGCGCTCGTGGTTTCCAACCGGCCACAAGCCGCCGGGCTCGATCGCGCGCGCTCCTTTGGAATTCCGACGGCGGTGATCGATCATACGCTGTTCGGCGGCGACCGCGCCGCTTTCGAGCAAACACTCGATCAGACACTGCGCGATCACAAAATCGATCTCGTGTGCCTGGCGGGATTTATGCGGCTGTTGACGCCGTGGTTCGTTCTCCGCTGGAGCGGACACATGCTCAACATCCACCCATCGCTGCTGCCGCAGTTCAGGGGACTTGATACGCACCGCCGCGCGCTTGAGGCCGGCGCAGAACGCCACGGCGCGACCGTGCATTTCGTGGTGGCAGAAATGGATGCTGGACCGATCGTGGCGCAGGAATCGATTGCCGTGCACGCGCACGATACGGAAGAAACTCTGGCGGCGCGGGTGCTCGAATTGGAGCACCGAATATATCCGCGCGCATTGCGCGCCGTGGCGCAAGGACAAACCACCATCTGACAACCCTCGCTGAGAGAGCGAGGGTGCAAATACAAAACCCCCAGTTCATGTGACCGGGGGCTTGCGATCTACAAACGCCGCGTGGGCTTAGGCGACCTTAAGATTTTCGGCCGACGAACGGCCGCGATTGGTCACGAGCTCGTACTCGACCTCTTGGCCTTCATTAAGCGTACGCAGACCCGCGCGCTCAACGGCCGAAATGTGCACAAACACATCTTTGTCGCCGGTGGACGGCTTAATGAACCCATAGCCTTTGGTAGGATTGAACCACTTGACGGTGCCCTTTTGCATCGTCTGTCTCCTTAGTCCATATGCCGGAAAAGACACGGAAACGCCCCCACGCACCGCGTGCGGACGCGCTCCATGCCACAAGCCAGATTAGGGAGAGTCCGAAACGATCGCGTCGCCAAGACAGCCCCGGCCAGAAGGCCAAAAATCCGATTGCCAGCTAAAAAAAGCTGACAAATGCGGCGCAAGCATGGCTGCAATAAGCCGCATGCCGAGCGCGCGGCATGCAGCAAACATCAGTAGCTCGCGGCGTCGATCAAAAAGATCGTTAGCCGACGATTTCTTTGCCTGAGAAAAACTGCCCGATTTCTTTTTGCGCAGTATCAGGCGCGTCGGATCCGTGCACCGAATTCTCACTGATCGATTTCGCATGCGCTTTGCGAATGGTTCCGTCAGCGGCCTTCGCCGGATCGGTGGCACCCATCAGCTCGCGATACGCGGCGATGGCGTTCTCGCCTTCCAGCACTTGCACGACCACCGGACCAGAAATCATGAAGTCGACAAGCTCACCGAAAAACGGCCGCTGGCGATGAACCGCATAGAAGGTCTCGGCCTCCGCTCGGCTGATCTTCACGCGCTTTTGCGCGATGATCCGCAGGCCCGCCTTCTCGATCATGGCGTTGATCGCGCCGGTCAGGTTGCGGGCAGTTGCGTCGGGCTTGATGATTGAAAAAGTGCGCTCGATCGCCATCAAATGATCCTTTGAAACGTCCCGGACAGTTGGAAGTGCGCGGCTTATAGCGGTGGCGCATGGTCCCGGCAAGCGCCGCCTGGATCGCGCGGCTCATTTGCTCGCCGGAATCGTTTACCTGGCCGCGCACGGCGTCGCACCTTGCGAACGTCCTCGTTCGGCTATCCGATAGGGTCGCGCGTCAGTCTGTGCCGGCGGCTCCGCCATTGGGGTTTGCAGGCTTCACCGACTTTTTCTTTGCTGGCTTTTTCTCGGCTGCCGGTGGCGGCAGCCCTTCAACGCGATCCATCTCGGCGAGACGCCCGCCTTCGAACCGATAAATTCCCGGCCGCGGACCGGTCTGATAGGTCACCACAGCGCTTCGCGACCCGTTTGGAGCGGCCCCAAAGTTCACCGACGTCGCCCGCCCCAATCGGGAGACGACTTCGCACTCGCTCATGCCGAGCGCGACACCGCCGCCGTAGAGCGCGGCGCCGTCCTGCGGGGGTGGCGCTCCCTCGGCCGGACCGGGCGACGCCGGCGCGGTGTAGTTCGGACACGCACCGCTGGCGTCCATCAAGTCGTTCGCAGTGATCACCCGATCGACCCGGGCATCGCCGAGCGAGGCGTAGGAATAGCCGCTGGGCGCTTTGAACGGATTGAGCGGCTTATCGAACCACTTGTTCGAGTCATCACAACCAATGAGGGAAAGTCCTGCGATCACAACAAATGCTGCGACCCCGTGAAACCTAGTCAGCACGCGAGCGACCTTTTTCATCCCGAACCACGGATATTCAAGCATGGGCCGTGGCATTGCGACAACGTCGTAAACCGTAAAAGGTAATAGCTCACCAGCCGCATTGCGCCAGCCGCAAGGAGCGGGTAATGGTTAAAAAGCGGTGCCACCACAAACATTTGCGGGAATTTCCAAAGACCTCTGGGTAAAGCCCCAAATGTGACTTCCATCACAGACCCCTCTTCAAGCCGGCACGAAACTCCGCACCGGCTCCAACGTCCGCGTGCAAAACATAACGCCCCGAGGACCATCTGCATGCATCTTCAATTCGTCGGCTGCGGCGATGCGTTCGGTTCGGGGGGTCGATTTAACACTTGCTTTCATCTCGTCGGACGAAACATCAACGTACTCATCGATTGCGGCGCGACTTCGCTCGTCGCCATGAACAAACTTGCGATTGATCGCAATGGCGTCGATGCCATCTTCCTCAGCCATTTTCATGAGGATCATATCGGCGGCGTGCCGTTCTTTCTGCTCGAAGCAAATTACGTGCTCAAGCGCAATCGCCCGCTCAAACTCATCGGTCCGCCGAGCCTTAAATCGCGCTATTCGGGCCTGATGGAGGCGGGATTTCCCGGCACCAAAGATCTCGATCTGCAATTTCCTCTGCATCTGCAGGAGCTGGAAATCGGCAAGCGCACCGATGTCAGCGGCCTTCGCGTCACCTCCTTTCATGTGGTGCACGACGACCGCGCCGGTCCCTGCCTAGGCTTTCGTTTCGAGGCGGAGGGCAAAGTGATCGCCTTTTCGGGCGACACCGAGTGGACCGATACCGTCATCGATATCGGCTACGAAGCGGATTTGTTCATCTGCGAGGCCTACACGCGAGACAAGCCGATCTCCACCCACATGGCCCTGTCGTCGCTCGAACGGCATCTCGGGCAAATTCGGCCGAAACGGCTCATCCTCACCCACATGAGCAACGACATGCTCGCGCGTCGCGGCGAGCTCTCGTTCGAGACCGCCGAAGACGGAATGCTCGTCGAGATTTAAGGTCCAGTTAAAGGTCGCCAGACCTAGCCGTTTCATACAACCGACTCAACCATCTGCTATTAGCGACCCATAGTTGCTCTCCTGGGTATCAAATGCGCAAGCTCCTAAAAATGCTGGTAGTTGCGTGTGCGCTGCTGTGTGGCGCCAAAGCCCATGCGGGGCCTTATGGCGACGACCTCAGCAAATGCCTGGTGAAGGCAACAAGTCCGGATGACCAGATCGTCTTCACGCAATGGATGTTCGCCGCCATGTCGCTGCATCCGGCCGTCAGTGGGCTCGTTTCCATTACCGACGAGCAGCGCGCAGCTCTCAACAAGAAGGCGGCAGCACTGATCTTGCGACTCGTAACCAAGGATTGCCGCCAACAAGCGATTGATGCGCTGAAATACGAAGGGCCGACTGTCATGACAACCAGTTTTAACGTCTTTGGACAGGCGGCTGCGCGAGGGCTCATTGTGCATCCACGCGTTGCCGAGAGTTTGCGGACGTTCGGCAAAGACAACGCGGTCAATGAGCAATTGACTTCACTCTTCCGCGATGCCGGTATTGCACCAGAAACGCCTAAATAAAGGGGCAGGAGGCGGCGGACGAGTGGGCCGCCATCGGCGGCCGTCCGGGTATCCGATATCAGTTACCGAGCGCCGCCTCTACGGCATCGAGCGCGGCGCCGGCTTTTGAACCATCAGGACCGCCGGCCTGCGCCATATCAGGACGACCGCCGCCGCCCTTGCCGCCCAACACCTCGGCGCCCTTCTTCACCAGATCGACGGCATTGAAGCGGGCCACGAGGTCGCTCGTGACCCCCACCACGATTCCCGCCTTGCCGTCCTCGGTCACGCCCACAATGGCGACAACGCCGGAGCCGACGGTTTTTTTGCCTTCGTCGGCGAGGCTGCGCAGGTCTTTCAGGTCAATGCCTTCGACGGTGCGTGCCATGAGCTTGACGTCACCGACAGCGCGCATCCCGTCGGCGCCCGCGGCCTTGCCGCCGCCCATGGCGAGCCGCTTCTTCGCCTCGGAAAGCTCGCGCTCGAGGCGCTTGCGCTCGTCGATCAGCGCGGCGACCCGCGCCGGCGCTTCGTCAACCGGCACACGCAACTCCGCAGCCGTGGCTTTGACCAGCGCCGCAAGATGGTTGGCATTGGAGCGGGCATTGCGCCCGGTCAGCGCTTCGAGGCGGCGGACACCTGAAGCAACCCCGGAGTTGCCGATGACGGAGATAATACCGATGTCGCCCGTGCGATTGACGTGAGTGCCGCCACAGAGTTCGACCGACCAGCCCATGGTGTTGGCGCCGGCTGTTGCGGGATTCTGGCCCATGGCCACCACCCGCACCTCGTCGCCGTATTTCTCGCCGAACAGCGCCCGCGCCCCCGAGGCAATGGCGTCGTCGCGGCTCAAAAGCCGCGTCACCACCGGCGCATTCTGCAGCACGATGTCGTTGGCGATGTCTTCGACGCGGGCGATCTCTTCCGCCGTCATCGGCTTGGGATGCGAAAAATCGAAGCGGAGGCGATCCGGCGCCACCAGCGAGCCCTTCTGCGCCACATGGTCGCCGAGCACCTGCCGCAGCGCCTCGTGCAACAGATGCGTGGCCGAGTGATTTTGCCGGATGGCGCTGCGCCGCGTGTGATCGACATTGAGGTCGAGCGCCGCGCCGACTTTGAGCGTGCCTTGTTCGACTGTGCCGATATGCACAAACAGATCACCGGCGCGCTTTTGCGTGTCGGTGACGGCAAAGCGCACGCCGTCGCCGGTTAGCACACCGGTATCGCCGACTTGCCCGCCAGATTCGCCGTAGAACGGCGTCTGGTTGAGAACGACGACACCGCTCTCGCCTTTTTGCAGGGCCGGCACTTCCTTGCCGTCGCGCAGCAGCGCGGTCACCACGCCGGCGGCCGTTTCGGTCTCGTAGCCGAGAAAATCGGTGCCGCCGTGCTTCTCGCGCAGAGTGAACCAGACGGCCTCGTCAGCGGCCTCGCCGGAACCCGACCATGAGGCGCGCGCCTTTTCGCGCTGGCGCTCCATCGCGTCATTATAGCCCTCAATATCGACCTTTATGTTTTGCGGTCGCAAAACGTCCTGCGTCAGATCCAGAGGGAACCCATACGTATCGTAGAGCGTGAAAGCGACAGGGCCCGGGAATATCAGGGTTGATTCCGTGGGAGTTCGGCTTCCAGCGGAACTTAGCTTTTTCGTTTCTTCCTCGAGCAACACAAGCCCGCGCTCGAGCGTCTTGCGGAAGCGGATTTCCTCGAGCTTCAGCGTCTCGGTAATCAAACCCTCGGCGCGGTGCAGTTCCGGATAGGCCTGCCCCATCTCGCGCACGAGCGCGGGCACAAGCCGCCACATCAGCGGCTCCTTGGCGCCAAGCAGTTCGGCATGGCGCATGGCGCGGCGCATGATGCGGCGAAGCACATAACCGCGGCCCTCGTTCGAAGGCAGCACGCCATCGGCGATCAGAAACGAGGAGGCGCGCAAATGATCGGCGATCACGCGATGCGAGGCCTTGCGCTCGCTGTCGGGATCGACATGGGTGAGATCGGCGATCGCCTCGATCAGCGCGCCGAACAGATCGATCTTGTAATTGTCGTGCGTGCCCTGCAGCACCGCGGCGACGCGCTCGATCCCCATGCCGGTGTCGATCGAGGGCCGCGGCAGATCGATGCGCCCACCGCCGCCGGCAAGCTGCTCGTACTGCATGAACACCAGGTTCCAGATCTCGACAAAGCGATCGCCGTCGGCCTCGGGACTGCCCGGCGGCCCGCCCCAGATGTGATCGCCGTGGTCGTAGAAAATCTCCGAACACGGCCCGCACGGTCCGGTGTCGCCCATGGCCCAGAAATTGTCAGAGCCGGCGATCCGGGCGATCTTGCTGTCGGGCAGCCCCGCGATTTTCTTCCAGAGCTTGAACGCTTCGTCGTCGTCAACATAGACCGTGACCATCAGCCGTTCAGCCGGAATGCCGAACTCTTTGGTGATCAGCGTCCAGGCAAGCTCGATGGCGCGTTCCTTGAAATAGTCGCCGAACGAAAAGTTGCCCAACATCTCGAAAAACGTGTGATGCCGCGCGGTGTAGCCCACATTGTCGAGATCGTTGTGCTTGCCGCCGGCGCGCACGCACTTCTGCGACGTCGTGGCGCGCACATAGGGACGCTTTTCCAGCCCGGTGAAAACGTTCTTGAACTGCACCATCCCCGCATTGGTGAACATCAGGGTCGGATCGTTGCGGGGCACGAGCGGGGAACTGGGCACGATCTCGTGCCCCTCGCGCTTAAAATAGCCGAGGAAGTTCGATCTGATGTCGTTGACGCCGCTCATGTCGGGGCACTCTCTAGCGGTCGCGGTGTGCCCTGTCCAGAAAAGCCGTGGGAAACCGCGCAATTGCAGTCAATGCCTAAACCATATAAGCGCTCTCTTTCGCCCCCGCTGCCAAAGCGAGCTTGCACATGCCCGACGCAATAGCCTCCCCTGCCCGCAACTTCGCCGAGCGGCTACGGGCCGGCCGTTTTGTCATGACGGCGGAGGTCGCCCCGCCGGTTTCCTGCGACCCGCAGGATCTGCTGCGCAAGGCGACACCGCTGCGCGGGCTCGCCGACGCCGTCAATATCACCGATGGCGCCGGTGCCCGTGCGCACATGGCCGCGCTCGCCGCTTCGGCGCTCCTTATCGATGCCGGCATCGAGCCGATCCTTCAGATCACCTGCCGCGACAAAAACCGCATCGCCTTGCAGAGCGAATTGATGGGCGCGGCGGCGCTGAACATCCGCAACGTTCTGGTGCTCACGGGGGACGACCCCAAGGCCGGCGATCAGCCCGACACCAAGCCGGTCTTCGACATCGATTCACGGACGCTGATCGACACCGCGCGGCGGCTGCGCGATGACGGCAAGCTCCCCACCGGACGTGAGGTGGCGGGCAAGGCCGGATTCTTCATCGGCGCCGCCGACATGCCAATCGATCCACCGCCCGGCTGGGAACCGAAGAGCCTCGCCGCCAAGGCGGCCGCCGGCGCGGAATTCGTGCAAACGCAGTTCTGCATGGATGCCGCACTCTTGCGCCGCTATCTCGCCGCGCTCTCGGCGGCTGGGCTTGCGGGCAAGCTCGCCATCCTGGTCGGGATCAATCCGCTGCGTTCAGCCAAGTCGGCGCAGTGGATGAAATCGCATCTGTTCGGCACGATCATTCCGGACGACCTCATAGCCCGCATGGAGAAGGCATCCGACCCGGTGCGCGAAGGCATCCGCATCTGTGTCGACCTGATTGCGGAACTCGCCACCATTCCGGGCATCACCGGCGTCCACATCATGGCACCCGGCAACGACGCGGCCATTCCGGAAGTCATCGCCGAGGCGAAAAGCCGCGTGCAGAACGCGGCGGTCACCTGAAGCCGACGCGACACCGCTCATTCCCGCGAAAGCGGGAATCCAGGCGGCTTGCTCCAACATTTGAGTGTGAAACGGGGTCCCCGCCTTCGCGGGGACGAGCGGTATAGAACCTTGCTCAGCTAATCCGCCGGCCTTTCCACTGTGCGGATATCGACTTCCGACTTCAACGTCCGGTGCACGGGACACTTGTCAGCAATTTCCAGAAGCCGCACCCGCGTCGCGTCGTCGAGATTGCCTTCGAAGCTGATCTCCCGGTCGATACGATCGATCTTGCCTTCCTTGGTCTCGCAGTTCGCGCAGTCGGTGGCGTAGATCTTTCCGTGCCGCAGGTGGACCTTTGTGCGTTCGAGCGGAATTTGCTTGCGGTCGGCATAGAGCCGAACGGTCATCGACGTGCAGGCACCAAGGGCCGCCAGCAACAGATCGTAAGGCCCCGGACCGGTATCCGTGCCGCCGGCCTGCACCGGCTCGTCGGCCAGGAAACGATGTTGGCCGACGGTGACTTCTTGCTGGAACAGACCGTTGCGGGTTTCCCGTACGACCACCGTGCCGTCGGCGACATCGGCATCCGCGCTCGCGGCGGCACCCATATCGAGATAGCGCTCGGCCCAGGCGGCGACGACATGCGCCACATAGACCGCATCGCTCGCGCGGCTGAGCAAATGGTCGGCGCCGGCGAGCGAGACGAAGCTCTTGGGATGCTTCGCTGTGGTGAAGATGTGGCTCGCATTGTCGATGCCGACCAGATCGTCGGTCGGCGAATGAAAGACCAGCAAGGCCTTGTGCAATTCGGCGATGTGGGTGGAGAGATTTTGTTGCGCGATATCGTCGATGAGTGATTTGCTGATATGGAAAGAACGCCCAGCAAGCGTCACCTCGACTTCGCCCTTGTCTTCGATCTCGGCAACGCGATCCGAAAACAGACCGACCACATGGGCCGGATCGAAGGGCGCAGCGATCGTCACCACCGCCCGCGCTTCGGGAATGCGGTGTGCGGCGGCAAGTACGGCAGCACCGCCGAGGCTGTGGCCGATCAGAATGGCGGGCGCGGCAAGCATATCCCGCAGGTGATCGGCCGCGGCCACCAAGTCCTCGACATTTGATGAAAACGTCGTGTTGGCAAACTCGCCCTCGCTGGCGCCCAGCCCGGTGAAGTCGAAGCGCAGCACCGCGATGCCCTGCTGCTTCAGGCCGTCGGCGATGGCGCGCGCCGCCTGATTGCTTTTGCCGCAGGTGAAGCAGTGCGCAAACAGCGCCACCGCGCGCACGTCACCGTCCGGGCGATCGAGCAAGGCGGCCAGGGTTTGGCCCTCGGCGTTGCGGAAATCGAAACGTTCGGCGGGCATGAGCGGCTCCTACGCGCGGGTTGGTTGCTCGCGTCTGACGCGACGGTCGTGCTTATGGATGCATAGCGAGGTCAACAAACAATGACGCTGCGAGCCGCCATCGCTTCAAATTGCCGTCATTCGCAGCCAGCCGACGCTAGCCGAACACGACGAAAGAGCTGAACAAGAGCTGCCTCGGGCATCAACACCGAAAAAGAGCAACGGCATCACCGCCCCAATTCGCGCATCGCCCCATCGAGGCCTTCGAGCGTGAGCGGAAACATGCGCCCGCCCATGAGCCGGCGCATCATCCGGATTGACTCGGTGAAATCCCACTCGCGCTCCGCCACCGGATTGAGCCACACGCACGACGGATAAGTCGAGATCACGCGCTGCATCCAGACACTGCCGGCCTCTTCGTTGAAGTGTTCGACCGAACCGCCCGGCGTCGCGATCTCGTACGGCGACATGGACGCATCGCCGACGAAGATCACCTTGTAGTCGTGCGGGTAAGTGTGCAGCACATCGAAGGTCGGCGTCGTTTCGGTGAAGCGGCGGCGGTTCTCCTTCCACACTTTTTCGTAGAGGCAGTTGTGGAAGTAGAGATGAATCATATGCTTGAATTCGCTCTTGGCGGCCGAGAACATTTCCTCGGTGACCTTGATGTGCCAGTCCATCGAGCCGCCGATGTCGAAGAACAACAGCACCTTGATGGTGTTGTGCCGCTCCGGCCGCATCTGAATATCCAGATAGCCTTTTTGCGCGGTGCCCTTGACGGTACCGTCGAGATCGAGCTCATCGGGCGCGCCGGTGCGCGCGAACTTGCGCAGCCGGCGCAGCGCCACCTTGATGTTGCGGGTGCCGAGCTCGACATCGCCGGCGAGATCCTTGAACTCGCGCTTGTCCCAGACCTTCACGGCACGGAAGTTACGATTGCCGTCCTGGCCGATGCGCACGCCTTCGGGATTATACCCATAAGCACCGAACGGCGAGGTGCCTCCGGTCCCGATCCATTTGCTGCCGCCCTGGTGGCGTTCTTTTTGTTCGGCCAAGCGCTGGCGCAGCGTTTCCAGAAGCTTGTCGAGACCGCCGAGCGCCTCGATCAGTTTCTTCTCTTCTTCGGTGAGGTGCTTCTCGGTCAGCTTCTTGAGCCATTCGGTCGGGATCTCGGCGGTGAGCGCATCGGAAATGAAATCGAGCCCCTTGAAGACGTGGCCGAACACCCGGTCGAAGCGGTCAAGATTGCGCTCGTCCTTCACCAAAGCCGCGCGCGAGAGATAATAGAATTCCTCAATGCGCCGCCCGGCGAGGTCCTTGTCCATCGCCTCCATCAACGTGAGATATTCGCGCAGTGTGACCGGCAGGCCCGCTTGCTTGAGCTCGGCAAAGAAGGTCGTAAACATGCTGCATGCCTCGGGCGCGATCCTCCCGCGAATGTAATGCGCCGCCCTGCAGCCGTCGAGCGCGCGGCGGCTGCAGGCCGGTCGGTGCAGCTAGATGCAGCTAATCGGCGCCCATGGCACGGAACATGCGCCGCTTGAGAGGTGGCACGCGGTTGATCGTGCGCAGAAATGCCCGCGACACGGCAAGGCGCAGGCGGCTTTCCGGCATGGCCCGCTCCATGGCTTCGCGCGAGGTTTGCACCGCGCGAAACCCATAGTCGATCATCTCGGCCTCATAGGCATGCAGCGCTTCGGCCAGCGGACGCTGACCGGCATTTGCCGCCTTCAGGGCGTGGCACAGCCGCACCGCATCCTTTAACGCCACGTTGGCGCCGATGCCCCGATAGGGCGTCATCGCGTGAATGGCGTCGCCCAGAAGCGTAACGCGTCGCGTTGGCCAGGCGGCGACCGGCAAAGCCGTCCGGATCGTGAGCGTGTTGATCGTGGCGGTGTCGGCAAGATGCACGAGATCGCGTAAGCGTTGGTCCCACCCTCGCCCCGCCATTGTCGCCAGCGCGAGCCTGCGGAGTTCTTCGCCCGACATTTGCTCCGTGTCGCGGCCGGCGAAACCGAGCTTCTCGCGTCGGGAGCCAAACGCCCACATCAGATAGCTGCGCGTATTGTCGAAGTGGGCGCTGGCGGCAGCCAACTCGTCGTTGCCGCCGAAGCCGTCGAAGGCGACACCGTCGACCTCCTGTTGCGCGACAAAAAGGCTATACCCGCCCGGCCCCGATACCAGCGTCATCCCTTTGCACAATTCCGGCGCGATGCGCTCGCGGTTGCCGCCATCGAAAAAGACCTTGCCCGCGATGGCGACATTCCCGGTGTCGATGCGTTCCGCGTGCGGCAGAAACTGTCGCCGCACCCGCGAACCGCCACCGTCCGCGGCGACCAGCACGTCGCCTTCGGCACTGCTGCCGTCGGCGAAATGCGCCACCACACGGCCGGTCGGCAATTCTTCGTAGCGCACGAACGTTTTGCCGAAATGCACAACATCGTCGAGGCCCGACAGCAGGACCTGGCGCAACGTCATGCGGCTGGCCGAGCGATGCAGCGCGACCGCATCGGCGTTCACGTCAGGATCGAATCTGTCGATGGCGAACAAGACGCGCATGCGCTCGGTAACAAAGCGGATGCCTGCCGAGGGCTTGCCGCACGTGCGCGCGAACGCGTCGAACAACGCCGGCGGCAAACATTCATGCAGCGCCGAACTGCCGGCCGGATTGATGTGAACGCGGTAGCCCTGCAGGCGATCCGTCGGCGTGCGATCGCGTTCGTAGACGGCGACGCTGACGCCGGATTTTCGCAAGCCTTGCGCCAAGGTCAGGCCACCGATGCCGCCGCCGATGATGAGGACGTGCAAGGGGACGAGCGTGGCATCGCGAATGGAATTGATGGTCGGCTGCGCGGTCATGGGATCACCTCCGCGACGTGCAGCAGCGCCAACAACGCAGCCAGGGCGGCAACGCCCAAGGCGATGAGGAATAGGCCGAGCCCGATCGGGGAGTCCAAACCATACCAGGCCGGCGGCTTCTCTGCGTATCGCCAAGGTTTCGGAGTGGTGTGGTCGGTTTGATTGATCATGATGATCTCCGTTCAAACAGGTGGCAATTCCGCCGCACGACGTGCGGCGAAGCTGTTCTTGCGGAGAGGCGGCCGTTAGATCGTCCGTTATCGCATGGCCTTTTCGGAAAACCGGTTTCCACTTTTCCGGACATGCCTTAGAGAGAGCTTGCGTGCCTGAAGCCGGCGCTCCGCGCGTTTGGTTTTGGGTTCGAGGCCCCGGCGATGTTCCAGCATCGTCCGGGGCCGCTTGTTCGGCTACTTTTAGTTCATGGGCGCCCCTCCGAACTGGCGATACAGCTTGGCGATTGTGGTTTCGCGGTTTTCGTGAAAGTCCCGCCAGAGATCGAGCGGCCCCCAGCCGCTTTCGATCCGTCGAATGAGCTCGGCGACGAAGTGCTGCTCCGCTTTCATGAGCGCCAGCCGGTATTCGGCTTCGACCAAAAACAGCGGCGGGATATTTTTCTCGGCGATCAATTCGAACCGCTGCACGTGCGCAGCCACGTTTTGCTCCAGTCGCTCCCGCCGGCGCAGCAGCAGCGCCAGCGCCTCATCCGGGGGCAGCACCGGCAACAAACAAAGCGCTGCCTCGAATTGCGGATATTCCTTCGTCGGTTCGGCGATCAAGTCGGCCATCCAGGCGCGCAACTCGTCACGCCCGGCAAGCGTGATTTCATAAACGGTGCGCTCAGGCCGCCGTCCGTCACGGCCGGTCTCGCGCGCGTAGATGAAGGCGCGCTGCTGCAGCAGATCAATCACCGTGTAGAGCGAGCCGTAACGCAGCTTGATGCTCTCCTCCTTGTGCCGCTGGCGGAGGATCACGCCCATCTCATAGGGATGCATGGGTCGCTCAAACAGGAGTGCCAAGACCGCCAAGGCCAGAGGATTGGATGGGTGAGCTTGGCGCAGCACGGTTTATCCCTGAACGACTATTCGTATACGAATATCCTAAATGGGGTACACACGCAAGCTATAAAAGATATATCTGACTTTGTCAGATATATCTTGCGCTATATCACCGTATGATCTATCTAACGATATATCTTAATCGCCCAGGAGGCAAGAAAATGCACGGACACGGACATCACGGACACGGTTGGAGATGGGAAGGACACGGCTGGAAATGGGCCGGCGGCCGCCATGGCGGCGGCGGAGGCCGTTTCGGCTTTGGCGGACGCGGCAATTGGGATTTCGGCGGCCGCGACCCGGAAGACTGGATGCGCGCCAAGCGTATGCTGGCGCAGGGCGACCTTCGCCTGATCGCGCTGGCGCTGATCGCCGAGGCTCCGCGCCACGGCTATGAGATCATCAAGCTGCTCGAAGAGAAGACCGGCGATTGGTACAGCCCGAGCCCCGGCATCATTTATCCGACGCTCACCTATCTGGAGGAAGCCGGCTACGTCACCGCTTCGGCCGAAGGCTCGAAAAAGCTGTACACCATCACCGATGAAGGCCGCGCCTACCTTCAGGCCAATCGGCAGATTGTCGACACTGTGCTTGAACGGTTGACCGCACTCGGCGAACGCGTCAACCGTTGGCGGCAGCGTGCACGCGGCGACCGCGGCGACCGCAGTCCCGTGCCGCCGCTGACCGAAGCCGCGCTCGACCATTTGCGCGAGACCATAGGCAAGCGTCTTGAAGGCGACGCCGAGGCTGAAGCGCACCTGGTCGAGATCCTCGCCCGCGCCGCGGCCGACATCCAGCGGAAGTAAAGCTTCGGGCAAAACGACGACGAGGGAGAGTTTGATGAACCGAGCGACCGACAGCCAGGGCGACGGCCATCGCGATCCCTCGTCGCCCGCGAACGCCGAAGCGGCGCAGGATAGCGACGCGCGCGTTCTTGATGACAACACCGTCGCCACGATCGCAAGCGTCGCGGTCGTGGGGATCGGCGCGGCCGTCTTCGAAGCGGCGCTGATACCCGGCATCATCATCGGAGCGGCCGCCGCGTGGCTGCCAGGCCAATACCCAAAAATGGCTGAGACATTGGAGCCGCTGCTTCGGACCGCGGCCGGCGGCGCCAAAACACTGAACACAGCCGCCACCGTCTTCGATGTGGCGTCCGGATTGGGCCGCCTGGGACTGCGAGGCGGCCCGACCCGCCGGGCCTTCTCGGCCCTTAGCTGGGGCCTGCGCGCCTTTAGTGGAAATCCCCGCAGCCGGCGCGGCGGCCGACACCGGCGCTGAGGGGATTCTCAAACGCCTCGCATCACACCGGGATGCGCACAGCAGCGCGCAATCCACCGAGCGGCGAATCGCCGAGCGTGATGTCGCCGCCGTGAGAGCGGGCGATGTCGCGGGCGATGGCGAGCCCGAGCCCGGTGCCGCCTTCATCCTGATTGCGCGCGTCGTCGAGCCGCAAGAACGGCTTGAAGACATCTTCACGCGACGCCGCCGGAATGCCCGGCCCGTCGTCGTCGACCGTCACCGTGAGCCAGCGATGATCGCGATGGCCGGTGATGGCGACAGTCGAGGCAAATCGCCCGGCGTTGGAAACGAGATTGGCGAGGCAGCGCTTGAAGGCGGCCGGCCGCACCGTAACGCTCGGCTGACCGTGAAACGCGACGGTCGAGCGATGCCCATGGCGCTCGCTGTCGGCCTGCAATTCGCTCAGCATCGCCGACATGTCGGTCGGCGCCGGCTGCTCGCCCATATCGCCGCGCGCGAAGGCGAGATAGGCTTCGAGCATCGCCGCCATCTCGTCGACGTCTTTCTTGATCGCCTCGGTTTCCGGGCTTTCGCCGAGGAAAGCGAGCTCGAGCTTGAAGCGGGTCAGGATCGTGCGCAGGTCGTGCGACACGCCGGCCAGCATGGTGGTGCGCTGCTCGATCGCCCGCTCGATGCGGATCTTCATTTCCAGGAAGGCGGCCGCCGCGCGCCGCACCTCGCGGGCGCCGCGCGGACGGAAATTCGGCACTTCCCTGCCCTTGCCGAAAGCCTCGGCGGCATCCGCCAGCCGCACGATCGGCCTGATCTGGTTGCGCAGGAACAGGATGGCGATGGTGAGCACGATGAGCGAGGTGATCACCATCCACACCAGAAAGATCCAGGCATTCATATTGTAGGCGTCGGCGCGGCGGGCGAATACCCGCATGATGGTCCCGTCGAGCTTGATGCGGATCTCCACGATCGACGAGCGGCCGACGGTGTCGATCCAGAACGGCAAACCGATTTGCTTGCGGATCTCGTCCGACAGCGCCGCGTCGAGCTGGGAGAAAAACGGCTTCGGCCCCGGCGGCGGCAGTTGCGTCTCGGGGAGGAAATCGACGACCAGGCCGAGCCGATCCTGAGCGATGCGACGGATCTGGGCGCGATCGGCGCCCTGCGGATAGCTTTTATACACGTCGATCAGCGTGGCGATCTCGCGCGTCACCGCCGAGGAGAGATAGTAGTTGACCACGCTCCATTGCCGCTCGACGAACATGAAGGCGACGACGGATTGCAGCACCACCATCGGCACGATGATGATCAGCAGCGCGCGCGCATAAAGCCCTTTCGGCAAGATCGCCTTGAGCCATAGCGTGAACGTGCCCCACGGGCCGGTGATGGGAGCGGCGATCGAGCCGGCGGCGACGGCCGCGGAGTTGGCGGCACTGAGCAAGACACTCGCCGCGCTGCGCAGACGACCGACGTTTTCATCGAGGCTGCTCATGCCGCCACTCAAGGCGAAGCCACGAGGCGATAGCCCACCCCGCGCACCGTTTGGACGATCAGCGGGTTGGCGGGGTCTTCTTCGATCTTGCGCCGCAGCCGGTTGACCTGCACGTCGACGGTGCGCTCGCTCACGCTCTCGCCGTTGCCGGCCAGCGCCTGGCGCGGAACGGTTTCACCGACGCTCGCCGAGAGTACACGCAGCATTTCGCGTTCGCGATCGGTCAGGCGGATCGCCTCCTCGCCGCGGCGCAGCTCTCCACGGGAGACGTGAAACACGAACGGCCCGAAGCGCACCGATTCCGCAGGCGGCGTGCGCGGCGGCCGCGCGCGGCGCAGGATGCTGGCGACGCGCAGGGACAATTCGCGTGGCTCAAACGGCTTTGCCAGATAATCGTCGGCACCGATTTCAAGCCCTTCGATGCGGCTTTCCTTCTCGTCGCGTGCCGTCAGCATCAGGATCGGCACCGCGGAGCCGGCGCGGATCGCACGTGCCAGATCGAAGCCGCTCTCGCCCGGCATCATGACATCGAGAATGAGCAGGTCGAAATGCAAGCCCTCGAGCTTGGCGCGGGCTTCGCGCGCCGTCTCGGCGGTGGTGACGCGATAGCCCTCGCCGAGCAAAAAGCGCGAGAGCAGCGCCCGGATGCGGCGGTCGTCGTCGACGACCAGCAGGTGCGGCGCGTCATCGGCGGGGTTGATCGCAGATGAGTTGATCGTAGAAAGTGTGATCGCAGAGCTGGCCATGCGCGTCAGTCTCGGCCGATCGAGCGCGCGCGTTCGGCGCGCGCGATCAGGTGCAAAACCCGCTCGCGGTCTTCGTCGCCGATCATGCCGGCAAGAAAGCGGCGCGCGGTTTCGCGACCGCCGGGACCGAGCTCTTCCAGCACGCGGCCGATCCGCAGGGCCTGCAGCCCGGCAAGCTTGAGCGCCAAAGCTTCACCGGCCGGGCTGACATACAGCAGCCGCTGGCGCCGGTCGGCGCCTTCTCTTTGCACGACATAGCCTTCGTCGATGAGTTGCTTGAGCACCCGGCCAAGCGACTGCTTGGTGATTTTCAAAACGTCGAGCAGCTCGGCGACTTTCATACCAGGGTTGCGATTAACAAAATGCAGCACCCGATGGTGCGCGCGTCCGAAGCCGAGCTTGTCCAAAAGCTGGTCGGGATCGCTGACGAAGTCGCGGTAAGCAAAGAACAAAAGCTCGATGAGGTCCCAATAGGGCTCGCGCGCGGCCACGCCTTCGGCCGCCGCGGCAGCGGGCCGGTCTTTGCTCGGCGTCGTCAAACTCATGTCGACCATTACGTCAGCACTATTGACATATTTCGGCTGGATTGTTACCCCCAAGACGCAATGTCACAGCCACATGGCGCCGGGTTCGCCCACGGCGCACGGTTGTCAGGGTGCCGAACGGCGCTCTCATAGGGCAAATGCGACCTTAACGGGACTTGGCGCCCGACGCAAAAGCCTAAGACAGTAAACGTCGATCGGAGCGCACGCCCTCGATTGCGCCCAAAAATTCCGGCACGGTGGGGCGATCCGTGCCGCAGGGAGGCAATACCATGGCCGTGCCATTCGATCAGCGTCCCGACCTCGTCTGGTTCGACGGCAAGCTCGTGCCGACCGCAGACTGCAAAATCAATGTGCTCACGCATGGCCTGCACTATGCCAGCGTCGTGTTCGAAGGCGAACGCGCCTATGGGGGCGAGATTTTCAAGAGCCTCGAGCATTCCGAGCGCCTCAAGCGTTCGGCGCAGATCATGGACTTTGAGATCCCCTACAGCGTGGCCGAGATTGAAGCGGCGAAGCGCCTGGTGATCGAAAAAAACAATCAGAAAGACGCCTATGTGCGCGCGTTCGCCTGGCGCGGCTCGGAACAATTGGGCGTGTCCGCCCAGAACAATGTCATTCACCTCGCGGTGGCGACGTGGCAATGGCCGAGCTATTTCGATCCGGCACAGCGATTGAAGGGCATCCGCCTCGACCTCGCCGAATACCGCCGCCCGGACCCGCGGACAGCTCCGGCTCTGGCCAAGGCATCGGGCCTTTACGCCATCTGCACGATCTCAAAGCACCGCGCCGAGCGCCGCGGCTTTGCCGACGCCATGATGCTGGACTGGCAAGGCCGTGTCGCCGAATGCACCGGCGCCAACATTTTCTTTATTCAGGACGGCAAGATCCACACCCCGATCGCCGATTGCTTCCTGTCCGGAATCACCCGCGCGACCGCAATTACGCTGGCGAAACGGCACAATATCGAGGTGATCGAGCGCCGCATCATGCCGGAAGAGCTCGCCGGTTTCTCGGAATGCTTCATCACCGGCACCGCTGCCGAGATCACCGCCGTGGCGCAGATCGCGGACTTCAGTTTCACGCCGAGCCGCATCACGCACCAATTGATGGACGACTACACCGCCGAAGTGCAGCCGAAGGGCAAGGCCGCGGCGGCGTAGAACGGGCGACCTGCGGCGGGCCGCTGTTCGCGACGCGCCGATTGAGGTAAGCTGCCGCTGCGATGAACCAAACCATTCGCCCCCGGATTCTCGCCTCGGCTTGTCCGCACGACTGCCCGTCGACCTGTGCGCTCGAGGTCGAAGTCTTCGGCAACGCCATCGGGCGCGTGCGCGGCGCCGACGACAACGGCTACACGGCCGGCGTGATCTGCGCCAAGGTGGCGCGCTACGCCGAGCGGGTTCATCATCCCGACCGCTTGAAGCAGCCGCTGCGCCGCACCGGCCCGAAGGGCAGCGGACAATTTGCACCGATCTCCTGGGACGAAGCGCTCGATCTCGTCGCCGAGCGATTGACCCGCGCCGAGCAGGCCCACGGTTCGGAAACGGTGTGGCCCTACTTTTACGCCGGCACGATGGGCTATGTGATGCGCGACGGCATCCACCGTCTGCGTCATGCCAAGAAATATTCCGGCTTTTTCACCACCATCTGCGTCAACCCGGCCTGGACCGGTTTTGTCGCCGGCACCGGCCGCCTTGCCGGCGCCGACCCGCGCGAAATGGCGAAATCGGACCTGGTCGTGATCTGGGGCACCAATGCGGTGAACACCCAGGTCAATGTGATGACGCACGCGACGCGCGCCCGCAAGGAACGCGGCGCCAAGATCGTCGCCGTCGACATCTACATGAACGGCACCATGCAGCAGGCGGATCTGCCGGTTCTGATCCGGCCCGGCACCGACGGTGCGCTGGCCTGCGCGGTGATGCATTGTCTGTTCCGCGACAACAAAGCGGACTGGGATTATCTCGAACGCTACACCGACGCGCCGCATGAATTCGCCGCGCATTTGCGCACGCGCGATCCGCAGTGGGCCTCGCGCATCACCGGCGCGCCGGTGGAGACGATCGAGGCTTTCGCCAAGCTCGTCGGCGACAACAAGCGCGCCTTTTTCCGGCTCGGCTATGGGTTTTCGCGCTCGCGCAACGGCGCCATCAACATGCACGCGGCAAGCTGCATCGCCGCGGTTACCGGCGCTTGGCGGCTGGAAGGCGGCGGCGCCTTCCATAACAACGGCGCGATCTATCATCTCAACACGCGTCTGATTGAAGGCGCCGACCTGCGCGATCCGTCCATCCGCATGCTCGATCAATCGCGCATCGGCGCGATCCTCACCGGCAACGCGGACGCGCTGCGCGGCGGACCGCCGCTCACCGCCCTGTTTATTCAGAACACAAATCCAGTGTCGGTTGCTCCGGACCAAGAAACGGTCAAACGCGGCTTTGCCCGCGAGGATTTGTTTGTTTGCGTCCACGAACAGTTCATGACCGATACCGCCAAAATGGCCGACGTGGTGCTGCCGGCGACGATGTTTGTCGAGCACGACGACATGTACACGGCCGGCGGCAGCCAATACATTTTGTTTGGACCGAAACTCATCGAGCCGCCGGGCGAATGCCGCTCGAACCACGATCTGATTTGCGCGCTGGCGAAGCGTCTTGGCGCGGAGCATCCGGGCTTCGATATGTCGCCGCGCGAACTGATCGATGCGACGCTGCAGAATTCCGGCTGGGGCACGCTCGCCGAGATCGAACAAAAACGCTGGATCGATTGTCAACCTGATTTCGCGACCGCGCACTATCTCGACGGCTTCGCCTACCCGGACGGCAAATTCCGCTTCCGGCCGAACTGGCCCGAAGCGCCATTTTCGCGTCGCGAGGTCCTTTATGGTCCCTCGTCGATCCCGTCGTTTCCCGACCATTGGAACGTGATCGAAGAGGTCGATACGGAGCACCCCTTCCGCCTCGCCACCTCGCCGGCGCGCGGCTTCCTCAATTCGACCTTCACCGAGACCACGACCTCGCTGTCGCGCGAGCGGCGCCCGACGGTGATGATCCATCCGGATGACGCCGCCGCAAGCGACATCAGCGATGGCGAGGAGGTTCGGCTCGGCAATCGCCGCGGCGTCGTGCGCCTGCACGCCAAGGTGTTCGACGGCGTGCGGCGCGGTGTGCTGATCGCAGAATCGCTATGGCCGAATTCCGCCTACCCGGACGGGCGCGGGATCAATACCTTGACGGGCGCCGACCCGATCGCGCCCTTTGGCGGCGCGGCATTCCACGACAACAAGGTCTGGCTCAGAAAGATGGACGCCGAGCGGTCCGTTCAGTAATCGGCTCACCTACCCGCGCCAGCGTCGCCCTCGCGCAACTGGATCACTTTAACTTTGCGGCTTGACGCCCCGGCGTCGGTACTGACCAGCGGCCGGCAGCCGCGTCGTCCGACGCTTTGGCCTCGACCCAGATTTTTGTCGCCTCGGCTTCTTTTCCTGCAGCGGTTTCGCTGGGAGCTTCCACCTGCTTCCAGAACGGCGCGCGGGTCTTCAGATAATCCATCAGAAAAGAGGCGGCCGCGAAGGCGGCTTCGCGATGGCTCGACGCCGTCGCTACCAACACGATCGCCTCACCGGGGATAATCCGTCCGTGGCGATGGATCACCGTAACCCCGAGCAGCGGCCAGCGCCCAGCGGCCTCCTCGACATGACGGCCGATTTCCGCCTCCGCCATGCCCGGATAGTGTTCCAGGGTCAGTGCGGCAATCGGCTTGCCGTTCTCGTCAGCCCGGCACAGGCCGGTAAACGTCACGACGGCGCCGATGTCGGCACGGCCGAGCGTGAGCCGCTCGGTTTCGGCGGCGACGTCGAAGGGCTCACGCTGCAGGCGGATGGTGGTCGTCATCGCTCACGCCTTCACAGAGGGCCGCAACTCGCACTATCTCATCCGCCGGTCATGGGCGGAAAGAATGCGATCTCGCTGGCGCCCGCAATCGCCGCCTCCGGCCGGACATGGCGATGGTCGATGGCGGCGCGGATCACGCCGGCGCTTTCGAAAGCGTGGGCATATTGGTCGTCGCGCTCGGCAAGCCACGCCATGAGCTCGGCCACGGTGGCAACGCCGACGGGCGGTTCGAGGTCCTCCTCGGCTTTGCCGATACGCTCGCGCACCCACGCGAAATAAAGAAGCTTCACGCATCCTCCCGCGTCAAATGATGCAGTCCGGCCTGCAGGTAATCCCAGCCGGTATAGATTGTCAGCAGCGCCGAGAGCCAAAGCAGCATCGTACCGATCCAGGTCACCACCGGCGCATCGATCCCGGTGACGATCGGAACGACCTCGTTGCCAGCCTCACCGGCGATCAGAAAACCGACGGCAATGAGCTGGACTGTCGTCTTCCACTTGGCGAGCCGCGTCACCGGCACGCTGACGCGCAATTCGGCAAGATACTCGCGCAAACCGGAAACCAGGATTTCGCGGCAGAGGATGACGATCGCCGCAAACAGCGCCCAGCCCCGGATCGTGTCCTCGCCCGCCGCCATCAGGAGGCACGAGGAGACCAAGAGCTTGTCCGCTATCGGATCCAGCATGCGGCCGAGCGAGGATTGCTGTTCCCACATGCGCGCCAGATAGCCGTCGAGGAAATCGCTCACCGCGGCGGCGATGAAGAAGGCGAGCGCAACCCAGCGCAGCCACAGGCCGCCGTGCAGAAAGCTCTGCGAGAACATGCAACCGACCACGATGGGAATCACCGCGATCCGGCTGTAAGTCAGCATGTTGGGAAGCGCGAAGGGATGGGCGCGCAACCGGGCGGTGTTCGTCGTGCTCGAATTCATGGCCATAACATAACGCTGCCGCGGCAGACCCGACAGAGCCCGCGAGCGCATGTCTGGTTCTGGGCATCTGCGCCGAGCGCACCGGTCGGCCGGTGGTGTGGACCTGCCATCATGCCGCGCCCTCATGAAAGAAGTCGTAGATCCGCCGCGCCGTTTCCGCACTGATGCCGTCCACCTGCATCAGGTCGGTGACCGAGGCGCGTTCGATCGCCTTGAGGGTTCCGAAATGATGCAGCAAGGCGCGTTTCCGGGTTGGGCCGATGCCCGCGATTTCCTGTAGGCCAGCCTCGCGCAGATCGCGCATGCGGCGGGCTCGGTGCGAGCCGATCGCGAACCGATGCGCTTCGTCGCGCAGCCGCTCGACGAAATACAACACCGGGTCGCGGGGCGGCAGTTTGAACAAGTCGCGGCCGGGCAGAAAGAATGTTTCGCGGCCGGCATCGCGATCGGGTCCCTTGGCGATGCCGACGAGGGGGACGGTGATGCCAAGCTCGCCGAGAACCGCCAGCGCCGCGGACAGCTGGCCCTGGCCGCCGTCGATCAGAACCAGATCCGGCCATGGGGATTCGGCACTATCGGCATCGTTGGCGCTGAGGGCATCTAAAGCGGCTTCCGGCGGCTCGGCACCGTTCGGGGAAGCTACAGCTTCTTCTTCGGCCAATCCGCCGACACCCTGTGCGGCCGGCGCGGCGCCATTGACGAGCCGCAACGGCGCTTCGGCCAGAAGGCGCTTGAAGCGGCGCGTCAGCACCTCGCGCATCATCGCGAAATCGTCGCCTGGGGTGAGGTCGGTCGAGCGGATATTGAACTTGCGGTAATCCTTTTTGTGGAAGCCCTCGGGGCCGGCCACGATCATGGCGCCGACCGCGTTGGTGCCCTGAATGTGGCTATTGTCGTAAACCTCGATCCGTCGTGGAACGCGCGGCAAGCCGAAGGTCTCGGCGAGCTGCCGCAGCAACCGCTGTTGCGAGGAGGTTTCCGCAAGCTTGCGCCCGAGCGCTTCGCGCGCATTGGCGAGCGCGTGCGCGACCAGATCTTTCTTCTCGCCCCGTTGCGGCACCGATATCTCGATCTTGTGGCCGGTTTTGGTAGCGAGCGCCTCCGTCAACAACGCGCGGTCGTCGATCTCGTGAGAGATCAAGATCAGCCGCGGACAGGGCTTGTCATCGTAGAACTGCGCGAGAAAGGCCGACAGTATCTCGCCCGGCGAGATCGAGCGATCGGCTTTCGGAAAATAGGCGCGGTTGCCCCAGTTCTGTCCGGTACGGAAGAAAAAGACCTCCACGCAGGCAAAGCCGCCCTGCTGGTGAAGCGCGAAGACATCAGCCTCCTCCACCCCGCGCGGATTGACGCCCTGATGGGACTGAACCGCCGAGAGTGCGGCCAGGCGATCGCGGTAGACGGCGGCACGTTCGAAATCGAGCGCTTGCGAAGCCTTTTCCATTTCGGCCGCGAGCTCGTCCTTGACCGCTTTGCTGCGTCCCGAGAGGAACGCGTTGGCCTCACGCACCAGCATCGCATACTCGCTGAAGTCGATCTCATTGGTGCACGGCGCCGAGCAGCGCTTGATCTGGTGAAGGAGGCACGGGCGGGTGCGGCTCTCGAAAAACGGATCGCTGCACGAGCGCAGCAGAAACGCCCGTTGTAACGCGTTGACCGTCCGGTTGACGGCCCAGACGGACGCGAACGGTCCGAAATAATGGCCGGGACGGGTGCGGGCGCCGCGGTGTTTGAGAATTTGCGGCGCCCAATGGTCGGAGGTGATCAGGATGTAGGGAAACGACTTGTCATCGCGCAACAGAACGTTGAAGCGCGGCCGCAGCCGTTTGATGAGATTGGCTTCGAGCAGCAGCGCTTCGGTCTCGGTGCGGGTAACGACGAATTCCAGCGCCCGCGTCGCCGCGATCATCCGTTCGATGCGGGTGTCGAGGCCTGTGGGCCGTGCGTAGGCCCGGATGCGATTTTTGACGTTCTTGGCCTTGCCGACATAGAGAACATCGCCGCGCGCATCGATCATGCGATAGACGCCGGGCTGCGAGGGCGCGAGCTTGACGTAACGCAGGATGGCGTCGCGCCCGGCGGCAAGCGAACCGCCGATGGCGTCGTCCGTTAGGGCTGCCTGGGCCTCGTCCGCCTGCGGAAGCGACGGTTCATCGTCCTCCTCGATCTCGACGTCCGGCTCGATGTCTTTCTTCGGAACGCTCATGCTGCCTGACTGGCGAAAAACGGCGTGGCCGCTCCGCCTTCGACAGCGAACGTAAGATTTGCCCGCTGTCTGAGGAAGTGCGGCGGCAGCAATAGCGCCGTCGGGCGCATTCGATAAGGCCCCACGCCGTATACCGCCCTTTGAAACGCTCGCGGCTCTGGCGTTAAGTAAATTTCGAGCCGATTATTATTTTGTTAAGCATATTACTTCGACGTTTAGTATTTATTAGCAATAATATTGACTTACGTTCTACTATTTTCACCACAATATTGCCTCGATAGAGAATTGAGCTGTGTCTTTCTTACACTAGACGATTTTAAGCCTCTGAATACTATAGGGCCCAACTGCCGAAATGGAGGTCAGCAATGAAGCGATTGTTCGCTGCGTGTGCCGCGCTGTTGGCGCTGGCGGGCACGGCGGCCGCGGCCGATCTATACCCGGCCCCCTATTACAAAGGGCCGCCGCCGGCTTATCCGGTGCCACTCTTTACTTGGACCGGCTTTTATCTCGGCTTGAACGGTGGCGGCGGGTTCGGCAGCTCGACCTGGGATACGGCCGGAAGCATCACGACAACCGGTGGGCTGGTCGGTGGCACGATCGGCTACAACTACCAGATCAGCCATTTTGTGATCGGCGTCGAGGGCGACATCGACTGGGCCGGCATTTCCGCAACGACAACCACCGCGGCCTGCCCGGCAGGCTGCAAAACCGCCGACTCATGGCTTTCGACGGTGCGTGGGCGCGTCGGCTATGCGGCCGACCGTTTCCTCCCCTACGTGACCGGCGGCGCCGCCCTCGGCAACATCAACGCCACCACCGGAAACTTGACCACCAGCACCGTCAATGCCGGTTGGACGATCGGCGCGGGCCTCGAATTCTCCTTTACGCCCAATTGGTCTGCCAAGGCAGAATACCTCTACGTGGATCTTGGCAAGTTCAATTGCGGCTTCAATTGCGGCGCGGCGACCGATAACGTGTCCTTCAGCGCCAATATCATCCGCGGCGGCATTAATTACCGGTTTTAAACAGCCGCACCATTTCGGGACCGAGCCACTGCAGAAAGCCCCGGGAGCAATTGCCCCGGGGCTTTTTGTTTGCCGCGGAGGTTCTCAAATTGGCGCCAACTAACTAAGAACCAAGAAACTCCGCTCATTCCCGCGAAAGCAGGAATCCAGAGCGGCACACTCCGACGACCGAGCGAGAAACTGGGTTCCCGCCGGAGTTTATCCGCGACTTGATCGGGGTCGGGGACGAGCGGATTTCCAATTCACCCCTTCACTGCCGTTGCCGCATAGGCCGGTACGCGAGCGGCGAATTCATCGAGCCACGCCAGGAGGCGCGGATACGCGTTGCGCCAGGTCCCCGCGAAGCGCAGGTCGCGATAGCCAAGCGCGCAGGCGAGCGCAATCTGCCCCACATGCGGGAGCTCTTCACGCGAAGCGAACGGTGGCGGGGCGGCCTCGAGCAGAGCCAACGCGCGGTCGACCTTTCCGGCCTGGTGCTCAAGCCATTTCGGCTCGTGCTTGTCCGACGCGCGCCAGCGCCCCTCATAAACCGTCAGAATGGACGCATCGAGAATGCCGTCGCACAGCGCCTGCAACCGCAGCGCCGCAAGACGTCGCGCTGCATCGCCCGGAATGATCCTGCCGCCGCCGGCGCGCTGGTCGAGATACTCGAGGATCACGCGCGAGTCGAAATACGGCTCGCCATCCTCCGCGATCAGCGTCGGAATTTTCCCCAACGGGTTCTGCTGACGCAAAGGGCTCGACGCATCCATCGTATCGGTCGCTTCGATCTTCACGTCGTCGAATCCGAGCAGCGACAGTGCGATCAGGACTTTGCGACCGAATGGCGAGGGCGGAGCGGAGCGCAGGATCATCATGACGGGACTAGCCTTCCAGAATTTGTTTTGAATTGCTTTGCCGCGGTGCAGCAACAACCATGCAGATACGACAGCAAGCAGATACGACAGCATGGGTACGATAGCAAAAAGACGCCGGCGGCGGCAAAGCAGCCGCCGGCGCGCGCCGCACCCCGGCACGACGCTTGTCAGTTGTCATCGCGTTAGTGAAGCAAAGATCGCGGCGGAAAAACCCTTTCCGCTCTTCCGCACCGATGCTCTAGCCGGTGACGACCAAATTGACCGCCTTAGGACCCTTGCCCTTCTTGTCCGGCTCGACATCGAAGCTGATGCGCTGACCTTCGATCAGCGACTTCAACCCCGCACGCTCGACCGCGGTGATGTGCACAAACACATCGCGACCGCCATCGTCCGGTTTGATGAAACCGTATCCACGCTCACCGTTAAAAAATTTGACCGTACCGGTCATTGCCATCGAGCAACTCCTTCCCCGTGGTTGCTTCGCCGCCGGCCCCCACGGCGCGACGGCTTGGCTGGACATCCACACGGGCAAGACCTTGGCCGGATCGGCCTCAGTTACTCCGCCGGCCCCCACAGGAGGCGGAACGTCTAAGCCAGCAACAGATAAGTTAGACACATTTTTTGCGTGTGGAAAAGTGGGCGCCCGGGGCTCAACCCGGAAAAGTACATACTCCCTTCAAAAACCAGACAGGGGTCGTCCAAAAAGGTCCAAAAAAGAAAGCGGCCCGGAGCTTAAGTGCCGCCCGTTTCGATCTGAAACTATCGCGCGTTAACGACCTCGCGGGGGATTTTGCTCTGCAGCGAGCCAGGCGGTGCGGGCCCTCGCGTCGCCAGACAAAAACCTGCACACGACCGGCAGCAGAACGCCCAGGTCCTGCATCAGCGTAAACGGCGGGTTGACCACGACCAAGCCCGATCCGACCAGATTACCTCCGGCTTGTGCCGGCCCCAGCGTCAGCTCCGAGCGCAGCATGCGGGGGACGGGCAGCTTTCCAAGCTGGCGCGCCAACAGGTCGGGAGCTTGCCGGTCTTTGATCGGATACCAAAGCAGATAGGTGCCCGTCGGCCATTTGCGGTGCGCCGTCGCAAGAACATCGGCCAAACGGTCGAAATCGGCGGCTTCCTCGAACGGAGGATCGATCAGGACGAGCCCGCGCCGCTCGGGCGGGGGAACGTAGGCGGCGGCAGCAGTCCAGCCGTCGATGGTCAGCGCCTTGCAGCGCCGATCGCGCAAGGCATTCGCCAGCGCCGCGGCTGCTCCCTTTTCCAGTTCGCAGGCGATCAGGCGATCCTGGAGGCGCAGCAAACTCTTGGCAATCAGCGGCGAGCCCGGATAGGCGCGCAACGCTCCGTCAGGGTTCAGCGCCGCGACCGCGTCCAGATAAGGCCGGATCAGATCGTGCGCCGCGCCCCATTCGGACCTTTGCCAAATCCGCGCGATACCCTGGCGCCACTCGCCGCTGCGGGTCGCTTCCGTGCCGAGAAGATCATAGCGGCCGGCTCCGGCGTGGGTATCGATGACCCGAAACGCTCCGGGCTTGAGGCGCAGATACGACAGGATGCAGGTAAGGACGCTGTGCTTGTGCACATCCGCGAAATTGCCGGCATGAAAGGCGTGGCGATAATTCATGAACGGCCAGCCGCGCCAGACTCGAATCGTCCGTAATCGGACGGAACGTCAAACAAGGGGGACAACACCAAAACAGCACCAAACCCGGGATCCGCCCGTCTCCAGAATCTGCCTTGTGTTCAGAGTCCGCTTATATCGATGTGACGGCGGATCGCACGAGCATCAAATGGCAAATCGGCCAATCAAATAAGTCGCGACGGCTTTGCGCCTTGAACCACATCGCACTGCAGCATTATCGCACCGCAACATCCGCAGGCCTCATCACCGAATACGACCTTCACGCCATCGCTAGCGCATCGGCGGCATCAGTAATTGATCGCGGCGACAGCTGCGGCGGGCAATGTCGGCGCAGTCACGAAACTGCAGATCCTTCGAGAGGCAGATCCTGACTTCCGTCAACCGTTTCTTGTCGCATTCGACGGCCATGCCGCTTGTCGATAGCCCAGGGTTGGCTTTGATAAACGCTTCCTCCACGGCTGCGGGCGTGACGTTCAGAGGCTCCTGCAGATCGCCATATTGCGAAGGGATCTTCACCGCCTCACGGGCCTTGCGGATGGTGTCGAAATAGGCGCGCGCCGCCAGACCCGAACAGGTGCCATGCCGATCCCATTCGTTGTAGATCAGCCGCGGCGCCGGCATCAGATCGAGCATCGACGAAACAATGCCGCGATTCAATCGCGGCGCCGGAACCTCGCAATACTCCGGAAAGCCTTTGTCGTATTGCGGCCACAAGCC
This sequence comes from uncultured Alphaproteobacteria bacterium, assembly GCA_963818155.1. Taxonomy (GTDB): domain Bacteria; phylum Pseudomonadota; class Alphaproteobacteria; order Rhizobiales; family Xanthobacteraceae; genus BOG-931. Next base: position 1,267,503 of record CAWFRC010000011.1, read on the forward strand.
ATGGACGACGAATGAATAGGGCCGCCGTCCGCACTGGGGCGTAGGCCCCCTGTCGTTGCCCCGCTCCGCAGCGGCCGCGCAAAAAGACGGCGACCAGGACAGCGACAGGACGTAGAAGTCGAACTGGCCGGCGTCATTGTTTTCACGCGCGGGCTCGGCGTAGGCGCTCGAAAACGCGCCGAGACACAGAAATCCAGCAAGGATGGAGCGACGAATACATCTGGCCATCATCAATCCCCAAAACAAAACCACCACTCTTTGTACGCGAAAATACTATTCTCAAGCATAGATCTCGCCTTGAACAAAGCAAGAACAAAATGGGTCTGTCATTGCGAATGGCGCGGGCGGCCCCTCTCACCCCACCCCGCCGCTAGCGCGTAAGCATCCACACACTATCTTGAGCTACAAGCATCCTGGATGTACTTTTGCGTGGTGGGCGTAGGCCTGCAACGAGCGACGATCGTTCAGTCGGGCCCGACTACCTGCGAGAGGCGAGCAGAGAGCGCTGATGGCCGTCTACGGCGTGTTCAAGAACAGGGCTTTCGAGCCAGAAACGATCGCAACGATGACAAGCGCCTATGCGGAGGTATGCCGCGCGCTTGGTCTTGAAAATAGCGATCAGCCCGAAGCCAACGCGGTCGCCAGAAAGGTCATCGAGTTTGCCCAGCGCGGCGAGCGCGACCCGGTGCGGCTGCGCGAGTACGTCCTGCAGGCTCTTCAGCGCTGAAGGCGGTCGCGCGCGGGCCGATGCGCCTGCGGAACTTTCGACGCCAGATCGGGAACCTCAACCGCTTCATCGCGTTAAGCTTTTTACGCTTTTCGTGGAACGTTTGGCGGCCCTGTCGCGTTCGCGATGCAGACGGCAAGGGTCGGTGGCATGGGGCGGTCCCACGAATATCGCCTGTTTGCGGCGCGGTGCTTAGAGATCGCGCGAGCCACCATGGATGAACAAACCAAAGCGGTCATGCTGCAAATGGCGCAGGTTTGGTCGCGGCTTGCCGATGAGATCGAGACCGCGCGCAGAGACAGCGGCATCGGCGACACCGCGCACAAATGACAGGGCGACTGACGGCGGCGGGCAAGCGGACATCGCGCCGAGCCTCGTGTGACGAAGCGGAAATGCCCGGCGGAGCCGAAATACGCTGCCAAAAAAAGTCGGCTTCGGATCTGGACAAGTTAAATATTTGCCCGATTTTTCCTCCTATCATAGTTTGGAGAGGGTATGGGGGTGGAAGCGATGCCGCTCCGTCATCGGCCCGCCAAGGCGGGACGAGACCTAAGGTGGGGGATGAAACGATGAAATTGCTGATCCGAATCATGGCGCTGGGAGCGCTCGCGTGCGTGGCAACGGCCGCCAGTGCGCAAACGCCGCAGCAAAGCCAGATGAACAACGCCGCCAATATCGGCCGCCACGCATCCGATGCCAACAAGGGCGGCGGCGACGAGACCAAAGTCAAAGCCAACGACAAAGCCTACAATCAGGCCTTGCGTAACCTACCGGACAAGCAATTCGATCCCTGGCGCGGCGTGCGCTAAGCAAGCTTCGTCCGAGGCCGCCGACCTGGCGCGCGATCGCTGCCGGTTCCCGGACTGTCGACTGTGATGCTGAGGAGCGTGATCCCGGTATCGAGGTGTGATCCCCTCGCCGGGGCGCCGCGCCTTGCGAATCACGCCCTAAGGGCGTGCTGCGCGGCAGGCAGGCCCGTAGGCCAGATTGCGGTCGAGGCCCACGACGCAGAAATTGACACCCCAATCGATGCCGATCATGCCGGTATCTTCTGCGATCGAGTAAAAGATCGCGTGCCGCGCGCCGTCGTTGACAACCGCGGTACCGCTGCAGAAGCGGCGCGGAATGCTCTGCGCGGCCCACGGCAGGAGCGCTGATTGTTGGATATTCTCGATGCCGACAATCTGCAGCCGCGAGTTCCAAAACCGCGCTTCCTTGATCTGGAAATCGCCGATGATGCGATCGAGCGCGGCCGGATAATTGCACGGCGGCAACGGATGGTCGTAGCGCGGGCCAGAGAGCCAGAAATTCTTCTCCAGCAGATTCGCAGCCTGCGACTGCGAGCCGGATATGCCAATGAGCGCCAGTACCAGCGCGAGACAAGCGATTCGGGCTGACATGCGCCTAAAGCCCCTTAGCCCCTGAATTGCAAAGGCCCTTGAACTGCAAAGGGCCCCCCTGAATTGCAAAAAACCCAATTCTCACCGTGCCGCCCTGGCGCTTGCTGGTCAAGACGCTTGGCGCGGTGGCAGCCACAAAGCCGAAACGCCGTGACAAACTAGTCACGGTCGCGCGCGCTGATGGGCGTAGACCGTTCTGTCAGGGCGCCGGCGCTTTTCATTTGCGCCGCAAGATCCTAGGATTTGGCGGGTCAATTGCGGCGCGGGGGAAAAGCAATGCGTCCGAAGCTGGTCGTTGTCGCGGCGCTCGCTGCGTCGTTGTTCTGTGCCGGCCACGGCGCGCTGGCCGGCAACATGATATACGGCCCGGCCCCCGGACTGACCGGCAACGACACCGGCGGCATCATCATGTTCGCGCCTGGCCTCGATCGCGGCGCCTACCACCAATTGGCGGCCAACTGGTGCGCGCGGTGGGGACGCCTGTCGCACCTCACCAGCATGCATCTCAGGTACGGCGATTACGTCGGCTTCGTCTGCATCGATCGCCCGTGGATGATCCACTAACCCTGGGCCGTGCGCCAATCGCCGAGCACGGACTGAACCAAGGTCAACGCGGCGACGGCCGCGGTGTCGGCTCGCAGAATCCGCGGGCCGAGCGAAAGCCGGACGACGTTCGGCAATTTGAGCAAAGCCGCACGCTCGTCCGCAGCGAATCCCCCCTCCGGCCCGATCAGCACCGCAAGCGGCAAACGCGGCAAGCCCGCGAGAGCCGCAATCGGATCGGCCGTCTCCGCATTTTCATCGCAAAACACCAGGCGGCGCGCCGGGTCCCACTCCGCCAGAAGCCGCGAAAAGGCTAGCGGATCGGCGATTTCGGGTAAGCAAAGAATACCGCATTGCTCAGCCGCCTCGACCGCATTGGCATGCATGCGCTCGGTATTCACCCGCGCGACCTGACTGTGGCGGGTGAATACCGGCTGCAGTCGCGAGACACCCATTTCGACCGCCTTCTGCACCATGTAGTCGAGCCGGGCGGCCTTGAGCGGCGCGAACAGATAATGCAGGTCCGATGTCGGGCTCTGGGGGCGCGTCTTTTTGCCCACGAGCAGGGTCGAGGTTCGCTTGCTGACGGCAAGGCTCGCCACCCATTCACCGTCCCGCCCATTGAAGACGAGGACTTGGGCACCCGGCTTAAGACGAAGAACCGTGCCGAGATAGTGCGACTGCGCTGCGTTCAGCGCGATCTGCGCCTCCTCCTGCAACGGCCCCTCTACGTAAAGGCGAGGACTGCGAAAGTCATAATCCGGCATAAAGAATCACGAGTGTCGTGAGGAGGTTACGCGAACGCCCGGGGGACGTGCAGAACCGCCACCGCCTGCGGCGTCGCAGCCCCATGGGGCCCGCAGATTCTGCCGCCTTGTCGCCGAAATCAACGCGCTTTTAATGGCGCATCGACCACTCTAGCCCTAATATCGGATGGGGACCCTGGAAAAGGACCGAAGACAATGAGGCTGAGCGTTGCCGCAGCGCTGGCGGTCTTCGCCATTGGCGCAGCCATGGACACGGCCTCGGCCCAGTCGACGCCGGTCCAATGCAATGCGTTTATGCAGCTCCGCGACGAAGCCCAGAAAAAAGCGCTCGCCGTGCGCACGGCTGTGGAGCACAAGGTCGAGCGCAAAGAAATCTGCGATCTGGTTACGCGTTACTATGCGGCCGAAAACTTGGTCGTGAAGTTCCTAGAAGACAACAAGACGTGGTGCGGTATCCCGCAGGAGGCAATCCAGGCCGCCAAGGGCAATCACGAGCATACCGCCAAGTTTCGCACGGCCGCCTGCGCTGAAGCGCCGGCCGCCAAGCCCAAAGTGCCGACATTGAGCGACGCCATCAACACGCCTTCGGTCGACACCGGGGCGAATACCAAGACTGGCCGCGGAACCCTTGATTCGCTTAACGGCAATCCGCTCGCCCGATGAACCGGGCAGCCGGTTCGGTTGCCGACGCGACCGGCAATTGGGTCGATACCATCGCACCCGCATGGTCGCGCCCGTATCTGCGCCTCGCCCGCCTCGATCGTCCGATCGGCTCCTGGCTGTTGCTGTTGCCGTGCTGGTGGTCGGTGGCGCTTGCCGCCATTGCGGCCGGTAGCCCGGCACCGAGCCTCGCCCACATCGCGCTATTTTTCGTCGGCGCTTTCGCCATGCGCGGCGCCGGCTGTACCTGGAACGACATCGTCGACCGCGACCTCGACGCCAGCGTCGAGCGCACGCGTTCGCGGCCGATTCCATCCGGGCAGGTCAGCGTCAAGCGAGCATTCGGGTTTCTAGCGCTGCAGGCGCTGGTGGGCTTCCTGGTGCTGATCTCGTTCAACGGCTTCACCATTGCGCTTGGTATCGCCTCGCTCGCGATCGTGGCCGTTTATCCGTTCATGAAGCGCATCACCTATTGGCCGCAAATTGTGCTGGGCCTGGCGTTTTCCTGGGGCGCGCTCATGGGCTGGGCCGCCGCCTTCGGCCGCCTCGATTCGCCGGCTTTCTTGCTCTACGCCGGCGCGATCTCCTGGGTCATCGGCTATGACACCATCTACGCCCATCAGGATCGCGAGGACGACGCTCTCATCGGCATCAAGTCGACGGCGCTTCTGTTCGGCGCGCGCACCAAGCGGATGCTCAGCCTGTTCTACGGGCTGGCGGTGCTGCTCATCGGCGCCGCTGGTTTCGCCGCAGGCGCAGGGCTTGTTTTCGCACTGGGCCTGGTCGCCTTTGCCGGCCATCTGGCCTGGCAGGTGGTCCGGCTCGATATCGACGATCCGGATCTCTGCCTGGCGCTTTTCAAATCCGACCGTGACGCCGGACTCATTCTTTTTGCCGGCATGCTGCTTGATGCCTTCGTGCGCAGTCTCGTTTAGCCCTACTGGGCCAAATAGCTCTGGCGAAAGATCGATCAATCCCGGGCGATGATTTCGCGTTCGCCGCGGTGAACGATCGGGTTGTCGGGCAAACGCGCGGCGCGGCGGCGCAGCCGAATCGAGGGCCGGCGGCTGGCGATCATGCAGCGACGGCGGCGGCGCCATGTGGGCGCCTCGACACGCAAGGCGCCGACGCGGGCGAACGGCTCGCGCAGGCTGCCGTCGCGCTCGGCAACGAGAAGCGGCAGGCCGAGCACCCGGCCCCAGGCCTGCCATTCCGCCACGATCTCATCGGTGGTTTCCGAGGAGAACAGCGGCAGCGACAGCGCCGGGTCGCCATGTTCGAGCACCACGTCGATCGCGCTCGGCGGCGCATCGTCTTTTTGGTTCAGACGGATGACCACGCCGCGAAATGCCGAGACCGGCATATTCAGTGCCATGCGCATGCCGGCGACCGAACGGCGGACGACGACGCGTTCGCGGTGAAGATCGACGACACGCCGGCGTTCGTCGGCCGTCTCATCGGCGGCCTCAAAGCGCACGGGCAATGAGAAAGGGTCGAGCCGCCGCGATGTGCGGCTCGACCCGGCAGCGATCCTGCCGACTTCCATTTTGACGCCTCGAAAAACTCGGCTCCCGCCAGGCTGTTGCCGCCCGGTTGACGCGAGAATGCCAGGATACCGTCGCAATCCGCTTAAGATCCCTGGTTAAGGGCTGGTATCGCTCCGACGAACGCACCGCATGCTTGACAAGCGGTTGCCGACGCAGCGGAAATCCAGCGAGCACCGAAAGGCGCACCGGCCACAGCGCGCGGCCGTGCTCGGCGCTTGCGGTTGCACCGGCGGACTGCGAACTACATCTTCACCTTGTGCTATCCGCGCTTCCGGCATAAACCGGCCAGGAAATGCAATCACTTCTCGATCAATCCGACCTCACTCAGCTCGCCGAGCGTCTTGTGGCTGCCGCGCGCCGCGCCGGCGCCGACCAAGCCGATGCGCTCGCGGTTCGTTCGATATCGCTTGCCGTCGAAGTGCGCGACGGCGCCGTCGAAGAATCTGAACGCTCGGAAGGCGACGATCTTGGGCTGCGCGTCATCGTCGGCCACAAGCAGGCCGTCGTGTCGACCAACGATCTCAAAGGCGACGGCTTGGACGCTTTAGCCGAACGCGCCGTCGCCATGGCGCGCGCGGCACCCGACGATCGCTTCGCCGGTCTTGCCGACGCGCGCCAGCTTGCGCATGACGTTGCGCAGGCCCAGGCCGCACTCGATCTTCTCGATCCGGATATGCCGGACGTGCGCACGCTTGAAGAGCGCGCGCGCGAAGCGGAAGCTGCCGGCCTCGCAGTGCATGGCGTCAGCAAATCGGGAGGCGCTTCAGCCTCGGCCGGCATCGGCGGCCTGGTGCTGGTGACCAGTCACGGCTTTCACGGTGCCAGTATCGGTTCGCGCCACGGTATCTCGATGACCGCGATCGCCGGCGACGGTACCGGCATGGAGCGCGACTACGATTTTTCCTCGACCCTGCACGCGTCCGATCTTGAGAATGCGCGAACCATCGGCCGCCACGCCGGCGAGCGCGCGGTCAAACGTCTCAACCCGCGCAAAGTCACCACCCGCCGCGTGCCGGTGGTGTTCGATTCGCGGATTTCCGGATCGATCGTCGGACACCTGGCCAGCGCCGCCAACGGCAGCTCGATCGCGCGCAAAACCAGCTTCCTGCGCGAGAAGCTCGGGCAAAAGATCTTTGCCCCCGGCATCAATATTATTGACGATCCGCTGCGGCCGCGCGGCCTGCGGTCGCGGCCGTTCGACGCCGAGGGCGTCGCCGGCCGCAAGCGTCATCTGGTCGAGGACGGTGTGCTCAAGACGTGGATCTTGGATTGCGCCACGGCCCGCGAACTTGAGCTAGAGACAACCGGCCACGCGCAGCGCGGCGTCTCCTCGACGCCGTCGCCTGGGCCGAGCAACCTGCACATGACACCCGGCGACAAAACCCCGGACGAGCTCATCGCCGACATCGCCGACGGCTTCTACGTCACCGACATGATCGGCATGGGCGTGAATCTGGTCACCGGCGATTACAGCCGCGGCGCATCGGGCTTCTGGATCGAGAATGGCGAGTGCACCTATGCGGTCAGCGAGGTCACGATCGCTGGGCACCTGTCGGACATCTTCGCCGGCCTCGTGCCGGCCAACGACCTTGTGTTCCGCTACGGAACCAACGCGCCAACGCTCCGAATCGAGGGTATGACCGTTGCCGGCCAATAGGGCCGTCGACGTAGAACAGGAAGCGGCACGACTGGCGGCCAGCGTACGCGATGCAGGAGCGCTCGCGCTGTCGATGTTCGGCCGCCCGATCCGCAATTGGACGAAACTCGAATCGTCACCGGTCAGTGAGGCCGATATCGCCGTCAACCAGCTGCTGCAGGAGCGATTGGCGAGCGAAAACTTTGCCATCGGCTGGCTGTCGGAGGAAAGCATCGACGATCCGTCCCGCCTTGATGCGCGATACATTTGGATCGTCGACCCGATCGACGGGACACGCGCGTATTTGGCGGGCGGACCTGACTGGAGCGTCTCGGTCGCACTGGTTGAAAAGAGTCGGCCGATCGTCGCGTGCCTTTATGCGCCCGTGAGCGATTTGTTCTTTCTGGCCATCGCCGGAAACGGCGCGACCTGCAACGGCGTGCCGATCGCAGCGACGCGCGGCGCTTCGCTCGCAGGATCGCGCATCACCGGGCCACGCAAATTTGTCGACCGCTTGAGCATGCGGGAACCTTCATTCTCGGTGATCCCGCGCGTGCGCTCGCTGGCGCTGCGATTGGCGCAAGTTGCAAAAGGCGACTGCGACATAGCGATCGCCGGCCCCAACAGTCACGACTGGGACCTTGCGGCTGCCGATCTTTTGGTGCACGAAGCGGGCGGCGTGGTTGCACCGCTCGGGGGCGGCAGCGTCGCCTATAATCGCCCCGTGCCGCGGCACGGGACACTGATCGCGACCGGACGGGACAGGTTCGCGGCCTTTGCTGAACTCTTTGGGGATGAACGCCTCGCGTCTTCTTAATCGCGAAATTCTGCGCGGAGCGAGTTACATGGCGGACATCCCGCAACAAGCAGCAAAGCAGTTGCTCCACCTCGTCTTTGGCGGCGAGTTGAATAGCGTGGCAAGCATGGAATTCCGCGACCTCGGCAAGCTCGATATCGTCGGCATCTATCCGAACTACGCCAGCGCCTACGTGGCCTGGAAAGCGAAGGCGCAAGGCACGGTCGACAACGCCGAAATGCGATACTTCATCGTGCACTTGCATCGGCTCCTTGATCCGGAAACACAAGCGCCGCCGCAGTAAGCGGACGGTCGCTGCATATCGGTTGGATGCCGGAGCTTGCGGGAACAACAGAAAGCTGCGATGCGGGACTTTGTCGAGGCCGCCGCTCGGTCGCAGGGGGAGGAATGAGCGTGCGCGATCACTTGCCGTTCGCGCTGCAACTCTATCGCTTGGCCTCGTTGGCAGTCATGCCGGCGTTGGCGCCGCGTGTTTTGCGTTGGCGGATCGAGCGCGGCAAGGAAAATCCCGCCCGACTTGGCGAACGTTACGGTCAAGCGAGCCAGCCGCGGCCTTCTGGGCCGCTTATTTGGCTGCACGGCGCCAGCGTTGGCGAGATGCTCGCGGTCATCCCGCTGATCGAACGCCTGCGTGCCAAGAATTTTGCCGTGCTGATGACATCCGGCACGGTGACGTCGGCTGCGCTCGCCGAGCAGCGCCTGCCCGCGGGCGCGGTCCATCAGTTCGTTCCGCTCGATGCGCCGCAATTCGTCGTCCGCTTTCTCGATCATTGGCGGCCCGATCTGGCGCTGTTTGTTGAATCCGATTTGTGGCCCAATCTGATCCTCACCTGCGCCGAGCGCGACATCCCGATGATCCTGGTCAATGGCCGGGTGTCCGAGCGCTCCTTCAAGCGTTGGCGACGCCTGCCGCGCGCAATCGGCGCCCTGCTCGGACGGTTCGATCTCTGCCTGGCGCAATCGAACGGCGATGCGCAGCGCTATGGACAGCTCGGTGCGCCGCGCATCAGCAATATCGGCAATCTCAAGCTCGACGTCCCGGCGCCGCCCGCCGATGCGCCGACCTTGAGCAAGCTCGCCGGCATCGTGGTGACCCGCTCGGTGATCGCGGCGGCCTCGACGCATCCGGGCGAAGAGGATGAAGTCATCGCGGCGCATCGGCAGCTGCGCGCCAAACATCCGAAGCTGTTGACGATCATCGCACCGCGCCATCCGGAGCGTGGGCCGGCCATCGCGGAAGCCGCCAAAGGCGCCGGCCTCGCGGTGGCGCTGCGCTCGCAGGGCGATTTGCCCAAACCCGATGTCGACCTCTTTGTCGCCGACACGCTGGGCGAGCTCGGCCTCGTCTACCGGCTTGCGCCCATCGTGTTCATGGGCGGCTCGCTCGCCAGCCGGGGCGGTCAGAACCCGATCGAGGCGATCAGGCTCGGCGCCGCCATCGTCCATGGCCCGCACGTCTGGAATTTCGCCGAGATTTATCAGTCGCTCGATGCCGCGCGCGGGGCCCAACTCGTCGCCGACAAGGACGCGCTCACAAACTGCTTGGCGACCTGGCTCGTCAATCCTACCGCGCGCAAAGCCGTCGCCGACGCGGCCGCTGCGACCATCGAAAAGCTCGGCGGCGCACTCGACCGAACGCTTGCCGCCCTCGAACCGTATTTGATGCAGCTTCGGCTCGAACAGCAGGCCCCCTAGAGCGGGATGAGTTGTGGTGGGTTAGTATCCCACTCTAGCTTTTTGTTTGCGCATGATCTTTTCGGAAAACCGGTTTCCACTTTTCCGGATCATGCTCTAACACCTGCGTCTTCACGTCGACGGCAATTGGATCAGGCATTGATGCGCGAACCGGCCTTCTGGTGGGATCCCGACGGCGGCCGCTGGTGGCTTAGCCCCATCTCCGGCGTTTATGGAATGGCGGCAGCGCTGCGCATGCGGTCGGCTGGCCGGCGAGCGGGCGTGCCGGTGATCTGTCTGGGCAACCTCACCGTCGGCGGCGCCGGCAAAACGCCGGCAGCGCTCGAGGTCGGACGCATCCTCCTCGCCGCGCACGAACGTCCTTATTTCCTCACGCGCGGCTATGGCGGACGCCTGGCCGGGCCGGTGCGGGTCGATCCGGCGCGGCATACGGCCGACGCGGTGGGCGACGAACCGCTGTTGCTGGCGCGGCTTGCGCCAACCATCGTATCGCGTAATCGCGTGGCAGGAGCCGAAGCCGCGCGGCGGGACGGAGCGACCGTGATCGTTATGGACGACGGCTTTCAAAATCCGTCGTTGACCAAAGACCTCGCTGTCCTGCTCGTCGATGGCCGCCGCGGCATCGGCAATGGCCGGGTATTCCCGGCGGGGCCGCTGCGGGCGCCGCTCGAAGCGCAGATCGAATTCGCTCACGCAATCATCGTTGTCGGCCCGGCAGATGGTGCGTCGGCGGTCATCGAAGCCGCACACCGTCACGGCGTCGCCGTTTTCCATGCCGGTATCGAGCCGGATCGCGCCACGATCGCAGCCGTCGGCCGGCGCCCGGTCCTGGCCTTTGCGGGCATCGGCAATCCCGACAAATTTTTCGCAACATTGCTCGAAGCCGGCATCGCAATCACCGAGCGCCTCAGCTTCCCTGACCACCACCGCTACACGGCAAGCGATGCGCGCGCGCTGCTCAAGCGCGCCGACGCCGAGAATGTGATGCTGCTCACCACGGAGAAAGACGCGGTTCGGCTCAACGGCCACCGGCGTCTGACGGCGCTCGCCTCTCGCGCAAATACGCTACCGGTCCGGCTTGCTGTTACGGAAGCCGGCGCATTTCAGGCGATGATCCTGAACGTATTCGCGCAACGCGGCGGAGGTGCGTCCACCCCCCGCTAGTCTTAGGGCTTCTGTCCCTGCGCATGGCGCTGCAGAACGACTTCCGGCGAAGCGTACGCCTCCTGGAGGTCAACGCTCCAATATCGCAGCTCCTCAAGCGGAATGACCGCGTCGGTGACCGCACAACGGACGAACGCGCCGGGCCGCACGACGCGGAAGTCTCCGTCCAGGTATTTGACTTCTGCTTCTCCCGGACCCGGGGACCGACGATCTGTGCGATTGAGCAAGGAAAACCTCCGTCGCCGTAAAGCTCCGATACGGACATGCGACAACACGTGAATTTGGGGCACACAAATCTAGAGCACGCACCGACTCTCCTTACTTGGGTAGCGGTGCTCTAGCCGCTTTTTGCGGCCCCTCATCTCCCCAAAAATAGTCATTCAGAGGGCAGAAAACCAAGTCCCGGCAACAATCGTCTTGAGGCAACGGCGTTAAAATAGGCTGCCCTGCCCCGGATCCGGGTCGCGCGCGCGCCGCCGCCGCCGCGGCGGCTCGGGCCGCGGCACCGTTGACGCCTGGACCACTTCGGCACGCGCGCCGACATGGCCATCGGAGAACTCGACATCCATCGCCGTGCCCACGGCAACGGAGGCTGCCGTCCGCAGCGGACGTCCGGTTCGGTCACGCACCAGCGCGAAGCCGCGCGCCAGCACGCTGCGATAGGAGAATGCCGCGAGCAATTGCGCGTCGCGCTCGCACCGCGCCCAGCGCGCATCGAGCAGGTTGTCCATGGCACGGCCGGCCCGTTCGGAGACGGCGGCAATGCGTTCCCGGTCGCGCGCGAGCCGCATCCGATGCGCCGCAATATTGGCGCTCGCGCTCGCACGCAGCCGCAGCGCCAGAGCCCCATAGCGCTCGCGCCGGCGTTCGACCTGACCGCGCAACAGGTGAACGCTCAAGCGTCCGCCGATGCGCGACAGACTGACACGATGGATATGCGCATTGGCGCGCAGCGCCCGGCTTAAGCCGGCAGCCGCGTGATCGAGTCGCTGCCGTGGCTGCGCCAGCACTTCATCGGCGTCGGGGAGCGCCCGCGCGGCCGAGCGCACCGATGCAAGCCGCGCCTCCTGGCCGCGCAACCAGCCGGCCAGCGCCCGCCGCTCCAGGCTCTCGAGGTCGAGCACCAGTTCGGCGCGCACCGGCACCGCCATTTCGGCGGCCGCGGTCGGCGTCGGCGCCCGCCGATCGGCGGCGAAATCGATCAGCGTAATATCGGTCTCGTGTCCCACGGCCGAGATCAGCGGTATCAGGCTGGCCGCCGCCGCGCGCGCCACGATCTCTTCGTTGAACGACCACAAATCCTCGAGCGATCCCCCGCCGCGCGCCACGATGAGAAGATCCGGCCGCGGGATGGCGCCTCGTTCCGACAGCGCGTTGAACCCGGCGATCGCAGCCGCAACGTCGCCGGCGGAGCCATCGCCCTGCACGCGCACGGGCCAGACCAGCACATGGCGCGGGAAGCGATCGGACAGACGATGCAGGATGTCACGGATGACGGCGCCGGTCGGCGACGTGATGACGCCGATCACGGCCGGCAGATACGGCAGCAATTGCTTGCGCGCTTCGTCGAACAACCCCTCGGCGGTCAACCGGCGCTTGCGCTCTTCGAGCAGCGCCATGAGCGCGCCGAGGCCCGCGGGCTCGAGCGTCTCCACGATGATCTGATATTGCGACCGGCCCGGATAGGTGGTGATCCGTCCCGTGATCAACACTTCAAGGCCGGCTTCAAGCTTCAGCTTGATGCGGGCGGCGGCGTTACGCCAGATGACGCCGGAAATGCAGGCGCGTTCATCCTTAAGGTCGAAATAGACGTGGCCGTTCGAATGATAGCTAACCTTGCCCAGTTCGCCGCGGACACGCACGTAGCCGTACGCATCTTCGATGGTGCGTTTCAGCGCTGCGGACAGCTCCGAGACGGTCAGTTCCGGTAGATTGAGGCGCGGCTCGTTCATGGTTCGGACCTTCCACCCCCCGGGGTAGAACCGCCGGTCCTCCCCGGTCAAGGCCTTGGAGCGGGAACCACCAGAAACTTCGTTCACGTCTTGGTTCAGGCCTGATTCACGTCTTGGACAACCTCGGCCCGATCTTGCCCCCGCCTGCCCCCGTGCTACAGGGTCGGCATCAAAGCGATTGAGAGCCAATGAATATTCTGCTTCTCGGCTCCGGCGGGCGCGAGCATGCGCTGGCCTGGAAGATGGCGGCTTCGCCGCTGACCGATCGGCTGTTCTGTGCGCCCGGCAATGCCGGTATCGCCCAGGAAGCCGAATGCGTCGCGCTCGACCTCGCTGACCATGCCGCAATCATCGGGTTTTGCCGCACGAACCGCATCAATTTCGTGGTCGTTGGACCGGAGACACCCCTGTGCGCCGGCATTGTGGACGACCTCGAGGCCGCGGGGATCAAGGCGTTCGGGCCGAGCCGGGCCGCAGCGCAGCTTGAGGGTTCCAAGGGCTTCACCAAGGATCTGTGCCGTTCCGCCGCCATTCCGACAGCCGACTACGAGCGCTTTCGCGAAGCCGAAAAGGCCAAGGCCTACGTGCGTGCGCGGGGCGCGCCGATCGTAGTGAAGGCCGATGGGCTCGCCGCCGGCAAGGGCGTCGTGGTGGCGGAAAGCATCGCCGAAGCCGAAGCCGCCATTGAGATGATCCTTGGCGGTGAGCTTGGCGCGGCCGGGGCCGAACTGGTGATCGAGGAATGTCTGGTCGGCGAAGAAGCCTCGTTCTTCGCCTTATGCGATGGCGAGACCGCACTGCCGCTGGCCACGGCGCAGGATCACAAGCGCGCCTTCGATGGCGACAAGGGTCCGAACACCGGCGGCATGGGGGCCTATTCGCCGGCGCCGATCATCGATGCGGCGATGAGCGCACGAGTGATGGACGAAATCATTGATCCGACGCTGCGCGCCATGAAAGCGATCGGCGCCCCCTACAAAGGGGTGCTGTATGCCGGATTGATGATCACGGCCGAAGGCCCGAAGCTGATTGAATACAACGTGCGCTTCGGCGATCCCGAGTGCCAGGTTCTGATGCCGCGGCTGATCTCGGATCTGGTCCCTGCGCTCTTAGCCAGCCGCGACGGCGTACTCACCTCGCTCGATCTGCGCTGGCATGCGCAAGCCGCGCTCACCGTGGTGATGGCGGCAAAGGGATATCCCGGCCCTTACGCCAAAGGCTCAGTGATCGAAGGGTTGCCGGAAGCCGCCGCCGTGGAGGGCGTCGAAATCTTCCACGCGGGAACCAAACAAGACGGCGGACACATCGTCGCCAACGGCGGGCGCGTCCTTAACATTTCGGCGCTGGGCCGAACCGTTGGCGAAGCGCAGGCGCGTGCCTATGCGGCCATTGCCCGCGTCCGCTGGCCGGAAGGCTTTTGCCGCCAGGACATCGGCTGGCGCGCCATCGCGCGAGAAAGATAAGCAAAATCAGCCGACTGGCTTTATACCTTGCGGAACGATATCAGGAGAAAAAGAACGAGGGGAGGAGTATGGCCGCAAACGACCGTCAGAGCACCTTTTCCGGCACCAAGGAGGTTGCCGAACGGCTGCGTTTCGACGTTGATCGGTTTGAGACCTACCTTCGCGACCACGTGGACGGCTTCTCCGGCCCGATCGCAGTCCGCCAGTTCAAGGGCGGCCAGTCGAACCCAACCTATCTGATCGAAGCGCCGGAGCGGCGTTACGTGCTCCGCCGCAAACCGCCCGGCAAGCTGTTGCCATCGGCGCACGCGGTCGACCGCGAATATCGGGTGATCAGCGCGCTGCATGCGCAAGGCTTCCCGGTGCCCGCGCCTGTTCTTTACTGCGCCGACGAGGCGGTGATCGGCACCGCGTTTTTCGTCATGTCGCACGTGGACGGCCGCGTGTTCTGGGAAGCCGAAATGCCGGCGTCCAATCCGGCCGAGCGTGCCGCCGTGTACGACGCAATGAACGCCAGCTTGGCGCGGCTGCATAATTACGAACCAGCGGCGATCGGGCTTGCCGATTATGGCCGCGGCGAGAATTATGTCGGCCGCCAGATCGAGCGCTGGTCCAAACAATACCGCGCGTCCGAGACGGAAAAGATCGAGGAGATGGAGCGGCTGATGGAATGGCTGCCGGCGCACGTGCCGCCGCCGCGGCCGCCGCGGCTCGTCCATGGCGACTATCGCCTCGACAATATGATCGTCGCGCCAGACAGCCCCAAAGTGCTGGCCGTTCTTGATTGGGAATTGTCGACGCTCGGCGATCCGCTGGCGGATTTTTCCTATCACCTGATGCAGTGGCACATGCCGCCGTCCGACGCCGGCACCGGCTCGCTGGTCGGCTTTGATCTCGCGGCGCTGGGCATTCCGACGCTTGAGGACTACATCGCCGCTTATGTGAAGCGCACCGGGCTCGATCCCCGCCCCTATCTGGCGGTCTATTCGGCCTACAATTTCTTCCGTCTTGGGGCGATCTTGCAGGGCATCGTCGGCCGGGTGCGCGATGGCACGGCCACCAGCGCCGTCGCCGCCGCCAAAGCGGCCCTGGTGCGTCCGCTTGCCACAAAGGCGTGGGAGTTTGCGCGTCAGGCGGGGGCGTAACTTCCCCCTCGCCTAACTTAGCCCCTCCCCTTTGTGCGGAGGGGTTGGGGTGGGGTTCGAGAGCTGCCGCACGAAAGACCTGACCGCATGAACAACGAAGCGCATCGCCCGTGTCTTCCCACCCGCGTGGCGAAAGGAAACGAACAGACATGAAAACCTTCGCGCTTGCGCTCGGCGGCGGCGGCGCGCGCGGCTTGGCGCACATCGCGGTCATCGAAGCGCTCGACGAGATGGGCCTCAAACCCGTCGCTATCGCCGGCACCTCGATCGGTGCCCTGATCGGCGCCGCCTATGCGGCGGGCATGAGCGGCAAGGACATCCGCCACCATGTCATCACGCTCGCGCACGATCCCGGCGAAATCAGGCGCCGGCTCATGAAGGCGCGCGCCGGCACGCTTGCGCATTTTTTCTCCGGCGCCTTCAGTCAGGCGACGCAGATGGACGCTGAAAAATTCTGCGCGCAGTTCCTGCCCGAGCAGGTACCGGCCGACTTCTCCGACCTGAAAATCCCGCTGACCGTCATGGCGACGGATCTGCACCGGCGTCTGGAGATGCCCTTGTCGCAAGGGCCGCTGCATCCGGCGATCGCGGCTTCGATCGCTATTCCGGGCCTGTTTCGGCCCGTCGTGGTCGACGGGCGCGTCTTGGTGGATGGCGGTACCACCAATCCGTTGCCGTTCGAGAAGCTTGCCGGCCGCGCCGACATCGTCGTCGCCGTGGATCTGTTCGGCGTGCCGGCCGGCGAGCGCGCCGACGTACCGAGTACCTGGGAGTGCGTCTATACGACGATCCTGGTGATGGGCGGCGCCATCGTGGCGGCCAAGCTCGCCTACGCGACGCCCGACCTCCTGATCCGCCCGAATGTCGCGATCTTCCGCACACTCGACTTCTACCAGGCCTCGGCCGTTTTGCGCGCGGCCGAGGCGACCAAAGCCACCGTCAAGGAGCGGCTCGGGGCGTTGCTCCAAGGTAGAGCTAGCGCCGTTCCTGAAAGAAGCGTTTGAGCAGCGCCGACGCTTCGGCTTCCGCCATGCCGCCATAGACCTCTGGCCGATGGTGGCAGGCCGCGGAGGCAAAGAACTGCACGCCGTTATCCACCGCGCCGCCCTTGGGATCGGCCGCGCCGTAATAAAGCCGGCGAATGCGCGCGAAGGCGATGGCGCCGGCGCACATCGCACACGGCTCGAGCGTAACGTAAAGGTCGCAATCGACGAGCCGCTCGGAGCCGAGCGCAGCACCGGCCGCTCGGATGGCGACGATCTCGGCGTGCGCCGTGGGATCATGATCGGCGAGCGTGCGATTGCCGGCGCGCGCCACAACGCCGCCGTTGTGCACGATGACGCAGCCGACCGGAACCTCGCCGCGGCCACCGGCCGCGTGCGCCTCCTCCAACGCCAAATCCATGAACGAAGCCATCGCGCCACCACCTGCCGGCCTTGTGGGGCCGCCTGCGCCCTTATACACGTCGGCGCCAAAGGTAATGGCCGCACCGCCCCGGCCTGATGAGATAAAGCGCCATGGCCGACAAGCGTGACGACGACGAAGGCGAACGGATCGCCAAGGCGATGGCCCGCGCCGGGGTCGCCTCGCGCCGCGAGGCCGAGGATTGGATCGCCGCTGGGCGGGTCGCCGTCAACGGCGCCGTCATCACGTCGCCGGCACTGAATGTCGGCCCCGGCGATCGCATCAGCATCGACGGCGAGCCGCTGCCGGCGCGCGAGCGCACGCGCGTGTTCCTCTATCACAAGCCGCGCGGCCTCTTGACCTCGCACGCCGACCCGCGCGGGCGGCAGACCATTTTTCAGAACCTGCCCAAGGGGCTTCCCCGCCTCATCAGCGTCGGGCGGCTCGATTTCAATACCGAAGGCCTGTTGCTGCTCACGAATGACGGCGAGTTGGCGCGCGTCTTGGAATTGCCGGCGACCGGCTGGCTGCGCCGCTATCGGGTGCGCGCGCACGGCGCCATCGCACAGCCAAAGCTCGACGCCTTGCGCAGCGGCGTCACCATCGACGGCGTTCGCTACGGGACGATCGAGGCTACCGTCGATCGCGTGCAGGGATCGAACACCTGGCTCACCTTCGCCATCCGCGAGGGCAAGAACCGCGAAGTGCGCAACGTGCTCGGCCATCTCGGGCTCACGGTCACGCGTCTCATTCGCGTCTCGTTCGGCCCCTTCCAGCTCGGCGAATTGACGGAAGGCGCGGTGGAGGAAGTGCCGACCCGCGTGCTGCGCGAGCAACTGGGCGAGCGTGTCCTCGCCCAATCCAACGCCGATTTCTCCGCGCCGATCTTTGCGCGGCCGCAACCCGAGGAGGACGAGGCGCCGCGCAAGGAGCGCCGTCAGCGACCGGCCGGCGCGCGCCCCGCGCGCGATGACGCACGACCGA
The DNA here is from genome assembly GCA_963818155.1 of uncultured Alphaproteobacteria bacterium. GTDB lineage: Bacteria > Pseudomonadota > Alphaproteobacteria > Rhizobiales > Xanthobacteraceae > BOG-931. The sequence goes on from CAWFRC010000011.1 coordinate 1,285,407, forward strand.
GCCGACACGGCGAACGGCCGGGCAGGCCCGGCGATCGGCCTAACAAACAAGTCGATCGGCCGAGCGAGCAAAGTGACCGCCCGACCAAACAAAAAGATCGCAAAGCGCCACAGCGAAAATCGCTGGCGCATGCCTGGCGCGCGCCCGGAGAAGAACGCGACGGCAAGACACTGCGGCGCAAATTCCGCGGCGGCCGGCACGACGACGAACAGCGCCAAGGTGGACGCCACCAAGACGAACGGCCCCAGGGCGAACGGCACCAAGACGGCGAGCGTCCCGTTGCGCGGTCTCGGGACGAGCTGCGCGAGCAGCGCGCGGCCGAGAAGCCGCGGGCCGGATTGGTGAGCGATCGCAAAGGACGCGCGGTGCTGGTCGAGCGCTACGGCCAACCGGCTCCGGTCGAACAGAAAAAGCCAGAACAGCGCAAATTCAATCCGCGTGGGCGCCGGCGGTCGCCGGATCGCGCCTCGGGTCCGCGCCCGCGCAGTCCGCGAGGAAAATGATGCGAGTTGTCGGCGGGGCGCTGCGCGGGCGTGCTATCATGGCTCCGAAATCGACAGCGATCCGCCCGACGGCGGACCGGCTGCGCGAGTCGCTGTTCAACATTCTCATTCACAGCTTCGACGATCCGGTCAGCGGCGCGCGCGTGCTCGATCTCTTCGCCGGCACCGGAGCGCTCGGTATCGAAGCGCTCTCGCGCGGCGCCACCTTCGCGCTATTTATCGACGAAGGCGCAGAAGCGCGCGCACTGCTACGCGAGAATGCCGCCACGCTTGGGCTCGGCGGCACCTCCAAAATCTTCCGCCGCGACGCCACCAAGCTCGGCGAGCCCACGCCGCTCGCACCATTCTCCCTCGCCTTCCTAGACCCGCCCTACGGCCAAGGATTGGCGACCGCCGCGCTCAACTCCGCGCGCACCGGCGGCTGGCTGACGCCGGATGCATTGATCGTGGCGGAAGAAGCCACCAAGGCGCGATTCGCCGCGCCCGAAGGCTTTCGCGAACTCGAGCGACGACGCTACGACGATACGGAGTTTGTTTTTCTGCGGCTGGGCAAGAGCTGAGGCGCCCGCTTTGAATTTGGATCGGCAATATTTGGTTTGATCGCGTGGCGACGAACATGCCGGCGACGCGCTTTCGCCGAAAGCGCACCTCTCCCTAAACCGCATTTCTCACAGCACGGGCTGGCTTGGAAATCCGCTCGTCCCCGCGAAGGCGGGGACCCAGTTTCTCGCTCGATCGTCAGAGTGTGCCGCTCCGAATTCCCGCTTTCGCCGGAATGGCGGAGTTCCTTGGGTTCTAGCTAAACCGCGGCATGGGGATTGTCTCAAGTTCGCTCATCTTAGCCGACTGAATTCGGAAGAGCCGTGGCTCGTCGGCCTCATCCAATGATTCGCGTCGTCTAAGAGCGGTCTCCGAACCTCGACAGCCACTCTGCCTAATCTTTGCGTGTCGTCCCTATTTCATTGACGTAATTGGGGATTTTTGTCCCGCATGTCTCCATATTGTCCCCGCTAGTTTGACTTTTGTCCCGAACTTTCATCTTTTGTCCCCATTATAGGGACATAAGATGATTTATCCAATTTGGCGTTTGAGCGAAAACCAGGGCCGACAATCTCGGCCTCGCCGTTACGGTGGACGGTTTGTTGCTCGGCCGCATTCCGCTGGTCGAGCGACGCGACGGACGCTTTGTCGCGCGCGAGCTGTCCGAGATTGCGCGTCTCGTCAAATATTCGTTTCCCAACGGGATCGCGGTCGACCGGCTCTTGCCTGGGCTCAGGCTTGTCGCCTCGGCCCTCAATGCCAACGATCAGGCGGGAGCGCGGATCGCGGCCGTTCACCTACGCATACCGGACCTGCCAAGCTCGGCTGCGCGCGACGCGATGATCGCCGAAGATGCGCTGATCAAGTACGAGCGCGGCGACTGGAATCCCGACCTGCATCCGCGCGCCGGCACAGCGCCAAATCCCGGGTGGTTCGCGACGACGCAGGGTCAGCAGCAAGACCCCCGCCGACACGATCCTGACGGCAGTCAATCCAGGCTACGCGTCGCAGCCAACGATGATGCTTCGCGGCGCACGGACATCCCGTCGCCGGTTGCCGATCAGAAAGCGCCCCAGCCAGGCAATCCCACGGACGAACCGGCAAATTTCAATGATCGACCCAGTAGCTCTGATTTCTGGTCCAACGTCTGGCCCGCTGTCAGAACCTGGCTTGAGGAGCCCGTCCCCGAATATGACCTAGAAAGCGGTGAGATAGTCGGAGAACGGCCGCGCTGGCGAGCCATCGCACCGTACCTCGGTATTCCGGCAGCGACCGCGGGCATCTTCGCACTCGAAGCCTTTGCGCCAACGTTCGCGGCGTGGCTAGGTCTTGGTGGCGGGACAGCAGAGGTCGACGCAGTCGCCGCAACTGCGGGGCCACGTTTCTTTGGATCGTTTGTGGTACCCGAGGGCGCGAACCCTGGGACAACTACCTTCGGGAATTACGCACATGAAGAAATTGCGAAGCTGCTTCAGCGAATTTATTCGGAAACGAAGTTCATTTTCCGCATAAAACCAGGTCAGATTGGCCCGGACGTGGAACTGGCAGAGCAAGAGACAATCGATACGCTAGGATTTCGGTACGCCGAGATAAAGCCTTTGACCGCTTCGGGAAGATCTCGTTTCAATCGCCAAATAATAAACTGGGAACTGTCGGACCCTGTTCAGCCAATTACATACGACGCAGCCGGCAATGTTTTCTGGGGATTTCACTAATGACGTGGAAAGAGCTCATGCGTTCTCGGAAGTATGCGGAGGCAATCCCATATCTTCGGCAAGACCTATCACGTAATCCGAACCACGTTGCTGCTATCGAAGCAATAGCAAGGGCGTTGCGAATAAACGGTGAGCATGGCGAAGCACTTTCGTTTTATGAACTGCGCGCCGCGCTTCGAAGGCAGGACAAAATCGCCAATATCATGACGCCGGGCAGCGCGCCCTGGGATATCGACATATCCTGCTTGCAGTGGATTTGCGGCGATCACCACAAGGCCATAGGGCTGATGCACAGTTTGGCCGCAGGAATTCTCGACGGCTCGATCCAATATGCCAGTGACGCCGCCGGTGGCGTCTCGCAGGGTTTGTTACTCTACTACATGGGTGTATCTGATAAAAAACCCGACGAAACATCATTCGCACTTCGCTATCTTAAGAACCGGATCAAGCGTAGTCCCGGCCAGGTATGGCCGTGCGTGGTAGCGTCATATTATCTGGGCGATGTTACGTTCGCGAAAGTCATGGAAGAGGTCGAGGACGTTGATGGTCAAGCGCGCTTGGCGCCTTTCGTGGAGCCTGCAACCTTGGAGCACGGCAGGCGCAAGCGTCTGTGCGTCGCCTTATTCCATGACGGTGTGCGGTACCGAGCCCACGGCGACGAAGCTCGCTGCCTGGCGCGGATGCGGGAATGCTACGCGCTCGTGAACCCAGTGAACGAACAAGAATGGTATTTGGCGCGGTATGAGGTTGAGAGGGCCGAAAGCCAAAGGAGCGCAAGATAAAGGCGCGCCCTTTACCGCCGCCCGAACAGCCGCTCGATGTCGGTGAGTTTGAGTTCGACGTAGGTCGGGCGGCCGTGATTGCACTGGCCGGAATTGGGCGTGACTTCCATCTCGCGTAGCAGCGCGTTCATCTCCTGAAGCTTCAGCCGCCGCCCGGCGCGCACCGAGCCGTGGCAGGCCATGGTGGCGGCGACATGCATCAGCCGGCGTTCGAGCGGTGCCGTCTCGTCCCATTCGCTCAAATGCTCGGCCAAGTCGCGGACAAGACCGACGCCGTCGATTTCGCCGAGCAGCGACGGCGTCTCCCGCAAGGCCACCGCGCCGGGGCCGAATGATTCCAGAACGAGACCGTAGCGCGCCAGTTCGGACGCGTGCGCCAGCAGGCGTTCCACGTCGGCTTCGTCGAGCTCGACGATTTCGGGGATCAACAAAATCTGACGCGCGACGCCCGTTCGCTCCAGCGCCGCCTTCAGCTTCTCATAAACGATGCGCTCGTGCGCGGCATGCTGATCGACGACGACCAGCCCGTCGCGCGTCTGCGCCACGATATAGGCGTCGTGCACCTGCGCGCAGGCCGCGCCGAGCGGATGCGCCGTCGCCTCCGGCGCTGGTGAAGCAACGGCGGCCGTCGCTACCGCCCCGATACGGGCCAGCGCCGCCTCGCCGCCGATTGCCGGCGCACCGACATCGAACGCCGCCTGCCCCGGCTCCGCAAAGCCGGCGCCCGGAAAAAACCCTCGGCGCGGCTCGCCCGGACGCGCAGGCGAGCGCCGCCAGTCATAGCCGCCGCGCCGCGGTCCGGCGTTGCGGAACGACGACGACAAATACGAGCCCTGCTCGGGCCGGAACGCCGCAATCGTCGCACTGCCGCCGGTGGTGGCGGCACGCGTGCCTTCGCGGGCAAGCGCAATTTTCAGCGCGTGCACCAACAAGGCGCGTACAAGTCCGGCGTTGCGGAAACGCACTTCGGTCTTGGCCGGATGCACGTTGACGTCGAGCTCGCGCGGATCGAGCGTGACGAACAAAGCGAGCAGCGGGTGGCGGTCGCGCGGCAGATAGTCGGCGTAAGCCGCGCGCACGGCGCCGAGCAACAGCTTGTCGCGCACGGGGCGGTCGTTGACGAACAGATATTGGCCGAGTGCGTTGGCGCGCGAGAGCGTCGGCAGCGCCGCGAAGCCTTCGACCTTCACGCCTTCGCGTTCGGCGGCCACCTCCACGGCGTTGGCGCGGAAGTCGGCGCCGAGCACGTCGCCAAGCCGCGTCAGCCGTCCGGTGGCGCCGGGCAGCGTCGCGGCGAATGTCACCGGCGCGCGCTCCTCGCCGGCGAACGTGAAGGCCACGTCGGGCCGGCTCATGGCGAGCCGGCGTACCACGTCACGCACCGCTTCGGCCTCGGTGCGGTCGAGCTTGAGAAATTTCAGCCGCGCTGGCGTAGCGTAGAACAGGTCGCGCACCTCGACGCGCGTCCCCTCCCCGAGCGCTGCCGGCTTCACGTCGGCCTTCGCACCCGCATCCACTTCGATCGACCAGGCATGTGGCTCGGATTTGTGCCGGGTCGCAATCGCGAGCCGCGCCACCGCCCCAATCGACGGCAACGCCTCGCCGCGAAACCCGAGCGTGCGGATCGAGACGAGATCGTCGTCGGCAAGCTTTGAAGTGGCGTGCCGCTCGATCGCCAGCGCCAGATCGGCTTTGGTCATGCCCGCGCCGTCGTCGGCGATGCGAATAAGCCGCCGGCCGCCGCCGTCGGTGAGCACGTCGATGCGGCTGGCGCCGGCATCGAGCGCGTTCTCGACCAGCTCTTTCACGACGCTCGCCGGACGCTCCACCACCTCGCCGGCGGCGATGCGGTTGACGATCGTTTCGGGAAGCTGGCGGACCGGCATGGGCGACTCGCTTGGGGACACGAGTTTAACGGGGCCCAAGCTCGGCGGGGAGAGGCCGAAGCGCCTACTTCATCCAGCCGCGATGCACGTCGAAAATGCGCGCGGCTTCGGAAACGTGCGGCAATTCGAACACGCCGGGCTCGTCCAGGGCGCGCTTGGTATCGTCATAGCCGGCCTGCCAATGCTCCTCCATGGCGGCGCGCGAGAACTCGAAGGTTTTGCCGGCGGTCTCGTATCCGGTGGCCTGGTATTTCAGTTGCACGACCGTCGCCACCTTCACCCTCGCCTCTTGGGAGAGAAATTCCACGTCAGGATCGTTGCGGCAGGACGCGGGCAGCTCATCCAGAAACTTCGCCACGGCGTGTCTGAATTTCTGCGTCTTTCTGTATTGCTCGAGCGTGATGTTGAGTTGGCTGGCGCTGTGGATTTCCAACGCCCGCAAATTGGCCGACGGAATATCGAGCGGCACCTCGCCGTTGGCGTCCCACAGGTCGACCTGAAAGATCAGCGCGGTGTAGCGCGGCCGATCGTCGATCACGAACTGCATCGGCGAGTTGGAGACGACGGCGCCGTCCCAATAATATTCTCCATCGATTTCGGTCGGCGGAAATCCGGGGGGAAGCGACGCGCTCGCCATGATGTGCTCGGCGCCGAGCGTTTGTTTCAGATTGTCGAAATAGACCGGCGCGCCGGTGCGCACGTTGGTGGCGGCGACGGAAAAACGCAACGGCTTGTCGTTGATCAGATCGAAATCAACCAGGCGCGCGAGCGTCGCCTTCAGCGGCGCCGTATCGTAGTAACTCACCAGATCCGGGCGCTCGGCGGCCGAGCCCAGCGGTGGAAACGGCCGCGGCGTGAAAAAGTCGGGAACGCCGTTAAACATGGTGGCAAACGCGCTCATGCGGTTGGTCCAATAGCGCGCATGTTCGTTGCCGTTCCAAGGCAGCTCGGTAAACCAGGGGATATTCGGCAGGCGCATCGGCGGCTTGGTGACGATGTCCCAGAACTCACGCAATCGCTCGAGGCGCTGCTGCGGCGAATTGCCCGCGAGCAGCGCACCGTTGATGCCGCCGATCGAGGTGCCGCAGATCCAATCGACCTGAATATTCGCCTCGTGGATCGCCTGATAAACGCCGGCCTGGTAGGCGCCCAACGCTCCACCACCTTGGAGGACGAGCGCCACACGCTCGAACGGAAGCACACGCTTTGCTGCTTTGACCATCGGCTCCAGCGCGGATGCCTGGTTCATTCAAGTCTCCTGCATTTTCAGCAATTTCGCCGAGAGCATGTCGCGGAAAAGTGGAAACCGGTTTTCCGAAAAGGGCATGCGGTAACAAATAGATCTGGAGCACCGCCCTCACTGAACCGCATGCAACTGCCTTCCGTTTTCCACGGCTTAAGGTGTGTTCAGGCATTTCCGCTGCGCAGTTAAGAGCCCGGAGTTCCGTGTGCAAGCGCTGAGACGAAACGAATATTTGATCGAGCCTCGGCAAAAGTGCGCTGCCGGCCGCAAATTCCCCGCTTTGGTGCGTTCGGGCGAGCGAGATTGCTCAAGATCGAATCAGAATCTCGAAGCTGCTCAATCCAGCGTCGGCTTGACCCGGCGCGTCTGTTTGAGACCGGCGCGGTGTTTCTTGGCGTCGACGCGGCGCTGCCGCTCGGCCTTGCTCGGCTTGGTCGGCCGGCGTAGCCGCGGGACAATGGTGGCGCGACGGATGAGGTCGATCAGACGCTCCAGCGCGTCCTCGCGGTTGCGGCCCTGGGTGCGATGGCGTTGCGCGATGATGACGAGAACGCCATCGCGGGTGACGCGGGCGCCAGCCAGCCGCTCGAGCCGCGCGCGCACGTCGTCTGGCAGCGACGGCGAGTTGCGTATGTTAAAGCGCAGTTGAACCGCGGTCGCGAGCTTGTTCACATTCTGCCCGCCCGGGCCCGATGCGCGCACGAAGCTTTCTTCGACCTCGTGTTCGTCGATGCTGATCCTGGGCGTGATGCGAATCATGCCGGCGATTTTAGCGCGGATCGCCGCCGGCTTGCTCCCAGATGGGCTTTGGCGGGATGACTTTTCTGCGGTTCGTCATCCCGCCCGCCTTGCCTGCTACTGCGCGCTGGTCGAAACGAGCCCTTCCGGCCGACCCGCCACCGTCACCAACATGCCGCCATCGAGCATGCGCTTGGCGACGCGGCGGGCGTCCTCCAGCGTCACCGCGTTGATCATTTCGGAGCGGCGCGTGAAGTAGTCGATGCCGAGGCCGTCGAGCTGCAATTGCACGAGCAGCGCCGCGATCTTGCTCGAGGTGTCGAGATTGAGCACGAACGAGCCGTTCAGATAAGCCTTGGCATCGGCAAGTTCTTTTGCGGTCGGGCCTTCTGCCGCCAGGCGGTGGATTTCCTTGTCGATCACATCGAGCGTTTCGCTCGCCCGATCGGCCCGCGTCGCCGTACCGCCGAGGAACAGCGCGCTGTGATTGAGCCAGACCAGGCTGTCATAGACCGAGTATGCGAGCCCGCGCTTCTCGCGAACCTCTTGATAAAGCCGCGAGGAGAACGCCCCGCCGCCGAGGATGTGATTGACGAGGTAGGCAGCCATGAAATCCGGGTCTTTGCGTGCAATGCCGGGACCGCCAAACGTAACCACGGTCTGCGGCACGTCGACCTTGACGACGACGCGGCGTCCGAGGCCTTGCGGTGCAACGTTGGCGACGGGTTTCAGGTCGGGCTGTGCCGGCAACGCACCGAACACCCGGTCGAGCATCACCTTCACGGCCTCGGCATCGATGTCGCCGACCACGGCGACTTTCAGATTGCCGCGCCCCATCACGCGATGCGTATAGTCCTTGAGATCCGCGACCGTCACCGTCGGCAACGATTCCAGTGTGCCATTGACCGGCCGACCATAGGGGTGATCGGCAAAGGCAAGCTGCCACCAGCGCTGACTGGCGATGTCGGTCGGGCTGGTCGATGCCCGCCGCAACATCGACAGAAGCTGCGCACGGATGACTTCAACATCCGTGGCGTCGAAACGCGGCTGCGTCACCGCCAGCCGCAAATAATCGAACGCTTCGTCCTTGTTCTCGGTCAGCGTTCGCAGCGTGCCGCGCAGCGTGTCGCGCTCGGCCTGGAAGCCGAGCTCGATAGCCTTACGCTCAAGCCGGGCGTGAAAGGTCTTCGCATCGATATCGCCGGCGCCTTCGTCGAGCAGCGACGCCGCCAGGCTCGCCGTCCCGCCCTTGCCGGGAGCATCCTGTGCGGCACCGCCCACAAAGGCAAAATCGACGGCGATCATCGGCACCGCCGGCTCGTGAACCAGCCAGGCCTCAATGCCTCCCGGGCTGACGACGCGCTCGATCGTGGTCGCGAGCGCCGGCGCCGCCAGCAGCGGAAGAGCCAGTAAGGCAACGACAGCGCGGCGCGCGATCGAATGAGGAAAAACCGACGCCATCATGCTCACGTGTGTTTCTCCTCATCGTGAAGGCTGTTGACCAGATATCCGGTGACCGATGCTTTGCGGTTGAGCCATTTGCGGGCGGCGTCGCGCACTTGATCAGCGGTCACGGCGCGGATCGCGTTCGGCCATTCGCGAACCATATCGACGGTTTCTCCGGTCGCCAGCGCTGCGCCGTACCAGCGGGCGAGCGTCGCCTGATTGTCCTGCGCATACACCGCCTCGGCGATCATTCGGCTCTTGGCGAGGTCAAGCTCTTCGGCGGTGACGCCGTTCTCGGTGACATCGTTGAGCACGGCGTCGATCGCCGTTTCAACGTCGCGCAGCGTCTTGCCCGGCTTGGGCGCGCCGAAAACACCGAGCTTGCCGTAGTCGAGGGCGGTACTCGAATAATAAGCACCGGCATTCAAGGCGACGCCTTTGTCGAGCACGAGCGCGCGATAAAGCCGGCTGCTCGAACCGCCGCCGAGCACATGCGCCAATACCTCGAGCGCCTCGCTCTCACCCGGCTTCGCGGTGGTCCGCGAGGGCGCCAGGTAATAGCGATTGATGCTCGGCTGCTCGACCTGCGGATCGGCCAGCGTTACCGTTCGGGGCGCCTCCTGCGGCGGCTCCTGCGGCCGCTGTCGCGGCCCAAACTCCGCGCGATCCGGCACTTTTCCGTAAGTCGCTTCGGCGTCCGCCTTCACGTCTTCGGGCGTGACGTCGCCGGCAATGACGACGATGGCGTTGTTGGGCGAGTAGAAGTGGCGATAGAAGGCGAGCGCTTCGTCGCGATTGAGTTTTTCAATCTCCGGCCGCCAGCCGATTGTCGGCCGTCCGTAGGGATGATTGAGATAGAGCGCGGCATCCATCTGCTCGGCCAACCGGCTGTTCGGATTGTTGGCCACGCGCATGTTCTGTTCTTCGAGCACGACGTTGAGCTCGGGCCGCACCACGTCGTCGTTGAGCACGAGGCCGGTGATCCGGTCCGCCTCGAACGCCATCATCTCCTTGAGATGTTCACGGGGCACGCGTTGGAAGAAGCCCGTATAGTCGCTCGCGGTGAAGGCGTTCTCCTGGCCGCCGATGGCGGCGACCGCTTGCGAGAAGCGATTGCCGGGGTTCTGCGTGGTGCCCTTGAACATCAGGTGCTCAAGAAAGTGGGCGAGACCGGACTTGCCGGTGGTCTCATCCGCGGCGCCGACCTTGTACCAGATCATGTGGGTGACGACCGGAGCGCGATGGTCCGGTATCACGACCACTTCGAGTCCGTTTGCCAACGTGAAGTGTGCAACGCCGGCATCGGTTGCGGCGCCCGCCGGCGGCGCGAACGCCACAAGCAGGCCGAGCAGTAGCAAAATAGTCCTGGTCACGTCCCTAGGTCTCCGGAAAATTCCGACGCCCCACTACGTCGATTGCACAAAGACGCACACCGCGTCGTCAAGCACCATCGATCGAGGTTAATCGACCGGCGCTCTGGCTTTTTGGTGACGCATGACCCGATTGGAGATTCGCATCTCGCGGAAGAAGGGGCTCATGCCTTCGCGTTCACCATCGTCGTCACTTCGCTTCGGCTGAAGCGCCGCCGCCAACGCCACGCGTACCTCTTCGTTCGGAGCATACGTCGCGCGTGTCTGCCATCAATGTCCAGGCTGTCCCTGGCCCGTGACTGGCGACATCATCATATCCTGCGCCGTCGGCTTGGCGCCCTTCTTGTCCGGGCCGATACCATAAGGCTGGCTCCCAGACGGAACCCGATAGCCTGCCGGAGGCTCGGTCAGGTCCTGGCGGACCGGCTCGCCGTTGAAGCTCGCGTATTCCTCCTTCGAGAACCAGCCTGCCGGATTGTACCAGGGCTTCTTCTGGAACGGAGGGTTTGGGGTCTGCACAGAGGTCTCCGGAATAACCTCGTTCTTCGCTCTGGCGTGCTTGACCGGCTTGGTAGCGCCACGCGGCCAAGTGGCGGCGGGGGCCTGCTGATCGGCCGGCGCGGGAAGATCGCGGCTCGGCGGCACGACCAGCGGCGGCCGCTCGATGTAGTTGATTTCGGCATTGGGGTCCGGCGCGCTGCGAAGCCCGACCGACCTCATCATTCTGTTCCAAACGCCGTCGCTGTCGCTGCCGGCGGTCTGAGCGCCCGCAACGGTAACATTGAGCCCGACAACGAGGCCTAGCGAGACTGCGGCAACTCCGCGCAGCGCGGCGCGTGCACACAGCCGATGGCCGACTTGGCGGCCGTGACTTCGATCCTGTGGCATACCCTCACCCGAAAGTGCCGCCGATGGGCGCACTCCCCAGAACGATAGTCCCCTTTTATCCCGGATCAGGGCGCTTTTGCGGCGTCCCGACCAAAAAGGAATCGTACAGCAGGGCGGCGACCCCAGCAACAATGGCGACATCGGCAAGGTTAAACACGTACCAGCGGAAGTTCCAATTCGCGGTTTCAACGTGAAAAAGCACGAAATCCATAACGCCCGGCCAATGCAGCCGGTCGATGGCATTGCCGATCGCCCCGCCGATGATCAGGCCAAGCGCAACCGCGGTCAACCGCGACGACGCCCGCGAAAGCCACGCCCAAAGGGCGATCACGGCCGCCATTTTGAACGCCAGCAACGCCCAGGCGCCGACGCTTTCCCGCTGCTGGAAGAGCCCGTAGCTGATTCCGGAGTTCCAGGTGACGACAAGATCGATGAACGGCGCCACCGCGACCGGCATCCGGTTCTCGAGATCGAGCCCGTAGAGCAGCCAAAGTTTCGATACCTGATCGGCGATCCCGGCCAACGCCGCGACCGTCAGGCCGAGGCTGCTCAGCGGTCCCCAGACAAAAGATTGCCGCGCGCTCGGCGGCGCCATTTCGGCCATGCGGTTCCTACTCCGCCGCCTTACGCATAACGTCCCATTCGCGCAACGCCTGAGCGTCACGTGGCGTGACGTCGGGGTATTGCGGGTCGCCGCCGACCGCCGGCGAGATCTTCCAGGAGCGGGCGCATTTGCGGCCCTGCGCCAGGCGCGGCTCGACCGCAACCGACGCCACATCGTCCAGCAGGAAGGCTTGAGCCGGCCCCTCGCCTTCGATCAGCGTCGCATCCGAAGTGATACACAATTCCGCCAGATCGGCTTGCGTCGCGATCCCGAACAGATCCGGATCGGCCACATAAATCGCCGGAGCGGCTTCGAGCGAAGAGCCGATACGCTTGGCGGCGCGCTCAAGCTCGAGCGCGCCGGTGACGACGCGGCGCAGATTGCGCAGCTTGCGCCACTTTTCGGCGAGCGCATCGTCGCGCCAGCCGGCAAGCACATTCGGGAAGTTTTCCAGGTGGACGGAAGTCGCGTCGGGATAGCGCGCCAGCCACGCTTCCTCGGCAGTGAAGCTCGCGATCGGCGCAAGCCACGTGACGGTGCAGCGAAACACGTAGTCGAGCACCGTGAGACATGATTTGCGGGTCACCGACGAATAAGGATCGCAGTAAAGCGTATCCTTGCGGATGTCGAAATAAAACGCCGAAAGATCCGCCGTCAGGAACGCGTTGAGCGCGGCGAAGATGCGCTTGTAGTCGAAATCCTGATAAGCCGAGCGGACGAGCGTATCGAGTTCGGTCAGGCGGTGCAGAATGAGGCGCTCCAGCTCCGGCATCTGCTCGGCCTTGACGCGCTCGTTGTCGTTGAAATGAGCGAGGTTGCCGAGCATCCAGCGCAGCGTATTGCGCAGCCGCCGGTACGTGTCGGTGGTGCTTTTGAGGATTTCCGGGCCGATGCGCTGATCGTCCCAATAATCGACCGCGCAGGTCCATAGGCGCAAGATGTCGGCCCCGGATTGATCGATGACGTCCTGCGGCGCCACCACGTTGCCGAGCGACTTCGACATCTTCCGCCCGTTTTCGTCGAGCGTGAAACCGTGGGTGACGACGATATCGAACGGCGCGCGCCCGCGCGTTCCGCAGGATTCCAGCAACGACGATTGAAACCAGCCGCGGTGCTGATCGGACCCTTCCAGATACACCACTGTATCGTCGCCGCCGTCGGCCTTGCGTTTGATATCCGCCAGTCCGGGAAAGTGCGTGGCGTCTTCCAGAACGAAGGCGTGCGTCGAGCCGGAATCGAACCAGACATCGAGAATGTCGTCGACCTTCTGCCAGCCCTCCTGGCTGCGTTTGCCGAGAAAGCGCTCGCGCGCGCCGGCCGCGTACCAGGCGTCGGCACCTTCCTGCTCGAAAGCCTCGATGATCCGCACGTTCACGTCGGCATCGTCGAGAATCTCGACGGTGCCGTCGGAGCCCTCTTTGATGAAAACCGTGATCGGCACGCCCCAGGCGCGCTGCCGCGAGATCACCCAGTCGGGACGATTATTGACCATGGCGGCGATACGGTGCTCGCCCTGCGCCGGCACCCAGCGGGTCGCCGCGATGGCATCATTGGCGACTTCCCGCAACGAACGGCCGTGCTGGGCCGTGCCGCTCAAAAGCCCGATGGGCTTGTCCATGGCGATGAACCATTGCGGCGTATTGCGGAAGATCACGGGCTTTTTCGAGCGCCACGAATGCGGATATTGATGCTTGAGCCGCCCGCGCGCGATCAGCATGCCGGCCTCGACCAGCGCCTTGATCACCGCTTCGTTGGCGTCGCCCTTCTCGCCCTTGTCGGTCAGCACATGCTTGCCGGTGAAGCCCGGCGCCTGCTCGGTGAAGCGGCCATCGGCATCGACCGTGTAGGGAATGGCGGTGTCGATGCCGCGCGCGGCAAGCTCGCGCGCATTGCCGGTCCAAACATCGAAGTCCTCGCGCCCGTGGCCCGGCGCGGTATGAACGAAGCCGGTGCCGGTATCGTCGGTGACATGGTCGCCGGCAAGCAGCGGCACTTTAAAGTCGTAGCCCTTGTTAAAGCTCGCGAGCGGATGCTGACAAACCAGCAACGCAAGCTGCTCGGATGAGACGCCCTTAAGCCTCTTGTAGGCGGTGACGCGCGCTTGGCGGAAAACATCGATCGCCAGTTTGTCGGCGAGGACGAACCGGTCGCCGACTTTGGCCCAGTTCTCCATCGGCGCGTCGACGACCTCGTAGAGGCCATATTCAATCTTGGGCGAATAGCTGATCGCGCGGTTGCCCGGAAGGGTCCATGGCGTGGTCGTCCAAATGACGACGGATGCGGACGCAAGGTCGCGGCTGTCTTTGGACGCCTCCGCGGCGGAACGAACCACCGGAAACTTCACCCACACCGTATCCGAGGTGTAATCCTCGTACTCGATCTCGGCCTCGGCGAGCGCGGTCTTCTCCACCACCGACCACATCACCGGTTTGCTGCCGCGATAGAGCGTGCCGTTCTTGGCGAACTTCATCAGCTCGCGCGCGATCTGCGCCTCGGCGAAATAATCCATGGTGGTGTAGGGATGCGCCCAGTCGCCGACTACGCCGAGCCGCTCGAATTCGCGCCGCTGCACGCCGATCCAGTGCTGGGCAAAGGCGCGGCACTCCTTGCGGAATTCCACCAAAGCGGCCGGGTCGGAAAGATCCGGCTTCGCCTTGCCCTTGGCCCGGTAATTCTCCTCCTCGATCTTCCACTCGATCGGCAGGCCGTGGCAGTCCCAGCCCGGCACGTAGTTCGAATCGAAGCCGAGCATCTGGTGGCTCTTGGTCACCACGTCCTTGAGGATCTTGTTCAGCGCGTGCCCGATATGGATGCTGCCATTGGCGTAAGGCGGCCCGTCATGCAGGACGAAGCGAGGGCGCCCCTTGGCGGCCGCGCGCAGCCGACCGTAAAGGTCGACCTTTTTCCAATGCGTAAGGAGCTCCGGCTCCTTCTTGGGCAGGCCGGCGCGCATCGGAAAGTCGGTTTTCGGCAGAAACAGCGTTTCGCTGTAATCGCGCGTCTTCTCGGGCTTCTCACTCATGGCGCGCCTTCTACCAAGGGCATGCCGCAGCGCAAAGGTCTCTGCTCGGAAACTTGCGGGGGCAGAACCCAGGACCCGTCAATGACGGGACGGAGCACTGGACGGTAATGCCGGCCGATGCCATATTGTCATCAGTAGTTGGCAAATGGCACACGATATGGCAAATCGGGCTACAGGCGCGCGAAGTGCGGAGCGCAGTTCCGGGCAACGCTCGGGATCGAAAATGCCGGCCACGCGAATTGTGGAATTGAAATCCGCGGACGATTTGCCGATTGCTGCCGCTGCTCGCGCCGCCCCCAGTGTGGTCGATGAGTTGGCCGACCAAGGCTATTCCGAAGCGGAATTGTTCGAGCTTGTCGTTCCCAAAAGAACCTTGGCCCGACGGCGTTCGGGTAAAGAGCTACTGACGATTGAAGAAACCGACAAGGCGCTGCGGCTCAAGCGCGTGGCCACGCTGGCTGAACAAGTCTTCGGTGACCGCGCCAAGGCGCATCGTTGGCTGCGCAAACCTAAGCGCGAACTCCACGGCGAAACGCCGCTTGCTTATCTCGCCAGCGAAAACGGCGCCCGTATTATTGAAGAAATGCTCCGCCGTATTGAGCACGGCATTTTTGCCTGAGCACATAGGATGCGGCTTTGGCGCATTTCCGACCACTCCGACTTAACCGGCGGAGGTGGACTTCTCGCGTCTGGGCGCTGGCATACCCGAGGGCGCAGAATTGTTTACCTAGCCGATCATCCGGCCTCGGCATTGGTAGAAGTGC
Source organism: uncultured Alphaproteobacteria bacterium (assembly GCA_963818155.1). Taxonomy (GTDB): domain Bacteria; phylum Pseudomonadota; class Alphaproteobacteria; order Rhizobiales; family Xanthobacteraceae; genus BOG-931. Next base: position 1,300,908 of record CAWFRC010000011.1, read on the forward strand.
TGGTCCATCTGGAAGTCGATCCAGAAGACATTCCTTCCTCGTATCAGCTTATTGCAATCGACCTGCCCGACGATGCCGCCTTTGCAGTGGTCGAGCCAAGCCAACTTCCGCCTGATTGGCGGGACCAGATCCAACATACACGCCAATTCGGCGACGCGTGGCTGGATGAGAACCGAGTCCCCTTGTTACGCGTGCCATCCGCCATCATCCCCTTCGCCACAAACTGGCTCTTCAATCCCGCTCACAGAGAAGCGGCGAGCGCCCGGATCGTAGAAGCAACGCACGTTCCTTTCGACCGGCGGCTGTTTGAATAGGTGGATATCTGTTCTTTATTGGCTGTCACGACGCTCGCTATTCCCTGCCCCCGCGCCAAAAGCCACGAAAGACCTGCATGGAGCGTTTTGGGAACCCGCGTGCGGCTCTTGACGTTGAATTAGGCCCACGGGCAGGGCGAGGACCATTTCAGTGAACTATACGCGTCCCGGCCGAGAAGCCCCTGAAAACCCGATCGTCGTCGATACGCCGCCGCGCAGCGCCGACACGTGGGCATTGCTCGCCCACATGGCGACGTTCGGCATCTTCCTCATCCTGTTCGGTGCCCTGCTCCTTCTCGCGCGCACCATCCTGTTGCCGGTTGTCGCCGCCGGTGTCGTGGCGCTGACGCTGTCGCCCCTGGTCAAAGCGGCCCGGCGTCGTGGAATTTCCCCCTGGATCACGGCGATCCTCATCGTCATCGTCATCACCGGGGGCGTGGGCCTCGCGCTGACCGCAGCGGCAGGCCCGCTCAGCGCATGGGTCGAACGCGCTCCGGAAATCTGGTCGCAGATGAAAGAAAAATTCGTCGTGCTCGAGGAACCGCTCGCGGCGGCCCGGCAGTTGCGGACCGCCCTGTTCGGCAACGGGACGGGATCTGAAATGTCGGCGTCGAATGTAGTCCTGCCCGTCGTCGCGTTTCTGACGCCCGCGGCCGGCGAGCTGTTGTTGTTCGTAGGCGCGCTGTTCTTCTTCCTGACCGGCCAGATCGAATTGCGCGCCCGCTTCGTCGCGCTGTTCACCGAGCGGGAATCGAAACTGCTCTTCCTTCGCATCATGAACGACATCGAGAAGAACCTCACCGCTTATCTGGTTCTGGTGTCGATCATCAACGCCACGCTGGGGCTCATCGTCGGCATCGGAGCGTTTCTTCTGGGCTTTCCCAACCCCGCGATTTTTGGATTGCTCGCAGCCGTCCTCAACTACATCCCGTATGTCGGGCCAGCGGTGATGGTGGTGATCCTGTTCGGCGTTGGCCTCGTCACCTTTCCGTCGCTCAGTCACGCTTTGCTGGCGCCGATCGGCTTTGTGGCGCTGACCACCGCCGAAGGACATTTCATCACGCCGACAATCGTCGGCCGCAGGATCACGCTCAATCCGCTCTTGGTTTTTCTCGCGCTCGCGTTCTGGGCGTGGCTATGGGGACCCATCGGCGCGTTCTTGGCCGCGCCGCTCTCGATCGTCGGGCTTGTCGTATTCAACCATCTGTTTCCGCACGACGACGCCAAACTTCCGGATTGAACGGAACTTTTTGGAACCTGTATACTTATCGCGGCAAATTCGGCGTTCGATGCATGGAGAAAATCATGAATACCGCGTCGACGACATCCCAAACCGCACGCGACACGATCAACGATGCACGCGAAACCGTCCGCGAAGTGCATCAGGCAGCAACGGATGCCTCGGCAGAGATGCAGAACGATTCGCAAAAACTCCGCGAAGACTTCCGCCGCCTCGCCGATCAGATTGCGGAGACGTTTTCGTTGCGCGGCAACGCCGCGTGGCAGCGCGCCAAATCGAGCGTGGACGACGTGCTCTCCGACGCCCATGGCAAGGGCCGCGATGCGGCCGGCGCCGTGCGCGAGGTGTCCGATCACTTCGTCGAGGCGCTCGATCAATCGATCAAGACGCGGCCCTATACGACGCTCGCCATCGTCGCCGGAATTGCGTTTCTATTCGGCGCGACTTGGCGCAGGTAGCTTGGCGCAAAATAGGTTGGCGCAGACGAAAGCGAGTGCGCCGGCAATATTCGGCCATCGCAATTTGAATTGAAGCGTTCTTGAGGCTGTCGCGGATGCACAGGCAGAGCGATAGCTGTGAGGTTTTTTGATGCTGAAGAATTGGATTCGTGACTTTGCCCTGTCGGTGCAGGCGAAAAGCGGTGCCACGCCGGTCTTGCTGGTCTGGTACGCCATCGTCGGGCTCGCGCTGATCACCACCTTCGTGTTTTTGTGTGTCGCCGGCTACGTGTGGTTTGCGCTGCAACTGGGCGTCGTTTTCGGTGGGCTCGCCATGGCGGGCATCTTTCTGCTCATCGCTTTGATTGCGGCGACGGCCGCGGCCGTGTCGCGCCGTAGTGCCAAGCAGCGCGCGATCCTGGAACGGGCCGCGCGCGCGCAGGCTTCGGCATCGTCGTCGTGGCTGCTCGATCCGAAAATGCTGAACGTCGCCATGCAGGCGGGCCGCTCGTTCGGGTGGCAGCGCTTCATTCCGATCGTGCTTTTGGGCTTTCTCGCCGCGCAGTGGCTGCGCGAAAGCCGCCGTCCGGATGCCGAAGGCGGCGAGAGCTAACCAATCTCCAGGATCGGCGGAAAAGCATTCCCGGCGCGCGCAAGGGCTTCGCGCGCCAAGCGCGAATCTTCGGCGACCGCCTGCACCAGTTCGTCGACCGAGCCGAACAATTCCTCCCCGCGAATCCACGCAATGAAGGCGACGTCGATGGACTTGCCGTAGAGGTCGCCCGCAAAATCGAACAGAAAAACCTCGAGCAGCACGACACCGGAATCGAACATCGGCCGGCGGCCGAAATTGGCAACGCCGTCGTAAAGCCGGCCGTCGACGGCGACGCGTACGGCGTAGACGCCGTGGCGCAACCCGCAGGCAGCGTCGAGGCTCACATTGGCGGTCGGAAAGCCGAGTTCGCGTCCCCGCTTGTCGCCATGGATCACCTCGCCCGAGATGAACCAGGGAAAGCCGAGCAGCGCCGCAGCTTCCTCCGGCCGACCGGCCCCGAGAGCGCTGCGGATCGGGCCGGAAGAGACCGGACGCCCTTCAAGGGCGAACGGCGCAATCACGTCGACCGTGAAGCCGAATTTGCGGCCCTCCGCCGCCAGGAATTCAGGCGAGCCGCCACGATTCTTGCCGAAATGGAAGTTGAAGCCGATCACGGCGCCACTGATGCCGAAACGGCCGGCCAAAATGCCGGTGACGAATTCATCCGCTGTGAGGCGCGCAAGCGCCGCGTCGAAGGTCAGCACGAATGCGCCGTCGAGTCCGGTCGAAGCGAGCAACCGCAACTTGGCCGCCTCGTCGGTCAGCCGGAACAGCGGCTCGTCGGGCCGGAAAAAAGCGCGGGGATGGGGCTCGAAGGTTAAAACGGCTGCCGGTTTGCCCAGCGCTTCGGCACGCTGCTGCGCGGCGGCGATGACCGCGCGGTGCCCGCGATGGACACCGTCGAAATTACCCATGGCCACCACCGCGCCGTGCAAACCCGCATCGGGCGCATCGTCGCGCACGACCACAAAGCGTTTCCGCGTCATTGGCTCCGATTGGTTAGGAAGAACCTGCGCCGCGCGTAGGTGCCGTTGCTCCGGCGGCAAGTCAAGGAGCACGTCCCGCGAGTCCGCAGATCGACGCGCAGTCGCGGCTGGCCGAAGAGTGCCAACTTGTCACCACGCCAATCGGCGCATGATCGCTTTCGGCGCAACGCCCGCAGCCGCGAAGGTCGCGTTCAGGCCGGCCAGATCCGGCGCCCCGTGGCCACCGGCGTCTTCGGCATGCAATCCGGACACGACGAACAAGCAGTCAAGCCCGAACGAAGCCGCCCCCTTGAGGTCGGTGCGTACCAAATCGCCGATCGCCAAGACGCGATCGAGCGGCGTCGGCTTGCCGCGCAGCATGGCCGCCTTGGCGAGCGCCGCCTCGTAGATCGGTGCGTACGGCTTGCCGCAATACAGCACCTCGCCACCGATGGCGACATAGGCGTCGGCGATTGCGCCGGCGCAATAGATGAGCTCGTCGCCGCGCTCGACGACGATGTCGGGATTGGCGCAGATCATGAACAGGGAGCGGGCCCGCAGCGCGGCGAGCAGGTCGCGATAATCCTCCGGCGTCTCGCTATCGTCGAACGGGCCCGTGCACACCACGTAATCGGCGCTCTCCGCGGGCGCGAACATGACCTCAAGACCGGAGAAGACGGAATGATCGCGCTGCGGCCCGAGATGAAACACGCGCTCGCTCAAGCGTGCTTCGACAATGCCGTGGGTAACGTCGCCGGAACTCGTGATCGCGTCACGAACATCGTGCGGCACCGCGAGGCGATCGAGGATGCGCTGCACCGAAGCTCCGGCGCGCGGCGCGTTGGTGATGAGGATGACGGTGCCGCCATCGCGGCGAAAGCGCGCCAGCGCCTCGCAGGCCTGCGGAAAGGCGGCGACGCCGTTATGCACGACGCCCCAGACGTCGCACAAAAGAACGTCATAGTCGCGCGCGAGCGGACCGAATTGTTCGATGAGAGGAACTGTCATTGCAAAGCTAAATCAAGCAATCCCGTGTTGCGGCGTGGATTGCTTTCCGGGCGGCCGGCCTCGGCAATGACCACTGATAAGCATCACGTGCGGGCGCTGCCGGCGCGCGCAAGCTGCGCGAGACCGCCGCGCAAGGAGGGACCGGAATTGGCGGATTGAACACCTGATGCCTCGATTTTCGCCTGATCGCTTCTTCCAGGGTCTGCCGCGCTTTGTAACGCTTCTGCCCGCACCGGCCGTGGCGGAGAAAAGAGAAAACCCTGCCCGAACCGTACGTCGTAGTCGAGGAGATCGACCACCGTCAACTCGCTCTCGATCCGATCGGCAATGAGATCAATACCAAAACGGCCAAGCAGGTCGGAAAAATCGGCAGGATGAATGTTCGCGCTGACGCTGTTCACACGGTTGAGCAGCAGCGAGGCCGACGCCTTGACGAAACGGAAACCGCGCGCCGTCAATTCGCGCGGCTCGATCCGCAGGTCCACGAGATTGTCCATGGAGAAGCGAAAGCCCCGCTCGGCCAGCGCGGCTAGGCTTTCATGCTCGATCGGCCCCATGCTGCGCACCGCGTTCTGGCTGAACTCGAAGACCAGCGACGGCGCGATCGCGCGATTGGCGTCGATCAATTCCAGCAATTGCGGAAATCCGGCATCGGTCAGCGTCGCCACCGACAGATTGCAGAACAGGCCGACCTCGCGGTTTTTCAACAGGAGCCGCCTGACCAGCTGCACGCATCGCAGCACGCACACCCCGTCGAGCTTGGGCATCAGCGCGCCGGCTTCCGCATAAGGCAGAAAGTCTCCGGCGGCGACCACATCGCCGTTGCCGGCATTGAGCCGCGACACCGCCTCGTAATAGCGCACCTTGCGCTGCGGCAACGTCACGATCGGCTGCAGGTAGAGATCGATCTTCTGGTCATCGACTGCGCCGGCCACCGCGGCAATAACCGCATCGCGGTCAAGACCACGGAACGCAGCAATCCTTGACAGCGACGATGCACCGCCACTACCGGCGGACATAACCTCAACGCCGCTGCGCGCCGCACCTGCCGGCATCTCGAAAACGCCGGCATGGGACGGCGGGAGCGCCCGCTCCGCGCCGAGCACAAGCTCGTGTTGGGCGACGGATTCGGCAAGCTGACGAACCAGCCGCGACAGCTCCTCGATTTCAGCAGCGAGCGGCTGCGGCGCCGGGGCCGAACTTGCTATGCCGCCGATCTTCTCTTCCGTCGCGGCGAGCCGCCGGCCGAACTCGGCCAACTGCCGCGCCAGATCGCCGGACCCGCGCGCGAGACTGGCAAGCTGGTCGTTGACGACCGCGCGGTCGCGCCTACGCCCCGAAACGGTGTTGTAGAGGGCCAGCACCGTTAGGAGGCCCAGCGCCACCAATGCCGAATCCACGGCGGGGAGCCCGAAGCGCAGAAAAAGCACGGCGCCGAGCGAAGCGGCGATGAGCACCATGCATAAGGCAATGAAAATGGCGCCAATCCGCACCATACGGGTCCCAATGCCGGAGTTTGATTCGCTTCCGAGTGGTATCAGTGTCCACAAGCGCCGCGTCGCCGCAAGGACTCTTCGTCCGGCGGCGGCCCGATTGCATCAAGCATCATTCCGAAAAAGCCTGCCCCCAGCCCCTATCCGGGAGGTAACCAAGTTCTTGGAAGGACGCCTCCAGAGCCGGCCCGAGCGGGTCATGCTCCAGCATCACACTAGAGAACGATGACGATGACAGTTCGAAGAACGGCCGCTACGCAACGGCGCGAATGATCCGTGCAACTTTCTCGAAGATCTCCCCGATCTCCGCCTCACTGACGATCAAGGGAGGCGCGATCGCCAGCGTATCGCCGGTAATCCGGATGACCAGATCTTCGTCCTGGAAAGCCCGTTCCATGGCCTCATAGCCGCGCTCCCCGGGCGCGCCCGGCCGCGGGGCGAGGTCCACGCCGGCGGCGATCCCGATGGCACGCACGTCAAGCACGCCCGGCAGCCCCTTGAGCGACATCGCGGCGTCGGCGTAGAGCGGTTCGAGACGCTTGGCACGATCGAACAGGCCTTCATCGCGGTAGAGATCGAGGGCGGCGAGGCCGGCCGCACACGCCAATGGGTGGGCCGAATAGGTGTACCCATGGAATAGCTCGATCACATGTTCCGGACCGTGCATGAAGGCGTCGTAGATGTTTTCGCGCGCGATCACCCCGCCCATCGGGACCGCACCCGAATTGACGCCTTTGGCGAAGCACAACAGATCCGGCGTCACGCCGTAGCGCTCGGCCGCAAAGGCATGGCCGAGCCTGCCGAAGCCGGTGATGACTTCGTCGAAAATCAGCAAAATCCCGTGCCGGTCGCAGATCGTGCGCAGGCGCTGCAGATAGCCTTGCGGCGCCGGCAGCACGCCGGTCGAGCCGGCCATCGGCTCGACGATCACCGCTGCGATCGTGGAGGCACCATGCAGGGCGACGATGCGCTCGAGTTCGTCGGCCAAGTGCGCGCCCCATTGCGGCTCGCCCTTCGTGAAAGCCTGCTGCTCGCGATTATAGGTCGCCGGCAGATGGTCGACGCCGGCCAAAAGCGTGCCGAAGAATTTTCGATTGTTGACGATGCCGCCGACGGAAATGCCACCGAACCCGACGCCGTGATAACCGCGTTCGCGGCCAATGAGGCGGGTGCGATCGCCCTCCCCGCGGATGTTGTGATAGGCAAGTGCGATCTTCAACGCGGTGTCGACCGCCTCCGAGCCCGAATTGCAGAAGAACACGCGATTGAGATCGGCCGGCGCCAATGCGGCGATCCGGCTCGCGAGCTCAAAGGACTTCGGATGCGCGAAATGAAACGCGGCCGCATAGTCGAGTTCGGCGGCTTGCCGCTGGATAGCCGCAACAATCGAATCGCGGTTGTGTCCTGCATTCGAGCACCATAGCCCGGCCAAGCCATCGAGGACGGCGCGCCCGTCAGAGGTGAAATAGTTCATGCCCTTTGCCGCCGTGATCAGCCGCGGCGCGCGCTTAAAGGCTCTGTTCGGCGTGAACGGCAGCCAAAAGGCGTCGAGATCGTTGGTTTGGCGTGTTGCTAAGCTTGCAATGTCAGCCATGGTTGGTCTCGCTGTTCTTGGCCGGCAACTCTTCGGGGCCGCATCATTTCAAACAGACTGCGCCCACAGCCGTACACTTTTTCATGAATCGCTTCAGGCGGGAAGGCTTCATCAAACACGCGCGGACGGCCGCGTTCGATTCATCGCAGCTGCGCGGCGCGGTCGTGGAGGGCTGATTGAACAAACGCCATCTCAATCGCCAAGGTCGCACCGCGCACACTCTGCCCGCATCTCGATGCCCAGGCCGAGCGCATCGGCGTTTTGGGTTCCGATTTGCCCACAGGGTAGCGGCTTCGTGAACCATTAGAAGCTGTATAAAATTGGACATACGCCGGAAAATAGCAACATAAGATGGGCTTAGCTCGACAAGCCCCCTCGCCGGTTTAAACTCCCTTGTGGGCGATGAACGAAAGATACAGCGCTGACCGCGACCCCGCTCGCGTAGTTCCGGAGCGGCTGCACGCCGACGACATCCGCCGCGAGCTCAGCCGGATCGTCGGCAGCAGCACGTTCCGCGATTCCTATCGGCTGACCAGCTTTCTGTCCTTCATCGTCGAAACCACGCTGGCCGGTAACGGCAGCAAGCTCAAAGCCTATACGATTGCGGTGGAAGCGCTCGGTCGCGGCGCCGATTTTGATCCGCAGACGGATCCCATCGTGCGCGTCGAGGCCGTGCGCATGCGTCAGGCGCTGGCGCGTTACTATTCCGGCATCGGCCGCGACGATCCCCTGGTCATCGAGGTGCCGCGCGGCAGTTATGTCCCCGCCTTCCGCCGCCGCGGTAACGCGTGCGAGCGGCCGAAACTGCGCGCGTCCATCCCATTTGCGCCATCGCCGAGACCCGAACAGGAACCGTCCACCGACATCGCCGGCCGGCGTCGGGAGTTCGCCGAATCGATCCGCCGCTTCCGGGAACTCGCCAAGGCGCATCGCCAACAGGTGGCCGCGATGGCGGCCGCCGTCGGGCAAGCGCGGCAGACGCTCGTCGACTCGCGCGAGCTGTTGCAGGCGTGCCGCAATCTGGACCTTGCTTGCGGCCATGACCGGCCGCTGCTACCAACCGCGCACCCCTCTCAAACGAATGAAGTAAGGCCCGCGGATGGCCGAGAAGCGCAAAGACAACAAGCTCAAAGCACGGCTGCCGCGCGGCTTCGAAGATCGCGGCCCAATTGAGATCGCCGCCACGCGGCGCATGGTCGAAACCATCCGCCAGGTCTACGAGCGCTACGGCTTCGAGCCGGTGGAGACGCCGGCGGTGGAATACACCGACGCGCTCGGCAAGTTCCTGCCCGACCAGGACCGGCCCAATGAGGGCGTGTTCTCGTTCCAGGACGACGACGAGCAGTGGCTGTCGCTGCGCTATGACCTGACCGCGCCGCTCGCCCGTTACGTGGCGGAGAATTTCGACACGCTGCCGAAACCCTACCGCTCGTACCGCTTCGGCTTCGTGTTCCGCAACGAGAAGCCCGGCCCCGGCCGCTTCCGCCAGTTCATGCAATTCGACGCCGACACCGTCGGCTCGGCCTCGCCCGCCGCCGATGCGGAAATGTGCATGATGGCTGCCGACACCATGGAGGCGCTGGGCATACCGCGCGGCTCGTATGTGGTGAAGGTCAATAACCGGAAGGTGTTGGATGGCGTGCTTGAGTCCATCGGACTCGGCGGCGAGGACAATGCCGGGCGACGCCTCACGGTGCTGCGCGCCGTTGATAAGCTGGATCGGCTGGGTCGAGAAGGCGTTGGGCTGCTACTTGGACCGGGCCGCAAGGATGAAAGTGGCGATTTCACAAGAGGCGCTAATCTAAACGAAGCGCAGATAAGGGCGATATTTCAGAGTTTGGAGTTCAGGTTTGAATTTGAGGAATTTGACGGCGTCGCATTTGAGAGAATTGCGGGAGAGCTCCCAAATCAGTTCATAGGAATGGAGGGGCAAGAACTGATCAAACAGGGGCGATCTGAGCTAGGCGAAATTGCGCGGCTCGTGAAGGCTGGGGGATACGACGTTGATCGCATTCGAATCGATTCCTCAGTCGTCCGCGGTCTTGAATATTACACCGGTCCCGTCTTCGAGGTTGAGCTGACATTCTCGACTGACGGTAACGACGGCTCGCCGCGCTTCGGCTCCGTCGGTGGCGGCGGACGTTATGATGGGCTTGTGTCGCGCTTTCGCGGTGAGCCTGTGCCTGCCACCGGATTCTCCGTCGGCGTATCGCGGCTTGCCGCCGCGCTCACGCATCTCGGCAAGCTCGACGGCAAGCCGGAGCCCGGCCCGGTTGTCGTAACCGTCTTCGATAAAGACCGTCTCACCGATTATCAGAACATGGTCGCAAGATTGCGTGCGGCCGGTATTCGCGCTGAACTTTATCTTGGCAACCCCCGAAATGTTGGCAATCAGCTCAAGTACGCCGACAAACGCAGCGCCCCCTGCGTCGTCATCCAGGGCTCCGACGAGAAGACCAAGGGCGAAGTTACGATCAAGGATCTGATCGTCGGCGCCGAGCTCGCCAAGCTGGAAAAGGGGCGCGAGGAACACCTCAAAAGGCAAGGCGAGGCGCAACGATCCGTAAAGGAAGGCGAACTCGTTGCTGTCGTGACAGAGGTTCTAACTCGGCATGGACTGATGCCAGCGCCCTCCACGACGGTGACAAAGAAGCCTCCGCCACCGGCGGGTTGGATGCTCCTCTTGGGCGTGGTGATTGGGGTGCTTATTACGGGGTTGGGCTCCGCACTCTGGCTTTTCTTGCATTAACGGCGCCCCGTGATCTTCATCGAATCTCGACGGTCGCCATGCTAAGGGGCCACAGGATCAATGCTATCGCCGCGCCTCCCATAATGGATTAACCATGGGCCGGCACGAGTTCGTCGGCATGAGTATGGCAGCAAACAATTCGGACCTGCGCGCGCAGCAGCTCCTTTCGTCCTATATGCGCGCCGGCTACACGCCGATCGATCCGCCGGTGCTGCAGCCGGCGGAGCCGTTTCTCGACCTGTCGGGCGAGGACATCCGCCGCCGCATGTTCCTCACCAGCGATCCGCATGGGCGCGAATTGTGCCTGCGGCCCGACCTCACCATTCCGGTGTCGCGCGCCTATCTGCAATCGCCTTCGGCCGGCAAGGCCGCGGGGTATTGCTACCTGGGCGTGGTGTTCCGCCATCGCGAAGGCGCCGCCACCGAAATCCTGCAAGCCGGCATCGAATCATTCGCGCGAAACGACAAGGCAGCGGCCGACGCCGAAATGCTATCGCTCGGGCTTGAGGCGACGACGCTTTATGGACTGCCGACCCCGGAAATCCGCCTCGGCGACGTCGGGCTATTCACCGCCTTCGTTGCCGCGCTCGACCTAGCGCCGGCCTGGAAGCGCCGGCTGGTGAAGGATTTCAACCGGAAATGGTCGCTGGCGCACGATCTCGATGAACTGGCGCTGACGCCGACAAACGGCGGGGCGGAATACCGTGGCGTGCTCGCCGCGCTCGCCGGCTCAGATCCGAAGGCGGCGCATCATCTGGTCACCGACCTGCTGTCGATCGCCGGGATCGAGGCGGTCGGCGGCCGTTCCGTGGCGGAGATCGCGGAGCGCTTCCTCGAACAGGCCGCGCTTGGCGCCGGCACGCGGCTGCCGCAGGAGACCCGCGCCCTGATCGAGCGCTTCCTCGCCGTGCGCGGCGACCCCGACGAAGCCGCCGGCGAATTGCGGGCGCTCGCCGCCGACGCCAACCTTGCGCTCGCGCCCGCGCTCGATCTCTTCGAGACCCGCACCGGGTTTCTCGCCGCACGCGGCGTGAATGTCGGCGCCATCCATTTCTCGACGGCGTTCGGCCGCGGCATCGACTATTACACCGGCTTCGTCTTCGAGCTGCACGACCCGCGCAGCAAAGGCCCACTCATCGCCGGCGGCCGCTACGACGGCCTGCTGACGCGGCTGGGCGCGCATGAGCAAATTCCCGCGGTTGGGTTTGCCGCCTCGGTCGAGGAATTGTCAGCTTGCGGAGCCGCCGCATGAGCGCCGCGCTTATTCTCGCCGTCCCCTCCAAGGGACGCCTGCAGGAGAACGTGGAAGCGTTCTTCGCCCGCTCCGGGCTCGATCTGGTCAAGCCGCGTGGCGCCCGCGATTATCGCGGCACCTTCGCCGGCTTTGACGGCGTGGAAATCGCCTACCTTTCGGCTGGCGAAATCACGACCCAGCTCGGCCAGGGCGCGGTGCATCTCGGCATCACCGGCGAGGATTTGGTGCGCGAGATGATCCTCGATGCCGACCGGCAGGTCGTTTTCATCGACCAGCTCGGCTTCGGCTTTGCCAACGTGGTCGTCGCCGTGCCGCAAGCCTGGATCGACGTACGCAGCATGGCCGATCTTGACGACGTCGCCACCGCGTTTCGCTTCAAGCACGAGCGCAAAATGCGGCTCGCGACCAAATACGCCAACTTGACCCGCGCGTTCTTCGCCGACCACGGCATTGTCGATTACCGCATCGTCGAAAGCTCAGGCGCCACCGAAGGCGCACCCGCCGCCGGCACCGCCGAGATGATCGTCGACATCACCACCACCGGCTCGACGCTCGCCGCCAACGGGTTGAAGGTAATCGAGGACGGCGTGATCCTGCGCTCGCAGGCGAACCTCGTCGCCGCCCGCACCGCCGCCTGGACCGCGGCCCAGCGCGAGACGGCCCGGCTGTTGCTCGACCGGCTCGCCGCGCAAAAATGCGCCCACGCCTATCGCGAGGTGCGCACGCGCTTCGCCGGACTAAACGACACGTTGCTCAACGCCGCCCGCGAGAAATTCGGCGTCGCCGCGCCGTTCGGCGGCCCGACCTCATCAGGCATGTTGACGCTGCATTGCCCGCCCAAGCATGTGCACGGTCTCGCCAGCTTCTTGCGCGAACACGGCGCCGAGGCCGTGTCGGTGGCGGCGCTCGATTACGTCTATACGCGCGAAAATCCGCTCTACGAACGGCTGATGGCCGAGCTGCAACGCGACGCGGTTGCCGTCGAAGCTTCGCCGTAAACGACCATCGACGCTCCAACTCCCGAGGAAGCGCGATTGCCGAACGCTAACGATCCGATAGTTCATGTCCGGCGCGACGAGCGCGCGCAAGGCGTCGTCGCTTATCTCACGCTCGACGACGGTCGCGGCCTCAACGTGATGAGCAGCGCGGCGATGGAGGCGCTCACCGAAGCTTTGCTTGCGCTTGCGGGCGATGACGACTTGCGCGTCGTCGTGCTTTCGGGCGCTGGAACGAGGGCCTTCAGCGTCGGCGCCGACATCAACGAGATGGCGGCAATCGATAACCCCGAGGCCGCCAAAGTCCTGATCACGCGCCTGCACCGGACCGCCGACGCGATCCGCAATCTGCCCGTGCCGGTGCTCGGCAAAATTCGCGGCTTCTGTTTTGGCGCCGGGATGGAAATCGCGGTGGCCTGCGACGTGCGCTTTGCCGCCGACGACGCTTTCTTCGGCATGACGGAAGTCAAGATCGGCATTCCCTCGGTGATCGAGGCGGCGCTGTTTCCGTTGCTCGCGGGCTGGGGCCGTGCGCGCGAAGTGCTGTTGCTCGGTGAGCGCTTCCCTGCCGGCGAGGCACTCGCCTGGAGATTGATCGAACATGCCGTGCCGCCGCCGGACCTCGATCGCGTGGTGGAGGATTGGATCGGCAAGCTCCTGACCTCGGCTCCGCGCGCGGTGCGGCTGCAAAAGCGGCTCATCCGGCAGTGGGAGGACCTGCCGCTTTCGGACGCCGTCGCCGCCGGCATCGATGCATTCGCCGCCGCCTATGAGACCGACGAGCCGCAGCTCACGATGCACAAATTTCTCGCGGAACAAAAAGCGCGCAAAACGCGCAGCTAGATTATTGCGCAATCCTCGCGCTAAGCCTCAGGCTTGGCTTCTACCTTCGCGTTCGAGCGGACGCGGAACACCACGAAATGCGACAGTAGAAAGTTCACCATGAAGCTCGCCAAGATGGCGACGAGCTTGGCCAGCCATACCGGCAACAGCAGCACCTCCGCCGCCAGAAGCAGCATGGCGGTGTTGGCGATCCAGCCGGCAAAACCGGAAGCCAGAAAGGCGAAGTATGAGCCCCATCGCAGTTTGCGGCCGGACTCGGCCGCGAACGTGATGGTCGAGTTCATGACATAAGAGCCCGTGGCGGCGACGATCCACGAGAGGGCATTCGCGGCGATAAGCGAAATGGCCGCGGGGCTGCCGCATTCGCACGCGCCGGAAACCGAGGCGAACAATGCGGCTGCCGTCGCCGAGCGCTCCAGCAGGCTGCGTGCAATCAGGAAAACACCGTAATCGACAGCGGAATTGACCACGCCGATCATCGCAAAGGAGATCGCCTTGAAGATAACCGCGCGATCACGCCAGCCGCCGACGAGGCGGGCGCGGGCACGATCGTAAAGGGACACATGGGTCATCGCGGCTTGGCACACTGGGTCATCGGGGCTTCGCATATCACGTTGGCGGCGATCCGCCAGCCCGGCCCGGGCCGGCAAGCCCTGCGACATCGCTGACGCGACAGAAATGGCCCGTTAATATATAGACCGCGTGAAAAAGGAGCTGCCGGTGGTCGATGTGGCAAAGGAGCCTGGCCTAACGAGGCCAGCTCGGGAGGGAACGGTGCACCCATGGCGCGAGGGCGGCGCACCGACTCCCGCGCGCGGTCTCTCGATCATTGTTCCGGTCCATAACGAGGCGGCTTCGCTGCCGCGACTGCATGCAGAACTCGCCGCCGTCGCGGGCACGCTCGGCGCCAAATACGGGCTCGCCTGCGAGGTGGTCTATGTCGACGACGGCAGCCGCGACGACACACTCGCTATCATTCATCAGCTGCCCGCTACCACCGTCGACGTTCAGATCGTCTCGCTGTCGCGCAATTTCGGCAAGGAAGCGGCCCTGCTCGCCGGCCTCGACCATGCCCGGCTCGGCGCCACGCTGTTCATCGATGGCGACGGCCAGCATCCGCCGTCTCTGATCGAGAGGCTGGTCGGTCATTGGCTCGATGACGGCTTCGACGTGATCTACACCGCCAAAGCGCATCGGGAGAACGAGTTGCCGGCGCGGCGGTTTCTGGTCAAGGGCTTTTATCTGCTCCTCAATTGGGGGGCCCACACCAAGATCCCGGAGGATGCCGGCGATTTCCGGCTGCTCTCGCCGCGCGCGGCCGATGCGCTGCGGCGGCTTCCGGAGCGCAATCGTTTCTTCAAGGGACTTTCGAGCTGGATCGGCTTTCGACAGATCCGCATCGACTATCATCCGGCGGCGCGCACCGACGGCCGCTCCACCTGGAGCCTGCGTTCACTGATCGGGCTGTCGATCGACGGCTTGACGGCGTTCTCGGTCGCGCCTTTGCGTGTCGCCACCTGGCTCGGATCGTTGCTGGCATTCACCGCGTTCCTTTACGGGGCGGAAATCGTTTATGAGACGTTCGCCTATGGGGAACGCGTGCCCGGTTATCCGTCGCTTTTTGTCGGCGTGATGGTGCTCGGCGGCGTACAGCTCATCATGCTCGGGGTCGTCGGCGAATATATCGGCAAGATCCTCTACGAGATCAAAGGCCGTCCGGTCTACTTCGTGGCGGAGCACGCGGTGAAGCCGCGTGAAGAGGAAAAGCAACCGGATACCGGAACCCGCGCGGCTGCGGAGTAGCTCACCGCGAAGCGTATAAGCGGCGTTGACGCGCTTTCAGATCGCCTGCGTCATTCGGATTGCCGCGCCAGCGGCAAGTCCGGAATCCATAATCGCGGGTCGAGCAGAACTTGCACCGTTCGAGGTTATGGATTCCAGGCTCTCGCCTTCGGCGCGCCCCGGAATGACGCACATCAAATAACGATCACTCTGGCGCCGACCTTCACGCGCCCATAGAGATCGATGATGTCGTCGTTGCGCAGCCGGATGCAGCCCGACGACACTTGCGTGCCGATCGACCAGGGCTCGTTGGAGCCGTGGATGCGATAAAGCGTCGAGCCGAGATAGAGCGCCCGAGCGCCAAGCGGATTGTCGGGACCGCCGGGCATGAAATGCGGCAGATCCGGCCGGCGCACCAACATCTCATCCGGTGGGCGCCAATCCGGCCATTCGCGCTTGGCCGAAACGCTTTTGACGCCGGCCCAGGTAAAGCCGGGGCGGCCGACGCCGATGCCATAGCGCAGCGCCTTCCCGCCGTTCATGATCAGATACAAAAAGAAATGCGGGGTATCGACGATGATCGTGCCCGGCTTTTCGCTGCCGCCATAGTCCACGACCTGGCGCTCGTAGCGCGGATCCATCTGCTGTTGCTGCGTCATGTCCCCGTAGGTCGATGGCGCGTAGGCGGGCGCGGGATAGACGTAGCCTTGCTGCGGCTGTGTTTGATAGCCGAAGGCAAGCTGCTGGCGCTGTTGTGCATACGCCGCGGCCTGGGGTGTGGCCGCCGTCGGATACGTGGGAGAGAAGAGTCCACGGCCCTGCTGCACCGGTGCAGCGTATTGCGGGCTGGGCTGGGGCAGCGGCTGCGGCTGCGGCGCCCCGACCATCCGATGATTTGCCGGCGTCGGCTCCGCAGCGCGAGCCTGCTGCGGCGGAACAGCGCCAGTGTTTGGCGGATCGGACTGCACCGATGGTACGGCCGCAATCCGGTGATTCACCGTGACGGACTGTGAGCCGCGCAATTGTCCCGGCAAAACTGGCGCGAGATATCGTGGCTCGACTTGCCGGCGGGAGACAGCGCCCTGCCCGGCCTGCTGCTGCGCGTTCGGCTGCGAATGCGCGGCCGTCGGTCCGCGGCTGTGCGCTTGCTGTGTAACGGTGGGGGCCGGTTGCCCCGCGGAGACAGGAGCCGGCTCGTCCGTGCTGGACGCTGCGGCCATCGGATCGACTTCCGAATAGATCGGTGCGGGCGGCTCATAAGCGCGACCGACGACGGCCGGGCCGGCCCCGTCATCGAACACGGATTCCAGGAGCGCGTCGCGATAGCCAGGCTGGCCCGCATAGACGAGCTGCCAGCCCGGATCGAGCGTCTGACTGGCGGCGCCGCCATGAGAAGCGATCAGGACAATTGCGGCCCCCGCCATCACCGAGCACGCGACGCGTGGAGAACAAAAAATTCTGGCCATTGGACACTGCACTGTTCCTACCGGACCCGACGCGTCCGGCGATGCTTGAAGTACAAGCTTAAACGGCGACTGTTTGGTTAATTTTTTCAGCAGGCTCGGTGCCGCGGTCGCGTTGATAGATTGTTCATCAAGTTACAGTTTATTTTGTGTAAAGGACGAGGTCAGGCGTTAATCGGTTGGTAATCACCTGCGCCGCGCCGACAATTGACGCAGCTCTCGCGTGAGCTCGGCGAACGCCAACCTCCCCGCTCACGTCTCAGACTGCGATGAGAAGACCGCCGGCGGCCTGTCGTCGAACGCCGGCCGACGCCATTGCCGCGCCGCCGGCGTTCGCCTGCAAAAATGAAAATCGACTGCTACAACGTTATCACCGCGCGGTCTTGCGTGAGGTGCCTTCCGCCCCGCAGCGCACATAGACGCCGGTGCCATAGCGGGTCTGCACTTCCGGATTCATCCAGCGCAGAACCATGGAACGGCCGTCGGCCGAGACGAACTCGCGATCCTGCGGGCCGCCTGCGGGACCGGGAGGACCGACATAGTTCTTACCGCTCGGGCTGCCCTTGAGATAAAGCTCCTGAAGCTGCGCGCTGTCGGCGAGATACATCATCACGCCCCCGCCCGGCCCGCGATTGATCACCACCGGTTGGCCGCACTGGCCGCGCGCCGCCGCTTCGGTGCGCGCCCGATCGCCTTCGTTATGGTACGAGCCGTAACCCCAGCGACCGACGACTTCTTCAGCGCGTATCGAGGCCGGAATGTCGGGCATGGGCGACGGAGCCTCGACAGGGGGCGTGTTCGTGGTGCAGGCCGACAATGCGAGAAGAAAAACCGCAAGGCGCGAAAACACACTCAAGTCGCGCCGCCAAGCACTCATGAACCCCCCCTGAGAATCAAACCCGCGTCGAAATAGCGAATCCCGTCACCACCCCGCAAGATGCCTATCATTTCTTGCCAAAAACTTGGCCACCATGGTGGCGGGTTTTCGCCGCCGCCGCTAGAGCCATGCGCGAAAAGTCCTGGCCGGCCCCATTAACCGCCACGGCCGCCATACGCTTGACAGCTTCCGGCCCGCATCCTATCTCCGCAGCGGCCTCATGGCACTCAGAAGTCGAGAGTGCCAAGCCTCTGTAATCACTCACTTTCTCAAAAACGCACGCCGCACAGCCGCGGCACCGAGGATCATCATGGCGAAACTCAAATTCCGTCCCCTGCACGATCGTGTGGTCGTCAAGCGCATCGAGGCAGAGGAGAAGTCGAAGGGCGGCATCATCATTCCGGACACCGCCAAGGAGAAGCCGCAGGAAGGCGAAGTGGTGGCCGTGGGCCCCGGCGGCCGGGACGAGAGCGGCAAGCTGATCGCCATCGACCTCAAAGCCGGCGACCGCGTGTTGTTCGGCAAATGGTCCGGCACTGAAGTCAAGCTCGAGGGCGAGGATCTCCTGATCATGAAGGAATCCGACATTATGGGCGTCATCGCCTGAGCCGTCCCGCAAAACAGGAACGCTAAGGAGTAATTTTGTTATGGCTTCAAAAGAAGTACGTTTTTCCAGCGACGCCCGCGACCGCTTGCTGCGCGGCGTGGACACGCTCGCTAACGCGGTGAAAGTCACGCTTGGCCCGAAGGGCCGCAACGTCGTGATCGACAAGAGCTTCGGCGCTCCCCGCATCACCAAGGACGGCGTCACCGTCGCCAAGGAGATCGAGCTCGAGGACAAGTTCGAGAACATGGGCGCCCAGATGGTGCGCGAAGTGGCCTCGAAGACCAACGACGAGGCCGGCGACGGCACCACCACTGCCACGGTCCTTGCCGCTGCTATCGTCAAGGAAGGCGTTAAGTCGGTCGCGGCCGGCATGAACCCGATGGATCTCAAGCGCGGTATCGATCTCGCGGTGGCGGCCGTTGTCGCCGACATCAAGAAGCGGGCAAGGAAAGTAGGCTCCTCGGCGGAAGTCGCGCAGGTCGGCACCATTTCGGCCAACGGCGACGAGACGATCGGCAAGATGATCGCCGAGGCGATGCAGAAGGTCGGCAACGAAGGCGTGATCACGGTCGAAGAGGCCAAGGCGCTCGATACCGACGTGGAGATCGTCGAGGGCATGCAGTTCGATCGCGGCTATCTCTCGCCCTATTTCATCACCAACGCCGAGAAGATGCTGGCCGAGCTCGATGACGTCTACGTCCTCCTGCACGAGAAGAAGCTTCCCGGGCTGCAGGCGCTGCTGCCGGTGCTCGAGGCCGTGGTGCAATCGGGCAAGCCGCTGCTGATCATCGCCGAAGACGTCGAAGGCGAAGCGCTGGCCACGCTCGTGGTCAACAAGCTGCGTGGCGGCTTGAAGGTGGCCGCCGTCAAGGCTCCGGGCTTCGGCGATCGCCGCAAGGCCATGCTCGAGGACATCGCCATCCTGACCGGTGGTCAGCTGATCTCCGAAGATCTCGGCATCAAGCTCGAAAACGTCACCGTTGCAATGCTCGGCCGCGCCAAAAAAGTGGTGATCGAGAAGGAAAAGACCACCATCGTCGACGGCGCCGGCAAGAAGAAGGACATCGAAGGCCGCGTCGGGCAGATCAAGGCGCAGATCGAGGAGACCACCTCGGACTACGACCGCGAGAAGCTGCAGGAACGGCTTGCCAAGCTCGCTGGCGGCGTCGCGGTGATCCGCGTCGGCGGCGCCACCGAAATCGAGGTGAAAGAGAAGAAGGACCGCGTCGAAGACGCGCTCAATGCCACCCGCGCCGCGGTGCAGGAAGGCATCGTACCGGGCGGCGGCGTGGCGCTGCTGCGCGCCAAGAAGGCGGTCGGCAAGCTCACCAACGACAATCCGGACGTGCAGACCGGCATCAACATCGTGCTCAAGGCGATCGAAGCGCCGCTGCGCCAGATCGCCGAGAATTCCGGTGTCGAAGGCTCGATCGTTGTGAACAAGATCCTCGAGAACAAGTCGGAGACGTTCGGCTTCGACGCGCAGAACGAGGAATATGTCGACATGCTCGAAGAAGGCATCGTCGATCCGGCCAAGGTGGTGCGCGCGGCTCTGCAGGACGCGGCCTCCGTCGCCGGCCTTTTGGTCACGACCGAAGCGATGGTCGCCGAACTGCCGAAGGACAAGCCGGCAATGCCGGCAATGCCGCCGGGCGGTGGCATGGGCGGAATGGATTTCTAATCCTTCCACTCAGCGAAAAATGCGAAAGGGCGCGCTGCAAGCCGCGCCCTTTTTGTTTCTGCGGACGCGTAGCAGCCGCTAAACTGAATGCCAGACGAGACACGCAGGAGGAAACGATGGCCGCTCAGCACACCGACCCTTTTGCTAACTTCAAGGCCGCACAGCGGGAAGCATGGGCCTCGTTTCTGCCGGTCGAGGTGATCACCACCATCCCGGCCGCCAAGCTGGTCAAATTCGCCCAAGTGGCTGCCGGGCAAAAAGTGCTCGACGTTGCCTGTGGCGCCGGCGTCGTCGCGGTGACCGCCGCGCGCCGTGGCGCCACTGTGTCAGGCCTCGATCTGTCACCCGTGCTGCTCGAGCGCGCCCGCTACAATGCTGATCTCGCGGGTGTGAGCGTCGCGTTCACCGAGGGCGACGCCGAGGCCCTTCCCTACCCGGACGCGTCCTTCGACGTCGTGCTTAGCCAATACGGCCACATCTTCGCGCCGCGTCCGGCTGTGGTGCTCGGCGAGATGCTCCGTGTTCTCAAGCCCGGTGGCCGCATTGCATTTTCCACCTGGCCGCCGGAGCATTTTACCGGGCGGATGTTCAAGCTTGTGAGCGATTACTGGCCGCCGCCTCCGGCCGGCACTGAACCAGCGGCTCCGCCGATCCTGTGGGGCGATCCAAATATTGTTCGCGAGCGGCTCGGCACCGCCGTCAAGGACCTGACCTTCGATCGCGATACCCTGACAGGAGCGGCGCTCAGCATTGCGCATTTCCGCACGGCGCAGGAAAAAACCATCGGTCCGCTGACGAAGCTCGTCGCCTCGCTTGAAGGCGATCCGGGCACGCTCGCAGAGTTGCGCGCCGCTTTCGACAGGCTCGCGCGCGACGCTTACGATGAAATCGACAACACCATCCGCATGCCGTTCCTGCTGACACGCGCGACGAAAGTTTAGAGCATGATCCGGAAAAGTGGATACCGGTTTTCGGAAAAGATCATGCTCCATCAAAGATCTAGAGCGCGATGTCGATTCGACTTAAGGCGATCGCGCTCTAGGGCTTGTTGAGATTCAGGATTCCGCGCGAGGCTTGTTTGTGATTCAAGCTTCGGATGGAACGATTCGTATTGACTGACGCCCAATGGGCAAAGATGGAGCCACATTGTCTGGGTAAGCCGACGGACCCGGGACGAAGCGGCAAGGACAATCGGCTGTTTATTGAGGCGGTACTGTGGGTGGTGCGCACGGGGAGCCCGTGGCGCGACCTCCCGGCCTTCTTCGGCAACTGGAACACTGTGTTCAAACGATACCGCGATTGGGTGAAAGCCGATGTTTTTGTCCGGCTTTTTGAAGCCTGCTCCGAGGAGCCGGATATGGAATACGCCATGATCGACGCCACCATCGTCAAGGTCCACCGCCACGGCCAGGGCGCAAAAGGGGGACTCAGAGCCAGGCCATTGGCCGCTCCAAAGGCGGCATGACGACCAAGATCCTGGCGTTGACCGACGCGCTCGGCAATCTCGTGCGCTTCAATCTGCTGCCTGGCCATCGCTACGATACGGTCGGCGTGCCGCCGCTGCTCGACGGCATTAGTTTTGCGGCGCTGATCGCCGACAAAGCTTTCGACAGTAACGCCATCGTTGCCAAATTGAACGCGCGCGGCGCCAAGATCATCATCTCCCAGCATCCGCGCCGAACCCGAAAGCTCTTGCTTGACCTCGAGATGTACAAATGGCGTCATCTGATCGAGAACTTCTTCTGCAAACTCAAGGAATTCAAACGCATCGCCATGCGCGCCGACAAAACCGACCAGAGCTTCAAAGCCATCGTCTATCTCGCTGCCGCCGTCATCAACTCGCGTTGAATCTCAACAGGCCTTAGTTGGTCATCAAACGAAATCGCAGCGTTGTCGAACCGCGCAATTCGATCAGGTTGCCGGTGCGCTTCCAATTCGTCACCTGGGTCAGCGCCGCCAACAAATTTTCGTCGCCGCTCTGGCGATCCGCCGGACATTGCGCAGGCTGGATCGGGCCGGGAACGATGCTGATCGAGTCGTCGCCGACACTGGCCTGACCGCGCAGGCTCGCACACCACAGATCGATCGACGCCGCGCCGTTGGCATCGATCTCGATGATCGGCACGCGTTTTGATCCGGGCATAGGCGCTACGTCGAGCATCAATTCGCGATCGAAGGGAAAGCTGAGTTCGCTGGCCGCCGCTGGCAGTGTGAGCCCGAGTATCAAAAAGCAGAACAGCCACAAGCCGTAACGCCGGATGACGCGGAACATTCATTTCCCCTTTAAGGCAATTCCAAGCAATGCAGCCACCCAAAGCAGCAAGTACTCAGCCAAGTAACCCAGCCAAGTAACCCATCCAAGTAACGCACCCGCGACGGAAGAAGCCGCATCGCGTGCTCCCCCGAGCGCTGCGCGATGCCACCGTGAAGACGACGATCAGCTACCCGTCAGGGTGATCGGCGTCAATGGACGATCATGCCGGGGAATACATAGGCTTGCAGCGTGACCAAGATGCCGACCAGACAGGCGAGCGCGATCGAGTGGAAGAACACGAAGCGCAGGATCGAGCCTTCATGTCCAAACCAATTGGTCGCGGTCGAGGCCACGACGATCGACTGTGCGTCGATCATCTTGCCCATCACGCCGCCCGACGAATTGGCTGCGCTCATGAGGATCGGCGACAGACCAAGCTGCTCGGAGGTAATCTTCTGCAAGCCGCCGAACAGCACGTTCGAGGCGGTATCGGATCCGGTCAGCGCCACACCGAGCCACCCGAGGAGCGTGCCGAAGAAGGGGTAAAGCACGCCGGCGCCAGCGAAGGCGAGACCGAGCGTAGCGTCGATGCCGGAATAACGGGTCAAGGTTCCGATCGCCAGCATCGCCGAGATGGTGATCAGCGAATAGGCGCAGATCTTGATGGTGCGGCCATATTCGACGACGAGCTTGGCGGGTGAAAAGCCCATGACGAAACCGGAGATGATGGCCGCCAGCAGCATGCCCGAGCCGGTGAACGACACATAGGTAAAGGCGAAGACCGCCGCCTCCGGCAGGGGTTTCGCCACCACCGGCGGCACCTTCTGGACGAGGTTGTGCAAGCCCTCGATCGGATATTTCCAGATGAAGGTTGAATTGACAAAATTCTTGAACCAGCCGGTGCCCCATATCAGCAGAATGACGCAGACGATGATCCAGGGCAGCAGCGAACGCAGCAGCTCCGCGTCGCTCGGCATCTCGGTCTTGATGGCCGAGACCGGCGGCGCGACCGACGCAGAATTGTCGCGACTGCGCAGCGCCGGCGAGAGCCACAGCTCCTTCGGTTGCCAGATTTTAAGGAAGCCGATCAAACACGCCATCGAGATCAGCGAGGCGCCGACATCCACGATCCAGGGATTGACGAAATTCGAGATCAGAAATTGCGGGATCGCGAACGACAGTCCGCAGACCAGGATAGCCGGCCAGATCTGCAGCATGCCGCGCCGCCCCGCGAAAGCCCAGATCAACCAAAACGGCACGAGCAGCGAAAAGAACGGCAGCTGCCGCCCCACCATGGCGCCGAGCAGATACGGATCGAGGCCGGTGACGTTGGCGAGCCCCGCGATCGGCGTGCCGAGCGCGCCGTAGGCGACAGGCGCAGTATTCGCGATCAACGACAAGCCGGACGCGGCCAGCGGCGAGAAGCCGAGACCGATCAGAATAGCGCCGGTCACAGCCACCGGGGTGCCGAAACCGGAGGCTCCTTCAAAAAAGGCGCCGAACGAAAATGCGATCAGCAGAAGCTGCAGGCGCCGGTCCCGCGTCACCCCGCCGATCGCCTGCGACAGAGTTGCGAAGGCGCCGGTGGCGACTGTCAGCCGGTAGAGAAAGATGACATTGAGAACGATCCAGCCGATCGGGAAGAAACCCGCGATCGCACCGAGCACCGCTGCCCGGAGCGCAAGCCCGACCGGCATGGTGAACAGAAAAATGGCGACCAGAATCGCCAACACGAGTGCGACGATCGCGGCAAGATGGGCCTTAACCTTGCCGGATGCGATCAAGGCGAGGAGGCACACCACCGGCAACGCGGCCGCAAGCGTCGACAGGACAGGACTATTGAACGGGTCGTAAACCTGATTCCACATAAGCGCCACTCCCCACTCGCACCGCCCGCACGCAAAATTTCTTCTCTTTCGACGCCTCCTCGCCGCCGCAATGTTTTGCGCCGGCACACCGCGGCCGAATTGGACGAAATCTCACCGACCGAACGCTTTCGCACGCCTGTTCCGCGCGAATTCCATGGTCGATTATGCGACGATGACCCGCGGGCATGTTATGGTGAAAGCCAGGGGCGCGACAATACTGCTTTGGACTAGGCGTCGAAAAGCATCCACGAAATGCCCAACTCTTGTGGACACTTTTGGAGTTTTTGCACCGCACGCGTGTCGCCTGCACGCGGCGGCGCGCTTGCTTTGTCCGCGCCTGACAGAGGGAGCAACCCTTGAAGAAAATGGCTTCGACAATCGCCACCATCTGGCGGCTGTCCATTCCCTATTTCAACTCCGAGGAACGCTGGCCCGGCCGCATGCTGCTCGCGGCCGTGATCGTGATGGAACTGGCGCTGGTTGGGCTCAACGTCGTCCTGAACCTTTGGTACAAATACTTCTATGACGCATTGCAAAATCGCAACTGGAACGCGTTCGTCAGCTTGATCCTGTTTTTCTGCGCGTTTGCTGCCGTCTACATCGTTCTTGCGGTCTACAAAACTTACGTCAATCAGTGGCTGCAAATCCGCTGGCGCCGTTGGATGACGCAGAACTATCTGGAGCGATGGCTCCATGCCGCCAACCATTATCGCATGCAGCTTCTCGGCGATGCCGCCGACAACCCGGACCAGCGTATTGCCGAGGATGTGAAATCCTTCGTCGACTCTGCGCTCTCCATTGTCATCGGCATACTGAGTTCGGTCGTCAGCTTTTGTTCATTTGTCGTCATTTTGTGGAGTCTTTCCGAAGAAGCGCCGCTGCATCTATTTGGTGCGGAATCGACGATCCCCGGCTATCTGGTTTGGGCGGCGCTGATCTATGCCGCGATTGGAACGGCGCTAACGCATTTGATCGGCTGGCGGCTCATTCCGCTCAATTTTCAACAGCAGCGTTTCGAGGCTGATTTCCGCTTCAATCTGGTGCGCACGCGCGAGAATTCCGAACAAATCGCGGCGCTCGGCGGCGACGCCGCTGAGCGCGACGAACACCTCGGCCGTTTCCAGCCTGTGATCGCCAACTGGCTCGCGATCATGCAGCGAACCAAGCTCGTCAATTTCTTTGCTGCCGGCTATGCGCAAGTCTCGGTTATTTTTCCATACATCGTGGTCAGTCCGGCTTATTTCGCCGGCGTGGTGCAGCTCGGCGATCTCATGCAGACCGGGTCCGCGTTCGACAACGTGCGCACGGCGCTGTCCTATTTCATCTCGAACTATCAAAGCATCGCGGAATGGCGTGCGATCATGGATCGTCTGTCCGGCTTCGATCAGGCGATCGAAGCCAGCCGTGCTGTCGCGCACGCATCGCCGAGCATCGAAGTCGAGCGCCGCAGCGGCGCGGAATTTGCCGCTGAACAGCTTGATGTGCGGCTGCCCGACGGCGAGCCGATCGTGACCGCCGACTACATCGAGTTTGCTCCCGGCGAGCGCGTCCTGATCACTGGGCCGTCCGGCTCAGGCAAATCCACACTGTTCCGCGCCATCGCGGGCATCTGGCCGTTCGGCTCCGGGCGTGTCCAGGTGCCGGCGGATGCCAAGATCATGCTCATCCCACAGCGGCCCTATTTCCCTCTCGCGCCGCTGGCGGCCGCCGTGAGCTATCCCGCCAAGGCGGATACGTTCGACGATGCGCGCGTCGCCGAAGCGCTTGTCGCCGTCGGTCTATCCGAGCTGGTGCCGCGGCTGCGCGAAGAGGAGCACTGGAATCGGATGCTCTCGCTCGGCGAACAGCAGCGGCTCGCCATTGCACGCGCGCTCCTTCACGCACCGAATTACCTCTTCCTCGATGAGTCGACCGCCTCGCTCGATGAAGCCGCCGAGGCCGCGATCTATCGTCTGCTGCAGGAGCGGCTCAAAGGCGCGACCATCGTTTCGATCGGCCATCGCTCGACGTTGCGCGCGTTCCACATGCGCCACATCGAATTGGTGGGCGAGGCCGGCGCCTATCGCCTGCGCGAAATACCGTTGGCCTCGGCTGCGGAGTGATCGAAACCCGCCCGCGCAACTGGCATGTAAGTTGCCGCTACTTCCCCGTGTGACTGGTCAAATGGCCGGCGCTTCAACGACTGATCAGAGGGAACGTAGTTATGTGCACAGGGGACGATCACACCTGCCCAGACTTTGAGCTGCATCGGCAGAAGCTTCTAGACGATCTCGATGGCGAAAGACGCAGCTTCCTCAAGAGCGCCTTCCTCGCCAGCGGCGGCGCGGCCGCCGCGTGGGCCGGTGCCGGTACGCTGGCGACGCCGGCCTCAGCGCAGGCGAAGCCCGGCCAGCCCACCTACCATTACCTGCCGGCCAGCTCCGACACGGTGCACTGGGGCTATTTCAGCAAGCTGTTGAAGCCGCAGCTCGAGGTCGATTCCGGCGACTACGTGACGATCGAAGCGGTCACCCACCATGCCGGCGACGATACCGAGCGCATGGTGAAAGGCGATCCGGGTGTCGAGAGCATTTATCTCTGGACCAAGGAGAAAAAAGGCGTCAACCGCCGCGGCGCCGGGCCGGTCGACGGCAAGCTGCTTGGCCGCGGCTCAGGCGAAGGCTTCGGCGTCCATATCTGCACCGGACCGGTCTATATCCGCGGCGCCGAGCCGGGCGACATTCTCGAAGTCCGCATCATCGATGTGAAGCCGCGGCCATGCGCCAACCCGGCGCATACCGGCAAGTCGTTCGGCAGCAACGCGGCGGCCTGGTGGGGCTTTCATTACAACGAGCTGCTCACCGAGCCGAAGCCGCGCGAGGTCTGCACGATCTATGAAATCGACACCAGCGGACAGCGCAATTGGGCGCAGGCGGTCTACAATTTCCGCTGGGTTCCGCAGACCGACCCCTTCGGTGTCGTGCATAAGATCATCGACTATCCGGGCGTGCCGGTCGACCATTCGATCGTGCAGGAGACCCACGGCATTCTCAAGAACGTGCGCATTCCGATCCGGCCGCATTTCGGCGTGATGGGGCTCGCGCCCAAGGAAGCCGATGTTGTCGACTCCATCCCGCCCGGCTATTTCGGCGGCAACATGGATAACTGGCGCATCGGCAAGGGCGCGACCATGTACTACCCGGTCGCCGTGCCCGGCGGCCTGTTCTCGGTCGGCGATTCCCACGCCGCACAAGGCGACTCCGAACTGTGCGGCACCGCGATCGAGATGTCGCTGACCGGCACGTTCCAGCTCATCCTACACAAGAAGGACGCGCTGACCGGCTCGCTCGCCGGACTGACCTACCCGCTTCTGGAAACACAGGATGAATGGGTCCTGCACGGCTTCTCCTTCGCCAATTATCTGGAAGAGCTCGGGCCGACCGCGCAACAGGACATCTACAAAAAGTCGTCGATCGATCTCGCGCTGCGCGATGCCTTCCGCAAGATGCGCACCTTCCTGATGACCACCAAGGGCCTGAGCGAAGACGAGTCGATCTCGCTGATCTCGGTCGCGGTGGACTTTGGCGTCACCCAGGTGGTCGACGGCAACTGGGGCATTCACGCCATCATCAAAAAGAACCTGTTTGCCGGCGCGCCGACGGCGTAGTCGACGGTTGGCCGACGGCTGCCCTGCCGTCGGCCAACCGTACCGGCGATGTTTCGGGCGAGGTGCTCAAGCTGTCGCCGGCCGGCGAAGCGCGTACAATGCGGCTTCGCCGGCATTTCTCAGGCGCGCACCAGCGAAGCAATGTGCCTCGCCAGCAAGATGGCCCCGATGCCGAGCAATCCCACGGCAGCGGCCAGTACGGATTTTTCGATACCGCTGGTGTTGATAATTTCATCCGGGATGCGCACCGCCTCCACGGCAATTTCCGAGAACAATCCGAACAGCAGATGGCCGACGCCGAAGCGGTGGCAGGTCTCGTCGATCTCCCGCTCCCGCGCTTCATCGTCGCCGATCAGGCGGAAGATCTCCCGCAATTTCATGCGCTCCTCGAGCGCCACGCCCCAG
The DNA here is from genome assembly GCA_963818155.1 of uncultured Alphaproteobacteria bacterium. GTDB lineage: Bacteria > Pseudomonadota > Alphaproteobacteria > Rhizobiales > Xanthobacteraceae > BOG-931. The sequence continues at coordinate 1,328,979 of CAWFRC010000011.1, forward strand.
CCGATCAGAATGACGCCGAGCCCGGAGATGATCTCCTCGGCCTGGTGCAAAGGCTCCATGCTGGTGTGCAGCATGTAAATGAATCCCAGCACCAGAACGAGAAGGATCGCCGCGTTCACGAGCGCGATCGTCCAGGGATGAACCAGCAGCTCAAAGAGAAGGCGAAGAACCGAGAACGGCCGCGGAACCCGCAGGCCATCGGGCTGTCCCTGATCGATGCGCGATGAGCCGCCGCTTGGCGCTAGGGACGGTGCTTTGATTGTACGAGGGCGATCCAGCCACGTGCGAACGTCATTCATGCGAGCACCCAACCTCAAATTGTACAAATGTGCCTTGTTGTCGCGAGCAGCCGCGCGCCCCCGGGCGGCGGTCTCCACATACCGATCGTTGGTTGAGTTATTGACAACGCCGCCGCGAATAAATCGCGGAGACGGCGGACGCGTCGGGAATGATGAACGTATTGCTAACGGATGGCTGCAAGACGCTGCTCACCAACCATATGATCGAAGCCCGTGGTCTCGGTGTTAAGTCGGTGGAAGCGAGCGTCGACGGACACATCGTCGCGCGGAGCGGCGACATCGCGGCATGGCGCGATTGCGACTATTTTTCGCAGAGCACGGTGCGCATGGAAGAACCGGAGAAAACCGAAAGACCAAGCGAGCCGCGTCAGGCCGCCGCCTTCTTACGATTGGCTTCGAGGCGGGCATCGACCAGGGCGACCTGCGCATCGATCGCCGGGTGATGCAGGCCGCGCTGTGCTGCGATGAGCTGCACCAGCTTATCGGCCCGCTCGATATTGGGTGCGCCATTCTGCAATGCCCGCGCCGCCGAAGCCGGCCGCGTCAGCGACTGCGCGGCCGCGGCGTATTTCTCGAACGGCACCAGATCCTCCGGTTTCGCGCCAAGCGCGATGCACAGATCGACCACGAAATTATAGACCGAGCGTGCGGTTTCGATATCGCTGTGCACCGCCTCCTGGGCGGTACGCATTCCGTCTTTGGTGACGCAGCGATAGTTGCCGGCCAGGAGCATCGCCCATTTGGCCAGCGGCACGAACAGCGAGTCGTACACTTTGAGTTTCACCGGAAGCTCGGTCTTGCCTTCCGGGGTATCGAAACGGATGGCTTCGATCTCATCCTGAAGCTGGCGCAGGATGGCGGTCTGCGAATTCGGACGGGAAGCGTGCGACCTTAAAGTTTGTCGGCAGCGTCACTTGCAGCACGTTGACCTTTTGGTCCGGCGGGCGGATCGCCTGCGGATCGGGACTGCAGAGTGTGATGAAAGCCGGGTCGACGTTGTCCCAAACGCTGGCGTCGGTATAAGCTGGCTTCAGCGCATCCGCATCGAGACCGGGAATCCGCCGCAGATAGGCGAGCGGCGGCATATTCATGATCGATATGCAGGGCGCTTTTGCCCGCCCGATGGCGTCGAGGAGTTCGCGAACGCCGGCAGACCGGTACTGCGGCTCCTGCATCGCGAGACCGACTAGGTCGTACTCTTTAGGATCAATGCCGGCTGTTCCGCCGGCCGTAACCTTGCCGGAGAGCCGGCGCGAATCGAGTTCCACCGGGTCGGGACGGCCGCGCACCGGCAGGCGCACGCGAAAGCCTTCGGCGTTGATTAGGTCGGCCTCCGCCGGCAGACATACCAGCCGCACGCTGTGGCCGCCGAACAGAAGCTTCGACGCGAGCAACGAACCGTACGAAGCACCGAGGATGAGGATGTTGTAACGCGCTGCCATGACTGGTCCCCTGGGAAACGAGACGGCCGCCGGCGCGCTCAGAACGAACTGCACCAGGGTCGGCGAGCAGTTCTATGAACCTTAGAGCATGATCCGGAAAAGGGGAAACCGGCAGTCCTGAAAGCAATGCCCTACCGGCTGAGCCTCAGCGGATCGTGCTTCGCCTTACGAACGTTAGAACATCAATTTATTCAATCCGTAGGGGGGATTAGACGCCAGATCCGCTGCTCGTGAGCACCCCGCTCTTCGGCATTGCGGCAATGCGCTGGCTGGGTGGTGCGAGCAGGAAAGCTGCAAACAAAACGGGATGAAGGCTTGCGGGGTACGGGAGCTTGTGAGGTTGGGGCGGCCGCGTGTCTGCGCGGCCGCCTTCCTCCACTATCTCCGTGCCGGCCGAGCTAGCTCTGCTCGCCGGGAAGCTCGGAACCAGCCGGCGTCCAAGCCGGTGCCGGCTCCGCGGCCGGAGCCGGGGCAGGCGCCTTTTTCGGCGCGGCTTTGCGCTTCGCAGCCACCTTCTTCTTGGCCGCCTTTGCGGGAACCTTTTTGGCCGCCGCCTTTTTGGCCGTTTTCTTCTTCTTGGCCACCGCCTTCACTGTCTTCTTCTTTTTGCGCGCCGGGGCGGCCTTTTTCTTCACGGATTTCTTCTTAGCCTTCGACTTCTTCGCCATGATCGATCCTCCCGATCGTGCTGCAAATAAGGAAAATCTGATCGGCCCCAAGAGGGACCGGGTTCACGCCAGAATACGAGCGAGCCCCCGTCTAGCTCGCGGCTCCATCGGAACGCATGGCCGCCTGCGGCGCGTGCTTCCGAAGCGCGGGCGGGCATGGTCCGCCGGTAGCCCAATCAATCAACTCGATCGTATGGACCGCCGGCAGTTTGGTGCCCGCGGCGATCTGAGTCATGCAGCCAATATTTCCTGCCGCGATCACATCAGGTCGCAATTCCTCGATAGTCCTGACTTTGCGCTCGCGCAACCTTCTTGCGATGTTTGGCTGCAGAATATTGTAGGTACCCGCCGAGCCGCAACACAGATGACCGTCCCGAACGTCCTTCACGGTGAAGCCGAGCTTGCCGAGAAGCTCCTTTGGTTGACGCGTAACGCGCTGTCCGTGTTGAAGCGAGCAAGCGGCGTGATAGGCGACGACAAGCCCTTGGCCCGGCGGCGCCGTCTGCAGCGGCACGGTTGCCAAATACTCGGTGATGTCGCGTGCAAGCGAGGCAATCTTTGCAGCACGCTGCGCATAGACCGAATCGGTACGCAGCATGAAGCCATAGTCTTTCACGGTGGTCCCGCAGCCGGACGTGGTCACGACCACGGCGTCGAGAGGCCCGAGCGCGGTCCACGCATCGATATTGGCGCGGGCTTGGCCGAGCGCCTCTTCCTCCCGGCCCATATGGTGGACCAAAGAACCGCAGCAGCCGGAGCCCTCTGCGACCACGACTTCGATGCCAAGCCGCGTCAAAACGCGAATCGCCGCGGCATTGATCTGTGGCGCCAGCACGTCATTGACGCAGCCGATGAGCAAGGCCACGCGGCCTTTTCGAGCACCCTCAGCCTCGAAGGTTTGCGGCGCGATCGGCGAGCGCGGAAAGTGCCCGGGCGCCAGGCGCAACATGGCCGCAACGCGCGTGAGCCCGAGCGCTTCGGCGAAGTTCGCGAACGGCTTGCCGGCAAGAGCCGCGACCAGAGCTAGCCGAAATCGCTCAGGGTAAGGCAGAACCCAGGCAAGCACCGCGCGCAACAGACGCTCGTGCGCCGGCCGGCGATAGGTCTTCTGGATGTGTGCGCGCGCGTGATCGACGAGGTGCATGTAATGCACCCCGGACGGACATGTGGTCATGCAGGCGAGGCAAGACAGACAGCGGTCGATGTGAAGCGTCACCTCGGCCGTGGCCGGACGGCCGTTCTCCAGCATGTCCTTGATCAGATAGATGCGGCCACGCGGGGAATCGAGCTCGTTGCCGTCGAGCACATAGGTCGGGCACGTCGCAGTACAGAAGCCGCAATGCACGCAGGCCCGCAGGATCTTCTCTGATTCGGCGATGTCCGGATCGGCAAGTTGCGCGAGACTGAACGACGTCTGCATTCTTAGATCCCCGCCCACATGCGCCCGGAATTGAGCATGCCGCGCGGATCGAAGCTTTCGCGCACGCGCCTCGTCAACGCCGCGAGCACCGGCGGCTCGGGCTGAAATACATCGACGGCGGCACGCACCGCGGCCGGGGCGCGGATCAGCGTCGCGTGCCCCCCGATGCCGCCGACGATCGCACGCACGGGGCCGGCCTTGGCGTCGTCGGTCGGCGGCAAGGCGGCCCAGATCAGGCCACCGGCCCAATCGTAGAGGACCTCCGCCCCGGCTCGCTCGATCAAGGCGCGGCCGGCTTCGCTCCCGCGCGCCGGCGCCGTCGAAATACGCCAGATGTCGCGGGCGCCGGAAGGCCCGCCGGCAGCGAACGGCGTCGCATCGCGAATCGCCCGCCAGAAAGCGCGCGAGTGAGCTTGTTCCAGCGCTGCAACGGTCCCGTATGGTTTTGCGAGGTCCTCAAGCACGGCGCGGCGATGCGCCACGGAAGGCGCCACGCCCTCGAGCCGAAAGCCGGTCACGGCCTTACCGACAGCCGCGGTCTCGGCCAAACGCTCGGCGAGCGCTGCGGACAGGTGCGCGGCCGCAGACGCATCCGCAAAGGAGCCCATGACGGCGGTCATGAGCTTGCCGGCCGCGGCATCGTCAAGACCGAAGACAAGAACCGTCTGCTCGGTCTCGGCGCGGGGCAGCGTCTTGACGGTGACGTCGGTCAGGGCGGCAAGCGTGCCCCAGGACCCGGCGAGCAATTTGCAGAGGTCGTAGCCGGTGACGTTTTTCACCACGCGGCCTCCGGATTTGAACGTTTCGCCGCGTCCGGATACCGCCGTGACACCGAGAAAATGGTCGCGCGCAGCCCCGGCTTTGATGCGCCGCGGCCCGGAGAGGTTCGACGACAGCACGCCGCCGATGCTGGCGCCGCCAGCCGCGCCGCCGAGCAGAGGCCCATAATCCATCGGCTCGAATGCCAGCTCCTGGCCGTTTGCCGCGAGCAGCGTTTCTATTTCGGCAAGCGGCGTACCGGCCTTGGCCGACAGCACGAGCTCAGCAGGCTCGTAGAGCGCCACCCCTGACAATCGCGATAGATCGAGCGTCATGTCCCATTGCGCCGCGCGGCCGATGCGACGCTTGCTGCCGCGGCCGACGATCTCCAACGTCTTGCCATCGGCAATCGCCCATTGGATCGCCTGCTCGACCTCCGCCGCGTCGCGCGGTCCCAGATTTTCAGCCATCGGATGTGTTAAAACCGCGGCAGGTCGGGAAAAGCAAGCTGGCCGCCATGCACATGCATGCGGCCCAATTCGGCGCAACGGTGCAGCGTCGGAAAGACCTTCCCCGGATTGAGCAGCCCGTTCTCGTCGAAGGCGCATTTGAGCCGCTGCTGTTGCTTGAGATCGGCCTCGGAGAACATCGCCGGCATGAGATCACGCTTCTCCACGCCCACGCCATGCTCTCCGGTCAGCACGCCGCCGACCTCCACGCAGAGCTTCAAGATGTCGGCGCCGAATTCCTCGGCGCGCTCGAGTTCCCCGGGCTTATTGGCGTCGTAGAGGATCAGCGGGTGCAGATTGCCGTCGCCGGCATGAAAGACGTTGGCGACCCTCAGGTCGTACTTGGCCGACATCTCCTGCATGCGCCGCAGCACCAGCGGCAATTGCGCGCGCGGGATCGTGCCGTCCATGCAGTAATAGTCGGGCGAGATACGACCGACTGCTGGGAACGCGGCCTTGCGGCCGGCCCAGAACAGCAGCCGCTCCTCTTCGGAATTGGAGGCGCGGCAGGTGACGGCGCCACAGGTGGTCGCGATCTCCTGCACCCGCTCCAACAGATGATCGACCTCCGCACGCGGACCATCCAGCTCGACGATCAGCAGCGCCTCGACATCAAGCGGATAGCCGGCGTGGACGAATTCCTCGGCCGCCTTGATCGCCGGGCGATCCATCATCTCCATACCGCCCGGAATGATGCCCGCACCGATGATGCGGGCGACGCATTCGCCGCCATCCTCGGAAGCCGCAAAGCCGATCAGCGCCGCGCGTGCGCATTCCGGCTTTCTGAGGAGACGCACCGTCACTTCGGTGACGACGCCGAGGAGCCCCTCCGAACCGGTGATGACGCCGAGCAGGTCGTAGCCGGCGGCATCGAGATGGCTGCCTCCGAGCCGCACGACCTCGCCGCTCATCAAAACCAATTCGCAGCCGAGCACGTTGTTGGTGGTGACGCCGTACTTGAGGCAGTGAACGCCGCCCGAATTCTCGGCCACATTGCCGCCGATGGTGCAGGCGATCTGCGACGAAGGATCGGGCGCATAGTAAAAGCCGGCATGATCGACCGCCTGCGACACCGCAAGATTGGTGACCCCAGGCTCGACCACCGCCACGCGATTCTCGAAATCGATGGTGCGGATGCGCTTGAACTTGGCCATGCCGAGCAGGACACCGTCGCCGAGCGGCAGCGCGCCGCCGGACAGCGAGGTGCCCGCCCCGCGCGGCACCACCTTGACACCCTCGCGGTGGCAATAGGCCAACACGGCGGACACCTGTTCGGTCGTCTCCGGCAGCACGACGACCATGGGGAGCGCCCGATATGCGGTAAGGCCATCGCTCTCGTACGGCCGCATGGCCTCCTCGGATGCGATCACCCCCTCGCCCGGCACGATGCGTTTGAGCCCCGCGACGATATCGGCGCGACGCGCGAGCACCGCATCGTCGAGCTTGGGCATTGCGACCGTCATTCAGTCCGTCCGATATGGTTGACGTGAGGATGGGTATTATATGGGCAAACCCAGGCGCCGGTGTAGCCGCGTTGCCGCCGCGGAACCGTAGATCAATCCATCAGCCAGCGCACGCCGACGAAGCCCGGCAACAGGATGCCCGCCGCCCATAGAGCGGCCGACGCCACATTGGCGATTTGGAAATTGAGCCAGGGCATCGCATTGAGCCCGGCGATCAGCGGCACCACGGCGCGGAACGGGCCGAAGAAGCGCCCGACAAAGACCGCAAGCATTCCCCATTTGTTGAAAAAAGCGACGCTGCGTCTGACCAGGTCCGGGTGACCCGCCAACGGCCACATCTGCAGCAGCCGATCCTTGAAGACCAAGGCCAGCCAATAGGCGAGCCAGTCGCCGGCGATCGCGCCGGCCACCGCGGCGAGCCAGATCGGCCAGAAGCTGAACTGAGCCGCCGCGATCAGCCCACCGAGGCCGAGCAGAACCGCCGTTGCCGGAACCAGCAACGACACGAAGGCGAACGATTCGCAGAAGGCCAGGACGAAGACGATCGGAACGGCCCAGGCCCGATGATCCTGCACAAAGCCGATCGTCGACCGCACCAGACCGTCCATGCCGCTTCCCCAAAAAACGAACCGCCGCGCCCCCCGCGCGGCGATGACCAAGAACCGCCATAGCGTGGGACGCGTAACAGACGCAAAGGATGCTGTCTGTCATCCACCGGACATTTCGTGCTCGGTGTTGCCCCGGCATCGCGGGACGCGCGCCGCCAACGCAGCGCGGCACGGCCCCCTTTACGCTCTGCGAACCAGGGGCGCGAATTGGCCCGTTGACACGCGGGTTTCCGAGCGCTTCAACGGCGGGGAACTCGCTAACCCGGGGCACGATCCAAAAGAAACCGGATTTCCGGAAACCGTCATGCTCCGGCAGTAACCCAGAGCGTCCGATCGCTTCGGTGTAGAGGCGGTTGATGTCGTCCGGCATGATCCGGAAAAGTGGACACCGGTTCCGAAAAGATCATGCTCCGTGAAAGCTCGCCATCGCCGCGGCGCTCCGCCGCCGGCTTATTCAAGAGGACCCTGATGGTCAAGACACTGATTGCCGCCGCCCTGCTCACGGCCACGACGGCCGGAATCGCAGCAGCGCAGGACGTCGAAAAAGGCGCCCTCGTTTTCAAGAAATGCGGCATATGCCACAAGATCGGCCCCGGCGCGACGAATTTGGTCGGCCCTGAGCTCGACGGTCTTGACGGCCGCCACTCGGGCAGCGTCGCTGGCTACAGCTATTCCGACGCCAACAAGAATTCCGGAATCGTGTGGAACGAGGAAACCTTCGCGGAATACATCAAGGATCCGCGGGCCAAGATTCCCGGCACCAAGATGATTTTTGCCGGCATCAAGAACGAACAGGACGTCAAGGACCTGTGGGCTTACATCAAGCAATTCGACGCCGAGGGCAATATCAAGAAATAGGCTCTCTGCGCCCGTTTCTTGATCTGGCGCAAACGCGAGCGCGGCCGCGCGTAGCATCAATGCGTGCCACGCAAGTGCATGCCACCGATGGAACCGATAAGATTCACGACCGAATGAAATTCATTCGGGCTCTGGAACGAAGGAGCCGCCAAATATGATCAAAGACATTGTCGTCAATCTCAACGTCGGTGAGAAGGCCAGTCCAGCTTGCGATTATGCCATCTCGGTCGCCGCCACATTCGATGCCCATCTGGCCGGTGTCGCTTTCCTCTACGATCCGATCATCCCGGTGTCCGGCGCCGGCTATATCCCGGCCGACGTGATCGAAGCGCAGGAGCGCGACAACCAGGCGGCGACGCGCGCGACCCTTGACCGCTTCAACGCCGCCTGCGCGCGCGCCGGCGTCAGCGCCGAGCCGCTGACATTGAATGCAAACTTCGGCGGCGTCGGCGAGCAGTTCAGCCGCATCGCGCGGCGGTTCGACCTGTCCATCGTCGGTCAGGTCGAGCCGGACTCCAGCGCGATCGAGGAGATCATCGCTGAGTCGGCGTTGTTCGAATCCGGCCGGCCGGTGATCATCGTTCCCTACATCCAAAAGGCGCCGCTCAAGCTCGACAACGTGATGGTGTGCTGGGACGGCAGCCGCGCGGCCGCGCGCGCCATCGCCGACGCCATGCCGTTGTTGAGCAAAGCGGGACGCGTCGAGGTGGTGATCGTTGCCAACGAGCGCGGCAAGCAGGACGAGATCGCCGGCGCCGACATGGCCGCGCATCTGGCAAGGCACGGCCTCAATGTCGATGTGCGGCGCACCGCGCTAGGCGACGTCGATGTCGCCGACATTCTGCTCTCGCACGCGGCGGACGCAGGCAGCGATTTCATCGTCATGGGAGGCTACGGCCACTCGCGGCTGCGCGAATTCATCCTCGGCGGCGTAACCCGCAGCATATTCCGTTCGATGACCGCACCGGTGCTGATGTCGCATTAGGGCATGATCCGGAAAAGCATGCCCTCGGGCTTGACCCGACGGGTGGAACCCGGTTTTCCGAAAAGATCATGCTCCACCAAAGAGCTAGAGTGCGATGTCGATCTCAGTTAAAGCCATCGCGCTCTAGCCCCAAGATTCGGCCGCCAACCGGAACAGTTCGGACGGTCGTCAATCAGCGGAAGGGCCACACGCGGCCTCCGATTTCCAAACGCGCATTTTGAACGCGCTTAAACTTTTGCGCGCCGCGCAATCGCGACACACGCGTCGTTGACGCGCGGACGCCGCTCGTGTCACGCTCCGCTTGGCCCTCAATCACCCGTCCCCCGCGCGCTGGTCTTCGGTCAGCCCCGGGGCAAGGAATGTCTCAATAATCAAGACGGAGGGTCACGGAGGAAGATTTCGCCATGACGCGTCACGCGGCATGACCGACATCCCGCATGGAGCGGCGGACGCCGGCGCCGCGCCGTCGGCATTGTTGGAAGTCGCCGACGTTGGCATGCGCTTTGGCGGCATCGTCGCCCTCGACGGAGTGACCTTCGAGATACCGCCCGGACGCATCGTCGGCCTGATCGGGCCGAACGGCGCCGGCAAGACCACGTTGTTCAATTGTCTCGGCAAACTCTATCGACCGAGTCGCGGCGACATTCGTCTTAACGGACGATCGCTGCGCCAGTGCGCGGCTTCCGACATCGCCGCGTTGGGTATCGGGCGCACGTTCCAGGCTTCCACGTTGTTCGCGTCGATGTCGGTGCTCGACAACGTGAAAGTGGGCGCCCATGCCCGCGGCCGCAACAGTCCCCTCGCCGACGCCTTCACCCTGCCGTCGACCCGTGCCGAAGAGCGTCAACTCGACGAGACCGCCCGCGCCATGCTGGCGTTCGTCGGTCTGGAAGGCGTGGCCGAGCAGCCGGCCGCCAAGCTTGCGCTCGGCGTTCGCAAGCGTGTCGAGCTGGCCCGCGCGCTCGCCGGCAGGCCCGCGTTGTTGTTGCTCGACGAACCGGCCGGCGGTCTGAACCATGAGGAGGTCATGGAACTCGGCGTCTTGATCCGCGCCATTCGCGACCGCCTCGGCATCACCGTCTTGCTGGTCGAGCACCACATGGGCCTGGTGATGAGCCTGTCGGACCAGGTCGTCGTGCTCAATTTCGGTCGGGTGATCGCCGACGGACCGCCGGATGCGGTGCGCAACAATCCGGCGGTCACTGAGGCCTATCTGGGGCCGCGGCATTGATGGCGCCGATCCTGCAGCTAAACGGACTGAAGGCCTTTTACGGCCAATCGGAGGTCGTGCACGGGATCGACCTTGCGGTCGAGGAAGGCGGCATGACCGTGCTTCTCGGCGCCAACGGCGCCGGCAAGACCACGACGCTGCGTGCCATCTGCGGCATGGTGCGGGTGGAAGGCGAGATCGTCTTCGCCGGCCAAAGGCTGGAGCGGCGCGCCACCGAGGACATTGCCGGCCTCGGGGTGGCGCACGTGCCGGAAGGGCGCGGCACCTTCGTCGGGCTGACCGTCGAGGAAAATCTCCGACTCGGCGGCTATACGCGGCTGCGCGAGGCGCCGACCAACATCGAGCGCATGTACGGCTATTTCCCGATCCTCGCCCAACGCCGCCGGCAGCAAGGGGGCGCGCTGTCCGGCGGCGAGCAGCAGATGCTGGCGATCGCGCGGGCCCTGATGATGCAACCCCGCCTCCTGGTCCTCGACGAGCCATCCTTTGGTCTGGCCCCACGCGTGGTCGAGGACATTTTCAAGATCGTCGAGCGCATCAAAAAGGAGGAACGCGTCAGCGTTCTGTTGGTCGAACAGAACGCCAATCTGGCGCTCGAACTCGCCGACCACGCCTATCTGCTCGAGACCGGCTATGTGGTGGCTTCGGGGAGCGCCAAGGCGCTGGCCGACGATCCGCAGATCCGCCGCGCGTATCTCGGCTACTGAGGGGGCGCAGCGTGCACGAGTTCCTGCAGCAGGTATTCTCGGGTCTGGCCGCCGGTTCGGTCTACGCCAGCGTCGCGCTGGCGCTGGTGATGATCTATCGCTCGACCGACCTGGTGAACTTCGCGCAAGGCGAAATGGCGATGTTCTCCACCTACATTGCCTGGACGCTGGTCAATGCCGGGCTGCCGTTCTGGGCAGCGTTTGCGCTCACCCTCGCGGTCTCCTTCGCGGGCGGCATGCTTATCGAGCGCGTGATCATCCGGCCGGTGGAAAACGCGCCGGTCCTGGCAGCGGTCATCGTCACCATCGGGCTGTTGCTGATCCTCAATTCGGTCGCCGGCTGGATCTACACCTATACGGTTCAGGATTTCCCCAGTCCGTTCCCGGATCGACCGCTGCTGCACGCGCTGATCACCACGCGCGACCTCGGCGTGATCGCGGTGACGCTGATCATGCTGGTCCTGTTGTTCCTGTTCTTCCGCTACACCTCGACCGGATTGGCGATGCGCGCGGCGGCGCAGAATCCGACGTCCGCGCGGCTCTGCGGCATTCGCGTCGGGCACATGCTGGCGATCGGCTGGGGCCTGGCGGCCGCCATCGGGGCGACCGCCGGCATCATGGTCGCGCCGGTGCTCTTTCTCGATCCCAACATGATGAGCGGGGTATTGCTTTATGCCTTTGCCGGCGCGCTCCTCGGCGGCATCACGAGCCCGGTGGGCGCCGTGGTCGGTGGGCTGATCGTCGGCGTCACGGAAAATCTCGTCGGCACCTATCTGATCGCCAGTCAGCTCAAGCTCACCGTGGCGCTGGCCTTGATCATCCTCGTGCTGGTGTTCAAACCGAACGGGCTGTTCGGCACCGCAATCGTGCGGCGGGTGTGAGATGGACAAAAGCTCCGCCGCTATCGCCCGCACACCGCTCGGCACCGAGCGCTTCGGCTTTGCAACGGCAGGAACCGGGCGATGGGCGTTCGCGGTTCTCGCGATCGTCATCGCCGCCGCGCTTCCCTTCGCGCTGAGCAAATATCACGTGTTCGAGCTGACGCTGGTGATGATCTACGCCATCGCCGTGCTCGGCCTCAACATCCTGACCGGATACAACGGCCAGATCTCGCTGGGCCACGGCGGATTCTTTGCCGCCGGCGCCTACACTGCCGCCATCCTGATGCACCGCTATGGCGTGCCCTATTGGGCGACGCTCCCGGCCGCGGGGTTTGTCGGCTTCGTGCTCGGGGTCCTGTTCGGATTGCCGGCCTTGCGCTTCGAGGGGCCCTATCTGGCCCTGGTCACGCTGGCGATGGCGCTGGCAACGCCGCAATTGCTGAAATATTTCGACACCTGGACCGGCGGCCAACAGGGCATCAATCTCGTCAAACCGGTGCCGCCGGCCGGTCTCGGCCTCAACCAGGACCGCTGGCTTTATCTGATCGCGCTCGTTGCGCTGCTCCTTGCCATCCGCGTCGCCGCCAACATGCTCAACGGCCGCACCGGCCGGGCGTGGGTTGCGATCCGCGATCATCCGATCGCCGCCGCCGCCATGGGGATCGACACAGCGCGCTATAAGACGCTCGCCTTCGGCACCAGCACATTGTTCACCGCCGTCGCCGGTGCGCTTTCGGCCATCGCCATCGGCTACGTCTCACCCGAAAGCTACAGCCTGTTTTTATCGATATCGTTCCTGGTGGGGGCGGCGGTCGGCGGCATCTCGACCATCGGCGGAGCCATCGTCGGCGGATTTTTCATCCAGTTCGTCCCCAACTTCGCCAACGACATTTCCGATGCCGCCCCTTGGGCGATCTACGGGCTCGCCATGCTGGTGTGCATGTACACTATGCCGCATGGCGTCGTCGGCTCGATCAAACCTTGGCTCGCGCGCCTGGCCCAATGGACGGGCGAACAACGCAAGCGGAAGGACGGAGGAAATTCGCCATGATTTTTCCTCCCTCACCCGCCCTTCGGGGGATCGACCGCAACAGTTAGCCGCGTATAGGCTCAGAAAACGGAAGACGATATAAAAAGAGAAACCCAACAAAACACGGAGGAAATCATGTCACCCAAGCAGAGGACCTCGAGGACATTGTCCGCATGCGCGCTGTCCGCGGCGAGTCTCGTTCTCGCCGGCGGACTGGCGTACGCGGCGGGTCAGTACGGGCCAGGCGCCAGCGACGCCGAAATCAAGCTCGGCAACACCATGCCGTATAGCGGGCCGGCCTCGGCCTATGGGGCGATCGGCAAGGCCGAGGTCGCCTATTTCAACATGATCAACGAGCAGGGCGGCATCAACGGTCGCAGGATCAATTTCATCACCCGCGACGACGGCTACAGCCCGCCGAAGACCGTCGAGCTGGTGCGCAAGATGGTCGAGGACGATCAGGTTCTGGCGCTGTTCAACACGCTCGGCACCCCGCCCAACACGGCGATCCAGGCTTATGCCAACGAGAACAAGGTGCCGCAGCTCTTCGTCGCCACCGGCGCCGACAAGTGGAACGATCCTAAAAATCATCCCTGGACCATGGGCTGGCAGCCCAGCTACCGCATCGAAGCGCGCATCTACGGCCGCTACATTCTCAAGAACCTGCCGAACGCCAAGGTCGCGGTGCTTTATCAGAACGACGATTTCGGCAAGGATTATCTGATCGGCCTGCGTGAAGGCTTGGGCGACAAAGCCGACACGATGATCGTCGCGATCAAGAGCTACGAGACCACCGACCCGACGGTGGACTCTCAGGTGGTGTCGCTGCAGGGCAGCGGCGCCGATACGCTGTTGACGGCCGCTACCCCGAAATTCGCCGCGCAGGCGATCCGCAAGGTGTTCGACATCGGCTGGAAACCGACCAACTTCCTCACCAACGTGTCGGCTTCCGTCGGCGCCGTCCTCAAGCCCGCCGGTCCCGAGAAGGGCATCGGCATCATCTCCGCCGGCTATCTCAAAGAGCCCACCGATCCGCAATGGGCCAATACGCCGGAATACAAGGAGTGGCTGGATTGGATGAAAAAATACAATGCCGCCGGCAACCTGACCGACAACAACAACGTCACCGGTTATTCGGTCGCGCAAACGATGGTGGCCGTGTTGCGGGCCTGCGGCGATAACCTCACCCGCGAGAATGTCATGAAGCAGGCCGCCAGCCTTCATGATCTGAAATTGCCGATGCTGCTGCCCGGCATCGTCATATCCACGAGCGAGACCGATTTTGCTCCGGTCAAGCAAATGCAGCTTATGAAATTCGACGGCACGACCTGGCAATTGTTCGGCGACGTGATTTCCGGATCGGGCAGCTGACGTGAGGGACGACCGGCGCAGCAGCTGGTCGTCCCTCATTCCGTTGATTTAGCCTGGTCCGCGGACCTCGCCACGTCCGCGGACTTTGCCAGTTCCGCCGGCATCGTCGTCTGCACCACGAGTCCGCGGGCGCGGGCATCGGCCACGCCGAGCGAACGCAGCGCCGCGAGCGCGAGCGCTTGCACGATATCGCGCTCGCGGCCGGCTGGGTCCGGCGCCAACGGGCCGATCAGGCCTTCGATCAACAGGCCGGTGATACCGGCCACGGCCACCGCCACATCCTGCGCCGGCAAACGGCCCTCGGCGATCGCGGCTTCGATCCGGCCAGCGAATTCGGCCGCCAGCGATTTGCGAAAACCGAGCCGTGCCGCATCAAGCTCGGCGTCGATCGGCTCGGCGATGGCAGCAAAGCAGAGCCTGCGATCGCGCAGCGCGCGGGCTGCAAACGTCATGATCGCCGCCGATAGGCCCGAGAGCGGGCCCGGCGCGCCGGCAGCGGCGCGGCGCACGGCATCGATCTCGCTCTCGGCAATCTCCGTCAGCAGCGCGGCGACCAGATCGGTCTTGGCGGGAAAGTAGCGATAGACGGTGCCGGCCGCGATGCCGGCGCGGGCGGCGACCGCAGCGATCTGCACCGCCGCCATCCCTCCCTCACTGGCCGTCTGTCGCGCCGCCGCGATGATCGCATCGTGGCGCGCGGCCAGCCGGCGTACGACGTTTTCGGTGCGGCGATAGGGCAAGACGCTCCGTCGGATCGATTCGGATGCCTTCTATAGAATATCTGAACCATGATTCAACGCTAGCGTGACCGTCGGTGGAAAAAGAGATCGCTCGCGGTCACACGAAAGAGCTAGGATCGGCCTTCACACGTCTGAACCGAAGACAATTCCGGGAAAGAGACATGGCTTTCGCGCGCCTGCTGCTGTTGGTGTTCGCCACCGCGTTTTTTGCGCATCCTGGGGCCGCGGCCGATCCGCGCCCGCCGCAACTGCGGATCTCGTTCCTCGCCGAGCCGGCGCCGATCGTCCAATACGGCGCCACCAAGCTCGCCTACGAGATGCTGGTCGTGAACTTCTCGAAGCGGTCGTACGTGCTCGACTCGATCGACGCCGAGGCCGGCCCGGCACGGCTGTCGTTTTCCGGCACGACGCTCGCCGGCATGATGGCGCATCTCGGCCCCTGGGATCCGGTCGCCGGACCGGAGAGCCGCACGATCGCCGCCGGCAGAAGCTTGGTTGTTTACTTCCTGCTCGATCTCGGCACCGAAACGGCGCCGGCAGTGGTCGCGCATACGCTGCACGTGACCGCCGACGACGGCGGCAAGCACGACATTGTGCTCAAGCCGCTCGTGGTCTCCGACGAGAAACCGATCGTGGTCGCGCCGCCTTTGCGCGGGGTGTGGATGGCGGGCAATTCGCTCAGCAACGCCGCCGACGCCGCCCACCGCCGGGCGATCCTGATCACCGACGGTCGCGCCTTTCTGGCACAGCGCTACGCCATCGACTGGGTGCAAATTCAAAAAATCGACGGCAACTTCACGACCTGGAAGGGCCCCGAGGACAAGAACGAAAGCTATTTCTGTTACGACCAGCCGATCTACAGCGTGGCGACCGGCACGGTAGTCGACATGGCCGACGGCCTGCCCGAGAATATTCCCCATTCCGGCAAATACGCCGTCGAGCTTGGCTTCGACAATGCGGGCGGCAATCATGTCGTCGTCGAGATCGCCCCGCGCCATTACGTGCTCTACGCGCACATGAAGCCTGGCACGGTGCGCGTGAAGGTCGGCGACACGGTGGGCATCGGCGACATCCTCGGCCATGTCGGCAACAGCGGCAGCTCCGCCGAACCGCATCTGCACATGCACATCGTCGATCAGCCGTCGTTTCTCGCCGGCAACGGCCTGCCTTACGAATTCACCGCCTTCGATGCGAGCGGGCCGGTCGAGGCCGACGTGAGCGCGCCGACCGCCATCAGTATCGGGAAGATCGGACCGCAGAAGCCGTTCACCGACGACTATCCGGCGGCCAATGCGGAAGTGACGTTTCACTGAGCGCCGCTGTACTTTTGAGCTGGCCGAACCTTGTCATTGCGAGGAGCAAAGCGACGAAGCAATCCAGTTCCTCGCCGCAGCCTGGATTGCTTCGCGGAGTTTATCATCGGGCCGGCCACTACGGGCCGGACCCGTTGGCTCGCAATGACAACGAAGCCGGATAAGCCCTACTCGCTCCGTTGCGCCAGCGACTTGGCGCGGATCTTGGTCAGCGTCGTCATCGGGGTGATCGCCTCGGGATCAATAGCTAGCCGGATGATCGCGGGTTTGCGGGACGCCTGCGC
The DNA here is from genome assembly GCA_963818155.1 of uncultured Alphaproteobacteria bacterium. GTDB lineage: Bacteria > Pseudomonadota > Alphaproteobacteria > Rhizobiales > Xanthobacteraceae > BOG-931. The sequence continues at coordinate 1,345,547 of CAWFRC010000011.1, forward strand.
CTCCTTGAACGCGGCCGGAAACTCCGCCGTATTGGCGACGTCGATGCCGAAGCCGCCGAAGGCCCGCGCATAAGCGGCGAAGTCCGGATTGCGTAATTCGGTCGCGATTGTCCGGCCCGGATATTCTCGCTCCTGATGCATGCGGATCGTGCCGTAAATGCCGTTGTCGGCAATGACGACGACGAATGGCAGATCGTATTGCACGGCGGTGGCGAATTCCTGCCCGTTCATGAGAAAGTCGCCGTCGCCGGCGATGCAGACCACCGGCCGCTCCGGATAAAGCCTTTTCATTGCCACCGCCGCCGGCACGCCATAGCCCATCGAGCCTGACGTGGGTGCGATATGTTGCCCGAACCGGCGGAAACGAAAGAAGCGATGAATCCAGGCGGCATAGTTGCCGGCGCCGTTGCAGATGATGGCGTCCTCGGGAAGATATTCGCGCAGCCACACCATGATGGCGCCGAGATTGACGGCGCCCGGCTGCTCGGTCGGCGCCTCGGTCCAGGACAAATATTCCGAGTGCGCGGCTTCGGCATCGCCCTGCAAGCCGAGCGGCATGTCGAGTGTCTCGAGTGCCGCTGTAAACGCGGTCGGCGTCGCGTGGATCGGCAGCGTCGGGCTGTAGACGCGCCCAAGCTCTTCCGCGCCGGGATGAACATGGACGAACTTCATCTGCGGCCGCGGGATGTTGAACAGCGAATAGCTCTGCGACGGCAGTTCGCCCATGCGGCCGCCGATCAGCACGACAAGGTCGGACGCATTGATGCGATCGACCAGCCGTGGATTGGGACCGATGCCGAGATCGCCAGCATAACAAGGATGCAGCGCGTCGAAGAGGTGCAGCCGGCGAAAGGTCGTGCACACCGGCAGCGCCAATGTCTCGGCAAAGCGCGCGAGCCGATCGCTCGCCTCCTGCGACCAGCGGCTGCCGCCCAGGATCAAGATCGGCGATCGCGCGGCGCCGAGGAGCTCGCCGAATTTCGCCATGTCCGCCGGACCCGGCGAGGTCTCGACCGGCACGTAGGGGGGCGCGTCATCGACGCCGACGCGCTCGGTCAGCATGTCCTCGGGCAGGCTGACGACGACCGGCCCCGGCCGGCCGTTCGCCGCCGTATAGAAGGCGCGCGAAACGATTTCGGGAATGCGGGCCGGATCGTCGATCTCCGTCGCCCATTTGGTCATCGAGCCGTACATGGCGCGGCAGTCGATTTCCTGAAACGCCTCGCGCTCGCGCATGTCGCGGGCCACCTGGCCGACGAACATGACCAGCGGCGTCGAATCCTGACGGGCGATGTGAATGCCGGGCGAGGCATTGGTGGCGCCCGGTCCGCGGGTGACAAAACACACTCCGGGCTGGCCGGTTATCTTGCCCACCGCCTCCGCCATCATCGCCGCGCCGCCCTCCTGGCGGCACACCGTGACGGCCAGATCGCTGTCATGAAAGGCATCGAGCACGGCGAGATAGCTCTCGCCCGGAACGCAGAACACGTGGCGCACGCCGTGGACCTGCAATTGATCCACCAAAATTTCGGCGGCGGTACGAATGTTGTCCTTCCCGCGCATCGGCATCTCCGCGATGGAGCCTCGCCGACGAGCGGCGCTCCGCGTTACAAGCTTTGATTGCCGCGATACGCGCCGTTAGTCCAGCCCTTTGGACGCGCTGCGGCGATCCAAAGTGGCTCGGCGCAGGGAGTTTCGGCCGATGAGCGAAGATAGCGAGAACCAACAGGAGGTCTTCGGCTTCCTGGCCGATCCGGCGACCCACAATGGTCAGGAGGTCAAACGGATCGATACCCACGCGGCGTCCGTCTTTCTCGCCGGCGATCGCGCCATCAAGGTCAAACGCGCCGTGCGCTTTGCCTTCCTGGACTATTCGACGCTCGCCAAGCGCCGGCAGGCGTGCGAGGCCGAGATGGCGGTGAATGCCCCCTACGCGCCGGACATCTATCGCGGCGTCCTCGCCATCACCCGCGAGGCGTCTGGAAAGCTCGCGCTTGGCGGGGGCGGGACCCCGGTCGAATGGGCAGTCGACATGCGCCGTTTCGATGAGAAGCGGACGCTGGACCACATCGCGGGCGAGATAGATGAAACGCTGGCGGACGCGCTCGGCCACGTGGTTGCGGACGCGCACGCCAGCACACCGAACGCCAAGGCGCCACCGGTCGATGCCGAGCGATGGATCGCGGCCCTGGGTAGCTACATCGACGAACATGCCGAAGCGTTTGTGCAGCACCCTGAGATTTTTCCCGCCGCCGCAAGCGAAGCACTCGTCCGCGCCAGCCACGCGACGTACCAGCGCATTTTACCGCTGTTGCGCGAACGTGGACGGCAGGGCTTCGTGCGCCGCATCCATGGCGATCTGCATCTCGGCAATATCGTTCTGATCGACGGCAGACCGGTCCTCTTCGATGCGATCGAGTTCAGCGACGTGATCGCGTCAGGCGATATCTTTTACGATCTCGCCTTTCTGCTGATGGACCTGCTCGAGCGCGGCCTCGCGCCCGCGGCCGATATCGTCCTCAACCGCTATCTCGTCGAAGCGCACCGGATCGAGAATCTTGATGCGCTCACCATGCTCCCCTTCTTCCTGTCGATGCGGGCAGCCATCCGCGCAAAAGTTACTGCCGCCCGGCTGCAGCGGGCGTCTGCCGCCGACCGCGATGCCGTTGCTCGGGCGGCGCGCGGCTATTTCGATCTTGCGGCGCGCGCCATCGACCCGCCTGCGCCAGTCCTCGTCGCCGTCGGCGGACTTTCCGGGACGGGGAAGTCGCTCCTTGCGCGCATGCTCGCCCCGACATTGGAGCCGATGCCCGGCGCCGTGATCGTGCGCTCCGACGTCGAGCGCAAGGCGCTGTTCGGGCAAAGCGAAACCGACAAGCTACCAAGCTCTGCCTATACGGACGAGGTCACTGCCCGGGTCTATGCCATGCTCGGCGAAAAAGCGCGGCGGATCGTGGCCGCCGGCCACGCCGTGATTGTCGACGCCGTGTTCGCAAGGCCGGAGGAACGCGCCGCCATCGCTGGCGCGACAGAGGCGGCTGGGGTGCCGCTTCAGGGCCTATTCCTCACCGCAGACACCGCAACCCGGCTTCGCCGGGTCGGCGGCCGCACCGGCGACGCTTCCGATGCCGACGTGGCCGTCGCGCAGGCCCAGGAACGCTACGCGCTCGGTGACCTGGCATGGGCGACGGTCGACGCCTCCGACACGCCGGCAGCTACCCTTAGCCGCGCCAAGGCTGCTCTGCGGCGTCCTTGATTGACGGATATGGTGCGCCGCAAATATAAGCGCGTGGGAACCGCAGAACCGCAGACTGAGAGAGGCGCGATCATGGCGAGCAACGAGGCGACGATCCCCACCGGCACCCATGTACAAGACCATGGGCCCGAGGGCACGCGCCGTGATTTCCTCTATATCGCGACCGGCACCGTCGCTGCCGTGGGCGCCGCGGCCGTTCTGGTGCCGCTGATCGCGCAGATGAACCCGGATGCCTCGACGCTGGCCGCCGGCGGCCCGGTGGATCTCGATGTCAGCAAGATCGAGGCCGGCCAGCAGGTGGTGGTGCGCTGGCGCGAACGGCCGATCTTCGTGTTCCGCCGCACGCCCGAGACGCTCAAGACCCTCGAAGACCCGAAGCTGCTGTCGCAGCTCTCCGATCCCAGTTCGCAGCAGATGCAGCAGCCACCCTACGCGACCAACGCGACGCGCTCGCTCAAGCCCGAATACGGCGTACTGGTAGGGATCTGCACGCATCTGGGCTGTATCCCGATGTTCTATCCCTCGCCGAGCGCGACGGTGCCGGTCACCAATTGGCTGGGCGGTTATTTCTGCCCCTGCCACGGCTCCAAATACGATCCGGCCGGGCGCGTCTATAGCGGTGTTCCGGCCCCGTACAACCTGCCGGTACCGCCCTACAACTTCGTGAGCGACACGACACTGCGGATCGGCGAGAATCCGGGCGGCGTTACCTGGGATTTCGGTTCCATCCGGCAGCTCTAAGCGCAATCGCGTCAGATTGGATTGATTTGCGTTCCTATATTTGCGTAGGGACGTAATCCTTCCGGAAGTTTTCCGGGGCACGCTCTCTTCGACCGGCCGCAGATAGCGCCGGCAACAGGCGTTGGCATGAAGCTCCGTTGGCCTTTGCGGCTAGGGCTGGTTCGGCTTTCCCTCTTGGCGATTGTCGTTGGGCTGGTGACCGGCCTTGGCGCGGTGGTGTTCCGCGACCTCATTGGGCTTGTCCACAACCTTTCTTTCCTCGGCGTCTTTTCGTTCGACTACGAGGCAAACGTGTTCACGCCGCCCAGCCCCTGGGGCGCGCTGATCATCCTGGTCCCGATCCTCGGCGGACAGATCGTCACCTTCCTCATCACCACATTCGCGCCCGAAGCGCGTGGGCATGGCGTGCCCGAGGTGATGGACGCGATCTATTACAAGAACGGCATGATCCGGCCCGTGGTCGCGGTGATCAAATCGATCGCCTCCGCCTTGTCGATCGGCACCGGTGCGGCGGTCGGGCGCGAAGGCCCGATCATTCAGATCGGCGCCGCCATTGGCTCGACGCTCGGGCAAGTCGTGCGCATGGCGCCCTGGCAGCGCATCACGCTTGTTGCCGCCGGCGCCGGCGCCGGCATCGCCGCGACTTTTAACACACCGATCGGCGGCGTCATGTTCGCCATCGAGCTGATGATGCCGGAGTTGAGCGCGCGCACCTTCCTGCCGGTGGCGCTTGCCACCGGCACCGCGACTTTCGTCGGCCGGATATTCTTCGGTATTCATCCGGCCTTCGAGATGCCGCACAGGCTCCTGGCGTCGCAGTCTCCGGCCTCACTCGACGCGCTGTTGCTCTATGCCCTGCTGGGAGCGCTGGTCGGCATCGCGGCCGCCGCTTTCATTCGCGGCTTGAGTTTCGCCGAGGATTTCTTCGAGCGCATTCGCAATCCGTATCTGCGCAATTTCGCCGGCATGCTGATCGTCGGCGTCCTGATCTATGCGCTCCTCGTCGGCGCCGGGCACTATTTCGTCGAGGGCGTCGGTTATTCGACCATCCAGGCGATCCTCACCGGCGGTCTCGACCCTTCCGCGTTCCTGATCATTTTGTTTGTGGCGAAGCTTGCGGCGACCTCCATCAGTCTCGGCGCGGGCTCTTCCGGCGGCATCTTCTCGCCGGCGCTGTTCATGGGCGCGACCTTGGGCGCGGCCTTCGGTGTCCTGGTCCAGGCCATTCATCCCATGGACCACTTCAATCCGACCACCTGCGCCGTCATCGGCATGGCGGCAATGGTTGGCGGTGGCACCGGCGCGGCGATGACCGCGGTCACCATGATTTTCGAAATGACCCGCGACTACGACCTGGTGATGCCGAGCATCGTCGCCGTCGCGCTCGCCATCGGGATTCGCCGGCTGCTCTCGATCGAGAACATCTACACGATCAAGCTGGTCGGCCGCGGCCACTTCGTTCCCAAGGCCCTGTACGCCAACATGTTCCTGGTACGCCGGGCGCGCGACGTGATGCGCAAGGACGTGACGTTGCTCGATGCCGAGGCGCATTTCGACGCGTTTCTGCGCCAGCACAGCGACGAGCACGGATTGCGCTACGTGGTGGTGACCCGCGGCAACCGCATCGCCGGCGCGGTGCGGATCAACACCAGCTTCCGGCGCGGCATCGAGCAATCCTATAGCGGCGTTTTTCTGGGCGACATAGCGCAGCGAAATTTCACCATCGCCCGCGAGAGCGACATCATGTTCGATGTCGTTCAGCGCATGACGCGCCACGATGCAGAGATGGCCATCGTCATCAAAGACGGCTGCCGCGGGCGCCCGGCGGACGTTGTCGGCATGATCTCCAAGGACCAGATCGCCGACTCGGTCGGCGCCAGCATCCGGCCATTCGGCCGCTATTGGCACGCGCGGTAAACTGCGAACCAACCTATCTTGCAATCAATCAGAAGCCTGGATCATGACCGTGCCAGATAAATCCGTGCAGCAATCTCCTCGACCGTTCCGGGTGGCCGTTCCGCAAGCCACAATCGACCGGATCCTCAATCGCGTGCGGGACGCGCAATTCCCAGACCGTCTCGACGGCAACGATTGGCGATACGGGACCGATTGGGATTACATGAAGGCGCTCGCCGACTACTGGGCGAACACGTACGACTGGCGCAAAGCAGAAACGAATCTGAATCGGTTTCCGCAATTCCTCGCGCGGGTGAACGACTACGACATCCACTTCTACCACGTCAAAGGACGCGGGCCGAAGCCGATGCCCCTGATCCTGACCCATGGATGGCCGGGATCGGTGTTCGAGTTTCTGGAGGCGATCGGGCCGTTGAGCGACCCGGCAAGTTATGGCGGTTCGCCCGACGATGCGTTCGAGGTCATTGTACCGTCGCTGCCCGGATACGGCTTTTCGTCCAAGCCGAAAGGAAAGCCGATCGGCCCCGCGACCACAGCCGCCCTCTGGCATGAGCTCATGACGGGCACGCTCGGATACGCAAAATACGGCGCGCAAGGCGGCGACCTGGCCAATGGCGTTCAGGTTCAACTCGGCCGTACGTATCCCGCCCCCCTTATCGGCCTGCATTTCAACGGGATCGCCGCAGTCGCCGCGCCGCTGCCTCCCGAGGCCGAGCAGACAGCCGAAGAGCGTGCTTACGTGAAGGCGCTGGCCGCCTATCGACTGACGGAGTTGGATTACAACACCGAGCAACGCAACAAGCCGCAGACGGTGGCGCTCGCGCTCAGCGATAGCCCGATTGGCGTAGCGGCGTGGATTGTCGAAAAGCTGAAAGCGTGGACAGATTCGCCGACATCGGAGCCGGCTTTCACGAAAGACCAAGTCATCACCAATATGATGATTTATCTTGTCACCAACACCATTGGTACGGCGGCTTGGTTCTACCGCGGACTCGTCGAAGATGCCGGAGTCCCCGAGGGAAGGGTGACGGTTCCAACCGGCTTTGCTTCCTCGCCCCATGAAATGACGCTCCTCAATCCGCCGAGAAGCGCATTGGAACGGAATTTCAATTTGGTTCACTACACCAAAATGTCGCGTGGAGGCCATTTCGCATTCTGGGAGCAGCCCGAGGCCATGGTGGCAGACGTGCGGCAATTTTTTAGAAAACTCCGCACCTAGACTGGCCATTGCACCAGAACTTGTAGCAAGCTGTCATGCATACCTAACAGTCTCGGCCGCCTCCGACTGAGCACTTCGGGAGTTAAGCATGCTTCGAACCGCATCCAATCTCGCACTGCCGCAAACGCTTGCGGAGATTGTAGACCCCTCTCGATCGGCCTTGCTCGTGTACGACATGCAGGTTGGGATTACTCGGCAGGTCAAGGATGCGCCTCGCATCGTGAACGTAATCAGCACCCTCATTGGGAAGGCCAGGGAGAGAGGGCTTCGGATTGCCTATTCACGTCACCTCTCTGCTCCGCAAGCCTGGCTGGGCGCCACTGCGACGCGTACGGGCATGAGCTGGCAAAGGCTGCAAGATCCGACAAATGTGGCGTTGCCGTTCGCTCGGGAAGCTGCGGCAACCCAGATTGCGCCTGAGCTTGCTCCGACTGCGGACGATCTCGTATTCGACAAATTCGCCATGTCGGCTTTTGAGGGAACGCACCTCGCGACCATGATGCGCGACTGTGAGCTTTCCACGCTCATCATCTGCGGCATCGCAACTGAGGTCGGCATCGATCCGACACTTCGGCACGCGGCTGACCTCGGCTTCATACCCGTAATGATAACCGACGCCTGCGGTGCAGGTAACCTCGAAGCGGGCGAACGTGCTGTCGCTGCGCTCAGTTTTGCGGGTGATACCGTCATGGTTACGACAGAGCAACTTATTACCGCTCTGGGCTAAAGCTCGAGGGGGAGCTACGGCTTGCTCCGGTGATTGGGTCCATTGAGCAAACGCTTTTAAGCATCGCATTCGCAGCTGTCGCGGTCGCTTACGCCGCCGTCGGGCAAGGTGGCGCTACTGGCTACATTGCTGTCATGGCTTTAGCTGGATTTACGCCCGACGTTATCCGGCCGACGGCGTTGATCTTGAATGTGCTTGTCTCAGCCATCGGCACGGCGCAGTTCGCGCGAGCGGGCTTGCTGGAGTGGCGAACGTTCTATCCTTATGCCCTGCTTGGCGTTCCCTGCTCCGTCCTGGGAGGAGCGACGCATCTGCCGGCGTATATCTATCAACCGGTCGTTGGCGCGCTCCTGTTGCTGGCAGCTTGGCGAATTGCACGATCAGCACATCATGCCACTACGGACGAAGTCACGAACCCTCCACCGCTCATGCTATCAACCATGGCAGGGGCGATTGTCGGCTTTGTTGCTGGGATAACCGGTATCGGGGGCGGCATTCTTTTGGCCCCTCTGATCCTTGCCAGGGGATGGGCGACGGCTCGCCAGACCGTGGCAATATCGGCCGCCTTCAATCTACTGAACACGGCGGCGGCGTTGGCCGGTCTATGGGGGACCGCGCCGGCATTCTTAGCCCCTCCGGCGTGGTGGTTGCTGGCTGTCATCTGTGGCGGATCGCTCGGGTCTTGGCTGAGCGTCCGCGGATTACCGACATGGGCCGTGCGTTACGCTTTGGCGGCCCTTTTACTGGTTGCGGGAGCGCGTATGCTCGTGCCGTAGCGTCAGGAGCCAGCATGAGGGTCAAGACCTTCACAGGTACACATCGGTTCGCTGTCGACAAGCAGGTCAATGACTGGCTGTCGAAATCGAACATTACCGTGCTCAGGACCAATGTAGCTTTTAAGGCCCTCCGAGAGAGAGGCTGGGACGCTGTGGCCGGCAAGGCAATGACCCGACGAGCTGTCGCGATCGCGATAACAGTTTGGTATGATGATCTCGTTCCGGGGGGGCGTCCTGCAACATGGACGTTTCGATCCGACCCAGCGGATAGTCACGACCCGCGTTGACGCGTGGGACGCTCGCTGTTTCGTCCGACCTTAAGTCGCAAAAAATGTAACACCTTATAGATGGGAGGGAGACCGTGTCGCTTGGACGCATCAAACAATTGAGTCTCGTTGCGCTCGCTGTCGTTGCAGCCTTCTCCACCAGCAAACCGACGCGCGCGGCAGACAATACTGTCAAGATCGGTGTCTTGGTCGATATGAATGGACCGCTTTCAACCGCCTCAGGGCGTGGCTCGCTTGAAGCGGCGCGAATGGCGGCGGAAGACTTCAATTGGTCCGTCGACGGCAAGCGCATCGAGATCATCTCCGCCGACCATCAAAATAAGCCGGATATTGGCGCCGCCATCGCTCGCCAGTGGTTCGACGTCGAGCGAGTGAACGTCATCGTAGACCTATCCAATTCATCGGTCGGCTTTGCCGTCGTAGAGGTCGCCCGACCTCTCAACAAAATCGTATTGCTGTCTGGGCCAGGATCGTCCGATTTCACCGGCAAAGCCTGTGCGCCGACCAGCATTCATTGGACGTGGGATACGTACGCGGCAGCCACCGGTGCCGTACAAGGCACCATCGGCCCAGACACCAATACGTGGTTCTTCATCGGTTCAGATTATGCTTTTGGGCGCGCACTCGAGCGGGACGCTGCAAACGCTGTGGAGCGTTTGGGGGGCAAAGTCGTCGGCAACGTCTGGGCGCCTTTCAATAACGCCGATTTCAGTTCGTTTCTCCTACAAGCACAACAAAGCGGCGCGGCGGTGATTGGCTTTGCCACCGGCGGTCAGGATACGATCAATGTGGTCAAGCAGGCTGCCGAGTTCGGATTAGCAAAGCCGAACAAAAGAGTGACGCCCATGCAGCTGATGATCGACGAGATCAAGGCGATCGGCCTTTCGTTGGGACAAGGTAACTTCGCTACGATGGCGTTTCATCACGACCGCTCGCCCGAGACAAAAGTATGGGCGCAACGTTTTTACGAGCGTATGAATTTCATGCCATCCCAGATCCAGGCAGGCGTCTATTCCGCAGTGGCGCACTATCTGCGAGCGGTCCGGGAGGCTGCCAGCGAGGACCCGCTCACTGTTGTCGCGAAGATGAAAGCAACACCGATAAATGATATTTTCGCAAGCAATGGCTTTATCCGCGACGATGGCCGTATGGTTCACGACGTCTATTTTGTACGGATTAAGAGCCCAGGAGAGTCCAACGGACCGTGGGATCTTGTGAAAATTATCAAGACAATTCCGGGAGACCAGGCCTTTCGGCCGCTTTCAGATAGTGAATGTCCGCTGGTGAAAAAGAAATCCCAGTGATAGCTCGCCTACCCGGGCGGAACACTCAGCAGGTCTTACGCCCCTCAGTGGCGGATTACCGACATGGGCTGGGCGTTACCCACTGGCGCCCCTTTTATTGGTCGTCGGAGGACGCATGCTGATAGCCTAACGTCGTGACGTTGGAGACGCTTGGTTTTTCGATCCCGCTAGCGTGTGCGCTCATAAGTGGCGGATGGTGGGAGCGCAGAAAGCCCGGCCGATTTCGGCACGCGGCTTTTTACAGCATGTAATAATCGTCGGTTAGGTTGGACGTGCTCGTTTACCGGCGAAACATGTCCAGCAAGGAGCACACGATGAAAGTCCTGATGGTTCTGACCTCCCACGACCAGCTTGGCAATACAGGGCGCAAGACCGGCTTTTGGCTTGAGGAACTGGCCGCGCCCTACTACGTCTTCAAGGACGTGGGCGCGCAGATTACGCTTGCCTCGCCCAAGGGTGGCCGGCCCCCGCTCGATCCCAAGAGCAACGAGCCGAACTTCCAGACCGACATCACCCGCCGGTTTGAAAAAGATGCCGCCGCCGAGGACCAGCTGAGCAAGACGGTACGCCTCGATGGCGTCAAGCAGGAAGACTTCGATACCGTCTTCTATCCCGGTGGCCACGGACCGATGTGGGACATCGCCGAAGACAAGAACTCGGTCAAGCTGATCGAGTCGTTTCTCGCTGCCGGTAAGTACGTCGCGTTGGTCTGCCACGCTCCTGGCGCATTGCGCCATGTCAAGACTTCCGCAGGGCAAGCCGCTCGTCGAGGGCAAGAACGTGACCGGCTTTACCAACGGCGAGGAAGAAGCGGTGGGACTGACAAAGGTCGTGCCCTTCCTGGTCGAAGACGAACTGATGCGGCTCGGCGCCATCTTCACCAAGGTGAAGGACTGGGGCGTTCACACCATCGTCGACGGCCAGTTGATCACCGGCCAGAACCCGGCCTCGTCAGGCCCGGCCGCGCGCGTGTTAATAGAAACGATGAATACAGCAAAACCGAAACGCTGAACCCTTCTGGCCCTTGAGCTTGCGCCGGCTGGCGAGCTTCCGGCTTCAGGGGAGGAACACTCTGAACGTCACAATGGCGTTCAGGAGCTTGCCCCTCCCCTTATTCTCTTCCCAGCACGACGGCTGGATTTTGGGAATGTCTTTGGTTGCCCGATAGCCGGCGCGGTAAGGAACGCGGCGAGCAAGACCGCGTCGCAGAGGTACATACTGTTTTCGATTGATGACGACGCGCGTTGACCAATCGTCACAGCAAACATTGCCGAGAGCAAACGCTGACTTTTGACGTACCAATTGTTTCTTTGTTTGTCTGGCGCGAGCTAAGAGAATGAAAGTCGTCGTCAGTTAGTCTGACCAAAAATTTTTGGACCCGATCCAGATCATTAATTGTTTGTTAATCCGCGCTCATCCACCGCCGCGGAATCAGGCATTTGACGGCGTGACAAATAAGCAACGCTACTGAAGAAACGTTCTGATCGGGGTGGAATCAGTCGACGAATTTTGTATGATTGCACTGGGAACGCTGCCGGTAAACTCGGCTTTCGTTCAGGCGGCAGCGAGTTCGGTGGGGATACCATGGAAAACGCTATCGCCTCTCATGTGGCTGAAGAGCATTTCGTCATCCGCGTCGATGGACGGATCAAGTCGCACCATCATCGTTTTATAGATGCTCTGCGCGAAGGTTTGTGGCTTCGCGATCAGCTTCCACACCACACCGTCAAGGTTTGTGTGCAGAGCGACCAGCATCACTGAAAAAAGGAACGTTACCGCCTTCTTTGAGGGGGCGGAATGCGAGCCTGATGGTCAGCAACGCGCCAGGCGCCGATCATAACCGGCGCAAAGAGCGAATATTCGCTGAAGCCATATCGCTGAAGACCCTTGAGAATAGGAAGTAGAGGGTTACTTCAGTATGGGACCGTCATATCGTGACGGTCGGTGGCGCAGCGATGGCATGTCGTGAAGGCGGTCGTCCGGTCCTATTTGCTCATGCTGGGAATTTCAGCGTTCGCCATGACGCGGGCGATGGCACAGGTACCCCTGCCGCCCTATGTGCCACCTGTGCCCAATCTCAATCCCAGCAGTTCGCTTGTGGTGCCACAGCCACCTCCGGTTCCCATCTCACCCGGTGTAGGAGGGGGAGGCCTGGCTACTACGCATTTCTATCACTCGGGCTGCAGCGTCTTTCGCCATGGTCCCTGTTTTCCGCACTACCTTCCACCGATTGGGCAAGATTTGCGGCTGACCATCGTCTCGACCGATGAGAATACGGCGGCCGATCAAGCCGGCGGCGCAGCGGATGATCAACCTCTCAACTCAATCCGCGAGATGTTCACCGCACTGCGAGCTTGCTGGCTGCCGCCTCCGAAGGACGAGGCGCATCATGGCATGGAGTATACAATACGGTTCGCTTTAAAGCGTGATGGCACAATGATCGCGGTTCCGCGTAGGACCTACTCAAGCCATGATATCCCTGATGCTACCCGTGATGTTTACCGCGACGCGATTGATGCGGCGTTGAAACGTTGCATCCCATTGCATTTCAGCGCGGGCATGGCGGGAGCCGTCGCTGGCCGTCCTATCGCCATTCGATTTGTGGACGATCGCGCAATCGACCAACACCAGAATTCGCCTCGATAATTTGGGCGACCGTCTTTGCCGCGCGTCCAAATTTATTCTGAAAATCGTCTCGTACTCAATGCGAGATCAAGACATGGATGGCCGGACCAAGCCCACGGCTGTCCGGTCTAACTTTGGCATAGGTTTAGGCTCAACTGTCGTCGATTGATGAGGATGGGCGGTGGTGTCTCGAGCAGCCGATCAATTGGCCGCCGGTGCATAAGGTTGTTGGCGGCAAGGCGGGTAAAGGTCAGCAGATTTTGCACGTTGTTTTGCAGGCCGTGGGCCATGCGCAGCAGCAGGAAGGCGATTAGGGCGACCGCGAGTTGAATGCGGACGGCGTTCTCTGACGTTCCGAAGAAGTGGCGAACTTTGAGGGTATGCTTGACCCAGCGGAAGAATAGCTCGATCTGCCAACGACGTTTGTAGAGTTCGGCAATTTCCTCGGCTGGCGCATCGAGATCATTGGTGACGATACGCAGGATTTTGCCGGTCTCGGTGCGCACGCGCAGCTCGCGGATCGCGTCCCGGAATGGGTTCTTGCGCGAGCGCGCCTGCCGCGCCGGCAGATGACCGATCCGGTCGGAGAGCACGACAGAGTGTTCCGGCGGCGCATTCTCAGCCACCACTGCGAGCGGCGTATTGACCTTCAGGCGGGTGACGATGCGGCAGCCGGCGGCATCGAGCTTCGCCCAATAGCTATAGTCGTAATAGCCCAGATCGAAGACGTAGGTGGCGCCCGGCCTGATCGGCAGCTCCTTGGCGACAGTGATGTCGTTGACGTTGGCCGGGGTGACCGCGGCGAAGCTCGGGCAGGCATTGTCTGGATTGTAGACGATATGCAGCTTGGCCGCGGATACGCCGGCACAGAACTGCGCCCATCCGGCACTCAAGGAACTCAGCCGAAAACCGGTGGAATCAATCAGGTACACGGCATCTGCCATTTGCCGGCCGAGCCGGCGTTCGCAGCGGCTCATCAGTTCGGACAACAGACCGCTGAACACCGCACAAGGACGTCGGGCATTGGCGTCGGCCAGCGTCGAGCGCGACACTTCGCAAGCGCCAAGATGATAGAGCTTGCTGGCGTGGCTGGCGAAACCAGCCTCGATCGCCCGCAAGCTCTCGCTGCCCGCCAACTGCGCGTACAGCAAGGCGATGAATTGATCCCGCGTCGTCAACCGACGCACCTTCTTGTCGGCCTTCGATGAATCCACAAGGCGATCGAAGACGTGCCACGGCACGAGCTTCAGAAGCGCGTGGAATACTGTATTGTGGTGGCGCATGGCGTGGCTTTCCCCTCGAGTCTTGATCGTCGGCAAAACGTCAAAACCCAGAAGAATCCACGCCATGCGCCTCGTCCACAAATTTAGACCGGACAGCCGTGGACCAAGCCCGGCCATGACACGCGCGTGGTTATGTCCAAACACTAACAGACGTCGGGCCCCTTCAGCCGGCACGCCGCGTCTTTCTCGCCGCCTCGGTTGCCGCCACGTCGAGCGCGCCATCGACGATGACGACACCATATTGCTCGCGCGCGACTTGCAGCGAGAACAAGCCGTCCAGCACGTTGTCGAGCACTGCCGCCGGATCGCGTCGCCAGGGATCGCCGTAGCCGCCGCCACTCGGGCCGTAGGTGATCAAACAATCGCCGCGCGTCACTTTTTGATACGGCACCTTCGAGGGCAGCGTCGTCCGCGTCCCATCTTGGCCCTGCAGCACCAGATCGCCCGGATAGCCGTCGCTGCCGCCGGCAAATCCCCAGGGCCGGTGTTTCTGGCCGTCGCCTTCGACCGAGAAACCGCCGTCTGACAAATAGGTGAAGGCCCGCACCGAGCCGACACCGCCGCGCCACTGCCCTGCCGCCACCACGCCCTCGCGCAATTCGTAGCGGTTCACCCGCAGCGGCAGATGCGATTCGATGTCCTCGATCGGATTGTTGCGGGTGTTGGCGTAGAGCGTGTCAACCGCATCCATGCCCTCGCGGCCAAAACGGCCGCCGTAGCTACCTTCGAAAATCTCCATATGCACCCAAGGGTGATTGTGCACGGCGCCGCTGAACGCGATCACGCGCAGATTGCCGACGCCGGCGCTGACCTGCCGCGGCACGGCCTGCGCCAGCGCCTTCATCACCGTATCGGCGAGCTGATTGCCGGGACAGAAACGGGCGATGACCGGCGCCGGGAAAATCGGATTGGCCAGCGTGCCCGTGGGCGCCACGATGGTGATCGGCCGCGTCAAGCCGCTGTTTTGCGGAATGTGCCCATACACTGCGCTGTCCAGGAGGATCGAGCGCAGCGTCAGCCAGATGGCGCAATCGGTCGTGCCTTCGAACGGCAGATTGATCGGGCGGTCGGAGACTTGCGGCGACGTGCCGGTGAGATCGACGGTCAGATCGTCGCCCGCGATCGTGATCGTGACCACGAATTTCAAGTCGCGCCGCGTCGGGTCCGGATCGTCCAGATAGCCGTCGATGAACGTCTCTGCCGCGTAAATGCCATCCGGAATGTCGGCGATGGCGCGGCGCATCATGCGCTCGGAATAATCCATCAGGTCTTCATAGGCGCCGTGGACCGTGTCGTGGCCGTAGCGCCGTACCAGATCGAGATAGCGTTGCGCGCCGATCTGCGCCGCCGCGATCTGCGCATTCATGTCGCCGACCACGAGGTCGGGGATGCGGATATTGTCGCGCACGATCTGCCAGACCGCTTCGTTGCGCCTCCCCTCCTCGACCACCTTGATGGCCTTGAACTGCAGCCCTTCCGCATAGGTATCGACCGCGTCGACAATGCCGCAGCTTCCCGGCGTATGCGCACCGATATCGAGATGGTGCGCGGTGGTAACCGAAAAACCGATCAGTTCGCCGTCGTCGAACACCGGCACGCAAAACGCCACGTCGGGGCCATGCGAGGCGCCGCCATACGGATCATTGTGCATGATCACGTCGCCGGGACGAAACTCGTCGCCGCGTTGCTCGAAGCGCTTGCGGATGCCGCGGATGTATCCGGGGATGGGACCGGACTGCAGCGGCGTGCTCATCTTGCATTCGCAGAGCTGGCGCCCTTGCGCGTCCGTCAGCGCGGCGCCGAAATCCTCCGACTCGCGGATGATGCTCGAATAGCTCATGCGCATGAGCTTATGGCCCATCTCGATGGCAATGCTTTCTAGCGCGCCCTGGATCACCGCGCCGGTAATCGGGTCGACCCGCGTATTCGCCTGTTTTTGTTTGATGCGGTT
Organism: uncultured Alphaproteobacteria bacterium; assembly: GCA_963818155.1. Taxonomy (GTDB): domain Bacteria; phylum Pseudomonadota; class Alphaproteobacteria; order Rhizobiales; family Xanthobacteraceae; genus BOG-931. Next base: position 1,361,633 of record CAWFRC010000011.1, read on the forward strand.
TGCGTCTTGCATCAGCTTTCCCTTCGCGTCTCAGTCATTCATCGCGATGGTCAGGATCAGATTGCCGGCCGGGTCGTTGATCGCGCTGCAGCCCGGTGGAATGACCGTCGTCGAGTCCTTCTGCAGCACGATGGCTGGCCCGGCGAAGACCTTGCCGACCGGGAGCAGATGACGCCGGTAGAAGCTTGTCTCGAACGCCCGCAGCTCACCGTCGATGCGGAACACGCATTGGCCGCTTCGCACGCGCGCGTCGTCGAAGGTCGTGCCCTCGGGCGCCGTGAGCTTGGCGATCTTCGGCATCTGGCCGATCCCGACGACCCGCAGGTTCACGATTTCGACGGGACTGCCGACGAAAGCATGTCCGTATTCACGCTCATGCGCCTTGTGAAAGCGCGCCCAGACCGCAGCAAGCTCCTGCGCGCCGACAACGCCTTCCGGGAACGGAATCTTGAGCTCATAGCCCTGCCCCACGTAACGCAGGTCGCCGTCGCGTGCGAACGACAGTTCCGTCGCCTCAAGATGATCGGCGGCGAATTGGTGTTTGAGATCTGCTTCCATCGCCGCGATGTCGGCGTTGAGGCGATTGAGATCGACGCTGTCGCTGACCTGGAACTGGGTGCGGATGGCGTCGTACTTCAGATCGGTGGTGAGTAGCCCCATGGCCGAGGTGATGCCCGGATAGGGCGGCACGATCACCTCCGGAAAACCCAGCATGGCGGCCACTTCGGCGCCGTGCAGCGGCCCGGCGCCGCCGAAAGCCACAAGCGCAAACTCACGCGGATCGATGCCCTTTTGCACCGTGCGCGAGCGGATGGCGTTGGCCATGTTGCTGTTGATGACGGTCAACACGCCTTCGGCCGCTTCGAGCTTGCTCATGCCGAGCGACTGCGCCAGAGCCTCGATGACCCGATGCGAAGCCTCATCGTCGAGCTTCATGCTGCCGCCGAGAAAATCATGCTTGTCGAGCCGGCCGAGCACCACATTGGCATCGGTGACGGTGGGCTCGTCGCCGCCGCGGCCGTAAGCCGCCGGACCCGGCACCGCGCCGGCGCTGCGCGGTCCGACCCGGAAGGCACCGCCCTGATCCACATAGGCGATCGAGCCGCCGCCGGCGCCGATGGTGTGAATATCGATCATCGGCAGCAGCAGCGGAAAGCCCGCGATCGAGGTGCTGCGCGCGTCGGTCTCGGCAAAGCGCCCTTCCACCACGATACCGATATCGGCGCTGGTGCCGCCGATATCGAAGGTCACGAGCTTCTCGCGCCCGCTCAATGTTCCGATCCAGGCGCCGCCGAGCACGCCGGCGGCAAGTCCGGACAGGAGGGTCATCACCGGCTTTTCGCTCACCATCGCGGGCGTCGCCACGCCGCCGTTCGAGGCCATCACGCGCAGTTCGGAAGAGAGCCCAGCATCACGCAAGGTGCTCTCGAGACGGCCGATATAGCTACGCATCTTCGGCCCGATGAAGGCGCACAGGCAGGCCGTGGTAAAACGCTCGAACTCGCGGAATTGTGGCGATACCGACGCAGACGTCGTGATGAAAACGCCCGGCAGCTTACGCTGCAGAATGTCCATCGCGCGCTGCTCGTGTGTTGGATTGAGATACGAGAACAAAAAACACACGGCGACCGCTTCGACGCCTTCGGCCTTCAGGGCGCGGGCCGCGGCAAGAACGCCGGCCTCGTCGAGCGGCTCGAGTTCTTCGCCACGCGGCGGCGCGAGCCTCCCCTTCACCACTTTACGATGGCGCCGCTTCACCAAAGGCCGGTCCTGCCACGGCAACTCCTGCATGATCGAGTAGTGTTCGACCCGCTGATGCCGCGCGATATGGATAATGTCGCGGAAGCCTTCGTTGGTGAGCATGCCGGCGCGCGCGCCTTTGTGCTCCAGCACCGCATTGGTCGCGGTGGTGGTGCCGTGCAGCACATAATCGATCTCGGCCAGCGCGACGCCGTTGTCGCGGCAGATTTCGGCGATGCCGGCAACGATGCCGCGCGACGGATCGTCGGGCGTGGTGGAAACCTTGTGGATGGCGACGTGATTGGTGCTCAGATCGCAATACACAATGTCGGTGAAGGTACCGCCGACATCGACGCCGATTGTCTTCATCGTACTCGGGCTTGCATGGTGCCGCGTCTCGTTCCGGCTTGTGAGCTGATTTTAGCCTGTTAGACTGTTCGCGTCGTCAGGCCGTTGGCGTTGATAGACTGTGTGTTCGTCGCCGACCGGCGCGTTTCATCTTCCGTGGACCTGATCGAGAAGGCAACAGTGAAAGCCGTCGTCATTCATGCGCCCGGGGCGCCGGAACAGTTGGTCATCGCCGAGGTGCCGGAGCCAGATCCCGGCCCCGGCGAGGTGCTGGTGGATGTGGCATTCGCCGGCTGCAACTGGGCCGATACGCAGATCCGAACCGGCATCTACCCGCATGCGCGCACCTATCCGCTCGTGCTTGGGCTTGAGGTCGCCGGTACTGTGGCGAAGCTCGGACCGGGCGTCAGCGGAGTGAAAATCGGCGAGCGTGTCGCCGCCTTTCTTGAGCAAGGCGGCGCCTATGCGCAAAAGGCCGTGGTCGCAGCCAACATGCTGATGCGGCTGCCGGATAGCATCCCGTTCGATGTCGGAGCAGCCCTCACCGTGCAGCCGCTGACCGGCTATCACATGCTGCACACCATCTACCGGCTCAAACCCGGTGACACCGTCCTGATCAATGCCGTTGGCGGCGGTGTCGGGCTGTTCACGACCCAACTCGCCGTCCACGCAGGCGCCCGTGTCATCGGCACGGTCGGCACGCCGGGCAAGGAGAAGCTCGCTCTCGCCTATGGCGCCGAGCGTGTGGTGGTCACGCCGAACGAAGATTTCGAGCACGCCGTGCTGGAATTTACCGACGGCCGCGGCGTCGATCTCGCCATCAACTCGCTCGGCGCGACCATGCTCGATCGCACCTTTAACGTGGTGTGCAAGCTCGGCCACATCATCAGCATCGGTGAGGCCGAGGGCCAGCCCTTCAAGAACATCCGCGAACGGATCTTGCCACGCTCGCAGACCTTTACGCGGCTCCATATCGGCCATGTGGACGCGCAATCGCAAGCCTGGCGGGATAGCCTCGACGCTATCCCGCGCGGCGTCGTCGACGGCTGGCTGAAGGTGCCGATGGCCGGCACCTTTCCGATGGCGGAGGCGGCGGCCATGCACCGCACCCTCGAATCGCGCCAAGCCGCCGGCAAGCTCGTTCTCGAGATCGCGCATTAACCAGCGCGGAACCGCCTAGTGCATGATCCCGAAAAGTGGGAGCCGGTTTTCGGAAAAGATCATGCACCAAGCGAGATCAGGGCCTTGATCCGATTCGATTTGATCGGATCAAGGCCCAGACGCGCCCGAACGCTGTGCCAAAGGCCTTGATGACACAGGCCGAAGCTGCCACATCCAGGCGGCAATGAATCAAGCCATCCGCCCCCCAGAGGTTGCGCCCGCTCCCTCGCCGCTTGCGGCCGAGGTCGAGCGGCGGCGCACGTTCGCCATCATCTCGCATCCGGACGCCGGCAAGACCACACTGACCGAAAAGCTGCTCCTATTCGGCGGCGCCATCCAGCTTGCCGGCCAGGTCAAGGCCAAGCGCGACCGGCGCTCAACCCGCTCGGACTGGATGGCGATCGAGCGCGAGCGCGGCATTTCCGTCGTCACCTCGGTGATGACGTTCGAATATGACGGCCGGGTCTTCAACCTGCTCGACACCCCGGGCCACGAAGACTTTTCCGAAGACACCTATCGCACGCTCACCGCTGTCGATTCCGCCGTGATGGTGATCGACGCGGCGCGCGGTATCGAGCCGCGCACCCGCAAATTGTTCGAGGTGTGCCGGCTGCGCGACATCCCGATCATCACCTTCATCAACAAGATGGATCGCGAGAGCCGCGACCCGTTCGATCTGATCGACGAGATTGAAAAAACGCTCGCGCTCGATGCCGCTCCAGTCACCTGGCCGATCGGCCGCGGCCGCGATTTCATCGGCACGATGGACGTGAAGAGCGGCGGCGTGCGGCTTCTCGATGGCGACGCCGGCGCGGCCGGCAGCCTGCGCCAGGTAAGCATCGCTGAACTCGCCGCCGCGCACCCGAATCTCGATGCCGCCGCGTTTACCGAAGAGCTCGATCTGGTGCGGCACGGCTGCAAGCCGTTCGACCTGCAGGCCTTCACCGAAGGCCATATGACGCCGATCCTGTTCGGCAGCGCGCTGAAGAATTTCGGCGTCGGCGACCTGCTCAACGCGCTTGGCGCTCTGGCGCTGCCGCCGCGGGCGCAAAGCGCCGACAAGCGCACCGTGACCGCGACCGAGCCGGCGCTGTCCGCGTTCGTCTTCAAGATCCAGGCCAACATGGACCCGAACCACCGCGACCGCATCGCGTTCGTGCGGCTGTGCTCCGGCAAGCTCACGCGCGGGATGAAAGTCACGCAGGTGCGCACCGGCAAGACCATCGGCCTGCACGCGCCGCAATTCTTCTTTGCTCAGGACCGCGCGCTCGCCGAAGAAGCCTATGCGGGCGACGTCGTCGGCATCCCCAATCACGGAACGTTGCGCATCGGCGACACGCTCACCGACGGCGAGAAGATCAATTTCGCCGGCGTGCCGAATTTCGCGCCGGAGATCCTACGGCGCGTGCGCCTGCCCGACGCCATGCGGGCCAAGAAGCTCAAACAGGCGCTGCAACAGCTTGCCGAGGAAGGCGTGGCCCAAGTGTTCCGCCCAACCGACGGCTCGCCGGCGCTGGTCGGCGTCGTCGGCCCGCTGCAGCTTGAAGTGCTCAAGGCTCGCCTCCACGCCGAATACGACATCGAGATTGGCTGGGACACGCCGGAATTTCAGTTCGCGCGCTGGATCACGGCGGACGATCCAAAGATCCTCGACCGCTTCGTCAGCGAATTCCATTCGTCGATCGCCGAAGATTTCGACGGCGATCTGGTGTTTCTCGCCCGCAACGCCTTCAACCTCGAATATACCGGCGACCACAATAAAGAGATTTCCTTCAGCGACGTGAAAGACATCCACAAGCGCAAGCCGGCTGACTGAAGTATGATCTTGGATCGGCTCGACTTCGTACTCCGTGCGAAGCGCGCCGCGACCAAATACGTCGACAAAAAGGCGGCTGATGTTTCAGCTCGGCCGGACTCAGTCCTGCAACGAAATCCGCGTGATGCCCGCGGACAAGGAGTAGAGCGGTGGGTGATCGCATTATTGAGCTTCTGCACCGCAATCTTCAGGACGTCTTCGGCGAAGGCGATGCAGTCCGCCGCCGCGCCGCTATTGCGGACCTCTACACCGAAGATTGCGTGCTGTACGCGCCGCCCGGCATCCTTGTTGGACACGATGCTCTGGAAAAATTCGCCGGTGACCTGCGCGCGACACATCCACACTTCGTGTATACGCCTTATGGCGAGGCGCAAGCGCTGCACAACGCCGGGATTCTGGCATGGGGCTCGGGCCCGAAAGATGCAGCCGCCGCCTACACCGGATTGGACGTCATCGTTGTTCGCGATGGCAAGATCGCCGCGCTCTACGTCTTTCTCAATCCTAAATTTGCATAGCCGACGTCAGCGCGTGAACCTTTCAGTCTTAATCGAGCCGCAAGGGGAAAGGCTTATGAAAAGCATTGTTATCGGCTTCGCTTTGCTGATCGGCATGGGAGGTGCTTCATGGGCGTTGGAGCCGCAGGATGTCGTTGGCACCTGGAAGCTACTGTCGAGTGTGCGGCAGGTGGCGGGTAGCGACAAGGTCATCGATAATCTGGGAGCGCATCCGAACGGCGTCCTGATCATCACGCCGGAAAACCGATTCATCGTCATCTTTACGGCCGCTGAGGGTCGAAGGCCCGCGACAACGACTGAGGAATTCGCCGCTTTGCAAAAAAGCCAAATTGCCTATTCGGGATTGGCCACGTTGTCTCCAGACCCGGACAATCCGAAAGGTCTTAAGTTGCTTAATAAAGTGGACATAGCTTGGAACGAAGAATGGACCGGTACCGTTCAGACGCGCTTTCTGTCATTTGAAGGTAATCGCCTCACGATTCGAACACCGCTCATCAAAAATCCGTACACCGGCGAGATGGCAATCTCGACGTTGTTGTTCGAACGATCAAAATAGAATTTCTTTCCAACAAAAACGGCGCGCTCAGCCGCCAGTCAGTTCCTCGCGTAGCATCTCAAGCTCCAGCCACTGCTCCTCGGCGGCACTGATGCGCGCTTGCAACTCGCCGATCGTCGCGGAGGTTTTTTCGAATCCGGCGCGGTCGCGGGCGTAAAATTGCGGATCGTCGAGCTTCGCTTGCAGCTTGCGCATATCCTCCTGCAGCGCCGCGATGGTCTTCGGCAGCGTCTCCAGCGCGTGCTTGTCCTTGAAGGTCATGCGCCGTTTGCCGGCCGGCTCGGCGCCATTGGTTGCCACGGACTTCGGCGCGTCCCGTTCCTCGCGCGCTTCCCGCTTCGGTCTCTGCCGACTGAGGTCGGCGCCGCGTTGCGCCAGCATGTCGCTGTAGCCGCCGGCATATTCGACCCAGCGCCCTTCCCCCTCCGGCACGATGACGCCGGCAACCAGCCGGTCGAGGAAGTCGCGATCGTGGCTGATCAACAAGATCGTGCCCGGATATTCGGCGAGCGTCTCCTCGAGCACGTCGAGCGTTTCCATATCGAGATCGTTGGTCGGCTCGTCGAGCACCAACAAATTCGACGGCTTCGCCAGCGCTTGCGCCAGCATCAGACGGCCGCGTTCGCCGCCGGACAGCTTGCCGACCGCCGTACCGGCCTGCTCGGGGCTGAACAAGAAGTCCTTCATGTAGCTGACGACGTGCTTGGCCTGCCCGTTCACCATCACGGTGTCGCCGCGGCCGCCGGTGAGCGTCTGCGCCACCGTCACATCCGGATCGAGCCGGTCGCGCTGCTGGTCGAGCGTGGCGATGGCGAGCGTCGAGCCGAGCTTTACGGAGCCGGCATCCGGCGCCACCATGCCGGTGAGCAGGCTGATCAGCGTCGTCTTGCCGCTGCCGTTCGGGCCGACGATGCCGATGCGGTCGCCGCGTACGATGCGCGTCGAAAAATCCGCCACGATCGCGCGGCCGCCATAGCTCTTGCTCACACCGACGGCTTCGATGACGCGCGCCCCGGAAAGCGCCGCCGATCCGGCGGTGATGGCGACGTCCCCCGCCGTGCCGCGATATGTGCGCCGCTGCTCGCGCATCTCCCGCAGCAAGCTCACACGGCGCATGTTGCGTTTGCGCCGGCCGGAAACCCCGTAGCGCAGCCAATGCTCCTCGGCGACGATCTTGCGATCGAGCTTATGCTGGTTGCGTTCCTCCTCCGCCAGAACCGCATCGCGCCATTCTTCGAAATGAGCAAAGCCGCGCTCGAGGCGGCGCGTCTCGCCACGGTCGAGCCACACCGTGGTGCGCGACAAGGTCGAGAGAAAGCGCCGGTCGTGGCTGATGATCACCATCGCCGCGCGCCGCCCATCGAGCTCGCGCTCGAGCCATTCGATGGTGGTCAGGTCGAGGTGGTTGGTCGGCTCGTCGAGAAGGAGAATATCGGGAGCCGGCGCCAGCACGCGGGCGAGCGCCACACGGCGCGCCTCGCCGCCCGAAAGCCGCGCCGGATCTTCCTGTCCGCTGAGCCCGAGCTGTTCGAGTAGATAGCGGGCGGCATGGCCGTCGTCCGTCGCTCGTAATCCGGCTTCGACATAGGCGAGCGCTGTAAAGAAGCCGGTGAAATCCGGCTCCTGCGGCAGGTAGCGCACCATTGCGCCGGGCTGGACAAACACGGAGCCGCGGTCCGGCTCGACCAAGCCGGCCGCCATCTTGAGCAGCGTCGATTTGCCCGAGCCATTGCGTCCGACAAGCGTCACCCGCTCGCCGGTGGACACCGAGAGTTCGGCGCCGGTCAGCAGCGGCGTCCCCCCGAAGGTCAATGCGATGTCTTTGAGCTGAAGAAGCGGAGGGGCCATACACGGAGCTGAACTGGAGGTGACGAATGCAGGCTCTATATAGGCCGAAACGGCGCTCCGCCATGCATCTGTGCCGGAACCATATTCGGGCCGCAGGGATGCTTTCGCGCAGCGGCTCCCGCATAATGCGTCATGGCTCGCGATTTTCGCCCGCTGGCAATCGCCACAGCGGGTTTTACTGCTTTTGTTAATCTATATTCGCCTCAGGCCCTGCTGCCCGAGTTGTCACACGAATTCGGCGTCGGCCCGAGCGACATCAGCGCGCTGATGACGGCCTCGACCGCGGCCATTGCGCTGACCGCCCCGTTCACCGGAGCGTTGGCGGACGTGCTGGGCAGAAAGCGCCTGATTGCCGCGGCGGCATTTGCCGTGGTCGTGCCGACACTGATCATGTGCTTCGCCTCGACGGTGCCGGAGCTCGTGGTCTTGCGCTTCGTCCAGGGGCTATTGCTGCCGCCGATTTTCACGGTCGCGGTCGCCTATGTCGGCGACGAATGGCCCCAGGCGGAAGTCGCGCGCATCGCCGCACTGTTCGTCTCCGGCTGTAGCGTCGGTGGGTTCTGCGGACGTTTCGCCACCGGGGCGATTGCCGATCTCGTCGGCTGGCGCGCCTCGTTCGCCGCGGTGGCAGCGATGACATTGGCCGGAGCCATTGTCGTGACCTTCGCGTTGCCGCGCGAACGCCGTTTCGTCCACTCCGACGGCTTTGCGGCCTCCGCGAAGCAGATGTTCGCGCATCTGCGCAATCCGCGGCTGCTTGCCATCTATGCCGTGGGCTTCGGCGTATTGTTCAATTTCGTCGCCGCCTTCACCTATGTGGGCTTCCATCTGGCGGCAGCCCCGTATTTCTTCACGCCGACCATGCTCGGCGCCTTGTTCGCCACCTATCTGGCCGGCAGCTTCACGGTGCCTTGGGTCGGCCGCGCCATCGTCCTGTTCGGCCGCCGCCGGCTGGTCCTCGGCGTCATCGCGATATGGATCGTTGGTGCCCTGCTGCTCCTGGTCCCACCGGTGCCGGCGATCATCGCCGGGCTGACGATCTGCGCCACCTGCGGGATGGTGTGCCAGGCGATTTCAACCGGGTATGTAATGACGACCGCCAAGGAGGGACGCTCGTCGGCGGCGGGTCTCTACGCCTCGTCGTTTTATATCGGCGGCAGCGCCGGTGCTTTTCTGATCGGCTTTGTCTGGCAAGCGGCGGGCTGGACCGGCTGCGTCGCCGCCATCGTGGCAGTGCAGGCGATCATCGCCGTGATCGTCGCGACGGCCTGGGACCGGGACCCATCGCGGATTTAGCCGATATCGGTTCAGCGGCTGTCGAGATTTCGATATCTGTTTGATCTCGCGCGGCACCGATGAGGTCGAGCGCACTGGCGCCACGAAGCCGCCGGCGGCTACGTCAGCCAAGGCGTCGCGATCGAGCGAGTTGTCATGCTTGTAGACGTCGTCGCGGAAGTTGACCACGCCGTCGCGCGACACCCACCCGGTCACATAGACCCAGGCAACCGGTATCCGGTGCGGCAGGTTGATCACCTTGAGATGGCCCGCGGCGATCCCGGCATCGATGGCGGCACGATTTCAGCCGGACGTATCTTCCAGAACCCAGGCGGCGAGATCGCGGACATTGTCGACCCGCGTGCAGCCATGCGAGTTGAAGCGATAATCGTCGGCGAACAAATTCCGCGACGGCGTGTCGTGCATGTAGACCGAATACGGATTCGGCATGTCGATCTTGACGTTGCCGAGCGCATTGAAGCCGCCGGAATCCTGACGAACGGTGAAGTTCGGCGAGCGGTCCGACGCCCAGTTGACCGATTGCGGACTGATCTCCTCGTCATGCGCGCCCAGAACGCGCATGTGCATCCGGCTCAGATAGCTGGGATCGCTGCGCATGTGGCGCATGATCTCGTTCTTGGTGATGGACAGCGGCACGGTCCAGGTCGGGTTGAGATTGACCGCGGTGATGTAGGCGGTGAGCGTCGGCGACGGCTTGTCGATCTTGCCGACGATGACGCGGTAGCGCCGCTCGACCTTGTCGTGTGCGACCGCTTCCACATAGGCGGCCGGAATGTTGACCACGACGTAGCGCTCGGCGAACACGAAATCCATGCCGAGCAGGCGCTCGAGCGAAGCTTCGAGCTGCTGGATCCGCGCCGCGACCGGCACGTTGAGCGCGCGCAGGGTTTGCGGCCCCACGCTGCCGTTCGCCTCGAGCCCGTGGCGCAACTGGAAATGTTTCACGGCGTCGACGAGGACGGCGTCGTAGCTGTCGCCGGATTCGAGCTCGGGCGCCAGATCGTCGGAAATCACCAGCCGCTTGCGCAGCAAGGCCACCTGCGGCCCGCTGGCGCCCGGCGCGAGCTTGGCGTCGGCCGGTATAGCCGGCCAGCCGCCGCGCACCTGGATGGCCGCATAGCTGAGCAAGGTTTCCTTGATTCGCTGGTAGGTGCCCTCATCGAACACCGGATCAGCCGAAAGCGCGAGTGCAGCCGCCGATCGTGATTCGGGCGTCGACGGTTTGGCGGCATGTGACGACTTGGGCGCGGCTTGAGCGGGTTTTGCCACAGATGACGGGCGTTTTGCGGCTGCCGCAGCCGCCGGCTCCTGTGCCCGCAGCACCGGCTGCCCAACAACCAGCGGCTGTTGCGCCTGCGCCAAATTCGCGGCCAGCGCCGCACCCAGACCTGCGATGAAGATGGCTCGCACCGTTCGCCCCTCTCAGCCTCGTCCACCGGCTAGTCTAACGCTGTGGCGGCATTAGGACGAGAGGCTGCCCAGCTGTCCCAGTCTGGCGTCCAAAAGCAGATGCCCGCGACGAGCGCGGGCATCACAATTGCAAAACTTGCCGCGATGAAATTGGGCCTTCAGGCCTGCGGCTGCGGCTCCATGGGGCCGGCTTCCGGGCGCGGCCGGTTGCGGCCCGCGCTCGGCACCGTCGAGGCGCGCGGGCCCGGCGGCTCGATCGTGGTCTCGCGATTGGGCCGCTTGCCCATTAACAGATCCTTGATCTCGTCGCCGGAGAGTGTCTCGAACTCAAGCAAGCCCTTGGCCAGCGTTTCCAGGTCGGCGCGCTTCTCGGTCAGGATCTGTTGCGCCTCCAGATAGCCTTCCTCGACATAGCGGCGGATTTCGGCATCGATCTTCTGCACCGTCGCTTCCGAGATGTTCTGCTGGCGCGACACCGAATAGCCGAGGAACACTTCTTCCTGGTTCTCGCCGTAAGCGACCGTGCCGAGGGCGTCCGACAGGCCCCAGCGCGTCACCATCATGCGTGCAAGCTTGGTGGCCTGCTCGATATCGGAGGCGGCACCCGAGGTGACCTTTTCGTGCCCGAACACGAGTTCCTCGGCCACGCGGCCGCCCATCATGATGGCGAGCCGCGCGGTCATCTGTTCGAGGCTCATCGACAACTTATCGCGCTCCGGCAATTGCATGACCATGCCCAGCGCGCGGCCGCGCGGGATGATGGTCGCCTTGTGCACCGGATCGGTCGCTTTGACATTGATCGCGACGATGGCATGGCCGCCTTCGTGATAGGCGGTGAGGAGCTTCTCCTCCTCCGTCATCACCAGCGACTTGCGCTCGGCGCCCATCATCACCTTGTCCTTGGCGTCCTCGAACTCGACCTGAGTGACCATGCGCTTGTTGCGCCGCGCCGCCATCAGGGCCGCCTCGTTGACGAGGTTCATCAGGTCGGCGCCGGAGAAGCCGGGCGTGCCGCGGGCGATTGTTTTGAGGTTCACGTCCGGTGCCAGCGGCACCTTGCGCACGTGCACCTTCAGGATCTGCTCGCGGCCGACCACGTCCGGGTTCGGCACCACGACCTGGCGGTCGAAACGGCCGGGGCGCAGCAACGCCGGATCGAGCACGTCGGGCCGGTTGGTGGCGGCGATCAGGATGATGCCTTCATTGGCTTCGAAGCCATCCATCTCCACCAGCAACTGGTTCAGCGTCTGCTCGCGTTCGTCATTGCCACCGCCGAGACCGGCGCCGCGGTGACGACCCACTGCGTCGATTTCGTCGATGAAGATGATGCACGGCGCATTCTTCTTCGCCTGCTCAAACATGTCGCGGACGCGGCTCGCACCGACGCCGACGAACATCTCGACAAAGTCGGAGCCCGAGATGGTGAAGAACGGCACATTGGCCTCGCCGGCGATGGCGCGCGCCAGCAGCGTCTTGCCGGTGCCGGGCGGGCCGACCAGCAACAGGCCGCGCGGAATACGGCCGCCGAGCCGCTGGAATTTGCCGGGGTCGCGCAGGAATTCGACGATCTCTTGCAGATCGAGCTTGGCTTCGTCGACGCCGGCCACGTCTTCAAAGGTGACGCGGCCATGCGCCTCGGTCAAAAGCTTGGCGCGGCTCTTGCCGAAGCCGAGCGCCTTGCCGCCGGCACCCTGCATCTGCCGCGAGAGGAAAATCCACACGCCGATCAGCGCCACGAACGGCAGCCACGAGATTAACAGCGAAACGAACCAGGGCACATTCTCGGACTGCGGACGCGCGGTGATGATCACGCCCTTGTTGTAGAGGCGCTGTATCAGCGACGGGTCGTTCGGCGCGTAGGTCTGGAAGGTGTGGTTGTCGTTGAAGGTGCCGTGGATTTCCGGCCCCTGGATCACGACCTCGCGGACGCGGCCTTGATCGACCTCGTTGAGCAGTTGCGAGAACGAGATGTCTTGCGACGTGGTGTGCTGACCGGGATTCTGGAAAAGTGTGAACAACGCCAAAAGCAGCAGGACAATAATGACCCACAGCGCGAAATTCCGGAGATTAGCGTTCATCACTATTCCTCGGCCGGCAACCCGCCGGCGCCCGACGGCCTATTCCTGGCCACGAATCGTGGCGGCTTAACGTCCCGTACCTCGCCAATGTAGGCGTCATGCCCCCGCCTGCCAAGGGAAGGGGAACCCAAGACAAGACCCTTATTCTCCTACGGTTTCGTAAAGCGACGGTTGCCGCGGCCGCGAGCGCTCCCGCCCCGGCGCGGCGGCGCCCGCTCAACGACAAGCCGCTCACCGCGCAGCGTAATCACCGCACCGGCAAGCGTCCGCCGCACTGCACCACGCGCCGTGCTTACCGCCTGGTAAAGGTCTTCGAGCTTGCCGAGCTCGACCGGCCCTTCATCCCCGGCATGCGCAATCGCACGTCCAAGGAGCCGCAACGCCACCTCCGCCGGAAGGTCGCGAAATTGCGGCAGCGGCAGCAGGATCGGCTCACCTTCGGCCCAGGGGCCGGGTGCAAGCGCGGCGCGGGCGGCCGCGACGGCGAATTCGACGGTCGCCTCCGCGCGCCGCAAACGAGCCGCCAGCCGCACCAGCCCCCAGGCATCGAGACCCTCGCGCGCCAAATGCGGCATCAGTTCCCGCAATCGCGGCCGCGTAAACCGCGGATCTTGGTTGCTCGGATCCTCGCTGTGATCGATGCCGGCGGCTTGCAGCGTCGCCAAGAGGCGTGTTTTCGGCACCGGCAAGAACGGCCGCACGACGAACACGGCGCTTTCGGCCGCGACCGGAACGGCAGCCGCGTAAGCCATCCCACCGAGCCCGGTCAGGCCGCTGCCGCGTGCCATCCGAAACAGCACCGTCTCCGCCTGATCGTCGAGCGTATGAGCGGTCAGGATGTGTTCGTATCCGGCGCTGCGCGCCGCTTCCGCCAACAGCCGGTAGCGGGCCATGCGCGCCGCCTCTTGCAAGCCGCTCTTCGGCTTTGTGCCGCGCCATTGCAGCGTGCGATGCGCGACGCCGAGCCGGCGCGCGAGCGCTTTCACCGCGGCAGTTTCGCGCTTTGCCTCCGGCCGCAGACCATGATCGACGGTGACGGCAAGAAGCGTGGGGGAAGGCCGGCGTTGTTTCTTGAGCGTTTGCGCCCAGCGCGCCGCTAGCACCAGCAAGGCGGTTGAATCGGCGCCGCCGGAAACGGCGAGAACGAGCCCCGGCATATCTTCAAGACCAGAGAACAGCGCGTTCGCTTCCGCGTCGCGCACGATCTGGTCAGCAGCGGCCACGCTTTTGTTCTCGATCCACGGCCTGCTTCACGGCCGCTGTCGCGTGCGGATACTTGCGCAGCACTTCGCCGAGCGACGCGCAGGCTGCTTCCTTCTCGCCGAGAGCGGCGAGCGATTGGCCGAGCCGAAGCAGCGCTTCCGGCGCCCGCGCCGTGGTCTCGTACTTCGTGGAAACGGCGAGGAACGATTCGGCGGCATCGCGGTATTGCTGCTGCTGGAACAGACTCTCGCCGAGCCAGTATTGCGCTTCGGGCGCCAGATGATCGCTGGGATATTGCCGCAGAAAACCGCGGAAGGTTTCCGCCGCCTGCGGGTAATCCTTGCGCAGCACGTAGCCGTACGCGAGATCGTATTGGTCCTTCGGCGAATTGCCAGGCGGCAAAGTTGCCTGCATGGCGCCGGTTCCGTTCGGATTGCTCGGCGGCGGCGGCGGAAGTTCACCCGGCCGGCCGCCGGGCGTCGACAGATCGAGTGGCGCTCCGATCGGTCGCGCGCCATCGGAGACAGGAGGCGGTGGCTCGTTCGCCGCCGTACTGGTGCCGAGCGGCCGCGGCGCGCCCGGCGCATTCGGATTGGCCGAAGGATCGAAAGCATCGCCGCGCGCGCGGCCGCCGCTCAGCGGCGGGATCTCTGCCGGCGGTGAAATCTGCGACGACACGACAGGCGGATTGGCCGGCGGCTGCGAATATGTCGGTTGCGGATATTGACCCGCCGGACGAGCCGGAGGCGCGGCAGGTCGCGCCGCACCGCCTTCGCCGCGAACCGCCGCCTCTTCCTGCTGCAGCCGCTGCACTTGCTGCTCGAGCTGCTGGTTGCGGTACTGCAATTGCTCGATACGGCCGGTGAGCTCGCGAATGGTCGCTTCCATCCGCCCGAGCCGGGTGACGAGATCGGCCTCGGACATTTGCGCGTGCACGTCGACAGCCAGCACGCAACCGACAACGGTCACAACCAAGAATAATGAGCGCATCATTGCGAACGACACGGGTTTCGGTGAGCTGCCTTAACATAGTCCGCGCTGCGTCCAAATTGTGACTTATCACAGGATTTGGCGCAGCGAAGGCGACGGTCAGACCGCGCGCATAACACTATGTTCCGATCACGACCCATCGGTTTATTCCGCCGGTTGGATGCGCGGGTGCTGGCGCGCGCTCAGCCATTCTTCGAAGCGCTGCACTACCACAAAAAGCGACGGTGCGAACAGGACTGCAAGGCAGGTCGAAGCGATCATGCCGCTGAACACCGCGATGCCGATCGATGCGCGCGCGCTGGCGCCGGCGCCGGTCGCGACCACAAGCGGCGCGACGCCGAGGATGAATGCAAACGACGTCATGATGATTGGGCGGAACCGTGATCGCGCCGCTTCGACTGCGGCCTCGACAATCGACTTATTCTCGTTCAAGCGGCGGTCGCGCGCCACATCCACGATCAGGATGGCGTTCTTGGCGGAGAGCGCGATCAGGAGAATGATCCCGATCTGCGTGTAAAGATTGTTGTCGATGCGCAGCACCGACAGCGCCAGGACCGGTCCGACCAGCGCCAGCGGCACCGAGAAGATGATCGACAGCGGCGCGTACCAGCTCTCGTATTGGCCGGCGAGCACGAGATAGACCAGCAGCAGCGCCATCGCGAACACGAAATACATTTGATGGCCGACGATCTTTTCCTGGTACGACATCCCGGTCCACTCGATGGAGGCGCCGGGCGGCAGGGTGTTGGCGGCATTTTCTTCCATGAGCCGCAGCGCCTCGCCCGAGCTGAACCCTTGCGCCGGCAACCCAAGCACGCTCGATGACGGATAGAGATTGTACAGGCTGATCAGCGGCGGCCCGACCGTCGGCGACATCGTCACCAACGTGCCGAGCGGGATCATGTTGCCTTCCTGGTTGCGCACCCAAAGATTATCGATGTCGCGTGGACGCAGCCGGAACGCCGCGTCGGCCTGCACATAGACCTGGAACACGCGGCCGAATTTGTTGAACTGCTGCACGTAGGCGGAGCCGAAATAGGTGGCAAGCGCGTTGAACACCTGATCCACCGAGACGTGCACGGTCTGCGCCTTGGCGCGATCGACGTCGATGCGGATCTGCGGTGCAGTGGCGCGGAAGGTGGTGGAGACGTGCTGCAACGCGCTTTGTGACGTCGCATTGTCGACGATCGTGCTGGTGACGGTCTGCAGCTTGGCGAAGTCGCTGCTGCCGTCGCGCAATTCGATCTGCATGGCGAAGCCGCCGGCATTGCCGATGCCCTGGATCGGCGGCGGCGGAAACATCAGCACCTGCGCTTCGTCGACGGCAGCAAACGCCTTGGTCAGCCGCGGAAACAGCACGAGCAAATTGGCACGCTGACTCCAATCCTTAAGCACCACATAGGCCACGCCCGCATTGGCGAGCACGGCGCTGTTGTCGAGCGCCGACACGCCCGCGATGGTAACGACGTGATCGACCGCATCGTCGGCATGCGCGATGTTCTCCACCTGTCCCAGCACTGCTTGGGTGCGCTCCAGCGAGGCGCCGTCGGGAAGCTGCACCGCCACCAGGAGGTAGCCCTGATCCTCGATCGGCAGAAAGCCGGTCGGAATGCGCGAGAGCCCCCAACCGGCCAGTGCGATGATGATAAAGGCAATGATCGTCATCACGCCGGCATGGCCGGCCATGCGCGTGATCAAGCTGGCGTAGCCGCGCTCGAGGCGGCCGTACACCGCATTGAAGCCGCGATAGAAAAAGTTGCGCTCGCTCTCGGGCACCGGCGGCCGCAGCCACAGCGCCGACTGGGTCGGCTTGAGCGTCACCGCGTTGATCGCGCTCAGGAGCGCGGTCGCGGCAATCACCAGCGCGAATTGCGCATACATGCGCCCGGTCAGGCCGGGCATGAAGGCGGCCGGCAGAAACACCGACATCAGCACCAGCGTGATGCCGATGATCGGTCCGAGCAGCGTATTCATCGCCGCGATCGCGGCGTCATGGCCGTTCATGCCGCGTTCGACATTATGCGCGGCGCCCTCGACCACGACGATCGCGTCGTCGACCACGATCCCGATCGACAGCACAATGGCGAACAGCGTGGAGAAATTCACCGAGAAACCGAGCGCCCACATCGCCGCGAACGCGCCGATGATGGTCACCGGCACGGTGGTGGCCGGCACCAGCATGGCGCGCCAGTCCTGCAGGAACACCATGATGACGATCAGCACCAGGACGGCGGCTTCGATCAGCGTGCGATAGACCTCGCGGATCGATTGATTGACGAATACCGTGGTGTCGAACGGGATCGTGTAGGTCAGCGCCTGCGGAAAGTTGCGTGAAAGCTCTTTCAGCTTGGCTTTGACCTCTTCCGCGACATTGAGCGCGTTGGCGCCGGGCGTCTGATAGATGGCGATACCGGCCGAGGGGTGGCCGTCCAGCGTGAACATCTGGCTGTAGCTTTGCGCGCCGAGCTCGACGCGGCCGATGTCGCGCAGCCGTGTCAGCTCGCCGGCATTGCCGGTTTTCACGATGACATTTTCGTACTCGGCGACGTCGCTCAAGCGGCCTTGCAGATCGATGGTGTATTGGAAATTGACTCCGGGCGGCGTCGGCGGCGTGCCCACCTGCCCGGCCGTGACCTGCTGGCTCTGCTGCTGCAGCACCGCCACCACGTCCTGCGGGTTGAGGCTGCGCGCCTTAAGCCTGTTCGGATCGAGCCACACGCGCATCGAATATTGGCCGGCTCCGAAAATGTTGACATTGCCGACGCCGGGCAGGCGCGAGAGCTCATCGCGGATGCTGATCGTGGCGTAATTGGCGAGATAAAGCCGGTCGTAGCGATCGTCGCTCGAGGTCAGCGTGGCGATCAGAAGGATCGCGGTCTGTTTCTTCTCGACAACCACGCCTTGTTTCTGCACGGCGTCCGGAAGCTGGGCGAGCGCGCTCGCCACGCGGTTCTGCACCAGGACCTGCGCGGTATCGAGATCGGTGCCGATCCGAAACGTGACCGTCAACGAATAGCTGCCATCGCTGGCGCTCGTCGATTGCATGTAGATCATGTTCTCGACGCCGTTGACCTGCTGCTCGATCGGCAGCGCCACCGTATCCATCAAAACGCGGGCGCTGGCTCCCGGATAGGTCGTGGTCACCTGCACGGTCGGCGGCACGACGTTGGGATACTGCGCCACCGGCAGGGCATAGAGCGCGACGCCGCCGATCAGGATCATCAGCACGGCGATGACGTTGGCGAGAACCGGACGCTCGATGAAGAATTTTGAGATCATCGCCGCACTTCGTTGCCCCAGAACCAACGCCGCTCATTCCCGCGAAAGCGGGAATCCAGCCGGCGATCTGACGGTTGCGGGCTGAGGCACTGGGTCCCCGCTTTCGCGGGGACGAGCGGAGTAGAGCGATAGGCCAAAGCAGTCATGTCGATCACTTGCTCGGGGTGAGCGATTGCAGTTGAGGTTCGACTTTCTGGCCCGGGATGGCACGCATGATGCCGCCCACGACGACATGATCGTCTTTGTTCAGCCCGCTCCTGATAACGCGCAATTCGCCGATCAATTGGCCCGGATCGACGC
Source organism: uncultured Alphaproteobacteria bacterium (assembly GCA_963818155.1). Taxonomy (GTDB): domain Bacteria; phylum Pseudomonadota; class Alphaproteobacteria; order Rhizobiales; family Xanthobacteraceae; genus BOG-931. The sequence goes on from CAWFRC010000011.1 coordinate 1,380,173, forward strand.
GGCGCTGCTCGACGACATTGTCTTTGTTGACCACCAGCACATAGCGCCCGCCTTGATCGCTGCCGATCGCGACGTCGGGCACCAGCAATGCCGGCTCCGGCTCCGAGGCGATGCGGACGCGGACGAAATAGCCCGGCAACAGCGCGCGGTCGGCATTATCGAGGATCGCGCGCGCCGCAAGCGTTCCGGTCGACGCATCGACGGTCGGCGCCACGTAATCGAGCTTGCCCTTGTGCATATAGCCCTGCTCGGTTTGCAGCCCGATCTCGACCGGCGTGCCGAGCAAGTTGGCGAGGCTTTTGCCGGAGCGCGCCAGCGCGGCACGCACCTCCAGCACGGCGCGCTCGCTCGCCGTGAAATTCACGTAGATCGGGTTGAGCTGCACGATCGTGGAGAGAACGGTCGCGGAGTTCGCTCCGACCAATTGGCCGATCGAGACCTGGCGCGCAGAAACCACGCCGTCGAACGGTGCCGTGACATTCGTGTAGCCGAGATTGATCTCGGCTTGCCTTTCATTGGACTGGGCCGACTGCAGATCGGCTTGCGCGGAATCGCGTGCTGCCAGCGCCTTATCGTACGTGGCCACGGCTGAAACCTGCCGTTGCACGAGATCCGCTTGGCGCGCGTACTCGGCCTCATTCTGCTTGAGCGTCGCCTGTGCGCTCGTCACCTGCGCCTTGGCGGCTTCGACCTTGAGCCGGTACGGTTCCGGTTCGATGGTGAACAGCGAGGTGCCCTTCTTGACGAAGTCGCCGTCGTTGTAACTGATCGCCTGCACGAAGCCCTGCACGCGGGCGACGAGATCGACCGTGTTGATCGCCGCCATGTTGCCGGTCGATTCGAAATACTCCGAGACCTTCTGCTCCAGCGGCGTGGCGACGGGGACCTTCTGCGGCGGCGGCGCGGCGTAGCGGTTATCCTGCCCGCAAGCGGCGAGAGCCAATGCGGTAGGCAGAAGCATTGCCAAAACGGACCCGGCTTTGGCCATTAGCGGAGCCTTGTTTTTAAATTCTACGTAAGAGAGCGACGAACCCGTGATTGAATCAGCGCGCACGATCCGATTTCGCCGACGCCTTGGCAAGACGAAAGGGGCAAGCGAAACCGACGCGACACAAACACATCGCCGCGAAACGACCATGACGGCAAAATGGCCGGGGCGAGCCCGGCCATTTGCGAAGGTCGATGCAGCAAACAGCCACGGAGCCCGGATTTAGGAGCTCTGGTTGAGCACCGTGACGGCGCGGCGATTCTGCGACCAGCAGGAAATATCGTTACACACCGCCACCGGCCGTTCCTTGCCGTAGGAGATGGTGTGCATGCGCTGCGCCATCACACCGCGCGAGGCGAGATACGCCTGCACGGTCTGCGCGCGGCGGGCGCCGAGTGCGATGTTGTACTCACGCGTGCCGCGCTCGTCGGCATGGCCTTCGATGGTGAATGCATAGCGGCTGTACTGATTGAGCCACTGCGCCTGCTTATCCAGAGTGTCCCGCCCCTGCGGTGTCAGTTCCGACGAATCGCTTTCGAAGAAGACGCGATCGCCGACATTGACGATGAAGTCCTGCTGGCTGCCGGGCACGGCGGCACCCGCCCCACCCAGACCAGCTGTCTGGTCGGCATTCTGTTTGGCGCAGCCGGCCATTGCCAACGCACCCAACACGAAAGCCGCGAACCCGACTCTACGCAACAAGGTCATACCGTTCATTCCGGTGCCTCCAATGTTCCGTTCTTGGCGGACATGGTTGGTCCCTGAAGGAGCGATCTAGCAGCGCCTTCGTTAAACGAACGTTCCGTCAACCTTGATGCAGCGTTGCAAAGAAGCTTGTAATTCACCAACCGCCCCTAAAGCTCCTGTTGTGGTTAATAGGGCGTGAATGCGGCAACTTAGGGGAGGCCCGTACGCGCCGCAACCACCTCTATTCCCTCACGAAAGTAACGGCGACCAGGCCGGATCCGAGGCGAAGCTCGGGGTCGGCTCCCGCAGCTCGTTGCGGCCGCCGATGTCGACCGTGTAGAGCGAGGGCCCGCTGCTGCCGCCCGGATCGCGAAAGAACATGATGACCCGGCCATTGGGAGCGAAAGTCGGCCCCTCATTGTGGAAGCCTTCCGTCAGCACCCGCTCGCCGCTGCCGTCCGGCTTCATCACGCCGATAGCGAACTTGCCGCCGGCCTGACGGGTGAAGGCGATGTAGTCGCCGCGCGGCGACCAGACCGGCGTCGAATAAGAACCGTCGCCAAAGCTGATCCGCTGCGCCGGGCCGCCGGACGCCGCCATGATGTAGATCTGCTGGCGCCCGCCGCGGTCGGATTCAAAACAAATCCTGGCGCCGTCCGGCGAATAGGACGGCGCGGTGTCGATCGCCGGCGAACTCGGTCAAGCGCGTCATCGCCTTCGAGCGCAGGTCCATGACGAAGATGTTGGCGTTGCTGCCTTCCTGCAGACTCATGATGACGCGCTGGCCGTCGGGCGAAAACCGCGGCGCAAAGCTCATCCCGGGAAAATTGCCGACAATCTCGCGCTGGCCGGTCTCGATGTTGAGCAAATAAACGCGCGGATCGCCTGCCCCATAGGCCATGTAGGTGATCTCTTGGGTCGACGGCGAAAACCGCGGCGTCAGCACGATCTCGTCCCCGCGGGTGAGATAGTGCACGTTGGCGCCGTCCTGATCCATGATCGCGAGCCGCTTGATCCGGCGCTCGGCCGGTCCCGTCTCGTCGACGAACACGATACGGCTATCGAAATAGCCTTTCTCGCCGGTCAGCCGCTCATAGATCGCGTCCGAGATGATGTGGGCGATGCGCCGCCAATTGTCGGGCGTGGTGAAGTATTGCTGCCCGGCGAGCTGCTGGCCGGCGGTGACGTCCCAGAGCCGGAACTCGGCTTTCAGCCGCCCGTCGGGTTGCCGCGTGACCCGGCCGATCGCCAATGCCTGCGCGTTGATGGTGCGCCAGTCGGCAAAGCGCGGCACCGCGTCCGCGTTGGTGATCTTTTCCAGAAAGGCGGCCGGATCGATCGGCGCAAACAAACCGCAGCGCTTGAGGTTGTTGGTGATGATCTGGGAAACCCCGCGCGCGGTTTCGCTGTCCGCCGGCGTCCCGCCGAGAAAATCCGGGATCGCGATCGGCATCGGCTGCGCGTTGCCCTCGACGGTAATCGTAACAGCCCCCGTGGGCGACGCGGCGATGGCGAAACCGGCCGCCGCTCCGCCACCGAGAATGAGCGCATCGCGGCGGCTTAAGCCTTGCGTGAAGCGTCGCGCGCTCCATCGCGAACGTAAATCAAGATTGCCGGGCTTGATCCCAACGCCCCCGCCTTCCGCGGGAGCCGTCAGAAAAACTTTGGAACGATCAACCACCGAAGGCATCCTTTGGATTGAAGTCGATATCCATATCTTTCCACACTTCGTAGGTGGTCAGCGAAAGCATGTCGTAGGGCTGGCCCTGCGATAGCGCGCGCATGATGCTTTCACGCGTCGCGTCGAACAACGGGCCAGCGCCGCCGCCCTGGATTTCCGGCCGACCAATAAGACGATGATCACGGCCAAGCCTGATATGCACGGTCATCAGATACTGATCCGGATGGTCCTGTGTGCTCGGCGGCGGACGCCATATCGCATTCAACCTGGCACGGAACGCATCGATCTCGCTTTGCGACAGATGCGCAGCGCTGCCGGACGGCGTGCCGAGTGAGGCGACACTGTTGAGCGTATCCGAGCTCGCGATCTGGCGCTGCGGCTCGCGGTGATCGAGCAAGGCCGCCACCTGGTCGGCGTCGAATTTCTGCGTCTGCCGCTGTTTCTTCACTTCGTCCTTTTTCAAGGCCTCGGCGATCTGATCCGGCTTGAACTCGTGCGGCTTCTTCTCGGGCTTGGGCGGCTTCTTCGCCTCGTCCTTCTTCAGCTCCTCGGCAACCTGATCGGGCTTCGGCTTGTCCTTGGGCTTTTCCGCCGTCTCGATCGGCTTCGGCTCGGCCTTGGGCTGCTCCACCTTCTCGGCTGGCTTCGGCTCCGGCTTGGGCTCGGGTTTCGGCTCGGATTTTTCGGCAGCTTTGGGCTGTGATTTCGCTTCCTGTTTGGGCGTTGGCGGCGGCGCAGAATCGGTGCGGATCTCCGGCTTGTCCACGACCTTCGGAGCGAGCTCTTTCACCGGCTTGCGATCGCCGATCTTGTCGGCCAGCGGCTTGGCATTCTCGATCGGCTTCGGTGCGTTTTTGACGCCGGCCGTCAGCTGCGAGAATTGTGAGTCGGAAACAACAGACACGTCGAGCCCTTCGGTCCGCGGCGCCTCGGTGGGATGCGCCGCGAATGCGATCAGGCCCCACAAGAGAATAACGGCGTGCAGGGTCCCCGATATGGCGAGACTGCGATTCATCCGCCGCCTTCGACCTCGCTGACCAACGCCACGCGATGATAGCCCGCGGCCGATAGCCGGCCCATCACCCGCATCATCGTGCCGTAGTCGACCTTCTTGTCGCCGCGCACATAGACGCGCTCATCGAACCCACCGCGGGCGTCGGTAATGGCCTTGAGCTTGGGCACAAGCTCCTCGGCCGTGATCTCGCTATTCTGCAAATAGATCTGCCCGTGATCGTTCACCGAAACCGTCAGCGGCTCGCGATCCTGGTCCATCGACTTGGCCTGGCTTTGCGGCAAATCGAGCGGCACGCCGACCGTCAGCAACGGTGCCGAAACCATGAAAACGATCAACAGCACCAGCATGACGTCGACGAAAGGCGTCACGTTGATCTCGCTCATCACCGAGCGACGGCCGCGTCTGCCACGACGTCCGCCGGACGACCCGCTGGCGACGTTCGCGCCCATGACTGCCCCCGACCCCTAGCCCCGTTCGTCGATCTGCCGCGACAGGATCGCGGAGAACTCGTCGGCAAACCCTTCAAGGCGTTGCGCCTGGCGGTTCACCTCCGAAGTGAACTTATTGTAGAAAATCGTCGCCGGGATGGCGGCAATAAGACCAATCGCGGTCGCAAACAGCGCTTCGGCGATGCCGGGTGCCACCACTGCAAGCGACGTGTTCTTCGAGGCGGCGATCGATTGGAAGCTCGTCATGATGCCCCAGATCGTGCCGAACAGCCCGACAAAGGGCCCTGCCGAGCCGACCGTCGCCAACACCAGGAGCCGTCGCTCCATGTGCTCGACCTCGCGCGCGATGGCGACGTCCATCACCTTCTCGATGCGCATCTGCAGACCGGCAAAGGAGCGCGCGTGTCCTTCGAAGCTGCGCTTCCATTCGCGCATCGCCGCCACGAACAACGCACCGGTCGAGTGGCCGGGCTTAGCCGCCAACGACGTATAGAGCTCCTCGAGCGACTGGCCCGACCAAAAGGCCTGGTCGAAGGAATCCGCCGCCTTGCGGATCCTGCGGAACAGCATGGTTTTGTCGATGGCGATCGCCCAAACCCATACGGAACAGACGATCAGCCCGAGCATCACCGTTTTGACCAGCCAATGGGCCTGCCAGAACAGGTGAAACAGCGACAGATCGGAGGAACTCAACGGCAGGGCCGACGCTGAGATGTCGGCAGGATTTCATGGGCGCGTCCTTTCGGCATTCCAGCCGTGGCCATTGACCGATGCGGCGCGCGAGTGCCCTCGCCAGGGCATGATCCGGAAAAGTGGAAACCGGTTTTCCGAAAAGACCATGCTCAAACAAAAAGCTAGAGCGAGATGCCAATCAGACCCGTAACTCATCTCGCTCTAACGCCAAGACCAAAGGCAGGGGCAGCCGCATTACGCGCCGACCGCGACCTAAATTTCACGAGGACCCAGGCCGGACCCGCCACCGGCCCGACCGAAATCATCGCGAAACGTGTCCAAACTAGGGCGCTGCACCGGTCGTTCGCCGCTTACGAAGCGCGGATATGCTTAATGCCGGGTTAAAGATCGAAGAGACTCAAAGCAGACCCAACGCCAAACATGCGAAGGCCGCCCGTTGGGGCAACGGGCGGCCCTGCTGCAAGCTGTGCTTAGAGAGGACTTAGGCTTGCGGTTGTGGCGGCGGGGTGACGTCGCGGGGGCGATTGCGGCGTTCAGCCATGAACTGATCGAATTCGGAGCGGTCCTTGGCGAAGCGAAGCCGCTCTAAAAACTCCTTGAATTCGCGCTGCTCGTCTTCGAGCCGGCGCAGCGTGTCGGTGCGATATTCGTCGAAGGCGCGATTGCCGCTCGAGGGCGAACCACCCCACCAGTCACGGCCTTCCATCTTGGACCGCATGCGATCCACTTTGTTTTGCATGCGCTCCACCTTCGACTGCCAGTGCGCCTGCCAGTTGCCGCCGTTCCGATACGAGCATCCCATTCTGCCGCTCCCTAGAAAGAAGGCGAGTGCGAGGAGCCCGACGGGCCACCACGCCATGAAGCCGAGCACAATCAGCGCGATCCAGGCCGGCTTTCCGATTTCGTCGAGTTTGTCCACGAGGACCATCAAGGCCTCCCAAGTGTGAATGTAAATAACATTTACATCGCCGCCCCGAACTGTCAAGACGCTCGCATCTTCGTGAATGGGGTCGGTCCTGGGCTAGCGTTTGCGCGCGATTTCGGCGTGGCCACCCAATCTTGGCTCGGCAAGTAGTGCGCAAACCCTCTGCGACAAGCCGCAGCGACGGCCGGCGCCCGAGGCGGCGACGTTTCGCCGCGTCGCCCTCACCTCATGACGCGGGCGGCTTGGTCTCGGCCACGCCCAAGCCGCGCAAATAGATCAGCGTCTGCGCTTCGAGCAGTTCCTCGGCCGCGATCGGCAGGGCACGGCGCGCCGCGTCGCCGCGTCCGAACAATGACGCGACGCCGTGGGCCATCGCCCAGATGTGCAACGCCACCATCAGGGCGGGCGGGCGGTCACGCGCCGGCACCAGGGCACAGAGCTTTTCGGCGGCCGAACGGAGCACGGCGAATGCGCGATCGCCCGCCTCACGCAGCTCCGGCTTGTCGCTGAGCGGAATTCCGGCCTCGAACATCGCCGAGTAATAAGCCGGCTCGCTGCGCGCAAAATCCAGATACGCCTTGCCCAGGCGATCGAGCGCGAAGAAGACGTCCGGCCGCCCCTCGTCCCAGGCTTTCGCCAAAGCCGCCTCGAATTGGCGAAAGCCATGCAGCGCCACGTTGGCGAGAAGCTCATCGCGATCGCGAAAATGCCGATAGGGCGCCGCCGGACTGACGCCGGCCCAGCGCGCCGCCTCGGCAAAGGTGAAGCCGGCCGGGCCCTTTTGGGCGATCAATTCGAGCGCGGCGCGCAGCAACGCCTCTTTCAGATTGCCGTGATGATACCCGCGCGGACCATCCTTCTCATCCTTCGACCATGTCATGTAAATAGTACTTACATAAGATGGCGGCTGCGTCCATGAGACCGGTGCGCACGCACGCGGACAGAGAAGATAGGGTACGGAAACCTAAGCCCGCCGGCGCGGCTGCGTCGCGAGCGGCAGATCGTCGAACAAAGTCGGGCCGCTCGGCTGCGCCCGCTCTATCGACAGGAGCTTTAGCTTCGTGCGCACGCCGCCGGGCGCCGAAAATCCGCCGGTCTTGCCGCCGGCCGCCATCACCCGATGACACGGCACGATGATGGGAAACGGATTTTGCCCGAGCGCTTGCGCAACCTCGCGCGCCAAACCACGATCGCCCAGGCGCTCGGCAACTTCGCCATAGGACAACGTGCTGCCCGGCGGAATCGCGCGGGCCACATCGTAAACCCGGCGATTGAAATCCGGCACGGCTGCGCAATCCAGCACCGCATCGCTCAAATCCCGCCGCTCGCCGGCCAGCAGTGCCGTGATCTCCGCGATCGTGTGCCGGACAGCCGGCGGAGCCGCCGCCTCGCGCGCGTTCGGGAACCGGCGCTGCAGACGGTTTCGGGTTGCCTGCTCGCTTCCTTCCGGAAACTGCACGCCGCTGATGCCGCGCTCGCTCCAAACAATGGCGCAGCGGCCGATCGTCGTTTCGAACAACGCAAAACCCGGATCGGCAAAATCGTGTTCGCTCATGAGCCGAATATAGGGCGGCGCGCCCTCCCCTGCCGACCCGATTACTGCGTGCTGCCGAGATCCGCGTTCATCGCGACGCGCAAAGCCTTGGGAATGCGCTGCGCCCGCCCGCCGCTGATGAAGGCAACCCGCACGCTCGCGGCGGCCAAAAGCTCTTCGCCGCGCATCACCCGCTGGCGCAGCGTCACCGACGCGCCCAAGACCTCCTGGGGCTCGGTCACGACCTCGAGCACGTCATCCATACGGGCGGGACGCAGAAAGTCGAGCGTCATCGAGCGCACCACGAAGGCAAAGCCGGGCGCCTCTTTTTCCGCAACCTCGAACAAGGCCCGGTGATCGGCACCGATCAGGCGCAGATAGTTGGTCCGCCCGCGCTCCATGTAGCGCAGATAATTGGCGTGATAGACGATGCCGGTGAAATCGGTGTCCTCGTAATAGACACGCACCGTGAAAAAATGGCGCCCGTCGCGGATCTCGCCGTCGAGGGGGGTTGTTGGTCCTACTTCCACGGCACCCGCCCGGCCATCGATTGCTCCCAGTTCTGTCCGTCGAAGCTTTGCGGCCGCATGGCTGCGACATCGACATCGTCCAGGCAGCGCACGTTGACGTCGATCTTGTCCGGATCGGAGCGCGGCACGTAGAACGGATGGATGCCGCAGGTCGCGCAGAATGTGTGCTTGGCGGTGTCGGTGTTGAACCGATAAGTGGTCAGCGCATCGGCGCCGCTCAACAGCTCGAACTGTTCCGGCGCAACGATCAGATGCAAAAAGCCCTTCTTGGTGCAGATCGAGCAATTGCATTCAGTGACGCGGTCGAGATCCGCGCTGACGCGAAAGCGCACGCGCCCGCAATGGCAACCGCCTGACATCGTTTCCGGCATGATGGCTCCCGTCGAATCCGTTCGACGGGCGGCGTGTATCATACCGCTCTCGCTGCGTCAGCGCCCGTCGTCACCACAATGCTTCAGCCGCAAATCATTATTCGCCGCAAACAGCGACCGACGCCGAAGAACGTGCGTGGTGCATTCGCCCGCCGGGAGGTGCGCCCACAGCCTTGTTCCGACAAATTATCTAAATCTGTCCAGACAATCACTGGCGTTTTGTTGTTACCACGATACCGCAACATTACGACTTGGAGTTTAGGAGATTTGTGCGGGGCTCATCCGAAGCCCAGCATTTTTTGAGAAAGGCCACACGCAAATGTCGCCAGGCTCGTCGTCAAACAAAATCCTTGTTGCAATGGCCGCGGCTGCGGCGCTGGGCATCGTATGTGTTTCGACCGCAGCGTTCGCCGGTGAAGTCGGAGTCGGTGGTGGATTTTATGGCGCCGGCGTTCACGGCGGCGCGTTCGAGGGCGCCGGCGTGCATGGTGGTGCGGTCGAGGGTGCCGGCGTTCACGGCGGCGCGTACGAAGCTGCCGGCGTGCATGGTGGTGCGGTCGAGGGTGACGGCGTTCACGGCGGCGCGTACGAAGCTGCCGGCGTGCACGGTGGTGCGGTCGAAGGTGCCGGCGTTCATGGTGGCGCATACGAAGCTGCCGGCGTGCATGGTGGTGCGGTCGAGGGTGCCGGCGTTCATGGCGGCGCGTACGAAGCCTCCGGCGTGCATGGTGGCGCGTATGAAGCTGCCGGCGTTCATGGCGGCGCATACGAGGCTGCCGGCGCGCGTGGTGGCGTCGGAGGCGTTGGCTTCCGTGCCGGTGGAGTCGGGGGTTTCGGCGGTGTCGGAGGCGTCGGCGGCTTTTCTCGCGGCGTCCGATAATCGAGCGCTATTCGTCTTCGCTCGCGCCGAATAATCCGAATTGCGCCGGATCGCGCGCAGGCTCTGCAAGCCCAAGATGACGGAACGCGTGGCCGGTGATGAGCCGGCCGCGCGGCGTTCGCTGCAAAAATCCACACTGAATGAGATACGGCTCGATGATGTCCTCGATGGCATCGCGGGGCTCCGACAATGCCGCCGCGAGCGTCTCGACGCCGACCGGACCGCCGCCGTAATTCATGGCGATCGTGGTCAGATAACGCCGGTCCATGGCGTCCAACCCGGCGGCATCGACCTCGAGCGCGGCGAGCGCCTTGTCGGCGATGGCGCGATCGATCGACCCTGATCCGGCAACAGCAGCGAAGTCGCGCACGCGGCGCAACAGCCGGCCGGCGATGCGTGGCGTGCCCCGCGCACGCCGGGCGATTTCGTTCGCACCGTCCGGCGCCATGCCGATGCCGAGAACGCGCGCGCCGCGATTGACGATCAGCTCGAGCTCGGCAACCGTATAAAAATTCAGCCGCACCGGAATGCCGAAACGATCGCGCAGCGGATTGGTGAGCAATCCGGCGCGCGTCGTGGCGCCGACCAGCGTGAATTTGGCGAGATCGAGCTTCACCGAACGGGCCGCCGGCCCGGCGCCGATGATCAGATCGAGCTGAAAATCCTCCATCGCCGGATAGAGCACTTCTTCGACCGCGGGATTGAGCCGGTGGATCTCGTCGATGAACAGCACGTCGCGCTCTTCCAGATTGGTGAGCAGCGCGGCGAGGTCGCCGGCCTTGGCGATTACCGGCCCGGATGTGCCGCGGAAATTCACCCCGAGCTCGCGCGCCACGATCTGCGCCAGCGTCGTCTTGCCCAGACCGGGCGGGCCGACGAACAGGACGTGGTCGAGCGCTTCCTTGCGCGCCCGCGCCGCCTCGATGAAGATCGCAAGGTTCTTGCGCGCCTGTTCCTGACCGACGAACTCGGCAAGCTTCTGCGGGCGCAGCGAAGCCTCCGCCGCATCCTCTTCGCGGCGCTCCGGGGTGACGAGCTTGTGTCCCGGCGCCGCCGTCACCGCTCCGCCCCCCGCCGATATTTGTTCGGCAACAGATCGGCGATGGCTACGACGCCCGGCGCCGCACCGTTCGGCACGATCACCCGCGCCCTCGGGTCATAGTCGAAAATCAGCTCGCGGCAGGCGCCGCACGGCGACACCACGCGGATTTTTTGATCCTTCTCGTCCGGCGGCGGATGGCGCACGGCGACGATGGTCTCGATGCCCTCGTCACCCAGTTCGACGAAGGCGCGGCCGAGCGCCACGGCCTCCGCGCACACCGCCATGCGGCCGAGATAAGCGTCGAGATTGACGCCGGCGAACAGCTTGCCGCTGCGCGTGCGCAGTGCCGCCCCGACCTCCTGCCAGTCGTTGCGGTAGCGTTGTTTGATCGCCGCGGTCGCCGCCTCAATCAATACGCGATCCGACTTGCCGAGCTTCACCGGCCGTTTCATCGCACCGGCCCCCGTAGGGTGGGCATTGCGTTTCTCGGCAGGGAGGGCGCTTGCTCGCGGTATCGGCGCAATGCCCACGCGGCATGGTCGCCCCGCGTGGGCAAAATCGCATCAGGGCCTTGGCTGACCGTCGCGCGTCCGCTGGCGATTTTACCCACCCTACACGTCGCATTCACTTCGCCAACTCCTTGAGTCCCAGCCGGATCAGCGTCTTGACCTCGGCGCCCTCGCCGGCGCTCCGCGCCGCCGCGGCCACCGCGGCCGCCGCTTGTGGCTGGGCGTAACCGAGATTGACCAGCGCCGAAACCGCGTCGCTCAGCGGCTGCGGCGCCCGCTTCTCCTCAAGCGCCCCGGAGAGCTGCACCAGCGCCGGATCGACCTCCGCGTAGGCCGGCGCCTTGTCCTTCAATTCGGTGACGATGCGCTCGGCGACTTTCGGTCCCACCCCCGGCGTGCGCGCCACCATCGCCTTGTCGCGCATGGCGATCGCGGAAGCGAGATCGGCGGGCTTGAGCGTGCCGAGCACGGCCAGCGCCACCTTGGCGCCCACGCCCTGCACGGTCTGCAACAGCCGGAACCACGCGCGCTCGACGTCGGTCATGAAGCCGAAGAGACGTATCTGATCTTCACGTACATAAGTTTCGATCGCGAGCGTCGCCACCTGCCCGACCGGCGGCAGTTCCTGCAAAGTGCGCGCCGAGCAATGCACCAGATAGCCGACCCCGTTGACATCGAGGATCACGTGGTCCTCGGCGTAGGAATCGATCACGCCCTTAAGCTTGCCGATCATGGTCCGGCCCACAGATAGAGATCGTCATTCCGGGGCCGAGCAAAGCGAGGCGCCCGGAATCCATAACCCCGGTCGCGACAGAAGAAGCTCAGCGCCCCTACCTTACCGCCTGTGGCTATGGATTCCGGGCCCGGCCCTGCGGGCCGTCCCGGAATGACGGAACGAGGGACGCCGATCATTTCACCGCCACCTTGATCCTCGCGCTCTGCCGGTGATGGGCGTGCGTTACCGCGATGGCGAGCGCATCGGCGGCGTCGTGGGACGCCGGATCGGCTTTGGGCAGGAGAACGCCGATCATCATCCGCACCTGCGTCTTATCGCCGTGGCCGACACCAACGATGCTCTTCTTCACTAGGTTCGGCGCATACTCGGCCACCGGCACGCCAACTCTCGCCGGCACCACCATGGCGATGCCGCGCGCCTGCCCGAGCTTGAGCGTCGACTTGGCGTCCTTGTTGACGAAGGTCGCTTCGACCGCCGCCTCGTCAGGGCGGAATTCCTCCAGGATGCGCATCAGCCCGTCGTGGATGGCCAGAAGCCGCGCGGCGAGGTCGTCGCGGTCATCGGTCGTCACCGAGCCACAACCCAAAAAGCTCAGCCGATTGCCCTCGGTTTCCACCACGCCCCAGCCGGTGCGCCGCAGCCCGGGATCGATGCCGATAATGCGAATCGCGCGTGTCATGCCACAATACCGATAGCATGCCCGCACTAGACGATCTCGACCGCGGCCACGCTGGCCGCCGCCGAGATCGTGTTGGCGTGGGCTGCTTGCGCCGCCGCCGATCGGCGTGACATGGAATCGCACTTGGGGGCCGGCAATTACGAACCGACGATGCTTTGTCTGCGGCTTGCGCTCGCGGCTGCCAGCTGCAGCCGTGGCGCTTGCGCTTGCCTACGGCCTGTTGCCGGCCGCCGCCGTGGCCGACGAAGGCGGTACGTCCTTCTGGCAGCCGGGAACGTTCGCCAGCTTCTCCGCCATTCCGCAGCAGCCGCCGGGCTGGGCACTCTCGATCACCGATTATTACGTGTCGACCAGCGCCGGCGCCGATGTCGCTACCGCGCGCGCCATCAGGGCCGGCAGGATCACGGCAGACGTCAAGCTCGACGACGCTTCGCGCTACACCGACCGCCACGACATGCTGAACGTCGCCCCGAGCTACGCCTTCGCCACGCCGGTTTTCGGCGGGCAATTCTCGCTCGGTGTGACGCTGGCGGCCGGCACCGACACCGTACAGCTGGACCAGGTGTTCACCGGCTCGCTAGGGCGGATCGGCATCAACCGCCGAGTCAGCGAAACCGATGTCCTCACGGGCCTGGGCGACGTCGCGCCGTTGGTGCAATTGCGCTGGAGCAGCGGCGTCCACAATTGGACCACCTACGCTACCGGAAACATCCCGGTCGGCGCGTACGACGTTCATAATCTGGCCACGGTCGGCATCGGCCATGGCGCCATCGACGGCGGCGGCGGCTACACCTACTACGACGAAAAGAAAGGCCTCGAATTTTCGGCGGTAACGGGGCTCACCTATAATTTCATGAATCTGAGCACGAGCTACCAGACCGGCGTCGATTGGCATCTCGACTGGGCGATCTCGCAAGCGGTATCGAAGGACATTTACGTCGGCATCGTCGGCTACATCTACAACCAGATCAGCCCCGACGGTGGCCCCGGCGATCATGTCGGCGCCTTCGAGTCACGCGTCATGGGAGCGGGCCCGCAGATCAACTACACGGTCACCAACGGACCGTTGCAGACCGCATTCAACCTCAAGGGCTATTACGAGTTCGACGCGGCGCACCGGCCGTCCGGATGGAATACCTGGCTCACGGTATCGTTTTCGCCGGCCGATGCCGATACGGACAAGCCGAAGCCCAAGGTGACCAAATAAACAAGGTCACCAAATAAATGATCGCGGACGGAGAAGCCGCCGATCCACCCAACCGACGCCGCGACGCAATCTTTGTTGATGCGCTTCTCAGAGTCTTGCGACGCCGAATCCAAAAAAGCCACGCCTAATCGTGAAGCAGGTTTTGCCAGTTTGCCGGCACCGCTTCGGCCGGCCCCGGCACCGTCTGATCCGCCGGATGCGCGTGAGGAGCATGAAGCTCCGGGCCTTCGAAAAACTCTTCGGTGCGATAGTCGTAAAACCACTCCTCGCCCGGCTCGAAACTCGTGATGATCGGGTGAGCCGCGGCCGCGCTATGTTTCGAGGCATGCTGATTGGGTGAGCTGTCACAGCAACCGATGTGACCGCATTGCGCGCATCTGCGCAGATGCAACCACCATCCGCCCGCAGCCAAACATTCGGCGCAACCTGTTCCGCTTGGCTTGGCCGCCGGGTTGATGCCATCCCTCTCAGACTTCATGGGTTCTTCTCCGAGCTTCTCAGCAGCGATTATATAGTTTGCGAACGACCCTCTGTTCATGGGCTAATGGCCGGTCGCTTCGCCGACCTATGCGGTCTTCAAAGGTCCGACGACTTCGTAAGTACTGAGGATAATGCCGGACGGCATTGCTTTGGTGCCGACAAGCGCGAACGAGCGTGGCGGGGTTCCCGCCGCAAAGAAGCGCTTTCCGGTGCCCAACAGAACCGGATAGATGACCAGCATGACCTCATCCGCAAGCCCATGTTCGAGCAGCGTCGATGTCAGCGTGGAGCTGCCCCAGAGGATAAGGTTCGGACCGGCCTGCGACTTGATGCGGCGAACGCCCTCGACGAGGTCCGATCCAAGGCCCTCGAACGGGCCCCACGCAAGACTGTCCGGACGGCTGGTAACGACATATTTGGTTGCCGCATTGAGAGCGTCCGCCATCGGACTGCTCGGTGCCTTTGGCCAGAAGCCCGACCACATATCGTAGGTGCGACGGCCGAGCAGCAGATCGAAACGCCCGCCATGCGCGGCGAGAAGTTCATCCCGGCCGGCGGGGGTCCGATACGGCACGGTCCAGTCGGCGTAGGGGAAATCGTCTTCGCCGGAGGCCTGGATTACGCCATCCAGCGAGATGTGTTCCATGATTTTGAGCGTTCTCATGTGCGTCACCACAATCAGCCGCGCCGGGTCAAGCCCTCGGAAGATTGAACAAGATTTTTTCTGAGCTGGTGGCGCTGCCTTGGCGACCGCAGTTTCGGCGCTCAGCCGTAAGCGACGCCCGGCTTGCTCTGCCCAACTTCGATAATGTACCCGTCGGGATCGCGAATGTAGCAGCGGATCTCGCCGTATTTGTCTTTCGGCTCGGTGACGAATTCGGCTCCCCGGCTTCGCCATAGCTCATAGCACGCTTGAATATCGGCAACGCGGATATTCAAGAAGCTGCTCACCTTATCGGGATCGGGGGGCACGCTGAGCGTCACCGACGGCTTGTCGGGCGTCGGACCGCCGCCGACATTGACGATGAGCCAGGTGTTGGCGATTTGGATGTATCCGGGCGCGCCACTACTGTCGCCGCGGCTCAGAACGCGACCGCCGAACACCGTTTCGTAAAACCGAGCCGATCGTTCGATATCGGCAACGGTGATGAAGTGCGCGATCGTAAAGCCATCCTGCGGCGGCATCTGATAATTTTTCTGATCGACTTGCACTTTACTGGCGGACGACTCCGTTGCGGACATGGCGTTTCTCCGTTGGTCCGAGGAACACGTCGAGGCATGGTACTTTAGCGATGAACTGTGACTTGCTGGCAAATACATAAAGCCCCCATCCAAGAAGAAAGAAGGCGGGCACACACCAGGCGTCTTTCGGTAACGAGAAAAGCAATCGTCACAGAGATTACCGTTGTCGTTAGTGCATGATCCCGAAAAGTGGAAACCGGTTTTCGGAAAAGATCATGCACCAAGGCAAAATCTTAGACCTTGATCCGATTCAGTTTGATCGGATCAAGGTCGGGGCTGCGGTTTCAGTATCCGCCCAGATCAAGATGAAAACGCTTCGGCCTGGTCGAGGATCAATCGGCGATTCCTACCTCCAGAACGTCCGCTTGCTTTCGGCCGACGTCAGAACGCCGGGCCGCTCGGTAACGCCCAGGCGATAGGCCGTGATGCCGATGGAACAGTTTCGAAAACGCGGTCGCGGTCTCGTAGCCAACCCGGCTTGCAATCTGTGCGATCCCCTCGTCGGTCGATTCCAGTAGAAACGCAGCTTCCTCCATCCGGCGTGCGATCAGATAGCGGCCCATGGACTGGCCGACGAGCTTAGTGAAGCGCGCCGAGAACGCCGAGCGACCGAGCCCGACGCGGTGTCCGAGGTCGCGAAGGCTCCAGGGGCGCTCCGGTTGTTCGTGGATCAACTGAAGCGCTGGTCCAATATGCGGGTCCGCCATCGCCCCCAACCACCCGCCTTCTCCGGGGCCGAGAGACTTGATCCAGCTTCGCAGCACCTCGACGAAAAGCACTTCCGTTAGTCGCGTGAGCGCGACGCGTTGGCCGGGACGCTCAACCGCCAACTCGCTCGCCATGCGTTCCAGGATCAATCCAAGCCAATCGCGGTCCGCCGTCGGTTTCAGCAGAAGCACGGGCGGAAGCAATTCCAACACGCTGCCGCGCGAGGGCCGCGCCACAGTGAAGTTGCCACAGATCATCTTTGCGAGTGGCTGCGCGCTGCCGCCATGATGAACGGAGGTAAGATGTCCGGGAGATCGATCGAGGTCCCGAATCTGGAGCGGCTTGGTCCGACGATCCGAGTAAATCAAATGCGGCTCGCCGCGCGTGACGACAACAAAGTCGCCCTGCGTCAGGGAGAGCTTCTGTTCCTGTCCCTGCTCAAGCACGAGGGTCGCTGAGCCACGACTGAGATAATGGAACAGGGCGTAGGGCCGCTCCGGCAGCGCCAAACTCCAGGGGTGGCCGAGCTCGAAGCGGAACAACAGGGTCCCGCCGAGGCGAACGCGATCGAGCACTTCGGCGAGAATGTCCATGATCGCGACACTAATCCCCCGGACGGTCAGACACAATATTCGGACGATTAAGCTCTAACGTCCGCAAGCTGATCGTACCAATTCATGTCGCGGCAGGCTGACGCATCGAGCGGATGATCCATCCGGCAATACGTCAGGTGGAACAATCGCGACTTTGCAGAAACGCCTGTCCAATCCGCAGACCCGCGTCGTCCGACATCCCATCAGGAGCAATCAATGCGAAATCTTCTCCTCTCAACGGTCAGCGCCCTCATCGCCGGAGCCACCATTGCGGCCCCCGTGCAAGCGGTTCAGCTGCCCAAGGGAGCTGCCCACAATATCGTCCTCGTCCATGGTGCTTTTGTCGACCAAACAAGCTGGAAACCCGTTGCCGATATCCTCACCAAGAAGGGCTACAACGTAACGCTCGTCGAAAATCCGCTCACGTCCCTCGCCGCCGACGTCGATGCCACCAAACAGGCACTCGCGAAACAGGACGGCAGGACCGTTCTCGTCGGCCACTCTTGGGCCGGTGTGGTCATCACGCAAGCAGGGAACGATCCCAAGGTCTCGGCGCTCGTCTACGTCTCGGCATTCGCGCCCGACGTGGGAGAATCTCTGGCGTCTCTGGCTAAAGGCGGTCCGGCCACCGAAGGCACTGCGGCAATTCATCCCGATGCAAAAGGCAACCTCTACATCGATCCAAAGGTGTTTCCTTCGGCGGTCGCGGCCGACCTTCCACCGAAGATCGCGGAGTCCCTGGCAAACACGCAGCTGCCGTTAAGCCACACGGCGTACGAGGCTCCGGTCACTACGGCCGCCTGGCACGACAAGCCGACATTCTACGTGATCAGCACGAAGGACAAGGTGATCGCACCGGAGGTCCAGAAGCTTTTCGCGACCAGGATCAAGGCCCGGACGACGGAAGTCGCCGGCAGCCATGCATCCCTCGTCGTCCATGCGAAGGAAGTCGCCGCGGTCATTGAAGAGGCCGCGCTCGCGGAGTGACAACAGGGCTCCCGGTGCTTCTCGCCGGGAGCCCAACGCTCCGTCTGAGGAACAAGAAACACCTCGGTCTCTCTCACGCGATGAAGGGTATTCCGTGATCAGCAGCAGCATGTCCGTAAAAAAAATAACGATCGAACACGTTACAATCCGATCAAGCAACACCTTCGCAGCGGTAAGAGCGAGCCTCGAAGCACTCGTTCCGCGCCTTGACGATGGTTTCTTGACGCTGCTTCGTTTCGGTTTGATAGATCGGGCGCGACAAGAACTTGAGTCTGCGGCAACTCTTTCGATCTTTGGAAGCCGCGACCACGGTGCGCTTTTGGCAATTGCCGGATTAGGGCGTCAGGCCATCCAATATGACATCGGCAATCCGCTGACCGCGTCGCTGATGACTCGACACAAGGTCTCAGCCGGACTTTACGCACCCGTTCGAGTCCTACTCCGGGAAAGTCCCGAGAGCGAAGTTGCATTTGAGTACGACCGGCCGGCTTCGACGTTCGGACAGTTCGGTGACGAAAGAGTCGACGTGGTTGCTCGGAAGCTCGACGAAAATTTGGAAAGCGTTCTGCACAAAGCAGCCAGCTAGAGCATGATCCGGAAAAGCATGCCCTCGGGCTTGACCCGATGGGTGGATACCGGTTTTGCGAAAAGATCATGCTCCACCAAAGATCTAGAGCGCGATGCCGATTCAACTTCAAATGATCGCGCTCTAGACCCGTGGAGACGGCCTTGTAGCCCCCACTCGTCCGGTTGGTCTTCTCAGTCGCTCACGTCCTTAGTTTTGGTAGCGCGAGCCCGCTTTCAGCGCGAAACCGGCAGGCAAAGACCCCGCCGTATGCGCCGCCTTGCTTTCCGCGTAACGGCGTCGCCCAGATTACGCACTCAGCCGCTGCACCAGCGCGTCCGACACCTCGAAATTCGCATAGACGTTTTGAACGTCGTCCTGGTCGTTCAGGGTCTCCATGAGTCTCAGCAGCTTCTCGCCCTGCTCGTCGCCGACCGCGATGGTGTTTTGCGGCCGCCAGACCAACGCCGCCTTGCGCGGCTCGCCGAATTTCGCCTCCAGGGTTTTGGCGATCTCGGCATGGTGATCGGCGGCGGCATAGATTTCATGACCGCTTTCGCTCGACACGACATCGTCGGCGCCAGCTTCGAGGGCGGCTTCGAACATCGCTTCCGGCGTTGCCGCCTTGGCGTCGTATTCGATCACGCCGACGCGATCGAACATGAAGGATACCGCGCCGGTCTCCGCGAGATTGCCGCCGCTCTTGGTGAAGGCGGCGCGCACTTCGCCTGCGGTGCGATTGCGATTGTCGGTCAACACCTCGACGATGACGGCTACGCCGCCCGGCCCATAGCCTTCGTAGCGAATCTCGTCGTAGTTCTCGGCGTCGCTGCCCTGCGCCTTCTTGATCGCGCGGTCGATGTTGTCCCTGGGCATGTTCTCCGCGCGTGCGGCAATGATGGCGGCCCGCAGCCGCGCATTCATGGTCGGATCGGGCAGCCCGAGCTTGGCCGACACTGTGATTTCGCGCGCCAACTTGCCGAACAGCTTGGACTTCACCGCGTCCTGCCGCCCTTTGCGGTGCATGATGTTTTTGTATTGTGAATGTCCGGCCATAGCTCGCTCTCGCGCGCTCTCTCGCGCTTGTTGGTGTGAATGCGTTGATGGGGCGAACTTATAGGCCGTCACGCCGCTGAAATAAAGGTGAGGCGGCGTCCGCTTCGCCCCTGCACCGCGTTAGTAGGAGAGATGAAGCCGTCAGCTCCAGAAGGCCGGCGCCGCCAGCTCTAGGCAGCCGCCCAGCCGGACCGCGGAGACGCGCTGCGCCAGCCCGGTCGCCGGATCGGTCTCGACCGCCATCCCGCACAAGGTCGCCGGGCCGGACGCGGTCTCGAACCGGGAGGACGGAATGCGGCGCAGAAAGCGTTGCAACGGCTCGTCCTTGGTCATGCCGATCACCGAGTCGTAGTCGCCGGTCATGCCGACATCGCTCATAAACGCCGTGCCGGCCGGCAGGATGCGCAGATCGGCGGTCGGCGCGTGCGTATGCGTGCCGACGACGATGCTGGCGCGGCCGTCGCAGAAATGGCCCATGGCCTGCTTCTCGCTGGTGGTCTCCGCGTGCATGTCGATGACGATGGCGTCGGCGCCAGACCCGAGCGCACAGGCGGTCAACTCGCGGTCGACCGCTCCGAAGGGATCGTCCAGCGGGTCCATAAAAATGCGGCCCATTGCGTTGACGACCAGCACGCGCCCACCGTTCTTCGCTTCGACGAGCGCTGCGCCCCGCCCCGGCGTTCCGGTCGGATAGTTGATCGGCCGCACGAGCCGCGGCGCGCGTTCGATGAAGACCAGCGCTTCCTTCTGGTCCCAGGCGTGATTGCCGAGCGTCACCGCGTCGGCGCCGGCCTCGATAAATTCCTTGTAGATGGTCTCGGTGATGCCGAAGCCGCCGGCCGCGTTCTCGCCATTGACGATCACGCAGTCGAGCTTCCAGTTGCGGATCAGGCCGGGCAGCCGCTCGGTGACCACCGTGCGCCCGGTGCGGCCGACCACATCGCCGACAAAGAGGATCCGCATCAGGCGCGGTCCCCCTCAGCGCCGGCCGGACGGGAGAGGGCTGGAAGCGGGGAGCGTTTCTTCTTCATACGTCTCATGAGCGCACGTCGATAATCTCCTGCTCGGTTAGCACAAGATCAAGCGTCGCGTCGTGGGGCGTCGTGGGTACTCCGGCGATTTCCTGGATCGCAAAAGCAAGCCCAATGGCGGTTACGGCCTTGCGGGACCGCAGCCGCGCCAGGGTCAGATCGTAATAGCCCCCGCCATAGCCGAGCCGCCGGCCGGCCCGGTCAAAGGCAAGGAGCGGCACCAGCAGAATGTCCGGTTCGACCTGCGGCGCCTCCGGCTTCGGCTCGCGAATGCCCCACACCCCGGAAGCCAGCGGGTCGCCAAAAGCCCAGGCCCGCATAGTCAGCGGCTCCCCACGCCGGCCGGTCACCGGGAGGGCGAGCTGCGCGCCCGCTTCAGCGAGCCTCTTCATCAGCGGCAGCGGATTGATCTCGCTCCGCATCGGCATAAAGCCGGACACGACCAGCCCGGGGCGGATAGGCAGCGGAAAGGCTCGCGCCGCGATCGCCTCGGCGGCAGCGCTGCGCATCGTCGGCGGCAGCGCGTCACGCTGTCCGGTCATCGCGCGGCGAAGATCGGATTTTGCCGAAGCCAAATTCGACGAACTCGTCATGTCCCCGATGCGGTGCAGCGTGAAACGGTGCACCGCTGATCCGTGACCGTTACAGTCTCTAACGATCCCGGTTCTGCAGCGCACCACTTCGTGGCGCGCTGCAGAACCGGGACATAGCATTCAGTGCGGAGCCGCGTTGGCCGTTGGAGCGCTCGATCCCGGGTTCCCTACGAAAGTAGGTGGGCGCCATGTGTCCGGACCCACGAGCCCGGACAGGGACAGCTCCCTTAAGGATCGATAAGGCCCCGGGGATAATGGCTCCTGTCGCACCAGGCAGCCCCGCATCGAAGAATGTAGTCCCGAAGCGGCAGCGGCGCCACCTCACTCGGAATTGCGCGACGATGCTGTGGATTGATGCATTGCCCGGCGTGCCGCAACGACCGTTGCGGTCGGGCTCGCGGTCAGCGCTCGCGCCTAGAGCGTGTTGTGTTTTGACGGCTCCACGCTTGCGTCATGGCCGGACTTGTTCCGGCCATCCACGTCTTTGTTCGTCGCGGCCCAAAGACGTGGATGCCCGCGACATAGGCGGCGTGAAGCGACGCCGTTCTTCGAACGGCTATGCGCGGGCATGACGATTCCGTCGCAACGCATCATGCTCTAACCCAGCGCCACGCTGTTGGCGCCGATCGCGGCGTTGAGTTTCTTTGTCACGCTCTCGACCCGCTCCGCCGCCGCATTGAGCAACGCGGCAGCCGCCGCCTGGCCGGTTTGATGGTGATCGCTGCTTGCGGCTTGCGCCTCTTGCACCGCCATCAGCTCGTCCTCAAGCCGCCGCAGCCGCGAAGCCATTTCGCCAAGCTCGTCGGCGATAGTGAGCGCCGCCATCACGGTGAGCCGCGTATCGCCGATCTCGCCGAATTTGGCGCGCAGCATGTCGATGCGCCCGTCGAGCTCGCGCGCGAGCGTCGTGAGATGGTCTTCCTGGCCGTCCTCGCACGCCATGCGGAACTGCCGGCCGTTGATGGTCACGTTGATCTGAGGCATCCTTGCTCCAGCTCGCTCCGATGCGCGGCTTCCTCCGTCGCCGCAGCTTGTGCCGTTTTTGCGCGCCCTTGTTTCCCCGCCGCCTAGTAGGCTCCGCCCTCTATGTTTCGTCCGTCAGCACGCCGCGGATCGTTTCGATCGCCTGGTCGACGCGGCGTCCGACTTCGCGCGTCGCCGTCTCCAGGCCGCGCGACCGCGCCGCCGCATGATCGAGCTCGTTCGCCAATCGGGCGCGATCGGTGCCCAGCGTATGGATCTGCGTGACCAGCCCATCCTGCTCGCGGTCGATCTCACGCCGCCGCTCGGCCGCGGCTTCCAGTGCCTCGAGGGCGAGCGCCAGCCGCTGGCCGGCAAGCTCGAGAGAATCTTTATCACTCATTGCGCCATCCGGGGCGACGACAGTCGCCGCGCACCACACGCGAAAATCGTGCGACCGCAATTATTTACGCACGGAAGCTTACGTCGCATCGAGCTTGACCGTCAACGTCCAAAGCAGCCGTCGTCCCGGCCTGTGCATGACGCGGACGGGCTTGATGTCACGCAATTAACTCGTCCGGCTCGCATGCTATCTGATCGCCGCCTGTTCACACGATCGCGGCGCTTTCGCCGCGCTTGGCCCGTTCCATGACGATGCCGGATCGCATCCTCGCGGCGAGCTCTGCCCTCGCCCAGCCGTCGCGCTTTCCCGCTACCGCGATGACTGCGGCCGCGCGCGCCGAGCATGACCGCATGGCGAACGCGATTCGTGCGCTGGCGATGGATGCGGTGGAACGCGCCAACTCGGGCCATCCGGGCTTGCCGATGGGCGCCGCCGACGTGGCGACCGTGTTGTTCACCCAATTCCTCAAATTCGATCCGAGCGATCCGGCGTGGCCCGATCGCGACCGCTTCGTGCTCTCGGCCGGGCACGGATCGATGCTGCTTTATGCGCTTCTTTATCTCCTCGGCTACGAGCGGATGACGATCGAGGAGATCAAGAATTTCCGCCAGCTCGGCTCGCTGACGCCCGGCCATCCCGAATACGGCCACACGCCCGGCATCGAGACCACCACTGGTCCGCTCGGCCAGGGGCTGGCCAACGCCGTCGGCATGGCTATCGCCGAGCGCCACCTGGCGGCTGTGTTCGGTGGCGACGTGGTCGATCACACGACCTACGTTCTCGCTTCCGATGGCGACCTGATGGAAGGCATCAGTCAGGAAGCGATTGCGCTCGCCGGCCATCTCAAGCTCAAGAAGCTGGTCGTCCTTCACGACGACAACGGCATCTCTATCGACGGCCCGCTCGCGCTTGCGGACGCGGTCGATCAGGTCAAGCGCTTCGAGGCTGCCGGCTGGGCGGCAACCCGGATCGACGGCCACGACCCGGCAGCGATTGCGGCCGCACTCGAAGCCGCGAAGGCGTCCGAGCGCCCCTCGCTGATCGCCTGCCGCACCGTCATCGGCTTTGGCGCGCCGAAGAAAGCCGGCACGGAGAAGAGCCACGGCTCCGCGCTCGGCGCCGAAGAGATCGAAGGCGCCCGCAAGAAGCTCGGCTGGGACCCGCCGCCGTTCGAAATTCCTGCCGACATTCTCGCCGCATGGCGCGCGGCGGGAGCCCGCGGCAAGCCGGCGCGCCAGGCCTGGGAGATGCGCCTCGCCGCGCTCGATGCAAAAAAGCGCGCCGAATTCGAACGCCGCAACAGCGGCGACGTCGCCGCGGCGCTGGCGGCGGCCGTCGCCGAGGTGAAGCAAAGTCTCGCGGCCGCGCCGAAGGAAATCGCCACGCGCTCGGCGTCCGAGTTTGCCCTGCAAACCCTGACGGCGGCTTTGCCTGAGATGATCGGCGGCTCCGCCGACCTGACCGGCTCCAACAACACCCGCGCCAAGGCGATGAAGACGCTCGATGCCGCCGACTATGGCGGCCGCTTCATCCATTACGGCGTGCGCGAGCACGGCATGGCCGCGGCCATGAACGGCATGGCGCTGCACGGCGGTATCATCCCGTATTCCGGCACCTTCCTGGTGTTCTCGGATTATTGCCGCCCGGCGATCCGGCTTGCCGCGCTGATGGGCCGGCGCGTGATCCACGTAATGACCCACGAACTCGATCGGGCTCGGCGAAGATGGGCCGACGCATCAGCCGGTCGAGCACCTCGCAGCGCTGCGCGCTATTCCCAATCTCAAAGTCTTCCGGCCGTGCGACACGGTGGAGACCGTCGAGTGCTGGCAGCTTGCGCTTCAAAATACTGGCGGCCCGAGCGTCCTCGCGCTCACCCGGCAGAACCTGCCGCAGCTTCGCCTCGCATACGACGCCGACAATCGTTGTGCGCACGGCGCCTATGAGATTGCGGCGCCTGAGGGCGGCGCGGCAACCGTCTCGCTCTTTGCGTCCGGCTCGGAGGTCGCGATTGCGGTCGCGGCGCAAAAGCTTCTCACGGCGCGAGGCGTGCGCGCGCGGGTCGTCTCGGTGCCGTGCTTCGAGCTTCTGCGTGCGGCGCCGCAAGCCGAGCGCGCGGCGATCGTCGGCAATGCGCCGGTCAAAGTCGCTGTCGAAGCCGGTATCCGCCAAGGCTGGGATGAGATTATCGGCTCCGATGGAACTTTTGTCGGCTTGAGCGGTTTTGGGGCGAGTGGGCCTTTCAAACAGCTTTACCAACATTTTGGCATTACCCCGGAGAAGGTGGCCGAGGCCGCGCTGGCGCGCCTGTAAATAAATCGTAGGGAGACTGGGTTATGTCGGTTCGCGTAGCGATCAACGGATTTGGCCGCATCGGCCGCAACATTTTGCGTGCCGCCATCGAGGGAGGCCGCAAGGACATCGAGATCCTCGCGATCAACGATCTGGCCCCTATCGAAACCAACGCGCATCTGCTGCGCTTCAATTCCGTGCATGGCCGCTTTCCAGGCGAAGTCACCGTCAAGGGCGACACCATCAGTTGCGGCAACGGCGCCATCAAGGTCACCGCCATCAAGGATCCAAGCCAGCTGCCGTGGAAAGAGCTTGGCGTCGACATCGCGCTGGAATGCACCGGCATCTTCACCGCCAAGGACAAGGCTTCAGCGCATCTCACCGCCGGCGCCAAGCGCGTGCTGGTCTCCGCGCCTGCCGACGGTGCCGATCTTACCGTTGTCTATGGCGTCAACCACGACAAGCTGAACAAGTCGCACACGGTCGTGTCCAACGCGTCGTGCACGACCAATTGCCTCGCTCCGGTGGTGCACGTGCTCAATGAAGCCGTCGGTATCGACAAGGGCTTCATGACCACGATCCATTCCTACACCAACGATCAGCCGACGCTCGATCAGGTGCACAAGGATCTCTACCGGGGACGCGCCGCCGCCATCAACATGATCCCGACCTCGACCGGCGCGGCGAAAGCCGTCGGCCTGGTGCTGCCGGAAATGGCCGGACGGCTCGACGGCGTCTCCATCCGCGTGCCGACACCGAACGTGTCGGTGATCGACTTCAAGTTCGTCGCCAAGCGCGCCACCTCGAAGGACGAGATCAACGCCGCGGTCAAGCGCGCCGCCGAGCAGCAGCTCAAGGGCATTCTCGGCTTCACCGACGCGCCCAACGTCTCCACCGACTTCAACCACGATCCGCACTCCTCGATCTTCCACATGGATCAGACCAAGGTGATCGATGGCACGCTGGTGCGGGTGATGTCGTGGTACGACAACGAGTGGGGCTTCTCCAATCGAATGGTCGATACTGCGGTCGCAATGGGCAAGCTCAGCTAAGAGCTTGCCGTCATGCGCTTCCGCACCCTCGATCACGCCGACCTCAAAGGCAAACGCGTTCTTGTTCGCGTTGACCTCAACGTTCCCATGAACGACGGCGAGGTCGCCGACGTCTCACGCATCGAGCGCAATGCCCCGACCATCGTCGAGATCGCCGATCGCGGCGGCAAGGTGATCCTGCTATCGCATTATGGCCGGCCGAAAGGCCGCGACCCGAAGGAATCGCTCAAGCCCGTGGTCGCCGCGGTGGCGCGCATCATCGATCGCCCGATCGCCTTTGCCGACGACTGCGCCGGCGAGACCGCCGAGCAGGCGGTGGCGCGCCTGAAGCCTGGCGACATTCTCTGCCTGGAAAATACCCGCTTCTACAAAGGCGAAGAGAAGAACGATCCGGCGCTGGCGGCCGCTTTGGCAAAGCTCGGCGACATTTACGTCGACGATGCGTTCTCGGTCGCGCACCGCGCCCACGCGTCGGTCGAAGCGATCGCGCGGCTTCTGCCCGCTTATGCGGGACGCGCCATGCAGGAAGAGCTTGCGGCGCTGGAGAAGGCGCTGCACACGCCGGAGCGTCCGGTCGCCGCCATCGTCGGCGGCGCGAAAGTTTCCACCAAGCTCGATCTCCTCGGCAACCTCCTCAACCACGTCGATACGCTGATCATCGGCGGCGGCATGGCCAACACCTTCTTGGCCGCGCAGGGCAAGGCGGTCGGCAAGTCGCTGTGTGAGACCGACCTGACGCAAACCGCGCGCGACATCGTCGCCAAGGCGAAATCGCTCAACCGCGAGATCGTGCTGCCGATCGATGTAGTGGTGGCGCAGACCTTTGCCGCGCACGCGCCTTCGCGCGTCGTCTCGGTGGACGAAGTCGGCCCCGACGACATGATTCTCGATATCGGTCCGCGCACCGTCGAACACGTAGTGTCGGTGCTGGGGCGCACCAAGACGCTCGTTTGGAACGGGCCGTTCGGCGCTTTCGAGATGGAACCGTTCGACAATGGCACCGTTGCGGTGGCGGAAGCGGCGGCGGAACTCACGGCGGACGGCAAGCTTGTCAGCATAGCCGGCGGCGGCGACACCATGGCCGCGCTGAATGTCGCCGGCGTCACCGGACGTTTCACCTATGTTTCGACCGCCGGCGGCGCCTTCCTGGAATGGCTCGAGGGCAAGGTGCTGCCGGGTGTCGAGGTTCTCAAAGCCACTCCCGCCACGGCCGGCGCCGAGGCATAATGAACCGGAGCATGATCCCGAAAAGTGGAAGCCGATTTTCGGAAAATGATCCTGCTCCAGCGTGACATATTATTTCATGAGACCGTGATCTGATCCGACGTGATCAGATCGGGTCTGGTTGTTGATCCGCACATCGAGGAACGCGCGATGAATCTCACGGAACTCAACAAAATCGCGAGAGCCATGACGGCTCCCGGCCGCGGCCTTCTCGCCGCCGATGAATCCACCAGCACGATCAAAAAGCGCTTCGACGCCATCGGCGTGGAGTCCACGCCGACCAGCCGGCGCGACTATCGCGAGCTTCTATTCCGCTCGGCCGAAGCGATGTCGAAGCACATTTCCGGCGTCATCCTTTATGACGAGACCATCCGGCAGGAGGCCGCCGACGGCACGCCGCTGGTGAGGCTCATCGAGAAAGCGGGCTCGCTGCCCGGGATCAAGGTCGACAAGGGCGCCAAGCCGCTGGCCTTCTGTGAAGGCGAAACCATCACCGAGGGCCTTGACGGCCTGCGCGAGCGGCTGATCGAATATCGCGATCTCGGCGCGACGTTCGCCAAGTGGCGCGC
This sequence comes from uncultured Alphaproteobacteria bacterium, assembly GCA_963818155.1. GTDB lineage: Bacteria > Pseudomonadota > Alphaproteobacteria > Rhizobiales > Xanthobacteraceae > BOG-931. The sequence goes on from CAWFRC010000011.1 coordinate 1,407,851, forward strand.
GGTGATCGACATCGGCACCGGCATCCCGAGCTACAACGCCATCATGACCAACGCCAATGCGCTCGCGCGCTATGCGGCGCTGTGTCAGGAGCAGGACATCGTGCCGATCGTCGAACCCGAAGTGCTGATGGACGGCGACCACGACGCCGACCGCTGCGCCGCGATCACCGAGTGGGTGCTCAAGACCGTGTTCGAGCAGCTTTACTATCAGCGCGTCGCGCTGGAAGGCATGGTGCTCAAGCCCAACATGGTCGTGCCGGGCAAGAAATCCAAAAAGCTCGCGTCGGTCGAGGAAGTGGCCGAGCGGACGGTCAAGCTGCTCAAGGCCTGCGTGCCGGCGGCGGTGCCGGGCATCGCCTTCCTCTCCGGCGGTCAGTCGGACGAAGAGGCCACCGCGCACCTCGACGCCATCAACAAACTCGGCCCGCTGCCCTGGCACGTGACCTTCTCATACGGTCGCGCCCTGCAGGCGGCGCCGCAGAAAGCCTGGGCGGGCAAATCCGCGAATGTCGCCGCCGCGCAGCGCGCCTTCGCCCATCGCGCGCAGATGAACGGCCTTGCCGCGCTCGGCCAATGGAAAGCCGACCTCGAACGCAAAGCAGCGTGACATCCGCCGAGCGGCATCCTTAGTCCGTCATTCCAGGGCGCGGGCGTTTGCCCGCGAGCCCGGAATCCATATTCCCTGTCTGGGGTTATGGATTCCGGACAGCCTCGCTTGGCTCGGCTTCCGGAATGACAAACGTGTATAACGCGAGCCATGATCAATAGTCGCCCCCGTCTCTATCTCGTCACCCCGTCCCTCGGCGACACCGCGTCCTTCCTGCGCGATCTCGGCCCGGTTCTCGACGCCGGCGATATCGCGGCCGTGCTGCTGCGCCTGGAGCCGGCCGACGAGCGCACGCTGACCAACCGCGCCAAATCCATAGCCACTGTCGTCCAGCGGCACGATGTGGCGCTCCTGCTCGACGGCTATCCCACCCTCGCTGCGCGTGCAGGCGCCGATGGCGCGCACTTGTTCGGCATCGAAGCCCTTGCGGAGGCGACTGCTTCGCTCAAGCCCGACCGCATTGCCGGCGCCGGCGGCCTGCGCAGCCGCCACGACGCCATGCTGGCCGGCGAAACCGGCGCCGATTATGTGATGTTCGGCGATCCCGACCGGCGCGGCGACCGCCCGCCGCTCGAGGCGGTCACCGACCGGCTCACCTGGTGGTCGGAGCTCATCGAAATCCCCTGCGTCGGCTGCGCCGGCGACCGCGACGAAATCGCGCCGCTCGTGCAAGCCGGCGCCGATTTCATTGCGCTCGGCGAATGGCTATGGATGCAGGAACAAGGGCCGGCCGCCGGCGTCGCGGCGGTCACTGCTTTGCTCGCACAAGCGCCGGTCGCGCAGGCTGATTGACGATGCCAAGCCGTTTGTCCGCTCAAGAAGCCGGATCCCCGCCGGAGTTTACCCCCGATCGCGATCAGGGGCGGGGACGAGCGGGGCTCGTGGCGGCTACGATCTTTTTCGCAACGGCAACTCTCGCACTGCTCCCGCTCCCCGCAAGTGCCGCGGAGCCCGACCTCGCCTACGGCGCGTTTCAGACCGGCCATTATTTTACCGCCTTCAATCGCGCCACCCAGCGCGTCGAGCAAAAGAAAGATCCGAAGGCGATGACGCTGTTGGCCGAGCTTTATGCCGGCGGGCTCGGCGTGCCGCAGAACGACGTGAAAGCCGCCGAGTGGTACAAGCTCGCCGCCGACCGCGGCGACCGCGAGGCGATGTTTGCGCTCGCCATGTTTCGCCTGCAGGGCCGCGCCGGGGCGCGCGACCGCGACGCCGCCGCCAAGTGGCTTGCCGCCGCAGCGAAGCTCGGCCATCCGCTCGCCGCCTACGATCTGGCGCTCCTTTACATCGAGGGCCAGGTGTTTCCGCAGGATTTCACCAAGGCCGCCGAGTTGCTCCACATCGCCGCGGAAGCCGGCAATCCGGCGGCGCAATACGCACTCGGCACGTTCTACAAAGAAGGCCGCGGCGTTCCCAAGGATGTGAAGCAGGCCACGCGGCTCCTCGGATTGGCGGCGATTGCCGAGAACACCGATGCGCAGGTGGAATACGCCATCGCTTTGTTCAACGGCGACGGCGTCGCCAAGAACGAACAGGCGGCCGCGGTTTTGTTCAAGCAGGCGGCGCTGCACGGCAATGCGGTCGCCCAGGACCGCCTCGCCCGCATCCTCGCCGAAGGCCGCGGCGCCACCAAAAATCCGGTCGACGCCACCAAGTGGCATCTCATTTCCAAGGCGCGCGGCGAGACCAACCTCACGCTCGACGACTTCGTCAACAGGCTCGACCCGACCACCCGCGCCGCCGGCGAAAAAGCCGCCCAGCCCTTCATCGACGCGCTGAAGGCGCCGAAGGGATAGGCGCCGGCTCGCTGTTTGCGCATCGGCCGATGTTCGGCCCGCGCAGAAGTCGGCGCACGACATTGTATCCTGCGGACCGAATTGGTATATATCATTGGTATCTACCAAGGCCGCCTTTGCCATGACCGACCACGCAACCGCCAAGCTTTTCAAGCACGGCCGCAGCCAAGCGGTGCGCTTGCCGAAGGAATTTCGCCTGCCCGGCAAAGAGGTCCGGGTCCGCCGCATCGGCCGCGCCGTATTGCTGGAGCCGATCGGCGAGCCATTCGACTACGACGCCTGGTGGGCCAAGATCGACGAACACGGCGCTGATTTCCTGCCGGAAGGACGTCCTGAACAACCGCCCATGCCGGTAGACGATCGAAGGTATTTCGATGACTGATCGATCATCAAGGCGCACGCAATTATGTGCATGAGCCAGGGCTGCTCACATGCTCTGCCTCGACACTAACGCGGTCATCGTCTCGATCAACGACAAGACGTCGCGCGTGCGCGCCAGGTTCGATCAATCGCTGCGCAGCGGCGTGCCGGTTAGCATATCGTCCATCGTCTTGTTTGAGCTCTGGTTTGGCGCTGCAAAAGGTTGGCGCCGGCAACAGAACGCCGCAACGATCGCCAACCTCCTGGCAGGACCTGTTGGTGTCATCACTTTCGATGCCGAAGATGCGCGCGAAGCCGGCGACATCCGCGCACTCCTGGAGCGCGCCGGCTCGCCAATCGGCCCCTACGATGCCCTCATCGCCGCGCAGGCACGCCGCCGCGACGCCACCCTCATCACAGCCAACACCCGCGAATTCACCCGCGTCCCCGGTTTGAAGACGGAAGATTGGACGTAGGGTATTTATGACTCAAGTGCCAGAAGCCCATCGGCCGATACGGCCCTAGATCGCGGGAGGGGTCCGTGAGCTAGGAGGCACGCCGTGTGGGCGCGAGCGGCTTGGGCCGCTCTAACGTTTGGGCGATCATCCCCAGCTCAATGGCTGGCTCTACTGCTGGTCGTAATGGCGATTGCCAGCGAAACAGGAAATGAAGCTAGCGCCGCCAGCGGGGAAATGTGCGCCGCAATCGACCACGCTGTGAGTATTTCCAAATACGTCGCGATACGCGGCGATGACATAAATCATCGTCGATACGTTTCCGGAAATGAATTCTTCCCTCGTGGGGACTTCCTTGAGCGGCGGTATCCCTTCTGGGGGCACCGGGGGCAAGGATTGGGTTTGAGTAACAACGTGGCGCGGCGGATCGCTCGATTCCAAACTGAATCCAAATTTATTTGGGCGAATGGTTCCCAGCCCTTGAGCCTGTTGATTGATAAGTTTGGTTACATCCGGTCCAGAAACCCATGCGGCTACGGGGATGATACTAATCCAATCAGCGCGCGATTTGCCGGTATTGACGACATCAACCGTTATCGTGGGCTTGTCAGGGAATCCAGCAATAGAGAAATTTCGCAGGCTAATCGAAGCGGCTTCTTAAATCTCAGTATCATTCAGCTGCCGTTGCATAATTCTTTGCTGACCCAAGAGAACACCAATTCCCGCGAGAGCGATTGCGGCCGCAACTCCGGTGATGCCGTTGAGCCACCACCCTACTCTAATTTGCCTCTTCCAAAAGCCCCGCTCTTCGGCGCGATGCTGCTCATCTTCGGATTTCTGCTCGCTAGAAAAGGTATGGAAATTAGCTTGGCCCTCTTTGCGTTGTCTTGGTGTATCGAGGTCGTTGGCGCGCTGATCGTGATTGTCTGGATTCTCCCTTATATTGCCGATGTTGAGGAAATTTTGTTTTTGCACCAAGACACAAAGCAGTATCGACTGAATGATGCAAACTACTGCGAGAGTAGTAAAAGCAATAACGTTTTCGGCATGTGTTGGGGGGTTGCTTAACGCCCATATCCAACTCACGCCTACTGTCCATGCCATTACGATTGCGAAAGCTGACCAATAAACCCACACGGCCCAAGCCCAGTCCGCTAAATCTCCTCCAATGCTACCCCGTCCAGTTCCAGGGCCACAAGCACCGCTAGAAACCACATCTCAGGAAACGTCCCGCGTGCAAGCTTGTTCGTGACCGACGCCTCCGTTTCCTCCTTAAACTCGCCTTTTGAGCCGCCCCCAGCGCGTCTCCGATACAGCAACTCAGGTCTTGACAAATCGTCTCTGTTTCAGTTACATAATGAGCACCTCGCTCACAGAGGGCGCCTTCCGGAAGGGCAAGCCTGAAAAGCGGAGCGAGGTGCGGTGCCCGCGCGGCGGATATGCCATCCGCTCCCGGGCGGCCCTGGGTCCCCGGTCGACCGGCAAAAAGACCGGTCCGCACGGAGCGTGCTAAACCGCAGACATGAGGGCCAAGCGGGCAAAACACCCGGCAAGGCTCGTTTGCGGGAAACCCGGTTCTGGGGCTGAGCCATCGGGGGTAGTAGCCGGTGGCGAGTGCCGCAGCGTGAGCGCCGAATGGCGGGCGCGCCTCGTACGCGAGAAGCGCGCAGCCGCGCTTGGTGCGGCAATGGCTGACATGCGCCTTTCGGCGCTCCGCTCCCTCTTGGGGTAGCGAATCTTCCTTGGCGTTGTGGTGGTCAACAAGGCTCGGGCGCGAGACGCGTCGCGAGAACAAATCTCCTTTATCCGCCCCCGCGCGCAGCGCGGGGGAGGGGGACCACGCGAAGCGTGGTGGAGGGGGCATGCGGCGCTTGAGCGAGCCGTGGGGTTGTCGCCCCCTCCACCGCCCTTCGGGCGGTCCCCCTCCTCCACCTTGTGGGGGCGGAAAAACAAAAAGCGCGCACTTGCGTGCGCGCGCTACGAAAGGTAGCCAAGCGCCCATGCCCCATTCCGCCATCCTCAACGTCATGATCAAGGCCGCCTACAAGGCCGGCCGCAGCCTCAAGCGCGACCTCGGCGAGGTCGAGCATCTGCAGGTCTCGCTCAAGGGGCCGGCCAATTTCGTCACCGCCGCCGACCACCGCGCCGAGGAAATCGTCTACGAAGAGCTCACCAAGGCGCGGCCGGATTACGGCTTTCTCGGCGAGGAAGGTGGCGCCCGCGCCGGCAGCGATAGAAGTCATCGCTGGATCGTCGATCCGCTCGACGGCACCACCAATTTCCTCCACGGCATCCCGCATTTCGCCGTATCGATCGCACTGGAACGCGACGGCGCTATCGTCGCGGCGCTGACCTACAATCCGGCGAACGACGATGTTTTCGTGGCCGAACGCGGCAAGGGCGCGTTCCTCAACGACCGGCGCATCCGCGTTGCCGCACGAACGCGGTTCGCCGATGCGGTCGTCGGCTGCGGCCTGCCGCACCACGGCCGCGGCGATCTGGCGCTCGCGCGCCATGAAATCGCGGCCGCGCAAAGCCACTTCGCCGGCCTGCGCCGCTTTGGCGCAGCCACGCTCGATCTCGCCTGGGTGGCGGCCGGCCGCTTCGATGCGTTCTGGGAACGCGATCTCGCGCCCTGGGATCTCGCCGCCGGCATTCTCTTGGTGCGCGAGGCCGGTGGTTTCGTCAGCGATCTCGACGGTGGCGACGCCATTTTGACCAAAGGCAGCGTTGCCGCCGGCAACGACACCATGCACCGCGAGCTCGTGCGCCTCATGAAGGAAGCCGGCAAGCAGGCCGCCAATGACCTACCACAAGGCGCAAAGGAAAATCCGGCGAAGGCCGCCGTGGCGGCGCCCGCGGAGCGTGGCACGCCCTGAGCCGATTAAACCTTAGGCATGCGGGCGGGATGTCATCACCGCGCCGCAAACGCTGCCGCAGATTTTATCAGGCAATCGTGCGTTTTTCTTCAATTCGGCTTGTGGCATAGTGCGGGTTGAATCGCGCGAGCGACATGCGATGAGGCCGATGCGATTGTTCCAATTCCCGCCTCCCGGCGAAAGCCGGGACGGGGCGGATTTGGCCGCAAATTCGGCTGTCATCATTTGGAATTCCGCTTGTCCGGGAATGAGCGGAGCATGCAGATCCCTTTGGCGAACGAGGCGCTAGGCATACGTCGATGGCGAACAATTCCGACCAAGTCCACCTCGCCTCGCCCCGCATCTTTCTATTCCGGATGCTGGTGTTTCTGGTTTTGTGCGGCCTGATCGGGTTCGTCCTGCAGAAGCAGATCCTCAATGCCTTCAACGCCAATCCGTGGCTCAACGGGCTGATCGGTTTGGTGCTGCTGATCGGCATCGTGCTGTCGTTTGCCCGCGTGATCCGGCTGTTTCCGGAGGTTTCCTGGGTCAACAGCTACCGCCGCGCCGATCCCAATCATACCGCGCGGGCGCCGACGCTGCTGGCGCCGATGGCCGCCATTCTGGGCGGCGACCGCGGCGGACGCCTCACCATTTCGGCGCAGACGATGCGCGCCTTCCTGGATTCGCTCGCTAACCGTCTCGACGAAGCGCGCGACATGTCGCGCTATCTGACCGGCCTCTTGGTGTTTCTCGGCCTGCTCGGCACCTTCTGGGGCCTGATCGAAACCGTGGGTTCGGTCGGCAGCATCATCAACAATCTCAATGTCGGCGGCGACGCCGATTCGGTCTTCAACGCGCTCAAGGAAGGCTTGGCCGCTCCGCTCGGCGGCATGGGCATCTCGTTCTCGTCGTCCTTGTTCGGACTTGCCGGATCGTTGATCCTCGGATTTCTCGACCTGCAGACCAGCCAGGCGCAGAACCGCTTCTACACCAACCTCGAGGATTGGCTGGCCACGACGGTGGAGGAAACCGGTGCGGTCGGCCTTGCCGGCGGCGGTCCGCTTCCGGCCAGCATCACCGAAGCGATCGAACGGTTGCGCAATTCGGTCAACGAGGCCGGCTCCGGCAAGGCGACCACGGCCGCCATGGCCAATCTCGCCGAAGCCATCCAGGGCCTGGTGCAACATATGCGCGCCGAACAGCAGATGATCCGCGACTGGGCGGACGCACAGGCCAAGCTCAACAACGACATCCGCCGCTTCATGGAAGTCCTGTCGCGCGAAGCCGTCGACAGGTAAGGCGCGAATTCTCAGAGCATGATGTGTCGGGATAAGAAACACACACGTCATGGCCGGACTTGTTCCGGCCATCCACGTCTTTGTTTTCCCCAGGATCAAGACGTGGATGCCCGCGACAAGCGCGGGCATGACGATCTCGAAATCACGGTGTGCGCGAGTGCGTGCCGGGAACGCTTAGAAGGCTGGAAATCGCATGGCGCTTGCAAGAAATCGCCGCGACAGCGGCATGAATTACTGGCCCGGCTTTGTCGACGCGCTGTCGACGCTCGTCCTCTCGATCATCTTTTTGCTCACCGTATTCATGGTGGCGCAGTTCTATCTGTCGCAACAGATTTCCGGCAAGGATACGGCGCTGGCGCGCCTGAACGCGCAAATCTCCCGCCTCTCCGAGCTTCTCTCGCTGGAGCGGACCGGCAAGACCAGCCTGGAGGCCGAGATCGCACAACTGCACGCCTCGCTCTCCGCCGCCCAGGGCGAGCGCGAGCGATTGCGTGGCGCCGCCGAAGGCGCGCAATCGAGCAACGACGCTGGCAAGGCCGAAGCCGGCAAGCTCAATTCGCAACTCGACGTCGAGAAGGCGGCGACGGCGCGCGCCGTCGCCCAGATCGAGATTCTCAACCAGCAGATCAGCGCGCTGCGCCGCCAGATTGCCGCGCTCGAGACCGCGCTCGGCGCCTCCGAGAACAAAGAAAAGGAATCGCAGCTTCATATCGCCGACCTGGGCCAGCGCCTCAACGTCGCGCTCGCCCAGCGCGTACAGGAATTGTCGCGCTATCGCTCCGACTTCTTCGGCAAGCTGCGCGACATTCTCGGCAATCGTCCGGACATCCGCATCGTCGGCGATCGTTTCGTGTTCCAGTCGGAAGTGTTCTTCGATTCAGGTCAGGCGGTGTTGCGTCCGGAAGGTCGCGCCGAGCTCGACAAACTCGCGAGCGCGCTGATCGATCTGGAAAAGCAGATCCCGTCGGAGATCAACTGGGTGCTGCGGGTCGACGGCCATACCGACACGCGGCCGCTCTCGGGCACGTCGACTTACAAGACCAACTGGGACCTGTCGGCGGCGCGCGCGATCTCGGTCGTGCAATATCTGATCTCCAAGGGCGTGCCGCCGCAGCGTCTGGTCGCCGCCGGCTTCGGCGAGTTCCAGCCGATCGATCCGGGCACGACCGACGAGGCGCACAGCCGCAACCGCCGCATCGAACTGAAACTGACGGAGAAGTGAGGCGTGGACGAAACGCCGACACTCCGACTCGGCTCGCTCGCGGTTTCGCTGCGGCCTTATGAGGCGAAGGATGAACACGCAGCGGTTGCGCTCTGGCTGCGCAGCTGGCAGAGCGCCTATCCGCAGATCGATTTCAAGAAGCGGCTCGACTGGTGGCGCAATCGCTGGCGCACCGAGCTGACGACATCCGCCGACATCGTCATCGCGGAAGCCGGCGGCGATATGATCGGCTTTGTCACCGTTGATCCAAAAACCCACTATCTCGATCAGATCGCGGTTGCGCCGGAGCATTGGGCGTCCGGCGTCGGCAGGGCGCTGATCGCGGTAGCTAAAGAGCTTTCGCCCTCAGGGCTCGAGCTTCATGTCAACGCCGATAACGCCCGCGCCATCCGCTTTTACGAAAAGCTCGATTTTCAGATCAGCGGCGACGGCGTTAATCCAATCTCGGGCAAGCCGGTGCATCGCATGCGGTGGGCGCCCTGATCGCCGAACGCGTTTCGGTGAACTTAACTGCCCTGAAACTGCAGCTTCGCCAGTCGCGCATAGAGGCCGCCGGCGGCGGCGAGGGTTTGATGCGTCCCCTCCTCGACGATGCGGCCCTGATCGAGCACGAGGATGCGGTCGCAGGACAGCACGGTGGCGAGCCGATGCGCGATCACGATGGTGGTGCGCTCCTGCATCAATTGCGTGAGCGCCGCCGCGACCAGCGTTTCGCTTTCGGCGTCGAGCGACGAGGTCGCCTCGTCGAGCAGAAGGAGCGGCGCGTCGCGCAGAATGGCGCGGGCGATGGCAATGCGCTGGCGCTGACCGCCGGAGAGCGTCACACCGCGTTCGCCGACCGGCGTTTCCATGCCGGCCGGCAAGGCGGCGATGAACGAAGCCGCATAGGCCAGCTCGGCGGCCCGGGCGACTTCGGCATTCGTTGCGTCGGGGCGGCCGAAGCGGATGTTCTCTCCGATCGTGGTCGCGAACATCACGCTATCCTGGGGCACGAGCGCGATGCGCCCGCGCAAGGCCGTCGGATCGAGTTGGCGAAGCTCGACACCGTCGAGCGAGATACGACCGGCGAGCGGATCGTAGTAGCGCAGCAACAGATGAAAGATCGTGCTCTTGCCGGCACCGGACGGGCCGACAATCGCAACCTTCTCACCCGGCCGCACCGCGAACGAGACTCCGTTGAGCGCGGAGACGTTCGGGCGTGTCGGATAGGAGAAACGCACGTCCGCGAAATTCACTTCGCCGCGCGGCGGCATGGGCAACGGCAGAGGATGCGCAGGCGCCGCGATCGCGGGCCGGATGGCAAGAATTTCGAACAGCCGCTCCGCGGCGCCAGACGCTTGTGCCATCTCGCCGCCGACTTCCGACAGCGAGCCGAGCGCGCTGCCGGCAAGCACCGCGTAGAGGATGAACTGGCTGAGGCGGCCGGGCGTAATTTGGCCGGCCAGCACCTGCTGGGCGCCGATCCACAACACCACGATGATGCTCGTGGCGACCAGAAAGATGGCGATACCGGTGAGGCACGCGCGCGAGCGTGTCGAATTGCGCGCCGCCTCGTAAGCGCGCTCGACCGCTTGTCGAAACCGGCCGATCCCGAGTTGCTCGTTGGTAAAAGCCTGCAGCACGCGCACGGCGCCGATCAGTTCCGCGGCGTACGCAGAGGCTTCCGCAAGCGTATCCTGTGCCGAGCGCGAACGGCGGCGTACGGCGCGGCCGAAAGCGTACAGCGGCAGCACGATGATCGGGATCGCGGCGAGAACGAAGGCCGAGAGCTGCGGACTCGACACCACCATCATCACGGTCGCGCCGACGAACAACACGACATTGCGCAGCGCGATCGAAACCGATGTGCCGGCCGCCGCCTTGATCTGCGTCGTGTCGGCGGTAAGCCGCGATACGACCTCGCCGGTTCTGGCTTCGTCGAAAAACGCGCTCGACAGCGAGGTGACATGCGCGAACACGTCACCGCGCAGGTCCGCGACCACGCGTTCGCCCAGCGTCGTGACGAGGTAATAGCGAAGCGCGCTGGCGATCGCCAACACCGCGGCGACGCCGATCATGACCAGAAAGTAGCTGTCAATCAGCGCGACGCCGCGGGCGGTGAAACCGAAATCGATCATGCGGCGGACAGCGATCGGTACGACCAGCGTCGTCAATGCGGCGACGATCAAGGAGCCAAGCGCCGACAAGGCGCGCCACCGGTAACGTCCGATATAAGGCAGGAGCGAAGCGAGCGGCCGCAAATTCGTGCGCCGCTCAGGCGCCGCCCCGGCCGCAGTCGTCTCCGCGGACGCACCGGCCCGCTCGGCGCTCAGCGCCAGTTTCTCAGCGGTTGATGACGAGCCCTCGGCCCCCGCATCTTGGTCAACACGCAAGTCCATGCGCCGCAACACCTTTTCGTCGCCTCGCCGGCGCTAATGGCGGCGACAATGCCTCGTGTCGGTCGCGCTTTCAACGTGCATGGTGATGGCTGCGGCGGCTTGTCTCGCCGGAGCCGGCGCGCTATAGAGCGCGTCAAATTCCGCCTTATATCGCTCGAACACGCCGGAAGGCTCGGTATCGCCATGAAATCCGACACGCATCCTGATTACCATCTCGTCAAGGTCGTCATGACCGACGGCACCGAATTCACCACCCGCTCGACCTGGGGCAAGCCAGGCGACAAGCTTCAACTCGATATCGATCCGAAGTCGCACCCGGCTTGGACGGGTGGCCAGCAGCAGCTCCTCGATCGCGGCGGCCGGCTGTCGCGGTTCCAGAAGAAGTATTCGGGCTTCCTCAAGAAGTAAGCGCGCTACGCGCGCTGGCGCGGCCAACGCTTACGCGGGCGGACCCAGGCGGCCTTGTAGCCAATAGGCGCTGATCGCAAGCTTCGGATCCTCGATCAGGCCCCGAGCGAGGTGCTGGAACAGGTCCGCGAGACCGAAGTGCAGCACCTGGATGTCCTCGTCATCGATTCCGCCGCCTTTGCCGACACGATCGCGGTCGCCAACTTCGGCGAAATAGAGAAACACGCGCTCGGACGTCCCGCCCGGCGAGACCAAAAACCGGCCGATCAGCTCAGGGGTGCCGATCCGATAGCCGGTCTCCTCGAGGGTTTCGCGAACGGCAGTTGCTTCCGGCGTTTCGCCGTCGTCGACCATTCCGGCCAGCGTTTCCACCAGCCAGCCGTCCGTGGTTACGGGATCGTCGCGGCGCCGGGCGACCAGCGCAGGCACCTTGAATTGTTCCACCAGCACGACAGTGCGCCGGTCCCGATTGAAGAGCAGAACGGCGACCGAGTCGCCGCGTTCAAAGACCAGCCGGCGCTGTACCTGGCTCATCGTTCCGTCGATCTGGCGGTGACTGACAAGGAGTTCGTCGACTTTAAAGAAATCATCGAAAAGCCGGTTCTGGCTCTCAATCAACACCCTGCCCGGCATCACGCTCCCCGTCGCAGCGCGCAACCGCCGCCGGCGCTATACCCCGCCGCGCTCGAAAGCGGCGCGCAGCAACCCGAGTTGCCGCTCGACCGGGTTACCGGCAGCCGCCTTGATCGGCGCGGGCGCGTGCATCGTTGCATCCAGGCGTCGCACTTCCGCCTGCAATTTGGTCGAGCGCGCGATCAGGTCCTGCAGCTTCGAGGGCAAAAGCGCGATCGACTTGGCGTCCCCGGGATCGCAGGAGGCAACCCTTACTTTGCTTTTTTCCTCGTGCGCCTGGGCTAGCGTCATTTCGCCGTCCTTGACGGCGCGGTGCAGCAAGAGCCACGACGCAAGCTGCATTAGCCGCGTGGTCAATCGCATGCTTTCGGTCGCGTATACCAATGCGGCGCTGCGCTCGAGTTTCTTCGATTCGGAGCGACCGCTGCCATCGAGATAGCCCGCGGTCTCCTCGACCAGCGCCATTCCATCGCGAAAGAGAATGGCAAAAACCTGAGAACTCGCCAGCCGTTCACTGAACGAAACTGTGCTCGCTTCACTCGCACGCTTCTCGGACATCGACACGCCTCACACCGACAACAGCATCGCTCGACTGGTCTTCCGAGTCCAGCACGCGACGCGGTCAAAGCGCATTTCTAAGGCCGCCGGCGAAAAATTTGGTTGCCGGCGCGGACATTCATATGGCGCCAATGAGGCGCTTGCCGATCGGCCGAAAAAAGGAGCCGCCGTTTCCGGCGGCTCAAGGTGATAACAGGGAGGCGTCAAACAGAGTGGACAGGAGCCACTCAATGTCCAAAAGTTGGACATTCTTTGTAATGAACGAGAAAGCTTAACCGAAGGTTAAGATTCTCCAGAGAGTTAGCGAATTCTTCTGCAATTCAGCTTTATTTAGCAAAAATGCGCTAGCGCGTGGGTCGCGTAAGATCTTGATCTATTTCTTGAAAAACGCGTTTGCCGCGGTCTGCGAAGCGTGCTTTCGCGCAATTTCAGCCTCAAGGCGGCCGATTTCGTCCTTGAGCAAATTAACCCGTTCGCCCAGTTCGCCGACCGAAAGCAGCGAGAGGTCCTGACCGATATCGTGAACGGTCTTTTTCTTCGGCAGATCGTCGGGATCGATCATGGTTCCGGCCCTCCTTGGCAAAACTAGCAGCGGCTCGCGACGGTTGTCAGCGATACGCCCGCTCCTCTAAGACTGCCGCACAATTCCTTTCCGCAACGCTTCAGCACGCAGCTCATGACAACACTGCCCGATCGGATGACGACGATCGCCATCCGCCAAGCCGGCGGCCCAGAGGTCCTGACGCCGCAATCGCGGCCGCGACCCGAGCCTGCGGCCGGCGAGATCCTCGTCAAGGTTGCCGCCGCCGGCGTCAACCGGCCGGACGTCATGCAGCGGATGGGACTTTATCCGCCGCCGCCAGGCGCCACCGATATTCCCGGGCTCGAGATTGCCGGCGAGGTCGTCGCGCGCGGCTCCGGAGTGACACGCTGGAAACAAGGCGACTTGGTGATGGCGCTCGTCATCGGCGGCGGATACGCCGAGTACTGTCTCGCCCACGAGAGTCACGCGCTGCCGGTCCCACAGAATCTGTCGCTGATCGAGGCGGCGGCCATCCCCGAAACCTTCTTCACGGTCTGGCACAACGTTTTCGAGCGCGGTCGCCTTTCTGCCGGAGAAACACTGCTGGTCCACGGCGGGTCGTCCGGCATCGGCACGACCGCGATCCAGCTCGCCAAGGCGTTCGGCGCCCGTGTCATCACGACAGCCGGATCGCCGGAAAAATGTGCGGCATGCATCACGCTCGGTGCCGATCTCGCCGTCAACTACAAGACCGAGGACTTCGTCGCCGCCACCAAAGAGGCGACCGGAGGCCGCGGCGCCGATGTCATCCTCGACATGATCGGTGGTGAGTACATCAATCGCAACTACGAGGCTGCCGCCGTCGACGGACGCATCGTGCAGATCGCGTTTCAATCCTCTTCCCGCACCGCCGTCGATTTCCTTCGCCTCATGCTCAAGCGTCTGACGCATACCGGCTCGACACTGCGCGCACGCTCAGTCGCCGACAAGGCGGCGATCGCCGGCGCCGTCGAAAGCAAGGTGCTGCCGCTCATCGCCGCCGGAACGGTCAAACCGGTGATCGATTCAACCTTCGGGCTCACCAATGCCGAGGCCGCTCATAGGCGCATGGAGCGCAGCGAGCACATCGGCAAAATTGTTCTGACCCTTTGATAAGAAAGGAAAATTTCTTGCGCCCCGGGGGCTCGCAGGCTACTGATCGGAGAGCGCTGCGGTTCGGCACGAGGGCTAGTAGGAAAGTCGCGAATCCGGCGCAAAATCGGCTATGATTGCGCCCGTGGCGTGGGGAAACTCGATATTTCTCGGGGCGCGACCGGCGCCGGCTGCTCGGAGTGGTCTGTTGGCATTTCTTCGCGCCGCTATCGCGCTCGCGACGCTCGCATGTGCTGCCGTCCTCGGCATCTCCAGCGCCGGCGCCGTTGACGCCGTCAATGTCCGTGTCGATGCCTCCGCGATCGACCTCACCGATGCCGTCGAAATACAACGCACCGACACCGACCGCGTGCAGGTCTCCACCGCGCCGGGCGCCGACGGAATCGTCCGCCGCATCGAAGTGCGCGGGCGCGAGGCCGGAAACGACTGGGCCGTGTTCGCGCTCGCCAATAACGGCGAAGAGCAGATCGACCGCCTGATCGTCGCTCCGCACTATCGCATGGTCGGTTCCGGACTGCTGTGGCCCGATCTCGGCATGTCGCGCATCGCCAATATCACTCCGTCGTCGGGCGATCCGCCCGAGCGAATAGAGAACGCCACGGCCGACGTCTTCCGGGTGACGCTTGATCCCGGGACGGTCATCACGTTCGTGGCCGAGTTGCGCGGCTCGAATTTGCCGCAGCTCTATTTGTGGGAGCCGGACGCGTTCAAGGACAAGGTCAACTCGCTTACGCTTTATCAGGGCATCGTCATCGGCATCGCCGGCTTGCTGGCGCTGTTTCTCACCATTCTGTTCGTGGTGAAAGGCAGCGTCATGTTCCCCGCCGCAGCCGCTCTCGGCTGGGCGGTGCTGATCTATATCGGGGTCGATTTCGGCTTCTGGGGCAAAGTGTTCGACATGTCGTCGGGCGCCGAGCGCATCTGGCGCGCGTCAGGCGAAGCCATTCTGGTCGCTACGCTCCTGGTATTTCTGTTTGCATATTTGAATCTGAACCGCTGGCATGTGCGGTACGCCCACATTACCGTCGGCTGGCTTGCCTTTCTGGGCGCGCTTGTGGCCGTGGCACTCTACTCGCCGCAAGTTGCTTCCGGGATTGCGCGCATCTCGTTGTTTTTTGTCGCTGTGCTCGGCTTCGCGCTGGTGCTCTACCTCTCGACCCACGGCTTCGACCGGGCGGTGATGCTGATCCCGACCTGGTTGCTGCTGGTGGCATGGGTTTTCGGCGCCGCGACGACGGTGCTCGGGCTGGTCACCAACGATATCGTCGGCCCGGCATTGCTTGGCGGCCTCGTCCTCATCGTCATGCTGATCGGTTTTACGGTGATGCAGCACGCCTTTGCGGGCGGCATGGCGCAAGGCATCGTGTCGGATGTGGAGCGTCGAGCGCTGGCGCTCACCGGCGCCGGCGACATGATCTGGGACTGGGATGTCGCCGCCGACCGCGTCTTCACCAGCCCGGAAACCGAAGCCATGCTCGGCCTGAAAAGCGGATCGCTCGACGGCGCCGCCGCCAACTGGCTCGAAGTCCTGCATCCGCTCGACCGCGACCGCTTCCGCGCAACCCTCGACGGCATCGTCGAGCAGCGTCGCGGACGCATCGCGCAGGACTTCCGCATGCGCACCGCCGACGGCCATTATTTGTGGTTCACCTTGCGCGCGCGTCCGGTCGTCGGCTCCGACGGCGAAGTGATCCGCCTCGTCGGCACGCTCACCGACGTGACCGAATTCAAGACCGCCGAAGAGCGCTTGTTGCACGACGCGGTTCACGACAACCTCACCGGGCTTCCCAACCGCGAGCTGTTCCTCGACCGGCTGGAAGCGGTGCTGGGTCTCGCCAAGGCCGACACCGCGATCAAACCGACGGTGATGGTGATCGATATCGATCGCTTCAAGCAGGTGAACGATTCAGTCGGCATGGCGCTCGCCGACTCCATCCTGCTCACGCTCTCCCGCCGGCTTGGTCGGCTGATCAAGCCGCACGACACGCTCGCCCGGCTTTCCGGCGATCAGTTCGGTCTCATTGTTCTTTCGGAGCGCGAATCCGCACGCATTACCGCGCTCGCCGAAACCGTGCGCCGCACCGTGCGCGCGCCCATTACGTTCAACGATCGCGAGATCTTCCTTACCGGTTCGGTCGGGCTGGCGCTCGGCGACAGCGAACCGCAAAACGCCGAGGAACGGCTCAAAGACGCCGAACTTGCGATGTATCACGCCAAGCGCAACGGTGGCGACCGCATCGACGTGTACAAGCCGGCCATGCGGGCGCGCAAAACCGATCGGCTGACGATCGCATCCGATCTGCGGCGCGCGATCGAACGCGAAGAGATCAACATTCTCTACCAGCCTATCGTGCGGCTCGAAGATCGTGTGGTCGCGGGCTTCGAGGCTCTGGCGCGCTGGAATCATCCCAAGCTCGGCCGCATGTCGCCGCAGGAATTCATCAAGACCGCCGAGGAAAGCGGGCTGATCGTCGAGCTCGGCCTGTTTGTCCTTGAGCGCACCGCGCGGCAGCTCAGCACCTGGCAGCGTACGCTGCGCCCGCGCGAGCCGTTGTTCGCCAGCGTCAATGTCTCCTCGCGGCAATTGCTGCGCCACGATCTGATGCAGGATCTGCGCACGGTGCTGGCGCGCGCCCCGGTCAGCCGTGGAACGCTCAAGCTTGAAATCACCGAGTTGGTGGTGATGGAAAATCCGGAACACGCCGCGCAGATGCTGCACCGGATTCGCGAGCTCGGCGCCGGCCTCGCCTTGGACGATTTCGGCACCGGCTATTCTTCGCTCGCTTATCTGCAACGCTTTCCCTTCGACACGATCAAGATCGACAAGTCCTTCGTCCACACCACCGCCAAGGGCACGCGGCCGGTCATTCTTCGTTCGATGATTGCGCTCGCCCACGATCTCGGCATGGACGTCGTAGCCGAAGGCGCCGAGACCGACTCGGATGCGGTCGAGCTTTCACAGCTCGGGTGCGAATATGCGCAAGGCTTTGTCTTCGGCGAGCCAATGACGGCAGAACGCGCCCGCGACCTCATCCAAGCACAAGCCAGAGAAGCCAAGTCGACGCGGCAGGCGGCGACTGCCGTCGTCGGCAAATAGCCAGGCTGATTGCCTAGAACGCGATCATTTTACGTAGAATCGACATCGCGCTCTAGATCTTTGGTGGAGCATGATCTTTTCGGAAAACCGGCATCCACTTTTCCGGATCATGCTCTTAAGCGTGCCCGGCTTCGCTCGACAGCATGCCGAGATCGATGCCGATCTTTCGCAGCGCGCGCTCGTATTTGCCGCCGATGTCGGTGCCGAAGATCAGCTCGGGATCCGGCGCGCAATGCAGCCAGCCGTTGCCCTGGATCTCGCTTTCGAGCTGACCGGGCGCCCAACCCGCATAGCCGAGGGCGAGAATGGCGCTTGCCGGGCCGTCGCCACGCGCGATCGCCTTGAGGATGTCCAGTGTCGCGGTCAGGCAAATGCCCTCGTCGATCGGCAGCGTCGAATTCTCGATAAAGAAATCGGCGCTGTGCAGGACAAAGCCGCGCTCGGTTTCGACCGGGCCGCCGCGCATGACCCGCACCACGCCGGCGCGCGACGGTAGCCGGATCACATCCGCGGCGGGAATGACATCAAGTTTCACCAAGAGATCGGAGAAATTGATATTGGGCGCCGGATGATTGACCACGATACCCATCGCGCCTTCGGACGAGTGCGCGCAGATATAGATGAGCGAACGGGCAAAGCGGTCGTCCAGCATCGCCGGCATGGCAATCAGCATCTGGCCATCCAGATAGCCCCTGCCCCGTACGGTATTCTTGACGGATGCGCCGCGTGGCAATTTCATACCCAAAGGTTAGCTCATAGTTCCGCATTTGCAAACGAATGGCCGCGGCAAAAGTTCACGCAACCTTTCCGTCGCTACCGCCGCCCAACGCGCCACAGTCGAGGCAACGCCAAACACGAACGGCAGACGTGAACGGCAAACGTGCGTGTCCAAACTTGGGCGTCCAAACAGGAGCGTCGCGCCGGACACCGCCATCACGACAGATAAGCGTTTCACGACGATGAATGGATCATGGCCGGGTCACGATGATGTCAGTAGCACGTGTGGGCCACTTCGCCTTAAGGACGACAACCATGCGTGTCTCATTGGCCTATTCGTTAATGATAACAATTGTCGCAGCGGCAGGCGCCGTCTTCATACCGGTCGCCGAGGCGCAAGACGCTTCGCCGTGGGACGAAGAATCGCACGGTGCAACGCGCTTGATCGCGGGCGCGACCCGCGGCGCGGGCGACAGCACGCGCGCACGCGCCGGCATTGAGATCCGCCTCGAACCGGGCTGGAAAACCTACTGGCGCTATCCGGGAGATTCCGGCGTGCCGCCGACACTCGATTTCGCCGGCTCGGAAAATGTAAAGTCGGTCATCATGCTGTGGCCGGCACCGGAGGCGTTTGCCGACGGGGCCGGCGGCGCTTCGATCGGCTATCACGGCAATGTCGTCTTGCCGCTGCAAATCATTCCCAACGACGCCGCAAAACCGTCTTCGCTGCAAGTAAAGCTCGGCTACGCAGTTTGTGGAAAACTTTGCGTGCCGACCGAAGCGCATCTCGCACTGACACTCTCCGGTAAGCCCGGCGCGCAAGAGCCCGCATTGGTCGCCGCCGAAGCGCGTGTGCCACGGCACGCGACCGTGGGCGAGAAAGGCGCCAGCTTGGCCGTTGCTTCGGTTCACCGCGAAAACGACGGCAAACACGCGCGCGTCGTCTTGCTCGTCAAGGCGCCCGAGGGTGTCCCTGTCAGCATATTTGCTGAGGGTCCGACGCCAGAATGGGCTTTGCCGCTTCCGCAGCCCGAGAACGGCGTTGCCGATAGCGCAAAAGGAACGCGACGCTACGCGTTCGAGCTCGATGGCCTGCCGCCCGGCGCCAGCGCCGAAGGCGCAACGCTCAAGATCACGGCGGTCTCGCCAAGCGACGCTATCGAAGTCGAAGCCCGTCTCGACTAATTTGCCGATTACGCTAATTTACATGCCTCCCGACAAACCCCCATTGGGATAACGAAAGGATTCCACACCATGCCGATCAAGGTTGGCGATCGTTTGCCGCCCGACATTAAATTCCGCGTCATGGGGCCGGAAGGCCCGGCGGTGAAAACCGTAGAGGACGTGTTCAAGGGCAAGAAGGTCGTACTGTTCGCCGTGCCCGGCGCGTTCACGCCGACCTGCAACAACAATCATCTGCCCGGCTTTCTCACCAACGCCGAGGCCTTCAAGAGCAAAGGCATCGACACCATCGCGGTCACCGGCGTCAACGACGTGTTTGTGTTCGACGCTTGGAAAAAGTCCACGGGTGCCGGCAACAAGATCGAATTCCTGTCGGACGGCAATGCCGATTTCGCCAAGGCACTCGACCTCACGCTTGACGGCTCCGGCGTCGGTCTCGGCACACGCTCCAAGCGCTACGCCATGCTTGTCGAAGATGGCGTTGTCAAAAAGCTCAATGTCGAGGAGGCCGCCGGCAAGGCGGAAGCCTCCAGCGCCGACGCTCTGCTCAAACAAATATAGGCAACGCTGTCGGTGTAAGCTGCCTTGCAGACATAAGCCGCCTTGCAGATGCAAGCAGGCTCGCGGATATAGGCACCCTTGATGGCACGACAAGTGCAGCAGCACCCGCGGGATGAGATTATCTGCGGGTGCCTGCCTGCCGCCGCTTCAACCCGACAGCCGCGATAGCTGCCGCGGTTGAGGCGAGCTCACCGGCGTCGGGTTCGCGCTCAAAATCCCAGACCGGCTGAGGCGACCGCGACGCACGCCATTGCGGCGCCGCGGGACGCCGGTTCGATCGCGCAAACAAATAGGACAGAAGCTTGACGATGCGCCGGATCGAGCGTCTGCGCACTTCTTCGCGCATGCGCATTGCCAAGATCAGCGCATTCTTTTTGTCGAGATCGACCTGCAGACGGGCCATTTCCGCGGTTTGCCGGTCGGCCGTCCGCTCCAGCGCTTTCAGGCGCATCTGCTCCATGTTGACTTCGAGACGCCTGACCGAGACCGCAAACTGTGCGCGCAACTGATCCTTTTCGGCTTGAATCTCTTTGGCGGTCAGCGGCGTCGCATCGATGAGATCGCGACGGGTCAGCCGCACCGCTCGCTGATGAACGGCCGGGAAGAATAGCAGCATCAAGAGGCAACCGGCGAGAAGGCCAATGCCGCACAACATCAGCAATTCGATCATCCGCCTTCCTTCCCAGAAAAGCGCCGCTAAGTGAACGAGCATTTAAATTAACTGTGAACGCGTAAATGCATTCACCCATGCGCCGCGATTTTCGCACGTCACCGCGCGGCATTGCGAACCTCGGCAATGCCTTGCCGCGCCAATTCGTCGGCGCGCTCGTTCATGTCGTGCCCGGAGTGTCCCTTCACCCAATGCCAGTGCACCTGGTGCTCCCCGACCGCGGCGTCGAGCCGCTGCCAGAGATCGACATTCTTGACCGGCTTCTTGTCCGCCGTGCGCCAGCCGTTGCGCTTCCAATTGGCCAGCCAGGACATGACGCCGTTGCGCAGATACTGGCTGTCGGTGTGGATGTCGACGCGACACGGCCGCTTGAGCGCCTCCAGCGCCGAGATCGCCGCCATCAGCTCCATGCGGTTGTTGGTGGTGTCGAGCTCACCACCCTTGAGCTCTTTTTCACGATCCCTGAACGCAAGGATCGCGCCCCAGCCGCCGGGACCGGGATTGCCGGAGCAGGCGCCGTCCGTGTGCACAACCACATGCGGCAGGTTCGCGCTCACGGTACGGTCATCCCGTAGTCGCGCACGCTCTCGACCCTCTGGTGGAAGCGCAGCTTGCGCAAATATTCGATCGGATCCTTCGGCCGCACCAGCGCGCCCGGTGGCACATTGAGCCAGTCGACCAATCGCGTGAGCAGGAAGCGCAAGGCGGCGCCGCGCGAGAGCAACGGCAACTTCTCCCATTCGGCGGGCGATAGCGGCCGGGTCTTGGCGTAGTTCGCGAGCAGCGCACGTCCCTTGGTCACGTTGTAGGAATGATCCGGCTCGAAACACCAGGCATTGAGACAGATGGCGACGTCGTAAACCAGCGTATCGGTGCAAGCGAAATAAAAATCGATCAACCCCGACAGCTTGTCGCTCAAAAAGAAGACATTGTCGGGGAACAGGTCGGCATGAATGACGCCTTGCGGCAATCCCTGCGGCCATGCGCCTTCGAGCGCCGCGAGTTCGCGGGCCAGCAGGTCTTTGAGCCCATCCTGCACTTCGTCGGCGCGCTCTCGGCAGGCGCTATAAAGAACCTCCCACCCGGCCACCGAAAGCGCGTTTTCGCGCCGCATCGGAAAATCCGCACCGGCGAGATGAAACCGCGCCAGTGCCTCGCCGAGCGCGGCGCAATGCAGCGCGCTTGGACGGCGGATCCACATGCCTTCCAAAAAGGTGACCATGGCGGCCGGCCGGCCGGCAAGCCGGCCCAAAGTCTCGCCGGCGCGGTTCTTGACTGGCTGCGGACAGGTGATGCCGCGGCCCGCCAGGTGCTCCATCAGCGCCAGGAAGAACGGCAGGTCGCCCTCGGCCACGCGCCGTTCGTAAAGCGTAAGGATGAAATAGCCGCGGCCGGTGTGAACCAAAAAGTTCGAGTTTTCGACGCCCTCGGCGATTCCCTTATAGGAGAGGAGTTCGCCGATGTCATAGCCGGCGAGGAAGAGGGCGAGATCTTCCGCCGCGACATCGGTGTAGACAGCCATTGAAAAGTCTCCAGCATCGTGGCGGCTAACCCGCACACGTGGCGCCGTCAAGATGGCGCGCAAGACGTTGTGAAGAAGCCGGTCGATAGCCGACCTGCTCTATCGGCCGCAACGGCCTCGCGATATGATCGGCGCAACTGCCCGAAAAAGACGGCAGATCATGGGGCGCCGACCGATGAAAACGATTCTCGTTCCCACCGAGCAAACAGGTGCGATGGAACAAGCGCTGCAGTGCGCGCTGCTGCTGGCGGAGAAATTCGCCGGCCGCATCGAGGGCTTTGCGCTGCGGCCCGCGGTCGCCGAGATGGTGGCCATGGATCCTGACGCCGGCATGACCATGGTGGCGGTGAAGGAGAACGACGCCGACATGGTGCGGCAGGCCGAGGAGCTGTTCCGCACCTTCATGCAGCGGCGCGGCATTGCGCAGCAATCGAGCGACGCTCCTCCCCAAGGTTCGATCGTCCCCTCGACCGCGGCTTCGACGCCCTCCTCCGCCGTGACCTGGTGTTGGCATGCCGACGCCCCGAGCGGCCACGACTTCGTCGGCAGCTACGGGCGGGTGTTCGACCTCATCGTGCTGGGGCGACCGGGGGAGGAATGGCAGAGCCCCTCGATGGTGACGCTCGAGTCGGCTTTGTTCGAAAGCGGACGCCCGGTCCTGATCGCACCGCCGACTGCGCCGGCGTC
The DNA here is from genome assembly GCA_963818155.1 of uncultured Alphaproteobacteria bacterium. Classification (GTDB taxonomy): domain Bacteria; phylum Pseudomonadota; class Alphaproteobacteria; order Rhizobiales; family Xanthobacteraceae; genus BOG-931. Next base: position 1,430,538 of record CAWFRC010000011.1, read on the forward strand.
GCTCGCCACCAACATCCTCATCGCCTGGAACCGCTCCACCGAGCAGGCGCGCACCACAGCGTTCGCCATGCCGCTGCTCGAGCGCGCGGAACGCGTGACGATCCTGACCGTCGAAGGCGCCACCGTCGCCGGACCGAGCGGCGAAGAGCTCGCGCATGCGCTGTCCGCTCACGGCATAGCCGCGGCCACGATCACGCTGCCCAGCAACAAGGCCAATGCGGGCGAGACGATCCTGCGCAAAGCCGCCGAGCTCGGCTGCGATCTCATCGTCAAGGGCGCCTACACGCAAAGCCGCTTGCGGCAAATGATCTTCGGCGGCACCACCCGGCATATCCTCACGCATGCGAACCTGCCGGTGCTGATGGCGCACTGACGACATTCGTCCTTCCTGCTGCATAGCGACGGATGCGCGATCGGCGATGAGCAATCAGCGCAGATCCTTGCGGATGATCTTGCCGACGTTGCTTTTGGGCAAGGAGTCCACGAATACGATCACCTTCGGCACTTTGTAGGCGGCGAGCCGCTCGCGCGCGAAGGTGGCGAGGTCCGCTTCGCTGAGCGCCGGATCGCGCTTGACCACGAACAGCTTGACCCCCTGCCCGGTGTGGGGATCGGCAACACCGATGACGGCGGCCTCCAATACACCAGGATGTTGCGCGATCACGTCTTCGACTTCGTTGGGAAAAACCTTGAAGCCGGAAACGTTGACCATGTCCTTCTTGCGGTCGAGGATTTTCAGATAGCCGTCGGCGTCGAAGGCGCCGATGTCGCCGGTATGCAGCCAGCCGCCCTCGCTCAGCACGAGCGTGCTCTCGTCGTGCCTGTGCCAATAGCCTTGCATGACCTGCGGGCCGCGCACGCAAATCTCGCCGACCTCCCCGACCGGCAGATCGTTGCCGTGGTCGTCGCGAATGGCGACGTCGGTCGACGGCACCGGCAGGCCGACGGTGCCGAGCCGCGGCCGCCGCACCGGATTGATACACACGACCGGCGACGCCTCGGTGAGGCCGTAACCCTCGACCAATTCGGTGCCGGTGATCGCCCGCCAGCGCTCGGCCACCGCGCTTTGCACCGCCGCGCCGCCGCCGACCGCGAATTTGAGCTGGCTGAAATCGAGCGCCGCGAAGTCCGGATTGTTGATCAGCGCGTTGAACAGCGTATTCACGCCGGTCATCGTGGCGACGCGCGCCCGCGCGATGGTGCGGATCAGCCCCTTGATGTCGCGCGGGTCGGGGACAAGCACGCTACGCCCCCCCATCAACGCAAAGGCGAGCAGGTTCGCGGTCAACGAGAAGATGTGATAGAGCGGCAGCGGGGTGAGCACGCTCCCCTGCTCTTCTGGCAGATAGGGCGCAATCACGGCGCGGCACTGCAACGTGTTGGCGACGAGATTGCGATGCGTGAGGATGGCGGCTTTGGCGACGCCGGTGGTGCCGCCGGTATATTGCAGCAGCGCGGGCGATGTCGGCTCGGGTGTCGCGTCTGCATAGCCCGCACCTGGGGCGCGGTGACAGGCCGCGTGCAACAGCCCGTAACTTGCAAAGCGCCAGGCCGGCACCGCCTTGCGCACGTAGGCGTTGGCCAGGTTGAAGACCGTGCGCTTGACCGTCGGCATGAAGTCGCCGAGCCGCGCCACGATCACGTGACGAATCTGGGTCTCGCCTAGGATCTGCTCGAGCTTGTGGGCGAAGTTCTCCATGATCACGATGCCGGTGGCACCGGCATCGGCGAGCTGCGCTTGCAGCTCGCGCGGCGTGTAGAGCGGATTGACATTGACCACGATCAGCCCGGCGCGGACCGCGCCGAGGAACGCCACCGGATAGGCCAAGAGATTCGGCAGCATGATCGCGATGCGATCGCCGGGATGGAATTTCGCTTCCTGAACCAGATAGGCCGCGAACGCGCGGCTCACACGCTCCCAATCCGCGTAGGTCAGGCCCGCGCCCAAGCACTCGAATGCCGGCAGCGAAGCATGCCGGGCGCAGGCATCGAGCAGCATCGCCGGCAACGACGAATAGGTATCCGGGTCGATGGTCCTGGGAACGCTGGGTGGGTAGGACGCGTACCAAAAATGGTCGGCCGTTTGCGGCTCCGGGGTGGCGCTTTGCGTCTGCAGCGTCATTTGTTGTTTTTTCCTTGTTGTTCTTCCTCGGACGGATTTTTGCGACCGAATCTTGGTAGCGGAGCGCCGTTCATCGGCAATTTACGGCAAGTTTCGGCGCGAAGGAATTGGGGAAGTCCGTTCGTTCGGCTGACGAAATGGCAGCGTTGTCTTCGGCGCTCTCAACATCGGTTGCTCAGAACGCCCCCTCCACCACGCTTCGGGTGGTCCCCCTCCCCCGCGGCGCGGGGGCGGATGCAAGATAGCGTTCTCGCGGCGCGGTCGCGCCCGAGTTTTTGCTCACCACTACGCCAAGGAAGATTGCCTCCCCTGCTCAGAGGGAAGCGGAGCGCCGAGAGGCGTATGCCGATCATGTCCGCGCTGCGCAAACAAGTGTACGCGGTTTGCGCCACTCATCTGCTGCGCGGCTGCGCACCACTCTCGGGGGCGCGCCCGCCTTTCGGCGCTCACGCTTGCGGCACTCGCCACCGGCTATCACCCCGATGGCTCAGCTCCAGAACCGGGTTTCCGCAAGGCACGGCGTTCAGGAGTTTTGCCCGTTCGCCGCATGCGCCTTGCGTCAAGCACGCTCCGTGCGGACCGGTCTTTTTGCCGGTCGACCGGGGACCCGGAGCCGCCCGGGAGCGGAGCGCATATCCTCCGCGCGCGGGCACCGCGCCTTGCTCCGTCCTTCGAAAGTGCCCTCGCGAAAGGCGCCCTCTGCGAGCAAGGTGACGCTTTGTAACATTAATGGTGACAATTGTCAACAGTATCTTAAATTGCGACGCACGTGGTTGCGAGAATGCTAAGATACTGATGCGATTCGCTATTTTGTTCCGCGCTCCGGCAAAAGCTTAACTATGCGGGGCGTTTTCCACCGCGGGAACCCACGCTTTAACGGCTTAGACTCCAGCGCGGCCATATTTTGCCACACTACACCCTTAACGGTGACAGTGTCGGGGGTGGGGGTGGCCGTAACATCGCGTTAACCCTACCCAAATTAATGTTGCGTTAAGTGTGGTCCGTCCGCGTGGGGACGTTGTGACGGATCGCGTGGGTAGTTGGTCAACGCGGGGACGCCAGTGCTCCTTGATAAGGCGCGGCTGCGAAGCTGTCCTGTAGTCGTCAAGCGCGCCGCCACTGCGTGCGGTCTTGCGGCTCTTGTCGTTCTGTCCGGCGGGCGTTCCTTGCAGAACGCGATCGCCGAGGGCGATACCCGCACGATCACCATGCACCACATGCACACCGGCGAAGACATCACCATCACCTTCAAGCGTGAGGGCCGCTTCGACGACGCGGCGCTGGAAAAGATCAATTGGTTCTTGCGCGACTGGCGCAAGCAGCAAGAAACCAAGATGGACCCGCACCTCATCGACCTGGTGTGGGAGGTGCAGCGCGAAGCCGGCTCCAAGGAACCGATCTGGATCGTGTGCGGCTATCGCTCGCCCGAGACCAACGCGATGCTGCGGCGGAAGTCCTCCGGCGTCGCCAAGTTCAGCCAGCATATGCTCGGCCACGCCATGGACTTCTACATCCCGGGCGTGCCGCTCGACCGGATCCGCGCCATCGGCATGCATCTGCAACGCGGCGGCGTCGGCTTCTATCCGACCTCGGGCTCGCCGTTCGTGCATCTGGACACCGGCCATGTCCGCATGTGGCCGCGCATGACCCGCGAGCAACTGGTGCGGGTGTTCCCGGATCAGCGCACGGTTTACCTGCCCTCCGACGGACGGCCGCTGGCGGGTTACGATCAGGCCCTGGCTGACATCCGCGCGCGTGGCGACGGCGGCGACGTGGCCGAAGCGGGCAGCATGAACCCGCTGAAGAAGCTTTTGCATCTGGCGCGCGGCGGCTCGGACGAAGAAGAATCCGATGCGGCCGCCGCCGCTCCAGCGGAGGAGCCGGCGGCGCGCGAGCCGCTTCGTTCGCGCGCGAAGGCGGCGGTGTCCGCCGCAGTCGACAAGGTCGAGGAAAAGCTCGCCGCGCAGAAAGCCAAGATCGCGGAAGCCGCCGGCAAGGCCGAAGAGAAGCTCGCCGCCGAAAAGACCAAGCTCGCTGCAGCCGCGGTGGTGGCGCAGGAGAGGCTCGCCGCCGGGCGCGCAAAGATCGCCCAGGCCGCCGCCAAGGCCGAGGAGAAGCTCGCGGCCGAGAAATCAAAGCTCGCGAGCCTCGCAGCCAAAACACGGCTGATCAAGCCGGCTGAAGCGGCAACCACCACGCCCAATCAGGTGATTCTCGCCCGCGGCTTCTGGCAAGGCGTGCCGGATGACGCGGCGCCGACCCAATCGGCAGCCGTTGCGGTCGCCGCCGTGGCACGCCCGACCGGAAAGATTGCGCCGCCGGCCAGCGAGCCGACCGGATCGGTCGCGGCGACGCAAGCGCAAAGCGGACAGGACGATCGGGTCGCTCCCGAGCTTGCGCTCGCCTACGCGGAGCAGCCCGGCCAAAGCGCGACGACCGCGCTCGCGGCAACACCGACGACCGACCCGGATGCGATGCGCGCCGCGCTGTTGCGGACAGCGGCGCAACAATCATCCAACACCACGACGGTCGTCGCCAAGCGGGTGAACGGCCACGATGCATCGCTGGTGGTGAACGTATCGACCAAAAAGATCTCGCCGCTGCTCGCCGACACGACGCGGCTGGCCGATCCCTGGCTGCGGGCCATCATGGTGTCGCCGGGCGTGAACGATTTCCTCTACATCACGTCGCTCGGCGCGCGCGACTTCCGCACCCTGTCGGCACTGATGGTCAAGCCGGCCAATTCAGTGATCATGACGTTTGCGGCCGATCCGAATCCCGGCCTCACCTACACGCACTTCACCGGCGCCGTGACGGTGTTCATCCCGACCGTCAGCTACACGCTGCGCACCGCGCAGCTGCATTAGGTTTTGCTTCGCCACTGCGACGGGCGTGAGCGGCGACTCTCAGTCCAGTTTTGCCGCGATCGCGCTCTGGGTGATTGCTCGCGTCACCCGCTCCGTCATGCGCGGGCTTGACCCGCGCATTCCGATCCTCCTGCGCAGTGCCTGCATCAACGAGATGGCCGGATATAGGCGAGCGAAGCGACGCCGTTCTTCGAACGGCTATGCCCGGCCATGACGAGGCTGGATGACGAGCGGAGTTAGGAAACGCCCTACGCCAGCATGCCGAGCGCGTGCAGGTAAGTCTCCAAAATCGCCTCCTGCTCCTTGCGCTCGTTGATGTCCTGTTTGCGTAAGCGCACCACCGTGCGCAGCGCTTTGACGTCGAAGCCGTTGCCCTTGGCCTCGGCATAGACATCGCGCACGTCGTCGGCGATCGCCTTCTTCTCCTCTTCGAGTCGCTCGATGCGCTCGACAAAGGCCTTGAGCTGATCCTTAGCGAAGCGATGCGCCGCCTGCTCGTCTTTGGCGGCAGCGGTGGTGGCGGTAGCGGCGGCGGCAGTGGCGGCCATCGGTTACTCCCAATGCGATGCGAGGCGTGCGCGCAACAACAAGCCGGCACGAACCGCCGACCGAACACGCTCACTGTTCGGTGCAGCTTTCGAAATTACCGCCGCCGCGGTCAAGGCGCACAGGCGCTCATCCACAGCACTGCACAGCGCCGCGGCCGCGAATGCGGTGCGTCAGTGCTTTTGGCTTGCTTTTTCGAAGGCGGCCTTTTGCGCCGGGGTGGATTCTTGCTGGTGTTTCGCGCGCCATTGCTCGTACGGCATGCCGTAGACGATCTCGCGACTCTCGTCCTTGGTCATCGGCACGCCTTTTTGGTCGGCGGCGTCCTTCATCCAGTTGGACAGGCAATTGCGGCAGAAGCCTGCGAGATTCATCAGGTCGATATTCTGCACGTCGGTGCGGGTGCGCAGATGTTCGACCAGACGGCGATATACCGCCGCTTCGAGTTCCAGCTGGGTTTGCTCGTCGGTTGCCATATCTCTCCCTCCTCCGAGGATTCCGGAACATGGCGGCGAGTCACGGCGCCCCGCGTGCCACCAGATCGCGCTCCAGGTGTTATAGGACTTAAACACATAGAGGCGCGGCCGGAACCTTTCCAGGCTCTTGGCTGCCTTTGCGGAGCTTTGGCCCGCGCATTTTGGGGATCGGACAAGCATGAGCGCCAAACCGGAACCGCCGGCCGCGCCAAGCCGCGCCTTGCTCGAATCGCTGTTCCGCAGCGCGGTTGCGGCCGCGCATCCGGACCATTGCCTGCCACCGAACCTGCCCGACGCGCCGGCGCGCGGACGGCTGGTGATTCTTGCCGCCGGCAAGGCCGCCGGCTCGATGACGCAAGTCGCCGAGCGTCATTATGAAGCGCTGCCGCTCGAGCGAATCGCGGGGCTTGCGGTCACCCGCCACGGCTACGGCCGCCCGACGGCGCGCATTCCGGTGATCGAAGCGGGTCATCCGGTGCCGGACAAGGCTGGCATCTCGGCGACGACGCGCGCGCTCAAGCTCGCCGACGCGGCGGATGCCGAGGACCTGGTGCTGGTGCTTCTGTCCGGCGGCGCCTCGGCCAACTGGATCGCGCCGGCGCCCGGGCTCACGCTCGAGGAGAAGCAGGCGACGACCCGCGCGCTCCTGAAAAGCGGAGCGGCGATCGGCGAGATCAATACCGTGCGCAAGCATCTCTCGCGCATCAAAGGCGGACGGCTGGCGCAGCGCGCCTATCCGGCCAAGCTGGTGACGCTCGCCATTTCCGACGTGCCCGGAGACGAACCGGCGGTGATCGGCTCTGGTCCGACCATTCCGGACCCGTCAACGCTCGCCGACGCGCGCGCGATTGTTGCGCGCTATGGGCTCGTGCTGCCCGACGCGGTTAGCCGCGCGCTTGAGGATCCGCAAAACGAAACGCCGAAGTCCGGCGCGGAGGTTTTCGCCGGCACGGACTATCGCATCGTGGCGCGGCCGGCGGATGCGCTGGCGGCGGCGGCCGAGCGGGCGAAGGCCGCGGGTTATGAATGCATCATGCTCGGCGGCCGCTTGCAGGGCGAGGCGCGCGAGGTGGCGGCCGAACACGCGCAACGCGCGTTGGCGCTGCGCGCCGAAGGCCGCCGCGCTGTGATCCTCTCCGGCGGCGAACTGACCGTGACCTTGCGCGGCCACGGCCAAGGCGGACCCAACCAGGAATATGCATTGTCGCTCGCGATCCACCTTGGCGGAGCCTCGGGCGTGAGCGGCCTTGCCGCCGACACCGACGGCACCGACGGCGGCGGCGGCCGCGCCGACGATCCGGCCGGCGCTTTTGTCGACGATACGACACTGACACGCGCGCAAGTTGCTGGCCTCGATCCCGCCGCGTTTCTCGCCGACAACAATTCCACGGGGTTTTTCAATGGCATCGGCGACCTTTTTCGGCCAGGTCCGACCTTCACGAACGTCACGGACTTCCGCGCCATCGTCGTTGACAGTCCCTAGAGCGCGATGGCTTTTGGTTGCATCATGTCGCGCTCTAGAGCTTTGCTGGCGCATGATCTTTCGGAAAACCGGGAACCCACTTTTCCGGATCATGCTTTGAGTTATCGACCGGAATCTGAACCGGACATGCGGGACGCGATTTATCCAGGACAGTGCTTTTTGCCGCTCGTCCCCGCGAAGGCGGGGACCCAGCGTTTGATGCCGCGTGTCAGGAGCTGGATTCCCGCATACGCGGGAATGAGCGGCGTGTTTGCGATGGTATTGGCAGCGCTCGTGCTGTGTGGATTCACAACTCCCGCGGCCGCCGATTTCCGGCTCTGCAACAACACGGCAAGCCGCGTCGGCGTCGCCATCGGCTACAAGGACGCCGACGGCTGGACCACGGAAGGCTGGTGGAATCTGCCCTCGCGGACCTGCGAAACCATCCTCAAGGGCAATCTCGTCGCACGATATTATTATGTCTACGCTATCGATTACGACCACGGCGGCGAATGGATGGGGCAGGCCTTCATGTGCACCCGTGACAAAGAGTTCACGATTCGGGGCATCGCCGATTGCCTGGCGCGCGGCTTTGACCGCACCGGCTTTTTCGAAGTCGATACCGGCGAACAGCGCGCCTGGACGGTGCAACTGACCGAATTGAGCGAGCAGGCGCCGCAACGGCCGCTGCCCGGCGGCAACGCGCTCGGGCCGCCGCCGGCGGTTCCTTCCGGCGCGCCGGTACCGGCCGCAGGCACCCGTGCGGCCCCGGCAGCCGTTCCCGGAAATCAAAACCGATGAGGCGGCAGCGGCGCACGAAAGTGGTGGCGACACTGGGGCCGGCCTCTTCGAGCCGCAGTATGATCGAGCGGCTGTTTCGCGCCGGCGCCGACGTGTTCCGCATCAACATGAGTCACACGAACCACGACAAGATGCGTGAGCTCGTGTCGACGATCCGCACGGTCGAGAGCGATTGCGGCCGCCCGATCGGCATCCTGGTCGATCTGCAAGGGCCGAAACTGCGGCTCGGCAATTTCAAGAACGATTCGGCGGAGATCGACGCCGGACAGGATCTGGTGCTCGATACCGATCCGACGCCGGGCGATGCGACCCGTATCTATCTGCCGCACCCGGAGATCTTTGCCGCGATCAAGCCGGGCGACACGCTGTTGATCGATGACGGCAAGCTGCGCCTCACCGTCACTGAGACACAGCCGCAACGCATCGTCGCGCGCGTCAATGTCGGCGGCAAGATTTCGAGCCGCAAAGGCGTGAGCCTGCCCGACACGATGATCCCGGTAGCGGCGCTGGCCGGAAAGGATATCGCCGATCTCGAAGCCGCGCTCGATGCCGGCATCGATTGGGTGGCGCTGTCCTTCATCCAGCGTCCGGAAGACGTCGCGGAAGCGAAGAAGATCACGCGCGGACGCGCCGCGGTGATGGCCAAGATCGAGAAGCCGCAAGCGGTGACACGCTTGGAAGACATTCTCGATCTCGCCGACGCGCTGATGGTGGCGCGCGGCGACCTCGGCGTAGAAATGCCGCTGGAGAGAGTGCCGGGGGTGCAGAAGGAGATGACGCGGGTCTGCCGGCGCGCCGGCAAGCCGGTGATCGTCGCCACCCAGATGCTGGAATCGATGATCACGAGCCCGGTGCCGACGCGGGCGGAAGTCTCCGACGTCGCCACTGCGATCTTCGACGGCGCCGATGCGGTGATGCTATCGGCGGAATCCGCGGCCGGGCAGTATCCGGTCGAGGCGGTGGCGACCATGAACCGCATCGCCGAGGAAGTGGAGAACGAGGCGATGTATCTGCCGTCGCTGCATGTTCTGCGCACCGAGCCAGAGCAGACCGGCGCCGACGCGATCGCGGCAGCGGCACGGCAAGTGGCCGAAACGCTCGACCTCGCGGCGATCGTTTGCTGGACCAGCTCGGGCGCGACCGGCATGCGGGTCTCGCGCGAACGGCCGCAGCCGCCGACGGTGGCGATCTCGCCGATGCTCTCGACCGGACGGAAATTATCGCTGGTCTGGGGCGTGCACTGCGTCGTCGCCGAGGATGCGCGCGACCAGGACGACATGGTGGAGCGCGCCTGTCAGATCGCGTTTCGTGAAGGCTTCGCCAAGGCCGGGCAGCGCATCATCATCGTCGCCGGCGTGCCGCTCGGCACCCCCGGCGCCACCAACATGATGCGCATCGCCTTCGTCGGACCGCGCGCCGCCGCTGAGGCGTGAGCTTTTCCCGCGAGCCTACGACGCGCTGTTGCCGGGATGCGTGTGTGCGCTGGCGCTTACTGTCTCGACCGCCTCGACCACGCGATCGGCGGCGGCGTGATGCAGCATGTGGCCGAAACCCGGCAGCAGAACGACATTGACGCACGTCGCGGTGGCCGCGAGCTTCTCGCATTGGCGCGGTGGCGGCACCAGCGTATCGGTATCGCCGGCGAGGATGATGGTCGGCACCGAGAGCGCGGCATAGCGCTCGGTCTGGCGCTCAAGAAATGGATCGAGGCAGCCGACGTCGGCCCAATTGGCCATCAGGCTTCGCGGCCGCAGCACCAGCATCGCGGCGCTGCGGCGCACGTAACCTTCGGGCAGCGGCTGCGGCTTGAACGCGACGTGCGCACCAGGCCACATCAAGAGCGCCCCGAGCGGAAAAGCAAGCGTGCGCGTATAGAGCCAGCCCACAGGTCCGGCCAAGATGGCGCTGTAGCGGGTCCGGCGCCACACGCCCGGATGCGTCGCCGGCGCGACGAGCACCAGGCCGGCGGTGCGCTCGGGACAATCGAGCGCGAAGGTGAGCGCCAGCGCGCCGCCCCAGGAATGGCCGACTACAACGGCGCGGGCGATGCCGAGCTGGTCGAGAATGTTGCGCAACACGGCGGCCTGATAGGCCGGCGAAGCGCCCTGCCCGGCCGGACGCATGCTGAAACCGAGACCGGGCCGATCGACAAAGATGACGCGACGGCGTGCGCCAAGACGTTCGCCGAGCGCCATGTGCACGTCTTCCAGATTGGCGCTGGCGCCGTGCAGCACCACGACCGGCAACGTATCGCCGGCATCGCGCGGCCCCGCCTCGATGACGTGCTGCGGAAAGCCGCCGACATCAATAAAACGCCCGCGCGGCCGGTGCGCGCGCTCGATCAACCATGTACCGATGGCGGTGATGAGCGCGCCGGCACAGACGATCGCGACGATGACGACGAGCGTGGTGATCATGCTTTTCTCTCGCTTGCTCCGTGCGGGGCAACGCTTACCCCTCCCGGCGCGTTTCGCGCGCCGCCTGCTCGCTTTGCGGGGCGGACGTTTAGAGGGGCTTGCCGGCGAGCCAGTGGGTGCCGCGGGCGTAGAGAGCGTCGAGCGCCGGGCCTTCGATGCCGGGCATGTCGGTTTTCACCTTGTAGCCGATCTTGTGCTGCAGATAGGCGAGATGCCGATAGCCTTCGGGGAAGCTTTTGAGCAGATCCTGATCGAGCGAAAGCTTGGCCGCGGGATCGACCGGATCGAGCCGGTCTTTTTCATAGATCGGCTGGCGCAGCACCAGGCCCCAGCGGCCATCGCGCTTTTCGAAGAAGTCGTAGAAGCGGCCGGTGCAGAGCACGTCGCATATCACGCCTTCGACCGGCGCGCGCTGCGAGATCGTCATCTTGGTTTGCGCGATGGCGCGATGGCCGGAGACCTCGACCGCGCAGCCGCCGAGGAAATGCAGGATGCGCACGCCGCGCGCCCAGCCTTCGTCGTTGACCTTGATGAACTCTTCGAAGCCGCCCTGAAACCAGGTCGCCATCATGCGCCCTTCGGGCTGCCAGACGGTACGAAAGCGGTCCCACAGCCGCGCGTCGCGATAGATGGCCCAGGCGTCCACGAGCTCGCGGATGATGAGTTTGTCGGCGGTGGTGTCGGTCATTGCGGCTCCCTGCACATCATCGTCTGACCGACGCGATCGCGTACAGCGCCGACGATGCCACGCCATGCGAAACAAAGATCGATTGCCGGGTCAAGCCCGGCAATGACGACGGATGAGGTGACACCGATGAAGCGTTGGAAACGGAAGCCTTGGACGCCGAGCGGCAAAAACTAAATGTCGCGGCCTTCGACTTTCTCGCGCAGGGTCTTCGCCGCTTCGCCGACATTCTCCAGGCGCGGGTCGATGGCCAGCGCGCGGCGGTAAGCCTCGAGCGCGTCCTTCTCGTCGCCGAGTTCCTGCAGGATCAGGCCGAGGCCGGAGAGCGCGCCGAAATGGCGCGGCTCGCGCGTCAGCACTTCGCGCAGGTCCGCGAGCGCGCCGCCGAAATCCTTCTGCAGATAACGGACGGTGGCGCGGCGGTTCCAGGCTTCGGTGTAATTCGGCTTGAGCTCGATCACGGCGTCGAGAAGCTTGGCGGCGAGATCGAGGTCCTTCTGCTCGGTCGCGGCCTTCACCCGGCCCATCAGCAGATTACAAGTGTCGCTGCCGGAGACGATCCAGTGCGCCCAGATGCGCTGCTCGATGGCGCGGGCGCTGTCGTCGTCGGGCGCGATCTTGAGCGCCTCGAACAAGGTATCGAGGGTGTAGCTCCGCTCGCGGCCGGCGTGCGGCGCTTCGCCCGGGGGCTGAACCCAGTCAGGTTTCGGGGCCAGCTGCGGCGGCACCTCGGGATCTTTTTGCGTGGGTCCGGTTTGGGCGGGGCCGCTTTGGCTGGGTCCGGTTTGGCTGGGTCCGCTCTGTCCGGATCCGGGCTCCGCCGCGAGCGCCGGCCCGGCGAGCGCGGCGCCCAGCAGCAAACTCACGATAAATCGCGATGTCATGACGGTTTAGTGTAATCACCGTCCGGGGCGCGACAAGGCTGAATTGTGCTCACAGGCGCGTGATAAAGCAGCAGCGGCGCAGGAGACCTGCGCCGCTTAAACCCGATCGGGTCAACATCGGCAATAATCAGCCCTGACGGGCCTTAAACCGCCGCTGCGTCTTATTGATCACGTAAACGCGGCCCTTGCGGCGCACGATACGGTTGTCGCGGTGACGCCCGCGCAGCGATTTCAACGAGTTACGGACTTTCATCGGAATTCCTGCCTGTTGGCGGCTTGATTAAGGACCGGGCGCCGGAATGTCAATGATTTGGGGGGAATTTGACCTCCCCCTTCGAGGGGGAGGCCGATCCGCGTGGCGGATCGGGTGGGGGTCAGTGCCGGTGATGGACCCCTCCCCGGCGCGTCGCGCCAGCCCTCCCCTTTCAGGGGAGGGTTAAGAATCGCGCAAAAGGGGCGGGAGGCAAAGCGTTAAGCCGCCGCGACCTCCCGGCCGCCAGCGCTCGGTGCTGTCCCCTCGCCCAGGCCGCTGCCGGTCGGAAAGCCGGTCAGGCGATGGAACACCTTATTCCAGGCGCGCAGCGCAAAACCGAAGGGCCGTGGCATGCTGTGCCGGCAGACCGCGAGCTTGCGCACGGTCTTGGTAACCTGCCAGACGCTATGGGTGCCGGCGGGAAAGAAGGCCATATCGCCCGGCCCCAAGCGGTGGATTTTGCCATTCTGGTCGGTGACCAGCACCTCGCCGGAAATAATGTGCACGGTTTCGTCGACCGCATAATGCCATTCGAAACGGCCGGGCGTGCAGGACCAGGCCATGACCGAGGAGGTCCCATCGGCACTCTCGGCGAGCCGTTTGGCGCGCGCCTGCGGATTGCCCTCGATGATCCAGCCGGGATTGATCGGATTCGGCGCGAGTTCAACGTCGGCGGGAGCCGCGAAGGCGACGGCGGGCGGGGACATAACGCAACTCCTACAATGTTTCTGAGATTTCAGGCCGACGCGCGGCGGGCGTGCTCGACCGGGGCCGACACGCGGCGATCTTGTTTTTGCTCTTTCAGATAGTCGATCCAGTTGCGGTAGATGCCGATCGCGCCATCGTGCCAGCCATTGTCGACGCCGGCGGCAAGCCCTTGCATCGGGAATTCGCCGAGCAGTGCGCTTCGCCCCTCGCCCGCGGCACGGGTGCGAAAGTCGTCGGCCAGAAAGGACGCGGCGCTGTTGAAATAATTCTGCGGGGCGTTCGGAAAAGCGCTCATCTCGCCGCGCAGGTAGCGGCCCACATCGCGGCGGTATTCGCGCAACAGCGTATCGGCGTCGTATTCCGGATGGCCCTGGAAGAAGACGAACAGCGAGCCGCCGTCCGGCTCTTTCACGAAGGCGTCGGCGCCGGCGGCGCCGGAACGAGTTCAGCAAACGATAGCCGCCGGCGGCGAGCGCCGCTTCCGGCAGGTCGTTGAGCCGCGAGTGCGGCACGCGCAACGGTGTGGCCATATCGCCGAGCAAAGGATGGGCGCCGGTCACATCGCAGTCGAACACGCCGGACAATTTGGCGGGGAGGCGCTGCCGGGCGATGCCGTCGGCGTAGAGCACGACGGCATGGGCGGCGAGACAGGACCAGACCGCCGAGATGGTATCGTGACACGCCCAATCGACGAGGTCGCAGATCGCATTCCAGTACGGCTCGTTTTTCAAATCGGCGGCGACCGGTTCGGTGCCGGTAACGATCAGGCCATCGAGCGGCGTGCTCCAGAGTTCGGCCAGATTGCGGTAACGGCCGGCGAGGTCCGACCGCATGGTCTCGCTGCGCGGAACCGATGGGACGGAGAAGAGCTTGAGCCGGACGACGACATCGCGCGAAGCGGCGCGCAAGAGCTTCTGGAACTGCCGCTCGGTCGCCTCGCAGGCGGCGTCCGGCATGTTGTTGACCAGCCCGATCGTGAGGCAATTGCGCCCGCGCAGATCGCCCGCCGGATCGGATCGCACGGTATCAAGAAGAAGGGGCATGGGGTCCGCGCTTCCTCGGCTATTCGGCGGCAATCAGGCGTCGCGCTTGGGCGGCGCCAAGCGCCTGATCGAGGTCGGCGATGATGTCGTCGATGTGCTCGATGCCGACAGAGAGGCGGATCATCTCCGGCCGCACGCCGGCTTTCTCCTGCTCCGCCGGCGACATCTGCCGGTGCGTGGTCGACGCCGGATGGCAGGCGAGCGATTTGGCGTCGCCCATATTGACCAGCCGCTTGAACAGCTTGAGCGCATCGTAAAACGCCTTGCCGGCATCGAGGCCGCCGGCGATACCGAACGTGAGCAGCGACGCCGCGCGCCCATCCAGATATTTCTGCGCCAGTGCGTGATAGCGATTGTCGGCGAAGCCCGCATAGTTGATCCAGGTGACGCGCGGATCGGTGCGCAAGAACTCGGCGACCCGGCGCGCATTTTCGACGTGGCGCTCGACGCGCAAGGCCACCGTCTCGATGCCCTGCAGCAGCAAGAACGCCGACAGCGGGGAAAGCACCGCGCCGGTGGTGCGTTGGAAAACGCTGCGGCAGCGGGCGATGTAGGCGGCATCGCCGAAACGCTCGGTGTAGATCAGGCCGTGATAGGAAGCGTCGGGCTCGTTGAATTTGGGAAAGCGCTTGGCATGCGCCCGCCAGGGGAAGCGCCCGGAATCGACGATGGCGCCGCCGAGCGTGGTGCCGTGGCCGCCGAGAAACTTGGTCAGCGAATGAATGACGATGTCGGCGCCGTATTCGAACGGCCGCAGCAGAATGGGCGTCGCCACGGTGTTGTCGACCACGAGCGGAATACCGCGGCGCCTGGCCACCTTCGCCAACGCCTCGATGTCGCAGATGTTGCCGGCCGGATTGCCGATGCTCTCGCAAAAGATCGCGCGCGTATCGTCGTCGATGAGCTTTTCGATCGCATCGGGCGCGTCCGACGCCGCAAAGCGCACACCAATGCCCTGGCTCGGCAGGACGTGAGCAAAGAGCGTATGCGTCGTGCCGTAGAGCTGCGGCACCGAGACGAAATTGGTGCCCATGTCGGCGAGATTGAGCATCGCATAATTGAGCGCCGCCTGGCCGGTGCTGACGCAGAGCGCTTCGACGCCGCCTTCAAGCTCGGCAACGCGCCGCTCCAAAACCGCGATGGTCGGATTGCTGATGCGGCTGTAGCGATAGCCCTCGACTTCGAGATTGAACAACGCGGCGCCATGATCGGCGCTCTCGAATTCGTAGGCGACTGTTTGGTAGATCGGGACCGCAACGGCACGCGTAGTCGGCTCGGTCTCGTAACCGCCATGCACCGCGATCGTGTCGCTTTTCATCTTGCCCGTCACGATGTCTCTTCTTTGCCTGAAAACTACCTCCATGTCGTTGCTTTTCCGTGGCGCGAAAAGCGGACAAAGTGCCTCTTAGGTATTACTCCCAAGTAACCTTAATGCTCCGATCCCGATGCCCCAACAATTGCTCGCCGATGAAATAAGCGGCTGCTGCAGCGAAAGATTCATCTGATTCCGCGAGGGTTGCCGGATGCGAACGATGCAAGCGGAACCGGCGAGGCATCCCGTGCAAGCAAATGAGAGTGCCCTGCGCGACTGGGTGCGTGCGCTCGAAGCCACCGCGCCAATCGCCGCCAAGCCGCAACGCCTGCTCTACCACGCCGTCGCCGAATACGCGCAGACGCGGCCCGATGCGCCTGCGCTCATCGCGGCAGCCGGCGGCGAAACCCTGAGCTACGGCACGCTCGTTGCGCGCGCCGACCGCTATGCGCGCTGGGCGCGCGATCAGGGTCTCGCCAAAGGCGAGACGGTTTGTCTGATCATGCCGAACCGGCCCGAATACATCGCGATCTGGCTCGGGCTGAGCAGCGCCGGCATCGTCGTCGCGCTGATCAACACCGAGCTGCGCGGGCATTCGCTCGCCCATTGCATCGATATCGTCACGCCGAAGCATGTCATCGTCGCCGCTGAATGCGCGGTACAGCTGGCGAGCGCGACCGCGCAACTGATCAGCCAGCCGACGGTGTGGATGCACGGCGAAAACGACGGCGGCTACGCGCGGATCGACCACGCGATCGAACGCTATCAGGACGAGCCGGCGGCATCGGGCGAATACACGCCGGTGACGATCAACGACCGCGCGCTCCTGATCTACACGTCAGGCACGACCGGACTGCCGAAAGCGGCGAATGTCAGTCACCGCCGGTTGTTGCAATGGAGTTTTTGGTTCGCCGGACTGATGCATACGCAAGCCGGCGACCGCATGTACGATTGCCTGCCGCTCTTTCACAGCGTCGGCGGTGTCGTCGCCACCGGCGCGCTCCTGGTCCGCGGCGGCTCGGTGCTGATCCGCGACCGCTTTTCGGCGCGGCAGTTTTGGAATGACGTCGGCGCCAACGACTGCACGATCTTTCAATATATCGGCGAACTCTGCCGCTACCTGGTCAATGCGCCCGAACATGCCAACGAACGGGCGCACCGGCTGCGGCTCTGCTGCGGTAACGGGCTGCAGGCCGACATCTGGAAGAAATTTCAGGACCGCTTCGCCATTCCGCGCATCCTCGAATTCTACGCTTCGACCGAAGGCAACGTGTCGCTCTATAATGTGGAAGGAAAAATCGGCGCCATCGGCCGCGTTCCGCCGTTCCTCGCCTCGCGCTTTCCGCTGGCGCTGGTGCAGTACGATCCGGCGAGCGGAAAGCCGGCGCGCGACGCGGACGGCTTCTGCATTCGCCGCGGCGTAAACGAAACCGGCGAAGCCATCGGCCGCGTCTCGTCCGCCGCGCAAGCGGGCGAAGGCTTCGAGGGCTATAGCGACCGCAAAGACACCGAGCAAAAACTTCTGCACAACGTGTTCGCGCACGGCGATTGCTGGTATCGCACCGGCGATCTCATGCGCATGGATCAGAGCAGTTTTTATTATTTCGTCGACCGCATCGGCGATACCTTCCGCTGGAAGGGCGAGAATGTGGCCACCTCGGAAGTCGCCGCCGCGATCATGGCGTTTTCGGGCATTGCTGAGGCCAACGTCTATGGCGTGCACGTACCCGGCAGCGAAGGCGCCGCCGGCATGGCGGCGATCGTGCCGGACGGGCGGCTCGATGTCGCCGCGCTGCGCGCGCATCTGGCGCTGCGCCTGCCATCGTACGCTCGGCCGAAATTCCTGCGGGTCGCGCAAAAGCTCGCGGTCACCTCGACGTTCAAGCACACAAAAAGCGAGTTGCAGCGCGACGGCTTCGATCCGGCCACGACCAGCGACGCGATCTATTTCGACGACCCGGCAAGCGACGCCTTCGTGCCGCTCGATCAGCGGCTGTACGAACGCATCAGATCCGGCACGTTGCGGTTTTAGATCGCAGCTTGTCGCCACATGGCTGCAAATACCGGAACCTTTGCGGCATTCCGAATGGCCTAGTTGACCCACCATTAACAATCGGCGCAACGCACGATGGCGTTAAAGCCGCCGGGGCGGTAGGGCCGAAAGGGGCGGCTCGGGCGACGGGAGGACTTTGCGCCTGATGTATCGCGTTATCAGTTGTCTCTCGGGAGAGCACGATCTGCGCCTGGTCGGGCTCGCGGTTTTTATTTGTTTGCTCGCGAGTTTCGTCGGCCTCAAGCTGTTGGGTCATGCTCGGGCCAACAAAGGAGAGGCCCGCGTTGGTTGGCTGGCGCTCGCCGGCCTCGCCACCGGTTGCGGTATTTGGGCCACGCATTTCATCGGAATGCTGGCCTACGAACCGGGCGTGCCGGTGGCCTATGACATCGGCCTTACCGGGCTTTCGCTGATCTTCGCGGTGGTCATTACGGGTCTTGGCTTCAGCCTCGCCGTCAGCCGTTCGAACTCGTGGCGCGCGGCGTTCGGCGGGGCCGTGGTCGGCATCGGCGTTGCCGCCATGCATTTCACCGGCATGTGGGCGCTCGAGGTGCCCGGCCGGGTGACCTGGCTGCCGGGCCTGTTGGCCGTATCCATCATCGCGGGCATGACATTCGCCACCGCCGCCATGGTCGTGGCCATGAGCGACCGCGGCAGATTGCAAAAGCTCGTGCCGGTGTTGCTGCTGGCGCTGAGCATTCTGTCGCTTCACTTTATCGCAATGGCCGCCGTCACGATCGTTCCGGATCCGACGCGCGCTGTCCACCCCTTCTCGCTCGATGCGGAAGCGCTGGCGATCGCGGCCGCGACTGCCGCCATCCTTATTCTTGGCTTGACGCTGGCGGGCGCAATCGCCGACCGCCGTCTGCGGGAGCGCGATCAGCGACTCGTCATGGCCGTGAACAACATGTCGCACGGCGTGTCCATGTACAACGCCGCGCAACGCCTGGTCGTTTGTAACGACCGCTATATCGAAATGTACCGCTTGTCCCCCGACATCGTGAAACCGGGTGCAAGCCTGGAGGACATCGCCTGGCACCGCCATGCCAGAGGATCGCTCGGCCGCGGCGATCCGCATCAATACCGTCTGGAATTCCTCAAGACGCTGGCAGCCGGCGAGGTCACGAACAGCTTGATCGAATGTGCCGACGGCAGAATCGTCGCCATGACCACGCGGCCGCTGCCGGACGGCTCGTGGGTTTCCACCCACGAGGATATCACCGAGCGGCGGCGCGCGGAAAAGCGCATCGAATATCTGGCGCATCACGACCCGCTCACCGGTCTGCCCAATCGCGCTTCGTTCGACGAGAAACTGGAGCAACAAGTGCGTGCGGCGGCGGACGGATCAACCCGGTTCGCCGTGCTTTGCCTCGACCTGGACCGCTTCAAACAGGTCAACGACGTGTTCGGCCACGCGGCCGGCGACACGCTGCTGGCAACGGTCGCGCGGCGCATGCAGGACGCCATCGGCGATACCTTCCTGGCCCGGCTCGGCGGCGACGAATTCGCCATTGTGGCACCCGCAGGCGCGCATCCACCCAAGGCCGCCGCGCTGGCCGAAAAGCTGTTGGCCGCCGTTGTCGATGAAATCGTCATCGATCAGCAGCATCTGCGCGTCGGTCTGAGCATCGGCGTGGCCTTATTTCCCGACGACGGGACTGATCCCGACGCGCTCACGGCGAATGCCGATGCTGCACTCTATCGCGCCAAGGCCGAAGGCCGCGGCACGATCCGCTTCTTCGAAGCCGAAATGGATCAGAAAATACGCAAGCATCACGCGATACAGCTCGACCTGCGCGGCGCCATCGAGCGCAACGAGCTCGAGCTCTATTTTCAGCCGCAAGCACGGTTGCAGCACGAGATCGTTGCCTTCGAGGCGCTGCTGCGTTGGCATCATCCGGTGCGCGGCTTCGTGCCACCCTCCACGTTCGTCCCGCTGGCCGAAGAGAGCGGCTTGATCTTCGGCATCGGCGAGTGGGTGTTGCGCGAGGCCTGCCGCGAAGCGGCGCGGTGGAGCAATCCTCTTCGGGTGAGCGTCAATCTCTCGCCGGTGCAGTTCAGGCACGGCGATCTTCCTTCGCTCGTCCACGCAATCCTGCTGGAAACCGGTCTGCCTCCGGCGCGGCTGGAACTTGAAGTCACAGAAGGCGTGCTGATCAACGATTTTGAACGCACGGTCTCGATCCTGCGCCGGCTGAAATCGCTGGGCGTACGCGTCGCCATGGACGACTTCGGCACCGGCTATTCCTCGCTTTCCTATTTGCAGGCTTTCCCGTTCGACAAGATCAAGATCGACCAGCGCTTCATCTGCAATCTGGAGCACGACGCGCAATCGGCGACCATCGTGCGCGCCGTTATCGGGCTCGCGCGCGGTCTCAACATTCCGGTGCTGGCGGAAGGCGTCGAAACCCAGGCGCAACTGAATTTCCTCACCGCGGAGCACTGCGACAAGGTGCAGGGTTTTCTGATCGGCCGTCCCGAACCGATTTCCCACTACGCGAAGTGCGTGGGACGGAAGAAGCCCGCCCCTGCCGACGTGATACCATTACGTCGGCAGTCAGTGGCTTGAGCCGTCGCGGCTATCTGTCGTCACAGCAGCTAAAACGAACGCCGCTCGCGGCCCTCGATCCAGGCCATGACGGCGCCGGCGAGTTGCACGGCGCCGCCGATCGCGAGCGCGACACGTAAGCCCGCCGTGCCGCCGCCGGCCAGCGCGTAGACGCTGCCGCACATCGCGACGCCGATCGTGGCGCCCACCATGCGCGCGACGTTGATTAGCGCGGCTGCCGTTCCGGCGCGCGCCGGCGCTACCGAGCCGACGGCAACGGCGAACAGCGGGCCGGTCGCGACGCCCATGCCGAGGCCGGTGAGGCACAAGCCGATGATGGCAGGAAGGACGCTGCGCGCACCGGCGACGGCGGCGAGAACGCAGAGCCCGCAGCCGATCAGGGCGACGCCACCACTCGTTGTCGCGCGCGAGCTGAATGTGTTGGTGAGAATGCCGGAGAATGGCGAGACCAGCGCGAAGATCGCCGCCATCGGAACGAGCGCAAGCCCGGCACCGACGGCGCTCAGCAGACCGGCGCTCTGCCAGCTCATCGGCAGCAGAAACAACATGCCATACATGCCGAACGTCATCGCGGCCGTCGCCAGGATGGCACCGCGAAAGGGGCGAATGCGAAACAGATCGAGCGGCACCAGGGCGGCATCGCCGCGCCGGCGCTCGATGATCCAGAATAGCGGAAGCGAGACACAAGCCAGCGCCGCGGCGGCCAGCGCCAGCCACGGAACATCCTCCGCTTCGATCGCCGCCAAGGCGAGCCCGCCGAGGATCAGCGCGCCCAGCACTTGCGCCGGGGCGTCGAAAGCGCGGCCGCGCGGATCGGCCGATTCCGGCAGCACCGCCAGCGCCAAGGCGACCGCCGCCATGCCGATGGGGATGACGACGACAAAGATGCTGCGCCAGCCGGCATGTTCGATGAGCAAGCCGCCCAAAGTCGGCCCGATCACGAAGGCGAGCCCGTTGCAGGCCGACCAGATGCCGATGGCATGCCGGCGCTCGGCGGGATCGGGCCAGACCACTGCGACCAAAGCCAGCGACGACGGCAACAACAATGCGGCACCGATGCCGGCGACGACGCGCCCGGCCACCAGCACGGAGACGCTGGGCGCAACGGCGCAGCCGAGCGAGCCGATCACAAACACGACCGCGCCAGCCATGAAGGCGAAACGCCGCCCGTAAAGGTCGGCGATCAACCCACCGCTCAACAACAGCACCGCATAGGCGAGATTGTAGCCGTCGATGGTCCATTGCAGCGCGGCGACGCTGGCGCCGAAATGTTGCCCGATCGGCGCGACCGCGAGATTGACCACCGAGCTGTCGAGCTGGGCGATCAACACCGCGAGACACAAGGTCACGAGCGCCAGCCGGCGCCCCGCCTTGCCGGAACCGTGGGGCTTTCGTTCCACGCGCCGCAAAACCGCGTCTTGTCTTGACTGCATGGCGAGGCTTCTACACCTCTCCTGCTGACACCATACTGTCAGGAGCGATCGCTCTGCGGTTGAATTTTCCAATCTTCCCTGGGTAGCTCTTGGAGCTTCCTTGGACCTTGGAGGCAGGCTATGCGGCGTGGCGACCGGCTGTTCGAGATCATTCAACTCTTGCGCAATGCCAAACGGCCGCTGACGGCGGCACAGCTCGCGGCGACGCTCGAGGTCAATGTGCGCACGGTCTATCGCGACATCGCCGCCCTGCAGGCGCGGCGGGTGCCGATCGAAGGCGCCGCCGGCGTCGGCTATGTGCTGCGCGATTTCGACCTGCCGCCGCTGATGTTCACCGCCGACGAGATCGAGGCGATCACGGTGGGCGCGCGGCTGGTGCGCCGCACCGGCGACACCGGGCTGCAACGCGCGGCGGAAGCCGTGCTGGCGAAGGTGCGCACGGTGGTGCCGCAGACGCTGCGCGACGCCATGAACGCGGCGCCGTTTTTGGTGTCGGATGTCGGCGCCCGCACGGTCGACATATCGTGCGCGCGCGAAGCGATCCGCGAGCGGCGCAAGCTGCGTCTTGTTTATACCGACCAGCAGGAGCGGCGCACCAGTCGGATCGTTCGCCCGATCGCGGTGGCTTACTTTGTGGAATCGACGCTGATCGCAGCCTGGTGCGAGCTACGCGGCGACTATCGTCACTTCCGCGCCGAACGCATCGCCGAACTCACGGTGCTGGCGGAGACGTTTGCCGACCAGGATGGCGCTTTGCTGCGGGGCTGGCTGGCGCAGCGCTCGCGCGACTATCCGGACCAAACAACCGCGCAAGTCGCCTGGATGGGTGCGAACGGCCGCGGTGAATAGTGGCAGCTAGCAGCGTCGGGTATTCCCTACTCGCCTATTCAAATGTGCTCCGCCGCTTGCGCGGCCATGAAGGTTTCGGCTTCGGCTTGCTCGCTGCTGGTGCGGTTGAAGAAGGCGTTGAGCGCCACGGCCGAGATCGAGGTGAGGATAATGCCGTCGCCGAAGATCGGCTTGAGCTGATCCGGAAAGACGTGGAAGAAGGTCGGCGCCACGATCGGGATCAGGCCGAAGCCGATGGAGATGGCGACCACCAGCACGCTGTGACGCTGCTTGGCGTAATCGACCGTCGCCAGGATCTTGATGCCGGTCGCCGCCACCATGCCGAACATGATGAAGCCGGCGCCGCCGAGCACGCATTGCGGCACCGAGGCGACGATGAAGGCGAGCTTCGGGATGAGGCCGAGCACCAGCATGATGACGCCGCCGGCAACGCACACCCAGCGGCTATAGACGCCGGTGACGCCGACGAGGCCGATATTCTGCGAGTATGAGACGTACGGAAACGTATTGAAGATCGCACCGATGACGGTGCCGAGCGAGTCCGCACGCAATCCGCGCTTCACGTCTTCGGCGTCGACCTTGCGGCCGGTCATGGCGCCGAGCGCGAGAAACATGCCGGTAGCCTCGATGAAGACGATCATCACCACGAGGCACATGGTGAGGCACGGGATCAGAAAGAATTGCGGCACGCCGAATTGCAGCGGCATCACCACGCGCACGATCGGCTCCTCGGCGATGCCGGAAAAATCGGTCCAGCCGAGCGCGATGGTGAGCAGATAACCGACCGTAATGCCGATGAGCACGGAAACGTTCTGCAGAAAGCCGCGGGTGAATTTGATCACCAGCAGGATGACTGCCAGCACCAGCGCGGCGACCGCGAGATACCCGGCGGCGCCGAAATCGGCCTTGCCGGCGCCGCCGCCTGCCCAGTTCACGCCGACACGCATCAACACAACGCCGATCATGGTGATGATCGTGCCGGTGACCACCGCGGGGAAGAAGCGCAGCACGTATTTGACGAAGGGCGCGACGCACAGGCCGAAGATGCCGCCGACCAGAACCGCGCCGTAGA
Source organism: uncultured Alphaproteobacteria bacterium (assembly GCA_963818155.1). GTDB lineage: Bacteria > Pseudomonadota > Alphaproteobacteria > Rhizobiales > Xanthobacteraceae > BOG-931. The sequence goes on from CAWFRC010000011.1 coordinate 1,454,090, forward strand.
TGCCGGTGAGGCCGACGCCCGGCATGGCGGCCATGGCCAACATGGGCGAGATCGAGACCGCGGTGACACCCATGATGATCGGCAAGCGGATGCCGAACGGCCCGAAACCTATGGTCTGGATCAGGGTGGCGATGCCGCATGCAAACAGATCGGCATTGATCAGCATCGCCATCTGATCCTTGGGCAGATGCAGCGCGCCACCGATGATCAGCGGCACGGCGACGGCGTTGGCATACATGACGAGGACGTGCTGGAGGCCGAGCGCGCCGAGTTTTGGCAGCGGCAGGACCTCGTCGACGGGATGAACGCCCTTGCCCTGGACAGGTTCGGTTCGGGCCGGCTCGGCTCGGACTGGCTCGGTTCGGACTGGCTCGGTTCGGACTGGCTCGGTTCGGACTTGCGCAGCCTCGATTGCATCGTTTCGGACTGTGTCGCTCATTGCGGCATCCTCCGCGCTGCACGTTTCCCGTGCATCGCAGCAGAGCCATGCAATTTTCAGGCCTGTCTCGCAGGGGTGGCGCCTGTCGCGATCAGCCGCGCTGGAGTGCGCCCACCAGCGCGGCGACCGCAAAGCCGAGCCAAGCCGCAATCAGGATCATGCCGCCGCTCGGCGCAGCCATGGGAAAAAGCCGATGGCCGAGGAAGGCACGCGCGGAAACGTCGCCGGCGAACAGCGCAGCGCCGACCACCCAGGCGATGAGGGTGAGCAACGCGAGCGGCCGCCACAGCAGGCCTTGTTGCGTCAGCGCCGCGCCGCCCAAGATCGCCGTGGCATGGAAGAGAAGCAAATAGGCTGCGCTGTCGAGACCCGCGGTGGGTGCGGCATGCGCGCCGGCGGCGGCGAGCACCACGCCGGCAGCGCCCATCAGTCCGGCGAGGATGAGCAGGATCGTCAACACCATGGATCTTCGACCTTGTTCGCGCTTCCCGCAGCTCATGCCGCCTTGACGCGCCCGGCGACTGCCGTGGTGGCAACGGCAAGCAGCGCCGGCAGAGCTATGGCAACAAAAATGCCGGCCGTCGACAAGCCAAATGCCACAAGCGAGCCGACGGCCAACGGGCCGGTGAACGAGCCGACGCGGCCCATGCCCATGGCCCAGCCGACGCCGGTGGAGCGGATCGCGGTCGGATAATAGATCGCGGCCAGCGCGATGAGGCCTGACGAGCCACCGCCCATGAACACGCCGAACAAGGTTTGCAGGAGAATGACGGTGCCGACCGAGGGCGCCGCATAGCCCACCAGCGCCATCGACACGGCGCTGCCGAGCATCGCCACCGGCAGAATAATCGCCGCGCCGGCGCGCGCGATCAGCAAGCCGACGAAGCAGGTGGCAATCACGCTGCCGAGGTTGAACATCGCCATCGCCAGCGACGCGTCCCTGATGTCGAAGCCTTCGCGTTTGAGGAGTGTCGGCGCCCAGGCCGAGTTGGTGACCAGCATCATGAAGGCGACGAAGAAGCTCATCCACAGCAGGGCGGTGCCGATGGCGCGCCCGGCGGCGAAGAGCTGAACGACCGGCACCCCGTGCGCACGCTCTTCGTTGAGAACAAACGCCGCGTCCAGCGGAACGTCCGCGACCGGGAATAGCCGCCGCAGCAGCGACGCGATCCGCGGCGCCGGCGCCCCGCTTTCGACCAAAAAGCCGATCGATTCTGGCAGAGCAAAAACCAGCACGACACAGACCAGCAACGGCAGCACGCCGCCGACCCAGAACACCGCATGCCAGCCATAGGCCGGAATGATCCACGAGGCGAGCAGCCCACCGACAAAGCCGCCGAGCGGAAAGCCCGCCCAGAGCAGCGCAACGATGACCGCGCGCAGCCGCCGCGGGCAATATTCCGAGGTCAGGCTGATGAAGCTCGGCATTGCGCCGCCAAGGCCGAGGCCGGCGAGAAAGCGGAAGACGAGCAGCACGTTGAAAGTCGGCACCAACGCCGTGCAGATGGTGAAAACGCCGAAGCAAGCGGTGGCGCCGATGAGCACCGCCTTGCGCCCGACCCGGTCGGCCAGGATGCCGAAGCCGAAAGCCCCCAAGGCGAGGCCGGCGAGCGCGGCGCTGAATACCGCGCTGAGCCAGGGCTGCGGAATGTGCAGATCGGCGGCAATGCCGGGCGCCGCGAGCCCGATCGATTGCAGATCGAGGCCGTCAAGCAGGGCGACGAGCGTGCACAGCACGACAATGCGAATTTGCAGCGCACCGAGCGGACGCGTGTCGATCAATGCGGAGACGTTGAATGCCGGCGCCGCGGCCATATGCGTTCTCCCGGATGGCGGATCAACATAGAGCACTCTCCCCCGCTGACTAGCGCCTTTTGCTCGCCGTACCATGCGCGACATGCGCTAGGCTCTTTGGCGCGGCGAAGCTTTGCCGAAAGCCGCGGCCGGAATGAAGGACAGGACGTGGGTGTGGAAGGTACGATCGCTCGGAGCATCAGCGCGGCAGCGGCCTGCGGTCTGACACTAACCCTGTGGCTGTCGCCCGCTTCAGCCGCAGACCAATACGGCGCGGCGCCGCCAAAGCTGCGGCTCTCGCTCGACAAGCTCGTGCGGTCTTATCCGGATTGGATCGCGGCCGTCGACGACGACGCCGTCATCTTGAGGAACGGCACGCGATTGCCGATCTCCGACCACCGGACCGACAAATCATTTGACGAACTGATCGAGCATCCGGATATCGACGACATGTTCTACGTCCCCTACCCGGCCGCAACCGCGCCCACGCCGCCGGGGAAGAATATCGACCCCGGCCGCGCGCGATACGCCCCGCTCTTCGCCGCCATGTACGGCGATTGCCGGAACAACGATGTCGCGGCGAAGCTGAAAACGATCGAATGGCTGCCCGCGCATCATGGCGGAAAGGCTGCGATTACGGCCACGAACGGCGTCGACCAGGCGCTCGCGGCCGTGTCGCGCGCCCTTGATCGATTGCCGTCGGACTTCATGAAGTTTCTGATGCCGACAGCCGGCACTTATAATTGCCGCTCCGTCGCCGGCTCGAGCGTGCGCTCGATGCATGCCTACGGCGCCGCCGTCGACCTGAACGTCACATATGCGGACTATTGGCGATGGCCCAAGGACGCGAACGCGCCGATATGGAAAAACCGCATCCCGGCCGAGATCGTCGGCGCATTCGAACAGCAGGGCTTCATTTGGGGCGGCCATTGGTATCACTTCGACACCATGCACTTCGAATACAGACCGGAACTGCTCCCCGACATGCCGGGGTCGGCATCGCCGCCGAGCGCACAATGATGCGGATCTGTGCCGCGGCCTTCTCTTGCCTCATCCTGGCGGCCTGCGCCTCTGCGCCGTTGCCGACCACGTGGGCAAGATCCGACGGGCGCGCGATCGACCCTGCGCGGCTCGACGCCGACAAGACGGCTTGTCGCGGCGAGATGGAGCAGGCACAGGCCGTCACCACCGCGCGGGGATTGGCGCCGATCACCTTGCCCGGACAGGAGAGCCCTTCGGCGAAAGTCTATACCGGCTGCATGGCGCAACACGGTTATGCGGCTGCCAAGTAAGCGGCCTATGATTCAAACAGAGTCCGGGCAGCGCGGCGACGCCAAACAAGGATGACGATACGGAGGTGGGGCATGAGGTTTGGAAACCTGGTTCGCGCGCTCGCAATCGCCGCCGCGATGGCGGCGCCAGCGTGGGCGCAGGCGCAACAATTGATCGGAAGCTATGTGACGCGCCTATCAGAAGCTGATCACTTCAATTCGAGCGGGCAGCGGCTAACCTCGGCCGCCGCCATCATCCGGCAGGACCGGGCGAATTTTCATCGGTTCGGCATCAAGGATGCGCAAGACGAGGGCGACGATTTCTTCGCCGATGAGGCGAACCGGGCCGCGCTCGAGCAAATGCTCGAGAACGGACGCGCCGACCCCGGCGTCATCAACCGCATCGTCAATGGAACGCCGCTCGTGCGCGTCGACATCTTTCGCGGCGCCGGCAACCGCTTCATCAGAGTCTCGCTGATCGACGGACCGCGGACCGACAATCCGCCGCCGGCGTCACCTGCCGACGTGAAGGACTATACCGGCCCGTTCAGCACTGAATTCCTGTATGCGATGTGCTCGCAAAGCGACACCGCCTCGCGCGAGAAGTGCAACTATTATCTGCAAGGCCTGCTGTACGGATTGAGCGTGCAGCGGTCGATGCAGCAAAAAGGCACGGCGATTTGTCTTCCAGTCATGACCCCGGAAGCCGCGCGGCAGCGCATTCTGCAATTCATCGAGGCCGCGAGCGGCGGCAATCCGGCCAACAACAAGGACGGCGGCGATTGGATGGCGTTCATGGCTCTTGCCGCAGGGAATATCTGCAAATAGCGGGCAAGCTGTGGGGCGGCCCTCGAAGCAGCCTCGACGGGGTATCCGGCTTGGTTGCTAGCGCAGCCGGCGAGTGCGTCAGGCGGCGAGCAGCCGTTTCACGTCCGGCCAGCTTTGGGTGCCGAAGTTTTTCAGATCCGTGGTCAGATCCGGCGGACACATGTCGAGCAGGGACGGCTTGAAGCTCGGTCGCGATTGCATCCGCTCGAACCATTCTGTGAGCCGCGGCCGGCGGCCGAGCCACATCTCCGACATGCCGAGCATATCCAGCCGGTTCACATAGGGCGCCATGGCGAAATCGGCGAGCGACACCGTATCGCCGGCGAGCCAGGCATGGGCGGCGAGCGTGTCCTCCATCTTCTGCAAATAGCTGTCGTAGAGCCGGAAGGTCCGATCGACGCGCGGCGCCGCCATGCCTTGCCGCACGATCTCTTTCTTGCGCGCGTGCCAATCGGCGGTGACTGAAATCGGCGGCGTGCTTTCGAGAAATTCATTAAACTTCTCGGGCGGCAGCCGGCCGATGATGAAGCGATGGCAGGACGCAAAGGTGAGCTCGGCGCAGGCGGGATGCAGATATTCGTCGACCGCCTTGGTCCACAGCCGCATGGCGGCGCGTTGCGCGGCGGCGGCCGGCTTCAGCGCCGGCGCCGCAAAGACCTCGTCGAGATATTCGCAGATCACGCTCGACTCGACGATCACCTTGTCGTCGTGAAGGAGCGTCGGCACCACCGCCTTGGGATTGAGCTTCATATAGGCGGGATCGAACTGATCGCCGCGCAGGATGTCGATATAGATCCCCTGCCAGGGCGCGGATTTCTCCGCCAGCACGAGGCGGACTTTGCCGGCGCACACCGACGAGCCGTGATGATAGAGCGTGATCATGGCGCCATTCCTCCCACACCGCTTTTTGTTTCTTCCTTGAAATTTTTTGTGTCCTGCGGCCCGTAGACGATGCGGCGCAATTGCGGACGTTCGTGGAACAGCCGCTGCTCCCAGGGTGGCTCGCCCGCATATTGTTCGGCGAGGAACCGAAGCAGCAAGCGCACTTTCGCCGGCAGCCGCGGCGAACGGCGGTAGAAGGCGTTCAACGTGGCGGCAGCGACGCGAAAATCTTCGAATACCGGGAGCAGCGCGCCGCTGCGCAATTCGTCGACGATGGCGTAGATCGGCAGGATGGCGACACAATCGCCGCTCAACGCCGCTTCGCGGATCATCCAGATGCTGTTGGACAGGACGACCGGCCGGATCGGCGGGATGCGGAACGTTCCCGCCGGCCCGGTGAACGTGAGGTCGGAGAGCGGCAGGATGTAGTTGTTGTGCGCGCAGCGATGCGCGGCCAATTCGTTCGGGTGGCGCGGGCGTCCGAAGCGCCCGAAATAGTCCGGCGTGGCGACCAACAACCGCCGCAGGATCAAGATCTGCTGACGAACGATCCCTTCGCCGCCGACGTCGGCGGGCTGAATGCAGACGTCGTAGCCTTCCTGGATCGGATCGTAGAGGCGGTCGTTGTGATGCAACTCGACGACCAGATCGGGATGCTGCTGCTGGAAGCGGCAAACGTCGCGCGCGAGGTGGTGCGCGAGGAACGAGGCGATGCAACTGATGCGTAGCGTTCCGGTGAGCCCGACAGTGAGCGAGCGCACGGCCGATTCCGCGTCGTCGAGTTCGGCCACGATGCGCACGCAGCGCTCGAAATAGCTGGCGCCCGCATCGGTCAATGTCAGCCGGCGCGTGGAGCGCACCAAAAGCTGCGCCTTCAGGCGATCTTCCAGCTCCTTCACCCGCTTGGTGATGACCGATTTGGACATGCCAAGCCCGCGGGCGGCGGCGACAAAGCTGCCGCCTTCGACCACGCGAACGAACACGCGGATACCGGCGAGCTCGTCCATGGGAGATTGTTCGAGTTTCGAGAACTATAAGTTTCCAATTTCGCCGATTAACAACAATTCTTACCCGATCTACTATCAATGAAGGAAGCCGAAAGCAAAAACAATCGGGAGAGGCGCATGCTTGGCCGCCACTACGCCGCGCGATCATTCGACTGGCGTGGCCTGCCGACCGGCATCGCCGCCGCGGGGGCGCTGGCATGATCGTCGAACCGACCAACAAGAGCGTGGCCGAGCTTCAAGGCCTGCACCTGTTTCATTCCGACATCTCCAATTGCTCGATGCGGGTGCGCATGGCGCTTGCGGAGAAGGGTCTGCAATGGACCAGCCACCATCTCGACCTGCGCAAGAAAGAGACGGTGACGCCGGAATATTTCGGCATTCATCCGAAGGGTTTGGTGCCGACGCTGGTCCACGACGGCATCGTGCACATCGAGTCGAACGAGATCATCGAATATCTCGACGAGACCTTCCCCGATCCGCCCTTGCAGCCGCGCGCGCCCGACAAGCGCCAGGAAATGCGCGAATGGCTGCGCACCGCGACCAATATCCACGTGCCGGCGGTGAAAACGCTGATCTATACCCGCAAGATCGGCAAGGTGCTGCACAAGGACAGGGCCGACGACGAGAAGTACCGCGCGCTGCAGCGCGATCCGGAACTGCTGGCCTTCCATAGCCGCGCCACAACCGGCATCGGCTTGCCGCAGGAGGACGTGGACAAGGCCGAGGAAACCCTCTTTCGCCTGTTCGACAAGGCCGACGTCGCGCTGTCGCGACACCGATGGCTGGTCGGCGATCGCTTTTCGCTAGCCGATATTGCCTGGGTGCCGTTGCACTTCACGCTCATCGGCGTCGGCTTTCCCTTCCAGCGCTATCCGTTCGTCAGCGCCTGGGCCGACGCCATTCGCGAGCGCCCGAGCTTCCAGGAAGGTGTCTTGCACTGGTGCGCGAAATTTTAGAGCGCGATGATATTTGATGAGGTCAACGTCGCGCTCTAGATATTTGGTGGTGCATGACCTTTTCGGAAAACCGGTATCCACCCATCGGGTCGAGGCCCGAGGGCATGCTTTTCCGGATCATGCATTGAAAACGGCGACGCTGGGGTGAACATGCCAGGTCTCAACATGCAAAGCCTTGAGGGAAAAGTCGCGCTGGTGACCGGGTCGTCGCAAGGCATCGGGGCCGCGCTCGCCGCGGCGCTTGCGGCCGCGGGCGCCAAGGTCATCGTATCGGACATTGCCGATTGCACGGAAACGACGCGGCAAATCGCCAAGCTCGGTGGCGAGGCGATCACGGTTCCGGCCGACGTGACCGATAACAAATCGCTCGCCGAACTTGTGGCCGTCGCCGAGACCACGCTCGGACCGATCAATATCCTGATCAACAATGCCGGCATCTTCGGCACGCTCGAGCTCAAACCGCTGATGCACATCAGCGAGGACGAGTGGGACGCGGTTTTCCGCGTCAACGCGCGCGGCGTCTTTCAAGCCAGCAAAGCGGTGATCCCGAGCATGAAACGGGCCGGCGGCGGCTCGATCATCAACATCGCTTCCGGCACGATTTTGCGCGGCGCGCCGATGTTCCTGCATTATGTCGGCTCCAAGGGCGCCGTTTTCGCCATGACGCGGGCCATGGCGACCGAGCTAGCCGCCGACGACATCCGCGTGAACTCGATCATTGCCGGCTTCACCGCCAGCAAGAGCGTGCTCGCGCATCCGGTGATGATGGAGAAAATCAGGCCGCACACGCTCAACGCCCGCATGATCAAGCGCGACATGACGCCGGAAGATCTATGCGGCGCCGCGCTTTTTCTGGCCTCGGACGCCAGCCAATTCATCACCGGTCAGGCGATCAATGTCGACGGCGGTGCCGTTACTTATTAGGGCGCGCGCTCTTTTGGGGGAGCATGATCTTTTCGGAAAACCGGTATCCACTTTTCCGGATCATGCTCTAAGCATCACGCCGTCGCGCCGGCGTCGACGGTGATGACCGTGCCGGTGATGTTGCGCGCCTTGTCGCTGAGCAGAAACTCCACCGTGTCGGCGACGTCGCCGACTTCGGCGAGACGATGCAGCGCGCTGCGGCGCGCCACCTGGGCGCGCTGCTCGTCGGTCAGCGTGTGGGTCATCTCGGTGTCGAGGATGCCCGGCGCCACGGCATTGACGGTGATGCCGAGCGGGCCGAGTTCGCGCGCCAGCGAGCGCGTGAACCCGATCATCGACGCCTTGGTGGCGGCATAGACGGCGATGCCGCTCGCTCCGGTCGAGGCGACGATCGACGAGACATTGACGATGCGGCCGCGGCCGTCCGCCATCATGCCGCGCGTCGCGTATTTGGTCAGGACCATCGGCGAGAGCGTGTTCAGGCGCACCATCTCGTCGATCTTGCTGTGGTGCATCAGCGCGAGTGTGCCGGAAAACCCGAGCGCGGCGTTGTTGACCAAGCCGTACAGGGGACCGAATTGTTTGCGCAGGCTGCGCACCAGATCGGGAATGTCGTCGATCTTGCTGAGATCGAAAGGAACAAAGGACAACGCGCCCTGCCCTTCTGTTTCGGCGCGCGCGATCGCGACCTTTATTTCTTTGCTCTCGCTGCGCGCCAGCGCGACGGCCCGATAGCCGGCACCGGCTAGCTTTTGCGCGATGGCAAGGCCGAGGCCGCGACTGCCGCCGGTCACGAGCACACTGCGCGCCGTGACTTGCACGCCCGCCGTTTTGCCCGGGGTCATTTCCCCCTCCTCCGCTTCAGCTCTTCACGAGGCCTGATGTGTTTCGACGCAATCGCCATGCCCGCGCATAGCCGTTCGAAGAACGGCGTCGCTTTGCTCTGCCTGCCTCGCAGGCATCCACGTCTTAACGGCCGTGACGAACAAAGACGTGGATGGCCGGAGCAAGTCCAGCCATGACGCATGTGTGGTGTCGGAACATAGCATGCTTTAGCGGCGCACGAGTTTGCCGGTGGCGGCGACGTTGAGCGCCGGCACGAAGCTGATCGCGGCCGGCACCTTGTGACGCGGCAGGGTGTCACGACAAAATTTGAGGATGTCGTCTTTCAGCGCGATCTGCTGCGGCGATTTATCGGCGAACGGGTCTTCGCCCTTGAGCACCACATCGGCAACCACGATCGAGCCGGTGACGGGATTTTGCCGGCCGCGCACCAGCGACATGCGCACGCGCGGGTGCCGGTTGATCACCGCCTCGACCTCTTCAGGGTGGACCTTCAAGCCACCGACATTGATGATGCCGCCACGGCGGCCGGCGAAATAAAAACGTTCGCCCTTGCGTTCGAGTATGTCGCCGGTATCGACAAAGCCCGCGGCATCGACCAGCGGTTCACCATCGACATAGCCTTTGGCCACGCCGGGCGAACGGATACGCAGCGTGCCGTCGAGTATTTTTAGGCCGACGCCGTTGCGCACGGTGCCGATATAATCCGAGGGGAAGCCGGCGATGCCGTCGTTGACATCGAAGGCGACGCCGGCTTCGGTCGAGGCGTAGGCATGCCCGATCGCCGCACGCGGAAACGCCGCGCGGAGCGCATCGAGCACCGCCTGATCGGCAATTTCGCCGGACAGGCGCACATAACGTGGCGCGATCATCCCGGTTTCCGGAGCCATCATCAGCGCGCGCCGCCATTGCGACGGCGTACCCGAGAGGTGGGTCACACCGGCGGCGGCAAGCCGGGCGAAATGATCCGCGACCAACTCGCCGGGGCTCGACAGCACCAGCGAGGCGCCGCCCAAAACCGCGCGGAGATAGATCTGCAGCCCGCCATAGCGGCGAATATCGTAAAAGGTGCCCCACACGTCGGCGCCGTCGGCCGGGCTCGGCGCCTGCAGCGCTGTGGTAAGCGTTTCGAGATCATGGATGACCATTTTGGGCACGCCCGTCGTGCCCGAGGTCAGCAGCACCCACTCCGTCCGCGTGCGCGGCGGCAACGCCGCCATCGGCTCGATCGCAGGCTGACAGCGTACGCGCGCCAGAGCAGCGAGCGCAGCGTGCGCCGGCGTAGCGTCATCGACCACGACGGCTTCGACCCCGGCGGCGGAGATGATGGCGGGAAGGTGCGCCGGATTGGCATCGGGCGGCAGAACGACGATACGGCGGGCGACGGCTTCCAGCTCGATCAGAGCGAGCGCGCTCGCGATCTGGCTTTCAGCGGCGAGCAATACGGCCTTGCCGGCGAGTTCGCCCAGCCGGCCGCCGAAACTGGTGCCGCGCGCGAGGTCGGTAAAGCGTACGGCGCCTTGAGGGCTCAAAAAGCTTCGCGGCGCCTCAATCGCGGCGATGACTTCGCGCAGGGAGCGCGTGTCAAGGCTGGCCATGTTCGTAGACTTTCACGAAATCTCCGAGCGTCACCGGAAAGACGGCTTCTTCCGAAGCGGAGAACGGATCAATCCCCAGGCGATCTTCCAGGCGCGCGACCAAGACCGCAAAGCCGAGCGAGTCGAGGCCGCAATCGGCGAGCGCGAGATCGTCCTTGAGCGGCGCGAGAATCTTGCCTTGCTCGCGTGCAATCTCTTCCATCTGTTCGATTATGGTTAATTTGATCGACATCGCCTGCCTACTGTTCCTTTATTGGGGTCCGGTATAGTCACACTACTCTTACGATCAAGTTCACCCATCGCTACAGACGAATCAATGGCCTCTGCCGCGCCATCTTTGCGCTGTCGTCAAATCGAGGAAGCTGATCTCGAGTCGGTCGCTTCGCTGTTGGCGCAGGGATTCCCCACCCGCAACCGCCAGTTCTGGCTCGGAGCGTTTGCGGAATTGCGCCGCCACGCCGTGCCGCCCGGCCTGCCCCGCTATGGTTATATGCTGGACAGCAACGGCCGCGCGGTGGGCGCCGTGCTGCTGATTTGTACGCTGGTTCGGGCCGACGGAGGCGACGCGCCGCGCTGCAATCTGTCGAGCTGGTATGTCGACCCGGCCTTCCGCGCCTTCGCACCAATGCTGGTGTCGCGGGCGTTGCGGCCCAAGGACGTCACCTTCATCAACGTCTCGCCGGCGCGGCACACCTGGCCGATCCTCGAGGCGCAGGGCTTTTCGCGCATTTGCGATGGCGCCTTCTTCGCCATACCGCTGCTGAACGGATGGTTCGGCGGATCGAAGATCAAAGTGCTCGACGGCAGGCAAAAACCACAGGTCAGCTTCGAGGCGCGCGATCAGGAGATACTTTCGGAGCACGCCGCTCACGGCTGCATCACCTTTTGGTGCGCCACCGCCGAACGAGCCTATCCGTTCGTGTTTCGCCGGCGCTTTGTGCGCGGCTTCGTGCCGTACGCGCAGTTGATCTATTGCAGCGACGTCACCGATTTCGTGCGCTGCGTCGGTCCGCTCGGCTGGGCGCTGGCGCGCCGCGGCCTGCCGTTCGTGATGATCGACGCCAACGCGCCGATACCGGACCTTGCCGGCTGGTACAGCCCGGGCATGCCGAAATATTTCAAGGGCCCGCAACGCCCCCGCCTCGGCGACATCGCCTATACGGAATACGGTGTGCTCGGCGTCTAGCACCAGATCGAGACGACTTTTCTTCGAATGCTCGTCGATCTGCATCTGCTTATTTGAATAGACGCCCTCCCGAGCCGCGCAGACGACAAGAGACAAATGAAAGTCCTTCGCAAGCCGCCGGAACATTTCGCTACGGCTCCGGTTGGCCCCATCAAGCCGTACACGCTTTGAGGAGGCTGCCATGCTGTTCTGGCCCGTCATCATCGCGCTTGGTCCAGGATTTGCCGCGCTCTATTACGATCACGACGTGAAGTCCTTCAGCGACCAGAGCGCCTGCGAGCAAACGCTGCCGGAGCTCGAGCAAAGAGCAAAGGACGCCAAAGATTTCATGTCGGCCCTGACCGACGCGGCCGGCGAAAAGAGATCCGAAGTCGTCTTTCAGCTCGCCTGCATCGACAAGACCCCGCAGGAATTTCAGCGGGAGCTGCATAGCCTGCAGGACCAGGGCGACGACGGCAGCGATATCTAGAGCGCCTTCAAATCGCAGACCTTAGCGCTTCATGCGCAGTGGCCTACAAGCCGAGCGCCTTGCGCGGCGCATCGGGCCAGCGCGCCGTCTCCAGCCCGTGGGTGGCGAACATCGCCAGCGCAAGCCGATCCATGCCGAAGGCGACACAGCCGGTGTGCATGGTTGCGCCGCTCTTGTCGCGGAGATTCCACGTCTTGCCGAAGTGATCGCGGTGGTAGTTGAAGCTCATGCAGGCGGTCGGCCGCTCGGCCGAATGTACGGGGACAAGCAACTCGAATTTGAGCGCCTGCTCGACCTGGCTGATCGCCATCAGCTTGCCGCCGCGGCCGAAAAAGGCGTCGCTCGCCTGATCCATATGATAGGGCAATCCGAGCTGCTGCGCGAGCTCCTGCGCGCGCTTCATCCAGCGCTTGCGAAAGGCGTCGATCTGCTCGGGCGAACCGATGCAAACATACTCGCGCATGCGGAAGGATTGCAGCCGGTCGAGATCGCGCGACGGCTCACGGCGAAAGCAATCGCTGGCGACGTCGAACAGAAGCCCCGCGGCCGGCACTTCACCGCGGCTGGCCACGATCGGATAAACCGGATAGCAGGCTGCCGGCGTCAGGACGAGATCGGCGGCCCCGAGATCGTCGGTCCATGTCTCGCCGGCCTCGAAACGCTCGACCGTGCCGCGGACTTCGGCCTCGCTGCCGCTCAGGCAGCAGACACAGCCAAGAAAATGCGGAAAGCTTTTCAGATAGCCGGAGCGCTCCAATTGCCGGCGGCTCATGACCGGCGGAAAGCGCAGCACTTCGGTACCCGGCTCACGATGCTGGGAGATGAAGGTCGCGAGCCGCGTGACGATATCCTCGAAGGCCGCGGTGCGCGCATAAACGCCATCGATGCCCGAAGGCAGCAACAACGCCTCGGCCAGCGCATCCAACGAACGGTCGGTCTGCGGGTCCTTGAATGCCACATTCATCGCTTGCGCCTCGCTGCCTGGTATGTCTGCTTGTTGGTACGCCGGTTGATCTTTCCGAGCGCCCGGCATCGCGGTCCTGTTCGAACTGCCCGATTGCGGCTCGCGGCGCCGCGATGTTGCTCGCGGGCCCATCTTTATTCGCGCAGCGACGCCGGTGCGCCGCTGAGCAACGATGCCGTGCCGACATTGGCGATGATGCGGTCGTTGCTGATCATGATCGGCGACGACAGAATGTCGCGTAGATGGCGGCCGATGCTGAAATCGCCGTCGTTGCGATAACCCGAGAGACCGCAGGCCTGCATCGCGCTCATGACCGTGGCGACTGCAAGCTCCGAAGCCTGCACCTTGAGCAAATTGAAGCCGGTCTGAAAATCGACCAACTCGAGCGCTACCGGATCGCCCGCGACCAACTCAAACCGCCGTACGGCTCCCGAGATCACGCTGCGCAGCGTGCGCATAGAGGCGCCGGCGCGTGTCAGATGCGCAGCGCTCGGCGGCATGGCGCCATTGGTGGCGCCTCGCGCGGCCTTGCGCACAAAGGCGCGGGCACGATCGACGGCCGCCGCCGCTATGCCAGCCCAAGCCGAGCTCCAAAGAAGATGCGCCGTCGGCATCATCGTGTGCGCGAGGATCTCATCGTATCCTGCCGGCAGTATCTGTTCGCTCGCGGCGGAAGCGACGAGCTTGAAGCCGGAGCTGGCTGTGCCGCGCATCCCGAGCGCATCCCAACCGATTTGCTGGTGCAGCTCATAATCGCTCTTGAGGAAAACGACGAGCACCTGGTCACCGCTTGCTGCGTCGGGCGAGCGGCGGGCGGTCGAGACAATGCCGTCAGCGACTTCCGCGTAGGAGATGACGGTCGCCATGCGCTCGAGGCTGATGCGGCCTTCGTGCGTTTCGATCGGCGCAGCGCTGTGGCGGAGGTCGCCGCCGCGGTTGCCTTCAGTCGTCGAGGAGGCGAGCAGCAATTGCTCGTCGGCAATCCGCCGCATCAGCCGCTGATGCCAGTGGCTGCCGCGGCCGTGCCGCACGATGCACGCGACCTTGGTCTGATGCATGGCAAAGATCATCGCGGTCGAGGCGCAACTGCGGCCGAGCGTGTAACAGATATCGACGATGTCCCAGATGCTCCCGCCCTCGCCGCCGAATTCGCGCGGGATGGCAGCGCCGAACAGACGCTCGGCGCGCAGGGCAGCGATCGCTTCGCTCGGTGTGCGCCCGTCGCGATCGACCACGACGGCATGCTGGGCTGCGACCGCCGCAACGCGCTCGGCACGGACCGCGAGACTTTCACGCAGCCCGGACGTATCGTCGGCAACGCGCAGCGAGCGGGCAATTCCATTGGCCGCTGAAGCACTGTGATTTGTCGCAGGCCGCGCGTTGATCATCGCACTCGCCACATAGGTTGCTTCACTCGGATGGCTTGCTCGCCCTTCCCGATCCAATTACCGGCAGGTACCGCGGAAGTGGCTAAAAGGCATCCGTAAAAGGTGGGAATTGCGCTTGTTCTTTCGTATCAAGGTTACCAACTGCGGATTCTTTGCCTAGCAAAGACGTTACCGGCGCTTAATCAGGGGACGCTATTGCGAAATCGGGGTACCTCTAGGTTTCCAGGGCACATGGCGATTAAGGTGAATCAGGATGTGCCCTGGATCAGGATGTGCCCTGGATTTATTTGTTGGCGCATGTCCTTTTCGGAAAGCCGATGTCTACGTTTTCCGAACATGCTCTAAAGAATGCGAATCAGGAGAGATCAACCGCCGTGCTCGACCGCACCAACGATGCTACCGCCGACCGCGTCGCCGCACTCGTGCGCAAGGCGCTCGACAAAGAGTCGATCGATAAACCGGTCGTGACAGACGACGATCTGCGCGCGAGCGGGCTATCTTCGCTCGGCCTGGTCAATCTGATGTTGTCCGTCGAGACCGAATTCGACCTGACGTTCACCGAGCGCGACATGACGCCGGCGAACTTCCGCTCGATCGCCCGCATCGTCGAGTTGGTGCGCGCGCTTTCGGCGTAACACACCGTCGCCGCCGATAGGCGCCGCGTTTAGACCGGACGGCACCCGGCGGTCATCCAACAACAAAAGCTTACCGGCGCCCGCTCTTGTCCAGAAAGTCCTTGAGCGCGGCGGCGGCCTCTTGCTTGCCCGAAAAATCCTCCGCCATGCACTGGTAAAAATGCGCTGCGCCTTCGTAAAGCTCGCGCGCGGCCGGATCGTCGGCGACAAAGCCCGCGATCTCCTGCATTTCCGCGACCCAGCGATAGGCCTTGGCCGGCATCTTCGGCAATTGCTGCGTGAACTGCGCCAGCATCTCGGCCTGGCTGTAGGAGAGCTCGGCGAATAGCGCCTCGGCGGAGCCTCCCCGCATCGCTGCGAGCATCATGGCGGCGCCGATCGCCTGCGTCCCCTTGGTGATGCCCGCATATGACATCTTCAGCGCCGATGCCGCGCTCGGCGATCCTTCCAGCACCCGCACGTCGAGCCCGTATTGACGCAAGCGCGCAAGGCGCGCGGCCTCTGCACCGGAGGCATAAATCCGCGGGCCGGAAACCTCCGCGTTGCCCTTTCCCGCCGGTGTTGGGGCGACGACGGCGGGCGGGGGGCCGATGATGCCGGCGTCGACGAACGGACAGCCGGTCGGCGCGATGACCGCGGCAACGTGCGCGACGGTCGCCGGATTAATGGCGTTACAATCGACATAGACCGGCTTGGCATTGCTGGCGGCAAGCGCCGGCGCAAAACGCTGCGCCAGCGCAAGCGCCTCACCGGGCGGGAGAACCGAGAGAATAAATTCGGCGCCGGCGATTTCCTCGTCGCTGGCCGCGATCATGCCGGCCGCGCGTGCGCGCGCCGCCGTGCCTTCGCCACGGCCGCTGAGGCTTGTGAGTACGCGCACACCGTTGCTCGAAAGCCTCTGCCCGATGCCGGCGCCCATGGCTCCGGCGGCAACGATGGCGACAACAGGCGTCATGGCGCGATCATAACGTCATTGGCGGGCGAGACGAAGCACGCGGCGGGACTGCACTCACACCGCCTGCATGGAGGCGTCCTGCGCGACGCCGCCATACAGGCGGCGACGCAGCACCGGCAGGCGGCCGTCGGCGCTCGGCTGGTAGAACACCGAGAAGCGCGCCGCCGCTTCGGCGAAGACCGCGGCGTCCGCCGGCTTCTTCACCTCGAAAGCGTCGAAGCCGGAGCGCAGCAGGAACTGAAACTGATCGCGCAGCACTTCGCCGGTGGCTCGCAATTCACCGCGGAAGCCATACCGTTCGCGCAGCAAGCGCGCCTGGCTGTAAGCGCGGCCATCCTTGAATTTCGGAAACACGAGCGCGATCAGAGAAAGCCGATCGATAAAGGGCGTCAACTCGGCGACGCGGCGATCGTTGGGCCAGAGCACGCCCAATGGCGCATCGCGTTCGATGAGCTCGTGGGCATCGGCGAGAAAGCGCGCCGCCGTCAGCAGCACCGGCACGCCGTCCGGCAATGGCGCGTCGTCGAGCACGCGCACATACTGGTCTTCGACGATCTCGCCGGCCTTAACGAGTGGCATAAACACGCTCCCTGAACGGCTCAACGCCGGTGCGTTTCACGGTATCGATGAACAATTCGTCCGGCCGCGCACGCAATTCGATATAGGCGGCGGCGATGTCCTCGATCACGTCGGCCACCTGCGCGTATGGCACCGCCGGGCCGATCAACGCGCCAAGCTGCGCGTTCTCGTCGGCTTTGCCGCCGAGCGTGATCTGATAAAACTCCTCGCCGTTCTTCTCGACGCCGAGAATGCCGATATGGCCGACATGGTGATGGCCGCAGGCATTGATGCAGCCTGAAATATTGATGTGCAGACGGCCGAGATTGCGCGCGAGGTCGAGGCTCTTGAAGCGTCGCGTAATCTCCTGCGCGATCGGGATCGAGCGCGCATTGGCGAGACTGCAATAGTCGAGGCCCGGACAGGCGATGATGTCGGTGATGAGATTGACGTTCGGCGTGGCGACGCCGATGGCTTCGAGCGCACGGTAAACGTCCGGCAGATCGCGCTGCGCCACATGCGGCAGAACGAGATTCTGTTCATGGCCGACGCGGATTTCGCCGAACGAATAGCGGTCGGCAAGGTCCGCGATCGCGTCCATCTGTTCGGCGGTGGCATCGCCAGGCGTGCCGCCTTCGGGCTTCAGCGACAGGGTGACGATCGCATAGCCCGGCGCCTTGTGCTCGGCGACTGAGTTGTCTGCCCACGCAGCAAAGCCGCTATCGGCGCGGCGCGCTTGTGCCACCACCGGCGGATTATTGTCGAGCGCGCGGTATTCCGGATAGCTGAAGCGCGCCGCGATCTCGGCCAGGACCGCGGAATCGAGCGCCAGCGCGCCGTCTTTGGTGGTCTGCCATTCGGCGTCGACCTCCTTGGCAAAAGCCTCGGCGCCGAGCTCGTGTACCAGGATCTTGATGCGCGCCTTGTAGATGTTGTCGCGGCGACCGAACGAATTGTAGGTGCGCAAAACCGCTTCGACGTAGCTGATGACATCGCGCTTATGCAGAAACGGCTTGATGGTCTTGGCCAGGAATGGTGTGCGCCCAAGGCCGCCGCCGACCATCACCTCGAAGCCGATTTCGCCGGCGCCGTTGCGGTGCAGCCGCAGCGCCATGTCGTGGATCGCCAAGGCGGCGCGATCGTGGCCGGCGGCGCCGACCGCGATCTTGAATTTGCGCGGCAGGAACGAGAATTCCGGATGTAGCGTCACATGCTGGCGGATCAGTTCCGCCCAGATGCGCGGATCTTCGATCTCGTCGGGCGCCACGCCGGCCCACTGATCGGTGGTGATGTTGCGCACGCAATTGCCGCTGGTCTGCATGCCGTGCATGCCGACGCTGGCAAGGTCCGCCATCGCATCCGGCAATTCCGCGAGCTTGATCCAGTGATACTGGATGTTCTGCCGGGTGGTGAAATGGCCGTAGCCGCGGTCGTAGCGCCGCGCCACATGGGCCAGCATGCGCATCTGCTCCGACGACAGCGTGCCGTACGGAATGGCGGTGCGCAGCATGTAAGCGTGGAGCTGCAGGTAGACGCCGTTCATCAGCCGGAGCGGCTTGAATTCGTCTTCGCTCAGTTCGCCGGACAGGCGGCGCTTCACCTGATCGCGAAATTCGGCCACGCGCTCCTGCACCAAGATCCGGTCGAAATCGTCATAGACATACATGGCAGGCGACTTTCAACTCTTTGGCGGAGCGTGACCCCAGAGCACAGCCCAATTCCGTTGAATCGTGCTGTGCTCTAAGTTCATTTGTTGTCGCATGTCCTTTCCGGAAAACCGGTTTCCACCCATCGGATCGACGCCCGAGGGCATTGCTTTTCCGGGACATGCTCAAGTTTGGAATGTCTCCATATCCGAGCGCAAGCTTTTGCGGAAGCGGGACTTTGCCAGCTTGGGGCGCAAAATCGGCGTCGCGAGCGCATCAAATCCCGAATGTCACCGGCAGATCAATGGTCGGCCCGCCCTGCCGGATGCGCTCGCGCAGATTGGCCGGCAGGACTTCGCCGTCGGGCGCCAGCATGACCGGCGCCAGGTAAGGATCGACTGCACGCAAGCCGTCGGTGGCCGCGGCATCGAGGAGGCTACGCGCGTTCACCCCATCACTGGTGACGACAGCCTCGTGCAGTTCGGTGGTCCAGTCTCCGGTGCCGCTTCGATAGATCACGGCACCATCGCCGACCCGATTGGCGGTGACCACGACGGGGCCGGTGATTTTGATTTTTTGTTGCAGGGGCGAGGTCATAGGTCCCTCTGGGAATGATGGCGGCGGACATCCGCCTTTTGGCGGTAGTCCAGCACGAAGAAACACCCTTCTATATAGAGCGCGAAATACCCCCGAAAAAGAAGATTATTCTACCAAATACAATGCTCGCAGGAGCATGATTGCGTTTTGTCTGGAGCCTGCGCGAGAAAGTCCTTTCCAACCGTCCAGCGACCGATGCTAAGACGCTTGGCCTCCGCCCTTGTTGCCGTCGCGCCAAGCTCCGATTCGGACGGGAGAATGCAATATCGACAGTGCCGCACGACACGAACGGCCGCTATCGCGAGGTCCTGCCTAACGGGGGCCTGGCCTATGGGCTTTTTCAGGAAAGCTTGGTCACCATTGCAGCGGATACGCTTGTATCGGCCCAAGCAAGCACGTCATGAGGACGGTACCGACAAACACAACCGCGAGCGCAACCGATACCGACAAACAGGCGATAACTTTGAGTTCGCTCAACCGGTCTTGACGTTCCGCCTCGCGGCGATCCGGATGCAACATGGCGCTCACCGTCCGTGGCGCTCCCCCAGCCGTCGATCACTCAGCGATCGAGAATCATCGCACAAGCAGGGCGCACTGTTAACCATCGCTGCAGCGTCATGCCGTCGCGGCGCCGGCGGCGAGCCGCGTGACTGACGCTCGCGCGGGACCAAAGCGGGATCTTCAGGGCGAATGCGGCCAGCGGGCAACCCTCCCGGCATGAACATCAGGGCTCGGCGCCAGCCGTCTTCATCCGCTCATTCCCGCGAAGGCGGGAATGAGGTTTGCCTGTGTGAAGGCGCTGGGTCCCCGCTTTCGCGGGGACGAGCGGAATCAGTAGACGCTAAGGTGTGTCCTTGACCGCCGCTAAGCAGTCTTGATCCAAACGGCCTTCACGTTGAGATACTCTTCCATGTGCTGGAGGCCGGACTCGCGGCCGTAGCCGCTCATCTTATAGCCGCCGAACGGCACCGCCGGGTCCATCGCCTGGTAGCAATTCACCCACACAGAGCCGGCGCGAATGGCGCTCGCCAGCCGATGCGCCTTGCTGACGTCACGGGTCCACACGCCGCTGCCCAGCCCGAACATGGTGGCGTTGGCGCGCTGCACCAGTTCGTCCATGTCCCGGAACGGGATCGCCGAAATCACCGGCCCGAAGATCTCCTCCTGGGCGATACGCATGTCGTCGCGCACGTCGGCGAACACCGTCGGCGGCACGAAATAGCCTTTCGCCAGGTCGCCCTCGGTCAGCCGCTCGCCGCCCGCCAGCGCCCGCGCGCCTTCCTGCTTGCCGATGTTGAGATAGCCGGAGACGCGCTCGAGCTGCTGCTCGGAGACGAGCGGGCCGATCTGGGTTTCCGGATCGAGCCCGTTGCCGACGCGCAGCTTCTTGCCGAAGTCGGCGACCCGGCCGGTGAACTCGTCGTAGACTTTTTGCTCGACGAACAGCCGCGTGCCGGCGCTGCAGATCTGCCCGGAATTGGAGAACACCGCCATGGCGGCGCCGGGCACAGCGGCCTCGATGTCGGCATCCGCGAACACGATGTCGGGCGATTTGCCGCCAAGCTCGAGTGAGACGCGCTTGAGGTTGCCGGCGGACGCACGCACGATCGACTGGCCGGTGACATGCGAGCCGGTGAAGGCGACCTTGTCGACGCCCGGATGCGAGGCAAGCGCGGCGCCGGCAGTTTCGCCATAGCCAGGTACGATATTGACCACGCCGGGCGGCACGCCGGCTTCCATCACCAATTCGCCCAGCCGCAGCGGCGCCAGCGGCGCCTCCTCGGCCGGCTTGAGAATGACGGTGCAGCCGGCGGCAAGCGCCGGGCCGATCTTCCAGATCGAGGCACCGAGCGGGCCGTTCCACGGAATAATGGCGCCGACGACGCCGACCGGCTCCTTCAGGGTGTAGGAGAATATTTCGCCGGGCAGCGAGTTCTGGATCGTCTCGCCGTGAATCGCGGTGGCCTGGCCGGCATAGTAGCGCAGCATGCCGAGCACGCGCTGGCGCGTGGCGCGAGTGCGACTGATCGGAGCGCCCATATCGAGCGTATCGAGCGTGCTCAGCTCGTCGAAATTCTTCTCCACCAAATCGGCGAGCTTCAGCAGAAGCTGCTGGCGCTCGAACGGCTTGAACTTGCTCCACGGGCCCTCGAAGGCCTTGCGGGCTGCGGTGACCGCGCGGTTGATATCCTCGGCATCGCCTTCCGCCACCGTGGCGAGCAGATCGCCAGTCGCGGGATTGCGGGTTTCAAAGTGCTTGCCCGAGGCCGCGTCCACCCATTTGCCGTCGATGAGCATCTTTTTGTAGGAGCCGTCCGCATACGGATGGCGGCTCGCCGGAGCGGTCTTCGCCTTGACGGTCTCTTTGGGTGTGTCCTGGGACATTTGTCGGGCCATGTGGCGTTTTCCTCAATCGCTGAGCGAATGCGTTTCGCTAGGTGACGTCACGTCCGCGATCGATGTCACTGCGACCCGTCACTGACGTGGGCTTGCTCGTTATGTTTTATTGAATATAGCGACTATGAACGAAAGGCGGCGAAAAGGCAAAGCGCCCATGCGTCCGCAACAGCGCTGCCATTCGCCTCAAAGCAGCATAAAGCCGCACGGGCGGCGGCGCCAGACGGCCATCGCAAAGCCGCCATTCCATTTCAGCAGGTGGAGCGAAGCGGCCGATCAGGGCTCCGACGCCGGTCCGCACCAGCCCGGCAGGTGGGTGGCCTCGTTGCTCTTGGCGAGCTCGAGCGCCTTCTCGAGAGCGTGATCGAAATCATTCTCGACCAGCTTGCGCTTGACACGTCGGCGCAAGAAGTCCGCCCAGAGAAATTCGCTGAACGGCGTCGTGTCTTTGGCAAATCCACCGGCGCGGCGCAGTTCGCCGGCCAGCGACCGGAACGGATCGTCGACCATGTCGGTGACCGATTTGGGAATGTCGTCATAGTGGCGACGGCGACCTTCGGCATCGAACGGATGCATCCAGTTGCGATTGTCCATCACCGTCCAAAATTCGTCCGGTTCAAGCGCACTCAGATTGGCGGTCACCGTCACCGCCATATCCTTGACTTTCTCTTTGAGCAAAGCGAGCGAGAGATGATGGTGGTCGACGACGTAATGTCGCTTTTTCGGCCCGAGCACCACCGGGATCATGTGGGAGCCGAGGAATTTCCCGCCTTTACCGCCGCCCATTTCGCGCCAGCGCTTGCGCTTGGCTTCGACCTCACGCATGCCGACGGTCATCTGCGTGGGCCGCAAATCGAGAATGGGAACTGTGCTCAGGAGTGGTTCGCGGACTGTCATGTCGGTTCGCCTCACAACCTGCGTCAATTGCGCCGGTGCGTTGCCGCAGGCGCGACGCTTATTTGGTACGACGGCAGGGCCGAGACGACAAGCGAAACTCCGCCTCCGCGTTCGCCCTGTGGCCGCCGGCGCGAATTATCGCCGATTCCGTGGACAAGGCGTGCGAAGCCCGTTATGGCGGTTAAGGGACGATAAAAAGCCATGAGCAGACTGCCGCTTCGGCGCGTGTTTTCACGTATTTTCCCCGCAGGCTTCGGTGCCATTTTCGCGGCCGCCGCCTGCCTTGCCGCCTTCGCCGTGCCGGCCGTGGCGGAAAGCCCCAAGGAAAACCTCAAGAGCGCCGCCTGCGTGCCCTCAACCTTCCGGGTGATGCTCGACGTCGGCCATACGGCCGCCGTTCCGGGTGCGCTCAGCGCCCGCGGTGTGCCCGAATATTCGTTCAACATGCAGCTCACCGACGCGATCAAACAGGCGCTCGTCGAGGCGGGCTTCGACCAGACCATCAAGCTGATCACCACCGCTCCGCCCTGGCGCGGCTTGTTGGAACGCGCCGTGCGCGCAAACAATGCGCACGCCGACCTCTTCATCGCCATTCATCACGATGCAGTGCCGGACGCTCTCGCCGAGACCTGGGAGTATGAAGGCAAGAAGCAGCAATATTCCGACCGCTTCAGCGGCTACTCGATCTTTGTCTCAAACGACAATGGCGATCGCGCAGGCAGCCAGGCTTTCGGTCATTTGCTCGGCCAGGAATTACAAAAACAAGGTCTGCACTATACGCCGCATTACACCTTGCCGATCATGAAGCGCTATCGGCATGACCTGATCGATTCCGAGGCCGGTGTGTATGGCTACGACCACCTCGTCGTGTTGCGCTATACGCACATGCCGGCGGTGCTGCTGGAGGCGGGCTCGATCGTGAACCGGCAGGAAGAGCTCGACCTCGGCACACCGGAGCGGCGGCAGGCCATCGCCAAAGCGGTCACCGCCACCGTCACGGACTTTTGCGCGGCGCGCGCGAAGGACGGCGTGCGGCAAGCTAAAGCGTCCACCTCCAGCAAGGCGGCCACCATGGCGGCGCCCGCGCCTCACTGGCGCGCCAAGCGCCGCATCTGACCGGGCGCGAGGTTCGTGCGCTGCCCGCAGGGTGACGATCCGCGCAAGTTGAATCGGCGCCCGGTCCCGGTCTGGATGTCACGGTATTATAATCCTATCCGAAAAACCGGTTTCCCCTTTTCGGGATCATGCTCTAGGGTCCTCTGAGCCCCGGGGGAGCATACCTGTGCGAAGCGCAATCGCTCTGGCCGTCGTCGTCATCGCGTTGAACGGAACAGTAGCTGCGCATGCCGAAACCGAGGAGGGGCGGCAGGCGTGCATGAACGACGCGTTCCAATTTTGCGGGGACGCCATTCCGGACCACGAAAAAGTGTTTCGCTGCCTCGAGGCGCGCAAGGCGCAGATCTCCGCGGCGTGTCGCGCCAATATGCCGGCGGAGCCCGCGCCCGAGCGACCGACGGCGAAGAAGCTTGCGCCGAGTAAAACTGCCGAGCGCAAGGCGCCGCTGCGAAAAAGCCTGTCGCACGCCGCCGAACGGTCCGCTTTGAAGAAGAATGCGCCGCATACGACACATACAAAGAGCGCGACGCACAAGACCCTGGCCCCGAAGCGTGCCGCCAGTTCCGGCGCGCCTGCGGATCCGAAGCCTTTGAGCCTTGCCCCCGCCAAGGGGCACTAAGCCCACCCTCGCCAAAAAGACTTCGAAGACCGGGAATAAACCGCGACAACGTCCGGTCTCGTCCTCGTCGGCCACGCTGTGTGGCTGCGAGGAGAGAAAAACATGCGCGATATCGGAGACGACGGCCCAAACCGCCGCAAAGTCCTGGAATGCATGACCTGGGTCGGCACCGGGGTGTTGTGGACGATCGCCGGCGGCGTGCCGCGTTCGGGCGGCCTGATCGGGGAGGCCATGGCGCAGCCGGCGCGCGGACTCTCGTTTCTGCAAATCTCCGACAGCCATATCGGCTTCGAAAAGCCGGCCAATCCCAATGCACGCGGGACGCTGGAAGAGGCGGTCGCCAAGATCAACGCCATGCCGGTGAAGCCAGCTTTCATGCTGCACACCGGCGACATCAGCCATCTGTCGAAGCCTGCCGAGTTCGACGATGCCGACCGCATCATCGCGCAGAGCCGTCTCGACGTGCATTACGTGCCGGGCGAGCACGATTTCCTCGATGAGGATCGCAAGCTCTATCACGAGCGCTACGGACGCGGCACGCAAGGCGCCGGCTGGTACAGCTTCGACGCCGACGGCGTGCACTTTATCGGGCTCGTGAATGTCGTCGATCTGAAAGCCGGCGGCCTCGGCAATCTCGGCGCCGATCAGCTCGCCTGGCTCGCCGCCGACGTGAGAAGCCGCTCCGCTTCGACGCCGATCGTGGTGTTCGCCCACATCCCGCTGTGGACGGTCTACCCCGAATGGGGCTGGGGCACCGAGGACGGCGGCCGTGCGCTGGAATTGCTCAAGCGCTTCGGATCGGTGACCGTGCTCAACGGCCACATCCACCAGGTGATGCAAAAAGTCGAAGGCAATGTCGCCTTCCATACGGCGCTCTCGACCGCGTTTCCGCAACCGGCGCCCGGCACCGCGCCCTCACCCGGCCCGGTGAAGGTTCCCGACGACAAGCTGCGCAGCGTTCTTGGTGTCGCGAGCGTCGATTTCGTCCAAGGCAAGGAGCGGCTCGCCATCATCGACAAGCCGTTGCAAGGCTAAGGGGCGTCCAATGCGAAAGATGCCCCGCCGCTTTGTCCTTGCGGCCACGCTCGGCGCCGCCTGCGCTTTGCCGCTGGCCGCGCTGATCGAGCTTGCCGGCGCGCAGGACGCGCCGGTCGCGGTCGCGATCGATAATTTCACCTTCAACCCGCAAACGCTGTCGGTGAAGGCCGGCACGACCGTGCGATGGACCAACAACGACGATATCCCGCACGCGGTTGCCGCGGTGAACAAACAATTCCGATCGAAGACGCTCGATACCGACAATTCCTATGCGTTCACATTCACCACACCGGGACGTTACGAATATTTCTGCTCGCTTCATCCGCACATGACCGGCTCGATCGTGGTAGAAGCGCCATAATGCTCGATCGGACGCCAACGGCAGCGGCAAGCGCTTCGTGGGCGGCCGAACGAGCCCGGGAAAAGGCCGAGACAAAGGTCATGTCACCTGAAGGCGACGCCGAGCGGACCCGGCGGTTTCGCGAGGCGGCGCTGCCGCACCTCGACGACGTGTTCACGCTTGCGCATTATCTGATGCGCAACACCGCCGATGCCGAGGACGCGGCGCAGGAATGTTTCCTGCGAGCGTTGCGCCACTTCGACAGCTATCGCGGCCCGGCCATGAAGCCGTGGCTGCTGACGATCTTGCGCAACGTCTGCAAGGCGGAATTCGCACGGCGCTCCGCCCAACCGCTAGCCCCGGAAGGCAAAGAGGACGAGCTTCCCGCCGACGATCCGCCACTGTGGCTGGAGCCGCAACCTTCCCCGGAGGGCGAACTGCTGCGCGAGCGCGACGACGACGCCATGCGCCACCTCATCGCGGCGCTGCCCGCACAATTTCGTGAGGCGATCGTGCTGCGCGAGATCAACGATTTGGCCTACCGCGAGATCGCCGACGTGCTCGGCGTGCCGGTCGGAACGGTGATGTCGCGGCTCGCGCGGGGGCGCGAAATGCTGCGCGAGCGCTGGACGCTCGAACAAGGATCGGCGCCATGAATTGCTCCGAAGCCGAAGTGTTGATCCATGCGCTGATCGACGGCGAACTCGATGCCGGACACGCGTGCGAGATCGAAGACCATGTCGCGACCTGCGCGGATTGCACGCAAAAGCTCGCGGCGTTTCGCGAGCTGCGGCGCGCGGTGATCGCGGCCGATCTGAAACAGCGGGCGCCGGCGGCGCTGCGCGCGCGCATCGAAGCGGCTTTGCCGGTCGCGCCGATGCCCGTTCGGAATATTGCCGTAGCGGCTACCGCGCCTGCTCCGGCCCCGGCGCCGACGGTCCGCCGTTTTGACCGACGCTTTTTCGTCGGCGGCTTCGCGCTTGGCACCGCGCTTTCGGGCGCGATCGCCGCAACGCTGGTGCTCGGCGTGCTCGACGATCGTCGCGAGCAGATGATCGCCGGTGAAGTGGTGTCGGCGCATCTGCGCTCACTACAGCCCGGACATCTGACCGACGTCGAAACCAGCGACCAGCATACGGTCAAGCCCTGGTTCAACGGCAAGCTCGACGTGGCGCCGCCGGTTCCCGAACTCGCCGCGCAAGGCTTTACGCTGATCGGCGGACGCCTCGACGACATCAATGGCGAGACCGCCGCGGCCATCGTCTATCGCCGCCGCAATCACGTGATCAACCTGTTTGTCGCGCAAGCCAAGGGAACGGAGCCGCAGCAGCCGGTCAGCCAAACGCGGCATGGATTCAACGTGCTGCACTGGCGGGAAAATGGCTTCGATTTTTGGGCCGTCAGCGACATCAATGCCGGGGAGCTTCGCGAGTTCGAGCAAAAATTCTCCGCGACCCTTCGCCCTGGAGCCGATGGTTCGTGACGTCTTTTGCCTGACGCGGGCGCTCTAACCGGCGTCTCGCCCGTCGCGCTCCTTTGAAAATCGCGCGCCATCGTCGCCAGGATTCCAATCGGCGCCGAACAATTTGACGCAATACTTTGCGCAATTTGGCGGCACAAACGCCGCACCTGCGGCTGGATCAGGCACCTAATCGCCGACCAGGCTGCACTTTTGCACCATTGACATTCTCTACAGCTAGCGGAGCCTTGCAAGCGGTGTCCGCGCCAAATCGCGCTGCTGCTCGTTCGGCGAATCGGAGCGCTTTGGGTCAGCGCCGACTGTGGCGCAGTCTGGATATGTTTTAAGCTGTGGAAAGCGTAGCGGCACGGACCGCGCATAAGGTGTAAAAAGTCTTGCGCGATCTGCCGCTTGAGTGCGCAGATCAATGATGAAAAAATGTCCCAGGCTCGAACGTTCGCCGCATAACCGCGTTGGCTTCGCGGCGGCATGAGGAGCGTAAGAGCATTGCCGACGAGGCATACACTTTAGGAATAATGACGGAAAAACGCGGGGCTGACATGCAGCGCGCTTTCGCCATCAAATATCCATCGTGTGTCGGCATTGTTTTTGCTTAGACTTGTTACCGCTGGGGTTGTGGGGGGCATTGAAAGCCCCGGACACCATGCCGGGGGAAAGGAGTCGCCAATGTGTGACTTTAGCCTCCAAAGCGTGCGGTCGCGGCCTGCGAAAGTGGGCGACAAGCTTGTGACTCGTGATTTCGGTACCGGAACGCGCGGTTTTGCCGATGTCGACGATCTCGGCATGGCGGTGTGTTTGATGCCGGGCACCGAACTCGCATTCGCAGGCGAAGTCGCCTGTCTGCCAGCGGGCCTGCTTGGCTGGAAGACCAAGACTATCAATCATCAAACGGCGATCTTCCGCCAGGTCAACAAGGAAAAGTTGGCCGCGCATCATGATGCGCTCGAGTTTCCCGACGGGCGCACCGTGTTGCTCACTCTGTTGTGCGAAGGCCAGGCGGCCAGCATATTGCAGCTGCCGGCACAGCCGAAGACGGAAGCCGAGGCGCGCGAACAGGAACGCGTCAGCTTTGTCGGCTGAGCATAGCTGATTCTGCGTCCCCGCTGCCGCACAGGCCAGAGCGGACGTAGATACCACAACAACCCGGCCGCCCCATGGGCGGCCGGCCTCAAGTTTTTTCATTTATTTGTTTGTTGATCTTCGACTGAAATTTGCTTTGCGCGCCTGACGTTCCGGAAAGCGCCACGCCGCAAACAGCACGGCAACATTCGATTCCGGAATGTCCGATGTTTCAGATAATTTTAGCGACGGCTACATGCTGTTGTTCAGGCTGGAGCGGACAACAACGGAAAGTGAACCGCCGCATGCGCCCGATCCATGAGCCAACAGCCGCGCGACGCGCCCGCCCGAGCTGTTTTTAACGTCCGTTTGACGCTTGCCGCCCGCTTTGCCCGCCCGATAAACGGACGAGCCGACGTACCATCAGGCGCCGCCGCCGGGGACGAAGCAGCGGATATAAACGTTGCCGTTGAATTCCGTGTACCAGACCACGGCGTCGCCGGTGGGATTGCCGGAATCCTCCACCACCGCTTCGGGAGGCACCACCATCCACTGCCCGTTGATGGGCACCCAATACTTGTTCTCGCGCATGTCGTAATCGGTGCGATGCCCGTCGGAAATGTCGCAACACGGGATGCCGGCGTGGGATTTCACGCTTTTGAACCAGGCGCGGATTTCAGGGGGCACGTTATTGAACTGCCCGTTATCGCGCGCCATCGCCGGGGTACAGACGAGAAGGGCTGCAATCGCAACTCGCCAGCTCATAAAGGATCTCCCAAACACGTAGGCTGCCCGTCTCCGCATCTCCCTTGCTTGTCTGCAATTTGCAGCAACTTGCGTTCGATCTGCGGCACGGTCGCCTTTCCAGCTCCCCGCGGACCCAAAAAACCCAACGCCCTATTTTTACGTTCGTTCCGTGCGTGATGCCGGCGGATGGGGGCTATGCGATTGCCGCATCGCCCGACACTGCTCCACCGCATCCGAGGCTCGGACCGCATCATCGCCGCCGCGGATCGTGTCGCTCAGGCAGCGCGAACATCGCGGACCGCTCTTCATAATTCCGGCGTTATCGCAAACCGCCGAGCGCAACAATTCAACTCGGCGCGGTAGGTGAAGTGTTGGTGAAGCAGCGCATGCCAGTTGCCACGATCCGCTGGCTGTCAGACAAAAACCGCTGGCCGTCTTCCTGGCACAGGGTGAACCACCCGCTGAGCCACTGTTGATAGACGGCAACCGCATCCGCATAGGTGCGTACGCTGGCGAGACGGTTCGGCAGACTGAGCGCAAATTCCGCTTCGACGGTTCGCCGCTCCATCCACTCGCGGCCGATCGTTTGCAGCATTTGCGCCATTTCGGTCTGCATGCGCACACCGCCATTGAGGCGATCGGCGCTGATTTCCGCCATCCGAGTGGACATGGCTTCCGCGGCGGCCCTATTCTCGCCGCGCATTTGTTCCTGGCGCGCGCCTGCGCGCGGTTGCCGGTCGAATTCCGTATCGATGCGTAGATCATTCTCAGGCATGGTGCGAGCTCCCGCGAACATTGGCGAGCGCAGCTCCATCACCCTCAATCTAGGCAATATAGCCTCCCCTTTCTGTCGGTTGAAGGGGCGCGGGTGTTGGACACTCCGCGTTTGTGTTGCAAGAACGAGAGCAGGAACGAGAGCCGTTCGCACCAAGCCCTTGATACGATCATTCAATGCCCGACGATCTTATTCAAATCAAAGCTGAAGGAACCAAACCCGCCGCCGCCGCGCCTTCGCCGCGCAGCTTGTTCCGGACCGTTTTCCCCTCGGTCATGCTGCCGATGTTCCTTGCGGTCGCCGATCAGACGATCGTTGCCACGGCACTGCCCGCGATCACCGCCGACCTCGGCGGCGTCGAGCGGATCTCATGGGTCGTGGTGTCGTATCTGATCGCCAACACCATCGCGGCGCCCGTCTACGGTCGGCTCGGAGATTCGTTCGGCCGACGGCCGATGTTTCTTACCGCGCTGGCATTATTCATTGTCGGATCGGTATTGTGTGCGCTGTCGCCCAGCATCGAATTGCTGTCGGCCTCGCGCGTGCTACAGGGCTTCGGCGGCGGCGGCCTGATGACCTTGTCGCAAGCCTTGGTCGGCGAAACCATCCCGCTGCGCGAACGCGGGCGTTACCAGGGCTATCTGGCTGGCGTGTCGGTGGCGTCGAGTACGTTCGGCCCGGTCGCCGGCGGCTATCTCACGCAGGTCTTCGGCTGGCGCTCGATCTTTTTGGTCAATGTACCGCTTGGCCTTGCCGCCGTGATTCTGGTGTGGCGGCTGCAAACAAAACCGGGCGACTGGCGCAGAACAAGCTTCGATGCGCCCGGCCTCCTTCTGTTCGCGCTGTTTGTCGGCCCGGTCATCCTGGCGCTCGAGCAGGTGCAACGCATGGAGGCCGACACCTTGCCGTTGATCGCTGGCTTGCTCGTCTTTGGCGCGCTCGCCTTGCTGGCGCTGATCTGGCAGGAGCGGCATGCGACCTCGCCACTGATCCCGCCGGCTCTCTTCCGCGAACCTTCGGTCTGGCGCTCGGACGGACTGGCGGCGTGTCACGGCGCGGCGCTGGTCTCGATCGTGACGTTTCTGCCGATCTATCTGCGCGCCGTGCGCGGCGCGTCGCCGGCACAGATCGGACTGCTGATGCTGCCGATGATGTTCGGCATCGGCATCGGATCGCTGGTCACGGGGCAACTTGTCACACGAACCGGACGCACCGCGGCGTTCCCCTCCTATGGCTATCTGGCCGCGACCGTCGGTTTGTTGTTTCTTGCCGTGGCCCTGCCGTGGCTTAACCTGTTCGAACTGCCGTGGGTCTTCGGCCTCACCGCCTGCTTCATGGGAACGGTGATGGGCGTGGTGCAGGTCACCATCCAGGCCGTGGCGGGCCAGCGCATGCTCGGCACCGGAGCCGCCATGGTGCAGTTCTCGCGCTCAGTCGGCGCGGCGTTCGGAACGGCCACGGTGGCCGCGGTCCTGTTTTCCGTTTTGGCGGCGCGCGACCGGGAAACCGCGAGCCTCTTCGGCGCTCTGATCGAGCACGGCCCCGAAGCCATGGCGGCGCTGACGCCGGCACGGCAAGCTGTGATACAGGGCGAAATCAGCGACGCGTTCCGCGCCGTTTTCTTGACCGTCGCAGTGTTCACGGGCGTCGGCGCTTATCTGGCCTTCAGGATGCCGATGCGGAAGATTTAGCGACGCGCGACTAAGGATCATTATCGACGTTCACCGTCACCCTGAGGCGGCCGCGTTAGCGGCCCTCGAAGGGCGACGGCATCCAAGTCGGCTGTTGCCGACTTGGACACTCAACAATCCCGAAATCGGACAAGCCGATTTCGGCTGCGTGGGCCGTGCATCCTTCGAGGCTCGCTTACGCTCGCGCCTCAGGATGACGGATCACGTTGGCCCTTGGGCGACGCGACATCGCAGAAATCGGGTCGTCCGCCCGTAGCCCCGCGCCCTAAATTCCGGATCGGCGGATTTCGAAAGCCGGAGATTGAGAGATGAATATCATGGCCATGACAGCCGCAGCGGCGAACGTGCCACTCGCCGAGCGCGTGGCCGGCTACGACTGGGACGCCATCGGCGCCGAGCTCAACGCCTACGGCTGTGCAGTGCTTCCCAACCTGCTGACAACGATTGAGTGTCGCGGCATCGCCGCGCTCTACCCTGCCGAGAAGCATTTTCGCAGCCACATTCATATGGCGCGCCACGGCTTCGGCAAGGGGGAGTATCGCTATTTCAAATACCCCCTGCCCGCGCCGATCGGCGAATTGCGAACCGCGCTTTACGGTCGCATCGTGCCCTTCGCCAACGCCTGGAACGAGCACATGAAAGTTGCCGTGCGCTATCCGGCGCAACACGCCGAGTATCTCAAAGCGTGCCACGCGGCCGGCCAGGTGCGGCCGACACCACTGCTGCTGCAATACGCGGCCGGCGACTACAATTGCCTGCATCAGGATCTCTACGGCGAACTTGCCTTCCCGCTGCAGGTCGCGATCCTGCTCTCGGCGCCCGGACGCAATTTCACCGGCGGCGAGTTCGTGCTCACCGAGCGGCGGCCGCGCATGCAGAGCCGGGTCGAGGTAGTGCCGCTCAGCCAGGGCGACGGCGTACTGTTCGCGGTGCACGACCGTCCGGTGCAGGGAACGAAGGGCGTTTATCGCGTCGATCTGCGGCACGGCGTCAGCCGCGTGCGCACCGGCGAACGCCACACGCTGGGCATCATCTTTCACGATGCGAAATAGCTTTCGCGCGCCGGCATCGTGGCGGCTGTCCTCGCCGGCAGATGCAGCGTCAGCGGCGAACGATGAACGTTTCGGCGGCTTGGCGCCGTTCCCAGCCTTCGCGTTCGAGCTCGGGCGAAGAGCTCTCCGCCTGCGCGTAGCCGAGACAAAAATATCCGAGAAAGCGCCATGTATCCGGAACGTCCAACGCCTGGTGGACACGGCCCGGCGTCAGGATGGAGACCCAGCCCATGGCAATGCCCTCGGCGCGCGCGGCAAGCCACAGCGTGTGAATGGCGGCGACCACCGAATATTCGATCATCTCCGGCATGGTCCTGCGGCCGA
This sequence comes from uncultured Alphaproteobacteria bacterium, assembly GCA_963818155.1. Lineage (GTDB taxonomy): Bacteria > Pseudomonadota > Alphaproteobacteria > Rhizobiales > Xanthobacteraceae > BOG-931. Next base: position 1,486,565 of record CAWFRC010000011.1, read on the forward strand.
GGCCGTGTCCGCTCTCGGTCGCCGGATCGGCAAACACCGCTAGCTGGCTCGGCGCCTCTTCGAGGCCGGCGAGCTTGAGCTTGGCGTATTGGGCGGAGCGATCGTCGTCGTAGGATTTCAACGCCTCGGCATTGCAACAGCGAAAGTCCTCAAGGACGGCCCGGCGGCGTGCAGGATCGTCGACGACGACAAAGCGCCACGGCTGGCTCAAACCCACCGAAGGCGCCAGACACGCCATGCCGATAAGACGATCGAGCGTGCCGGACGGCAGCGCTTGGGTGCGAAAGCGCCGCACATCGCGGCGCCAGACCAGAAGCTCGCGCAATTGCACCCGAAAGGCGTCATCGAACGTCATCGGCAACATCTGTCAAAAACGCGCAAGCCGGTGACCTGCTCTGAGTGTGCGTTAACCCAATAGAGCTTTCTCGGTGCCGCGCACAACCGCGATTTTGCCGACTGCGGCATGTTCGTGAAGGCGCGCGCGACGGCCTTTTGCGCCGCGGTAGCCTTGCCGCGCGTGGGTGGCTATAGGTTTGGGCGAACACGCGCCACAGAGTCGATCACCATGCCGAATGCAAGCAAAGAGGCGGCGCCCGCGCAGACCGGCCGCGCCATCATCACCATCATCGGCTCTGACCGCGTCGGCATCATTGCCGGCATTGCCAACGTGCTCGCCGACGCCAATGTCAACATTCTCGACATCAGCCAGTCGGTGATCCGCGAGTTCTTCACCATGATCATGATGGTCGATCTCGCCGGCGCGGCAATCTCGTTCCACACGCTCAGCGACCGGCTGGCGCAAAAGGGCCAGGAGCTCTCGGTGCGGGTCGAGATTCAACGCGAAGAAATTTTCAAGGCGATGCACCGGGTCTGAGGGCGCGCATTCACGGAGCGGACACCGGCCACGGCGACGGGGCTTACGGTGTTTGACTGGCAAACGACCCGCCTATATCTTTTTGGCCGCCGGGCAGTCCAGCTTGCAACAGCAACTTTTTGGGCGCCTATGGAATGGTCGACAAAGCCTGTGGGTGGCGATCAGCCGTTTGGCAGCTGGGCTAATGATCTGGCGGCTGCTTTCGTTCGACTAGAGCCGCGCAAAATTGCCGAGCATCCGTTCGAAGGCGCCATATCGCGAGCGGACGCCGCTCCGATCCAGATTTCCCTGGTCAAAGCCACCAAGCACAGCGTGCTGCGCCTGCGATCGCACATCGTCCGCAGTACCGACGATCTTTGCTTCATCAACCTCCAGCTCGAAGGCGTGGGGCGCACCATCCAGAACGGCCACGAGCAGATCAGCGTGCCCGGCGATCTCGCCATCGCGGATACCACCGAGCCGTTCGAAATAGCGAATTGCAGGGACTTCAAGTTGTTCTGTTTCGCCGTGCCGCGAAGCCTGTTGCCGAAAGGCTTTTTCGGTCGCCCGCGCCTCAACCTTTCCGCGACCGAAACCGGCCGCGCGCTATCGCGGACTCTTGCCGGCTATGCCGAGCTCTGTCTCGCCTCGACCCGCACCCCGGCGGTCGCGGCGCTGACCGGCGCGCATGTCGCAGACCTGATTGCGCATGCGCCCGACATCGTCGGAGAAGCGCGCCGCGAACAGATGAATGTTCCCGTGCTGCTTTCGCTGATGCTCGATTACATCGACCGCCACAGCGACAATCCCGAGCTTGGCGCGACGATGCTGGCGCAAAAATTTCGCTGTTCGCCGCGCTACGTGCACCGGCTGTTTGCAAAAACGGGCCGGTCGGTTGGCGAACACGTCAACGACAAGCGGATGCTCACTTGCGTGCGAGATCTGCTCGATCACGATTGCCGACATAAGACCATCGCGGAAATCGCGTTCGCCGCCGGGTTTCGCGACATCTCGCATTTCAACCGCCTGTTCAAGCGCAACAACGGCGCAGCGCCTCGCGAGTTCCGTCGCGCGATGGTGCTTTAACTCTGAGCTTTCGCGCCCTCGTTCACTGCAGACCAAAAACTGCGTCGCTCTCGTCCAAGACTTTTCGGCTCAGGCGCGTTAGCCGTTTACCGAAAGGCTGATGTCTTGCTCCGAACCCAGGGAGAGCCGCGATGGCCATCGATTTCACCCTCTCACCCGAGCAGCGCGAACTGCAGCGCCAGTCCCGCAAATTTGCCAAGGAGGTGCTTGAGGGAGCGGCGGCGGCGGAGCTGCTGGCGACGCCCGAGGAGCGCTTCCTCGCCACCAAGCCCATTTATGAAGCCATGGTCGCGGCGGGCTACTTGCGCAAATGCATCCCCGCGCCGGCCGGCGGCGACAATGCCGGGCTGGTCGATCTGGCGATCATGGCCGAGGAATTCTACAGCGTGAACCCGAGCGTCACGCTGACAATGCTGGGGACGGTGCTCGGCCTGTTGCCGATCCTCCTCGGCGGAACGCCCGAACAATGCGCGCGAATGCTGGCGCCGTTCCTGAAAACGAGCGGCGCGCCACTCGCCGGATTCTGCTCCAGCGAACCGGGCGGCAGCGCCAACGCCGCCTCGCCGCCGCCCGGCGAAGGCGTACGCACCACTGCAAAGCTTCAGGGCGAGACCTGGATCATCAACGGCCGCAAGAAGTGGGTTTCGTCGGCCACCGGGTGGGACCGCAAGGGGGCCGACACGTTGACGATCGTGTGCCGGACCGATGGCGCGGCGCCGACCGACAAGGGCGTCTCCATCATTGTGGTGGAAGCGCCCGCGCCCGGTATCGTGTTCGAACGCGCCATCAACGCCATCGGCCATCGCGCGCACCTCGTGCCGCAATTCGGCTTTCAGAATGTCATCGCGCCGCGTCACAATCTGCTCGGACAGGAAGGCGGCGGCCTCGCGCTCGCCGCCGCGGCCTTCACCGGCACCGCGGCGCTGGTGGGCATTTTCGGCGTCGCCCTCATGCGTGCGGCATTCGACTTCGCGCTCAACTTTGCCCGCACCGAGAAGCGCGGCGGTGTTCACCCGATCATCGAGCATCAGGCGGTCGGATATGCCTTGGCGGATGCCAAGACGACGATCGAAGCGACGCGCTATCTTTGCTGGCGCGCGTGCCATGCGCTCGACACGCAGTGGCCGGCGGCCGAAGAACTCGCGGTCCAAGCGAAAATCTACGGCTCCGAGGCCGCGGTTCGCATCATCACCGATCTGATGCGAGTGGTCGGTATCGACAGCTATGATCACGAGGCGCCGTTCGGACGCCTGCTGCAGGATGCGCTCGCGCTTCCGATCTTTGACGGCGGCAATATGGGGATCCGCCGACGCCAGCTCCACGCCATGCTGATGCGGCCGGACTATAACCCGCTTGCGGCCTGTGGCGGAGCCTGACGCCGGGCTCGTGCCGCAGCGGCAATTCCGCGACTGCCTCGACGGCCGGCGTTATGGATTCCTCATTTCACGCGCCATTGACCGCGCGGCTGCGCTGTAGTCTGTCGAGAGATCGACGCTGCAGAGGATTAAACCGCAGTCATGCGCCAGCTCAATTTCTCCGGCGAGGAGATTCTTGAAACCATCACCATGGTGCGGACCGAGCAGCTCGATATCCGCACCATCACGGTCGGCATCAGCCTGCTCGACTGCGTGAGCGATAGCCCCGAGACGCTGTGCCGCAACGTCTATGAGAAGATCGAAGGCGTGGCGCGCAATCTGCGGCGGATCAGCGCCGAGATTTCCGACGAATTCGGGCTGCCGATCATCAACAACCGCATCGCGGTGACGCCGGTGTCGCTGATCGCCGGGCGCTGCGGGCCTGATGATTTGCTTCGGCTTGCGCAAACGCTCGACCGCGCCGCGCATGCGGTCGACGTGGATTTCATCGGCGGCTTCTCGGCGCATGTCGAGAAGGGCATGACGGCGATCGACCAGAACCTCTTTGCCGCCATTCCACAGGCGCTGGCGAGGACCAAGCGGGTGTGCGCCTCGGTGAATGTCGGCTCGACCCGCGCCGGCCTCAACATGGACGCGATCGCCGCCATGGGCGATATCGTCAAGCGCGCGGCCGCGTTGACCGCCGACAACAGCTCGATCGGCTGCGCCAAGCTCGTCGTGTTCTGCAACGCGGTCGAGGACAATCCGTTCATGGCCGGCGCGTTTCACGGCGCGAGCGAGCCGGAATGCACGGTCAATGTCGGCGTCAGCGGGCCGGGCGTGGTGCTGCGCGCCATCAAGGCCGCGGGCGATGCCGATTTCGGCACGCTCGCCGCGGTCATCCGCCGCACCGCGTTCAAGATCACCCGCGCCGGCGAATTGGTCGCGCGGACGGCGGCCGCGCGCTTAGGTCTTCCCTTCGGCATCGTCGATCTTTCGCTGGCGCCCACGCCGGCCGAGGGCGACAGCGTGGCGCGCATCCTGGAAGAGATCGGGCTCGACAGCGTCGGCACCCATGGCTCGACCGCGGCGCTGGCGCTGCTCAACGACGCGGTGAAGAAAGGCGGCGCGATGGCGTCAAGCTATGTGGGCGGGCTATCGGGCGCGTTCATTCCGCTGTCGGAGGATGCCGGCATGATCGAAGCGGCGGAGCACGGTTTCATCACCATCGACAAGCTCGAGGCGATGACCGCGGTGTGCTCGGTCGGCCTCGACATGATCGCCATACCGGGCGACACGCCGGCCGAAACCATCGCGGCGATCATCGCGGACGAAGCCGCCATCGGCATGATCAACAAAAAGACCACGGCGGTGCGGCTCATTCCGGCGGTCGGCAAGACGGTCGGTGACTGGGTCGATTTCGGCGGACTTCTCGGCCGTGCGCCGATCGTGCCGGTAAACACGCGTTCGTCACAGCGCATGATCGCGCGAGGCGGACGCATTCCTGCGCCGCTGCAGGCGCTCATCAATTAAGCGCTCGTCAACATCCTGTCTTCAGAATCACGTCCTAAAATCAGCGTGGCGCCAACTACGAGTTTACCACCCCCGCGTGCGGCGCAACTTTTTCCTGTGGGTATCGAGTCCGCTTCATTGGGCTGCGTAGCTTGGCCCTCTACCGTACCGATGTTTTTCGGTGCCAAGCTTCGCATTGAGAGCCATGAAAGCGCACAAAAGCTATTTTCGGCGAACTGCCATCATCATCGCGTCGATATTGCCCGCGGTTGCGTCGACCTTGACGCCGCCGACCGCGGCCATTGCGGCCGATCGGTTAGCGCCCTGGACATGGACCGGCCTCTATGTCGGCGGCAGCGCCGGCGCGGCCGCCGGCACGACAACATTCTCCGATCCGTTGGGCGCTTCGGTGTTCGGCGATACGGTGAAGACCAGCGCATTCCTCGCCGGGCTCCAGGTTGGCTACAACTGGCAAGTGGCGCCGCGTTGGGTCGTCGGCCTACAGGGCGATGTCAGCTATCTCGAGTCCAACGGCAGCTTCACCTGCATGCAGCCGTCGGTGACCATCGTCGGCTCGGATTGCGAGGTGTCGCCCCGTGTGCTCGCGAGCCTCACCGGCCGCGTTGGCCTTCTGGTCGATCCGCTGGGCCATACGCTTCTTTACGGCAAAGGCGGCGGCGCATGGATGGACAGCGACGTATTGATTAGTCGCAATCAGACCTTCGGCAACGCTCCCGCCACGGGCCCGAGCACCAGCGTGTATAACACCGCCTGGGGCGGAACGGTCGGTGGAGGCATTGAACACGCCCTGACACCGGCTTGGTCGGTCAGCATGGAGTACGACTATTATCGTTTCGCCAGCACGAACGTTTCCACGCCAGCGACCGTCTCCGCGCCCGTAGGGATCGTCGCTGTGACCCGCGTCGAGGGCGGCACGGCGAGCGTGACACCGGACATACAGGTCGTGAAGCTGGCCCTGAATTACCGTTGGGACCAGAATCCGTTTGCGGTCTGGGCGGATGCCCCAGTTTTTGCTGTGACGGCCATGCCGGTCAGGGCACGCCCAGCGCCAATCCTGCAAGGCTGGGATGTCGATGCCGGCATGCGCTACTGGTACTCGAGCGGCACCACGAAAAACACGACAGCGAACGAAGGGAACACAGCACTACTATCGCAACTCACCTATGCGAATTCGACCGGACAATCGGGAGAATTCTTCGCCCGTGTGGACACGCCGTGGCGCGTGTTTGTTAAAGGCTATATCGGCAGCGGCGCCCTCTCGGGCGGCAAAAACACCGACGAGGATTGGGGTGACGCGACCAGCGCTAAAACCGGCTTCCAGGTGACCAGTTCCACGCAATCGGGCTGGCTCAACTATGCGGCCGCCGATGTCGGATACGACGTGTTGCACGACCCGCGTTACAAGCTTGGTCCGTTCGTCGGCTACAGCTACTTCCGCCAAAACGTCAATGCGCTCGGCTGCAATCCTAACGTATCGGTGGGTGGGGTTTGCGATAACATCGGGCCGAACGCCCCGTTCCTCATGCAGGACGAGACGTGGCAATCGCTCCGTGTCGGCGTCTCGGCCGTCGCCAGAATATGGGATCGTTGGGGCATCAATGGCGATGTCGCCTACCTACCCTACGGCCAATATAACGGGCTGGACACCCACCCACAGCGTGACCCCGTCACTTTCTACCCGCAGGGCGGCACCAGCCGCGGCGTGCAAGCCGAGCTCATTCTGACCTATCTGCTGACCGATAGCCTCGAACTCGGCATCGGCGGACGCTACTGGGCCATGTGGACCACAAGCGGCAGCCAGAACTGCTTCGGCCAGTGCGGTAGTCCCCCGGGCCAATTCGTCGCGGGCGGAATAAATCCATATGCCGCCAGCACCGAGCGTTTCGGCAGCTTCGTACAGGCGAGCTACCGGTTCGCCACGTACCCCTAGAGTTGATGCCGTAGGCCGGAAAGCGGTTTCGGCATCCATCGCCTTCAGGGCGTAGAACGACGGTTAGAGTCAGTAGCGTCGCCTGCAAAATCGGTGCTCATGCCGGCCGATAGAGATCGGCGACGAATTTCTTCTGTGAGTATCGATGCTCCGTTTTCGGGCTGCGTAACTTGGCCCCACCTTGCCGAAATCGTTCGGCACGAGCCTTTCCGGGAAGAGCCATGAACGCGCATAAGAAAATCTCCTGCGAGCCGGTCTTTTTGTTTTGGCAGCCTCGTCCGTCCCTTCGGGCATCGCGGCACCGGCACTTGCGGCCGACTTACCGCCGTCACCATCACGCGCACCCGCATGGACATGGACGGGGCTCTATTTCGGCGGCAGTGCCGGCGCCGCGGCCGGCACTACGACATTCTCGGATCCGCGCGGAAATTCGGTGTTCGGCGACAAGGTCAACACCAGTGCGTTCCTCGCCGGTCTTCAGGTCGGCTACAATTGGCAGGTGGCGCCGCGCTGGCTGGTGGGCGTCGAGGCCGACATCAGCTATCTCAATTCCAACGGCAACTTCACCTGCATGCAGTCTTCCTCCGTCATCGTCGGATCGAACTGCGAGGTGTCGCCGCAGGTGCTGGGGAGTCTGACCGGCCGCGCCGGTCTTATTGTCGACCCGCTGGGCCGCACGCTCCTCTATGGCAAAGGCGGCGGCGCTTGGCTGAACAGCGATATATTGATCACGCCCAATCGCGATTTCACCAATAACGGCACGCCGGCAGGCCCAAGCGCCGGCAGCCACAGCAACGCGTGGGGCGGAACGGTCGGTGCGGGCATCGAGCACGCCCTGACGCCGGCTTGGTCGGTCGGCTTGGAATACGATTATTATCGCTTCGCCGCGACCTCGGTTTCCGTTCCGGCCACACTGAACTTCAACGGTGGCGCCGGTGCGCCGGTCGCCGGCAACAGGGCCAACGTGACGCCGGACATGCAGGTCGTGAAGCTGGCGCTGAACTACCATTGGGACCAGGACCCGCGCATCGCATGGGCGGATTCACCGGTCTTCGGCGCGAGCGTCATGCCACTCAAGGCCCGCCCCGCTCCGGCGTTGTTTACCGGATGGGAAGTCGATGCCGGCGGCCGCTACTGGTACAGCAGCGGCTCGCAGAAGAACACCAGCGGTACCGGCGCCCTCACGTCGCAGCTCGTCTACGGCAATCTGACCGGACAGTCGGGCGAATTCTTTGTCCGCGTCGACACGCCGACGCGACTGTTCGTCAAAGGATTTTTCGGTTCCGGCGGCCTCAATGGCGGCAAGGATACCGACGAAGATTGGGGTTCAGCAGCGGGCGGCGCGGTGGGCGGCCCTTCGGGTTTCCTGGTGAGTAATGGCACGTCCTCCGGTTGGTTCAACTATGCGGTCGGTGACGTCGGCTATGACGTGCTGCACGAGCGGAACTACAAGTTTGGTCCGTTCGTCGGCTACAGCTACTTGCGCCAAAACGCGAATGCTTACGGCTGCACCGAAGTTCAACCGACTGTGGCGTCTTGCGTGAACGCCGGCGACAATCCGAACCGCGCGACCCTCACGGAGGACGAGACCTGGCAGTCGCTCCGTGTCGGTGTCTCGGCTGTCGCCACGATATGGGACCGTTGGGGGATCAACGGCGATATCGCCTACCTCCCATACGGCCAATACAGTGGCCTCGACAGCCACTGGCAGCGTACGCCGGTCGCTTTCTATCCGCAGAGCGGCACCAGCCGGGGCGTGCAAGCCGAGCTTGTCTTGACGTATCTGGTGACCGACAACCTCGAGTTGGGCATCGGCGGACGCTATTGGGCGATGTGGACTGCAGGCGCCAGACAGAGCTGCCATGGCGGCTGCGATCCGACGAACTCACCCAACCAATTCGTGACGGAGCCGGCGATTCCGTACACCGCCAATACCGAGCGCTTCGGTACGTTCGTGCAAGTGAGTTACCGGTTCCCTCCGCATTTCTGATCGAGCGCGGAGATGCCTGACTTGCTCAATCGATCGAGCTAAAAACGATCACGCTCGCCATTCAATGTTGGTTCGCGGCCGCAGCGATCACACGGGCGGCTTGTGCGACAGCCAGCGGCCGGCTTCGGCGGCGGCGAAGAAATCGGCGAGCGCGGCATTCACGATCGCCGGCTCTTCGCTGGTGATGTTGTGGCCCGAGCGCGGAACGACGAGCAAGCCGGCGGTCGGCACCGTGGTTTTCAGAAACACGCTGCCCTCGATGCAGGTATCGTCCTCGTCGCCGACAATGACCAGAAGCGGCACCGCGAAGCGTTTCAGATCGGCTTCCATGTCCCAGAGCGTCGGCCGCTTGGCCTGCAGCATCGACATGGTCAGCGCATGACCGAGCGCCGAGTGCTCACTGAGCATGCGGGCAAACTCGGCAAAACCGCGCGGATCCTTATACTTGTGCGTGCGGCGGCCCGGCGCTTCGGCGTAGATTGCCGCGGCGGTTTTGATGTCGTTGTCGGTGAACAGCTTGGCGTTCTCGGCGGCGACCTTGCGCATGGCCTCGCGTGCCGCCGGATCGGCGACCGAGCCCCAGCCGCAACCGGCCGCCGTCACCGAGACGCAGCGCTCAAGGTGGCGGATGCCGACATGCAAAGCCGTATAGGCACCCATCGAGTGGCCGACCACGTGCGCCTTGGCGATGCCGAGCGCATCCATGATCGCCAGGATGTCGGTGCGGGCGATGTCCTGGCCGTAGCGCGCCGGATCGCTCGGCACCTCCGAGGGCGGATAGCCGCGCGCCGAGAAGGTGATGCAGCGATACGAGCGCGAGAAGGCCCGCATCTGCGGCTCCCAGGTGCGGTAATCGCCGGCGAATTCATGGACGAAGATCACCGGCGTGCCGATGCCGGCTTCTTCGTAATAGAGCTTGGTGCCGTCAGTGCTGGTGATCGTGGGCATGGGGTGTCTCGGCTGGAAAGCGGGCGGGCCTTGTCGCGGCCTCTCGCTCCGGGGTCTTGTTGCTCGCAACAGACCTTGGCTCAGGCGGCGCGCGGCAGCAAGTCGAGTTCGTTGATTTGTGTCACCGGCTGCGGCAGGGCGCCGCCGGCGAAATCATAGCCGACGGTGCGCATGATGCCGCGCGCCGGACTCATGACGACCGCAAGCCGCGTGTAAGGATTGAGCACCGGCTCGCGCACCCAATCGAAGCTGCTGCCGGTCACCGGCCCGCTCCATTGCGCCAGCGTGTCACGGCGCGCTTTGCTCAATCGCGTGGCTTCGGCGAACGAGCAGTTGAGAAACCGCCGGGTGCCGATGCGGCCTTCCCAGCCGGGCCGACATGGCACCCAATCGTTGGCCGCGCAGGTGTCGTCTTCGCGGGTGACGAAGGCGTCCTCGGTGCGCTCGATCACGCAGCGCTCATGGGCCGCGCAGCCGACGAGCGTATAGATCACGGCGCGCGACACGGGCGTTTGCTCCATGATGGCGCGCGCCTCGCCGTAGCTGGTGCAGGTTTCGAACACCTGCCGGAGCAATTGATCCGGCGGCATGCGGCCATCGCCTGCCCACACATGCCGGGCATTGAGCGCGAAGTCACAAACGCGCAGCCAACGGTGCGTCGTGCGCCGCCACATCGGTGCCTGGTTGAGGGCGGCGGCGAAACGACCCGGCGCCATCGCGGTGAGCACGCCGACATAGCCGGGCCAAGTGACGCTGACAAAATCGCCGGCAGCGCCGCGCATGCGCGCAAGCGCGGTGTGGTGGCCCAGCCCGTGAAACGGCCAATCGAGCGTGCGCAGCAGCCAAGGCACGCCGTCATCGGCGCTGGCGCGGGATGTACATCCCCATTGCATCGAGGCGTTGAGGAGCCACACGCCCGAAACATCGAGGCCGGCCGCGATGGTCGCGATCTCCCCCACATAAGGCGACCGCGAGCGTGCCAGCCAACGTTGCGAGATGCGGTCGAAGGACGGCACCAGCGGATGTGCCGCGCGCGGCAGGGAACCGAGGCACGAGTTCACGCAGCGCCCGCGCCTTCGCCGCATTCTCGAGCGCATGGCGGGGCGGTCCGCCGTCGCGGATATCGACCAAGGGGATCGGAGGCAAAACCGCGTTCGACGCAGCGTTCATTCCTGCCTCGTAGCCGGAAGTCATGTCGGTATTTTGTCCCTGCTTTTCCGTCATTCCGGAAGCCGCGTTCGCGGCTGTCCGGAATTAATATTCGCTGACATTAAAGAATGGTTGCAGAGTTCTAATACGCGTGAACCGGGACTATGGATTACGGGCTCGCGGACGACGTCCGCGCCCCGGAATGACGGCCAGAACGGACTAAAGCTTGCGCCGCGCTGCCGATAGGCCCAATTACCAAGCGTTATACCCGAAACGCCATGACGGAGCGACGCGCGATGAACGACGGCAAAGGTCCCATTCCGAAGCGACTTCTCGGCTCATCCGGCATCGCGGTGACCGCGATCGGGCTCGGCTGCATGTCGCTCTCCGGCACCTACGGGACCAGCCGCGACGAGGACGGCATCGCGGTGATCCAAGCGGCGCTCGACTCCGGCATCACATTTCTCGACACCTCCGACATGTATGGCTTCGGCCATAACGAGGAGCTGGTCGGCCGCGCGATCAAGAGCCATCGCGGCGAGGTGGTGCTGGCGACCAAGTTCGGCAATCTCGGCGGCCGCGACGGCGGCAAGATCGCCGAAGGCCGACCCGAATATGTGATCGAGGCCTGCGAGAAGAGCCTGAAGCGGCTCGGCGTCGAGGTGATCGATCTTTATTATCAGCATCGGGTCGACCCGACCGTGCCCGTGGAAGACACCTTCGGCGCCATGGCGCAATTGGTGAAACAAGGCAAAGTCCGCGCGCTCGGCATCAGCGAGGCGAAGCCGGAGACGATCCGCCGCGCGCATGCGGTACACCCGATCACCGCCGTGCAAAACGAGTTCTCGCTCCTCTACCGCGCCGAAGCGGAGGAGACGCTGGAGACGACGCGCGCGCTCGACATCGCGTTCGTCGCTTATTCGCCGCTCGGCCGCGGGCTTCTCACCGGCGCGGTCGCCGATCAGGGGGATCTGATCGAGACCGACGCGCGGCGCCGGCATCCGCGTTTCGCGCCGGACAATCTCAGCCAGAACCTGACGCTGGTGCAGCGGGTCGACGGCATCGCCCGGGCGAAGCACTGCACGCCGGGACAACTGGCGCTCGCATGGCTTTTGGCGCGGGGCAAGGACGTCGTGCCGATCCCGGGCACGAAACGGCTGGAACGACTGAAAGAAAATATCGGCGCGCTCGCGGTGTCACTGAGCGAGAGCGAGCTTGCGCAAATTTCCGAAGCCGTGCCGGTCGGCGCCGCCGCGGGCTTGCGCTATCCTGAAGCGCAGATGAAGAGCGTATATCTGTAAAGATCATTACGCCGCCGGATCATTACCGAGGGGGATTATGATGCAGACGATCAAACTGGGCCGGACCGGACCGACGGTGAGCGCGATCGGGCTCGGCTGCATGGGCATGTCGCCGGGCGTCTATGGACCGGCGGACGAGGCCGAAGGCATCGCCACGATCCACGCGGCGCTCGAGGCCGGCGTCAACTTTCTCGACACCGGCGACTTCTACGGCATGGGCCACAACGAAATGCTGATCCACCGCGCACTCGAAGGCACGCCGCGCGATCGCGTGATCATCTCGGTGAAGTTCGGCGCGCAGCGCGATCCCGGCGGCATGTTCGTCGGCAACGACAGCAGCCCGACGGCGGTGAAGAACTTTCTCGCCTACACGCTGCGCCGGCTCGGTACCGATCATATCGACATTTACCGCCCTGCCCGACTCGATCCGAAAGTGCCGATCGAAGACACGATCGGGGCGATCGCCGACATGGTCCGCGCCGGGTATGTCCGGCACATCGGGTTGTCGGAAATGGGTGCCGACACGGTCCGGCGCGCACATGCGGTGCATCCGATCGTCGATCTGCAGATCGAATATTCGTTAATGAGCCGCAGCATCGAAAAGACGATCCTGCCGACGACGCGCGAGCTCGGCATCGGCATCAGCGCCTACGGCGTCCTCTCGCGCGGATTGTTGAGCGGCCGCCTGCCGCCGGCCGACAACAAGGGCGATATCCGCATCGTGCGCATGCCGCGGTTTCAGCAAGGCAATGTCGAACAAAATCTGCAGCTCGTGGACGCGCTGCGCCAGATCGGCGATGAGAAGGGTGCGAGCCCGGCGCAACTCGCGGTGGCCTGGGTGCGCTCGCGCGGCGACGACATCCTGCCGGTGATGGGTGCGCGCCGCCGCGATCAGCTCAAGGAGTTGCTTGACGCGCTCGACCTGAAGCTCTCCGCCGACGATCTCGCGCGCATCGACGCCGCTGTGTCACCGGAACTTACAGCGGGCACGCGCTACGACGCGCCGCAAATGGCGCACCTCGACAGCGAAGCGCATGCTTAGACGATGTTGTGTTTCGACAACACGACGCAAGTGTCATGGCCGGACTTGTTCCGGCCATCTACGTCTTTGTTCGTCGCGCCCCTAAGACGTGGATGCCCGCGACAAGCGCGGGCATGACAATTCTGTCGACAAGCATCACGCTCCAAGTGATTGCTTGTTTGAAACGTCGCCGTCAATCTGGAATGTGAACCATAAGCGCGTTCGCGCGCTTATGGCGGCCACCTCAAGTTGGCGCCGAACGCAGCGTGCGCCGATTAAAGCGTCGCCTGCTTCTCGCCGCATTCCTTGCAGGAAAAGCCCACGCGAGTCTCGCCTTGCTCCGCCGAAACGCGATTCGGCGCGCCGCATTTCCGGCACTTGGCCTCGATCCGGGTCTTGCCCTGCTTGACGACGAGGTTCTTGCGCTCCAGCGCCTCTTTGACCAGACGCTCCGCCTCGTCGCGCATCGCTTGCTTTGACATTCCGCCGCTCTCTGCTGTCTGCACAAAGCTCATAGCGCCGACGGCTGCCCTGGACAATGAGCCGCTCGGGCAGCATCATGCATAAACCGCATAAGCCCCAATCATGTGACCGTTTTGCAACGTCGCGCATACGAAACGGCAAGAGTTTGCCCGGTGGGCATATCCCGGGCGCAGCGCGGCACGAAGTGATGTGCTGCAGAACCGGGATCGTCACAAACGCCGAGTTCCTGACGATCCCGGATCTGCGGAGCAGCGCTGTCGCGCCGCACCGCGTCCGGGAAATGCTGGCAAGATCACGCGCCGCTAAACAAGCACGTGTTCGCGGGTGACGATGATCGGCAGATGACCGTCGGGCAAAAAATTCAGCTCGTCGGCCCGGGTTGCCGCATATTGCGGCGTCGTGGTGCCGCGCTTCATGTCGGCGGTCGAGGCGAACCAAGTGATTGCCAGACCGTCATAGGCGGGAGGTTCGCCTTTCGCATATTCGCCGAGCGCGAGGTGGTTTTGCTCGTAGCGATGCATGACCGGAATCGTGGCGGCGAGCGGACCGTGGACGTTGCGCCAATAGGCGCGGAATTGCTCGAGCCCCATGCCGGGGCGCTTGTTGACGAACTCGATGTTTTTCACGGCGTTATCGGGGATGCGCCCGTCCTTGATGACGTGAATATCCACCGGCATCACAATGGTGCGCGCGGAATCGAGGAAGGTGTCGGCGTCGGCTTGGGCAGCCGCGAATTCCGCCGAGCCGTGATAGCTCTCATAAGCCTCTCTCGAATCGAACCACGTTTCTTCGACGGCATCGAACAAGAGCTCGCCCTTGCCATACCCCTGCGGCAGCGGGCAGGATTGCACATAGCGGCGCAAGCCCGGGCCGTTGGCTAGCAAAGGGCCGTAAGTGTCGCGGAGATGTTTCTGAAAGTCTTCCACCGAGAGGCCGCTATGGCGCTTCATCAAGGTCACGATTTTCAACATCGCTTCCTCCCAAATGTCGTCGTTTGCAACGTCGTCATTGCGAGGAGCGTCAGCGACGAAGCAATCCCGCTTCCGCGCCAGCCGCCCTGGATTGCTTCGCTGACGCTCGCAATGACGAACCTCGATCCGCACTTATCGCAACTCGTCCCGCAATACGCGCTTCAACACTTTGCCGGAAGGATTGCGCGGCAACTGCTCGCGCAGGATCAACTGCTTCGGCACTTTGAACGCGGCCAAGTGGGCGCGGCAGTGGCTCGCCAGTGTCTCGTAATCGAGGGTGTGGCCGGGATTGAGCGCGACCACCGCTACCGGACGCTCGCCCCATTTTTCATCGGGCAAGCCGATGATCGCCGCCTCGCGCACCTGCGGCATCTGATAGACGACGCGCTCAACCTCCGACGAGGCGATATTCTCGCCACCGGATATGATCATGTCCTTGACACGATCGGTGAGGTACAAAAAACCGTCGCCGTCCAGATAGCCGACATCGCCGGTGCGAAACCAATCGCCGTAGAAGCTCGCGGCGGTCTTCTTCGCGTCGCGCCAGTACCCTTGGGTGATGCGCGGTCCGCGCAGACAGATCTCGCCCGCCTCGCCGGCCGCCAGCGGCCTTCCGTCCGGATCGCGAATGTCCACTTCGACATGCGGCAGCGCCCGCCCGACCGAGCCGATCTTCTCGATCTCGCGGCCGACTTCCATCAGGGTGTCGCCGCTGCAGGACTCGGTGAGCCCATAGCCGTCGATGTAGCGGCCGTTGGTAAAATATTCGGAGAACGCGCGGATGCGCGATTCCGGCGTGCGCTCGCCGCCACCGATAATCCAGCGGATGCTCGAAACATCGAACGACGCGCGCTGCGGATGCGCCAGCACCGCGCCGAGCATGACCGGCGCCAGCCAGCCGCAGGTAAGCTTCTCGGCTGAGATCGAGCTGAGCACCCGTTCCACGTCGAATTCGCGATGGATGTAGAGCATACCGCCGACCCAGAGCACCGCCATGCCGGGAAGATCGAAAGCGCCGACGTGATAAAGCGGACCGGTCACCAGCAAACGCGCGTCGGCGGTGAGCCCGAGCGCAATGACGTGATCCATGCACTTCCAATAGAAGTTATTGTAGGTGTGCATCACGCCTTTCGGCCGATCGGTCGTGCCCGAGGTGTACATCAGGCGAAACAATTCATCCGGCCCGCGCAGATGCATGGGCGCGGGCGCGGCATCGGTCGCAAAGATCGCCGTGTCGATCTGCGCCGGCTCGTCGAGCAGGATCGCGGAGGGTATATTCTTGACTGCTGTGGCAAATTCCACATCAGCAAACAGAAGCTTCGCATCCGCGTTGCCGACGATGTACTCGACTTCGTCGGCAGCGAGGCGAAAATTGATCGGCAGGAACACGGCACCGAGATGGCTCGTGGCGAACGCGAGCTCGAGAAAGGCGGCCGAATTCTTCATCATCACCGCGACGACATCGTTCGGCCCGATGCCGCGCGCGGCCAGATAGCCTGCCGCTTTTTCGATACGCTGGTAGAATTCGGCGAAACTGATGCGGCGGTTCTTATAAACGATCGCCAGCCGTTCCGGCGTGCGCGTCGCGTGATAGCGGATGAAGCTCGACAGATTGATCATCGTGAGAACTCGCAGTGGCGGCGCACACTCTGCCGTTATGCCCGCGCATAGCCGTTCGAAGAACGGCGTCGCTCCGCTCGCCTGTGTCGCGGGCATCCACGTCTTCCCTACCCCGAAAACGAAGACGTGGATGGCCGGAACAAGTCCGGCCATGACGGGCGCCATTATCTCTGAAATCGTCATGGTCAATACGATCGCGGCAATCCGAGATTCTGCTGGGCGATGAAATTGAGGATCATCTGCTCGGAAATGGGGGCAAAGCGGAACAGCCGCGCGTCGCGCCACAGCCGCTCCAGATGCGTCTCCTTGGCGAAGCCCATGCCGCCGAGCGTCTGCATGGCGTGCTCGATCGCCGCCGAGGCCGCTTGCGAAGCGATCAGCTTAGCGACATTCGCCTCCGAACCATAGGGCAAGCGCTGGTCGAACAGCGCGGCGGCCTTGTAATTCATCAGGCGTGCGCATTCGAGCTCGGCGAAGGATTGCGCCAGCGGGAACTGAATGCCCTGATAGGCGGCGATCGGCTTGTCGCCGAACACGCGGCGCTCGTTGGCGTAGGCGACCGCCTGGCGCAGCGCCAGCGCGCCCGCCCCGACGAGGCCGGCGGTGGTGACGATGCGCTCGGTGTTGAGCACGTCGAGGAGTTCGTGCCAGCCTTTGTCGAGGGTGCCGACCAGTTCACCGCCATCTACTTGCACGTCCTCGAAGAAGACGCTGCAGGAGGAGAGCGTATTGGTGCCGAGCTTTTCGATCGGGGTGAAGCTCAAGCCCTTGCGCTCGACATCGACGATGAACATCGACAAGCCTTCGGTACGGCGCTTGACCTCCTGTGACTTGGTGGTGCGCGCCACCACCAGCATCTTCTGCGCCGCATCGACGCCGGTGATCCAGATCTTGCGGCCGTTGAGCCGCCAGCCATTGCCGTCGCGGGTCGCGAAGGTCTTGATCTCGAGGCTGTTGGAGCCGGCGTCGGGCTCGGTGAGCGCCATGCAGCAATTGATCTCGCCGCTGATGATTTTCGGCAGCAGCTCCGACTTCATCGCCTCGGAGCCGAAGCGGGCGATGGAGACGCCGCCGAAAATCGGATTGATCATGAACAGCTGGCCGACGGTGGAGCCGCCGCCGCAGGCGGCCAGCGTTTCCACAATCAGCGCCATCTCCTGCATGCCGAGATTGGCGCCGCCGTATTGCTCCGGCAAGGCCACGCCGCAAAGACCGGCGTCACATACCGCGCGCCAGAAATCTTTCGGGAACATCTTCTTGGCATCGAGCTCGCGCCAATAATCGAGGCCGAAGCGATCGCCCACCTTGCGCGCGGTGTCTACGATCTGTTTCTGGTCATCCGACAGAAGAAAATCCATGGAGCGATCCGTATTCAGGTGGCGAGGAGAAGAAGCGGCGCTTCGAGCAGGCGGCGAAGCTCGCGCAGGAAGCGCTGGCCTTGTTGTTGGTCGAGCGCGGAAGCCTGCGCGGTGAGTACGATCGTCAGATGCGCCGCATGCACGGCGCGGCCTTCGGCATCGGGCCTCCAGCCTTCACGCACGGCGCCGACAACGAGCGAGGCCGCCCAGCCGCTTGGCGGATCGGCGGACACGAAGGAAATGCCTTCCAGAGCGGAACTCAATCCACAGTAACCCGTGTGCGCCGGCCGCGTCCTCGACCGCCAACACATTTTTGCTTTGCGCGATAAGGCCGCGCAGCGCGCGGCAGTCGGCGCCGGCAAGAAGGCTCGCCGTCCCCTCCCCGCTGTCGCGGTTCGTGGCGAAGCCTATGACGAACGGCGCGGAAAAGACGCCCGGCACTTTCGCCGCTGCCAACGCGACAAAGTGCGCAAGCTCGGCATGCAAATCGGGGATGTCGTTGTTGATCCCGGCCGCAAGCTTGAGAAGCGCGGTGATGTCGATATCGGTGCCAGCGCTGAACGTCGCGGCGCGCATAGTCTGCGCGGCTGTTGGCGCAAGCGTTTGTGCAGGCGCGGCCTTCGCGGTTATCGCACGCTCGACATCGGCTGCCTTGATCCGCCCGCGCGGTCCGCTGCCATCGAGGCCGTGCAAATCGATACCGGCCTGACGCGCCAGGCGGCGCGCGTAAGGCGTCGCCAAGGTCCGGCCGGCATCAACGCTGCGCTGCTGCGGCGGCACCGCCGACGGTGTTTCAGAAGCCTCCCGCGCAACGCTCGGCTCTTCTTCCGTGGACGCAGCCGCGTCCGGCGCATCGAGCGAAACCTTGATGTCGCCGACATCCCAGCGCCCGATCGGGGTGCCCACCGGCACAGCACTCCCGGCCGATACCAGCACTTCCTGGAGGACGCCGGGCGCCGGTGCCTCCACGTCGTAGGCGATTTTGTCGGTCTCCACGACGAGAATAATGTCGCCTTGGGCAAAGCTTTTACCCGGCGCCACATCCCAGCGCGCGATCGTGCCTTCGGTCATCGTCAGGCCGAGTTTTGGCATGACGAAATCCGTGCTGGCCATGTTGTTACCGCCGTTCGCGCCGCATGCGATCAGCGCCCTGTAAACGCGGCTTTGCGCTTTTCTAGAAACGCGCTGCAGCCTTCGTGGGAGTTGCTGGTATCGAGCACCAGGCCGATCATGCTTTGCTCATAGGGCAACGCCGCCGACAACGGCATATCGGCGCCGTGGGTCAAGGTGCGCTTGAGCAGCGCCAGCACTAGCGGGCTCTTGGCCGCAATCTTGGCGGCGACGGCACGCGCTTCGGTCATGACGTCCTTCGCCGGCACCGCCTTGTTGGCGAGGCCTATGGCGACCGCCTCACTGGCGGAAATCTGTTCGCCGGTGAACATGATCTCCTTGGCGCGGCAGAGCGGCACCTGGCGGATCATGCGCTGCGTACCGCCGGCGCCGGGGAAAAGACCGAGCGTGATTTCCGGCAGGCCGAGCCGCGCGGTATCAGCGAGAATGCGGATGTCGGTCGCGAGAATAAGCTCGGTGCCGCCGCCGAGCGCAAAGCCGTTGACCGCCGCGATGGTCGGCTTGTCGGATATCTCGATACGGCGGAAGACGCGATGCACGACTTCGGCAAATTCGCGGTAATGCGCGAGCCCGCCGCGCGAGTTGAGATCGGCGATGTCGCCGCCGGCGACAAAGGCTCGCTCGCCGGCGCCGGTGATGATGATGACGCGCACATCGTCGTTGCGTTCGAGCCGGTCGAAGACGGTTTCCAGCTCCAAGAGCGTCGGCACGTCGAGCGCGTTGAGAACTTTCGGCCGGTTGATGGTGATCGTCGCGATATGATCGGACACCGCTTCGGTAATGCGCTCTTCCATCTCGTTCTCCTGTTCCGGGTTCCGGCTTGCCCGCCCATGGGCGCGAGCCGCTATTTGATCAGGCGATCGCACGCTTGACAGCGGCGACGATGCGGCCAGCATCCGGCCGGTACCAATCTTCCAGCGATTTGGCGAACGGCGGCGGCATGAACGGCGCGCCGACGCGCAGCAGCGGGCCGTCAAGCTCGTCGAAGCCGATGTCGGCGAGCCGCGCGACGATTTCGGCGCCGACGCCAAAGGCTTCAACCGCTTCATGACACACGACCAGGCGATGGGTGCGCGCCAGCGAAGCCAGCACCGCGGCCTCGTCCCACGGCTGCAGGCTGCGAAGATCGAGCACCTCCGCGTTGACGCCGTCTTTTGCCAACATTTCGGTCGCCGCGAGGCTCGCCGCCACCATCGCCCCATAGGTGACGATGGTGACGTCGTTGCCGGCCCGCGCGATCCGCGCCTTGCCGATCTCGACCGGCGGCGGCGGCTCCGGCAGATCGCCCTTGCTCGCATACAAAGCCTTGTTTTCGATCACGACTACCGGATCGTCGTCGTCGATGGCCGCACGCGTCAGCGCATAGGCGTCGGCGATATTCGACGGACAGACCACCTTGAGGCCGGGCACATGCGCGAGCCAGGCTTCAAGGCATTGCGAATGTTGCGGACCGGCATTGATACCGCCGCCGTGCGGCATGCGCACCACCATCGGCACCGACACCTGACCGCCGAACATGAAGCGCGCCTTAGCGGCCTGATTGACCAGCGCGTCCATGGCGAGCGTCACGAAATCCATGAACATGATTTCGACCACCGGCCGCAGCCCGCTCATGGCGGCACCGACCGCGGCGCCCACAATGGCGGCTTCCGAGATCGGCGTGTCGCGCACCCGTTCGGCGCCGAACTTTTTCAGAAGCCCGCGGGTGACGCCGAAGGGGCCGCCGGCCTCGGCCACATCCTCGCCGAACAAGACGACGGACGAATCCTGCGTCATCGCGTCGATGAGCGCGCGATTGATCGCCTGGCCAAATCGCACTTCGGTCATGCGGCGGCATCCGCGCGCGCGGCAGTGCGCGACGATTTGGGAGAATACACGTCGGCAAGCGCCGCTTCCGGCCGCGGCGCCGTGCCGGCGCGGGCGGCGGCGACTGCATCGTCGACGCGGCGTCGCGCCGCTTCGTCGGCGGCGGCAATGTCTGCCTCCGGCACGCCGATCGCTCGCAAGCTATCGGCCGCGCGCTTGAGCGGATCCTTGCGTCCGATCTCGTCGAACTCGCCCGCCTCGCGATATTTTTGCGGATCGCCTTCGAAATGGCCGCGCACCCGCGTGGTCTTGCATTCGATCAGGCGCGGTCCGCCGCCAGCCCGCAACGCTTCGATTGCCGCCACCGCAGCGGCGCGGACCGCGGCGACATCATTGCCGTCGACGCGTTCGGACGCGATGTTGAACGTTTCGGCGAGCTTCAACGGCTCGGTCGCCAGTTGCCGCGCAGCGGGCGAGAATTCCGACCAGCCGTTATTCTCGCAGACAAACAAAAGCGGCAGCTTCCACAGCGCGGCCATGTTGAAGCTTTCGTGCAGCGCGCCTTCGGCGAGCGCGCCGTCGCCGAAAAACACGCAGGCGATCGCTCCGGTCTTGCGCAACTGCTGCGCCAATGCGCTACCGACTGCGATGGGAAGGCCGGCGCCGACGATGCCGTTGGCACCCAACATGCCGACCGCCATATCGGCGACATGCATCGAGCCGCCGCGGCCGCCGCAATAGCCCTCGCTCTTGCCCATGATCTCCAGAAAGAAGCGCGAAAGGTCCAAGCCCTTGGCAATGGCGTGGCCATGGCCGCGATGGTTGGAAGCCAGCGTGTCGTCGGGGCGCAGCGCGCCGACAACCCCGACCGCGACGGCCTCTTGTCCGATCGATAAATGGATGAACCCCGGGATCTCGCCATCGCCGAACAGAAGCGACAAGCGCTGCTCGACTTCGCGGATCAGCCGCATGTCGGCGTAAAGCCGCAAAAGCTCAGCCGGCAAAGGCGTTATCTGGCCTGCGGCCAAAGCCGCCTCCCGTTTTTGAACATTAATTCATTATTCATTTTCCGCAACAATAAGAGCCGCGCGCGGCACTGTCAATCGATTGAGGGCATCGTCAGTGGACCTGAGATTTTCCTGCGCAGAGTGGCTGTCTGAGATCAGCGCGGGGCGATTTGCATTTCAATCGAACGCAGCGTGTTTGTTAGCTCCAGTCGGGAGGCGAGGCACCTCCCTCTCCCCGCTGCGCGCGGAGAGGGTTGGGGTGAGGGGGCGTAACCGCTTGGACAATTTAACGGCCAAAATTTGCAGCGGCGGTTGCACGAACCTCTGCGCTCAGAATCGCGGAGAGGCACCCTCACCCTCGATCGCTTCGCTCTCTCGACGTCTCCCCGCGACACCGCAATGTCAATTGACGACGCAATGTGGATCGACGACACTTGCGGACGACGAGCGGCCTCTCGAACAAAATATAATCGAACCGCTCGCAATATCGCGACATCTTCATATCCGGTGCATCCAGGGAGGAAGCCCGAATGAACCGCACACGTGACAAGCGTCTCGATCGCCGCACGTTGCTCAAAGGCGCTGCGGCCGGCACCGTCGGTATTCTCGCCGCCCCGATGGTGGTTCGCGCGGAAAATAAGAGCATCAAAGTCGGCATGACGACAATCCTGTCGGGGCGCGTGGCGCAGCTCGGCACCTCATCGCGCAACGCGGTGATGATGGAAGTGGAAAAGGTCAACGCCGCCGGCGGCCTTGCCGGACGGCAGATCGAAATGGTGATCCACGATTCCAAAGGCCAGCCGCAAGAGGCGGCCCGCCTGGCGCGCGAATTGATCAATACGGAAGGCTGTGAATTGCTGATCGACGCCGAAGCATCGTCGGGCGCGTTCGCCGTTCACGAAGTGGCACGCGACCTCGGCATGCTGACGATACACACCAATTCCGAGACGAGCTCGCTCAGCGCCGATCCGAAACTGCACCTGCCGAATGCGTTCCGCACGGCGCGCCAGGGCATTCACGACGCCATCGTCGGCGGCTCCTATGCGGGAAAAATCGCCAAGGCGAAGAACCTGACCAAATGGATGACCACGTCGCCGGACTATGCCTATGGCCGCGACACGACGGCCGAGTACATCACCTACGTCAAACATTTCAATCCTGACGTCGAGGTGATCGGCGAGGCCTGGCCGAAACTGTTTCAGCCGGACTACACGGAAGTCGTCACCAAGATTCTGCAGACCAAGCCGCAGGCCCTGTATTCGTGCCTTTGGGGCGGCGACCTCACCGCCTTCATCGACCAGGGCAACATCTACGCGCTGTTCGGGCAGACCGAGACCTTCGCGGTGAACATGGCCGACTATACCGCCCTGACGGTGGTGAAGAATTTGCCGAAGGGAATTCACTCCGGCGACCGCTATATCAAGACGTTCCCCAACACGCCGGCCAATGCCGCCTGGGGCGACGCCTACCGGGCGAAGTACAACGAGTATCCGACCAATTGGTCCTGGCAGAACGCAGCCACGGTGAATTTCCTTGCCGCAGCGGCGAAGAAGGCGAACTCCACCGATGGCGCCAAGCTTGCCGAGGTGCTCAAAGGGCTGACGATCGAGTCGCCGTTCGGCGCCGACGGCAAGCTGACGCTGCGCGCCGACGACCAGACCATCGTCGGTTACGCCATCGGCTGGGGCACGACAATTTCCGCCGAGCCCTACGTCACCGACATGACCGCCGGCGATTGGGCGCAGATCTTCGAGCTCGAAGCCGATTGGAAGAAGAAAAAGAACTATTCATGAAATAGCTCCGGCGGCGGCCCGTCATGGATTTTGCCACCCTCGCGAGCTGCCTCTCCTCCTCCGCCTGCGTGGTGACGCAGGCGACCGGCGGCCTGATCATCGGCATGCTGCTGTTTCTGGTCGCCGCCGGGCTGACGCTGATCTTCGGCGTACTGAAGGTCATCAATTTCACCCATGGCTCATTCTACATGCTGGGCGCCTATTTCGCGCTCACGATATTCAGGTTCACCGAGAGCTACACGCTGACCATCCTGGGCGCCGGGCTCGCCACCGCGATCGTCGGCGTGATCTTCGAGCGCCTGTTCATCAGCCGCGTCTACGGCCAGAACGTGCTGATGCAGCTTTTGGTTTGCTACGGCTTCGTCCTGATTTTCGACGATCTCGTCAAAATCATCTGGGGACCTGAATTCAAGTCGATGGGGATGCCATCGACCTTCCAGGTGCCGCCGCTGTTCATTGCCGGCGGCGTGGTGCCGCCGTTTTATCTGTTCGTGGTCGGCATGGCCTTCGTCATCGGGCTCGCGCTCTGGCTCCTTATCGACCGCACCCGGCTCGGCAAGACCATCCGGGCCGCCGCCATCAATCCGAACATGGTCGGCGCGCTCGGCATCAATACCGGCCTCCTCTATGGCCTGGTGTTCGGGCTCGGCGGATTGCTGGCGGGTTTTGCGGGCGCGCTGGCCGCGCCGGTGCGTTCGCTCACGCCCGGCATGGGATTTTCAGTTCTGATCGAGTCGTTCATCGTCACCGTGATCGGCGGCATGGGCTCGATCGTCGGTGCCTTCGTGGCCGCGCTCGCGATCGGGCTCATCCGCGCGTTCGGCAGCCTGGGCTTTCCCTTGTTCACCGAGGGACTGATGTATCTGTTCATGGTGCTCATCCTGATCGCCAGGCCGACCGGCCTGTTCGGCAAAGATTTGGCCTGAGAAGGATTTAGCTTGAGATGGCGCGGCGCTCGCTCGCATTCGATCTTGTCGTCGGCGCGGTGGCGTTCGCGGCTCTGGCCTTGTTGCCGGTTGTCTGGCCGAGCAAGGCGCTGGTCGATTTCGTGATCCGCGGCGCGGCCTTGGGGCTGTTCGCGACGTCGCTCAATGTTCTGGTCGGCTATGGCGGGATGGTGTCTTTCGGCCACGGCATGTTTTTCGGGCTGGGCGCCTACTCCTTCGCGCTGCTGATGCAGCGCACCGGCATGCCGATCCCGGCGGCATTCGGGCTGACGCTCATTCTATGTGCGGCGCTGGGACTGATCGTCGGCGCCATTTGCGTGCGCCTGAAGGAAATCTATTTCGCCTTTCTCACGCTCGCGTTTCAGATGCTGCTGCACAGCCTGATCATTCTGTGGACGCCGCTCACCGGCGGCGACCAGGGCTTGCGCGGCGGCATTCCGCGGCCGCCTTTTCTGGGAATCAATCTAGCCAACCAGTGGCATCTTTATCTGACCAGCTGCGCGCTGCTGGTGGTGGGCCTCATCCTCATGCATCATCTGGTGCAGTCGCCGTTCGGCTACACCTTGCGGATGATCCGCGACAATGCCACGCGGGCGAATTTTCTCGGCATCGCCGCGTTCCGCGTGCGCCTGACGGCGTTTGTGCTCGCCGGCATCTTCGCCGGTACCGGCGGGGTGATCATGAGCCTGTTCGTCTCCGGCGCCTACCCGGAATTCGCCTACTGGACGATCTCAGGCGAAGGCGTCTTCATCATCATGCTCGGCGGCTTGAATAGCTTTTTGGGTCCGATCGTCGGCACCATCATTCTCTTGTTGCTCAACAACTTCGTGACCCAATTCACCGAATACTACGGGCTCGCGCTCGGCATCATCATCCTCATTTTCGCGCTCGGGCTGCGGCGCGGGCTTCTCGATGTCGTGCTCGACGGCTGGCGCCGGCATTTTTCGTTCGCGCGGGAAAGCGTCAAACCCGCCGCCGTAGCGAAAGCTTCGCCATCCCAGGCGCCCGGGTAACCCGCATGCTACAGGTCGAGGAGCTTTCGAAATCCTTCGGCGGCGTCGCCGCGATGCAGAACGTCACGCTCGACTTTCCAGACGGCTCGCTGACCGCGATCATCGGGCCGAACGGCGCCGGCAAAACCACGTTCTTCAACCTGATCTCGGGCGCGATGCGGCTCGACCGCGGCCGGGTGCTGCTTGCCGGCGAGGACATCGGCGGCCTATCGCCGCAGCAGATCGTGCGCCGTGGCGTCGTGCGCGCATTCCAGATTGCCAGCATCTTTCCGTCGCTGACCGTGGAGCAAATTCTCACCGCCGCCGTGCAGACGCATATGGGCTACGCCGAGCGCATCTTTCGCCGTTTCCCGCTGCCCGAATGCCGCGACCGCGCGGCCGACGTGATGACCATGCTGGGGCTCGCCGACAAAGCGGCGGTGACGTCGTCGAACCTCTCGCACGGCGATCAGAAACTGCTCGACATTGGGCTCGCGCTCGCGCTCGAGCCGCGCGTGCTGCTGCTCGATGAGCCCACGGCCGGCATGGGACCGGAAGAGCGCTGGCAGATGATCGCCAAGGTGCAGGAATTGTGGGAGCGGCAAAAAATGACGCTGATCTTCATCGAGCACGACATGGATATCGTGTTCAAGATCGCGCAGACCATCCGCGTGCTTTGTTACGGCCGCGTGCTGGCGGAAGGAACGCCCGCGGACATTCGCGGCAATCCAGATGTGATCGCCGCCTATCTGGGCACCAGCCAGGAAACCCGCGGCTCATGAGCGCCCGCATTCTGTTCAGCGCGCAGCGGCTCGACGTGTTCTATGGGTCGAGCCAGATCCTGTTCGGCGTCGATATCGAGCTTGCCGAAGGACAAACAATGGCGCTCCTCGGACGCAACGGCGCCGGCAAGTCGACGACGCTCAAAGCCATCGCCGGACTGGCGCCGCCGCGGCGTGGCCGTGTCGTGGTCATGGGCCGCGACATGGCGAACCGCAAGCCGTACGCGATTGCCAAGGCCGGCATGGGCTTTGTGCCGGAGGACCGGCAGGTGTTTCCGGAGCACAGCGTCGAGGACAATCTGGAAATCGCCGCCAAAAATGGCCCGGACGGCCAGGATTATTGGAATTTGACGCGCATCTACGAAGTGTTTCCGCTGCTGCAGCCGTTGCGCGCACGCCAGGCCGGCCGCCTCTCCGGCGGTGAGCAGCAGATGCTTGCCATCGCGCGCACGCTCATGGGCAATCCGGTCGCCCTTTTGCTCGACGAACCGAGCGAGGGCTTGGCGCCGATCGTGGTGCAGCGCATTGCCGACATCCTGCACCGCCTGCGCGGCTCCGGCACCAGCATCCTGATCGCCGAGCAGAACATGCATTTCTGTCTCGGCATCGCCAGCGACGCCGCCGTGATCGACAAGGGGCAAATTGTTTATCGGGATACGATTGCGGGACTGAAAGCCAACGACGAGATCAGGTCGCGTTATTTGGCGATTTAGGGCCTCGACTTGCTGCCGGTCCTTGCCGCAAACAGTCTCACCGCGAAGCCTCGCGCGTGCAGCGGCGCAAATCGATCTTCAATTGCTTGAGCTCGGCGATGCTCTGATCGATGCGCTCTTCCCATTTCTGGCGCAGCGGTTCCCAGACCCTAGCCGGTAGCGGATGGATTTTCGGCAGGACGGCCAATTGCTCAGCGATTTCGTCGAGGCTGAAGCCCGCGCGTTGCGCAAGCGTGATGTAGGTGATCCGATAGAATGTCGCCGCGCTGTAGCGGCGGTGACTGCCGCTGGCGCCGCGTTCGGAGGTGATCAGGCCGAGCTTCTCGTAGTAGCGCAGCGTCGATGCGGGAACGGAGCTGCGATCAGACATCTCGCGGATGTTGATCAGCTCATCGGCTTCCATCACCTGCGCGTCGCAGCCCATGAATCTCCCCAATTGATCGCGATCTTCTCCAACCGATCGCGAGCCGACCACGTACGTCACACGTGTGCAACACAACGGACTGATTCACCACCGCATAGGCGACAAAACCGTCAGTAGCACGAAATTGCGCTAGAGCGGAATGAGTTGTGGCTTGATCGACATTCCGCTCTAACTTTTTGTTTGGGCATAATCTTTTCGGAAAACCGGCATCCACTTTTCCGGATCATGCCCCGGTGGATAAAACTTAGCGCAAAATTTACTCTTGCACTTTTTGAAGTTGAAGTTAGGTTCACTATGGGGCTGACAATCAATCCCAGTCAAGAGGAATACTCGTGACGTACCGTCATACCTTGCTCGCGTCGCTGCGTGCGGGTCTTTCCGCTGTCGCCATGGTCGCCGCGGCCACGGTGCTGACCGCTTGCAGCAAGAGCGGCGCGGAAGCCCCGTCACCGCCGCCGCCGCCCGAAGTCGATGCCGCCGAGGTGGTGACGACATCGGTGCGCCAGTGGGACGTATTCACCGGACGAATCGCGGCGATCGGCGCGGTCGACATCCGCCCGCGCGTCAGCGGCTATATCGAGCGCATCGCCTTCCGGGAGGGCGACACGGTCAAGGCCGGCGACCTTCTGTTTGTGATCGACCAACGCCCCTACCGCGCCGCCTATGACAGCGCGATGGCGCAGCTCGAGCGCGCCCGCGCCTCGGTGCAACTCGCGGAGGCGCAGAACAAGCGCGGGGAATCCCTGATCAAGACCGGTGCGATCTCCATCGATACCCTCGACACGCGCAGCGCCGCGCTCGGGCAGGCCAACGCCGACGTGCATGCGGCCGAAGCCGCGCTCGCCACCGCGAAGCTCAATCTCGACTTCACCGAGGTCCGCGCGCCGATTGGCGGCAAAGTCGGCCGCGCGGTGCTGACGCTTGGCAATCTCGTGCAGGCCGACCAAACGGTGCTCACCAGCGTGGTCTCGCAAGACCCGGTCTATGTCTACTTCCAGCCGGACGAGCAATCCTTCCTGCGCTATTGCGAGCTCGCCCGCAAAGGCGAACGCGCCAACTCGGAGAACCAGGTGCGCGTGGGCCTAGCAAGCGAAACCGGCTTTCCGCATGCGGGTACGGTGAACTTCGTCAACAACCAGGTCGACGCGGCGACCGGCACGATCAGCGTGCGGGCGACGGTGCCGAATCCCGATGGCGTGTTCGTGCCCGGCCTCTATGCACGCGTCCAGCTCGAAGGGCGTAGCGAATACATGGCCACCTTGATCGACGACAAGGCGGTGATGACCGATCAGGATCGCAAATATGTCTATGTCATCGGCGCCGACGACAAGGTGAAGCGCAAGGACGTCGTGCTTGGCAGCATTCACGACGGTTTGCGGGTGGTGCAATCGGGCCTCGCGGCGACCGACAAAGTGATTGTCGCCGGCCTGCAGAAGATCTTTGCACTGGACAGCAAGGTCAAAGCCAACCTGATTGCGATGCACAGCAAGCCCCAGTCGTAATCCGAGAAAGAATCCCCTTTGGACTTTTCCAGGTTTTTCATCGATCGCCCGATCTTCGCGGCGGTGCTGTCGATCGTGATCTTCGTCGCCGGTGCGATCGCGATCCCGCTGTTGCCGATCAGCGAGTATCCCGAGGTCGTTCCGCCCACCGTCGTGGTGCAGGCGACCTATCCGGGCGCCAACCCCAAGGTCATCGCCGAAACCGTTTCGTCGCCTCTCGAGGAGCAGATCAACGGCGTCGAGAACATGATGTATATGAAGTCGGTCGCCGGCTCCGACGGCGTGCTGCAGATGACCATCACCTTCGCGCCAGGCACCGATCCGAACAAGGCGCAGGTAGACGTGCAGAACCGCGTTTCCCAGGCGCAATCGCGTCTGCCCTCGGAAGTGATCAGCCTCGGCGTGACGACGCAGAAGCAGTCGCCGGCCTTCCTCACGCTGATCACGCTGATCTCCGACGGCAAGTACGATCCGCTGTACCTGCGCAACTACGTCAACATCCGGGTCAAGGACCAGTTGGCGCGTATTCCGGGCGTCGGCCAGATCCGGCTATTCGGCGGCGGCGACTATGCGATGCGCATCTGGCTCGATCCCGACAAGGTCGCTTCGCGCGGCATGACCGCGGGCGACGTGGTGCGCGCCATCCAGGAGCAGAACATCCAGGTTTCGGCCGGCCAGCTCGGCGCCGAGCCGATCAAGGGCGGCAGCGACTTTTTGATCGCGATCAACGCGCAGGGCCGGCTGCGCACAGCGCAGGAATTCGGCGACGTCATATTGAAGACCGGCCAGAACGGCGAGGTGGTGCGGCTTGCCGACGTCGCGCGCGTCGAGCTTGGTTCCAGCGACTACACGCTGCGCGGCCAGCTCGACCACTACAACACATCGATCATCGGCGTGTTTCAGGCGCCCGGCGCCAACGCGCTGGCAACGCGGGACGCGGTGATCGCCAAGATGGACGAGATCGCCGCGCAGTTTCCGGCCGGCGTGAGCTACCGCTCGGACTATGATGCGACGGTGTTCGTGCGCGAGTTGATCACCGCTGTCGTCCACACGCTGTTCGAGGCGATCGCACTGGTCGTGCTGGTGGTGATCGTGTTCCTGCAGACGTGGCGCGCCTCGATCATTCCGCTGATCGCGGTGCCGGTGTCGGTCGTCGGCACCTTCGCGGTGCTCTATCTGCTCGGCTTTTCCATCAACACGCTGTCGCTGTTCGGCCTGGTGCTGGCAATCGGCATCGTCGTCGATGACGCGATCGTCGTGGTTGAGAATGTCGAGCGCAATATTGAAGAAGGCCGCACGCCGCTCGCGGCGGCGCACCAGGCGATGACCGAAGTCTCCGGACCGATCGTCGCCATCGCGCTCGTCCTATGCGCCGTGTTCGTGCCGATGGCGTTTCTGACCGGCGTCACCGGCACGTTCTACAAGCAGTTCGCGGTGACGATCGCGATCTCCACCGTGATCTCGGCGATCAATTCGCTAACCTTGTCGCCAGCGCTCGCCGCCAAATTGCTGCATGGCCACGACACGCCGAAAGATTTTCTGTCGCGTCTGATCGATCGCCTGCTCGGCTGGTTCTTCCGGCCGTTCAACCGCTTCTTCAAGGCGAGTTCCGATGGCTACCAGGGCGCCGTTTCGCGCACGCTCGGCCGGCGTGGTTTGGTCTTTATTATCTATCTGGTGCTGCTGGCCGGCACCGGGCTGATGTTCAACGCCGTACCGCGCGGCTTCATTCCGACCCAGGACAAGCTTTATCTGATCGCCGGCGTGAAACTGCCCGAGGGCTCGTCGCTGGAGCGCACCGATGCGGTGCTGCAACGGATAAAGGACGCCGCGCTCGAGACCGACGGCGTCGGTCACGTCATCGGCATGACCGGCCTGAACCCGACGCAGCAGACCAACACGCCGAACTACGCCGTCGCCTTTGCGATCCTGAAGCCTTTCGCCGAGCGCGAGCGCAGCGCCAAGCAGATCGCCGGCGAAATCCAGGGCAAGATCGGCAAGATCAAAGAAGGCTTCGCCTTCGTGCTCAACCCGCCGCCGGTGCTGGGTCTCGGCCAAGGCGCGGGCTATGCGATGTTCGTCGAAGACCGTGCCGGGCTCGGCTACGGCGCGCTCCAGCAAGCGGCGAACGCACTGCAAGGCGCGGCGGTGCGGACGCCCGGCATGGGATTCCCCTTCGTCGGCTATCAATCCAACGTGCCGCAACTCGATATCCAAGTCGATCGCGTCAAGGCCAAGGCGCAGGGCGTGCCGCTCACCAGTCTGTTCGAGACGCTCCAGGTCTATCTCGGCTCGTCCTATGTCAACGACTTCAATTTGTTTGGACGCACGTGGCGCGTCTATGCGCAGGCCGACGGCGACTTCCGCAAGCGCGTGGAAGACATCGCCAACCTGAAGACGCGCAACGACAGCGGCCAGATGGTGCCGATTGGCTCGATGGTGAAGATCAGCCAGACTTACGGGCCCGATCCGGTGTTGCGCTACAACGGCTATCCGGCCGCCGACTTCATCGGCGAAGCCAATCCGGCAATGATGTCATCCGGGCAGGCGATGAGCGCGATGGCTGAGCTCGCCAAGCGCGTGTTGCCCAACGGCATGACCATCGAATGGACCGATCTCAGCTTCCAGGAAGCCACCCAGGGCAACGCCGCGCTCTTGGTGTTCCCGGTTTCGGTGCTGCTCGCCTTCCTGGTGCTCGCGGCGCTCTATGAGAGCTGGGCGCTGCCGCTCGCCGTCATCCTGATCGTGCCGATGTGCATGCTTTCGGCACTGGCCGGCGTGAAGCTCTACGGCAGCGACAACAACACCTTCGTTCAGGTCGGCCTTGTCGTGCTGATGGGCCTCGCGTGCAAAAACGCGATCCTGATCGTCGAGTTCGCGCGCGAACTCGAGTTTCAGGGCAAGGGCATCGTCGAGGCGGCACTGGAAGCCTGCCGGTTGCGGTTGCGCCCCATCGTGATGACGTCGGTGGCCTTCATCGCCGGTACGATCCCGCTGGTGCTCTCGCACGGCGCCGGCGCCGAGGTGCGCTCGGCGACCGGCGTCACCGTGTGCGCAGGCATGATCGGGGTCACGCTATTCGGCCTGTTCCTGACGCCGGTGTTCTATGTCGGCCTGCGCAAGCTCTCCGGACGCAAGCTGGTCCAGCACGGCGAGGCCACGCTCTCGCACGGGTGAGCCCGACAAGAGCATTTCCCGATTAAGTGGAATCGGGAAATGCTCTAGATCTCTTTGTTGTAGCATGTCCTTTTCGGAAAACCGGTTTCCACTTTTCCGGGACATGCTCTAGTGCTGCTCCGACTTGCCGTTCCGGTCCTGGAGACCGGACGTATTTAGCTGCGCGGAGCTCGGGCCTGGCGTGTTTGCGCCTCGCGGATAAGCGTACGCAACCGCCGCGGCGTCACGGGCATCGCGTCGATTTTCACGCCGAGTGGGCGCAACGCGTCCTCGATGGCAGCGCAGAGCGCCGGCGGCGCGCCCATGCGGCCGCCCTCACCGCCGCCTTTGATGCCGTATTCGGTAAAGGGTGACGGCGTTTCGACATGGCCGACCCGCACGTCTGCCGGCATCTCGTAGATGGTTGGGATCAGATAGTCGGCATAAGAAGCCGTCAGCAATTGGCCGTGCTCGTCATAGTAATACTGCTCGTAGAGCGCTGTGCCGATGCCCTGCGCCGTCCCGCCTCGGACATGGCCGGCGAGAGTCATCGGATTCACCATGGTTCCGCAATCGTGCACCGCGACATAATCGAGAAAGCTCACCTGGCCCGTGCGTGGGTCGACCTCGATGACCGGCATGTGGCACATGTGCCCCATGATCGGATAGAAAATGCCGAGGTCGGACCGATCGTCGGATGGCAGCGTCGTCAGCGGGTGATCGTAGGTGTATGCGGCGTCGATGCCGCTAGTCAGGGTCGGATCGTCCGGCATGGAAAGTCGGAAGAAGTGGGCGTGCATCGCGATTTCGGCGATGGTCTTTTCCAGACCCGGCGCGCCCTTGACGCCGACCCTGCCTTCGCGAAGCTCAAGATCATTCGGACTTGCTTCGAGCATATGGCCGGCAACGCGGAACAACTTCTCCTTGATCATGGTTGCAGCGCCGACAACGGCTCCTGCCATCATAACCGTGTAGCGACTGCCGCCGGGGCCCGTACCGGCGAGTCCGTGATCTGTGTCCGAATAGGCCACGGCGATATCGTCTGGATCGATCTTGAGCTGCTCGGCGAGGATCATGGTCGCCATGGTCTCGGGACTATTGCCCCAAAACGGCGCATTCAGTGACACCACGACCTTACCCAATGGGTCGACCTTGATGCTAACGCCCTCTGGCGAACTCGTCAGCGCGAAGCCGGCCTCCTCATTGAGCATCCAGAATTCGGTCGCCGAGAACACGCTGCGTTCCTGGCAAGTGGCGATACCGATCCCAACATAGCGACCCTGCTTGCGGTATTCCTCTTGCTTTCGGCGCCAGCCTTTGTAGTCAAGCATACGCAAGGCTTCGTCGAGCACTGCGTTGTAATTGCCGCTGTCGTACAGATTTCCGGTGGGTATCTTGTAGGGAAAATCCTGCTGCTGGATGAAGTTCTGGCGCCGGAATTCGACCGGATCAAGGTGCAGTTCGTCGACGGCAGCATCGACAAGTCGCTCGATGACGAAATTGGAAACTTCCGAGCCAAACCCCCGATAGGCGCCCTGTTGACACTTATTGGTGAACACCGCGGTAATGCTGAGATCGACGCTTCGGATCTTGTATGGACCAACGATCTGCGACAATGCGTTGCCGTGATGGCCAATGCCGAACTGGAAATAGGCGCCGTAATCATCGATCACGTTACAGCGCAGCCCTATCATCCGGTTGTCGCCATCGAGCGCGAGCTCGGCGTCGTAAATTCGATCCGAGCCATGATTGTCACACGCCATGATGTTGTCGATACGGTCCTCGATATATTTGACCGGCCGACCACAGATACGCGCCAGCGAAGCTGCCAACACGCAGACCTTGTGTGCGAACAACTTGCTCCCGAAGCTGCCGCCGGCGATCACCGGAACAACATTAAGCCTATGCGCCGGCACGCCGAGCGATAAGGCCATCGTCCAGCCTACGTAGTTATACATCGACGTGTTAGCATGGATAGTGAACTTCCCCGATGCGCTGTCGTATTGGGCGACGGCTCCGACCGTCTCAAGCGGTTGCGCGCCCGAACGTGGCCAACGCAGATGCCGCTTGACGATTTTGGCGGCTTTGGCGAAGTCATCTGCCGCATTGCCGAAGGCGAAATGTCGTTGTATCGCCACGTTGGTGGGGCCGCGGCCAGGATGGAGCACCGCATCACCCGCAGAGCTGATCGCCTGTTCCGGATCGACCACGACCGGCAGTTCTTCGTATTCTACCGCAATCTTCTCCAGCGCATCCTCAGCGAGGTAGCGGCTCTCGGCAACGGCCACGGCGACGGCCTCGCCGACGTGGCGAACACGGTCAACGGCGACGCATCGCTGCTCGACCGGAGGATTGGCAAAGCAAGGTAGTGCGCCGGTCGTCTTGGCGATGTCGGCACCGGTCAATATTTTGACCACGCCGGGAAGCTCGGCAGCGGCTCGCGTATCGATCGATTTGATTTTAGCGTGCGGCCGAGAGCTGCGCAGCACGGCAGCATGCAGCATGTTGGGCAGGTCGATGTCATCGATGTAACGGCCCTGACCGGTCAACAATCGCGGGTCCTCGACCCGCTTCATATTTTGGCCGATCCACTTCAAATTTTGACCGGGCTTTTCCCGCTGCCGGCTTGGCGGTATGGCGACCGAAGCATTGGAGGCGCTCATTATGCGGCCTCCCTTTGCGTGCGCATCAGTTCGACGGCGCGTTCGACCGCCGCGACAATGTTCTGATATCCAGTGCAGCGGCATAAGTTGCCGCCGATTGCTTCGACTATGGCTTCGCGATCAGGGACTGGATTGACGCGGAGTAATTCCGTGAGGCTCATCAGCATTCCGGGTGTGCAAAAGCCGCATTGCAGACCGTGCTTCTCCCAAAACGCCTCTTGCAGCGGGTGCAGCGCACCGACATTGCCGAGCAACTCGACTGTCTCAATGGACGATCCGTCGGCTTGAACGGCGAGGAAAAGACAAGATCGGGTCGCGATGCCGTCGACCAGGACCGTGCAAGATCCGCACACGCCGTGTTCGCAGCCCACGTGAGTTCCCGTCAGACTGAGGTCGTGTCGAAGAAAGTCGCTCAACAGCAGACGAGGTTCCACTGTACGCTGATAGCGCGTGCCATTCACAGTCACCGTTACGTCTTGTTTGGCCATATGCCTTCCTCCCGATCGTTTACGTTGCCCTCCGGCAAACCAATCGTTCAGTACAGATGTGTCTCCCTACAGATGTATCTCCCTCATCATCCCTCGGCCGATCCGCAAGATCGCGACCTCGATCGATCCTTGTGCTCGTTCAATGTTGTGCTCGTTCCACCGCTTTGACGAGCAAACGCTCTGTCAATGCCATGACGAGATCTCGGCGATATTCCGAGTCGGCATGCAGATCGGATGGCGGTTGGACGGCTTTCATTGCCGCATTCGCCGCGTCTGAAAACAACTGTTGGCTCGGCGCGCGACCTTCGATCCGAGCTTCGACGGCCTTCAGACGGAAAGTCGTCTCGCCGACATTGCGAAAGCCCAACCGCACATCGCGACAGACGCCGTTTTCTAGGGTCAGCGTGGCGGCCCCGGCCACTAAGGCAAAGTCGCCTTTCCGCTGGCTGATCTCTTGAAACGACCAGCCGTGCCCCTTGGGTGGAATGGGTATACGAATCTCGGTCAGCAGTTCGTCATCCGCGAGCGCGGTTTCGAAATTGCCCCGGAAAAATTGGTCTGCAGCAATAACCCGCTCGTTGTTTTTGCTTCGCGCTACGAGCGACGCCCCGAGCAGATTTACGACGAGCGGCATTTCCGCGGCCGGATCGTTGTGGCACAGACTGCCACCGATGGTGCCACGATTACGCACGGCATGATGCGAAACGTGTCGATACGCCTCCACAATGATCGGGCAGTAGGTCGCAACGTCCGCCGATCTCAGTACCGTATTGTGCGTTGTCAGCGCCCCAAATCGCAGCTCATCGCGGGTCATGCGAACGTATTTGAGTTCGTCCAGCCGGCTGACATCGATCAAGCGTTCAGGCGAGAGCAGGCGAAGATTGAGCATCGCGAGGAGACTTTGGCCTCCGGCGATCACTTTGGCGCGGCCGCCGTGCAGAGCCAATGAAGCAAGCGCGCCATTGGTATCCACGGGACGTTCATAGTCGAAAGGTGGCGGCTTCATCGACTGTTTCCTCCCATGCCAAAATCGGCTGCCTCATTTCGTCATGGCCTGGAGCATCAAACGCTGCTCCATGGAGACGCTGGGCTTAGCGGGATACTACAGATTTTCCGTACCGCCCGGAAGTGCCGGCTGCCGGAGGTAATACGCAGATCAGCTCTGCTAGGCAGCTATGGAATTGACCGTCGCCGCGTTCCTGAAATTGAATAAAAGCGCTGTCTTTTATTGCGCTCTCGTCATCGCCGCGAAGAAAGATGAGCCGCCGCGTGTGCCTGCGACTAGAGCAGCCTCCCTCGCGATGGCGTGGTCAGGTGGCTTGTTAAAGACGAGAATGCCGCGTTGATTCGAAACGTAGCGACGAAAAACCTGCAATTGTACGACGCGAAGAAGCGCGACGATCAATCTGTGGATACGAACTGGACCGGGGACCTACGCTGCTGCAGACAAGCCTGATGCTTCGCCGGAGCGCTGTCGTAAATATCTATCCCTGTTTTTGGGCACGATTGGGCGGCGTGCCGGGAGGCAGCGAGACCCAACCATGGCGTTTCTCTTCCCATACCGCGATGGTCGGTGCTGGGAAATTCGGATCACCGAAGCTCCCAATCGCGACCATGACGCGCCCGGGAAAGCCTTCATTTTCCCAGAAGACAGTTGAACCACATGTGGGGCAGAAGTGATGCGTTATTGCGTTGCCGCTTTCCGCAGTGCGGCGCCAAGAATTCGTGTTACCGGCAAAGGAAACCTGCTCCAGACGAAAGCGCGCCTGGTTGCTGATCACGGCGCCGGTACGGCGCTGGCATTCCAAACAATGGCAGACAGCAATGCGGGATGGCTCGCCCTCAATTGCGAGTCGAATCTGTCCGCAGCTGCATGCGGCATTTCGGGTCACGGTCAAATTCGTATCGCGGTCAAATTAAGATCATCCACATTGATTTATTGTATCACCGTATCGAGGTGTCGTGCCACCGAAATTTCCTCTCGCTGATCGCTAGCCCTTTTGGCGAACATCGCCGGTGCCCGTTGGAAGCTCATCCAAGGCCCGGATTTAGACCAACACCAGACCGGAGGCCGAGATCGCATCTACCCGGCCTTATTTTGGGCGAGCCGTACCCAAGGCTATGTCGCCGTTAGGTCGTTTCCGAAAATCGTGTCTATGGATAATGCGCGGCCGATCACGCTACCATGGCGCAAATGTCTGAGGCGGACGAGTGCCTTTAAACCATTTCGGGGCTGAACAATGGAATTGCCGGGATCGGGCTGCTTCTACGCGTTAGCAGCGTTAGCGATGGCATTTGCCGGCTTTACCTCGATCGTCGTCGTTCTTCGACAAGGTACCGGCAAGCCGTTGTCGCCACTTCATACGCTGTTCACCCGAGTCTATATCGAATTGGGATTGATGGCGTCGGCATTCGCCATGTTGGCGCCTGTCCTGGCGCTCTTCGGCATGCGCGAAGTCTTGATATGGCAAATATCCAGCGCAATCATGATTGCCGCGTTGGTGCCGTGGCTGTTTTTCTTTCCCATTCGTCGAAAGGCCGCCGCTCCCAAGGAGCGATTGCCGCTTCGATTTTATAATATGTATGTTTTGGGAACTGCGGTTGTCGTCGTTCTTGGACTGAACACCCACGGATCACTTTTAAATCCAGGCCCGGGTCCGCTCGCCGTCGCGACCGTTTACGTGCTGGCCGTAGCGTCGGTTATTTTCATCGGAAATTATTCGTCATATTTGCTGGATTAGCCCCGATCACCCGGATGTATCCGTCGTAAGTCAGCAAGGGAAGCTGTCGAAGGCATTACGAACGCTGCGTTCAAGACCACCGCGGACGTGACGGCAATCTTGGCCCACTTCCTAAAAAATTGCGGCAGGTGATCTCACGCGCGCCCTGGCGGTTTTGCGTAGGTGTTCGGGCCGTGCTGCAGGGCAGCAATCACACTTGGTTTGATCCGGGGGATTGCCTTTCACAGTTGAACGTTGTGAATTTTCCTGGCACGGTTTGGTCGATGTTTTGGTCTTGGGGTCCATCGTTACCAGGGTAGTTGCTGTGATTGTCGGCGCGCTGTTGTGCCGTTTCGACCGCCGCAATGGCTAGCGGACCGGTACGTATCTACTCACCGTGAAGGAGCGCGCTTCAATTATTATCAGCACGGCCGCGGGACCGATAATGCGCGCTTCGTGACTTTTCCAAGGGAAAACGGAGTGGGAAGGCGATGAACAGGCTTCGCGTGAGTTTACCTCTAGCGACCGCGTTACTGGTCGGTACGTTCATACCAACAACCGGTCAAGCCCAAATCCTGGTTGATATGTCGCGACTGACGTGCGGGCAATACCTTGCCATGCCGCCGGACCAATCTCGCATTTACGCCGCTTGGATGAGTGGCTGGTTCAACCAAAAGATAGGCACCACCTATGTCAACTTGGAAGCCTATGAGAGAAATGTCGCGAACGTCAAAGCCTGGTGCGGCACCAATCCAGGAGAACTGGTGATGACCGGGCTTGAGCGTGCAACAGGCAAATAGGTGACCAATGGCTACAATAACCAATGGATTGATCTGCGGCGGCCTTGTGAGCTCTCTCGTGATGGCCGCCGCATTGGGGCCAGCCAAGGCCCAAACGATTGTTGAAATGACTGCTCTAAAATGTGGTGACTTCCTGGGATCGCCTCCAGAGCGACGGGAACAGTTTGCCGCATGGATGAGTGGCTATTTCAATGCTGCCCGCAATATGCCCATGGTCGATCTCAAAAGAATTCGCGACCAACAAAAGGCTGGTTGAGAAATACTGCAGAGGGCACAAGAACGACAATCTGATGAATGTTATTCGTAAGATCGCGATTTAAGGCGACAACCGCGTCTGCGGCTCATGCGGGTAACGAGGGAGCGAACCGTGAGAGTTCTTCTGGCGACAGCGATTGCCGGGCTAGCCATCGGCACGACATTATCAACGCCGGCGTCGGCATGGCAGTGCATGGCCCGCAGTACCAACGGCGCGGTTGGCGTCGGTTCGGGCGTTATTCTTGAAAGAGCGCAGAGATTTGCAATTCAGAGATGCATTGTCGCCGGGGGAAATGTACCCGGCTACGCCTGCAGTATTAGGTACTGTCGATAAGACTAGCCCAGTCGCGGCAGGTCGCTCACGTATCGTCCGGACGGATCGCTCGCGAAAACGCGCGTCGTATCGAAGGAGCGGCTCTTCGTCGCTGCCTTCGTCCCACTCCGGCAAAGAGCAATGCGCGCCGGCGACCGGGAGCGCCCGCCTATTCGTCATATTTGCTGGATTAGCCGCGCGCTTGTCGTGCCAGACAGCGGGCTTGATCATGCGGCCTGCCTAACGCTTCGTATCGGCTGGCGGCCTCATCGAACGCTGCACGCGCCCTGACTTCGTTGTTCTGTGCCTGCCGCTCCACGCCGCGCGCCTCCCAAAGTGCCGCGGCCCACGGCCCACCATGCCAGAGGCCGGCGATGCGCTCGGCATCGTTCAAGCGGCGGTCGACCTGTTCGAGCTCACCCGCCTCGGCCAACGCGATCGCGGACGCCGTGCGCAGCGCCATCGAACAAGGCTGGCAGGCGCCCGTGGACATCAGTCGATCACCAATCAAGATCTCTGCGGCGACCTCTTCCGACGTCGCCGCGGCTCGCACCGCAAGCGCCTGCATCCGAATGATGAGATGCGGCGCCAGCCACGACTTTTCCGCGTCCGCGAGGCCGCGGCGAATGAGCCGGCCGGCGCGCCATTTTTGCCCGCGCTCAAGTGCGATTTCCGCCAGTCGTTCGATCGCCAGAACGCGCCCGGCCACCGCGCCTATCTCAAGATGAAACCGCTCAGCCTGCACGAGCCATTGCTCGGCTGCATCGAGGTTTCCGGAAAACAAGGCGACCTCACCCAGCAAAAGGGACGCCAAGCCCTTGCCGGCACTCGAGTTGGCATCCTCGGCAACGGCCAGCAATTCCTGCGCGGACTCGGCGATCTGACCGTGCCCGGACGCGCTGCAAAGGCAGAACTCCGAGAGACAGAGATGCCCATCGAATACATGTTGAACGAAAGCCGGTTTGGTACGAACCCAATCGATGAATTCGGATCGAAATAATTGCGGCCATTGCGCTTTCATGTTCGCGGTCAGCCCCAGCAGAGCGCTGGCTTGACCGACTTCCCGTGCCAACCCAGCCCCAAGCGCCATATCCCGGGTCTGCCGTGCAATCTCGCCGGCCTTGTCGAACTCACCGCTTTGTAGATGCACTAGACCCCAGGCGAGCGACGCACCGACGCGATCCGCAGCGGTTGTCGTATCCGCACCCGATAAAGCCACCGCCTTTTCGTAGAGAGCAATTGTAGCGGCGCTCGGCCCGACGCCCAGCTCAGCGCGCAGGTTGTCGCGCAGCTGTTTGAAGAGCCGAATGGCCTCGACGCGATACCCGGCATCGAGAGCCGCCTGCATCAGCGCGCATTGGGCCTGCTCATCCGTCGGATCAAGTGCGATCAGGCGATGCCACAACTCTCCCGCCCGCAGGACGTCGACGTAGCATTGCTGCAAATGTTGCCGGGGATTGTCGAGCCAATCGACGTAAACGTCGTCAGGCAAGAGCGCACCGCCATAAAGCTCGGCGGCGCGTTCCAGTGCGTTCTTGTCGCCGCCGCGGAGTGCGGCTTTGGCGGCAGCCTCGAAAAGCTCCGCGTCGGTTTCCAGTTCAGCCTGCGGCGCCAACACGATCACGTCATTGATCACCTCGATCAGGTCGTGAACGCCGAGCAACCGCCGGGCAAAATGAATAGCCTTGCGCAAATTGGCGCCCGCTGCTTCGGCATCGAGGTCGGGCCAGAATGTCGCCATGGCCTGTTCCCGATGAATACGATGGGCAGGCGACAGCGAAAGCAGCTTGACCAAGGCCGCGGCACGATCCCGCCGCCAGTCGGCAGCCGCGATCAGGCGATCGTCGACGGCGACCTCAAAGCGGCCAAGGAGACGGATGGAGACACGCAAGCCAACACCATTCAGAGGTGGCATCCGACGCAGTCGAGGCCGTCACAGGGCACGGCCGCCGGGGAACGGTGGCGGAACGGGGATTGCCTACGGTGCCCCCGCCAATCGCGTTCCCAATAGCAATGGATCAGCAACATGTCACTGAGAATCGCCGATACCGCACCGGACTTCACCGCAGACACCACGCAAGGCCCGATCTCGTTCCACCAATGGCTGGGCAACGATTGGGGCATTCTGTTTTCGCATCCCAAGGACTTCACGCCGGTCTGCACCACGGAACTGGGCTACATGGCGCGCCTTAAGCCCGAATTCGACAAACGCGGGGTCAAAATCATCGGACTGTCGGTCGATCCCGTCGACAGGCACGAGGGCTGGGCCAAGGACATCGCCGAGACCCAAGGCGTGGCGCCGAACTTTCCCATGATCGGAGACCCGACGCTGGCGATCTCCCAGCTTTACGACATGCTCCCGGCTTCGGCGGGAAGCAGCGCCGACGGCCGCACCGCCGCCGACAACCAAACGGTGCGGAACGTCTACGTGATCGGCCCGGATAAGAAGATCAAGCTTGTGATTTCCTATCCGATGACCACCGGCCGCAACTTCGACGAAGTGCTGCGCGTGATCAACTCGCTCCAACTGACTGCCAAGCATCGGCTTGCGACGCCGGTCAATTGGAAGCCCGGCGACGACGTGATCATCGCCGGCTCGGTGTCGAACGATGAGGCCAAGAAGCTCTATCCGCAAGGGTGGAAGGAGCCCAGACCCTACATCCGCATCGTGCCTCAGCCCGTTCTCACCTGATGTGCTCCGGTGGCGAGGCGACACAAGAGCGCCTCGCCATCGCTCTGAGACACATTATCCGGACAACATCTTTTCCGCAGAATCGTCAGCGCTCCAGCCAGAGGAGGTGCACATGATTTTTCGCCAGCTCTTCGACAGCACGTCGGGCACTTACACATATCTGCTCGCCAGCAGACACGGCGGCGAGGCCTTGATCATCGACCCTGTCCTGGAGCGCGTCGACCGCTATCTCCAGCTGGTGCGCGAGTTGGATCTGAAACTGGTCAAAGCCGTGGATACGCATCTCCACGCCGACCACGTCACGGGACTGGGTGCACTGCGCGATCGTACGCACTGCATCACAGTCATGGGGCAACAGACGAACGCGGATATCGTGTCAATGCGCGTTGTCGAAGGCGATCGCATCGATATCGAGGGCTTGTCTCTCGACGTGCTCTATACGCCGGGGCACACCGACAATTCTTATTCCTTCCTTCTGAGCGACCGCGTATT
The DNA here is from genome assembly GCA_963818155.1 of uncultured Alphaproteobacteria bacterium. Taxonomy (GTDB): domain Bacteria; phylum Pseudomonadota; class Alphaproteobacteria; order Rhizobiales; family Xanthobacteraceae; genus BOG-931. The sequence continues at coordinate 1,528,839 of CAWFRC010000011.1, forward strand.
CACGGGCGATACGCTGCTCATTCGTGGCACCGGTCGGACAGATTTTCAGAACGGCGACCCGCGGGCACAATACAACTCGATTTTCAACAAGCTGCTCAAGCTTCCGAATGAGACGTTTATCTATCCGGCCCACGACTACAAGGGCGATACGGTGTCGACCGTCGGTGAGGAGAAGCTTTTCAACCCACGCCTCAGGGTCAAGTCGGTCGACGAATACGTCGACCTGATGAATAATTTGAAGCTGCCAAATCCGAAAATGATGGATGTGGCTGTCCCCGCCAACGTGCAAGTCGGCCTCAACCAGGAAGAAATCGCACGCAAAGGCTGGGCGATCCCGGCAGATCAGGCGATGACGCTGTGTGATGAGCCGGACGTGATGACGATCGACCTTCGCGAGCCGAGCGAGCGCGAAAAGCACGGCATCATTCCGGGGTCGTTACACCTGCCCTATCCGGGTCTGCAGGAAGCGATCGGTCCCGCCGGCATGCTGCATGGACTAGCCTTGGCGACGGCCAAGCGGGTCCTGTTCTATTGCGCGTTCGGGGAACGTTCGGCGATGGCCGTTCAGGCCGCGCGCGACGCCGGCATCGGCACGGCCTTTCATATCGAGGGAGGTATCGCAGCGTGGAAGAAAGCAGCCGGCCCTCTTGAGAAATGAATCACAGTACCAGGAACGCCGATCCGTGCCGTCGCAATACGCCGACTAAAAAGTCTACATTGACCAATTGCCAGCGCGTGCCCGCCACGAAGCGTCTTGACGCTGGCAACAGAAGAGCGGAACAAATCCGCCTTGAAAGGAGTGCCTCGAATGACTCAATCGGGCAGCGCCGGACCGGCCGCGTCATCGAAAACGAACGGTAGCGCAAGCGGCCGGCTCGCAAACCGCATCGCGCTCGTGACCGGCGCTTCGCGCGGGCTCGGGCGCTTCTTCGCCGAGACGCTGGCGCGCGAGGGCGCGCATGTGATTTTGGGCAATCGCTCCGACGTGCCGGAAATTACCGAAGGCATCGCGCGCGCGGGCGGCAATGCCAACTTTGTGGAAATGGACGTGACGCGCGACGATTCGATCCTGGGCGCGTTCGAGCGGATCGTGACGCAGTGGGGGCCGCCTTCGGTCGTGGTGAATAATGCCGGCATCACCGACGTGGCCGATACGCTGAAGGAAGACCCTGCGGAGTTCGACCGCGTCATCTCCACCAATCTGCGCGGTCCCTGGATGATCGCACGCGAAGCAGCACGACACCTAGTGGCCGCCAAGTTTCCCGGCGCGATCGTGAACGTGGCTTCAATCCTGGCGTTGCGGCAAGCCGGACAGGTGACGGCCTACGCCACAGCCAAAGCCGGCCTGGTGCAGATGACCAAGCAGTTGGCGCTGGAATGGGCGCGCTATCGGATTCGCGTCAACGCGCTTGCCCCCGGCTACGTGGAGACCGATTTCAACCGCGACTTTTTCGCCACCGAAAAGGGCCAGGAGATGATCCGGCGGATTCCGTCGCGACGGCTGACGCCGATGCAGGATCTTGCCGAACCGTTGATCCTGCTCGCCGGCGACGGCGGCGCCTCGATCACCGGCGTCGTGCTGCCGGTCGATGCCGGCCATTTGTTGTCGGGGCTTTGAGCGCAGCGGGACGCAACGGCAGCGGGAAACGGCGGCGCAAAGGCGGCGCTTGACCCCGCATAATGAGTCTGGTTCATTTTGGCCAAGCGGTCCCGCAATCGCAATTGTGGCAACGTGCTGTGCGTGCACGGCACCTGCCGCGGCGATGGCCCGATATGCACCGCGCAGGGAAGGCTCCGAGGAACACATTGTCCGCAATCGACACCTTCGATGGCGAAAGCGTTCGCAGCCGGCTCCTGCCTTATCTGCGCGGGCAGGTGGGCGGCGATGTCGAAATCGGGCCGCTCAAGCGCTACACGGTGGGCTTTTCCTGGTTGACCTTCGGGTTCAACGCCGTCTGGAGCGAAGGCGGCATCCGGGTTGCACGCGACCTGATTTTGCGGCTCGGACCACCAAGCGGTATATTTTCGCCCTATCGGGCGACGCCTGAGTTTCTCACGCTGCGGAGCCTCGCCGGCAGCGGCGTGCCAGTGCCGCAGGTCTATTGGTGCTGCGACGACAGCGCGGTGCTGGGCGCTCCGTTTTTTGTCTGCGCGTTCGTCAAAGGCGATGCGCCGGTGCCATGGACCCCGGACGGCGGCCCGGCCTTCGATGAGACGCAGCGCGTCAATCTCGGCGATCAATTTCTCGGCGCGCTCGCCGCGCTGCATAATTTCGCATGGCGCGATACGCCGGTTGCGAAAATCGACGGCGCCACCGATCCGGCGCAGACGGCGCACTCCGAGATCGCGTTCTGGGAAAAGCGCATGCGCAGGTGGTCGAGCCGCCGCTACCCGATGCTCGAATGGGCGCTGCTCTGGTTTCGCGCTCACGCGCCGACGGCGCAGCGGATCAGCGTGGTGCACGGTGATTACCGTATCGGCAATTTTCTCGAGCTCGACGGGCGTATCACCGCGATGCTCGACTGGGAGCTGGTGCATCTCGGCGACCCCATGGAAGATCTCGGCTGGATCTGCCTGCAGGCCTGGCGCGGCCGCTCGCCCTATATGTGCCATATGTTCACCCGCGACGAGCTGAAAAGCAAATACGAGGCGCTCACCGGGCTGACTGTCGACCCGGCGGCGCTGCATTATTGGGAAGCGTTCGGCACCTTCAAGCTGGCGGTGATGCATCTCGGCGCGAGCTTCTGTTTCGAGACCCGCGACTTCAACGATCTGCGCATGGCCGGCATGGGTGCGCAATTGCCGCGCATGCTGTTGCAGCTCGAATCGGTGATGGAGCGCGCGGCATGAACAATTCGCTGGAGCGGTTGATTGCCGGCATCATCGCGACGTTGCGCACGGACGTGATCCCGAACGTGTCGGACGCTTATGCGCGCGGCCAAGCGATCGGGGTGATCGACGTCCTCAACAACATTGCGCCGCGGCTCGAATGGGCGCGGGCGCCGCTCGCCGAAGCGGTGGCGCAGCGCCGCGCCGCCGTGCAGGCCGTGCGCGCGCTGGTGCCGCAAGCACCTGCGGGCGCGGCAGGCTTGAGCGATCAGGCATTGGCGGCGGCAAGTTCCGCCAAGCTTGCCGCTGAACGCGACCGGCTCGACGGCGAAATCTCCGATCTGATTGCGTGGACGCAAAGTGCGGATGCGCGCGGCGATGTCGCCGCCGCGACGGCGCTGCTGCGGCAGCACGTGCACGACGAGCTCACGCGCGAAATGAAGATGACCAAAAAGCCGCTGTTTGCCGAAATCTCCAAGGCCACGGCCGGCGGACAGGCCAAGATTCAGGACAAGAGTCAGAACTGACCGAAGGCTCCGCCGCGGAGTCGGGAGGACGAACCATGGATTATCATTTGGACCCGCGCATGCCGCGGCCGGACCAATGTGTCCAGCGGTATATGATCGAGCGCTGGGCGCGCACGCAGCCGGACAAGACCTTCGCCATTTTCGCCGACGGCGAACAATGGACCTATGGGGACATGCAGGCGTACGCGATACGCACCGCGAGCGCGCTGCGCGCGCTCGGGGTCAAGCAGGGCGAGCGGGTGCTGGTGTGGCTGCCCAACAACGCTGACTGCCTGCGGGTCTGGTTCGGCCTCAACTATCTCGGCGCCGTGTTCGTGCCGATCAACACCGCCTATCGCGGCAGCCTGCTCGAGCACGCGATCGGCCTCTCGGAAGCGCGACTGATGATCGCGCACGCCGATCTTTGTCCGCGGCTCAAGGACGTCGATCGCAAGGCCGTACGCGAGCTGATCGTGCTCGGCGGCGCGCCGACGCTCCTCGACGGCATCCGCATTCATCCAGCCGATGCGCTCGAGAGCGCCGACACGACCCCGCCCGCCCTCGAACGCGCCATCGCGCCCTGGGACATGCAGTCGATCATTTTCACGTCCGGCACCACGGGGCCGTCCAAGGGCGTGATGTCGTCTTATGTGCACCTGCACGCCATGGCGGTCTCGGCGCCGTTTCTGTCGGGGAGCGACCGCTACATGGTCAACCTGCCGATGTTTCATTCCGGCGGCGTGATGCCGGTGACCGCCATGTTGATCCACGGCGGATCGATCGCGATGGTGGATTCCTTCAACACCGATGCGTTCTGGCCGACCGTGCGCAAGCGGGGCATCACCACGTCGATCCTGCTTGGTGTCATGGGCGGCTTTCTGCTCAAGCGCCCGCCCTCCCCTGATGACAAGGACCACACGCTCAAGACCTGCACCTACGTGCCGCTGAACGAGACGGCGCCGCAGTTTCATGCGCGCTTCGGCACTGACATCTACACGCATTTCAACATGACCGAGATCTCCATGCCGATCGTCACCAGCGCCAACCCGACGGCGCTCGGCAGCGCCGGCCGTCCACGTCCGGGCGTCGAGGTTCGGGTCATCGACGAGAACGATTGCGAGCTGCCGGTCGGCGCGGTCGGCGAGCTTGTCGTTCGCACCGATTGTCCCTGGGCGACGAGCCACGGCTATGCGGGGAATGCCCTGGCGACAGCGGCTGCGTGGCGCAACGGCTGGTTCCACACCGGCGACGGTTTCAAGCGCGACGCCGAAGGCAATTTTTATTTCGTCGATCGTCTCAAAGATGCAATCCGCCGCCGCGGCGAGAATATCTCCTCCTTCGAAGTCGAGTCAGAGGTGCTGGCTTTTCCGGCGATAAAAGAAGCGGCGGCGATCGCCGTGAAGAGCGAGATCGCCGAGGACGAGGTCTGTGCCGTGGTCGCCATCAGGGACGGCGAAAACTTCGATCCGGCGGCGCTGATCGAGTTTTTGCGGCCGCGCATGGCGCACTTCATGGTGCCGCGCTACGTGCGCGTGGTCGAAGCGCTGCCGCGCACACCGACGTCGAAGATCGAGAAGGTGAAGCTGCGCGCCGAGGGACTGACAACCGATACCTGGGACCGCGAAGCCGCCGGCATCGTGGTCAAGCGCGAGAAGATCGGCGCCGAAGGCAATTGAGCCCGGCTGGAGAGGAAATATCGATGTTCGCCGAACTTTCGGATCACGCCAAATCGCTGCACGCCGCGCTGAAAAGCTTCATGGCCGAAGAGGTGTATCCGAACGAGAAGGCGCTGCTCACGCATGCCGACGGCGCCGCGCGCTGGACGCCGCGTCCATTGCTCGCGGCGCTGCAAGGGAAAGCCAAGGTGCGCGGCTTGTGGAATTTGTTTTATCACGGGCCCGGCGGCCAGGGTTTGAACAATTTCGAATATGCGCATCTGTGCGAAACGCTCGGCCGCTCGCTGGCGGCGCCGGAGATCTTCAATTGCAATGCGCCCGACGTCGGCAACATGGAATTGCTCTCGGCCTACGGCACGCCGGAGCAGAAAGAGCGCTGGCTCAAGCCGCTGCTCGCCGCCGAGATCCGCTCATGCTTCGCCATGACCGAACCACGCGTCGCCTCCTCGGATGCTACCAACATCGAGACGGCGATCACGCGCGACGGCGATCATTATGTCGTCAACGGCCGCAAGTGGTGGATCACCGGCGCCATGTCGCCGCACTGCCGGGTCGCGATCGTGATGGGCAAGAGCGATCCGTCCGCCCCCAAGCACAAGCAGCAATCGATGATCCTGGTGCCGATGGATACGCCGGGCGTCACCGTCGAGCGTCCGCTGTCGGTGTACGGCTACGAGCATCCGCCGATCGGCCATGCCGAGGTAGTTTTTGATAACGTGCGCGTGCCGGCAGCCAATATGCTCTTGGGCGAAGGTCGCGGCTTTGAGATCGCGCAAGGGCGGCTCGGCCCCGGCCGCATTCATCATTGCATGCGCTTTATCGGTTTGGCCGAGCGCGCGCTCGACAGCATGTGCGCCCGCGCCAAGACGCGCGTCGCCTTCGGCTCTTCGCTGGCCGAAATGGGCGCGGTGCGGCAGGCGATCGGACAATCGCGCTGCGACATCGAGCAGGCACGGCTGATGACCCTAAAGGCCGCCTGGATGATGGACACGGTCGGCAACAAGGCGGCGCGCGCCGAGATCGCCATCGTGAAAGTGATCGTGCCCACCATGGCGGGCACGGTGATCGACCGCGCTATTCAGGTGCATGGCGGCGCCGGCTTGTCGCAAGATTTTTTCCTCGCCGAAGCGTTTGCCGAGACGCGGTTTCTGCGCATTGGCGACGGCCCCGACGAAGTGCATCGCGAGGCGCTGGCGCGCATCGAGCTTGCGCGTATCGCCAACTGATCCGGAGCAATCGCTATGGCCGCGCTGACGCCGGGACAATCTTTGACGACGCCGGGACGCACGATCGGTGCCGGCGACATCAATTTGTTTGCCGGCCTCGTGGGCGATTTCACGCCGATCCATGTCGACGAGACGTTCGCGAAATCCTCGCCGTATGGGACCCGTATTGCGCACGGGCCGCTCGCCATGGCGACCGCCATCGGCATGCTCACCCAGACCGGCATTCTCGGCGAACGGGTGATCGGCCTGCTCAACTTGAACTGGGATTTCTCAGGTCCGGTGAAGATCGACGACACGATCCGCTCCCGCGTCACCCTCGAGGAGCAGCGCCCGACCGCGAAGCCGGGCCGCGCAGTGGCGACGTTTGTGTTCGAAGTGATGAATCAGAACGATGAGGTGGTGCAGCGCGGCCGCATGCTGGTGCTGGTGCGCGCCGACGATCAACAAGAGACCAAATCAGAGGACAAGGCGGGAGCTTGACGATGGGCGACTTTGTGATGCGGCCGGACGACGAGATGACGCACCCCCCGGATGCGTCGGTCAATTTCAACGAGAGCGTCTACACCAACGGCTTCAACGCGGCTTCGCCGGTCGGCGGCTGGATGCGGCTCGGCAACCGCGTCAATGAAGGCTATGCCGAGCTATCGGTGTGTCTCTACTTGCCCGACGGCCGTATCGCTTGCCAGTTTCAGCGCCCGGATATCACCAGCAACGAGCGCTTCAATGCCGGCGGGCTGTCCTACGCGGTGATCGAGCCGCTGAAGAGGGTATCGATGACCTTCGACGGCGAATTGATGATCGTGAACGATCCGAACGAGCTGCGCGATCCGAAGACACTTTTTGCCAACGGCCCGCGCCTGCCTGGCCATGTGCACTGGACGCTCGAAGCGGAGTCGCCGATACATGGCGGCGAGCCGGTCAACGATGCGGTGCAGACCATGTACGGCCGCGATTTTTCGCACGGCCATTTCAATCAGCATGCGCGCGTGCGCGGCAAGATCCGGGTCGGCAGCGAAACCTTCCCGATCGACGGCCACGGCTGGCGCGATCATTCCTGGGGACCGCGCTACTGGCAGGCGATCTATTGGTACCGATTGTTCCTCGCCAATTTCAAGAATGGCGACGGGTTGATGCTATTGAAGATCACCGATCAGGCCGGCAAATCGCGCCGTGTCGGCGTGCTCCTGGTCGACGGCGACTACGAAGACATCGTCGACATGGATCTGACGACGGAATGGACCGATCAACAAGACCCGCGGCGCGTCGTCATCGGCGTGCGTACGGCGAAACGCAAGGCGGTGATCCACGGTGAGATCCTGACGCTGGCGCCGTTGCGCAACCGCCGCAAGGTCGACGGCCAGACGCTCGAGTCACGCATCGCCGAGGGATTCACCCGCTTCACCTGGAACGGCCAGCAGGGCTACGGCATGACCGAATATATCGAGCGCATCGAGAACGGCGCGCTGGTCGGTTATCCGTTGTAGCTGCAGTCATCCGCTGCGGCTTCGCCCACCGTCATTGCGAGGAGCGAAGCGACGAAGCAATCCAGTTTCCCGCGCAAGCCCACTGGATTGCTTCGCTTCGCTCGCAATGACGATGTTCCAATGTAGCCCGGATGAGCGTGGCGACATCCGGGAACGGGCCGCGCTGTCTTTCCCCGCATGTCGCTTCGCTCATGCGGGCTACGGGTTGTCGCGTCCACCCAACCGCTCGAGCCGCGCGGTGACAGCCTCCATGCGGGCGAGCGCTTTCGCCATCGGCTCGTCTTCGGGCCGGCGCACGACGAGGCCCCCATAGACCATATCGGCAATGCCGTCGGCAGTGGCGTCGGGGTCGAAATCGCCCTCGTTGCGCAGAAACGCCCAGGTGCGATGCTCGATGCAGCCGTAGATCATGTCGCGCACCAGTGTCGGCGAAACGTCGGGCCGGAATTCGCCCTGCGCCACCGCCTCTTTCACCACCGCGAGGATGCGATGCGTATAGGCCTGATTGAGCTTGAACAGCCGCGTCTGCCGATACACCGGATCGGGCCGCAGCTCCTGGAAAACGAGCCGGCAGAGCGCGGGCTCGCGCCGGATCGTGCCCAGATGATGATGCGCAATGAAACGGATCCGGTTCCAGGTGCCGCGAACGCTGGCGAACTGCTCGTCGTCGCCTGCGATCATGTCCTCGTACCAATGCTCGACCACCCGCACCAAAAGATCGCGTTTGTTGGTGAAGAAGCGATAGATGCTGCCTTCCACCACACCGGCGCGTTCGGCGATGTCCGCGATCAGCGCGTCGTTGTAGCCCTTTTCGGTGAACACCGCCCGCGCCGCGGTCATGATGTCGAGAATGCGCCGTTCCGCCGGCAGTCTGCTCACCCGGCGAAGCGGTCCGGTATGCGCCATGGCATGGTCTCCCGTCCGCTGTTTGGTCTTGTTGGTTTTGGCGTCCATATGTTTGCGCGATTTTTGTTTACTGGTGCATGATCTTTTCGGAAAACCGGCATCCACCCGTCGGGTCAAGCCCGAGGGCATGCTTTTCCGGATATGCACGAGCTGTGATCAAGAGAGCTTCTTTTCCATTTCGTGGCGGAGAATTTTTCCGGTGGTGCTGCGCGGAAAATCTTCGAAGCGCAGGAAGTGCACCTCCTTGGGCCGCTTATAGCCAGCGAGCGATTGGCGGCAGACGGTCTCGATATCGGCGGCGCTCAAATCCTCGTCACGACGGGAAATGAACGCCACCGGCACCTCGCCCCATTTGGCGTCGCGCCGGCGCACCACCACGGCGTCGCTGACGCGCGGGTCGGACAACAGCACCCGTTCGATCTCGGCGGGGTAAATGTTTTCGCCGCCGGATTTGATCATGTATTTGGCCCGGTCGACAAAATCGTAGCTGCCATCCGGGTTGCGGCGAAACAAGTCGCCCATGCGGAACCAGCCGTCCTTGAAGTCGCGTGCGTTGGTGGCTTCCGCATTCCAATAGCCACTGAAGACGGTCGGCCCGCGCACCGCGGCTTCGCCCGGATCGCCGTCGGCGACATCGTTGCCGTCGGGACCAAGGAGACGAAAGTCGCACAGCGCGCTTTTCCGCTTCGACAGGCTCTCCGGAAACGCACCCGGTGGAATGAGCGAAGCTGACGCGGGCGCGAGTCCCGTCTCGGTGGCGCCGAAGCTGTTCAGATAAGGCGCATTCGTCAGCGCCGTCAGTTCGGCGATCAACTTCTTCGGCACCAGATCGGCCATGGCGCCGACGGCACGAATGCCTTTGGTGCGGCGGCCGCTCTCTTTCAGCAACGCCACCACCGGCTCGATGGAGCCGGGCATCAGCAACAGCCAACCGAGTTTCGCCCGCTCCATGATGCCGACGATCGCTCCCGCATCGAAGCCGTCGACCACATAGACCGGGGCGCCGGACATCAGCGCGCCGAGCATCTGGTCGGTCGAGCCCATGTGGAACATCGGTGCCCAGGCGAGAAAGCCGTCCTCCTCGGTGGCGCGCATGTCCAGGCGCAGGAGTGCCATGCGGGAGATTTCGGCGCGATGACTGATCAGCGCCCCTTTGGGCAAGCCGGTGGTGCCGCTGGTGTAGAGAATGACCAGCCCATCCTCGGGATCGACCTGCGGACGCGCCGCGAGCGGCGCAGCGGTGTCGATCAGCGCCTCGTAGTCGCGTTCGATGATGAGGCTTTCGGCGCCATGCAGATCGAGCGCAGACAGTGTCGGTGCAAACCGCTGCGAGGCCAGCACCAAGGCCGGCGAGACCAGATCCAGACAGTGCTGCAATTCGCCGGCCGCCAGCCGCCAGTTCTGGCAGGCGACGATGGCGCCGAGATAAGCGGCGGCGAGTTCGAGCTCGATATATTCGGCGCGATTCTCGGACAGGATCGCGACGCGATCGCCGTAACACACGCCCTTGGCGTGAAGCGCGGCGGCGAGACGCACGACCCGCGCATCGAGCACGCCATACGACCGCCGCAAGCTTCCCTGTTCGATCGCTAGCGCGTGGGGATCGCGCTGAACTTGCGCGGCAAACAATTCATAGACGCTGAGCCGGCCCGCGCTCCGAATATCCGCAGCACTCGCCGAGCGTGCGCCGGACTGAGCCTCCTTCATATCGCCGCCCTCGTTTCCCGCCCGTGTGTGCATGCGGATCGATGCGTCCGCATTGTCATTGACAAAAGCGCAGCCTTTGCCGTTAATGAAGATCATTCATCATACGATGACGTCGCGCAAGTTGCTTGATTGAGCCTCTTGGTAAGTGACGCAAACGCTCGATAAACGGGGGAAACGGTGCCTGACAGCCGGGCGTTTGCGAGCGGGTCCGAACGAACCTGCGGTCACGTTGCAACGGCCGGCAGCCGCCGCCTTCCCCCTGCGACCGAGCCGGCATCAATCCATATCCCCAACGCTGATGAACGGCTTTCATCGGCGCGCCACCCATGGCTCCCGCACTCCCGACCGCGGATCATACCGTGTTGTCGCTGAAGAACGTGCAAGTTCTTTACGATCGGGCGATTGAGGCGGTGCGCGACGTCTCGCTCGAAGTGCCGGCCGGCACGATCGTAGCGCTGCTCGGCTCCAACGGCGCCGGCAAATCGACGCTGCTGAAAGCGATTTCCGGCGTGCTCGAGCAGGAAGACGGCGAAATCGTCAACGGCAGCATCCATCTCGACGGCTCGCCGATCTCCGGACGATCGCCGCGCAACATCGTGGGCTCGGGCCTCATCCAGGTGCCGGAGGCACGCGCGCTGTTCGCGACGCTGACCGTCGAAGAGAATTCTGCTGATGGGCGGCTATACGCGCGCGCGGAGCGAATGCGCGGAAACCATCGAGCAAGTGTACACGCTGTTTCCCCGGGTCAAGGAGCGGCGGTCGCAAATCTCCGGCTATTTGTCCGGCGGCGAGCAGCAAATGGTGGCGGTCGGCCGTGCGCTGATGGGGCGGCCGCGCGTGCTGATGCTCGATGAGCCTTCGCTCGGGCTCGCGCCGCAGATCGTCGATGTGATCTTTGAATCGCTAACGGCGCTCAATCGCGACACCGGCCTGACGATTTTGCTGGTCGAGCAGAATGCGCGGCTGGCGCTCGAGATCGCCTCTTACGGCTACATCATCGAGAACGGGCGCATTGTGCTCGACGGCAGCTCCGACAAGCTGCGCGCCAACGACGACGTGCAGGAATTCTATCTCGGCTTCTCGGCCGGGGCACGCAAGAGCATGCGCGACGTCAAGCATTACAAACGGCGCAAGCGATGGCTGTCGTGAGCGCACTTCTGGACATCATCGGGGTTTCCAAGCGCTTCGGCGGCCTGACCGCTGTGAAAGAGGTGAGCTTTGCGGTCGAAGCCGGCCAGATCTGCAGCCTGATCGGCCCGAACGGCGCCGGCAAGACCACGCTGTTCAATCTGATCAGTGCGGTGTTCCGCCCCTCCTCCGGCCGCATTCTGTTCGACGGCGACGATCTCACCCGGCTGCCCACACACGCGCTGGCGCGGCTCGGCATTGCCCGCACCTTCCAGAATCTGGCGGTGTTCAAGCACGAGACCGTGGTCGACAACATTTTGGTCGGCATGCACACCCGGCTGCGCACCGATGCGATCTCGGCCGCCATTTTCGTTGGCAGAGCCCGCGCGGAAGAGATCAAGGCGCGCGAGCGCGTCGAAGAGATCATCGACTTTCTCGAAATCGAAGACATCCGCGACCATCCGGTCGGCTCGCTCTCCTATGGCCTGCAGAAGCGAGTTCGAGCTTGGCCGCGCGCTGGCGATTTCGCCGAAGTTGCTGCTGCTCGACGAGATGGTCTCCGGCATGAACCAGGAGGAGCGCGAAGACATTGCGCGCTTCATTCTCGACCTAAAGGAAGAGCTCGGCATGACCGTGCTCATGGTCGAGCACGACATGGGCATCGTGATGGACATTTCCGACCATGTCTGCGTGATGAACGAGGGCCGCAAGATTGCCGAAGGCACGCCGGCGCAGGTCGCGGGCAACGCGGAGGTGGTGGCCGCGTATCTGGGCGCCAAGCGGGCCGCGGCATGAACGAGGAGCTCAAGCGCCTTTCGCTGATGACGATGCCGCAGGCGCTGAAATATCGTGCCGACACGCACGGCGAGCGCCTGGCGTTGCGCGAGAAGGATCTCGGCATATGGCGGCGCACGAGCTGGCGCGGGTATTTTCAGAACGCGCGGCGTTTCGCCATCGGGCTTTACGCGCTCGGCTTTCGTGCCGGCGACCGGCTGGCGGTGGCGAGCGACGACACACCGGAATGGCTTTACGCCGATCTTGCGGCGCAGATGGCCGGCGGCGCCTGCCTAGGCATTTATCCGACCAATCCGTGGCCGGAGCTGCAATACATCCTGCGCCATTCGCGGGCGAAGATCGTGGTCTGCGGCGATCAGGAACAGACCGATAAGGTGCTCGACGCGCAGCGCAACGAAGGTGGCCTGCCCGATCTCACCACCGTCATCTGCGTCGATATGAAGGGCATGCGCCACTACAAGCAGGACGGCCTGATGTCGTTCGCCGACGTGGCGGCGCTTGGCGAAAAGCATGAGGCCGCGTTCAGCGCTACGATCGATTCCGCGCTCGCTGCCGGCAAGCCCGACGACACGGCCATTATTGTTTATACCTCCGGCACCACCGGCATGCCCAAAGGCGCGATGCTCAGCCATCGCAACATGATGCACACCTCGGTGCAGGTCATCTCCGTCCTCGATTTGAATGCGCAGAACTATTCCGTGCTCTGCTATCTGCCGCTCTGTCACGTGGCGGAACGCAGCTTCTCGACCATCATGCAGTTGCTCACCGGCTGCGTGGTCAGCTTCGCCGAATTGGTCGACACCGTCGTGGTCAACCTGCGCGAGATCGCGCCTAAGGGTTTTTTGGGCGTGCCCCGCATCTGGGAGAAGATGCAGCAGAACGTCGATTATCGCATTCGCGACACGACGCCGCTGCAGCGGCGCGTGTTCGAGATTTGCATGAAGCTCGGCCGGCCCATTGCCGAACGGCGCCTCGTCAACGGCGGCGCGCTGGCCAGTCTGCGCGACCGGGCGCTGTTTGCGATTTTGTGGCTCGCCTGTTTCGGTAGCCTGCAGCGCTTTCTCGGGATCAACCGCGTACGTTACGGATTTTGCGGCGGCGCCACGGTTTCGCCCGAGGTGATTTTGTTCTTCTGGATCCTCGGGGTGCCGATTTATCAGATCTACGGCATGACCGAGAGCAGCGGGGTTGCCTTCATGCAACGCCCCGGCGCCACCGTCGCGGGATGCTCGGGGCTTGCGGTCGACGGCGTCGGCCATCGCATCGCCGACGACCACGAATTGCTGCTGTCCGGGCCGAGCGTGTTCAAGGGCTATCTGTTCAACGAGGAAGCGACCAAACGTGCGGTCGTCGACGGCTGGCTGCACACCGGCGACATTGTCGAGACCGAAGCCGATGGTGAAATTCGCATCGTCGACCGCAAGAAGGACATTCTGATCACCTCGGGCGGCAAGAACATCACGCCGTCGCTGATCGAGAATGCGCTCAAGGACTCGCCGTATATCCGCGAGGCGATTTTGCTCGGCGACGGCCGCCATTTCCTCGCGGCGCTCATTCAGATCGACCTCGAGACCACGGGCAAATGGGCGCAGCGCGAGGGCATCGCCTACACGACTTACCGCTCGCTCGCCGAGAACGAACGCGTGCGTGATCTGGTCGCCGGCGAGGTCAAGCGCGTCAACGACCGCTTCGCGCGCGTCGAGAATGTGCGCAAGTTCGTGATTCTTGCCAAGGAGCTCGATCACGACGACGGCGAATTGACGGCGACCATGAAAGTGCGCCGCCGCATGATCGAACAAAAATTCCGCGACGAGATCGTCGAAATCTACGGGAGCGCCGCCTGATGGATTTTCTGGCGCTGCTCGTTTCCACCGGCCTAGTCAGCGGCGCGGCCTATGGGCTGATCGCCATGGGCTTTGCGCTGATCTACAAATCGACCAGCGTGGTCAATTTCGCCCAGGGCGAATTGGTCATGCTCACCGCTTATGTCTCCTTCAGCCTCGCCAATGCGCTCGGGCTGTCGTTCATCCCCCTGCTCATCGTGACCATCCCGATTGCCATGGCGATCGGGCTCCTGCTCGAACGGCTGATCATCCGGCCGATGCTGGGCGAGCCGGTGTTCTCGATCGTGATGGCGACGGTTGGGCTGGCGGTGATCCTGCGCGGCATCGTGGTTTTGATCTGGGGCTCCGAGCCGCTCAATTTTCCCGGCGGCCTGCCGACCAAGGTGATCTCCATCGTGGGTGTGCCGTTCTATCCGGCGCAGCTTTGTCTCCTTGGCGCGCTGGCGCTGGTGACGTTTTGCGCCTGGTTGTTCCTACGCTTTACCCGGCTCGGCATGGCGATGCGGGCGGTGGCCGCGAACGAGACGGCGGCGTTGCTTATGGGCGTCAGCGTCGACCGCATCCATGCCGCGGCCTGGATGCTCTCCGCCGCCATCGCGGCCATTGCCGGCATGCTGTTCGCGATCAACTTCAAGCTCGCGCCCGACATGTGGTTTCAGGGGCTGAAATCCTTTCCGGCAGTCATTCTCGGCGGCCTCGATTCAGTGATCGGCGCCTCGCTCGCCGGACTGATCATCGGCGTGATCGAGAATCTGGCGCAGGGTTATCTGGGCGAAGGCATGCGTGAAATCGCCGGCTTCGTGGTGATCATCGTCGTCCTGATGGTGCGGCCCTACGGCCTGTTTGGCAGCGTCGACATCGAGCGGGTCTAAGCAAACATGCGCACCGGCCATTATAAGGAAAGCGTCGGCGGGCTGATTGCGCTGAGCGACAGCAAAGCCGTCTGGGCCTGGACGGTGGTGCTACTCGCTGCCTTGGTGGCGGCGCCGTTTTTGGTCGGCACCTATTCGCTGACACTGATGGTCTCGGCCTTGATCGCCGTGATCGGCGCGGTCGGTCTCAATCTCCTGACCGGCACTACTGGGCTTATTTCGCTTGGGCAAGCCGGTTTCCTCGCGGTCGGCGCCTACACCAACGCGATCCTCTTGACCGATTATCATATGCCGGTGTGGGTGGGGCTGCCTGCCGCCGGCATTGCGGGCGCGCTGGTGAGCATCGTGGTCGGCATTCCCTCGCTACGGCTGAAGGGACTTTACCTCGCCATTACCACGCTCGCCTTCGCCTTCATCATCAATCACATTATTCTTTATGCGGAGCACGTCACGCACGGGCCGAACGGCGTCTTTGTCACCGGCGCGAAACTGTTCGGCTTCGGCCTGCAGCGCGGCCCGGCGCTTTATTATCTGACGCTCACGCTTGCCGTTGCGACCATTTTCGCCGCGCTCAATCTTCTGCGCACGCGCATCGGCCGCGCCTGGATCGCGATCCGCGACCATGACATCGCCGCCCGCGTGATGGGTATCGATCTCGTGCGGTACAAGCTCCTCGCCTTCGTGGTCAGCTCCTTCATCGTCGCTGTCGCCGGCGCGCTCCTCTCGCTGCAGATCCGTTTCGTCAATATCGACGTGTTCGCGCTGATCCTGTCGATCGAGGCATTGGCGATCATCATTCTCGGCGGATTGGGCTCGGTCGCCGGTGCGGTTCTGGGCGCGGTGTTTTTGTCGTATCTGCCGGAAGCCATCCGCCTCGTCCTGTCGGCCGTGATCGACCCCGCGTCACCGCTCTATGCCAATTACGTCTACGAAATTCGCGGCATCGCCAACGGCCTTGTGATCGTGCTGTTCCTGCGCTTTAAGCCAGACGGCTTGATCGGCTTCTGGCGCGATGCGCGCAAATATTGGAGCAACTGGCCGTTGGCCTACTGACCAAAACAAAACAACGGCTCACCAAGGGAGGACACAATGAAGATTGCAACGAGCGTGCTGGCGGCCGCACTGCTATCGGCGACCGCGGCGTGGGCCGGCGATCCGGGCGTCAGCGACACCGAGATCAAGATTGGCGACGTGAATATCATGACCGGACCTGCGGCGTTCGTCGGCCGCGGCGTATCGCTCGGCTCGAAGATCGCCGCCGCCGAGATCAATGCGGCGGGCGGGATCAACGGCCGCAAGATCAAGATCCTGACCGAAGACGACGGCTATATTCCGTCGCGGTCATTCCAGGCGCTGACTAAGCTCCTGGACGAAGACGGCATCTTTGCGCTCAACGGCACCTCGGGCACGGCGAACGTGCTGGCGATGATGCCGCTGATCACCGAAAACAATCTGCCGACGGTCGTGACCACCGCGCCGTCGGCGCTCATCTATAAGCCGGTACGGCCGTCGGTGTTTACCTTCGGCGCCAGCTATTCCGACGCCTTCTATGCGCAGCTCAAATACATTCACGACCATTCCGAGCCGAACAATCCGGTCTATGGCGTCATTCGCCAGGACGACGATTTCGGCCAGGAAGTCGAGGCCGGCTACGAGCGCGCGGTGAAGGAATTTGGCGTGAAGGACGGCATCCGCTTGCGCTTCAAAAAAGGCACCTCGAACTTCGCCGCCGAAATGGCGCAGATGAAACAGGCCGGCGTCAATGTGCTGGCCAATGGCGGCATCTTTGCCGGCGCCGCCAACATTCTCTCGGAAGCCCGCAAGCTCGACATGAATCTCCAGTCGGCCGACGTGTGGAGCGAGGGCATTCCGGCCTCCGCCAAGCTCGCCGCGCCCGCCGGCTACGACTACACGGTCGGCGACTATGTGGCGCTCAGCGGCCCGGCGGTGGAGAAGTTTCTCGCCATGGCCAAAGCGTTCACGACGGCGGACGAATTGGCCGGTGTGAGCCGCTACACCTTCGTGACCTATGTGGGGCTCAAAAGCCTGGCGCACGCCATGCAGGAATGCGGCAAGGAGCTGACGCGCGCCTGCACCATCGAGAAGCTTCGCCAGACCAAGAATCTCGACACCGGCGGCTTGAGCGCGCCGGTAAGTTACGACAACCCGCAACAGCTCGCCGGCACCGAAGTCGCCGTTTATCAGCTCCACGCCAAGGACATGACATTCCACGAGCTGGTGGGATTCAAGAAGTATTGAGAGACGCGCCGCAGCCGCTTCAGCGAATCCGATTCAAGCTAGACCGTCCTTCCCTCGTCATGTGCGGGCTTGACCCGCATCCATGCTGAAAGCCCGCGACCGCTGCGGCTTAGCTGAGTACGCGCACCTGCCGCATGGATTGCCGGGTCAAGCCCGGCAATGACGCCTGAGAGGGAAATTGGCGCCGCGATCGGTTTACGCGGCGCGGGCTTGCGACGGCGCCAGGGTGAAGACCGAGATGGCGTCGTCGATCGCGCCCTGCGGCAGCCGCTCGACAAAGCGCTCGAGCCGGTCGAACGCCGACATCGGCACGCCCTCTTCGTTGCCGATCCGTCGCAGCATCGCCGAGAGTGTCGGCAGATCGTAGGCATAATCGGCCGCGGTCATGCGTTGCTCGCGTACGTGCTTGCCGCCGTCCGCCGTCTCGGCTTCGATCACCGCGCTTAGAATCGGAATGGAGGGGTCGGTCACGAGCTCGACGCGGGTCACCAGATCGTTCACCGCGGGATCATCGTAGGTGGTCATGTGCCGCGTGGTCGGCGCGCCGTGGACGAGCGTGGTGGCGATGCAGAATGGAATGCTCATCAGCGTGCCCGAAATGGTGCGAAACGGCCCGATCGCATCCATGCCGGCATAGCCGGTCTCGTACGGATTCATGCGCACGCGCACGCGGGCGGGCGCGCCGCGCAATTGTTCGCGCAGCACCAGCGCGCCGGTGACCGGCGTCTGGTTGAACGCGCACACCGGAAACGGCTTGAACGCCACGCGCAGAATGGCCCAGTCCTTGCCGAGCGAAGCCGCAAGACCGGCATCGAGATCAACCCGGGCGAACGCGCGGGCGAAGCCGGTTTTGCCCTCGAAGGCACTCGGCGCCGACACCGAGCCGGCGCGCGCCAGTTCGGCCGCCACCAAGCCGTTGCGCGCGACCACGCCGACCTGATAGCGCCATTCGTCGGTGCCGTCGGCGAAGGATTGCAGCACGCCGCCGGCGAATGACACCGCGTTGGCAAGCGCCGCCTTTGTCTGCTCGGCGGAAAGCTCCATGAGCTTCGCCGCCGCCGCGCTCGCGGCGATCGTGCCGTAAATCGCCGAGGAGCGGAAACCGCCGGGCGTGGTCTTGCCGGAGAGCGCCTTCTCCAACACGCCGCCTGCCTCGTAGCCCGCCACCAGCGCGGGGATGAGCCGCGACAGCGGATAACCGCGCGCCTCGATCATGGCGGTGAGCAAGGGAATCAGAATGGTGCCGAAGTGCGCGGCGCCGCAGGTGTCTTCCTGGGCGCGGCCGTGAAACAGTGCCGCGTTGGCGAGGCAGGCGCCGCCGATGGTGGTGCGGCGGCCGTCAAGAAACAGCGTTGCCCCGCCCGGCACTTCGCCATCGAGCGCAAGCGCCGTAGCCCGCGCCACCGGCGCGTATGGGGTGGCGTGGCCGTTAATGCCCATGCCGAAGGCGTTGTACAAGCAGACACGCGCCTTCTGCACGACCTCGGGCGGCAGTGTCTCGGTTTTCAGATCGACAAGAAATCTGGCCAGATCGGCGGAGAAGGTCGTCATGACATCCCTCCTGTTTTTGTGTGCGCGGGAGATCGGAAAGCGGCGCGATCCGGCGCCGCGTTCGATCGGCCCTCAAGCGTTGCCGGGTTGCCGCAGGCCCCCATAGGTGTGCCAGGACGGCGCGACCAGCCAGCCGCAATCGACCGGCAGGTTGATGCCGGTGATCGCCGAAGCGAGCGGCGAGCAAAGAAACGTCACCACCTTGGCGATCTCCGACGGCTCCACCAAACGGCCGAGCGCCGAATTGCCGGCGAGCGACGAAGGATCGCGCTCGCCTTTGTCGATGGCGGCTTGCAGCGCCGGCGTTCGCGTATAGCCCGGAGACACCGCATTGACCCGCACCTGCGCCGGGCCCCACTCGGCGGCGAGGCATTCGGTGGTCGCGATCACGGCGGCCTTGGCGGGCCCGTAGGCATGCAGCGGCATCGAGCGCATGCCGGCCACCGAGGCAATGTTGACAACGGCGCCGCGGCGACGGACCAGCATGTGACGGCCGAAGGCGACGCAGGCCACATAGGTGCCGCGCTGATCGACGCGGATCACATCGTCGTAGGCGGACATATTCAGTTCAGTCGGCCGTACCGGCACCTGGATGATACCGGCGCTGTTGACTAGCACCTCGACCGGTCCGATCTCGGCTTCGATCGCCGCCGCGCAAGCTTCGGTGGCCTTCTCGTCAGCAACGTCGGCGCGGCGGGCCTGTCCGCCGACCTCTTTGGCAACCGCCTCGGCGCGCGCCAGATCGCGGTCGAGCACGACGACCTTTGCGCCGCTGCCTGCAAGCTCCCGACAGCATGCGGCGCCGATGCCACTCGCTCCGCCGGTGACGACGGCTATTCCTTCGATCTTCATACGCTCCCTGCCACTGTCGTTTCTTGGCGCCAGTCCGTTTCTTGGCGGATTTTGCGCCCCGATCCGCTTCGCTCCGCGCCAGCGGCAGCCTTGGGGATTGCGGGACGTGACCTTGGGAGAAAAATGAACTATGAATCAACAATCGTCAATGACGTAGGCTGCTGATTGCACGCGATGACCAGCGTAAGCACCGCAGGAAAGCCCAAGCTCACCCGCGCCGAGCGGAACGACGAGGTGAAGCGCCGCCTGTTCGATGCGGCCGCCAAGGTGGTCGGCCGCCTCGGTTATGCGGAGGCATCGGTCGCGCGCATCACCGAGCTTGCTGAAGTCGCTCAAGGAACGTTCTATAACCACTTCGAAAACCGGCAGGAATTGCTCGATCAATTGCTGCCGACCATCGGCCTGCAAATGGTCGATTTCATCGCCCGACGCGCCGGCGCGCTGCCGCCCGGTGCCGACCGGGAAACCGAGCGGTTTCGCGCCTTCTTCGCCTTCCTGCGCGAGGTGCCGGAGTTCCTGCGCATCCTCAACGAGGCCGAGGTGTTCGCGCCGAAAGGCTATCAGCGGCATCTCGACAATATCGCAACCGCTTACGTGCGGACGCTCAAGCGCGAGCGCAGCGCCGGTGAGGTCGACGATTACACCGACCAGGAACTCGAAGTGATCGTGCACATCCTGATGGGCGCGCGCGGCTATCTGAGCCGGCGCTACGCCTATACGGAAGGCTCGGCCCACGCGGTGCCCGACTATGTCATTTCGGCTTACGAGAAGCTGCTCGGTTCGGGCCTGTTCCGCAAAGGGGGTGCGGGCGACAAAGACTGACTCAAGATCCGAACAAAAAACGTCACCGAAAATCGGGAGGGACAACGTCTATGCCGACACCCAACGGGCATCCGTTCTCGCTTGCGGGCAAGCACATTCTCATCGCCGGCGGCGCCAGCGGGATCGGCGCCAGCGCAGCCGCGATCTGTGCCGGCCTCGGCGCTAAGCTTGTCTTGGCCGATATCGGCGACGCGGCGCCGGTGGCCGAAAAACTCCGTTGTGATGGCCATCAGGTGAGCGCGGTTGCGTGCGATGTGACCGATCGCGCCGCGGTGGAGCGCGTCGTGTCGGAGGCCGGCGCGCTCGACGCGATGGTCGTCTGCTCGGGCATTTGTCCGTTTGACGATTGGATGGCGGACGACTGGGACGAAGTTTACGAGCGCACCAATGCGGTGAACGTCAAAGGCACGGTCAATTGCGTGCGCGCGGCGCTGCCCGGAATGATGGAGCGCGGTAGCGGCAGGATCGTGCTGGTCGGCTCGCTCGCAGGCCGCAGCGGCGGGCTGTTATCGGGCCCGCATTATGTGGCCTCGAAGGGTGCTGTCGGCGCGCTGGTGCGCTGGTTCGCCAGAAAAGGCGCGCCGCGCAATGTTCTGGTCAACGGCGTTGCACCCGGCCCGGTCGATACCGGCATGATCGCCGGGCGTGATCTCAATCTCGCCGCCGTACCGATGGGCCGCATCGCACAGCCGAAAGAAATCGCCGCCGCGATCGCCTTCTTATGCTCGCCGGCGGCGAGCTACGTCTGCGGCGTCATGCTCGATGTGAACGGCGGAGTTTACATGTCATAAGCAGCGCGCCGATTGGCTTGGCGACACCGAACGGCGGCGGTCATTTGTTTGGATTGCATGCGAATCTTTTGGGCTTTTCCCGCCTTGACAACATTTAGTGAATGCTGTTCATTTAGATAAACGTGACGGATGAATCACGGTTCATGTTTCACCGGCGACTCGTCGCCAGTTGAAACGAAAGCAGGGCCGCCGAGGCGGCCAACGGGGACGGAACGATGTTGCGTTGGCGCCCGACGCAGGAAGAAATTGTCTTTCTTCTCGCCGCGTTGATGTTCTGCGGCTTCTCGCTGCTTCTTCCAGGCTTTCTCGCGGTCGAAAATCTTTTGTCGCTGGTGCGCAGCGTCTCGATCCTGGGCATTCTCGGGCTCGGCATGGCGCTCGTTGTGATCGGCCGCGGCATCGATCTCGCGATGGTCGCCACCATGGTGGTCGCCGTGGCCTGGGCGATGGTGTTGTCGCGCACGCAACTGCCGCTCGGCGCGGCGCTCGCGCTCGGCGCTCTCTTTGTCGTCGGCATCGGCATCGTCACCGGCATCATCGTTGCCTACGCGGAGATTCCCGCGATCTTCACCACGCTTGCGATGGGCTCGATCGTGTACGGCATCGGCCGCACCTTCTTCTTTCAGATCGATGTGCAGAACGCGCCGATCGGCTATTCCTGGTTCAACTTTCTCGGCGCCGGCCGCGTCGGCGGCATTCCGGTGATCGTGGTGGCGTTTGCGGCCGTCGCGCTGGTGATGTTCGCGGTGCTGCGCGAGACCCGCTTCGGCCGTTTTGTTTATGCCACCGGCGACAATCCGCTGGCCGCGCGCATCACCGGCATTCCGACCCGCGTCCTGATGGTTTCGCAGTACATCATCAGCGGGCTGATCGCCTATTGCGCCGGCATCGTCATGGCGGCGGCGACCTCCGGCATCAATACCCGCATCTACAACTCCACCATGATCTACGACGTGTTGCTGGTGGTCGTGCTCGGCGGCATCGGGTTGTCCGGCGGCCGCGGCGGCGTGCGCAACGTGCTGGTCGGCACCATGCTGGTCGGCATTCTGCTCAACGGCATGACCATTCTCAACATCGGCTACACCACGCAAAACCTCATCAAAAGCATCATCCTGCTCGGCGCCATCATCATCGATACGTTGATCAATCCGCGCGACGAGCAAACCGCTCAGCAAGGCGACATCTGAGAGAACAAAAGTAAACTGAGCCTATCATCAGTCGGCAAACTGGCCGATAATCAGGGAGGAAGAACCATGAAAGGTTTATTCGCGCTCGCCATGGCGGCGGCGCTGTCATGCGCGACGCTCGGCACGATGCCCGCGCACGCCGAGGACACCGGCCTCGATCAGGTCGGCCGCGCCGATTATCTCGGCTCGCTCAAGGGCAAGAAGGTGATCTTCATTCCGATCGCCATGGGCTTCGACATCACCGAGTCGTGGGCGGCGATTTGGCGCAAGCAAGCAGGCCTGCTCGGCTACACCTTCGAGATCCGCGATCCGAACTGGAGCACGGATGCCGGCACCAAGGCACTGACGGCGGCGATAGCCGAAAAGCCCGATCTGTTGATCATCCATAACCCCGACATTCAGTCCTACGCGCGGCTGCTCAAGCGCGCGCAAGACGACGGCATCAAAGTGCTGCAGGTCAACATGCCGTCGGTGACCACGACCAACTCGTATGTGGGTGCCGACTGGGTGACGCTGGGCGAAGAGGAAGCCAAAGCTCTGGTCGATCATTGCTCGACCGGCAAAGGACCGTCCACCAAGGTCGCCTTCGTGCAAGGCGTCGTCACCGGCGCCGCCAACATCTACCTCAAGCGCGGCATCACCAACGTGCTGTCGCAGCACCCGGACATCAAGATCGTCTCCGATCAGTCGGCGAACTACGATCCGGCCAAGGCGCGCGCCATCATGGAGACGGTGCTGCAGCAAAATCCCGATCTGTGCGGCGCCGTCGGCGTCTGGGACTCGGCCGACGTCGGCATCGGCGCGGCGGTGGCGGCGGCCGGCAAGACCGGCCAGGTGTTCGTCGTGACCAGCGGCGCCGGCAGCAAGGCTGCCTGCGACAACGTCGAAAAGGGCCTGCTGTCGATGGACATCAGCTACAACTCGCCGCTGCAGGGCGACATCGCCGGCCAGCAGATCGCCGAGCTCCTCCAGAACAAAGGCAAGGCCGGCGAGCGCAAGGTGATCTATTACGGACCGCTCACCAAGATCACCAAGGACACCGTCAGCCCGCGCAATTGCTGGACCATGGAAGACCTGAAGTAACGCGCAAGCGAGCCGCCGCGCGCATGCAAGCGCGGCGGCTCCCTCCAGCAACACGGTCCCACATGGGCGCCAGTACAAGCCATTTGCGCATCATGGGTCACCGCGGACCACATCTCTGCCAGCCATCGACCGGACACCCGTGAGCAACCGCGACGCCCTCATCCGCCTTCGCTACCGCCTTATCCCCGATCATGTGATTGGCGAACTGCTGGCCAAGCGTTGGATGGACAATGCCATCCCGTTCTTGGCGCTCGTCGTCGTCCTGATCGTTTTCGGCCGCATCCTGCCGGATTTCTATTCGATCTCGAATCTCACCGATTTGAGCCGGCAATTCGCCGAGACTGGGCTCGTGGTGCTCGGCCTGACCGTCGTGATGCTCTCGGGCGGCATCGATCTATCGGTCGGCTCGGTGTTTGGTCTTGCCGTGCTGACCGCCTCGATCTGCATGAATGTTTACAACCTCGGCGTCGGCGTGACGCTGCTGGCTTGTCTGGCGCTCGGCATTGTTTGCGGCGCCGTCAACGGCATCCTGGTCGGCTATCTGCGGCTGCGCGCGTTCCTCACCACACTGGTGACGCTGATCGTCTTCCGTTCGATCTACGAACTGGTGTTTCCAGGATTCTCCACCGCCATCGTCGCCAACATTCCGGACTCCGATATCTGGGACTTCGTCGGCAACGGCACGGTGCTGGGCGTGCCGTTCAGCTTCCTGGTCACCGCCATCATCGCGGTGCTGTGGCATGTCGTGCTCTCGCGCATGCGGCCGGGCTGGCGGCTGATGGCGGTCGGCGGGGCACGGCGCTCGGCACACAATGCCGGCATCAGCGTGCGGCGCACGATCTGCAACGCCTATATCTGGTCGAGCGTGCTCTGCTGTCTCGCCGGCTTCTTCAACGCCGCCCGGCTCGGTTCCACCGGCTCCGATACCGGCGTCGGCATGGAGATCACCGCGCTCACTGCCGTGGTGCTGGGCGGCAATTCGCTCGGCGGCGGACGCGGCTCGGTCTCTAAGGCGGTGCTCGGCACCGTCATCGTTCTCATTCTCACCAACGGGCTGATCGCGTTATCGGTGCCCGGCCCGGTCAACTCGACAATCCTCGGCATCGTGCTGATCGCGGCCGTGTTCGTCGACGTGCGCTGGCTGAAGAACCGTCACAAGATCCTCAACAAGGTCTATGTTTCGCCAACGTATTTCTCGACCCCTACCCCGCCCTCGACAGCGCCGGATTCGGGCTCGCCATACGCGCTCAACGACAAGCTCCGTTCGGTCGGCACGGTCGGCCTCGGCATCATCGAAGGCGCCGAGGACATGATCCTCGACCACGACGACAATCTCTATTGCGGCAACCGCCACGGCGACATCATGCGGTTCTTCGGGCCGGATCACAGCCGCCACGAAATCTACGCGCATGTCGGCGGCCAGCCGCTCGGGCTCGCCTTCGACCCGCAGGGCAATCTCGATGTCTGCATCGGCGGCATGGGGCTTTATCAGATCACGCCGGAGCGCAAGCTCAACAAGCTCTCCGACGAGACCAACCGCACGATGTTCTCGGTGGTCGACGATTCCCGGCTGCGGCTCGCCGACGATCTCGACATCGCGCCCGACGGCCGCATCTATTTCAGCGAGGCCACGATCCGCTTCGAAATGCATGAGTGGCCGGTCGATGCGCTGGAGAGCCGCGGCAACGGCCGCATCATCTGTTACGACCCCAAGAGCGGCAAATCGCACACCGAAGTGTCCAATCTAATCTTCCCGAACGGCATCTGCATGCTGCCGGACGGCGAGTCATTCTTTTTCGCCGAGACCTTCGGCTGCCGGGTGAGCCGCTACTGGTACGCGGGCCCGAAGAAGGGCACGCTCGAGGTCGTCATCCCCAACATGCCGGGCTACCCGGACAACATCAATCGCGCCTCGGACGGCAATTATTGGCTCGCCATCGTCGGCATGCGCTCGCCGGCGCTCGATCTGGCATTGCGCATGCCGGGCTTCCGCCGCCGCATGGCGCGGCGCATCGCGCCCGATGCCTGGATGTATCCGAACCTCAACACCGGCTGCGTGATCAAATTCAACGAGAAGGGCGAGGTGCTGGAGAGCCTGTGGGATCTCGGCGGCAAGAACCACCCGATGATCACCTCGATCCGCGAGCACAAGGGCATCCTCTATCTCGGCGGCATCTACAACAACCGCATCGGTACCTACAAAATTCCCGGCGCCGACCCGAACTGGTGCGCGCTCGATACCTATTGGGGGCGCAAGTGATCGGCGTGTTGCGGCGAGCGGTCGACAATTTTCTCGGTCGCGGCGAGGCCGCGGTCACCGTGCCGGTGATGGACGGGCCGCTCAAGCCCAATCAACTCCTGGAAGCTGCCGGCCGCGTCTTGACCGCGCCCGAGATCGACAACCTCGCGGCGACGGCGGAGGGAATGTTTTACACCAGCGGCAACACGCTGGTCGCCATTCCGGGTGGCGAGATTGCGCGCTTTCCTTCGGTCATTTCCTGCCTTGCGGGGGACGCCGGCGGCGCGATGGCGATCGGCTTCGATGACGGCGGCATCGCGATCCGCGGCGGCACGCATGACGGCCGGCGCTTTGATCTGGCCAACGGCCAAAAGCTGAACTGTCCGACAGCAGCGCTGTTTCTCGACGCCAATACCCTGATTGTCGCCAACGGCGCCGCAGCGCTTCGTCCTTCGGAGTGGCGGCGCGACCTGATGACGCTCGGCCGCAGCGGCACGGTCTGGCGGCTCGATCTTTCGACCGGCAAGGCGCTCGCGCTCGCAAGCGGCATCGCCTGGCCGTGCGGCCTCGCGCGCTGCCCCGACGGGCGCCTGTTTGTCTCCGAAGCGTGGCGCCACCACGTGCTGCGTATCGACGCGACCAAGGCGAGCCGGCCCGCGCTCGCGCTCACCGATCCGCCGGCTTATCCGGGACGCATCGCGCCGGCGGCGAAGGGCGGCTACTGGCTGACTTTCTTCGCGGTGCGCAATCAGCTCGTCGAATTCATCCTGCGCGAGAACGACTACCGGCAGCGCATGATCAAAGAAGTGCCGGAGCCGTTCTGGATGGCGCCGGCGCTGGCAAGCCTCGGCAAGTTCGAAGAACCGCTGCAAGGCAGCGGCCTCAAGCAGATGGGCATCCTCAAGCCCTGGGCGGCGACGCGCTCCTACGGGCTTGTCGTGCGCTGCGACGATGAGATGCAGCCGACGTTCAGCTATCACAGCCGCGCCGACGGGACGATCCACGGCGTCACGTCGGTGTGCGAGGAACGTTCCGACCTGTTGGTCGCGGCCAAGGGACCCGGCGTGCTGGTGCGGTTGTCGGGCGCCGCCGACAGACCGATGGGAACGAAGCCGTCATGAGCCCCATTCTCGAACTGCGCAAAGCCACCAAAGAATTTCGTGGCGTGCCCGCGATCAAGGATATCGATTTCACGCTGGAGCGTGGCGAAATTCACGCCATCGTCGGCGAAAACGGTGCCGGCAAGTCGACCCTGACCAAGGCGCTCGCCGGCGTGCACAGGCTCACGTCCGGTGAAATGCTGTTCGACGGCAAGCCGATGCTGCTGTCGGCGCCATCGGAAGCGCTCGCGCTCGGCATCGCCATGGTGTTTCAGGAAACCATGCTGGTGCCGTCGATGACGGTGGCGCAGAACATCTATCTGGGCGACGAAAAGCTCTTCAACCGGCTGCGTGGGCTTTACAATCAGGCCCAGCAATTCCTCGCCGGCATGAACTTTCAGGTCAATCCGACCGCGCTCGTGTCGTCGCTCGGGGCGGCGCACAAGCAGATGGTCGAGATCGCCCGCGCCGTGCATCACAAAGCGCGCATCATCATTTTCGACGAGCCGACCGCTTCGCTGACGCCGGAGGAAAAGAATCACTTCTTTGGCCTGGTACGCCGGCTGGTGAAGCAGGACGTCGCCATCATCTTCATCAGCCACGCGCTCGAGGAAGCCTTGCTGCTGGCCGACCGCATCACCGTGCTCCGCGACGGCGAACTGGTGGTGACGGCGCCGGCGCGCGAATTCGATCGCGAGCGGCTGATCCAAGCGATGGTCGGAAGAAGCCTGAGCGCCACGCTGCACGGCGCCGGCCAGCGCGCACCACGGCCCTACGGCCGCAGAGTTCTTGAGCGTGCAGAACCTCTCCAGCGGCAGCATGGTGCGCAACACCTCGTTCTCGGTCTATGCCGGACAGATATCCGGCATCTTCGGCCTGGTCGGCGCCGGCCGCACCGAGATGATGAAAGTCGTTTCCGGCGTGATCAAACGCGATCTGTTCTATGGCGGCGACGTGCGGCTCGACGGCCAGCAGGTGCGCTACCGGGTGCCGCGGCAGGCCGTGCGCGACGGCATCGTCTACGTCACCGAAGACCGCAAGGTTGAAGGCTTCTTCGAGACCATGTCGATTGCCGGCAATATCCAGACCGGCGACGAGGCGAGAGGCGTCAATCCGCTCAAGATCGTGTCGATGAACAAGGCCCGCGCCCTGGCCAAGACCTGGATCGAAGCGCTGTCGATCCGCGCCATCGACGGCAATGCGAGCATCATCGAGCTGTCCGGCGGCAATCAGCAGAAAGTGGTGATCGCCAAATCGCTGGTGCAGAAGCCGAAGCTGATCATCTTCGACGAGCCGACCCGCGGCGTCGATGTCGGCGCCATCGTCGAGATCCATCAGCTCATCAACCGGCTGGCCGACGAAGGCTTCGCCGTGGTGGTGATCTCGTCCTATCTGCCGGAGATCATGGCGCTCTCGGACCGCATCCTGGTGGCCCGCCAAGGCAAGATCATTGAAGAGATGAGCATCGACGAGGCGACCGAGCAGAAGATCATGTATGCGGCCGTGCATTAGGCCGCGTATTAGGTCGCGTCCGCGCGTCTCCCCACTCGGGCGTCATCCGCGGGCTTGACCGCGCATCTCGATTGCCGGGCACTGTGCCCGCATAAGCGAGATGGCCGGGGCAAGCCCGGCCATGACGCCATGACTCCCCCCCCTCGTCATGCGCGGGCTTGACCCGCGCATCCCGATAACAGGGCACGGTGCCCACCTAAGCGGGATGGCCGGGACAAGCCCGGCCATGACGCGCACGACTCTCCTCCCTCGTCATGCGCGGGCTTGACCCGCGCATCCCGATTGCCGGGCACTGTGCCCGCATAAGCGAGATGGCCGGGACAAGCCCGGCCATGACGATGGGAGCGCCGGGCAGCTGGGCAAGCGCCCCGGACGGGCACTGACATCTTAATGAAGCGTGACCCCGCCGGGCCGAGCGGACTCTTTGTGCCGGAGTGTTGCCGCCTCGACACAGCTTTTGCGCCCCAAGCGACATGAAGGCGTTGGTTGTCGCACTGCTTTTGTCGCTGTCGTTGCTTGGCGCCGAGCGTGCGCTCGCGGGCGATTTGCCTGGGCCCAACAGCTATTACCCGCCCAACAGCTATTACCCGCCCACCACCGGCATTTACCCGGCGTCCTCAACGCCGGTTAATTGGGGCGGCGTCTATATCGGCCTCAACGGCGGTTACGCCCTCGGACGCAGCGACTTCACCAATTCGATCGGAAGTACCGGCAATTTCGCGACCAACGGGGGCCTGTTCGGCGGTACGCTTGGCGTCAATTACGCTGGCTTCGGCGACTGGGTGTTGCTCGGCTTCGAAGGCGACTTCGACTGGTCAGGCGCTACAGGCAGCGCGGCCTGCCTACCTCTCGTTGGTTCAAACCCGGTTAACGAGCCTGCTGGCGCGCAATGCCAAACCCGGGTGGATTGGCTGGCCACCTTCAGATTGCGGGCCGGCTATACGTGGTCTCATTTTCTATTTTATGTGACGGCCGGCGGTGCATTGGGTGACGTCCGGCTCAAGGACGCTATCGGAAACCTCGCCCCAACCCCGCCGCTCGGCTGGACGGCGGGTGCCGGCGTCGAATACGCCTTCACCGACGCGATCAGCGCCAAGGTCGAATATCTCTATGTCAATCTGGGCCGGATCGGTTGCCCGACGGGGGCCATATGCAGCCTCGACAATGCTAACCTCGCAGACGGTTCCGTTGGCTTCAGCGAGAACCTGATCCGCGCCGGTGTGAATTACAAGTTCACTTGGTAATCGGCTGGCGCTCTAAGCGAGTGCCGGGCTGGCGACTGGATGCGCCGAGCCCGCTTGTGATTCCGAAGACGTACCGGGCAAGCCCAAACCGCTACCGCGCCAGATAGCCGCCATCGACTGGTAGGGTGATGCCGGTGACGTAGGATGCGTCGTCCGAGGCGAGCCACAGGACGGCATGGGCGACTTCTTCCGGACGCCCGAATTCGGCCGAGCGGCACGGCGGCCATCAGCTTCTTCTGATTCTCCGCCATCTGCTGGGTGTCGTCGCTGCGCCCAATAAAGCCGGGCAGCATCGGCGTGTCGATCGGCCCCGGGCAGACCACATTGACGCGCACGCGATCCGCCGCGAATCGCTGCGCCAGCGACTTGGTCAAACCCACCACCGCGAACTTGCCGGCCGAATAAACCGGGCTGAACATCGAACCGACCAGGCCCGACACCGAAGCGGTGAAGACAAGCGAGCCGCCGTCGCGCTGGCGCATGTGCTTGACGACCTCGCCCGCCCCGAACACCGCCGAGGTGACATTGAGCGCCATCGCCCGCTCATATTCGGCCGGATCGAGCCCTTCCACCGCCGCAGGCCCCGGCGTGCCTGCATGCGCCCACATCACGTCGATGCCGCCGAGCGCCGCGGCCGCCTCGGCGATGCTCGCCCGCACGCCGTCGACGCTGGAGAGATCGCTCACGATCGGGATGACGGTGCCGCCCTTGGCGTTCACCTCGCTGACCACGGCCTTCAAGGCTGCGGCATTGATATCGACAGCCGCAACGGCCGCACCCTCGCGGGCGAACAATTCCACGCCCGCGCGGCCCATGCCGGAGGCCGCCGCCGTGATCACAGCCAGTTTGTTCTTCAAGCGCATTCCACCCTCTCCCTGTTTTGACGTTAGGTCTGTTGTTTCAGCCCGAAGACTTTTGTTTCAGTCGAAAGACCGTTGTTTCAGCTTGCCCCGGCGGCTTGCCCGCATCGGGCGATACCGCATGGCGTTTGACGGCGCGGCGGATGACTTCGGCGACGGGCGCGAGCCGATCGAGCATGCGAAACATCGGTCCGGCGACGACCACCGACAGCCGCCGGTCGCCGACCGGCAGCGGCAGGGCGACGCCGGCGAGATCCGGGCTGAAATCGGCGAGACTCTGGTGATAGCCGCGCTCGGCCGCCTGGTGCAGTTCGGCTTCGACCGCATCGACGGACAGCGGCGTGGTTGGGCTCCACTGCCGAAATTCTACGCGCCGGTACAACGCGAAGCGTTCCTCGCGGGTATATTGCGCCAGCAGCGCGCGCCCGGTCGAGGTCGCGTGGATCGGCAAGCGATGGCCGACCTGCGCGAAGTAGCGCACGACCGCCGGCAATTCGTGGACGTCGACGAAGATGGCGTTGATCCCGGCCGGCGCGCCGATCGCCGCCGTCTCGCCGGTCTCCGCCGAGAGCTCACCGACCAAAGCCGGGGCGAATTCCGGCAACGGTTCGGCCGCAGCAACGTGCTGCGCCAACGAAAGCCAGCGCGGGCTCGGATAATAGCCCGAACGCGGGCGCGGCTCGTACAAATAGCCGCGATCCACCAGAGTCTGAATGAGATTGAATGTGCTCGACCGCGGCCAGCCCAGCAAATCGGCGATCTCCGACAACGTCGCCGGTTGCCGGCGGCGCACGAAGAATTCGAGCAGGTCGAGAACGTTGGCGGCTTGCCGGACGATCATGCTTCGCCGCTCCGGCTGGCATGCAAAAGCGCGTCGCGGAATTGCGGCGCGGCGATCGCGATCATGCGGCGCGCCCGTTCCGCAAGATCGCAGCCGGGCAATTCGGCGACGCCCCATTCGGTGACAATCGCATCGGCGGCTTGCGCCGGCACGCTGACCGTCGCGACCTTGGCGACAATGCGGCTTTGACCCGAGCGTGTCGTCGACGGCAGCGCGATGATGGCACGTCCCTGCTCGGCGGCATTGGCGCCGGCGACAAAATCGGGCAAGCCGCCAATCGCGCCTATGTAGTTTCCGTCAACGGTCTCGCTGTTGAGGGCGCCGGTCAGATCGACTTCGACGGCAGAGTTGATGGCGGTGAAGGCCTTGATCCGCCGCAGCACCGGCTGCCCGTGGGTATAGCTCGGCGGGGCGACCCTGATGGCCGGATTATCGTGCGCATAAGCGCGCAGCCGCGCGGTCGCGAACAACAGGTTGGCGACCGAGACGCCGCGGTCGAACGGTTTCAACGCATTGGTGACCGCACCGCCTTCGATGAGGTCCAGCGCCCGCTCGGTGATCAGGCCCGAATGGATGCCGAGGTCGCGATGTTGCGTGAGGCCGGCCAAGATCGCATCCGGAACAGCGCCGACGCCGAACTGCAGGACGGCGCCGCGCGCCACCAAGCCGGCAACATGTTCGCCGATACGTCTTTCCGTGTCGGTCAGCGGCGACGGCCCGATATCGAGCGGCGGATGCGCCGCCTGGACACAAAGGTGCAGCGGAAAATCTGCCGGCACCTCAGCGCCGTGCGTCCATGGTGCATGCGGATTGATCTCGGCGACGACGACGCGCGCATGCGGCGCCGCCGCGACCAGATAATCGTTGGCAAGGCCGAAGCTCGCGGGGCGGCCGGGGAGCGGCGCAGCAAGCTGCATGAGCACCACATCGGCTTTCAGCGCACCACTGGCGAAACTTTGCGTCAGCGCGCCGTAGGGCTGACGGACAATCTCGAGCCCGTTGCTGCGCGAGAGCGAAGCGGCGCGCCCGAAGGCGCCGTACGCTGCAAATCTCATCCCCACGCATTTTTCAGGCGTGAACGTGTCCGAGTAGAGCGGACCGAGAAAAACCTCGTACGGACCGATGCGATCCTTTTGCGCGACGAGCTGCCGCGTCAGCGTCAAGGCCTCGGCGCCGCCCTGCCCGACCAGCACGCGGTCGCCCGGCCGGATCAAGGCGGCGAAGTCGATGGCGCTTATATCGCTTTCGACGCGCGCTATGGCTGCGGCCGCCAGCATAAAGCCTCAATAGGATTTCGGCAGGCCGAGCACTTTCTCGGCGATGAAGCTCAAGATCAGCTCGCGGCTGACCGGCGCGATGCGCGGAATCATGATCTCGCGCAGATAGCGCTCGACGTGAAATTCCTTGGCGTAGCCGAAACCGCCGTGCGTCATAACCGCCTGCTGGCAGGCCTCGAAGCCGGCCTCGCCGGCGAGATATTTGGCGGCGTTTGCGGGCGCACCGGCCGGCAGGCCTTTGTCGTAGTGCCAGGCCGCCGAAAGCGTCATCAGCCAAGCCGCCTCCAGCTCGGTCCAATTCTTGGCGAGCGGATGCTGGATCGCCTGATTTTGCCCGATCGGACGATTGAAGACGACGCGCTCGCGCGCATAGGCGGCGGCGCGCTCGAGCGCCAGCATGCCGAGCCCGACCGCCTCGGCCGCGATCAGGATGCGCTCGGGATTCATGCCGTGCAGAATGTATTCGAAGCCGCGGCCTTCCTCGCCGATGCGGTCGGCCAGCGGAATTTCGAAACCCTCGATGAACAGCTCGTTGGAGTCGACGGCTTTGCGCCCCATCTTCTCGATCTCATGCACCTTGATGTGGCTGCGATCGAGATCGGTGTAGAAAAGACTCAAACCCTCGGTCGGACGCTTGACCTCTTCGAGCGGCGTGGTGCGCGCCAGCAGCAGGATTTTGTCCGCCACCTGCGCGGTCGAGATCCATACCTTGTTGCCATCGACGATGTAGCGATCGCCGTTGCGCACGGCGCGGGTCTTGAGCTGCGTGGTGTTGAGGCCGGTGTTCGGCTCGGTGACGGCGAAGCACGACTTCTCGCGGCCTTCGACCATGCCGGGCAGCATACGGCGTTTCTGCTCTTCGCTGCCGAACACGACCACCGGATTGAGGCCGAAGACGTTGATGTGAATAGCCGATGCCCCCGACATGCCGGCACCGGATTCGGCAATGGTACGCATCATGATCGACGCCTCGGTGACGCCGAGGCCCGAGCCGCCATATTCTTCGGGAATGCAGATGCCGAGCCAGCCTTCGGCGGCGAACGCGGCGTGGAAATCGACGGGAAATCCGCCCTCGCGATCGCGCTTGAGCCAATACGCATCGTCAAAGCGCCGGCAGATGGCCGACACGGCTTCGCGGATCGCTTGCTGTTCAGAGGTCAGGGCAAAATCCATCAGACAACATCCGTCTTTGCTGGCGCAGCGGCTTGCGGGCCGTGGGCGATGCCTTCGGCAAACAACGCGTCGATCGATTCCTCCGCGAGCCCCAGCTCGCGCAGGATCTCCAGGCTGTGCTCGCCGAGCACCGGCGCCGGACGCGGGTTATCAGCTTTGCTGTCGCTCCATGTGGTCGGCGTGCGCATCGATTTGATCGTGCCTTCGCTCGGATGTTCGACGTGCGAGAAGAACCCGGTGGCGGCGAGATGCGGATCGTCGAGAAGGCCTTCGACGGTGCGCAGCGGCGTATAGGGAATGTCGGCTTCCTCGAGAAGCGCCACCCACTCTGCGGTGGTGCGCGTCGCGAACATTTCGGCGACCTCGGCGTAGATTTCGCGAATGTGCCGGATGCGGCTTGCGTGATCGCGAAAGCGATCGTCCTGCATTTCGGGCCGGCCGATGGCGGCAAAGAAACTGCGCCATTGCTTGTCGTTATAGATCAGCGCGCACAGATAGCCGTCCTTGGTGCGGTAGGGCCGGCGCTCGGGCGCCAGCAGGCGCGCATAGCCGCCATGATCGAGCGGCGGATCGAAGGTGAGCCCGCCCAGATGATCGATGAGAACGAAATTCGCCATCGTCTCGAACATCGGCACGTCGATCCGCTGCCCGCGGCCAGTGACGTCGCGATGGCGCAGAGCGGCCAGGATGGCGTTGACCGCGAACAATCCGACGATGCGGTCGGCGATGGTCAGCGGGACGTAGCGCGGCGATCCGTCGCCCGCATCCGCGAGGAGCGTCGGGACGGCGCAGGCGCCCTGAATCAAATCGTCATACGCCGGCCGCGCCGCATAGGGTCCGTCCTGGCCGTAGCCGAACACGCCCGTATAGATGATCGCCGGATTGACGGCGGCGACATCTTCGTAGGCAAGCCCGAGCCGCGCCACAGCCTGAGGTCGCACGTTATAGATGAACACGTCGGCGTCCGCCGCCAGCCGCAGCAGCACGTCGCGTCCGGCAGGCTGCTTGAGATCGAGCGCGATGCTGCGCTTGTTGCGATTGACGTTGAGGAACATCGGCCCCATGCCGGGATTCCGGCCCGGGCCGATCTGGCGGACGATGTCGCCCTCGAGAGGCTCGACCTTGATGATGTCGGCGCCCATGTCGCCGAGCTGCAGGGTGGCATAAGGCCCCATCAGCACGGTCGTCATATCCAAAACGCGCAGACCACTGAGTGGGCCCACCCGGCTACCTCCCCTGATGCAGCGCGTTTCGCGCCAATTCATATATGGGACATAGAAATTCACATACCTGAACAAGTCAAGCGCCGGCACCGGCTAGCTGAGCTGCGATTTCCAAGGATATGCGGCGGTTTGCTGGCTTTCGGGGATGCTCA
Organism: uncultured Alphaproteobacteria bacterium; assembly: GCA_963818155.1. Classification (GTDB taxonomy): domain Bacteria; phylum Pseudomonadota; class Alphaproteobacteria; order Rhizobiales; family Xanthobacteraceae; genus BOG-931. The sequence continues at coordinate 1,563,978 of CAWFRC010000011.1, forward strand.
CCGGTGACTCCGCCGGGAGCTACGTCATTGCGAGGAGCGAAGCGACGAAGTAATCCAGCGCGGAGCCAGCCGCTGGATTGCTTCGCTGTCGCTCGCAATGACGAGATCTGCGCTAGTCGCGCCGGCTCACTTGTACGCTTGCTTGGTCGTCCGCCTTGACGTGCGTTTTGCTGCGCGCTCGGCCGCTCGCTTTAATTTCAGCTTCTTGTCTCGTCTCGCGCGCTTGCGGCGGGTGTCGGCGGCCTTCAGCGCGGCGCGGCGGCGGCGAAGCCTGCGCTTGCGGATGCACGCGGTGCACTGACAGCCGCCATTCTCGATGAAGTACTGGAGATACTCTTCGCCGTAAGAGTAAGTAATCTCCTCGCCCGCCTCGATGGCGCGGTCGGCGACGACGACGATGCCGCCATTGCGGCCGACCGGCCGCGCGTTCGGCTTGCAGGAATGATTGAAATAGCGCGCCTTATTCCATCGCGGCGAGCCGTCGATGGTCCAGCGCTTGTTGAGCGTGAACAAATAGCGGGCGCCGCGCGCCTCGCGCCGGTCGGCTTCTTCATTGGTGATACGGGGGCCGCGGTAGGTTGCGATATAGGCCCCGCGCTTGATTGGCTTTGCGGCGAAGATGCCCAGTCCCGTGCGGGCACGGCCGATCCGAAAAATTCGCGCAGACATGCTCTGCGAATAGCGTCAAATTGCGTGGCTGTCATGGGGTATGCGCGGAATTGCAAACAGCCTTCTTACCTGTGGACCAGATCGGCAATCACCGCCTGCGCGGCGTTGTGACCCGGCGCGCCGGTGACGCCACCGCCCGGATGCGCTCCCGAACCGCAGAGATAAAGCCCGGCAACAGGCATGCGATAATCCGCGTATCCGAGCATCGGGCGGACGGAAAAGAGCTGATCGAGCGTCATGGCGCCATGGAAGATGTCGCCTTTGGGCAAGCCGAACATGCGCCCCAGATCGAACGGCGACAGGCTTTGCCGCGCGATCACGCTGTTCTTGAAGCCCGGCGCATACGCCTCCACTGTGTCGATCATCAGATCCGCGACCGTCTCGCGATGCGCGTCCCATGACGAGCCACCCGGCAATTGCGGGGCGACGTGCTGGCAGAACAGACTGGCGACGTGAGCGCCGGGCGGCGCAAGGCTGTCGTCGAGCGTCGATGGGATGACCATCTCGACAATCGGCTTGGCGCTCCAGCCGGACCGCGCGCAATCCCGATAGGCCTGGTCCATATAGGCCAGGCTCGGCGCCATGATGATCCCGGCGGTGTGGTGATCGCCGGGACCGGGCAGCGCGGAGAATTCCGGCAGCCTGGACAGGGCGACATTCATCCGAAACGTGCCGGAGCCCGCCTTCCACGCGTCCATGCGTTTGGCGGTCGATGCCGGCACCGCATCGCGGGGCACAAGCTCCTGAAACAACATCTGCGGATTGACATTGGCGATAACGGCCGCGGCTCGCACCGTCGTGCCGTCCTTCAACACGACGCCCGCGGCGCGGTTCCCTTCCATGAGGACCTCGCGGACCTCGGCGCCGACATCGATGCGCACCCCATGGTCGCCGGCGGCCGCGGCCATGGCTTGGGTGATCGCGCCCATGCCGCCGATCGCGTGTCCCCAAACACCCGGCTTGCCGTTCACCTCGCCGAATACGTGGTGCAGCAACACGTACGCGGAACCCGCGCTGTAAGGGCTCGCGAGATTGCCGACGACCGCATCGAAGCCAAGGAGCGCCTTGATCGGATCGGACTCGAACCACCGGTCGAGCATGTCGCCTGCGGAACGACGCAACAGATGCAGCGCCGCCGCGAGACTGTCGTTTCGCCAAAGCGTCTTGCCGATCGCCGCGAGGTCGCCGAGCCCGCGCAGCGTCTGGCGCAGATCGCTGAGAAGGAAATTGGGTGGCGCCAGCAGCACCAGGTCGCGCAGCGCCTGCGCGAGGCGGCCGATCTCCACCTGATAATCGCCGTAGCGGGCCGCATCCTTGGCGCTGAATTTCGCGATCTCGTTTTCGGTGCGGCCTTCGCCGCTGAGCAGATAGCGATCATCCGGCAGCGGCAGAAAATTTTGCACACGGCGCTCGACGATGCGCAAGCCGCGTTCGCGGAGCTTGAGGTCGCTGATGACTTTCGGCTGCAGCAAGCTCACCGTGTAGGAGGCGACAGAGTTGCGAAAGCCGGGATGAAACTCCTCGGTCACGCAGGCGCCGCCGACGATGCCGCGGCGCTCAAAGACGCGCACGCGCAATCCCGCCATCGCCAAATAGGCGGCGCAGGTCAGACCGTTATGGCCGGCACCGATGATGATGGCGTCGAGATCGGACATTGCCTGTTTGTGTGGCTGCAACGCTGAAGACGTTACTTGAAGCGTTCCCTGTGGGCGTGGATCTTCATGGCTTTGCGTATCAGATCGGCGATGTTGCGCGCGCCGATCCGCTCCATGACCCAAGCGCGATGGTTCTCCACGGTCTTCGGGCTGATATTGAGCCTGATCCCGATCTCCTTACTTGAAAGCCCGGATACCGCAAGCTCCATCACCTCGCGCTGTCGCGCCGAAAGAGCTTCGAACCGCGTTTGCAGATCCTCGAGTTCGGCGGCATCGCTCTTGCTTTGCCGCGTTCTTTCCGCTCCCTGGCGGATCGAAGCAAGCAGGCGGGCTTCATCGAAAGGCTTCTCGATGAAATCGAACGCTCCGTCCTTGATGGTGCCGACCGCCATGTCGATGTCGCCGTGCCCGGTAATCAGAATGACCGGCCCCGGATAACCGCGCTCATTGAGGCGTTTCATCAGATCGAGACCCGACATTCCCGGCATGCGCACGTCCGAAACGACGCAATCGAATTGCTCGCGGTCATCGAGCGCTTCCAAAAACTCCTTGGCGACCCGGAAGACTGATGTCCTGATCGACTGGCGCCCCAGGTAGTGCTGCAGCGCGTCGAGCACCGCGGCGTCATCGTCAATCAACGCGACATGCAATCGCTCAGACATCTTCGGACCGTTTGACCACCGGCAAGGTGAAACGGACGGCCGCCCCACGCACGCTTGCATCCAACCATAAACGGCCGCCATGGGCCTCGACGATTGTTTTGCACAGCGGCAATCCAATGCCCAGCCCGTCGGCCTTGCTCGACGACAATGGCAGAATTCCGTTTTCCAGGTAATCACGCGAAAAACCGGGTCCCGTGTCGATCACGGCAATTTCCACGAATTGGCCGTTTGTCTGCCCGTGCGGCCATCGCGCCTCGATCGAGACCGTACCGCGTGGATTTCTGCTCTCGCCAATGGCCTCGAGCGAATTGCGAACCAGGTTGAGCAGGACCTGCTCGATTTGAAGAATATCGACCATGACCGAAGGAAGCTCGGACGGCACGATGGTGCGCGACGTGACCCCGGCGCGCTCCAAATCCGGCCGGCAGAGGTCGAGCGTCTCTTTGACGATGCGCTCAAGCGAAACCGGCCCACGACTGCTGCGGTCGAGCCGCACCAGAGCCCGCAAGCGGCGGATCACTTCAGCGGCGCGATCGACCTGCGCCACCGCCTTTTTGGCAATTTCGACGACCTCGTTCGCGTTGCCGGTACCAGCGCCGACAGCGTCGGCCACGAGCCGGGCGTAAGTGCCCGCCGCCATCAGAGGCTGGTTGACTTCATGCGCCACCGCAGCCGCCATTTCACCCAAGCTGCCGAGCCGGGTCAGGCCAGCCAGTGATTCACGCTGCATCTGCAATTGCGATTCCATGCGGCGGCGCTCGGTTACAAGCTCGCCGGCGATCAGACCCGTCACCGTGAGCCCGAGCATCAGCGACTGCAGCGCGACCAGTTCCGGACGTTCGCCGTGAACGACGGCCACACCGAGGATCACGCCGATCTGGGTCAACAAGATACCGGCACTGGCGCCTTCGACGCCGTTTCGAACAGCCATCCACACGACCGGCAGGAACAGAACGTAAAAGAGCTGAAATTTTTGTTCCTCGCTGAGGCCGAACACCATGGTCACAGCGACCATCACGGCCGCGCACTGCAGCACTGATTCCAGCGAGAGCGGCAGCATGCGCCGGCCCGTTAGCGCGAAGAGAGCGAAGGGCGCAAGCGCCAGCACACCGACGATGTCGCCGATCCAGTAGCGCAGCGCAGCCGCAACAAACTGATTGGCGGGCAGCAGTCCGACCCCGACGGTCAAACTGACATAGCTCACAGCCACGAACGCTGCGGCGGCCGCTGTCGTGAAGATAAGCCGCGCAAGATCGCGCATCGATGAGAGTTGCGGATCAAACCGAGCCTTCGGCCCGGTCAAAAACAAGAGCGCGACCGAATAGCCGCCGCCGATGGCAACAACCGAAGCGACCTCGGCCGGCCACGGCAGGAACACTTGGCGATTGACGATGTCGGCCAATAACGGCGCCGCGAACAGCAACGGAATAAGCTGGCGGCCAAAGAAAAGAATGAGCGCGAAACTCAAGCCAGTGCTCGGGCTCCAGGGCGTGATGCCGAGCTGGGCGTCCGATTGAAGGATACTGACGCGATCGAGCGCCACGTAGGCGACCAGATAGGTCAACCCGGCGACGACCTGACGGCCGTCAAACGTCAGTGGCGCGGCCGGCCGCATTGTCCGAATCCATTCACCCATCGATGTAGGCGCCTTTTTCGGGGCGATCACCTCCGGATCCAACCCCACGTGAATTCACCTAGGGGTAACTCCCTGGGCCGTCATCCCGAATTGTCCGCGCTTTCTCTGCCCCTATCCTAGCCAGACGAGCAAAGCAGCAGAGGACCAGAACAGTGCCGGCGGCACCCCGATAGCATAGCAGATTTCTGCCGCGAATATGGAGACGGGTCGACGATAGCGCGGCCCAGCATCCCGAAACACGACGCCAGCCAACGAATGTTTCAGGAGTAGGTCTATGAGAGCAATCGACGCGCACAATAGGCTACCCGAAGTGGCAACAGACCAGTTCGCATTAGATCGAGCGCTCAAACAGATGCGCAAGCTGCGCTGGATCGGCCAGGAAATCGACGCCGAGAAGATCCTTGCGATCATGAACCAACCGACACAACCGCCCTCGTCACCCTTCAAACACTCCGCATCGCGACGTTTGTAAAACACCACCAATCAACGTTCGTCCAACCTGCGACAGGCGCCCTCTATGAGATATTGCCCCCCTGCACGGCTCACTGCGGCGCGTTGCCGCGTTTCGTCGCAGGCTGGGGTTCTCAGCTTGGGTTCTCATGCAGGCAAGACGCCGCATCCGGTTCAACCCGACCTTGCCAAGCTGCGTCCCCTTCCCGCTCCGGCTTGGCTTGCCCTGGCGGCTTCCCCCGAAGCCGTCAGGGACCCCTTTTTCATGCGCGCACGAAACGCGGAGCAGAGACAATAACGGCCAAGCGGTTGCGCGCGCTTTCCCACGGCGTACCGAGAGCAAGCTGAGACACACAAAATGAAAGGTCCACAAAAAAGATGCTCGCACGTTTCGCACTCGGCGCCAGCATCGCAGCCGCGCTCTCCGCGCTGCTGCTCACCGGCTGCAGCGAAGGGCCGGCCGCTCCCAGCGGCGAAGATGCCCCGGCCGTCCCCGAAGTCAGCGTCGTCGAGCTGCAGCCGGCGCCGGCTTCCGTGATCCGCGAGCTGCCTGGCCGCATCTCGCCGACCCGGATCGCGCAGGTGCGTGCCCGCGTTTCCGGCATCGTCGTCAGCCGCAATTTCACGCAAGGCAGCGACGTTAACGCCGGCGACGTCCTCTACGAGCTCGATGCCAGGCCTTTCGAAATCGATCTCAACTCCGCGGAGGCCGCGCTCAGAAAAGCAAATGCGCTGCTGACTCAGGAAAGAAAGACCGCAAAGCGCATCGAGGTGCTGGCGCCGAGCGGCGCCGCGGCGCAATCGCAATTGGACGTCGCCGTCGCCAATGTCGGGCAGTCCGAAGCGGACGTCGCCGCGCGCAAGGCCGACATCGCGCGCGCCAAGCTCAATCTGGAATATGCGCGCATTCGCGCCCCGATCAGCGGCCGCATCGGGCGCGCGCTGGTCACCGAGGGCGCGCTGGTCGGCCAAAATGAACCGACCCATGTGGCCACGATCCTTCAACTCGCCCCGATCTATGCCGACTTCACGCAATCGGTCACCGAGCTGAATGAGTTGCGGCGCGAATTCGACAGCGGCGACCTGCAAAAGGACACCTCGGCGCGGGTGCGCTTGATCCTCGACGATGGCAAGCTCTATCCGCACGAGGGGACCCTGCTATTCTCGGATTCGACGGTCGATCCGGGAACCGGTCAGGTGACACTGCGCGGCGAGTTTCCGAACCCGGACGTGACGCTCCTGCCCGGCATGTATGTGCGCGTACAGATCGTCCAGGGCATCGATCCGGATGCGCTCACCGTGCCGCAACAGGCTGTCCGTCGCAATGACGCCGGCGAGAGCGAAGTGTTTGTGGTGCGCAACGACAATCGCGCGGCGTTGACGTCAGTACGTCTCGGCCATGCGATCGACGATCGCTGGCTCATCCTCGACGGCGTACAACCCGGCGATCGGATCATTGTCGACGGCTTCCAGAAATTCATTGCCGGCGATGTCGTCCGCCCCAAGCTTTGGAGCGCGAGCGGGCGTGCGCAAGAGCCGTCCCCCACCGGCAGCGTCCCGCCGGCAACGTCGCCGGACTAGGGGCTGATGCCGGCCTTCTTCATCGAGCGGCCCGTTTTCGCCTGGGTCGTCGCCCTGTTCATCTGCCTTGGTGGATTACTCGCCATACCTTTCATGGCGGTGGCGCAATATCCGGTGATCGCGCCGCCATCGATCTCCATCAGCACGAGCTATCCGGGCGCATCGCCGGAGAATCTCTACAACAGCGTCACCCGCCTGATCGAGGAGGAGCTCAACGGCGCCAACGGCATCCTCAATTTTGAATCCACCAGCGACTCGCTCGGCCAGGTCGAGATAACCGCCAATTTCGTTCCCGGCACCGTTTCCAGCGACGCGTCCGTCGAAGTGCAGAACCGCATCAAACGCGTGGAAGCGCGGCTGCCGCGCGCGGTTATGCAGCAGGGCATTCTGATCGAGGAAGCTTCCAGCGCCGTGCTTCAGATCATCACGCTGCGCGCCACCGACGGCCGGCTCGACGAAATCGGGCTGGGTGATTTCATGGTGCGCAATATCCTCGGCGAGATCCGTCGCATACCCGGCGTCGGCCGCGCTACGCTCTATTCGACCGAGCGGGCATTGCGCGTCTGGGTCGATCCCACCCGGCTGGTCGGATTCGGCCTCACAGCCGACGATGTCGCCCGAGCGATCAGCGCGCAGAATGCCCAGGTGGCGTCCGGCAGTATCGGCGCCGAGCCAAGCACCCCGGCACAGCAAATCTCCGCGCTGGTCTTGGTGAAGGGCCAATTCTCCACGCGCGACGAGTTTGGCGCCATCGTGCTGCGGGCCAATCCCGACGGCTCGACCGTGCGGCTGCGCGACGTCGCACGGATCGAGGTCGGCGGCTTGAGCTATCAGTTCACCACGCGCCGCAACGGCGAACCGGTTGCCGGCCTCTCGGTGATGCTCGCACCCGGGGCCAACGCGCTCGCCACGGCGACGGCCGTCCGCGACAAGATGGAAGCGCTGTCGCAGTTCTTCCCCCCGAACATAAAATACGACATTTCGTACGACATCACGCCGGTGGTGGTGGCTTCGATCAAAAAGGTGCTGACCACGCTGGCCGAGGCGGTGGTGCTGGTGTTTTTGGTGATGTTCTTGTTCCTGCAGAACGTCCGCTACACGATCATTCCGACCATCGTCGTGCCGGTGGCGCTGCTCGGCGCCTGCGGCATTCTCCTGCTGCTCGGGTTTTCCATCAACGTGCTGACGCTGTTCGGCATGGTGCTCGCCATCGGCATCCTGGTGGACGATGCGATCGTCGTCGTGGAAAACGTCGAACGCATCATGTCCGAAGAAGGATTGCCGCCGCGCGAGGCGACCCGCAAGGCGATGAAACAAATCACCAGCGCCATTATCGGCATCACGCTGGTGCTGGTCTCGGTGTTCGTGCCGATGGCATTCTTTCCCGGCTCGGTCGGCATCATCTATCGGCAATTCTCCGCCGCGATGATTGCCGCCATCGGCTTGTCATCGCTGCTGGCGCTGTCGCTGACGCCGGCGTTGTGCGCAACCATGCTCAAGCCCGTTGTTGCGGGACATCATCACGCGGCGCGCGGCCCGTTCGGCTGGTTCAACCGCGGCATGGAGACCGTCAAAGAGGGCTATGCGCGATGGGTCGGCCTCTCGATCCGGCGCGGCGGCCGCCTGATGGCGATTTATGCGGTCCTGCTCGGCGCCGTGGCGTTCGCGTTCATCCGCCTGCCGGGCGGCTTCCTGCCGGTCGACGACCAGGGCTTCATCACGACCGACGTGCTCACACCGCCGGAAGCATCGTTCCCGCGCACGCTCGATGCGGTCGAGCGCGTCGAGGATTATCTCGCGCAGCGCGCGGGTGTTGATACGGTCACCTTTCTCACCGGCTTCAGCTTTCTCGGCCAGGGTCAGAATACCGCGCAGGCGTTCATCTCGCTGCAGGACTGGTCGAAGCGGCATAAGCCGGAGTTGGCCGAAGCGATCGTCGCCGACATCAACCGCACCTTCGCATCGCTGCACGACGGCAAAGTTTCCGCCTTGCAGCCGCCGCCCATCGACAATCTCGGCAATTCCTCGGGCTTCAGTTTCCGACTGCAGGATCGCGGCCAGCGCGGTTATGCCGAATTGGTTCGCGCGAAGGATCAACTCCTAGCGGCGGCCGCGCAAAGCCCGGTGCTCGACGACGTTTATGTCGAAGGCTTGTCGCCGGCGCCACAAATCGAACTGATCGTCGACCGCGAAAAGGCGGCCGCACTCGGCGTGACCTTCGAGGAGATCAACAACGTCATCTCGACCAATCTGGGCTCCGCTTACATCAACGACTTTCCCAATCGCGGGCGAATGCAGCGGGTCATCGTGCAGGCCGATCGCATCGCCCGCATGCAGCCCGATCAAATCCTGTCGTACAATGTGCGCAACGGCGGCGGCCAGCTCGTGCCGCTATCTTCATTCGCGGCCGTGCATTGGTCGGTGGGCCCCTCGCAAATCGTCGGCTTCAACTACTACCCTTCGATGCGCTTATCGGGCTCGGCGAAGCCCGGCTATAGCAGCGGCGATGCAATCCGCGAGATGGAGCGCCTTGCCGGCAAGCTGCCGAGAGGATTCGGCTATGAATGGGCGGGGCAGTCGCTGCAGGAAAAGCTGTCCGGCTCGCAGGCGCCGTTCCTGTTGATGCTTTCGGTGCTGCTGGTGTTCCTGGTGCTCGCCGCGCTGTACGAAAGCTGGACCATCCCCTTGTCGGTGCTGGTGACGGTGCCGCTCGGCATACTGGGTGCCGTGACGGCTGCAATGCTGCGCGGACTGCCGAATGACGTCTATTTCACTGTCGGCATCGTGACCATTATCGGGCTCGCCGCCAAGGACGGCATTCTGATCATCGAATTCGCCAAAGCTTTGCGCGAACAGGGGCGCCCGATCAGGGAAGCGACCGTCGAGGCCTGCCGTATGCGCTTCCGTCCCATTGTGATGACCGGTCTTGCGTTCATCTTCGGCGTTGCACCGATGACAATCGCGGCTGGTGCGAGCGCCAAAAGCCAGCAAGCCCTCGGCACAATCGTCATGGGCGGGATGACCGCTGTGGTCATTCTGGCGCTGCTGATGGTTCCGGTTTTCTTCGTAACCGTGCAGGCCTTGTTCAATCGCGAGGCCAGATCGGAGGTTCGATCGCACGCCGGCGACGCCGAACTGCGCCAGGACCGGCCGCCAGCGGGTGCCGGTCGGCGAGGATAGCTGATCGATGCTCCACGGCTCCGAAGGCCCGGGTTCCTTGGCCATTGTTCCCGAGGTCTGTGGAAACGCCATCGCCTTAGCGCCAGGGCGTCATAATCTGCCCGCGTTCACCGCCTAGTGGGCGACGCTGAGACGATCGAAAGCGGGGGCGGGATGAGGCTGTCACGAGTCGTTGTGCGGACGCACGTGCTTCTGGTGCTGGGACTTGCGCTTGTGTCCAGCGCCGCTTCTCCTCGCGCATCGGCCCAGACTGCCGATTCATCTCAATCCCCGGCGTCGGCGGCGTCACATGCGACCACCGCAGCGAGCGACCAAGCCTCGGCAAAGCCGCCCGAACCACATGTCGACACGGCAAAAATCGCCCAGCGGCTGAACCGCGAGCTTGGCTTCGACCTCGAGGCAACAACGAGCGGATGGCAGCACGCATTGGACCGCCTGGATAACGAGCTCGCCCGGCCGCGTCTGCGCTACGCGGAACTCAATCGTTTTCGTGATGAATTGCAGCAGCTTCGTTCGGGCATCGGCGATACCTGGGGCAAGATCGAGCCACGGCTCAACGCGGATCGCGAGCAGATAAAGCTCCTTGGCCCGGCGCCCGCCGCCGGCCAGCCGCCGGAGCCCGATCAGGCCGCCGCCGGCCGCGCCGAATTGAATTACCACTTTGGACTGCTGTCCGCCGCCGAAGCCGCAGTCAACGCCAACAATGTTCGCGTCGACAATCTGTTCGACAAGATCCAGGACATCCGACGCAAGAACTTCACTTCGGCATTGTTCCAGCCAATTCCAGGGCTCTACAGCTACGATACCTGGGCGAACCTGCCGCTATATCTGCCCGACGCCGCGCACCGCATTCGCACCCTGGTCGGGAATTGGTGGAACGATCCGCAGAATCGTGCCGACGCCTCCTACGCCACGCTGGAAGCGTTACTGATACTGCTCCTGCTCTCCATTCTCAGCTGGCGGGGAATTCGCCGCTTGCGGCGCTGGCAAGGTGACGGCGAGCCGCCTTATTGGCGGCGCGCTTCCGCCGCCGCCGGCGTGATTTTGCTGCGCGCGCTGCCGGTCGTGGCGCCCGTGGTTTTTCTTTACGCGATGATTGCCAGCAGCCAGAACTTGCCGGAGCGGCTCGATTGGCTGTTTTATCTGACCGCCCAGTCGATCGTGATCGTCTTTGTCGTCGGTGCGCTCGTCACGACGGCGTTTGCGCCGCTTGCACCGCAATGGCGGCTCATCGCCGTATCGGATGCGCGCGCTGCCCGCATTTGCGGCCTCGTCCTCTCGCTCGCTTTCGTCTACAGCCTCACCAGCCTGCTCTATGGCGTCACCCGGCTTGTTCAGGCGCCCTTCGCGCTGACCATCGCGGTCGCCCTGCCCTCGAGCCTTTTGCTCTCGGGAATTGTGGTCGCGCTGCTGCGCACGACACGGGGAGGCGATGCGGACGCCGCACCGACCGCGCGTCTTTTCCGGATCATCCGCGTGATCGTCTGGATCATCGTTGCCGCTACCGTCGTGGGCTCCCTCACCGGCTACCTGCCATTGGCCCGGTTTTTGGGACAGCAACTGATCGTCACGGGTTCGATCCTCGCGCTCGTCTATCTGTTGTTGCTCTGGGTCGACGGCTTTGTGCATTGGCTCGGCGACGATGACACGGCGATAGGACGCTGGCTTTCCAACAGCTCGCGCCCGGAATGGCGCGAGCAATTGGCGCTGCCGCTCAGCCTGATCATGAAATTCGCGGTGCTGGTGCTGGCCGTGCCGTTCCTCATGCTGCAATGGGGCTATTCGTGGCCTGACATCCGCGAATGGTACCGGCAGCTCTTTTTTGGACTGCGCATCGGCAGCACCGAAGTGACCATCGGCGCGCTGTTGGCGTCGATCGTCGTGTTCGGCCTCGGATATGCCGCGGCGCGGCTGTTTCAGGGCTGGCTCGACGCGCAGGTCTTGCGGCCGGCCGGGATTTCAGGCGGCGTGCGCAACTCCATTCGCACCGGCGTCGGCTATGTGGGCATCATCATCGCGGCGGTGGTGGCCTTTTCCTACGCGGGCTTCAACCTTTCCAGCCTCGCCATCGTCGCCGGCGCGCTGTCGGTCGGTATCGGCTTCGGCCTGCAAAACCTGGTCAACAATTTCGTTTCCGGCATCATCCTGTTGGCCGAGCGCCCGATCCGGGTCGGCGATCTCGTCCTCGCCGGAGGCGAACAAGGCCATGTGCGCAAGATCAGCGTCCGCTCGACGGAAATCGAAACGGCCGACGGCGCCAATGTGCTCATTCCCAACTCGTTTTTCATCTCGGAAAAGGTGAAGAACTGGACCTTCCGCAACAATATCAGCCGCATCACCATTTCCATCGGCGTCGCCTATGGGAGCGATCCGCGTCAGGTCCGCACCGCCATGCTGGGCGTGGCGCAGAAGCATGCGGAGGTGCTGAGGATGCCGGCACCGGCAGTCACGCTCGATGAATTCGGCGCCGCCAATATCGGTTTTACGCTTTATGCTTTCGTGGCCGATGTCGAGAAGGCAGGCTCAATCCGCACCGATCTCGCCATTGCGATCCTGGACGCTTTCGCCGCGGCGGGCATTGCGGTTCCTTCGGGGCAAAACGAGATCACGATTCGCAATCTCGATCGGCTGCGCGAAACGATCGCAGATTACGCAACGTCACGGCCCGAAAGCGCCCCCAATGGCGGCAGTAAGTCATCCTCCGACAGCGCAGTCGCGCCCGCCAAATGACACGCCGGGCAGTCGCCACGCGGATCGCCCGGCGAAGGATTAGAAAATCCGCTGCAAACAACAGATCACTTGCTCTCCTTGATCGAGAGTAAACCGAAGCGGTCGACGCTCGCCGTTTGACCGGCCCACACCGCAGTCGTGGTCGTCGGCTCTTCCACCAGTGCCGGTCCCGCGAACGTCGCTCCGGCAGGCAAGCGGTCCCGGTCATAAATCGGCGCTTGCACGACATCGCCGTCAGGGGTGTGGAGCTCACGATAGCCGACCTTCGCGTCGACCGCGGCGCCGCCAGCCGCGATCTGCGGAAGGCCGACACGCGGCGTTTCGATCTCGGCGGTGAGATGAAACGTCACCAATTCGGCTTTGGTGTCGGGCAGACAAAACGTATAGGCCTTCTCATGAGCGGTGTGAAAAGCGGCGAGCAGCGTGTCACGCCCGGCACCGGGCTGAAAGCGCGTCGCGACCGTATGTTCCTGACCCGCGTAGCGCATATCGATCGCATGCGTGAACACGATCGCGCTCCGCAACGATCCGAAGCGGCGCAGCGCTTCCTTCTCGAGCTCCTCGAAAATCGTTTCCGCCATCGCAACGCTCGCCGCGTCGAGCGAGAGAAGTTGCGTGCGGTGCAGATCGATGCGCGGCCGGGCGGTCAGCATGCCCCAAGCGGAAAAGAGACCCGCGTAGCGCGGGATGACGACACGCCTGACGCCAAGCTCCCGCGCAAGTGCTGCGGCATGCAACGGACCACCGCCGCCGCTCACGACCATTGTCAGATCGCGCGGATCGTGTCCGCGCTGAATGGTGACGAGCTTGAGAGCGTTGATCATGTTGGCTTCGGCAAGACTGATGACGGCTCTGGCCGCACCGACGGCCGACAAGCCGCAGGACGAAGCGATCGGCTCCAAGGCCGCCGACGCCAATTCCGGCCGCAGCTTGATGCGCCCGCCGGCGAACCCGTGCGGATCGATCGCGCCGGTGAGCAGCACCGCGTCGGTCACCGTCGGCTCGCTGCCACCGCGACCGTAGCAAGCCGGCCCCGGATCGGAGCCCGCGCTTTGCGGACCGACCTTGAGGCTGCCGTTGTCGTCGACGCGGGCGATCGAGCCGCCGCCGGCGCCGATTTCCACGATGTCGACCACCGGCACCTGCAGCGGATAGCCCTGATGCAGGCGGCTCCATTCGAGCTTGTAGTCCGGGCGCAAGACCGGCCGGCCGTCACGGATCAAAGAACATTTCGCCGTCGTGCCGCCGACGTCGAGATAAAGGATCTCGGTTTCGCCGATGGCCTCGCCGACCCGCACGGCGCCGGCGACACCGCCGGCGGGTCCTGACTCCACCAGCACCAGCGGCGCACGCCCGGCCGCGGCGAATTCAGCGAGCCCGCCATTCGATTGCATGCAGTAACAGGGACAGTCGATCCCCTGGTCGGTGAGCGCGCCGCTCAGATTGGCGAGATACCGCGCCATCACCGGCTGCACGTAGGCGGAAAGGACGGCGGTATTCGAGCGTTCGTATTCGCGCCATTGCCGCGATATTTCGTGGCTCGCCGTCACCGCAACGCCAGGCAGCAGCGCGCGCAATCGGGCGGCGGCGGCGGCCTCATGCGCCGGATTGGCATAGGCGTGGAGGAAGACGACGGCGACGGCTTCGACGCCCGCCGACGCAATCGCCGCGGCGGCGGCATCGACCGAAGCCATGGCGAGCGGCAGGCGCACGGTGCCCCTGGCGTCGACGCGCTCGGCGACTTCAAGACGCAGATGCCGCGGCACGAACGGCTCCGGCATCGTGGAATGAAGATTGTAAAGGTCGGGACGATTGCCACGGCCGATGGCGATGACATCGCGAAAGCCGGCGGTCGTGACCAACGCCGTCCGCACGCCTTTGCGTTCCGTGATCGCGTTGATGACGGTGGTGCCACCGTGAACGAAAAAGGATATCGCCTCGGGCGCAAGTCCGGTTTCGCGACTTTGCGCAATGGCGTGGAGCACGCCTTGCGACGGATCCTTCGGCGTGGTCAACGCCTTGCCGACATAGATCCGACCTGATGTTTCTTCGAAGGCGACGAGATCGGTGAACGTGCCGCCGGCATCCGTGGCGACTTTGATCATTGCTCGGCACCTGATAATTTGACGCGGAGCTTTTCGGTGGCCGCGCGATCGGCTTCTTGCTTTTCCAAATCGACCACCACGCCGTAAATCGCCGCCGCGTCCGCGACAGCAACAAGACCATCGCGCACATCGCGCGCCACCAAATCCGGATCGCGCGCGTGCGGCTCGCCCCACCCTCCTCCGCCACCTGTGAGGATGCGCACGCAATCGCCCCGCTCGAGCGGAAAGTCGGCGGGCCGTGTCAGTCGGCGCCGCGTTTTCCCGCGCACGACTTCGATGCCGTTGAGACTGCCGTCCAACCCGCCGTCGATAGCCCAAGGCCGTGTCGCCGTGCGGCCGTAACTGGCGTGCAGCACGACGCCGTCGCTCTCGACCTCGTATTCACGCACAAGACCGAAACCGCCGCGATGGCGGCCGGCGCCGACGCCGCCTTCGACATTGTAGGCGTAGCGCTTGATCAGAAGCGGAAATTTGGCCTCCAACAACTCGATCGAATAGTTGTAGGTGTCACCGTCGGTTACGGCGATCATGCCGCTCGTGCCATCGCGGCCATGGCTCGCTCCCCAGCCACCGTTTTGCGGCTCGATGTGGACAAAGAGACCGTCGTCCGCGCGGCCTGAGAAATATGTCGCGCACAGGCTCAAATAGCTGCCGGCGGAAAAACGCTCCGGCACCAAGGGCGCCAACGCCTTCCAGACGAGATCCGACGCCTGCGCCACCCCTTCATAGTACCAGCCGGTTGGCGACGGCTTTTCGGCGGTGAAGATCGTGCCATTCGGCGCCGTCACCTTCAGCGGTCGAAACCAACCTTCGTTGGAGGGCTCTTGCGGTGCGACCAACGCCTTCATGATGGTCTTGACCGCTGAGATCAGCGCGCCGCGGCTGCAATTGATCGGCGCGTTCCGCGCCGGGCTCGACCCGGTGAAATCCGCCTCGATATTGCTGCCGCGAATGCGCACGGTCACGCAGATCGGGATTGAATCGTCGGTCGCACCGTCGCCGTCGATAATGTCGGCGGTCGAATAGTCGCCGTCCGGCAACGCCTCGATCACGGCACGCGCCCGCGCCTCGCTCGTGGCGATCAGCCAGGCGAACGTCGCATCGAGCGCGGACGCGCCATATTTGCCGATGGCTTCCAAGAGGCGGCGCTCGGCAATGCGCACGGCCGCAAGCTCGGCATTGATGTCGCCGAGAAGCAAATCGGGCAGCCGCACGTTTTCGCTCACGATCCTGATCAAATCGTCGATGATGCGATCGCCGCGGGTGAGCCGCACGCCGGAGAGCCGCAGCCCTTCCTGGAAGACGGACGTCGCATCGGGTGGCAGGCTGCCGGCGACAGCGCCGCCGACGTCGAGCAGATGCGCAATGGCAATCGCGTAAGCGACGATCGCTCCGTCGGCGAAGATCGGACGCACGACGGCGAAATCGCACGCATGCGTGCCGCCTTCGAACGGATCGTTGGTCAGGAAGGTGTCGCCCGGCGCCATATCCGAGCCGAAGCGCTCGATGATGAAACGAACCTGGTGTGAAAAGGTGCCGGTGAACACCGTGATGCCATTGGTCTGCGCGACCAGGTCGCCGCGCACGTCGCAGATGCCGCAGGCGAAGTCGAGGACCTCGTAGATCACCGGGCTCATCGAAGCCCGCGCCAGCACGATCGCCATTTCGTCGACGATCGCCAAGAGTTTGCCGGTGATCACTTCGCGGGTGACGGCGTCCGGCTGGCGGTCCGCGGCAGGCGTCGCTTGAGGGGATACGGCGGTCATTTTCTTTTCGCTTCGGCGATGACAATCAGGCGTACGGATATGCCGTCTGATTGTAGCTGTCGCCGAACGGCAGCAAAACCTGTGCCACGACTTCGCTGAGCATCGCACATCAAAGATGTGGATTGCCGACGCGGCAACTCCCGGACGAAACACCGAAACGGCAGGCTACCGCGGCGTCGTGACGCGAACGGGGGGGGCGGCCTTGAAGCTGCCGATCTCACAAAAAGCTAGGCGTTTCGTTGAACGATGAAGTCCACGCACGCGCGCAACCATTCCAGATCGGGGCTCGTCGGCACGCCGGCAAAAGCCGTGGCGTCGAACTCGCGCCTGGCGGCCTCGACGAAAGCGGCGGCCGATTGCTGGGCCCAGGCGATGCTGCCGTACTTCGCCAGGATGCTGCGAAAGTGCAGGATCTCGCGCGGCAACCGCCGTTCGCGCGGACGGCCTAGGAAGTTTCCAATCCAGGCGCGGTCAGTTGCATTGGCCTGGCCGAGCGTGTGGGCAAGCACGATGGTCCGTTTTCCCTCCAGGAGATCGCCGTTAATCTCCTTGCCATAGCGTGTGGCGTCGCCGGTGAGGTTGAGGACGTCGTCGGTAATCTGGAAAGCAGCGCCGAGCAAAAATCCGAAACGGTCGAAACGATCGAGGTTGCTGTCGTCGGCATTGGCGATCAGCGCGCCGATCCGCATCGGATGAATGAAGCTGTACCAGGCGGTCTTTTTCAGCACCAGCCGCAGATAATCTTCCGGTCCGACGTTGAGATCGTTGTCCCGCACCCATCCCAATTCGACGGCTTGCCCTTCCAAACACTCGACGAGCATGTGGTCGACTTCGTCGAGGATGCGCAGCGACACGGCCGGTCCGAGCCGATCCACATTGCGGCGAAACAGACGCATGGCCAGCGCGTTCATGGCATCGCCGGTATTGACCGCGATGGGAACGCCAACACGGCGATGCATGGTGTCGACACCGCGGCGCGATTCGCTGCCGTCCTCGATGTCGTCGTGCACCAGAAAGGCGTTGTGCAACATTTCGATGCCGGCGGCCGAGAACAGCGCATCGTCGGCGCGGCCACCCAGAGCGCGGGTGGTCGCAATGCACAATGCCGGCCGCAAACCTTTACCGGCGCGGCTGAGGAAGTCGCTGACCAGAGCGTACAGATAGCGCTGCGGCTCGAGTGTCGGCACGCTGGCGGCGAGCGTGCCGTCGAGCTTGTCACGGTACCAGGTGAGCCGTTCCAGAAAGTCGGTCGGCCCCGCGACATCTCCGCCGGCGATCGCAGCATCGAGGGGAAAATTCGCCGGCGCGGAGCCGAGATTGCCAAGCGCCGGCGGCCCGGCGGTTGCGCCGAGTGGAAGATCGCGCGTGTCGACTGTCGTTGCGGCCGGAACGAACGGCTCGATGTTGGCAAGCAGTGGCGCTAGCGGTGCGATAAGCGGCGACGCGCGCGAAACGGCCTCAACGGCGATGTTGGTCATCGTATCGTCCCAAGGTAAGCCAGCCGCGTAACGTGCGGCGTCATGCTGCCGGAATGGCGCAAGGACTTCGGGTTGCCGCAGCGGCCACACCGCACAGCGCGGTCCGACGAAGCCGGCGGCGTCGAGCAAGCCGTTGACTGCCCGACGCGCGGCTTCGTTGGCGCCTTCCATGGTGGCAAGGTCGGTGTTGGTGCGGACATAGTCGGAGGCCAGAAACAGATTGGGGATGCGCGTCACAGCGTCGGGACGCAACGCCCAGGTGTCGATCAGATTCACCAGCAGCGGTTCGGTGTTGGTCAAGAGACCGGAGCCGTCTGCGCTCTGTTGAATGTCGGGATCCAAGAACCATGAATGCAGATCCTCGTCGCGTAGCAGCTCCCGATCGACGTTGATCGAGCGCTTGAGCTGATACCACACCTCGCGCATCACCTCCTCGCGCGAGCATTGCATGGCGCTGCGGCCGTTCGATCCCAGAGCCTCCCAGTTGGAGACGTCGACCGAGATGACGCCGTGCACATCACTGTCGCCGAACTGATCCGGCGACATGCTGCGCCAGAACTGAACCTGGGACACGCTGGTCAGCGCCCATTCGCTGTCGATGTGAATGACGTGGCCGTGGGCAATCGGCAGATCGCGCCGCAGATAGAATTGCAGGCCGTTCATCCACTCGACATTCGGTACCAGTTGCCGCAGCGTAGCCAGCGCCGGATCGGCGGACAGCATGCGTTCATTGAGCAGCGGCGTGAAGCGCTCGATCGGGATGGCCGCCACATAGTAATCGCCATCGACGAGCGTACGTTTCCCCTGCTGCGCCACCGCGACGCCGGTAATCCGACGGCCGTCGCACAAAATCTCCGTAACCTCGGACTCGAAGAAATATTGCACGCCGCGCGATCGCAGATAGCTGAGCCAGGGATCGATCCACACCAGGTTGGTCGGCCCGTCCAATAGGCGGTCCGTCGTTCCGGCGGTCGGATCGAGGAAAGTCAGCATCATTTGCATGAACATGTCGCCGACCGTCCGCGCGCTGGCCTTGCGCGCCTTGGAGGCGACGAGCGAGCGGGTAAATCCAGTCGCGAGGAATTTCTGATAAGCCGCCGATCTGGTTTCCGCGCCGACGAAATCCCACCAGCCGATCCGTTCATATTCGCCGATGCGACGCTCTTCGCAGGAGGTGAGGATTTGCCAGAAGCGCGCGCCGAAGAAGGCCAGTTCGTCGGGCGAAAGTCCGATGACCGGACCGAACGCCAGAAGTGTGTCGCTCAGGAGCGTTCCGGCATCATCGCCGGTGCGCGGAAATCGCGACGGCACCATAAAGGTCGGCTTGCCGTATTGGGTGAAGCCGATGCGCGTGGTCGGCACCAGATGGTCGGCGGCCGTGCGCCCATCGAAGGACGGCACACGCTGCATCGTGTCGACCACATGCTTATAGAAGCCCGGAAAGAAGCGAAATCCGTGCTCGCCCGGCAGCCGATGCTCGATCGAGGCCACGCCCGAATCGACCCGTTCATGGCCGCTGGTGCCGGCACCATCGTCGGTAACCGGAATGCTGCGCGCCTTGCCGCCGGCGAGTTGCCCGCGCTCGAGCACCACCACGTCGAAGCCGCGCTCGATCAGCTCGTGCGCGGCGCTCATGCCCGCTACGCCGCCGCCTAGAACGATCACCCTGTTCGGCATGCGGCACCTTCGTCACGACGATCTAGAGCAACCTGCCGCTGAGCGCGCAATCGGCGCCCTCCCCCACGCGTCCGGTCTCCACCGTGCTACGACTTTTTCGACGGGGCCTTATCCGGTGGCGCCTCGCCGGTGAGCTTCACCACGGCTTTCTCGCTTTTGATGCGCAGCGCGAGCTTCTCGTAGACACGGAAAATGTACATCGGGTCGGTCGTCAGTTGCAGGAACTGAACCGACATATCCGTGGCGACGACTAGATCGATGGGGTCTCCACCAAGCGCCACGACGATGCCGAGCCCATTGGCGATCGCCGAGGAGCGAAGCAGCGGCCCGCCGCCCAAAAGCGGTATAATCTGCTGCTGCGGGGTGACCTGCGGCCGGTCCGGATCCGGCTGCAGCGAGATCAGGAAGAGCGGCTGTGACAGCACCACAGCGAACGGACCAAAATGGCCGTTGGTTTCCAGATAGCCAATCGCGTTCGCAACGGCCGCGACCAGCGAATCGCCGTCGGTCACCGGAGGCGTGCCCGCGACAGCGTCGGTGATGAGCCCGGGCGCCCCGTGATCGTCCGCAATCTCGACCCCGAGGGCCGCCGCGATTGGAGCCGCTCCATCCTGCCCGTCAAAGACCAGCGCGTCTTCCACCCGGGCGAGGATGTTGCCGGCGCGGCGGAATACCGACAGGACGCTGCCCAGCTCGGGGTCGGCAAGTTGCGCGCCGCGCAGCTTCACCTTTACCTGCAGGGTCGATAGCTCGATTATTTGCTTGTCCTTGGCTTCCAGCGGCCCGGCTTCGGACACGTCCACCTTGCGGACGAAATCGGTGTCTGCCGGCAAGGGGCCGTACAGCGGCAGGAAGGTTGCCGCCACGCGTGCGCGCTGTGCTTCCTCCTGGACGGCTTGATTGACGCGTACCCACTGATCTTCCGTCAACGGCACTTGCGGATTGCAGAGCATGGTAGCGTCCCCGCCTGTTGTTCAGGACCGAAATGTTCAGAACCGATGTTCAGGACCCAAAGTACCCCAACTACTCCCGGTAGAAGAATACAAACTGATGTCAGCCGTGTAAACGGTAACGATTTTCAGCGCGCAAAATTTCGGCGTCGAAAATACACCTGGACGTTGCGCCGCTTAGGCGGGGTCCGGTAAACTGCCGCCGGCGCCAGCAACGACGGCGTAAAGGCTATTCCACCGGCCGGCGGGCATTTCCGACGAAAAAGCCGTCGCTGGCGCCCGTCCGTCGCGGGAAGGTTGTCCGTCTTGGCCGGGAGGCGTGAGGTGAAAAAGCCGCTTGCTTATCTGCCGACGCTGCCCAGCATTCAAAGTTCGCCGCGGCCTGGCGAACTCGCCGGCCCTGCTCCAGGCAACCTCGGCACCGGCAGCGTTGGCACGGGCAGCGTTGGCACGGGCGACCTCGGCGCACTGCCGAATTCCCGGGCCCCCCCTGGACCGCCGAGCCTGCCGACCGATCCCGAAGCGCTGGTCAGCAGCGCGCTCTCCATGCTTGCCGGGCACAAGTTCGTGCCAGGTCCGGCTGTTGACGTCCCGCTGCCGCAATTGCCGCCGCTGCGCGCCGATGCAAGCCCCGCGGGTGTCGGGCCGCTAACCTCGCCGACGGCCTTACCGTTGCAACTGCGTACGCTCAGCGACGGAAGCCTGTGTACGCTGCCGATTCGCTATTTCGACGCCCAGCTGCTGATAGCCACGTATCTGGCCGATTACGGCCAGGTCAGCGCGCTGCTGAAAGACACCGGCGTCATTGCGGTACCGCAAGGCATTGACAAGGCCCTCGTGGCGTTCGGCTGCTTCCAATACCGAACGACCGATATCGGACCCTATAACGAGGTCGGCGTGGCGGTGCTTGCGACGGCGCCCCAATCCCCGGTGCCGGCGCTCTATGTGGTGCACCTTCCCGTCAACACGGCGCTGGCGAACCGCGCCGGCCACGAGATCTGGGGCTACAACAAGTTCGTGGCGTCAATCGACATCGGCGAAACCGGCAACGCCTTCACGATGACGATCGGCGACGCCAACGGCGCCACGATCGCTTGTTTCAACGGCACGCGCACTGCTGCGGTAACAATGCCGCCGAACGACATCGTCACGTTCAGCATTCTCGACGGCCAGTTGATCAGAACCGTGATTCAGATGATGACGCCATCGCAACTGAGCAGTGGCAGCGACTTTTCGTTGCAGATCGGCAACTCGACACATCCGATGGCCGACAACTTGCGCTCGCTCCGGCTCGACAGCCTCACCCCCGTGCTGGTGCAATATGCCGAGCCTTTTCAATCCATGTTGTTTCCGGGCCAGGTCGCTTAGAGCATAACTGTTGACGTAGAAACCGCCGTGCATCGTTCCGTCATCCTGAGGTGACGGAACATGCTTCAATGTGAAGCCACTACTCTCTAGGCGAGCTTCCCGAGCAAATCCCTTGCCTGTCTCAGATCGTGGGTATCGAAGCCTTCCGAGTACCAATTGTAGATTGGCGCGAGCAGGCCGCGGGCCTCGTCGTATCTTTTTTGCTCACGCCACAGGCGCGCCAAACTCATCGCCGCGCGCAATTCGAACGATTTCGCCTGCTGCGTCCGCGCGACATCGAGGGCCTGTCCAAAAAGCGCTTCGGCTCTAGCCAGATCCGTATCCGCGGTGCGCATGGCCACCTCGCCGGCAATGCGATGAATATCGAACTCGTACCAGCGCTCCTTGGTTTGATGCATCAGCGTCACCGCCTCATCGACGCAACGCTGCGCCTGGTCGAAATGGCCGACGTCGGCATAAGCGCCGATCAGATGCGCCAGATGCATCGGCATCCACAACGATGCGCCGGTCGAACGCCAAGCCCCCATTCCGGATCCGATGGTCTTGACGGCCTCCGTCGCCTTGCCGTTCAGCGCGGACAGGCAGCCGAGGAGAAGCATGGCGCCGACTTTCCAGAACATGGCGCTTTTTTCCTCTGCAAGCGCGCACACCTCGTCCAACTGGGCTTTCGCCAGCGAGTAATTGCCGCAGTGCATGTGGGTCAATGATGTGATTGCCAGCGCCGCCATGACGTTGGCGGCCTGCCCGGTGTCGCGCGCGTCGACGACGGAACGCGCGGCATCTTTGATCGCCGCATCCGGATAGCCAAGCTGCCACAGCGCCAGCGACCGATAGAAAAGCGCAGCGACGCGGACATCCTGACCAAACAACATCGCACCCCGGCGATGCTCGGCCGGTTGGTAAAGCTCGATGGCCTTGTCGAGATGAGCGCGCGCTTTGACGATCTCGCCGGCGTGCAGAAAGGAAACGCCCATAAGACGGTGGCCGGCCACAAGCGGCAAAGTCGCCTGGCGCTCGTCGGCCAGACCGAGGAATTGCGTGGCAAGCTCACGGATCACATCGCCGTTGAACGCCACGTAGTTCGCCACCCAGAAGCCGTAGAGAACGGAAAACAACAGCAACGGCTCGTCCGGCGGCTCGCCTTGAGATTCGGCCTCCTGAATGAGCCGGCGCGCCTGCTTCGCCGCATCCCTCGTTTCCGCGGCGGCATAGCCCTTGACGTGCATCAGCGGATTGACGAGAGCGACTTGCAATCTGATTTGCTCGCGGCGCAGCTCTGGGGTCGGGGGCAGCGCCGCGATGTGGGCGAGCGCGCGGCTTAATTGCTCGACGGCCTCGATCAGCGCCGACCGGTAAAGCGAGCGCTGCCCGGCCTTGCCCCACAGATGCGCGGCCTTTTCGATCAAGCCGGCCTCGGTGCAGTGGCGCGCCAAAACCTCGGGCCGGCGGTCGACGATGTCGGCGAATTTGTCTTCCAGCGCCGCGGCAATGCGCGCATGCAATGCACGACGCGGCTCGCGCAACAGCGTGCCGTGCGCGGCATCCTGCACCAAGGCATGCTTGAACAAATAAATCACGTCGGGCGGCGTGCCTTGCCGGAACAGCAAACCGGCCGCCAAAAGCGCGTCGAGCGAAGATTCGAGCTGCGCTTCCGGCTTTTGCGCCACCGCGGACAAAAGAGCATGTGAGAACTCACGGCCGATCGCGGCGCCGATCTGCGCCACCTCCTTGGCCGGACCAAGCCGGTCGAGCCGCGCCATGAGCGAGGCGTGCAGGCTTGCCGGTACCTCGGTGGCGGTCGACAGAATGGCTGCAATTGCGCGTTCGGCCGCGCTTTCGGCTTCGATCACGGCTCGGGTTATTTCCTCGACAAAGAGCGGGACACCGTCGGTCCGTTCGATGATGTCGCGGCGAACATTCATCGCCAGAGGCTTGTTGCCGACCACGCGGTCGATCATCATGCCGACTTCGCGCTCGGGGAGGCGATTGAGCGTGAGCGCCGTCACATGGGGACGGCCGACCCAAGGCGGATCGAACTCCGGCCGGAACGTCACGATCAGCAGGATCCGACGACCGGCGACCCGGCTCACCGCCCGGCTGATAGCCTCGAGACTCGTCGGATCGCTCCAATGAGCGTCCTCGAAAATCATCAGCACAGGATTTTGCCGGGCCAATACCTCAACCTGCGCCCAGAGCTTCTCCAGGGTTTTCTGCCGGCGTTGCTCGGGCGTCAACTGCAGCGTCGGGTAACGCCCATCGTTCGGCAGCGCGAGCATTTCGGCAAAGAGTGCGGCGTCTTCCTTGGTGGTCCCCGTATAGGCGAGCACGCGGTCAAGCTTATCGAGCTTGGTTTGGAGCGGGTCAGTGTATGCAAGCCTGGCCACACGCTCCAAGTGGCCGATGATCGGATAAAGCGCGCTGTCGGAATGGTGCGGCGAACAGAAATAGCGCAAGCGGCCGTGCGGCTCCTTGCCAATGTGTTCGAGCAGCGCCGCGGTCAATCGCGATTTACCGATTCCGGCCTCGCCCGAGAGCAACACCACCTGGCCTTCGCCAGACTTTGCCCGCGCCCAGCGGCGCGACAGCAATCCGATCTCCTCGTCCCGGCCGATCAGATCGGTCAGGCGGCTGGCATGCATGGCCTCGAAGCGACTAGCCACCGAGCTCGGCTGCAGCACCGCCCAGGCCCGCGTCGCATCGGCCAGTCCTTTGAGATCGTGGGTGCCCAGATCCTCAAGCTCAAAGATATTGCCGAGAAGACGGCGCGTATTGTCCGCAATGACGACCTGATTTGGTTCGGCGAGGCTTTGCAGGCGCGCGGCGAGGTTCGGCGTCTCCCCGACGATACCGCGTTCGCGAAAGCCGCCTGCATCCGACATTTCGCCCACCACCACCAATCCGGTGGCAATGCCGACGCGGGTTTGCAGAACAGCGTGCGTTTTCAGATCGCCGACCGCGGCGACGAGCTGGAGCGCGGCCCGCACCGCGCGTTCGGCGTCGTCCTCGTGCGCTTGCGGATAGCCGAAGAAGATGAGAACTCCGTCGCCCAAATATTGGGACACAAAGCCGCCCAGCTGGCGGACGGTTTCGGCGACGCACCGCCGATAGGCCGAGATGACTTCCCGTAGATCCTCGGGATCCATGCGCGTGGAGAGCGCGGTAGAGCCGACCAGATCTGCGAACATCACCGTCACTTGCCGGCGTTCGGCCGTATCCGGAAGCGAAGCGTCGAGCGCCGCGTTCCGATCCGATCGCGCAGCGAGCGAATTTGCCGGCAACGCGGCTATGGCGTTGAGCAGCTTGCGGCGGTGACCGACGACGACGACACCGATATCTTTCAGGTCCTGGGCCGTTAGGCTCGGCAGCAGCGTTTCGTCGATATCGTTCTCGCGAAACGCCGTTTCATACTGTTGCAGGCCGAGGCTCAGGAGCCAGCCGCGAAGATCCATGACGCTCGCCCCAACGCGCAGGGGTTCGATGATGATCCAGCCCCAATAACGTGTCCAGGGGCACCCCGAAATGTCGGGCTGGCGGCCTTTTAGCAAATCGAAGGCGTCGAAATTCTTACCGCGACACCGACGACGCAAACTTCAGCGGCGACGGGCCGCCGAAGGGAACGGCTAGCTATGGTCTCTCGGACCCGCGGCAACAGATTATTAACCAAAGCGGCCCGCTCTTCCACGCCCGAGACTGGCGCCCCAGGCGCGAAGATCAAAAAAACACAATCAACACGCGCGCATATCGCTCAGGAGTGAGCGAAACGCCCACCGTGCCGTGATGCTGCGTCTCACGATCAGTTCGATGACCAACTCGGCTCGCTTGCAATCGAATGCGACAATGTTCTCATATATCCGTTCAATAATCTCATCGACCAATTGGTCGTCATCCTTAATTGCGCATTGCCAGAGCCGAAACACTTGTTCCCTGGTAAGCCCAGGGTGCCGGGAAACTGCCGCTTGCTGATGCGGCGGGCGATAACTCGGTAGCCTCTAACTCGGTAGCCCCTGAATTGGGACCCAATGGCTTGGTTCCCGGAGGGTTGGTTCCCGATGACTTGGCACCCTGTGCGTTGGCGTCCCGCGACTTGCCGGCCGTGCTGCTCCATGATTCGGCGCTCCACGACTTTGCGTCCCGGCGCCTGGCGTACCCGGCGCTCCAGTACCCGGCGTCGTGCTGTTTGGGAAAGCGTCTTCGACACCGTACAGATGGGCTATTTTGATCATGATATTCGTCCTGCTTCGGTGTAGTTTGGGAGACCGTGCGCCATTCCCCGGTGGTCGGGTGATCAGGGGTACGCGGTGAACGGCGCTACCACGAGCCTGTCGTGTGGCGTGATGACATTGACGTTGAGCGCGAGCAGACAAACGGCGATGAAAACGGCCAACACCACGACCAGATTGGCGTCCTTCACCACCCAGATCACCGCGCCCGATATCGATTTCAGCAGCTTTCGACTTTGCTGTTCGCGCATCAACGCTTCTTCGGCGACGGGCAATTGGCTCACCATGCTGCCCTCATCGACTGCGACCGCTCGCAGGACCCTACATCATGACAATGAGGCGTCAGTGCCGTGCATCACAACGGGTTAGCAAGGGCGGGGGCTTCCGGGGCGATGGCCGAGCTGAAATCGAGCGCCTACGGACGCAGATTGCTGGAGCAGTCGCCGCTGTTCGCGCAGATGGACGAGAACAGCCGGCGTGATCTTATCGGTCAGGCCATACCGCGCAGCTTCGGCCCCGGTGAGACGGTCTGCCGCATCGGCGATCCGGGCGGAAGCATGATGGCCGTGTTGGCGGGAACCGTCCGCATCTCGCTGCCGACGGTGAGGGGAAAAGAGGTCATCCTGGGCGATTTGCACACCGGCGAACTGTTCGGCGAGATCGCTTTGCTGGACGGAAAGCCACGCTCCGCCAACGCCACCGCGCTGACAAAATGCGAGCTGCTCGTGCTTGAGCGGCGCAATGTCATCCCATTCCTTGAACGCAATCCGGCGGCGTGCCTTCAACTGATGGAGTTGCTCTGCGCCCGAATCCGCCGTTCCGACGAGCGCATGGCCGACCTCGCCTTCTTCGAGCTCCCGACCCGCTTGGCCAAGCTGCTTCTCAGCTACGGGGCGGAGAGAGCGGGCAAGGAACCGCGCATCTCATTGTCGCAGACCGAATTGGCCGAAATGGTCGGCGCCACCCGGGAAAACGTCAACCGTTGCCTGCGGGACTGGCAACGGCGCGGCTTGGTGAAGCTGCAGGACGGCTGGACGGTCATCCTCGATAGCGAGAAGCTTCGTAGCCTACTTGCACAAGAGTGACCGGCCGACGGGGCTTTAGTGGAGCATGATCTTTTCGGAAAACCGGTATCCACCCGTCGGGTCAAGCCCGAAGGCATGCTTTTCCGGATGATGCTCTACACCTGCTCGAAAATCGCAGCGATGCCCTGCCCGCCGCCGATGCACATCGTGACCAGCGCATAGCGTTTGCCGGTTCGCGCCAATCCGTACACCGCCTTGACCGTGTTGATCGCGCCGGTGGCACCGACCGGATGCCCGAGCGAAATTCCACTGCCGTTCGGATTGACCTTCTGCGCATCGAAGCCGAGCTCGCGCGATACCGCGCAAGCTTGCGCGGCGAATGCTTCGTTCGAATTCGATGATGTCCATATCGGCGACATCGAGCGCGGCCTTCTTGACTGCCGATCGCGTCGCCGGAATGGGACCAAGACCCATATAGAGCGGCTCGACGCCAGCGTGCGCGTAGCCGACGAGCCGCGCCATCGGCTTCAATCCGAGACGGGCGACCGCTGCTTCGCTCGCCAGCACGACGGCCGCGGCGCCGTCGTTGATGCCCGACGCATTGCCGGCCGTAACGCTGCCGCCGTCACGCTTGAACACGGGCCTGAGGGCCTTGAAGTCGTCGGGGCCGGCGTCGTGGCGCACGTGTTCGTCGGTGTCGAACACCGTCGTGCCTTTGCGGCTCTTGATCTCGATGGCCAGAATTTGATCTTTGAAATAGCCGGCTTTGCTCGCCGCCGAAGCGCGCCGATGGCTTTCAAGCGCAAGCGCGTCCTGATCGTCGCGGCTGATGCCGTGGCGCTCGGCGACATTCTCAGCCGTCACCCCCATCAGCACCCGATGGAAAGGATCGCGCAGCGCATTGTCGAGCACATCGACGATCGGGGCGCTGCCCATTTTCGTACCCCAGCGGAATGACGGCGCCTGGAACGGCGCCCGGCTCATGTTCTCGACGCCGCCGGCAACAGCCACGTCGCAATCTCCAAGCTTGATGCTTTGTGCCGCCGACACGATCGCCTGGAGCCCGGAGCCGCAAAGCCGGTTGACCGTCAGCGCCGGCGTCTCGACCGGAATGCCGGCGTCCACGGCGGCCACGCGCGAGACATACATGTCGCGCGGCTCGGTCTGCACCACTTGACCGAACACGACGTGGCCGATTTCGGCCGGCGCGACAGAGGCACGGCGCACCGCTTCCGCGGTGACGCGGGTGGCAAGCTCGGCCGGCGGGATATCCTTCAAGCTGCCGCCGAAGCTTCCGATCGCAGTCCGGACGGCCGAAACAACATAAACTTCATTCATGGGACGCCTCCACCTAGGCAAGTTTTATTATCAGACGCGGCAACTCAAAACAGCGTATCAGCAAACTGCACGGCCTCGTCGTTGAGCGATTGCACGAACGCAAGTTGTTGCCGCGCCTTCGGCAGCTCGCTCGATACGAAATATCGGCACGCCCGTACACGGCTATTGTGCAGCGCATCCGAAGCGGTTGCCGTAATGGCTTGGTCGAGCCAAAGCCACGTCACCACCACATGGCCAAAGGCGGACAGGAATATCGAAGCGTTATGAAGCGCCTTATCGGTCACCTCATGGCGCAGGCTAGCGACGACATCCACCACGTCGATCCAGGCCTGCTCGAGCGCGGCGGCATCAATCGTCAGATCGTCATCTTTTCTGGCGCGGGCGACGGTATCCGCGATGCGGCCGCCGAGCAGCGCCAAGGCCGTGCCGTTGTCCCGCAAGATTTTCCTGCCGAGGAGGTCGATGGCCTGAATCCCGTGGGTGCCTTCGTGGATGGGATTGAGCCTGTTGTCGCGATAGACCTGCTCGACATCGAAGTCGCGCGTATACCCATAGCCGCCGTGAATCTGGATCGCGAGATCGTTGGCGGCAAGACCGAATTCGGCCGGCCAGCTCTTGGCGACGGGGGTGAGCAAGCCGAGTAAAGCCTCTGCCTCGGATCGCTCGGCGGTGAGCACGGCATTCGCCGCTTCATCGACAAGCCGCGCGCAGTAGAGCACCAAAGCAAGCGCGCCTTCGGCATAGACCTTCTGAGTCAGCAGCATGCGCCGCACGTCGGCATGCATGATGATCGGAACCTGCGGCACCTCGGCGTTTCTGGTACGCGCGGCCGCGGGCCGCCCCTGCAGGCGTTCGTGCGCGTAGGCGAGCGAATGATGATATCCGCGGCAGGCGAGCGCGGCGGCGCCGACTCCAACCGCAATCCGCGCCTCGTTCATCATCTGAAACATAATGGCGAGACCCTGCCCGACCTCGCCGACGCGAAAACCAACGGCGCCCGGCGCGCCGCCCGGGCGATGCCGCGAGCCTTCGCCAAACGCCAGCAAACAATTGGTCGTGCCGCGATAGCCCATCTTGTGATTGAGGCCCATCACGGTGATGTCGTTGCGCTCGCCAGGATCGCCGGCCGGCGAAGGCAGCCATTTGGGCACGATGAACAGCGAGATTCCAGCCATACCCGAGGCGATGCGTCCATCATCACAGGGCACCTTGGCCAGCACCAGATGGACGATGTTGTCGGCGAGATCGTGATCGCCGCCGGAAATCCACATCTTGTTGCCGAACAGCCGGTAGCGCGGCCCGCCAATCGGATCGGCGCCGTCGCCGACGGCTTTTGTGGTGATGTCCGACAGCGACGAACCGGCCTGCGGCTCCGACAGACACATGGTGCCGAACCAGCGGCCCTCGACCAACCGGCGGGCGTAAGCCTCGATCTGGCTCGCAGAACCGAAGCTCGCCAATAGGCGCGCATTCGCCACCGTGAGCATCGGATAGGCGGCGGTCGCGATATTCGCCGCCATGGTCAAAGCGGTCGAGGCCGTTTGCACCAGCGCGGGAATCTGCGCCCCGCCGAGCGCCTGATCGAAGGTGGCGGCGAACAAGCCGGCTTCAGCGTAGGCGCGCAGCGCAGCCTTGATCTCCGGCAGGACCCGAACAGTCTCGCCATCGAAAACCGGCTCGCTCCGATCGGCCTGCTTGGCATGAGTGGCGAAATGATCGTCCGCAAGCCGTGCGCTCAGATCGAGAACCGCATCGAAGGTTTCGCGGCTGTGATCGGAAAAGCGCGGCAGCCGTGTCAGCGCAGCCGCGTCGAGCCAGTCGTACAGGAGAAAATCCAGAATCGTGCGATCGATGAACGGCATCAGATGACGCCCGCGCCGCCGTCGACAGCAATGATCTGCCCGGTCACATGCGCCGACGCATCGGACGCCAGCAGCAATGCCGCGCCTTTGAGATCGTTCGGACCGCCGAGCTGGCCGCGCGGTGTGCGGGAGACCAGATCGGCCTCGAACGTGCCGAGCACAAACTCCGTCATCTTTGAAGGGAAATAGCCGGGCGCCAGCGCATTGACCGTGATGCCGTAATGACCCCACTCGGCGGCGAGCGCGCGCGTCATGTTCACGATGCCGCCCTTGGTGGCATTGTAGCCGACGGTTCCCGGCATCTCGGGCGGGTGCCCCTTGAGACCCTCGACCGACGCGATGTTGACGATGCGTCCTTTGCCGGCCGGGATCATGGCGCGCTTGGCCGCCGCCTGCGACAGCAAAAAGGGCGCGGTGAGATTGAGCGCAACGACTTTGTCCCAGGCTTCGCGCGGATGATCTTCGGCCGGGGCGCCCCAGGTGGTGCCGGCGTTGTTCACCAGGATGTCGAGACGGCCGTGGCGCGCGATGACGGCTTCAACGGCAGACGCAGGCGCGTCAGGCTTGGAAAGATCGATGGCCAAAGCGCTTGCCGCGATCCCCCGCGCATTGAGGTGTTTGAGGGCGGCGTCAAGTTCGTCCTGCTTGCGCGCGGTCAGGACCAGGCTGGCGCCGAATTCGCCCAGCGCCTCGGCAATTTGCAACCCGAGCCCACGCGAGCCACCGGAGATCAGCGCCACCCGGCCCGAGAGATCGAAAAGCTTGCGCAGAGTATCCATCGCTCACACCGTCGTGGGGGTCGCATCGAGGTCGGCAAAGCGGCGGCCGGAGCGCGCCAACTCGCCGAGCAGCGGGGCCGGGGCCCAGTTGTCGTCATGCTGATCGTGCAACGCGATGATCGTCTCGTGAATGTGCTTTAGTCCAACACCATCGGCCCAGTGCATCGGGCCGCCCTTTGCTGCCGGGAAGCCCATGCCGTGGACGTAGCAGAGATCGATATCGCTCGACCGTTCGACGATGCCCTCAGCCAGCAAACGCGCGCCTTCGTTGACGAGCTGATAAAGGCAGCGGGTGAGGACCTCGTCGTCCGAAATTGAGCGCCGCACGATACCAAGCCGCTGCGATTCCTCCACGATCATGCTCTCGACCTCGGGGTCCGGCTGCGCCGAACGCGGACCCGACGGATAACGATACCAGCCCGCGCCGACCTTGCTGCCGAACCGGCCGCGCTCGCACAGAAGATCGGCAAGACGCGAGTAACGCATGTTGGCCGGCCACGTCTCAAGCTGGCGCTGGCGCTGGCGCACGAACCTGGCGACATCCTGCCCCGCCATGTCGAGCATGGCGCACGGCCCCATGGCGAAACCGAACGACGTCAGCGCCCGATCGATGTCTTGCGGCAACGCCCCCTCCTCGATGAGGCAATCGGCTTGCCGCAAATACGGGTAGAGCATGCGGTTGGCGCAGAATCCATCGCAGACGCCGACCACGACGCCGACTTTGCCGGTCGCCCCTGCGAGCGCCACCGCAGTCGCCAGAACCGACGGATCGGTCTTGGCGCCGCGAACGATTTCAAGAAGCCGCATCACGTGCGCGGGGCTGAAAAAGTGCAGACCGATCACATCCTGCGGGCGCGACGTCACCGCTGCGATGGCATCGACATCGAGTGCCGAGGTGTTGCTAGCCAGAATGGCGCCGGCCTTTGCGATTCCGTCGAGCTGCCCGAAGACTTTGCTTTTGACCGCCATATCCTCGAAAACGGCTTCGACGATCAGATCCGCTTCGCTGAGCGCCGCGAGGTCGGTCGATCCGGCGATGCGCTGGCGCCTTGCCGTCAGTTCTTCCGGCGGCAGCGTGCCTTTTGTGCGCGCCCGTTCGTAGACTTCCTCGATCCGACCGATCCCCCGGGCGAGGCCGTCCGCATCTTTCTCGACCAGCGTCACCGGCAACCCGGCATTGGCGAACACCATGGCGATACCGCTCCCCATGGTGCCAGCGCCAATCACGCCGACCGTCTTGATGTCGCGGCGTGGGGTCGAGGCGCCGGCGCCGCGCACGTTCGACGACGCGGTCAAAGCGGCGGCGAGATAGGCGCTGGCGTCGTTTTGCGCGGTCATGCTGCCAATCCGGAATTATCGCATAGCAGTTTTGGGTCGAGGGCGCCCGTGCCAGGCCCACTGGACGTCCGGATGGTTCCACAAATTGTCCGACAGTTCAACTGTCGAATAATCCGACAAGACTTGACACTTTGGCCCTGGATTCTAGGGTCCGGGTGCTTTTTTACCTCAAGAGAACCGCGAAATGCCGCCTGGTGCCGACGTTACCGCCATCCGTCACGGACATGAATTCGATCTTGAGCGCCTGGCCCATTATCTCGTGAGCCACGTTGAGGGGGTCTCGGGTGCGCTGACGGCGCAGCAATTCCGCGGCGGACAGTCCAATCCGACGTTTCTCCTGGAAATCGGCGATCGCCAGTTCGTGCTGCGCAAAAAGCCGCCGGGCCAGTTGCTGCCGTCCGCGCACATGATCGAACGCGAATACCGCGCGATGCATGCGTTGCGCGACAGCGCGGTGCCGATCATCCGCACGCATCTGCTCTGCGAAGACCCCTCTATCATCGGCACACCGTTCTATCTGATGGATTTCGCCGAAGGCCGCATCTTCCGCGATCCTTCACTGCCGAACCTGACGCCGGCCGAGCGCGGCGACATTTATGCGGCGATGAGCGAAACGATGGCGCGGCTGCACGGCGTCGATTGGCGCGCGGTGGGCCTTGAGAGTTTCGGCAAGCCCGTGGGCTATCTGGGCCGGCAGATCGCGCTGTGGACGCGGCAATACGAAGCCGCCAAGACGCACGCCATTCCGGCGATGGATGAATTGATCGCCTGGCTTCCGGCTCACATGCCGGCCGATGAAACAACGACGATTGCGCACGGCGATTTTCGCCTTGAAAACCTCATGTACCACCCGACCGAGCCGCGCGTCATCGGCGTGCTCGACTGGGAATTGGCGACGCTCGGGCATCCGTTCGCGGACGTCGCCTACAACTGCATGATCTGGCACCTCGATCCGGCGACACCCAACCTCGGCGGACTTGCCGGCCGCGATCTGGCAAGCTTGGGAATCCCCACCGAGGCCGAATATCTGGCGGGTTACGAAAGCGCCGCGCAGCGTGGACGGATCGAGCATTATCCGTTTTACCTCGCGTTCGCGTTCTTTCGCTTCGCCTCGATCGCGCAGGGCGTGTACGCGCGCGCTCTGGCGGGCAACGCGAGCGCGCCGAATGCACTCGAAGTCGGTCTTCTGGCCACGCCGCTGTCCGATCTCGGATGGAAGGCGGCGCAACAGAGCTGACTGCGAGGCAAGGCGGGCCGGGTTTTGGTCCCGGCCGCCTTTGTCCATTGATCAGTTCGCGGCGCAGGTGACCGCCGGCGCGACAGCGGCCGCGTCGACCGTGGTCTTGATCACCGGACGCAACGTGCCACCGACATCCTCGACCACGCCGAAGTAATTTGGCTTCAGCAACTGATGATCCTCGGCGCGAACCGTGACCTTGCCCAGGATGGTATCAAATTCGTGGCCGGCCAAAGCCTTGGCGACATCATCGGGCTTCACGCTGTTGGCGGCTTTCACGGCCTGGAAGATGACCTGCATGCCGATATAGGTCTCTCCTTCGAAATTGCGCGGCGGCTCGTTGTATTTCGCGGTCCACGCCTTCACGAACGCCTTGTTCTCCGGCGTATCGAGCGTGGCGCTGTAGTTGATGATGCCGTAAATGCCTTTCGCCGCTTCGCCGAGCGCCTTGACGGTGGCGTCGGTCGTGAAACTCACGCCGGCGACCGTGATCTTGTCGGTCAAGCCGAATTGCTTGGCTTGCTGGGCGAAGTTGATGGCGTCGCGTCCGGCGAGAACGACCCACACGCCTTCGGCGCCGCTGTTCTTCACCTGCTCGATATAGGGCGCAAAGTCATTGGTGTTGGCCGGCGGGAACAGCTCGGCGACAACCTCTTTGCCGAGAGACTTTGCTGTTTCGGCAAACAGCTTGCCGGAGCCGCGCCCCCAGGCGATGTCGATGGCGACCACCGCCCACTTCTTTTCCTTGCGGCCCGCGAGCCACGGCTTGACGGTGGCGGCATCCATGGCCGATTGGGTGTTGGCGCGGAATACGCGTGGAACGCAATTCGCGCCGGTCAGTTCATCGGCCTTGTTGATGGTCGAGACATAGATCGAGCCCCAGCGCTCCATCAGCGGCGCGATCGCCAATCCTTCGCCGGAAGCGATCAAGCCGGTGAGGATCGGATAGCCTTCGGAAACCAGCTTTTCCGCCTGCCGCCGCGCCAGGTCCGGCTTCGCTTCGGTATCATAGGATTTGTACTCGACCATGTGGCCGGCGACGCCGCCATTGGCGTTCGCCTCGTCGACGGCAAAACGAACCGCGCGCATCACTTCGTCGCCGAGCGTGGCGTAGGTGCCGGAGAGATCGGTGGGCACGCCGATGCGCAACGGCTCGGCCGCGTAAGCGACGCCCGCGGACATGGCAACCAAGAGCGCAGCGCCGAGCCAACGTTTTGATTTCGACATCTAGTTTCCTCCCTTTTCGTTTCAGAAATACCGAGCGTCTTTTCCGGTCTCAAGTTCAGTTCTTTGGCGCATGATCTTGCCCGAAAACCGGTTTCCGCTCTTTCAGATTCATGCGCTAAATGGCGATATGCCGTTGCAGCTCATCGCGGCCGACATCGCGCAGCGATCCGCTCTCGGCGACCGCCCCCTTCGAGAGGACGTAATAGCGCTCGGCAACACGATGGATGAGGCTGACATTTTGCTCGATCAGCAGAATGCCGATGCCGTCATGGGCGAGCCGGATCAGGAGGGCCGCCAATTCATCGACGATGACGGGCGCCAGCCCCTCGCTCGGTTCGTCGAGAATGAGCAGATCCGGGTTTGCAATCAGCGCCCGGCCAATCGCGAGCATTTGTTGCTGGCCGCCCGACAGCGCCAGCCCTGGATTGTTGCGCCGCTCGCGCAGAATCGGGAATGTCTCGTGAACGCGCGCCAACGACCAGGGGCCGGGGCGCTTGGTCGCCGTGCCCAGCAGCAAATTCTCCTCGACGGTCAAATGCGGGACGATGCCGCGCCCTTGCAGCACGATGGCTATTCCATTCTGCGCCGCCGTATAGCCGCGCAACCGCCCCAAGGTTTGGCCGCGCACGTCGATGTGGCCTTGAGCGATGCGGGTGACACCGCACAGCGTGTTGACGACGGTAGTCTTGCCGACGCCGTTGCGTCCAACCAGCGCGACGCGTTCGCCGGGCTCCACGGCGAACGTCACACCGTTGAGAATACGGGCGTGGCCGTAAAGCGCGTGCACATCGTGGAACGCGAGCAGCGACATCAGGCCTGCGTCCCCAGATAGGCGGCGACCACGGTCGGATCGGCCCTGATCTCGGCGCAGCTGCCTTCGCTGAGGAAACGGCCAAGATGCAGCACGGTCAGCCGATCGCAGATCGTGAACACGACCTGCATGTCGTGCTCGACCAGCAACACGGTGACGTTCCAGCGATTGACGAGATCGCGCAGCGTGCGGGCGAGCGCGAGCGACTCTTCCATGGTCAGGCCGGCCGCGGGTTCGTCGAGCAGCAAAACCTGCGGGCGACCGACCAGGGCGAGCGCAAGATCGAGACGGCGCTGATCGCCGTAGCTGATGTCGCCTGCGGGCCTCGCCGCCAGCGCCGTGAGGTTGAGCTCGTTCATGACCTCGGCGATGTCGGCATCGGCCACCGCCCAGGACGCGACGCGCAATTGTTGCTCGACCGTGAGCTCGGGAAAGATGTTGGTGCGTTGAAATGACCGCGCCATGCCACGCTTGCGGCGCTGTTGCGGCGAAAGCTCGCTCACGTCCTCGCCGTTGAGCACCACACGGCCGCGGCGGTTCTTAGCGCGCCCGGTGAGCACGTCGATGAGGGTGGACTTGCCGGCGCCGTTCGGCCCGATCAGGCCGCGGATCTCGCCGCGCTTGAGGGCGATGTTAACGCCATCGAGCGCGACAAAGCCGCCGAAGCGGCGCGTCAGAGCAAAGCCTTCGAGCGCCGGCTCGCTCATTGCGGCGCCCGCCGCAGCCAGAGCAGACGCAAGACGCCGATGATGCCTTGCGGCATCGTCAGCGTGACCAGAACCAGCGCACCACCGACGATCGCCGGCCAATATTCCGCGACCTGTCCGGCCAGCTCCTTGACGTAGAACAGCACGACCGCGCCAACGGCTGGCCCGATGATGAACTTGGCGCCGCCCAGGATCGCCATGATCAGCGCGTAGCCGGAAACGGTCCAATGAAACATCTGCGGCGCGATATAGCCGTTGTAGCTCGCCTGCAGGATGCCGGCGATCGCGGCGATGAAGGCTGCGAGCGCATAGACGAGAGCGCGCGGCAGCGTCGTCGAATAGCCGAGAAAGCGGGCACGTTCTTCGTTATCGCGGATCGCCGCCGTCACCATGCCGATGCGGCTGCGCGCAAACAACGCCAGCCCCACGAGGACGACGACCAGAAGGCACCAGGCCAGCACGACCATGAAGGCGGGATCTTGCAAGCCGCGCGATGAAAGGCCGAACATCCGCCTCGGCAGATCGAACGACATGCCGTCGTCGCCCTTGGCGAGCTCGCGCCACCGAAACGCGACCTCATAGAAAGCCTGTCCGACCGCAAGTGTAAGCATCGCGTGGGCGACGCCGCTGACACGCGCGATCACGAGGCCGAGCAAAAACGCCACGAGCGTCGGCAGCAACAGCGCGATCAACAGCGCGATTTCCGATCCGACCAGCCCGCGCGCCACGAGGATGCCGAAGGCATAGCCTCCGAGACCGGAAAAGGCAGCCTGGCCGAAGCTGATGCGGCCGTTCTGCAAAAACAGAAAGCCAACGCTGGTCGCCAACAGAGCATCGAACAAGGCTTGGGCGAACAACGACATCGCGATCTTCGACGGCAGCAGCAGCGGCAGCGCGAAGCCGACCGCAAGCGCCACGGCACCGGCGAGCAGAATGGCCGTCGTCGCACCGATCCGGCGCGGCCGCACGACGATCGTGCTTTGCGCCAAGGTGCTCATGCGCGCGAGCCCGCAAGACCGGTCGGCCGCCAGATCAGGATCGCTACCATCAGCAGGAAGGGGAGAATGGTCGCAGCCCACGGCAGGTAGATGGCCCCGAAGTTGTGGATCTGGCCGATCAGCAGCGCGGCCACGAAAGCCCCGGTGAAGCTACCCAAGCCACCAATCACCACGACGATGAAGGAGTCGATGAGGATGTAGCTCCCCATGGTCGGCGACAGCGTCAGCAGCGGTCCGGCGACGACGCCAGACAAGCCTGCGAGCGCGGTGCCGAGCCCGACGACGATCAGGCTCAGGCGGTCTACGTTAATGCCCTGAATGGAGGCGACGCGCGGATCGGTGCTCGCCGCGCGCACGTAAAGACCGACGCGGGTAAAGCGCAGCCAGGCGGACAGCGAAATCGCGACCGCAATGCTGACCGCAATCACAAACAGCCGGTAGAGCGGGAACGGCGATCCCGCGATGGTCACGGTGCCGGACAAAATCGTCGGTGTCGGATAACGCAGATACGCCTTGCCCCAGATCGCGGTGACCAGCGTCTCCAGAATGAGCAGGAGCCCGAACGTCACCAGCACGGTCACCATCGGGTCTTGTTTGCGCAAGGTGCGAAAGACGGCCGCATCGAGCAAGCAGCCGATCGCCGCCATGGCCACGACCGACACCACCAGCGCACCCCACCAATACCCCGCCGCGGCGACTGAAAAGCCGAGATACGCTCCGACCATGAACAGTGCGCCGTGAGCAAAATTGACGACCTCGCGCAGACCGAAAATCAGCACCAAGCCGACGGCAAGCAGATAGAGCAGCGCACCGTAGACGACGCCATTCAGTATTTGGATGAGCATGGTCAGCCTCTCATCCTGCGGTATAACCGCCGTCGACATAAATCGTCTGGCCGGTGATAAAACGCGCCGCCGGAGACGCGAGAAAAACCAGAACACCGACTACGTCTTCGATCTCACCGAGCCGGCCGATCGCGGAGCGATCGCGCACGCGCTGATAAAGCTGCGGCTGGGTGCGGACGAGTTCGCGATTGAGAGCGGTGACGATGACGGTGGCGCCGATCGTGTTCACGGTGATGCCGGAGGGGCCGAGCTCAAAGGCGAGCGCGGCGCCGAAATTCGCCAAGCCGGCTTTGCTGGCGCAATAGGCCGTACGGGTGGCCATGCCGCGACCCGAGAGGATCGAGCCCATGTTGATGATGCGGCCGTGCTGGCCTTTGATCATCGGCGCCGCAAACGCGCGCGAACAGAGAAATGCGCCGGTGAGATTAACATCGTTGATGCGCCGCCATTCGTCGAGCGGCATATCGGCGAGGAGTTTTGGCGAGGTTATTCCGGCATTGTTGAACAGAATGTCGGCGCGGCCGAATTCGCCCGTCACACGATCGCAGGCGCTTTTGACCTGCGCTTCGTCGGTGACGTCGGTTTCGACCACCAGCGCGCGGCGCCCGGCTTCCTTTACCGCCGCGGCGGTCGCATCGAGCTTCT
Source organism: uncultured Alphaproteobacteria bacterium (assembly GCA_963818155.1). Taxonomy (GTDB): domain Bacteria; phylum Pseudomonadota; class Alphaproteobacteria; order Rhizobiales; family Xanthobacteraceae; genus BOG-931. The sequence goes on from CAWFRC010000011.1 coordinate 1,602,917, forward strand.
CCACATTGCGGCCAACGAGCGCGAGATCGGCGCCGGCTTCCGCCAACGCGACAGCCGCCGCTTTGCCGATGCCGCCTCCCGCGCCGGTGACGACTGCAACATTCCCTTCCAGGCTGAACAGCGGCGGCATGCTCATCGGGTCACATCGCCATCTGGCCGCCGTCGACCGGCAGCGCGACCCCAGTGATCATGCGAGCCTCGTCCGACACCAAAAACAGCGCGGCGTTGGCAACGTCCTCCGGCTCCGGCATGCGGCCGAGCGGAATGGTGGAGCGAAACCGCTTCATCGCTTCCTCGGGCTCCGCCGCCATGCCGGGAAGGAAGGCTTCGAGCATTGGCGTCGCAACGACGGTCGGGCACAGGGCATTGGCGCGCACATTATGCGGCGCAAGCTCGAGCGCGAGGCTGCGCACGAGGCCGACGATGCCGTGCTTAGCAACGGTATAGAGACTGAAATTCGGCTTGGCCTTGAGGCCCTGCAGCGATGAGGTGAAAAGAAGCGAGGCGCCGGCGGGATTCCTTTTGCCGCTGGCGCGCAGGTGCGGCAGCGCCGCACGGCTCATCTGCATCACGCCGAACAGGTTGGCGCGCAGCACCCGCTCCATGGTGTCGTCGTCGGCGTCCTCGAAGAGGCCGGTAAACGGGCCGCCGGCATTGTTGTGCACGATATCCAGCGCACCAAATTGCTCCACGGCGAAAGCGACAGCACGTTTGTTGTGCTCGCTCAGAGTGTGATCGCAGACGATAGCCGCTGCATTGCTGCCGATCCCCTTGGCGACGGTTTCGGCGCGCGCTCCGTCGAGGTCAGCAACAACGACTTTCGCGCCCTCGGCGGCGAAGCGTTGCGCCACGGCCCGACCCAGGCCGGAGCCGCCGCCGGTCACCAGCGCCACTTTGCCCGCGAGCCTATTCATGCGCTGTGCTCGTCCGCGCCGATCGGCATGGTCAATTCAAGCAAAGCCGCAATCCGACCGCGCAGAAAGCGATATTGGCCGGCCAGCAATTCGTCGCGCGTGCCGCAAAGGCTCTCGGCGTCCGCGAGCATCCGCGATAAAATCAGATGGTCGCGGACATCGGCATCCGCAGCATCCTGTGTCCTTCGCACGCGTCAACTCCCTATAGACGATAGCCCTGTTGCCGTTCGTCCTTCCAGCGGCGGGCCTTGTAGCTGAATTCCGGCAGTTCGTTTCTGGCACACGCGACCAACGTCATCCAGACGTTGGTGCGTTCTTTGATGGTGCGGCGGATCGCCTCAAACAGCTGCTCGCGCGCTGCCTCGTCCATTTGCGCCGCTTGTTCGGTGAACGCGATCCGCACCTCGATCTCGGTCTTGCCGCCGGCGCTGGTATAGACCCGGCCGGCATATTCGCCGACCTCGCCGAACGAGAACACGGCGGCGTCGATGGCCGAAGGCCACACGTTGTTGCCGCGGATTTTCAGCATGTCGTCGAAGCGGCCGATGGTGCCGCATTCGATCGCATTCCACGAGCGGCCGGAGCCGGTGTCGCGATGCGAGATGAAGCGCGCGGAATCGCCAGTGCGGAAGCGGATCACCGGCGAACCTTCGATCGACAGATTGGTCACCACGAGCTCACCGGTCTCGCCGCTCTTCACCGGCTCGAGCGTCGTGGGATCGATGATTTCAAACAAGGTCTCCCACTCGAACAGATGCATCAGGCCACGCTCGCCGCGCGACGTGATGGCACCGTCGGCGCATGTCGAGCCGCCGAAGCCGGCGCATTGCGTGCTGCCATAGCCTTCCTGCAGCCGGCAGCCCCACAGTGTCTCGATCCGCTCCGCCCATTCGAGCGGATAGCCTTCGGCGGCGATGAACAATGTGCGCAATGTCGGAAATGTGCGCTTGGGCTCCAAGCCGCGCCGGCACAACGCGTCGGTCAGCGTGTGCAGATAGTTGGTCGAGGCATAGATGAAATTGACCTCGCGGATGCGCAGCATCAGATCGATCTTGGCATCGGTCGACAACGTGCCGCCGACGTGAAACGCGGTGGCGCCGGCGATGCGCAGTCCCTCGCCCGGCCCCCAACCGCCGGTGGTGAGGCCGCCGGCCGGAACGCAGTTCATGGCGATATCGCCCGGCCGCAGCCCGGCCAGGAACCACGGCAGCGCGTGCAGATAGCCCTGCATATGCACATCGCGCTGCGAGCGGCCGTAAATCTCCTGCCCCTGTCCCGACGTGCCGCCGGTCATGTTGACCAGCGCCACCTCTTCGCGCGCGATGCCGAGACGCTCGCCGAACGGCGGATGCTCGGTCTGATCGGTGAGAAAATCAGATTTGCTCGAGAACGGGAAACGGGCGCAAAAGTCCGCCAGCGAGGCGATCGCCTCAGGATCGATGCCGCCGGTTTCCATCCGCCGCCGGTAATAGCCGCTCGACGCATGAAGCCGCGCGAGTTGCCGGCGCAGCTTGTGGAACTGCAACGCGTCCAGATCCGCGCGCGAGGCGGCGGCTAAGCGACGGAGACGCGCGGAGTCCACGAAGGGAACGTCCTCCGCCTGGCCCTCGATCTTATTTTGCGCGTGAGCGCTCATTCTGGTCCCGACTCTTACGCGGGTTCAAACAACGGCAGCGTAATCTCCGGGGTCGCCTCCCGGAAGATGACTCGCACCGGCATGTCAGCCCTCACCTCTTCGGGCGCGATGCCGACAATATTGCTGGGAATGCGCACGCCCTCGTCAAGGGTGACGAGCGCGACCACATAGGGAACATCCGCCGCGTAGACGTCGCGCGGGACCGGATGGCGAACGACGATCCAACTGAACACCCGGCCGTGTCCGGCGCTGTCGATCCATTCGTGCTCGGCGGATCGGCATTTGGCGCAAAAGCGCGTCGGCGGGAAGCGAACGTGGCCGCACTGCGTGCAGCGCTGCAGCCGCAGCTTGCCGGCGCGGCAGCCCTCCCAGAAGGGCTGCGTTTCAGAATCGGGAGCCGGAAGCGGCTTGGCGTAGGTCATTACAAACTCCGCAATTAATTCCGCAGCACCATGGCGCTGCCGCAGGTCATCGCGCCGGCCGTGGTCAGACAGGTTTCCACGTCCGCGATCTGCCGGGAACCGGCTTCACCGCGGAGCTGCTGCACCGCCTCGATGACGTGATTGAGCCCGTGAATGTAGCCTTCCGACAGAAGGCCCCCGTGGGTGTTGAGCGGCAGCGCGCCATCGCGGGCGATGCGTCCGCCCTGGATGAAGGAGCCGCCCTCGCCTTCCTTGCAGAACTTCAGGCCCTCGAGCTGCATGATGACGCTGTAGGTGAAGCAGTCATAGATCTGGGCAATGTCGATGTCTTGCGGCCCCATACCGGCGCTGCGCCAGAGATCGTCGGCGATGTATTTGGCGTAGTTGTGCGAATGGTCGGGCCAGCGGATGGCGTCGAACAAATCCTCACCCTGATCCGGACCGCCGCCGTAGGCCCCGCCGGAGATGTAGATCGGCTTGCGCTTGAGATCGCGCGCCCGTTCGGCCTTGGTGACCAGCACCGCGCAAGCGCCGTCGGTCTCCAAACAGATATCGAGCATGCGGAACGGCTCGACGATCATGCGCGAGTTCATGTAGTCGTCTTTGCTGATCGGATCGCGCTGCATGGCGCGCGGATTGTCGATCGCGTTCGACCGGAACGTCACCGCGATATCGCCGAGCTGGTCGGCGGTGGTGCCGTATTCGATCATGTGACGCCGGCACCACATCGCCATCGCTTGCGGATAGGTGATCCAGCCGAACGGCGCGGTGAATTGGGTGATCCCCTGCGCCGCCATCTCGCGGCCGCCACCGAGGCGAAACCCGGAGCGTCCGTTCATGGCGCGATAGCAAAGCACGTTCTCAGCAAGACCAGCTTCAATAACCGCAGCGGCGGTCAGCACGATCATGTTGGCGGCGTTGCCGCCACTAAGAAAGTCGTTGGCATAGCGCGCCGCCGGCACGCCGATTTCAGTCGCCACCGATATGGCCGGAACGGAGTCGTTGAAGTTGAAGCTGACGAAGCCGTCGATGTCAGCGACCTTCATCCCGGCATCTTCGATCGCGTTGAGGCAGGCTTCCGAGGCGAGGCTGCGCACGGTACGGCCGGATTTCTTCGAAAATTCGGTCCAGCCGATGCCGGAGATCGCGTACTTGTCCCGTAGCGAATACATCAGCAATCCTCTCGATCAGCGCGAAAACGCGGGCTTGCGCTTTTCCTTGAAAGCGACGAGCCCTTCGGTCGCGTCGGGTTCGGTCGTGGCATAGCGATGAACGAAGTCGATCTCGCGCTTCAGTCCGGTTTCGAGATCGGTAGTCAGCGTCAGGTTGGTCAGGTGCTTTGCGCCGCGCAGCCCGACGCGGCTCTTCGCGCCGAGCCCAGCCACCAAGGCGTTCACGGCCTCATCCAGTTCAGCATCCGCGACCACCTGGTTGACCAGACCGATACGCTCGGCTTCTTCGGCGCTCAGCAGCGAACCGGTGAGGATCAAATGCTTGGCGCGGAGAAGACCGATGGCCCGCGGCAGCCGCTGCGACCCGCCGGCACCCGGCAACTGACCGAAGTTCAAATGGCCGTCGCCGATCCGGGCGGAGGCGGCGGCGATGACGAGGTCGCAGGCCAGGAGGAGCTCGAGCCCCCCGCGACACACACGCCGTTGATGGCCGCGATGTAGATCTTGGAGGACGCCTCGATGGCGTTGAGCATTTGAAAGAAGTCGCCCAGGAAGGCGGAAAACTCGTCCGGCCGCCGATAGAGCCGCAGATAGCCTTCGAGGTCGCCGCCGGCGGAGAAACTGCGCCCGCGGCCGGTGACGACCACGGCGACGACGTCAGGCATGGCCTCGATTTTTGCGACGGCAGCCTTCAGCTCGCGCACCGTGTCCCAATCCAGCGGATTGAGCTTTTCGGCCCTGGCGAGGGTGAGCCGGACGCAGGTGGCGTCGGCCTGCCACTCGATGTTCGACTCGGTCGCCATGCGCCAGACGCTTCGTCCCACTTATTGGCCAACTGTCCGTTTGTCGGACAATTCAGAATAGGGTAACATCTTCCACGGCATCGTCAATAGAATACCGAAATCATGGCACCAGCGGACGCAACTCGGAGCGTGGCAGAAGGCCCCGGATTCAGCCGGATCGAGCGGGCTCCGGCCTATCGCCTGGTCTACGAGATGATCGAACGCGAGATCTTCGAGGGCCGGCTGCGGGTCGGCGACCCCCTGCCCGCGGAGCTGCAGCTTGCGGAGCAGCTCGGCGTCAATCGTTCGACCGTGCGGGAAGGTATTCGGCTTCTGGAGCAGAGCGGGCTTGTCGAGCGCAACGGCGGCAAACGCCCGCGGATTTCCACGCCGCACTATCTGGAACTCGCCTCATCGGCCAGCCGGGCGCTTATCCTGCATTCCGTGACCTTCCGCGAATTGTGGGAGGCATCGATGGTTTTGGAGCCGTCGATTGCCGAGCGCGCCGCAAACAAGATCGATGATGAGGGCTTGGCCGAGCTTGCCGCCAACCTCGACAGCATGGACCGGGCGGTGGCCGCCTTCGAAGGCGGCGCTCCGGAGGATGTCGTGAAATTCGTCGAGCTTGATCGCGGCTTCCACGAAATTCTCGCCAAAGCCGCCGGGAACCGCGTGCTGGCGCTTGCCCATGAGCCGGTCACCTCTCTGTTCATACCGGCGGGCCAGATTATTTTGCCGCGAACTCAAGACGTATCGTCGCGTGCACGATGCGCACCGCTACATCTTCGATTGCCTGCGGGCGCGCGATCCCGCTGGTGCGCGCACGTGGATGCACAAGCACATGGATGACTTCCGCCGCGCCTACGAAATGACCCAGATGTCGCTCGACGCGCCGCTCGATGTCGCCTGTCTCGACCTTGGTCCGGCTACCTCGTCGCGTACTAGGTAGGATCGGCGGTTTGCACGCGCACCCGCGGATCGACCGGCGCGATCCATGAAGGGGCTGGCGGTGGTCTGCGTCGCGCTGTGCGCCGTTGACCGTGCCTTTCATCGCTGTGTACCCTTCGCCCACAATGCGACAAGGCATCGGGTTGGGAGAGACGCAGTGGTGAGGGTCGCGAGGTGGGTTTGGATCGGGATGTTCGCCAGCTCGACGGCGCTGTCGGCTTCCGCTGCCACGGCGCGCGAACTTCGCGTTGCCAACTCCTTCCCCGCCGGCCATTACCTGGTGCGGCTCTTACTGAAGCCGTGGATGGACGACGTCACCAAGCGCACCAACGGCGCGGTGACGTTCGCTTATTTCCCCGCTCAGCAGCTCGGCAAGGCCACCGATCTCCTGCGCATGACGCAGGCCGGCGTGATCGATATCGGCTACATCGCGCCCTCCTATGCATCGGACAAGATGCCGGTTTCCGAAGTGGCGCAACTACCCGGCATGTTTGATACCGCCTGCGCAGGAACGCTGGCTTACTGGAAAGTGGCGCGCGGCGGGCTTGTTGAAAAATACGACTATGCGCCCAACAAAATCCGCCTGCTTCTCGAAGTGGCGCTGCCGCCCTACCACATTTTCACCGCCCGCCAGGTCATCCAATCGGACAAGGACGTTCAGGGTCTGAAGCTGCGGACCACCGGCGGCGCCCAAGACCTGACACTGCGCAGCATCGGCGCGGTGCCTGTGCGCATGGCGGCGCCCGAAGCTTACGAATCGCTTTCGCGCGGCACCCTCGACGGGCTTTTGTTTCCGATAGAAAGCGTGATTTCGTACGGAGTTGATAAGCTCGTCAAGCACGCCACCGAGGGCACCGGCTTCGCCAGCTTCATCGTGGCCTTCTCGATCAACCAGAACGTCTGGAATTCGCTGTCGCCGGATGTGCAGAAAGCGATGAACGACGCCGCCGAGGAGCTCGAGCCGAAGATGTGCCGCGAGGTGGACGAAGAAGAAGTGCAATCGCGCAAAAAGCTTGAAGACGGCGGCGTCGCCTTCGAGCCGCTTCCAAACGAAGCGCGGGAAACGTTCCGGGGCCTACTCAAGTCCGTCGGCACCACCTGGGCGGCGGGCCTCGACGCCCGCGGCAAGGATGGCACCGCGGTGCTGAACGAATTCCAGACCGCCCTCAAGACCCAGGCGAACTAGGTCGTGTACCCGCAAAAGCGTCGCATCCGAGCACAATGAGAACGCACTCGCGGCCGACAACAGATTGCCACTCCTTGAACCATCCAGCGGGTAAGGAACTGTGATGAGCAATCCCTCGTCCCAAGCGGCCGCGACGATCCCGGCGGATGATCCCGAAAGGGACCTCACGCTTGCGCACTCAGATGGCGCCAACTCGCCTCACATCGGGTTGGTGGGCGACACGTACACAATACTTGTGGCCGGCAAAGACACCGCCGGTCGCTACTGTCTCATAGACATGCACATTCCACCTGGCGGCGGCCCTCCGCCTCATCGTCATGATTTCGAAGAGATGTTCTCGGTCTTGGAGGGTGAAATCGAGGCTACTTTCCGAGGAAAGAAGATCGTCGTTCGCGCTGGCGAAACCATCAACATTCCGGCGAACGCACCTCACCAATTCCAAAACAAGAGCGAGCGACCGGCGAGACTGCTATGCTTATGCTCGCCGGCGGGGCAGGAAGAGTTTTTCAAAGAGGTCGGGGTTTCCGTCGCGACGCGGACAACACCACCGCCCCCACTCGACGAGGAGGCCGAGGCGGCGTTCATAGCGAGGGTCAAAGTCCTTGCTCCGAAATACCGAACCGAGCTTTTGCGCCCTCAGGCTGAAACTCCGGGCTAACCTGCAACTGCGCCCGCAAAGCCTCATCCAGATGGCAATTTTTAGCCGACACAATTTATGAGTACGCGACGCGACCTAGCAATCGTTCGAAGCCACCGAACCTTCGGCATTACTTGGACCCTAATTGAACACATGGACCCTCATTGATCCGCCGTCTGGAATCCGCGCTTTCCGTCATCGAGCGCGTCGTGACGTCGATCGCGGTAGCGTGCCTGTTCGCCATCATGCTGATCGTCGTCGCCGACGTCTTCATGCGCTATGTCGTCAATCGGCCGTTCTCGTTCACGTACGATCTGGTCGGCCTGTATCTCATGGCAGGCTTGTTTTATCTGGCGCTGTCGCAGACCTATGCGATCCACGCCCATGTCAGCGTCGACATTCTGGTGCATCGATTTTCCGTACCGGTTCGGCGCATTTGCGAGATCATCACCAGCCTGTGCGGCGCCGCCGTATTCGCGTTGATCACCTGGCTCGGGCTCAATCGGGCCATTGAGAGCTACATGAGCGGCGACGTGCTGGCGGGTGCCATTCCGTGGCCGAGCTGGGCTTCTGCTGCGCTCGTGCCGCTTGGCTGCGCCGTGCTGACGCTGCGCCTCCTCCTGCAACTCGTGGCTCACGGTCTCAGCCTTGCGTCGGGACGCGATCTCATCGCGCTGCCGCCGCTCTCGGGCACCGGCACCGCCGCCCAAGAGTTCGAACTTCGAATGACCGCGATTGCGATCCTTGGGTTGTTATTCGTGCTGCTCGCGATCGGAACGCCGGTCGGATTTGCGATGGCGTTTGCGGGATGCGTCGGTCTGCTCGCGACCGGAGGAACCGCGGCGCTGTTCGGCATCCTGCAAACGACGCCGCTCTCGACGATGAGCTCTTATGAGCTGATCACCATTCCGATGTTTCTCTTGATGGCGGATCTAGTGCTGCTCTCGGGCGTCGCCGACGATCTGTTCAAGACGGCGTCAGCCTGGGTCGGACGCATTCCGGGCGGCCTCGGCATGGCGACCGCGCTTGCCGGCGCGGGCTTCGGCGCCATTTGCGGCACCAGCACCGCTTCCGCCGCGACGCTCTCTTCCACGAGCCTGCCGGCCATGATCCGACAGGGCTACGAGCCGAAAATGGCCGCCGGCGTGGTCGCCATCTCGGGCACGCTGGCGATGCTGCTGCCGACGAGCGTCGCGCTCGTCCTGTTCGGACTATTGGCCGAGGTGAATATCGGCCAGCTCCTGATCAGCGGCATCATCCCGGCGATCCTTGTCACTGCCACCATCATGGGCACGATCTATCTGTTGGTGATGCTCGATCCGTCGCGGGCGCCGCGCGGCGCGGCGGTGAGCTGGTCCGAGCGCTTCCGGCTTCTCTGGCAAGTGAGCCCGATGGTCTTTCTGTTCGGCGTGGTCACCGGCACGATCTATCTCGGCATCGCCACCCCGACCGAGGCCTCCGCGTTCGGCGCCTTCGGCGCACTTCTGCTCGCCGCGGCGAAACGCAAGCTGACCCCCGCGTCCCTCTACAAGACGCTGCTGCGCGCCACGCACGGCACCTGCATGATCACCATGATCCTGCTTGGCGCCAGCATCTTCGGGTATTTCTTCACGCTCAGCCACGTCACCCAGGATCTGGTCGCCTATGTGGGCACGCTGCCGGTATCGCGCTGGATCATCGTCGCGCTACTGCTGGCCGGCTACATCGTGCTCGGCTCTTTCATGGATCAGATCGCGATCCTCGTGCTCACCGTGCCGATCGTGCTGCCGTTGATCAAATCACTCGGCTTCGATCCGATCTGGTTCGGCGTGATCAAGATCGTCACCGCCGAAGTCGGCATGATCACGCCGCCCGTCGGTCTCAATTGCTTCATCGTCGCGCGCTACGCGGGGCGTCCCGTCGGCGAAGTGTTTCAAGGCACGTTTCCGCACTTCATTGCGCACCTGATCGCGATCGCAATTCTGGTGGCGTTCCCGGAAATCATCTTGTGGCTGCCGTCGCACATGGGCGGCCACTGAGACAACGCCGACGGCGTTTAAATCGTCATGCCCGCGCCTGTCGCAGGCATCTACGCCTTTATCCTCGGCAAGAAAGACGTGGATGGCCGGAACTGGTCCGGCCACGACCACAGACGTGCAAATTTTAGCTACGCCGCTCTTCCCGACGTGATTTTCTGCGCAGGCCTGCCCGGCACGTTCGAGAGCAGCATGCTCAGCCCCTCCGCCATTGTCGGGTGGGCGAGAACCGCATTGGCTAGCTTGCTGTAAGGAAAGTCCGCCAGCATCGCGGTTTGCACAACCGCCATGACCTCTCCGGCGGAGGCGCCGATCATGGTGAAGCCCAAAATGCGATCGTCGTTTTCGCCGATGAGAACCTTCATGAAGCCTTGTCTCTCGTCGGTGGCCTGAGCCCGCAGCACGGAATCCACCGGCAACTTGGCGAGCCGAACGGCAACACTCTGACGCGCCGCTTCGGTCTCGCTCAAACCCACATGGGCGAGCGGCGGATCGGTAAACATGCAATAGGGAACCAGCCGGTCGCGCGTACTACGATTGCCGCCGGCCAGATTGTCGCGAACGATGCGAAAGTCGTCTTCGGATACGTGGGTGAATTGCGGGCTGCCGGCGCATTCGCCGAGCGCCCAGATGCCCGAGACGTTGGTTTCCAGACGCTCGTTGACGCGGATATAGCCGCGGCTGTCCAGGGTGACGCCGGCATTCTCGAGGCCAATCCCCGCAGTATTCGGAATGCGGCCGGCCGCGACCAGAATATCGCTGCCATCGAGTTTTTGTTCGCCGTCACTCGTGCGCACCGTCAGGCTCACGCCCTCGCCGGATCGGCCGGCCACGTTCTGAATCTGGGCGCTGAGCAGAATGCGAATGCCCTCGTCGGCGAGCATGCGCCGTATCTCCTGCGCGACATCCTTATCCTCCCGGCTCATCAGCTGCGGCCCGGTCTCGATCACCGTCACCTCGCTGCCGAAACGGCGATACGCCTGCGACAATTCCAGGCCCGCGTAGCCGCCGCCGATCACGATGAGGTGCGCGGGCAAATAGTCGAGCTCCAGCGCCTCGATGTGGGTCAGCGGTTTAGCCTCTGCGAGACCCGGAACGTTCGGCACGGCGGCGTGCGTTCCGAGATTGAGAAAGATCTTGTCGGCCGTCAGCGTGCGCGTGTCGCCGCCTTGCAGCGTCACTTCCAACGTCTTTGACGCCACGAACCGGCCGTCACCCATGATCAGATCGGCACCGCTGGTCCGGTAATTCTCCAGGTGTTTGGCGACCTGCCGTTCGACCATTTCGCGCTTGCGACGGCGCACCACCGCCATATCGACCTTCACCGCGGCGCCGGTCATCGCGCCGTACTCCGCCGCGTGCCGCGCCAGATGCGCCACTTCGGCACTGCGAATCTCGTTTTTGCTCGGCATGCAGGCGACGTTGGGACAAGCTCCGCCGACCCAGCGCCGCTCTACGGCGGCGGTGCGCTGTCCTGATCGCGCCATGTGCCAGGCGGTGAGCTTACCGGCCGTCCCGCTGCCAAGAACCAAGACGTCGAAGCGCTCGGATTGCGGCATATGTCTTCTCCGTGGGCTGATGTCCGGCGTGGCCGGTGCGATGGTCAGTTGCCAGCGTGGGCACGCATCGACTGCTGCTTGCGCTCCGATTTATGCGCTGTCGCAGTAAAGCGCTCATGACGTGATGCACCTAGAGCACATCCCGATTAAGTGGAATCGACGTGTGCTCTAGATCTATTTGTTGTCGCATGTCCTTTTCGGAAAACCGGTATCCACTTTTCCGGGACATGCTCTAGGCGGCCGCGTTCGCGCCAAGCGTTGCCGTCGTACCGAGAAGCCGGATGATCTCGTCGGCAACCTGCGTGGCGGATTCTCCAACTTCGACTGTTAGCGGATCCTCGCCCGGATCCGGTTCCTCGAGCGTGTCGATCTGGCTGCGCAACAGAGCCGAAGGCATGAAATGGCCGTGGCGCCCCGACAGATGCGCGGCGACGAGATCGTGACCGCCGCGCAGATAAACGAGCCGCACCTGCGGCCGATCGCCGATGACAATCTGACGATAGGATTTTTTCAGCGCGGAGCAGGTGATGATGCCCGGCTGCTTCTTGGCCCGCTGGCCGTCGATCCAGGCGGCGACGCGCTCCAGCCACGGCAAACGATCTTCGTCGGTGAGCGGAATGCCGGCATGCATCTTGGCGACGTTCGCCTCGGGATGCAGCGAATCGCCCTCCTGGAACGGCCAACCAAGGCGCGCGGCGAGCTCTTCGGCGATCGTCGACTTGCCCGATCCCGATATGCCCATGACGACCAGGATCGGCGGACTGCCGCGGTGGGCGCGCGCGCTGTCGAGGCGATGCACGCCGGCGGCGTCGGCGACAAACACCGGATCGGCGCGGCTGATGAACAGCCCGCTCTCGACGACGCCGACGATCCGCCTGATGCGCTCGTCCAAATGCGCCGGATCGGAAATGCGCCCGAAGTCGCAATCGAGAATGTGATTGCGGTTGTCGGTGACGAAAGGCTGGCCTGCCGACGTCATGCGCATATGCGCCGATGCGCCAAGCACTTCGAGCAACTCGCGGGTCGCTTCCAAGCCGAACGTAACAACCTCGACCGGAACGGCGGTGTGCGTGCCGAGCCGGTCCACAAGCTTGCTGCCGTCGACGACGATGGCCAGGCGATGACTTGCCGCGGCCACGATCTTCTCGCGCAACAAAGCTCCGCCCAGTCCCTTGATCAGATTGAGCGTGCCGCGCTCCACTTCGTCGGCGCCGTCGATCGTGAGATCGATCTGTCGATGCTCGCCGAACGACGTCAGTGGAATATTAGCTGCCGCCGCTTGCGCGGCCGCAATCTCGGATGTCGGAATACCAACAAAACGCAGCCCCTGCCTTTGCCGCCGGGCGAGTGCTTCGATTGCGAAAGCCGCCGTCGAGCCGCTGCCAAGCCCGACGACCATGTCGTTCTCGACCAATTGCACCGCGGCTTCGGCGGCGGCGCGCTTAAGCGCGTCGCGATCCGCCTGCGGGGCTGATGTCGCGGCGGTCATGATTGCGCGACCGCAGACGCGGCCGCCGCCCGCAGGTCGGCGATGGCCTTGGCGTAATCGGAGCCACCGAATATGGCCGAGCCGGCAACGATCGCCGTGGCGCCGGCCGCGACCGCCTGCGCGGCGGTGACCGGGTTCTCGCCGCCGTCGACTTCGATCACCGGATGAAGCCCGCGGTCGGCACACATGGCTCGCAATCGCCTGATCTTCGGCAGCATTTCGGGGAGAAAGCTTTGCCCGCCGAACCCGGGATTGACGGTCATCACGAGAATAATGTCGCAGAGATGCAGCACATATTCGATGAGCTCCGGCGGGCTCGCAGGGTCGAGGACGGCGCCGGCTTTCTTCCCGAGCGCACGGATCTGCGACAACACCCGATGCAGATGGATGGTCGAGCCCGGCTCGGCCTGAACCAGCAAATGATCGGCGCCGGCATCGGCAAAAGCCGCAAGGTAGCGTTCGGGCTCGACGATCATCAGATGCGCGTTGATCGGCTTTGCGGTCGAGCGGCGGATCGCCTGCATGACAACCGGCCCCAGCGTGATGTTGGGAACGAAACGGCCGTCCATCACGTCGACATGGATCCAGTCGGCGCCGGCGACGTCGACGGCCCGCACCTCGTCGCCGAGCCGCGCGAAGTCGGCTGATAAAATCGAAGGCGCAATGATGATCGACCGCTCGCGTCCAGGCTGAGCGGCACGATCAATTTCGCGGATGGATGCTCTTGCCGACATCATCGCGCCTTTGCTTTGACGCCGGCGGGCATCTGTTCGTCGCCGGCCGCGGCGCGATCGACGAACCAGAACAGCTCGCCCACCGGCCGAACGCGCGCCGCAGGCACTTGGCTGCCGCCGGCACGGATGGTGCTGAAAATCGCCGCCTTCTCCGCGCCCGCGACCAAAAACGCGACACGCCGGCTGCTGTCGATGGCCGGATAGGTCATGGTGATGCGCACTTCCGGCCGACCATGCGCGACGGCTGCCACCCAGCGCTCGCGCTCGTTCAGCACCGGCTCTCCGGGGAGCAACGAAGCGGTGTGGCCGTCAGGCCCAAGCCCGAGCAGCGTAATATCAAAAAGCGGCCGCCGCGGATCGAAGGTGGTCGCGCCGTAAGCTTTTTGCAGCGTCTGTTCATAGCGCCGCGCCGCATCCTCCGGTGTGCCGTCGGCCGGAACCGGATGGATGTTTTCAGGCGGCACCGGCGCGTGCGCGAGCATCGCTTCGCGCGTCATGCGGTAATTGCTCTCCGGATGATCATACGGCACGAAGCGTTCGTCGCCCCAGTACCAGGACACGCGTTGCCAGGGAAAACGACCTCTGAATTCGTCCGAAGCGAGCAACTGATAGAGAGCCTTCGGCGTCGATCCGCCGGAGAGCGACACGCGGAACGCTCCCTCCGACGCCAAGGCGGCGTTGGTCATCCACGTGGCCACGTGATGGGCCAGCGCCTGCGGATCCGGCAATATCTCGATCGTTCCAATCGACCGGCCCATGGTGGCTGCTACCTCGCCTAAATGAGAATGAAAGCCTCCATCGCCTTGGCAAAACCTTCGTCGTTGTAGGAAGCGGTGACGGCCGCGGCTTGCGCCTTCACCTCATCTGAAGCATTGCCCATGGCGATACTGAAACCGGAGCGCTTGAACATGAGGACGTCGTTCGGCTGGTCGCCGATGGTCGCGATCTCTTCCGCCGGCACGTCGATGTGCTGCGCAAGATACTCAACCACGGCGCCCTTGTTGGCATTCTTGTTGGTGACGTCGAGATAGTAGGGTTGCGACCGGGTCGCGGTCGCCCGGTCGCCGAATTGCGCCTGCGCTTCGGCTTCGCAGCCTTTCACCTTCTCCAGATCGTCGCTGACGCCCACGATCTTAGCGACTCCCTGCAAATGCTCGCGAACGTCGGCCACGACCTTCGGCTGAAATTTGACGGTCCAGGCCTCACGGGCGACATGCGGCGCGCCTTCCTTGCTGATCAGCCAATCGTTGCCGCTGTAGACCCAGGCATCGAGATCGTGCGCGCGCATCAGATCGATGGCCTGTTGGGCGACGTCGGTCGGCACCGTCTTCTGATCCAGAATTGTCAGGTCGCGCTTGACGAAAAGGCCGCCGTTGAAGCCGGCGATCGGCGTTTCGATATCGAGCGCGTCGAACAGCATGGCCATGCCGAGCGGCGGCCGGCCACTTGTTATGGCAAAACGAATACCGGCATCGTGCAACGCGCCGACAGCTTTTCGGGCCCGCTCGGTGAGGATTTTCTCCTCGGTCACGAGCGTGCCGTCGACATCCGCCAGCACCAGTGAGATCTTTCGCTTGCCTGCCATTGGGGTCTCCGATCGGCCTCAGTCGAGCGGCCGCCAGGCGCGGCCGTCGCGCGCCAGCAAAGCCTCAGCCGCCGCCGGGCCGCTGCTGCCGGCGGCGTAGTTCGGAAAATCGCGCGCCGGATTGCTGGCCCAATAATCGATAATCGGCTGCACCGCCTGCCAGCCGGCCTCCACCGTATCGGCGCGCTGAAAGAGCGTGGCATCGCCGATCATGCAGTCGTAGATCAGCGTCTCGTATCCGGTGCCGCCGGCGACCTTGAAATAATTCTTGTAGGAGAAGTCCATGCTCACCGTGCTCAGCGTCACGGTCGGGCCGGGATACTTGGCGGCAAATTCCAGGGCGATGCCCTCGTCCGGCTGCACCCGAAGGATCATCCAGTTCGGATGCGTCTGCTCAACGTCGGTACCACGAAACAGCGCATAGGGCGCTTGATGAAAGCGGATCGCGATTTCGGTCGATCGGCGCGTCATATACTTGCCGGTGCGCAGGTAGAACGGCACGCCGGCCCAGCGCCAGTTATCGATGATGAACTTGCAGGCGACGAAGGTTTCGGTCGTCGAATTCGGCGCCACATCGGGTTCCTGCCGATAGGCGCGGACCGTCTTGCCGAGCACCTGGCCGGCGTCGTACTGACCGCGCACGGCGTTCGAGATCACGTGCGCCTGATCAAGCGGTTTGATGGCTTGGATGACCTCGGTCTTTTTGGCGCGAACGGCGTCGGCGTCGAACGAAATCGGCGGCTCCATCGCGGTCATCGCCAGCAGCTGAAAGACATGGTTGGGCACCATGTCGCGCAGCGCGCCGGTTTTTTCGTAGAACTTGCCGCGATGCTCGACACCGACGGTCTCAGCCGCGGTGATCTGAACGTGATCGATCTGCTGACGATTCCACAACGGCTCGAAGATACCGTTGGCGAACCGCAACGCCATGATGTTCTGCACCGTTTCCTTGCCGAGGAAATGGTCGATCCGGTAAATCTGCTGCTCCTCCAGTGTCTTGAGGATCGAAGCATTGAGCGCCTTGGCCGACGACAGGTCGTGGCCGAACGGCTTTTCGATGATGACCCGGCGCCATTGGCCATTTTTCTGCTCGGTCAGTTTGGCGGCGCCGAGCGCAGCGACCGCCGGGCCGAAAAAGCGGTCGGCGACGGCAAGGTAGAAGAGATGGTTGCCGGCTGTGCCGGCGGTCTTGTCCAATTGCTCCAGATGCTCGCCAAGCTTCCTGTACGTATCCGGATTGTTGAGATCGCCCGGCATGTAGCTCATCCGCTCGGTGAGCCACTGCCATGCGGTCTGGTCTAAATCGTCGAGATGAAACTCGCCGTCGTGGGTGGCGAATCCCTTCATCGATTCGGTGAGGTGTGCGCGCCATTGCTCGGCATTCAAGGGAGCGAGATCGACGCCGACCAAGCGAAATTTGTCGGAAAGCTGGTGCGCGCTGGCGAGGTTATAGAGCGCCGGCACGACCAGGCGCTTGGTCAGGTCGCCGGCGGCGCCGAAAATCACCATCGCGCACGGCGGGGCCGCGGGTGCGCTGGCGACCGGATCGGTTTCTTTCTTCGATCCGGCGCGGCGATCTGCTTTATCCAACATGCGTTCTGCCTTCTGTTGTGCCGCTGTCTGTCGTGAAGCCTTGCCAGCTTTTGTCCGCCCTCAATGGCGGCCGAGGACTTCCATGGCGACGGCGACCACCCGTTCGGGCTCGAAACCAAATGCGCGATCCAATTCCTTGAGCGGCGCCGAGGCGCCAAATGTCTTCATGCCGATGATGCGGCCTTCAGGACCGACATAGCGGTCCCAACCGAGCGTCGAGCCCTGCTCGACGGCGACGCGCGCCTTGATCGTCGGCGGCAACACGTCGTCGCGATAAGACTGCGGCTGCTGTTCGAAAATGTCCCAGGAGGGCATCGAGACCACGCGCGATCGAATCCCCTGCGCGGCCAGCGTCTCGTGAGCCGCAACGACCAAGGCCACCTCGCTCCCGGAGGCGATGAGAATGAGTTCCGGAGTGCCTTTGGGAGGGTCGGCCATGACGTAAGCACCGCGCGACACGCCGGCCGCGGACGCGTATTTGCCGCGATCAAAGGTCGGCAAGACCTGGCGCGTCAACGCAAGCAACGCCGGCTGGTGGCGAAGCTGCATGATGTAGCGATAAGCTTCGACCACCTCGTTGGCATCCGCGGGGCGGATCACCACCAAGCCCGGAATGGCGCGGAGCGAAATCAATTGTTCGACCGGCTGATGGGTCGGACCATCTTCACCGTCACCCATGGCATCGTGGGTGAAGACCCAAAGCGTCGGCAGCTCCATGATCGCGGAAAGCCGGATCGCCGGCCGGGCATAATCGGTGAAGATGAGGAACGATGAGCCGAACGCCCGCAGCTTCGAAAGCGTCAAACCGTTGACGGCCGCCGCCATCGCATGTTCGCGGATGCCGAAGTGAATGTTGCGGCCGCCAGGCGTGCCGGGCTCGAATTCGCCGGCGCCGGCGAATTTCAGCAGCGTCTTGTTTGACGATGCAAGATCGGCGGAGCCGCCCATGAGCCAGGGGATGTTCTCGGCGAGCACGTTGAGCGTCTGGCCCGACGCGTCGCGCCCTGCCAGGCCTTTGGGATCGGCCGGAAAATGCGGCAAGTTGCGGTCCCACCCGGCAGGTAATTCCCGCCGTTGCATCTGATCGATCTCGGTGGCGAGGCCGCCGAATTGCTTGCGATAACCGGCAAGCATCGCTTCCCACTCGCGCCGCGCCGTAGCGCCGCGCACACCGATGCCCTCGGCGAAGCGCTCCATCACGCCGTCGGGCACCAGGAACTTGGCATCCTCCGGCCAGTGATAGGCGCGCTTGACGAGTTTGACCTCCTCTTCTCCCAGCGGCTCGCCGTGAGCCGCGGAGGTATCGACCTTATGGGGGGAGCCATAGCCGATGTGGCTGTCGAGAATGATCAGCGTTGGCTTGCCTTTGGTCTTGCGGAAAGCGGCCAGCGCGTTGGCAATGCTCTCAAGATCGTTGGCGTCGGTAACGTGCAGTACATTCCAATGATAGGCGGTAAAGCGCGCCGCCACGTCTTCGGTAAAGGTAATGCGCGTCTGGCCGTCAATGGTGATGTGGTTGTTGTCGTAGATCCAGCACAGATCGTCGAGACCGAGATGGCCGGCGAGCGACGCCGCCTCGGAGCTGATGCCTTCCATGAGGCAGCCGTCGCCGCAAATCGCGTAGATGTTGTAATCAAAAACGTCGAAGCCCGGTTTGTTGTAGCGGCTTGCCAGCCATTTCCGCGCGATAGCCATGCCAACGCTGGTGGCAACGCCTTGGCCCAGCGGACCCGTGGTCGTCTCCACGCCGGACACCAAATGATATTCCGGATGTCCCGGCGCCTTGCTGCCGAGCTGGCGGAAATGCTTGATATCGTCGAGCGAGACTGCCGGCTCGCCAAGCCGCTCGTAGTCGGCGTTCACCGCGCGGGTTTGGGTCAGATACAACACCGACCACAGCAGCATCGAGGCGTGACCGTTCGAGAGAACAAAGCGGTCGCGGTTCGGCCAAATCGGGTCCTGCGGGTCGAAACGCATGACCTCGTTCCAGATCACATAAACGAGCGGCGCCAGTGCCATCGGCGTACCCGGATGGCCTGACTTCGCCTGCTGGACCGCGTCGATCGAAAGGGTGCGGATCGTATTGATCGCGAGCTCATCGAGCTGCGGACCGGTCAAACCCTTGGGCTTTACCTGCTGCATGGCGGCTTTGCTTCCTTATCAACCAGCGCGCTTCGCTGCCGGCTTTTCGAGGTGGCCGCCAAACTGATAACGCATCGCCGAGAGCAGCTTATCGGCGAAGTCCGCATCTCCGCGCGAGGCGAACCGTTCGTAGAGTGCCGACGACAGCACGTGCGCCGGCACGCCTTCGTCGATGGCCGCCTTGATGGTCCAGCGGCCTTCGCCGGAGTCGGATACGCGGCCGGCAAAATTGTCCAGCTTCGGATCCTGCAGGAGCGAGATGGCGGAAAGATCGAGCAGCCACGACGCGATCACGCTACCGCGACGCCAGACCTCGGCCACGTCGGCCAAGTTGAAATCGTACTGATAGTGCTCGGGGTCGCGCAGTGGCGTCGTCTCGGCGTCGATCGCGCCTTTTTTCTTGCCGATATTGGCCGCGTTGAGAACGCCGAGCCCTTCGGCATAGGCGGCCATGATCCCGTATTCGATGCCGTTATGGACCATTTTGACGAAGTGGCCGCCGCCGTGCGGGCCGCAATGCAAATAGCCCTGCTCGGCGGTGCCGCCGGCCTTTTCCCGGCCCGGCGTGCGCGGAATGTCGCCGCGACCCGGCGCCAGCGTCGCAAAGATCGGATCGAGATGCTTCACCACATCGGGATCGCCGCCGATCATCATGCAATAGCCGCGCTCGAGGCCCCAAACGCCGCCGCTCGTGCCGACATCGACATATTTGATGCCCTTGGCGGTCATTTCCTTGGCGCGGCGAATATCGTCGATGTAATAGGAATTGCCGCCGTCGATGAGAATGTCGCCGCGTTCGAGATGCGGCAACAGATCGTGAATGACGCTATCGACGGCGCCGGTGGGCACCATCAACCAGATCGCACGTGGCTTGGTGAGCTTCTTGACGAAGTCCGGCAGCACCGTCGTGCCGATGGCCTTGTCCTTCACCAGCGGCGCGACCGCATCGGCCGACTCGTTGTAGACGACGCATTCATGGCCGCCCTTGAGCAGCCGGCGCACCATATTGCCTCCCATTCGGCCGAGGCCAATCATTCCGAGCTGCACGGGTCAATCCTCCATGGCAAAGCGAAGATCCGATCGCAAACGATCGGTGACGGCGGCCGTTCTGCGCGGCATCACGAGGCTCCCTTGAGCTTGCGATACCGGCGGATCAGCGTGTTGGTCGAGCTGTCGTGATCGAGCGGTGGCTCGGTCGGGCTTTCCAGCTCCGGAATGATGCGCTGCGCGAGCGCTTTGCCGAGTTCGACGCCCCACTGATCGAACGAGTCGATCTGCCAGATCGTGCCCTGGGTAAAGACGATGTGCTCGTAGAGCGCGACGAGCTTGCCCAGAGCCGCCGGCGTCAAGGCGTCCAACAAGACAGTGTTGGATGGGCGATTTCCCTCGAACAGACGATGCGGCACGAGCCAGTCGGGGGTGCCTTCGGCCTTGACCTGATCGGCGGTCTTGCCGAAGGCCAGCGCCTCGGTCTGCGCAAAGACGTTGGCGACGAGCATGTCGTGGTGCCGGCCCAGCCGATTCAGCGGCTTGATGAAAGCAATGAAATCGCACGGGATCAGACGCGTACCCTGATGGATGAGCTGATAGAAGGAGTGCTGGCCATTGGTCCCCGGCTCTCCCCAGTAGATCGGCCCGGTATCGTAATCGACCCGCACGCCCTCGAGCGTGACGTGCTTACCGTTGCTCTCCATGGTGAGCTGCTGCAGATAAGCGGGGAAGCGTTTCAGATACTGCTCGTACGGCAGCACCGCGACGGTCTGAGCGCCGAAGAAATCGTTGTACCAGATGCCGATCAGCCCCAGCATCACCGGCAAATTGCGCTCGAACGGTGTGGTGCGGAAATGCTCGTCCATTTCGTGGAAGCCGCCGAGCATGGCACGGAAATTATCCGGCCCGATGGCCAGCATGGTGGATAGGCCGATGGCGGAGTCCATGGAATAGCGGCCGCCGACCCAATCCCAGAAGCCGAACATGTTGGCGGTGTCGATGCCGAATTTTGCGACCTCTTTGGCGTTGGTCGAGACCGCGACGAAATGCTTGGCGATGGCACCCTCTTCGCCTCTCATGCCGTTCAGCAGCCATTCGCGCGCGGTGCGCGCGTTGGTCATGGTCTCCAGTGTCGTGAAGGTCTTGGAGGAGACGATGAATAATGTCTCCGCCGGGTCGAGATCGCGCACAGCTTCGGCAAAGTCGGTGCCGTCCACATTCGACACGAAGCGGAAGGTCATGGCGCGGTCGCTGTAATGCTTGAGCGCTTCATAGGCCATGACCGGCCCGAGGTCCGACCCGCCAATGCCGATATTGATGACGTTGCGGATGCGCTTGCCGGTCTGGCCCTTCCACTCGCCTTTCCGCACGCGATTGGAAAAGTCCGCCATGCGGTCGAGAACGGCGTGAACATCGGGGACGACGTTGCGGCCGTCGTGGATGATGGTCGCATCGCGCGGCGCCCGCAGCGCCACGTGCAGCACCGACCGGTTCTCCGAAACGTTGATCTTGTCGCCGCGAAACATCGCATCGATGCGCTCGCGCAGTCCCAATTCCTCGGCAAGCTGCAACAGGAGCTTCAGCGTTTCGTCGGTGACGCGGTTCTTGGAATAGTCGAGATAAACTCCCGCCGCTTCGATCGACAATCTCTCGCCGCGTTCCGCATCGTCGGCAAAAAGTTGCCGTAGATGGATA
Organism: uncultured Alphaproteobacteria bacterium; assembly: GCA_963818155.1. Lineage (GTDB taxonomy): Bacteria > Pseudomonadota > Alphaproteobacteria > Rhizobiales > Xanthobacteraceae > BOG-931. The sequence continues at coordinate 1,624,416 of CAWFRC010000011.1, forward strand.
TCCTTGGTCGCCTGATAGTGCTTCTCCAGCAGCTTCCAGGCGGGGCGGCGGCGCAGCGGTGGACCGCTCACGGATTGGACATTTGTCGAACTCGGAGGCGCGCTTGCGTTGACCGGTCACGGTTGCCATGTCGATCAGCTCGCCTTGCGCATGACAGCGCTTTTCGATTTGACGCAGTCTATCAGATCGTCCCAGGACTTGACGAACGATACGGCGCCCTCGTCTTGCAGCTCCTTGGCCAGTGCACCGACGTCAATGCCGGCTTTGCCGAACGCGCTCAACACCTTCTCGCAATCGCCGCCATCAGGCGGAAGCGCGCCGCCGACTTCGCCATGCTCGGCAAAAGCCTTGAGGGTGCCTTCCGGCATGGTGTTGATCGTGAACGGCGCTGCGAGCGCCTTGACGTAGAGAATGTCGGACGCCTTCGGGTCTTTGGTGCCCGTGCTGGCCCACAAAAGCCGCTGCGCCCGGGCGCCGGCGTTGGCGGCGCGTTGAAAGCGCGGCGAGGCCAGCAGCTCGCGATAAGCTTTGTAGGTCCGCTGGGCGACGGCGATGCCGAGGCGATCGGCCAGCTCGGCCGGCACTTTTTTGGCGACGGCAACGTCCCAGCGGCTGATAAAGACCGAGGCAACCGAGGCGACGGCAGGATTGAGACCGGCTTCGATGCGGCGCTCGACCCCGCGCAGATAGGCTTCGGCGGCAGCCAGATATTGCTCTTGCGAGAACAGCAGCGTGACATTGACTGGGACGCCGGCGAAGATCGCCGCCTCGATGGCGGGCAAGCCTTCCTGGGTCCCCGGAATCTTGATAAACAGATTTGACTTGCCACCGCGCTGGCTGAGATCGCGCGCGGCCGCGAGCGTCTTTTGCGCGTCGCGGGCGAGCAGCGGCGAGACCTCCAGCGACACCCAACCGTCGACACCGTCGGTGCGGGTAAAGACGGGCCGCAGCAGATCGGCGGCGCGGCTGAGATCAGCCAACGCCAGCTCGAAGAACAGCTCTTCCGGTGCGTTCGTGTGCGACGCATTGCGCGCGATGTCACCATCGTAATCTGCGCTGTTTCTGATCGCGTGATCGAAGATCGTCGGATTCGACGTCAGCCCGGTCACGGAGAATTCGTCGATATAGCGACCCAGAGTGCCGCTATCGAGAAGGTCGCGGGTGATGTTGTCCAGCCAGAGACTCTGGCCGACGTCGTGCAGCTTTTTTGTCGGATTCATCGTACCGTCCCAGGTTTGATGCGGTTGGTGATGACGCGGGCCAAAGACTCGACAAGTCACGATCAAGAAGATCGCCGATCCGTTCAATGGTGACATCCGCCGGAGGCAGGGCGCTGACCGTCTCGGTATCGCGCGCATAGCTTCCCTGCCGCACGAACACGGTCGTGACACGATCTCTCCAAATGCGCTTGACCGCCGTCAGAATGCGCAGCTTGTCGTCAATAAGAACATAATGGTCGGCCGGATGGCGCCGCGCGACGTCGTCGAGCGCCTCTTCCTTATGGATATAGATGAGCACCGCATCGACCATTTCGGTCAGTCCGGCGCGCTCGACCTTGTGCGGTTGAAAAACGACGTCGCCGTCGGACAAGATGACGGTCGGTCCAACGTCTCCGAGACGCTCCAGCACCTTGAAGGCGGAGGGAAACAGCCGGGTGGTGAACGGATAGTCGAGCAGGTACGAGGACATCCACAGCAGTTCGACTTCGCGCGGATGCTCGACACGGAAGCGCTGCAGTGCGCCCAGATAGTCCCGATACCCGAGCTCGACAAAAAGGTCGTCGAGAATCCGCCAATAGCGGTCGCGGGCGTCGCGCCCATAAGCGCGCTCGAGATGATCCTTCAAATCCTGCTGTACGCCGTCGTTGTCGAGCAACGTATTGTCGACATCGACCAGGAAGACGATCGGATGAGGCCGCGCCATTGGGGAGCTCCGGCAACCCTGCTTGGGGTCATAATAAACGACAGACCTCCCGATTGGTTTCCCTGCAACCGCAGAGTTCTCATTGAATTGATAATAAGTTGTTGGGGATCCGTCGTTATTGCATGGCTCTTAGGACACCTTCTGCTTCAAAGTCTTCGCAGTTATTGCTTCGATTTCCATGCATTTGCGCAGAAGGCACCTTAGGCCAGTTGCGGCGCCGCAGCCAGCGCGCGGCGAGCCAATTTAGCGTGAACTGCGCAAATCTGCCGCGGCCAACGATCCTTGAGCGATCTCCCGCAATCCTCGAACCGGCTCTGCGGGCGCCTTGACGGGCTGGCGCCCTGACCGCTGTTCGCACGGCTTGGTCGTGTGACTGACATTATAAGCCGTGTTGACCAGCGCGATATGCGAAAACGCCTGGGGAAAATTGCCGAGCTGGCGCTGCGATCCAACATCGTATTCCTCGGCGAGGAGCCCGACATCGTTGCGTAGGCCGACCAGCCGCTCGAAGAGCTGCCGTGCGTCAGATTCCCGTCCAATCATCATGTAGGCATCGGCAAGCCAAAAGCTCACCGGCAGAAACGCGCCCTCGCCCGGCGGCAGGCCGTCGACGCTGGCGGCGGCGGTGTCGTAGCGCAGCACCAATCCGCCCCGCAGCAATCTTTTCTCAATCGCCGCGACGGTCCCGCGCACACGCGGATCGTCGGGCGGCAAAAAGCCGACCTGCGGTATCAGCAGCGTGCTCGCATCCAAAAGATCGCTGTCATAGGATTGGGCGAAGGCGCCCAGATTGGCATTGAACGCGCGCCGGCAGACCTCTTCGTGGACATCGGCCCGGATCCGACGCCAATGATCGACCGGTCCTTCAAGTCCAAACAATTCGACGCTCTTGATGGCGCGATCGAACGCGACCCAGACCATCACCTTGGAATGGGTGAAGTGACGGCGTTCGCCGCGCACCTCCCAGATACCGTCGTCGGGACTTCGCCACACGGTCTCGAGGTGGTCGAGCAGTGCCCGTTGGAATTCCCACGCCGCGGCGAGGTGTTGAAGACCGCCGGCGCGGGCATGGTGGAGGGCGTCCATCACTTCGCCGTAGACGTCGAGCTGAATTTGTCCTGCGGCGGCGTTGCCGATGCGCACCGGCTGCGAGCCTTCGTAACCGGTGAGCCAGGGCACTTCATGTTCGGCCAACCATCGCGTGCCGGTCACCCCATACATGATTTGAATTTGGTCCGGGCTGCCGGCGGCGGCACGCAGCAACCAATCGCGCCACGCCCGGGCCTCGTCGAAATAGCCGGCATTCATCAGCGACAGCAGAGTCAGGGTGGCATCGCGCAGCCAGCAAAAGCGGTAATCCCAATTGCGCCCACCGCCGAGCTGCTCCGGCAGCGAAGTCGTCGGCGCGGCGATGATCCCACCGTGCGGCGCGTAGGTGAGCGCCTTCAAGGTGATCAATGAGCGGACGATGACCTCGGAATACCGTTCGGTGGTTCGGGCCGAGCTCGCCCATGTCTGCCAAAACTCGGCTGTCGCGAGCAGCGCCGCATCGACATCGATCGGCTTCGGCAGGGGCAAGTGCGAGGGCGCGTAGGTCAAAACGAACGGGATCTGCTGTCCGGCCGAGACGATGAAATCGGCGACCGTGCTCAATCCCTCGCCGCGAAGGTCAAGGGGCGTGCGCATCACCACCATGTCGGGCCCGGCAATGGCAACGAGATCGCCTTCTTCGCTGCGCGAGACCCAGGGCACCCAGCCGCCATATCCGAACCGAACGGTCATTTCGGTGCGCATTGGCATGCGGCCGCGCTTGCCGACCACCAGACGCACGACGTGCAACTCGTCCCGCCCCTGCCGCAGCGGCATAAAATCGATCAGGGCGGCGGCATTTTCGCCGTCGGCGCTGGTGAACTCGGTCTCGAGGATGAGCGTGTTGGGCAGGTAACGGCGGTTGATCTTGACGTTTGGTGCCGGAGCCGCGATGAGCCAACGGCCGTTGCTCGGGTCGCCGAGCAACGCCGAGAAACAGGCCGCCGAATCGAAGCGTGGCCAGCAGAGCCAATCGATCGAGCCGTCTTTGGAAACGAGCGCAGCGGTCTCGCAGTCGCCGATCAGCGCGTAATCCTCGATCCGACTTGTCATCTCCGATGAAACCTCCGCGCGGCACAGCAGGCCGCCCATCGATAGCGCGCCAACACCGCTCCTACCGATAACGTGACGCAGCCTCCGAGCCCGAGGCGAACCGACATTCTCGCAAGTGACTCGTCAGCGAGTCGATAGTTAGGTGGTCGAAACGCGCAACAGAGAGAAATTCGCGATAGCGGAACGCCGGACGTTTGGCCGAAAAAATAAAGAGATCATCAACGCTCCGGATCGTCTTTCAAGAGGGCTTGGTCCCCTCGAGCATCAAATCTTCGGACCGCACTGGGGCTGCCCCTTCGTCCCGGGCCGGGTGAGAGGGCTCATGACACCTCCCTTATGGCACCCGCACCGTACCAAGATTGTATTGATGTCGCCGAGCTATGCTCTAGTGAAGGCGGCGCGGACTTTGCATTTGGTGCCGCAGGACCGGCAGCCATCGCGCCGGTCCGGATGTTGTTGGAGCCGAACCATGCAGGATACTTCGGGGGCTTCGCATCCCAAAACGATATCGACCCTCCCGGGCCGGGTCGTGCTCGTCTTACAGGGCGGCGGTGCGCCGGGAAGCTATCAGGCCGGCGCCTATCAGGCCTTGCATGAAGCGGGCATCGAGCCCGACTGGATCATCGGCACGTCAATCGGCGCCATCAACGGCGCCATTATTTCAGGGAATGACGTGCCCGATCGCGTCGCAAAACTGCGGGCGTTTTGGGATCAGCTCGATCCCGGGCTGCCCGAGCCGTTGAGCCAGTTTACGCCGCTTTTGGCCGGCGTACCCGGATTTTACTTTCTCAATCCGGCTCTCGCCTGGGGTGTCCATACCCGCGTCGGCATCGAACGGGCGGCCATGTATCTCGTTGATCCGCTGAAAAAAGCGCTACCCTCGCTGGTCGATTTCGATCGCATCAATTCGGGCAACACGCAATTCACGGTCGGGCTGACCACGGTGCAGACCGGTCATTTGCGCTATTTCGACAGCGAGCGTGAGCCAATCCGCCTCGAGCACGTGCTCGGCTCGAGCGCCTTGCCGCCGGCCTTCCCGGCGGTTGAGATCGACGGCGAATATTACTGGGATGGCGGCGTCTATTCGAACTCGCCGATCGAAGTGTTGTTCGACGAGGATCCGCGACGCAGTTCGGTCGTGTTTGCCATCCAGATCTGGCCAACGCGGGGGCCGCACCCGGAGTCCCTGGCGCACGCTTTCATGCGCGAGAAGGACATCATGTTCGGCAGCCGCTCCCGCAGCCACATCATGCGGCAAGCGCAAATTCACCGCATGCGTCGCATTATCCGCGAACTCATCGACATGCTGCCTGAGGAGCGCAAGAATTCTTCCAGAGCCAAGGAGTTTGCGGCCTGGGCCTGCACCAGCACCATGCACCTCGTCGAGATCAACGCTCAACCGATCGAGGGCGAGACCAACGCGCGCGACTACGATTTCTCACGACCGACCATCCAGGCCCGCTGGCAGGCCGGCTACGCCGACACCTGCCGCATGCTGGAGCGCCGCCCGTGGGACGACCCCATCGATCCGGCGACGGAAATCACCTTGTACGCATCGGACGCTCCGGTAGAGCAGCGGAAATAGAGAGAGCAAGTCTCCCGATATTTCCGCCTCCACGCAGAGTTATCCGACGCCCAATTCATCAGGGTCGCGAACGCTGCGCGTTAATTGCGGGGCCAAGATCCGCGGCCGGCTTCAAAGAGGAACCAGACGCGGCGTTCGGCCTGGTCGATCCAATTCTCCAAGAGGCTCGTTGTCGCCACGTCGCCGTACTCCGCGGCCGTCGCATGCACTTCCCGCATCTCCAACGCCAGCCGCTTGTTGTCCTCGCGCAACTCGGCCAGCATATCTTCCGGCGTCACAAACTCGGCGTCGTTGTCGGGAATCCGCTGCAGGCGCGCGACATGACCGATCGAGCGAAGGGTCGTGCCGCCGATCTTGCGAACCCGCTCGGCGATATCGTCGGTCGCGTCGAAAATCTGCTCGCTCTGCTCGTCCAACAAGAGGTGATAGTCGCGGAAATGCGGGCCGGACATATGCCAATGAAAGTTTTTGGTTTTCATGTACAGGACAAAGACATCGGCAAGCAGCGCATTGAGCGCGCCGGAGATATCCCGCGTGGCATCCGCCGACAGGTCGGTCGGCGTTTCCAGCGGGGCTTTCGGATCGGGCTTCCCTTTGGTCGGGCTCATCTGTGGGTGTCCTTAATAAATTGTAGCTGCTCAGATAATGGTGGCAGGTCGCCTTGATATCGGTCGGCCATTGCTTCCGGCCGTTTCTCAGTTCATGCGCCAGATCACCGACCGGAAGTCAAGCGCGTGAGACTTCATCCAACCAGGATTGCGAAGGTCTGAGACGAATCCAACGCAAAAATGTGACATCAGCGACTGGTCAATGGGCCGGCGATTTCCGCCACACATCCGGGACCAGCCGAAATCGCAAAGCGAAAGCCGTGCAGCTTGACGATGGCGGCGACGAGGCTCAGCCCCAAACCCAGCCCCGGATCGCTTCGGCTCTTGTCGGAGCGATAAAATCGCCGGGCAACGAGATCGCGCTCGGCGGCAGCAATCCCAGGGCCGCTATCGTGCACGCGCACGATGCCCTCGCCGCCTTCCCTGGCAAGGTTCAGCTCCACGCGTCCTCCCTCCGGGGTGAACTTCACGGCGTTGTCGACGAGATTGGCGACCGCCTCGAACAAGAGATCGCGATCGCCACGCACGATCGCTTCGGCATCGGCGCCGACTTTGAACCCTACTCTCTTGTCCTCGGCGATCGGCTCATAGAGATCCCCGACCTCGCGGACGAGGTCACCCAGTGCGATATCACTGAATGCGGCGCGGCGGCGGCTGTGCTCGATCTCAGTGATGCGCAGCAACGCCGTAATGATGGCCAACGACTGGTCCAGGCCGACGATTGCCTGGTTGACCGATTTGCGCAGCTCCTCGAGTGTGGTCGCGTTTTGTCGCGCCCGTTCGAGCATGACGCGGGCGCGGGTCAGGGGTGTTCGCAAATCATGCGCAATATCGTCGCCGGCACCGGCCATGCTCTGCACCAGCGCCTCGATTTCATCGAGCATGCCGTTGACGATGACGGCCAACCGATCGAACGGATCGTTGACGCCTTTGGTGGCGAGCCGCTCACGCAACTGGCCGGCGACAATGCGCTGGACACGACGATTGACGTCATCGACGCGCTTCTGCGTGCGGATGCTGAGGAAAATCGCGGCGGCGAAACCCAGGCTCAATGCCGGTATGATGGCCAGCACCAGGCCGCGCTTGATGATCTCGGTGATTTCGTTGTTGTAATCGTTGCTCCAGGCAACAAGCAAAATGTCGCCGTCGGCAAGCCGGCGGGCGGTGGCACGGGCCATTTGCGGCTCACGGCCGAAGGCATCGATACGCACGATGGGAAGATCCTGCGGCGCGGCATCGATCGGTAAATTCGCGGGCAAGCTTTCGATATTGCCGGCAATCCGCTTGCCGTCGGCGGAGAACAGACCGATCGGCTTGACCCGACGCGGATCCTGCCGCATGCGCTCCGCGATGGATTCCAATCGCTGCTCCGGCGTCTCGTGCGAAATCGTCGCGGCCTCGTTGGTCACGGCGGCATCGATGCGGGAGAGAATGTCGTAGATGGCCTGGACGTAGACGAAAGCGAAGCTTGCAAAGATCGCCAAGGCGAAGGCGCTGGAGATGATGAGCGTCCAGCGAAACGTCGTCGTCCGCGTGAATTCAGGCAGGCGCACGGAGAACAAAGCCTTCGCCTCGCACGTTGTGGATCATCGGCTGCTCTTCGGACTTGTCGATCTTTCGACGCAGGCGGCCCATATGCACATCGACGAGGTTGCTCTGCGGCACGAATTTGTAGTGCCACACTTCCTCAAACAGCATGGCGCGTGTCAGCAACTGTTCCTTCCGGCGCATCATGTATTCGAGCAGGCGGAATTCGCGCGGCAACAGCTCGATCGCCCGATCGCCCCGCCGCGCGGTGCGCGCCAGCAAATCAAGCTCGAGAGGTCCGACACGCAAGGTCGTGTCGCGGCTGTCGGCGGGCCGCCGCAGCAGCGCCTCCAATCTCGCGACCAGTTCGACGATGGCGAACGGCTTGGTCAGATAATCGTCGCCGCCGGCGCGCAATCCACGGACGCGATCGTCGACCGCCGCCAGCGCGCTCAGCACCAGCACCGGAGTTCGCACCCGCTCCTGACGCGCCACCTCGATAATCGTCAAGCCATCGACACCGGGCAGCAGGCGATCGACGATCATCGCATCGGCCTCGCCGGCACGTGCCTTGTCCAGGCCCTCGACGCCGGTCGCGGCCCAGTCGACGTCGAACCCGCGTTCGACCAATTCGGCCGTGATTTCGCTCGCGGTTTCGCGGTCGTCCTCGATGAGAAGCACTTTCGCCATCGATGCATACTCTCGCCAACGCGATGCAAATGGCTGCCCGCCCCATCGCCTGAAGCGGGCGCGCGGCAAACCGGCATTCGAATCGAACGATCCTCTTTTGGACAGATAAGTCCGGCCAACAAACTCCGCCATTAAATTGCGTTTCAGAATTTAGGTCGAGCGCGAGACCCGCGCCAGGGCCGAGGCTAACCCTCGACGCTGGCGCAACGCTCCTATGGGCCCCACGAGGACCTCGATTTCGATAACGATCCGGCGCCTAGGCCGGCACGATATCAGGCCTGTTCCGGGGAAATTGCTTGATGAAGGACGGGTCGATGTTCAAGGTCTCGGCAACCATGTCGATCGGGCTATGCGCCAACCAATCCGAGAGCGATATCTCCTCGAAGCGATCCGCCTTAAACACCTCCACATAGACAAGCTCGCCGTCGCCGGTGTTTTCGACGTAGTGTCCGAGCGCTTTTTTGACGTAGCCGATATCTCCCGGCCGAAAATTCGCGGTGACCGCTTGCGGTCCGGTATTGAACACCGTCATGCGCGCGCTCCCTTTCAAGACATAGAGCCATTCATCGGCATTCGGATGCCAATGCAGGTCGCGCAAGCCGCCGGGCTTGATATTGACCAGGGAGGCAGCGATCGTCTTCGAGACGAGAAAATTGGTGCTGTCGGCGATACGTACTGTTCCGCTTTTGGTTTCGCGGTTCGGCTGCATGTCGGCAAGCCTGAATACGAACGGATGAGGCGGCTTGCCGGCGGCTGCGGCCATTTGCGCTTCCACGGCCTGCAAGTCCGGCGCCGGAATTTTGCTCTGATACATCCATCTGTTGTGCAGCGGAATATTCTTGAACGCCTCGACCGGCACGCCGAAATTCTTCGCCAGCACCTCCGGCGGCGTGTGCGCCAGCCAATCGCTGACCAGCAGCGTATTGAACTCGGACAATTCACCGTTGTCGAACGCCAACACGAACTCGGCGCCGTCGGGCTCCAATCCCTGCAGCGAGTGGGGAAGTCCCGCCGGGAAATACCAGAGATCGCCTTCCTTCACGTCCGCCACCGACGGCCGCCCTTCGGTATCCAGAACCGTCACGCGGCAGTTTCCGTACGTCATGACGGCCCATTCGGCCTGCTGATGCCAATGCAGCTCGCGAACACCGCCCGGCCCGAGCCGCATATTGACGCCCGCAATGGTCGTCGAAATCTCGAAGTCGTGCTGCGTGATTTGGCGTGCCCATCCACCGTCCTGGATACGCTTGGGCGCAAGATTGAATGAGGCCCAGAACTGCGGCATGCCGTTGACGTCGGTCGGCGGCGGGTTGAGAAACGCGGGCTCATTGCCGGCGAGGCCTTGGTTCTGCGGACCGGGATCCGTCAGCGCCTTGGGATTGCTGACATTGACAGCCCCCTCGGGAGGCTCGTCCGGGTTACCGAACGAGGCCGCATTGGCCGCGGACGCTCCGGTCAACACCGCGCCGGCGGCGCTCGCCGCAAGCAAGCGACGGCGTGAAAGAGACAATCGATTATCCATGATCAAACTCCGAATGTTGCATGCTGAAGATACGCAGCACCAAGTGAGCAAAGAAAGATACGACGGTGTGTCACCGTAGCGTTTAGAACCGTGGCCCCTAAAGCGCGGCCGGCAGAGGCGCGGCCTTAAGGACCCCGTCGGACAGCGTTTTATCTGCCCAATATGAACGTTCCGCCCAGCGACGATGACGGAACCGGCGGAAAGCGGTGGCAGGGGCGCCAGCGAAGCTCCTATCTGCCTATCTCCGGCGCGTGACGGTTGTCGTAAAGTTAAGCCGCCGACATAAGAGCAGCCATTAAAATCCTTTTTAGAGTCATGGGGGACGTCGCTTGAAGCGCCACCTTCCTCACCGGCTAACTTCTAATTTAGTCCCAACGCCCCAAATTTAATGGCGGGACGACAATCGCCTGACGATCATGTTGCACGTGCGGCAAACGCCGCTGACGTCAAGCATGAAGCAAGTCTCGCACGTGAAACCTTGCACGCGAAATCTTTCATGTGAAGCGAGCCCTGCACCGGGAAAAGTATGTCTTGCAAATGCAACATGGAGGTTGTGATGACCGACAAGACCGCCGCCGCGCTGGCTGCAATCCTAGTATTCGCCTCTGCCGTAACTGCATCGGCCGAACCCTCCGTACACGCAAACCATATGCGCGCGCCCGTCGTTCGCGCCTATGAGAGTGAGCCGCCCGAAGGCAACGCTGCCTACTGCTATCTGCCGAGCGAGCCTTGCGACAACGACCACATGGTCACCAATTGATCGCTCGCGCTTCTGCGGAGTGGCGGCCCGGCGATCTGGCCGGGCGGCCGCTGCATCCGCGGCTCACTTCTAACTTCCTCATCAACACTATCTTTACAACGAGACGCGTTGCCTAAAGCGCAATCATTTGAAGTTGAATCGACATCGCGCTTTAGATCTTTGATGGAGCATGATCTTTTCGGAAAACCGGTATCCACCCATCGGGTCAAAGCCCGAGGCATGCTTTTCCGGATCATGCCCTAACGAACGCTCGCGCCCCACATGGAGACAACCACCGCGAACCGGCGGCAAAATTCGAATTCACAATAGCGACGGGTCGGAATGATAGGTTAGCAGACCAAATATCTTTCTCAGGCCGGTCGAAGATTTTTATGTCGCCGATTGAACAGTCTTAGTCCACGGAGATTGCCAATGAGCGTACCGCAGCCGTTCTGCGAATTTGACCATGCGTATTGTCGGTCGACCGCGAACGCCGTGAAGGCGCTGCAGAACAGGCCGGCACACGGCGCGCCGCCTGATGACGAGGCGCGCGAATTTGGGGCGGATATTCTGCTCAAGCGTGTCGGCAAATGGGCAAGCGGCAAAGCCATATTGCTCGACCGCAAGCCACACGCCGAGCCTACGGAGTTCAAGCACCGTCTCAACAGGCACGCAATCGTCCTCCACCTCGAAGGCGGCAATACGCGGACCATTCTTCGTTACGATCGCGGACCGGCCATCGCCGGCGGCAACACGCTTGGCCAGGTCATGTTCGTTCCTTCCACGCACGAGCTGGAAGGCACGTCCAATTATCCCAAGATCGTCCGCCACCTCGTCGTTCTTCTCGATCCTGCGATGTTCGATGCCGATCTTCATCACAGCACAAACGACTGCCGGCTCGATCTCCCGTTCCGGATCGATCTAAAAGACGGCGCCATTGCGAGCCGCATGCGCGAGATTCAGAGCGAGCTGGAAAACCCCGGCCTTCTGAGCGCGCTGTACGTCGAAAGCCTCAGTTGTGAAATCGCCGTTCGTCTGGCGCGACGCAGTGTCATGGAGCCGAGGGGAGATTATCGCGGCGGGTTATCGCCGCGACGGCTCCGTTTGGTGAAAGACTATATCGAGGAAAACCTGGCCGGCGAGATCAAATTGCGCGACATCGCCGGTGTGGCGGGCGTGAGCACCGCCCACTTCTGCCGCGCTTTTCACAAATCGACCGGGGTACCTTCGCATCAGTATATCGTGCTGCGCCGCATCGATCTGGCGAAGAGATTGCTGACCGACGATCGCATCCCCATCGCCGAGGTCGCGCTCGCCGCAGGCTTCGGCAACCAGAGCCATCTGACGAAGCATTTTCATCGCCTCGTCGGAACAACGCCGCGACGCTTTCGCAACCAGGTTTGAGAAGCGGACAGCGGCCCTGCTGTAATTCAATACCGCCGATCCGTTGCTGACATGAACGCCGACGGTAAAATCAAAATTCTCGCGCAAGACGTGACGCTCACGTGACGCTATCGGCTATCGTTTGCTAACTGTTTCACGCTACGTTTGCGATGCGATTCGATAGCACATCGGCTTCGCTTATTCCGATTCCAACGTTATCAAGCAAACATAAGGAGCGGCGTCGCAATGGCGACGAGTGCGCTTTCTGCCAATAGAACTTCGCAATGCGACGTTCGTGGTGAACAAGTGTCCAGCCTGGTCAAAATCGCGGAAGTTAATTTCATCTGTCCGCATTGCGCTTCGCTGTACGAGATCGTAAGGGCCGATGCCCCGCCGAACAGCGTTGAGTACCCAATCAATTGCTCAAGCTGCCACGGCCCTCTTCCGGCTCGCGAAGAGCAATTCGTCTTCAGATATTTTCTGATGCGGAGGTTAGGCGGGGAAATGTGGGAACGACTGCCGGTCATTGCGGCAGCGTCCTGACCCGGTCGCGCACCTCCGCGCAAAATATATTCAGTGCGTCCTAAAGATCGCCTGGTAGGCGGCGACCGCTTTTCGCGTGGCGGCAAGCTCGTCGGCGGTCGGATTTTCCGGATCGCGCGCAGGCGGCAGGCTGCCGAGCTTCAGCAGACAGGCCATCAGCAGCAATCGCGCCTTGGTCGCAGTCAGGTTAGAGCCGGCAATAAGGTAGTCATGTGGATCTGCGAAGCCCTCCGGGCTGCCGCGGCCGACACGCACCACCGGCAAACCGGCATAGACGGCCTTTTGCAACACCGCCTGACGCACCGAAGAGGTCATTTTTCCGTATGGGACCGTGCCCTCAATGACGAAACCGGCAAGGCGGCCGGCTTCAAGCTTTCGCAAGACCAGCGCCACCAGATCCTCGGCTACCGATGGATCGTCGAAATATTCCTCGGCGAAGAAGCCGCCATCCTTGACGATCGCGACCGAAGGGATAGCGCTCTCCAGAAGATCGCCGTTGGCTTCCCTTATGGTCGTCTCCACAAGCTTGACGCGGCCACCGGCACCATGAGCGACCATCACGGACGCCGGAATTTTCGAGAGATTCACTTCGGACAGATAGGTGTGCTTGAGCGCGGGCACATAATGCAGCACGGCATCACCGTGATAGCCCATGCCGCCCAAAATGCCGCCGTGCCCGCCGGTGGCGATATAGCCACCCGGTCGCGCGTCGACCTTCATGACCTCGCGCGCGGCGAAGAATTGCTGCTCCTGCAGCACGATCACGCCGGCGCGGTTGCGCCCCTGCTCATCGGCCCAAACACGCGAGGCAATGTATTCGACCGAGTCGGCGATATTTCTTGGGCCGTCATTGCTGTTCTCGCCTTGCGGCCGCTGCGCGGCGTTGCCGCAAATCGGAATGGTGGTGTCGATGAGAAGGTTGAGCCAGTAAGCCACCTCTTCGACCTGCGGACTGCCCTGCGTATAGATGGCGCCGTCATACTTTCCGCTGTCGAAAATCCTCCGCGCGGCGTTGGTCAAGCGCGCCAGCGCCGGTCGCGGCGGCGCTTCGCCGAGGTGGTAGGGCTTGTAGGCGAAGAAATCTTTATTCCTGGTCTCCGGTGGAATATCGCCGTCACCGACATCGGTGCGTTGCGCCGCCGGAAGGCCCTTGGTGTAGCCGGCGGGCGGCAGCACACGATAAAAATCCACGTCGGCGAACGACGAGATCAGGTTGCCGACACCGGCCGCTCCCATAGAGAAGCGGTCGATCTCTTCAAAGCTGCGCGAGCCGTCGGGAAAAAAGCCCTGCCGCGCCTGCGCGGGATCCGCACCCGGCTTGGCGCATTCCTCCTCCCAGGGCTGACCATCGACCTGCCGCGCCATGTAGGGAAGCGCGTAGAGCCCATCTTCGGGTAAAAGCTCGATCTCGAACACGGCTTTGTCGTCGGCGCTGGTCCTTTCTTTGTGAAACACCCCCTTGCTGTCGATATAGCCATCGGGCGGGCCGTAGAGTTCGGCGGCGTCGGCTTCGAGCGGATGCGCGGAAAAGCGTTCGACGTAAACGGTCACCGGTGCGGCCAGCCGTTGCGCGCGGAGAACGTCGAAACGCTGTTCGCTCCCGTCCGGATTCTTCCGCGCTGGCAAACCGTATTTGCGGCGCGCTTTGTTGGAGGTCACGAGCGGCGGCGTGTTCTGAATGGTGGCCGTGGGACCGGCGAGGTGTGCGATCCTGACCCGGGACTTTGCTGATGGAGACTTGGCTGACACGTGTTTCTCCCTCTCCTATCTCGCCGAGCGTGCGCCGTTCGCGAAAAGACGACAAGACCGCCGGCTTAGTGCATGATCCTGAAAAGTGGAAACCGGTTTTCGGAAAAGACCATGCACCAATGCAAAATCTAGACCTTGATCCGATTCACTTTGATCGGATCAAGGTCTAGCGACCGGCGGTCGATCATTCGTGCCTCATCGCTACTCGGCGGCTTGACGCATCGCGGCTGCTTTGTCCAGGGCGCCGATCGCCTCCTCGGTGGTCATGACGTCGGCGAACAGCGCCACCATGTTGTTGAGCGTGGCGTTGTGCTCGGCATCGCTCAAGGCCGCATTGCCGTCGGCGACAAAGATCACTTTGTAGTTCATCTGCATTGCGTCGCGTGCGGTCGACTCGCAGCACACATTGGTGGCGGTGCCGGTGATGATTAACGTGTCGATGCCGCGCGCCTGAAGGATCTCGTGGAGTTGCGACGACCCCGGCACGAAAGCGCCGAAGCGGGTCTTGTCGACGATGAGATCTTCAGGCTGCACATGGAGCCCCGGCCACAGGGCGAAGCCGTGGCAATCCTTGCCGAACGTCTCGACCATCGCCTTGCGGCGCTGTGGCGAGGCAAAATCGGTGAACCAGCTCGACCAATTCACCTGGGTCTCTTCGTCGATCAGATAGCGGATAAAGACGTTCAGCGCGCCGGCGGCGCGCACGGCTTTGCAGATGGCGTTGACGTTGGGAACGATGTCGCGGGCGACAGGCAGTTCGACCGTCGCGCCTTCCTCCATAAAGCCGTTCTGCAGATCGACGATGATGTGCGCCGTCCGCGTCGGGTCAAGATTTTCGAACATATGGAAGCCGTTGCGGAAGCCTTTGATACGTTCCAGCACTTCAGCCGACATTTCGATCTTGTGCATCAATTCCTCCGTTTGCTGCGGCGCGCGGCGGCCGAGCGTCGATTGTTGCGCCGGCGAACTTACCGGCATCGCCAAGTTCGGGACGCAGCCTTGCTCCGTCCCGAGACAATCCCTCACTCGGCGGCGACAAAGCTGCCGAGCGCCGCCGATTGTTTGAGCGCGTCTGGCATGACCTCCCCCATGATCATTCCCTTCTCGATCAGCAGGATTCTGTCCGACAAGCGGCGGATGAAATCGAGACTCTGTTCGACCACCACGATGGCGAGCCCCTGATGCCGGTGCAGCCCGATCGAGAATCTCGAGAATTTCTTCGACAATGGAAGGCTGGATGCCTTCGGTGGGCTCATCCAACAACAAGAGCTTGGGCCCGCCGCACAGGCAGCGTGCCAGCGCCAGGATCTGCTGCTCGCCGCCGGAAAGTGCGGCCCCTTGCCGCTCGAGCAGCGAGTTCAGCCGGGGAAAGCGCGCCAGGACGTCGTTGAGCGTGTTCTCCTCAGAATTGATGCCGTTTTCGACAAAGCCCATGCGCAGGTTTTCGTACACGCTGAGATTAGGAAAGATCGCCCGGCCCTGCGGCACGTAACCCATGCCGGCGCGCGCGCGCCGAAACGACGGCATGGTGCCGATATCGGTCCCGGCGAAGCGCATGGTGCCGGAGGTGAGCGGCACCTGTCCGATCAACGTCTTCAGCAGCGTCGTCTTGCCCATGCCGTTGTGGCCGAGCACACCGACGACTTCATGTTCGCCGACGGTAAAATTGATGCCGGACAAAACCGGGATGCGACCGTAACCGGCATGGAGGTTGTTGATTTCGAGTATCACGCTGCCGCCTGCTTGCCGAGATAGACGTCACGCACGACTTGGCTGCCGAACACTTCGTCGACACTGCCTTCCATCAGAATGCTGCCGCGATCGAACACGGTGATCCGCCGGGCGATGGTGCGGATGAAAGACATGTCGTGCTCCACGACGATCAGCGGATGATCACGATTGATCTCGCGGATTATTTCGGTGGTGCGGACGCGCTCTTCTTCGGTCATGCCGGCGGCGGGCTCGTCCAAGAGAATGAGGTTGGGCTTGCCGCACAGCACGATGGCAAGCTCCACCCATTGGCGCTGGCCGTGGGCGAGCTGGCCGACCAGCCGGTCGGCGAACCGGCCGAGGCCGAGCCGCGCCACCTGCGCTTCGACCGCGGCATCGGCTTCTTTCCGCCCGGCGTGACGAGCGGCGGCGATCCATAAGTTTTGCCGCGTGGTCAGGCCGTTAAACACGCTCGGCACCTGGGTCTTGATGCCGATGCCGAGCCGGGCGATCTCATGGGCCTGCAGGCTCGTGATATCGACGCCGCGGAACAGGACGGCGCCGCTGGTCGGCTTGATCTGGCCGGTCAACAGCTTGAAGAACGTGCTCTTGCCGGCACCGTTTGGGCCGATCAGACAACGCAACTCGCCCTCGGCAAGGGCGAAGTCGATGCCGCGCACGGCCTGGACGCCACCGAAATGTTTGCTGAGCGCGCGCGTCTCGATCAGCGGCGGGCTCATGCCTTGCCCTCTTGCGCGATATCGCGGGGCGCAGCCGCGGGCCGGCGCAGGCTCAACAGCCAAGGCACCAGGCGTTCGGTCACCATCGGGGCCACGCCGCGCGGCACCAGCAAAACAAAAACGAGCAGCACCGCGCCCAGAATCGCGCTGGCATTGACGAGCTGTTGGGTACCGATCTTGACCGTCAGCCAGGACATGGCCATCGCGCCCAGAATCGGGCCGAGCAGCGTTCCGCTGCCGCCAACCATCAGCCAGATGATGATTTGCGCCGACTGCACCACGCTGAACACTGGCGGGCTGACATAATTGCCCCAGGCAACAAAGAGGCAGCCGGCAAGTCCCGCCAGCGCGCCGCCGATGGCGAAGGCGACGAGCTTATGCAGCCGCGCGTCATAGCCGAGGAACTCGACCCGCTGTTCGTTCTCGCGGATGGCGACGAGCACGCGGCCGAACCGTGTCGCCAAGAGGCCGTGCAATCCGAAATACACGATCAGCAAGAGCCCGCCGCACAGAAGAAACATGCCGAGCGGCTCGAGCGTGGCGTCGGGCATGAATGGAATGTTGAGCGAGGGAATGTTCGGCATGCCATTGAAGCCGCCCAACAGCGCATCGCCGATGTGGTAAGCGGGACCGGCCGTCGAGTTCATGCAGTTGTAGAAAATGAGCGTCAGCGTCAGCGTGATGACGCCGACATAGATATCGCTGATGCGTGCGTAGAACATGAAATAGCCAAGCGCCGGCGGCCAGCAGCGCCGGCAGCAGCATGGCGAGCAACAGCGGCGCGGTGCTCTCGCCGATATTGATCACCGCGACCGCGTAAGCGTATGCGCCAAGCCCGAAGAAGGCGGAATGGCCGAAACACAAAATGCCGCCGTAGCCCCAGATGAAGGCAAGGCTCAGCGCCAGGATGCCGAAGACCGCATAGAGGGTGATTTGCAGCAACTCGAAAAGATCGAGCACAATCGGCAGCACGATCATTAAGGCCACGCCGATCAATCCGACAACAACAAGTCCCACGTTCGCGCGCAAAACGGCCGTCATAAGCTGCCCCGAAAGTAGCGGCCAGTGATCCCTTGCGGCAGGAGGCGGATCAGCGCGATGGCGGCCAGCAGCAAGGCCACTTCGCCGTAGACCGGATTGGTCAGGAAGGTCGCGATCTGGTTGATGACGCCGAACAGCAGCGACGCCGAGGCCGTGCCGGCCAGCGGCGCCGCACCGCCGCTGATGACGGTGATAAAGGCGCGGCCGATATAAGAGCCGCCGATGGTCGGGAACACGCCCGACACCGGCGCCAGCACGCCGCCGGCGAGTCCCGCCAGTGCGGCGCCGAAGGCGAAGGTGATCGCGTAGATGCGCGATGTATCGGTGCCGAGCGCAGCAGCCATGTCGGCGTTCTGCATGGTGCCGCGCGCCAAGAGGCCGAGTCGGCTCGAACGCAGAATGACGTAGACCGCGAACAGGGTCGCGAGCGTCAGCGCGATGACGAACAAGCTGTAGCCGCTGGTCTGGTAAGCGCCGATCGCGATGCCCGGCAGCGGCGTCGGCACGCCTTCGGTGATATCGCCGAAGATCATGGTCAGGATGCCGACGACGAACAGGCTCAGTCCCCAGGTCGCCAGCATGGTCTCGACCATGCGGCCGTAAAGATGGCGGATGACCAGCCGTTCCAGGATCACGCCGATGATGCCGACGGCAAGGGGAGCAACAATCAGGATCGCGACCCAGATATTGACCCCGTGATGCACGGCGACCGTGGCGCTATAGCTGCCCATGACCATGAACTCGCCATGCGCCAAGTTGATGATGCGCATCATCCCGAACACGATGGCGAGCCCGAGGCTGATCAGCGCCAAGGTCGCAATGGCATAGACGAAATCGATCGCGACGATGGCCGCTAAATCCACGGCGCGTACTCCAAACGAGCCGACATCGCGCACGCCACAGTTGTTCCGTCAACAAATGGCGCGCGCATGTCGCTCGCGATGTCGCTGCGGTCAGGCCAACCTGAAATCAGCTTGATGATGTCAATTCACCTTGATGATGTATTGCTTGGCCTCGCGGGGGTTTTTCTTCAGATCGCACACCGCCGCAGTGTCGGCCGGCTTACGTTGCGGGAACGTCTCCAGGAGATTCATCTTCTTGTCCTTGAAGACGGCGAGATGAACGTCGAAGATGCTGTGGTGTGTCGCCGGATCCAGCGTCACCTTGCCGCTCGGTGCGTCGATGGTGATTCCGCTCTCCAGCGCTTCGATCATTTTCTCGCGGTCGACCGTGCCGGCCTTTTTCACGCCCGCGGCCCACAGCAGCATGCCCTGATAGCTCGACATTGTGAGGTCGGAGATCGGCGGATAATCGGCGCCGTATTTGGCGCGGAATTTTTTCAGAAACTCGACGTTCACCGGGTTATCGAGGCTTTCGAGGTAGTTGTAGGCGACGACGATGCCGTCGCTCTCCTCCGGCGTGAGCACGAGCTGATCGTTGGAGCCGCCGAACGTGGTCGAGGCGATCGGGATCTTTCCGGACAGACCCGCGGCATGGAATTGACGATAGAACGAGATCGGGCCGCCGCCGACCAGCACGGTCATGATCCAATCGGGCTTCGCGGCCTGGATCTTCGAAATGGTACTGCCGAAATTGGTGGCATCGAGCGGGAAGAATTCGGTGCCGAGCACTTCGCCGCCGCCGTCCTTAACGTATTTCTTCACCCAATCGGCGGTGATCTGGCCGTAATTGTAGTCGGCGGCCAGTGTGTAGACTTTCTTGCCCCAGTTCTTCATGCCGTGGCTGACAAGAAGCTCGGTATTGTGCGCCGGCGTCAGGCCGTCGATGAAGATGTTGCGGTCGCAGACGCCGCCCTCGTAGGGCATGTCGTAGAAATAGAGTGTCTTGTATTTGTCGAGCACCGGGCGGATGACTTCGCGCGAAGCCGAGGTGATGCCGCCGTGCACCACCGCCACCTTGTTCTTGAGAGCGGCTTCCTGCGCGTATTGCGCGTAGAGCTGCATGTTGGTCTGGGTGTCGAAGCTGACCACCTTGACCTCGCGCCCGAGCAAACCGCCGCCCGCATTGATTTCGTCGACGGCGAAGTTGAGCACGTCGTACATCGGCTTGCCGGCCATCTCGAGCCCGCCGGAAAGATCGTACATGCTGCCGATGACGATCGGATCGGCCGCAGCCGCACTGCGGATGAAAGCCGGCGCGCAAACCGCCGCTGCCACCCCGCTCTTGAGTAATGCTCTACGGCTTACGCTCATGACGGCGCTCCTTCGATTTTGAGTTGCAAGACTTTGTCCGATGCAGTTCCGGGGCCACGTCCAGTACGCATGGCCCGCCCCCACGCAACTGCACCCCTGCGGTGGAGAACCTCGCGCGTGTCACGCCTTGCGGCACGCCAAAATCGTAAGCGCCAGCAAACACGCTCGCTTGCCTGCGCGTGCCACAATGTGGACTCTGATTGCCACGCTGCGCGCGGGCCAGCGGGCTCTCGATCACTTCCGGCGCTCTTATTTGTCGGCCTCATGACTGCAGGTCCTCGCGCGGAAAACGGCCCGTGAAACATCGGAGCGCGATCGTTTGAAGTTGAATTGACATCGCGCTCTAGACCTTTGATGGAGCATGATCTTTTCGGAAACCCGGTATCCACTTTTCCGGATCATGCTCTAGCGCCGCACCAAAGTGTGCGGCGAGCAGCCGAATTGCTTCTTGAACGCCCGGCTGAAATGGGAAATGTCGGTGAAGCCGAAACTGAGCGCCGCGTCCGTAACCTGGCGGACGCGGCCCTCGGCGAGCGCCTTGTAGCTTGCCGTCAGCCGCTGCTGCCAAAGCCAGCGGATGGGTGTCGTACCCTCGACGGAGAACAAACGGTGCAGCGTACGCGGCGCCAGGCTATGCGCGGCCGCGATGCTCTCGATCGTCATGTCCGCATTGTCGAGATTGGCGAGCACGTATCGCTTCACCTGGTCGAGCCGACGCGCGCAGGCGCCATCGATCGCGCCCGCGACTTCCACTTCCAGCGTGGTCGCCAGAATATCGAGCGCGGAGGCGCTGACGCGGTTTGCGGCCTCGTCCTCCAGGTCCGGATCGAATTCGCCGATCTGGCGAACGATGCCGGCCGTCAGTGCACCGAGCCCCGAGCGGCCGTCGATGCGACGCGCGGTCAACCGATGCGCGATCGGAAGCCGCGACACCATCAGCGGCCGCGGAATGGTCAAGACGATCCCGGTGCTGTCGCCGCCAAATTCGAGAACGAACGGCTGCGACTGATTATAGATAAAGAGATCGCCGGCGCCGGCGCGGGCTGACCGCCCGTCCTGGTCGATGCCGACGTTTCCGGTGCAGATCAGATAAAGCATGAAGTGGTCGCGCGGGTCTTTGCGGATCTCGCCCGTACCGCGCACAACCTCCACGCCGCAATCCGAGAATGACGACCACACGTCGCTGACCGTCAGCGCGCCAAACCGCCGCGCTGCTATTCGGCCGCGAAACGGCCCCGTGACCGGGCGGCGATACTCGGTGAAGGAATAATTCCGGCAGGTCAGCTCGTGCCAACGCTCGAAGCATTCACTATCGCGGGCTGCTACGATATTGTGCACACTGAGCATCCGGGCAGCTCCAGCCGAGCGGGGGCGATCTCGGTCCCGGAAATCCGAAGCAAGCGGTGTGCCACGGCTTGATCGGTGCCGGGAACTCGATCGAGCGGGAGCCGAGTGGCGCGCAGAGACAACGGCCCGGCACGTTCAGCCAAGCACGTGCGCCCGCGCCTGTGCTAGCAAGTGGCGGAGCGACAACCGCGGAGTTCAATCGTTTTAGATTGAAGACGTTCTAACTTTCTGACGAACCATGATCTTTTTGGTAGGCCATTCTGTCTTCCGATAACGTCCGGCACGGGCGCCGCGTGCGTTCGGTCATGAACCTGTGTTTCCACTTGAGCGCGCAATGGGAAAGATCAGATGACATTCAAGCTGCCCTCGACCGATCAAGTCCGTTCGCTAGGCGACAGTCTCGGCATGGAAGTGACCGACGACTATGCGAAGTCGTTCATCGACTTCATCAAGCCGTTCGGCGACGGCTACCGGCTTCTGGCCTCGCTGCCCGACGACGTTCCGCCGGTGAAATATCCGCGTGGCGGCTATTACCGGCCCGAGGGCGAGGACAACAAATACGGCGCCTGGATCGCGAAAACGAGCATCAAAGGCGCCAGCACCGGCAAGCTTGCGGGTAAGAAAGTCGCCGTCAAAGACACCTACGCGCTCGCCGGCGTGCCCCTGACCAATGGCGCGTCGGTGCTCGAAGGATTTGTTCCGGAATTCGATGCGCCGGTCATCACCCGGCTGCTCGACGCCGGCGCCGAGATCGTCGGCAAATCGGTCTGTGAATATTTCTCGTTTTCCGGCGGTGCCGCCACCAGCACGTCCGGACCGGTGCATAATCCGCGCGCCTTTGGACACACGCCCGGCGGCTCCTCGACCGGCTCGGGGGCGCTGGTCGCCGCCGGCGAGGTCGACATGGCGACCGGCGGCGATCAGGCCGGCTCGATCCGCATTCCGGCATCGCTGTCCGGCGTCGTCGGCATCAAGCCGACCTGGGAACTCGTCCCCTATACGGGCATCATGGGCATGGACCCGACCATCGATCATGCCGGGCCGCTGACGGCGACAGCCGCGGCGAATGCGCTGTTCCTGGAAGTGATGGCCGGCGAAGATGGCTATGATTCACGCCAGCGCAACCTGAAAGTCGACACCTACACCAAGGCGATCGGCCAAGGCGTTGGCGGCCTGAAAATCGGTGTCGTGAAGGAAGGCTTCGGCCAATACGACTCGCATCCCGACGTCGACGCCGGCGTTCGCGCCGCCGCCAAAGTGCTGGAAGGGATCGGCGCCGAGGTCGACGAGATCTCGATCCCCTGGCATCCGATCGGCATCCCGATCTGGTCGGGCATCGCGCTCGAAGGCACGTATCATGCGATGGTCACCAGCGCCTTGCCGCGTAATATCGAGGGCGTTTACCCGATATCGCTCGCCGGCCGGCTCGGCGCGCTGCACGACCGCGCCAACGAACTGCCCGACACCGTGAAAGTCGGCATGCTGCTCGCGGCCTATACGGACAAATATTACCGCGGCTATTTCTACTTCAAGGCGCAGAACCTGCGCCGGCGCCTGCGGGCGGCTTATGACGCATCGCTCGCCGACTATGACGTGCTGCTGATGCCGACGACGCGCATGATGGCTTCCAAAATTCCGCCGCCGGATGCGCCGATGGCAGCGCTGATGCAGCACAGCTGGGAGCAGATCACCAACACCTGCCCGTTCAACATCACCCATCATCCGGCCATCTCGCTGCCCTGCGGGTTCGGCGAAGGCGAGCGGCCGATCGGCCTGATGCTGGTCGCCAAGCATTGGCAGGAATCGACGCTCTATCGCGTCGCCGATGCATTCGAGCGTGCCTGCAATTGGCAAAGCGTCGGCGCCAAAAAAGGCTAGCTGGCAGAAAGTCGCTCCGACGTCATTCCGGGCTCGCGGCTTCGTCGCGCCCCGGAATGACGGAGCGCAGCTGATTTTCCTCCGACAGACCCGGTCCACCGGCATACCGCGGCGCGAAACAGCCCCGATGCCGCAATCTTGAATTGGCGGTAGAATCCGGCCAAACAGGGCATGGGCGTAGGGAGGTTGGTGAGACACTAGGTGAAAAAAACAAAATCACTGCAGTTGACCGGAACGCAAATCGAAGCGACGCAGCTCAAGCTTAATGCGCCACGCGCGACGAACGGCGAGCTTGCCGAACGTTCCGGCCTTTCCAAAAGCATGCTGCGCCGACAGCAGCGCACCGAAGCAAAAAATTCGGCCATATTGGATGCCGCACTCCGGCTTTTCTCCCGTTTCGGCTTGCACGGCACGACCGTCGATCAGATCGCCGAAGCCGCGAATGTTTCGAAGACCAATCTCTTCTATTATTTCGCCTCGAAGGAAGACGTCTACGTTGCCGTACTGCAGCGTCTGCTGGACGAATGGCTGGCGCCGTTCCGCGCCATCGAGATCGAACTCGGACCCGGCGGATGCCATCTGCGAATATGTGCGCCGGAAGATCGAATTTTCCCGGACCAATCCCGAAGCGTCGCGGCTGTTCTGCCTTGAGATCGTGCGTGGCGCGCCGCTGATCGGCGAGGTATTGCGAGAATCGCTCAAGGAACTGGTCGACGCCAAAGCGGCCGTTATCAGATCATGGAGCGACACCGGACGGCTGGCGCCCGTCGATCCCTATCATCTCATCTTCACGATCTGGTCGGTTACGCAACACTATGCCGACTTCGCCGATCAGGTCGAAGCTATCGTGGGACGGCGACTGATCGAGGATGCGTTTTTCGAACAGACCGTTGGCAACGTCCAAGCCATCATCCTCAACGGGATCCGGCCGCGATAGCGCATTGCGCCCCGCGCTAACGAACCTGGACCGAACAGCCGCCGGCGAAAGCTCCGGTCATTCAGAATTCTGCATCGCGGGCCGAAGGCCGCGCCGTCGAACGCTGTCATCGTCTCAGCGTGCGGGCCGGGTGTGGTCAACAGGCAGGCAGCCCTTGGCGTCTTTTGGGGCATTCGCATGGGAGTCAGCCGGACCAAGACGTCCTTTTCGGACCACCTGGTCCGAGTATTTTGTTAAATCATTGAACCAACTACGCTTTACGTTCCTGGCACGAGACCTGCTTAGCCGCTCGGCGGGTCGCAATGGCATAAATCTGGAAGGGATCCATGGAGATCGGCGTCTTTATCCCCATCGGCAACAACGGCTGGCTCCTTTCGGAGAACGCGCCTCAGTACAAGCCGACGTTCGAGCTCAACAAGGAAATCACGCTTCGCGCCGAGGGGTACGGCCTCGACTTTGTCTTGTCGATGATCAAGCTGCGCGGTTTCGGCGGCAAGACAGAATTTTGGGACCACAATCTGGAGTCCTTCACCCTTATGGCCGGGCTCGCGGCAGTGACATCGAAGATCAAGCTGTTCGCCACCTCGGCGACTTTGGTCATGCCGCCGGCCATCGTTGCGCGGATGGCCGCGACGATCAACTCGATCAGCAACGGCCGCTTTGGGCTCAATGTCATAACCGGGTGGCAGCGGCCGGAATATTCACAGATGGGCCTATGGCCCGGCGACGAATATTTTTCGCGGCGATACGAATATCTTGCCGAATATGTCCAGGTGTTGCGCGAGCTCTGGGCAAACGGACAATCCGATTTCAAGGGCGACTTCTTCAAGATGGAAGATTGCCGTGTCAGCCCGCGACCGCTGGCCGACATGAAAATCATTTGCGCGGGTCAAAGCGACGCCGGCCTGGCGTTTACCGCCCAATACGCCGATTACAATTTTGCGTTCGGCAAGGGCATCAACACGCCGACCGCGTTCGCACCGGTGAACGCGCGCCTCAAGGCGGCGACCGACAAAACCGGGCGCCCAGTCGCATCCTATCTGCTCTTCATGATCATCGCCGACGAGACCGATGCCGCGGCTTTCGCCAAGTGGGAGCACATCAAGGCGGGGGCGGACCAAGAGGCGATCGCCTGGCTCGGCCAACAGGGTGCCGTGGACAAATCGTCCGGCAAGGACACGAACGTGCGGCAAATGTCGGATCCGACGTCGGCCGTGAATATCAACATGGGAACGCTGGTCGGCTCGTATGCCAACGTCGCCAGGATGCTCGACGAAATCGCGGCGGTCCCCGGCACCGGCGGCGTGTTGTTGACATTCGACGATTTTGTGGAAGGAGTAACAAACTTCGGCGAACGCATTCAGCCGCTTATGACCAGCCGCAAGGGCGCATCCGTTCCGGAGGCAGCGTAATGGGGCCTGAGATTACGCCTGTTGCCGGCTTTGCGCCCACCGACAAATCCGGAACATCCTCCGTGGTTTTGCCGGCACGTCCGGAGGCGCTGAAAATAAAACCCGCAGAGACCGCGGTCATCGTCGTCGACATGCAGAACGCCTATGCGAGCAAGGGCGGCTACGTCGATCTCGCGGGCTTCGATATTTCCGGCGCGGAAGCCGCGATCGAACAAACGCGCAAAGTGCTCGATGCGGCGCGCGCGGCCGGCTGCACCGTCATCTACTTTCAGAACGGCTGGGACAAGGACTACGTGGAGGCGGGCGGGCCCGGTTCGCCCAATTGGTACAAGTCGAACGCGCTCAAGACGATGCGCGCGCGCCCGGAGCTTGCCGGCACACTGCTGGCCAAGGGCACGTGGGACTACGCGATCGTCGACAGCCTTGCGCCGCAGGCCGGCGACGTCGTTATCCCGAAGACGCGCTACAGCGGCTTCTTCAATACCAATATCGACAGCGTGCTGCGCGCGCGCGGCATACGCAATCTGGTCTTTACCGGCATTGCCACCAATGTGTGCGTCGAGTCCTCGTTACGCGACGCGTTCCATCTCGAATATTTCGGAGTCGTGATCGAAGATGCCACGCATCATCTCGGCCCTGAATTCGTCCGCCAGGCTGCGTTCTACAATATCGAACGGTTCTTTGGCTGGGTTTCCAACGTCAACGATTTTTGCGGCACGATCTTGCAGGCCGCGCCGAGCAAATCAAAGGGGGACTGATTCATGCCCAAGACGATTGTCACGCCGCCCGGCACCGGAACGCCGATCGCACCCTATTCGCCCGGCACGCTTGCCGATGGCGTACTTTATGTCTCGGGCACGCTTCCCTTCGACAAGGACAACAACGTCGTGCATGTGGGCGACGTGGCGGCACAAACCCGGCACGTTCTGCAGACCATCAAATCGGTGATCGAGACCGCGGGCGGCTCTATGGCAGATGTGACCTTCAATCACATTTTCCTCACGGATTGGGCGAACTACGCGGCGATGAACAAGGTCTATGCGGAATTCTTTCCCGGTGACAAGCCGGCGCGGTTCTGCATCCAATGCGGGCTGGTGAAGCCTGACGCGCTGGTCGAGATCGCCAGCGTCGCCCACGTCGGCAAACGCTGAGGGTCGAAACGTGCGCTACCAGGCCGTCGGCCGCGACAAGACGGAAGCGCCAACAATCATCTTGTCCGCCGGGCTGGGCGGACTCGGAGCCTATTGGCGGCCGCAAATCGCCGCCTTGGCGGACCGATTTCACGTCATCCTCTACGATCAGCGCGGAACGGGCGCCAATGCGGGTCCGCTGCCCACACCTTATTCGATCTCGGCCATGGCGGATGACGTGTTCGCCGTTGCCGATGATGCCGGGGTTGAGCGCTTCCACTTCATGGGGCACGCGCTCGGCGGCCTGATCGGCATAGAAGCAGCGTTGAGCAAACCCAATCGTCTTGCGAGCTTGATCCTTGTCAATGCGTGGGACAAGCTCTCATCGCACACACGGCGTTGCTTCGACGCCCGTCTCGGGCTTCTCGATCATGTCGGACCGGAAGCCTATGTGCGCGCCCAGCCGATTTTTCTGTATCCGGCGGCGTGGCTGGCGCGGCACGCAGAGCGCGTGGCAAAGGAGGAGGCACACGGCATCGCAAATTTCCAGGGAGCCGCCACCCTCAAACAGAGAGTTGGTGCGCTCCTTGCATTCGATGCTTCCAAGCGGTTGAGCGATATCCGCGTGCCCACGTTTGTCGCTGCTGCTCGTGACGACGTGTTGGTTCCCTATACGTGTTCCGAGGTCTTGGCCGCCCAGATACCGGGCGCGAAATTCTGGTTGGCGGCCGAGGGCGGACACGGCTCATCGGTCACAGACCCTGAAGCCTTCAACGCACAGATCCTCAGCTTTCTGGAGAAGGCGGGATAGAGCGGGGCCGCGTGGTGAAGGCCGCCTCAGCACTCACATTCGCGAACGAACGGAGATTGAACGAATGACACTTCTACATGTTCCGGTCATCGACCTGACGCCTTACCGAGAGGCAACGCCCGAAGGCAAGGCGGCCGTCGCAGAAAAGGTCGGTCAAGCCTGCCAAGACATCGGATTCCTGGTCGTCTCCGGTCACGGCATTCCGGAGGATCTGATCCGCCGGACTTACGACCTTTCCAAAGAGTTCTTCCAGTTGTCCTTTGAAGAAAAGATGAAGGCCGATCGCCCGGCTCCCGATCAGGTGCGCGGCTACAGCGCGGTCGGCGGGGAAGGTCTATCGTACAGCTTGGACGAGCCGACGCCGCCCGATCTCAAGGAGTCGCTGTCGATCGGCCCTGTCAATGTGCCGGCCGGCAATTCCTACTTCACCAGCGAGGCCGCCGGCCCGCACTTTGCTCCCAACGTCTGGCCTGCGAAGCCCGCGGATCTGAAACAGGTCTGGATCGACTATTTCCAGGCGGTCAACTCGCTGGCGACCGACCTGATGCGCTTGTTCGCCCTCGCCCTGAAGCTCGACGAGAACTATTTCGATAAGACCATCGACAAGAATATCTCGATGATGCGGGTGCTGCAGTATCCCAAGCAAACGACGGCGCCGCTTCCCGGACAATTGCGCGCCGGCGCTCACTCGGACTACGGCAGCATGACTATCCTTCGCAAAGAGCTTTCGGACGCTGGCTTGCAAGTGAAGAACAAGGCCGGCGAATGGGTCAACGTGCCGGTTATCGAAGGCTCGTTCATCGTCAATATCGGCGATCTGATGCAGCAATGGACCAACGATCAGTGGACCTCGACGATGCACCGCGTCATCAATCCGGCGACCGATTCGGAAGAAAACAAGGATCGGCTGTCGATCGTGTTCTTCCATCAGCCGAACTACGATGCCATGGTCGAATGCCTGCCGAGCTGCCAGTCGCCGGGCGAGCCGGCCAAATACGAGCCGATCAGCTCGGGAGATCATCTCCTCAGCAAATTTGTCAAGCAGACGACCTTCGGCAAGGGCGCATAGAGCGCGAAATTCCACTGTCGGGCGGTAGGCTGGAAATTGCCTACCGCCGCCACGGTTGTTTCGAGCCGTCGTACGTTTGACGTGTGCCGGAATTGAGCAGTTCGCCGGAACGGCGAATAAGAGGACGTAAAACAATGCTGTCGTACGTCAATATTTTCTCCAAGGACATCGTCAAGCTTTCCGACTTCTACCGTGACGTGTTCGGCTTTGAGGAGATCGCTGAAATTCGCTCGCCGATTTTCGTCGGCTTGCGGGCGGGTCCGTGCTGCCTCGGGTTCAACGCCCAGGACGCGTACGGACTGCTGAAGTTGACCGATTACGCCAATCCCACGGGAGCAAAATTCCTGCTCAATTTCGACGTGGAGTCCACGGCCGAGGTCGACCGCATGACGCCGCTCGCGGTCAGCCGTGGCGCGCGGCTGATCAAAGAGCCCTACCAGACCTACTATAACTGGTACCAATCCGTTCTTCTCGACCCGGAGGAGAACGTGTTTCGCATCAACAAGATGCTTTAAACGGCGGCGTTCGATCAGCGCGTTGACGTTGCGCCCGCGTTCGCCACGGCGAGTTTGGCGCGCTCGGCCTCGCGCAGCTTCTTGCGCTGAATCTTGCCGGTCGTCGTCATCGGCAGTGCATCGACAAATTCGATATCCCGCGGCACTTCGTGCTTGGCCAGATGATCGCGGACAAAGCCGCGTATTTGCTCGGCAAGTTCGGGCGTGCGCTGAACGCTGTCCTTGAGAATAACGAACGCCTTGATCGATTCGGTGCGGACGGGGTCCGGCACGCCGACCGCTGCCGCCATGATGACGGCCGGGTGGCGCGCGAGCGCATCCTCGATCTCGGCCGGACCGATGCGATAACCGCCGCTGGTGATGACGTCGTCGGCACGTCCCTGGAACCAGAAATAGCCGTCCTCGTCACAGACTGCGAGATCGCCGGTCAATAACCAATCGTTGGCGTATTTATCGCGTGTCGCATCCGCGTTGTGCCAGTATTCCAGCATCATCACCGGGTCCGGTCGCTGGAACGCGAGGTTGCCGACCGTGCCCGAGGGCAACAGCTCCCCGGCATCGTCGACGACTGCGGCCACGTGGCCCGGCACCGCCCGCCCCATCGAGCCCGGCTTGACCGGCATGACGCTCGCGTTCGTGCCGAGCACGAGGTTGCATTCGGTCTGGCCGAACACTTCGTTGATCGGCAGCCTGAGCACTTCGGCGCTCCATTCAAGAAGCTCCTTGCCGACCGGCTCGCCCCCGGAATAGATCGCACGCATCCTGACGCCGAACCGCTCCACCGGATTGGCGACCTGGCGCATGAGCCGCAGCATAGTGGGGACCAACAATGTGGTGCGCACGCCATGCCGGCCGATCATCGCAAACGCCTGCTCGGGATCGAAGCGCGGCGCCCGGAAGGCGAGAACCGGCACGCCGTGGTACCAGGCGGGCATCAACACATCCATCAGGCCGGCAAGCCACGCCCAATCGGCGGGCGACCACATCAAATCACCCGGCTGGGGAAAGAAATCGAGACAGAATTCCGCGCCCGGCAAATGCCCGAGCATCGATCGGTGCGCTTGCAGCGCGCCTTTGGGATTGCCGGTCGTGCCGGAGGTGAAATTGAGGAATGCGGGATCTTCGGCGGCGGTATCAAGGTTGGTGAACGCATCGCTTGCCGGCTCGATCGCCTCCGGCAGCGACCGCGCTTCCGGCTCGCGTCCGTCGATCAGATAGATGCGCACCGGATCGACCGCTTGCGCACAGGCACCCACAGCCGTCGGCAGGTTCGCCCGATCGGTCATGAGCACCCGCGCGTGCACATGATTGAGCCGATACGCCACCGCCTCGGCTGCAAATAGCGGCGACACCGGCACCGACACCAAGCCGGCCTTCCAACAAGCGACATGGCCGATCGCCGTCCAGGGATTCTGGCCAAGCAGCAGCATGACCCGGTCGCCTTTGACGAGGCCGATCGCATACAACAGATTGGCGACCTGATTGGCCTTGCGCTGTATGTCGCGAAAGGTCAGTTGCCAGGTCTTGCCATCGGCGCTCTCGCCGATCAGCGCGACCTTTGTCGGATCGGCGGCATGGCGGTCGCACACATCCGTGGCAATGTTGTATCGCGCCGGAATATTCCAGCGGAAAGACGCATAGATCTCATCGTAGGTCCGCATTCTCTCCATGGGCTTCACTCTCTACGATAAATTCGCTCGTTGGCTGTTTCGCGATACGATACGGCGCGCCAACGCGTGACGATGAACTTCGGATGGCCCGTCGTAGATACGGAACGGGCGAATATCGCGGTAGATGCGCTCGACAACGGTGTCGCGGGTGATGCCGATCGATCCCAGGATCTGCAAACTGCGATCGACGACGCGGCTGAGCGCCTCGGAGCAAAAAACCTTGCACATGCTGGTCTCGTCGCGGGCATGCGAATGCTGGTCGAGGAGCCAGGCGGCTTGCCAGATCGCAAGCCGCGACACATGCAGATCGATGGCGTTATCGGCCAGCATGAAGCCGACGCCCTGATGTTCGCCGATGAGACGGCCGAACGAATGCCGCCGTCCGGCATGCTCGGCGGCGATGGCATGACAGCGAACCGCGGCACCGAGCCAGCGCATGCAGTGGGTCAGCCGCGCCGGCCCGAGCCGCACCTGCGCGTTGCGAAAGCCCTGGCCGATTTCCCCGAGCACACGATCGAGCGTGACATGAACGTCCGCAAACGAGACCTCGGCGTGGCCTCCCGGGGCATTGCTGTCGATGGTGTCGAGCATGCGGTCGACGCGAAAGCCCGGCGCGTCCATGTCGACCAAAAACATCGTAGCGCCGAGATCCATTCCGGTCGCATCGAGCGTGCGCGCCATCACGATATTGATGCTGGCGTCAGGCACGCCGGTGATCATCCATTTGCGCCCATTGATGACGAAGCCGTCCGCTACACGCCGCGCCGTGGTTTGCAGAAGCGAGGGATCCGAGCCGGCGCCGTCGGTCACGGTCTCGGTCATGCTAAAGACGGAACGGATTTCGCCCTGCACCAGCGGTGCGAGCCAGCGCGCCTTCTGCTCCGGCGTGGCTATTTGATGCAACAGATTGACGTTGCCCTCGTCCGGGGCCTGGATGTTGAGAGCGAGCGGTCCCAGCGTCGACCAGCCGGCGGCTTCGAACACCACCGCCATGCCGCGATGATCCAGCCCCATGCCGCCGAATTCCTTCGGCGCGTGCGGCGACAATAATCCGGCCTCGCGCGCCAGCGCGACCAGTTCGCGGCGCAACGGCTCCGACGCGCCATGCGCGGTCTGCCGCCGATCGTTCTCGTAGGGAACGATCGTCTCGGCGATGAAGCCCTCGACGCGCTCACGCAGCTTCAGGAGATCGTGCGGAAGCTCGAAGTCTATCACGTCATCCTCCGTGTGATATTTTCTCGTTGCCGCCCAGCAACGCGATGCCGTGCGCAAACAACGTGGAAATGGCCGGCGCCATCGACTCCCAGAAACGATCCGGTCGCTTGCCGGAGCGATGAAGCTTGACATTGAGGCAGGCGATGGCGCCCAAGCGAAATTGCGCCAGCGCCTGATACCAGGCGATGTCGTGAAAGACCGGCCCGCCGGCGCTCCGATAGGCATCGAGGAGTTCGCCGCCGGACAACGGCGCCACCGGCCGGCAGGGCGGCGGCCAGGCCGACGGGTCGGCCAACATCATCAACCAGCCGACATCGAGCCCCTGCGCGCCAATCGAGGCCAATTCCCAATCGATGATGGCTTCAGCCTTGCCGACCACATACAAAATATTCCCCGGCTGAAAATCGCCATGGACGACCCCGACCGGATGCACGTCGGGAATGTGCGCGCCGAGTAGGCGATGCAATTGCGCGCCTTCACGCTCTATCGCGGGCGCGGCGGCGTGGCGAAGGAGCGGCACCCAAGCGTCGACCTCATCGCGCGGCGCACGCGGCCTTTCCCAATCAGGCAGCACCGTCCGCCAATCGAGCCGGTGCAGCCGGGCAAGCAAGCGCGCAGCCTCGAGCCAGAGTGCGCGCACCCGCGCGGCCTCACGCGGAAAGGAAGCATGCGGCCCCCAGACAAAAAAGATGCGGCCAGGCAGACGCTCCATGATGATGAAAGGCGTGCCGAGCGCGTCTTCGGTGGGTGATGCCCAGGGCACTCCCGGCACCGGCATCCCCGCGCTCTTCAACGCTCGCAGCAGCGGCGCCTGACGATACACATCGGTGTTGCCGCGCCGCACGACGCCAACCGGTGCCAATTTGAGGACGTATGAACCCAGCGACTCGGCCGCGCCGTTGATGATATCGAAACCAAACGTCAGCCCTGCATGACCCTCCTCCATCGGATGCAAACTGACGGCACGGCACCCCGCGCTGCATTCGCTTTCGATAAAGCGATTGAGCCGCGCGGAAAGGTGGCCGAGGCCCGTCGCGTGCGTATCGAAATCGTTGGCAACCCCGCTCATCAGCGTGACCTGTAAATCAAGCGTCTCCCGCCCAGGAGATTGGCTGCGAGATATCGAGATTGGCCAACTCGTAGCCGCGGCGAAAATCGACGATATGCTTTTCCATCCACAGGCGGGCCTTGCCGGCGTCGCGCGCCCGCAGGCCGTCCACGACTTGCTGATGGGCGAACGCCAAGCGTTCGCCGACATTCAAACGCAACACCAGCTGGAGAAATGCCGGATAAAAGACCTGTCCGATCGGCTCGCGGCAGAGCACCAGGGTTCGGCTGCGCGACGCCGCGGCAAGGATGGAGTGAAACTCCACATCGAGGGCGACCAGATCCTCGGCATGCGCCACCGCATGACGCGTCCGCGCCACGTTGTCCTCCAGAAGACTCAGCTCCGCCTCGGTGATGCGCATCGCAGCGGCTGCGGCGACAGCGGGCTCGATGCAGAGCATCGCTTCCCACAATTCCAGAAAGCTCATTTCCTGCAGCACCATCGCGGCCTTCATGCGCGACGCCACTTCCGAATGCCGGGGAGCGCTGACGAACAGCCGCTTGCCGCCAGGGCGGCGCCGCAACAGGCCGCCCTCCTCAAGGACCCGAATGGCCTCGCGCACGGTCGAGCGATTGATGCCGAGCGTCTGCGCCAGCGCCGATTCAGCGGGAAGCGTCGATCCGATCGGCAACGTGCCGTTGAGAATGCGCTCGCTGATGGAGCGCGCAACGCTGCGATAAGCCGGAACCGTCTCGCGCGATTGCGCCTCCGATCGATTCTGCTCGCTCATGCTTGACGCCTCAGCCTTGCCGCGGACAGATCGTCGCGCGCCAGCGATCAATTGAACGGCGATCGAGCAGGCCGTCGCCTGCGCGAATGCCGTCTTCCACGATCAGACAATGGCATTGATGCCGGCGGCATTGATCTCGGCGCGGCCGTTTCGCGGATGTCCGCACGTTCCCTCCCGGCTTTCTGTCGGACGATTTTTCGGAGATTAGGGGCGCAGTCCGTCGTCTTTGTCAATAATCGATGCCTTGACAAAGACGAGCGCCCGGATATCGTCCGACAATCTGATAAATAAAAAAGTTGGGAGGAAGTCCAGTCGTGATGGTGCGATACCGCGCCCTTCTCACGAACTGATCAATCCCAGCAAATAACAAGGTCGCTCCCGACAGATCGGGCGCCGCCACATGGGTGAGGACGACCACCTCGGGCCAACCGCGCCGAGACGGGGAGAGTAATGCCGCGCCTTAGTCAGGAGCAAATCGTCTTTGTGCTCTGGGTCGTGTTGTTCGCGGCGTTCGCGCTGGCACTTCCCGGATTCTTCACTTACGGCAACATCATCACGCTTATTCGCAGTGTCGCGGTGCTCGGCATCCTCGCCGTAGGCATGGCCATCGTCATCATCGGTCGCGGCATCGATTTGTCATTGATCGCGGTGATGGCGGTGTCGACCGCCTTGGCATTCACGTTGATGACTCAGGGCTATCCGATCTGGATCGCGCTGCTTCTCGGGTGGGCATTTGCGGCGGTGATCGGGATGATCATCGGATGTCTGATCGCCTATGTGGAGATCCCGGCGCTGTTCGCGACGCTGGCCATGGGCGCGTTTGTCTATGGGCTCGGCCGCTACGCCATTTTCGGTCAGGATTTGGTACCTCTGCCGCCGAACGATTCCGCGCTCGAGGTGCTTGGCGCCGGACGCATATTCGGCGTGCCGATCCCAATCCTGCTGTTTGCCGGCTTCGCCGCCGGTGTCGCGCTCTTTCTTCGTTACGGGCGGCTCGGCCAATTTGTCTATGCCACCGGCGACAATTTCGCCGCGGCGCGCATCAGCGGGTTGCCGGTCCGGCCGCTTGTGGTGCTGCAATATGTCTTCTCGTCCATCGTCGGTTACGTCGCCGGGCTCACCATGGCCACCGGCGTGACCCTGATGAACACGCGCATCGTCAATTCGACGCTTCTCTACGACGTTATCCTCGTCGTCGTTCTCGGCGGCATCAGCCTTTCCGGCGGCAAGGGCGGCGTCCGCAACGTCATCGTCGGCACGCTCCTGATCGGCACGCTGCTCAACGGCATGACCATCATGGACATTCAATACACAGGGCAAAACGTGATCAAAAGCGTGATCCTGCTCATCGCCATCGTGGTCGACAGCATCATAAATCCGCGCGACGAGCAAACCACGCAGCAGGGAGACATCTGAAGCCTTCCATCTGGAAACAACACAAAGAAGCGGATCACCGCCGACACCAACAAAGGAGGAAATACCATGAGATTAAAACTGGCCGTCAGTATTGTGGCGGGCGTGTCATGCCTGTTCGCCGCAGCCACAGTAGGGGCACGCGCCGACGGGCTCGTCGATCCGAGCCGGGCCGGATACCTCGAGACCTTCAAGGGCAAAAAGGTGGCGTTCGTACCGATCGCCATGGGATTCGATCTAGCGCAAGCGTGGAGCTCACAATTGGCCAAGCAGGCCGAAGAGCTGGGCTATTCCTATGTCGTGCGCGACCCCAACTGGAGCACCGAAGCAGGCGCTCAAGCTCTGACTCAGCTCATCGCCGAGAAGCCCGATCTCATCGTCGTCCACAGCCCGGACATCCAGTCGTATGCGCGCCTGCTCAAACAGGCCGAGGCCGCCGGCATCTATACGCTGCAGGTCAACATGAAATCGGCCTATGTGTCCGAGGGCTATGTCGGCTCCGACTATAACGGCCTGGGTGAGCTTGCCGCCAACCTCATTGTCAAACAATGCGGACAGGGCAGCGGAAAATCCGGGAAGGTCTCGATCGTGCAAGGCGTGCTGACCGGCGGCGCCAGCGTCTATCAGATCGAAGGGGTCGAACGCATCTTCAAGCAACATCCGGAGATCAAGGTCGTCTCCAATCAGGCCGCCGATTGGGACGCCTCGAAGGCGAAGGCGATCACCCAGACCGTGCTGCAGCAAAATCCCGACCTTTGCGGCGTCATCGGATTCTGGGACGGCATGGACATTGGCGTCGGCGCGGCCGTCAAGGAAGCCGGCAAGACCGGCGACGTCTATGTGGTGACGTCGGGCGGCGGCTCGACATCGGCTTGCGAAAACGTCAACAACGGCACGTTCAGCGCGCTGATCAGCTACAACGCCATGGGGCAAGGACGCGACCTGAACACGCTGATCAAGGCGCTGTTCGAGACCAAGCCGAAGCCCGGCACCGTGAAGGTCATCGACTATTCGCCGCTCACGGTGCTCACAAAGGAATCCGTCAAGCCGGATAGCTGCTGGGCACTGCCAACCACAACTGCCTCAAAATAACGCGATCGCGGGCGGGGCTGCGTCGTCGATTGCAGCCCCGCCGCACTTGCTTCCAGCGGCGTGAGGAAATTTGATGGTCGACACTATCGCGATAGCGGGCTCGCGCGACCAGCGCGCGCGCGCCAAGCCGAGCTTGGCGGAAGCGCTGGTACGCGCGCGCTACAGATACATCCCCGATCACGTGGTGGGCGAGATTCTCACCAAGCGCTGGATCGATAATGTCGCGCCCTTCACTTTTCTGATCATCACGATCGCGCTGTTTGGTTATCTGCTGCCCGATTTTTTCAGTCCCGCCAGCCTGATCGTCTCGCTGCGGCAGCTTGGCGAGTTCGGCTTCGTCGTTATGGCCATGATGATCGTGATGGTGGCCGGGGGCATCGACCTGTCGGTCGGCTCGAATTTCGCGCTCGGGAATTTCACCGCGCTGGCCGCGATGAATATTCTCGGCTTGCCTGTCGGCGTCGCCTTTCTATGCACGATCGCGGCGTGCTGCCTTATCGGGCTGCTCAACGGCATGTTGGTCGGCTTGCTGCGGCTGCGCGCCTTTCTGACGACGCTGGTGACGCTGATCATCGTACGCGCCGTCGTCGACATGTTGCTGCTCAAATACGCCGTACAGATCTCCGGCGCCTTCGTGGATTCCGACATTTGGGACTTCATCGGCTCCGGCTCCGTGTTCGGTGTACCGTTCAGCGCGGTGCTGCTGTTCGTTGCCGTGATCGTCGGCCACGTGCTGTTGAGCCGCACGCGGCCTGGCTGGCGCGTGATGGCGGTCGGCGGGTCGCGCCGTTCGGCGCACAATTCCGGCATTTCGGTACGCTGGACCGTGTGCGGCACCTATGTGGTGTCGGGCGCGCTGGTCGGCGTCGCAAGCTTCATGTATGCGGCGAGGCTCAACAGCGCAGGCTCCGACGCCGGCTTCGGCATGGAGCTTGCAGCGCTGACCGCGGCGCTCCTCGGCGGCAACAGCCTCGGCGGCGGCCGCGGCTCGACCGGAAAGGCGCTGACCGGGGCGATCATCGTTCTTGTCATCACCAACGGCGTCGTGCGGCTCGGCATCCCGAGCGGCGCCGGCAGCATGGTTCTCGGCGCCGTTCTGCTGCTGGCCGCCGGCCTCGACGTTCGCTGGCTCAAGAACCGGCACAAAGTTCTCTCGAAGGTCTATGTATCGCCGACCGTGAACGATCTTCCGCCCTGCCCGCCCACCGCCGTGGGTTCGGGCTCGCCCTACGAGGTCAACGACAGGCTCAAAGACGTGGAAGTGATCGGGCTTGGCCAGGTCGAGGCCCCGGAGGACGTCATTTTCGACCGCGCCGATAATCTTTATTGCGGCACCCGGCATGGTGACGTGATGCGCTTTCTCGCGCCCGACTACAAGAAGCTCGAGCTGTTCGCGCATATCGGCGGTCAACCGCTGGGGCTGGCCTTCGATCGTGACGATAGCCTTTATGTCTGTGTCGGCGGCATGGGCCTCTACCGGGTCGCGCCCGACGGTGTCGTCTCCAAGGCGACCGATGAGACCAACCGTTCGACCTTCTCCGTCAACGATAACTCGCGCCTGCGGCTTGCCGACGATCTCGATATCGCGCCCGACGGCCGCGTTTTCTTCTCCGAGGCGACGATCCGTTATGAAATGCATCAATGGCCGGTCAACTCGCTGGAGAGCCGCGGCAACGGCCGCATCATTTGCTACGATCCGCGCACAAACTCGACCCACACGGTCATTCGCAATCTGAAATTCCCCAACGGCGTCTGCCTGAGCTACGATGGCCAATCGATGCTCTTCGCCGAAACCTGGGGCTGCTGCATCAAGCGTTACTGGTTCGATGGGCCGAAGACCGGCCAGGTTGAAACGGTGATCGCGTCGCTGCCCGGCTATCCGGACAACATCAACCGATCCTCCGACGGACATTATTGGCTCGCCATCGTCGGCATGCGTTCGCCCGCGGTCGACCTCGCCTTCCAGCTGCCGGGCTTTCGCCGCCGCATGTCGCGGCGGGTCGCACAGGACGAGTGGCTTTATCCCAACCTGAACACCGGCTGCGTCGTCAAATTCAACGACAAGGGCGAGATCCTCGACGCGCTGTGGGATCTCCAAGGCGTCAACCACCCGATGATCACATCGATGCGCGAGCACAAAGGCAGCCTCTATCTCGGCGGCATCACCAACAATCGCATCGGCCGCTATCGCCTGCCGAACGCCGACGCGAGTTGGAGCGGCATCGAAGACTATTGGGGCCGGAAATAGATGCTACGCAATATGATCGACCGCTTCGTCGGACGCGGAGAAGCGGCCGTTACGGTTCCGCCGATGGACGGAGCGCTGCGGCCGAACCAAGCGCTCGAACAGGCCGCGATCGCCGCCGAGGCGCGTGCCCCCGATAATTTGGTGAACCATCGCGGCAACATCTTGTTTTCGACGGGACGCGAGTTGCGCAAGCTCGGAGCAGACCGCGTCGTGCACAGCTTCGACCGCTCCATTACTTGCCTGGCAGCGGCGCCCAATGGACATCTTGCCGTCGGCTTGTCCGGCGGCGAGGTGGTGATCGTTGCGCCCGATGGCGCGGTCAATTCGCTACCTGCCGCCGAGACCTCGCATGCGACGGCGCTCGCCTTCCACGACGATGCTCTGATCGTCTGCCGAGGCTCGACGCGACACAGCGTCGATCAATGGAAGCGCGACTTGATGGAAGCCGGCACCAGCGCGCCAGGCTCAGGCTCTGTTGTTTTGATTCCCCGCGCAGGCCCACCGCGCATCTTGGCGGACGGTCTGCGTTGGCCGTATGGCGCCTGGTCGCATCAGGGACGCATTATTGTTTCGGAGAGCTGGTCGCATCGCCTGCTGGCGCTTGACGCTGCGGGCGGGGCGCGACCGCAAACGGTGCTGACGGATCTACCCGGCTACCCGGCTCGAACTCTCCGCCGCGTCCGACGGCGGCCTATGGCTCGCGGTGTTCGCGCCGCGCAGCCAGTTGATCGAGTTCGTCCTGCGCGAGGATGGCTACCGCCGCCGGATGCTCAACGAAATCAACTCGGATTTTTGGATCGCACCAACGATTGCCAACGGACGTTCGTTTCTCGAGCCGATCCAGGGTGGCGCACTCAAGCAGATGGGCGTTCTCAAGCCTTGGGCCCCCTCGCGCTCCTACGGGCTGGCGATCAAGCTGGCTGCCGATTTTGAACCGGTCATGAGTTTTCACAGCAGAGCGGATGGATCCCGCCACGGTACCACAAGCGTGCTCGAACAGGCCGGCCTGCTCTATGTCGCCAGCAAAGGCGGCGACGTCATCGTTTCGCTCCCCGCAGAAGAGTTTGTCGAGCCATGAGCCCCATCCTCGAACTGCGCTCGATCACCAAGGAATATCGCGGTGTGCCCGCGGTCAAAGACGTGGACTTTACGCTCAACAGCCAGGAGATCCACGCACTGGTCGGCGAGAACGGCGCCGGCAAATCGACGCTGACGAAGATCATTGCCGGCGCCGTGACGCCGACATCCGGCGAGATGCTCCTCGATGGCAAGCCGGCCCCCTTCAAGGTGCCCAAGGACGCGCTCGTCGCCGGCATCGCCATGGTCTATCAGGAGAACAGTCTCGTTCCCGCATTGACGGTCGCCCAAAATATTTTTCTTGGCCAAGAGCGTTTTTTCAACCGCATGCGCGGCGTCAATATCGCCGCCCAGCAATTTCTGCAGTCGCTCAATTTCGGCGTTGATCCGACCGCCTCGGTCGGTTCTCTCGGCGCAGCGCAACGGCAAATGGTCGAGATCGCGCGCGCCGTGCGGCAGAAGGCGCGGATCATCATTTTTGACGAGCCGACCGCTTCGCTGACCCCCGAAGAGAAGTTTCATTTCTTCGGCCTTATGCGCCGGCTGAAGCAAACCGGCGTGTCGATCATTTTCATCAGCCACGCCATCGAGGAGGCGGTGACGCATGCCGATCGTATAACGGTGTTGCGCGACGGCGCTCACGTGCTCACCGACACCGCAGCCAACCTGGACCGCAACGCCATCATCCGCGCCATGGTCGGCCGCACCCTGTCGGGCGAGATCTATGGGGTTCGCGGCGCAGCGCGGACGCTACGCAAAGCCGGCCGCAAAGTGCTGAGCGTGCAGAATCTTTCCATGGGTTCGATGGTCCGTAATACGTCTTTCTCAGTCTTCGCCGGCCAAGTGACCGGAATGTTTGGACTGATCGGATCGGGCCGCACGGAGACCGCCAAGATCATCTCGGGCGTGATCAAGCGCGACAGCTTCCACGGCGGCGAGGTCAAGCTCGACGGCCGCACGGTGCGCTACCGAGTGCCGCAGCCGGCAGTCCGCGACGGCATCGTCTATGTGACCGAGGATCGCAAGCTCGAAGGCTTCTTCGAGACGATGTCGATCGGCAGCAATGTCAATGTCGGCTATATGGCTACCAAGGGCGGCGTCTTCTCGGTGGTGAATATGGGGCAGGTGCGCCGGCTTGCCAAACAATGGATCGACGCGATCAAGATCCGCGCCATCAACGGCGACGCCAAAGTCATCGAGCTCTCCGGCGGCAATCAACAGAAAGTGGTAATCGCGAAATCTTTGGTGCAGCGGCCGAAACTGATCATCTTCGACGAGCCGACGCGCGGCGTGGACGTCGGCGCCATCGTCGAGATCCACCAATTCATCAATCAACTTGCGGATGAGGGATTGGCGGTGATCGTGATCTCCTCCTACCTGCCCGAGATCATGAATATTTCCGACC
Source organism: uncultured Alphaproteobacteria bacterium (assembly GCA_963818155.1). Classification (GTDB taxonomy): domain Bacteria; phylum Pseudomonadota; class Alphaproteobacteria; order Rhizobiales; family Xanthobacteraceae; genus BOG-931. The sequence continues at coordinate 1,665,588 of CAWFRC010000011.1, forward strand.
GCATTCTGGTCACCCGGCAGGGCCGCGTGGTCGAAGAATTCACCGCGCGGCAGGCCACCGAAGAGCGCATCATGTATGCGGCGGTGCATTAGTTCGTGATGACGACGGTGGGTTTGCTCCACCTCGTCATTGCGAGCGGAGCGAAGCAATCCAGTGCTCGCGGCAAAAGCTGGATTGCTTCGTCGCTTGCGCTCCTCGCAATGACGAAGCTCATTCATCCAGAATGCGGTCGCGCGCCAGCGCTAAGGCGAGCGCCCCCGCGACGGATCGATGCCGGCCAGCGCCCGCGCACGCGCCTTGTTCTCTTCGAGCTTCATGCCACGTGCGATCTGGATGCGCTGCGCCTGCGGCGAGCCGGCGCCGTGGAGACTTTCGGTCAGATAGCCGACGGCGTTGCGGCCGATCGTCATGTTTTCGATCAGGCGGAGAATGCGCATGCGATCGACAACTTCGACGCCGTCGCGGCCTTGCAGAAACTTGCGGATCAAGGGGCCGATTTCGTTGTTCTGCAAATCTTTCTCGGACGGCATGGTCACCACCAGACCACCCGCAATGTCCTGCGCCAGCCGGGCGATCTCGTAGGGAAAACGGGTGACATTGTGCTTGGCCACATTGGAGAGCATTTCATCATTCATATAGGCGCCCGACGCCGCCGCCTTTGCCTGATGTGCGCCGGCCATGCAGCTCGAATAGATGGTCTCGTTCAGATGGGTCATCTCGACGAGCTTGTCCTTGATATGAGACGCCCCCTCGACTCCGTTGTGTTCGGCCGCCGATGCGGCGGCACCAATCAACACATCGCCGAGTCCGGTTTTGCAGACATAGGACGAGCGATGATAGGTGGTGAAGCGTTCAACCAGCGATGAAGCATAAGCCCACTCGCCGTCCATGAAGACGTGCTCATGCGGCACGAAGACCTCGTCGAATACGATCAGCGACTCCTGGCCGGCGAATTGTGCGTTGCCGGCGTCCAGGGCACCACCATCGACGATGCGCGTATCGTTGGTCTGCCGGCCGACGATGTAGGTCAATCCCGGTGCATCGACGCGCACCGCTCCGACCACCGCCCAATCGCGATCGGCTTCGGTGAGCCGCATGGTGGGCATGAAGATCAGCCAATGCGAATTGACCGCCCCGGTCTGGTGCATCTTGGCGCCGGAAACGTAAATCCCTTTGTCGTCGCGGCGCACCACATGGAGGAACAGATCGGCGTCGCGCTGCTGGTGCGGCGGCCTGGAACGATCGCCCTTGGGATCGGTCATGGCGCCGCCGATCACGACGTTGGCGGCCTGCGCCCGCTCGAGGAAGCTGAGAAAGCGCCGGTGATATTCGCTGCCGAGCTTGGCGTCGATATCGAACGTCACCGAATGGCAGCTGCCGATGGCGTCAAGCCCGACACAACGCTGAAAGCAGGTGCCGGTGCGCCGCCCGAGCTCCCGCTGCATCTCGTGTTTGGCGACGAGCTCGGCCGGGCTGACCGGCACGTGAAGGAAGCGGTTGATACGGCGATTGCTGATCGCGGACTGCACGGTCGCGAGGTCGGGATGTTCGCTGGCGAGGCGATAGGTTTCCGCCATCGCGTTGACCGACGGTCGAATCACCGGGTGCTCGACCGGTTCCGGCACGCGCTCGCCCATGAAGAATACGTTCATCCGGCGCCCGCGCAGCGAATTGATATAATCTTCGGCCGTCCGCAGCGGCGTGGCGAAGTCGGCCCACAATGTTTCGACGTTATCGATCCGACCTTGCATCGCACGACCTCGGGAGATTGGCGGCTGCGCCGTCCCGGCGTCACCGAGCTTATAACGTATAGTCTTATTGGACCTCGCGCGAGGGCTTCGGCAACGAACCGGACGGACGACCGGCAGCGCTTTGCCGACCCGCAACTGCAGGGCGAGCGGTAGTGAACGCCATTCTTTGTCGGTTGGTCATCGGCCTGTAACGTTCCGAGCGACCAATAGGCGCAAATGGCGGCGCCAAACCGCATTGCTCGCCACGGAATCGCCGCAGACTTGGTGGCCTGGATAGCGTCCTGGTAGTTTGCGTGCGTTTTCCCTCACATCCCTTTTTCGGAGATGCCGATGAACCTTAAGCTCCTCGTGGCCGTAACGCTTTTCGCCGCTATCCCGGTGGCTGCCTCTGCGCAAAGCGACGCCCCAGCAAACAAAGTGCCAAAGCCGACGATTGCAGATGCTCAAAAGCTTGTTCAACTGGTCAGCGGCGACAAGGCCAAGCTGCAGGCCTATTGCGACATCGGCAAGCTCCAAGACCAGATGGAGAAGGCCGAACAGAAAAACGACACCAAGGCGCTGGACGCTCTTGGCGCCAAGGCTGACGCTCTCGCCCAGCAGATTGGCCCTGAATACTCGAAGGTCATGGATGGGTTGGAGGAAGTCGATCCGAATTCGGCCGAAGGCAAACAATACACGGCCGTATTCACCACCCTCGTCAAGCAGTGCAAGTAACGGGTTGAGGCTTCTGCGGCACGCCGGTGTGAGGCCGAGCCTCCCGGCGTGCTGCCCATTTGCCACCCCGCGAATGGTTGCATCCCACCCTTTCCCAGGTCATTGGTTTGGATCTCGATAAATTCCAGCCCCCCGTTCGCCGGTGCAGCGCCGCGCGATAGGTCGTCGCATGTCCTTTTCGGAAAACCGGTTTCTACTTTTCCGGAACATGCTCTAAACGCAAGGCATATTCCTTCCCCATCCTCAGGAGCGAACGACTTTGGCAAATGCAGTGTTGGAAAATGTTGGTATCGTTGGCGCAGGCGTCATGGGCTTTGCCATAGCAAACAACCTGCAGGCCGCCGGGCACCAGGTGTTCGGCTACGACCCGGTGCCAGGCGCCCAACAGCGGCTGCGCGACATCGGCAGTACGGCCGTCGGCTCGCCCCGCGAAGTCGCCGAACACTGCTCCACCATCCTGTTCTCGCTCCCTTCAGCTGCGGCGCTCATCGAGGCCGCCGGCGGCGAAAACGGAGTCGCCAAAGCATCCCGCTCCGGCACGATCGTCATCGAATGCTCGACGCTGCCGCTCGATGTGAAGCGCGTGGCGCTCGACACTTTGACCGTAAGCGGCAAGATTATGCTCGATTGTCCGGTCAGCGGAACCGGCGCGCAGGCAGCCCGCAAGGACCTGGTCATTTTCGGCAGCGGCGACGCCGGCGCGTTCGAGCGATCGCTTCCGGTCATGACTGCGATGTCGCGCGTGCAGCGCTATCTCGGCGCCTTCGGCAACGGCAGCATCATGAAGTACGTCGCCAATCTTCTGGTCTCTATTCACAACGTCGCCGCCGCGGAAGCCATGGTGCTGGGCATGAAGGCCGGACTGGACCCCGCCACCCTGTATGAGACGTTGGCAGACAGTGCCGGAACCTCGCGCATGCTCCAGGTACGCGGCCCGCTGATGCGCGACGCGCAGTATGACGAGGCCACGGCGACGATTCGCACGCACCTGAAAGACGTGGAAATCATCAACGCCTTCGCCAACAGCCTGCGCTGTCCGACACCTTTGTTCTCGGCGGCGGCGCAAGCCTATTATGCGCGCGCCGCGCAGGGGTTTGACTTGCAGGACACCGCCTCGGTCTGCGCAGTCATGGAGGGCCTGGCCGGCTTGGCGCGCGAATGAGCTTCGGCTCACTCGCAAACCCGCAGGTTCGCCCTCCCCATCCCGGAAGGCGGGGGAATAGCCGGAAAGACACGTTCCGGATCGAAAACCTGCTTCACCTTCGATAGCCGAGCGCTGCTCTCGGCATCCGCGCTCACGAACTGTTCGCGATGCTCCGACCAAAGCCGACTGCCATAGTCGCCGACCGGGACCGGCGGCCGCGCGCTATCCGACAAATTCTGCGCCCACAGCCGGTGACCGGCACCATTGTCATTTGCCGATGGATGCCAAGCCGCAATGGCTTCGAGCATGAAGTGCTCCTGGCGCGTGCCGAAACCGGTGACTTCAGGACGCACACGGGTCGGCGCGCCGTGAAAGTGATGCACGATAATCGCCGAGAGCGGCGACGTTCTCGCCTTGGCGGCGGTGATCATCGCCGAAATGACGCGACCATCCAGTTTGGGGACCCGCCGCGTGCGTTTGGAACGGTTTGAGCCGCCAGCAAGAAGGCTGTCGTACATCGCAAGCAGGTCACCGCAATTCATCGGCCCCAGTCCCGCAGCCGCGGGCGTTCCAAAGGCTTGTAAGGCCGCAAGCATGCGCGTGCCTTCGTCGGGTTCGCCACACCAGGTCGGATTTGCGAACAGAAGCGGCTTCCCCTCCGGGGTTGAGACAATGCCGACAGAGATCGTGAGGCAGTCAGGCGCCGAAGCGGCAATTTCCGAATAACCGCGGAGTACCAGATCCGCGTCGGACCACGGATAAAAGATCATGCCCGACAGCAGCGACGGCAGCGCATAAAGCCGAATGCGCAGAGACGTGACGATGCCGAAATCTCTGCCGCTGCCACGGAGTGCCCAAAACAGATCGGCATTTCTGTCGGCATTCGCGATGACATGTTGTCCGTTCTTGAGAACGATTTCGGCTTCGATCAAATTGTCGGCGGCAAGACCGTAGCGTCCGAGCAGGGGTCCGTAGCCGCCGGTCAGCGTCACGTCGGCCAAGCGACTCGAGCCGCAGGTACCAGTGACAGGCGTTAACCCATACGCAGCCGCGGCGGCGACGACATCGTCGACCGCTGCTCCACCGGAGACGATGGCGACCCTGGTGGCCGGATCAATCGTCACCCGACGCATGGCCGTCAGATCGACAACCATACCGCCTCGTTCGAGCAAACGACCGCCCAAGTCGTGTCCGCCAGTGCGGTTGAAAACCGCGAGGCCGTGCGCCCGCGCGGTGCGGATCGCCAATTGAACGTCCTGACGCGTTTCGCAGCGAGCAATCACCGTCGGCAGGTCGCTTGCCGGACCGCGTGAAGCAGAGTGCGGCTCGACACTGTTTTCATCAAATGACGGGAAGGCTTTGCCCTGCAGGACCGCGGGCAAATCCGCCGCGGCAACTCGCCTGCTTTTAGCAAAAGGCGCAATGATCGTCATGTCAGCTCTCCGATGTTACGCTACCGGTATGAGCGGCGGCCGCTACACGATCGTTTCAGCGTGGCGAAAAAGCGTTTCATATGTAATCGCGCAGCGCCCTATCGCGATGGTCGGCGCGCGGAAGTTTGGATTTCCTCCAAAGAACGCTCCCCCAGCCGGGCCGGCACGCGCTCGTCGCGCTTCTCGACCGGTCGCGAAAACGCGCCCGAGGCGCGCGCATTCGCCACACCCCGTCCTTCAAGCGCAAGCGTTGCCGTCGCCACCCGGGCGGCCGCTGTTTGCAGACAGCGTGCCAATGCGACGGCGACCTCGTCGGCGATCATCGGCCGCGTGACCACTTCGGAAACACCGGCCGAGACCAGCGCGTCGAGGTCAAACGCTTCGGCGGGATCGGAGGCGACCAGAATCGGAAGCTTCGGCACGGTGGCATGCAGAAGCGCCGGCAGCCGCCTCATATTGGCTGGACACAACGAGCACGCGATGAGGATCGCATCGAATCGCTGTGGCGTCGCATCGCAAGCGGCGACGGCATCCTTGCCGCTCAAGAAGCCGACAGGCTCGTAGCCAAGCGCCGCCAGTATTTCCTCGTCGTGCAACAATTGCTCGCGACCACCGCTGAGCAGCAGGATCGTCTGGCCGCGTCCGAATGCCGCCTCGCCGTGCCCGTTGACGGCAACTCGCCCAGTCGTCTCGCAAGGCAGCCACACCTCGAAACGGCTGCCCTCTCCCTGCTGGCTAATCACATTGATCGCGCCGGAGTGCTCACGCACGATCTCGCGCACCGTCGCCAAGCCGAGCCCGTTGCCGGTCGCCCTGGTGGTGAAGAACGGATCAAATAAATTTCCCAGGACGGTGTCGTCGATGCCCGGACCCGCATCGGTCACGGCAACGACAACGTAGCGGTCCGGTTTGAGCGCGCCGTGCGTGAGCTCGCGCGGCTCGGCCAGATCCCGCAGCGTGGTTTCCACCTCGACACTACCCTGCCCCTGCATGGCCTGCGCCGCGTTTGAACACAGATTGAGGATCACTTGCTGGAGTTGTTCCGGCTCGGCCACGACGGCGGCGCCGGCGGGCACCGGCCGAAAGACCAGCTCGATACTTGCCGGCAGCGAAGCCCGTAGCAGCGATTCGGTTTCGGTCATCAGGTCACGAACGTTGAGCGGCCGGTGACGGCCGCCACGGCGCCTGCCAAAGCGCAACAGATGCTCGACGACGTCGCGGCCGCGCTCGCCGGCGCGGCGAATTTCGGCAAGGTGACGTTCGTGGCGGCTGCCCCGCGCCACCTGCGCCTCGGCCATCTCGACGTAGCCGAGGATCGCCGCAATGATGTTGTTAAAGTTGTGGGCAATGCCGCTGGCCAGAGCGCCGACCGTCTCCATACGGCGGGTCTGCTGCAATCGCTCCTCGAGAGCCGACTTCTCCAACGCTGTGATCTGCCGCTCGATGGCGTTGACCAGCAGATCAAGCGCCATCGGCAATACGCCGAGCTCGCCCGGATTGGTAATGCAGCTCGGATGGGTGACGGCGTCGAATCCGAGATAGACGCAGCCGCGCGACCCGGTTCCCGCCGCCAGCGCCCAGCCGCGCAGCCCTGCGGCGACGCAAGCCTCCTGCGCGGGACCAGGCCGAAGCCGATTCACGTCTGTGATGTGAGTGGTGCGTCCGGCACTTGGGCGAAATTGACTTGCGAGCTCGGGCGCGGAATCGGGCCAGCCCGGCACGACACTGATGCCCGGCGCGCACCACAGATATGTCCGCGGGGAATTTCCGCGCAGCAGAAAATAGGCGCGCTCAGCACCGACACATTGCGCCATTTCGGCAAGCGCCTGCTTCATTTCGGCGTCAGTTTCGCCGGGCGCTGCGTTGATGAAACGCGTCGAAATTGCCGTGATGATCCGCTCAAGCGCACCGCGGCGTCGCGTTGCCGCAGCGCGCGCGTGCAGGCGCAGAGCAAGATGGATCAATAGAACAGCTAAAAGCAGCGATGCCGCATAGAGGAAGAACCGGTAGTGCCGCGCACTTCCTCGGGAATTCTTTTGACGATCGAGCACGACGGCGCGAAGTGCGTCCCGATTTTGCGCATCAGCACCGGCGGTGAGGGTTCTCAGTTCCTCATCGACCTGCGGCAGCAAACGCAGCAGCAGCCGGCCGTGCGCCAACAGCGCCTCGGTCTGGTCGGTATCACCAGGGGGAGCTGCGGCGGCGACGCTGTCCAACAGATCTTGCGCTTCTCGGACGAGCTCGGGAGACGAGTTGAGTGTCAGGTGCAAGATGTCGGCGACAGCGACGCTGATCTGCGGAACCGCGGTGGACCGCCCGGAGAATTCGAGGGATCGCCCGACGCGGGCGAAATGCGTCAACGAATTTTGCAGAAGTGCGTTGTCGCTCTTAAATTGCTCGACCGTCAGTTCCTGGCGCTCGATGGCCTCGGCCAGGTGATCGACGGCAGCGGCCAATTGCGGTTCGTCGTTGGCAATGTCGTGCAAGCGATCGATCGAAGCGTGAATGGCGTTGATCTGCTGCACCAAAGGATCGTAGCTCCGCAGCAGGCCCGCGCGCTCAGCCAACAAATCCCCGCGCAGCGCCCCTTCGTCCTCCGTAAATTGATCGAGCTCGGCCAATGCCCTGTCGAAGGTCTCCGCGCTGCCGTTAACGGCACGCAGCGACAGCCAGGTCAGGACCAAGGCAAGCAGCGCCACACCGGCTATGGCGGCAATCGTTCTCATTGCTCCGGTGCTTTCACTGGAACGCCGCGATAATTGCCGGTCAGCGAATTGAGGAACGCAACGATGGCCTCGATCTCCTGTTCCGACAGCGTTTGATCGAGCTGTGCCCGGGCCATTCTGCGAACAGCATCCGCGAGCGTGGGAGCGCTGCCGTCGTGGAAATAGGGCGCCGTCGTCGCGACGTTGCGCAGGCTCGGCACGCGCAACACCTTCGGTTCGGGCGATGCGAGGCGATGAAAGATCCCGTGCTGCTGGAACAAATTGGCGCCGATGTTCACGCCCTGATGGCAGGAGACACAGCCGAAGGACTTGAACAGGGCGTAGCCGTTCAGTTCCTTGGCGGAGAGCGCGGACTTGTCGCCCTTGAGCCAGCGGTCGAAGCGGCTGTCGGGTGTCACCAGCGAACGCTCATACGTAGCAAGCGCATTCAAAAGGCTCGGCTCGTCCGGATCATGACCGTAAGCAACGACAAAGCGGCGGGTGATTTCGGCGTTGCCATTCAGACGCGCCAAAACGTCCGACATCCTGGTCCCAAGGCCGGGCGCGCTGTTGAGCGCCCAGGCGGCTTGAGATTCCAGCGTGCGCCTGTCACCCTCCCAATTGAGCCGAAAGCTCAGGACAGCGTTGAAAACGGTCGGCGTATTGAGCACCAGAGGGCGGCCGTCGGCGCCGGTAGCGCGTTGCAGATTGTCGGCGCCGTTGTTTCGGACATCGTGGCACGATCGGCAAGAAAGCGTCTGATCGTGCGAAAGCAGTCGACTTTGAAACAGCTCCTCGCCGAGCGCCAGCTTCAATGGGTCGGCCTCTGCTGGCGACGGGATCGGCGTAATCGGCTCTCGCGTGAACACGATTGTGGACTCCGGAAGCGCGGATGGCTCCGCGCGCGAAATCAGCGCCCCCGCGGTGACGCTGAGCAACAGGAAGGCGACGGCGCCGCCCACGCTCCAGGCCCAGGCGGGCGAAACCCACCATCGGCGAAGCCCTGAGTTCGGATTGTTGCGATTGAAAAGAAACCATTGACGTCACATTCGGCACTCAACCCCAGAAAAACTCTGGACATTTTCGGCGCACAGTCCGCGCAAAATGCCCTTCTCGCAGCGCGAGGAAGGCGGATCATTGTTACGCGCTGGTTTCAGTTAGTGGGACGCTGCGTTACCGTTGCAATAAAGCGCATGGCTGAACGGTCCAAATGCGCCAATCTGTGACGTGCAACACAAGGGCAACGCAGCGCCGCGTTCGAGCTCAAGTGGTCTCGACCGCGCAATCCAGCAGGTAACCGACCCCGCGTTCCGTTTTGATCAGTCGCGGCATGCTGGAATCGGCTTCCAGTTTTCGACGGAGACGCAAGACCTGGACGTCGATGCTGCGGTCGAACACGTCCTCGTGCATACGTGTCGCCTGCATCAGATGCTCGCGGCTGAGAGGTCGGCGGGGAGCATCGAGAAAGGCGACCAGCAAGGCGTATTCGGCCTTTGTCAGCGGGACCACAGTATCGTTGGGATCGGTGAGACGACGCAGACGGCGATCAAGCTGCCAGCCGCCGCCAAAACGGCTGCGCCCCTGTGCTGTGTCGCGACGCGACGCCGCCACGCCGGCCTGCCGGCGCCGCAGCACCGCCCGGATGCGCGCCAGCAATTCACGTAATCCAAACGGCTTGGTGAGATAGTCGTCAGCGCCGAGTTCCAGGCCGACGACGCGATCCACTTCATCGCGGCGGTGGCCCGTCGTGATGATGATCGGCACGTCCGAACGCGACCTTATGGCGCGGAGCAGATCCAGCCCGTCATCCTTGCCCAGTTGCAAATCAAGGATAATCAGGCTCGGCTCATCAGAAAGATGCCTCGCCACACCGCCGCGATCGGCAGCCGAAACGACGTGCATGCCGTGTTGTGCGAGATAATTCTCGATCATCTGGCGAATCGCGCAATCGTCCTCGATCAGGAGAACATGCACCTGCCGCCCGCCACTTTCTTCGGCGCCGCCGGCGAATGACGCGCCCGAAGAAGCTTCGGCGAATTCCTCCGGGTATGGATCCCGTATCTCGCTCATGCGCCCTTTCCGACTGAGGGGCTCCGGACGGGACATCTAATGGCCTGTCCGGTGCGCGGAAACGGATTACACAAATTGTTGATGGCTGCCTAGGCTTAGAGTCGTTTCATCTGACATCGACAAAAGCGCGCCATCCGCAACGCTTCGAAACGCCAAAGCCATAGAGGCATTAAAGCCTGCAGTTTAGATTGTCTCTGGTTTCAGCACGAACTCCACGAGGCTGCAATCTCCTTGGTGTCGCATGGAGCTCGCTTCGATCAAACGGCGTTCGCAAAAACAAGGCTAAATTTCTCAGACTTAGTAGACGTTTGCTTCTGCGAGCCGTGACAAGGCAGATGGATTGTTCCCTTGCGATGATACTTTGGTGACTCTAAGCGATGCGCAGGGCCGAAAGACCATCGCTGTCTGACGAGGTGAGCGCACCCTTCTCTTCACGGACCATGGCCTGCAACGCGTTGCGATCGACCTTGCTCAGCGCATTACGCGGCAGTGCTTTGAGCACTTGAAGGTCTTCGGGCACTTTGTACGAGGCAAGACGCTTGGCGACATTATGAAGCACCTCAGCGACGATGGCTTCCGGACTGCCGCTTGCCAGCTTGACGAAACCAAACACGCGCTGGCCCAGGACCGCATCGGGCTTGCCGACAACCGCGGCCTCCTCGACCGCCGGATGACAGGCAATCAACGCCTCCTCCACTTCGACCGGCGAGATGTTGGTTCCACCGCGAATGATGATGTCCTTCTTGCGCGATATGAACCACAAGTCATCGTTCTCTCCGCGCCGCATCAGATCGCCGGTATGATACCAACCGGCCTTCAGGGATTGCTCGGTCGCGCCGGGATCGTTCCAGTAGCCGGCGAAGACGTTGGCGCCGCGAATCAAGAGTTCGCCGATCGCGCCGTGCGGGACGTCGACGCCGAACTCGTCGATCAACCGGATCTGAGCGTCCTCCACGATCCGCACGACGGGGCCGTTCTGCAGGCCGAAGGTCAACGAGCCGATGACCTCCGAGGCGCCCCAAAAGTTATAGAGAGGCGCCCCGAATGCGGACGTCACCCTTTCCTGAAGATCGATCGGGCACACGTCCGCTCCGGTCAGACAGATCCGCAGCGACGATAGATCGCGTGGCCGCACCTGCTGCGTCTCGAGCAGCGCCGCATATTGAAAAGGAAAACCGATCATCCAGGTGCAGCGATGCCGCTCGATGGCGTCAAGCACAGCATCGGCGTCAAAACTCTCCTGCACCACGAAAGGAACGCCGCGCTGGACGAACGTGAGCGAGCAGATAAGACCGCTGACATGGGCCAATGGCAATGGGGATACGATCACATCGTCCGACGAAATGCCAACGTGTTTGCAAAGAAGATCGGTCGTTGCCGCCAGGGTATCAGGCGTATGCGCGACGAATTTGGGCTGGCCGGTCGTGCCGGACGTGTTGATCAACACCGCCGGCTCGTAGGAGGGCGGCACCGGCAACTCCGCCGGCTTACTCTCTCGCAACTCCTCCCATGACCGCGTGCCGTCGCTCTCCGCCAAGGGATCGACGATGAAACGCCGCTCTCGGGGAAGAATGCCGGCATCCACCGCGGCGACGTTCCGGTACAGGTCGGATTCGCCGATATAAAGAGCAGGCGCAAGCCGCTGCAACATCGGCGCAAGTTCCGCGAATTTGAACGCGGTCCTCAGCGGCGCCGCGATCGCCCCAAGTCTGAGGCATGCAAAATACGCGATCAGCATTTCGGGCCGGTTCATCATATGAAGCGCAACCCGACAGCCGGCCTTGACGCCCGCCGCCGCAAGCCCGCGGGCAACACGCTCGGCTTCATCAGCGAGCCGCCGATAGGTCCAGACCTGCTGGTGAAAAACGAATGCCGTGCCTTCAGGCTGCGACTTGGCCTGGTGCATCAGCGCATCGCTCGGAGTGTTTGCCATTGGGTATCTCCTGTCCTCATGGAGACCCCACGCTGCGCGCGTTGCGCTACCGCGCTGTTTCAACTTCCACCGAAAGCGTTGCGAATGCAATCAGCGCCGACACGATGCGCTCTTGCTCGCAGAAACAGCATCGTCTTCTCCGCATTCCGCATCATGTTTAGCGCGAAGTACGCCGCTGGCGCGGCTTGCCCAGGCGCTTTTGTGTCGGCGATCACACTTTTGCTGGATTTTTGCTCGGCGGACCGATTTTGATCTCGACAGATTGTCCCGCGCTTAACCTCTTTGTTGGAAATGCGGACACCGACGTCGGAACAAGAGGGTTCCCAAGCAGACACAGTAGAAAGCACGCCCAGAAATCACTGTGATGGTTTTTTTCCCCTGCGATATTGGCGGAGCGATGGGTTGTTGATCCCACCCGTGTGGCGAACGCCCAAAACTTCGTGACGGCGCGTCGTGCAGCAGTGTTGCCACATATGCCGACCGCATGATGTAAATAACGGGGTTCGACGAGCGTCGCCATCTGCTGACACCGCCTCACTATCTGCTGACACTGCCCCAACAGAATTCACCAGCACCGCGCAACACCGGGATACGCGAGCGACACGCATGACCTTGAAGATCGAAGATTATGCGCTGATCGGCGACTGCAAATCGGCTGCCTTGGTCGGCCGCGATGGTTCGATCGATTGGTTGTGTTGGCCTCGTTTTGATTCGGCCGCGTGCTTTGCCGGCCTGCTCGGGACAGCAGAAAACGGACGCTGGCTCATTGCGCCGGAACACCCTGTGCTCGGCGTCAACCGGCGCTATCGCCCGGGAACGCTCATCCTCGAAACTGAATTTGAAACCGAGACCGGCCGTGCGACGGTTATCGATTTCATGCCCCCGCTCGACGGCACCAATCTTGTGCGGATCGTCAGTGGTCGAGCCGGCCATGTCCGGTTTCATACCGAGCTCGTCGCGCGCTTCAACTACGGAGCAACCGTGCCATGGGTCAACCGGCTCGCTGACGGTGCGATCAGCGCGATTGCGGGTCCGGAACGTCTGGTGTTACGCACCCATGTCGAGCTTTTCGGCGAAGACCTCAAGACCGTCGGCGAATTCACGGTAGAGGCGGGCCAGTCTGTGGCGTTCGTTCTTTCGCACGGGCCGTCGTTTCAAGATGCTCCGTCGGCGATCGATCCGTCCGACGCGCTTGAGCGCACGGAGACGTTCTGGTGCGACTGGAGCGGGCGATGTCCGGAGGTCGGCCCCTGGACCCACGCGGTCAAACGATCGCTGATTACACTGAAAGCTCTGACCTACGCGCCGACAGGCGGGATTGTGGCGGCGGCCACGACCTCGCTGCCCGAACGTTTGGGCGGCGTAAGGAATTGGGACTACCGCTATTGCTGGCTACGCGATGCCACGTTCACGCTGCTGGCCTTGATGCACCTCGGCTATTACGACGAAGCGCGCGCGTGGCGAGACTGGCTGGTTCGGGCCGTCGCCGGCAGCCCGCATCAGATTCAAATCATGTATGGCGTAGGCGGCGAGCGATGGCTGCCGGAATTGATCGTGCCCTGGCTGCCTGGCTATGAGAATTCGTCGCCGGTGCGGATCGGAAACGGAGCCTACGAGCAGTTGCAGATCGACGTCTTCGGCGAGACCGCCGACGCGATCTTCCAGGGCCTGAAATCCGGCATGGTGCCGTCCGAGCGCGGTCGCGCGATTCAGCCGATCATAGCCGAATACCTGGCGACGGCGTGGCATCAGCCCGACGAAGGCATTTGGGAAGTGCGCGGAGGACGGCAGCATTTCGTTCATTCCAAGGTCATGGCCTGGGTCGCGTTTGACCGGGCCGCGCTCGCTCTGGAAAACGAAGCGCACATGGACCAGGCGCGCCGTTGGCGCAAGGTCGCCGACGAAATCAAAGCGGACGTCTGCGCGCACGGCTTCGATTCGGACCTCAACAGCTTCGTGCAGGCCTACGGTTCCAAACAACTCGACGCAAGCCTGCTGCTCCTGCCGCTGGTCGGGTTTCTTCCTCCAGCCGATCCGCGGATTCAAGGAACGCTTCACGCGATCGAGAAGCGTCTATTGATCGACGGCGAATTCGTGCTCCGATACGAAACCGAGGCCAACGGCGACGGCCTTCCGGCCGGCGAAGGCGCGTTCCTCGCGTGCAGCTTCTGGCTCGTCGACAACTACATCCTGCAAGGCCGTTATGCTGAAGCGCAAAAGCTGTTCGATCGTCTGCTCGCACGCTGCAACGACGTCGGCTTGCTCGCGGAAGAGATCGACCCGCTGACCGGCCGCATGCTGGGGAATTTCCCCCAAGCCTATAGTCATGTCGGCGTGATCAATTGTGCGCTCAATTTGAGCCGACATATGGGGCCGGCGGAGGAGCGCGCCGAATCGTGACGTGGCGCGGGTGCCCACGCGGCCATCGCGCCGCGACCCGGTTCAGCCGGCGACGAAGCGAAAGGATTCCCAAATGGTCGGCGCCTTGGCCAAGGTGCTGGTCCAGCTGCCGTGGCTGTCCTGCTGGCCCGGCGCAATCCGGCGGCCCGCATAGGCGAACGTCGCCCCTTCGGCGGCGAACGGATATGGTGACAGCGCATAGACGCCCGGGCCCTGGGGGCGGACGGTGACGGCCACATCGTCCTGCGCATTGACCGGTACGTTGTCGTATTTCAACTCGCCGCGCTCGCTTGGATGGATGCGGTTGAAATAAAGCGCGAGCGTGTCGAAGAACTGCAATTGCTTGTAGTTCTGAAACAGATGCCGCTCCTCGAGCCACGACGCCGTGGTCTGATCGTGCCCGAGTTCCTCCTTGAGCCGTTGCTGTCGGCTCAATTCGCCTTCCAGCATGCGATCCGCTAACGGACGCTGCTGCTGCGGGATTTTGTCGATCAGTACCATCTTGGAGAGACCGTAGCGGCCGTTATAAAGGCCCCAGCTATGCATGCTCGAGAGCAGACCGGAATAAGCGTGGTGCCGCTGGTTGAAGTCCGGCGACAAACGGCTCGTCACGGTAATGTATTCGGCCGGCGTATCGATCAGGTTGAACGGCAGGTTCGTTGCCGGGTCCGTCACCGGATCGCGGTCGAACTCCGCCCATCCGGCATCGTGATGCAGCACGATATAGGCGACGAGATCGAGGGGGGCCGGCGCCTCGAAGCGGCTGTTGCCGAACGCCCGGGCGAATTGGTGCGCGAGCGCCGTATGCTCGTACATCATGATGGCAAGGCGCGGCTGGCCGGCCGGCGCAGTTTGGATAATCATCGCTTCATCTCTCGGGACAAGCCCAATCGCCGTGGGAGCCAACATTATGCGCGCCGCGCAACGGTAACAATAAAACCCGGACGTCGCGTGAAACCTGCACACGGCGGCATCGGAACGGCGCACGCCGATATTATCCACGCGCGGAAATCCAGCATTACAAAAAATTTAATTTAAAATCCCTTTTCTTGCCAACTTGCGGACGCTCTTAGTGCCTTGTGATGGGGTGAGCGTGTGTTTGGGGTCTGCTGGGGCACAATGACGATTGGATGCGCTTGTCGCCGGTGCGATGTTCGCCGCGGTGACATTTTCGGCATTCGCCGGCGCTGGCCCCCGATCTCCACTCCTCGCCGTCACGGATCGTGGCTATAAATCAAGGACGCGCCCCAACCGAATCGAACGTCCGCGTGCGTGCTGAGACGTTCTGCAACCTTCACGAGATCGGAGGAAAGCATCTGTCATGAACAGGCTTACCCGTTTTACGATTGTGGTTCCGCTCCTATCCATTCTGACGGCGACGTCGCTGTCGGCGTTCGCGCAGGAGCCCCGAAGGGGAGAGCCGCCGCGGGGAGTGGCGAGAGGGTATGGGCATCCCCGCTTCAATCCGCACCATTTTGACCGTCATCTGTGGGCGCTTGGACGCGCATATCCCCACGGATGCCGATGGGGACGTTGCGGCTACTGGTGGTGGGCCGATGGCTATTGGTATTTTTACGACCAGCCTCTGAACGGTCCTCCGGGGGTCGTTTCCGAGATCGCCTACGACGAACAAGGCAATCTCGTGCCACTCGATGCGGCCATGGGCCCGCCGCCGGGTCCGCCGGGGCCCGGAATGCCGCCGCCCCCGCCCGGGGCAATGGGTCCGCCGCCCGCGGCGATGATGGGACCACCGCCTCCGCCGCCCCCTCCGCCGCCGGGGCCTAGTCCCCTGGGAGGCGCGATCGTTGGCGGCGCCGTCGGCGGTATTATCGGCGGCGCGTTAGGACGCGGACCTGGCGCGCTTGCCGGCGTAGCCATCGGCGCCACGACCGGCGCTGTCGTCGCCGCGGAAGCACAAGCCCGGCCCGGCGGATATTATTGGTGGCACGGCGCTTGTTATTACCGCTACCCGAACGGCGCTTGGTCGCCGCCGATGGGCCCGAATTATTGCGGCTACTGATCTGATCGGTCGCAGGGCCGATCAAGGCCATAGCCGTTTCACAGCAATGGCCGGCGGGCCCTATGGGCTCCGCCGGTTTTTTTCGCCGACTATCGACTGCTGCTTACTGGAATCGCCGAAAGACGGCCGTAAAGGCCTGCCCGCGCACCAACACGCACAATCGCCCCATCGTGGCCAGGCGTGCACGGAGCTGTTTGAAAGGGCCGCACTTTGCGGCCCTTTCCGATAGCGATCATCGTTCAGCTTGCGGCTTTCTTTGCTTTCTCGCAATTCTCGCGCCGGTGCCGGATGCTTAGTGCATTTCCCAGCCGCCATCGACGTTAAAGGCAGCGCCGGTGATGTTCTCCGCCCGATCGGAAGCCAAAAAGGCGGCCATCTCGCCGATGTCCTTGGGCGTTTGGAAGCGTCCAAGCGGAATGCGGCTCTTGAACCACGCCCAGGTGTCGTCCTCGGTCTGGCCTTGCAGGTTCGAGAACTGGGCGACCACCGCCGAATGCAGATCGGTGGCCAGAATGCCCGGATGGATCGAGTTGACGGTGATGTTGTGAGGCGCGAGCTCTGAGGCGAGACTGTGCGTCATGCCGGTGACGGCAAATTTGGACGCCACATAGGGCAGCACCATCGCGAAGCCGGTCTGGCCGACGATCGATGAGATGTTGATGATGCGGCCACTCTTCTGATCGATCATGCCTTGCACGAACGCCCGCGTAGTCAGGAACAGTCCGCGCGCATTCACATTCATGACGCGATCGTACTCCTCGTCGCTGGTGTTCTGCACCGGTCCCGGCTTCGGCCCGACGCCGGCATTGTTGACCAGAATGTCGACGCGGCCGAACGCATCCATGGCCTTCTCGCGCAGATGCTTCGAAGACGCGCCGTCGCGAACGTCATGCGCCACGGCGATCGCGCGACCCTTCAAGCCTTTTGCGGCTTTTTCCGCTACGTCGCCGTCGATGTCGGCAAGGACAACCGCCGCACCGGCGGCACTCAATCGCTCGGCAATTCCCAGCCCTATGCCACGCGCAGCGCCCGTGACGACGGCGACGCGCCCGTCGAGATCAGCCATGTCTTCCTCCCATGTAAATTTTCCAAAATTTTTAAATTGTGGATAGTGGGCGTGTCAAGCGCGCCGGTTGGGTCGCGACCGGACCGAGAGCGATACCACGCCCACGCCGCCCACCCCGGCCTGAAGAGCCAGCCAGCGAAGCAGCCATCAACGGGGCGTTCTACGACGCAGCCAACTTACCCAAATAGATTTCGCGCAAGTCCTTACGGGCAAGCAGATCGTCCGCGGAACCTTCAAGTGCGACGCGACCGCCATCGAGCACGTAGCCGCGATGAGCATGGCGAAGCGATACGGCGATGTTCTGCTCGGCAATAAGAAAAGACGTGCCCTTGCTGCGATTGAGCGCCGTCACGATCTCGAAAATTTCCTCAACGATGATGGGAGCGAGGCCCATGGAGGGTTCGTCGAGGAGAATGAGGTCGGGCCGCGTGAGCAGCGCTCGACCGATGGCGAGCATTTGCTGTTCGCCGCCCGAGGCGAGGCCGGCCTGGATTTTGCGCTTGGTCTTGAGCCGCGGAAAGTAGGTGTAGATCTCGTCGAGGTCGCGTTCGATCTGGCGGCGGCTCGGCCGCCGCAGGAAGGCGCCGGTGCGAAGATTCTCTTCCACCGTCAAATGCCCGAAAACGTGACGGCCCTCGAGCACATGGACGATGCCGCGCGTGGTGAGCAGGTTCGGTGCGACGCCGGTGACGCTTTCTCCGCGAAAGTGGATGTCCCCGCGGGCCACCATGGCGCGGTCGGCGACGAGTAACCCGGAGATGGCCTTCAGGGTGGTACTCTTGCCCGCGCCGTTGGAACCAAGCAAAGCCACCACCTCGCCAGCCGCCACCGACAGCGAGACATCGGCAACCGCAAGGATCGCGCCGTCATAGATCACCTCGATGCTCTGCACGTCGAGCAACCGGGCGAAATCGCGATCCACGTGTTGCTCGGCGTGAAGGCCGATCGTCATGTATCCTCCAAAATAAGGTCGCACAGGCGATTGCCCATGCGACCCGTTTGAGCGTGGTTGCTTGTCAGGATAACGGCCAAGCGCTTTCTCTCATCAAGAGGAATGCTCGTCCGACGCCCTCTGCGCAATCATCAGTTCTCAGCGCCGGCACCGCGCGGCGCGATAGCGTGGTCCTTGGCGTAGGCGGCGGACTTCTCCTCGATGAGCGGCGCCAGCGTGTCGTGGTCCGCCTGAATCCAGTCCGTCACGAGCACCCACTTCTGGCCGTCCCACTGCTGGATGCGCGCGGCACCGCCACCTTCGTGATCGGACGGACTCAACTTGATACGCTGCAGCAGGCCGAGGAAGCCGATCTTTTTCAGACGAGCGTCATCGATCGTAAGGTGCTCGAACGCCCAGTGACCTTCCTCGCCATTCAGCGGACGGTGGCCGAACTTATCCTGGCCGGTTCGAAGCGCCTCGACGGCCAAGGCGGCATTGATCAGTCCGATATTGTAGTACACCGCGCCGAAGAACTTCGGATCCCTAAGGTCGCTCTTGCCGGCCTCCAGGATGGTTTTGCGCAACCGACCATGAATCTCGAAATCGGCGCCTCCCGGATAGGGCGCGAGAGCCTGGTAGCCTTTCGCGGCGGTCCCGGCCGGAATCACGTCGGCTTCCGAACCGGCCCAGACGTCGCCGATGATGTGGTCGACCGGTATGCCGAAGCGCGCGGCGGTCTTGATCGCGACCGGCGTTGAAACACCCCAGGTGCGCAGGAATATCCAATCCGGTTTCGCTTCGCGCACCTGCCGCCACTGCGGCGACTGTTCGCTGCCCGGATCGGCGACAGGAATCTGAATGTTCTCGAAGCCGTATTTCTTCGCCAGAATGGCGATGGCGGGTTGAGAAGCCCGGCCATAGGCGGAGTCATGATAGACGGTGACGATCTTTTTCCCCTTCAGTTTGTCTAGGCCGCCTTCCTTCTGCGCGATATAATTGATGCCCACCGATGCCTGGCTGTAGTAGTTGAGCAAAAGCGGGAAGACATAAGAAAAGACCAGCCCGTTCGTCGCCTCGGGTTGTCCTCCGGCCGGATCAACAAGCGGTATCTTGTCCTTTACCGCCCTCTCGGTCAGGGCATAAGTCGCCGGCGTGCCGTGGGTGAAGAAAAAGGCGACTGGAGCGCCGTCCTTTCCGTTCTTGACGCGCTCGTAGACCTCGACGGTGCGATCGGGACTCCACTC
This sequence comes from uncultured Alphaproteobacteria bacterium, assembly GCA_963818155.1. GTDB lineage: Bacteria > Pseudomonadota > Alphaproteobacteria > Rhizobiales > Xanthobacteraceae > BOG-931. The sequence continues at coordinate 1,685,002 of CAWFRC010000011.1, forward strand.
GGTCTCGAACTCCTCGACCTTGAGCTTCACGCCGTTGATGCCGCCTTCGACTTCGTTGATGTAGCGGAAATAGTCGATCTCGCCCGCCCACCAAAGTGTTCCGGAGGACGCGTAGGCGCCAACCCGGTACGTCGGCAACGGAACGTATTGCTCGTTATCGCCGGCATAAGCCGCCGGTGCGATGAGATCGGCCGCAGCGAAGCTCGTGGCGAGCAACCCTGTCAGGATCAAGCGTTTCATAAACTTCTCCTTCACGCGTGAATGACCGTGCATCATTTGCTGAATTGCATTTTCCGTGCGCACCGATTTTTCTCCTGTTCTCCTAGAAGCGGAGCGGCCAGCGCAAGACCAGCCCCGCAATTGTCTTGAAGAGGCGCGCCAACCCGTCCGGCTCTTTGATCAGAAACCAAATGATGACGAGTCCGAAGATCGCCTTCTGGATGTTCTGCAAGAGCCCGGCGTCAACGTGACCGGCAAAGAAATGTTGCGCCACATGGTCGATGGCGAGCGGCATCAAGCCGATGAACGCGGCGCCGATGAAGTTACCCGAGATGCTGCCCATCCCGCCGATGATGATGATAAACAGCACCTCGAAGGATCTGGCGATCCCGAAGCTTTGCACGCTCGCCGAGCCGAGATAGAAGAACGCCCAGAGCGCGCCGGCGATGCCGAGATAGAAAGAGCTGATCGCGAAAGCGAGCACCTTGGTGCGATACACCGGAACGCCGATCACGGCCGCCGCGGTATCCATGTCGCGGATCGCCATCCAGCTTCGGCCGGTCTGGCTGCGCACCAGATTGGCGGCAAACCAAGTCAGCGCCAAAACGATGATGAGCGTCACGTAATAGCGCGCCGGCGCGGAGCTGACGTCGAGGCCGAAGACATCAAGGCGGGGCAGCGCGATGGTGCCGGCGGAGTCATAATTGTAGAACCAAGGTATCTTGAGAAAAAGCCACTCGAAAAAGAACTGCGCGGCGAGGCTGCTCACCATCAGATAGAAACCCTTGATGCGGTCGCTCGGCAGGCCGAACAACAAGCCCGTCGCGGCCGCGATCAGTCCGGCAAGGAAAAGGGCGGCGGGCAGGGGCAGTCCGCCATGAACAACGAAGTCGAAAGCGGCAAACGCGCCCACGGCCATGAAGCCACCGGAGCCGAGCGACGTCTGTCCCGCATATCCGGTGAGCAAGTTGAGCCCGACCCCGGCGAGGGAGAGGATGAGGAACGGCACGAGAATGACGCCGAGCCAGTAGTCGTTCCCAATGAGCGGCACCGCGACGAACGCGATCAAGAGAAGCGCGGGCGCGCCCAGGCGCAGGCGCAAGGGGCGATCTGATAATATGATCGGTGCGGCGCCGGAAAGCGTCTTGTTCAACTCGCTCACGGCGTCACACTCGCTCAAGCACGCGCTCGCCGAACAACCCGGCAGGGCGGATGTAGAGAAACGCGATGGCGAGGAAATAAGGAAACCACGGCGTGATGCCACCGCCGATAAGCGGGCCGATATAGGCTTCGGCCAGGTTCTCGGCCGCACCGACGATCAGTCCGCCCACGATGGCGCCGCCGATGGACGTGAAGCCGCCGATGATCAGGACCGGCAGGGCTTTGAGCACCACCAGGGACAGCGAGAATTGCACGCCCTGGCGCGCGCCCCACAGCAAGCCGGCGACCAGCCCGGTGATACCCGCAACCGCCCAGACAATTTGCCAGATGCGGTTGAGATTGATGCCGACCGACAGCGCCGCACGGATGTCGTCGGCGACTGCGCGCAGTGAGATGCCGATGCGGGTACGGTTGAACAACAACGCCAGCACAGCGGCGAGAAGGACCGCCGTCACGGCGGCGACGAGGTCGAACTGGCTGATCAACACGCCGCCGATGATGATCGGCACATCCTCGATACCGAGATCGAGTGCATGGACCTGCGCACCCATCAGACCCTGCGCGGCGCCTTCGACCACATACGACAGGCCGAGCGTCGCCATGAAAAGCGTCATCGCGCTGCGATTGGCGAGCGGGCGCAGCATGGCCCGCTCGATGACAACCGCGCCGGCGATAATGATCGCGATGGTGATGCCGAGCGCCCCGACAAAGGGCACGCCCTTTTCCAGTAGCGTGACGAAGGTCAGCGCCGAGAACAGCAGGATCGATCCCTGCGCGAAGTTAAAGACCCCGCTCGCCTTGTAGATCAGCACAAAGCCTATCGCGACGAGGGAGTACATGGTGCCGGCGAGCAGTCCGCCGATAAGCGTTTCAAGAAAGAGATCCATCGCGCCCTCAGTGAACCGTGCCGAGATATGCGGCGATGACGTCGGCGTTGAATTGCACTTCGGCGGGTGTGCCGTCGGCGATCTTGCGCCCATAGTCCAAGACCACGACGTGGCTTGAGAGGCTCATGACAATGCCGACATCGTGCTCGATGAGAACGATCGTCGTGCCCAGACGGCGATTGACGCTGGCGACGAACTCGCTCATTTCGAGTTTCTCATGTGCGTTCATGCCGGCGAGCGGCTCATCGAGCAGCAGCAGCGTCGGCACCGACACAAGAGCGCGACCAAGCTCGACGCGCTTTTGCAGGCCGTAGGCCAGGTTGCCGACCGTAAGGTCGCGATAGGATCGAAGCTCGAGAAACTCGAGGGTCGCCTCAGCGCGCTGGCGCAGTTGCGCCTCTTCCCGCCGCGCGCCGGGCGAGCGCAACCCTTGCGCCAGAAAATTCGCATGCGTATGGCGAGCGAGCCCGGTGAGCACATTGTCGAGCACGCTCATCTTCTTGAACAGCGCGTTGTTCTGGAAGGTGCGGGCGATACCGCGCCGCGCGGCGGCCAGCGGCTCGATCTGGTGAAAGTGCTCCCCTTCGAAGACGATCTCGCCCGCGTCCGGAATGTAGACGCCGTTCAGGACGTTAAGCAGCGAGCTTTTACCCGCGCCGTTGGGGCCGATCAGTGCGGAGATCGCACCGCGCGCGACCGAGAATGACAAGTCGGAGAGCGCATTCACGCCCTTGAACGACAGTGAGATGCCGCGAACGTCGAGAATCGGCTCAACGGTATGCATTCGATCCTCGGGCAGCGAACGACGGAGCGGGTTATCGTGAGAGGTGAGAGCGAAGGTCAGCCTGCGAGAACGGCCTCCAGCGATTTGCTCGCGGCTTGGGCCTCAAGCTCGCGCACGAGCGGATAGACGCGCCGGCCGAAATACTCGACCTCGTCCTGAAAATGCAGAAAGCCCGCGAGCACCAGGTCAATGCCTGCGCGTTTCAACGCGACGATCCGTCGAGCGACTTGCTCTGGCGTGCCGATGAGATTGGTCTTGAAGCCGTCATTGGGCTGCACGAGGTCGGCCGCGCTCGACTTCGCCCAGTTGCCGATCCCGTCCGCGGTTGATTGACCTGCTTGCTTCACGGCCTCGGCGAAGCCGGCAACCGCGGACGGATCCGCCTTGGCGACGATCTCCGCATGAACTTCGCGCGCCTCCGCTTCCGTATCGCGGGCGATAATGAATGCATTGGCACCGACCCGTAGCTGACGGCCGAAGCCCGCGGCACCCTGCTTCACCTGCATTGCCTGCGCGCGCAATTCCTCGATCGAACCGCCGTTGGTGAAGTACCAATCGGAGTTTTCCGCTGCCATGCGCCTGGCGGCAGTCGAGGAGCCTCCCTGGAAGACGAGCGGATGCGGCTTGAACGTCGGTTTCGGATTCAGGTGGTAGCCGTCAATGTTGTAGAAATCGCCGTGAAAGGTGAATTCGTCCTCGGTCCAAATGCCCTCGAGCACCTTGATGAACTCGGTTGAACGACGATAGCGATCGTCGTGATCGAGCCATGGCACCCCGAGCACGTCGAACTCGTGTTTGAACCAGCCGCTGACGATATTGATATGCCAGCGCCCCTTCGAAATGTGATCCGCCGTCGCGCCGAGCTTGGCGACCACGGCAGGGTGCCAAAACGCGGTCATAATCGCGACAATAACGTTGAGCCGTTCGGTCGCGTTGAGCAGCGACATAGCAAAGGCGCTCGCCTCATGCTGTCCGTCCGCGCGGTAGCCGCCGACGAAGCGCGTTGCCGACAGCGCGAAATCAAAGCCGGCCTTTTCCGCGAGGCGTGCAAGCTTGACGTTGTAATCGAAATCCCAACCGGTGCGCTGTTCGATCTGGCTGACAACTTGCCCGCCTGAGAGATTCGATATCCAGTAGGCAAAACGAACCGGCTCATTGAGATAAGGTGCGAAATTTCCTGTCATCGTGTGTTCTGCCTGCGATATTTCGACCACGCGAGGGCAAGATCCATCGTCGGTGCAACCTTCGCGGAAGGCCACCTTTCTGAATTCGCCTTGGTCTTGGATCCTGAAAGTCTATAAATTCGATAGACAAACTATAATACTGGCAGAATCAGTCAATCCGGCTGCGTTCTAAAGATGCCGGCCGTTACGCAATAACGGCCCCTGCTTCAGGCGCCCGGCATAACAATTTGATTATCGCCGCAGGAACGCTTAATCGGCTCGGTCTCGCCGTGGACGAGCCGGCCCCTAAGAGGGCCGCCAAAAGCGCGGTTTTTAACCGGCGCTCACATTCAGAAATCTCAAATCAGTACACGCCTGCATTTCGTCCCGCTGCGCGGCCTTGACGATCTCGGCGGCGTGCATTGCGTCGAGCGTCGCAGCAAATGCGCCAGGGCTGATGGCGAGGTCCCGGGGTATGACGGTCTTCGCCACAAATTCTTTGCAAGCCCGGCGCGCGTGTTCGGGCTGCATGTTGAGTTGATCGAGCACGATCGCCGCAGCGCCCATGGGATCCTCGTACAAGGCTTCCACGCCACGCCGCAGCGCTCGAAGCAATCCGATGACCCGGTCAGGATTGGCGGTAGCCCAACTCATGCGCGTGCATACGGCGCAGAACAGGAAATCCGGTACGTAACTGTCCACATCGCCCAGATTGGGGAACCCGGACTCTTCGGCGATGTAATTGAAGGGGACGAGCTAAATCGCCGCGTCCAACGTCCCCGCCTTCAAGGCTTCCCAACGTTGCGGGTGCGCGCCGGCCATGACGAATTGAAAATCGGCCGGCTGGTGCATGCCGTGGGCTGCCATCATCTTTTGCATCAGATGGCAGGTCCCCTCTTTGAGAGAGGTCGTCCCCAGCTTTGCACCGCGCAGGTCGGCCATCTCGCGATAACGCGGTTGCGCAATCATCGACAGAGGCGGCCTATTGACGAAACCGGCGATCAGCCGAAGGTCGCCGCCATCCAACGCATCGGCAATGCTTCCCTCGGGCGAGCCGATTGTCACCGGCACCACGCCGTCGCGCAGCGCCGCCGTGGTTCCATCCGTGGACCCGAAACTGCGCAAACGAACGGCGATTCCTTCATCGCGCAGGAATCCATATTTTTCGGCGAGCCAAACAGGCGCGTAGATCACGGCTGGCACGACGATGCCAATTTCAATTTCGCAAAGCGGCGTACCGTGGTTGTCGTCCATTTCTCACCCGATCTCTCACTACTCTAAGTCAGTTCTCCCCGGGCCCGGAAGACGATTTCTGATCGAAGCTTGCTGTCACTGGTTTGCGCAGCACGCGGAACCGACAGGCGGTATCTCGCAGCCTACCATTTCGACTCAACTCTCCAGTTAGCCCTGCCTACTCCTGCAGACACCAGTCCCCTGGTATTGCGTGCGGTTGGTTGGTGGGCCGATCCGCTAAGTACGCTCGCCGACCATCGCAGGCGTGCTGACACTGGAGACGCCATGGACGCCCCAACCCCCAGCCCCGGGCGCAGAGGGATGAGCCCACCGCCTCGCGGCAGATACGGCATCAGCGAGGCGCTTGCCGATATCAAACGGCTCCATGAAGAGATCGAGAGCGACGGACCCCCGAAGCAGGACGTGCGTCCGTCGTGGCAGGCCTTTGCTTGGGGATTTAGCATTGGGGCGGCATGCTTTGCTGCGGCCATAGCGGCTATTGCGTTGCTCGGGTGACTGTCCGTGGTGGCGGCGGCGTCCGGCTAAGATGGTACGATAAGGTTTCGCTCCGAGGCCTTCCTCCGTAGACAACAATCGGCATGCGTGACGATTGCTTTGCGTCAAGAATTGAAGGTAATCGCTACGGTGCCGCACAAGGATACCTTCGGGCTTAAGCTGCAGCTAACAGCCGCTCTGTATTTTGCATCCCCGGACAGCGGTGGGGACACGCAGACCCATTGCGACCGGGGCCCCGACCTGCGTCTCTGCGTCCGTAGCGTCGGGGCTTCGATTCGCACGATCGGCAATGCCACGGACATGACCGGCATGCTCAGCCGTTGGGCAGTATCGCGAAGCAATCAGGTACGCCGCCCCCATCCCGATAGGACCAACAACGCCTCATAAGGCGAAATCAGCACGGGTCGCAGATTCGCGGGACGCCATCATCGGGTTTTGCCCTCGGCGCGCGTCGTCCTCCGTGGTGCTGATCTTTCTGTTCGGTGTCCACGCCGCCAGCCTGCGGAGTCTGCTGCGGCTCGGCGCCCGGCTTTTCCTCGTCACGAAGCCATGGTGGCAGGTCGTCCAAGGTAGGCTGTCTGTGACCGATCGGCGCCTCAAGTTGTGCAAGATCGATGTGCCATGATCGAGCAGCCACGTTTGCTCGCGCGTCCGAATGCGATTCCTCAATTGCTTGAACAGGCATCACCAACATCGTCGCCCACACCACGATTGTCGCAGACCAGATTTGCATGGGTCTTACCCTTCTCTCGTACCGTTTGACCTTCCTTTGTGCCCGGCTGGCATTTGGTCATCGGTCGGACGCCAAAGGCCGGCGCATTGGCTGTTCGTCCGTCCACGTTCGTGCACGCCCGATCATGGCCCAAGCTTACCGCAATTCAGTGTACCCAATTCATCTGTCCGGCGTGCGAATATAAAAAAACAAGCGCGTTACGCGCTTGCCCTTGGGCACCCGAATCCCGATGCCAGCTAATTATTCCTCGACCCCGCGTCCCTCCACGCAAGAGGTCGAACGAGGCAATTCGTTCGCGCGCCCCGGCCATGTGTAGCCGCACTCTATCAACACGGCCTGCGCCAACCTCTGCGCTTCGAAGCCAGGCAACGGGCGGCCGTTCTCGCCGCTCGCGATTTCACGAAGCGCTGCGCAAAAGCGCTTCCAATCGTTGAAGCATGCACCGTCGGTCGCCGTCCGCGTCTTTTTTGCGGCTCCGTCCCGCAATGTTCTGTCCTTGGACGGCGTGGATGTTTCTGGAATGCCCACTATGATCCCTCCTCCCATTTTGCTCCCCCACACCCGACATTGGTGCACATCACAGCCCCCACTAGATGTGATGTCGAACACAAAAGACTGCTGCAGCGGCGGGCCGCCGATGCCCTTCTCACGTAACCTTAATTGCAAAGGCGACTGGACTGGTGTTCCCGATATTGCTTGCTGACCGTTGAGACAGCTCCCCCGTCCCCCGACACCCGACGAAAGCTGTCTTAGGCCCCAAGCGTGCCGCCCCCCGCCGCGCTTGGGGTTTTTCTTCCATTTAGTAGGAAATCTCCGAGCAGCGCCGAAGATAGAGCGGGAGTCGCGCAAAAAGCGTGGGCATTGTCCCCCGAATGGCAGCCTGATCCAATTCTCGGTGATCCGAATTAGCCTTCGCGGTGACGCCGCTGGCGTACGAACCGGAATCCGCGATGTGGGTGGAACTCCCGAGCTTGGAGCGGAATTACTGTTCAAGCCAAAAAGGCGAGCGATCGGAGGTCTTGCCAATGTCACAGGGCAAGCGATTGTCGACACAAAAGCGCAGAGGCAAGGCCATGCCCGTGTTGGGCGCGGCCGGTTTGTTGGCGCTGGCGAGCGGCGCGGCCGCCGAAGCGCCGTTAGAGGCGGCGACGCAAAATGCCGACATGCGGCAACAGGTCTTTCTCGGTGAGGAAGAGATTTCCGACGTGAGTTTGGCGACCTTCTATGTCTTCGACAAAGAAAACGCCGGCTCGCTCAAGCCTGGCGTCCAACTCGTCAGAGGTGGCGGTTGCGGCTGTGGCCATGGCTGCGGCGGTGGCGGCTGCAGAGGCTGCGGCGGCTGTGGTGGTTGCGCGCGCGGCTGCGGCGGCGGTTGCAGAGGTGGCTTTTTTCTTGGTGGGTGCGGCGGCTGCGGCGGTTGTAGTTGCGCAGGGTGCGGTTTGGGCTGGTGGGGAGTCTACGGCGTCGGCTGCGCCGTAGGTGTCGGCTGCTGCATTTCTTGGGGAGGTTGCCGCTACTGCTAAACCATGATCCGCAAAAGCGTCGGGCTTAGCCGTTCGATATGGCGCGCCCTTCCGTGCAGATCGTGCGGCAAGGAACATCCGGAGCGCGGCGCCGATTCAACGCCATCGCGCCCGGAATTTGCTGGGTAGCGTCGGCGCGTTCAGCGCGCTCCGTCAATGGTGACGACCACGCCGCTGGTATAGGCGGAGCGATCGGACGCCAGGAAGGCGGCCATGTCGGCAATCTCGCGCGGTTTAGCCGCGCGCCCGAGCGGAAGATCTTTCAGCAGCTCCGGGTAACGGTTTTCATCGCCGAGCTCGTTCTTGGCCCGCGTCTTCATCAAATAGACGTGGCGGTCCGTTGCGACCGGCCCGGGATTGATGGCGACAACGCGGACACCGTAGTGCAGGCTCCTTCCGCCGAGTGACTTGGTGAAGGCCATCAAGGCCGCATTGCCGGCGCTGCCGGTGATGTAGTCGTAGGGAAAGCGCTCGCCTGCGGCGCCAATGATATTCACGATGGCGCCGTTGTTACGCGACTTCATCTCGGCATGAACGAGACGCGTGAGGTTGATATAACCGAACACCTTCAGCTCCCAGGCGTTGCGCCAGGTTGCCTCATCAATCTTCTCAAGCGATCCGCCCGGAATGTCGCCGGCATTGTTGACGAGAATGTCGATGCCGGCGGTCTCGCGCGCCAACCGATGCAGGTCATCTGCGTTGCGCAAATCGACGGTGTGCGTAACGACATCGACTTGATGAGCCGAGCGTAAGCGCTCGGCCAATGCCTGCATGGTCTCGGTGCTGCGGGCGGCCAGATGAACGTTAGTGCCCTCCTCGGCAAATGCCTCGGCGGTCGCAGCGCCGATACCCTTCGATGCGCCGGTGATCAGCACGGTCTTGCCGCGCAAATGTAGATCCATCCTGTCTAACCCCTCCGATCAAGCTGCCTGGCGGCGGATGATCTCCTTTTTCGCACGGTGCGCAACCGCTTGGCGAATCCTCAGCCCGCCGGGCCGTCCGTTTCCCCTGTCATCAGCGAAAAGACGATCCCTGCGGACTGCTAGCACGCGGAGAAATTTGGAGAGAATTCGATCTCAGCTATCAGCGGTGTCCGTGACCGCCACCACCATGGCCACCGCCACCGTGTCCACCACCACCGTGTCCGCCGCCACCGTGTCCGCCGCCACCGTGTCCGCCGCCACCGTGTCCGCCGCCACTATGACCGCCACCGCCGTGAGCGCCGCCACTATGACTGCCACCGCCGTGAGCGCCGCCACCATGCACACCACCGCTATGTCCACCGCCTCCATGGCCGCCACCACGATAACCGCCGCCACCATGGCCTCCATGACCGCCGTTATGCCAACCGCGCCAGCCCTCCGGACCGCCCCAGCCGAGACCTCGTCGATGCGCGTATCCGCACCAATAAAATCCGGGGCCGCGCCAGCCATCGAGATAGAAGCAATAATTCCTTCCGCCGTAGATGAATTGCGATTTTTGTATTGAACTGAGATCGGCGGCCGCTTCGCCCAGTTGCGGCAACGGCATCGCTTGCACCCGGCCCATCATCATCACGCCAGTTACGGCCGCGGCGCCCAAAGCCAGCGCCAACCCAAACTTCCTCATCATATCCTCGCGATTGAAATGTTGACTGTAGTCCTGCTTGGCAGCAGCAAGCCCCAACGCGCAGCCGTGCGCGCCGGTTCCATTCGACGGCGCCGTCTCGGGGATGGCGAATACGTCCAACGCACATGACGCGTGGGACGCGTCTCCACGTTCCGTGTGATTGATCGTTGAAGTAGAACGCGTCGGGGTTCAACCTGAGGCGGCGATGCGCAGGGGAGCGCGGCTCAGGTCGTTGCCGGCAGCGGTGGCTTTTTGCAGGAGGCGTATGAATTCCTTCGCTTCCTTGTCTGTCAGGCCGCGCAGCATGATCCGCTGCGCCGCCTCGACCGCTGGCGTGATGCTGCGCAAGGTTCGCCGTCCCGCATCGGTAATCTTCAATTCGCGCGCGCGTCGGTCCCGGCTGCTTTCCTGGCGCGCCACGAGCCCTTTCTGCACCAACCGATCGACGACCCCGGTGATGGTGGTGCGGTCGTAGGCAATCAATCCCGCCAGCGTGACCTGATCGACCCCGTGGTTGGTGCCGATTGCAGCGAGCGCCGCGTACTGAACAGGCGTAAAGTCATAGCCCGCCGCCTCGACCTCGGCCAGAAACACCGCGACGGCAATCTGCTGGAACCGGCGGGCGAGATGACCCGCCATGTCATGTGCGTCTGTCATGGGCGTCTTTCACGGAACTCTCCGAAGCGGGCGGGACTTGACTAGCATACTGATATTCAGCATGCTGATCAATAATCATGCGTGGCCCCGGTAACGTTGTCCGCACCGCTCCAGGCGCAGAGAGAGGCAGTCGATGCGCGAATGGGGCCAACACTGTGGCTGGCGCCGGCGCTGACTGCCGCAGATGGGGAGTGATCATGCAGTTTCATCTGAATGGATTCGAGCCGGGCGACCCGGAGATAGCCGACCGGTCCGAGCGATATCCGACCTCCGGCGCAGAGGGATCCGTTCCACAGGAGGTCGACGTCTTGATCGTCGGCAGCGGACCGGCAGGGCTGACGCTGGCGACGCAATTGTCCGCTTTTGCCGACATCAAGACCTGCATCGTCGAGCAGAAACCAGGTCGGATGCAACTCGGCCAAGCTGACGGCATCGCTTGCCGGACGACGGAGATGTTTCATGCCTTCGGCTTCAGCGAGCGGGTGCTCAAGGAAGCCTGTTGGATCAACGAGACGACCTTTTGGAAGCCGGATGAAAAGCAACCTGCGAACGTCGTCCGCAGCGGCCGGGTGCAGGACGTCGAGGATGGGCTGTCGGAATTTCCGCACGTCGTTCTCAATCAGGCGCGCGTGCACGACTTCTATCTCGATGTGATGCGCAGATCGGCCGCGAAGCTCGAGCCCTATTACGGGCGGCGCGTGATGGCGGTTCAGCCGGCGACTAACCTTGACGGAGCTGCGCAACGGGCGACTGTCACGCTCGAGCGCCTCGACGCTTCGCACCAAGGACAACGCGAGACCGTCAAAGCGCGATACGTGGTTGGCTGTGACGGCGCGCGCAGCATCGTGCGCACGTCAATCGGGCGCGAGCTTCACGGCGATTCCGCCAACCACGCCTGGGGCGTGATGGATGTGCTTGCGGTTACCGATTTTCCCGACATCCGTTGCAAGTCATTCATCCAGTCGGCTAACGACGGCACGATTATCATCATTCCGCGCGAAGGCGGTTACCTTTTCCGTCTCTATATCGAGCTCGCCAAGCTTGAAGTCGGCGAAAGGGTCGCGAGCCGCAACATCACGCTCGATGCTTTGATCGCGAAGGCACGGCGGATCTTTCATCCCTACACGCTCGACGTGAAAGAGGTCCCGTGGTGGTCGGTTTATGAGATCGGCCAACGATTGACCGACAAGTTCGACGACGTGCCGGAGAGCGAGGTCGCAACGCGGCTGCCCAGCGTGTTCATCGCCGGCGACGCCTGCCACACCCACAGCCCAAAGGCAGGGCAAGGCATGAACGTCTCCATGCAGGATGCGTTCAATCTGGGTTGGAAGCTTGCCGCCGTGCTGCGCAAACGTTGCCCGCCCTCTCTCTTGCACACCTACTCCGCGGAGCGGCGGGCGATCGCCAAGGAATTGATCGACTTCGACCGCGAATGGGCTGCGCTGCTTGCTTCGACGCACGAAGAAGGCGGTCCCGATGCCGCCGAAACCCAAAGCTATTTCGTCAAGCACGGCCGCTACACCGCGGGCACCGCTACGCATTACGGTCCCGCGATCCTGACCGGCGAGCGCACCCACCAGCATCTGGCGAAAGGGTTCGGGATCGGAACGCGCTTTCATTCCGCGCCGGTGATCAGGGTCGCCGACGCCAAGCCTGTTCACCTCGGCCATGTCGTCAAAGCCGACGGACGCTTCCGAATCTTCGTCTTTGCCGGAGCCGGCGAGCCGGCCTCTTCAAGCTCCGCCGTCCATCGCTTGTGCGATTTTCTCACACTGGCCGAAGAATCTCCCGTGCGGAAATACACGCGCCGCGGCGAAGACATCGACGCCGTCATCGATGTGCGCGCAGTGTTCCAGCAAGCGCATCGCGAGCTCGCCGTCGAGACCATGCCGGCGCTTCTTCTTCCGCAGAAGGGTCGTTATGGCCTTCGCGACTATGAGAAGATTTTCTGCGCCGACCTCAAAGGCGGTAACGACATCTTCGCAATGCGCAGCATCGAGCGAGACGCGGGATGCATGGTCGTCGTGCGCCCCGATCAATATGTGGCGCACGTCCTGCCGCTCGACGGATATAAGGCGCTCGCATCATTCTTCGAGGGCTTCATGCTGCGGCAATCGGATCAAGACGCGAACCTCACGGCCGCAATCGCAGCGGCCTAAATGCCCGTCCCGTCCGTGCGAACGCTATTAGTTCGCCGTTCGCTGTTCACGCAACTGGCTCAACAGGTGCGTCGAACTGCTTATCCATGCCTCCCGTATAGAGGTCTCGGGTGGAAGGGTCGTTGAGCATCGTGTAGGGAAAAATCGGTGGCATCGCGCTCACCGCGTCAAGGCGAGCGATCTGCTCGGGGGACAAAATAGTCTTTGCCGCGGCAAGGTTGTTTTGCAGTTGGGCGAGCGTGCGCGGCCCGATGATTGGAAACGCCCCCTTGGCGGCGACCCAAGCGATTGCGATCTCGCTTGGCGTGACACCGGCCTCTTTCGCTACTTCGAGGAGGGTATCGAGAATGGCGGTGCGCTGCGCCGAGTCTTCGGGCTGAAAGACCTTGCCGCCGAAGCCTTCGGCACGCCCCTTCTCACCTTTGCGGTATTTGCCGGTGAGCATGCCGCCGCCCAGCGGCGACCAAGCCACGACGCCGAGGCCGAGAGCATAGCCGGCAGGGAGAAGCTCGTACTCGGTGCTGCGTGCGACAAGGCTATGCTCAACCTGAAGACCGACGATCGGAGCGGCTCCAAGCATTTCGGCAAAGGTCGCAGCCCGCGCTACGCGCCAGGCGGGAAAGTCGGAAAGTCCTCCATAAAGGATCTTGCCGGCGCGCACGAGATCGTCGAAGCCGCGGACAATCTCTTCGACGGGCGTCACGCCGTCGGAGGCGTGAGCCCAGTAGAGGTCAATCCGATCGGTCTTGAGCCGCTTCAGGCTCGCCTCAACCGATGACGCCATGGCTTTGCGGCTATTGCCTGTTACGAGGATGCCGGATTTGGCATCCGTCCTCATCGTGAACTTCGTCGCCAGCACGAAGTCGTCGCGCCGTCCGTTCAACAGATCGCCCAGAATCTCCTCGGACTGGCCGAACTGATAGCCGTTCGCCGTGTCGATAAAATTGCCGCCCGCATCGGCATAGGCATCAAAGACGCGGCGGGCTTCGTCCGGTTCGGCGCCATGCCCCCATCGCGTGCCGAAATTGCCGGCGCCGAGCACCAATTCGGAAACGCGCAGTCCGGTGCGTTTGCCAAAGAGCTTGTAACGCATTGCCTTTTTCTCCCATCTGCCTATATTCATTGTGAGCACAATCAAATCTGGTCGACGTGTAGCGAATTTTAATGGCGACCGCAACTAAAAAATGGACAGGTAGGCGCGAGAGCTAAAAAGATGCGTGTTTCCAAAGAGAAAGCCGGAGAAAACCGGGTCGCCCTGCTGCAAGCGGCCAGCCGGTTGTTCCGGCGGCGCGGCATTGACGGCGTCGGTGTCGCGGATATCGCCCGAGAGGCCGGCCTGACCCACGGTGCGCTATACGCGCACTTCAAATCGAAGGATGAACTCGCGGCGGAAGCCTTCTCCTACGGGTTCGAAGGCAACATGGCCGATACCCGGGCGTGGGCCGCCAAACATTGTTCGTCGTTCCAAGACTATGTCGACGGGCTCCTCTCCATATCCATGCGCGACAGAATGGAAACGGGTTGTCCGTTGGCCGCGTCCGCGAGTGAAATTGGCCGGCAGGGCTGCGCCGTGAGTGCGAGCTTCACCCACGCGGTCGAGGAAATGACGGCGATGTTCGAGGGATCGCTTGAAGATGCGCTTCCCGCCTCTGAGAAACGGCGTCTCGCTCTTACGGCCGTCGCCGCCGAAATGGGCGCGCTCGCCCTCTCGCGCGCAGTTGCAAAAACGGACGCGGCGCTCGCCGATGAGGTGCTGCTGGCCGTTCGCGAGACGGTCGGAGTGGCGTACCAAGCAGCGCTCGCGAAAGCTGAGCAAGGCGACGCCTGACTGGCGATCTGCGCCGCGGCTTATATCCGCGTTCGCCGCGAGGAACGTAACTGCTTGCGGAGGATGCCCTTGCCTTCGCAGGACGAATGCGAGCAAATATTCGCATTCGTCAATCGCCTTTGCCCGTAGCCATGCCCCCTCGCCCGAGTGCCAAGATTTCGTCGCGAAAACAGCCGCAGCAGACGCGCTCGACCGAGCTGGTCGAGGCCATTTTGGATGCCGCGGTTCAGGTTTTGGCCAAGGAAGGCGCGCAGCGTTTCACCACGGCGCGGGTAGCCGAGAAGGCCGGCGTCAGCGTCGGATCGCTCTATCAGTATTTCCCCAACAAGGCTGCGATCCTTTTCCGTCTGCAGAGCGACGAATGGCGGCAAACTTCCGAGTTGCTACGCGGCATCCTCGCGGAGACCAACGTACCGCCGCTCGAGCGACTACGCACGCTGGTCCACGCCTTCATCCGTTTGGAATGTGACGAGGCGGCCGTGCGCGGCGCGCTCGACGATGCCGCGCCGCTTTATCGCGACGCGCCGGAAGCACGCGAGGCCATGGCCTCCGCAGCACACACCATGCAGGTCTTTCTGCGCGAGGCGCTCCCCCGAAGCTCCGACGCCGTCCGCTCTTTGGCCGGAGATCTGATCACGACAACATTCAGCGCCGTGGGCAAGAGCTTCTCCGAGACGCCGCGACGCAGCGCGGAGATCGAAGCTTATGCGGACACCATGGCTGACATGTTTTGCGCCTATCTCAGGAGCATCGAACAGGTCTGATCAACATGCGGAGTGAATATGAAACTTAAGAAAGTTCTGGTCTCCGGTGCCAGCATCGCCGGACCCACGGTCGCCTATTGGCTTGCGCGCGGCGGATTCGAAGTCACGGTTGTCGAGCGCGCGCCGGCGCCGCGTCCCGGCGGCCAGGCCATCGACATCCGCGGCCCGGCGCTCTCGGTCATGCGCGAAATGGGCTTGCTCGACCGCGCGCTCGCCATGCGCACGCGGCTGAAAGGCATGTCGATGCTCGATATCGACGGCAAGGAAATATCGCGAACCGAAGAGCGCACGATGACCGGCGGTCGCCTAAACAGTGGCGATATCGAAATTTTGCGCGACGATCTCGCCGGATTGTTGCTCGGCGCGGGCGCATCGACCGTGAAGTATGTCTACGATGATTCGATCGCCGGCATCAGCCAGGACGAGACCGGAGTGGCGGTCGCTTTCGAACGAAGCCCGCCTCAACGTTTTGATCTCGTCATCGGCGCAGACGGCCTTCATTCCAATACGCGCCGGCATGTCTTCAACGACGAAGCCGGAACGATCCGCGAGCTGGGCGTGGCCCTCTCGATCTTCACGACGCCCAATCTTCTCGGCCTGAAGGATTGGCAGCTCGGGTTCCGCGACGCCACTTCGGGCTATGTAATCTATCCCGCACGTGACAACGCGGAACTGCGCGTCAATTTCGGCTTCGGACTCGAGCCGGAGGACGACGCGCGCGGCGACGTTGCGTCACAGAAGGCCTTGGTCGCCAAGCGCTGTGCGCGCCTTGGCGGCGAAGTCCCGCGATTGATCGAGGCGATGCACGAGGCCGATGATTTCTACTTCGGCGCTCTGGCGCAGGTGCGGATGCCAAGCTGGTCAAGCGGACGAGTCGCACTTGTCGGCGATGCCGCATATTGCCCCTCGCCTTTCACCGGCCAGGGCACAAGCCTGGCGCTGATCGGCGCTTTCGTCCTTGCCAAGGAGCTGACCCGGACTCCCGAGGACTATGCCGGCGCTTTCGCCCGCTGCGAAGCCCGCATGCTTCCTTTCGTCCGCCAGAACCAGGATATGGTGTCGCTCGAGCGGCAGGAGCAGGTCCCGGACGACATTTTCGATCGCGCCAAAAACGCCATCGCCATCGACGATTTGATTGCCGTCTGACGGCGGGGCGCGGTCTTTATTGCCCAGCTTTCATCGGGCATTTGTCGTGGAAGCGATCCTGATCGTTTTCCACGACCGTCGCCACCGTCTTGAGGACGTAATCGTCGCCCTCCTTGACCGCTTCCTGCAGATAGAAGTTTTGGATCGGGATGTGGTTGTTGCCGAACTTGAAGTTGCCGCGGACTGACTTGAAGTCGGCTTTTTCCATCGCCTGCCGCATTTCATCTTTTTTCGAGAGATCGCCGTTGACGGCCTTCACAGCGCTGTCGAGCAGGTTGACGCCGTCGTAGGTCTGCGCCGCGTAATAGGACGGCCGGGTCTTGTATTTGGCGATGAAGTCGGCAACGAATTTCTTGTTGGTCTCGTTGGGGAGATCGTTCACCCAGTTGAGCGTTCCCGGAATGCCGAGCCCGAGATCCTTCAGACGCGGCAGCGAAAGCTCATCGACGACGAACACGGTGTAGAGCGGAATCTGACTCTTAAGACCTGCTTGCGCGTATTGCGTCACGAACTGGATCCCGGCGGCACCCGGATAGAACACGAAGATCAACTCGGCGCCGGATGCGCGGGCCTTCGAAAGCTCGGCCGAGAAATCGAGCTGATCCGGCCAACGGGTCATTTCCTGCCCCAGCACCTTGCCCTCGAAGATCTCGCGCATGCCTTGCAGCTGGTCGCGGCCGGAGGCGTAATTCGGCCCGATCAGAAAGACGCTTTTGATGCCCTTCTGATTCATGTAGCGCCCCATCGCGCGCGGCGTCTGCTCATTCGTCCACGATGTCGAGAACACGTAGGGCGAGCACAGCTCGCCGGCCAATTGCGAGGGGCCGGCATTGTTGACCACCGTAATGACCTTGGCATCAACGATGGGCTTGAGAACCGCCAGCAGCACATTCGACCAGATGAAGCCGGCGATGAAATCGACCTTGTCGGCTTCGATCAGCTTCTGAACCTTCTGGACGCCGACTTCAGGCTTCTGCTGGTCATCTTCATAGATGACCTCGACCGGCAATCCGCCGAGCTTGCGGCCGAGGTGGTCGAGACCAAGCTCGAAAGCATTGCGCATGTCGTTGCCGATCAGGGCGCCCGGTCCACTGAATGTGTTGACGTACCCGATCTTGATCGTCTTTTCCTGAGCGGCGGCGGGGAGCGCCGCCAGCGCAACGGCCATCGCGGCAATCAATGCAGTCCTGATCATCGAAACGTCCTTCGTCTGGCGCACTTGAGCGTGTGCGGAGCCTTCTCTCGTGTTTGAGCACAGTTGTGCCCTGACAGCCAAATTCATGCCTCGCACATGCATTATTCAGGCCAACATCCAGGGTAGGATATTGACTTCGCGCCCTTTACGTTGGAGGCGTACTCTCCGTTGCTAGAACCGCATGCCTCATGCTCCCTGTTCTGGCGACACATCGGAATCCGACGTGGCTGGTGGACGTGTCCACCGCTTCGGCGTGCCTGGCTGCGGGACGATAACGGCGGCAATAATTCGGCGCGCACAGATGCGAGCCGCCTTTGATGACTTTGCGCGGGATCTTGATCTGAGGCTGGCGTGGATCGTAGCTGCCGTCTTCGCGACCGCCCCGGGGATTTTCCGGCACGCAGCACGCCTTCGGCGCCTCGGCTTGATGTTGTGACAACCACCAGTCGGACGTCCACTCCCACACATTGCCGATCATGTCGTGGACGCCGTAGCCGTTTGGCAGAAAGGTGAGCACGGGCGAAGTGCGGGCGAAGCCATCGTCGCAGCGATTCTCGAATGGGAAATTGCCCTGCCAGGTGTTGGCGCAATGCTGGCCGTCCGGCGTGAACGCATCTCCCCAGGCGAATTCGGCCCCGTCGAGGCCGCCGCGCGCGGCGAACTCCCACTCGGCTTCGGTCGGCAAATCCTTGCCCGCCCATTGGGCATAGGCCAACGCATCGCCGTACGTGACGTGGACGACCGGATGGTTGTCGAGGGCGTTGATGTTGCTCTTCGGCCCGTAGGGGCGGCGCCAGTCGGCACCTTTCGTAAAGGTCCACCACTGGCTCCAGTCGCGCAGATCAACCGGATGGTTCGGCGGCGAGAACACGAGCGAGCCGGCAAAAAGCATATGCGGCAGCGCGCCCGGATAGTTCTTTGGATCGGGCAAGATTTCGGCGAAGGTGACGTGGCCGGTGGCGCGAACAAATTCCTTGAACTGACGATTGGTCACCGGCGCGCGATCGATCCAAAAGCCGTCGACGCTGACCCGATGGACAGGCGCCTCCTCGGGATAGTGTTGATCCGATCCCATGCGGAACGTGCCGCCGGGAATCCAGATCATATTCCGCGGAGAATTCGCCGACTGTTCAACGGCGGCAACCACGCTATCGTCCACGGCTCCCTCGCAAGCAACGCGCTTTGCCCGTCAGTGTCCGACGGGACACTTTCGAAACTCTCATCAGCTTGGCTCGAAAGCACTCTTCTTCCTACCTTTGTGTGTCGGTCCGGCGCCAAGAGATAAAATAATATACCATTATCGCTGGATGGCGTCATCCCAAGCCATGGACTCACAATCCGTATAATATTCTTAGATTGCCGCTGGCGCGCAGCGCAATGACGATGCCGTCGGACGACAGAAACAGTTTCTCGAACTTCGCGGAATCGAGATGGCCTTCCATTCGGTAACCGTCTTTCAGCGGCCGCGTCAGCTTCTCGTTGGCGGCGCTCAGGAGATTCTGATAAGCGATGCCGTAGTCGACATTCGCGCTGTCGCGCAACTGATCCAGTATCGACTGAAGTTCGCGCGGAAAGCTGACACCTTCGACGCCCGCACCAAAATCTGAAAGATTCACGCTATGGCCGTCGGCGTTGACCTGTACCGCGCCGGAAACGTAGACCCATCTGCCTGAGGTCGAAATCCGCATTCGACGGGTCGGCAACCAAAACGCCGACAACAATCCGTCCCGACGATGGATAAACTTCGACATCACGAACCGAGACTGCGGACACCGGCGCCGCCGCGAAGCGTTGCTTGATCTTTTCTGCAAGCAGCGCATAGCCGATGCGCACGGGAAGAATAACGTCAAACCGGCCCGGCTCGCTGACGTCGTGCCCGAGCGGCGGCAGCTCCGTCGGCGTAACGAAGGCAGGACGCGCGCCGACATAAGTTTCGGCGGAACCGGAGAGGGCGAGCGTACCTTCCAGAACCTTTGCGTTGGCCCGAACGCCGGCGAACGCCGCATCTTTCGGCGTCAGCTGCAACCAGATTTCCGGATTGTCTGAAAGCGCGATCGGCTCAAAGGCCTGCCGCCAAGCCGTGGACGCCTTGGCCCGCAAATCCAGGCGCCGTGCCGCGGCGATCGCTCTTTCCCTCACCCGGGCGAACTCGATCCGGATCCGCGGCTCGGCATAGCTCGCGAGCGCAATCTCACGGCCCAGGACATGAAGAACCGGAGGCTCGTCCCAATGAAAACCATCGCTCACGTTCAGCTCGAGCGCCCAGTCGCGGGAGAGTTGCGGGCGCGCTTCAACCTCGACGGTGGCACGCGCTTCGGTTTCACCCCGGATGCGAGCCGTAAACCTGTTGGCGCCCTGTCCCTCGAGCGCTCCATAGATCGGCAGCGAACCATAAAGGCGATCGCCGCGGCCATAGAGAGACACCGGACCCGAGCGCTCGACAAAACCCCAGATATCGCAATTGGCATTCACCCGAAAAACGAATACTCGCCGGTGAACGCAATTCACCCGCTCGTCGATTGTGGCGAGCCGTCGCGGAATCTCCCGTCCGATCTCCTCCTCGAGCGCGCGCAGGCCGAACGCGATTGTCGCAGCAACGTGGGATTCCGTGGCGAATGGCGGCACGACATCGGGGGCCACAGGCGGTTTCTCGCCCGCCGGCGTGCGAGCAACCGCAGGCGTTTCGACGCGGCCGGATGGTCCTGCATCGTCCGCGCGAGCTGAGTGCGCAGCCAAAATGCAAAGGGCCATGAAGGCCGCGACACTGAGAACGGATCGAATCGATAGACCTGCCACCGAATGAGCGACGGCGCCTATCAAGCGATTGCGTGTTGCGCCCGAAAGACTGTGCATTGCATCCTTTGTCATCTGATTGCGAAGCATCGGCGCTTTATTGTCCGGGTCAAATGTTGCCGAAAATTGACTGCGGTCGCATCGTCGGCGCACGCATCGTGGGCAAGCTCCACCGTACGACGATCCGCCGAAGCCACGATGCTCGCTTGATCTGCGTATGCGGCGGAACTACGATTGCGGTCTCGCATTCCGTCGTCCGAACCCCACTCCGTTTACCGCGCATGCTCAACGGAGGCTTGCCTTGCCGCCGCGGAGATAGCCGCTCTTTGCGATCGCGAGGACAGCAATACGTCCAAGCGCCCTGCGTTCGTTCTGGAATTCATCGGTTTTGCTCTGACGCCTCCCATGCAACAGTCCCTTTTCGCATCCGGCAAAAGCCAGCTCCCTGCCCTGACAATCGTCGCCTCGATCGCGATGCTTACGCTCGCCGGTTGCGGTTCCAAAAACGCTTACGTACCGCCACCGCCCCCCAAGGTCGTCGTCGCGCAACCTCTGCAGCAGCCGGTGACCCTCTATCTCGAACTCACCGGCAATACCGAGCCTTTAAACTCCGTAAAGCTGGTCGCGCGCGTCGAGGGCTATCTGGAAACGATCGATTACCGCGATGGCACCGCGGTCAAGAAGGGGACGCAGCTTTTCGGCATCGAGCGCGATATTTATCAGGCGAAACTCGATGCCGCCAAAGGACAGTTGGCGCGCGATCAAGCGGTGCTTGAAGAATCTCGCATAAATCTGGGCCGCTATCAGAAGCTCCAACAACAGCAATCGATCGCCTCGCAACAGGCGGAAGACCAGGCTTACACCGTGCAGCAGGCCGAAGCCGCTGTTCTGATCGATCAGGCCAATGTCGAGACCGCGAGCATCAATCTTGGATTCACCAGCGTGCTCGCCCCCTTCGATGGCGTCGTTACCAACCATCAGGTCGACCGCGGAGCGCTGGTCGGCGTATCCGGTCCGACAACTCTGGCAACGATCGTGCAGACCGATCCGCTCTATGTTTATTTCACCGTGAGCGAGCCGCAGGTCTTGGCGATCCGACGCGATCGCGCCCTCGCCGGACACCCGGTCAATACCGCGGACCTTTCCAGCGTTTCAAGCATTCCGGTCGAAATCGGGCTACAGAACGAAGAGGGCTATCCGCACCAAGGGCATCTCGACTATGTCTCACCGCAGGTCAACACGGCAACCGGCACGCTGACCGCACGCGCGCTGTTCGACAACAACGACCAGACGCTGTTGCCCGGCCTGTTCGTTCGGGTGCGACTCCCAATCGCGCATCAAAACAAGGCGTTACTGACGCGCAACGATGCGATCGGGACCAGCCAGGAAGGCAGCTACGTGCTCGTGGTCGGCGCGGACAACGTCGTTGCGCGCAAGACCGTCAAACTCGGACAAAAGCAGGGGCAGCTTCGTATCATAGAATCCGGGCTCGATCCCGGCGATTGGGTCGTGACCGAAGGCACGCAGCGGGCCTTTCCGGGCGACAAGGTCGAACCGCAACGATCCGAGCTGACGGCGGCCGCGAACGATCCGCCAGAGAGCCCGCGGACGAGCCCTCCCGAAGCGACGCCGAAATGAACCATCGCGAGGGACAAAGATGATCTCGCGCTTTTTCATCGATCGGCCGGTACTCGCCAACGTCCTGGCGTTTGTCATCGTCCTGATCGAACTCGTCTCGCTCTTTGGGTTGCCCACGGCCCAATATCCCAACGTGGTACCGCCGACCATACAGGTCACCACGCGGTATCCGGGGGCGAGCGCCAAGACCCTGGTGAACACCGTCGCGCTGCCGATCGAGCAACAGGTCAACGGCGTCGAAGACATGCTTTACATGCAGTCGACGAGCGCCGATGACGGCACCTATACGTTGGTCGTCACCTTCGCGATCGGCACCGATCCCGACAAGGCGCAGATCCTGGTCCAGAACCAGGTGGCCGCGGCCCTGTCGTCGCTGCCGCAACAGGTCCAAGCGCAAGGCGTGACGACGGCCAAGAAGTCGACCTCTATCCTCGAGTTCGTCGCATTGGTTTCGCCCGACAGCCGGTTCGACAGCCTGTTCCTGTCGAACTACGCCATCATCAACGTGCAGAACGAACTGGCACGCCTCAACGGCATCGGCGCCGTCACGATCCTCGGCGCCGGACAATACGCCATGCGCGTCTGGATGAATCCGGACTTGCTGCAGGCGCGGGGATTGACGCCGAAGGACGTGAGCGAGGCCATCCAGCAACAGAGCCAGGAAGTCGCCGCCGGCCAAGTCGGCGCGCCGCGGGCCCCAAAGGGACAGGATTTCCAATATACGCTCGACCTGCAAGGCCGCCTCGACAATGCGGCGGAATTCGAGAACATCGTTGTCAAGGTCGACGCTGCAAACGGCGGACAAATCACCAGGATCCGCGACATCGGCCACGTCGAGCTCGGCGCTCAAACCTACAGCCAAACGTTCAATTTGGACGGACGACCCGCGGCCGGAATCTCCATCTCGCTTCTGCCCAACGCCAACGCCATTGCGGTCGCCAACGAAGTCAAAGCGAAGATGGACGAGCTCGCCAAGAGCTTCCCGGCGGGCCTGACTTACGCGACGCCCTTCGATACGACGAAATTCGTGCGAGCGGCGGTCCGTGAAGTCTATGTGACCCTGATCGAGGCCGGCGTGCTGGTCCTGATCGTCATTCTCGTATTCCTGCAGGACTGGCGGGCGATGCTGGTCCCGGCGACGACCGTCCCGGTGACGATCATCGGCGCCTTCGCCGCAATGGCGGCGCTGGGCTTTTCGGTCAATCTCGCGACGCTGTTCGCGATTGTGCTGGCGATCGGCATCGTCGTCGACGATGCGATCGTGATCGTCGAGGGCGTGGCGCGTTACGTCGAACAGGGCATTCCGGGCCGCGAGGCCGCCGCCAAGGCGATGGACGAACTGATCGGTCCGGTGATCGGCATCACGCTGGTGTTGATGTCGGTGTTCGTTCCAGCCGCCTTCCTTCCGGGGCTGACCGGCCAGCTCTACCGGCAATTTGCACTGATCATCGCCGCAACAGCGTTCATCAGCGCGATCAACGCCGTGACCCTCAAGCCTACGCAATGCGCACTGTGGCTGCGGTCGCCGGTTGAGGGTGAGCGGCGCAACGTATTCTCCCGCGGCTTCAATACGGCGTTCGGCGCCGCCGAGCGCGGCTACGCGAGGCTCGTCGGCGGCCTGACCCGCCATAGCGGCGCGACGGTGGTCTTCGCGCTCCTGTTGGTCGCTCTTGCGGTTTGGGGGCTGACGCGCGTTCCGACCGCTTTCCTGCCGGACGAGGACCAAGGCTACCTCATTGTCAGCGCGCAACTACCCGATGGGGCCTCGAAAGAACGTACCGACGCGGTCATGCAGCAGATTTCGGGACTTGCCGGGAAGCTGCCCGGGGTCGACCACGTGGTCGCCGTGAGCGGCGTTTCCGTGCTCGACAACATGGCAAGCCTCGCCAACGCCGGCGTCGCCTTTGTGGTTCTCAAGGACTGGGATGTCCGGCTCAAACAAAAAGGACAGGATCTCCGCTCGATCTACGGCGATCTCAGTCGCTCTTTGCAGACCGTGACACAGGCGGTCGCATTTGCGCTGCTGCCGCCACCGATCCAGGGAATCGGCAATGTCGGCGGCTTCACGATGCAGGTCGAGATCCGCAATGGCGATTTCGATTATGCACTGCTGCAGAACCTGACCGACGCCGTGATCAGGGCCGGCAACGGCCAATCAGCTTTGCGGCGGTTGAACACGACCTTCCGGGCCGGCGCCCCGCAGCTCAAAGTCACCGTCGACCGCGTCAAGGCTGAGACGCTCGGTATCACGGTCGGCAGCGTCTTCTCCGCACTGGCAGATTATGTCGGCTCGAATTACGCGGCGCAATTTAACAAGTTCGGGCACGTGTTCCAGGTCTACACGCAGGCGCTGCCCGACTACCGTGACACGGCCGCGGACATCAAAAACTTGAAGGTGAAAGCGGGCAACGGGACCATGACGCCGATCGGAACGGTGATCGATATCACGCAGGTGCAAGGTCCGCCGCTGATCAGCCTCTACAATCTTTATCCGTCAGCGACGGTCTCCGGTGTCGCGGCTGCCGGGTTCAGTTCAGGTGAGGCGCTCGATCTCATGGACCAGATCGGCGCGCAGGTGCTGCCGCGCGGCACCGGCTACCAATGGACCGCGATGTCCTATCAGGAAAAGGCCGTCGGCTCGCAGATCTATTACGTCTTCGGCCTGGCGTTGCTGCTCGTCTATTTCGTCTTGGCGGGACAATACGAGAGCTGGATCCTGCCGCTGTCGGTGATCCTCGGCGTGCCGCTCGCGCTCCTCGGCACGGTGGGCGCGCTAACGGCGCTCGGCGCCGCCAACAATCTCTACACGCAGATCGGGCTCATCCTTCTGATCGCGCTCGGCAGCAAGAATGCGATTCTGATCGTCGAATATGCGCGGCAAAAACGGACTGAGGGGATGGAGATCGTCGAGGCCGCGGTCGAGGGCGCGCGGCTTCGGTTTCGGCCGATCATCATGACGTCCTTCGCATTCATTCTGGGCGTCTTCCCGCTTGTCATCGCGACCGGCGCGGGCGCCGGCGCGCGCAGGTCGATCGGCATCGCGGTGTTCAGCGGCATGATCGCCTCGACCTGCCTCGCGGTGGTGTTCGTCCCCTCGTTCTTCGTGGTGATGCAACGCATCGAAGAGCGGAAAAACCGACGCGCCACGCGCAATGACGCGCCGCTGCCGCCCCATTCGGAAGGTGTGACCCCTACGCCTTCAGCGTAGGATCCTGAAGAAGGCAATGCACCGGTTGCAGGCACTGCGAGTGCTACTCCCTCCCTCTCCGTCCATCCGAAGAGGGTATCAAACACCCTCACCGGCTCTTCTTCTCGGCCATGAACGCGGCAAAACGGTCCTGCCAGGCGGGATGCCAGCGCGACAGTGCCGGACGGTTCTCTATCAGGTCGCCAACCGCCCAAGCCATGCGCTTCTCGTCCATCTCGCGGGTGACGTCATTGTCGGGACAAAGAATGTAGAAGTCGCCAGCAGCCAACCGTTCGAACATGAAGTCCACCACCTGTTCCGGCGTCCAGGCACCTGGCGGCTTCTCGGTCACCCGCTGTCTGGTCATGCCGGTGAAGGTAAAGCCGGGAATGAGCAGATGCGCTGTTACCCGCTCGCCGGATTTCTCCAGCAGCGTATGCGCCAACCCTTCGGTCAGCGCCTTCACGGCCGCCTTGCTGACATTATAGGCCGTGTTGCCCGGCGGCTGCGTGATGCCCTGCTTGGAGCCGGTATTGATGATCATGCCCGGCTTGTCGCCCGCCACCATCGCCGGCACGAAGGCTTGGACGCCGTGGACGACGCCGAAAAGGTTGACGCCGAGCAGGCGATCCCATGCTTCCGGCGCCGCCAGAATATCGCCTCCGCTGCCGACGCCGGCATTGTTCATCAGCACCGATACCGGACCAAAGCGATCACGCACGCTTTCCGCCATGCGCTCGACAGCGGCGCGGTCGGCGACATCAACCACGAAGGGCGTCGCCAACGCGCCAACCTCGGCCGCCGCGTTGGTGACGCTGTCCGTTCGGTCGACGAGACAAACGCGCATGCCTGCAAGCGCGAGACGTTTGGCTGCTGCGAGACCGATGCCGCCGGCGGCGCCAGTGACAACCGCCACGTTGCCGGGAGAAATTGCTTTCATCGTCTATCCTTTCCAAGCAAATGTTCGGTCGAAGACCGACCGAACGCCGTCAAGATCAATACATCCGTGCGCGCAAGTTAGAGATTTTGAGGTTTTCCGTATCGCCAACGCATTTAAGATCCGGTTCTGGCGCTTACAATATCGCCGACCAGGACAAACGCCGCGATGCGTGGCGCGCGTCGGCATCGTACACACGAGGCGAGACTATTGGACTGCGGCGCATCGGCATTGCAGGCGGGTCTGAGCTATTGCGATGAAGCGCCATCTCCGATTGCCTTATATTGCAGGCTCGCCATAGTGTCCGGCACGACCGATGCGGGGCCTAGACGCCGGCTCCGTCTTGATGCGGGGAAATCAACGCGGGGGGACACCCAATGCCGCAATCTCAATCGCGACCTTTGGCTTTGATAACCGGGGCTTCTTCCGGCATCGGCGCTGCTTATGCCGAACGGCTTGCGCTTGCGGGATACGATCTCATCCTGGTTGCACGGCGGCGAGAACGGCTCGAGGCACTCGCTGAAAAATTACGAACGACCGGAGCGGAAGCCGAGGCGCTTCCGGCCGATCTGACTGATCCCGATGTCTTGCATCAGCTCGAGTTGCGCGTGGCGCGCGACGACCGGCTGACGCTCCTCGTCAACAACGCCGGATTCGGCGGATACCGGCGTTTCGTCGAGGTCGAGCCGCGCGTCATCGACGAGCTCATCAGCATACACGTGCGCACAATAGCGCGCCTGACCCGCGCGGCACTGCCGACCATGACTCGTCGTGGAACGGGAGCGATTGTGAACGTTGCATCGATCCTGGCGCTGAGCGGCCAGCTACCACCGGACCCGTTGCCATATCGTGCGGTTTACGCCGGGGCGAAGGCATTCATTTTGGCCTTTACGGAAGCATTATCCGGAGAGCTTGGTGATAGTGGAGTTCAGGTCCAAGCGTGTCTTCCGGGCCTGGTCGATACCGAGTACCACGCCCTGGTCGGCAGAGATCCAAGCAAGATGCCGCCGATGATGCAGCCGGCCGACGTGGTCGCAGCATCGCTGGCCGCCTTAGAGGAACGCGAGGTGGTTTGCCTCCCCGGCCTTGAAGACGCGGCCTTGTTTAAGCGGCTTGTCGACGTCCGACGGGAAGCGATGGCGAGCGCGGGCAAGCCGACACTCGCCGGGCGTTATCGATCCGTGCAACCCGAATCTGCTGTCTCATAATGTCTGCTGCAGTCAAATTCGCAGACGCCGGCTTGCTTTTGGGCTCTCCCACCTTCAGCTGGCGATATCCGCAAGACATTCACCTGGAATGCATCGGGAGGCGGCGCCGTCTGCACGGTCTCGCTGCGCGGCTCGCGCCACTGCCGGCCGGATTACAGCTTTACGGTGTCGAAGTAGCCGAGCAGGCCGGTTCCCGCTGCGCAATTGATATACTCCATCACCTGACCTTCCTTTGGCAGCACGAAGACTTCGTGCCAGGTGCGTAGCTGATTGGCAGAGCCGTACTTTCGGTAGCGCGCGATTGCAGCCGAAAAAATCGCGTCATGCGACGGATGCCGCTCCGCCCAGTTCTCGAGATGATCGAGCGACAGGAAATAGCCGAGCGCATGCGTCTCCAGAAACGGCGCGCCGGCGGCGTCGCACGTTTGCTGAAAACGCAATGTACAGCACCCCGTGTCGGTGGGATTGTCGCGAAGATACGCCATGCCGTGTTCGAGCGGTGCCCGCAGGTCGCGCAGGTAATCCTCGGTCTGCCCAGGATCGCAGCGCCCCCAAAAGGCCGCCGAGCGGATAACCGCAAGATTGTTTGGGGTCGACACGCGCCAACGCGCGCCCTGTCCGGAGACACGGGATCGCGCCGGCAGCGCCGCTAATTCCGAAAGCAATGGATCAACCGCCGCAAGCGGCAATCGGTCGCGCATGGCGCCGTAATATCCGCAATACGGCGTCGGGTAGACGGCAACCTCCGGCGAACGGCTCAATCCGGCCGGATAGTCTTGCCAATACAGCGTCTCCTGCCGTTCCAAAGGAATTGTCAGCGATTCTTTGAAATAGCCGACGCCCTCGTCGAGCCGCGCGGCGCTATTCCACCAATCGCCGACATGAGGATTCGCCGTCCAGCCGTCACGCTGCTCCGTATCGATCCAATACAGCGCGGCTATGTGCGTATATAAGCCATTCGCATCGCTGAAGGCGGCGTGATCGACGACCGTCGGCGCAGAAGAAAGATCTTGCGTGCGCCGCAGCCAGTCAAAAAACTGCGAGCGATACACAGTGCCGCGCTCAGGCCCCTGCACGCCGTAGAACGACACACACATCGCCTGACACTTGTTCGGGAATCCGACAGACCACCGCTGCACGACGGGTTCGAAGCCTTTCGGCTTTCGCAGGGGATGGACGCGATCATAAACAGGAATCATGAGGCCTCTGGGATTCTTCAGTCACTGCATCGCGTGCTGCGCGCCCTGACGTCGACGTGGTCGGGTTCGCCGTAATCCTCATATCAGTCGTCTGAGAGCGGCACCCAAGCAGAATTGCGCCGCGCGGATTCGAGCGCGCCCTCGATGAAGCGCATGCCTGCCACCCCAGCAGCAATATCCGGCACGAGCAGCGACATCGGATCCGGGGAACGGTTCTCGATCCGAGCCGTCATTTGTTCGGCAAGATCCGCATAGAGCTGCGCAAAGGCTTCGAGATAGCCTTCCGGATGGCCTGCGGGGATGCGGCTCGCGTGAGCAGCGACCGCGCTCGCGCCGGCGCCGTTGCGACGGATCAGGCGCGGGGGCTCACCCAGCGGCGTGAAGTGCAAATAATTAGGATCCTCCTGATGCCACGCGATCGCTCCCCGCTCGCCGTAGACGCGCAGCCGCAGATTATTCTCATTGCCAGGAGCGACTTGGCTGGCCCACAACATGCCGCGCGCGCCTTCGCCATACCTGAGCATGACGTGAACGTTGTCATCAAGCCGCCGCCCTGGAACAAAGATCGAGAGGTCGGCGGCGATCTCCCGGCATTGCAAACCGGTGATAAAAGCGGCGAGATGATAGGCGTGTGTGCCGATGTCGCCCAGGCATCCCGCGGGACCGCTGCGCGCCGGGTCGGTGCGCCATTCGGCCTGCTTCTGTCCGGTTAGTTCGAGCGGCGTGCTGAGCCAATCCTGCGCATACTCCACCTGGACGACACGCACCTCCCCTACTTCGCCTGCGGCGATCATTTCGCGGGCCTGCCGCACCATCGGATAGCCGGTGTAGTTGTGGGTGAGCCCGAAAATCTGCCCCGTGCTTTCGACCGTTTCGGCAAGCGCACGTGCAGTCGCAAGCGAGGTCGTGACCGGTTTGTCGCAGATGACGTGGAAGCCGGATTCGAGAAAAGCCTTGGCGGCGGCATAGTGAGCGAAATTCGGCGTGACGATTGCGACCGCATCGATCCGGTCGGCCCTTCCTTTCTCGCCTGCGACCATGTCCTCGAACGTGCCGTACGCGCGGTCCGGATTGATGCCAAGCGATATCGCGGCGGCTTTCGCACGAGCCGGATCGGACGCCATCGCCCCCGCGACCAGATCGTAATGACCATCAAGCCGCGCGGCGATGCGATGAACTCCGCCGATGAAGGCTCCCGGTCCACCGCCGACCATACCGAGACGCAGTTTGCGCCGTATCGTAGTCTCGTACTTGCCCTCAACCGTCATTTTGGATGTTCTCAGTTGGACGCGACGCCTGCATAGGGAGAGCGCCCGGTTGTCCGTTGTTGCGACGATCAGCTCAGCCCAAGCATCCGGCGATTGCCCGCTATGTCCGTCGGCGCCGCGGCGAAGTCGTCGAATGCGCGGCTCACCGCTTCGATAATATGGCGCTGAATAAAGGGCGCACCTTCGGCCGCTCCCTGCTCAGGGCTCTTGATGCAGCATTCCCATTCCAATACGGCCCAGCCGTCGAATCCGCATCGGGTGAGCTTGGAAAAGATGCCGCGGAAATTCACTTGTCCGTCGCCCAGCGACCGAAATCGTCCGGCGCGATCGATCCACGGCTGAAAGCCGCCATAGACGCCAACCCGCCCGCTCGGATTGAACTCGGCGTCCTTGACGTGAAACATCTTGATGCGCTCATGATAGAGATCGATATAGGCCAAATAATCGAGCTGCTGTAACACGAAATGGCTGGGATCAAACAAGATGTTGCAGCGCGGATGATTGCCGACCCGCTCTAAAAACATCTCGAAGGTGATGCCGTCGTGCAGGTCTTCTCCCGGATGGATCTCGTAACAGAGATCGCATCCGGCCGCGTCAAAGGCGTCAAGGATCGGCCGCCAGCGACCCGCCAGCTCATCGAACGCAGCTTCCACCAAACCGGCCGGCCGCTGCGGCCACGGATAGACGTAAGGCCAGGCGAGCGCGCCGGAGAAAGTCGCATGCGCGTTCAGCCCGAGATTGGCCGATGCCTTCGCCGCACGCAGCATCTGCTCGACCGCCCACGCCTGCCGCGCTTGCGGGTTGCCTCGCACCGACGGATCGGCGAAGGCATCAAAGGCGAGATCGTAGGCCGGGTGAACCGCGACCAGTTGACCTTGCAGATGCGTGGAAAGCTCGGTCAATGTGAGGCCGTGCTTTGCCAGCGTCCCACGGATGTCGTCGCAATAGGCCTTGCTGGTTGCCGCTTTTGCAAGATCGAATAGGCGCGCATCCCAGGTCGGTACCTGCACACCCTTAAAGCCAAGCCCTGCCGCCCAACCGCCGATCGCATCGAGTGAATTGAACGGTGCCACGTCGCCCGCGAACTGCGCGAGAAATATTGCCGGCCCCTTAAGCGTTTTCATGACGCGTCCCCCAATTATTTTGACGGCTCATCTTGGCCGAAAATCATATCCGGCCACGGCGACGATGCAACGCGAACGATCCGGCATCGCCGTCAAAGCTCGCCTGAACAAGCGCGTTGTTGGCGTCCTCTTCGGTGAAGTCGCACGACCCCGAGCCTCCTGGCAAGATGGCCGGGCGTCGGCGCCGAGTCCGCATTGACCATCGGCGGCTCCGGGTTCGGCACCTGCGCGAGCGGAATTTGCCTCGAGGGGCGCGGATCTGATAAGCCCGCGGACCATGAGGAGCGAAGCGTGAAACTGTTCATGTTCTATGTCGGTGGCCGGTGCAAAAACGCCAACATCGAGCTGCACGATGTCCGCTTTTCCGTCGGCGAGACGATCGATGCCTGTTACGACGACCTCAGGCAACAATGGTGGGGCGACCCGGAAAGTCTTCACCTTGATTGCTGGGGCCCGGTGGATCAGGCCGATGGCTCCGATGTTGAGATCACCACGGAAACGATCGCGGCTGGTGGTGAGAGCCTGTTCTTCGTCAATTTGGGAGGCTACGATCCAGGCGCGTTCACCGAGCTTCACGGCAACGTCTTACTTGTTGCCCGCGACGCCGGCGCCGCCAAGCAGCGCGCTCTTTCCCTAGTCACGGAATGGGCTTTGCCGCACAAGGACAATCTCTTCGAGGTCGAGAACCTGCTCGATCTGAGCAAGGTCGCAGTCGACCGCGGCTATCGCATCAGGCTGACAAAGGCTGCCGCCGAAAAGCCGTTTGTTTTTAGCTGCGACTATCTCCCGATCGCTTCCGATACCGAGTGATCCGTTCGCTAAAAAAGCCGATATCGCTTTCACGGGATGTGCGGCCGATCAAACAAAAAACGCGCCGTCACGCCGCGAACTTCCGCTCTCCCGCGACCCATGTCTCGCTGACCTTGATATCGGCAATCGCGTCCGGGCTCACTTTGTAGGGATCGCTTTCCAGGATCGTGAAATCCGCTTCCTTGCCCTTTTCCAAAGAGCCCAGGCGGTCGCCCTGCCCGATCTGACGCGCAGCGTCGATCGTCACCGCGCGGATCGCGTCGTCCAGAGAAATGGCTTGATCGGGGCCGACCACCGAGCCGTCGATAATGCAGCGGCGCGTCACCGCCGTGCCGATGAGCGCGAGCGATCCCGGCGGCGAGCAAGGCGCGTCGCTGTGCAGCGTGAACGGCAACCCGGCCCTGACACAGGCGCCCGCCGGGTCCATGAAGGCCGCGCGCTCGGCTCCGAAGATCTGCTCGCGATAAGCGGCGCCGTAGAAGCGCACATGGTTCATCAGAAAGCTCGGCTGCACACCGAGCTTTTTCATCCGCAGAATCTGGTCGGGGCGCGCCATCGTCGAATGCTCGATGCGGTTGACGCCGTGGGCCGAGGAGTCCGCATAGGCTGCCTCAATCGCGTCGAGCGCAATGTCGATCGTGTAGTCGCCGTTGCAATGGATCAGCACTGGCAGGCCGAAATCCTTCACTTCGGCGACCATTCGTTTCAACAAAGCCGCGTCGAAATTCGGCGCACCCTTGGAGCTCGCGTTCAGATAAGGCTTCGTCTGTGCTCCGGTCTCGGTCTGGTTTGAGCCGTCGCCGACGATCTTGACGCCATAAAGCGAGAATAGCGACTCGGCGACGGTTGCGCCATTCGCTCCAAGGCCGAGGCTGCGATAGGGTGCGAGGCCTTTCATGTCGTCGAACATCACGCTCGCGCTCGTACGGCAGGCGAGCGTATTCGACAGCTTTGCGAATTGTTCGATCCAATCCGAACGGATCGTACCGGGCTCGTGCAACATGGTATTGCCGACGGAGCCCATATGCCGGCAATAATGCGTGACCGCCTTGCCTGCGAGTTCGGGCGTGATCTTGGCGAGGAAGTGCACCGCGAATTTGAGCATCGCGCTTTCCTCGTAAACCAGCCCATCGAGCTTGCCGTCGGCGCCGCGGCCAAAATGGCCGCCGCCCGGCAACTCGCCGACATCCTCTGAAATACCAGCGATCCTGAGCGCCTCGCTGTTGACGCAGGCGTCGTGCCCGTTGGTGTACCAGATGAAAATCGGATGATCGGTCGAAATATCGTCCAACGCCGTCCGCGTGAAATCTCCGCCTTGCAACAGATTGTCGAAATTGGCGCCGACCACCCATTGCCCTTTTGGCGTGCTCGCCGCGACTTGCTTTAAATGCGCGACGAGTTGTGCGCGGGTCGGATATTTGGCGTAGCCGACATCGTCGAGCAGTTCGAAGATCAGCGAGGCGAGGAGTGTGTGGCAGTGCGGGTCGATAAGGCCGGGCAGCAGCGTGCGGCCGCCGAGATCGACGACCTTTGTATCGCCCGTCTTGAGCGCCGACAGCGCGCTTTCGTCGCCGACCGCAAAGACCTGGCCGCCCTTGATCGCAAGCGCCGAGGCGACCGGCGCGCCCGGCAGCGGACGGATCGTTCCTCCGCGCAGAATGACGTCGGCACCATTGTCCGCGGCGACGGCGCGAGTGGCACCGACGCCGAGTGAGGAGGCAGCAGCAACCGAATAAGCCATGAAGGCGCGCCGGGTCGGCATGCCCGCCGCCTTGCCAAGCAAGCCGGCAAGCTCGCCGGAATGGAACTCGTCGCGGAGAAAGAGCTGATTAAAACACCCGCGGCACATGTGGAAGCCTCCGGGAACGAGTTGGACGCCACGGCCCATCGTTCACCTGGCTCCGAATAGACTGCAAAAGTGACTCAAAGGTGTATCGATCGTCGGTCAACGACGGGGCGAGATCGCCGCTCAGAATCACGCCAGGAACCGACTTGCCAATATCAGGCGACTTGGCAACATCAGTCGACTTGGCAACATCAGGCGACTTGGCAACATCAGGCAATGGCCCGTTTTATGGGTCCTTCGCACCGCGCTAACTCAGGCGGTTCCAAAAAAAGAAACCCTGCGTTTTGGGGACCGCAGGGTTTCTCCAAAAGACGGGATCCGGGCGAGGGGGAAAGGCGTTCCCGTCTCTATGCCGTTCTTGGCTGTGCCGTTCTTGCGTCCTGAGTAAAGGAGAAATGCTTTCCGATGACGGTTGGTTCCGCGCGGTGCAAAAACCGTTCGCACGGAAGGCCGCCCATTCGGCAGGGCTTATTTGTCGTTATCTCAGGAACGAGACGTTCAGCCGCTTACTTTTAGAAAGTGAGCTTCGGAATGCACCCGCAACCCGGAGCAGAATCGTTGATTGCGAGACAAATGACATGAGAACGTCTCATCGGCACCCAGCACGCCTCTCAGCCAGGCTCCTGCCCAGGGAAAGTTCTTTATACGATGCGATGACGGCAATCATCGGAGCGGAGCTACGGGCGAAATTGGACGCTCCCAAGGCTCTGCCCAGCTACCTCGACGATCTCGTCAAGGAACTCGACGACCGTCTTCGCTCCGATCACGCACAATAGGTTGGGCCGGAACATGTCCTCACACGGCCACGTTATTGTTGCGGGTTTGCGGCTGCGCCGAAGGTGCCTCCATTCGACCACCGGGAAATATGGTCATGAAATGCCGGCTGACGAGCTGAAAATCGACCGGGATCGCGGCCGCAGCCACAAACCTGTCGGGACGCAAAACGACGACGGATTTCCGGTGGCGGCCAAACCAATCCTTCAGGCTTTGATCGATGTCACCGAGAATGACCAGATCTGATGCGCGCTTGTGGCGCTGCGCTTCTTTCAATTGGTTCTGAGGCACAATCGTGAGGAAGCGCGCGTTGTTCCGCTGCCAGAACGCGCGCGCGGCCTCATCCAGGTAGCTGCGGGGATCGATCGCCCAGGTCAGGACCGCGAACCAATCGCCGATGGCATCGTCCAGCATCCGCGTTTCGCCGTCTGCCGTTCCGACCCGCGGCTGAATAAATAACCGTCCAACCGGCGAGTTCTTGTCGGCAGTCTTTTCAGGCTCGGCGTGCAGAACAACACCCCGCTCATAGCGCGGCATCGGCTTGAAGCGCATTTGCGTAATGTAGCTTTTGGCGCTCGGGATGGCGTTGAGCAGGAGAGAAACCGCGTCACGCAGCGCCGCGAGCACTTTGCTCCGCGGCGCGAAGATGCCGCCCACCAGCACCGATATTGCGATCATCGCCGCCGCATGGCTGCGGCGCTCCTGCTCATAGCTTTCAAGCAAGCTCTCCGGAGCCAAGCCGCGGACGACTGCGGCGAGTTTCCAGGCGATATTGCTGGCATCGCGTATGCCACTGTTATAGCCCTGGCCCTGCCAGACTGGCATGAGATGCGCGGCGTCTCCGGCGAGGAGCGCGCGCCCGGCACCGAATCGCGCTGCGAGTCTTGCGTGATGGGTGTAAACGCGGCTGCGGATGACGTCCGCGGCTTCGGGCTTGGGCAGAACGGCGCCCAACAGTTTTTGCAGCCCTTGCGGTGTACAGAGTTCCTCATCGGTTTCGTCGGACAGCACCATGAATTCGCAGCGGCGGATGCCGTGCGGCAGCGCCATCGTTACGTATGGGCGCGACGGGATACAGTGCAGGTATGCGTCGGGGATGGCGAGCGGATCGTTCTGAATGTCGATCACGACCCAGCGGGTGGAGTCGGTCTTCCCTTCGAACGCAATATTGAGAATCTTCCGTACGGTGCTGCGTCCGCCATCGCAACCGACAATGAAGCGGCAATGCAGGTGGCGAATTTTCCCGGTATCGTCGCGCACCTCGGCACGAACGTGATCAAGTTCCTGGGCGAAATCTAAAAGTTCGCAATTAAAGATGACCTTCACGCTTGAGAAGCGCGTTGTTCCCCGCAACAGCACCTTATCGATCAGAGGCTGAACGAACGCGTTGCGGCGCGGCCAACCGAATTCGCGGGTCTTCGGTTCGACCGACGCAAAGCAGCGCCCCTTGGCGGTCATGAAGCGCAGATACTGATCGGGCGTCGTGTGCTGGCGTATTTCGTCGACGAGGCCGATGGCCTGGAAGACGCGAAGGCTTTCGTCGTCCATGCCAACGCCGCGCGGATAATCGATGAGACTTGCTCCGCGTTCCACCACCACCGTTGAGAGGCCATAGCCGCCGAGTTGGTTGGCGAGCGTAAGACCGACCGGCCCGGCGCCGACAATCAATACGTCGATCAGGCCCTCGGCGTCGCCGTCCGATCGCGGTCTCGGCGCCTGTGCTGCGGTCACTGAAGTCCTCCCCAAGACCATTTCCCGATTAGTAGAATCGGGAAATGGTCTTGATCTCTTTGTTGTCGCATGTCCTTTTCGGAAAATCGGTTTCCATCCGTCGGGTCAAGCCCGAGGGCATGCTTTTCCGCGACATGCTTTAGGCGAGTTTTATCGCCAGGACGAACCACCAGAAATCACCAAATAGATCGCGTGCACGGTGTGAACAAAACACGCAAGCCGCCCGCGGGATCCCGTTGCAGGTGTATGAATTGGGCAGAGGAAAGGTGCCGGTCGTCCAAACAGAGCATCTCCGAGGAGGCCTTTCGCTATGCCGCTGAGGACAATCTGTCTCTCCCACTCACCCTTCATTGGCTTGGTTTCGCCAGGCGCCAATATTAAATCCGACGTCCGTGCGAAACT
This sequence comes from uncultured Alphaproteobacteria bacterium, assembly GCA_963818155.1. Lineage (GTDB taxonomy): Bacteria > Pseudomonadota > Alphaproteobacteria > Rhizobiales > Xanthobacteraceae > BOG-931. The sequence goes on from CAWFRC010000011.1 coordinate 1,721,495, forward strand.
TTCAGTGCTGGCCGAGGATGTGGAGGGTTACAAACCCGATCTGATCATTCTGATCGGACCTGACCATTTCAACGGGTTCTTCTACGATCTGATGCCCCAATTCTGCGTGGGCGCGCGCGCAGAGGCGGTCGGAGATTACAATACGCCGGCCGGGCCTATCGCGACTTCCGAAGATCTCGCGGTGGCCTTTGTCGAGGCCATGGGTCGGGAAAATTTCGACGTCGCGATCTCTTACAAAATGCAAGTGGATCACGCCTTCGCGCAGCCGCTCACGGCCTTGACCGGCTCCTTGCAGAAGTATCCGGTGCTGCCTTTGTTTATCAATGCCACCGCGCCGCCGCGTCCGCTGTGGGCGCGCACGCGAGAGTTTGGTACAGCCTTGGGCCGCTTCGCCGCCGCCAGCGGAAAGCGCGTTCTCATTGTAGGTTCCGGCGGATTGTCGCACGATCCTCCGGTGCCGGTCATCAAAGATGCATCCCCCGAGGTTGCACATGCCTTGACCGGCGGCGGCCGCAATCTGGCTCCGGAAGCACGCAAAATCCGTCAAGAACGAACGTTGAAGGCGGGCGAGGACTTCGCGGCGAGAAAAGGCAATCTGCGGGATCTCAACGACGATTGGGATCGCGCTTTTCTGGCCGTGCTCGAATCCGGGAAGCTAGAGACCTTCGACAGCTATACCGACGACGACGTGACGCAAAAAGCCGGAAGGGCTGCGCATGAAGTCAGGACCTGGGTTGCCGCCTTCGCCGCACAATCGGCTGCAGGACCTTACCAGATGGAAGTCCTCTATCAGCGGCCCATTCCGGCGTGGATCGTCGGCATGGCGATGGCACGCGCCGTTGCGGCTTGACCGCAAAAACCTCGCGCCTGCAGCACTGTGCATCTGGTGCACAACGCGCAAGATCACATTGATAAAGCGACTGTCCGGGAAAATGATCAGAGAGAAGCTTGTTCTAAAAATAACAGGAGGAAACCGCATGACCGTCGCGCTTGCGCGCGTCCTGGCTGTCGCGTGGATCTTCGCAGCCGCATCGGGAGCGTCCGCCGAAGAGGGCGGCCGAGGTGTCAAGATTGGCATCATGTCCGACGTTAGCGGCCCGGCCGCCTCCAATTCCGGGACAGGGTCGACACTCGCGGCCAAAATGGCGATCGAAGATTTTGGCGAGAATGTTCTGGGCAAGCCTGTCGAAACCGTAACCGCCGACTTCCAGCTCAAGGTCGACATTGGATCGGCGATCATTCGCCGCTGGTTCGACGAGGAGAATGTCGACGCGATCACGGATGTCCCCTCCTCTCCACTGGCGCTGGCAGTACAGAATCTCGTCAAAGACAAAAACAAGATATTTCTGATGAGCGGGCCGACGTCGTCGGATCTGACCGGCAAGGCCTGCTCGCCCAACGCCGTCGCCTTTCACATGGACAGCTATGCGCTGGGCAACATCGTGGCCCGCGAGGTTGTTCGCCGCGGCGGCGACAAGTGGTTTTTTCTCACTACCGACACGGCATTCGGCCACGCGCTTGAGCGCGACACGACGACGGCGCTTGTTGCTGCCGGCGGCAATGTCGCCGGAACGGTGCGCTCTCCCCTTAACAACCAGGACTTTTCGTCGGCGCTGCTGACCGCCTCGAGCTCCGGCGCCAACATCATCGCCTTGGTCAGCACCTCCACCGACACCTCGAATGCGCTCAAGCAGGCCCGCGAATTCGGCCTGATGGAGGCCAAACGCGGAATCAGCTTCACCGCGCCTTTGGGAAATCTCCACGACTTCCACGCAGTCGGGCTCGAGACCGCCCAGGGCGTCATCACGTCCGACGGCTTCGACTGGAACAAAAACGACGCCACGCGCCAGTTTTCCGATCGTTTCTTCAAGCGCGCCAATTCGATGCCTTCGGCCATTCATGCCGCGACCTATTCGGCCGTCTTGCATTACCTCAAAGCCGTGCGCAGCGCCGGAACCAAGGATACGGCCACGGTGATGAAAGTGATGAAATCCACGCCGGTCGAAGATTTTTTTGCCGGCAAAGGATGGATTCGCGAGGACGGCAGAATGATCAGCGACAGATACCTGCTGCAGGTAAAGAAGCCCGATAAATCGCGGTCGGAATGGGATATCTATAATCTGCTGAAGGTTATTCCCGGCGATCAGGTTTTCCGCCCGTTGGCCGAGGGAGGCTGCCCCTTCGTTGCCGCCGCGAAATAGAGTGAGCTGCCGGCAAGTCGTGGATACACGTTCGAACACCCGGGTTTCTTGTTATCGCCGCCGATCGGATCGATACTGACGTTTATCGGCGGGATGTCGTCGTGAACGGAAGAGATGTCCTATCGTCACGTTCGCTCCCTCGCGCGGGGACTCCAGATCCTGAGTGAACTCACGCGCGTCGGCCGCGCCACTCCGAGCCAGCTTTCGGCCCGGACGCGCATTGACCGTACGACTGTCTACCGCCTGCTGGATACCTTGGAGCACGAGGGCTTCGTCACCAAGACGTCTGACGACCGGTATGCGGCCACGCCTGCAGTCCGCAAGCTGGGCGAGGATTTTACCGACCTCGATCTGGTGACGCGGGTTGTCCTACCGGAGCTGAGAAAGCTCGTTACCAAGGTGCTTTGGCCGACGGATTTCGCGACGTTCGAGCAAGGCGCGATGGTCATCCGCGAAACGACACACAAGTTCAGCCCATTCTCGCTGCATCGGGCCATGATCGGCACCAAGCGGCCGACGCTGCGCTCGGCAATGGGCCGCGCCGTCCTGACCTGGGGCACCGACCACGAGCGCGAGATGATGCTGCGCATCATCGCGAACTCGGATCAGCCCGACGCGCAGCAGGCGCGAGACAAAAAATATGTCGCAACGCTGATCCGCGAAACGCGGATGCGAGGCTATGCCTCGGCGGTCGGGCTGATCGAACCGCGAATAGCCGCCATTGCGCTAGGCGTGAGAACCCCGCAGCGCATATTCGGCGCACTCAACCTGGTTTTCCTTCGTACCGCAATGACGCCGGCCGAAGCGGCGAAACGCTACTTGGCGGATATGCAGGACACTGTCCGGGATATCGAGACCGCTCTCCACGAAGGTCTTTGATTCACCATGTGCGCCTTATGCACATCCCTCGATATCATCTTGCAAGCCCGGCCAATTCGAGCAGGCTTTCTTTGCTCGAAGGAGGTTTCCCATGTTTTCGAGTTTCTGGACCGACTTGCGCGGTGCGGGCTTTCGCCAGAATTTCGTCGATGCTGGCGGCATCCGGACCCGCTATCTGTCCGCCGGCGCCGACAACCAGCCGCCGCTCATCTTCCTGCACGGGACCGGCGGACATGCCGAAGCATTCGTGCGCAATCTCGCGGATCACGGCAAAGTCTTTCGGACCTTCGCGATCGACATGGTCGGGCACGGCTGGACCGACAAGCCGGATCGCTTGATGGATATCGCAGCTTACGTCGATCATCTGGCGCGCTTCCTCGACGCCGTGCGAATCGATCGCGCGCACATCTCCGGTGAGTCGCTGGGGGGATGGGTGGCGGCGCGCTTCGCCCTCACCCATCCTGACCGTCTTGATCGCCTCGTCCTCAATACGACCGGTGGCTCGACGGCGCATCCGCAGGTGATGGCCAAGATCATCGAGCTTTCCACGCGCGCGGCCACCAACCCAACATGGGAGTTTATCAAAGCGCGCCTGGAATGGCTGATGGCCGATCCGGCGAGCGTCACCGACGATCTCGTCGCCGCGCGTCAAGCCATTTATTCAGCGCCCGGCTTCAGCGAAGCCATGAGGCGCATTTTGGTGCTGCAGGATATTGAGGTCCGCAAGCGCAATCTCATTGCCGACGCCGAGTGGAGGCAAATAAAATCCAAGACGCTGGTTCTCTGGACCACACACGATCCCACAAACCCGGTCGCGGAGGGCGCCCGAATCGCAGCCATGATCCCGCAATCGTCGTTTGTTGTGATGAAGAATTGCGGTCACTGGCCGCAATTCGAGGATGCGCCGACGTTCAACACCATTCACGTCGATTTTCTGCTCGGGAGGGACATCGCCCAACATCTTTACGGGGCGTAATTGGATGAACTCGATACTCTGTCCGATCGCGCAATCAGGCCGTGGTCATCCGATTCATCCTACGTCCGACTGATCGTCCGGCGGACGGCGTCGCGCCAGAGTGTCAGCTTGCGCTCGCGTTCGCCAGCGGCCATTGCCGGCGTGAAACGGCGCTCGAGCGCCCATTGCCGGGCGAACACGTTCGGCGGCGGGTAGAGTCCGGCCTGCAATCCGGCGAGGTAGGCCGCTCCGAGCGCGGTGGTCTCGAGCACGCGCGGGCGATCGACCGGCGCAGCCAAAAGATCGGCAAGCCGTTGCATCGTCCAGTCGGACGCGACCATGCCGCCGTCGACACGTAGCACCGTCTTCGCGTTGGCGCCCCAGTCGCCCCGCATCGCCTCAATGAGATCGGCCGTCTGATAGCAGACGCTCTCCAGCGCGGCGCGCGCAAGCTCCCTTGGACCCGTCGCCCGCGTGATGCCGAAGATCGCGCCGCGAGCATTGGGATCCCAATAAGGCGCGCCAAGACCCACGAAGGCGGGGACAAGAACGACATCTTGATACGGATCGGCTTCGGCGGCCAGCGGACCGCTCTGATCGACCGACGGCAGAATACCTAAGCCGTCGCGCAGCCATTGGACAGCGGCGCCGGCGACGAAAATCGCGCCTTCGAGCGCGTATGTGCGTTTACCGCCGAACTGATAAGCGATGGTCGTCAGCAAACGGTTCCCAGAGATGACCGCCTCTTCGCCGGTATTGAGCAGCGCGAAACATCCCGTGCCGTAAGTCGACTTCATCATGCCGGCCTCGAAGCAGGCCTGGCCGACCATCGCCGCCTGCTGGTCTCCGGCAACACCGCGGATCGGAACAGCGGCGCCGAAAATCTCCGGGTCGGTCACGCCAAACTCGCTCGACGAATCGACGACGCGCGGCAGAACCGACCTCGGAATACCAACGAGCTTCAGCAACTCCTCGTCCCAGTCTCCCGTGTGAATATCCAGCAACATGGAGCGCGAAGCGTTGGTCGCGTCGGTGACATGCGCGCGGCCGCCGGCCAGCCGCCAGATCAAAAAGCTATCGACGGTGCCGAACGCAAGCTCGCCGCGCTCCGCCCGTGTGCGCGCATCGGGCACGGAGTCGAGGATCGCCGCAATCTTGGTACCCGAGAAATAAGGATCGATCAGGAGGCCAGTCTTTCGGCTGATGAGCGGTTCGTGTCCCGCCGCCTTCAAACGATCGCAGGCATCGGCAGTGCGGCGATCCTGCCAGACGATCGCGCGATGGATGGGCCGCCCGCTGGCGCGCTCCCATACCAGCGTGGTCTCGCGTTGATTGGTGATGCCAATTCCAGCAAGATCACGAGCCGCTATGCCGGCCCGGGAAAGCGCAAATCGACAGGTCTCGAGAACGGTCCGCCAGAGATCTTCGGGATCGTGCTCGACCCAACCGGAACGAGGGAAGTGCTGCGGAAACTCCTGTTGCCCGACGCCGACGACGTTGAGCCGGGCGTCGAACACGATCGCGCGCGAGGACGTCGTGCCCTGGTCGATCGCAAGAATGTAGGCGCTCAAATGCGGTTCCTCTTTCCTCGCCTCGCTACCCTCGCTTGGCCTCATGCGGGCCTTGCTTGGCAGGAAGCACGTTCTGGCTCATGGTCGCCCCAATGCGCAGCAGCGACACGTCAGATCAAGCTCTGGTCGAGGCGATCAAAATATATCGCCAGAAGCGGTATGCCGATGCGGAGGTCGTGGTTGATCGTATTCTGGCGACGACACCGCGTCATGCGGGGGCGCAGCAGCTCAAGGCGCTGTTGACCCTGCTGCGCGGAGACATCGACGGTGCGGCCGAAGCGGCGGCCGTCAGCCTCGCTGAGCGGCCTGGCCACGCGCAAACCGCAGACATCGCCCGAAAGGCGGCTCGCGCGCTTTTCGGCGCTGCGCAAGCCGATGCTGCGCAAGGTAACGCAGCGCGAGCGCTGTCGCGCTTTCGTCGGGCACTCGGACTTGATCGGACCAATGCGGACGGATGGTTTGGTCTGGGTCTCGCTTTGCAGGACGTCAAGGACTATGCCGCCGCGGCCGGCGCTTTTGAGCAAGTCGTAGCACTGAGGCCCGGGGACGCCAGAGCCTTGGTCAACCGGGCTATCAGCCTGCAGCAATTGGGTAACCTTGCGGACGCGATGACGTCCTATGGCCTGGCCTATCAAACTGATCCTTCCACTTTCGCTGCCATCAGCCAGGCGCTCAGCGCAGCCAGCACCGGCCTACTCCTCCTCGACGTCGAGAGCCTGCGCGATCGGCTCTCCAAGTCCTGATCGCTTGCGCGCCCGGAACCGTTTCCGATACAGACCGGGCTCTGCTTTGATTGCCGCTCCGGTTTCAGTGTACCGCCGAGCCTCCGAAGAGGTGAAAGCGCTCAATTCAAGCTCGAGTTCGTCGCGACTGACAGGAAAGCATTGCGCGACCGGCGTGCCGACCGCAAGCGTGCCGGCGAAATCGGGATCGATCCAGATAGCAGGAAAGAAGACACCGACGTCGTGAAACCTGTCGCTGTCGACAACACCGGTCAAGGTTCGAAACGGCAGATCAAAGCGATTGATCGGGTGGGTCGCCATCAACGACCATCCCTTCGGCAGTTCGACGGTCCAGAAGCTGTTGAATTTGACGGCCATGCGCCGCTCATCGAACAATGGCGTGCCCTGCATCTGTGCGGGAACATGAAAACTCATCGGCGAGCGCGTATGGCCCTCGACTGTAAGAGGAGGAAGCCGCCAGTCCCATCGCAGTTCGCCAGCACTCACCGTCACGTCGCACGGCAGCGATATAACGAAGCCATGGGTCATCGCGTCGATGAACGGCGGGCAATGTTTTAAGGTGCGTAGATCCTGCCTATGACTGCTGCTGAAAGCCATCGCCGGCATCTTGCGCAACCAGTCGGGCAGCGCTTCGCGCGCGGGCCGGGGTGGCGGAAGCAAATCGCGCAACGCGGGATCGCAGCGAAATCGGACACGCATGGTCCGCCTCTATGAGTTTTGTCGAGAGAGGCTGGGCGGCAAAGAAGCGCTGCCCAGCCCCGCCGTTGCTATTTCTTAGGCGGCGTCGCCGGCCACGATTTGATCAGAGTGTCATAGTCGATGGTCTCGGGCTTAGGTTTCTCGTTCGCAAGCTTGGGCTGCGGAGCAATGTTGCCGTCGGCCACTGACTTCTTGAACCAGTAGTCCGCCGTTTCCTTCTTATTCAGCTTCGGACCGCACGCGCCCTGAACGCCCGACCTTTCCAAACGTCCGAGCACTTCATCCTGAGCTGCTGCAAGCGAGTCCATAGCCTGCTGAGGTGTTTTCGCACCCGACGCGGCGTCGCCGATATTCTGCCACCACAACTGGGCGAGCTTGGGGTAATCGGGCACGTTAACGCCCGTCGGCGTCCACTGAACGCGCGCCGGCGAGCGGTAGAACTCGATCAGACCCCCGAGTTTGGGAGCGCGCTCGGTGAAGCTCTTATCCCAGATGTCGCTTTCGCGGATGAAGGTGAGGCCGACGTGACTCTTTTTCAAGCTCACCGATTTGGAGACGATGAACTGAAGGTAGAGCCAAGCCGCCTTCGCGCGGTCCTTCGGCGTGGACTTCAGCAGTGTGACCGAACCGACGTCTTGGTACCCGAGCTTCATGCCCTCACGCCAATAGGCGCCATGAGGCGACGGGGCCATCCGCCATTTCGGTGTGCCGTCCGCATTGACCACCGGAAGGCCCGGCTTCACCATGTCGGCGGTGAAGGCGGTGTACCAGAAGATCTGCTGGGCGACGTTTCCCTGGGCCGGCACCGGACCGGCCTCGGAGAAGGTCATGCCAGGCGCCTGTGGCGGCGCATATTTCTTCAGCCAGTCGATGTATTTCTCAATCGCGTAGACCGCGGCCGGGCCATTGACATCGCCGCCGCGCTCGACCGAAGAGCCGACCGGCCGACATCCTTCCATGCGGATGCCCCACTCATCGACCGGAAGGCCGTTGGGAATGCCTTTGTCCCCATTGCCCGCCATCGATAACCAAGCGTCGGTGAAGCGCCAGCCAAGCGACGGGTCTTTCTTGCCATAGTCCATGTGGCCGTAGACCCGCACGCCGTCTATTTCCTTGATGTCGTTAGTGAAGAAATCCGCGATGTCTTCGTAAGCAGACCAGTTGACCGGCACGCCGAGATCGTAGCCGTATTTGGCTTTGAACTTGGCCTTGATGTCAGGATTGGTGAACCAGTCGTACCGGAACCAATACAAGTTCGCGAACTGCTGGTCCGGCAGCTGGTAAAGCTTCTTATCGGTCCATGTGGTGAAGGACTTGCCGATAAAGTCATCGACGTCCAGCATTGGATCGGTGACGTCCTTCGCCTCTCCGGCCATCCAGTCGGAAAGGTTGACGGTCTGGTTGTAGCGCGGATGCGTGCCGATGAAATCCGAGTCGTTGATCCAGCCGTCGTAAATATTCTTTCCCGACTGCATTTGCGTTTGAATTTTCTCGACGACGTCGCCTTCTTGAATGATGTCGTGCTTGACCTTTATCCCGGTGATCTCCTCGAAAGCCTTCGCCAACACTTCGGATTCATATTTGTGCACGGTGAGGGTTTCGGAGACCACGTTGATCTCCATGCCCTTGTAGGGCTCCGCCGCCTTGGCGAACCATTGCAGCTCTTTCGTCTGATCGTCCTTCGACAGCGTCGAAGGCTGGAACTCCGTATCGACCCATTTCTTGATCGCAGCGTCGTCGGCAAGCGCCGGGCCGCCCGCAAGCGCCAACATAAGGACGCCCATGGAAACGTGAGACTTCAGGCGCATGTGTATTTCCTCCCTCGCGTGCATCTCAATTTTCCCACCGAGCCCCCGCACGCTTTGGCGAGACCCGGCATATCCACCCTCAGACCCAGCGAAAGACGGCTGCGGCCATGGCGAGTGAGATCAGTGTGGCCAGCCAAAGGCTGGAGATTTCCAATCCGTCGGCGATCGGCAGGGTCGCAATGGTCTCCGCGCCCACAGTCCCGATCCAGGCGAGATGGAGGAACGCCGCCGCCAGCAGCGATATGAACAGACGGTCGCCGCGCGTGGTCGGGACATTCAGCACACCGAAGCGCGGGGTTTCAGGCCGGCGCACCGCGAGAACCGTCATCACCGCGAGCGTCAACGCCAGAAACGCGAACAACAGCGAAGTCTGCCAAGTCCACGCCATCCAAGCGATGTCCATGGAAGCCTCCTAGACCCTGCCGAGCGCGAAGCCACGCGCGATGTAGTCGCGCACGAACCAGATCACGAGCGCTCCGGGAATCAATGTCAGAACGCCCGCCGCGGAGAGCAGGCCCCAATCGATCCCAGCGGCCGAAACCGTACGGGTCATGATCGAGGAGATCGACTGGTTGTTGGTCAGGGTGCGGGCGAGCAGCAGCTCGACCCATGAAAACATGAAGCAGAAGAAGGCGGCGACGCCTATTCCGCTAGCGACCAGCGGAATGAAGATGCGCACAAAAAATCGCGGAAACGAGTAACCGTCGAGAAAGGCGGTCTCATCGATCTCCCGCGGCACGCCGGACATGAATCCTTCGAGGATCCAGACCGCGAGCGGCACATTGAAGATGCAATGCGCGAGCGCCACGGCCCAGCTGGTGTTGAATAGCCCGATGGCCGAATAGAGATTGAAGAACGGCAGCGCAAACACCGCGGGCGGCGCCATGCGATTGGTAAGGAGCCAAAAGAACAGGTGTTTGTCGCCGAGAAAAAGATAGCGTGAAAAGGCGTAAGCGGCGGGCAGCGCCACCCCTATCGAGATCAGGGTGTTGAGAACGACGTAGGTCAGCGAAAACAAGAAGCCGTTGTACCAGGTCGGATTGGTGAAGATCTCGATGTAGTTCTTCAACGTGGGGGCGAGCGGGATCACACTCATCGTCGTTGTGATCTCGGTATTGGTCTTGAAGCTCATATTGACGAGCCAATAGGTCGGCAGCAGCAGAAAAATCAGATAGGCCGCCAGAATATTGCGTGACCCTCTCATGCCAGGCGCTCCCGTCGCACTTCGCGCGTATTGGTCATGACGGTGTAGAAAATCCAACAGCTCACGAGGATGATCAGGTCGTAGACGATCGACATGGCCGCCGCCTTGCCGAGGTCGAACTGACCGAGCGCAATCTTGACGAGCTCGATCGACACGACCGTGGTGGAGTTTCCAGGGCCTCCGCCGGTGACGACAAAAGGTTCGGTATAGATCATGAAGCTGTCCATGAAGCGCAGCAGCACGCCGATCAGCAAGACGCGCCGAAGCTTGGGCAGTTCGATGGCGCGGAACACCGCCCAGCGGGACGCGCCATCGATACGTGCCGCCTGATAGAAGGCGTCAGGAATGGATTTGAGTCCGGCATAGCAAAGGAGCGCAATCAGGCTGGTCCAGTGCCACACGTCCATGACGATGATCGTGAACCAGGCCGAGAAGAACCCGGCCGTATAGTTGTAGTCGAGGCCGAGATGATTGACGGTCCAGCCGAGCAGGCCGATGTCGCTGCGAGCGAAGATCTGCCAGATGGTGCCCACCACGTTCCACGGCACCAGCAACGGCAGCGCCATGACGACCAGGCAGAAGGCCACGCCCGGGCCCTTCTTCGGCATGCAGAGCGAAACCAGAATCCCGAGCGGCACCTCGATCACAAGAACGATGAGCGAGAACACGATATTGCGCCCGAGCGATGCCAAAAATCGGCCGCCGAGCTCGGCGTTCGGGTCTAATAGTTCTTGGTACCAGCCGACGCCGTTCCAGAAGAACTGATTGTTGCCGAACGTGTCTTGTACCGAATAATTGATGACCGTCATCAACGGCAGTATCGCGTTGAAGGCGACGATCGCCACAACGGGCACGACCAGGAACCAAGCGCGGTTGTTGATCGGTTTGTCCACGGCCCTTAGACCCTCACCAGCTTACTATCAGCATAGACGTGCACGCGCTTCGGATCCGGTTCGAGCGAGAGGCGCCCCGCAGACACCATCTCCTCTTCGCCGGCGATAGCCGCTACGGGCAGCCCGCCGATTTCCGCACGAACGATCCTACGGCTGCCCGCATCTTCGACGCGAAGCACGTTGACTTCCAGGCCATGACCGTCATTTCCCACGCGTAGAAATTCGGGACGGATACCGATCTCCACTTTCTGGCCCCCGGAAAATTTGGGGTAGCTCGAACCGAGCGTTATGGTGCTGTCGCCGATGTGGGCCTTGCAGCCTTCCACCAGGGCCGGCAGCACATTCATGCCGGGCGAGCCGATGAAATATCCCACGAACGTGTGTGCTGGCTCCTCGAACAATTCCTGGGGCGTTCCGATCTGCACGACCTCGCCCTCCAACATCACGACGACCTTATCGGCGAAGGTGAGCGCTTCGGTTTGATCGTGGGTGACGTAGACCATGGTGGTTCGCGAATGGCGGTGCACGCGTTTGAGAGCGCTCCGCAGTTGCCATTTCAGATGCGGGTCGATCACCGTCAACGGCTCGTCGAATAGAATCGCCCGGACGTCCTCGCGCACCAGTCCACGTCCGAGCGAGATCTTCTGCTTCATGTCGGCGGTGAGCCCGCTGGCCAGGCGCGCCAAATCCGACGACAGGTCGAGCATGGAGGCCACCTGCTTGACCCGTTCCGCGATTTGGCGCCGCGCGACACCGCGGTTGCGCAGCGGGAACGCGAGATTTTCCGCGACCGTCATGGTGTCGTAAATGACCGGGAACTGAAAGACCTGGGCGATGTTTCGCCGCTCGGTCGGCAAGGTCGTGACATCGACGTCGTCGAACAGCACCTTGCCGGCCGACGGAATGACGAGCCCGGAAATGATGTTGAGCAACGTCGTCTTGCCACAGCCGGACGGGCCTAACAGCGCATAAGCTCCACCGTCATTCCAGACCATCGTCATGGGTTTCACGGCCCAATCCGATGCATCGGCCGGTCCAGGCTTGTAACTATGCGCAAGGTTGTTGAGTTCGATGCGAGCCATCAGGCGCCCTTCCAGTCGGGTGCTCGCACCAGATGTCCACCGGCATCAAAAACGAAAAACTTTGACGGATCGAGATAAACGTCGATCGCCTGTCCCGGTTGCAGCTCGCGTACGCCCCGGGCGACAGCGATCCAGCGGGCGTTTTGCACGTCCACATGGACGAAGCTCTCCGAACCAGTGATTTCGCTGACCGCGACGGTGCCTTTGACCAACACCTGTCCGGGTCCAGATCGATCGAGCGAAATGTGGTTCGGGCGAAACCCGACTTCGAAACGTCCCTCAGGGAGATCCTTCAGGGTGCCAGACAGCGCAAACGACGGGCCGACATCGCTCGCTGCCGAGCCGCCCTCAACTCTTATGGTCAGAAAATTCATCGGCGGATCTGAGAAGATGCAGGCCGTCGCCTTGTCCTTTGGCGAGCGATAGACTTCAGGCGTTGGCCCGAACTGCGTCACGGCGCCTTCTCGCAGGGTTGCGGTGTTTCCACCGAGCAGGAGAGCCTCCGACGGCTCCGTGGTGGCGTAAACGAAGATCGTGCCCTTGCCGGCGAAGAAGCGCGGCAGCTCGGTACGAAGCTCCTCGCGCAGCTTGTAGTCGAGATTGGCCAGGGGCTCGTCCAACAGCACAAGCTTCGCGTCCTTCACCAGCGCCCGGGCGATGGCCGTACGCTGTTGCTGCCCGCCAGATAGGCTGAGCGGAAGCCGATCAAGATATGGCTCGAGCCGCAACAGCCTTGCCGCGCGCGCCACCCTCGCTGCGATCTCGGCCTTGGCGACGCCGCGCACCCGCAACGGCGACGCGATGTTTTCCCGAACGGTCATCACCGGGTAGTTGATGAACTGCTGGTAGACCATGGCGACCGAGCGCTCGCGGACGGCCTTTCCCGTCACATCGTCGCCGTCGACAATCACGCGGCCCGACGTCGGCGCGTCCAGTCCGGCCAGGAGGCGCATGATCGATGTTTTGCCCGAAAGGGTGGGTCCCAGCAGGATATTGATTGTGCCGGGTGCCAACGACAGCGAGAGCTCGCGAATGTGCACGCTTCCGCGCACGACCTTCGTGACGTTTTCGACGGTGATCGTCACGGCGCCGCCCTCAATTCCTGCTGCGCCTTTTGGCCTCCGGGGCTTTCGGCGAGCCATTGGCCAAGAGCTTGAATTTGCTGCGGCGTCAGGCGCAATCCAAGCTTGGTCCGGCGCCAGACGATGTCTTCGGCCGTTTGCGCCCACTCCCTGGCAACAAGATAGCGCACTTCGGCCTCGCTCAGTGACGCTCCGAAATCGCGGCCCAGCGAGCGCTGGTCAGCCACCGGGCCAAGGACCGACGTAACCTGTGTGCCGTAGGCCGCGACCAGGCGCGACACATGGTCCGCTGCAAGAAAAGGATACGTGCGCGCGATCTGTTGTTCCAGTTCCTTTATACCCTCGACGGCAAAGTCGCCGCCTGGCAGAGGAGCGTTCGCGGTCCAGGCTTTTGCTTGAATGCCACGCGGCAGAAAAGGCACGAGCCGATCGATCACCTCCTCCGCAAGCCGGCGATAGGTGGTGATCTTGCCGCCGAAGATAGAAACGACGGCCGGCGCATCGGATCGCGCATCGAGCTCGAGCACGTAATCGCGCGTCGCGGCCTTTGCGTCGCTGGTCCCGTCGTCGTAGAGGGGCCGGACGCCCGCATAGCTCCAAATCACGTCTTTGGCGTCGATAGGATGTTCGAAGCTCTCCGAGACGGTCCGACAAAGATAATCAATCTCTTCCGGGGTCGCCATCGGCGCGTTTGGATTGCCTTCAAAATCATGATCGGTGGTGCCGATCAATGTGAAGTCCCGGTCGTATGGAATCGCAAAGACAATCCGATTGTCCGGATTCTGCAAAATGTAAGCGCGATCGTGATTGAACAATCGGCGCACCACGATGTGCGAGCCCTGAACAAGGCGCGTATGCGCGCGGGCGGGTAGACCTGCGCAGCGCGAACGGACGTCCTCGACCCAGGGGCCCGCAGCGTTGACGATCGTTCGTGCGCGTACGGTTCTTCGCTCGCCGGAATTCACGTCGCGAAGCGCAAGCGTCCAAACTCCCGACGACCTCTCGGCGCGCACGACTTCCGTACGACAGCAAATTTCCGCGCCACGATCCGCAGCGTCGCGCGCATTGAGGACAACCAAACGCGCGTCGTCAACGCGACAGTCGGAATATTCGAAAGCAAGGCGAAACTTGCCGGGATGCAGAGGAAGGCCCGCTGGATCGGTCGTCAGATCGAGGGTCCGGGTGCCCGGCAGTTTTTTTCGGCCGCCGATATGGTCGTAGAGGAACAGCCCCAGCCGCAACATCCAGGCCGGCCTCAGGCCCTTTCGGTAGGGCAGAACGAAACGCAGCGGCCGGATGATGTGAGGGGCGATGGACCACAGCACCTCTCGCTCGCCAAGCGCTTCCCTGACAAGGCGAAATTCATAATTTTCCAGATAGCGCAGGCCGCCATGGATGAGCTTCGTCGACCAAGACGACGTACCGGCGGCGAGGTCGCTCTTCTCGCAAAGAATCACCGACCAGCCGCGGCCTGCCGCGTCGCGCGCGATCCCGCAGCCGTTGATGCCCCCGCCAACGATGGCGATGTCGAAGCACTGATCCAAAACGGGCGCCGTCCCCAGGGCTTGCGTTTTATTAGCGATTTTGTTTCGGTAAACGCTATATCGAAACAAAATCGAAATCAAGCAGGCCAGGAGCTTTCCGGCTTGGCGCCGCCTTCCTCGTCGCTGGCAAATTGTGGCGCAGCCTCGATCAAGCGGACGCCCCGCTCCCGGCAGACCTCGCGGACGGGAGAATCGCCGAGCCCGTCGGTGACCCATGTTTGGACCTGACCAATATGGGCAATGCGGACCGGCGCCGAGCGCCGAAGCTTGGAACTGTCGGCCACCAGCATAGCGTGGCGGGCGTTTTCAAGAATTGACTGGGCGACTTGAACTTCCTGATAGTCAAAGTCGAGAAGCGTCCCATCGCTCTCGATCGCCGACGCTCCAATGATTGCGTAATCCACCTTGAACTGCCGGATCAGCCCGACCGTGGCCGAGCCAACGATGCCGCCATCAGATCGCCGCAGCGGACCACCGGCGACGATCACCTCTATGCGCGGACGGGTGTAGAGCAGCATGGCGACGTGAATGTTGTTGGTGATGACAAGAAGCTCCTCATGACTGGCAAGAGCGCTCGCCACCTCTTCCGTCGTCGTCCCGATATTGATGAAGAGAGACGCGTTGTTGGGTATCAGCGCGGCGGCCGCCGTGCCGATGGCGCGTTTCTCAGCAGCCGCGACCAGTCGTCTCGCCTCATAGGCGATGTTCTCGACACCGGAAGCGATGATTGCGCCGCCATGCACGCGGCTGAGAAGATGTCGGTCACAGAGCTCGTTGAGATCCTTGCGTATGGTCTGCGGCGAGACGTCGTAGCGTTTTGCCAGGTCATCGACAGCGACGCGGCCCGAGGTCCGAGCCAACGTCACAATCTCATTCTGTCTGCTGGACAGATCGTTCATCGGCTCAAACTCGTCCTTGACGCTTTTAGCCCGGTTCCTTGAGCACCGCAGCTATCGCCCGATAGGCGAACACGACAGCGGGTCCGAGCGTCGTACCTGGACCGGGATAGGTATCGGCCATAACGGACGCCATGTCATTGCCGCAAGCAAAAAGCCCGGGGATGGGTTCCTCTTTTTCATCGACCACACGCGCATCTTCATCTGTCGACAGGCCGGCGCTGCACGCGATTTCCGCGGGCCATATCTCCATGGCACAGAGATCGGACAAATCGATCGGTGCGACGCAAGGGTTTGGCTGCACGGCGGGATCGCCGTTGAAGCGGTTGAGCTCTGAATGGCCTCTGTGGAAGTCATCATCCACACCACGCCTTGCCTGCTCGTTATAGCGGGTCATGGCCACCCGTAAACCGGCTGCGTCGATGTTCAACGTCTGCGCCAGCGCTTCGGGGCTTGCGCCGTGAACCAGATATCCACTCTCAAGATGGCGTCTCAAATCGCGGGTGCCCGGATGGACGTGGCCCAACCCATATTTGCGAATGAAAGCGCCGTCGCACACGAGCCAGACCGGGATCGCACCGTCGGCGTCATTGGCTCGGTACATCGCCTGCACGAAGTCGTGGTAGGAATCGGCCTCATTGCAAAAACGCCGCCCCGCGCGATTGACCGCGATCAGTCCGGGCTTGGCGCGATCGAGCGAGAGGTGTGGAAACAGCCCGCGACTGCCGTCGTTGTGGCGGGTCACCGAAACCGGTGTCCAGAATCCGCCGCTACCATTTTCTGTCGCGCTGATGCGCGCCCCCAGCGCCTCGGCCGCCGCAACCCCTTCGCCTTGGTTGGCTTCGCTGGCAAGAGAGTATTTCGGCGTGGGATGCGGCATTAGCCATTCGCGGTAAGCCGCATTCTGCGCAATACCGCCGGTTGCCAAAATGACGCCCTTGCGGGCGGTGACTAGCCGGTCGCCCGACGATCCAATCACCGTCGCACCTGTGACACGCCCGTTTTCAACGACCAGTTCGCCGAGCCGCGTATTGAATTCGGGACGGACGCCGAGCTTAAGCAAAGAATAGAACATACGCCCAACAAGCGCGTTGCCCATCATCAGCCGCGTGCCGCGTGAATAGCGCAGGCGGTCGACGAGATATCGCAAAAACAAGCTCGCCGAGTAGGCGAAATCGGGAGGCGAGCGAAAACGCCCAAGCAGGCGGGGGATATCCATTTTTCCCACCATCATGCCCCCGAAAATCATGAACTCTTTGATCGGCGGGCGAACGCGCTCGAAATCGCCACCCAACAGGCGCCCGTCGAACGGTGCCGGAACGATAGCGCGACCCCGAACCGCGGCGCCTGGTCGGGTGTAATAGTCCGGGTGGGCGCCGCAAGGCAGAAAAGCGCACTCTGTGTTGGCCTCAAGGACATCGATGGCCTCTACACCCGTGGTGAGGTAGGCCTCGCGCTGACGGCGGGTTCGCGGCGTGTCAGTCTTGATCAGGCTTTCGAGATAAGTCGCGGCCTCGGCGATGCTGTCCTTGTCGCCTGCCGTCTTGCCTTGTGTGTTTTGCGGAATCCAAAGCGTGCCCGCGGAGGTCGCCGCCGTGCCCCCGACCCTGTCGGACTTTTCAACGATCAGGACGTCGAGACCCTTCAGCTTCGCGAATATTGCCGCGGCTAAGCCGGCAGCGCCTGCGCCCACGACCAGCACGTCGACGGTACGCGTCGGCAGGTGCGCGTTCGACCGTTCTGAATTCACGACGGCGGCCTCATGCTTTGCCGAGGCGCTAAACCTGCGCTCCGCCGACGAATGCGCCGGTCAGGAGCTCCGTGTCCAAGCGCAAACGGCGTTCGTCGCCCTCTCATTTGAAGTGAGGCATGATTTCCGAAACAAACAGCTCGAGTGACCGGGTGCTTTGCGCGTGGCTCAGATGTCCGTAGGCAAAACGGGTGATGAAGTAATTCGCGCCGCTTTCTTCGATCTGCCGGGCAATCTCGTCGCGGACAGTGCGCGGTGAGCCGGTGATGATACGCGAAGCGTCGCGGCGCAATACGTCGGCGTCCGCAGGAGCAGGTCGCGGATCGTATTTCTGCCAGAGATAGGCAAACTTTGCGAACCATTGCATATAGCCTGCCAGGCCTTCCTCCCGCGCCTTCTCGTCTGTTTCGGCCACATAAATATGCCGAGTAATTCCTATTTTCGGCACCGGCTTTGAGGATGCAAGCTCGGAGGACGCCCGCCCCGCCTTGAACGCCTTGATCAGCTCAGCCGCCCGCGCTGTCGGCGCGAGGAACGCGACGTTGTGACTCTGCGCCCCGGCCCAGGCGGCCCCCTCCGGCGAACTCGATGCGTACCACAACGGCGGGTGCGGCTTCTGATACGGCCGAAGCTGCATCGGCACATTGAAATACTTGAAATAGTTCCCACGAAAATCGACCGTATCACGCGTGAGCGCCATCATCAGCACATCGTAGGCTTCCTGATAGATCGATGCAGCCTCGAGATGGTTGACGTTGTAGAAGGCAAGCTCGTACGGCGAAATCCCCCGCCCGGCACCGATGTCGAGCCGGCCTTTGCTGAGGTGGTCGAGCATGCAGATTTCGCCGGCAAGGCGCAGCGGATTGTAGAGCGGAAGCAACAGCACGAGCGGCGCGAAGCGGATGTTGCGCGTGATCCGCGCGGCGGCGGATAGAAAAATCAACGGCGAGGGCGCGAGCCCGAGTGGCGTAAAATGATGCTCGGTCAGGTGGAAGGTACTGAAACCGGCTCGATCGTATAATTCTATGAGCGCAAGCCTGCTGTCATAGGTCTGATCGATGGGCACATCTTGTTGGTCAAGATGGTCGATCACGCCGAAGTCAATCGTCATTCGACGTCACACTCCGCCAATGAGGGAATACGACAGATCAATCTTCTTTCGCGTCGATCAGCACGAACGCGATGCGGCACGGCGCCGTCCCGCGGTTGACCCAGCATGATTGGTGCTCTGCTGGACCAGCACGTCGCCGGCTTTGAGATGGATCTCAGAATCGTCGAGCAACATATCGATCTCGCCTGACATGACGATCGCATAGTCGACGCTACGCGTGCGGTGCATGGCAGGGTGGCGCGGCGCCCAACCCTTGCGGGACGCGTCCGCACCCATGTGCTGGGTCATGTGGTCAGTTGGCAAGTTGCCGTCGTCCACCGGATAAAAATCGACGATGCGAAACACGCTGCCGCCGGGCGGCGGCGGAATGCCGATCGTGCGATCGGCACGGTCATGCGCACCGCCAGCCTCGGCGGGCGTGGTGTCGGTGACCCACAAGAGCGAAGATTCTACGCCCGCTTCGGGCCGAGCGGTAATGCGCGGCGAGGCGCCGTCGAACAGCACCACCGCCTTGCCGTCGGCCTCGTTGCATGTGACGACACGACGTATTTCGCCCCCCATCGGCACCATCTCTCTGTGTGTTTCTGTCGTATCCAGGCGACGCACATCTAGGAACGCGCGAACCATACAGTCAAGATGGCGAAGGCGCTTGCAGCGGGGTCGCGCACTCGCCTACGATCCGGAAAAACACGCCTCGGGAGGGCGCCCCAGAATGCGATCCGTCTTCGCCAATCTCTGCCGCTATTCGCTGATCGCCGCCGCGATCATTTTGGCCGCCTCGTCGTCCCTTCGCGCCAGCGACGAAGCCAAGCCGATCCGCATCGGCTTTAGCATGTCGCTCACCGGCGGTGTCGCGGTCAATGGAAAGCAACTGCTGCTGGCGCTCGAGATATGGCGCGACGACGTCAACGCGAGCGGAGGCTTGCTGGGCCGCCCGGTGGAGTTTGTTTATTATGACGATCAGAGCAATCCGGCGACGGTGCCGGGAATTTATACCAAGCTGATCGATGTCGACAAAGTCGATCTGACGATCGGTCCTTACGCCACCAACATGGTGGCGCCCGCGATCGTGACGCTGATGGACCACAAGCGCTTGACAATCGCGTTCTTCGGCGTTTCCGCGAATAGCGAGTTTCACTACTCCAAATATTTCTCGATGATTTCACTCGGTCCGGATCCGAAGACCTCGATGTCTCGGGGCTTCTTTGAACTCGCCGCACAGCAAACGCCCCGACCGAAGACCGTCGCAATCATCGGCGCCGATGCGGAATTCGCTCGCAATACCACCGACGGCGCCCGTCAGAACGCCAACGCGCTTGGCTTTCAGGTGATCTACGATAAGAGCTATCCGCCAGCTACGACGGACTTCGGGCCCATCGTTCGCGCCATACAGGCGACATCGCCCGACATGGTTTTTGCCGCTGCTTATCCGCCGGATACGCTGGGTATCGTTCGCGCCGCACACGAAATCGGATTACAGCCGAAGCTCTTCGGCGGTGGCCTGATCGGGCTCTTGGCAACCGGCATGAAGGTACAGCTCGGCCCGCTACTCAACGGAATCGTCAAGCAAGACCTGTTCGTCAACTCGCCCAAGTTTGAATTTCATGGCTTGCGCGACATGCTGCGCAAATATCAAGCCAAGGCCACCGGCTACGGCGTCGACCCGCTCGGCTACGCGTTTTCGCCATTCGGCTACGCGGGCGGGCAGGTTCTCGCCGAAGCGGTGCGCGCGACCGGCGGCCTGGACCAAGACAAACTTGCCGAATACATGCACAGCCACACGTTCGAGACGGTGGTGGGCAAGATCGGTTTTGGCAAGGACGGCGAATGGAGCGAGCCGCGGGTGGTGTGGACGCAATTCCAAGGCGTCGCTGACGGCAGCCTCGAGCAATTCCGAGAGCTTGAACATGAGGCCATTGTCTGGCCCCCGGACTATCGAACAGGCTCTTTCATCTATCCCTACGCCAGCGCGCTCAAATAAGGTGCCGTAGCCTTCGCAGGAAGAAGGCGAGGCTACTGACCCCGTGCAAGATCGAAACAGTGTTTCGACTGCGATGCACGCGAGGCAGGTAGCGGCCTCGCTTCAATGCGATTCAAGACTTTTCGACGATCGTGTCAGCAGGCGCGGCGCCATATCGGCGATCACCACACCGACCAAATAGCCGCCGCAAAACAACGTCGCCGTGAGCGCGGTAAGCCCAAGGTCGATGTCGGAGCGGAACATGAGCACCGACGCCACCACAAACGCCATCAGAGCCGCCGGCAAAAGAAAGACGATTCGGTTGGTGGCCCCGAGCATGACACCGGCCACGCCGGCGCCCGCCAGAAAGAGAATCATCGATATTGCCTTCGTGAGCTCAGAGCACATCCCGATTGAGTTGGATCGGGATGCACCCCGGATTTATACAGTGTCGCAGGTCCTTTTCGACAGACCGGCTAGCACATTCGCGGGACATGCTCTAGAGCGCGATGGTTTTAGGTTGAATAGACATCGCGCTCTAGACCTTTGGTGGAGCATGATCTTTCGGAAAACCGGCATCCACTTTTCCGGATCATGCTCTAGCCCGCTGATTGGACCCTACGCTTCGGCGACGATTGCCGCTCGCCCGGAACGGGCTGTACGAACCGGCTGTCGATTTCGTTGTAGATCTTGTGCAGCCACTGCTCGGCGCGCTCGGCCCTGTCTTCGTGAAAGCGAACATTGGCTTTCAGTTCGGCAATGTGCTGCTCCGCATCTTGAAGCTGTTGCGAAAGCGCCTGGGCCATTTCGAGAGCTTGTTTGCTGTTCTGCTCCGCGGCGCCCGCCGCTCTGTGCAGCAATGTCAAAATAGTCTGCCCCGCCCTGTCCAGTTGGTCGACCTCACTACCGTTGCCTCGTTCAGGCGCCAACGGAATCACGGTCTCGGACCTGTAAGAATTGGACTGCATACTCATGTTACGCTCTCCCACACTACTATTTACTTACCTTGTTATTTTGATAGTTCGGTGCCGACCCAAGCCAGTGATTTCTCCCAGCTTCCGCGTATTTATCCACAGGCGTGTCATAAATAACACATACATAAACAACTGAAATACATGAATAAATAAGAAAGCAACAGATAACGACCTCAATTGAGGCCACATCGTGTCCGATCGGCTGTCGCGGTAAGGCGTAAGAGCACGGCGCGGGTGAAGACGCCGACCGCCTGCGCGCACAAAATCTGGATCGTCAAACCGATTACAAACAAAAGCGCGCGGCTTGCTGCTCGCGAAATATCACGAGCCCAAGGAATCAGCGCCGCGGCTTACAGTGGGCAAGAGAGCGGATGACTCTTCCAGCTCACCGAAGCGCGCCTCTGCGAGCCAGATTGCGCGCAAGATGACCAGCTCCGAAGTGCCAGGGTTCGCAGTCCTGGCAAAACCGCATGCGGTTGACCAAGCTCCCGAGCTCGGCCGAAGCAACGGTGACAATATCGCCAACCTTGTGGGTGAAGCCCTGGCCCGCCCCGTCTCGGTCTTTGGTCGGTGCGAACAGGGTACCAAGAAACAGCACGGCGCCGTCGGGGTATTGATGATACGGCCCGATCATCTGGGCGACCAGATCGCGCGGATCGCGGCTGATCCGGTTCATGTAGGAGGCGTCATCGAGCCGAAAGCCGTCCGCCCCGACGACGCTCAGAGCGACGGTCGTCTCGCACACCGCATCGAGCGAAAAGCTCGCATCGAAGAAGCGCAAAAAGGGCCCGATAGCACAGCTCGCATTGTTATCTTTAGCCTTGGACAGCAACAGCGCCGAACGCCCCTCGACATCGCGCAGGTTGACGTCGTTGCCCAATGTGGCGCCGACGATGCGACCGTCGGAGGCGACAACGAGCACCACTTCCGGCTCTGGATTGTTCCAGGTCGACATCGGATGCAGACCGGCATCCACGCCGGTGCCGACAGCCGCCATCGGCTGGGCCTTGGAAAAAATCTCCGCATCCGGCCCGATGCCGACTTCGAGATACTGGCTCCACATCCCCTCGGCGATCAGAGCCTCCTTCAGCGTGGCGGCCTCCTTCGACCCCGGGCGTAAGTGCCGCAGATCGCCGATCCCGGCGATGCGCAGAATGTCTTGGCGGATACCCTCCGCCGCCTGCGGATTGCCCCGCGCGCGCTCCTCGATCACCCGCTCGATCATCGAAATCGCAAAGGTGACGCCCGCCGCCTTGATCGCCTGAAGGTCAACGGGCGCGAGCAGCCACGGCTTCGATGTGTCGCGCCGCTCGGGGGGCGTGTTGGAGAGAATGTCCGCCAGCGTGCCGATACGTTCACCCGTCTCGGCTTTCAGGCTCGCGGCCGGATCGCGCATCTCACACAGATCGCGCATGGTCGGAAAGCTGTCGGTGACATCAAAAATGCCGTCGGCGCGGATCGCGACGACCGAGGGCCCCTCGACCTCCGGACGCCAAACCCGGCCGGCAAGTGTCCCGGCATAGCCATCCGCCGGCAGCGTTTCAGATGGATCGATCGTTATGACCGGAAGCACGCTAGGTCCTCTCGCCATCGTTTTCCTAACGCCGATTGAAGCGCGCCACCCGCTTTTGCTTGAATGCGTCGCGCCCTTCCTTGGCGTCCTCGGTCGCAAAGCAGATCGTTTGCAGATCGCGCTCGTACTGAACCGCCGTTTCGAGCGGCACCGCATAGGCCGCGCGTAGATTTGTCTTCGCCGTCTCCGCGGCAATTGGCGCGCGCTCCGCGATGGTCTGCGCCAGCGCCAGTGCGCGCGGCCGCAGCTCAGAGAGCTCGAGCACTTCGCTCACCAATCCCCACGACAGCGCACGCGCCGAGTCGATCGGATCGCCGGTCATCAACATCAGGGCCGCATTGCTCGGGCCGATGCTGTGCGCCAGAAGATAGCTCATGCCGCCTCCGCCAATCCACCCGAGCTTGATTTCCGGAGCGCCGAAGCGCGCATTGCCGGCGGCGAGGCGAATGTCGCAAGACATCGCCGTCTCCAAGCCGCCGCCGAGCGCGTACCCATTGATGGCGCAGATGATCGGTTTGTTCAATCGCCGTATGGCGTCGCAATAGTCGGGCCGATTGCGGAAATCCCACGGCGATGCGTAATCGTCAAGCTCGCTGATATCGCTGCCGGCGCAAAACGCCTTTTCGCCGGCACCGGTCAAGATCACAACACGGACATCGGGATCGGTATTGCACTGGTCGACAAGCTCAATGAGGCGAGCCGCCATTGCGGGCGTGACGGCGTTGAGCTTGGCTGGACGATTCAACACGATGGTCACGACGTGACCGTCCTGCTCGAACAGAACCTCGTGCGCGTCCGCTGTATTGGCTTCCGACATCAGCAACTCCACTTTCGGCGGACAACGACCGCCTTCTGAAAACGACGTTTCGTCCGCCGCAGCACGACTACAGCTCGGCGGCGCTTCCCCCGCCGGAGCGGCGGCTGCTGGCGTATTGCTGCTGAAGCTCGGACAACAACACCGTGGCCGTTACTCCGGATTCCAACGCGGCGCGTATCAAAGCCGATGCCGCCGCTTGGAACGCGATAAACCTTTTGTAACGAGGCCGAATCCAAGCCGCTTCGACGGTTTGAAGCGTATCGCGATAAAAATTTCCCCATCGTGCGTTGACTTCGTCATCGCGCCAGGCGGCGCGCGCGCTCGGCTGGCCATCATGGCATGGGATGAAATAGCGCTGAGTTTGTTCGCTCATCAAATAGCGAAGATGGGCCAGGAGGTCCGTGGTGGTGGTAGCCCGGCGCGTGACAGCAAGCCCGGTGCCGCCAAGCGTCGACCCGAGTGGGCCGCCGGCGCGAACTGCCGCAACGTCGGTGAAGCGAACCAGATGCCGGCCCGCCTGCGGCACCGCGTAGTTGACGTAACCGTAGATCAGCGGGCAATAAGCGATATCTGCACCTTGCGCCATCGCTTCGAGAATGCCGATCGGATTTTTACCGAGAGCAAGTTTTGTGGCGTTCTGGTGGATTGCCGCCATGATCGCCAAAGCTTCGGTGCCGACACCCACGCCTACGAATTGATCGGGATCCTTGCTAGCAGGCGGTTCGCCGAGTGCGGCAGAAATGCTCATGAAAGTCAGTGCCGCGTGCGGCCCGGCGAGGCTCAGACAAACCGGCCGTCGTTGCGCGAGCGCAATTACAGCCTCCCAGGTCGCGGGCGGCGCCTCCCCTTCTAGCAAGTCCGGCCGGAAAGCCGCAACCTGCGTCGCCGCATCAAGCGGCAGCGCCCAATACTTGCCGGCATAGCGATAGCTGGCAAAGCTGCGGCCGACGCTTGCAGCGGCCCAAGCCGCAATCTCCTCTGCCGCGAACAAGGACTCGAGCGACACAAGGCACTCTGCGGCCACGGCATCACCGAGATGCGGATGATCAAGAACAATCAGGTCGTAGCGTTGCGCCAGATCGGCGATCGGATGGGCCTCGAAGCCTTCGAGCGACTGGCGTTCCCAGCGCAGGCTTATGGTCTTGTCGGCGGCGGCGGCCGCGTCGAGGGCACGAAAGCCGCGCGGGTGATCCCACGTCAACCCCAGATATCGCGAGACGCCCGCCGTCATTGCGCCTGCGCAATGACTTGAGCCGCGATCAGATCGTCGATGCGTTTATCGTCGAGGCCGAGCTCGCGCAAAACCTCGCGGCTGTGCTCGCCGGCGAGCGGCGCCCCGCGCGCAACAGTCGATGGCGTGCGCGAGAATTCGATGGCAAATCCCGGTGTCTTCACCCGGCCCTCCGTCGGATGGTCGTATTCCACGAACGTTCCGTTCTGCGCGATCTGCGGGTCGTCGATCAGATCGGCATAGCCGAAAACCGGCCCAGCCCAGATATCGACCGCGGCAAATATCTTCAGCCACTCCGCGGTGCTGCGCGTGCGCAGCCGTTCACGCACAATGGCAAAGATCTCATCGCGACGGCTGAACGTATCGATCTCGTCGTCCATGTCGGCGAGTTGCGGGGCCTCGATCGCCGCAGCGAGCTTTTTCAGCGGCGGAAAGGCCAGCGCGATGAACTTGTCCTTGGTGGCAAACACACCATAGGGCGCACGAATGTACACGTGCGCGTGCGGCTCCTCGGTGCGGCGTTGCGGCAGCCCGCCGACGGTGAAGACCGAAAGCTCCTGCATCTGCATGGTAACGATGGCATCGAGCATATTCACTTTGACGAGTTGTCCTTCGCCGGTGCGCTCACGGTGCAGCAGCGCGGCAAGCGCCCCTTCGAAGGCCGTATAGGCCGTGACTGCATCGACGAGATATTGGCCGGCCGGCAACGGCGGATCGCCTGCCCGTCCCGAGCTGAGCATGGCGCCGCTCATCGCCTGTAGCAGCAGATCCTGGCCCGGCCGATCGCGATAAGGACCGGTTTCGCCATAGCCCGACATCGACACATAAACGAGGCGCGGGTTGATGGCGCGCAAGGTCTCGTAATCGACGCCGAGCCGCTCGGCGACCCCCGGCCGATAGTTTTGCAGAAAGACGTCGGCGCTGCGGACGAGATCGAGCAGCACGGCACGGCCTTCCGGCTTCTTCAGGTCGATAGCGAGGCTGCGTTTGTTCCGGTTGAGTGAGAGAAACGACACATTGACCCGATTGCCGCGCGCCCCGCCGGCCGAAACATGGCGCTGCCATTCTCCCGTCGGCGGTTCGATCTTGATCACATCGGCACCGAGATCGCCAAGCCGCTGTGCCGCAAACGGGCCCGCCATCGCGATCGTGCAGTCCAGAACCCGATAACCCGACAAAATGCTCATTCCAATTCCTCCCGGGCCCGCCTCAATGCATGACCCAGCCGCCGTCGACATTCAGCGTCTGTCCGGTGACAAAACTTGAAGCTTCGGAGGCAAAGAACAGCATGGCGTTGGCGATGTCCTCAGGCCGGCCGCGGCGCTTGACCGACTGACGGTCGAGAATGAAGCTGTTGTAGCCGTTCGGATCCGGGTGAATTTTTTCAGCATCAGTGGGAAAGGCGCCGGGACTGACACAATTGACCGTAATGCCAAACGGGCCGAGTTCGCGCGCCAATGCACGCGTCATGCCGACGAGCGCGCCTTTCGAGGTCACGTACGGCAAGAGATTGGCCCAGCCCCCGGACAGCGTGACGCTCGCTACGTTGATGATCCGGCCCATCGCTTTTTGCTTCATCGCCGGCAGTACGGCCCGTACACAAACGATCGCCGCCTGCACATTCACGCGCTGAACCACGTCCAGTTCTTCCATGCTGTAGTCTTCGATGCTACGGCTTGGATAGATCGCGGCATTGTTGATCAGAACGTCGATGCCGCCTTCTTCGCGGCCGAGTTTGTCGACCAGTTCGGCTGTGGCACCGAGATCGGCCAGATCGCCGTCCACCAGACGGACCGAGCCCGACATCGTCGATCCGAGACTTCCGCATTCGGCCAGCAGGCGCTGGCCTTTGGCGCGAT
Organism: uncultured Alphaproteobacteria bacterium; assembly: GCA_963818155.1. Taxonomy (GTDB): domain Bacteria; phylum Pseudomonadota; class Alphaproteobacteria; order Rhizobiales; family Xanthobacteraceae; genus BOG-931. Next base: position 1,748,327 of record CAWFRC010000011.1, read on the forward strand.
CGACGTCGAGTGCGAGCACACGCGCGCCGGCCTCGATGAACGCAAGCGTGATCGCGGTACCCAGGCCGCCCGCACCGCCGGTCAACAGAACCTTCTTGTCTCGCAGATCGACATTCACTGGCATGCTTCCTTGATGCGACGTTTGGATGGCCGCCGGGGACGGCACGATTGAACGGTTTTCGGTCGGCTCCTGGAGCACTTCCCGATTAAGTGGAATCGGGAAATGCTCCAGGTCTCTTTATTGTCGCATGTCATTTTCGGAAAACCGGCTTCCACTTTTCCGGGACATGCTCTAGGGCAGGTTCTCACGCAGAAACACCTCGATGCGAGTCGGCTCGATCTTCGTCGCCGGATCGATGCCGGCGTGGCAGTTGGCGAGCATGCGCAGGCAGTTGATCACTTCATGCCGTGCGTTTTGATTGATCACGGCGTCCATGGCGCCGGAAATCAGGAAGCGGCGGGTAAAGTGCGTCAACTCATGCCCGACAAAAACGACGTCCTTCGCCTTGCCGGCTTCCTCCAAAGCCTTCGCCACGCCGCGCGAACCGGCGCCAATATTGTAGAAGCCGAGCAGGTCCGGATATTGCTGCAACAAATCGCGCACCGCGGCGTAGTTGCGGGCAGGATCGTCGTGGCCCTCGCGGAGCGCGACGATGCGCAAACTTGGAAAGTCCTCGCCCAGCATCTGGCGAAAGCCGAGTTCGCGTTCTTCGTGACCGCGATAGCTCAAGCTGCCGGCGATCATGGCCACTTGGCCGTGCCGCTGGCCGATGAAACGGCCGAGCAGATGACCGGCGGTGCGACCGGCGGCGCGATTATCGACGCCGACATAACCAAGGCGCCGGGAATTCGATAAATCCGACACCATGGTGACGACCGGCACCTTGCGCTCGATCAGCGTGTCGACGGCCTCGCGCACGAGAGGATGCTCGAGTGCGATGAAAGCGATGCCTTGAGATTGCCCGCCGATGCGCAGCAGGCTCTCGGCCAGAACGGCGGGATTGAAGCCTTCGATCTCGTGACGATGGGCGCTCGCCACGAATCCTTCAAAGCGCTCTTCGACCGTCTCGACCGTGTCGCCGAGCATGTTCATGAACGTGTTCGGCCCTGACGGCAGCAAGAAATCGAATTCCAGATGCTTCAAGCCGGGCACCGAGACAAGATGCGGCGGGAGTGGGTAATTGAGCCGCCGCGCCACTTCAAGAACGAGGTCGCGTTTGGGTTGCCTGACACCGCCGCGGTGATTGAGCACGCGATCAACGGTCGCCGTGCTCACACCCGCTTCGCGGGCGATGTCGACGATCTTGAAACTCCTGCCCGGTCCGTTCAGCGGCTGTGAGTCCGACATTCTCGTGTCCTCAATGGTCGGCGCCATCGCCGATCAACCGTCCCAGCGCCCGGTCACTGGGGGGAACTCTTCAAGCGGTTGCGTGCAAATCGCGGCGATGCGCTGTTCGGCGGCGGCAATCTGCTCCGCATCGCCGAGCACGGAAAAACGCGTCGTGTACCGGCGTTCCTCGCCGTGTTCAAGCCAGATCAGCTCGCCGCGCTCCCGCGCGAACGGCTCGCCAAGCACGTGATTCGAGCTTGGCTCGATACCGATGGCGTATTGGCCCTCCTGGTAGTTCTGCCACTGGAACATATAAGGGAACTCGCTGCGGTTAACCTCGACCATGAAACCGAGGCCGCGCCCGCCGTCGAAGTCCGGATTGACCAGAGCGATCGGTATTTGGCCCTGCGCGTCCGCCACCATGGCGTGCTCATAGACCTGTTCGTGGAAGCCGTGCTTCGGCTCCGGCTGAAACAAATAGCCGACGCCTTGCCCCTTCATGTTGTCGGCATGCGATGCCCAGATGGTCTGGTTGATCGGAGCCAGATAGCGGCTGCCCCGGTCGAGAACAGGATAGCCGAGATTGATGTGATACAGAAACATGTGCGGCGTCTTGTAGAAGCCGTGATTGACCACGCGATCGTGCAAAGTGAATGCGCTTTCACCGACCTTGGCTTCGATGCGCCGAATGAGATGCAAGTCTTCGCCGAAAACCGTCGCCTGCTGCATCAAGCCCTCGCACCAAAGCGTGCACTCATCGCCGTCCCAGCGCTCGCCGTAGCCCAAGAGCTTTCCGGGAATCATGCCGATGCGGCCGTGCAAAGAACTATCGACCGTCTGGCGATGAACATAGTGATAGTGCTCGGCCGGGCTTTTGTTCATGAACAGCGTGTGATCGAGCCCGCATGTGACCATCAGGCCCGAAAACGAGCGTAGCCAGCTCAAGCCGCCCTCGTCGTTATAGTCGTGCAGGGAGGGATGGCGGAAACCGGTCGGCGAATGCCATCCGATCGCCGCCCCCCGGTATTCGCAATGCGCGACGTCGAAGGCGCGGTCGACCAGGACCTTGAAGACCAAGCCCGTACCAGTGCGAAATTCCAGGCAGCGGATGCCGCGCTCGAGGCCGTCACCCAGGATCGAGAGCTGCACGCCGGCGAATTGCGAGAAACTGCCGGTGCGTCTCGCGAGGTCACGACGCGTGTGCCGCTTGCCGTAGAGCTCAACCATGGATGCTTGCCTTTGACGTCGCTTGTGATGGTCTCAGAGACCGGATGCGTGCAACTTGCCGTCGAGGAATTTCTTCGCGCGGGGCACGTCGGTCTCGTCCAGGTGCTCGATGATGATCGGAACGTTCGGATGGTGCTCCGAAAGCCGCTGCAGATAGAGATCGTAATTCAGCGAGCCGAGCCCCGGAGCCGGCAGTTCGATCTGGCCGACGCCGCGGAAGGTGTGGCTCTCGGCGGCGCCGTCGAACAATTCGGCATGCTTTTCCGATTTGTCCGCGCCGGCAAGCTTAACGTCCTTGGCGTGCGCGATTTTGATCCTGTCGGATAGGGCGTTGAACACGCGGTTCAGCTCGCCGTCCATGTCGGCGATGTTGTGCGCCTCGAAATAGTTGGTCGGATCCATCAACAGCCCGAGGGCCGAATGGTCGACCTCCGCGAACATGCGCAGCGTCTCATTGACCGAACCGACGACGTTGTTGACATAGGTCTCGAGCAGAAACACCGCACCGTGGTCATAGGCAACCTGGACGAGATCGCGGATTACATTGACGCAATCCTCGAAGCCCTCTTCGGTCTTGTTCTTGGGATGGTGCACCCAGTCGCTGTCGGTCGCGAACGTTCCGGTTTCGGAGATCACGTAGGGACTGCCGAGATCGCGCGCGTGGCGAATGATCGCCTTGAGATGATCGAGTCTGCGCTTGCGCTCGTCCTTATCGGGATGGACGATATTGGTATAGCCGGAGATGCAACATACGGGCAGGTGGTGCTCGCGAAAGGTATCGCGAATCTTGCGGCATTTGTCCTTGGTGATGGACTCGGTCGAAAGATCCATGTCCTTGAAGCTCAGATCGAGCTGGACGGTATTGAAGTTGAGCTTACGGATTTTCTGAGCCGTCGCCTCCAACTCGTAAGGGAAGTAACCGGTAAATATGCCCACTTGCATCATGATCGTTTCCTCCGTGCGTTTCTTAGATGTCGAATTCCGATAGCGGGACCGCTCGCTTTTGCTCGATCGAGCGATAGGCCGCCTCCACGAGCGCCATGGTCTTGACGTTGTCGGCGGCGTTCAGGAGCGGCTCGGTGCCGCTCTTAAGCGCGTACTGAAGCTGTTCCATCACGCCCTTGAAAGCGTCCGGAAACCACATCGTCGGCCAACGCGGGTTCACCCACTTGCCTCCGGTGGCTCGGCAGCTGTAGCGCAGCGTGCTCGGGCTGCCGGCCGGATAGTCCGGCCAGCCGAAGGTACCGTCGGCGACGCCGTCGGTGCCCTCGATCCGCCATTTGATGTAAATGTCGGACTGAAAGTTCTCCTCGCGCGGCCCGGTCCAAACGTCCTCCATGCTCACAGCCATGACGCCCGACGGGAACTTGAGCGTCGAGACGCAGATGCCGTCGCGATGCGCAAAACTCGTGCGCGGGTCCTGGCGAACCATCGTCATCACTTCGGTCGGATCGCCGAGCAGGAAGCGCAAGACGTCGAGATGATGAATGCTCATGTTGAGCAAGGTCAGCCGATCGTAGTCGGCGAGGAACGGCTGCCAATGCGGTATCGCCCGCATCTCGATCGTGGCGAGAACGAGCGTGCCCAGAAGGGCGCGATCGAGTATTTGTTTGAGCACGCGCATCGATTGATCGAAACGCATGTTCTGATTGACGGATAATATTTTGCCGGCAGCCTTCGCCTCGGCCGCTAAAGCCTTGGCGGTGACGAAGTCCAGCGCCAACGGCTTTTGCGCCAGGATGGCCTTGACGTGCTTCTGTTGAAGCGCATGCCGGATCAGCTCCGGCTGCTGATCCGGCGGAAAGGCGATGTCCACGATCTCGACTTCGGCATCCTCGATCAGCGCCTTAGGCGAAGCGTGGACTTTGGGAATTCCCCAGCGATCCGCGACCGTCTTGGCGTTGGCTGGCGTGCGCGACGCGATTGCCACCACCGGAAAGCCGGCCTGTTTGTAGCTCGCCAGATGCACGTCGGCCATGATGAAACCCGCGCCGATCGCGCCGATGCGAAAGTCGCGGCACCGAATGGGGGGATCGGGGACGAACTCGGTTGTGTCTAACATGGCTGCGTCTCTTCCCTGGCTGTTTTGATGTTGATTGTCGGATGATGCGCGTCCGCCTCCAGTCGCCGGCCATCGCTGCGCCGGAACATCGCGACACGCGACGACGTGACACCGACGGCGACGATGTCGCCGGTGGTCGGCGTTGCTTGACCCTTGATCATGGCTTTGAGAGCCTGCGACCCGCTGTCGACAATCACGATCGAAAATGCGCCGAGCGGCTCGACGCTGACGACGCGTGCCGGCATTCCGCCAGCACCACCCAGCACCGTGTCTTCCGGGCGGAAGGCGAGATCGACCGCCTCGGTCGCCTCGCCGCAATAGCCGGACAAGGCGACCTTCAGAGCCCCGTAGGTGCTGCGAAATTCGCCGCGAGAACCGTCAAACTCGCCAGCGACGAAATTCATGGTCGGCGCCCCCACGATGGAGGCGACGTAACGCGATTGAGGCCGGTCGTAGATGAGCTGCGGTGGATCGATCTGGCGGATGACGCCGTGCTCGAGAATAGCCATGCGGTCGGCGACAGACATGGCTTCTTCCTGATCGTGGGTCACATAAATGAAGGTGTGGCCGATCTCCCGCTGCAGGCGCTTGAGCTCGACCCGCATCTCTTCGCGCAGCCGCGCATCCAGCGCGGAAATTGGATCGTCCATCAGATAAGCGGTCGCCTCACGCATCAGCGCGCGGCCGATGGCGACCCGCTGACGCTCGCCGCCGCTCAACTGTGCCGGGCGTTTATCGAGCAGATGGCCGATATGGAGCTTGTCGGCGATGCCGCCCAGGCGTTCGTCGATGATGTTTGTCGCCACACCGCGCTCGACCAGCGGGAAACGCAAATTGTCGCGCGCCGACATGTGCGGAAATAAAGCCAAATTCTGAAAAACCATCGCCAGATTGCGCTCGGCCGGGCTCTGCGCATTGACGACCTTTCCGTCGATGCGAATTTCACCCTCGGTCGGCTTCTCAATTCCCAGTAGCAAGCGCAACAGCGTCGATTTTCCCGAGCTGGGCGGCCCGAAGAAGCAGAAGAATTCACGGTCCTCGACCGTCACCGTGATGTCGCGCACCGCGACAACGTCGCCGTAGCGCTTGGTAACGTGATCGAATTCAATATGCGCCATCGGTCACTCCGCCATCAGCGCCAAACCGGAGGAGCGATCGAACAGCCGCAATCCGGCTGCCCGCGCGCGCAGTCGCAGCGCCGTGCCGAGTGCGGCTACAAATGTGCTGTGCGCCGTCATCTTCGCGGAATGCGCGCCCGCAGCCAGATGCACGACCGTGCGGTGACCAACGCGCTCGACAAAAGAGACGACGAGCGTCAACGCCGTCTCCCCGGCACCATCGACGCATTCAAGATCTTCCGGCCTCACGCCGACCAGCACGTCGGCGCTCTTGGCGCACTCGGCAGCGCGCGCCAGCTCCGAGGGCAGCGCACCGGTGCGCCCCGCCTGCCCGAGATCGACGAAGGTCTGCCCGTTCTCCGTGCACAGGTGGCCGCTCAGCAAGTTCATGCCGGGGCTGCCGATGAAACGGGCGACGAAAACATTGCGCGGATGATTGTAGATCTCAAGCGGCGAGCCGACCTGCTGCAGTACGCCCTGATCGAGTACCGCGATCCGGTCGGCCATGGTCATGGCCTCGAGCTGATCGTGGGTGACATAAACCATGGTCTGCTTGAACTGGCGCTGGAGCGTCTTTAGCTCGGTGCGCATCACTTGCCGAAAGGCGGCGTCGACATTGCTGAGCGGCTCATCGAGCAGAAAGATCGCCGGCTCGACGATGGCGGAACGGCCAATCGCGATGCGCTGGAGAATGTTGACGCTGAGCTTGTCGGTGCGCGAATCGAGGAGCTTCGTGAGCTGCATCATTTCGGCGATGGCGCCGACCCGCCGATCGATCTCGGACGGCGCGAGCCGCCGCACCCGCAGCCCGAACGCCAGATTCTCCCGCACCGTCATATGAGTGAAGATGGCGTAGTTCTGAAACACAAAACCGACGCCGCGGCGATCCATCGGGACGGGCGTGACATCGCGCTCGTCGAACAAAATGCGGCCGACGCTCGGATGCAGCAGACCAGAGATCAAGTTCATCGTCGTGGTCTTGCCGCAGCCGGACGGGCCAAGCAACGCCACGAATTCGCGGTCGCGCACCTCGAGGTTAAGCTCCTTCAGCGCCGCGAAGGCGCCGAAGTGCTTGGACAGATTTTCGAGGGTGATGGCGGCCATGATCGCTCTCTATCGGGCCGGGGCGAAGCGCTTGATCGCGGGTGCGGCGAGCGCACTGAGCACGACCAGGATGACGAGCGCGATGGCGGCGACGTACGACCATTGCAGCTCTTCCATTGTGACTTTGTAGATGTAGACCGAGATCGTCTCGGTGCTCACGCCAGGACCGCCCGTCGTCATGATGTAGAGCGTGTCGAACACCTTGAAGATCTCGATCGTACGGATGGCCAACGCGATCAAAAGAATGGCGCGGATGCGCGGCAGGACGATCAGACGAAAGCGCCACCAAGGCCCCGCCCCCAACAGCGTCGCCATCCGCATCTGATCTTCCGGAACGCCCAGCAGACCGGCGAGCAGGATGAGGAACATCAGCGGAGTCCACTGCCAGATATCGGCGATCATCACCGCGGCAAGGGCGAGGTTCGGCCTGCTCAGCCAGGCGATCGAAACCACGCCGCCGGAGAGCGTGGACAGAATATCGTTGATCGGTCCGCCGCTCTGGAAGAGCATGAAGAACATGTAGCCGGCGACCGCGGGCACCACCATCATCGGCATCAGCATGATGGAATAGAACAGCCGCTTGCCGCGAAACTCGCCGGCGAACAACAACGCGAGACCGAGACCGAGCAACAGCTCAACCGGCACGCAGATCACCATGATGAAAAGCGTGCGGCCGATAGACTGCCAGAACCGGGTGTTACTGATCAGCTCCCAGTAATTGTCGAGGCCGGCCCAATAGCGGTAGGCGTACAACCAATTCTTTCCGTCAAGCGGCGTCCAGCTCGAAAGGCTGATGTAGAGCTCCATCAGCAACGGAAAGATCACGATGAAAGCCAGCAGGATCTGGGTCGGCAACGTGAGATACGTTCCGAGCCGACGTGTCGCGCGCTCATCGGCGTCAAGCGCCGCAGGCCGCGTGGACAAGGTGGGAGCGGTGAAATCGATGGGGCTCTGGGCGATGGTCATTGCTTGAGCGCCCCGAAGGTAAGCCCACGCACCAGATAGCGCTGGATCGCAAGACCGAGCACCACGGGCGGAAGCGCGGCAATGAGGCCAAGCGCCGCCTTGGCACCGTAGAGCTGGCCTGTCATGCTCGACGACAAGCTCGACATGTAGACCGGAATGGTGCGCCACTCTTTGGTGGTCAGGAGGAGCGCTATCAGATAGTCGCTCCAATTGAAGATGAAGACGAGGAGCGCTGCGCTGGCAAACGGCGCCATCAGCACCGGCAAGGTGATCCGATAAAACACCCGGAAGCGCGTGCAACCTTCGACCAAGGCCGCCTCTTCAAGCTCGCGCGGCATTTCGTCGAAGAAGGTCTTCATCAGCCAGAATGCGAATGGCAGCGTGACGATGCCGTAGATCAATGCGAGCCCGTACCAGGTGTCGACCAGGCCGAGAAACGTCCACATGATCATCACCGGGATCATGACCGCCATCGGCGGAAAGATGCGCAATTGCAGCAGGGCAAGCGGCAAATTACGGCCGGCGTCGAAGCGTGACACGCCGTAGGCGGCGAGCGTGCCGCAGATCATGGCGATCGCGGTGCCGACCGAGGCGGCGAGCAGACTGGCAATGATCGGCCGCGCCGCGGTCTGTTCGATCGAGACGATCAGGCGGCTGTTGGAGCTGCCGAAAATCATCCGAAAGTTGTCCAGCGTCGGTCGAAGCGGCAGCCAATGCAGATCCGTTCCGGCGGCAGTCCATTCCTCGACCGGCTTGAAAGCCATCGAGGCCATCCAGGCGATGGGAATGAGTGCGATGATCAGCGCCAGGAAGATCAGCGCGTAGCGCAGCACCCAAAACCAGGAGGATGGCCTCGACACGTCGTACATTACTCGACCCTGACAGATGCGACCTGCTCAGTCCTCGATCGTGGGCCAGGCCGGCATACTGGCCTTGAGCGCTTGCGCGACTTTCTGCTGCCCGTTGCGCTGCGTGACCTTCTCCCACTCCTTCTCGGTCCGCTGCATCGCTTCTTCGGCCGATTGCTTGCCCGACAAAGCCGCCATCAGATTTTCGTCGAGCGCCTTGTGGTAAGCCGACGCGCCTTGGAAGTTGATCGAGGGCACGGAACGTTTGATGGTCTCGCGGATGTTGGCGACCTGATACGGATGATAGGATTCCTGCACCAATGGATCGTCGAAATTGGCGAGCTGGAAGGGATCGAAATAACCAGCCGGATTCGACGACATCCAGGAGAAGATGCGGCTCGAGCCCAGCCATTGCAGGAACAGGTAGCTCGCTTCCGGATATTTGGATTGCGAGGAGACCTGCGCCATCAGATTGAACCACAGCACGCTGCGGCGGATGAGCTTGCCGTTGACGCGCGTTCCTGGCGGCAGTGCGGCCGCGAGCTTGCCGGTGACTTTGCTGCCGGTATTGGCCGCGCTGTCGAGGAATTTCGGCATGTTGCTGAAGGCGCAGGTGATGGCCGCGCCGGCGGCCGCCATGTTGCCGTATTGCTCCGGCCACCCCCAGCTGATCGCGTCGGGCGAATGATATTTGAGCGAGTCGACGTAGCTCTTCGTCGCCTTGATGCCTTCAGGCGAATTGATCAGCGGCTTGGCGCTGGCGTCGAACAGCATGCGGTCCGGCGCTCCCATCGAACAATAGCGCTGATACCAGTTGGTATAGCCCCAGCCCTGATTGCGCAGGTCGGTGCAGCCGAATAGGCCCTTTTCCGGACGATGGAAGAAGGACGCCACCTGATCCAGCTCGTCCCAGGTTTCCGGGAAGCGCAGATCCCAGCCGTATTTTGCCTTGAAGTCGGCGCGTTCTTTGGCGTCCTCGAACAGATCCTTGCGGTAGATCCAGGTCTGGAAGTCGCCGTCCATCGAGACGGCATAATAAGAGCCGTTATATTTGTTGAGCAGCGTCACGCCCTGCACGCCGCCCACGTACCCGCGCTTGGGGTCGTCCCATTCGGGTTTATACTTGGCGACGAACTCGTCAAGATTCACCAGACCGCCGGACTCGGCCAGGTCGCCGATGCGATTCCACTCCACTTGATAGACATCGAACGCACCGGCCTTGGTGCTGATGTCTTGCATGACCTTGGTGAACTCGTTGCCCGAGGCCACGCCGACGATTTCGATCTCGACGCCGGTTTCCTTTTCCCAAATGCTTTTGATGGTGGGCGCGTTCTCCGGATACGATTTGGTGAGTTGCCCGATAGCGCCTTCCGACATCTGGAAGACAAGCTTTGGCGGCGCCTTGCCCGCGGCCTTCAGCGCCTTGATGCCTTCGATGGCGCGGCCCTCGGGCATGTCCGGACTATATTGATAGCGCTCGCAGCCGGCGAAGCCGGTTGGACCTCCGGTCATGCCTGGGGCGAGGCCGCTATCGGCCGCGCGCGCGAAACTCAGATATTTCGGTGCAATTCCGGTCGCGGACGTGAGCACGAAGCCCGCCGTGGCCGATTTCAATATTGCGCGTCGTGAGATCGATCGCGTTTGTCTGCGCATTCTACTTCCCTCCCTTGATGGTGGCCGTCATTGCGTGCGGCCCGTCTTGATCTTGACCATCACATCGCATGGCTGAGAGGTCATTGCAATAAAGAAGTCAGAAAATAGATGTTAATTGATTTATTATTTGATTGATTTACATCAGATTTGGGTCAGTTTGGCGCGCGCAGACCGTTGGCTTCGCGCCCGGCAGAAGCAGTCGGGCCGTTGCTTCACGTTCGAAATTCAACGGACGAAGCTTCTTGAACGAACCCGACGGCGTTAGATCTTGCGCGAGCGGTCGCGTCCGCCATCGTGCGCGATCACGGCATCGACGCTGCGCGAGTGTTGATGCTTGCGGAAGGCCAGTAGGCCCGCAGCACGGGTGCCGACTCGCGCGAGACAATCCAAATGAACAAGAGTGCCGCGAGATCCGATCGACGGGCGCGGCAGCCCGGCGGCTAAGCCGCCCGTCCCCACACCATCGTCATCGGGGCTGGTATCGCCACGCCGTCGGTGCATAGTGCGCGCAACTTTGGAACACGGCTGAGTATGGAGGACGACATGAACACTGTGGCCAGCGACCATAAGGTGCGCAAGCAGCTCATGCTGATCGGCGGGGAATGGGTGCCTGCCAAGTCGGGCGACACGATTGCGGTGGAAAACCCAGGCCGGCGCCAGATCATCGCCACCGTCCCGCGCGGTGCCGCAGAGGACGTCGACCTGGCGGTCCAGAAGGCGCTCGCGGCCTATGATTCGTGGCGCCGCACGGCACCGCGCGAGCGAGGCCGGCTGCTTTATTCGATTGCCGACAAGATCGAAGCCGAACACGAAAATCTCGCCCGCGCCATCGCCGAGGAAACCGGTAACGCGCTGCGGACGCAGGCCCGACCGGAGGTCAAGATCGCCGCCGACATCTTCCGTTATTTCGGCGGCCTAGGGTCCGAGCTCAAAGGCGAGACCCTGCCGCTGAACCGCGACGTTCTTTCCTTCACGCAGCGCGAGCCCTTGGGCGTCGTGGCGGCCGTGATTCCTTGGAATGCACCGTTCCTGCTGGCGGCGGTGAAGATCGCGCCGGCGTTATGCGCCGGCAACACCATGGTGATGAAAACGGCGGAGGACGCCCCACTGGCTGTCCTCGCTCTCGCCAAGATTTGTGCGGAGGTGTTTCCTGCCGGCACGTTGAATATGCTCAGCGGCACCGGGCCGGAATGCGGCGCGCCTTTGCTCAATCACCCGCTCGTCGCCAAGCTCTCATTCACGGGTTCGACGGCGGTCGGGAAGCTGGTGATGGAAGCCGCGGCCAAGCGCGTCTTGCCGGTCTCGCTCGAACTCGGCGGCAAGAGCCCATCGATCGTCTATGCGGATGCAACCGACGACTGGGTGATCGAAGGCATCGTCGCCTCGATGCGCTTCACGCGGCAAAGTCAATCATGCACGGCGGGATCGCGTTTGTTCCTGCACCAGAAGATCTACGATAACGTGCTTGATCGGCTCGTGCAGGCGACTTCGAAACTCCGCGTCGGCGATCCGCTCGCCGAAGAAAGCGATATCGGCGCGATTATCAACGAGAAGCAATACAACAAGGTCTGCGGCTATATCGAAGATGGCCTGAAGCAAAGCGGTTCAAAGCTGTTGTGCGGTGGCCACCCGCGCGACGATAAATCGCTCAGCGATGGATATTACCTGCGTCCGACCATCTTTGCGCAGGCCACGAACGAATGGCGCCTGGCGCGCGAGGAGATCTTCGGTCCCGTGCTCGTCGCCATCCCGTGGACCGACGAGGACGAGGTCATTCGCATGGCCAACGATTCCCACTACGGGCTCGCCGCCTATGTCTGGACCCACGACATCGGCAAAGGGCTGCGCGCCGCCCGCGACATCGAAGCGGGTTGGGTGCAGGTCAATCAAGGCGGCGGCCAACTCCCGGGGCACTCCTACGGCGGATACAAACAAAGCGGCCTCGGCCGCGAATTTTCACTGGCCGGAATGCTCGATAGCTTCACGCAGACCAAAAATATCACGGTCAATCTGGTCCGTTAGGCGGAAGCGTCGCCCACCATCAGCGCGGCGCTGCCCGGCCAAGATCCACACCGGACGTAGGCGAAAGAACGTCCGGCAATATTTGCTCATATCCGCAAGCGAACGGCCGACGCGCTTAGGTTGGCGAGCTAAAGAGACTTCCGCATGAAACCGCATGTTATTTGCCTCATGGCCTGCAGCGTCGATGGCCGTACGCTGCCCAGCCGGTGGCGCCCCAAAGGCGCCGCCGCCAATCATTTCGAGCAAATACACGAACAGATCGCCGGCGATGCCTGGCTCATCGGTCGCGTCACCGGGCAGGAGTTCGCCAAGGGCAAGCCCTATCCGACCTCAACGCAGGAGACATTCCCGCGAGAGTCATGGTTCGCACGCCGCGATGCGAGCGCCTATGGGGTCGTGCTCGACGCTCACGGCAAGATCGCCTGGGGTCGTTCCGATATCGGCGGCGATCCGATCGTCGTGGTCCTTGCCGAGACAGTCTCGGATGCGCACCTTGCCGGCCTGCGCAGCGAAGGGGTGTCTTATATCTTCGCGGGCCAATCCGAGCTTGGCCTGGCGCTCGTCCTGGATACTCTCAATCGCGAACTTGGCGCGAAGCGCCTGTTGCTCGAAGGCGGAGGTGGAACCAATGGCGCCTTTCTGCGTGCCGGCCTTGTCGATGAGATTCACTTGGTCATCTGTCCCGCCGTGGACGGCAGTAGAGGCGCGCCCGCGGTGTTCGACTCGTCCGAGGCCGATGCCGATCGGCGCCCTCCCATCACGGCGATGTCGCTGGAGAGCAGCCAAGCTCTGGAAGGGGGCGCGATGTTGCTGAGATACCGGATCGAAAACGAACCTTCCGATGCGATCGGCCGCTGACAGTACGGCAAGATTGAAGTTCGGAGCCCCCCATAATACGGTACGTGGGTCCCACTATGAGCGCGATCCATGAATGACACTGCGGCCGGCGTCCTCAATATCTACAAACAATTCGGGACGACGAGGGCGCTCGCCGACGTCAGCTTCGAGGTTGCCACGGGCGAAATCCATGCGCTGGTGGGCGAAAATGGCGCCGGCAAATCGACGCTCGTCCGCGTTCTCGGCGGCGCGACCCGACCGGATCAAGGACAGTTGACAGTCGGCGGCCATGAGCATCGCTTTTTCAGCCCGCACGACGCGATTGCCGCGGGCATCATCACAATTCCACAGGACCTTCGCCTCGTCCCTGCTCTCTCCATCGCCGAAAATATCGCGCTGGGCGATCCGCCAACGCGCAAACTGTTGAGAGCGCCACTGTTCATCGATCGCGCGCGGATGCGAAACGACGCGCTGCTCCAGCTTGCGGCCTTCGACTTCTCGCCCGATCCGGATACCCCGGTACGTGAGCTCGGCTTTGCCGAGCAGCAAATCGTCGCCCTCGCCAAGGCCCTGCGCCGACGGTGCCGCTTGCTCATCCTTGATGAACCGACCGCGGCGCTGGAGAACCGCGAGATCGGTCGCCTGTTCGGCATTCTCCGGCAACTAAAGGCCCAGGGCACTGCGATTGTCTATGTCTCGCATCGGCTCGAGGAAATCGTGGAATTGGCGGATCGCTGCACCGTCCTTCGCGATGGACGCGTCACTGCCGTCGTACGCCGCGGCGAATTCAGATCTGCCGACCTTATGATGGCGATGACGGGGCGAGACATTGCGCAAACGGACGGCGCCAGAGCCGCACCCACGGATACATTGATCGAAGAGGCTCCTACCCGTCCGGATCCCGTGCGTCTGCGCGCCGGAGAGATCGTCGGGATGGCTGGCTTGCTCGGCAGCGGCGCAACGACAGTTCTTCGTCGACTGTTCGGATTGACACAGGACGCCACAGCCATTCGGGTCAAAGATCGGCCGATCATGCTGAGCAGCCCAGCCGCCGCGATCAGAGCCGGCATCGGTTTTGTCCCGCCGGTCCGGCGTCTCGGCTTGATCATGAACCAGTCGGTGCACGACAACATCGTGCTGCCAAGCATCGGACGCTCGCTGTGGCTCGGCCCGAAACGGCGGCGCGCCGATCGCCGCCTCGTGGCCGAGTTAATCGATCTGTTGGATATCCGGCCGCGCGATCCGACATTAAGGGTATCTGCCTTGTCCGGCGGAAATCAGCAGAAAGTCATCCTCGCCAAATGGCTCGCGCGCCGCGTCGAGATCCTGTTGCTTGACGAGCCGACCCAAGGCGTCGACATCGCCGCAAAAGCGCAAATCCATACCGTACTGCGCAACTTCACGGCCCGAGGAGGCGGCGTGTTGCTGTCGTCGAGTGACCTGTCCGAGGTGGCCGCGCTGTGCGACGCGGTGCTGGTGATGCGGCAAGGCCGGATCGTCTCGCGCATCGAAAGAAGCGACGGGCTCGACGAAGCGCGCCTACACATGGATTTGGACCGGCACGCATAGGGTATGCGATTGCTTTTGGTTGAATCGACACCGCGCTCGGGCTATTTGCTAGCGCACGATCCCTTCGGATATCCCGTCCCATCTTTCCGGAACAGGTTCCGCGGCATTGCGCCCATTTTAGGTTGAAGAGACGTCTGGTGGTTCAAGTCAAGAAAGCCGAGGTCCGCGAGGCCATCCTCAAAAGCGCATTTCGGCTTTTCAAAAGCAAGGGATACAACGTCACAACGATTGCTCAGATTGCCGCCGGCGCGCAGATTTCCAGAGTCCAGCCTTTACATTTATTTCCGCTCGAAATTCGAGATACTCTTCGCGCTATGCGACCCCTGGATGCGCGAGCGTATTGAAAAGCTGGAAATAAGAGCCGCCCAAGAGCCCGACCGCAAGCGTCGCCTCACTCTTATTTTGAAGGTGCTTTGGCAGGACATGCCGGGCGAGGACAACGGCTTCCCCAACAATCTGATGCAGGCTCTTGCGACCACGGCTCGACGCGAAGGCTATCGCCCCGACCTGCTGCGTTGGATCGAGCACCGGATTGAAAAGCTCATCCTCGATTGTCTGACAAACACGCGCCGGAAGAAGCTTGAAAAGGGCGGGTTGGCCCATCTTTTCATGATGGCGCAGGACGGCTTTGTTTTGAATTACCACCTCAACCGTAAAAGCGTTTGCCCGGATGCCACGATCGATATGGTATGCGCGATGCTTCTGAACGGCCGCTGACCGTTTCTGTTGGCGCCCTAACGGCGCGCGGAAATTGCGCGCCAAACGCTTTCGGTGGTCAGAGGCATCTGCAGATCGTGGACCCCGAGCGGTGAAACCGCATCGAGAACCGCGCTGACAATCGCGGCGGGCGCGGCGATCGTTCCGGCCTCGCCGGCGCCTTTGGCTCCAAGCGGGTTATGCGTGCACGGCTGACTCTCATCCAACTCGGATTCGACAAGTGGAAGATCCGACGCCCGTGGCAATGCATAGTCCATGAAGGAGCCGGACAGAAGTTGCCCCTCCATGTCGTAGACGCATCGTTCCACGAGGGCCTGCCCCAATCCTTGTGCGATTCCACCATGGAGCTGACCTTCCACAATCATCGGATTGATGACGGTACCGACGTCATCGACCGCCCAGTAACCGACGACCCGGACATCACCGGTCGCGGGGTCCACTTCGACCTCACAAACGTGGGCGCCATTGGAGAAGGCGAAAGCGGGCGGGTCATAGACTGCGGTCTCCTGAAGGCCGGGCTCAAGCTGATCGAGCGGAAAGCGATGCGGAATGTTCGCCGCCGTGGCGACCTCGGCAAACGACACGCGACGATCCGTTCCTGCCACGGCGAAAAACCCACCGGAAAAATCAATGTCCGTCGCCGATGCCTCCAGCATGTGGGCGGCAATGAGCTTCGCCTTGGCGATGATCTTGTCGGCAGCGCGATCAAGCGCCGAACCGCCTACGGCGATCGAGCGCGAGCCGAACGTGCCTGTCCCGTAGGGAACGAGATCGGTATCGCCTTCCAGGATCTCGATGCGGTCGAGCGGAACGCCGAACCGCGTACTGAGGATCTGGGCAAATGTCGTCGCGTGTCCTTGACCGTGATTGTGGGTGCCGAGAAGCGCCTGGATGCCGCCGTCGGGCTGCACGCGGATATGAGCCGCTTCAAAAAACCCGGTCCGTGCCCCAAGCGCACCGGCAAAACGCGAGGGCGCGACGCCAGAGGACTCGACATAAGAGGCCATGCCGATGCCGCGAAATCGGCCATCGCGCCGAGCCGCCGCGCGCCTTTGCTCGAAGCTTGCGTACGCGGCCATCTCCAAAACACGCGCGAAGACTTTTGGGAAATCCCCGCAATCGTAAGTCGGCCCGATCGGCGTCTTGTAGGGCATCGCCGCCAAGGGAATGAGGTTGCGCCGGCGAATGTCCGCCCGGTCGATGCCGATCTCGGCAGCCGCCCGGTCGGCAAGGCGCTCGAGGACATAGCAGGCCTCAGGTCGTCCCGCGCCCCGATAGGCGTCCGTCGGCAAGGTGTTGGTAAAAACGCCGGTGACCTTCACGGAGATCGCCGGCGTCCGGTAGACGCCGGCCAGCAGCGCACTGTAGATCGCGCTGGGAATTGCAGCGCCGAAGGTCGAGACATAGGCTCCAATGTTGGCGATCGTGTCGACCCGCAGGGCGAGGAAACGGCCATCTTGGTCGAGGGCGAGCTCCGCCGACGTGCGGTGGTCGCGCCCCTGATTATCCGCGACGAAGCTTTCGCTGCGACTGGCGATCCATTTCACCGGACGCCGCAGGCGCTTTGCCGCCCAGGCGATGGCCGTTTCCTCGGGATAATGTTTGCCTTTGTAGCCGAAGCCGCCGCCGACATCCGGCGAGATGACCCGAACGCGTCCCTCCGGCATATGCAGTTGCTCGGCGACATACCGCCGGATGTGGTGAGGCACTTGGGTCGAGCTGTAGACAGTGAGCTTTTCGCCGGCTGCATCCGTCGCCAGAACGGCACGCGGCTCGATCGCGGCGCCGATCAGCCGATTGTTGACCAAATCCAGCCGCGTAATATGCGCCGCGCTTTTGAACGCCGCCTGCACGGCGGCCTCGTCGCCGCGGGCCCAGTGGAAGCAAACATTCGCGGGAGCCTGGTCGTGAAGGAGCGCCGCACCGGGCGCCGCCGCGACGCCGATATCCATGACGGCTGGCCGAACCTCATAGTCGACACGGATGAGATCGGCCGCATCGAGCGCTTGAGCGTGACGTTCGGCAATCACCAGGGCCACCGGTTCTCCCACATGCCGGACGCGATCACGCGCCAATGGCCACCGTGGCGGCTCGGCCATCGGCTCGCCGCTCGCGCTTCGGATCGCCCATAGCGCGCGCATGGGACCAACACCGTCCCGTTCCATATCCGCGCCGCTGAAAACGGCGACGACGCCCGCCGCCGCCCGCGCCGCCGAGACGTCGAAGCTTCGAATGCCGGCATGAGCGTGAGGCGAACGGACGAAGACGGCGTGCAATTCGTTCGGAAGGACAATGTCAGCGACGAAGCGCCCGGCGCCGCGCAACAGGCGCTCGTCTTCGATGCGGCGGACTGAGACGCCGACGCCTTGAGCCGGAGCCGTGACGAACGAGTCTATTGCAATTCCTCGCGCAACAGGTCGAGCCTCTCGTAGGCAACCTTATCCGACACGATGAAAAGATCGGCCTCGCCGTCGAGAGCTTGATGGCTGGCCCATGTCCAATGCGGAATGCTGAAGACGTCGTGGCGCGACCACTCGAACGTGTGTTCGCCGATCTGCGATCGACCGGAACCGGAGGCGACAAGGCAGACCGCGTTACTGGTCGAGCGGCGCGGCCGCGTGGGGGTCTTGCCCGATAGCCGGACGGCATAGCAGTCGAGCGCAGACATCACGGGGCCGCCGCTGGACGGATTCGTGTAGCGCACCGTTCGGGCGCCATCAGGCCCCGCAGGAAGTACGCCAAGCAGCCGGCGCGTCGCCTCGCCGGAATACCGGTATTTTGGCGAATGCGTCGTCTGAGCCGATAGATCGTTGCCAACCAGCCCTGGCTCGGCCCACAGCCGTTCATCCCCTTCGTCAGCACGCCAGAACTCGTTATTGCCGGCAGCGCCAGGCTCGAAGAAGTTGGCGTCCAGAGAGCGGATGAGTGGAATGTTGGCGGCATCGAACCAGATAATCCGCCGATCGCTCTCATTGATGTGTCCATGCCAACACATCGGCGGCGTCAGAACGAGGTCGCCCTGCCGCATGTCGCACCGGCGTCCGTTGACAAAGGTAGCGGCCCCATCCGCCTGCGTGGCAAACCGAATGGCTGCAAACGTGTGCCGGTGCGGCCGCGCTCGGTCGCCGGGATCGAGCACCGTGAATGCCGCGATCAGATTTGACGTCGTGACGGTTTCGCCGGCGAAGGCCGGGTTGACCAGAATAAGCGCCCGCCGCTCGACGTCATCGATCGCGACTTCGCCGACCGCGCGTTCCACGAAAGGCTCGACGTCCTTCCAGCGCCAAATCAATGGCGCGTCACGCGGCTGCGGATGAATGGGCGTGATTTTTTTGAACCGGTCCCACAGCGGATGCAGGTTGTTCGCTTCCAATGCGTCGACGAACGACTTGCTATCCGCTGTCACGGCTTTCGATCCGCTCGGGAGGGGCTTTGCCATCGGGGCGAGGTCACCGGTAATCGCCGACTTTAAGTTTTTGGCGGCGCCATTTTCGCCAGCACGTCGTCGACATTCGAGCTGTCGATAATCACATGCTTGATGAAGACACGCGGCTCGACTTTGTCGCCTTTGAGATAAGTCGCGAGCACATCGACGCCGAGCCGGCCCCACAAGACCGGATTAAGCTCGACCGTCATGGCGACGTTTCCTTCCTTCACCGCCTTGAGTGCCGGCGGCACGCCATTCATGCCGGTGACGATCGTCTGACCGTTTTTGTTGGCGGCGAGAACCGCCTGCATGGCGCCGAGCGCAAGATCATCGTTGGCGGCATAAATGGCCTTCAGGTCCGGATTGGCGACCAACGCATCCTCCGCATTCTTGAGGCCGCGCTCGCGGGTCATCGGACCGTCAGTCTTGAACACCACCTGAATGTCCGGATATTTGCTCAGCACTTCGTTATAGCCTTGAGCGAGGTTGCGAAATGTCGGGGCGCCGCTCGGCCCCATGATCATCGCGACCTTGCCCTTGCCGCCAATTTTCTTCGCCGTCCATTCGGCGATGTCACGGCCAACCTGAACTTCGTCCATCGCCACGTGAATTGTCTGGTTCGGGGACGTCGATCCGCGGGCGAGCGATACGATTGGAATTTTGCCGGCTGCCGCAGCGTCATAGGCGGCATTGACGCCGACCGCGTCGATCGGAGAGATCAGAATGCCCTTCACCCCTTTGGCGACGAGGTCCTGGACGCCGTTGATCTGCTTGAGCTTGTCCTCGTTCGAGGAGACGGTGGTCACGTCCCAGCCCAGCTCGGCGGCGCGGGCACGGATTCCCTTGAGCATGCCGATGTAAAACGGATTGTCGTCCTGCGGCAGAGAAACGCCGATCGTTACCTTGTCTTCGGCATGGACGCCTGGGCCACTAACGGCCGCAAGGGCCGGCAGAAGCAGCGCCGCGGCGAACGCCAGTTGGCGAAATTGGGACATCATCCGTCTCCTCTCATCAGTTTCTGGAGCGTAACCGATCTGCCGCCGCCGCCGCAACAATGACGGCACCGACAGCAACCCTTTGCCAGTAGGAATCGACGTTCAACAAATTCAGGCCATTGCCTAAAACAATCATGATGAACACGCCGATAACGCTTTTGTAGAGTGCCCCTTCGCCCCCGTGCAGGGAGGCGCCGCCGAGCACCACGGCGGCAATGGCGGTGAGCTCGTAAAATTCGCCGGCCGTCGGCTGGCCTGATTGCAGCCGCGCCGCCAGCATGACGCCGGCAAGACCGGCGAGCGCTCCACACCATACGTAGGTGGAGGCCACGATGCGCTCCACGGCGACCCCGGACAGATAGGCCGCTTCCTTGTTACCGCCGGTCGCGTAAATGCGGCGCCCATAAGGGGTCGATGACAACAGCACAGACAGGACAACAAGCAGGACCGCCGGCACCCACACCAAATAATGGACACCGAACAATCGCGCATTGCCGAAAGCGACGAACGCACCCGGCAGGCCATCTTCACCGCTCACCGGAGCGCCGCCGGTGATGATGTAAACGACGCCGCGCACTAGCACCATGCTTCCCAGCGTGGCGATGAATGGATTGACCCGAAGTGCGGCGATCACCACCCCGTTGGCCAGGCCGACGCCAGCGCCGGCAAGCACGCCGCTGACGACACCCGCGGCGATGCCGTATCTGATCATCACCATCGCGGCGATGCAGCCCGAGAGTGCGACCGTCGAGCCGACGGAGAGATCGAAGCCGCCTCCGATGATGACAAATGTCATGCCCATCGCGATCACGGCCATGATCGACGATTGGACGAGGATATTGGTGAGATTCAGCGGCGACAAAAATCGACTGGTCAGGAGCGCGGTCACCACGCACAGAACGACCAGCGTTATCAACGGGGCCTGACCGCTCCAGCTCAGTCGGCCGACTCTCGAGTTGCTCTTCATGTCTGTAGAACGGAAAGCATTGACGAGATTCCGATCGGCATCATCGCGTCATCGATCGCCACACGTTTGGTTGCACCTGGCACGCGACTGCGCCAGGCGCCATCGACCCCGGAATGCGTCTTAAAATGCTATCCCGAAACCAGCAATTCCTAAACTCGCGGCGTCGAACGGCTGACGGATATTTTCCGCGGCGCTTCACGAGAGCACATGCCGGTTAAGTGGAATCGGGAAGTGCTCTAAATTCATTTGTTGTCGCATGTCCTTTTCGGAAAACCGGTTTCCACTTTTCCGGGACATGCTCTAACCGTCAACAGAATCAGCGCGAACTCGCGCGGAACGATCATCTTCGGATCGACCAGCTTCCCCTTCTCGATGATGACCTGATTATCCAGGGTAACCGAGCAATCGCGCAACGGCACGTCATAATGACCGCGGGTCGACCGCTTTCCGCCGCCCTGGGTGTTGGGGCCGGTGGAGAATAAGAAGTTGCCCGGGAAAACCCGCGCCGCCGCGCGGCTGCGCTCCGGTTCATCGCCATTGAGCGCCATGCCATACCAGCGGGCCTGCGGATTCATTCCCCAACCGAGGTGCGACACCGCAAAAGGATCGCGGTCGCTCTCGTCTGTTTTGCCGTCGTCGAGCCAATCCTGCATCAGCTTGGCGTCAAGACCGCCCTCGATGCTGACAACGTGACCCTCGCGGATTTGCAAGGTCACCGGATCGGTCACGTAGCGGCAGTACGGCAGAATGACGATGTCGCCCGGAGCAAACACGACCTTGCCGTTAGCGCTGCCTTCGTTGGGAAACGTATGAATATGGCCGGCACCCCAATGATCGAAATGCCCCTTCTCATCGGCAAAGCCCCATTGGGTCATCACCGGATACTCGCCGCATTCATAGGTGAAATCCGTGCCGGCCTCGCTGGTAACGCGGACTTTCCGGGTGCGCTTGTAAAGGCCTTCGGCGTATTTCATCGCCTCTTTGAGTCCCTTGGGCGAGAGCAGCTGATCGAGATCATCCGGCGCGTCGATGACCATCAGCACCCGCGTGCCGCCGTCCATCACCTCCTTGAGCCACTTGGTGAACAGCGGCACGTGGAAAATCAGGATGAGGTCCGCGGCCTTCACCGCTTCGAGAGTGCCCTTGCATTGTCCGATGGTCGGCACGCCCACCTTGGTCCAGCCGGGAATTGAGTTGACGCACATTTCGTAGATGTCGGCGCCGAGCTCGTCGGCGGCGGCAAAAGCCGCCTGGATATACTCACGGCGCGTCCCGAGATCGCTGACGATGGCGATCGTCTCCCCGCGCTGCACTTTCGAGAGTTCAAACTGCTTGCGATACAAAAAGCTGAGCCGGGCAGGATTGAGTTCTTGAACGCGAAGCGATGCTTGCTGCATGGCTGCGGGCCTCCCACATTTGCGCCGTATGCCAATAATGAATAGCATTCGGGTTTGGAAGTAAAGTGTGCGGCGGCAGTATCGCCGCGCGCCGGCCTGTGAAATGCAGGGCCGTGATGACGAAAGATGAGAAGGCTCATGGATCCCCGAGAGTACCCTCCCCAAGAGCCGTTTTCCGAACCGGCCAAGGCCTATCACGAGGAAGTCTTGCGCCGGGGGAGCACCGTCGTCGGCGATGAGATACATTACGGAACCGACCCGTACCAAAGCGTCTTGATCTGCCGGCCGGCAGCGCCGAACGGGGCGGTTCTGGCGTTTTTTCACGGTGGCGGCTGGACCAACGGCTACAAGGAATGGATGGCGTTCATGGCGCCGTCCTTCACCACCGCCGGAATTACGTTCGCGAGTGTCGGCTACCGGCTTGCCCCCGACCATACATTCCCCGCTGGCTTTCAGGACGCCTGCGCGGGGGTGAGGTGGCTAGCTCAGAACGCCTCGGCGCTCGACATCGATCCCAAACGCATATTCGTCGGCGGGCATTCCGCTGGCGGGCATTATGCCGCCCTGATGGCGCTGACGGATCTGTCCGATATTGTGCGCGGATGCCTTCCCATTTCGGGCGTGTACGATTTTGGACCGGACTCCGGCTTAACCATGCGGCCGCGTTTTTTGGGAGCGGCCGACGCCGGGCATGAAGCCGCAGCGAGTCCTATTCGTCACATTGGCGCCGAGCCATGTCCCTTTTTTATCGCCCACGGAAGCGAGGATTTCCCTCACCTGATGAGGCAAGCGGAGCGCATGGAACAGGCGCTGGTGGCCAAAAACGCGGACGTGCAGCGGATCGTTCTGCCGGGATGCAACCACTTTTCCGCAAGCTATGCCGGCGGCGACCCGCAAGGCCCCTGGGTCCCACACGCCATTCGCTGGATTGAGAATTATTGATCCAAGTCATTCCGGCAGCCGTCGTCCGCCATTAGACCGTCAGGCAACCGGCAACGGCTGCGCCTGTGCCGGCTTCCGGCCGCGTTGAGCATTGACACGAAGACGCGCCCGGCAGGCTTCCTCGCCTTCGAAGACCCCTGACGCAGCGTGTAGCGTTGGAAACATTCTCGACTGCGGCCGTTATGCGGTTGAGCGCGGTGTCACGATGATTCCATATACCGATGCGACCCTGGTCACGACTGGCGAGCGCCAAAATTACACGGCAAGAAGGCCGTGGAGGCTGGTTCGGCAGCATCCGCGCCGCTTGCATATAATCGCAACGATAATGGCGCGACATTGTTAGTCAGTCCATTGCAGGCAAAGAGGCAGCTCGTATGCCAAGAGCAAAAACCGATTTTGATCTGATCAATCGCTATTGGCAGGCCGCCAACTATCTTTCAATCGGCCAAATCTATCTTCAACAGAACGCTCTTCTCCAAGAGCCTCTCCGCCTAGAGCACATTAAACCGAGGTTGTTGGGCCATTGGGGGACGACTGCCGGACTTAATTTCATTTATGCCCATCTCAACCGGGTCATTAAGGCTTACGATCTTAACATGATCCTGATAACCGGGCCCGGTCACGGCGGCCCCGGGCTCATCGCTAACACTTATCTTGAGGGTTCTTACACCGAGCGCTTTCCCGCGATCGAACGCAACGCGCACGGCGTGGAACGGCTGTGCCGGCAATTCTCCTGGCCTTACGGCGTACCGAGCCACGCCGCTCCCGAAACTCCCGGTTCAATTCACGAGGGCGGAGAATTGGGCTATTCCCTCGCCCACGCCTACGGTGCCGCTTTTGACAATCCCGACCTGATCGTGACGTGCATCGTCGGCGATGGCGAAGCTGAAACGGGCGCGCTGGCAGCCAGTTGGCATTGCAACAAGTTTCTCAATCCGGCCCGAGACGGGACCGTGCTTCCGATCTTGCATCTGAACGGCTACAAAATCGCCAATCCGACCATTCTGGCCCGCATCGGCCGCGACGAACTGACGTCGCTGCTGAAGGGATACGGCTACGCGCCAATCTTTGTTGAAAGCCACGTGCCCGCGGCGGCGCATCGCAAGATGGCGGCGGCATTGGACAAATGTATCGCGTCAATCGCTCTCATAAAGAAGAAAGCGGCCCGCAGCCGCAAACCAGATCGGCCGCGTTGGCCGATGATTGTGCTCGTTACACCCAAAGGGTGGACCGGGCCCAAAGAAGTCGACGGGCTGCCCGTCGAGGGAACATGGCGCGCGCATCAAGTGCCGATTGACCACATCGATAAACCCGGTCATCTCAAGCTGCTCGAGAGATGGCTGAAAAGCTATCGTCCCGACCGGCTGTTCGACAAAAACGGGAAGCTCAACGAGGATTTGGCCGGTCTACCGCCAACCGGCCACCGGCGACTTGGCATGAATCCGCATGCCAACGGTGGGGAGCTGCTGGTGCCACTGTCGCTTCCGCAGTTTCGCGATTTTGCGATCAAGGTCGAGCGGCCCGGCGCGGTAGAAGGCGAAGCCACTAGGGTCCTGGGCCAATATCTCAACGAGCTGTTTGTCCTCAACGCGGACCAGGCAAATTTCCGTTTGTTCGGCCCGGACGAAACCGCTTCAAACCGGCTGGACGCGGTCTATAAAGCGACAAAAAAATCATGGATGGCGTCGACCAAACGCACCGATATCGACTTGGCCGCCGATGGGCGGGTTCTGGAAGTCTTGAGTGAACATTTGTGCCAAGGCTGGCTCGAAGGCTATCTCCTGACCGGAAGACACGGTCTTTTCAATTGCTATGAGGCCTTCGTCCACATCGTCAATTCGATGGTCAATCAGCACGCGAAGTGGCTCAAGGTTTCCAAAGACATCCCGTGGCGGGCCCCCATCGCGTCGCTGAATTATCTTTTGAGCAGTCACGTCTGGCGCCAGGACCACAACGGATTCAGTCACCAGGACCCGGGTTTTATCGATCATATTGCCAACAAAAAATCGGCTATCGCGCGGATATACCTGCCTCCGGACGCGAACTGCCTTCTGTCAGTCATGGATCACTGTCTCAAGAGCCGCAACTACATAAACGTCGTCGTCGCCGGCAAGCAGCCGGCCTGGCAGTGGCTGGACATGGACTCCGCGGCACGGCACTGCGTGGCGGGTGCTAGCGTTTGGCATTGGGCCGGCCATCAAGGAGACGATCCGGATGTGGTGATGGCCTGTGCCGGTGATGTCCCCACCATGGAGGCGCTCGCGGCCGTCATGTTATTGCGCGAGCATGTGCCCGATCTGAAGATACGCGTAGTCAATGTCGTCGACCTGATGACGCTGTCATCACCCGCTGAACATCCGCACGGCTTCAACGATCACGACTTCACCGCGCTGTTTACTGAAGATAAGCCGGTGATCTTCGCCTATCATGGTTATGCTACGCTAATCCATAAGCTGACCTACAATCGCGCCAATCATCGGAATTTTCACGTGCACGGCTACAACGAAGAAGGCACGACGACGACCCCCTTCGACATGGTGGTGCTCAACAAGCTTGATCAATTCTCTCTCATGCTGAATGCCGTCAAGCGCATCCCGCGTTTGGCTCAAAGGCTGGGCGATATAGAAAATGTCTACTGGACTGCCATGGAACGCCACAAGCTGCACATCAGCGAGCACGGTGAGGATTTGCCCGAGATCAAGGGCTGGCGTTGGGCGCCCGGATGAAGGTCCTCGTGTTCAATGCCGGCTCATCCTCTCTGAAGTTCGGTTTGTTTTCATGCGCCGACACACCGCAGCCTATCCTTCTGGGAAAAGCGGAAGGCATCGGCGGCCATGGCGGCCACCTCACCGTGCGCGACCGCAACGGGTCAATCGTTTTTGAAGATAACGGCGCTGAAACTATAGAAGACGCGTCGCGCCAAATCATCGCTACGCTGCAAAGCGGCGACTATGGCCGGCCGGACGTTGTCGGCCACCGCATTGTACACGGCGGAGCCGGAGTCTTGGACCACTGCGTGGTCGACAACGCTGTCCTGCGCGAGCTGGAAAAAGCGACAGTGTTCGCGCCAATCCACGGGCGCCCGGCTCTCTCGGTTATGAAGTCCGCCCAGGCAGCATTTCCCGTGCCGCAGGTAGCCTGCCTCGATACCGCTTTTCACAAGGACATGCCGGCGGTGGCACGGCAGTTTCCGCTGCCGTCGGCGCTCGCCGCGCGCGGATTGCATCGCTACGGCTTCCACGGCCTGAGCTGCGAATCCATATTGCGGCAACTGGCCGATCGGAGGCCTTCGCGTTTGATCGTTGCCCATCTGGGAAGCGGCGCGAGCGTTACGGCCATCAGCGACGGACGATCCCTCGACAATACCATGGGGCTGACGCCGACCGGCGGCGTGATGATGGCGACTCGTTCCGGCGATCTCGATCCGGGCCTCCTGATCTATCTCGTCCGCCTCGGCCACAATGCCGAACAGCTCGAGGCCCTGCTTGATCAGCAAAGCGGATTAGCCGGCGTGTCCGGACTGACAGGAGACTTCAAAACGTTGGTGGCTTCCAATTCGGAAAGCGCCAAGCTCGCCGTCAGCATGTTCTGCTATTCGATCACCAAGGCGATTGCGGCCATGACCGCGGCGCTGGGAGGCCTCGATTTGCTCGTATTCGCTGGCGGCATCGGTGAACACGACGAAACGGTGCGGGCTCGGATCGTGGCGCAACTTTCGTGGATGGGGAGCTTCCGTCTAACGGTGATACCCACGCAAGAAGAGATCGTTATTGCGGGGCACGCGGCCGACTTAGGGCGACGCACGCCACAGCATCGCCTACCATAGTTTCCCGTGCAAGCCGGCCGACGGGCGCCGGCAACTATCGCGAAACCATCGCACCGTGTTCACGGTTCCTTTGCCGTGCTTTTTTCCCCTCTGTTTAGGCGCCGGGCGCGAAAATCCCATCCGGGGCCACAAGAGGAATCTCAATAATGGGACGGCGTCAAACGGACACTCCTTATCTGCTGTCGGTCTTGCTCTGGCTTCAGGAATATTGGAGCGGACCTCCAGTTTATGTCTATCCGTTGCGGGCAGCGCAGAGCCAGCCGTTGCCCTATGCTGCTGGACCTAGGCCTCGGATGAACGCCCCGATGCGTTAGACGGCCTGCGGCGGCTATCGCGGCTGGACGAGCGCTGGCACTTGAAAACGCTGAGATAGCTGTCTTTGGAGCATTCACCTCGGCTGCTCACACCATGGCGGACTTTTCGAACCATAAATCATCTCGTAAAATCGCGAAAAACTTAGGATCAACTCGTGCGTTCCGACATCCGATTTTGGAGAAGGCCGTGGTAAAAGAGAAGTTTCCGACCGGGCAGTCCGATCCTTTGGGCAAACAGATGGCGTCGCGCGTGTGGTCGCCGATGGACTATTATTTCGATCATCTCAAAGAGACCATCGCTTCTGCGCCTTCGGGCGGCACCGAGTTCGGCGAGAAAATAAAAACGTGCGCCGAGCAAAACATTTCGGCGACGCAGGAATATGTCAGGGAACTAACCTACGCCAAGGACATCCAAGACATCGTCCGCATTCAAATGGAGTTCCTGCGTAGGCAATTGGCGAGTTTTGGCGAACAGGCCAAAGATCTCGGGGAAGCTTACGTCAAAGCCGCGACGACCCCGCCGCAATCCCGGTGAAACATGACGCGCTTTCATCAACCTGACCTCGGCCGCGAACCCGACAGCCCTTTTGCCCGCGACGCCGACAACAAGCTCATTCGCCGCAACTATTGGCTGGATATGAACGATCGCAGTCTCGTGCTGGCGATGACCCAAGGGATAGGGGCGCACCTCACCAACGACGAAAAGCGCGCGCACCTGAGCGACTTGAAACGCGGACACCTGGTCGATCAAATCTGCGTTCAGGAAATTCTGCCACCCGAAAAGTAGCAAGCCGGACGCCACGGCAGAATTGTTTTCATGGGCATGAGCTTCGGCCTATTGCTCTGTCTCCCAAATGCTATACCCATTGCTGTGATTGGCGGGCGAAGCCGAGCGAGCCGCATACGCGGCCGTCCCTGCTTGTGTAGCCAGCCAGCTTGATCGCTAAGCCGGAGGCCAGATGCTCGAACTCTATAACAACATCAACTCCGTCTGCGCTCAGAAGGTCCGGATCGCACTTTTCGAAAAGGGGCGCGATGTCGTCGAACATCTCCTCACCCTTCAGGGCGATCAGAACGATCCCGAATATATGAAACTCAACCCCAATGGAGTGGTGCCCACGCTCGTGCATAACGGCGCGCCCATCATCGAATCGTCCTTGATCCTCTATTATATCGACGATGCGTTCCCCGAGCCGCCGCTCATGCCGAAGGCTCCGGCCGAGCGCCATCGCGTCCGGCTTTACAACAAGCTCATCGACGAATACGTGCACAATTCCTGCACGATCATCACCTTTGCGACGGCGTTCAGGCCCCGCTTTCTGAAAGTGCCGCGAGAGCAGTGGCTCGCGGAGATCAACAAGGCGCCGCTCAAGCGCCGCGCCGAATACAAGCGTAGCGTCATCGAACATGGGCTCAACTCCGAGTTCGTCCTCGACGCTTTGAATCAGCACAGGAAGTTGATCTCCTGGATGGCAAAAGATCTAAAAAACGCTCCCTATCTGGCCGGAGTCGAGTTCAGCAATGCCGATTGCGCGGTCATCCCGTATATTCTTCGCCTCGAATTGCTGAAACTGGACGCGATGTGGAAATCCGAGCCGGCCGTCGCGGATTGGTGGTCGCGGATGCGAAACCGCCCTGCGGTGAAGGCCGCGGTCTTTGACCGCATGCAGGAGACGGACTGGGCGCCGTTCAGGAATTTTGCGCCCGATCCTTGGCCGAAGGTACAGACTTTGTTGAATGCGAACTGATCGCGCTTGATCGGTCTTCGCCAGCCTTGCTTCGACGAGTTGGAACACGGCTTACTTGCCGACGGAGATCGTTCGACAGCGCCCGTCCTATTCGGGCAAAGCATTCACCGACGTCGGCCTGCCGGAACGCTCCATGTTGGCCGCGCGGTGCAGGTTGGGTTCGACGGTGGCGACGCTGGCGCCGAAACGCAGGCCATAGATCTGAAGATTCTCCATGACGCGCTGCACGTAATTGCGCGTCTCGGCGATCGGAATGCGCTCCACCCAGTCGACTTCGTCGACGTTGGGATCGCGCGGATCGCCATGCTGTGACACCCATTGGCGGACCCGACCCCGCCCGGCATTGTAGCCGGCAAACGTCATGACATACGAACCGGAGTATTCCTTGAGCAGGGCGCTGAGCTCGGCGGCACCCATCTGCGTGTTATAGACCGGATCAGAAACGAGACGCTTCCAATCATATGAAACACCAAAGCGTTTCGCCGTATCCTTGCCCGCCTCCGGCGTGATCTGCATCAGACCAACCGCCTTGGCCGGTGACGCGTCGGCTTGATTGAAGGCGCTCTCGGTCCGAACGATGGAGTAGACGACGCAATGGTCGATCGGCGGAGCGATTGCTCGGTAGGACGGCACGCCGATCTCCGGAAAAGCATATCGTTCCATCGGCAGCCCTCGCGCAAGCGCCGTCTTGCCGAGGGCCAACATCGCCTGCGCGTCGTGGTAACGCGCCGTGAGTTCGCCGAGCGCGGTCAGCGTCGCAACGTCAGTGCTGCTTTCGGCGAAATCGCCGATAAACGACAACACCAGGTCAAATTCGCCGATCGCATACAGAATGCCCGCCGCACGAACGACGTCGCTCGGTCTGCCATTCGACGCCTGTGGCTGTGAAAGAACAGCCACTTGGTGGTAGCCAAGTCGAGCGCGAGCTAGCTGGCCGTAATAGGCCGTGGTATGGGCTGCGGCCACCTGATATTGCGCGCGCATGTCGTTTAACTGGTGAGCGGCCTCGGCCGCTCGGCCGCGCCAATAGGCGGCGCGCGCCAATACCACCGGGTCGTTCGAGCCATCGTCAACGTGGGTGAAGTGCATGAACGCGGTTTGCGGGTCGTTCAGAAACCGCAAAGCGATCCAACCCGCCATGAAGTGGTATTCGGGGCGGTAGTAGGGATTGGCGGGGACCGCCGCCTCGCGAACGATGCGGTAGGCGGTCTGCGGGTCACCGAGATCGATCAGCTTGCGGGCCAGGACACGGCGCTCGCGCCACCATTCGTCGGTGTCCTGGCGTTCCAACCCGACACGCGAGGTGTCGGTCAGGAGCTTCGCGGCTCCAACGGGATTATCGTGCACTTGCAGCCAATGCAGCCGGCACAGCACGTAGCCTAGATCTCCGCGTAGCTCGTAGGGGACCTCCCCAAGCAACGCCTCGCCTTTTCGGGAATTCGCCTCGGCGGCCTCGCATGCTTTGACGATGGCGACGCGGCCAGGGCCCAGCCGTTTGGCGGCGCGCATCGCCGCGGCGAAATCCTTAGCGCCGATACGTCGGTCCATACGTCCGGCATCGTCGGCAGTGGTGAGAAAATCGGCGAATTCGTTCAACACCGCGTTCTCGAAATCCGCGGACATTTCCGCGGACCACCAGACGCCACGAACTTCGCGTTCAGCGCCGGCGCGGTCGCCCCCGTTCAGCAACGCGCGCGCAAGCGCAAGCCGCCCAAGAGCACTGGTGGGTTGGCCGGCGAGGAAGCGGCGGACCGTTGCCACGTCCCGGCGCTCCCGCCACAACTGAGCCTCCGCGCGCCGACGCAGCATCGAGACGCTCGGCCAGTCGGGATTGGCCTGAATAAACGCGGCATAGCCATCAAAGCCGACGCCGCTATCGGAGTCGCGCAGCAGCACCCATTCGACCAGCTTGCGCGCCACTGGGTCGTCGATCGTCCGGGCGAGCGTATTAGCCTCGCTGAACTTGCGCTTGCGCACGTCATCGATGGCTTGCTTGGTTGCGGCAAGGTCCGACGCCGACTGCGTGGCCGGCTCCGAGGGCACGTCGGCGGGCTCGCGAGCCGATAAAACGCGCGGCCCGGCGGCCTTCTTCCCGTGCTTCGTTTCGTGCGCCGACGCGTGCGAATGATGTTTTGCTTCCGATGTCGGGTGCGCCGGCTGGTGCTTCGGCGTGGCCGTTTCTTTTGCGCCGAGGGGGGTCGCAATCGCAGAAGCGGCCAAAAATGCCAGAAATCCGCGCCGCCAATGACAAAAGTGACCAGCGATCACGCCTCGGCCGAGAACAGCCAGGCTGCCCGGAAAGCAAATCGACGACATTCATGACCCCCGATCGCGCGTAAGTAGACGAACAATAGCGGCCGAACCGTGACCAAACGACGCGAGCGCAGCGGAGCAGCAACTCCGACGCGCTTCATGGGCGTCGACGCATAACCACATTCGCGCCGGATTTGCCGGTCCCGCGTGTTTGCCAGACTTATTGCCCGTCTTGGGAGCGATTCGCGATCTTCAAATACCTTCGGGTCTGCTTGAGGCAGTCGCGGGATAACCCCAACTCGGGCGTGGAATGCGCGCGCAGACGCGCCGCGCGTGGGCAATGAAACGCCTCGCTCGGCAACGGCGGATTCGACGTTCGGCCTGCTACGGAGATGGTGGTGTGGTACTCGCCCTCGTCTGCGGTCGACTGAAGGGTCTGGTCTCCGGCATGAAGGCGACAACGATCACGATAGACAGAATTCCCACGGCGGTCACGCTCAACAGCCCGGCCATCTGGCCGAATTTCTGGTAAACGATGCCCGACAATGACGTGCTCAGCGAAGCGCCGACCGCGGAAAGAGCCCCGACCACGCCCTGAGCCAAGTTGAAGCGGCCAGTTCCCTGCGTCAGGTCGGCGACGACGAGCGCCGTGAGCACGCCGAGCGTGGCTCCGCTCAATCCGTCGAGCAATTGAATGACGATCAGCAATGTCGGATCTGCGGTGAATGCAAAAACCGTTGAGCGAATGGGCACGGCGGCAAGGCCGACGATCAAAAGCGGGCGCCGCCCAATGCTGTTGGCCATGCTCCCTACCGAGGGTGCCAGCAGAGCGACAATGATCTGCGGGAGTACGACCAGTGCGGAGACAACGAGCGAGGACTTGGATCCCTCGGCGCGCACCAGGTTTTGGCCGAGCAGCGTCAGCAAGGAAGCATTCGCCAGCTGAAACAAAAATAGACAGATCGCAAACGTAAGCAGCCGATGATCTTTGAAGAGGATCGCAGGGTGCTTTCGTTCAGTCTCCGTAGCATGCTGATGGACGCCGCATGACCGGGCAAAGTGAATGTCGCTCGTATGTATCCGCGCGAGCGACAACAGGAGCGGGATCAACAACGCCGCGGTCAACAGGAAGATATCTTGCGTAGACAAGACGTAACCGATGACACCCATGATCGCTGCGGCGACAAGACCGCCGATCGAAGCGAACCGCTGATTGCGCCCGAGCCGCTCGGCGAGCGCGTCATGTCCAACAAGGCCCAAGCTGATGGCCGCGATGGTGGGGCCAAGGACGCTGCCGGCAACACCCTGAATAAGCGCGGCGCTAAGGACGAAGGGGAAATCGGGCCTCAACCCGTAGATCAACAGCGCGACCGTCGCGGCAGCGGCGGCCAATGCGAGCAACGCGCGCCGCGATCTGACCATGTCGATCAGCGCGCCGGCCGGCACTTGCGTAATCAGCCCGGCCACGCTGCCGGCAGTCAAGACAAAGCCGATGTTTTCCGGCTTCCAACCGTGAACCGCGAGATTGACCGTGATGAACGGGCCAAAGCCCATCATGAGAGCGGCAAGAAAGAAATTCACCCAGTCGAACGCACTCAGGCTGTTTGCCGGCGAAGGGACGTCTCGCGTATCGACCGAGCTAATAGCCATGGCTTGGGTGGTCCGCGCTATGCGCTCTCCAGTTTCTTGAATAGCTCACCAAAATGGCGACGCCCGACGGCTTGCGGATCGCCGCGCAGCACCTCGAATTGGGTTTCGTCGCCATCGCGCCAAAACCGGATGTCGAATCGATGTTGCCCAACATGGAGGTCAAGCACGGTGAGATCAGGTAACCAGGGTGGCAATACGGGATCGACGTACAATTTTCCACGCGGCGCGTCCGGCAGAAAGCCCAATATCGCTTGCAACAAAGCGAATACCGAGCCGGCCGCCCAGGCTTGCGGCACGTTGGCCCCCAAATATTGAACCGGGAAGCCCTCTTCGTCCCGCTCGATGGTGGTATAGAGCTCGGGCAGCTGATTGAATAGGAAGTGACTTGCCGCCTCACTGATGTCACGGGCAATTCTTCCAACCTCGGCGGCGAAGCCATATCGCTTGAAGCCCATCGCAATAATGGCGTTGTCGTGCGGCCAGACCGATCCGGTCTGGTAGTTATAGGGGTTGAACGCCGCATGCTTCGCCGAGAGCGTGCGGATGCCCCAGCCGCTCCACATGTCTGGCGCCATGAGCCGGCTGACAACCTTTCCGGCTCGCTCCTTCGTGGCGATGCCGGACCACAGACAATGGCCGACGTTGGATGCGACCGTTCGCACTTTCTTCTTTTCGCCGTCAAGCGCAAGAACGTAGCAGCCCAGTTCTTCGTCCCAGAAGGCCTCATTGAAGCGCTTGAAAAGCGCCGCCGCCTTCTCGCGCAATTCGCCGGCGCGGTCGGGCTTGCCAAGCGCATCGAAAACCTCGGACATGCGCAGCCAGGCGTCATAAACATAGCCCTGCAATTCGCAGAGAGCCTTCGGTCCCTTCACCAATGACCCGTCCGGGTAGACGATACTGTCGCCGGAATCCTTCCAACCCATATTCTCGTAACCGGCCGGCGAACGTGTCTGATATTCCTGAAATCCGTCGCCGTCGCGATCGCCGTAATTGTCGATCCAGAACAAACAGCCCTCGGCTGTCTCGAGATGGCGCTCCAGCAAGGCCTTGTCGCCGGTTCCCCGCCATGCGGCGTGCAGCAGGATCAGATACAGCGGGGTGGCGTCCGCCGTGCCGTAATAGGGCGTGTGCGGGATCAGCTTGAAATGAGCGAGTTCGCCGTAGCGCATCTCGTGCAGGATCTTGCCCGGCTCGGCATCGCGATAGTCGTCCTCCACCTTGGCCTGAAGCGAGCCCAAAATGTCGAGGCTGCCGCGAGCGAAGTCCGGATAGATCAGAATATTTTGCAGCGAGACGATCAGGCTGTCGCGACCGAACGGCGCGACAAACCACGGCAAACCGGCCGCCGGAAGAAAGACCTTGTGGTCGGTGCCGGCAAACGGCAGCCGTAGCGCTGCCATGTCCTCGAGCGCCTGCCGGTACAGGCGATAGAATTCCTCGTTGCTGGTGCGGATCTTCAAGACCGAGTTCAGCCAATCCGCCAGTGTTTCGGCGTGGTGGGTCTTGTTGTGGTCGTGCACGCAGGCATCAAGCGGCGAAAACGCGCGTTCACCTTCTTGTAACGTGTAGAGCAAACAGCAATGCCAGGCGGCACCGGGCTCCAGATCGATTTCGAAACTGAGCCGACCGTTTGCGTACACTGCTTCCGGCTTGCCACCGGCCGGCGCGATCGTAACGCCGCGGAGAAAATCAGCGTTGCGGTAGCTGGTGCGAAGCTCCTGCGTCGCCTGCGACCAGGCCGTGGTTATCTGGCCGCGGCGGACGATGTCGTTCGATTTTACCTCGAAAATGTCGGCGAAATCGCAACGCACGGCGATCTCGAGCTGAAAGTTGACGCGTTGCATGCTGTTGTTGGTGAGGTCGATGTCTTCGTGCATGCCTTCGTTGATCATCCGGCCGATCAAGAGGCCAAGCGTGCGTTGCGGGATAATTCCGTTCGCGGTCGGGATCTTCGGATTGGTCAGATAAGTTCGCGAGGCGTAGGGGGTGATGGCTCCGCCATTGAGCAAGTCCCAATGTTCCCCGTTTGCATAGATCCGCCAACTACTGATGACGCGGGTATCGAAGAAGTACAGACCGCGTTCGCTCGGTGAATTGATCTGAGCATCGGGCTCGGTGACCAGCACCGTTTGCCCGTGATGGATCGAGACTTGATGCGGGCCAACTTGAACCTTGAATGGCATCGCGAAGCTTCCCGGGTTGTTGGTGCTGCCAGCCACGGCGAGGCGATGAAGTTAAGCCGCTCCTATTGCAAAATCACGCCTAAGCATTCGTCCGGCCAAAGCCCGCAATGTCTTATAGGCAACATCGCCCTTCGTATCCGTATCGAGATACCAGGGAAGATTAGCCGGAACGACGTTGGGAACTGTTAAAGAAGGCGTGAGACTTTTTAGATTTCGCCCTCCCCGATCGCGCACTATTTCACTGCGATGATGACTTGCGGGCGTCAGTTTGACAACGACGGATGGCTTCTTTGTTTTTGCCGTACGCCATGGCTTTCCGCGAAGACGCCATCGTGTCGTCGGTACTGACAAATCGTCGCCGCCACGCAAACCGGTATTTGCGCCGCGTTATTGCGCCGTCAGTCCGCCATCGACGGCCAAAGCATGGCCGACGATGAATGACGCATCGTCGGAGGCGAGAAACAAGACGGTGCGGGCAATCTCCTCCGGCTCGGCAATCCGGCCGATCGGATGACGGGAGAGAATGAAGGACTCCACTTTCGGGTCCTGAAACCAGTTCGCCAAAATTCGCGTGCGCGTGGCGCCCGGGCAGACTGCGTTGATGCGAACGCCCTGGCCGATATAGTCGAGCGCGGCGGTGCGCGTGAGCCCCACCACGCCATGCTTGCTGGCCGCATAAGCGCCGATGCCGCGCTCGCCGACCAATCCGGCGACCGAAGCCGTGTTGACGATGGCGCCGCCGCCCGCGCCGACCATGGCCGGGATCTCGTACTTCATGCCGAGGAAGATGCCCTTGAGATTGACGTCGATCAGGCGGCTCCAGGCGACCTCTTCTTCGTCGGCAACCGCAAATCCACTGGCACCAATACCGGCATTGTTGAATGCCACGTGCAGCCGCCCGTAGGCGGCGAGCGCACGCTCGACCATGCCGCGACAATCGGCTTCCCGGCTGACGTCAGCGCCGATCGGGAGCGCCTCGCCGCCACTCTCGCGAATGGAGCTTGCGGTGATCTGCGCCTCGTTCTCGTCCTGATCGACGACCACGACGCGGCCGCCTTCCTGAGCAAACAACAGCGCCGCGGCCCGCCCAATGCCCGAGCCCGCACCCGTCACGAGTATGCCGCGTCCGGCAAAGCGTGCGCTCATTGTCGGCACCTTTATCCAGCGAGATAAGCGCTGTGCAAAATGTCGGGGTTTTTCAGGAGCGCCTCGGGCGCTCCAGAGAAGCAGATGCGCCCGCGTTCCATGACATAGGCGTGATGCGCGATGCGCAGCGCAATGTGCGTGAATTGCTCGATCAACAGCACACCAATTCCCTTGGCCGCGAAGGCTTCGAGCACCGGCACCAGCCGCGCCACCACGACCGGCGCAAGCCCGAACGAAAGCTCGTCCGCCAGGATGTAACGCGGCTGGCTGACAATGGCCTGACCGAGCACCAGCATCTGTTGCTGGCCGCCGGAGAGGGCGCCAGCGCGCGTTCCAAGCCGCGCTTTCAGCTCTGAAAAGGTATCCAAAGCGCGTTCGACCGCCTCGTCCAGCTCGCGGCGATTCAGGGCCGTGCCGGCGACGCGCAGGTTCTCTTCGACCGTAAGGTCAGTGAGAACGCGATGCCCTTCGGGCACGGCCACCACGCCCAAGCGGCGCACATTCTCCGGACGCAGACCGTTGATCGGTTTGCCGTCGAGCACCACGGTGCCGCCGGTAAGCGGCAGCGCGCCGGCCATGGACAAGACCAGCGAGCTTTTGCCGGCGCCGTTCGCGCCAAGCAGCGCCGTTATCTTGCCGGGCGCGATCTCGACGTCGACGCCATGGATGATCGGCTTGCCGCCGCGCGCGACCGATACGCCGAGTGCGCTGAGACCGTTACTCATGCGGCAACGTCCTCGATGGTGCCCAGATAGGCGGCGCGCACCTTCGGGTCCTTGAGCACGTCGGCCGTAACGCCGAAGGCGATCTTACTGCCGAAATCAAGCACCAGCGTTTCCTGACAGGTCGCCGAGATCAGATCCACGTCGTGATCGACCAGCAAAACCTGGGCGCCGCAGAATTCCGGAATGCCGAGGATCACGTCGCGCAGGTGATCGGATTCGTTTTGGCTCAAGCCCGCACCGGGCTCATCCATCATCACCAGCCGCGGCTTGGCGATGATGCAGCGCGCGATCTCCACGAGCCGCCGTTCGCTGGCGTTGAGCGTCGCGCCGACGTTTTCAGCCTTGCGGCCCAGCCCCACATAGTCGAGCACCTCGGCGATCAGATCGCGCCGCGGGCGGCCGCCGCTGGGAAGATTGTCGAGGGCAGCGGCCACGTTATTCCACACCGTCAGATTTTCGACGACCTGTTCGGTCTGGAAGGTGCGGCGCACGCCAAAGGCCGCGCGCCGGTTCATGGCGACCCGCAACAGATCCACCCCATCGACGACGACCGTGCCGGCCTGGCATTTGACGAAGCCGCTCATGGCATTGAGCAGCGTCGTCTTGCCCGCACCGTTCGGCCCGACGAGGCCGGTGATCTTGGCGCCGATGACCGCGGACAAATCGTTGAGCCCGCGCACACCGCCGAACGCCACCGTCAAGTTGCGGATCTCGATCACAGCTTCCGCTCCATCGCGTGCGGCATGAGCGCGGAGAGCTTGGCGCTGAGCATTCGACCCAGCCCGACCACTTGGCCCGAGATGCCTTGGGGCGCCGTAATCAGCGCATGGAGAAGGCCGGCGCCGAATACCATAATCGCCAGGTTGCCGTCGATGTGCCAATCGGTGAGCAGCCCGGGTACGGCACGCAGCAATAGCCCGGCGAAGATCGGTCCCGACCAGTGAAACGCTCCGCCGATCACGGTGAGGGCGAACAACATGATCAATTCGCTCGCCGGAAAGGCGCGGCCGTCGAGCTGCCCGATGCTGCCCGCCATCAACGCGCCCGATACGCCGGCGAGGAAGCCCGCGATCGCAAACGCAATCACCTTATAGACGACGATATTGACCCCCATCGCGACGGCAACGGGCTCGCTGCGGCGGATCAACGCCCAAGCCCGGCCGACGCGGGTGCGCTCGACCAGCATGGTCAGCACAAATCCGATCGCGACGACGACGACAACATAACGAAAGTAAGCCGCGTCCGTTGGCGCCAGCGGCGGATGCGGCATCAGTTGCCGCACGCCGGCATAGACCTTCCCGCTCAGGCCCGGGCCACCGTCCGGGAAGCTCGTTGCGTTGATGATGATCTGGAACGCGCCGGCGATCATCAAGGTGATGAGCGCGAAGTAGAGCCCGCGCATGCGCAGCGCCGGCAATCCGAAAATCACGCCGCAGACCGAGGCCGCGAGACCTGCCGCCAGAATGTCGAGCTCGAACGGCAGATGAAACGCGTGGAACAGGCGCAGTGCGACCCAGCCGCCGACTCCGAATAGCGCATACTGGCACAGCGAGACCATGCCGAGCTGGGCATAGAGCAGCGCCACGCTGAGGCTGCACAGCGCAACGATAATGACCGACGTGGACGCCTTCAGCCAATAAGCGGAAGCCACAGTGGGAAGCGCAATCGCAACGATGACGGCGAGCAACAAGCCGAGTCGCAATTGTTTCCACAAGCTGCCGACGGCTTCGAAGCTCGCGGGAATCGATCTGAATTGATCGATGCGGCTGAGCATGAGGCCGCCGCGCTGATACCAGAGCAGCGCGCCGACGGCAAAGACGAACGGTGCCGCCGAGCGCACCGCCGACACTCCGGGAAAGGGTGTTGCGATCGCTTCGAGCACGCCGATCGCGAGGCCGCCGACGATCACCGCAGAGAGCGACGTCAGTCGCCCGAGGATCGCAGCCGCGACCGCGGGAACAACCATGTAGGTCAGCGGGATCGCCTGCAGGCGCACCATGTTGGCCAGAAAGATACCGCTGATGCCGGACAGAACACCGGAAATCGCCCAGGCCCAGGCGTCGACGCGCAAGACCGGAACGCCAATCAGGCCGCTGATCTCGCGATCATTGGCCAGCGCGCGCATCGACAGACCAAGCCGGCTGCGGTTGAGAAAGACGACCATGCCGAGCGTCACCAGGACGCCCAGACAGAAGGCGATGGCGCGCGTCGCGGTGACGCGCACTCCCATCACCTCGAATCCGAGCGTATCGGTCGGTAGACGCAAGCTGCGCGGCCACTCGCCCCAGATGAATTCGCAGAAGCCGAGCACGATGAGGGCAAAACCGAGCGTCGCGACCGCACGCACGATCGGATCGCTGTGCGCGAGACGTGGCGCGATGACGCGTCCGTAGAACAGCGCCAACACAGTCGCAACGACGATGCCGGCGATCCACCCCACCCATGCAGGGCCGCCGGAATCGGCGATCTGCCAAGCCAGAAGTGCGCAGAGTGCGCCAAGCGCGCCCTGCGCGAGGTTGAGAACGCCAGAGGCGCGGTAGAGAACGACAAGGCCAACACCGGCGAGGACATAGACCGCGCCGGTGCTGAGCCCCGATACAATGAAAGGACCGAGGTTCGGCATCGTTTACGACTTGCTGTTTCCCCGGTTCTTCAATCGACCAATTTCAGTTGGCCAGTTTCAGTCGACCGAGCTCGATCCGCTGAGCTCAATCCACCAAGATTTAGTCCGCTAAGTGCTGATCCTTTTCCATCTTCAGGATGCCGGCGAGATCGGGATCGACGGCCTGGATGCATGACTTACG
Source organism: uncultured Alphaproteobacteria bacterium (assembly GCA_963818155.1). Taxonomy (GTDB): domain Bacteria; phylum Pseudomonadota; class Alphaproteobacteria; order Rhizobiales; family Xanthobacteraceae; genus BOG-931. The sequence goes on from CAWFRC010000011.1 coordinate 1,788,157, forward strand.
GGTCACAAAGCCGTCGTCCTTGATCTCAGCGACCGAGCCGGCGTGGATCGCGTTATGCTCGTCACCCGGGCCGTAATACCAGGGATTGCACGACACATCGGTCTTGAAGTTCTTGATGTTGCGGAACGCCTCGGTGACCGAAGCGCGGTCGATCTTGGCCGGGTCGAGTTTCAACAGCGCGTTGGTGGCAGCGGCCGCAGCAAGATAACCGGCTTGCGAGAAGGTATTTCGCTGGTCGGAAGGCTTGCCGTATTTGTTCAAAATCGCGTGCCAGTTCTCGATATCGCCGCCCTTCTTGTCGAGGGGCTCGAGCTCGAGCTGCACAAACACGCGGCCGCCTTTGGTCCAGTACGGCCCGATCGCCTTCGGAACGCTGGCGTCGTAGTGCGAGGTCGGCGCGGTGATATAGACCTTGCCGCCCAGGTCCTGCTGCTCGGCGGCGGCGTAGAGCGGAATGCCCACTTCCTTCGGCGTGTTGAAGTCGATCGCGTCGGGCTTGAACGCCATGGCTTCGAGGATCACGGACGTGGCATCCATCGAACCCGGATCGATCAGGATGGTCTTGACCTCCATGCCGACCGTCTTGCCGTAGGCCGCGACGCCTTCGCACGACCAATCGCCCACATTGGGAATGTTGGGACCGATGCAGACCAGGCGCTTCACTTTCAGGTCGTCGTGCATGTACTGCGCCGCGCCGATGTTGCTCATGCGCGGGCCGCCGTTGGTCGGGGCGATGTTGCGCGCATGGAAGCAGTCGCGGGGAACGCCGACGCCGGCGATGACGAGGACATTGTTTGTCTCGTAGAACTTGGCGTTGGCGCCGCATTCAACGAAGCTCGAATTTCCAACCAGACCGACCACCTTGGTATCGTTGACCAGCTTCGCGGCCACCTGCGCCGCGGTCTCAGGATTCCACTGATCGTCCTCGATATTGTAATGGATCGGGCGGCCGTTGATGCCGCCGTTCGCATTCACACACGCGAAGTAAGCGGCGGCGGCTTGCGCCGAGCCGCTGAAATCGGCCGGTCCGGTTTTGCCGACCACGGCACCGATCTCGATCGGCTGGCCGGTGGCGGCCTTGCCGTTGCTCAAACCGCACTTGGGTTCGGCGGCGCTAGCGCCGCCTGCCGTCATCAGCGTCACCGCGGCGGCGACGACGGCCCCGGCGAACATCAGTGCTACTCTCATCACTTCCTCCCCTTTATAGGCTCAGGCTTGTTGGTTATCAGGCGAGCTCTCAAGATGCTGAGCCCGATAACATCAAGCGACTGCCAGCGAAAGTAAAATCCCGTCGTTGCGGCATCGATCGGCAGGCGAATTCCACGGCCATGACAAACCTGGGAAAATCACGGGCCGAAAAGGACATACCCGGGCAGTTTCAAGCAATTTCGGCGTCCGATTTTCGAACATCTAAAAACGGACCGGCGCACCCCGCCCACCATACCGCGGGCCGCGCTTTGCCTCTTTACTATGCGCGCACAAAATCTTTTCCCGTGGCGCAAGCGACGCTGAGCGGGCAAGCTTATGGCTTTGATATTCGCGGGCCCTCCGGTCGTTTCGATCAAGACCACACGACCTGAACGTCCGTATTCTCGAACAGCCCCTCTTCGCCAAATTCGACACCAAAGCCCGAGCTTTTGACACCGCCGAACGGCGCGTTCGGCTGGATCGGACCGTGCTTATTGATCCAGGCGGTGCCACATTGGAGCTGAAGCGCGATGTCCTTGGCTTTCTGTATGTCCTTGGACCAGACGGAGCCTCCCAATCCGTGCGGGTTGTCGTTGGCACGCGCGATCACCTCCTCGACATCGGTGTAACGGATGATGGGCAGAACCGGGCCGAATTGCTCTTCGTCGACCAGCGGATTGCCGTTATCGAGATCGGCGATCAGCGTAATGGGAAAGAAAAGCCCCTGTGCCGGCGTCTCGCCGCCGAGCAATACCCGGCCGCCGCTGTTCTTTGCCGCCTCGGTCAAGCGTGCGACCTTGTCGAACTGCATGCGGTTTTGCACCGGGCCCAGAATGCTGTTTTCGTCGAGACCGTCACCGACCGGGATGGCTTGGGCAAATGCGGTCACTTCGCTGCACACTTGGTCAAAAAGACTGTCGTGCACATAGAGGCGTTTGAGCGCGGCGCAGGTTTGACCGTTGTTGATGAAACCGCCCCAGAACAGACCCTGGGCGATTTGTTTGGGATCGGCGTCCGCCAAAACGATGCCGGCGTCATTGCCGCCGAGCTCCAGCGTCAGCCGCTTCAAGGTCTCGGCAGCGCTCGCCATCACTTTCTTGCCGGTGCGCACCGAGCCGGTGAAGGCGATCTTGCCGATGCCCGGGTGGGCGGAGATCGCCGCGCCAAGCGCATCCGGACCGGTGATGCAATTGACCACGCCGGGCGGCAAGACCTCGTTCATGATCTCGATCATGCGCAAGGTCGACAGCGGGGTGTAGGGCGAGGGTTTGTTGACCACCGTATTGCCGACGGCGATGGCTGGAATGATGTGCCAGGTGGCGATGATCAGCGGCCAATTCCAGGGCGTGATCGAGCCGACAACGCCGATCGGCTTGCGGTAAAGCTCGATGCGTCCTTCATTGTTGTCTTGCAGCACTTTGACGGGCATCGGAATGTCCGCGGTGTGATGCGTCCAAGCCTGCACGCCGCCAAGCTCGAACCGCGAGCCCATGCCGTTGAGCGGTTTGCCTTGTTCCTGGGTGAGAAGCCGGGCGAGCTCCTCGGCGTGCTCGCCGATCTTCTTGCCCGCGGCATGACATAGCGCGCGCCGCTCGGCCTCCGGCAGCTTCGACCACGTGGCGAATGCGGCGCCAGCGGCGGAAATCGCACGATCAAGATCGGCCGCGCCCGCGACGGGCGCAAGACCGACGACCGCGCCGGTCGACGGATTAAGAACCTCAAAATGCTCCTTCGTCGGAACCTTGGCCCCGTCGATGATCAGTTGAAAACGTTCCACCTTGCACTCCTATCGTCCCGTATTTGTTTCACGATCAGGCCGCATCCAGCGCCAGCGCTTTGCGCTCGCGAATGAGATCGGCCGCTTTTTCGCCGATCATGATCGAGGGTCCGTTAGTATTGCCACTGACTACGGCCGGCATGATTGATGCGTCAGCGACCCGCAAACCTTCAATGCCGTAGACCCGTAGCTGCGGATCGACGACGCTCGTGGCGTCGATGCCCATTTTGCAGGTGCCGGCTTGATGGTGATACGTCTCGCAGGTCTGCCGCACCCAGGCGATCCGTTCGGCGCGGGTCGTAGCCTGCGGCCACACCGCGCGCTTGCGCCATTTGGCGAACGCCGGGCTCTCCATAATCTCGATCGTTACGTCGAGCGAATGCACGAGCGCCGTGAGATCGGCCGGCTCGCTGAGATAGCGCGGATCGATGTGCAACGGTGCCGCCGGATCCGCAGCCGTCAACTTAAGCTCGCCGCGCGCCGCCGGGCGGATAATCCCGGGCGCGGTGGCGTAAGCATTGGCGGGAATTTCCAGCGTCGGCAACGGCGGCGCGTTGCACATGAACAGCGGCTGGTGATCGGGACCAAGCAGGCGCGGGTCGCTCTTGGCGAAGAGATGCGCCTCAAGAATGTTGTTCTTCGGCGCAGGAATTTCCCGACTGGCCTCGTGGATGACGAAGGTCAGCAGGTGATCATGAAGATTTTGCCCGACACCAGCCAAGTCGGCTTGCACGGCGATGCCGAGCTTTTTCAGATCGTCGGCAGGGCCGATGCCGGAGAGGAGCAGAAGCTGCGGGGAGCCGATGGCGCCGGCGCTGACCACGACCTCGCTCGTCGCGCGCACTGTATTGAGCTTGCCGTCACGCTCGTAGATGACACCGCGACAACGCCCGTTTTCGATCAGAAGCTGGTGGCTGCGCGCACCGGTTTCGACCGTCAGGTTTCGTCGATTATGGGCCGGCGCCAGAAACGCGGCGGCGGCACTGCATCGACGCCCGTCGCGGACCGTCGTATCGGTGTAGCCGACGCCGATCAATTCCGCTCCGGAGAAGTCGTGATTGATCGGGTGCCCGGCGCCGACGGCGGCCTCGATGAACGCATCGGTGAGCGGGTTCGGATCGATGTTGCGCGAGATTGCGAGCGGGCCACCAACGCCGTGATAACGAGAGGCGCCGCCGTGATAATCCTCCGACTTCTTGAAGTACGGCAGTACGCTTTCGTAATCCCAACCGACGTTGCCGAGATAAGCCCAATGATCGTAGTCGGCCGGCGCGCCGCGAACATAGATCATGGCGTTGAGGCAACTTGATCCGCCAAGCACCTTGCCGCGTGGCCAATAGATCGAGCGGTTCAGCGCTCCCGGCTGTGGCGTGGTCGTGTAGCCCCAGTCAAATCCGGTGGTCCACAGCTCCCAGGCGCGATGCGGAGCAAAAATCCGCTCGTCGCGATCGGGACCGCCGGCCTCCAAAAGCAAAACGTTGACGTCCGGATCTTCCGATAACCGGGACGCAATTGCGCACCCCGCCGAACCGGCACCGACCACGATGTAATTGTAGGCAGCCAAATACGCCCTCCCCAACGCTTTATTGCGCGTACGTCTTGCAATTTCGCGTACGCCGCACGCGCCTTGATTGAGCGCCTTTTTGCTAGTGACCGTAGCAAACCGACGGGGCCGCCGCCATGACGGACATTCACTAGCGGGGCCGGCCGGCCTAGCGGGCGGCCACAATGGCTAGAGCCATTTCAGGCAGGCTTGCGTTAATTCGACCTGATTGCGCACGTTGAGCTTCGCGCGCGCGCTGCGGAGCTGATTATCGACCGTGTTCGGCGACTTGCCCAGCCGCTGCGCGACTTCCTTGTAGGTCAAGCCGCATGCGGCAAGTCGCACCACGGAGATTTCCGCTTCGGTCAGTTGCGCGAGGATGGATGGCCTTTCAAGCCGGACCTGGGCTCTGACAATCGGGCTGAAGAATTGTGTAATGAATTGATCGAAATAATCGAGGTCGGCCGCGTTCCAGGCTCGCACTGCGTCGGTATCGTCGACGCAAATGAGACCGAAAACCTGGCCGCCAACCTCCAGACGTCGGGCCAATTTGGATTTCGAGCCGAGTCCCGCCCAGTACTTTGCGATGCCGGGCGAAGATCTAAGACTTCTGATAGACCGGGCCGCGCGCCTGCCAGACCTGCTGGACCGGCCATATCTGGTTGGGAAATGCGCCTTCGAACGGCGGTATCGAAAGATCGGGCGCCGTTTCGACCGCGTTTGGGATGTAAACCGGCTTGTCCGGGCTGCCGAATCCAAAATCGACGCGGCTTGCCCGGAATCGCTCCAGCATAAAACGCAACGCAGCGCTGTACATCGCTCCGGGCTCGTCGAAGCAAAGAAGCATGTGCGCGGCACAGTCGAGCATGCTTGCCGGCGCGGCACCGCGCCTTTGATCCAGCAAAGCGACTTTCAGATTCTGAACAAGAACCGATGCGTAGGCCGCGTTCATCGTGGCAAGGTCCGCTTAAACTCGTATTGACCTTGAGAGCTGAAAAACCGCGTGTGCTCGCGGCACATTCGCGGCAGCATGTGCGCCGAAGCGACAATCGGCGTGTCGATCAGTTCAGCATTCCTCCAGTGCTCCAGACCTCGTCGCCGCGTGCGCGCGCGGCCTTTGTTTTCGAAAGCCCCGGGTCTTTAGATAGAGACAAATACCGTGTTCCCATCGAACATGCTATGTCAAGCCCTGGTGGCGAAACCGATCGCGTTCCAGCAATCCAATTTTGGCCATGGCAGGCTTTAGCTGCGCGCGCGAGCGACTTACGATCTTTGTGGCACGGGATGGCGCGGCCAACGCCGCGCCCGAAGACAAAAAAACCGGGGGGACACACAATGAAGGCTGCGGACCTGTTTGATGTGCGTGGGCTGGCGACGATTGTGACCGGCGCGGCAAGCGGCATCGGGCTCGCTTATGCGGAAGCCATGGCCGACAACGGGGCACGCGTGACTCTCATGGATAGAGATTCATCCTCGCTCGACGCCGCGGTGCACCAGCTTGCGGAACGGGGCGGCGACGTTCGCGGACAGATCCTCGACGTCACCGACCGGCCGGGCTTGCGCGCCGGCATCGACGCAGCGGCCACCCACTATGGCAGGCTCGACGTGGTCTTCGCCAATGTCGGCATTGACTCCCCGCCGGGCTTTCTCGGCATGACCGGCGAGCGAAACCCCAAAGGCGCGTTTGAAAACGTGTCCGACGAGCGCTGGGACCTCGTCATGGAGACCAACCTCACCTCGGTATTCGGCACCATCAAAGCGGCCGTCCCGCACATGAAGAAGAATGCCAAAGGCGGACGTATCATCGTCACCACGTCGGTGGCCGCCATTCGCGGCGAAGCCATTGTCGGCATGCCCTACATGCCGGCAAAGGCCGGCGCCGCCCATCTGGTGCGGCAGGCCGCGCTCGAGCTCGCCAAACACAATATTCTGGTCAACGCGATCGCCCCGGGACCGTTCATCACCAACATCGCCGGTGGGCACATGCGCGATCCGGCGACGGTTGCCGCTTTCGCCCGCTTCACACCATCGCACCGGCTCGCATCCACCGATGAGATCCAGGGCGTCGCCTTATTCCTCGCGTCACCGGCATCGAGCTACGTCACCGGATCGCAAATCGTCATCGATGGCGGCGTTCTACTTGGGCAAGCGGACTGACTAGGCGAACGGCATCGCCCGGCGACAAAGTCACCGTTGCGAACGCGGCGACTGACATAGAGGCAAATCGCGCCAGCGGTCGGCGAGCAAAATAGGCAAGCCGATTTGACAAGAGCACCGTGTCTGCCCCTCCAGCAAGTCGCCGCGTCGCTCGCCGTTAGGCGTCGGCGAATGCCTTTTCGACTACAAAGTGACCCGGCCTGTTGCCGGCGCCTTCCGAAAAGCCGAGACCGGCAAAATAAGCGCGCAAGTCCTTGACCATCTCCGGGCTGCCGCAGATCTCGATACGGTCGTGCTCGCGATCGAGCTCAGGCAGCTCGACGTCGTCGAACAGGCGGCCGCTGGAGATCAGATCGGTGATGCGGCCCCGATTGACGAAAGGCTCGCGGGTCACGGTCGGATAATAGATCAACTGGCGTCTAACGTATTCGCCCACCATCTCATCCTGCGGCAGGCACTCGGTGATCATTTCGCCATAGGCGAGCTCCGCCACCTGCCGGCAGCCGTGAACAAGCACGATCTTTTCGTAGCGTTCATAAACGTCCGGGTCCTTGATGACGCTCAGAAACGGCGCCAGGCCCGTGCCGGTCCCGAGAAGATACAGTCGCTTGCCCGGCAACAGATTATGGTGGATGAGCGTGCCGGTCGGCTTGCGACCGACCAGAACAATATCGCCCTCTTTGAGATGCTGGAGCCGCGATGTCAGCGGTCCGTCCGGCACTTTGATGCTGAAGAATTCCAGTTCCTCTTCATAGTGAGCACTCGCCAGACTGTAGGCGCGCATCAGCGGCTTGCCGTCGATTTCCAGTCCCAACATCGTGAACTGACCACTCTCAAAACGAAAAGACCGGTCCCGGCTGGTGCGAAAGCTGAACAGCAATTCCGTCCAGTGATGGACAAGAGTTCACACGCTCACGATTGAAGTTACTCATATTGAATGTCTCTCCAGTCCCGATCCTGCTTCTGAGGTTGAATTTCGGATGCTGATGCGCCCGTAAGCATCCATCACGGTTTCATGACCCGCGTCCGACGGCGTCGGATGTGGGAAATGGGCGTCGATTGGCGCTTGTTCTCTTGTTCCGCGACGCCGCCCCGATAGCCGCGACGTCGCCGCCGGTCCACCCCGATCGCACGCACATTGAAATTGACGTCGCTCATGGTTACCGCGCCCGCGCCGTTCGCGTGCGACGCAAATCTTGCGCCGGTCCGATCAGGACCGCGGTGACCCCGAACTCGCTGCTCTATCGGTTCCGGACATACAGGCGAGGCCGGCAAGCGTCATGTCGCCGCACGGGCCGCGCGGGGCGGTTGATGGCGACGCCACGATTCTCAACCTTCGGTTGGTCCGCGCCGCCTGCATCGTGGCGATGCACGCGATGATGATCATGATGATGACTGTGATGGTGATCGTCGTGGCCGCTGCGGTGGGCGCCGATAGGGCGGCGCGCGTGAAGGTCAGGGAGCAGCCGCAAATATGGGCGCGAAACGATACCGGGCAACGGGCTCAGCGACATAGCACGCCTGCGATCCGCGCCGCCGCTGAGGCAGCGCCATAGCCACTATCGATATTGAACACGCTGACGCCCCGTGCGCAGCTCGCCAGCATGCTGGTTAACGCGCTTTCGCCGCCTTTGGCCACGCCATAACCGACCGAGGTCGGGACTGCAAGGAGGGACTTCGGCGTCAACCCAACGAGCACGGAGGGATGAGCCCGGTGAGCAGCACGGGGTAACCACCGCCGAGCCGCTACATCCCCTGGGAGGCGTAAACCGCTCGCAGTGCCTGCGTGGCGATCGGACCGTTACTGCTCAATGCGATAAGGCCTGTTGCGTCCGGGAAACATTGTGTGCGCCGCTTTTGCTAAGTCTAGGCAGCCAAGTAGATTGGTGTAGCTCGCCAGTCCGCCCATGGTCGTTTCCGCCACGCAATGCTGTCTATCGCCCGGGGCGTACGCGGACCAGATCCTGACAAGTCTTTTCCGTGTTGCCTGCTCGTTCCTCACACATCGGGCGAAAGACAAATCGGGTCCGCCCCGCTCGCCCGCACCCGCGGCTCCTTGAGCTATGCCGCGGCAAATGGGATTGAGGTCCAATACAGGAACCTGTTGCGGCCATGCGGTGGAAATGCCGCCCAATAAAACAAGCGTCGAGAAGCTACCTATCAAGATTGCGCGATGACGCATTGGCTACCTCAATCTCTGCGGCTTTGGCTCGGCTATCGGCGCGCTCACCCGACGGCCGGGACGGCCACGGGGGCATTCGTAAAGCCCAAAATTAGCCTACAAAGATAAATCAGAAAACCACCCTCCCCGGCCCGCGGCCTGGCTTATTGGGTCGCGCTCGATATTGCCCCGGAAGCCGCCGACCTCGATTGTTTGGGCTTTCGGTACAATCGTCGCTACCGAACCGGATCTCATCGACCCGAAAATCTTCGTTGCCGGGAAACGGAATTTTCAGCACGAGACAAAGCGACCGAAACGGCGGCTTTGTTCCAGAGATAAAGACACCGCATCCGTCGCGATAAGTCTCTTGAGGAGACATCCCCCAATCGTCGCCGATTTTAGACCGCCAAATGATCGCCAATAGTTTCGGCCGCGCCGGCTTCGACAATACCGACATCGTCGATCTCGCCGCGCTTCAGTACGGCCCATCGATCGGCAATCGACAGCGCAAATGCGATATTCTGTTCGATCAGCAAGATCGACGTCGCGTTGGCGTCGCGCTCATCGCGCAATATACCGGCAATCCGCTCGACGACGGATGGCTGCAGGCCTTCGGATATTTCGTCGATGATCAACAATCGCGGCCGCACCATGATGGCGCGCGCCACGATAAGCATCTTCTGCTCGCCTCCCGACAAAGTACCCGCCTTTTGCGCCAATCGCTGCTCAAAGAACGGGAAAATATTGAAAACGCGGTTGATGTTGTCGCGAAATGTCCGGTCGTCGGCGCTGGCGAGACGCAGGTTGTCACGCACTGAAAGATCCTGAAAGATCGCCTTCTCCTGCGGAGCATGCGCGATGCCGTTGCGCACCATGATGTCCGGCGTCGATCCAGTCACGTCCCTGCCGGCGACCACAATGGTTCCCTGGCGCGGCGACAAAAATCCCAGAATGGTCCGCGCGAGCGTGGTCTTGCCCATGCCATTCTTGCCAAGTAGCGCGACGATTTCGCCGCGACGGACCGTCAGTGAAACGTCATGGATGACGAGCGAGTCGCCGTAGCCGCTCGCCAGCTTTGCCACATCGAGCGCGGGCGCGGCTGATGACGCGGGCGGCGCATGAGCCATTAGACTGTCCCCAGGTAAATGTTGCGCACGATCTGTGAGCCGACGACCTCGGCCACCGTTCCATCAAGAACGATCCTGCCTTGATGCAGCACGACGACGCGAGACGATATCTCGCGGACAAAATCGAGATCGTGTTCGACCAAGACAACGGCCAACCGATACTGCGCGACCAGATCGACCAGCACGCGGCCGATGCGTGCGCGCTCGGATTTCGTCAAGCCGGCCGTCGGTTCATCCAGCAAGATGATCCGGGGCTCGAGCGCCAGCACCATGGCAAGTTCAAGTGCCTGCTTCTGACCGTGCGACAGGAAGCGCGCTTCACGCGACAGCACGTCCGCAAGGCCGGTGACATCGATAACGAGTTGCGCCGCCGCCGGCAGTGCCAGTTCCTCGAGCGGGTGCAAAAATGACGGCTGGTCATTGAGAGCGCATGCGATCCGCAGGCATTCCGCTACAGTGAGGCTTTCGAAGATGCCGGCGGTCTGGAATTTTCGCCCGAGACCAAGGGCCGCAATCCTAAATGGCGGCTTGCTCCCGATATCGACACCATTGACCCGCACCTGCCCGCCCGAACGCTCGCGCCCATCACTGATGCAGCGCATCAATGTGGTCTTGCCGGCGCCGTTTGGCCCCACGAGGCTGACCAATTCGCCGTCGACGATGGTGAGATCGATACCCTCCAACACCCTCAGGCTGCCGAACGACTTCGAGACGTGGGCGACCTCAAGTCTGGCGGTTGACGCTATGATCGCCGGCTTCGCGTGCAAGCTAACGGTATGGCATTGGGAGACGATCGCGCCGCGTCCTCGTGCCACCTTTCGCCACGCAATCTTCGCCAGTTGCGCCATGCCATTGGGCAACGCGACGATGACGGCAATGAAGATCAAACCGACAATCAGCTTCCAGACGTACGGCAGATCGCCGGAGAGGTAAGAGCTCAAGACATCGATGCCGATCGTCCCCAGGACCGGACCGATCAGGGTGCCGCGGCCGCCCAGGGCAACGTAGATGACGAGTTCGGTGCCGAACACGAAGCTCGTCAATTCAGGCGCCACCACCGCGGAGAAATTCGCGTAGCTAAAACCGGCGAGGCCCGCGATGCCGGCAAGCAACGCCGTGAGCAGAATTTTCACCCGGGGCGTATTGATGCCGAGGTACGAGCATCGCTCCTCGTTGTCGCGAATGGCGACAAGGACGCGGGCCATTTCGCTCTTGACGAAAATAAAGGCGAGAGCCCCGCAAACGACGAGCGCACCTCCGGCGATCCAGAACCAAGCCTCGATCGAAAGATCGAAGACTTGATAACCCACCAAGCCACTGCTTGACCCCGTGAAGGTCCCGCCAGAAAAAATGATCTGCGTCACCACAATCGGGAACGCCAACGAAACCACGGACGCATAGAGCGGCGTTGATCCCGGATAAAAAGACAGCCACCCCACCAGCAGCCCGGTCAGCGCAGGTGCTAACAGCGCCAAGACAACGGCCAGCGTGATCGTCGCGGGTGAAAATCCGATATGCGTGAAGACGAGCGCCGCCGCGTAAGCTCCAATACCGAAGAACGCCGCCTGTCCGAAGGTCAGAATGCCGGCATAGCCCCAGAGGAGATCGACGGTGAGCGCCACCAGCGCATAGTGGAACGCCCGAATGAGGATGTTCACCATGTAGGTGTCGAGAACAAAGGGTCCTGCCGCGATCAGAATCGCAAGCGCCGCGACAACGACAGCAATTGCGCGCAGCCGTCGCGGCTCTGGAGATGCCGATTGCGTTAGCGGCGCGGCCGAGTCGATGATGGTCTCCTCAGCCACGGCCAAAGCCCGCCGGTCGCAGCCGCAACACCACGGCCGAGAGCAAGACGATGGTCATGCCGCCGAGGATGGGACTGAAATAGCTGCTGACCACCACTTGCGCACCGCCGAGGATCAAGGCTGCAAGCGCGAGGCTGACAAACGACGATCCGGCCACCATCACCAGCATGAATGCATTGATCAGCCAGGGGACGCCCATATTCGGGTCCACGCTCGATAACGGCGTGATCAGCGCGCCGGCAAGCGCCGCAAGCCCGCAGCCGACCACAAACGTCATGCGTCGCACGCGGTAAGTGTCGATGCCGAGCCCGCGCGCCAGGTCCTCGTTCATGATCACGGCGCGCGCCGAAAGCCCAAGCCGTGTGCCTTCGATCAGCACCGCAAAGCTAATTCCCACCGCGACCGTTATGGCCAGCGCGACGAGCCTATAGGCCGAATAGGTCTCGCCAAGAACGGAAATGGTGCCGCTGAGCGGGCTGCGCGCAAACTGGATCTCGCGACCGAAGCCGAGAGTAATGAACTGGCTGATCACGATGCCGAGGCCCCAGGTGGCGAGAATCGCATCGAGCGGCCGGTCGTAGAGCGGGCGAACGACCAGCCGTTCGACGAGCAGTCCGACAGCCGCCCCGATAACAAAGGCCAGCGGAAACGAGAGCCAAGGATTTAGGTTGAACGCGGTGGTCGCGAGCGCGCCGTAGGCGCCGATGGTCAAGAAGGCGCCGTGCGCGAAATTGATGATCTTGAGCACGCCGAAAATGACGAGCAGCCCGGTAGCAACCACGAACAGCAGTGCCGCCGTGGTCACGATGTCGAGGGTGATCGTCATCTTGCCTTGCCTGAGCGATGACTAAACGGCCGGGTCGCGAACGCGCGGCGAACAAACCCGGCCGCAGATTATCACTTCAAGTTCGGGCATTGGTCGCCTGGATCGACATCCTTGAATGCCTGGATGACTTTCACGCTTCCGTCCGCCTGCACCTGACCGAGATACATCGTCAACGGCGCGTGACGTTCCTTGTTCATCTGGATCGTGCCGCGCGGGCCGTCGACCGAAACCTCGGCGAGCGCTTTGATCACGTCGTCTGCCTTGGTCGACTTCGCCTTTTCGATCGCTGCCTTGTAGGCGTAGACACCTTCGTACTCTGGAACGGAAAGGTCATTGGGCGTCTTCAACTGATCGCCGAACTTCGCCTTCATGTCAGCGAGAAATTTCTTGTTGGCGGGTGTGTCAATGGAGGTGACGTAGGAGGCGGAGATGAAAATTCCTTCCGCGTCAGCCCCCATGCTTTTGGCGGTACCTTCGTCCACCGCCAGATTGCCGTAGGGAAGCGTTATTCCGGCGGCGCGCAGTTGCTTGGTGAGTGTGACGTTGGGAGCGCCACCTGCGGTCGACGTGATCAGCGCATCGGCGCCGGACGCGCGCAACTTGGATAGAATCGATGTCCAATCGCTGCCGTCCATCGGCAGATACTCCTCGCCGACGACTTTGCCGCCGTTTTTCTCGATGTATGCGCGGGTGAACTGCAACATGCCGCGGCCGAAAGCGTAATCGCTGCCGATCAGAAAGAAGCTCTTGGCGTTGTTGGCCTTCATGAAGTGATCGACAATCGGCGGCACCTGCTGCTCGGGCACCCAGGCATTGACGTAAAGGTAGGGGTTGCACGAGCGCCCTTCATAGAACGAGGTATAGATGAAGGGGGTCTTGCCACGCTGAACAAGCGCCAGGCCGGCGTTGCGGGCCGCGCTCGTCTCCATGCTGATGAGCGCATCGACTTTTTTCTGGAAGATCAGCGAGTCGAAAGCCTTTTGCGCTCCGGCAGCACCCGAAGCGTCGTCGGCGACTTCGAGCGCGAGCGGCCGGCCGAGCACGCCACCCGCTTTGTTGATTTCCTCGACCGCGAGTTCGGCCGACTGAACGACCGATGGCGCGACGACGCTGTTGGCGCCGGAAAGACCGACCGGCACGCCGATCTTGATCGGCCCTTCGGCGAGGCTTGGAGCAGCCAGTAAAGCACACAGAACAAGTCCGGAGGCACCCTTGAGACAACTGCGAAACATGATTGGACTCCCCTTTTCCATTCGCGATGCAGTGAGATAAGCCGTTCAGTACCAGCCCCGTTTGAGCTCCGATCCGAGCATCTCGTCGTAGACGTCGGTGCGTCGGTCACGCAGGACTTGGTTGAATGCATTCCAATTGCGCTTGCGTCGTGCGTCGGCTAGATCGACCCGCCCGTAGATGATCTCTTGCCGGTCGCGGCTCGCGGGCCCGGCAACGAGCCACCCCGTGCAATTGACGATAACGCTTTGCCCCTCGAAGAGCTGGCCGCGTTCGGTTCCGACGCGATCGGCGCAGGCGATGAAGAGCGAATTGGAGTGCGCCGCAGCCTGATGCAGAATGTTGGCCATCGCCGGGCGCCCCGCTTCCTGGCCAGGTATCGGTACCCAGTTAGTAGGGACGCAGACGATGTCGGCGCCCTGCAGCGCCTGCAGCCGAAATGTTTCCGGAAACCAACCATCGTAGCAGATGGCCACGCCGATCCGCCCGATCGGAGTCTTAAAGACCGGAAAGCCGAGATCGCCCGGCTCAAAAAACAGGTTCTCGGCGCCCCACAAATGCACTTTGCGGAATGTACCGACATAACCCGATGGTCCGACGATGACCGCGGAGTTGTAGAGTGCGTTACCTGCGCGCTCGGCAATACCAGCAACGATGTAGACGTCATGCCGTTGCGCGGCGTCGATCCAGGTGGCCGTCGTCTCTCCCGCCGGCACTTCCTCGGCAAGCGCAAAGGCCTCCTCTCGATCACGAAACACGTAGCCCGAATTGGCAAGCTCCGGGAGCACGATCAAGCGAGCGCCTTCGCGCGCCGCCTCGTTTATTCGCTTCAAACTGTTTGCGAGATTGGCCTGCTTGGCGCCGACGATCGGCTCCATCTGAATGCAGGCAATCGTGATCTCGCTTTCCGCTCCCGCCATGCGTGGCCCATTCTCAAAACAAAAAACCTCCGGGCTCGCCCTGTGCGGCGAACATCCGGAGGCTCCACAGCCAAATGTTGCGCGGCCAGCGGCCGCCGTTCTCATCATCGAGAACGCGATAATTCACTTTGTTTAGGGTGGAAAAGTCAAGTCCAGAGCGCCAAGGCGGCTGACCAAACTTTGTGCTGCCAATGCCGCTTCGCCAGCCAGACGGCTTATTCGCTCAGGACGATGTGCGCGATCCTGCGCCTGCTGGGCCACGCACCTCGAGCCCTAGTCCGCCAAGCGTCTCGTGCAGGCTCACGATGTTCGCGGCAATCTGCCCGATCGGAAGCCGTTTGGCTTGCGCCTGATCCCGCAGGAGCCGATAGGCATCGCCTTCCTCAATGCTCTTGAGCTCCATAAGAATGCGGATCGCTTTCTCGACATCGCGCCTGGCGCGCAGTGTCTCCTCCAATTTGTTGACCTTGGCTTCGAGGCGAGCGTGATAGCTGCCAAGCGCGCGCGCCAGCACAAGGCTGCTCATGATACCGAACGGCCGGATCGGCTTGTTGACAACGCCGTGCGCCTTCCAATCGAGCAATGCCTTCAGGGTCGTCGGACTCTCATAATCGACCAGGCCGATGACGACCGGCCCGTCGCTTCGCGTGGTCCAGGGAAATGCCTCCGGTCCGGCGTGTTCGACCAGCACGAATACGAGATCGATCTCCTTGGGCACCTCGTCGGGGATGGGCCAGGCGGCGCGCACGTCACAGCCGATACGACGCAACTGCCGGATCAGCGCGTCGCCATCATCGTCGCGCGGGTGCAGAACAAGAATGCGCGTGGTGCGCAGATCGTCGAGTACTTTTTTGATGCCGCGTCCGCTCATGGCTTCAATGCGCCAACCAGGCGTCAATGCGCGGCGTCACCGCCAGATAAGGATCAGGTCGCACGACCGCTTTTGCCTGCCATACCACATCGAACTCGCCGTCGCGGCGAAGCACCCCGATCCGCGGCGTGAGCCAAGTGTGATGATTCTCCGGCTCGATCGCAATCCGGCCTTCGGGCGCCTCAAACGACTGGCCGATCGCGGCTTCGACGAGTTGCTCGGTCTCCATGGTGCCGGCTTCGCGCAGCGCTTTGGCAAACAGATGGACCTGAGAATACGCCATTTCCGACCACATGCTGACCGGCGCATTCGCGCCGAAGCGCGCGCGGAATTTTTGCACGAAGGATCGATTTTCCGGCTGATCAAGCGTGCTGAAGTAGGTCGCCGACGCGATGTGGCCGTCGCAATATTCCGCACCAATTGCGGCAACTTCGCCCTCGACCATCGTCAGGCTGGCGACCGGGCGGCGGCGGCGGTCGATGCCGGCATCGGAATACATCCGGTAGAAGCGCCGAGCGGATTGGCCGACGATGGTGGCAAATACCACGTCCGGCTCACGCGCAACGATATCGGCAACCACCGCCTTGATTTCATCGTCACGCGCGAGCATCGGGACATATTTTTCTCCGATCACCTCGCCGTTGCGGCTTTCCACCAGGTCACGCATGATCCGATTGGACTCGCGCGGGTAGATGTAATCCGTGCCGATGAAATAGAAGCGTCTGCCGCCATTCTGAATCAAATATTCCGAGAGCTGAAAGCTGTTCTGGTTCGGCGCAGCACCTGTGTAGATCACGTTCGGCGAGTATTCGAAACCTTCATACAAAGACGGATACCAGAGCAGGCCGTTGCGCCGCTCGACAACCGGCAATACGGCTTTGCGGCACGACGAGGTCGAGCACCCGAAGATCACGTTGACCCCTTCGTCGCCAAGCAGGCGCTCGGCATAGCGCCTATAGGTCAAGGGATCCGAGGCTGGATCGTAAGCGACAGGCTCGATCGACCTGCCCAATACGCCGCCCGCATGGTTCAGCTCTTCGATCGCGAGCGCGGTTCCGAAGAAATGCTCCAACTCCGATATCGCCGTCGCGCCACTGCGCGAGAAAAGAACACCGACGCGCCATGTGGTCATCTCACAGAGGTTCCTTGTGCTGACTTTGCACCTTAGTCTTTATCTCGGTAGCGTCGGTTCGCTCAAATGACGGACGTCTTCTACGCCCCCACTTTGCCCGGGATAGACTATCACCGCAACGGGACCTCCGTCGCGGGAGACCGCAATGCAGCGGCGCTCGCTCCGATCAGGTCAGCGCAGAGTAGTCGAAACTATTGGCAAATAGACCTCCTGATTTCGGCGCGCACCGAATCCAGAACAAAATTTTCAGCTAGCGAGCTTAGCTCGCACGCGAACGCCGGCACCCGCACGGCGGTAGCGAAGAGCTTTTTTGCTCCGATTACCGGCCAACTAAATTCGTTGGCACAGCAATCATTGGCATAGCCACGAATCGCTCAATGGAACGCCGCGTTCTGCATCCTATATGTGCAATATTGCGCTTCGCGCGCGCAGGAGGTACCGGTTCCAGTCAACCGGCCTTGGCAGACCCTGCCGAACATAGAGGCCGCCGGCAAATGCCTCCCAGGCGCAGTGATCGGGCTGTCAATCCCGATGGAGCCAGGGCGATGCGCTTACCAGTCGGCGCCGATCGGTGGTATCGGATTTGCATTGGCAACGCTGAACGAACTCGTACGTAGGCTGTTCTTGAAGGGACCACGGTAATAGCGAGATGCTGCAAAAAATAAAACAGAACGAACCATTGGTCGACGTTTGGCATGACAAGCCTTTGCAGCAACGGCCGGGATTCCTGATCCGACGTCTGCATCAAATCCATGTCGCCTTGTTCATGGAAGAATGCGCGTCGCAAAAGATCACGCCGGTCCAGTACAGCATACTCTCCGCACTCGATCATATGAGTGGTGCCGAGCAGATCGCGCTATCGGACGCCGTCGGTCTTGATCCAACCAATGTGGCCGATGTGCTGGCACGTTTGGAGCGCCAGAAGTTGATCAAGCGCAAGACCTCCACGCGCGACAAGCGCATGAAGGCCGTTAGTTTGACTGAGGCCGGGCGGCAACTCCTGCGACGTGTCGACACGAGCGCCGCGCGGGCACATGAGCGGACACTGGCTGCCCTTTCGCCAGTCGCACGCAGGCGCTTCATGCGCGACCTCGCGCGTTTGGTGGCGTTCAACAATGACCTCAGTCGTACTCCGGTCGGCTTGCGGTGAAATTCGCCGCTCAGCGCCGCGTGAAATCCCAGACCTTGCGGTTGACCGGAGGATTGGCTCGCACCGCATCGGCGTCGACGGCGATCATGCCGTCCTCGATGCGGACGGGATAGAGCTTGAGTGCTTCGACCTTCCAACCGCGCGAGACGTGGCCATCATCGAGAGCGAAGCTCGCCAGATGTCGTGGACAGACCAAACGGCCGGCTTCGATGCGGCCTTGTGCAAGGTCGGCTTTCTCGTGCGGACAGGTGCCCTGGAAAGCGTAGACTCTGTCGTCGTTGCGCGCCACGACAAGGCCATGACCATCGATCGTCACGCGCGTGAACGCACCGCTGTTTAGATGTTCCAATACTCCGACAACGACAAATTGGGGCTCACGTTTCATGGCGCTTCGATATTCCCGGACCGGGCGCTCCGATGAGCGGCGCCGCCACGCTGGAATCGTTTCAGCGCTGTCGGCGGGCCGAGCCACAACTTGAAAGCTGCGCGCCAGCCGCCTCGGCGATCTCGCTCCACGAGCGAACTGTGTTGCATGCGGGGCCGCCTTTCGAAAACACGTCCGTCATTCCCGCGCCCGTGCTCAACAGCGCAATTGCGGCGGCGCTATCGATGCCGATGGCGAGGCAGGGCTGATCGGCCGCGGCATCGCTCCCTGGTAGGCACATTCGGCGTCGGTCGACCGCAGCGGCTCAGGCTGCGATCGCGTCTGGGATCAGCGGCGAGTCGCTGTCGTACCGCGCGCCGTCGCGCAGACAGAACACCGGACGGATAAGCTTATCGGTCACGACTTCAACGCCGCTATTGTCGAAAAGCTTAAAGCGGCCGTTGAGGACCTCGAGCACGCTCACATCGGCGTTGCGTCCGACCTGGAGCGCGCCGATTTCGTCCTCCATGCGCACCATGATCGCCGGGTGGCTGGTGACTGTGGCAACGATCTCCTCGATCGTCATACCGAGCGTAAGCAGCTCGGTCATCGCCACGGTGAGGCTGAACGGGGCAATGCCAAAGAATGGATTGGCTTCGCGCAGCCCTTCGTCCTTGGCGCCCGAGCCAGGCGCGCGCACATTGTAGCCATGCAAGTCGGCGCCGAGCGTAAACGGCCGCACGCCGGCATCGAGAACGCGCTTGGCGACCTCGAAGCTGAAATGCGAGCCGTGACCGACATCGACGCGAACGCCGCGTGCCATCGCCTCGAAGACGATGGGATGCACCTCGCCCTCTTTGGAGACAAAGCCGCCCGGGTGACGCGTAAAAGGATGTGCCAACACGTCGCCCGGCTCCATGATCGGCACGAGTTCGCGGATCAGCTCGTCCGCATCAGGTACCGGCCCTTCCTCGATGCTTGGCCAGAGCTGTCCGAGATGGATGTAAAGCGGCAGACCAGTCTGGCGGGCAATCTCTCGACCGGTCTTGATAACCTCGAGGCCCCAACGCGATTGCCCGCCGATCTCGGCGTGCGCCTTGATCCCGCGCACGATGTCGAGATTTTCCTTGGCGACGCGGACCGTGTGGTCGACGTTCACGCCATTCGGGCCGTAGAGATCAGGATAGAGGTGGCCCTCAAGTCCGCCGACCAAATAACAGGAAATGAAGCAGAGAAGCCGACTCTCGGCGGTATTGACCACATAGTTGCGGAACCCGCCGATCGTCATGCAACTCGGACCGCCCTGGTCGATCAGGGTCGTAACGCCCGAACGCACGCCGACCATGTCCGGATTGAGGCCGAATTTGCCGGTCACGTGCTCGTAGACGTGGGCATGCGTATCAATCATGCCGGCCAAAACCAGCTTGCCCGAGACGTCCACTCTCTCCCGCGCCGAGGCCTGAGACAGATCAGGCTCGAGAGCGGCGATCTTGTCGCCGGCGATGGCGACATCGTAACGGCCGTCTAACCCTGTTGCAGGATCAATCACCCTGCCGCCTGAGAGAATGAGATCGAAAGGTAAGGTTAATTCGCTCACGATCACACCTCTTGGCTTGCGCTGATCGGCGCAGCGATATTTCGCCGTGTTTGCTTGTTCGTCAGAGCCTTGGCTACCGAGCTTCTGAGCTTGTCGCTTCTGAGTTTGTCAAAGCGACAATATTCAGCACGCTATCAACCAAGTCAAAAATATTCATAGGTATACCGATAAATTCGTCGGCGCGCACGTCGAAATAAACAGCGCCCTTGCGCAAATTTTTGGCAGGGACGATGCCGAGCTGCGCCGCATTTGCTTGTTCAGCGGCTTGGCATCGGACTTGCTGCCTCCACCAAGTTCGGAACGCTTGCGCGACACGGCTACTGCGACCCCGCAACGGTTTGGACAGCGATCGAGGATTACGATGCAATTCGTACTGGTGCACGGCTCGTTTCACGGCGCCTGGTGCTGGGACCATCTGATTCCGATTCTGGAGCGTCAGGGTCATCGCGTTGCGGCTCCCAATCTACCCGGCAGCGGCGACGATCCCGCGCCGCTGGAGAACGCCAATCTGGACAGCTACGCTACTCGCGTCGCCGGTGTGATCGACGGACTGCCAGGACGGATAATTCTCGTTGCGCACAGCATGGGCGGCATTGTCGCATCCCAGGTTACCGAGCGACGGCCAGGGCGCCTTGCCGCCGTGATCTACGTCAATGGCCTGTTGTTCCGGTCCAACGAAGGGCTGGTGAGTTTCCTCAACGAGCACGCGCATCTCGGCGTCGAAGATTTGGTGCTCAAGAACATGAAAGTTTCGGCGGACGGCGTGACCGCAACCTTTCCGGCGGAGGCGGCCGCCGAGGTGTTCTACAACACCTCGCATCCTGCTCTTGCCGCCTGGGCAGCCTCGCGTCTGCGGCCGCAACGGATGCAGGTCTATCACGATGCTCTGGAGCTGACCCCGCAGCGCTACGGCGCGGTTCCGCGCTTTTATGTCGAGGGGCTCCGCGACAACGCCGTCTCCATTGCCTATCAGCGAGCCATGACCGGCCGCACCCCGTGTGAGCGCGTTTTCACGCTCGATTGCGATCACTCGCCTTTCGTGAGCGCGCCAGAAGCGCTTGCCGATATCTTAAACGACGTCGCGCGGACCAACGGCTGAGCGCATACGAGTGTCCGGACCAGGTTATGGAAGCGAAGGTTGCGTGTCCGCAAGCGGCCACCAGCCGTCCTCACCGCGTCGGAATAATGGACAGCCAAAAACCGCGCGCAGCGGCAGCCGCGCCGGCAGTGCATTCACCGCGGTTTCCCACCGCCTGGTCTGCTTCATCGCCACCACCATGCCGACGATGTCCGCACCGATTCGGTGCAAGAGCCGCACGGCAGCGACTGCGGTGGCTCCAGTCGAGATCGCGTCGTCCACGACCGTCACGCGCCGCCCCTCGATCAGCGGCAGGAGATTGGGATCGAACCGTAGCCGCTTGTCGAGGTCCGGGCTCGTGATCGAACTGACGGGCTCCGACAGCGCATCGTCGTACCAAAACTTGCGCGAATACCCTAAGGGCACGTAACGCGGCTGGCCGAGGCGGGCCGCGACGAGCGACGCAACAGCAAGGCCGAGCGTCGGCAGACCGACGACAATTTCCGCCTCAAACGATCTGGCCAACGCCGCCATATGATCAGCCAAGGCGGCGAGCACCGGATGCGATGCCTGATTGGCGATGAGCGAGGCGACCGCCAAGTCGTCGGTCGGAAGCTGCCGCAACGGCAGCATAAGCACCCGGCCGTCCGGCAGGCGGACCGGATAACCGAAACGATAAGGCGGCGCGGCTGAAAAGCGCGCCGGAACGTCCGCAGTCAGCTCCTGCCAATAGCCAGTGGTCGGTTCGGTAAATAAACCGGCGGGCATCAGTGAGCGAATGTATCAGCAAGCGGTAGCATGACCGCTATCGCCTGGTCGGCAGCGCGGATTTCGCCAGCATGCAATGGATGCCCTTGTTGCCATCGACCAACTGGGTGACACGCAGATTGGCAGCGAGCGAGCAGAGCGTGTAGGCGTCCTGCGCGCTCAGGCCCGAGTGCTCGCAAATGAGCGCGATCATGTCGCGCAGCGCTTGTTTCGCCGCGTCGTCAAGGTCTTCGTCGAAGCCCATGGTGATCCAGCAATCGGCCTTTTCCGCGCGCGGATTTTTGAGCTTCATGTCCTTGCGCAGGTGAAATTCGAAAGTGCCGGTCAGCGCAGCTTCGATCGCGGTCAGGCAGACCTCGCCGTCACCCTGCAGGGCGTGGCCGTCGCCGGCCGAGAACAACGCACCGGGGACGAGGACGGGGAGGTAAGTAATGCTGCCGACGCCGAGCTCCTTGTTGTCCATGTTGCCGCCGAAGCTTCGCGGCTCCTTGGACGAAAGCCGGCCCCAGGACAGCGGGGGCGCGACGCCGAAATTGCCGAAAAACGGATCGAGCGTCAGCTCCTGACCCCACGGCAATTTGGCAACGTTGCGCGCGAGATCGAGCGGAATATGGATGCGGCGCAATTCCGGGAAATCCTCGGGCAGCGTGCCGAGGAACGGCACCTGAATATTCCAGCCCCAATCGGCGCGGTATTTGATATCGAGGACTCGGACTTCCAGTACGTCGCCCGGTTGCGCGCCGTCGACGTGAATCGGGCCGGTGAGGAAGTGCGGCCCCGGGCCGCGGGCAGTGCTTTCGTGCACCGCCTTGTGCCCGGGCACGACACTAAAGCCGAGCCCCGGATCTGGCATATCCTCGGGCTCGCCGGACAGCGTGTCGATCGTGACCGTGTCGCCGGATTGGATCTTGAGAACCGGCGCCAGCGAGCCGTCCCAGAGGCCCCAATGGACATTGCCCGGGGTCGACGGCAGATGATGATGCATTTCGAGCCTCCTCAGCCCTTAACCGCCCCAAGTGTCAGCCCGCGCACAATATGCCGCTGCAACACGAACACTGCTGTCAGTACCGGCAGCAATGCGGCGATGCCCACCACCGCCATTTCGCCCCAGCGTACGCCCTGGCTGGTGATGAGCTTGGGGATCGAGACCGGCAGCGTCTGGACGGCTTCGCCGCCGAGCATGAAAGCGAACAGAAACTCGTTCCAGGCGAAGATGAAACACAAGACCGCGGTTGCCACGATGCCGTTGCGCAGCAGCGGAAATACCATCTGGCGGAAAATCTGGACGCGCGACCAACCTTCCAGCGCGGCCGCCTCCTCGATCTCGACCGGCAGGTCGCGACAGAAGCTGCGCAGCACCCAGACATAGAACGACAGATTGAACGTCATGTAGGCGAGCGTCAGCCCGGTGAAGGTATCGAGCAGGCTCAGCTTGGCGAAGATCAGATAGAACGGAATGACCAAACACACCGGTGGCGCCATGCGGGTCGCCAGGATGAACAGAAAAAGGTCGTCCTTGAATTTCATGTCGAAGCGCGCGAACGCATAGGCCGCCGGCGTGCCGATGACGATCACAAGACCGGTAGAAAGCACCGACAGAACGAAGGACGCGAACAGGTTCCATGAAAAGCCCAGTTCAAGCACGTAACGGAAATGCTCAAGTGTCGGCGTGAAGAGCCACACAGTGGGGCGGGCGAACATGGCCTCGTCCGGCATCACCATCATCGCCGCCATCCAGAAGATCGGAAACAAGACGATCGCCGCGTAGACCACGACGATTGCGGTCCAGATCAGGCCGCGATCCGCGGTAGGCTTTTTTGTCTCGTCCGGCATGGCGGCCTCAGAAAGCGTTCAAGCGCTTTTTGGCTATCTGGTAGAAGACGTTACAGAAGGCGAAGAAAGCGATCCAGACAAGCACTGCCAGCGCCGAGGCCTCGCCGATATTCCAGAACTCGAACGTCATCTTGTTGGCCAGAATGCTGGGCGTCTCGGTGGTGATGCCGGGACCGCCGCCGGTCAGGATGTAGACGGTATCGAATACCTTGAAAGCGTCGATGAAACGCAAGAGACCGACGACGACCAAGAGCGGCGTCAGCATCGGCAAGGTAATGTTGAAGAAGATCTGCACGTCGTTCGCGCCATCGACCGCAGCGGCGCGATAGGGCCCGAGCGGCAGCGCCTGCAGGCCGGCGAAGAAGGCCAACATCATAAACGGCGTCCATTGCCAGACATCGACGAAAATCAGCGCATAGAGCGCCAGCCCCGACGACGCGAAGATCGAGGTCTGCCCGATCAGGTGGAAGCGCTCGAGCACGTTGTAGGAGATCAACCCCCAGGAGCCCGCCAGCATGATCTTCCACAGCAGACCCACGACGATCGGTGCCATCATGGTCGGCATGAAAAGAAGCGGGATCAAGACCGAGCGTCCGCGGACGTTCTGGTTCAGGATCAAGGCGCCAACGAGTCCGAGCATGAACTCGATCGGCACGGCGATAGCGATGAAGATCAACGCGATGCCAATGGAATTCCAGAAGCGCGGATCGGTCAAAAGCGTCATGTAATTGTCGGCACCGATGAAATCGGTGACGCGGCCGAACTTAGCGGCGTGCAGGCTGAGATAGACCGTGTAGATGAAGGGAATGAGAGAGACTACGGTCAAGGTAAGCATCGACGGCGCGATGAGCAGATAAGGATACCAAAGGCGCTCGCGCGCCCGCGGCTGGGCCGCTGCGGCGTTCAGGGGAACCGCTTCGCTAACACTCGTCATCACGCCCCGTGCTTTGTCTTCGTTGGTGCCGGGCTCCCAGGAAGGGCCGCAGGCATTCGCCTTTGCGATACGATCCGTCATCCGGGCGACGGGCGCCCGAATGACGGCACGCAATACGCGTCAGCAGCGACTTACATCAGGCATTTGGTGCAGAGTTTGAGCATCTCGGCCTGCCCCTTCTTGGCGCCCTCCTCGGGCGACAGCTTGCCGAGACCGACCTCCTGCGCGACACCGCTGAGCTGATCGTAGATCTCATAGTATTTCGGTATCCGCGGCTTGGCTTGACCCACGTCGAGGGTCGACTTCATCGCGTCATAGAGCGTCTTGTTGCTGCTGTCCTTGATCGCAGGCAGCGCCCAGGACGACTCGCGCACCGGCACACCACCCTGGCCGAGCGCGATCAGCTTGTCCTGCTGCTTCTTGTCGACCAGCCACTCCAGGAACAGGAATGTCGCCTCAGGATGCTTGCTCGCCGCACTGATCACGGTGATCGAGGGCTCAGCCTCTGCCGAACGTGGCGTGGAGGCGCCGGCCTTGACCGGGATCGGCGCGTACACGAACTGGCCCGCAAAGGGCGACACGCCGGGCTTGTCGACACCGAGTACGAAGTCGGACCAGGCGAGCGTCTGCGCCGCGATGCCTTTGCCCATGACGGTCGGCACGTCGACCAGCGAGTATTCGGCGATGCCCGGAGGAGCGAATTTCCACAGCGCCGCCCACATCTTCAGCGCTTCGACATTCTCCGGCCGGTCGAAGGTCGGATGACCTTCCGCGTCCATGATGTCGCCGCCGTAGTTCTTGATGAAGTCGCGCCAAAGCGTGCCGAAGGTCGAGCCGCCTTTGATCCCTTCCAGCACGATGCCGTAGAAGTCGCTGTCGAGCGTCTTGCCGGCGAGCTTCTCGCCCTTCTTGCGGGTGAAGAATTCGGCGATGTCGCGCATCTGCTCGATGGTCTTGGCCGGCGCCAGCTCATAGCCGTATTTGGCCTTGAACGCCGCTTTCTCTTCCGGATTGTTCAAGAGATCGGCGCGCGCCCAATACACCTGATTGTAATTCCAGTTCACGAAGCCGATCTGCTTGCCATTGGCGAAGCTCAGCGTCTTGTAGGGGATGGGAATGAAATCGGCGACGTCGAGCTTGAGATTAAAGAGCTTGGGATTCTGGACGAGATCATCGATCGGGCGAATGACACCGGCAGTCAGCATCGGCCCGACCTGGAAGCCGTGCAGCATCACCGCGTCATAATGGCCGCGGCCGGAGAGCATGTCGGCCTGACCCTTGTTGATGACTTCAAAGTGGTTGAGCAACTCCCACTCGACCTTGATGCCGGTTTCCTTCTCGAACTCCGGCACGATCTTGGACAGGGTCTCCTGCAGCGGGGTGATCTCGTCGAGCACCCGGATGGTCGTGCCTTTGTAGGGCGCGGCCGCCGTCGCATAGAATGAATCTTCCGCCGAGGCGGCAGTTCCCGCCAACAGCAATGCCGAGACCGCGAGAGCGGCGGTCCTGTAACACGATTTTGTCTTCATCTCTGTATCTCCGTCTCCTTGAACGCTGGCCTATGCTTGCTAGTTGGAGCCGGGAATTGCCCGACCCGTTGTGCCGTCGAACAACATCAGTCCTTCAGGGGAGAAGGTGAGGCCAATGGTCTGACCGATTCTGTCGCCGACGCGACGGGCGTCTGACGTCGGCGTTTTCAACTTCATCAGGAAGTTGCCGATGTCGACGGTGACGATGGCGTGCTTGCCGAATGGCTCGCTGGAATAGATTTCCGCGCGCATCGCGCCGGGACTGTCGGCTGCCGCGAGCGCCAGGCCATCGGGCCGTGCGCCGAGGATCACCGCGGCGCTCTTGAGCGATTGTGCGACCTGTACGAGCCGCGACGGCACGGCAAGTTTCGACTCGCCATGCAGGAAGTAAAGCGTGCCGGCTTCGGCCTGCAGCTTTCCCGGCAGCAGATTGATTGGCGGATCGCCGAGCAGGCGCGCGACCTGGACGCTGGCCGGCCGCAACCAAACCTCTTCGGGCGCCCCAACCTGTTCAATCCTGCCGTTGGCGATCACCGCGACGCGGTCGCCCACCGAAAGCGCTTCCATGCCATCGGGCGTGGTCCAGATCACCGGCGCCGACTGCGCCGACAGCCGCCGGCGGATTTCGCCGCGCAGCTTGTGACGCAGCTTCGCATCGAGATGAGAGATTGGCTCGTCGAGCAGAAACAGCGCCGGCGCCTGCACCAACGTACGCGCCAGTGCGACCCGTTGTTTCTGGCCGCCTGACAGCGCACTCGGCAGGCGCTCGGCAAGATGCAGGATCTCCAGCAATTCCAGGATCTGATCGACACGCTGCTTCGCGCCACCGCGGTCGGTCGCGCCGAAGGCGTGCAAGGGCGACAGGGCGTTCTCGCGCACCGTCTTGTGTGGATACAGAGCGTAGGACTCGAACATGAATGCCACCCGGCGCCGGCCGGCCGGCACCGGCGTCAAGTCAATGTCGGCGAGCGACAGCGCCCCCGTGTCGGCGCGCTCCAGGCCGGCAAGAATGCGGCAGAGGGTAGTTTTGCCAGCGCCCGAGGGACCCGTGAGCGCCAGCACTTCGCCCGGCGCCACACTGATGTTGATGTCCGCGAGCACCGGCGCCTGGAAGGTCTTGCAGACGCCACGCGTCACCAACCCGGAAGCGCCGTCGAGCTTGGAAGGACGCGGCACAAAATCCGGCTTGAAGGGCGCGTTCACAGCGCGACCTCGAGGTTGCGGCCGCTTTGCTCATCGAAAACATGAAACCGCGCCGCCTCCATCCGCAAAGCGACATTATCGCCGGTACGCCAAACGGACGGTCCGGCAGTTTCGGCGATGACCTCGACGCTGCCGTCGCCGATGGCGATGGTGAGGACATCGGCATCGCCGCGCGGCTCCCGATAGATGATCGATCCGCGTGCCTCACTTGCTTCGTGCGGCGGCAGCAGCGCGACGTGCTCGGGGCGGATGCCCGCCACCAATGCGCCGCCGATCCGGTCCGCCAGCACGCCAGCGCGGCGGTCATCCAATGTGATCGACCAGCCGTATCCGCAAAGCCGACCTCCTTCGGCCGCCGTCGCGGGGAGCAGGTTCATCGGCGGCTCGCCGATGAAGTTGGCGACGAACAGGTTGGCGGGATGCTGATAAAGATCCTGCGGGCCACCGACCTGTTGCAACACGCCGTGATTCATCACCGCGATGCGGTCGGCCATGGCGGTGGCTTCGGTCTGGTCGTGGGTGACCAGGATCGAGGTGACTTGGCGCAGCTTCTGCAGCCGCTTGATCTCGGCCCGCAGTTGAACCTTCTGGTCGGCGTCGAGATGCGACAACGGCTCGTCGAACAGGATGACGTCGGGGTCGCGCACCAGCGCCCGTCCGATCGCCACGCGCTGCTGCGCGCCGCCCGACAGGCCCTTGACGTCCCGGTCCGCGAGCGCGTCCAACCCCAGAAGCTGCAAAACCTCGTCGATGCGCTCCTCCGCCGCTCGCCCGGACAGGCCGCGCACCTTCAACGGAAACGCTACGTTCTTGCGCACCGTCATCTGCGGATAGAGCGCATAGTCCTCGAAAACCATCGCGATATTCCGATCGCCCGGACGCAATCGCGTCACCGCCCGGTCGCCGAAGTAGATCTCGCCGGAGGTCACGTCCTCGATGCCTGCGGCCATCTTCAGCGTGGTGCTCTTGCCGCAACCGGAAGGGCCCAAGAGGGCGAGCATCTCACCGCTCGCGCAGGACAGATCCAGATGCTTCACGGCATCGACCTGTCCGTAGCGCTTAGAAACCGACTTGAACGCGATCGAGGCCATTCGGAACTCGCGGCTGACTGTCGGTCAGTCATCCAAGTTCTGTGCCAAGCACGCGCGACTCCTTCGCTGAGCGGAGGAATGATGAACTTTTCTGATCTTGCACGGACTTGCGGCAGGGTTATTCCACCAGAGCTTGAAAAATCGGCGCTGGCGGTGGCCCTATATGCTTATTTTTTGAGCGCTCTTAGTAGCTGCCGACCTCGATTTGCCAATTGTCGGGATACCTACGATAATCATAGGGATGCCAACGATTATTCGGGCGAGCGTTTCGCTAGAGCAGATTGGCCAGAATTTGTGCGGCCGGGTTGCGCACGCGTGTCGCTTGAGAGCGCACCCGGCCCGTTGAGCCAGCTTCATGCGAGATCGGTCGATGCCGGACGTGCCCGACGGTGTGGCCCGGCCGGATAGCCGCCGTTCCGGTCGATCATCAGAATGGAAAAGCGCGTTTGCCCATCTGCATCGTCACCCACTTGACCTCCGTGAGCTCCTCCAGCGAGTAGCGCCCGCCCTCGCGGCCGAAACCACTGTTCTTGGTGCCTCCGAAGGGCACATGCGGCTCGTCGGAAATGGTAGTGTCGTTGACGTGAACCATCCCGGATTCGAGTCGCATGGAGAGATCGAGCGCTTTCTGCATGTCGTTGGTGATGACGGCCGCGGCGAGACCGTACTCGGTATCGTTGGCAATGCGGAGTGCATCTTCGGAATCGTCCGCCCGGATCAGGGAGACGACGGGGCCGAAGCTTTCCTCATGATAGATACGCATGTCCGGCGTCACGCCGGTCAGTACGGTCGGATGATAGAACTGGCCCTCATGGGTGCCGCCCAAGACGACCTTGGCTCCCTTTTCGGTAGCGTCCTTGAGCTGCCCATCGATGAAGTCGCATTGGTGGGCGCGGATCAGCGGCCCGATCACTGTCTGCGGGTCGCGCGGGTCGCCGACCTTGATGGTCGCGGTCTTTGCCTTGAATTTTTCAATGAAATCATTGAAGAGCGGCGCCTCAACGATCACTTTTGAATTGGCCATGCAGACTTGGCCCTGATGCAGAAAGATACCGAACGCTGCCGCATCCACCGCGTAATCCAAATCGGCGTCCTTCAGCACGATCAACGGGCTCTTGCCACCCATTTCCAGCGTGAACTTTTTGAGATGCTTCGCAGCCTCGGAGGCGAGATGCCGCCCTGTCCGGGTTGAACCCGTGAAGGTGATCATCTTCACCCGCGGATCGGCAATCAGAAGGTCGCCGACTTCGGCTGGAATACCCGGCACGACATTAAGCACTCCCGGCGGCAGACCGGCCTCCTGGAACAGATCGGCGATCAATGCTCCGGATATCGGCGTCTCTTCCGAAGGCTTGAGGATGAACGTGTTTCCCGTCGCGAACGCATAGACGATTTTCTTCATCGACAACAGGAAGGGCGAATTGAACGGCGCGATACCTGCGATCACGCCGAGCGGCTTGCGTATCGAGATCGACAGCTGGCCCGGCATGGTCATGGGCATAGTCTCGCCCATGACGTGTCGCGCGTCGCCAGCGGCTGCCCGCAGCGCGTCGACGACATATTCGATCTCCCACAAGGCCTTTGAGAAGACCGAACCGCACTCCTCGATGAGCAGGTCGCGGATCTCCGCCGTGCGCCGCTGGATCACCTCCACGGTACGCAGCAACAAAATCTCGCGTTCCGACACCAGCGTTGCGCCCCAGCTCCGCGCGGCGCGATGGGCGGCCTCGATCGCCCGGTTCACTTCCTCGGCGCCGGCTTGTTGCGTGCGCGCGAAAACTTTCCCGGTGGCCGGATTGATGTCGTCGGCCAGTCTGTTTCGCGAGGAGCTCACCCACCGGCCGTCAATGAACAGCTTGTAGTGCGGAATGCCATCGATAATGTCGAAAGAAGCGGGGTTCATCGGATTCCTCGATTGGCTGCTAGCAAAAGATGCCTTGATGAGAGACAGAAGGCGGTCTGCTTAATCAGTTGAAAGAAACCTTCCTCCACGCGGCGCTAGGGTCGGCTTCAACTTCAGCGCAGCAAGCGGACATGGCGGTTGGGTTCATTTCGTCGGCAAACGGCCCTGACCGCGCTGCGGTTCAGGCCGGCCATCTAGATACCCGGCGGCTATATGCACTCATATATAACGAGCAATTCGCCGAACGGTACAAGCTCGACCGCCGCGCAAAATTTAAGCACTCGATTGTGAGGCTCGCCGCAAGCGCAAACGTTGTGACGGTAGTTGAATATCGGGAGAGCCACTTCGATCGCGCTTTTTTCCCGGTCGACCACTCATGGCCCACCGACGCTGACGGCGATCCTTTGAATGGCAAGTGCCGTTGTTGGACGAAAAACTGCCTGTGGACCCCGAATTCGGACGAAGCTAAGGGTGAGCATCCGGCCGCGACCATCGCCAATAGCGGTGGCATCAGAACGCGCCGTTCCTGCGGGCACGCCAACAAACTTCAATCACGGTCGCCGACGAGATCTTGCCCAACAATCGCGCATAGGATGTTCAAGTTGAGGGCAAAGGCACCGGACTCGAATATCCGTCCGAGTGTCGATAATGGGTATGCCCACTAATTCGGGTTGCTTCACTTACATTGCTGCGGAACACGGCTGTGATCCACTCGAATGCGCCGTACTCGCACCGCCGGTGCAGTTACGGCCGTGACAGCGTCTGTTCGATGACCTCCATCAGCGGTCCAGGTGCTGTGATATTTGGGCTGTGGCTCGCGTCTAGTTCGTAGATCTGCCATCCGGGCTCGCGACGGGCCTGGCGTGCGAACTGGGCGAACGGCTTTTTGTCGGCGTATCGTGTGCAATGAATGTATGAGCGAGGTAAGTCGAGTTCGGTTTGCAAATGGAGCCGCTGCTCGAAGCACTTGAGTGACTGAGGCATCCTGAACTGGGCGACCCACGCTGCGTCCTGTGAAGTCGTATCGGGTGGTATGGGGTTTGGAGTAACGCGCCAGCGGTCGCCTGTCGTGACACTATCCAAGAGCCGTTCTCGTTCCGCTGCCGGAAGGAAATCGATCAAAGATTGGCCGTTTGCGGGGACGAATGCGTCAAGGTAGATCAGCCGCGCGATCCGACCCGGCACCCGATCGGCGACCCCCGTTGCTACCATGCCGCCATAGCTGTGCCCGATCAGCGTGACCTCGTGGAGGTCCTCGAATTCCAAGACCCCGAGTACGTCCTGAATATGCGTATTAAGGTCATTCGACGGGCTTGCCAGATGCGCTCGCTCACCCAGTCCCGTATATGTCGGAGCGAAAAACTGATGCCCGGCTGCGACCATCAAAGGCCGCATCTTCTTCCACGCCCACGCAGCGGACCAAGCGCCGTGGGCAAGAACAATGACCGCCACAACATCCTCCCTTTGGCTTTCCCTTCCAAGCCGGACGTTTGGTCCGGAACGCTCAAATGCCCTGTGGGCAATGCCGCCGTTGAGTCGACATCAGAAAGACAACTCGGCGGTCAGCCGGGTATTACTTTCATCGCCTCCGCGGTGACAAGTGCCTGTTGTATCCAAGCAACACATGGGGGAAAAATCCTTTGCCGAGAAGCGGCCATCATTGCGCAATCATCTTTGATCGGAAAGATCAGGCGATCATGTGAGGCGCGCGGCACGCTCCTGCCGACTGTCGAAGACCGGACCCAGACCGATGAGGCTTGGACGTCGCGCCCTGAAGACAGCGTTGTTGTGCGGCGCGCTGATACCTGTCGGTTGCGGGATTGCGACGCTAGTCGTCTCCGATTTTCCCAACCCAATTTCGGCTGCTGCCGCGCGGCCTGCCGAACTGGTAACTGGCGTCGCGGCCGCGGCGAACATTGCCGAGCTGTCGTTGAGCAACCTTGAAGCTCCGCGGCCCGCGCCTGCGCCAATGAATGCGCCTGCTATGATAGTAAGC
Source organism: uncultured Alphaproteobacteria bacterium (assembly GCA_963818155.1). GTDB lineage: Bacteria > Pseudomonadota > Alphaproteobacteria > Rhizobiales > Xanthobacteraceae > BOG-931. The sequence goes on from CAWFRC010000011.1 coordinate 1,820,340, forward strand.
GAGGAGGTAAACTCCGCGGGCCGATCAAACGAAGTCCAGTCCTCTTCACAAGTGCCTGCAGAAACAGAGACACCGACCGCGACGGTAAACACCGACGACGTTGTACACGGTGACTTCAACGGAACGGCGAGCGCCGTTACCAAAACACCCAAATCGCCAACTGACGACAAGAAGGCAGCCGAAGAGTGTTTCCTGCGTGACGTCTGTATCGACGAATATCTCTGGTCGCTTTATCAACGCGCCCCGAAACAAGATGCGATCAAGGTCGTCGAACGAAAGAGCGTGACGACCAAGGTAGACGGTAAATCGCGGACCGTGGCCAAAGAATACTCGAAGGTCGTTGATGAGGACTTCACGTGGAAAGATCCTAAGGCAGCCGAAAGGGCTGGTATGCCTTTGATGGAATACGTCATCGGAGGAATGGATCAGGATTTCAGACACAAGTTATATCGTGCGCTCCGCGCAATGGATGATGCGGGGCTCTCCCCGGGCATAACAAGCGCGTTCCGCGACGACTATCGTCAATCGCTCGCAAGCGGCCTCAAAGCTGCAACCGACAGATCATACCATGGCGGAAGCTCTCGCGGGGGGTATGGTCACGGACTTGCCGCCGACCTTGTTAGCGTCAAAGGCGACACGCGCGCAGAGCGGCTGACGTCAAGCCAAACTCTCTGGCAATGGATCGATCTGCACGGCGGCGAGTTTGGAATTGGACGGCCTTATTTGGACAAAGATCCCCCTCATGTCGCTCCTGTCGACGGCAAGGAGTATGCCGACCATAGGCGAACAGGAAAGCCGCAATCCGTTCGCGCCTATTTAGCGAAGCATAAACTATTGCCGGCGTGGGCAGATCATGGCGCGAGCGCGAAGAGCGCGCGACTGGCTCACTGACCGAACTGATCTCGATACTGCGGTGTGTGCAGACGCGACCTCAGTCAAGCCTGCGCGCCGCCACTCCAAATGAGGCAATGAGCCAGTGACGGTTTGCCGCCGCTCGCAGGCAAGCCCGCGAGGTGGATCAATGCGCCGCCGCACCACGCGTGCGGGAATACATCGCGGTTGCCGCCAGGATCAGGATGCCCGGAAGCCAGTATTGCCAAGCGGTGCCGAGGCCAAGGAAGCCGGTCGTCGCCGTGATCTCTTGCACCAGGATCACCCCGGCAAGGGCGCCCAGAAACGAGCCCCGCCCACCGAAAATGCTGGCACCGCCGAGAACCACGGCCGAGATGCTTTGCAGCGTGTAGTTCTGGCCGACCGTCGGGTCGCCGACGCCGATTTGGGCGGACAGCAGGATACCGCCAAGGCCGGCAAACAATGAGCAAAGCACGTACGCGATAATGCAGCTGCGGTTGACCTGCGCTCCCAAGCGATAGGCCGCGACTTCGTTCGAGCCGATGGCTCGGATCTCCATGCCAAAGCGTGTCCGCCGCAAGGCCAGTTCAAGGAGGATCGTCGTAATGACGACGACGACAAACGCCGCCGGCAACGCCGCAAAATGCGTGGTGAGAGCCTGCATGATCGATCTGCTGAAGAAGCCGTCCGGTGTCGAACGTAACATCAATGAGACGCCCTGCAGCGCGATGAACATTGCGAGCGTCGTGATCAGTGGCGACAGCTTGACGATGCGGATGAGAAACCCGTTGACGAAGCCAATGAAAGCCGCCGTGGCAAGCGCGAGTACGACGCCAAAGGCAAAGAACCACGGTCCATTCTCGTCGCCTGCGAAGAAGGACAAGATGACGACTACGAGGCCGGTGAGTGGTCCAACCGACAGATCAATGCCGCCGGTCAGGAGGACGATCAACTGTCCCGTGCTCACGAAAGCAAGCGCGCTGGCGAGAAAGAAAATGCCGTTCAGGCTCCGGGCGCTCAGGAATTTGTCGTTCACGGCGGTGGTATAGACGCCGAGCAAAATGATCAGCGCAGTCAGGATCAAAACCGGCGCCAAGTCGCCCGAGAGAAAACGCCGCAGCCGGGCAGAGCCGGTCTCGTCGTGTCTCTCGCGTTGCGTCTGGGCGCCGATTGCGGCGCCGGTAATCTTCTCCTCGGTCAGATCGTCACCCGTCAAAGAGCGGACGACCTTCCCGCGTGAAAAGACCAAAACGCGATCGCAAAGACCGGCGAGTTCGACCGCATCGGACGAGAGAACTACGACGCCGGCTCCGCCCTTGGCGATGGTGCGCGCAACACGATACAGCTCGATACGGGCACCAGCGTCGACGCCGCGGGTTGGCTCATCAGCTAGAAAAATCACCGGCTCGGCGGCCATGGAACGTGCGAACAGCACTTTCTGCTGATTGCCGCCGGAAAGATTGGCAATCGTGGCCTCGCCGGAAGGGGTCTTTATGCCAAGCGTGTCCACATAGTGATTGACCAACTCGATCTCGCGTGCTCGCGACACGAAGCCTGTGCGCGCAAGCGCCTTGAGCACGAGCAACGTCAAATTCTCGCGAACTGAAAGCGTCAGCAACACCCCTTCCGCGTGGCGATCGCCCGGCAGATAGATAATCCCGTGATCTCGCGATGAAAGTGGATCGGACGGCCTCACGGCCGATCCGCGAACCACAATTTCTCCGGTCACTGGGGTGAGGCCGGCGAGCGCCCGAATAAAATCGTGCTGGCCATTGCCCTCGACGCCGGCGAGTCCGACCACTTCGCCGGGAAAGACCTGCAGCTCGATACCCTGCAGGATCGCACTGCGGATGTCATGAGCCACAAGCAGCGGTGCGGCGCCGGCTTCTTGCGTCGTCTTGTCGGGGAAGACCCTCTCGACGGAACGCCCGATGATCAGCGCCAGAATTTCTTCCTCCGACACCCCCGCGGCATCGAACGTCCCATGGAAGCGACCGTCGCGTAGAACGCTGATTCGATCAGCGATGCGGCGCACCTCCGGCAGGCGATGTGAAATGTAGACGACGGCTGTGCCGTTGGCTTTGATACGCGCGATCTGCACGAACAGCCGCTCGGTCTCGGTGGCTGTCAAAGCTTCCGTCGGTTCGTCGAGCACCAGGACTTTCGGCCGTAGCGCCAGTGCCTTTGCGATCTCGACGAGCTGTCGCTCGGCGATGGAAAGATCGCCGACACGGATACGACTATTGAAGTGCGCGCCAACGGCCACAAGCTGTTCGGTGACCCACGCGCTGCTGCTTTCAGCTTCCGCGCGTCGATGAGCCGGCACGCAGTAGAGAAGGTTCTCGGCGACGGTGAGGTCGTCGAGAACCGAGGTGTGCTGATAGACGACGCTGATGCCCAGCGATTGTGCGAGAGCCGGCGAGGGTTCGGTGAGCGGTTGCCCACCGATTTCGATGGTGCCGGAGTCCCAGGACAGCGCCCCTGCGGCCACCGCCATGAGGGTCGATTTTCCGGCCCCATTCTCGCCGACGAGCGCATGCACCTCGCCCTCGACCACATTGAGGCTGACGCCGCCGAGCGCGACGACGCCCGGGAAGGTTTTTACGACGTCTGTCAGGCTAAGGACGGGGTGGCTGGGCATCTGCAACATGGCGCGGCGAGCTCGCTATTCGGGCTTACCGTACTTTGCGAGATCTTCGGCGGAAAGCCAATTCGAGTTGAATGTATCGGGACCGGCAGCGGTGTCGCAGATCGGCGCGCGGCCGCCGAGTGAGTCTTCGAAAATCCCGAGATTGAACCGCGTCGGCTCGTTGTTGGGAATGCCCTGCGCCGCCGCGATCGCTTTGCGCGCCGCGATCCTTCCGATCCAGTTACGCCCGGAAATCGTGCCGATCTGGAAATTCGGATTTTTGTCCTTGAGTTTGAGGTATTCGCAAGCCAAGCCGTTTGCCTCCAGCGAACCAAGCGGCACCAGCGGCTTGTCGGCGGCCTGATAGGCGCGAACCACCCCGAGGGCGGCAAAACCGTCGCTGTCGTTGATCACAGCGTCGATCTTGGGATATTTGCCGAGCAGTGCGGTCATCTGCTGCTAAATCATCGCAAAGTCCCAATTGGTGACTGGCCATTCCTTGTCACCGGTGAGCAGCTTGATCTTCGGATATTTTTTGAAGGTTTCCACGACGCCGGCCAACTCGTGCGCGCTCACGGGATTGCCGGCAGGACCACCGAGGAAAACGACATTTCCTTCACCATGCAGCGCCTTCGCGACCCATTCGGCCCAAGCGGCGCCCGCGTATTGCTCGTCCCAATCAAGATAGGCGACGTAGTCCTTGTCGGTGCCGGCGGGATCGGCCGCCCACGGCACGACTTTGACGCCCGCATCGGTGGCCGCACGCAGCGACGGCAGTTGCGATTTGCCCCAGTCGGGAATGATGGCAAGCGCATCGACGCCTTCGGAAACAAGGCCATTGACGTCGGATATCGAGCGCTGCAGATCGCCCTGGCCGATACGAACCACTTGCTTGACGTTGGCGCATTTGGCCGCTTCGGAGCGGACAGCCGCCATTGAAGCACGCGACCAGCCGTTGACGCCAAAGCCGTCGTGCACGCCCAGCGTAATCTTCTTGGTGCCGCAGAATGAAAAGTCGGGCGTCTTGGCGGCGTCAGCTATAATCTTCGCGGTGTCCTCCGCGCCGGCCGGCCGTAATCCGGTACCGAGCGTTACGGCGATGGCAAGTGCCATCGGCGCCGCCATTGTCCACGACCTATTCATGTGCTTCCTCCTCATTTATGAGCCTGCGTCGGCTCGATTTGAAACAACTGCATTGACCGAAGCTGCGTCACCGGCTCGTTCCGGTGAAAGTACAATTCCTATCGAGACTCAGCGGCGTCTCGGCGCAGCGCTCGCATTCGCGGGCGGTCCGCGCATGAAGACATCGAAGAGCAACCGCCAAGGCACGACGCTGATCGACATGCCGAGCAATATGATCCCGGCCTGAATCACGAATTGCGCCGAAGTGGGCGCCCCCATGCCGATGACGACCTGTTGGAGCTGAACCAGAAAGATGGCGCCAATTGCCGTCGCGGCGACGCTGCCGGCACCGCCGAGCAAAGACGTTCCCCCGAGCACGACCACCGTGATTGTCGGCAGCAGGTAGCTGTTACCAATGAGAAGGCTCGGCACGCGCAAATAGCCGGCGAGCAACACGCCGCTCAGCGCATAAAACGCGCCCGCGATGGCGTAGGTTGCGACCTTGTAGGAGGTCACCCGCAGGCTCGCGGCGCGCGCGGCGCGCGCACTCACCCCGACGGCCACGAAGCGGCGTCCCCATACCGTCGTGCGTATGCCGATCTCAATGAGCAGAACGAGGATGACGGCGAAAATCGCGAGGTGCGGAACCCCGTAGATGCGGCCGACGGCGAAACCGCTCAGCATCGTCGGCACCGCCTCAGTCGAGGTGCCCTTCGTCAGGTAGAGAACGGTCCCGTAAAGAAGAGCGTTGACCGCGAGCGTTGCGACCAAAGCGGTGACACGAAACCGCGTGATCGCTATGCCGCAGATCAGACCGGACACAACGCCACAGGCGAGCGCGCCTGCGATCCACAGCGCCAAAGCCGAATTGTCGCCGTCGGGGAATTTCGTTACCAGAACGGCCGCCAGAGAGATGACGCCGGGCACGCTAAGGTCGAGTCCGCCCTGCTGGATGACCAGCGTCTGGCCGATGGCGGCAATAGCGAGAATCGAAGCGAACGAGAAAACGATCAAGATGGAACTGCCCGATACGCTGCCCTCCGCGAGCAACGGGCTGACAATGTAGAGAATGACGGTCGCAGGCACGATGAGAGCGAACTGCGGTGGAAGAGCGCGGAATATGCGCGTCATCGTCGGCACCTAATCCGCCGTGCGAGCCAGGATATTCCGCCGGGCATCATTCGGGCATCATTCTGGTCGACCGCCATCCCCGATCAGCGCTAGCGCTTCTTGTCGGTCTTGGCGTCCGTTCCGCCGACGTACGGATCGGGCAGCCAGTTGCCGTCCCGCTTTACGTTCGCCCGCTCAAACAAGCCGTCGACAGTCGCCTCGACGCGCCGCCGCAGGGCATGCACGTCGATGTCCACGAGCTTGCCGTGGCGCTTCACGGCGCGGCCCTTGACGAACACGGAATCGATGTTGCCGACATGGGCGTCCTCGATCACGGCGCCGACCGGATTGTTGACCGGAAACATGTTCAGCGAATTGGTATTCAAAATGATCAAGTCGGCATCTTTGCCTGGCGTCAACGATCCCGTCCGATGGTCGACATTGGCCGCCTTGGCGCCCTGTAGCGTGGCAAAATCGAGCATGTCGCGCGCCGTCAACGGCAGCGGATCGAGCAGCTTCTTTTCCTTCAATGCCTCCGCATTGACGACGCCGCGGGTCGCCGCCATCAGCACGCGGATCTGGGTGAACATGTCGCCGCCGACCGAGGTGCAGACGTCAATGGAGATACTTGGACGCAAGCCGTGCTTCAGGCATCCCAGCGTCGCCGGATTGCCGTGCCCCATATTGAGCTCGACTTCGGCGGATAGGGAGGCGGTTCCGCCGGTGTCGGCCATCAGCTTGAATTCGTGATCGCTGAGCGTGCAGCAATGTACGTAAGTCGTCCGCGGTCCCAGCAGGCCTAGCGCATTCAGTTGGTCGATCGGGTGGTTGAGGCCCCATAGCCCATCGCCAGCATGGAGCGTGATCGGCAGGTCGAGCTTGCGCGCCTCGCGGAAGTCGCGCTCGGTCTGCTCGATCGTGGCGAATTGCGGACCACGCGCGGCGAAGGCCATTGTGACGAGGCCGTCGTCCGAGGAGAAGTATTGCTTGCGGACCCTTGCCACATCTTCAAAGTCGGTTGGCAAGTCGCTGATCGGAAACCATTCCTTGTTGGCGTTGCCATAGGCAAAAACACCGCGGATATTGGCGTCTTGCAACCCCTTGATCGCCATGTCCGCGTGATCGGGCGTGTTGTTATTGTGCGACCAGTCAACCAATGTCGTGATGCCGGCATCGAGCGCCTCGAGTGCACCGAGATAGTTGGCCACGTACATGTCGTCGGGCGTGTAGAGCTCACCCATGATGCCGCGAACGCCGCCGAAATATTGGGCAAGGCTCCAGTCAGCAGCAGTATTGCGGAGCAAGCTCTGCCAGGTATGACGATGGGTATCGACAAAGCCGGGGAGCACGATCGCGCCTTGCGCGTCAATTTCCCGGGCGTCGACCGCACCGAGATTGGGTTGTACCGCTGCGATTTTGGAGCCGTCGATCAGAACATCCGCGTCGAGATGCTCCCCGATTTTCGCATCCATGGAGAGCACGATTGCATTGCGAATGACAGTACGGTTCATCGGAACGCTTCCTCACACTTAGTATCTTATTCGGGCCGGCGCAAAAATCTGCAACCAAAGGTATGATGACGGCAACTAAAAGATGCTGTCCGTGGCCGAAAACTAGTCGAGAATGTTTATCTACCCCACCGAACAACGTCTCTCATAGCCAAGGCGCGGACATTAACGAGCGCATGAAACCCAATCAAATCAATAAACATAATGCCGATTATCGCCTAAAATAATGTCGTCACCCGGTCGCGTCGATGAAATCAATGTGCCAGTTTGTGCGAAAGCGCTTCGGCCGCATAACGCAAGTCTGCCACCCGGGAGGAAACCGAAATGAAGAGCAGCAGCGATCGAATTCTGACGACCCATACCGGCAGCTTGCCGCGATCGAAAATGCTCTCGGCGCTACTGGTAAAGCGCGAGCAGCGAAAGCCCTACGACGAAAACGCGCTCCGAACGGAGATCGACCGTAATCTCGATTTGGTCGTCGCGCGGCAGCGCGAGTGCGGCGTCGACATCGGCAATGATGGCGAGACGCCCCGGGTCGGCTTTTCAACTTACACGACCGAACGCATCGCTGGCTTTGGCGGCAAGTCACGCCGCAAGCCCACGCTGGATACGATCAAATTTCCGGGGTTTGCTGACTTCATGGCACGCCAGATCGGCGTTTCCGATGAGCTCGCCAGGGTCTGGAACGCGCCACAGGCGGTGGGCAAGCTCGAATACGACCAAAGCTTGTCGGAAGCCAAAAGCGAATCCGCAGCCTTCAAGGCGTCGCTTAAGCGAACCGGATCCAAGTTCACCGAGGATTTCATGACGGCGGCGACGCCGGGCATCGTTTCAACCACGATGCTGCTCGCGCCCAACAATCCGGCTTATAAAAACGATGCCGAATACGTCATGGGAATCGCCAACGAGCTGAAGAAGGAATACGAGTACATCGTGGGCGAAGGCTACATCTTGCAGCTGGACGCACCGGACCTCGCAATGGAGCGAGTCATTATGTTCGGCGATCAGCCGCTAAAAAGCTTCCTTGATCGAGTGGCTTTACACGTTGATGCGATAAACGTGGCAATTGCCGATATTCCGCCCGAGAAGGTCCGGCTACATGTTTGCTGGGGTAACTGGAATGGCCCACATCAGGATGATGTTGACGTCGCCGACCTGTTGCCGATCCTTTATGGGGCTAAGGTCGGCGCGCTTTCGATTCCGCTCGGCAATCCGCGCCACGAACACGAGACGGAAGTGTTCAAGAAGTTGCCTTTGCCGAGCGATATGCTGCTAATCCCCGGCGTCATCGATGTGACCACTAATTATCTTGAACATCCAGAAGTCGTTGCCAACCGTATCTGCGCTGCGGTTGCGGCGGTGGGGGCGCGTGAACGTGTGATCGCGGGGACCGACTGCGGTTTCGGCACTTTCGCCAGCTACGAATTCATCGCCGAGGATGTCGTCTGGGCGAAGCTTAAAGCTCTGTCAGACGGAGCGAAGCTCGCAACCGAACGGCTTTGGGGCAAGGCCTGAGCGGCGGTCGCGCTCAATAAACAGCGACGACTTGAGCCGACGTCTTGAGCCGTCGCGCAGTTCCCTACGGGCGCAGTCTACCAGACGCATGACGGAGGAATGGTCAGCGGACCCATCCCCAGGCAGGGGCGTCGTTACATCGCCCTTGCCGGACCGAGTTTCTACTGTTGCCTGCTAACTTCAGCGGCCAAATACGGCTGGTCGGAAATTTCTCTTATCGAGATTTTACTCGGCAGCGTTTGACCGGACCGTGCTCGCATTGACCAGCGGCAAGACCTTTTCGGCCATCAAGATCATGGAACGGCGGCCAAGCTCGCGATCTCCCCAGTCCTTCGCTGCGTAGAGCAGCGTGCCGAACGTGCCGACGTCCTCCTGGAACGCCAGTATCTGATCGGCGACGCTATCCGGCGTGCCGTAGATGATGAGCTTGTCGCAGATCGCCTCCAGCGTGACTTCGTCATCCGGCTGGTCGCGGCGTGTCTTGAACAGTTCGATCCGGCCGTTCTTCTTCAGCTTGGTGTAGAGTGAACGATAATAGCCGACATAGGGCCCGTCGGGGTCGGTCGCGTAGGCCTTGGCGGTGGCCGCGTCGTTGGCAACGAATATGCTTTTAGCCACTCGCCAGTTGGCTGGATCGGCAGGACGCCCGCCGCGCTGACATCCTTCGACGTATTTGGGCCAGTGGCTTTTGACCCAGGCCGGCATCAAGAAATTAGCCGAAATCGGTTCCCATCCTCGCACCGCCGCTTCCGTCACGCCTTTGGAAAACGGCGCGACCGCCGTCACGACGATCGGCGGATGTGGCCGTTGTAACGGTCCGGGGATGTAACCTTGCCCGATGTCACGCATGAGCGTGCGCTCCGTCGAGATCGTCCAGTACTTACCCTTGATGTTGTAAGGCGGCTCGTTCGCCCAAATTGCCAGCACCTGATTGATGGCTTCAAGAAACATTTCATTGCGGTTGGCGTCGAGATTTCCGAACAACTCGGCGTCGGAGAGCAATCCGCCGGGACTGATGCCGAAGATGAGCCGGCCGTCGAGCATGTGATCCAGCATCGCGATGCTGGCCGCGACCGCGGCGGGATGATTGTTCGGCATGTTCATCGTGCCAGTGCCGAGGCGGAGATTTCGGGTGGACGACGCGACCCACGCAAGGAACGCTACGCACGAGGTGATGTTCTCAGCTCGATCGGTGAGGTGCTCGCCAACGTAGCCTTCCGTATAGCCGAGTTCGTCCGCCAGGATGAAGGCCTCTCGGTCCTCAAGCAACGACTGGCGCCAGTCCTTGTTGAGCGGGTGGATCGGCATCGTAAAGAAGCCCAGTTTCATTCCGCGTACCCTTTGCGCAATTGCTGCGGTGAGTTTAGTCATTGCCGGCTTCGAGAAAAATGATTATTCATTCTCCTGTGCATTAAGAAAACTGATGGTTCATGCCGACACTGAGACAGATACGGTCGTTCATCGCAGTGTGCGAGGAGGCGTCCTTTACCGCGGCGGCCGCCCGCGAGCGCGCAACGCAGTCGGGCATCTCGCAGCATATCAAGAAGCTTGAGGCCAAACTCGGCATTGCACTGTTCGAACGCGACCGCGGCGATATTCGTCTAACGACCGCGGGTAAAATATATTACGCCGAATGCGTCGACGTGCTGAAGAGGTTGGACGCCGCACAGCAGCGTGTGGCGGCCAGCCGCGTCCTTGGATCGATCCGAGTCGGGCTTATGCCGACTTTCACGCGCTCGATCCTGTCGCCTGCGCTTGCGCAATTTCTCCAACAGTCTCCGGAATCTGAAATCCACATTGTCGAAGCCTACTCACGCGTGCTGACCGATATGGTGCTCCGCGATGAACTGGATTTCGCCGTAGTACCGTCGTTTGAAGGCGCGGCGGGTATTTCGCATCAGCTGCTGGCGCGCGATCGCGAAACCCTTGTCAGCGCCCGGCAGGGGAAGGTTCGTAATATCAAGCCCATTCGGTTGCGAAATCGCGGGCCACTAAAAGTCATCGTGCCGGGACCGCAAAATACACGCCGGCGAAACATAGAAACCTATTTTACTTCAAACGGCGTCGCCGTCTCCCAACGGCTTGAGCTCGACGCGATGATGGGCACGTTGCAATTCATCGCGGCGAGCGATTGGGTCGCTATTCTTCCGTTTTTGATGATGGTTTCGGATCTGGACGAAGGTCGCTACGACATCCGGGCTCTCGAAGATCCGGCACTGTATGCTGACTTCATCTTGATCCAACCGGCGCGCAAAGCGATGACGCCGGCGGCGGCGCTATTCGCCGAAATGTTGAAACAGGAGACCGAACAGGCGCAGAAGATCTTTCAAAAGCGTGTGAGAGCGCCGCATCTTTCCTGATACGCGAGTTTAATGCCATTCAGAGTCACGGCTCGCTATCTTATTATACAACCGCGTGCACGACACGCGATCATCATCGATACGTTTGCGGCACAAACTTGCCGTTCTCCGTGTGCGCCGGCACGTAGGTTGCGTTGGGCGGCGGTCTCCCGAACTGCACCAGTACGACCAAGCTTCCAATCATCAATATCAGTGACGCAATGGCGACACCGGCAACGCGCCGGAGGGTCCAGGCGTCCGCATGCAAGATGCCGGACCGCGTAGCCAGTAGAAAGGCAGCATAAACCACGAACGGAATGAGAAAGAGCCCGATCTCGGTAGCGATTGGCCGTATCATCGGTGAACCCGGTCACGTGAACTTAGCCACAATACCGTCAATGATGCCCTAAATTTAACGATGTTCAAACGGCATCGAGTCCTGCTCGCCTCCCTCTCCGTTTGCGCTCCTGCCGGCTAGATGGTTGCGGCAGGCCCCTTTGGCAGAGGATGGCAGAATTTCTACGACGGCATAGAATAAAGTCCGGACAATGAGCGTTTTTGCGGGACCGGAGATCGACCAATCGCCCCTGCGATTGCAGGGCCGTCTACGGCATCCGATTTTAGTGACTAGATATCAATGCAATCTCGTGCGAAGGCGACCTGACGATGAGAGACCGGTCTGAACGGCCGTCCATACAAACGACAGAACCGGCGGGACAGCCACAGACGACGTCATCGCGCGCCGACATCGACGCGTTTCTCGGCCAGGCTCGCGCGCTTGATCCTGCAGTTAAGAGCGGTGACCGCGGGCGGCTCCTGTTCGCGCTCGACGCGACGATGAGCCGGCAACCGACCTGGGACCAAGCGTGTCAGCTTCAGGCGGAGATGTTTCGCGAAGCGGCCGCCGTCGGCGGACTCGATCTTCAACTCGTCTACTACCGAGGGCTCGCCGAATGCCGCGCATCCGGATGGATCGCTCAGCCGGAGCGGTTTGGCGAACTCATGTCGCGCATCGATTGCCGCGGCGGACCGACGCAGATCGCCAAAGTTCTGACCCATGCGCGGCGCGAGAACGAACGATTCCGAGTCGGAGCCCTGGTTTTCATCGGCGACGCCATGGAAGAAAGCCTCGACGAACTTTGTAAGGGCGCGGGCGAGCTCGGCTTACGAGGCGTTCCGGCATTCATGTTCCAGGAGGGTGACGACCCGACGTGCGAACATGCCTTTCGCGAGATCGCTCGGCTGTCGCGCGGCGCCTACTGCAAGTTTGCCCCGGGCGCCGCGCACGAGCTCGCCGAATTGTTACGCGCTGCCGCGGCCTATGCGGCGGGCGGCATGAAGGCGCTCGCGGCCCTGCGAGGGCGATCGACCCAAGCGGCCAGGTTGATTGAACAGATGAGATGACATGCCCGCGCTCGCCCTAGGTCTTATTGTCCTCATCCTGCTGCTGTTTGCCGCATACTCGTTCTCCAAAGCTGATCCCAAGCAAGCAGCACGGGTGTCGCGGTACATCGGCGGCGGCGCGGCGCTGCTTTTCGCAATCTTCCTGCTCATTCGCGGAGCAATCATGCCGGCAGTTTCGATTGGGCTGATTGGCCTAGGACTGCTTGGCTATGTCCCGGGCTGGCGGCCGAACTTCGGGGGCCAGGCACGGAAAAGCCCGGGACAGACCTCGAGGGTGCGTACGGCATTCCTGGAAATGGAACTTGACCACGACAGTGGCGCATTGCGCGGCCAGGTCCTGGCGGGCCGGCATCAGGGAGCGGCGCTTGACGACCTCGATGTCCGAACGCTGATCTCTCTTCTCGGCGAAATCGACGAGGATAGCGTTTCGTTACTAGCGACCTATCTTGACCGGCGACAGCCCAATTGGCGTGAACATGCGCCGAACGATTCCGCAGCGGCAAATGGCGGCCCACCATCGCGCCCGGGCAAAATGACCGAGCAGGAAGCTTATCAGGTTCTTGGTATTCAGCCTGGAGCGTCGGCGCAGGACATCGCTCGCGCTCACCGCTCCCTGATCAAGAAGCTACATCCCGATCAAGGTGGATCGACTTACCTTGCGGCTCAGATCAATGAAGCGAAGGATGTTCTTACGCGCGGCGCTCGTTGATATACTCAGGGTGCAGGAACGCGAGCTCCAGTTCCTTCCGTGCAGGGAAATAAACGCCGATCACCAACGCAAGGCGGCAGTGCAAACGCGGTCATCCCAGAGCGCCGACAGCCTGTCGTCCAGTTGCGTCACCGTGATCGAGCATCCCGCCATGTCCAGCGAGGTGACATACGAGCCGACGAGCGATCGCGTGACAGTCAATCCGCGCTTTTCCAGAATGCCCCGCGCCACGTTATACATGAGATAGAGTTCCATCGTCGGCGTGCCACCAAAGCCGTTGACGAACAACAAGACGTCGCCCGCATTGGAATTGCCGCGATCGTCTAAAATCGCCGCAAGCATCCTGTCGGCAATCTCCTCGGCGCCGGCAAGCTTGATTCGGGCGCGCCCAGGCTCGCCATGGATCCCAACCCCCATTTCCATCTCATCGTCAGGCAGCGAGAAGGTCGGCGATCCCGCTGCCGGGACGGTGCAGCTTGTCAGAGCCACCCCCATCGAGCCGGTCCGGGCATTCACCTCGATGCCGAGCTGAGTACAGGCATTGAGATCCATCCCCTTCTCGGCGGCGGCGCCGACGATCTTCTCGACCACCAGCGTGCCGGCGACGCCGCGTCGGCCCGCGCTGTGAGTCGACTTCTCGACCGCCACATCGTCGTTCGTGATCACCGTCGCGGTCGCGCCGTCGCACAGTTCCGCAGCCATCTCAAAATTCATGCAGTCGCCCGCGTAATTCTTCACGATAAAGAGCACGCCGGCTTTGCCGCCGACAGCGGCGGCGGCCTCAACGATCTGATCGGGCGTCGGCGAGGTGAAGACTTGCCCGGGGCAGGCCGCGTCAAGCATGCCATGTCCGACAAAGCCAGCATGCAGCGGTTCATGGCCAGAACCGCCGCCCGAAATCAAAGCGACTTTGTCAAGATTGGGCGTGCGCCGGCGCACAAATTTGCGCTCGTTGCCGAGAGCAACGATATCGGCATGGGCGGCGGCAAAGCCGTCCAAGCTCTCCGCCAGCATGGTATCGACGGAGTTGATCAATTTCTTCACGACGTCCTCCCCTTCGCCGCGCTTGAGCGCAGTCAATCGTTTTCCTGCAAGATTCCACTCAGCCGGCGTGCAAATTCCTGCAGCAGCGCATCGACCTTTCCATTCCGCTTGGGGCTTCCGAGATCCGGCACGTGCAACGTGATGGCTCGATCGCGCGGCGCCTTCGCCAAGCGGCCGAGCCGCCTGGGATGAGCACGCGTATAGGCCCGCAGGAACGCCTGCTTCGCGGCCGGCGGAAAGTGACAGACTTCGAAAATCGTGTTGAGGTGCTGGACCGGCACGGGAACGGGGTAGGCCGGATTCGATATCTGACTAACAAAACTGCGGTTCTTGCCCATGGCGTGCGCGAGCCTCATGCGCATGCCGGAGGGCCGGCTGTCGAGCACCTCCTTGAAAATGCGCTTGTACTCGGCGACGGCGCTCGCCTCGTCGGCTTGATCGAACGCCGCTTCAGACACGGATGTCGCCACGGCTTAGTCCATCAATTGTCTGCTTGATCAGCGCAAGCGCCGATGGATTAACCGACAACTCGCGTAGTCCGCACGAGAGAAGGCCGGCCACACAACGCGGATCGCTGGCCATGTCGCCGCACAAGCTGACAGCACGCCGGGCTTGCCTGCCATGGTCGACGATATGCTTGATAAGACTCAACACCGCCGGCTGCAATGGATCTATGAGACTAGCGAGCGCGCCATTGGTGCGATCGCAGGCCGTCAGATATTGAGCAAGATCATTGGAGCCGATTGAGAGGAACGCGGCGTCAAACTGGTCGATAGCCAAAGCCGCGACCGGCACCTCGACCATGACGCCGATTTCCGGAAGCGCGGCGGGGACGCCTTCAGACCGTAATTGATCGACCGCTTCAAAAAAGAGCCGGCGGGCTGCCTCCAATTCGGCCGGCATCGTGACCATGGGAAACATCACTTTGAGATTGTCACGCACGGCCGCCCGCGCCAAAGCCCGCAGCTGAACGCGAAAGACGTCAGGGCGCTCAAGACAAAGCCGCAGGCCACGCACGCCAAGGAAAGGATTGGCTTCGCCGTCCAGGGTAAAACCCGGCACCGGCTTGTCGCCGCCGGCGTCAAATGTCCGGATGGTGACCGGGCGCTTGCCCGCCCAGCGCAGGGCGGCGTCATAGGCTCGATATTGCGTCTCCTCATCAGGCAACCCGGATTGCCCATTGAGCAGAAATTCGGTGCGCATCAGCCCGATGCCGTCGGCATATGGCGCATCCGCGTGTTCAAGATCCTCGACGCGCTGGATATTGATCAGGAGCTTTATCGGCTCGCCCGCCCAAGACGCTGTGGAGCGCGCCAGAATGGCACGCGACGAAGCCCGGTTCTGGCGCAGTAAATCCTGCCGGCGCTCGAACAGCCCAAGCTGTTCCGCGCTGGGGTCGAGCTCGAGGGTGGCGCCCTCGCCGTCGA
Organism: uncultured Alphaproteobacteria bacterium; assembly: GCA_963818155.1. GTDB lineage: Bacteria > Pseudomonadota > Alphaproteobacteria > Rhizobiales > Xanthobacteraceae > BOG-931. The sequence continues at coordinate 1,835,999 of CAWFRC010000011.1, forward strand.
GCAATGCAGTGCGAGCGTTTGCAGGCACTGAGCCCAGTTGCACAACCATTGGGATGCCGCGCGCCCTGGCCAACATGGCGACGTGGCTGTTCGGACTGCCGCGCAACAGTGCAAGGCCGCCGCCACCCGACCAATCGATTTCCAGGAACCGCGATGGCGGCAGGTCTTCAGCACACACCACCGCGCCGCTCGGAATTCTAGGCGCTTCGCTCTCTCCGCCTCGCAAGATCTGCAGCACGCGATCGCGCAAGTCCGCCAAGTCCGAGGAGCGCGCCTGCAGGTATTCGTCGGCGGCAGCACTGTAGTCGCCAATTTGCGCTTCGAGGGCGGACGACCAGGCCGTGTGCGCTGGCACGCCTTCGTCGATTGCAGCAAAGATCGGATCGAGTAAGTCGTCGTCCTCCAACAGCGCCACTTGAAATTCGAGGATCTCCGCGCCATCGCCGCCGACTGACTCGGCAAGCTTTGCAATCTCGTGGCCCGCGGAAACAAGCGCGGTCCGCAACGCCGCCTGCTCATCGGGAGGTGCCGCGGCAACGCGGCCGCCACTCGTCGCCCTGTCCGCGCGCACGAACGGCCCATGCGCGAGGCCGATCGAGGCCGTCATGCCCTTGTATGCCAAGCCCGCGATGGCAGCGTGTTCGTTCACGATGCGTTATCCGGAAAATCGGCCGCGACCAAATCGACGAGTGCGGCGACCGCGCCTTCAGCGTCTTCGCCCGACGCCCTGATCTGGATAATGCTGTCGCGCGCCGCGCGCAGCGCCATCACCTTGGCAACACTCTTCGCATTAATCCATTCGGCCGCATCGGACGCGCGAATGAAAATGTGCGCCTGAAATTTCTTGGCGAGCTTGGTCAGCTTCACCGCCGGCCGCGCGTGCATGCCGGCGGCGTGCACGAGCCGCACACTGCCGGTAACGACTTGGCCGTTTGCACTCTCCAACGTCATCGCGTCCTCGATCGATCCTCTTCCGTTGGCGTTCACGCCGCGGACAATTCTTCGGCCACGGTTCTGACCTGCTCGAGCGAACTGCCTCCCGCCGCTTCGGTCGCCGCCATCACGGCGCCTTCGACAATCGGCGCGTTGCACACCACCACCCGATCGCGGCGTTCCGGTTGCAACATTTCGACCGCCATTTCGCTGTTGGTCTCGGCACCGCCGAGATCCACGAGGATGGCGACGCCCTTCGGCGACCACACCTGGTTGATGGCCTCGATGATCAGCGGCACGTTGGTGCCGAGGCCGCCGTCCGGGTTGCCGCCGCAGAACGCCACCTTCACCTCGCTGCCAACCATCTGCAGCACCATGTCGGCGGTTCCCTTGGCGATGTCCCTCGAGTGCGACACGATGACGATGCCGACCGTGTCGGTCATGTGCGAGCCTCCAACGTATCGCAGACTGCGTGGAGGAGTACGCAACTCGAGCGCGCGCCCGGATCCACGTGACCGATGCTGCGGGCACCGAGATACGACGCGCGTCCTTTCGTCGCCTGCATTGGCGCCGTTCGCGCAGCCGCCTCCTGCGCGGTCGTGCGCACCCGCGCGATCAGGTCGGGGCCGATCGCTTCTGACTGCAGGGTTTCCCATACCGGGAAGAGAACATCGAGCATGGTCTTTTCTCCGGCCTTCGAACGCCCACGCGAGCTGACGGCATTGACGCCGCTACCAAACACCTCCGCTAGATCGGCGGGCAATTGTTTGTTGCAGAGCGCATCCCCGGCCGCGAGAAAGAAACTTCCATAGAGTGGACCGGACGCGCCGCCAACCGTCATGACCAGGGTCTTGCCGATGGTCTTGAGCGCCTCGTCGGGCGGTTGCGCAGCAATCGTGTCCAATTTTCCGAGCACCGCCTCAAAGCCACGCTTCATGTTGGCGCCGTGATCGCCGTCGCCGACGGCTTGGTCGAGCGCTGTCAGCTCCGCTGCGCTGGCGATGACCTGCTCCGCCGCCGCCTTCACAAGTGTTTTCAACATTTCGGGTTCCAGCGACATAGCCGTGTCCTAGTGAAGTGTCGGCGCGATCCGCCGCCCCGCTGCGTCGAAATAAAGCGGCTGTTCGAGTTGCAGTTCGACCTCCTGCCCGGCTTCGAGCGGCCGATGCGGATCGGCCAAAGTCACCAGAGTGCGATCGCGGTATTCCAGGTGAACATGATTTTGATCGCCGAGATGTTCGATACGGTGGATGCGTCCGGTAAACTGCCCGCCACTTGCCTTGGCGATGTTTAGGTGTTCGGTGCGGATGCCGAGGATCTCGGTGCTGGGCGGCATCGCGGCGTGCGGCAGAAGATCCGCCGGCAAGAAGTTGATCGGCGGCGTGCCGAGCCGGCTCGCCACATAGCGGTCAGCGGGGCTTTCATAGATCTCCCGCGGGGTCCCGACCTGCAAAAGCCCGCCGTCCTTAACGATCCCAATGCGCGACGCCATGGTCATGGCCTCGACATGGTCATGGGTCACATAAAGAATCGTCGAGGCGAGTTCGACTTGAATCCGCTTCAGCTCGAGTCGCAATTCGGCGCGCAATTTGGCATCCAGCGAGGACAATGGCTCGTCCATCAAATAGATGGAGGGGTCGCGCACCAGGGCGCGGCCGATCGCCACCCGCTGCATCTCGCCGCCGGAAAGCCGCGTGGCCCGGTTCGTGAGTTTGTTGGTGATATGCAAAAGCTCGGCAGTCTGTTCGACGCGCCTTCGAATCAGAGGTTCAGGCACGCGGCGCGCCGGCGAGCGCAGCGGGAACGCCAGATTATCGTACACCGTCAGATGCGGATAGAGCGAATATTGTTGAAAAACAAAAGCAATGTCCCGCGTTCCCGGTGGATCGCGGGTTACGTCGCGCCCGTCGATGAAGACCGTGCCGGTGTCGGGGCGCTCGAGACCGGTGATCAACCGAAGCGTGGTCGTCTTCCCGGCGCCGCTCGGGCCTAAAAGAACGACGAATTCACCGTCATTGACGACAAGCGAAAGGTCGCGCACAGCCTCGACGTGGCCAAAGCGCTTGCTGATATGCCGCAGAGAGACGTTAGCCATGGGTGGCGCGCTCCTCATTCAACGACGGCTGGTTCGCGGTCTGCAGGGCCATCCCGGTTTGGGCGTCGAACAGGCTCAGGGCGTTGAAGCGGAATGTGAGCCCCACCGTCTCACCGACGTGCACCGGCATACCGGACGGCACCCGCGCCTTGATCGTCCCCTGTTCGGTCACTACCGTGACGATCTGGGTCGTACCCAGATACTCGGCGCCGAAGACGCGCCCGCGCAGCGTCGCTGCGTCGGAGAACCGGATATGCTCTGGACGAACGCCGAGCACGACCGCACCGCCGCCACGCCGTTCGTTGATTTCCGGAACGGACACGCTGACATCCTTCAACTTCACGGTGCGCGCGTCGGAGTTTAATCCGCCGTCGCAGTGCAGAAAATTCATCGGCGGCGAGCCGATAAAATCGGCCACGAACATGCTCGCGGGCCGATCGTAAATCTCCTGCGGCGAGCCGACCTGCTCGATCCGGCCCGCGTTCATGACCGCGATGCGATCCGCCATCGACATCGCTTCGTGCTGATCGTGCGTGACGTAAATCGTGGTCGCAGCGATGCGATCATGCAGTTCGCGCAACTCACCGCACATGAGATGCCGAAATTCGGCATCGAGCGCGCCGAGCGGCTCGTCCATAAGGAATGCCTTGGGGCGCCGTACCATCGCGCGCCCCAAAGCAACCCGTTGGCGATCGCCGCCGGATAATTTCGATGTCTTGCTCGTCAACAGGTGTTCGATGCGCAAAAGCCGCGCGGTCTCCAGGACCCGCTCGCGAATGTCGCCACGTCCCATACCCTGGCACTTGAGCGGAAAGCCGATGTTTTGGGCGACATTCATGTGTGGATAAAGTGCAAACAACTGAAATACGAAGGCGATGTCGCGGGCGGCCGCACGCCGGAACGTGACGTCCTCGCCGTCCAGCAAGATGCGCCCGCTGGTCGGGAGTTCAAGCCCCGCGATCATGCGCAGCGTCGTCGTCTTGCCGCAGCCCGACGGCCCCAGCAATGCGAAGAAGCTGCCGTTCTCGATGGTGAGATTCGAATCATGCACAGCCGTGAACTGGTTGAAGGCCTTGTGCAGATTTTCCACCTGGATTTGTGCCATGCGTTCCGCCTATTCCGGAAAATGGCTTACGGCGACAAATCCCAGCGTACCGGCCAGGATCGCGGCGAACGAATATCCGTACAGGTCGATCGACCACGGTTGCACCAGCATCACGATGCCGGCGGCAATAAGCGCCATAGCCCCGGATTCCCAGGGACCCCGGCGAAACCAGTGAACAAGCTTGCCCGTGGAAGGCGCCGCGTTGCTCATTTGCGCACCGCTCCGAACGTGATCCCGCGCAACAAATGCCGGCGCAGCAGAATCGTGAACATAACGATCGGGATGACGAAAAGCGTGGTCGCGGCGGCGACCGCCGGCCAATCTTGGCCGCCCTCTCCGATGATGAACGGAATGAACGGTGGCATGGTCTGTGCGTCACCGCTCGTCAGCAGCACGGCGAAGGCATATTCGTTCCAGGAGAAGATCAGACAGAAGATCGCGGTGGCGGCAATGCCCGTCACCGCTTGCGGCAGCACCACTTTGCGCAACGCCTGCAGGCGGGTGTAGCCGTCCACCAAGGCGGCCTCTTCATATTCGCGCGGAATCTCGTCGATGAATCCCTTCAGCAACCACACGGCCAGCGACACGTTCACCGCCGTGTAGAGCAAGATCATCCCGATCTTGGTGTCGGTGAGATTGAGCTGCCGATACATCAGATAGACCGGGATGGCGACGGCCACCGGCGGCATCATGCGGGTAGACAGGATGAAGAACAGAAGATCGTCGGCCAGCGGAATGCGGAAACGCGAGAAGGCATAAGCCGCCAAGGTGCCGAGCAGAACCGCGAGGAACGTCGAACCGAAACCGATCACCAGCGAATTGATGAAGCGCGGCACCACCTTCGACGGTCCGGCAATCACCATGTCGTGCTGGCGGACAAGCTTGTCGTACCAGGTGGTTGCCGGCGGCAGATTGGCGATGAACTCCTGCGTCTGCCGCGTGCGTACGGTGAATAGATTGACGTAGCCTTCGAGCGTCGGCTGGAACACCACCTTGGGTGGGTAGGCGACCGCATCGCTTTGCGATTTGAAGGCGGTCGCCGCGATCCACAGCAGCGGCAAGATCGTAATCACGGCATAGAGGATGACAATAGCGCCTGCGAAGGCTTTCGCGCGTGGCGCCGCCTCGACCACCGAATGAGCACTAGATTTGGCGGCGGCCGTCATCGCTGCTTCACCCGATTAAGGACTTTGACGTAGATGTTGGCGGCGCCAAAGACGGTCACGAACAGGATGATCGCTAGCGCGGAGGAATAGCCCGTTCGCCACTTCTCGAAGGCGTCACGCTTTAGGGTGATCGAGACCAGTTCCGTGGTCGAGCCCGGCCCGCCCGAGGTCAAGAGGTTCACCATGTCGAACATCTTGAAGTTTTCGATGGCGCGGAACAGCACTGCCAACATCAGGAACGGCATGACCATCGGCAGCGTGATCGACCAGAATTGCCGTAACGACGATGCGCGGTCGACCTCGGCGGCTTCGTAGATGTAGTCGGGAATCGAGCGCAGCCCGGCCAGGCAGATCAGCATCACGTAAGGCGACCACATCCACGTATCGACGAGCACGATCGTCCACGGCGCCAGCGCGACTTCACCGGTCATGCTGAACGAACTTGGCGGAATTCCGGTGAAAAGGCCGACCACATAGTTGAACGGCCCGATCTGCGGCTGAAACAGCAATGTCCAAAAATTGCCCACCACCGCGGGCGACAACATCATCGGCAAGAGGATGATCGTCGTCCAAAAACTGTGCGAGCGGAACTGACGGTTGATCAGCAGCGCCAAGCCGAAGCCGATGACGACCTCGAGTGCGACCGACCAGATCACAAAGTTCGCCGTCGTCTGTAAACGCGCCCAAACATCCTCGTCCGTGAGGATGTCGTTGAAATTGTCCAGGCCGACAAAGCGCATCGGCAAATAGGACATACTGAGATTGAGGTTGGTGAAGGATAGTCGGATCATCCAGATCAACGGAAAAATGTTGATCGCCAAAAGAAGCGCGATAGTTGGCGCAACGAACAACCAGGCAATGCCGCGATCCGATAGGCCGCGCACTCGCTTGGCGGCCTTGAAGCGAACTCGCTCGCTGATGCGGTCGGCGCTGGCGTCGGGGTGAATAATCGCCGTCATTGTCTTTCGCAGCGTCTCGGTGGTGGTCTAGGACACTCCCCGGGCTTGTCGGCCCGGGGAGTGCCGCTTTTGAAGCTATTGCCGCGCGCTATTGCCCGGCTACTTGTTTGCCTTGCTCCTTGAAGACTTTGGTCCAGTCTTTGACCAGAAGATCGAGGGCCTGCTGCGCAGTGCCTTTGTCGGCGACAACGTAGTCATGCACCCGCTTCTGCGTGTCGAGGAGGAGCTGGGCGTAGGACGGCTCCGCCCAGAAGTCCTTTACGATCGCCATCGACTCGAGAAATTGCGGAGCGAACGGCGCACTCTTGGGGAAGCCGGGAGCGTCCACGACTGCCTTGAGCGCCGAGTAGCCGCCGATCTCCCACCATTTCTGCTGCACTTTGGGCTGCGCAAACCACTTGATGTAGCGGAGCGCATCGTCCTGATGGTCGGAGGTGGCCACGACCGAGATGCCCTGGCCGCCGAGCTGCGTGAAGTGGCCATTCGGTCCGGCGGGATTGACAAAGAAACCGATCTTGTCGCCGCCGACATTCGGATCTTTATACAGACCGGGGAAGAAGGCGAACCAGTTCATCTGCATCGCCACCTGGCCCGACTTGAAGGCATCGAGACCTTCTGACATGTAGGCGTTGGTCATGCCCGGCGCGGTGCAGCACTTGTAGAGCTCTTTGTAGAATTCGAGTCCTTTGGCGGCGTTGGCTGAGTTGACGAAACCTTGCATCTGATAAGGCTTCTTCGGGTTCTCGTACTCGAAACCGAAATTGTAGAGCACATTGGTCACGCCCATCGTGATGCCTTCGGAGCCGCGTTCGGTGAAGATGTAAGCGCCGTACACCTTCTTGCCGTCGATCTCGCGACCCTGGAAGAACTCGGCGATTTGTTTGAGTTCTTCGAAGGTCTTTGGCGGCGCGAGATCGCGGCCATACTTCTTTTTGAACTCGGCTTGGATATCCGGCCGCGAGAACCAATCCTTGCGGTAGGTCCAGCCGACCGCGTCAGCCATGGCGGGGAGCGCCCAGTAGTTCGGGGTGTTCTTGGGCCATTCCGAATAGCCGACCACCGTCGCCGGCACAAAGTCGTCCATCGAAATGTGCTCTTTGGCGAAGAAGTCGTTGAGCTTGACGTACCAGTGATTTTCGGCGGCGCCGCCGATCCACTGGCTGTCGCCGATGATCAGATCGCAAAGCTTGCCGTGCGAATTAAGCTCGTTGAGAAAGCGGTCGGCGTAGCTCGTCCACGGGACGAACTCGTATTTCATCTCGATACCGCTCTCTTTGGTAAAATCCTTGCCAAGCTCAACAAGCGCGTTGGCGGGATCCCATGCCGCCCAGCACAACGTAAGTTGCTTGCTCTGCGCCGCCGCCGGCCCGCTGATGATGGCCGACAGGGTGATGCCAGCGAAGAAAGCGAGCGCTCCGCCCACTCGCTTCGACCACTTTCCTGTCCCAGATGTTTGCATGTGATTTCCCTCTTTTTGGACGCGTTTCCTCTTCGTTTCCGTGGCGTGCTCGCTCGGATACGATGCATTCATCGAAGTCCAGAGGGTTCTTAAGGCAGGTATTCGGGGAAAGTGCCGGCCCTTAAGGCAGCCGAGGCCGCGAACGCCCGTCCTTGAGACCCTCCGAACGCGATGTCCTTTTCTGCTTATTACTAAACAAATAGACCCAAAAATTCGAGCGCCGTCAAGCGTCGATCAGCGCTGCTCCTGGCCGCCGCGTACGGCGCTCGCCTTCCCCTTGGAGATTCTCTGAGCACGAAAGACAGCGTTTTACCTGCGCTTTTGCTGCATTGCGATATCCAGGCAGCAACCCAGTACCTACTCGACGCGTCCGCCGGACGGCGCGTAGCAAAAGGAAGTTTGATTCCAATGCCTCCGCGGCTAGAATTTACTAACGCGCGCACTAAACTATGCGCGCGGCTATGGATGCCGGAGTTGCGCGCACTGAGCGGGGTACCAGGCCATGTCGCAACCATTCAGGCTCATCGCCGCCAAAGGCATACAGAACGGAGTTTTTCGACTTTGGTACGGCGCAACCGACAATGAGCAATCGCCCGTCGTGCTGACGTTGACCGCGCAATATGTAGCTAATGCACTGCGCAAAGCATTGCCGCTGACACTTGAGGAAATGGAAGAATATGCAGAAGAGAACGAGGAGCGGCTGCTGGCTATAGCGCGTGACACGAGAGCATGTGGCCAGACCGCCAAGGTTCTTACATAGGGATCTGCGGTCCGACGCCGTAGCCTCTCGCGAAACGCGCGCGCGCCATCAAACGGTTCCTTTTAACCTCGTCCATGCTCTCCCGTTTCACGTTTGTTCACGCCGTTTCGTTGGTCAATCATTGGTCCGCGATGTTCGCAGAGGGGCGCACAGCCGGACCAAACCTGCCGGTGAAGCAGAGTGAACCTGCGTGACAAAAGGCGGTGCTTGACGTCGCCCCTCAGCGTCACGCTCAGCCGGGAGGCGGCCCATTAGGGCTACGCTAGTTTTGACAACAGACAGTCACGTCTCAATCTGACAATGCTGCCATCACGGGTGTTGTTCGTTTCGTCATCTTATCGACCTGATCTACAACGGCTTCAGCGGTTCGCTTCGAGGACGCCCCGTTCTGCCCTGTAATCAAGTTGCCATCGACAACAACCACGTCAGTGTGCTTCTGACCTTGAACATATCTTGCACCAGCTTTTATTAATCGGGCCTCCGGCAGCCAAGGTGCGCCCTGCGCTACTCCGAAATCGACCATTTCGGTCGTCGGAAACCCGCATATACGCTTCCCGGCAAACGGCCATGCGCCATCATCAGTTCTAGCTCCGAGTAGCGCCGAAACACCGCTACACAGCGTTCCGACAATCTTTCCTTCCTGGCCCCAAACCTTAGCGACCATTCTCCCGACCACGGCGTTGTCTCCCAGGTCTTCGAAGACACCGAAACCGCCGGGCACAAAAATCACATCAAAATCTTCAGATCTGAGTTCTTCAAGGCGGCTTGGTCGCGCCAACACAGCATCGATCTCAGGACGGCTGAGATAGTCACGCTGAAAGTCAACGGCAGCTTGATCATTTTCCTGCAGCCCTAAACTCAGGCTAGCCGGATCAATAGGTGCCGGGAGCCCGCCCAAAGTTGCCACTACAACTTCGTACCCAGCCTTTGTGAAACGATCATGTGGATATACAAACTCCGGCGACCACACACCGCCAAAATGCTTCGAACCGTCTTTCAGCCGCCATTCCTTCGTGCCCGTCAAGACAATGAGTACCCTCGTCATGGCAATCCCCGTCGGTTTCACATTCCCTCAGGATCTCGACGCTGGCCGCAGCCCGGTTCGGCGGACAGTCTACCAAGCTAAGCCAATCTGTCAGTCGAACTCAACTGGTTCCAAGGTTGAGTATTTGCGAGAAACGATTCCATCGTATCGCCGACGACGGGAGGACTACTTTCCCCGATTGGAGCGGACCGCCATGTGCCACACGTGACATGGACTGATAAAGGAAGTTGCAGACCCGGGCGCTTCAGCCGTTGGAGATGCCGAGAGCGCCACCGCTTCGGCAATCCTTGTGCTGACGGCGTCTTTATCGCACGCAAAGACCGGGCGCGAGATGTGCGTACCGCAGCCGCGCCGCTTAAGTCGTGGCGAAGGCCGCTCGCCAGACTAACGGTGTCGAGTGAGCTAGACGTTCGCATCCGGGGGTAGAAATTCGACCTCGTGCTGCGCCGATATAGCGATGACTTCGGCTGGATCCGTCAGGCCGTGGATCTTGCTAAACAGCGCCTCCAATTTTCCCGTTGGGGAGACCCAAAATAAAGCGCGGGCGGGCTTATCGGACTTGTTGAAATAGCCATGCGGAATGCCACGCGGCATCCTCACCAAGTCGCCCACCTTCGCTTGGACCCAGAACTCCGTCAAGCTTGAGATCAAGGATGCCGTCCTGAACGAGGATAAACTCGTCCTGAGTTGGATGAATGTGAACCGGGACGAACTGCCCCGGCAGCGAATTCGTCTCGAATGCAAATGCGGCGTCGCAAGTCGCTTTGGGATAGTAGATCTGCCCGAGGATGTTCCATTGCGTCCCGGCATAACCGGTGCCGTTTGCCGTAATTCCTTTTTCCAAAGTGGTCATCGTCGCCCTCCTTGAATGGTCTCTACGCACGACTGCCAATTCTGGCACCTTCGCGGCATGATCGGCCACCTTTTTTGTCACACGCGCCGATCTCTCGCTTTCGCATTATTGGCTTCACAAAATGTTCAACGACACGGTGTCAGATCTTCTCTCCCCCGTTTCGCGTTTCGGCAAGCATTTCCGCTCGGCCACATTAGGAGAACTGCCATGAGTGACCTCATCGTCGTCGCCTTTCCGACCGAAGCAAAAGCCGAGGAAGTTCGCCAAAAGCTACTATCCATGCAGAAGGAATATCTCATTGAACTGGGGGACGCCGTCATTGCCGTGAAGGATGACAAAGGGCACATCAAGCTGAACCAGCTCCTCAACACCACGGCCGTTGGCGCCGTTTCCGGTACGTTTTGGGCGCATTGGTAGGGTTGATATTTCTCATGCCCCTGGTGGGCGCCGCGATCGGCGCGGCCTCGGGCGCGTTGGGCGGTGCGTTGACCGATGTCGGCATCGACGACAAGTGGATGAAAGAAACCGCGGCCGCCATTCAGCCGGGCACCGCCGCATTGTTCGTGTTAGTGCGCAAGGTGACCGCCGATAAGGTTCTCGAGGGTCTAAGGGGCGAAGGCGGGACCGTTATGAAAACGTCCCTCGATCATACCAAGGAAGAGGCCCTGAAGGCGGCGCTTGCCGGCGCCCAAGCCGCGGTACCGGCCGCCGCCGCTTAGGCACTTCTCCGAGTGACAGTCATCCCCGTCGTTTTTCGGGGGGCCAGAGCTTTTCTCATGGCGAAGCCAGCGGGTGACACCTTACGCGCACTGGCTTCGCACCGAAGTCTGGCCGCTTTTCCCACAACCGTGATCCCCGGAAGGCTTAGGTTTTCACCCAGATGTCACAGTCGCTAGGTTAGTCAGAACGTGCAGAGGGGCTCCTCCGATCTCCTTTGTCCCAGGGCGCGTCTCGAGCACACACACGAGGCGCGCCCCCCATTGTTTGTTTTCCATCTCGGGTGCAATGGCGGATAAGCCACCCAGCGACAGCGTTCACGGATGGTTGTTTCGGGCCGTGCCGCGAGACGCCCCTTGGCCACCGCGCTATTTCGTGGCCGGCTCTGCTGTGCAGGAGGACGCGCGCCAACTGGTTCAATCTCACCCTGACGTCGGAGACGACACGGTCGAGGTGGTTGGTCGCGTTTCCGCGGCAAACATGATCGAATTTGAAGTAGACGCCGGCGAAGCTAGGCAGATTGACGCGCCAACCTTCATAAGGCCGCGGGACATACTCTAGACCGGCACGCTCACTCACTCTTCCAGCTGCCCTAACTGTTGGCGCGCGATGATGTGCAGCACGGCCGCCAGCACCCACGCCGCACCCTCGGAATACACGAACTCAAGTGTAAGAAAGTGCCCGTATCTTCCCGTCGCCAACGGGCCGATCAGGCCGAGCAGGACGCAGCCGACCGCAATGTTGTTGAAGAATGTTGCAGCCAATTTGCGCTGTTCGTTTTTCGCCGTCTTAGTGGACACGACCATCGCTCTCTGTTTCCCTTTTGGGTACGGTAAGCTTTCGTGCGCCGGCCTCTATGGGCGTCACTTGCGCGGCCAGCAGTGACCAGTAGATCTGCATGACCGCGAACATGTATGCCGTGCTGACACCAAATAGCAGAACTCCATCGACGGCCTCCAGAGCCCCCATCATCTGCCAATGTCGTTGCAGCGTCAGCCCTGACGCGCCTCGCGTGGTCATCGAGTTGACCGAAAAGAGTAAAGCATCCTGGGGTAAATCGATGGCGCCAAGCCACAAATAAGCCGCGGCCCAGATTCCGCACTCCGCGCCGTGCAGAGCAGCCAACAGCAGTACCATCGCGACGCTCGTAAAAATCAGGGCTGCGACCAGGTTCCATGATTCAAGGCCGTGGCTTTCCAGTCGAGCCCGTACCCGGACACCCACGAAAGCCATGGTCACAACAGCCGTCACGTGGATCGCCATGGTCAAGGCGATGAGCAACAGGCCCCAACGCCAGCTTGGCGTATCCAACATATCCATAGAGCAGCTTCTCTTTTGATTCAGCCGGACGCTGGCTAGGCGTCTTATCGAGGGCAACAAAGACTACGCTATCCGGACGACGTCGTCTTGACCGGACTCAAGGCGCTGCTCAAAGAATGGGGCCGGTTGAGCCGGAAGATCATCAAAACAGCGCGAAGCCGTCCCTTCGCCGGGAGTGTACGTGTAAGCCTCGCTGCAATTGGTCGTCGAGTCTCCCGCGCCGAAAGTGGTCGCCATCACGCAATCCGAGAGACGCTACAAACATGCGGATAGGTGCCGCTAGCGGCGCGATGAACAGATCGAACTGGCAAGAATATCGTCGCTCGTCGTGTGATGATGAGTGGCGAGAATACAGCACCAATTGGCGCCGCCAAGTACGAGCAGCACAGCAATAGAAGCAACTCCCGAGAAGCGGCGTAGCCAGCCCGGTTTCTGCTCGACTGCCGGCTCTGTGGAGGCGATTGGTGCGACGATCGTGGCAAAATTAGTAAAAAATTCAGCGGCAAGCTTTTTCGCCGTAGAGTCGATAAGGCGACTGCCGAGTTGGGCGACCTTACCGCCAACCTGCGCATCGACTGTATAATTCAACACGGTGATGCTTTCACTCTCCGACTCCAGTCTGACACTCGCGCCGCCTTTGGCAAAGCCGGCGACGCCGCCCGAGCCCTCTCCCGAAATATGATACCCGTTTGGCGGATCGAGATCGGTTAGTGTCACCTTGCCGGCAAAGCTCGCCTTGATCGGCCCGACCTTGAGGACAACCTTTGCCGTCATTTCCGTTTCGGATATTTTCTCCAAGCTTTCGCAACCTGGAATGCATTGCTTGAGCACTTCAACATTGTTGAGCGCGGCCCACACCGCTTCCTTCGAAGCCTGGATGCGTTCGCTGCCGTTCATCTGCATGGTGATCGATCACTCCATTATGGTTCTGGCGATTGTCCGCGTTGTCCTCGGCGCCGGTGCGCCAGGATTTCCGCGAGAATGGAAAGCGCGATTTCGTCGGGGGTGATCGCGCCAAGATCCAGACCGGCCGGACCTTTGAGGCGCGCGAAGCGCTCATCCGGCATGCCCTTCTCGGTGAGCGATGTGCGGATCGATTCGATCTTCCGGCGGCTGCCGACGAAGGTGACGTAGTCCGCGTCGACCGATAGTGCGGCTTTCAACGCCGCCTCATCGCCACGCCCTTGCGTCGAAACCACGACAAAGCGTGGCGCGTCGGAGACCACAGGTAGCGCGAAGCCTTCGATACGCTGGTCGGCGTTGGCGAAAAGTCCCTGATCTTCCGGCAGCGCGCAGACCGTGACGCGGTAGCCGAAGTGCGGTGCGAGCTCGGCGAGCGCAACTGCGACAGGACTAGCGCCGAGCACGATCAGAAGCGGAGCCGGCATGACAGGTTCCACGAAGATGTCCATGGTTCCCTGGCTTGGACACATGTTTCGCGCGAAGCGAATTCCGCCGCGTTCCTCGCCCGCGTGCACACCTTGCTCGTCGAGCAAGTCCTTCGGTTGAATGGAGACGAGGCGTGGCTTGCCATCGGCGATCGATTCACGCGCGGCCTTGAGCACGGCGGAGCGCGCGCACCCGCCGCCGATCCAACCTTCGGTTATGCTGCCGTCAGGCCGGATTACTGCCTTGGCGCCTGCCTTGGCGGCCGTGACCGAGACGGTGCGTACCACCGTCGCCAGCGCGAACGGTTCTCCTTGCGCGCGGAGCGCAGCAACCACTTCGAGCGTGTCGGGATGACGCTGCATGGCGCTTTCCTCACAGTTGCGCCAGATAGGGCTCGATCGCGGCGAGGCTGTCGAGCGAATGCGCCGGGGCGAACAGATCGACATAAGGCAGTGCGGCCGCCATACCGCGCGCCGAAGGCTCGTAACCGTCCCAACCGATCAGCGGATTGAGCCAGACGATGCGCTTGCAACGGCGCCTAAGCGCCGCCATTTCCGCGCCGAGCACGTCGGGCGCGCCGGTATCGTAACCGTCGGAAAGGATCATCACGCAGGTGCGCGAATGAATGACGCGCACCGCATGCCAGCGATTAAAGCTAGCCAGACTGTCGCCGATTCGCGTACCGCCACCGACGCCTTTCGCCATCAAGCTGAGACGATCAAGCGCCTTGCCGGCGTCCTTCTCGCGCAGAGCGTCGGAGACATGAACCAGGCTTGTGTGAAACAGGAAGGCATCTGCCTCGAGGAAATGATCAAGGATGCCGTGCACGAAACGCACGAAGACCGCCGTGTAGAGATTCATCGAGCCTGACGCGTCGAGCAGCACTACGAGCCGCAACGGCTTAAATCGTCGCCGCTTGTGAACGACATGGATCGGCGTACCACCGGTCGGAAGGCTGGCGCGGATCGTCCGGCGCAGATCAATACGCCGGCCGCGCGCGGCAAGCCGATCGCGGCGAGTCAATCGCGTTCGCATCGTGCGGGCTAGCTGTTCGGCAAGCGCATGCGCCTCTGCCATGGCGTCCGGATCCGCGATCTTGCGAAAGTCCACATCGCCGAGCGATTCGGAACGACTGGCGCCCTCGCGGCGGCCGTCTGGCGTCGCCTCAAACTCTCGTTCGTCGGCTCGGCGCTCGACATCGCTGGCAAGATTCGTCTGTGCGCCGTCATTGCGCCCATGAGGACCTTTGAAAGCGCTCGGCTGCACCGGGCCTCGCGACGGCGTCGTCTGCACACGGCTTTTGACACCGCGGCCGAACCAGAAGGCGTCGAACAAATCGTCGAAACGGTCCCAATCGGAACGGCAGCCACATAGCAGCGCTTTCAGCGCGGGCTTTGCCGCCGAGGGCCGCGCGATATTGGCGTTAGCGAGGATCGCCAGAGCATCGCAACTTTCCGCCAATCCGACGTGAAAGCCGCTGTGGCGCAGCGTGCTCAAGAAACCGGCGACGCGCCGACGCACTGCAAAGCCGATGTCCTGTGTGGCCGGGTGCACGACCATTTCACGCCACCTTGCCGATCAAACGATCGGTCACCTCGCGCGTTATCCGCGCCCGATCCTCGCGTGTCTTCAGAACACAAGAGAGCGTGTCGAACACCGCTTCGCGATCGGCATCGAGCCGTAAGACACCGAGCCCAACCAGCGCCGCCGCCCAGTCAAGCGTTTCAGCGATGCCCGGCGTCTTGCTCAAGCCTTCCTTGCGGACCCCCTGCATCAGCCGCGCGAGCTGTAAGGCAAGCGCAGCGTCAATGCCGGGAATGCGCGTGACCAGAATCCGCGCCTCCCGGTCGACGTCGGGAAAATCGAGCGGATGATAGAGGCAGCGGCGACGCAGCGCGTCGGATAACTCGCGTGTGCCATTCGAGGTCAGTACGACACGTGGGATCGATATCGCCGTAATGGTCCCGAGTTCGGGAATGGAGACCTGAAAATCCGACAGCACCTCGAGCAAAAAAGCCTCGAATTCCTCGTCGGCACGATCGATCTCGTCAATCAGCAGCACCGGCGCTTGCGCCCGGCGGATGGCGGCGAGCACCGGCCTTTCGAGCAGATATTTTTCGGAGAAAATGTGCTCTTCGAGCGCCGACGCGTCGCTTTGCTCACGGATTTTGATCGCGAGCAACTGGCTCTGGTAGTTCCATTCGTAGATGGCTTCGTTGCGATCGAGACCTTCGTAGCATTGCAGACGGATGAGTTCGCTGCCGTGCACCTTGGCCAAAGCCTTCGCGACTTCGGTCTTGCCGACGCCCGCTTCGCCCTCCAGCAAAAGCGGACGCCCAAGCATGTCCATCAGCATGAGCGCAGTCGCCAGCGACGGATCCGCGATATAGCCGGCCGCCGCGAGGCGGTCCGCTATTTCATTACGGGCCAAAATCCCCGTCATCGACGGCTCCTAGAGCGCGATGGCTTTATGTGGAATCGACATCGCGCTCCAGCTCTTTGGTGGAGCACGGTCTTTTCGGTAAACCGGTTTCCACCCATCGGGTCAAAGCCCGAAGACATGCTTTTCCGGATCATGCTCTAAAGGCCGAGCGAACGCGCGGTCTGCCACAAGCGATACGGATAATGCGGCATCGGAAGATTGGTCACGCCGAGAAAGCCGAAGGCATCGTTCACCGCATTGGAGAAGCATGGCACGCCGCCCACATTCGGACTCTCGCCGACGCCTTTCGCGCCAATCGGGTGATGGGGTGACGGGGTGACGGTAAAGTCGGTCTCCCACCGGGGCGTTTCCACGGCGGTCGGCAGGAAGAAGTCCATGAACGAAGCACCCATGACATTGCCGGCTTCGTCGTATGCGATCTCCTGTGCCATCGCGATGGCGAACGCTTCCGTCAGGCCGCCATGCACCTGCCCCTCGATGATCATCGGATTGATGCGCGTTCCGCAATCGTCGAGCGCATAGAAACGCCGGGTCTTGGCGACGCCGGTGTCGACGTCGATGTCCATGACGCAGAGGTAGGCGCCGAACGGATAGGTCATGTTCGGTGGGTCATAATAGTTCACCGCCTCGAGCCCAGGCTCGAGACCAGGCGGAGGTGCATTGTAGGCTGCCCAGGCGATCTCCTTCATCGTCTTGGCGCGCTCGGGATTGCCTTTGACGCGGAAGCCGTCGATGTCCCATTCGAGGTCGTATTCCGACACTTCAAGCAAATGCGCGGCTATCATCTGCGCCTTGGCCTTGATCTTGCGCGCAGCCATAGCAATGGCGGCTCCCGCCACCGGTGTCGAGCGCGAACCGTAGGTGCCGAGCCCATAGGGCGCCGTATCGGTGTTGCCTTCTTCGATCATAATGTCGTCGGCAGGAATGCCCAGCTCGGTAGCGATGATCTGAGCCCAAGTCGTTTCGTGGCCTTGTCCTTGGCTTTTCGAACCCATCCGGGCAAGGATCGAACCGGTTGGATGGATGCGGATCTCAGCCGAATCGAACATGGCTACGCCGAGGATGTCGCAATTCTTCGAGGGGCCCGCACCCACGATCTCGGTGAAGAAGCTGACGCCGATACCCATGATCTCGCGCGTCTCACCGCGCTTGAATGCTTCCTGTTTGGCTTTTTGCTCCTGCCGCAACTGCGTATAGCCGAGCGTATCCATCGCTTTGCGCATGGCCAAGTGATAGTCGCCGGAGTCGTATTCCCAGCCGAGTGCCGATTGGTAAGGAAATTGCTCGCGACGGATGAAGTTCTTCATGCGGAGTTCGGCAGGGTCCATGCCGAGCTTGTGCGCCAGGATATCCATCGCCCGTTCGATGCAATAGGCAGCCTCGGTGACACGGAACGAGCAACGATACGCGACGCCTCCAGGCGCTTTGTTGGTGTAGACGCCGTCGACGGCCAAATGCGCGACCGGAAAGTCATACGAGCCGGTGACGATACTAAAGAAGCCCGCCGGCCATTTCGACGGATCAGCGCAGGCGTCGAAGGCCCCGTGATCGGCGAGGACATGCACCCGCAGGGCGGTAACACGGCCTTTCTTCGTCGCGGCGATTTCGGTCGTCATGTGATAGTCGCGTGCGAACGAGGTGGTCGAGAGGTTCTCGATGCGATCTTCCACCCATTTCACCGGCACGCCGGTAACGATCGACGCAACGATCGCGCAGATATAGCCCGAATAGGCGCCGACCTTGTTGCCGAAACCGCCGCCGATATCCGGCGCGATGACGTGAAATCTTGTGTTCCGGAATCTTCGACAGAAGCGAGGCCACCGTACGGATGACATGTGGCGCTTGAAACGTGCCGTACAGAGTGAGCTCGCCCTTGATCTTGTCGAAGGATGCCAAACACTGACAGGTCTCGAGCGGACACGGATGCGTGCGGTGATAGGGGATCAATTCCTTGATCGTCACTTCGGCCTTGTTGAAGGCCTCGTCCGTCGCCTGCTTGTCGCCGACCGTCCACTCAAAGATGTGATTATGATGCTTGCGCTGGCCATGCGCGCCGCTGGTTTTGCCGGCAAGGTCTTCGCGCAGCACCGGCGCATCGTCATCCATCGATTTGAAGGGATCGACCAGGACCGGGAGCGCCTCGTACTCGACCTCCACCAATTGCACCGCGTCGTCGGCGATGTAACGATTCTCGGCGACGATGAAGACCACTTCTTGATTCTGAAAATGTACCTTGCCGTCAGCCAGCACCGCCGCGACATCGCCTGCCAGGGTTGGCATCCAGTGCAGACCAAGCGGCTTCAGATCGTCCGCGGTCAGCACGGCGACAACGCCGGGCAGCGCTTTGGCCTTGGTCACGTCGATCCTCTTGATGCGGGCGTGAGCGTGGGGCGATCGCACGAAATCGCCGTGCAATGTATTGGGTAGCTTCACGTCGTCGACGTAATTGCCCTTTCCTTGCGTGAAGCGGATATCCTCGACGCGCTTGCGCTTGCAGCCCATGCCTTCCAGCCGGGCTTCGCGCATTTCGCGGGTAAGAACGATCTCGTTCATTCTGCGGCCTCCTGGAAATCGCGGCCGTTCATTTTGGCGGCTGCATACTGAATAGCCTTGACAATGTTCTGATAGCCTGTGCAACGGCACAGATTGCCGGCGATGCCGTAACGGATTTCGTCCTCGGTGGGGTCAGGGTTCTCCCGCAGCAGCACGCTCGCGCGCATCAGCATGCCGGGCGTGCAAAAGCCGCATTGCAGGCCGTGCATCATACGGAAGCCTTCCTGAAGCGCGGAGAGCGTGCCGTCGGCATTGGCGAGGCCTTCGACCGTCTTGACTGCGCAACCGTCGGCTTGCACGGCAAACATCGTGCAAGACTTCACCGAAAGGCCGTCGAGGTCGACCGTGCATGCACCGCAGTGCGACGTGTCGCAGCCGATATGCGTGCCGGTGAGCGAAATCTCGTCGCGAATGAAATGCACCAGCAGCATGCGCGGTTCGACAAACCGCTGCATCTTCTTGCCGTTGACGGTGATCGTGACCGGGATCTTCTCGATTTCCTCGCTCATCGTTTAGGCTCCCTGCGCCCGCGAAAGGGCCGATCTGAGTGCGCGCGCCACCATGACGCCGGCCATGGCGCGGCGATATTCCACAGGGCCGCGCCCGTCGCCCGACGGGTCGGTGATCGCAGTTGCAGCTTCGGCCGCCTGCTTGATCGTCGCAGCGTTGCAGGCCGTGCCGACGACCAGCGCGCTTGCTTCCTCGGCGAACAGCGGTCGATCCGCGACATTGGTCAGTGCGATGGCGCAGCTCGCGACCTTGCCGTCGCCAAGCGTGAGAATGACGGCGGCTGCCGCGGTGGCGTAATCGCCGATCTTGCGTTTGAGCTTCTCGTACGCGTAGCCGTGGTGCCTCGGCGGCGTTGCCACGCTTACGGCGGTAAGAATCTCGCCGGCCTGCAGGGCGGTGTCGTAGGCGCCGTTGTAAAAGGTGCGAGCCTCGATCCGCCGCTCACCGGCGCCGCCGGTGAGGACGTAGCTTGCATCGAGCGCCATCATCACGGCCGGCATGTCGTTCCCCGGGTCCCCATTGGCGACATTGCCGCCGAGCGTGCCCACGGAGCGTACCTGGGGGTCTGCGATCAGGGCCGAAGTCTCGCGGAGGATCGGGAGTTTCGCGGTAAGCAGGTGCGAGGCTTGAAGCTGCGCCTGCGTAACCATCGCGCCGATCATGATTGTGCCGTCGACCTCGCCGATTCCTGTCAGCGCGGAGAGGCCGCGAAGATCGACCAGATGGGTCGGAGCGGCCATCCGGAGCTTCATCATCGGGATCAGGCTGTGTCCACCAGCCAACGGCCGGGCCTCGTCGCCGTGGTCGATGAGAAACTTGACGGCGTCCTTGATCGAAGACGGACGGTAATAGGTGAAAGAGCCAGGTATCACGTCGGTCTCTCCTCCCGGTCGCGGGCCGCCGTTTGGCGGCGATCTTGGCGCAATGGGAAGAACTTCGACGGGCCGAACTCAACGCGAATTGCACGAGCGCACGAGAGGACGCACGAATTGCGAGGTCCTTGCACGAACTGCAGGGTGCTTTTTGTTCGGATTCAGCGATGCCGCGCTGCACAATCCACCGAAAGCGGCTACCGCGTTGCGAAGCCGCACGGACTCGGAGGACCGTTGATGCGCGAGGCTATTTTGCCAGACTTACGCGGGTCGCCAACTGCTGCTTCAACCATACCCGCCGCGTGCGGCTCACCGGCACCCTGTAGGGCGTTTCGCTGATCGCCACGAAGGCTCCGCCATCGCCGGCGCCGCGCACAAAGGTGAATCGGTCAAGGTTGATGATGTGGCTGCGATGAACCCGAGCGAAAGAGGTCGAATCGAGGACTTTGTCGATCTCGGAGATCGACAGCGGCGAGAACCAAGTGGTTTCGCCGTCGAACAGTAATGTGTAATGCGCCTGAGCCTGGACGGCGACCAATCGCCAGACCGGCAAATGGCTGCGCCGCCCATTCTTTTCCACCGGCAGCGCGCGATGCAGCACTGACACCGGGTCTTCGACGGGTGTTGTCGGAGCGGGCGCAACGACCTCAGCTGGCGCCACAAGTTCGACCGACTGCCTCGACGCAGGGCTCATCGCCAAGCGGCCTTCCGGCACCAAGGTCAGTAGAAAGATACCGGAAACGATAAACGCCATCACGGCAACGATGATGGCCAGAAGCTCCTGCGAGAGCGCTGGCGCCTGGCCCTGTGTACCCGATTCACACAGCGAGACGATTTCGAAACCGGCCATCGCCGTGTAATGCATCAGCGAAATCGCCAACGCCATGACGATCGCCGAGGACAACGTCGAGCGCCAGGTCGCACCGACGAAAGCGAGCCATAGCGAGGCGCCTGAAGCCGCGACCCCAAAAAAGATGCCGGCCGCGACGAATCGCGGATCGTGCGCCATGTTGACGCTCGAGTGCAGGGCATACATGCCCATGTAGTGCATGCTAACGATGCCGGCGCCCATGAGCAGTGCAGCCAAGCCGATGCGGTTCAGCGTCGGCACACCGGTGCCCATGGCGAATACGGCACCCCCGACGACGAGAACGCAAATAAGGAACGACAACAGGGTCGGCAGTACCAAGAAATCGACCGCGACCGGCAATTTCATTGCCAGCATGCCGACGAAGTGCATGGTCCAGATCGCAAGCGCCATCGACAGCGCCGACATGGAAATGAGCACGCGGCGGTGTAATCGCTCCGCCAGCCCGACTTTGCGCGCTAAATGCAATCCCACGAAGCAGCCCTGAAAGGCCAGCGCCAGGGACAAGAAGACGAGCCAAAGCTCGTACGAAGGCCGCATGGCTTTCCCTCCACAGGGAAACGCGGCTTCGGGCCTTTATGTCCTCTCCAGGACAAAGCCCCCCGCGTCGTTTGCCATCCCGATCTCGAGACCGCTTTGAAACGGCTCTAAGCTGAAAGCTACTCTCCTTGGCGTCCTCGCGCAATCGGGATAGACGCAGTTGAGTTCGACCGCATTCTATCCCAGAGATCTTGCCCAGAGATCTTGCGGGCGTTGCCACTCGGGTTTCGGCTCCGCCGTACAGTAAGAAAATCCTTGAGAAAGTAATCCTCGCTCCTAAAGCGAGCGGATATCATTTGCCGCGCTCGCAAGGGTCGGCTTTGCACGCGCATCGGGCATTCGCTCGACGTATGGTCGCCCTATCCGGCGCGACTACGGACCTGATCGCGAGCGATAAGGATCACGGTGACCCTAACGTGACCTCAATCTACGATCGCGCGCTGTCGCAGGATTCTGGCGCTCGCTTAGGCGAGCCACGAGCGCCGCAATCCATTGCGGTTGCCGACGTACGCCACCGGCACCGCTCAGGGGCTGCAATTCGCCAGCGCGAAAAACCCCCTCCGCGGCTGAAAGACGGCTACGATACGCGACCCACCATACGAGCATCACCCCAACGATCCAAAAGGATACCTGCCATACCCAGAGTGACGGCACCCCCAAGGAAAGATCGGCTTCGGTGAAAACGGGGTGTGCAAAGAACGTATTACCAAGAATGGCGCCTGGGCCAAGCGCGAGGAAGATCCAGAGGAGAGTAAGTGCCCACTTCGCGCTGCGTGCCGCGCGTCCCCCAAAATCGACTCGGTGATCGCGCCGAAATACCACGTGTAATGCGTTGCGGCGGTCGCGTTCCTCATCTCGCTGCGTGAATATCGCGACAAGCAAGCTCGCGGCAACGTTCGCGGCGAGGCCCCACGCCGCCGAATGGATCGTAAGCGGCCAACGTCCCCACGGGAGTTCCGCAAACAGGCCGTTGAAAAAGATCAGTCCGGGCGGCTCGGTGAATATCACAAACAAACTGCCGACGATGAGGCCGACCAGGACCGCGCTGCAACTCATCCAAGGAAGCCAACAAAGCCCGAGATAAGCGGGAAAGAGCTGCGCGGACAGCGGCAAGGCAAGCGTAGAAAGCACCGCCGCAACGACCGGCAAGAAGCAGGCAAGCAACACAGCCGCACTATAGATGACGGCGAGCGTGATGCGCGCGGCTAGTCGTTCCGCGTCCGGAGCAAGACCTGGCAGGACATAGCGCTGCATAAGTTCGATGGTGACAATGCTCGCGCCTGAGGTCGTGAAGAAGGCGACGGCGATAACCAACATCGCCGTGAGCATCACAATCACGCAAACGCCGGCGAGTTGATCGTAAGCCGCGAATTTCATCGCGAGGACAGATAAGTCGCCGCTCGGCCCCACCTCGCCTGCCACGATAGGACCAAGGAGAAGAAGCGCTCCCGCAGCGAGCCCGGACACGATCCATACCTGCGACAAGGCAAAACCGGCCCGGCTTCTCATCGTGAGCGTGAGAAATCCGAATGACGGACTCAGTGCCGCACCGACCGCCGCCAGAGCAAACGAGAGAACGGCCGTCGTAGTCCACAGCCCGCCCGCAGGGACTTCCTGGCCGATTCCGCTGGAGAATTGAATGACCCCGGGCAGCACGTTGCCCAATAGACCGTCGCGTACGACAAAACCGTTTTGAAAGATCGACAATCCGTCAAATACCAGCCCGGCAAATGCGGCGGAGAAGATCAACAGCACCAGGGCGACTGTCGAAAGTGCGGCGACGATGTAGACCGTAGCGCGCCATCCGCCGAGCGCGGCGGCGAGAAAGAGGAAGGCCGCGAGTTCCGCGATGGCCAGGGTGCGCGAGATTGCGCCCCCACTCATTTGCGCCAAAAGCTCTCCCGCAGAGCCGAGGAGCGTGGCAGCAAGGGGCACGGCGAACAGGAAGAGCACAAAAAGAACGTAGATACGGATCGACGGGCTCTGAAAATGGGCGCCGAACAGTTCGCCGAGCGAGCGACTTCCGGTGATCCGCCCAGCCAGCCAAAGGCGATTCTGAAACAGCGCCGCGGCAAGGGCCACCAATATCAAGCTCAATGCAAGCTGGTTTGCCTGAAAGCCATAGTTGGAGAGCAGACGTAGATAGTCATAAGGACCGATGCTAGCGAACAAGATGCCGCTTCCAGCGAATATGCAAATCCAGCTCGACAAGCTCTGACCCGCGTCGACATACGCCGCAGGTCCAGTCTCATACTTCGCCGATTGCGCGGCGATGTAGAGCGCGAACGCTGCGAACAAGGCCAGCACAATGGCAAGAAGCGAGGTCACGGCCTGAACCGCCGGATGACGTCGAACAACTCGAACGCGCCGCGAAGACCAAGCCACAGGATCATGGTCACTACTATCGCCGACGCCATGCCCAGTAGCCCGAGGGTGACGGGCACCGCATAGAGCCTTTGGGCGGAGGAGGACAGCAACATTGCAAGCCCGAAGCCAAGCACGCTTACGCAATAAGTGACCAAGCCGAGCGCCACTTCGCTCGCCGTAAATCGCGTCTCAAATACGATATTGACAATGACATGGCCGATGAAGGCCGCGAGCAAGACCACAAAGCCTGCACTGATGAACGGCCACCCGCCCGCAGCAAAGCCGTAATGAAACGCCGTCGCGGCTACCAAGACGAGAGGCAGCCAGATGGCCATGACCAAAGCATGGCGATCAAGCGCGTCAAGTTCCCGTGCAGACATTGCGGGTATCCTCAGTCGTCATCTTTGCCGCTCTTGCCGAGCTTGCGCGCCGGACCATCGGGTTTCTCAGGCGGCGGCATAAAATCGCGGAACGAGAGAGCGCCCGCACTCCCCGCGGTTCCAATCGGAAGGCCAAGGTCCTTCATCAGGCCATCCACGAAGGCGATCTGTGTGCGATATTTCAAAGCGGAATTCACGACGCGGTCGGTCATATTGCCGCCGCCGCCGCCCCCAGTTCCACTGTTCTGGGTACCGCCGCCGCCAGTCTCGGACGGGCTGTTAATCCCGGGCAGGCCGTCAACCTGAAGGATTTTGATCGACTCGATGTTCTCCATTGGCTTGACGGTCTCACGTATGATGCTCGGCAGATTTTTGATGAGATTCTCGTAGATCGCGCTGCGCCGTGCGGCGTCGTTGCGCATGTTCTCGGCCTCGTTGAGTTTGGTCTGGCCCTCAGCGTCCTTCTCGTAGCGGACAGCGGCCGCGTTTGCCTCAGCGATCTCCGCAAGCGCACGCTGCTCCATCGCCTCCTTTTCGGCTGTGGCGACGGAAACGAGCCGCTGGGTCTCACGCTCCGTTCGCGCGGTGGCTTCGATCAGAGAGATCCGCTTTGCGCGTTCGGCCACTTCTTGTTCGCGGACCGAGACGACCTGCTCCTCGGTGACCGCGAGCGCCTTCATCGCATTTGCCACCTCGGTCTTGGCAACGGCCTCTTCGATCGACTTATTGATGACGGCGATGAGCCGCTCCTTGTCGATAATCTCTATTTCCTTGTTGCGCTCGATCTCAAATCTCTCGACGAATTTCCGCGCCGCTATCCGCAGCTCGTCGAGCTCGCGGCCGGCCACAATGCCCGCATCCTCGATTTTGCGAAAAGCAGCGGTTTCCGACAACTTGATCTTCTGGTTCTTCTCAATTTCGAGCTGATTGATCTCCTCGTCCCTCTTCAACCGCTCAACTTCGATATTGTAGCGCTTGAGGATGATTGCTCTTTCCTTATCGGTATTGGCCAATTCATTGATGATGCGAATATGCTTGTCCTTCTCCACCAACAACGCTTCGATCGTCTTTTCGATTTCGATGCGGTTCGTCTCGACTTGCCGCTCGCTTTCCAATTTTGTCTGGTCGACCCTGGCAGAAGCGTTGGCCTCTACGATCGACACTTCCTGGCGCGAGTTTATTTCGGACTCCCGTATCTTGCGCTCGTTCTCGATACGTTGCGATTCGACTTCCATGCGCGAGACGATACGCTGCGCCTCGAGGGCCTTCGATGTCTCGATAGCCCGCTGCTCGTTCTCCTTTTGGCGGTCAATCTCGAGCAGCCGAATTTCGGTTTGGCTGTTGATACGCTCGGCCTCGATGAGCTTGTCCTTGGCGATGCGGACGCGCTCCGCCTCCTGCTCAGCTCGGATCTTCGCGTTGCTGATACTGATCGAGGAATTCGAACGCTCCTCCTCGATCGCAGCGAGCTGCGCGGTCCGCCTTGCCTCGATGTCGCGCGTCTGGTCGAGCCGCGCGTATTCAAGGTCACGATCAATTTCAATGGCACGCTGTTCGGTCTCGTAATCCTTGAGCTTGATCTCCAAACGCGTATCATTTTCGATACGGTTTCTGAGCTTGCGGCGCCCTTCGATTTCCTCGGTGAGCTGCGTCAACCCTTCAGCGTCGAAGGCATTGTCCGGATTGAATACAGAGATGTCGGATTGATTCAAACTCGTCAGCGAGGCGTTTTCGAGCTCAAGCCCATTTGAGGCCAGCGATGAGGTTACAAGCTCCGATACCTGGCGCATAAACTGCTTCCGGCCGGTATGGATCTCATCCATCGTCATGGTTGCAGCCACCGCCGAAATCGCGTCCACGAACCGTGCCTGCACCACGTCCTTCATTTGATCAGGAGAATAGGTGCGTTCGCCAAAGGTCCGCGCAGCCAAGGACACGTTTTCCCGCGTGGGAATAACGCGCACCGAATATTCGCTGACGACATCCACGCGCAGCTTGTTGCGCGTTATAAGAGAGCCTTCGCCGGCACGCCTTATTTCAATCGGCACGGTATTCATGTTGACGCGGGTAATGTCGTGGACGATTGGGACGACAAAAGCGCCGCCGCCCATGACAATTTTCTCGCCGCCCAAACCGGTGCGTACGAAGGCTTCATCTTTGGACGAATGCCGGTACAGCCAGTGGAGCAGGTACACGCCGACAGCGACGAGAATTGTCAGCAGGACGATAATGGCTATTGCGTCTGCGCCAGTCATGGTCGCGGTTCTCCGAGATCAATAGCGTTCTTTTCCCGCCACCGCGAGATAGGTGAGTGCGAGGGCGACGAGGTTTACAAGATCTGCGATCGTGTAGAGCGTGGCGATAACCGGCGTGTAGCCCACGCCAATGACCACATCGACAAAATGCAGAATGGGAATGACGCCCCATCCAACGGTCATGATGAGCCGGATCCAGAAATAGCCGATCTGCATGGGGGGGAGGCCTTCCGCATCACGTCAGCCATTCTGCCGAAATACATCTCACCGAGAATGTAGAGCCAGAAGGCGATCGAAAGCAGGACCCCGAGAGTCGGATTGAAGATGTGCGCGTCACCAAGATAGCGCGAGAGCACCATGAGCAAGGCGGCTACGGTAATGCGCCAGAACACTCCAGCCGGTACCGAGCCGGCGATGCTGACGAAAAAATACACGGCGGCGACCAGCAGCGGATGGACCGCAAACCACGCCGCAAAGCGCGGAGCGGACGAGAGCTTCCCGCCAGAAAGCCACAGCTCCTCGGCGCTCATATAAGCGAGCGCGGAAATGGCGAGCGCCACCGCAGCGAGTGCCACGGGAATCCGCCAACGCTCGGAAACCCACGTCAGGCCGAGAGCCATCAAGGCCGCCGTTGCGAAACAGCCCATCGTTGCCGCCGCAAAAGTGCTGCCAAGAACGTCGCTGGTTTGGAATGAGTTGGCGAACATCGGATTTTCCTAGACTTGCGCCCGAATGTGCGGAGAGCGGCTGTAAAGAGCCACCATCGGCAAAATGAGCAGCCCGAAGATGAATTGCTGCCACTCGTATTTGAGACCAATGCCGATCAGAAAAGAACTCAGCACCTGCAGTACGAGCACGCCGATCACGGTGAAGCCGTAGCCGCCATAGCCTCCGGCCAGCGACGTGCCTCCGATCACCACCGCTGCGAGCGTCGTGAAAAGATACTGGTCGCCGACACCGATGAAATCCCCCACCGCTCCAGCCCAGCAAAAGGGCTCCCGTGAGCGCCGCGAAAGCGCCGGAGATCAAGTAAGCGAGAACCCAATATTTGAATTCTGATATCCCGATCAGCATCGCCGATCGGCGGTTGCCGCCGAGCGCGTAAATGTAGCGGCCATAGGCGGAATAGCGCAGCGCAATGACCACGACGATCGACAGCAGAAGCCAAAGCAGAATTGTCGGCGGCACGCTCAATCCGAACGTGCTGCCGTTCATGGCTGCGAGATTGGAGAGCCAGGACGGCACCGTCCCGAAAACGTTGCCGCTGAACTGAGAGCCGATACTGGTGACAATTTGAACTAGGCCGGCCACGGCAAAACCGGTCCCGAGTGTAACGATCAGCGCCTGGCCTTGCAGCCTGTAAGACAGGACCCCATTCAGGAAGCCAATCAAGCCGCCGATGATAATGACCGCCGCGAAGCCCAACCAAGACGGCACGCCAAGGCCAATCAGATAAAGAAGGCCGATATTTGCAGTGCCAATCACAAACGGAATCGAAAGGTCTAGTCCCCCCGATAGGGCCACAAGCGTCTGACCGACGCAGGCGATGCCGAGGAAGGCCGCGAACAGCAGAACCGCTTTGATGTTCGCCGCGGACAGAAACCCGTCGATGGTGAAGGCACTGATCACGATCAGTGCGATCAGCACGATGAGGCCAATAAAAGCGCTGCGACCGTGAACAAAAACGCCGGATACCTTGAACGCGAAGACAAGGATCGCTTCCAGCACCAGGAAGGCAATTAAATTGCCAATGGTGCGGAACATCGGCACGGTCACCGTGATAATCAGGTAGGCGATGAGCAGCAGCACCATCGCAATGATCAGCGCGCGGTTCGCCGCCCATATGGAGCCAAAGCCGACGGCTTCGTCGTCCGCCTCCGCATCGCCCGCCTTCACTGCCGCGGGGGCGCGCAGGTTCTCAAACGCAACCGCGACGTAGTTGGCCAGCCAGAACAGGACCGCCACCGTAATCACGGTGAAAAGCAGGATGTTCTGGGCCAACTCCCCCTGCACGAAGCCAACGCCGAAGCCGATCGCGCCAACGATCAGCGCGAGCGCAAGGTTCAACACCAGAAGGAATGTGGAGCGCGGCAACGGCATAAGCGTCACGGCAGGAGGCCTCCACGAGCCGGCTGGCCGTAGATGGCGACCAGCGCCAGCAACAGCAGGAGAAAGCATGCCACGACCACGTGGCCGAAAGCGCCGAACCGACGGGCTGTGGCCTCAACAACGACGACGCGCATCATGACGACGAGCGTCGCAATCCCAGCCGCGGCGACGAAAAGTAGCTTTTGCAACGGAGAAAGCGAAATCGCGAGGGACGGGCCGTCGGTGGCTGGTGGGAATAGGAGATACTGGTGGATCAGATCCCCCGAGACCGCGGGATTTTGACCGGCGCCAACGTAAGTCTGAGCCGTGCTCACCTCCAGTACGATGGCGGCGACCACGATGCCCAGCACCATGAAAGCTGCGAATGGAGAAATGAAACTGACGTGGCGTCCGACAACAGGTACAAGCATGGTCAAAAGCAGCGAAGCAATGAGCGTGAGCCCATAGAGCAACTGGGTCACAAATCCCTGTACCGTGCCGAACTGAAATGTCGTCAATACGTATCCGATCAGGAACAGGTTCACTGCACCGAGCAACGCGCCGGTCACGGTGCCCCGCCCGCCAGCCAGACTAACACCGCCGAGAACCACTGCAGTCACAGCGGTCAACGACATGGTCGTGCCTTGCATCGGATCGCCGGAAGCAATCAGGGCGGTGTAGCAAATTGCACCGAGACTCACGAAGATCCCGGCAATGACATGCGCCCCGATCCGTACAACGTCGATGCGGACACCGGCCGTAAAGGCGGCACGCTCGTCGTAACCCATCATGCGCAGGTGCTTGAAGAACGGCGAAAGCGTAAACAGAAGCCACCCGCCGGTGGCGAGCACAAGGATCAAGAGCACCGGCGAAAAGATCGTGTTGCCGAGGCTCCAGGAGATCATCCAGTCCGGCGCCACGCCGCCGGGCCGCGGCAGGATCACGCGATTGATGCCGGACAGCGCCAGAAAGCCCGAAAGAGCCACGATGATCGGCTGCACGCGAACGACGATGATCATCAGTGCGAACAAGATCTGGTAGATCACACCGATGGCGATCGCCACGACAAACACACCAAGCGGCGAGGTCACCAATCCCAATCCGTTCAGGGAAACGATCGAGACGTTGACGAAGGCCAACAGTGGCCCGACGGCAAGGTCAACCGTACCGCGGCCCGCGATCGCAATCGGCATGAGCGCATAGGTGGCGAGGATCAGCGGCGCTGCGACGATAATCGCACTGCCGAATCCGGCGAGCGAAACCAGGCTCGGCCCCCGAATCACCGCAATGCTCGCCAGGATCGCAAGCAGCAGAATGGGAATCAGGAGATAGGTGTTTTGCGCACCCCTGGATTCCGTCATGGCGATTGTCGTCTCTCCTGATTAAAGTTCGACGAGCCGGCGCCCATTCGCATTCGCCGGCCGTTCGGCACGGGCAGTCGACAGCGAACTGCGCGCCGTATAAGCGCCACTCCTCTCCCGGCGACGATCGGGATCGAGCGCCAGCACCTTTTTAAGCACGGGCGAGATGACCTCTTTGAACTTCGCCGGATCTTCGGACGTCGGGAAATGGCCGCCCGAAAAAATGATGCATTCGGCGTTCTTGATCTTTTCCGCCGTGCGCTCGGTCATCTCGGGCGTGCATGCGAAATCGTATTCGCCGGTGAGAAAGAAGATCGGCAGTTTTCCCGAAATCTTGGAGACCTGATCGCGGTAATCGGAATCGACACTGTAGAAATACAGATCGCCCTTGAAAACACCCGGCCCACCTTGAGCGTAAAACCACCAGGTTTCCCAGCGACATTCGTCGGGGCTTTCCGGCGACATGAGACCGAAAACCGAGGTCGCCACCACTTCGCCGCCATGGATGTGCGGATGATGCAGCGGCTCGATCCACCAGCCCGGCGAGTAATCGCAGGCTTCCAAGGCGATCAGGGCAAGGAATTCGTGTTCATAGCGAAGTGCGAGTGTCAGGCAGACGTTGCCGCCCATCGAACACCCCATGATCACCGGCTTCTTGAGTTCCAGAGCGTGGCAGAACGCAACAACGAAGTCCGCATAGAACTTTGCCGTGAGCTTGTATTCGTCTTCTTTCAAATAGAAATCGGAAGGCGGGAGCGATTTGCCATGCCACGGGAGATCAAAGGCGATGACGCGGAAGTTCGCCGTGATATCGGGATCGCAGAGCTGATGCCGATATTGCCGGCCGTCGGTGCCCGCGGTGTGCAGGCAAACCATCGGAATGCCCTCGCCGCTCTCTTCGTAGTAGGTGCGGTAGGTCTTGCCTTCGCACTGCACATAAACATAGCGACCAACAATTGGATCATGCGTGTTCATCTGTGTCTCCTGGCGTTTACTTACGCGCTCCGCATCAGGGAGAGCATGTGGGTAAGCGCCCGCAAGTTCTGCCAGAACGGAAGCGTATTGCCTTCGATGCGCAGGTGCCGGTGCAGCGGGTGTGCCATCGCCCAAATGTCATTGAACATCGGCGGCGGAATTGGCTGAGAAAACTTCGCCCAGGTGCCGCTCGCGGCTCGAAGGGCGAAATCGAAGCCGAAGTCGTTTGCTTCAAGACCTTCGGCAATACGTTGGATCTTCCCCCTGCTCACCTCGATCAGATAATCGGTTTCGTCGACGCCGAGGACGAATTTTCCCGTGAAGAAACGGCCAATGACGGCCAGTATGCGGTCCTCATTGACGCGGCGCGCCCAGTGCTCGACCCATTCGAGATCAAAGCTCTTACGCGTTGAATGGCGGCTCATTGTCTCCTCCTAGGCTGCGCGCCCATATTCGGATCTCACATCAGTTTGGCAGCGGTTTCTTGGCGGGACCGTAATGAGCCACGAACGAATTCGACGCGATGGTCGCCGGCAAAACGGCGGCGGCGAATTCTTCGAAGCTTGCGTCATCAGCGAGCCCGAGACGCGCAACTTTGAGCGCGTAAAGCGTAAACACATATCGATGCGAGCGATCGGGCGGCCATGGTCCGCCGTAACCGCGCGCAAAACCGGGAATGTTGAAGGTAACGAAATCACTGTTGAGTTCGCGCGCGCCGGCCGGCATCGCGGCGGTCCCACTCGCGCCTTCCAGAAGTTTGCGCGTATCGGCGGGTATGTCGAAGACCAGCCAATGGGCGAACGCGCGGGGAAAATCGAACTCAGGCGGCAAATCTGGATCGGTCATACTGATTGCGAAGCTCTTGGTGCCCGCTGGCACTCCGGACCATGCGAGACTGGGCGACGCCTTATTTTCTTCGGCAAAACGATCCGGGATGATCGGATCCGTCCGGGATATCCGGGGCGGCAAAGTCGAGCGGTTGGTCCGACTTCGCGCCGATCGTGCGCGAGTTCTCGATCGGACTAGGAATAGGTTTGCCGGTTTTTTCCGTTTGCTGGCGCGGCCGGGCGACTTCGTGCGCGTGCGAATCGTCGGCCTCACCAGGCAACGACGCAGTCGGGCGTCGTCCAAACATCGCATTCAAAATAGCATGGCCATCGTAAGGTGGATCGAACGCTGACGCGATCACGCCATTGCGGAACACCAGCACACGGGTACAGAGGTTGAGGAACTCTTCGATCTCGCTTGAGAGGAAAACAACTGCCTTACCTTTGGCGGCGAAATCCCTGAGGTTCCTATAGAGATCGAGCTTGGCGCCCACGTCGATACCGCGCGCCGGGTCATTGAGCACTAGGACATCGGGCTTCTCTGCGAACGCCCGCGCGATCAGAACCTTTTGCTGGTTGCCCCCTGACAGCGAGGTGATCAAGTTATCCTGACTTCCCATCTTGACCGCAAGCCTGTCCGATTCCCAGGCGAACACCGGCTGCAGCTTGCGGCGATCGGCAAGATTGAGCCATCCGCCAAGCCGATAATCCTGGTAGACCGAGATGAGCAAGTTCTCGAAGATGCTCAGGTTCGGGAAAATACCTTCCTTCTTTCGGTCACCCGAGACATACGTCACTGCGTTGTCCCGCGCGGATCGAAGGTCGTTTACGAAATTCGCTTTTCTTGCCGTCAATCGCGCTGATGCGGCCAGCGACGAGCGTCTGCACGCCAGCGAGGCAGCGCACGAAGTCCGTTTGGCCTTGTCCATCAAGCCCGGTGATCCCGACGATCTCACCGGGATAAAGCGTGAAATCGATAAGCCCCGCATCATGCCAAACGCGACCGGCTTCGACGCGAAGCACGGGCGCCTGACTTTGCCGCTCGGCAACCGATTGCGACGCCAGCGTCCGACCGCGCTCGGCGCCCGCGATTAGCTCGAAAATCCGCGCTTCTGTAATCTCGTTTCTCTCGAGGGAGCCGACATCGAGCCCGTCGCGCAGCACGGTGGCGCGGTCCGCAATGCGCACCAGTTCCGCAATGCGGTGGCTCACCATGAGAATACTGGCGCCGCGCTTTTTCAGATCGCGCATCTTCGCGAAAAGCCGCTCGGTCGAATCGAAGTCCAGTGCGGCGGAAGATTCGTCGAGAATGAGTACCTTTGGATCGGTGAGAAGGGCGCGGGCGATCGTGATCCACTGTTTGATGCTCAGCGGCAGATCGCCGACGAGTGTCTCCAGATCGAGTTCGAAGCCGAGGAGTTCGCGCATCAGCGCGGCGGCCTTCGCGACTTTCTCCTCTGGCCCCTTGCTGGCGCTAAACAGACCGTCGGCCCCGACATAAAGATTGTCGAGCACCGAGCACTCATCGGTGACGAGCACTTCTTGATATACGTTTGCGATCCCTAAAGCCTTCGCCTCAACTGGCGAGCCCGCCGATTTTCCGAATATCGATACTTGCCCGCTGTCCGGAAGGAGCACACCGGAAATGACCTTAGCCAGCGTACTCTTGCCAGATCCGTTGCCGCCGATGATCGCATGAACCTCGCCTTCGTAGGCGCGCAGACTTGCGCCGTTGAGCGCAACGGTGGGGCCGAAGGTCTTGCGAACCGAGGCTATTTCAACGGTCGCGACTGCCATGGGATGCGGGCTCGCACAAAACCTGCGGCGTTCGCCACGCCCGATTGGAAGGCGTGGCGAACAAGTCAGCGCAAGCTCAGGGCTTGTAGGTTTCCGGATCCGCGGGATGGAGAAAGAACTGATCGAGGTAGGCTTTCCCTGCCCACTTCTCGATGCCGGGGTTGTACCAGCCGTCAGCTTCCTCGTTGCAATCCTCTTTCAGCACTGACTTGATATCGTCGAACGTCAAGACTTGCGGCTTGGTCAGGATCGACTCGACCTTCGGGCCTTGCCCCTCAAGCGTCCGCATCATGATGTTCCAGGTCATTTCGACCTCATCGCCCGGGGGCCACGGCAGTATGGCCGCCGAGACGTATGTCGGATTCTTGCGCCAATAGCACAGCGGCCCAATTTCGCCACCGACCGTAATCGGGACCATCTTTCGGCCCGACTGCTTCAAGGCGCGCATACGCTCCCTGCTCGGAGGCATCCTGAATGATGACGCCGTTCAACTCGCCCGGGTTGGTAGCAAGCCACTTCTGGATCTCGGTCTGCGCAACTTGGTCCGTCCACATGCCGGCTAGCGAACCCACCACCTTTATATCGGGGTGACGTGCGAGCGCCGCCTTGCTCCCCTTGTCTTGCGAGTCGGAAGCGGAAGTGCCCGGGATACCCTTCAACGACGAGCACGTTGCCTTTACCGCCGATTTCTTTGGCCATCCATTCCCCGAGCATGTTGCCGCTCACAACGAAATTGGCCGAAGAATTCACGGCAATAGGGCGAAGTGATATAGCCAGATATCGAAAATACTGGCACTCCACGATCGTGGGCGTATTGCGCAGTTGGATTCAACGCTGTCGGGTTGGAGCAGCAGATGATGATCGCATCTACGCCTTGGTCGACGAGCTGGCGCATCTGCTGAATCTGAAGCGAGTCATTCGAGATTGGATTGCGTGATGACCACATCGCTGATCAGGCCGAGCTTCTTCCATTTGGGAATCAGCGTGTTCTGAAGGCGATCCATCACATTGGCGCGCCAGGTGTTGCCGGCATAAGAGCTCGCATAGCCTATCTTCCAGGGCGGGCCCTTTTTGGGCTTCCAATCGCGATAGGACGCTCGGACCGATGGGCTGCATCGGATCGAGCATGTCCTTGCTGTAGAGCGTCTTCTGAATGTCGGGCGGCAACTCATCGACGCCGCCGGCAACAGCGGAAGTGGCCACCGCCAAAGTCGCGGCAAATACAGCAAAGCCGATTCGTAGATGTCTCAATTGTTCCTCCCCTTACGCCGCTATTTTGAGTTCGCGCGGCAGACCGAATTACGGCTCATGTACGAGCCACAGTTATGCAACCAGCCAGTGCATACGTTTGCAGCAACGCTAACCAAGACGACGCTGTTTGTCCAGTCGACTCCAATGGCGACGAATTGATACTCTAGACTGACCGGCTCGATCGGAGCGTGTACAAGCGATGTCAATCGCGCGGAGGCTCGCGGGATAAGGCGTCCCGGCACCAGCACGGTGGCTGGCTCACGATTTGGGTTCGCAATGCGCTCCGCCAGAAGCCGCAAGGTCTCCTCGACCATGCGATCGATGGGCTGCCGGAACGTCGTCAGATCATAAGTCGGCCAGGCAGCGGCCGCGATATCGTCAAAACCGACCAGCGAAACGTCGTCAGGAACGCGCAGCCCGAGCTGGATGCGCAGCGCATCAAGCGCCCCCAGGGCCATAATATCGTTAGCAACAAATAACGGCGTCCGGCCGGTCGCGACGGCACAAACAAGGTAAGAGCCGCGCGCTTGCCTCCTTCATAGGTGAAGTCTCCATGCGCTTTCGAAGGTATCGCCCCAGTCCGCGCGAGAACGCGCTCGAAGAAACCGCGCTCGCGCTCGGCGCTGGTCGAGGCGCCCTCCAGCCCCGCTATGAAACCAAACCGCCGGTGACCTGAATCGAGGAGAATATCCGCTACAATGCGGCCGCCGGCGTTATTATCGCAACACACAGCGTCAACCGGTACACCGCTGACTGCTCGATTAAACAATACCACAGGGGCATGAGCTCTCGCGCAGAGCTCACTGACGGACTGTCCCGGCATTGCCGTCGCGATGATGATCCCGTCCACCTGATACTGCAGAACATGGGGAAGCGCCCAATCAATCGGCTCATCTCGGGACAGCCTCAATAACATCACCCGCTTGCCCGCACTCTGCAGGCGACTAGCAAATGTCTCAAGCACTTCGGGATAAAATGGATTGGTTATATCCCCCATGATCAAAGCAATCATGCCGGTACGCCGAGTAATCAGACTGCTGGCATGAAGATTGGGCACATAGCCGATTTTCTTGGCAACCTTCAAAATCCTTTGCCTTGTCTTTTTGGAGACTCTTCCCACCCTCCGTGAAGGCTCGCGAGACAGCGCTTTGGGAAACCCCGGCCATGCCGGCGACATCCAACGAGGTCGGTTTTCTCAGTTGCTTTGTTTGCCGGTGTTCAGATCGACGTGCCATGACACTTCCCGGAGGAGGCTCATTACAACATTCAGATCCTGTGCTGGAGCTCGTCCTGTGGACAAGGACATCGCGCGCAAAGCGCGCGTCGAGGCAGGCGATCCATTCGTCGCAGCTACCGAGGAGCCGCGAAGTGCGCGCGACGGACTGGACATTGGCCGCCCTGACCACTATGGAAGTGTTTACCAGATTGCAAACGTATGCACTATGGTCTCGTCGCAGGTTGCCGCCTGCAAGCGTCACTGGTAGCGCGGCGCAGCTGCACCCTGCATTTGTTTTTTGACCTCGGCGGAGGGAAAGCATGTCTCGTTGGCTCAAGCGCGGACTCGATCCAAATCAGGTAAAAATTGCTGACATCAAAGTCCGTGAAGTTGTCGAGAACATCATAGACGCAAATCGAAAATCGTGGCGATGCGGCGGTACGGGAATTTTCCAAGCAATATCGACAATTGGGCGCCGCAGCACTTTCGCCTTTCTGAATCCGATATCCAAAAGGCGATCTCGCAGGTTCACGCGCGCGATTTAGAGGATATAAAGTTTGCGCAAGATCAAGTGCGCAACTTTGCTCAGAAACAGCGCGAGACACTGCATGACGTCGAAGTAGAAACCTTGCCGGGCGTCATTCTTGGTCATCGCCACATTCCTCTGGATTCAATCGGTTGCTACGTTCCGGGTGGCCGTTATCCAATGGTAGCTTCGGCGCATATGTCGATTGTCACTGCTAAAGTTGCCGGTGTAAGGCGCATCCTCGCCTGTGCACCACCGTTCAACGGAGGTCCGCATCCGGCCATCGTGGCCGCCATGCATTTCGGCGGGGCGGATGAAATCTATGTGCTTGGCGGCGTTCAGGCCATTGCCGCAATGGCCCTCGGTACTGAGGCAATTCCGCCGGTCGATATGATCGTGGGCCCAGGCAACGCTTACGTTGCGGAAGCCAAGCGGCAGTTATTCGGACGCGTTGGCATTGATCTCCTGGCAGGCCCGACTGAAACTCTCATCATCGCCGATGATAGCGTCGATGGCGAGATCTGCGCCACCGATCTTCTTGGTCAAGCCGAGCACGGGCCAAGCTCTCCGGCAGTGCTGATCACGAACTCTGAAAAGCTCGCGCGGGAAACAATCACCGAAATCGAGCGGTTGCTAACCATCCTCCCTACTCGCGAGGTTGCCCGACAGGCATGGGCAGATCATGGCGAGGTAATCGTCTGCGATGGCCCCGAGGAGATGGTGCACGAGGCGGATCGAATTGCTTCGGAGCATGTGCAGGTGATGACGCGGGATCCGGATTATTTTCTCAACAAAATGAACAACTACGGGTCCCTATTCTTAGGATCGCGCACAAACGTCGCTTATGGTGACAAGGTGATCGGGACAAACCATACCTTACCGACGCGAAAAAATGCTCGGTTTACGGGTGGTCTCTGGGTCGGGAAGTTTCTCAAAACATGCACCTATCAAAAAGTTCTCACCGACGAGGCCAGCGCCATGATCGGCGAATATTGCTCACGACTTTGTATGCTTGAAGGCTTTTCGGGCCACGCTGAACAAGCAAATATCCGAGTTCGCCGATATGGCGGTCGCAATATTCCCTACGCCCAGGCTGCAGAATGACCGTTGAGCTCTTCGGCGCCGCTAATTTCCGGTTGGACGGTCGGCGAGCGCTTATCACCGGCGCCGGGCGAGGGATCGGCTTGGCCGCGGCATCGGCGTTGGCGGACGCCGGGGCGGAAGTCTGCTTGATATCGCGCACGGCGACCGAAATCGCCGAAGCCGCAGAGGCAATCAGAGCAAAAGGCCACCAGGCATTTCCGATCGCCCTCGATGTGCGAGACCTCGTTGCGGTGCAAGAAACGATTGGCGGTCAGCCGCCATTTGACATCCTGATAAACAATGCCGGCACCAATCGGCCCGCTCCATTCATCGAGGTGACCAGCGCCGACTTCGATTTGATTTTTGGCTTGAATGTCCGCGCCGCGTACTTCATGGCGCAGGTCGTGGCGCGCCGTCTGATCGAAGCAAAGAAGAGCGGAGTCATCATCAACGTATCCTCCCAGATGGGGCATGTGGGTGCCGCAAATCGAAGTGTCTATTGCGCGACCAAACATGCGATGGAGGGATTCACCAAAGCTATGGCGATCGAATTGGCGCCGCACAATATCCGGGTCAATTCGCTGGCACCGACCTTCATTGAGACCCCGATGACGCGTCCGTTTTTCCAGAACGCGAGCTTCCGAACGGATACGCTCAATCGCATTAAATTAGGCCGGCTCGGTCAGCTTCAGGATTTAACGGGCCCGATCTTGTACTTGGCCAGTGATGCCAGCGCCTTGATGACAGGCAGTTCGTTGGTCGTTGACGGCGGTTGGACTGCGGAGTGAGGCGCTCCATGCGCATGGGCTAATTTACCCACTGGAACAGCTGCCCGCAGCCTTGTTATCCACGACCGCCTCTCCCGAAAGGCCCGACTTAGTTGCTTATTTTTGCCGCGCACAGTTCGCGGAAGTCTTCGCCGTACGCTGATCGATCGGAAGCTTACCAACTTCGCTCGCTGGTCACGCGACGCCCGAGCACAGCCGTGGCCGAGAACGAACTTCAAATGGGAGCCAGAGGCGAGCCCAATGTCGAAACCGCTGCCGGATCCACATCCGGCGACGATTTTGAGCAGGCAATACGGCTGTGAGATTCCCCCGGGGAGGAAGACTCTCAAGCCTTACAGCAAGATCTCTCTGCGGCCGTGAGAGACTGGCGAGATCTCTCCGCGGCCACGAAGCGCCGGCGACGAGACTTCCCTCCTGCCTTGAGTGGCCGGCGACTCCCCGCGACCGTTACGCGACGCCGTCCTCGTCGCAGGCAATTCAGCGCGCACCCGGTTGGCCGCTCGCACGAGCGCCTTGAGCTTCTCAAGCGCCACGAAGCGCGGCAGCGCTTTCAGGCCGCAGTCAGTCGACAAGTAGACCCGCTCCGGCTCGATGTACTCGAGCACCTTGTGGATGCGCGCCACGATTTCATCGTCGGTCTCGATGTAGAGCGAGCGGATGTCGATCACGCCTGCCTGGACCTCGCGATCCGAATCGAGTTCCTTGAGCGCGTGCACGTCGACCATATCGCGCAGCGCGAAGTCGAGCGCGAATTGATGCACTTTGACGTCCTGCCAGCGAGCGAGCACGCGTGGCAACGCGTCTTCGACCGTACGGAACGTATTGCCATAGCCGGCGCCCAGGCATGAGTGCCACGCAATCTTTGCATCGACACCGTCGACCCATGCGTTGAGGACATCAATGATCCACTTCGATTCTGGATCCCACGCAAGCTGCCAACCGCCGAGGTCCTCGATCTGGATGAACTCCGCGCCACGCGCCACAAGGTCCTTCAGATCCTGATTGAAGATCGGCACGATATCCTCAGCCAGCTTGCGCTGCTCGGAGTAGCGGGAGCCTGGATACTTGAGGTCGACGTGGAACGTGAGGTTAGCCGGACCGGCGCCGACGCTTACTTTGATCGGCTTGTCGGTCAGGCCGCGGGCGATGTCGTACATCTCGCCAAGTCTGCCGGGAATGCCCCGGGTGACCTTGGCGGTGACCGCCGTTCCACCCCAATCGTGCATCCAAGCAGCCTGGCTGAGGTCCTCGCCGCTGGCCTCGATGTCACGCGCTATCGGGTTCGGCAGCTTGCTCTTGCTGAAGCCGCCGAGCCGCTCGTACCAATACCAGACGAACGATCCGATGGCGCCGCCATATTGGTCGAAGTGCATCTGCCCATCGGTTACGATATCGAGCCCCGCGAGCTCCTGGTCCTTGATGCAGGCGGCAGTCGCGTCGCGGAAGGCCTGGAAATGCT
The DNA here is from genome assembly GCA_963818155.1 of uncultured Alphaproteobacteria bacterium. Classification (GTDB taxonomy): domain Bacteria; phylum Pseudomonadota; class Alphaproteobacteria; order Rhizobiales; family Xanthobacteraceae; genus BOG-931. The sequence goes on from CAWFRC010000011.1 coordinate 1,875,959, forward strand.
TTTCGATTTTCCACCACTCAAGGAGATCCGCGCCGGCGACGTTGTAGTCCTCAAACCAGCGCGGCTTCGGATAGGACCCGATCATTGTTGTCGGGAGGATCTTATCGGTCACTTTCGTCAACATGCGACCTCCTCTGCTTTTAGGTCTGCCTCAGTCATCCAGCATCGCGACGGCGCGCACCGGGGAGCCGTGGCCGCCACGGATGCGCAACGGGAAGCCAAAGAACGTGAACCGGCGGCCGGCGACCTCTCCCAAATTCGCTAGATTCTCGTAGTGGGTAATGCCGGACGCGCGGCTGAAGAGATGCGCGGGATAGATGCGGTCCGCGGGATTGTCGGGGCTCGGCGAGTCGACGCCGAAGACCTTCGGCTTGTGGTCACGCAGCCAGTCGACGGCACCCTGATCGAGACCGGGATACTGGGTCGTGTACTCGCGTGTACCGCCGAAGCGGTCGACAGTGCCGGTGCGCAGCAAAAGCACGTCGCCTTCTCGCACGTCGACGCCGCTGGCCGCGCGCTTCAGATGGTCGGCGGTGATGTATTTCCGAGGCTCGACGCCCGAAACGTCGAGGCAAGTGCCCTCGCCGCAGAACTGCGCGAGATCCATGCGGTCGATCGTGGGCGCACCCGGGCGCGGGTCGAGATGGCTGAGCGCGTCTACGTGCGTGGGGCCATGGTCGCAGAATGTGATGCCGAGGCTCTGGTAGGCGAAGTCGCTGTCGAAGTTCGGCGCCGTGTCCGCGAACCGATGGTGCTGCCAGACCTTGGTCTCAAGGTGTCCGGCATATACAGGCATACCCTCATAGATCTCCTGCGACAGATCTATAATCCGCATCGAGACGTCCCCTCCAGTTGTCGCCCTCTTGTGAATGAACCGGGCGGCATACGTATGCACAGTTTGGCAGACTGATCAACATCATGCCAGGCAGAAGATGAGGACGGCCGCACGCGCTGCCCACATGATGCGTATCGACAAGCAGAGGCAACACTTCCAAGGCGACGCGATGCAAGCTCTCCCCACTGGCCAAACTCGGCGCAGCATGGCCGGAGTTCCGACTAAGATGGCGAATTGTTCGAGCTTATTGTCGTGAACCGTGTTTGGCCGACGGTTCATCCGGTCGCAACAACTTGGTTTCTTCCAAGATAAGCCTCTGCAACCCGCGGGTTTGAAGTCATCTCTTCGCGCGAACCAGACAACACAAGGCGGCCGGCTTCCAACACATAGGCCCAATCACAGATATTCAAGCTCATGAGAGCCATCTGCTCGACCAGCAGAATTGCAATTCCTTACTGCCGAAACAACGAGAAGGCTTCGAAAATCGTTTCGACGATTTTTGAGTCGATTTTCTCGTCGTAAATTATTCAAGCTTCTCCGACGGTAACCCGCGCCTCGCAGATCGCTTTATGTCTGTGTCTGATTTAATTTCATCGTACCGCAGATTGAGTTTCTCTTTCCTGTTCAGATCGACGCTCCAACTGTGGTTTCGCAAGTCCAAGGTTTTCGCGTAGCGTTGAGCCCTCGTAATCCGAGTGGAAAAGCCCGCGCCGCTGAAGCTCGGGAACGACGAGGCGAACGAAATCGTCGTAGGTCCCTGGCACGTGAGTAGCCGCGACCACAAAGCCGTCGCAAGCTCCGCCGCAGAACCATTCCTCCAGTTGATCCGCCACTTGGCTTGGCGAACCGACGAAGGTTGGCATTTCTCGCAAAGTTCCGCGGCCGCTGAAATGCACGAAGTCGCGCACCGTAGGATTCAACTTGCCGCTTAACTGGACGACACGATCGCGGATCGCCTGCAAGCCGCTGATAGCCTTTAGTTCGTCGTTCGTGAAAGGTTCATCCATTGGCTTCGACGCAAAGTCAAAATTGAGCACTTCCGACAACAAGGCCAGTGAATTGATTTGCTGCGCCAAGTGATCGACCAGCGCGAATTTGTCCTCGGCCTCGGCCTGCGTTTCCGCCACTACGGGATAGACGGCCGGCGCGATGCTCACAGCCCGCCCTTTCTCTGTCAGCATGCGCTTAAAGTCCGCATATTGCTTCTTGGCAACCGCGAGGTTGGGGTAAATCACAAAAATGAGTTCGCCCCAGCGCGAGGCGAACTCGCGTCCTCGGCCACTCTGACCGGCTTGGATGATGACGGGATGGCCCTGCGGCGACCGCGGCACGGTGAACGGGCCACGCGATTTGAAGAATTTCCCGGAATGATTGAGGCTGGTGACCTTAGCGGGATCGGCGAAAACGCCGGCGGCGCGGTCGAACACGATCGCGTCGTCTTCCCAAGTGTCCCAGTGCCCGAGCACGACTTCCATGAACTCATCGGCACGATCGTAACGCAAATCGTGGCCGAGATGCCCCGCAGCGCCGAAGTTGGCGGCTTCGGAGTCGTTGAGCGAGGTCACCACATTCCATGCTGCACGTCCCTGCAAAAGCAGATCCATGGTCGCGAACACGCGCGCGACATGGAACGGCTCATAGTAGGTCGTCGAATAGGTAACACCGACGCCGAGGTGCCGGGTCGCCAGCCCCAAGGTCAGCGCCGCCGCCACCGGGTCGAGCTTGGCCGCCCTTATTCCGTGGCGCAATGTGGCGCTCACATCGTTGCCGTAGCGGTCGGGAATCGCCAGACGGTCGTCGAAGAAAGCAAGATGGAATTTGCCGCGCTCGAGCGTCCGGCCAATCTCCTCGTAATATTCGCGGGAGTACCAATTCGGCTTCGATTGAGGATGTCGCCACGAAGCCGGGTAATTCGAACAGTTTTGGGCCTGCAGAAAGCCAATCAGCTTCATCTGTCTCGTCATCGCACTGTGTCCCTCTGCAAGCGGCAGGACTATTGTTCAGACGATCTTCGCGTCGCGAAGCCTCGCGAGCGTCTGCGCATCCACGCCTGCCAGTGCGCCAAGGATTTCCTCCGTGTGATGGCCGATTGCCACGCCGGCGTGTTTAAACTTCGACGGAGTGAGCGACATACGGGGCAAGGCGTTTGGAATTGAGATCGGTCCGGCACGTGAGGCGACCTCCACGACATTTTCTCGCGCCCGATATTGCGGGTCCTCGAAGATGTCCTTGATGCTGTAGATCGGCCCGCACGGCACCTGGTGCCGGTCGCATTCGGCGAGAACGCGCTCCTGCGTCATGGTTCGAACCCAGGCGGCGAGGAGGCCGTTGATCTCGTCGCGGTGCGACAGCCGACCGGCCATTGTCGCGTAGTGGCTATCATCCGCGAGATCCGGCCGTCCCATGGCCTGCGCCAGGCGTCCAAACATCTTATCGCTCGAACAAGCCACAGCGACCCATTTGGCGTCCGCGGTTCGTAGTGGCTGTGGGGGACGACGTTGACGGTGTCAGCACCCATCCGCTCACGGACCAGACCGGTCCTGGCGTAAACCGGGGCAATCTCGTCAAGCAGACGGAAAACCGATTCATAGAGGCCGATGTCGATGACTTGCCCTTGCCCGGTTGCGTCGGCATGGCGAAGCGCCATTAGCACACCGATCGCGCCCCAGAGCCCCGAGATATAGTCGGCGAGCGACGTCGAGCCCGGCATCACCGGTGGCCCTCCCGACTCTCCCGCCAGATAGGCGAGGCCGCTGAAACCGTGCGCGATGCGCGCAAAGCCGGGCTTGTTGCGATTGGGTCCGTTCTGTCCATAGCCGCTGACCCGCAGCATGACGATCTTTGGATTAACGGCGCCGAGTGCCTCGAATCCCAACCCCCATTTCTCCAGCGTACCGGGGCGGAAGTTCTCCAATACGACGTCGGCGTGGCGCACCAGTTCGCGAAACAGCGCGGCTCCCTGCTCGGAGCGCAAATCGAGCGTCACCGACTTTTTGTTGCGGGCCTCGCTGAGCCAAACGTAAGTGTCGCCACACGCGCTCGGCGTGCCGAAGCGGCGAAGCGGATCGCCCTCCTCCGGCAATTCGATCTTGATGACTTCCGCACCGAAATCCGCCAGCACGGTGCCGCAGAACGGCGCCGCAATGAAGGTGGCGATGTCAAGAACGCGGATGCCGGCCAAGGCTTCTTCATGCAGCATTGCGATCGCCTCCCGCCTCGCCGGTCGCGCGCGCGATCAGTTCATGGCGATCGCAGACGGCCTGCGCGATCTTGGCGACCGCCATATCGATGAGCACGCCGTCCTTGCCGAACGCGCCGGCGCCGCCGGCGTTCGCCGACTCTATGGCGGCGAGAATCTCCTGCGCCCAGCGCACCTGCCTGGCTGTAGGAGAAAACACCTCGTTGGCGGTTTCGATCTGCGACGGATGGATCGCCCACTTGCCTTCGAAGCCCAGAGCGACGGCGCGTTCCGCCGCCGCGCGCAATCCGGCGGCATCGCCGAAATTGGCGTAAGGACCGTCTATCGCCCGCAACCGATAGGCGCGGCAGGCGTTGGCGATCCGCGACAAGGCGAAGTGCCATTGGTCGTTCCAATGCGTGTGGCGAACACCCGCGGCGTCGGGGTCGGTCAACATGACATAACGCGGATCGGACGCGCCGATAACCTCGCCGCAAGTTTGAAGGTCGATCGAATAATCGCCGACGCCGAAGATCATCGCCTCGAGGCGGTCGGATGATGCGGCGATCTCCTCGACATGGGCAAGGCCGAGCGTCGTCTCGATCAAGACTTCGATTCCCAGGCGATCGGTCCGGCCCAACTCGCCTTCCAGCCCCGTGATCAGCGCGTCGACGAATTGCACGTCTCGGGCCGTGCCGACTTTCGGGACTAGAACAAGGTCGAGCCGCGGGCAGCGCGTGACGACTTCGATGATGTCACGGGTGCCCCATTCGGTGTCGAGGCCGTTGACCCGCACCGCCATCGTTTTGTTTCCCCAATCGATCTCGTTGAGGGCCGCGATGGCAACCTCGCGCGCTTCGCGCTTCTGCGCCGGCGCGACGGCGTCCTCAAGATCGAGAAATACGAAATCGGCCGCGCTTTGACGCGCCTTGTCGAAGAACCGCAAGGATGTCGCCGGCACCGCCAGTTCGGAGCGCTGCAGGCGCTGCCGTTTTGGTTTGATCGACGTCAGGGACATCAGTGTCTTACTCCTGCTCTCGAGCGGCTCGTTGCCTGCCCGCGCCATGACAATAGAGCGGCGATGCTGTGCGACGTGCTCAATGCACGGCCGCGTACATGATGCGCTCTTCGTTGGCCTGACCGGCAGAAAATTCCTCGACCACGCGACCTTGCCGGGTCACCAGAATCCGATCCGAGAGACTGAGAATTTCCGGAAGATAGGACGAGATCACCACGACGGCGATACCGCTGTCGGCGAGGCCGTTGATGATTTGATGGATATCGGCGATGGCGCCGACGTCGACGCCGCGCGTCGGCTCATCAAATATGATCAGTCTTGGCTCCTGCACCAGCGATCGTGCGACCACGACTTTTTGTTGATTGCCGCCCGAAAGCGCAACGACGGTCGTGTCGGCACCGCTGGCGCGCACCTTGAGTGCGTCGATCCACTTGCGGCCTAGCGCAACAATGTCGCCTCGGTGCACGATCTGCACGTTGCTCTTATCGGAGCTCAGCATGTTGACGAAGATATTCTCGCCGACCGTCATGGTCTCGAAGAAACCCTCGAGCTTGCGGTCTTCGGTGACGTAAACGATGCCGCGTTTCACCGCTTCGCGCGGCGTGCGAAACCGTACAGGATGGCCTTCGAACTCGATGCGGCCGCCGTGAAAGAGATCGCGCTTGAGCACGCCGGCGACTACCTTGGCGGTTTCGGTTCGGCCCGACCCGACCAGGCCGAAGACGCCGGTAATCTGTCCTGCATAGACGGAGAACGACGTGCTTCTCACCATCCGGCCCATGGTGAGGTTCTCGACAGACAACACTTTTCGGCCATAGCGGCGCGCGCTTTCTCTGTGGCCATAGAGGTCGCCCGAAAGGCTGCGGCCCACCATGGCGCGAATGATCTTGTCGCGATCCATGTCCTTGGTGTCGGCGGTGATGACATGCTGACCATCGCGCAGAACCGTGATGCGGTCGGAGACATCAAGCGCCTCCTCGAGGGCATGCGAGATGAAGATAACCGAAACGCCCTGCAGCTTGAGCCGCTTCAACAGCGCAAAAAAATACGATTTTTCTTCGGGCGTCAGCGTCGCGGTCGGTTCGTCGAAGATGATGATGCGGGCCTTGAAGTGCACCGCGCGCGCGATTTCGACCATCTGCTTGCGCGCCGCGCCGAGCGACGAAACCATCGCGGTCGGGTCGACGTCGAAATTCAGCGACTGAAAGAATTGCTGCGCCGAGATGTAGATGCCGCGCAAGCGATTGAGCAAACTTTCTTTCCCCAGATACAAATTTTGCGCAACCGTGAGCGTCGGAATGAGGCTGGTCTCCTGAAAGACCATCGCGATGCCGCTGCGTAGCGCCTCCGCCGGTGTAGCGAAACGCACCGGCCTGCCCTCGATCACGATTTCGCCCTTGGTCGGCGTCACGGCGCCGGCGATCATCTTGGTGAGCGTCGACTTGCCGGCGCCATTTTCGCCGAGCAGGGCGTGGATTTCGCCATGCCGCAGGGAAAAGTCGACGTCCTTCACCGCGGCCGTGCCGTGATATTCCTTGGTGATGCTGCGCAGCTCGAGAATGTTGCTAGCTTCCATTGCCGCGCTCCGACAGCTCGATCGCAAGGATTTCGTCGCCGCCTTTGCTGGCCACGATCAGCCTGGATCCCCACTCAGCGACGCTGGTCAGGCCGTGGCGTTTACCGCCGGTCCGGCTGTGGAAACTCTCGACCGGCGTATGGTCGTCGTTTAGCGCCACGATCAGGCCATAAGAACGCGTCGGCGCCCAAGGTTTCAGGATACCCATTTGTTTCAGCGCGCCGCCTTGCATCGGCTCGCTGAACGACTTGCCGCTGGCGAGCGACGGCGCGATCCAGAATTCCTTGGGCACCTCCGCCATCATAGCGCGGCGATACCCGGGCTCTCGGCGCACGAATTCGACCAGCTGGTTACGCGGAGCGAACAGACAAAGCCAGGCGCCGCCCGCTGCGCGCGCCGCAAGGCGCGACGGATATCCGGGTAGGGCGGTCAGTACGGGGACTGGTTTCTTGGCGCCATCGAGGTCGAAGCGCAGAAGCCTGTTCGTCCAGCTTTCGGAAACGAGCGCGCTACGTCCGTCGGCGAGGACAAGGCATCCCGCCGGATAGCGTAGCTTTTCGGCGAGCGGAGTCATGTCGCCGCTGCGAACGTCGATTGACCACACCGATCCGGCCGCCTCAGACTCCAACAAGTCGCGCTGCCAATTCGCGGCGGTGTTCTTGCTCGACCCCACGCACACGATGAGTCTCTTGGGATCGCGGAAGGCCGCGGCGGTCACGGAAGCGCGCGGCAAGCGCGGCAGGTCGAGATACGTCTTCGAACAGCTTTGAGCGTTGAGCAGCGACAGGCCGCGCGCCTGATCGAAAATCGCGACAGTGCCGTCGGCCGCCAATGCCGTGGCGAGGATTTCGCCTTCGCATTGAGCAATCGACGTCACGCTGAAATCGGAGCCGGCGCGCAGAAGTTCCCGATCTGAAGAGAACAATAAGCCGTTCGACGTAACGATGAGATTGTCCGGGCGATTTCGGCTGAGGAGATGCTCGGCTTCGTCAATGGCGCCGTTGGGTTTGAGCGCGCCGTCCATCGGCGGAATGGCGATCGAGGCGTCGCCCCGTCCCAGAAAACGATCGAGAGAACGCGAGAACACGTTATCCATGCGCCTTCTCCCAATAGCTCTGGAAGCCGTTCCAGTTCGGGTCGGCGCCGGGAATCCGGTAACGGCCGATGCGGTTGTTGGAGATGCCGCCGAGATAGAGCCAGCCTTTGTGCTCGCGCATGGACGTGATCATCGGATGATTCTCGGCGCCCAGATCCCAGAGCGATTCCAGCACGGTGCCGTCCGGCGCCATCTTGACGACACAGCCGGTGTTGAGATTGGGGTAAAGCCATTCGTCGGGCGCAAGACGCCGCGCCATCCGACGGCGGAAGCCGGGCATGCGCAGCGCGACGTCGAGCGCCGGCGAGCGCATGCCGAGCAAAGCCACCCAATAATTTCCGTCGGACGATCGATTGATGTTGTCCGGATAGCCGGGCAGCTCGCTGACCAAAACCTCGACCGTGCCACGTTTGGGACCGTCGAACCAATAACGGTTCACTCGACAGCCCCAGCTTTCCGCGAACAGAAGCGATTGTCCGTTCGGCTCGATGCAGATGCCGTTCGGAAAGACCAAGCCGCGCAGAACGGTCTGCGTTTTATTGATCTTCGGATCCCAACAAATAATGCGTCCGTTGCCGCGGCTCTCCAGCGCATCCATCGGCCAGGTGTGCATTTCGTAGCGGATGGTTGCCTCGCTGAAGAACACGCGGCCGTCCGGCGCGATGTCGAGATCATCCGCGAGCCGCAGCCGAGAGTCGTCGATGATCGAGAAACGCGATCTGTTGGTCTCATCGGTTGCGCGTGTGACCTCCCCGGAACGCGACACGCGGTATAGCCCCATGCCGCCGACACAGACGAAGATGTTCTGTTCCGGGTCGAGCGCCATACCCAAGGTATGACCGCCGATGTGGGCCAAAACTTCAGCTTTTTCGTAGTTCGGCGCGCGAAAGCGGATGATGTCGCCTTGCCGGTTGCCGCAATAGAGATTGTCTTCGCTGTCGAGGATGACGTCTTCCGGCCCCTCGACCTGCCCGAGAGCGAGAGTTTCAACGCTTTTGAGCTTGTCGTTGACGGCGTACGGCGAGCTTGAATTTTCCACAGTCGTAGCCGGCCGCGGCAGTTCGACCAACGCCGGCGACATATAGACTTTGTTCAGCAGCTTATCGCGGTGCTTCACCCATTTCACGTCGACCAGCACGGCGAAGATCAGCGTGATGCCGAGCACCATCGATCCGGACCCGGCATTGAGACCGAGCTGGATCACGCCGTTGGTGAGCATGAGGACGATAATGGCGCCGATTATGGCTTTCGAAACCGTGCCGCGGCCGCCGCCGAGGCTGATACCGCCGAGGACGACCGCCGTCAGCACCGAGATTTCCAAACCGACGCCGGTGTCGGTGCCGGAGCCGCCGAGGCGCGCAGCGTAGAGCACACTTGCCATGCCGCACAGCACGCCGGATATGACATAGGTCGCGCAGACCGTCCGTTTGACGTTGATGCCGATATTGTAGGACGACTTGCGCGAGCCGCCGATCGCCATCGCGCGCCAGCCTGGACCGCTGCGGCTGAAAATGACGTGCGCGATCGCGAAGATCACGATCATCACGATGAAGCTCGTCGGTACGCCGAAGACATCGCCGAGACCCAGGAACGTCCAGGTGTCGTCGTCGAAAAAGCCCATCGACATCGCTTGGGCGTAGCGCAGCAGCAGGATGTCGACCAAGGCGCGCACGATGATCAGCGTCACGAGCGTCGTCAGAAAGGCGCGCAGACGCAGGTAGCCAATCAAGAGGCCGTTGAAGAGACCGACAAGTCCGCAAACAACCAACACAGCCGGGATTGCGGCCCACAGCGGCCAGCCGCCGAGATTGAGGAGATAAAGCGCCGTGAAATTGCCAAGAGCAAAGTTCGAGCCGACGCTCAAGTCGATGCCGCCGGAGATGACGACCACCATCATCGCCAGGCACACGAGGCCGAATTCGCCCAATTGTCTGGCCGCGATGGCGAGAGCGTTCGGCTGAAACATCGTCGGCAGAAGAACATAGAACGTGCAAAGTACGACGATCAGGACGGTGAACGGGATCGCGCTGTCGATCCACCTTTTGGTCAGAATCTCGCCGATGACGTGGTCGGGAATGAAGCGGTAGCGCCACCGTTCGATCAATGTTCGGAGCGTGCGCTGCCGGGGTTGGCTGCCGCCGCGCGTCGCGACGGCGCCTTCGCCCTTCGAATGATCGTCGTCTACCGTAATAACAACCAAGGTCGTCGCTCCAGTTTAAGAAGGGGCGGGACACGATGCCCGCCCCCGAATGCGCTCCCGGGCGCGACGTGGTGCAGTGGTGGGTTACTTCAGCAGCTTGGCGTAGATATCCGGATTCCAGCAGGTGTCTTGTTTGACATCCGCCTTGGTCATGATCCGGTACGGCGAATAGGCCATGTATTTGATCGTGCCGGCCTTGGGCTTTGACTGCAGCAGCATCTTGATGGTCGTGGCGATGTCGCGGCCCATGCCGACGCCGCTATAGTTGATCGCGTAGTCGAAGGTGCCGTCGGAAAGCGCGTCGCACATGCTCTGTGCACCGCCGCCGGCGGTGATCAGCATCACTTTGCCCTTTAGGCCGGCTTGCTCGATCGCCGCGCCGGTGCCGCGAGCCTGGCCGTCCCACACGTCGATGATGGCGCAGAGATCCGGATTTTGCTGCAGAACCGTTTCGGTGATCGAACGCGCCTTGCTGGCATCCCAATCCGCCGCCTGGCTCGAGACCACCTGGATGTCGGGATGCTCGGCGAGAACCTTCTTCACGCCCTGTACTTCGAAGAAGCTGACGCCGCCGGTCAGCACGCCCTGAACGATGGCGATCTTCTTAGACTTGCCGTCCTTGCCGCAATGGTCGACGACGATATTGGCCATGTCCTGGCCGATGCCGACCAAGTCCGGACCGACGAAGGCGTCGGTCTGAACTGCGCCCTGCATGTTGACCTGGATCACGTAAGTGCCCTGAGCGTTGGCTTGCTTGAGCAGCCGGGCGAGCGATTGCAAGTCGGGATTCTGGGTGACGATGACGTCCGGCTTCTGGGCGATGATGTTCGTGAGCGCTTGCGCCATTGCGTCCGTGCTCCAGTTCGGGTCCTGGCTCACGAACTTCATGCCGTAGCGATCGGCCTCCTGCTTGACGACGCCGCCCCAGGCTTGCGCCATGTCGAATCCGAGCGAGATCGGCAGATAGGCGATCGTCTTGCCTTTCATCGAGTCAAGCGCGGGGCCGCGGAACGGATCGTTCAATTCCTGCGCGTGGGCGGACGCCACGAAGGTGGCAAGGCCCAAGATCGCTGTCGAAACTACGGTCTTCCAGATACGCATGTATTTCCTCCCTGATAAATTTCTTTGAGATCGGGTTAGATATCGCCCTGCTGGGCGGTTTGCTCGTCGCGCGGGTTCATGACGCTGTCGATGATGATAGCGATCAACAGAATCGAGCTCTTGATCAGATTTTGAACGGTGTATTGGATGTCCATGATCGTCATGCCGTTGAGCAGAATTCCGATCAGCAACGTGCCGACCAGGACATTGCGAACGCCGCCCTTGCCGCCGCTCAGTCCGACGCCGCCCAGGACAACGACGAGGATGATGTCGTAGACGAGGTTCGAGTTGACGATCCGGGTGTTCATGGCCGAAGCCGCAGTCGCCGTAATCATGCCGGCGATGTAGGCGATCACGCCCGCCAGCAGATATTGGAACACCAACACGGGCCGCACTGGCGTACCGCCGATGCGCGCGGCCGCATAATTGTCGCCCATCGCGTAGATGAAACGGCCGAGCTTGGTGTAGCGGAGGAAAAGGAACGCTGCGAGCGCGATAGCAATCGCGAGAATGACCGCGCTCGGCACGCCAAATACCGTGCCTTGACCAATATTGCGTACCCAGCCGAGGTCGCGTGGCAAATAGACGACGTCGATGCCAAGGATCATGTGGGCGCGGCCGAACCCGTAGATGAACGTCCCCATGGCCAGCGTCGTGAACAACGGCGGAATCTCGGCATAGGCGATCAGGATTCCAGAGGTGAGGCTCATCAACGCCGCGAAGCCGAGTCCCAGCGCGATCGCCAACGACAATGGAACGTGATCATTAGCGAGCTGAAATGTCCACGCGACCGAGATGGCCATGTTGGCCACGATCGACAGATCGATGCCGCGGCCGATAACAACGATCACCATTCCGATGCCCAACACGCCGAGCACGGCGACGCTGCGAAGCAGCGTGACCAGGTTTTGCGCCGTCAAAAAACCCGGCAGCAGGACCGAGAATGCCGCAAAGAGCAGGATCGCGAGAATGAGCACGATCTGCTCTTGGCCGAGAGAAACGCGCCATTTCATAGCAGTGCGCCTCGCGGTTTTTAAGCGTGGAAATCTGCGTCCAGCACCAGGCGGCCTTTGACGTCGCCCGAGCGGACGCGGTCCAGCGCCGTGTTGGGATTGTCGTGCGATACCCGTTCGATCGGCATCGCGCGAACTTTCCCGGCCTTGGCCAAATCCACGAGCTCTTGCAGTTCGCGCAGGCTGCCGGTGTAGCTGCCGCGGACCGTCAGCGCGCGCAGCGGAATCGTCGGCAGCGGGAGCGACAAGTCGCCGCCATAGAGGCCGACCGGTATGTAGCTTCCACCTTTGGCCAGGACCGCGACGCCGGCCCTCGCCGTGTCAGCGGACGCAACAAAATCGACCACGCCGTAGATGGGTTGGCCTGCCGCCTTGTTGAGCTCGGCGGGGAGATCGCTCGAACTGGCGTTGACGACAGCGTGTGCGCCGGCGTCTTGCGCGGTCCGCAGTTTTTGTTCGCTGACGTCGACGGCGACGATGCGCTGATAACCAAGCGCCACGAGGATGCTGATGGCCGCAAGACCCAATCCGCCCGATCCGATGATGACGATCGGGCTGTCGTTCTCGACGTCGGATAGCTTGCGCACGGCCGAATAGGCGGTGATGCCCGAGCACGCGTAGGTCGCGGCTAGCGCCGGGTCGAGATTGCCGAAATCGATCAGATGGTCCGGCTTGTCGACCATGACGTATTCGCCATAGCCGCCATTTCTGAAAACGCCGAGGCTTCGCGGGGCCAAACACATATGCTCGTTGCCCGACAGGCAACGCTTGCAATGGCCGCAGCCCGCCCACGGATAGACCAGGCGATGATCGCCGACAGCAACGCCCTTCGCGTCCGGACCGAAGGCGACAACTTTGCCGACCGTCTCGTGGCCCGGAACGAAAGGCAGCGTTACGCCGCGATCTTTCAGCGACAGTCGCTTGCCGCCGCCGAGGTCGTAGTATCCGTCTTGGAAATAGAGGTCGCTGTGGCAGACGCCGCAGAACGTCGTCTTGAGCAAAACCTGCGTACCCGTAGGCGCCGGCGTGGTCACCTCGATTGCTTCGAGGGGTTGCCCACTGCGGACGACTGCCCAGCCGTGCATCTGTCTTTCCTCCGAGATTTTTTTATATGAGAGCAGAGCAAACTTATACGGTCAAGTGATTATCGGGATGATGAGCAATGGCCGCAATTGTCGTTGTCGTCGCGCGAGTAATGCCTATTACTTCAGCAAGTCTCGTGAAGTGCCTTTTTATGGCCTCTTCCAACCTATCGACAAAAGAAGGCTTGTCCGTATAAGTTATTTGATGAGAGAAGGCCGCCCAACGGCGAAACCTTCATGGATTTCGACCGATCTGCGCTCGCGCGCCGCGTGCGGTAGGATCGGTGGTCCAAACGAGCAAAACGAAAGTCGGGAGGGAAATGCACATGTCGGTTCATATCCAGCCGCCAAAAAGCTACGGCAATTTCGTTGACGGCAAGCAGATCGGTGCGGTCGACGGGGCGACATTCGGTTCGACAAATCCGACGTCTGGTTCGCATTGGGGTGATTTCGCGCTCTCGACCGCGGCTGACGTCGATGCCGCTGTTCGCAGCGCGCATGCGGCGTTTTCCGGCGCATGGTCAAAGCTGTCACCGACAGAGCGCGGCAAGCGTCTGACGGCGTGGGGCGAGAAGATCGCCAGCAAAGCGCTGCACATCGGCACCATCGAGTTGACGCAGAACGGCAAGCTGCTGGCGGAAATGCGCCTGCAGGCCACGATTGCAGAAGACTGGCTTCGCTATTTTGGCGGACTCGCGGACAAGATCGAAGGATCCGTCATTCCGCTCGCGCGCCAGAGCGTACTCAACTACACGCTGCGTGAGCCGTTGGGCGTGATCGCGGTGATCACCGCGTGGAACTCCCCGACATTTCTCAACATCATGGCGGCGGCTCCCGCGCTCGCGGCCGGCAATACGATCGTGCTGAAGCCGTCGGAAGTGACGTCGGCGTCGGCGATCGAGATCGCGCAGCTCGCAATTGAGGCCGGAATTCCGGAGGGGGTCATCAACGTCGTCACCGGGCTGCGCGAGACCGGCGAGGCGCTGATTGATCATCCTTTGGTACGAAAGGTTTCATTCGTGGGCAGCGTCGGCGCCGGCCGGGAAATTGCCGCGCGAGCCGGACGACGCCTGATCACCAGTACTTTGGAGCTCGGCGGCAAGAGCCCGAACATCGTTTTCGGCGATGCCGATCTCGACCTAGCTGAAATCGGCGTTCTCGCCGGAATTTTCGCGGCTGCCGGCCAGACCTGCGTCGCGGGCAGCCGCGTCTACATCCATGCCTCGGTCTATGAAAAGCTAGTCGATCGTCTGATCGCGCGGTCGAAACAGATCAAGCTGGGGGATCCGCTGTCGGCCGAGACCCAAATGGGGCCGGTCGCTACGCAAGCGCAATTGAGCAAGGACGAAAGCATGGTCGGGCGTGCGGTCGAGCACGGAGCCGAACTTCTGGCGGGCGGCCGCAGAGCTTCCGTCGAACAATGGCCGAAAGGACTCTTCTTCGAACCGACGATCCTCCACAAGGCCGACAAGGACAATCCGATCATCAAACAGGAGGTCTTTGGCCCCGTTCTTGCTGTCACCCGCTTCGACAGCGACGAGCAGGTCTTGGAGATGGCTAATGATACGGAATTCGGGCTCGCGGCCGGCATCTGGACAAACGATATCCGCCGCGCCCATTCCATGGCGCGCGCCCTGCAGGCCGGGACCGTGTGGATCAACACCTACCGGGCCTTGGCGTTCAATTCGCCATTCGGCGGCTATCGCAGCAGCGGCACCGGCCGAAACAATGGCATCGAGTCGATCAACCAATACCTGCAGACCAAGAGCATCTGGTGCGAGCTCAGCAAGGTTGCTCAGGACCCGTTTGTCCTGCGAACCTGAGCGCGGGCCGCAGAGGCTGCCCCGTCGAAGTGCTTGCGACGGTTCTAGCGAGAGAAAGCCAAAGCGTTGATGCCGCCGCCGGCTCATCAAAGGATGGAGTCTGGGCTGACTTAAATCGGCGGCGTCACAACGAGCGAAAGTGTTAAAGCGTTAAAGTACGATTTGGTATGCTGAAATTTGGTATGCTGAAAGACGTGCGTCGGATGGACCGGCCTTCCAAGACAGTGCAGACGCAAAAGCCGATTGGCCCAGCCACCGGCCGGCGACGGGATTCGCGTCAACTGACGCCGCCGCGATATCAACAAATCGTGGAGGAGTTGCGCAAGGAGATCGGGAACGACACCCTCAAGGCCGGCGATGTCCTTCCATCGGAAAGCGATCTCTGCGAGCGCTTTGCTGTCAGCAGGCACACCATCCGTGAGGCTCTGCGTGCTTTGCGGGAGGAAGGTTTTGTCGAGTCGCGGCAAGGCGCTCCCAGCCGGATAACGAAGCCAAACGGGCTTCTTTACACCTACTCGGTCAGCGACGTGGCGGAATTGCTGCAGTACGCGACCGAGGCCAAATACGAAATCGACAAGACCAGCGTCGTCGTCGCGGACGAGGATTTGGCGGGACGCCTGTCCTGCCGGGTCGGCTCACGCTGGTTGCGTATCGAAGGATTTCGCTACGCCAATCAGGATCCGGTGCCGCTTTGCTGGACCGAGATATACATCTTCTCGGAATACAGCGGGGCCGCGGTGAAGGTCGGCCGCCAAACCGGAACGGTCTATTCGTTTATCGAGAGCATGTACGGCGTCCGCATCGACCATGTCGATCAAACGCTCGAGGCGATGCCGATTCCGGTTCAAGCCTGCAAGGCGATGAACTTTGACGGCCTCAATCTGGCAATCCTCATCCGCCGGGTTTATCGCCTTAGTGATGGCAGCATTCCGATGGTCGCGCTCAACTATCACTCGCCGGCGCGGCTTCGTTTGAATTGGACGTTGAAACGCGCCCCGAACGCATAGAGGGCCGTATGACGAAGGGTGGGAAAGATGGCCGAGGAGCGGGAGGCAGGTGAAGCCTTCGACTATATCGTCGTGGGTGCTGGATCGGCCGGATGCGTTCTGGCCGATCGTCTGAGCGAAGACGGCAGGTACACGGTGTGCGTTCTCGAAGCGGGACCGCCGGACAACAATCTGCTTCTCCATATCCCCGCCGGCTTCATCAAGATCTTGTTCAATCCGAAATACACGTGGCAGTTCAAGACCGAGCCGAGCCCGGGCTCGGGCGGCCGCCGCATCCCGACCACGCAGGGACGCACACTCGGCGGCTCGAGCGCCATCAACGGATTGAATTACACGCGCGGGCTGCCGCTGGATTTCGACGGCTGGGCGCAGATGGGCGCGCGCGGGTGGTCGTACGAATCCGTCCTGCCGTATTTCATCCGGGACGAGCGGCGCATCTCGGGTGGAGAAGACGGCTATCACGGTCGCGCCGGCAAGTTGGCGGTGACCGACTGCGACTGGCAGCATCCGCTCTGCGACGCCTTCATTGAAGCCGCCGGCGATTTGGGCGTGCCCAAGCACAATGACTACAACGGCGTTTCGCAAGCGGGCGTGGGATATTATCAGCGCAAGATTCACAAAGGCTGGCGCGTCAGCGCCGCGACGGCCTTCCTGCGCGACGCGGAAAAGCGCCGCAATGTTCGCGTGCTGACCGACGCTCACGTCAAGGCGGTCCTCTTCGAGGGCCGGCGCGCGGTCGGCGTCAGCTATTTGTCGGGAGGCGCAGAGGCTGCGCCGCGCCAGATCATGGCGCGCCGCGAAATTATTCTATCAAGCGGCGCAGCCAACACGCCAAAATTGTTGCAGATTTCCGGCGTCGGACCGGCTGCATTGCTGCGGCAAATCGGCGTTCCCGTCGTCGTTGATCTTAAGGGTGTCGGCGAAAACCTGCAGGATCATTATGCGACCCGCCTAGTCGCGCGCGTCAAAGGTGTCGAAACGCTCAACGAGGGCACCAAGGGTCTCAAACTGGTGCGCGAGGTCATGCGCTGGTGTCTCGGTCGCCCCAGTGCGCTCGCGGTATCGCCCTCGATCGCTTACGGCTTCTGGAAGTCGCGCGAAGAACTGGACGTGCCCGACATCCAGATGATGTTCACGCCGGGAAGCTACATGAAGGGCATCCCGGGCCTGCTTGATGACTTCCCGGGGCTGACCCTGGGCTTCTATCAGGAGCGCCCCGAAAGTCGTGGCTATGTCCGCGCGCGCAGTGCAAACCCGTTGGACGATCCCATCATCCAGCCGAACTATCTTGCGGCCGAGAAAGATCGCGTTGTCGCGGTTGATTCCATCAGGCTGATCCGACGAATTTTCGCCCACCGGCATTTGGCGTCGTACATCGAAGCCGAAATCGCTCCCGGGCCGTCCGCCGCAAGTGACGAAGAGCTTCTAGATTTTGCCCGACAAAACGGATCCACGGCATATCATTTGTCAGGCACTTGTAAGATGGGCGCCACGAGTGATCAGACCGCCGTCGTCGATGAACAGCTGCGTGTAATCGGTATTGACGGTTTGCGGGTGGTTGATTGCTCAATCATGCCGACAGTGGTTTCGGGAAATACGGGTGCGACGGCCCTGATGATTGGGGCCAAGGGTTCGGATATGATCCTTGGGCGAACCTCGCGTGCTGAGAGTCTAGCTGACGATCGCTTGTGACGTTGCCGCAACTCAAGCGCCGCCCGAAAAGGCGATCTCCAGTACCGCTACTATATTTCCGGAGCGCTTTTGCGCCGCTGAAAATGCTAGATCAGTGAGGAACGGGGGCACCGACCGGCGCGAGAACGGACCAAGAAGAAAATACAGCAACTGGCGCGGTTCCAGAGGGGTCAGCCGAGGGCACTGCTCCAGTCACCTTTCGCTTCCTTTCCGGCGTCGTTTGTCGTCGTCAGAGGCACGCTGACTGCGTCGTAGCCGAAGACCCAAGTCGGATCCGTCGGATGGCGCAGGAAGCTATTTTCGGAAGAGATTTTCTGCACCTTTCTGACCCGCGACATGCGAGTGGCCTCATACAGCGCAAAGGCAGCACCGTGATCGCTTGTCTGAAGAATGCACCGCGCTAGCACGGCCGCATCCTCAATTGCCATCGCCGCTCCGGAGGCCATGTATGGAGTCATCGCGTGGCATGCATCGCCCAAAAGAACAAGATTTTTGTTACTCCACTTGTCGATCGGCTCAATATCGCGAATGGGCCACTTTGTGAGTCCGGGAGCTGTTTCGATAACCTCGCGTACTTCAGGATGAAAGTCTTGGAAAGAACTCAGAACTTCAGCGTGATCGCATACTTCAAAGGGCGCCGCAGAATGCCACTCCCCCTTTGCGCTGGTGACTAGGTAGACTTCGTCGCGTGATCGCTCAATGTAGTAGATCAGGATATGACTATTTGGCCCCCACCATTTTGTGCAGTTGCGCAACTCTCGCTCTCCTAGCAACCTCGATGGATAGATCGCCCGGTGGGCGACCGCACCGACGAAACGCGACGCACAGGGGCCGACCACCGCCTCGCGAATCTTCGAATTCACGCCGTCTGCACCGATCACCAGATCGACATCGGCGGTCGATCCATCGGCGAAACTCAATTGCGCAAAGACACCGTCCGATCTTACGCCGGTAAGCCGCTTGCCGAACTCGATCGTTTCGGGACCCGCCTTTTCTAAGATCGCCGCATGCAAATCGTTGCGGTGTACAGTGATATAGCTGGCTCCGTATTTTTTCACTCCCACATCACCGAGAGCCAGCTCGAATAACACTTCCCCGGTATCCCACTTACGGCTGGTGAATGTCTCCGGATGGATGCCGATTTGGCTCAGCCGTGTTTCAGCGCCGAGATGGCGCAATACCTTCATCACGTTCGCCGAGACGTGTATGCCGGCCCCAATCCTCTCAAAAGCGCGCGCCTGCTCGTACAGCCGAACATCAAATCCTTCGCGCTGTAACAAGGCGGCTACGGTTACTCCTCCAAGCCCTGCTCCGACGACCGCGATTCGAGTATTCCTCTTCATGTTCGCAAATTCCTTGGGCGTAAAAGATGGGTTGAGTTAGTTGCCCTCCTTCAGTGGACCCTTAACCGCCTCGAAAGCAGAGAATTCGACGGCCCAGGGCTCATTACGCACCTCAACCTTGCGGACCTAGATGTTCCGGACGATGTCGCGAGTCTGCGGATCAATCGATATCGGGACCGCGAGGGCTCTCCCAGCTCATGCCTTTCGTCGCGGCCAGCAACCGACCGGCAACGGTCTTGCCTCAGTCTTTTTTAGAGCCTCGAAAATGAGATGCATGCCATCACATCCACCACCGAAATATAATTTGCGCCGTGCCCTGTGGCATTTTTGGTAGTCGGCGACATGCTGCTGATCCAGTTTAGAGGCGTGCGCTGCGGAGTAGAAGCCAGCAGTCAAGCAGCGAAAAGGCTAATGATTTCATGGTGACGGACGCAGTTACCATCGAACCTGTCTCGGCGACCACACGGCCAACTCCGCTCCGATAATTGGGATAACGGAAGCTGGTCATGGAAGAATAAGCGAGCAGTTGAGGCCGTCACACGAACGGAATCGTCGTTCGGATTTAACGACATCGTTGCCGAGATCGCGCCTCAGGCGCGCGATCACGCCTTTGGCGCGGTGTTGGCGTCCGGAGATTCCCTTAAAGAGGCAGTCAAGCGGACCGCGTTATGCAGACGTTGTGCCTTCGTGGGACGTATTGAAGTATGTGGATAGTCTGCCGGATAACCTGTTTCCCAATCTGCCATCGGGATCGGCTTAGTGTGCACGACGGCCCCCGTTTTGACGCTCCTGCGAACGCTAGAAAAGTGAACACGACAGAACACCGACCCGTGCTTCCGGTCACGATTGAAAGGTTCGCTAGAACCAAGCCACGTGCGGCTTCGACAACATGCTTGAGGATTTTGCTATGCCTGAATTCGATGTCGCAGTCGTAGGCGCAGGTAACGCAGCTCATTGTGCCGCTCTCGCCGCGCAAGAAGCAGGAGCGCGCGTCATCATTCTTGAACGAGCGCCCGAACCTGAAAGCGGGGGGAACAGCCGCTTTACGGCGGGCGCCATCCGCTTTCCTTACCGTGGCGTGGAGGATCTGCGAGAGATCATGCCTGACCTTTCGCAAGAGGAGATCGACCGCACGGATTTTTGTACCTACACCGAAGAACAATTCTTCGACGATATGTTCCGCGTGACGCGGTTTCGGACGGACCCAACATTATGTGAACTGTTAGTCCGAAAAAGCTTCGACGCCATGAAGTGGCTGCGCGCCAAGGGCGTACGTTTTCAACCGATCTATGGACGGCAAGCATTCAAGGTCGACGGGCGGTTTAAATTTTGGGGGGGACTTACCGTAGAGGCGTGGGGCGGCGGCCCCGGCCTTATCGACAGCGAACGATCGATCGCGCGGTCAAAAGGGATCGTTACCCGGTACGGCGTCAGGGTAACGAGCCTGATCACTTTAGAGGGCAAAGTGGTCGGGCTAAAGCTGCAGGAAGGTGGTCGCGAGCATTCCATTTCAGCCTCTGCCGTCGTCCTGGCGTGCGGCGGCTTTGAATCCGACCCGGAAATGCGTGCCGCCTATCTTGGCCCAAACTGGGAATTGGCAAAGGTCCGGGGCACCCGCTTCAACACCGGAGACGGGATCAAGATGGCAAGGGCGATCGGCGCTGCAGCCTACGGCAACTGGTCCGGATGCCACGCCGTCGGTTGGGACTTCAACGCTCCTGAATTCGGCGACCTCGCCGTAGGCGACGGCTTTCAGAAGCATTCCTACCCCTTCGGCATCATGGTCAACGCCAATGGACAGCGCTTCGTCGATGAGGGGGCCGATTTTCGCAATTACACCTACGCCAAATACGGCCGCGTAATCCTCGAGCAACCCGGCAACTTCGCGTGGCAGATCTTCGACCGCAAGGTGCTGCACCTCTTGCGCGATGAATATCGGATCAAGCAAGTGACGAAGGTCGCCGCCGATAGTGTGGAGAAGCTGGCTGAGAAGCTCGAAGGTGTCGACGGGTCGGCGGTCCTAAGCGAAATTATCCGTTACAATGCCGCAGTACGCACCGACATACCATTTAATCCCAACGTGAAGGATGGGCGGCGCACGGAAGCGCTTTCCGTTAACAAGACCAATTGGGCGAACACAATCGATCAACCACCCTTCCATGCGTATCAGGTGGGTTGCGGGATCACTTTTACTTTCGGCGGTTTGCGCATCAATGAGCAAGGTCAGGTACTGAACGGTGACTTGGAGCCAATACCGGGCCTCTATGCCGCTGGTGAACTCGTCGGTGGCTTGTTCTATTTCAACTATCCGGGTGGCACCGGATTGATGTCGGGAACGGTTTTCGGACGCATCGCTGGCGCCTCCGCTGGTAAAATCGCATTGGCGTAACCAAACCAATCGAACTCATGGCCGTGCCACTCGCCAATGGCATTTGCCTGTGACGCATTCCACAATGTCTCATTAGGCGAAGCGGCGTCCGTTCGCTGCCGAGTGCATCTTTTTGCGCGCTACCGCGTTTAACTGCCGCCATGCGCAATTATGAAATTCTCGCCGCGGCCGGCACGGCCGGCCGACGTACCGTCGCCGACGCCCTGTCCGTTTTGGAGTCCCAAGCGGCCTTCGGAGACGACGACACCGCCCAAATCCGCTACTGCCGGCGACGCCGCCCGGACCATGGCCTGCACGCTGCCCGCGCTGCGTTACACCGAAGTCTCGCAGCGATCGGTCAGTCAGGGGCATTCGGCGAAATCGGAAGATGTGAAGCCAAGTCCGCTCAATTGCCAACAGCGGACACCACCATGCATCTATTCATCACGTCCGCTGGGTGCAATAAGGCGATATTGCGCTACACACCTACCGCCAGCCGCACCTGCTTCACGCTTTCGCGTGGATGGATAATGTCGAAGTGGAGGCTATGAATGCCAACGGCGGACGCTCCCGCAACGTTCCGCGGCTGATCGTCGACAAACACAATCTCATTCGCCGGAAGGCCGAAGGCATCGACGGCGAGGCGGTACGCACGTGGATCAGGTTTGAGAATTCGAGTATGGGTAGCATCGATGAGAACGTCGATCTTATCTGCGAAAGGGACGGCCAGCGCCCAGTCCTTTCCGTGGAAAAGTTCAAGCTCGTTCGTCAGGATACCGAATTTGAGACCGGCCTGCTTCACATCCGATATCAGTGCAAGGATTTCAGGCCGCAGGACGACGTTGGCTGGCAGTTCGTTATGTTTCCTGCAAAAATCCTGAATGCGCCAATCTTCACCGATCAAACTGCCGACTTCGCGGGCCCGTTGGTTCCAATAATCACGTTCGGAGAACTCTCCGGTCACGACTTGCCGCCAGAGTGGATCGGACTCTGGATCGAATGGTCCCGCCCAGCCTAGAGTGCCTGGCGGAATGCGCAGTATCCTTTCGATGTCCGCGCGTGTTTCGAAAAAGCTTTTTTGAATGACACTGCCGAAATCCAGCAGCAAGGCTCGGCAAGGCGAATTGCCAACTCTCGCTAAGCCTACATTCATATTTTACCTCTGCCTACCCAGCATTCTGCTCAAGAGCGCATGTCGCACTAAACTCGGTGCGGATCGCCGTTCGCACGCGCAGACCAACGCGTTGTTTGCTTTGACGACTTGCCACCGGTCGAGGCAAACCGTAGCCGATAGCCGACCGGCATGATCTGAATGCCGTAGCGATCTTCGATCGTCCCCCAGATGCCGCGCGGTAGCAGCAACGCGAACAGCGTCGCGGCGAGACCGAGACCGACAAGATACCAAACCCCGGTCGCGCCGAAGCGATCTTCGAGAACGAAGAAGATTGCGGCACCGATGATCGGACCTTCGAATGTGCCAAGTCCGCCGACCTGCGCCATGAACAGCATGTACGCAGTCCATTGGATTCCGAAATAGGTGCGCGGCTGAAAGGTAAGTGCGGTTGCCAGCCAAAGCGCTCCGGCAGCAGCGCAGCCAAAAGCCGCGACAATGAAAATCAGGCGCTTCGCCGCCATCACCCGGACACCGATGGACGCGGCTGCATGTTCATCGTCGCGGATAGCCTGAACCGCGGCGCCGACGCGGCTGCGCAAGAGCGCGAACACCAACATGAGGAACAGCACCATTGCCGCCAGGGTAGTCCAATAGTTGATCGCCTGCCGCGCCGAGGCATCGTAGGCGTTCAACGCGATCATCGATTTGCCGGTCTCACCTTCGATCAGCGGATCGAAATTTACGAGCAAGTGGACGATGGTAGCGATCACCCAGGTCGCGATGGCGAATTCGCCTCCACGCAGCCGCAATATGAAAGACGACAGCGGCAGCGCCGTACAGCCAGCCAAGAGCGCGCCGGCAACTGTCGCCGCATAGGCATTCATGCCGCTATATGACAAACGAATTGCAGCGTAGGCGCCAAGGCCGAAGAACATCTGCTGACCGACCGAGACAAGCCCGGCATAACCGGCGAGAGCGTTCCACATGACGGCCAGAATGATATAGACGAACAGAGTGGTCAGTCGCTCGGTGACGTTCGCGCCGAAGAAAAGAGGCAACAACGAAAGCGCTGCGATCGTCGCAACGGCGATGGCTGCCGACAGTTTCGACGCCGGGGTCCAGCGTGTGACAAAGAGCGGCTTTTCGCTCACGGCGACCGACTCCGGTTCAATCCCGGCAGTCCGCGGCGCAGCACGGCGTGCGAATCGACTCCCGACAGGAAGAGGCGCCCCGCCAATACGACAAGAAATATGAGATGGCCGGTCAGCAGAAAGCCGCGCGGGCCGATCTGTGCGCCAAGACTTTGCGCGACGCCAAGGACGATGCCGCCGACCAGCGTTCCCCAGAGCGAACCGACGCCGCCAATCACCACGGCCTCGAAAGCGAAGATGAGCTGCGCCGGTCCCGAGTAGGGATCGAAGGTCGCGCGCATCGCCAGGAACGTGCCGGCGACCGCCGTGGTCGCGACCGCGATCGCCGCCGCCAACGCATACACGGCGCGCGAGTTGACACCGACCAATTCGGCGGTGTCGGGATCTTCGGCCGTTGCCCGGATGGCGCGGCCAAGCACCGTCCATTTCAGAAAGAAATGTAGTCCGATCAGGACGACCACGGCCGTCGCGAAAGTGAGTACCGCCAGATGGCCGACGGAAATCCGGTCGGTCAGGACCCAGCTGTCGAACGCAAGATCGCCAATCTCGGGCGCCAGCGACCGAGTATCGGCACCGAAGGCCTCAAACAGCAAATTCTCGATAACGATGGCCAACCCGAAAGTCGCCAGGAGCGGCACCAACGGGCCCGCGCGCAGACTGCGCTCGAACACCCAACGCTGCAGCGCCCAGCCGAGCAGACCCATCAGCGGAATGATCGCCGCCAACGCCAGGAACGGTGAGATGCCGGTCTGCACGACCAGAAGCCAGACGGCGAACACACCCAGGATAGCAAAGTCGCCATGGGCGAGGTTGATGATGCGCATGACACCGAACATGAGCGAGAGCCCACAGGCGATCAGCGCGTAGTAGCCACCGAGAAGCGTGCCCTGGATGACTTGGTCAAGCCAGATCACGACCGCATTTCCCTCAAAGCATCTTGCCGCAGGCCGAAATAGGCGTCCGTGATCTGCTGGCGCGTCGCGAGCTTGGCGTCTGTCTCGAGCACGACGCGGCCTTCCAACATACAGCACACGCGCGTCGCGACGCCGAGCACCCGGCTGAGATTTTGTTCGACGATCACCAACGCGGTCCCACTGGAAAACAGCGCTGTGAGCGAGCGGTAGAGATTGTCGATAGCGAGTGGCGCGAGGCCGAGCGAGATTTCGTCGAGGAGCAGGAGCCGTGGATTGGTCATCAAGGCACGGCCGATGGACGTTGCCTGCTGCTCGCCGCCCGACAACAGGCCGGCAGGCATTTTCAGTCGCGCCTTGAGCATTGGAAATACCTCGAGCAACGCTTCGAGATTCCAACGCCCACGACGACCAGCATCGCCGGCGACCCTCAAATTCTCCTCAACAGTCAGCCCGGCGAACAAGCGCCGTCCTTCCGGTACGAGCGCAATTCCGCGCGCGACGCGTTCGTGCGCACGCAGCGTCGTGACGTCCCTGCCATCAAAAAGGATGCGGCCGCCCGCCGGATGATGGGCGCCGGCAATCGTACGCAAGAGCGTGGTTTTGCCAGCCCCATTCGCGCCGACCAACGCGAGGATTTCGCCCTCCGCGACGTGCATGTCGACATCGCGCACCGCTTTTAGAAGGCCGTGCCGGGCGTCGAGTTGCTCGACCGCGAGCAGGCTCACGTGAGGCCCTCTCCCAGATAAGCAGCAATGACGCTTTCGTTCGCCAGCACGGCCTGGGGCGCGGCGTCGGCGATGATGCGGCCACCGTCGAGACAGACCAGCCGGTCGATGACCTGCACCAGCACGTGAACGATGTGCTCGATCCACACGATCGCCAGACCGCGCGACTTCAATGCGCGTATGGTGTGGAGCAGTTCGCCGGCTTCACCGTCGGTCAGGCCTCCGCCGATTTCGTCGAGCAACAGCACGACCGGATTGGTCGCCACCGCGCGCGCAAGCTCGAGCCGTTTGCGATCGAGCAATCCGAGCGTTTCGGCGCGGCGGTTCGCGATCGGCAACATGCCGCACAGGTCGAGGGCGTCTGTGCAACGCGCGTAAGCAGCTTCGCCGCGCTCGCCCGCCCCGTTAGTGGCGGCGACATAGACATTTTCGAACAAGGTCATGCCCCCGAAGGGGCGTGGGATTTGGTGCGATCGAGCGACACCGAGGCGGCAACGTTCCGCGGCGCCGGCGTTCGTGACGTCGGCGCCGCGGATGTGTACCGTGCCGACTGAGGGACGAAAAGAGCCTGACAACACGTTCAAGAGGGTCGTTTTGCCCGCACCGTTTGGTCCGACGATGCCGACTGCTTCGCCGGGTGCGATGGCGAAGTCAACCTGATCGAGGACGGTCAACGCCCCGAATCGCTTAGAGAGGCCGGCGCCAGCGAGAAGCGCATTTTCTGCATGCATTACGCTTCATCCACTGGTGCCCCCGGGTCCCATCAACTGTTGTAAGGCACGAGCTGAGCCCCGACGGGCACCTTGGGATCGTCAGCATTGTCGGTGACGACCATGTCGAGCTTGAATTTGCTGCCCGGCTTGGCGGTCAGCCATTGGGTCCCGGCAAAGATCATCGGGAAAACGTTCGGGAACGGCCCCTTGCCGAAATCGATCTGACCCACCGGCGTCATCACTTGCAGTTTGCTGAGTGACTTGGCAACCAACTCCTTGCTCTTAGGATTGTCGCTCGCTTTAAGCGCAGCGATGCCGGCATCCATCAGCGCCACGTTGTCGCCGAGCATCTGATTCCACTGCCGCCCGGTATCCTTCTCGTATTTGTCGGCAAGCTGCTGCGAGGTAAGCCCCATCAGCGAGGACTTGTACGGGAAGGTCGGATGCCAAAACGCGACGGTCGCAAGCTTCGGTCCGAGCGAGCCCAATGCTTCGACCTGGGAGGGGAACAGGCAGGTCTTGGCGATCTGAGCGATCTTGACCATGCGCGTATAGCCCTGCTGCGCGGCCTGCCGCCAGAATACCGCGAAGTCCGGCGGGATCGGCCCGGTGGTAAAGATCTCGCACTTTTCTTCTTTGAATTTCGAAATCTGGGCCGAATAGTCGGTGGTGCCGTCCTCGTATCCGCCTGGATCGATCACGGTGAAGCCGGCCTTTTCCAGGATCGGCTTGAAAATGGTGCGCAGCGCGTTGCCGTCGGCGTCATTCGGCATCAGGAACGCGACCTTGTTGTTGGTCTTCACCGGTCCGTTCCACTGCGAGATGTAGGCTTTCGAGAAGTTCGCCACACCGAAACCGAAGTGATAGGTCCATTTGAACGGGGACGGCTCACCCGGCTTGGCGCCACGGCCGAAGTACCACGGCTCCCAGGGCATGCCGGTCGAGAGGCAGGGAACGGCGGCGGCCTCGCAGGCGTCTGAAACCGGATTGACTGTTTCCGGCGTCGACGACGTTAGTACGAAATCGACCGCATCATTGTTGATCAACGACTTTGCCAGTTGGCCCGCGCGAGTCGGATCGGACTGCGTGTCGCGGTCCAAGATTTCGATCTTGTAGCTCTTGCCGCCGGCCGAGAGTCCATCGGCCAGAATCTTGCGTGCCGTCTCTAGAACGAAGGCATCGGGCTCGCCGAACGCCGCGAGAGCGCCGGAACGTGGCGTAATGAAGCCGATCTTGATGGTGTCGCTCGACTGCGCCCAGCTGCCGCGGCCGGATGTCGCCACCGCGCCGGCGCCTGCGACTGCAGCGGTCACGAATTTGCGCCGCGAAAGCGCCGTCCGCGATGTGCGCAGGCTCTCGCGCTGTTCAGCGCTATTCGGATCGTTCTCCATTTTCGTCAAGTGATCCTCCCGCTCTCTTCTTTGCCGACTGGCGCATTATTTGAGTCTTTGCACTCTGCGGCGGTTGTCGTGCACTCAGGCGGCGCGATGCACCGTCACCAATCCCTTGTCGCCGTCGACCGTGACCTCGTCGCCGTCTTTGATCGTCTGCGTCGCGAGCCCCGTACCGACGACGCAAGGCACGCGATACTCCCGGCTCACCACGGAGGCATGGGTCAACGTACCGCCGCCGTCGCAGACGCACGCCGCGATCTTGGTGAAGGCCGGGGTCCAGGTGGGGGTCGTCCCGACACACACCAGCACATCGCCCTGTTGCAGTCGGTGCAATTCGTCCGGCGAGCGCAGCACCCGCGCCGTGCCGCGGGCGACGCCGGAGGATGCCGGCACGCCGGACAATTGCTTGGCGTCATCCGCCCCTGATTTCATGCGTGCGAGGAATTCGTCGGTGATGCCGAAAATCTCGATCACGACCGGATCCGCGATGGTCTCGGGCGGCGTGCCGAGCACGATCGGCATCTCCTCCACCCGTTTGTCCCAGTGGTTGAAATAAGCCTTGCGATCGGCAATCAGCGGCTCGAAGGATTTGCGGCTTTGCTTGCCATTCGCCAGCGCGCTCAGCTCTGAATAGAACAGGAAATTCACGTCTTCCGGGTCGTTGAAGTCGACAGCTTGTGCGATCGCCTGCGCGGCCTTGCGGATCGGCAGGGTGCAGCGCATGTCGATGTACCAATTATGATCGTCGTTCCACCAAGCGAAGTTGGCGTGCTGACACGATGCCAGCGCCTGATCGAACGCGCCGCGCTCCTGCGTCGTCATTCTGGCACGCGAGCGCTCGATCAGCTCTTCGCGCTCGGTGACGGCCGAATTTAAGCTGTGTTCGAACGCATAGGGATCGTTGCTTTGCAAAAGCGAACGGATGATACCGAGGCAGCGATCCGGGTCCTCGATCCAGGCCGGCGAACTGACATCAACAACGCGGTCGGAGCGCCAGCCATAGTCCTGTAGGAAGGCGTCGAATTCCTTCACCCAGGCGGTGGCTGCGGGCGCGCTCTTGAGCGTCTTGTAGATGCCGCCCGATGCGGTGTCGGCGATAATCTTTTGTACCTGCGTGCCGCGCGCCGCATTGGCGAGTTGCCACATGGCCCGATCCGACTTCATCGGCTGCGTCTCGTAGCCCTGAAGGAATTTCGGAATATCCGGCGCGCCGATACCAAGCTCTTTGCACAGGCCGTAGAAGCCCAGATAGTTGGCGGTGAGCGGATACATCAGGTCGAAATGGATTTCCCACGCGCGCACATGAAAGGCGCGCGCGTCGACCATGTATTGCCAAATCTCTCGCGGCGACTTGCCCGATAGATCGTACGCTTCGAGGTGACGCAGGCTTTTCACGATCTCGTTGCGGCGCTCGTCCCAGATCGCCGAAAAATTCTGCAGGAAAGGCGGAAGCACCGCACCGACGCGTTCCGCGCGGCAACCTGCGACCCACGGCGTCACCGGAATGTCCGAGCCGTACACGAAAATTCCGGCAATCCGCGGCGCCAAGCCATCGCTCGGCGGCAGCGGCATGTTGCGCGCGGCCGCTTGCGTGCCCCACGCGAAACCATCCTCAAGCCAGACGAAATTGAGCGGATATGCACGCGGCCATTGAAAGCCCTTGAACCAAAACCGCGCTTCGTCCTCGGGCTTGAATAACGAGAGCTGATCGCTCACCCAGGGCGCGTTGATGTGCTTGACCGGATCAAATCCCGGATAGCCTTTGTCCTTGAGGATTTCAGCAAAGGTTATCACGCCTCACGTCCTTCCCCCGCGGCTATGTCTTCGCGCACCGCTACGGCAGCCGCTGCCCGACGCGCTTTTCGCTCCCAGCTCAACCGACTCCCCAGAGGCGTCCAGCAAAGACGGAGGCGTTTGGCCCTTATGTTAGCTCACGATGGTACGTGGCGGCAGATAGCCTTAGAAGGCACAGAATCCCGGTGTTTTAGTCAGCACAGTTCCGCGGCGTTTTTGCACTGCGCAACGCCTCCGCTCCAAGCCCCGCAAGGCGGCCAAGCGCGTTCCGTTAGCGCTGGCGCGCGGCACGCCTGAGGCTATAATTCTTCCAGCTCGCCTTCGGCGACACGCCGAAGCCAAAAGTCGGCGCCCGGAGAAACCGAGGCGCTCCAAGCAATGCGGCGAGCCGAGGGAGTATCCACATGAAGCGATCCGAAGGGGTCGTTAATCTCGTTCGCCAATGGATCGACAACGGCGCGCTGGCGCCCGGCGCCAAGGCGCCTTCCGTACGGCAGATGAGCCAAATCGCAGGCTGCAGCATGTCGACCGTCCACCAAGCCTACGGGCTTCTGGAGAATGCCGGCGTCTTCGTTGCCCTGCCCCGCTCCGGCTTTTACATCGACGAGAATATCGGCCGTTCGGGAAGGCCTGCCCTGCTGCATGACGGCGCCGCCCCCGATGGTGCGCAGGAAATTTCGATCAGCGAACTGACGCTCCGGCTATTCGCCTCCTGGAGCAACAGCGAGATCCAGCAATTTGGCGCCATTTACGCGAGCACCGATCTTTTTCCAGTCGAAGAGATCAACCGGCACTTCCGCCGGGTCCTGCGGACCAGCACCGGCTCCAAGGGAGCCGATACGGTGAGTTCGACGCAAGGCGATCCAGCGCTACGCGAGACGCTGGCGCATCGCTACGTAGACCACGGCATTGCATTGTCGGCAAAAGATATCGTGCTGACCGCCGGCGGCATGCATGCGCTCAATCTCTGCATCAACATCCTGACCAAACCGGGCGACATCGTTCTGATCGAATCGCCGACGATGTTTCCGGTTTTCACGGCGCTCGAACATCGTGGATTGCGGGCCGTCGAAATCCCCTACTCGTCCACGCACGGCCTTGATCCCGATCAGTTTCAGTACCTCATCGATCGCCATGACGTGCGCGCCTGCGTACTGATGCCGGCGCATCACTATCCCACCGGCGTCTCGACGCCGCAGGATGCGGTGCGCAAGATCGTAGAGATCGCCCGACGTAAAAATCTGCCGATTATTGAGAACGGCGGCTACATGGATTTGCAGTACGGCAAAGCCTGCATTCCGACGCTAAAGCGTTTCGACAATTCGGGATTGGTACTGCAGGTGGGCAGCTTCTCCAACACGCTGGCTCCCGGCTATGGCATGGGCTGGCTTGTGCCCGGACGTTTCCGGGACAAGATCATTCAGATGAAGTTTGCCGGCAATCTGCTCAGCGGCGGCATTTTCCAGCATGCCGTAGCCGACTACATGCAGAGCGGCAATTTCAATCGGCACTTGCGCAATCTGCGGAGTAAACTGCTCTCCCGCATGGAGCGCGGGCTTTCGCTGATCGAGCGGCATTTCCCGGCCGGCTGCAAGGTGACGAAGCCGTCAGGCGGCTTCATGTGCTGGATCGAGGGACCGCCCGGATTCGATTCAGTCGCCGCCTGTCGTGGCGCACTGGCACGCGGCGTGGGCCTGCCGCCCGGCCCGCTTTTTTCCGTTCGTGAAGCTTTCCGCAACTGTATCGCGCTCAACCTGTCGTTTCCCTGGACGCCCGACGCGGAGGCGCGCCTCAAGGCGATCGGCGAGCTCGTTCGCGAGCAGGCCTAGACGACGCGTCGTCACGCCGCCGCGGCGCGGCCCCACAGCTCTGCGGTCGCAAGCTTGGCACCCTCGGCGAGCGCCTCGAGCTTTGCCCACATGATCGAGGGATGAACACGGCGATAGAAGACGCCCTGGGCAAATCCGCAGTCGGTTGATCCGATCACGCGCTCGCGGCCGACCAGTTTCGCCAGCCGGACCAGACGCTCGGCCACAAGCTTCGGATGCTCCACAACGTTCGTGGTGTGCGCAATCACGCCGGGCAGCAGCACGCGATCGCCCGGCAGCTTGGTCTTTTGCCAAATCTGCCATTCGTGTTCGTGGCGCGGATTCGCCATCTCCAGTGAATAGCCTCCCACTTTCACCCGCAAAATGAGATCAACAATGTCTTCGGCGGCAACGTCGTTGGTGTGGGGTCCGTTCCAGCTCCCCCAGCACACGTGGTAGCGACTCTGTGCGGCGGGGATCCCGTCCAGCGCGCGATTGAGAGCTTCGACCTTTTGCTCCGCCCAGGCGTAATAGTCCGAGAATTTCGCCGGCGGCACCATCACGTCGTATTTGGCGGCAAGCCAGGCGTCGTCGATTTGCACGATCAGTCCGGCATCGGTGATCGCCTTGTACTCGGCGCGCAAGGCCTCGCCGAGAGCCGAGCTGAGTTTTTCTTCGGTGCCGTAATATTCATCGCGCATGCCCTGCAGCACGCTTGCGGGCGCGACGACTGGAAGGAAGCCGGTGACTTGCGGATACTTCCGCAGTGCGCCTTTAAGGTTGGCGATATCACGCTGCACCTGCGCTTGGCCACGATATTTGACCGGGCCGGTCACGACCCAATAGCCGCTTCCGGCATTGGCTTTCTGCCCGCTCTGATATTCGGCGTAGAAGTCGCGGAAGCGTTCAAAATCCAAACCGGCCGACGGCGTCGGCTTGGGCCGCTCGCTTGGCACGGCGCGGTATTCCAAGCCATCAAGGCGCTCGGTGACATAGCGATACCAGGAGCTCTTCGGATACTCACCATCGTTGACGACAGTGAGGCCCATAGCGGCCTGCCGGCCGACCACATCCGCCACCGCGCCCGTGAGATAACCCTCGTAGGCCGCATGGTCGACGGCCTCGCGCTCGAGACGCTTGCGCATGTAGTCCACGAGCGCTGGCGGCCGCACGAGGCTTCCAACATGCGTGGTTTGAATACGATCGGTGTTGGCCTGCATTGGTGTAACCCTGCAAGAGCGCGTCAGGCGCGTCCCCAAATGTCCTTGGCGACCTCGACGACGAAACCGAGCTTGGCCCACTGCTCTTCTTCAGTGAGCAGGTTGCCCTCCTCGGTGCTTGCAAAACCGCATTGTGGACTGAGACAGAGCTGGTCGATGTCGATGTATTTGGTCGCCGCCTCCACCCGCCGCTTGATTTCGTCCTTGGATTCAAGCTTGCCGGTCTTGGAGGTAACCAGCCCAAGCACGACTTTCTTGCCCTTGGGAACAAGGCGCAGCGGCTCGAAGCCGCCGGCGCGTTCGGTGTCGTATTCCATGAAATACACGTCGATATTGGTCTTGTTAAACAGAATATCGGCGATGGCATCGTAGCCACCGACGCCCTGGAAGGTGGAGCGAAAGTTGCCGCGGCACAGATGCATGGCGGTGACCATGTCGGCGGGCTTGTCCTTGAGCGCCACGTTAGTCGCGTTGGAATACAATTCTGGCAGCTTTTCGGGGTCGTTGCCGTGCTCGACGAAGAACTGGCGCTGCTTCGGGTCGACCAGAACGATCATATAGACTTCATCGAGCTGCAGGTAGCGGCAACCCGCTTCACCGAAGCCGCGAACCACCTGGCGATAGGTTTCACCGAGGTCGGCATAAAATTCTTCGAAGGAGTCATAGACGGAGCCATCGAGGATGGTCTTGCCGCGATGCGCGAGGAACGCGCTCGGCGCCGGGATTGTCATTTTCGGCACCGTGCCGGCCGGCGCGACCGATTTGAGGTAACGGAAGTGCTCGATCATCGGATGGCCCGAGAACGAGCCGAGCTTTGCCGTCGGACGGTGCGCGAGCGTTTTCGGCTGGCTGCCTTGAAAACGTTTGACGTTCGGCGTTGAAAACGTTTCCACGTTGTCGAGATGACGGAAAAAGTCGCGGCTCCAGAAACTGCGCCGGTATTCACCGTCCGTCACCGCTTTCAGCCCCAGCGACGCTTCCTTCGCTACCGCACGGCTAATCGCCTTGTCCTCGATGGCTTTCAGATCGGCTGCACCGATTTCGCCGCTCTCGCGTTTGGCGCGAGCCTCCTTGATTTCTTGTGGCCGCAGCAGGCTGCCGACATGATCGGCACGGAACGGTGGTTCGGTTACCATCGGATCGCTTCCGTCTTTCTGATTCTGCTTTTCATCACACAAGTATCGGTCGCTCCGAAACGCGATGAGTGATCGGTGCTAACATCGGTGTTTATCGCTCACAAGCACAAACGCGCTTGTTGCATTGCGATTTTGAGAAACAATGTTGCTGACTACACTCTGTGCCACACGATCCGGCCGACAACTGTTCCAAATGGAAACCTGTGCTGGAGGAAAATAAAGAGAACTGTACTTGTTACCGGCAGTGGTACTGCGGGTTACGATGCGCTAGCGTGCGCGCATAATATTCGGTGGAGTATCAACCGCCGTGTCGAAACGGAAACGCAGTCAAGGAATGCCGATGCTCCGGTGGCTAAGCGAGCTGACCGACGACGACAATGCGGATGTCGGGCCCAAAATCGCCCGCCTGGGAACGCTGCGGGCAAGCGGCATCGAAGTGCCGGACGGCTTCGCGGTCACCACCACGGCCTTCGAGAGATTTTTGGCGGAAGACAGCCTCGGACACAGAATAGAGCGCGAGCTGGAGCAAATTTCAGATATCGACAATCTCGCCGCACTCGAGGCCGGCTCCCTTCGTATACGTCAGCTCATCGAGCAAGCTCCGATGGGGTGCGCGATCGAAGGCGCGTTGCGCGATGCCTATGACGAATTGTGTTTCCGCTACGGTGATGTAGGCCTGGCCGTCGCCGTGCGCAGTTCGGCCGCCGGAGAAGACGCCGCGACCGCAAGTTTTGCCGGGCAATATGAAAGCTACCTCGGGGTGATTGGCGCCGATGCGGTTCTTACGGCTGTCCGCCGCGCCTGGAGCAGCCTTTTTGTGGGCCGCGCCTTGACCTATCGGGCGCGCCAGAAACAGCATTTTCGGCAAACCCCCATGGGAGTCGGCGTGCTGCGTCTGGTTCACGCGCGTTGCGCAGGCGTAGCGTTCTCGGCCCATCCGGTCAGCGGCAAGCGCGACCGGTTTGTCATCGAAGCATCCTGGGGCTGGGGGAATCGGTCGTGCAAGGAACCGTCGAGCCGGACAGTATCGAAGTCGATCGCACCGAAGGCCGCGTTCTTTCCTATCGCGTCGGCGATAAGCGCGTCGCCTCTTTGTTCGATCCGGTGCGCGGCGGCGTCACCGAACAGCCCTTGCCGCTGCGCTTTCAGCGATCGCAATGTCTCACGTCTGAAATGATCCGGACATTGTGGCAAACGATCTCAGACATTGAACGTCAATTCGGCAAACCCGTGGATATCGAGTGGGTGATCGAGCCGGCATGGCGGTCGGGAGCGCCGATCTCGATTGTGCAGGCTCGGCCGATCACGACGCTCGATGCGGAAACCGAACAGGCGCCCGCGAAATGGGACGCACTACAATACGCCGCCAAATATGGGTTAGGGATTAAGGCTGCTCCGGGGGCGGCGCGGAGTTAGAGCGTGTGGTGCAGATCGACACTGCGCTTCGTTTCCGTTTTACTGGCGAGCCAAGTTTTATGAAACGTCTCGACGTGGCGATAGAAGCCGCCCAAAATGCCGGATCTGCGATCCGGACCAACAATCGCACGGACCTGAACATTCAAGAAAAGGATTCATCGCGGACGAGTATCGTCACGGCCGCCGATCTGCGTTCCCAGCAGGAAATCATACGAACGATTCGGCGGGCGTTTCCGCACGATCTTATTGTCGGCGAAGAAGGCAGCGACGGCCGAAGCACTTCGGCTTCACGATGGTATGTCGATCCGCTCGACGGAACGACTAACTATGCGAACGGCCTGCCATTTTACTGCATATCGATTGCCTATTGCGATCAAGACGGCATCGCCGCCGGCGTCATATACGAACCGGTGCGCAACGAAATGTTCACGGCCGTTCGAGACGGCGGCGCGATGCTCAACGGCACCCCGATCACGGTTTCCGCGAATACGCAATTGCGCTCCAGCGTTCTGTCGACACAGGTTCAGTCCGATGATGCGACGGTATTGGAGCGTTATGCGAGCCGTCTCCGCACGTTTCTTGGAGTCGCGAGAGCTGTACGGTCCCTGGGCGCGCCAGCGCTGGCGCTTGCCTATGTGGCGTGCGGACGGCTCGACGCGTTTTTCGAAGCCGACGTGAGCCCGTGGGATACGTTGGCCGGCACACTGTTGGTTGAAGAGGCCGGCGGACGCGCCACAACATTTGATGGACTAAAACGTTCCACGCACCAGAAAGCTAATATCCTCGCGACCAACGGACGATTGCATGACCAGATAACGGCACGATTGGCGTCGCACGACTGAGACTCAGCGTCGAGCTTAAGACGTTTCAGAGATCGATGCCGAGACGAGCGACGCTTGAGCCGATCTCACGCAACGCGCCATTTACGCTTCGGGTCATCAGGCGACGTCGCGCGACGTCCGACATGAGTTCCGGAGTGAGCCGGACCACAAACATCGACTAGTTCGAGCCGCAATGCGTATGAGCGTTCCGGCCGAGATTCGCGTAGAACCGTACTCGCTTGAATTGCCAAATGAGCGACTTTCTTGTCAAGGTAACGGAGTTTGCACGGCGCCGAATATCCAACATCGACTGCTATGCTTCGAACAGTTCCATCGAGATTGCGGGCACCTCGAACGCAGGCGAGTAGGGCAGCTAAACGTTGCCACCTGCTGCCCCGCCGCACGCTTCGATTTCAGCGACGCGTATCTGCAAACTCGTCATATATTCATTTAGCCACCGCTCTGCGGCGGGATGACCCTCATAACCCTTTGCCCGATTCACATCCTCGAGGCTCTTGCGAGCGGCGGCGAAAGCATATGTTCGATTTTCCTTTGGCAACGCAACGATTCGCATCGCCAAGCGTTCAAGACTTCTACGACTAGCCTCAAACGCCTCTCGCTGTTCCGGCGTCATCTCCGGCAGCCGCGGAGTTGCATCGTCAGCATCGTCCGACATTGGTAGCGCTCCTGGCTTTCGCATCGCCCTAGTCTTCGCGGATCGCGTAGTATGCTGGAGTCACAATGTCACTTTAGATCATCGAATTTGTGTTATCCGGACAACTACAATGACGGGAATGTCCATTTAGTTCGGACTGCCAAAGTCGCCCTAGCGCCTCTCTATATCCGCTCTCCCTGAACAGATCGGCGGCGAAGACTACGGGACGTCCTGTCCTTGGTCGCGCCTGCTCGGCTGGCCAAAAAAATAAACGGATTGCGGGCTACTTCTAGGCCACATCACGCTTGAGAGTGCTGCTGGCCAACCAGCCAAAATCTGGATCCGTCCAACCTTCAGGATATTGGACTAGGCCCAAGCGTTTTTGTTCCTCGAAATGATGGCCGCGATCAAACATCGCCAGGTCGCCGCGCACGCGCGCCAGTTGCTGGCGGCGTTGCGCCGTCTTGGAAAGATCAGCCTGCCATTTGCGCCCGATCTTTATGAGCACGAGGCCGTAATTCTCCGCGGCGCTTTCTGGCGAGATCATGCCGCACTGCACGTCGTAGATCACCATCTCGACTTCGCGCAGCAGCGGGTCACCCCACCCGCCGCCGCCCGTGGTGACGATGCGGACTGATGACCCGGGCGGCACGATCACGGTATCGGTCATGCCCGGATAGCTCGTGGTTTCACCGTCCGGTGTCGTCACCGCCACCGCATAGGGTTGACCCGCCTTGCCGCCGTTAACTCCATAGCAGCCCAGCGTCGAGCGATCGGCATTGGAGATCAGGCGCGCCGCTTCCAGCGTGCGAATGCGCTTGTCGTAGCCAAATCCACCGCGGCGATAACCAGGGCCACCGGAATCCTGTTTGAGGCCCAGTTGCTCGACCAGAACCGGATAGCGCGTTTCCGCAAATTCCGCCGGCAGGTTGCGCGAGTTCGGCACTACGTGCACGACGTCGGAGCCGTCTGCCCACGGGCGGCCCGGCCCCCCGCCGCCCAGTACTTCGCGGAACAGAAAGAAATCGTCCTGCGTCTTGCCACCCGACAATCCCCAGATTCGAATGGTCTCGTGGTCGGCGGGCATGGCGCCGTCGGTCGCCTTCGATAGGCAGGCCGCGAATGCACCGAGCGAGCGCAACATCAAGAAGAAGCGCATCCCGGTCGGCCGGCCGAAATGCGGCGTGATCAAACTACCTTTGGGCGGAAATTTTACATCGATGACGTCGAGCACCCCCTCGTTCGAGTCGATCTCGGCGGCACGCTCAGGCGTGGCCGCGAGCGAACGCAAGGTCGGCGCCAGCCACTTGCGAAAGTAGCGACCGTCGGCTTCGTCGAGCGACCAGTTAATCGGGCCTTTGGCCTCCGGATCGGTGCCGGTGAAGTCTAGTTGAATCTTGTCGCGTGTCTTGGTCATGGTGAGCCGCAACGTGTGCAGGCGCGGCTTGTCGACACCGTCGGCTTCGATGTAGTCCTCGAAGTGATAAATTCCGTTCTTGATCTTGGGAAGGATTTCGCGCCGGAAGACTGCAGCAGTGTTTTCCAGGATCTGATCGAACGCCCGTTCAAGCGTCTCCACTCCGTAGCGTTGCGCTAGCGCTTCTATACGTCGGCACCCGAGCCGGGCGGCGCCTTGCTCGGCATCGAGATCGCCCTTCAGATGCTCCGACAAACGTGAGTTGCGGACGATGATGCGGAAGGCTGCTTCGTTACGCTTGCCCCGCTCATATAACTTGATCGGCGGGACGAGTAGGCCCTCCATCCAACTGTCGGTGGCGTGCACTGGCAGGCTTCCGGGCACGGAGCCGCCAACATCGTCGTGATGGCCGAACACTTGGCTAAATCCGATCAGCCGATCGCCGTAGAAAATCGGTACGGTGGTGCAGAGATCCGGCACATGTCCGATGCCGCCACACGAATTGTAGGGATCGTTCCAGAAAAACACGTCGCCCGGATGGATGTCATCAGCGCCGAAATACTCGAAAACCGGCTCGACTATCGCCGAATAGGAGCGGCCGGTGAGCTTGCGGCCCTTGGCGTCGAACAGCGCCACCCGGTAATCATGTTGATCGCGGATCATCGGCGAGCGGGAAGTGCGCTCGACCGCTGCCTCAATTTCGAGTTCGGCCGCCCGAATGGTGCCGTGGATGACTTCAAGCTCGATCGGACCGAGCGCGCGACGCGATGCTGAATGTTGCATAGCGTTTCCTCTCAGCGTCCACTTGCCAGAATGAGATTGCGAAAACGATCGGTATGCAATGACCAGCCAGGCGGCATAACGATAGTCGAGCCGTATTCTTGGATAATGGCCGGGCCAAGAATTCGCTGATCGAGCGCAAGCTCCGAACGACGAAACAAAGGCACGTCGATCCAGCCGGTGGCTCGCCAGAAGACATGGCGTTGACCGAATGCCAAAGCTTCGTTGCGGCGGCTCTCGCTTGCCTTGATTTGCGGCCGGCTTTGCCGCCCAACGGCACGCACTCGCAGATTTACCAATTCCACGTCTTGCTGGCCCCGATAGTCGAAGCCGAAGGTACGGTCGTGCACGTTGTGGAATTCGGCCCACATGAAATCCAACATCGCCGGTCCCGAAAGGCCTTCAGGAATCTCGACATGGACCTCATGGCCTTCTCCGAAGTAACGCACGTCTGCGACGAACTGGACCGTAATGTCGTCCTTGGCGATTCCCTCGGCCTCAATATCGGAAAAGCCGAGCCGCTCCAACTCGCCCCAAACCGCGAGAATCTCATTCGCATCGGCCGTACTTTGCTTGCGCACCAGCGTGCGAATATAGTCGCGCGTGACATCGCAGACGTGCAGGCCGAAGGCGCACAAGTTGCCCGGATTCGGCGGCGATATTACCGTGCCGATGCCGAGAAAATCAGCCACTTCAGTGGCAAACAAGCCGCCCGCGCCGCCGAACGCGATCATCGCGTAGTCACCGGGCTCTCGCCCGCGCACGGTGGTCACCTGGCGGATGCCAAATACCTGGTTGGCCGCGGCGATTTCGAGCGCGCCGGCGGCAAGCTCATCAGGATCAAGACGAAGTTGTTCGCCGAGCGCTACGAACGCGCGGCGTGCCGCGGCTGCGTCGAGTTCGATTTCGCCGCCGACCAGCATCGCCGGTAGCCGGCCAAGCGCGACGGCAGCGTCGGTGACGGTCGCCTTGGTGCCCCCCTTACCGTAACAGATCGGGCCCGGATTGGCGCCGGCGCTCTGCGGGCCGACTTTCAGTTGACCATATGAGTTCGATCCAGACGATCGAGCCGCCGCCGGAGCCGACAGTCACGATGTCGAGCATCGGCGTCTTAACCGGATAACTTTCGACCATTGAGGTCGAGGTGTAGCGCGGCTGATGATTTTCGATGATCGATACGTCGGTCGACGTACCGCCCACATCGATGGTAAGAATGTCGCGATAGCCGGCAAGCTGCGCGGTGTGCACCGAGCCCAGCACGCCGGCGGCGGGGCCTGACAACAACATCGTCACCGGCCGTTCGCCAGCGGTGGAATGTTTCACGATGCCGCCGTTCGACTGCATGATCAGGAACGGAATGTTGCCGGACGTGGAGCGGATCTTGTCGGCAGCGCGTTGCAGATAGGTGCGGCAGTAGGGCTTCACCAGCACGTCGATAAGTGTCGTCATCGCGCGCTCGTATTCGCGATATTCAGGCAGCACCACCGACGACAGCGAAACAAAAACATCCGGGAAGTGTTTGGCGATCAATTCGCCGACACGCTTTTCGTGCCCGCCATTGGCGTAGGCGTGCAGCAGGCAGACCGCAACGCAGCGCACGCCATCTTCAACCAGCTCCTGCACTGCCGAAAGAACCGCTTTTTCGTCGAGCGGCTCGAGTTCGCTGCCGTCGTAACGCATCCGGCCCGTCACCTCACGCACGAGGTGCAGCGGCACTAACCGGCGCGGCTTGACCCAGAAGAAAGAGTTTCCATACCCATCCGGTACCGATTGGCGCGCGATCTCGATCAGATGGCGGAAGCCCTTCGTGACGAGGAGCCCCAACCCGTCGAATTTGTGTTCCAACACTGCATTGGTCGCGACCGTAGAGCCATGCAGCAACATCTGCACGTCCCCGGGTTCCCCGCCCGCAGCCTTGAGAACTTTACGCACGCCTTCGACCAGACCGATGCTCGGATCTTCGGGCGTCGATGGCGTCTTGGTAGCGGTGATGTCGCCCGTATCTTCGTCAATGGCGACGATATCCGTGAAGGTGCCGCCAGTATCGATCGCGATTCTCAGACCCATAATAATGTCCGTTATACGGATATGATATCCAGATTGTGCATATTGGACGCAAGGCCGTCCGACCGCAAGTGTTTCCTTCCGAAGTATTCTTGGCTGCAAACGCTGCTGACAGAACGATTGCCGCTCTTGTTTTTTGCTGAGTCAGAATGAATTCGCCAGACCGGCTGTTCCAGAACACTTCAATACCGACAAAGAGCAACTTTTTCGGAAACCCAGTTCCACTTTTGCCCTAACGCCGCTCTTCGCGAATGTGCGGCTGCCCGAGCGCGGCCGGCTCGCTCGAGCGCCCGAATTTCGTCACCGCCGCCCAGACCATGACCGCGATGGTGGCGAGATAGGGGGTCATCAATAGGAAGTATTGCGGCACTTGAATCCCAGCGGCAGCGATGCGCGGAATGAGCGCCTCGATGCAGCCGAACAACAAAGCGCCGAGTAGCGCGCGCCAGGGCTGCCAGCGCGCGAAAATCACGAGCGCGATCGCGATCCAACCGCGGCCGCCGCTGATATCGGGAATCCAGAGCTTCACGTCGACGACGGAAAGGTATCCGCCCGCGAGCCCGATCAGCGCGGAGCCGGCGACGACCGCTCCGAGCCGGTACAGAGACACACTGACGCCGGCGGCGTCTGCGGCTTCCGGATTCTCGCCAACTGAACGCAGCCGCAATCCGAGCATCGAGCGGGTGAGGACATAATTCACCAAAAAGAAGATCGGGATCACGAGATAGACCACGATATTCTGAGAAAATAGGATTTTGCCGACCACCGGGATGTCCGATAGCGGCCAGATGGCAACCGCATGCAAGCCGGTGATAGGCCGATTGGTCCAGTCGCAAAGCGTTCCGACGAGACTGGTCAGTCCGTCGCAGAAAAACACAACCGCAAGACCCGCGATCACCTGGTTGACCCGCAAGAACACAACCAAAAAGGCAAACAGCAGCGAAACTCCGGCGGCAGCGAGCATCGCGGCCAGCAGGGAGATGGCCGGATAGCCGCCAAGCTCGAGGGAAGTCGCAACCCCCGCCAGTGCACCGACCAGCATGAAGCCCTCCGCCCCGAGAGACAGTACGCCAGCTCGCTCGCTGATGATCAGGCCAAGCGCGGCAAGCGCATAGGGAGTCGCGAAGCTCGGCGTTCCGGCCAACCAATTGACGATGAAATGCAGCATGAGCCTCCTCGCCTAGCGCACCCAGTGCACGCGGTGCCGCATCAGAAACTCAGACGCTGCGACGCTGATGACGATAATCGCCTGGATCAACTGAACCATGGCGAATGGGATCTGATAGAAAACTTGGAGGCTTCGGCCGGAGACGAATAGGACCGCCACCAATATGGCCACCACCATCGCAGCGATCGGGTTGTTGCGCGCCAGAAAGGCGATCAAGAATTCCGGAAAATCCGTAGCCTGCGAAATAGGATTGGGTAAGCCGGCCCTCCTGGGCGGCGGCGATGACGAATCCAGCGAGCGCAGATAGTGCGCCCGAAAGTAACGCCGATCCAAAGATCACAATTCCAATCGGCACGCCCACTGCGAGCGCCATACGGTCATTATCGTGCACGAAC
This sequence comes from uncultured Alphaproteobacteria bacterium, assembly GCA_963818155.1. GTDB lineage: Bacteria > Pseudomonadota > Alphaproteobacteria > Rhizobiales > Xanthobacteraceae > BOG-931. The sequence goes on from CAWFRC010000011.1 coordinate 1,917,976, forward strand.
TTCGTATAGAAGCCGAAGCGCGTGAACATAACGAGCCAGCCGCTCAGCGCTGTGAAAACAAGCGCCAGCACCAGCGCGCTGCTAATTCCGAGTCCGAGCTCCGGCAACCGCTCGAACGCGCGAAACTGTGGAGAATGCGGGAAATTATCCTTCGGGTCGAGCCATGGACCGTAGAGGAGGTGAAGCAGAAAATTGAGCGCGACGTAGTTGAGCAAGAGCGTGACGATGATCTCGTTAACTCGCCAGCGCACGCGCAGCCATAGCGGCACAACGATCCAGGCCATGCCGGCAAAAGCTGCGAACAGCATCATCAAAGGCAGCCGTAGCAAAGGCGGCCCGATGTCGTAGAAGGAAACCGCAGTGGCTGCGATACCACCAAAAATCATTTGACCTTCGATACCGAGATTCCAGAAACGCACGCGGAATGCGAGCGCCGCGCCGACGCCAACGAAAATCAGCGGCGCCGCCTGAACCAAGATGGAGTGCAGATTTTCCGGATCGCTGAAATTCTCGATAATGAATTCCTCGAACAAGGCCGACGGCTTCACGCCCGCCGCAATCAAGAGCGTCGCCGAAATGCCCAGGCCGACAACCAGTGCCCCCGCCAGGATCAGCGCCTGCAACCAGGGCGACATTTGTTGCCGCAGCTCGAGATTGAGCCTTCTTAGCCGCCATCCATTGCCGGCGCTTTTCATTAGCGGCGGTTGCGCGGCGCCTGCGGAGGCACGTGCCCCCGCGACGGTGTTGTTAAGCATGGTGCACCATGACGCGGCCGACGGCCTGGCGATCCGCCGGTGCCGCAAACTCTGCGGCGATACGGCCACGAGTCATCACGCCGACGCGATCGGAGAGATTGAGCACCTCGTCGAGGTCGTCGCTGATCAATATGATGGCCACGCCGCCGGCGCGTGCTCTGAGTAGGCGTTCCTGCACTGCCGCACAGGCGCGAATGTCGAGGCCACGGCTTGGACTATGCGCGATGATGACCTTCGGGTTGCGGGTGAACTCGCGAGCGATGATGAGCTTCTGGGCGTTGCCGCCAGAGAGCTGAGCCGCGCGTTGCCGCAGTGTGCGCACGCCCTGCACGTCAAATTCGCCGACGGCCTCGGCGGTCGCCTCGCGCATGGCCGACCCGTTGGTGCGCATCCACGAGCCATAAGCGCCTCCGGCTATTTGGCCGACACAGAAATTATCGACGACCGACAAACCGCCGGCGACCCCAAAGCCGAAACGATCGGCCGGGATGCAGGCGATGCCGAGATCGCGCAGGCGCTCCGGCGACGCCCCGGTAGCGTTTCCGGCACCTTCGATTTCGATCGTTCCGCCAATCGGTGCGCGCACGCCGGTGAGCGCTTCCACGAGTTCGGTCTGGCCATTACCGCCGACGCCGGCGATGCCGTAGATCTCGCCAGCGCAGACATGGAAGCTCGCGTCGTTGACGGTGAGGTGTCCATCGGCACGCGCTGCCCGCAAGCCTTTGATCGTGATGCGCGCCTCGCCAGGCACCGAGGAGGAGGCACGGTGGGGCGAAGCGACCGTAGTGCCCACCGCAAGCCGCGTAAGTTCGGTGGCGTCGGTCGCACGCGAATCGAGATGCGCCACGGCTCGGCCCCCGCGCATGACCGTGACCCGATCAGTGAATGAAGTGACCTCACCGAGCTTATGAGTAACGAGGATAACCGCGGCTCCGCTGGAGGCGAGTGCCCGCACGGTAGTGAGAAGCCGCACCGCTTCTTCGTCGGTAAGCACGGCGGTCGGTTCGTCGAGAATGAGAATGCGGGCGCCGGCGAGTAGCACTTTGACAATCTCAACTCGCTGGCGTTCGGCGATCGACAATTCATCGACGCGGCTTTTTGGATCGATATCAAAGCCGAGCATGGCAGCTTGCGTTTGGATTTGCCGTTGGATTTCCCGCACGCCTGGCGCGAACCGGCCGCTCCAATTTGCAAGAAGAACGTTCTCGACCACCGTAAACGGCTGCACCAGCTTGAATTCCTGATGTACCATGCCGATGCCACGTGCGGTGGCATCGCGCGGCCCGCTGAACACGACTTCTTCGCCGTTAACAAAGATCTGCCCAGCTTCCGGGGTATAGAGGCCGGCCGCGACGTTCATCAGCGATGACTTACCGGCCCCGTTCTCGCCCAGCAGTGCACGGACTTCGCCGGCTTGCGCCTCGAACTCTGCATCATCGAGAGCGGCGAATCCGCCAAACGATTTTCTGACTCCCACAAGCCGAAGAGCCGCGACCATTACCGCACTCCAGGCAAATAAAGCGCGGCGCGGTATCGGGCCGCGCCACGCTTGAGGTTCTTACTTTTTCTGTGTGATCACGCCGGGAACGAACCAATCCATTTTCCATAGATCGGCGTCGCTGATGACCTGCCCCGCGGGCACGCGTTCCTTGCCATCGCGGTCCTTGATGGGGCCCCCATAGACATGCAGCTTGCCATCGATGATATCCTGGCGCGCAGCCATCACCTTATCGACGACGTCTTTCGGTACGTCTGCGCTGCAGCAAGCGATATCGGTGCCGCCGTCTTTGATCGAAATGAAATCGCCGTACGGACTGGTCACCCAGTTGCCGGCTTCGACCTTTTTAATCTCTGCGATCAGATATTTGTCCCAGACCCAGGCGGACGAGCAGAGCGTCGCCTTCGGCGCGAATTCGCGCAGGTCGCGATGATGTCCGGTGCCATGGATCTTGCGCTCCTGCGCCACGATCTGCACGGTCGGCGTGTCGACGTGCTGACCAATCACGTCGATGCCCTCGTCGACGAGGGCCTCGGCGGCCGCACGCTCTTTTACCGGATCGTTCCAGGCACCGGTGAAAACTGCCGTTACGGTTGCTTTGGGATTAAGTTTCGCGGCACCCAGCTCGTAAGCATTGATCGTCCAATTGACGATGCCGAAGGGATTGGCACCAACGAACCCGAGCTTGCCGGATTGGGAAACGCCGCCCGCGACCATGCCGCATAGATACTGGCTTTCATACGTTCGGCCGTAGAACGACTGCAAGTTCGGGCCGTTCGTCGTGCCCGCAGCATTGAGGAAAGCTACGTCCGGATGCTTGGCGGCGAGATCCTTGAACGTATCGGAATAGCCGAAGGCCGTGCCGATGATGATATTGTAGCCGCGCTGGATGAATTTCTCAGCCGGTGGCGTTATCTGGGCGGCGTCCTCGGCGATGTTCTCCACGAAGGGAATTTGCATGCCGAGCGCCTTCTCCATCTTCGGCCGAGCTTCTTCGAAGGCTTGCGTCCAGCCGCCGTCATTCTTGGCTTTGAAGTACAAAAAGGCCACTTTCGGCGGAGCTTTGAGCGTAAATCCGTCAGCCCAAGCTGATCCGGTCGCTACCAGCAGGGCGGCTGCCCCTGCGGCGAGAGCTAATTTACCATGCATCGTTTGCCTCCCTCTGGCTTTTGCCGACGGTCCGTGCCGTAGGCATTTTCAGTCACAGTTCATGCCGACATTCCGACCAGCGCGACAAAGATCGCCGACCGGACGTCTCTTCGCCCGCCTAGACGCCAGCTTGCTCCAGCGCTTCGCTGATCATGCGAGGCGTAAGCGGCACCTGGCGTATCGTGATCTTCCCTAACGGTCGAAGGGCGTCTTCGACGCCCGAGGCCACAACGGCGCCGACCGCAATACAACCTGCTTCGCCAACACCCTTCACTCCAAGTGGATTGAGCGGCGACGGCGTTTCCAGATGTAGAATTGATACCGGCGGAATTTCCGTCGCGTAGGGGACCAAAAAATCCATGAGGCTCGCGTTAGCGAGATTGCCGTCTGGTTGATATTCGAGCTTCTCGTACAGCGCGCCGCCGATCCCCTGCGCAATACCGCCGCACACCTGTCCTTCCACAATCATCGGGTTGATCATGTTGCCGCAATCGTGGATGCACACGTATTTCCGAATCTTGACAGTGCATAACTGCGGATCGACTTCGATGATGGCGGCGTGCACACCGTATGCCCAGGTCGACGCTGGCGGGCTGTAATACTCGGTGGCTTCAATGCCCGGCGCTTGTCCTTCCGCCAGCGGAGGTCCGTCATGTTTGCTCGCCGGCGCGAACTGCGTCGCTGCCTGCGCGGCCTCGTTGAACGCATAGCGTAGCGGATTACTCGCCGTCGCAATTGCGGCGAGCGGCACGAAACGGTTTGAGCCTTTGATCCAGGCAGCGGAATCGTGCAGATCAACGTCCCCGATGTCGACTTCCAACATGTTGGCAGCCGCTTCGAGAATTTTTTTCCGCGCAGTCAGTGCCGCCTTATGGATGGCGTTGCCACTTACCACTGCGGCACGGCTCGCAAATGTAGCAACGCCCCAGTCGAACGCTTTGGTGTCGCCCTCGACTACGATCACATCCGACGGGGAGACGCCGACCTGATCCGCGACGATTTGCGCGAAGACGGTGTCGTGACCCTGACCTTGGCCTGAAAGCCCGGTATTGACGTAAACTTTGCCGGTGATCGGATGAACACGGATGTGGCCGCCTTCGTAAGGGCCGAGACCCGTTCCCTCTACGTAGCACGCAAGCCCCAAGCCAAGATATTTACCTTCGGCGCGCGCTTTCTCCTGATCCAATAGAAAATCCGGCCCGGCAAACGCTTCAGCCGCCATGCCCAACGCTCTGCCATATTGACCGCTGTCGAGCGTCACCTTGAGTCCGTCGGCGAAGAGCAGGCCATCACGCGGGTACGGAAATTCCTTTTCAGAAATGAAATTGCGCCGGCGGATCTCGAAGCGATCAATACCGAGCTCTTCTGCGAGCTGATCCATCGCCCGCTCGATTGCAAAACAGGCCTGAGGGCGCCCGCAGCCACGATAAGGTGTCACCTGAACGGTCGGTGTATAAACCGCTTTGAATTCGACCCAAATGTTGGGAATACGGTACGGGCCGGCGATTGATGTGGAAGCGACCTGTGCCACCGCAATGCCGTAGGGAATGAACGCGCCAGTATCATGCAGAAAACTGTCGCGCAGCCCGATGACTTCGCCCGTCTTGAGCGCCGCGAGCTCGATGGTGTGGATTTGCGTGCGCTCCTGCGAGGAGCCGATGAAGTTCTCGCGTCGGTCCTCGATATACTTCACCGCACGACCGAGCTCCATCGCCGCCATCGGGATGAGCAATTCGTCCGGATAGAAGAGTAGAACCTTTTGGCCAAAGCCGCCGCCGACATCGGGCGCGATTACTCGTACCTTGTCTTCGTCCAGATTGAATATCGAGGCGAGGCCGCCGCGCACTGAAATCGGTGCTTGCGTGCCGTCCCAGACTGTTAGCTCGCCCGATATCGCGTCCCAACGCGCCGCCACCGCGCGGCATTCCATTGGCGCCGCGGTGGAACGGTCTACTTGCACCTCAATTTTGGTGAAATGCTCAGCGCGCGCGTAAGCAGCATCCGGATCGCCAGAAACTTGGATGAAATGTGCCGCGAGATTGTTCGGAACGTCGCCGTGAACCAGCGGCGCGCCACCCACGAGCGCGCGCTTCATGTCCATCTCAACCGCAAGGTGTTCGTATTCGACCTCGATCAGTGCTGCCGCGTCCTCAGCTGTGTAGCGGTCAACCGCAACGACCATGGCGATTGTCTGGCCAACGTAATACACGTCGCCACGCGCCAACGGCCGCTGCGTCTTCGGATTCTTCATCGACGGATGCGGAATAAGCAGCGGCATCGGCATGTCGAGCGGGCCAATATCGTTGCACGTATAGACCGCGGCGACGCCGGGATAGTTTCGCGCAGCGCTAACATCGATCTTTTTTAGCCGCGCGCGCGCCACGGGACTGCGTAGAAAGGCCGCGTGCAGCGGATTATTCAATGGGATGTCGTCGACGAAAGCCCCTTCGCCGCGCAGCAGTTTCGGGTCAATATTCCGTTCAACGCGAGTGCCGAATGTGCGTGTCGACATGGGTGATGTCCGTCAGCCGCGGCCAAGCAACTCGGCCGCGCGCCGCACCGCAGCGATGATATTGATATAACCAGTGCAGCGGCACAGGTTGCCCGAGAGGAGATCGCGAATGCCGGCCTCCGAAAGGTCGAGCGGCTCGCGTTCCTCGAACCGGCTGAGCACGTTCATCACCATGCCCGGTGTGCAAAAGCCGCATTGCAAGGCGTGGCATTCCTTGAATGCCTGCTGAACGGGGTGCAGCGCGCCGTCTTCGGATGCGACGTCCTCAATGGTGCGGATGGCGCAACCATTGGCCTGTACCGCAAGCGTGAGACAGGAGCGCCCGGCCTTGCCGTCAATATGGACGGTGCAGCAACCGCATACGCCATGCTCGCAACCGACATGGGTGCCGGTCAGGCCAAGTTCGTGCCGCAGAAAATCGCTTAGCAGCATGCGCACACTGACCGTACGTTTGATCGGCTGCCCGTTGACAACCAACGACACTTCGACGAGCGGATCGTCCGAACGTTCCGGAATTGACGGTCGAATTGCTGAGCGCTTCATTGCCGATATCCTGCACGCGCGCGAGCGGCGGCGATGGGCACGAGCCGCTGAATCAAACCGCTCAGCACGCGCCGCCTGTATGACATCGAAGTATTCATGTCGTCGGCTTGCGTGACTGCGTCCACCGATGCCCGCGCCGCAATGGCCAGTTCGCTGCTGTCAAGAAGCTTGCCATTGAGTGCCGCTTCGGCCGCCCTCAGGCGCACCGGGCGATCGGAGATTCCGCAAGCCGCAAGCCGTATGTCGTGCACGTGGCCCTCGTCATTGAGCGACAGGACGCAGCCGAGACCGACGAGCGCGTAATCGCCATGTCGCCGCGTTACTTCGTCAAAAGCAAAACCCGACCCATCGGGCAGGACCGGAAGGCGTGCTTCGATGACGATTTCATCTTGGCAACGGCTCGTAGTGAGGAAGGATTGGAAAAAATCCGCGGCCGCGATCTCGCGGGTACCGTCGGGGCCAATTGCGGTTATGGTGCCGTCCAAAAGAACAAACAACAACGGCATTTCGGCGGACGGGTCGGCATGACAAAGACTGCCGACCACGGTTCCGCGATTGCGAATCGGCACGTGAGCGACGTGCTGCATGGTCTCAGCAATCAGCGGATTGAGCCGCCGCACCCGGGAGTTGAGCTCCAGCTCGCGGTGTCGTGTCATCGCTCTGATGACGATCTCGTTCCCCTCTATGGCGATGCCTTTTAGGCCTTCGACATGTTGGATGTCTACCAGAAGGGATGGCGCGGCGACGCGAAAATTCATTGCGGGAACAAGGCTTTGACCACCGGCCAGCACCATCGCATCGGCATCGCTTGCGAGGATGGCGACAGCGTCCCGAAGGGTCCGTGGGGCCTCATACCGAAACAGCGGCGGCTTCATTTACAAGCGGCCCTCACATGACGCGTGTATCCACGACCCGAATACGATATCTACATAACGGACGTACTGTCAATCAACTCGCACGCCGCAACGGCTTTTGGGTACAATGATTGCACTGGCCGTCGTCGATGCCAGTTAGGAAATTCACCATGCACCGTGGCTTGTCTGACAAATCTCCACCGCCGCCCGCCGCCAAAGCACCTCGTTCGAGCCGCAAGCCACGAAAAACGGCGAAAAACGGCAATGGATTGGAAGATTTGCGGGGCATGTCGCGGTCGCTGGCGATCATCGAGCACTTAGCAGTGCGACCCGGGCGCGTGGTCGACGTAACTCAGGAAATGGGGCTGCCTTGGGCGACGGTGCACCGCATCATCACCCAACTCACCAAAGCTGAATTTCTACGCCGTGATCCCGAAACAAAACGCTATGAGATTGGCCCGGCGCTGTGGTTTGCAGGCGCAACTTATATGGCCAACCATCGCGTTCTGCGGGCGGCGATCCCCTATTTGCGTAAGCCTGAGGAAATCGAGGGCATTGCTGTGCAATTGGCGGAGCGCGTACGCGACCAAGCAGTAGCGATTTACTCAGCGCAGCCCTATGCGACTGAAATCTCCAAAGCGCAGTACGGTTACCATTTCCCCTTGCATTGCGGTTCGAAGGGTCGAGTGCTGCTTGCGTTTGAGACGCCCGAATTCGTCGAGCATTATTTGCGCCGGCCGCTGGAACGTCTCACCGAGCTGACGATCGTCGATGCTGAGGAGTTGCGCCAGGATCTGGCAGACATCCGGCAGCGCGGCTATTCGATTACCTTAGCCGACGTTCAGCCATTCACAGGATCGATGGCGGCGCCGATACGCGATTTTTCCGGCCGCGTGATCGCCTCGCTCTGTTTCATCGGAAGAAAGACCTTGCTGCAGAACGAGCGTAAGCGCGACGAGTTGCTCGAACATCTGCTCCACGCCGCGCATCTTGCATCACTGGATCTCGGCTGGCGTCCGGATCCGGTCGCGGGACGCAAACCCGCGTCCGCTCAACGGCGCTCCTGATAAGAGCCTTGCAAGTTCTTGAAGGTCTCAACCAAGCCATCGACGGCGGCATCAACGAAAGCGTGACCGGCTTCGGCCGTGGCTTTTGTGGGATCACCGAAAATTGCGGCGTGACCCGCCGCTGGGCGTGGCCGCCGCATGTAGGTACGTGTCGGGTTGCTCGGCGCCACCAAATCCCAGCCGACCGGACCGTATTTCGCGCCTGCAAGCTCGCCCATTTTCACCAGTTCTGGGCGTGTGGCGAGCTGAAAAGCTGTTTCGAGCTCGCAACCGTGCCCCATGCCGCCGGGCACCGACTTGCGCATGGCGTGAATTTTTGCGGCCGCGGGCTCCCAGTAACTAACGGCCGAAACGACAAAGTCGAACTCCTTGTCCAGCTCATCCACCAGATGCCGTGCGACCTGATCATTGGCGGTGCCACTAGGGCGATTGCCGTTGAGAATAATCAAATGGTGGAACCCCTGTCGGATCAATGCGGCACCGATCTCAAAGACCATCGTTTGATAGGTTGGTATCGAAAGCGAGATCGTGCCGGGGAAGAACTCGAAGGTTTTCGAGATACCGTAAGCCACCGGCGGCGCTACGAGAGCGTCGATCCGTTCGGCCAGCCTGAGCGCGATATATTCAGCCTGATGTGTATCAGTGTCCGTCGGCATATGCGGACCGTGAGCTTCTGTGGCCCCTGTCGGCAGGATTACCGGCTTGCGCTCGCCAATGACCTTGGCGATCTCCATTTGCGTCATACTCGACATCCGACGTTCCATGATCATTCCTTTTTCCTTCGACAATGCGCCGATCAGACAGATCGGTCTTTAGGCCGATACCTCGAAAGTCGAATTTAAGTCCAGCCCGCGCTGACGGGCACCCTGTAATGCCTTTGCTTACGGCTCGAAGGCCCCATCGTACCGACGCCGCGCACGAAGGACCCGGGCGAAAAACGTCGAGGTTTAGGATTTTGTCGATTTCCGATGTCGACAGAGGCGAGAACAATATCGTCTCGCCGTCAAATCGCGATCGCAATAAGCCTAAGCCCGGACGGCAAGTGGCCGCATAACGCGTCATCCAAAATCGTCAGTGGCATGACGATCGCCGAGGACCAAGGTCGAGCGCCAAGTTGCCCGAGAAAGGTGAGCTATAACGAAGTGCCCGAAGCAGCTACGCCGAGCAAGATGCCGTCCGCGACCAATCTCGGATCGTGCGCCATGTCGAAGTTTGAGTGCAAATTATACATGCCCGACTGAAAATTTCACCACCGGCATCGGCTAGCAATCAAACTGACCGGCTTCTCGGGCGCGGGAGAACATAGCGATGATTCTATCCTTTACTTACCATGGCGAAAGTTGCCCTCGAAGCGTCGACGGGAAATTCTGCCGCTTGAATTTACGTCCGCCGAGGTTCGTCCAATCCGCTCTGAAACACGCGCGACACTCGTTGTCGCCATCGCGCGGGGACGGCGCTGGCTTAACGAGCTCGTGACCGATGCAGCCCGACCGCGGAATCCATCGCAGACCGCGAGGGCTGCAGTACTCGTAAGGTCAACATGACAATTTCGCTCTCGTTTTTGGCGCCAGACCTAGTGAATGCCTCGATCGAGGGTCAGCTACCCCGCGGGATTGGTGTCACACGGCTTTGCGATTTATCGGTTGAATGGTCTCGCCAGTACCGAATGCTCGGCCTTCCAAAATCTTAGCTCAACGGGCTCGCGCAGCTCGTACGAACTCACGCATTAAGAATCGCGACTTTCTTAATGAGTGCGGCGATCAAGTGTTTTGACGTGCGCATACATACTACCGCCTACGACGGCGCGGCACCCACTCTTGCCAGAGCGGTTTAGCAAGTTCGCCGCGATCCTCCGTCACGAAGACACGGTAAGCCGGTTGTTTTGAGCAGTTTCATTTTAGGTTCTCCCGTTGTTTCTCCGGCTGCGACCACCGCGCCTTCGAGAGGCCTTCCGATCGGGGCTTATTCATCCGGTAGGCCAAAGACTGCGCAGGGCGCAGCGATGCCGCGCAAGGGGTGCTCGCCCACTGAAACCAGGGTCGTGGTCGTCTCCGCAGCAACCGCCTCCGTGAGAAGCACACTGCGGCCGAGAGGACGGCACAGACCTTCAAGCCGGCTAACTAAGTTGACCGCCGGGCCGATCGCCGTGAAGTCCAATCGGTCGGCGGTACCGACATTCCCCCAGAACATTTCGCCGAGATGGAGGGCCACACCGAAGTGCAAGGATGGGAGGTTTTGACTGCTGCGTGCACTGTTCAGGTGTGCCATGCCAGCCTGGGCCGCCCTGACGGCACTGATCGCGGCGTCGCAGGCGGCAGACGCGGGCCCTTCGCCAAGCGGGAAAATCGCTAGTACCCCGTCGCCTATGAATTTCAGCACCTCGCCGCCGAACGCGTGAACAGCACCAGCGATCCGGTCGAACCAGGCATCCAATGCCGACACCACTGCCCCCGGTGCCACGGACTCCGACAACTCGGTGAAACCGCGCAAATCAGCGAAGAGCAGGACCGCGCGGATCGTCTCGCCGGCCTCGCGCCGCGACCGCCCGGCCAAAACCTGCGCGGCGCCGCGGCGGCCCAGATAGGCATCGAGCAACGCCACCAAAGTTGCCCGAGCGCTCAACCGGGCAAGCGGCGCAGCAGCAAAGCGCGCAGCCTCGCACAGGAGATCGGACTCGGACTCGGCGAGAGGTCGGGTGACCGCCCACGCGAGCACCGGACTACCTGAAGCCGCCTGGCTATCGGCTACCGAGCCAACGGCATTTTCCTGCACAAGCCCGGTGCCAAGCGCGGCAAGCCAGTCCCGACCGACTTTGCTCTGTTCTAGGCCGGTTCCCTGCCGAGCCGAGCCCGACGAACCAAAGCTCAGTGCCTCGATTACGGCAGCTGTCTCTGCCCGCCATAACCAAGTGCGGCTAACAATGATTGGGTGCGTCGCCGCCAACGTTAGCGCACCGCCAGCAAGCGGCACGCCGTCGTCGATCAGTTTGCCGCCGAGGGATGCTAAGAAGTGGTCAGGGCCATCCACGGTGCTGGCTTCGTCTACTAGCCAGGCGAGCGTCAAGGGCAGCTGCATCAGTGGATCATAAAGCTTGCGACCGGTGGAAGAGAATATGAATTTGCTTGAAACAGAGGCGTCTCATCGTTCCGCAGGCATTCTAGCGTGGGCGCGATTTGCCGCCGGTTATAAGGAGTTCCGCTTCGACGCACCGAGGGGATCGCCCGCGGCGAGCGCACATGCTGCGGCTACGATCAGCGAGTACGTCAATCCCGCCAGGCTTGTCACTCCCTTCGTGTCGATGCCGTGCACTAGATATATTTCGTGACTACGCGGCGGTGTCCGGCTTGTTCCCCCTTGCTTGATCACACGCCCAAAGGACAGAACAAGACGGGCTTCCACGAGGCATCGACCAGGTACCCGTCCGTCTCCGCCGCATGCAGCGCGCGTCGGCCCAACCATGGAGAGATTGATGGAAGAGACCTTGATCGTCCGTCGCGACACGTACATCCCCGCGCCGCCCTCTGCGGTATTCGCCCTCCTCACCGACCCAGAGTTAATCTTGCGCTGGATGGGAACGGAAGCCCAGCTCCAGCCACAACCGGGTGGGCTCTATCTCGTCAACGTCACCGGGGCTCGATTCGCGCGGGGCTCCTTTCGCGAGGTCGTGCCGGTGCACCGCCTCGCCTACAGCTTCGGCTGGGACGGCAGCGAGATTGTGCCGCCGGGATCAAGCCTCGTTGAGATCGATCTCATGGAGCAGCCAAACGGGACATTGCTGCGATTGACCCATACGGGCTTGCCCAATGCCGCGCAATGCGCTGGCCATGCGGAAGGCTGGGCCCATTACTTTGATCGACTGGCCGAGATCGGGGCTGGACGCGACCCGGGCCGCGATCCTTGGCACGGTCGCGATGGCGGGCAATGATCGACCGAGCTGCTGAGCGTTGGGTGTATCGGACTTTCCGCTGCGGCCGAGTTCTCGCTGCCACGCGCGAATGCACGCGCCCGCGGTAGCTTAGCCAGGTATTCACTCTCTATCAAATTTGGAGCCGCAATTCCTGCTCGATCAGGCCCAAATAGGACCACATTTGATCATGCATCGAACGACAAACTACTTTTCGGCTTCGTTTCGAGGTTTTTGGATGACCAAGTTCGTTGCCTGCGTCCTTGCTGCCATCGTCGCGTTGTCTTACGCCCCGCCCCTCCGGGCGAGCGAACGGGTGAGCCCGAATGACACGGCACGTTTTCTCGCCGGATTACACCCGTCGCCTGATTCTCCCCTTAGCGCCTTGACGAAGAGTGCGGTTTGGCAAAGGCACGCCGCTCGCTTTGACACGCTGTTCGAGCTAAAGAATTGCGATTCGCTGAATAAGATTCGTGTTTTCGCAGCGAAGGAGGTCCCGCACGCGGATCGTCCGCTGCTGTATTTTTTTAGCGGCCCGGACTTTCTGTACGCGAACGCGTTCTTTGGAGACGCGCCGGTATACGTTTTGAGCGGCTTGGAGCCTGCTGGCGACATACCGAAGATAGAGGACCTCGATTCGAGAGCCGTAGAGTTCACGCTGCATAATACGGAACGGTCCTTGAACTCCGTCCTGGATCTAAGCTTTTTTCAAACGAACGATATGCGAAGGGAATTAAGTGCGGGGCCAGTCTTCGGCACCCTGCCGATTCTTTACACATTTCTGGCGCGAGCCGGCAAAACGATCAGCGAGGCCGAGACGATTGTCCTTGATCAAGACGGTGGGATCAAAAAAGCGACTCCCGAAGGCCAAGCAGGTAGCGGAGATATATCACAAGAAGGCATGCGGGGCCTCAGAATTGTGTTTTCCGACAAGAACCATTCTCAGCAAACGCTCTATTATTTTTCTGGCGACATTTCCAATGCCGGTCTACGGAAAAGCGGATTGCTCAAATTCTGTGAAAGCCTTGGCCAAGCCAATGCTCTTCTCAAGAGTGCATCTTATCTCCTGCATCGTGATCGGTATGCCGACTTACGTGACTTTATTTTGAAACAGAGTGCTTTGATTGCGCAGGATGATAGCGGAATACCGATTTCACGCTTCGACCCCTCGAAATGGGACCTTCAGCCATTTGGTAATTACGTCGGGCCGATACCGCTGTTTCGAAATCGGTACCAACCCTCCCTTGCTCACCTATTTCAAGCGCGTGAGAGAAAAAGGACTCGATTTTGGCGTGGGCTATCAGTGGCGGAGAAATCGATCAAATCTCCTGCTGGCGGTACAAAAACCGGCGATCCTGTAATCATTTACCTCGCATGAAACAGCCAATCGTTTTGAAAAATGAGAAAAGGCGTCGGACTGACTGGCGAGGCCGCCAGCCTTCCGAGCGCCTTTTTGTTCCTGTGGGTGAGACCAATTTTTGCTGGCAAGCCGCCAAAATGAGGACATAGTCGCCGCCGACATTGCTCCCGTCGGTGGGGATGTCAGTGTCAGATAAGGTCGGGGGACCAGCGCTGCAGACCGTTTGCAGACGAGCCGCTACCGCGGCGTCGCCCGCGTCGTGCTTTTCCGCTGCCTCACAACTTCGGCTGCGACCTAGAAAGAAAAGCAACGAGGGACTGCCGGCAGAGCCCTGTGATCGATTATCTCAGCTGAAGGCTTGCCTGGCCAAGAGTTCGTTGCAGATTAAGGACTCGCTGGAGCGAGAACTCCTCCACGTATCCGTTCTCTTATGTCTCGTTGGGTCGGTCGGTTTGTGCTGGCCGATCATTAAGCAACTGCCGTTGCCAACATGGGTTTCCTCGGCTGAAGCATCGGTCAACCCGCCGGTCTCTCGCTGCCAGCGTTTTAGTCGGTGTCACGGCAAGGCCGAAGGCGGACTTATCAAACCGGATCCATTCAACGGCGCGACGTATGCGCCTTCGGTCAAGGTCCACGCGACGACTGACGTGCGATCGCATTCTGGGCGCGAGCGCCTCCCAAGCCCCGCGGGTCATGCATGGAGTTGATCAAAGAAGAAGAGCACGGAGCGCGCCCGCCCGCTCCGCGCGGTTCACCAGTCCAAGCCGAAATCGATGCCTGGGGTGCGACTAACGTCGTTGGAGGACGCGGCATCGCCCATGCCCTTTGTCAACTGGCATGGGCCATTCAACTTCGGCACGAGGACCAGCCTTGAGGAGTTCGAGACGGCGCCGTTCCCGTACCACGGCATGGTGCCAGGGTCCGGCCGACCGTTTTTGAATGCCGGCAGCGAGGGACGCTTGGGCCACGTCAATTTCCGCGGCCAAGTCTTGTGGGAGTCGGAAACGTTCAGTAACGACCGCGTGCTCTTGCACATTCCGCCCAGTTTCGACCCGCGGCGCCCGGCGGTGATGGTTGTCTTCTTTCATGGTCACGGCGCCAGTCTGACGCAGGACGTGCTCGACCGGCAGCAAGTGCCGGAGCAGATCACGGCCGCTGGCGCGAACGCCGTGCTGGTCGCGCCGCAATTTGCCTTCAATGCCCCCGATTTCAGCGCCGGAAAATTCTGGGAGCCGAATGGGTTTAGACGCTTTCTCGACGAAGCGGCCGTCAAGCTTGCCCGGATGTATGGCGACCCCCGTATGGCATGGACGTTCTCACGCCTGCCGATTGTGATCGTCGCCTACAGCGGCGGTTTTGCACCAACTCTGTCGGTGCTCGAACGAGGCGGCGTCAGATCGCGCGTGCGCGGATTGGTCCTTCTCGATGCTCTATATGGCGGAATCGACAAGTTCGGCGATTGGATCGCGGCTAACAGATCCACGTTCTTCATCAGTTCGTACACGCCACACAATGCACGCCGCAACGCCGACCTTGAAAACCTGCTGCGCAAACGATCCGTGCCCTATAGCTCGCAATTGCGGAACTATCATCTGCAAGGAATGGTGAGCTTCCTGCCGGCTGGGGATATTTCGCACCGCGATTTCGTCACGCGTGCATGGGCCGACTATCCCATCAGGGATGTCCTGGTGCGTATGGATGAGTCGGATCTGAGAATTGAAACCGCTACCGCGGTCGGATCGTCTTTCCCCGGCACATTCGCGTCGAGGCGTTACTAGCTATTGTGAAAGCCTGAGCAAATCGAAATGACCGCCGGTACGAGTAGTAGACAAGCAGTGGTCGAAAGCATCGGCGGTAGCCCAGCGGCTAAGCAGATCGGCTCGGGAAACACTCCGACTGAGCAGGTGCTATTGACAAACCTGACTGAAACCGGCGCATCCCGGCATTTTGCGTATGTCTGCTTCCACTTCCAAAGCGGGCTGACAGCAAAACAATCACGGGACGTCAGCTTTGTGTAAACGGAAATCGAGGTTAGGAGGCGGGATCTCCGAGAATGATCCAAAGCGGACATTTGGGAGTTTGCCTTGAGATAATACGCCCGTTACAGTCGGCGCATAAAATCAGAAATTCAATAGCCCTCAGTCAACTGCGCCGAATGATCGGCATGCTCAAGGGAAAGGGGAGCCGGAAATGCCCGAGGCAGAGATCGGTTGGATCGCGGCGATTATCATTGGCGGCTTTGCAGGCTGGTTTGCCGAGATGTTTATGAAATCCGGCACAGGCGTTTTCATGAATATCATTCTCGGAATTGTTGGTGCTGCAATAGCCGACTGGCTCCTTGGCTTATTCGGCATCGCACTCGGTGGCTGGATCGGATATTTAGTCGCCGGATTTATCGGTGCTTGCATCATTATCTTCGCCTGGCGCCTGATCAGAGGCCGTCGGTACCCGCAGCACCGCTAGGCGACCGAGTCCCTCATCCCGGATCGCGGCCGATAGCGCCGAACATGGCATCGATGAATTCATTATGGCAGCGATCGGTCTCCGGAAAGCCGGAGGTTAAAATGGGTCGGTGTGGCGCACGCTGAAATCGGAGTATAGACGATGCTCTCAATCGGCCTGCGGCTAGGGCGAGTCCGACGCCGACCGATACGACTTGATAAACGCGCTGGCGGGTCAGGGGCCTTCGCCGGCACACGGCTCATCTTCGAATGGCGACCGGCCGAGTGTCCCGCCCGCCGGCGGAAACGCCATCAAGCAACCCGGAGCGGACGGCGATCCAACGATCAACGCTGAGCCGTCCTGGTGAGGAAATCAACCAGAGAAAGATGATGATGTACATGACTTCGGGAAAATACAAGAAATCGTCAAGCCAGTCGATAAACGAGAGCGCCTTGGGGATGGTTGCCAACTGAACAGCGGTGATCGCGACAATCATGTCGATGATGAAGGCCACGCAACACAACGTGGAAAGCAGCCCGATGATGAGCAGGCAACCGCACACGAACTCTACTGACGAAACGAAATACGTCATGACGTGCGGAAAAGGGATTCCGGCACCGACGATCGTTTCGTACATTAGCTTGTAATGACTGGCGATGAAAAGCTTGTTCCCTCCGGAGATAGCGAAGAATACTCCAAGCGAAATTCGGGCGAGGAGAACAGCGAATTCTTCCAGGGAGCGGTTACCCGACAATATGAAGCGCATCAGTGCATCGGCTTTCATAACTTCTTTCTCGGCGGCAAGGGGGCATCACCTGCATCGCAAAGGCACTCTGCAGCGAAGGCGTCAGCAGCGGCCCGAGCGATGGCATCGTGTAACTCACGCGGCACGGTCGGTTCAAAGAATCTCCCAGGGCCGAGCGCACAATTCCAGAATATCTTCCAAGGCGGATCGTTAATTGCCCGGCCGAGCGGATCGGGGCCAACCGCTTGCCGGATTCTCGCTACCAGGCAGGCTACCAAGCCGCTACCTTACCAATTAAACGCCGCTCAATCGGTGGTAAACTGAGCCACTTGTCGTAAGAGGGTTTGCGCTGTTACCCTTCCTGTGCGCGGGCTCGACATGTCGGCGAAACTCCGTGCAACGAAGAACCTAAAACAGGGAGGATACGGCATGCGCAATTTCTTTGGAATTGCACTTGCGAGCGGTATTGTAGCCGTCGGTTTCGGTGGCTCAGCTTATGCGGCTGATAAAATCAAGGTTGGCTTTTTCTCAACTCTGGAAGGCCCTTACACCGCTCTTGGCGAAGATGGGCAACGAGGTTTTGATCTCGCCCTAATGCAACATAAGAACAAAGCGGGTGGAAAGGAATTAGAAATCATACGAGGTTCGTCGGATGCTAGTCCGGATTCGGCATTGCGCGCCGCCAAGAAATTAGTGGAACAAGATAAGGTCGATATTCTCGTAGCGCCCCTTTCGGGTTCGGAGGGCATAGCGCTGCGCGACTACGCTAAGACTCAGCCGCAAGTTACCGTCATCAATGGCTGTTCGGGTGCCCTGGAGACGACTTACGTATCACCAGCTCCAAACTTCTTCCGTTTCAATATCGATGGAGCCCAAATGCACAAAGGGCTCGGCCAATATATCTACGACGTAAAAAAATACAAAAAGATAGCTACGGTCGGTGAGGACTACTCGTTCGTCTATACCCAAGTGTTTGGTCTCGCCCTAGATTATTGTCCTCGCGGAGGCGAGATCACGAAGCGCATCTGGGTACCGTTGGGCACGAAAGATTTCGGTTCCGTAATTGCTAGCATCCCCGACGACGTTGACGCAATTTACCTTGGACTCGGCGGAGCTGACGCTGTCAACTTCTTGAATCAATACCAGCAAGCGGGAGGAAACGCCAAATTGATCGGCGGTTCGATCATGGTCGATCAGACTGTCCTTTCCTCCAAAGGAAAAGCCAGAGAGGCTTTGATTGGCACCGTGTCAGCTGGACCGCAAGCCGACGCATGGGACGACCCGAAATGGCAGGCCTTTGTGAAGGCTTACCAAAGCGCTTGGCCAGCAGAAAAGCGATTTGCGGGACCGTCGCTTTGCGCAACCAATTATTATGATGAGACTCAGGCGATGTTGCAGGCGCTCGACAAAGTCAACGGCGACCTGAGCGACGGTCACAAGAAGTTCCGTGAGGCACTCTCTACGCTCGTGCTCGATGCGCCAAATGGCCAAATGAAACTCGATTCTAATCGCCAGGCTGTCGGCACCAGCTTTGTGACGGAAGCCGTCAAGGATGCCAACGGGGACCTCGTCAGCAAGGTTGTGCAGGTTGTTCCGGACGTCAACCAGACTCTCGGCATTGATCCCGCCGCGTTCGCAAGAATTGGCCTGCCGGGGCGAGAAATTCCGGTTTGCAAGAAGTCGTACGACTGATCGGCCTCATGGTGCGCGCACGCCGAGCCGTTAGACGCGGCTCGGCGCGTCATCACGGCGGTCAGTGTTCGGAAGAAGCTACCTTCTTTCTATCGTTATAGGAGCACTGCATGTTGCCTCGGATCCGAATAAAGGGGGCGACAATCGTCACCATGGACCCCGCACAGGGTGTCATCCCATCCGGCGACATACTTTTGGACAACGGCAAGATCGTTGCAATCGGTCCAGGACCTAGCAGTTGGGCCGTGAAGGAGATCGACGCGCGTGGCATGATTGCCATGCCGGGCTTTATCAATGGCCACATCCATTTATGGCAGACGGCTCTGCGGGGCGTGGCCGCGGATTGGACGCTCGACCACTATTTCGGAGTGCTAATTGGCCAAGTTGTAAAATTATACGAACCGAGGGACGTCTATATCGGCAACTTGGTCGGAGCCCTTGATCAGCTGAACTGTGGAGTAACGACACTTTTTGACTGGTGTCACATTGTGAATACGCCGGCGCATGCCGACGCGGCCGTCGATGCGCTACAGGAGTCCGGTATTCGCGCCATCTTCGCCTACGGCACACCAATGACGCTGTTCGGCACCACGGATCCGCATCCTGCGGACGCCGCGAGAATGCGCAAGCAACGACTCGCCTCGAACAACGCCCTCGTCACAATGGCCTTAGCTATTCGGGGCACCGACTTCGCGCCCGGAACCGCAGAGGCGGATATTCGATATGCCCGTGACCTCGACCTGCTGGCGTCTTTCCACGTTGCCTGCGCCAAGCATGGGCCGAGACCGCAACATATGCAAAGTCTGGCAAGTCAGGGGCTTTTAGGTCCTGATGTCAACCTTGTGCACGCTAACTTCCTCACGGCCGAGGAGTTTAGGGTGGTCGCTGGTGAGGGAAGTAGTGTTTCGATAACGCCAGAAGTCGAAATGCAAATGGGACTAGGCCTTCCGCCGACCGAGCTTGCGCTCGCCGCTCGCACGAAGCTCAACGTTGGAACAGACGTCGTGACCGGCGTCAGTACGGACATATTTACCCAAATGAGGTTTCTGTTGCAGACGCAACGCGGCCTTACTAACGACCATTTCCACAAACAGGAGACCATGCCTGACAGGGTGACGATGACAGCCAAGCAAGTGCTCGAATTGGTGACCATTAAATCTGCTGAATGTTTCGGCCTAGGCGACCGACTTGGCTCGCTTGTTCCTGGCAAAGACGCTGACATAACGCTCATACGCAAGTCGGACATAAACATGCGTGCGGCGTCCGACCCCATTTCTGCAGTCGTTCTTCACGCAGGAGTCGCCAATGTCGACACCGTTATCGTTGGCGGCAATATCGTGAAGCAAAACGGAAGGCTGCTATTCCGCGATTTGTCCCGAAAGCTCGAAGAACTTGATCGATCCTCCGAGCGTCTTTATGCCGGCTTCAGCGCGAACCCATAGCGGCGCAACTAACGAAATCATCGACGATCTCTGAAAATATGGGAGAAGCGTGCCACATCCGAGGGAGATGATCGAGCATGGCTATCCGCGAAGGTCGTGTAAGGCGTGTCCAAAACGGACGGGCGCTTTACTGCCGTCGCGGTCGCCCCGGAATGTTCAAATTCCGTCGGGACCTTATCTTGAACGAGGCGAGGATCCGCACATGGGACGTAGGTTTCTGGAAGACCGTGCTCTCTTCGAATAATATTGGCGCCTTGCGCAGCTGCGGCGCTTTTATAGAAAGCGACCATTCTGTTAGCACCTTGACGACCAAAGCCGCAATCTGACGTTATCAAAAGATTTTGAATATCGATATACTGCAGCGCTTTACGGATATCGGCGGCAACCTCATCGGGCGTTTCGGCGTTCAGTGTACGGTGTGAAACTACCCCGATGGCGAATTTCTTGCGTGTCCGTCCCCTCCAGTTTCCGAGCAGCTCAATTTCGGCCATCCCCCGATCCTTCATTTCTAAGGTCAGAACGTCGCAATTGACTCGCTCTAAGTAGTATTCAAGCGCCTTTGCATATGAAGTTTTGTTAAACACACGTTGCATCATCGGATTGCCCCAGCAAGTGTGAATCCAGATCTCAGCGCTCTCCAACCCATCTAATTCATGATTGAGAGCATCAGTCAGAAAGTTCAGTGTGTCGGTGGCTTCAGGGTGGTAGCATGCCATAAAATGAATGGTAGGCTCTTCAATTTGAATGACGGTGCATCCAGACGCGACGAGTTCCCGAAGTTCGCGATTGATGGCGGTAGCCATGTCCCAAATCATCTGGCGCTTATCGTCTTCAAGCCGATATTCGCTCGTGTGCGTGTCTAAGAATAAGGCCATTACTTGGGCAGAGACCGTGCCAAACTTTACGGGCTTGCGAGTCCGCGCTTAAGTCATCCTGAAGATTTTCGCGTACTCCAAGGGGTTGCGCGGATTGTGTTCGATTTTGCCGACCACGATGGGCCAACGCCACGACGTGTAGATTTCATTGAGAAGCGTCCCGGCCGGATATTTGAGAAGATCGGATCGCGTTGTCTCAGGTTGCAATTCGTCGTGGGCCAGACCAAGCCAGCGTTGCAGCGGATAGTGATGCCAGGAACGTCCCGCTAGGTCCGCGTCGAGAAAGAAGTCGCCGCAGGTAACTATGTCAAGCCCAGCACGCTCTTGCTCCGATACCACTATCGCTAGCGCGTCTGAGAACTGTTCTCGGTAATTTGGGTCTAGCATGGCGGCATCGAGAGGGCGGCCCCACAAGCTGTCGGTATACCACGCTGGCCGAGGCCATGATCCAGTTGTTGTCGCCGCCAGGGGTAAATCCTTGGTAGCCGTGAAAGCCATGCACGATCCTCCTGTATTTGCTTCTCAGTCTTTTAAAATGTCTTTGTCTCAGCTTATTGTGATGCGCCCCGAACTGTCCAGCTGTGCTTCGCCAGTTGGTGCGCGTCCGACGCCGGATGGACCAGAAAAGTGTAATGGAGCGCGGTGTAGGCGAACGAATGTTCGCTCCTGGCCCGTTTCTGCCGTTAACGGACGGGCAGAGCGTTTCCGCTCTGCCCAAGTATTTCAGACGTCACCTGTTCCGCTATCGCGAGGGCGTCATCTACCTCAATGCCGAGATATCTGACGGTACTTTCAATTTTTGTGTGTCCGAGAAGGAGCTGTACCGCGCGTAGATTCCCAGTACGCTGTAACAGCAATCGAGTCCTGATTGACCAAACGTGCTTGGCGCAGCGGAGTCTCCCCCGATCAGCTTGCCCTTGTTCCAGGGCGTCCGTTTGTTAGTCGGTACGCAATTTTCACTCTCTGACATTATCGTACTCCTCTGTTACGAGGCCGACGAACATGCGCCTCGCTCCGAAGGCCGCGAAACGACGTTGGCTTTCAAGGGGTTGCGGTCATAACGATGCTGGGCTGCCCGGCAAGTCAATACTGAATGATCCCGAACGGAAGTCGAAAAGCCAAATTAGCCGGGCCGCGATGAGGTACCTCCCGCGGGGTGGCCGGAACCGCTAGAATGAGTTCATCGCAGTCACGCGAATGCAACGGCGCTCCAAATCAGGGCAAGCAGACAGGTCGGCGCGTGACAACTTGGCGATGCTAAAGGGCCTTGTTCGATACTTGGGAGGAAATCATGGACGAGATTACCCGCGAGCCGACGGTCATCCGTGCCGAGGACGTCAACCCGCGCTACGACTGGGGGCGAGCGTTACCGGCGTTCGGCACAATGGGCGTCGACTTCGAGGAGCGGGTCGACTATCGGCGACTGCATCGTTACCGGCTCGGCCGCATCAAAGCGGCGTTGGAGAACTCCGAGCTCGGCGCGCTTCTGGTCTTCGATGTCAACAATATCCGCTACGTCACGTCGACCAAGATCGGTGAATGGGAGCGCGACAAGCTGTGCCGTTTTGCGCTGCTCACCCGCAGTAGCAACGATCCGATCCTCTGGGACTTCGGATCGGCGGCGGTGCATCACAAGCTCTACGCGCCCTGGCTCAAGCCGGAAAATTGCAAGGCTGGGCTCATTGGCATGCGCGGCACGGTGGCGCCGGCCTTCGGCTTGATGGAGCGCCACGCCAAGGAAATCGCTTCGCTCGTTCGTGAGGCCGGCGTCGCCAACATGCCGGTCGGTATCGATCTGATCGAGCCTCCGATGATGTTTGAATTGCAAAAGGCCGGACTAAAAGTCGCGGACGGGCAGCAGGTGATGCTGGAGGCGCGCGAGGTCAAGAATATCGACGAAATCGCGCTGCTCAACCGCGCCGCCGCGATGGTCGACGGCGCCTATCATCTGATCCACGAAGAGCTCAAGCCAGGCGTGCGCGAGAATGATATCGTCGCCAAGGTGAACGAGTTTCTCTACCGGCACGGGTCTGACGACGTGGAAGCGGTGAACGCCATTTCGGGCGAGCGCTGCAATCCGCATCCGCACAATTTCACCGACCGGATGCTGCGGCCTGGCGATCAAGCCTTTTTCGACATCTTGCATTCCTTTGTCGGCTATCGGACTTGCTACTATCGGACTTTCAATGTCGGCCGCGCAACGGCAGCCCAGCACGACGCCTACAAAAAGGCGCGCGAATGGGTCGACGACGCCATCGCGTTGATCAAGCCAGGGGTTAGCACTGACAAAGTCTGCGGAGTTTGGCCGAAGGCGCAGGATTTTGGCTTTCCGGACGAGATGGCGGCATTCGGACTCCAGTTCGGTCACGGCCTCGGTTTGGCGTTGCACGAGCGGCCGATCATTTCGCGCGTGGTGTCACTCGAGCATCCGACCGAGATCAAGGAAGGCATGGTATTCGCGCTGGAAACATATTGCCCGGCCAAGGACGGATATTCCGCCGCCCGCATTGAGGAAGAGGTGGTGGTTACCGACAAAGGCTGCCGCGTGATCACCCTCTTCCCGGCCGAGGAGTTGCCGATCGCCAATCGCTATTGAGCGACGCGCACGGGCCTCATAGTGCCTGCCTCGATAGCCGACCAGTTTCGCGTATTAGGGCTACAGCGCGTTTTTTTGTAGGGGTGGGAGACCCATAGGGACAAATTGAACGCAATTGATGCGGAACAAACAAGTCGCTTGAATGTCATGCCACGCCGCATCCGGACGCTCTACGGGTTCATCACGAGCGGAAGATCAGTAGCCGCGGGGAGCATCGGGACGCCCCGCGTGGCCGCGAGCCGCATGTTGGTGCGCTGTAACACCGCCTGCCTCTTAAACGGCAGCTGCGGGTCAAACGCGACCGGGTCGAGCCAACCGCAGGACCAGCCATGTCGCTTTGCATCCAAAAGCGACCGACGCTAGTCTCATGTCGCGACCGTCATTAGCCGAAGTCGGCAAAGGCACTCAAACACCTTGAGCGCTTGCGGTGGCTCCAGCTTCGTGGCACGCAAGCTCGACGAACCGAAGAAAGCGGTCAGCGGCGGCTTGCCTTCAGGCGACCTGCAATCATCGATGCCATGGTCACCGCCAACGAGCTTTCCAACCTGCCGCATCTCGACCTCGCGCCGCGTTCGCCAGGGTCAGATGGTGCTGGCTGTTACTGGCAGTTGATCGTTGGCCAGGGTCCCGCAGCCGAAACGTTGGAATCGATCAAGGCAGAGGGCCACCCTCGGGGGCCAGCAACGGTGTGTAGCCCTGAGGCACCTGAAAAAGCTCAACTGGTTGTGGGCCATAGCTTACCGAACGCGCCTCGGAAACGATTTTGTCGTCAACGACAAATCGTAGCAGCACGCCGTCCGCGGTAATGCACACAGTGCGCGTCTCCACATCTTCAGTCCACGACCAATCGATGCAGTGCAATCCCGCAACGATCGCATCGTCGCCGCGCCTCAGGATGGCCTCGGGACCGGGCTCTTGCGGTTGCCGCGGCATCTCCAACTTTAGAAAGCTACGGTTTGTTGACGTGAGGATAGTCATCTGATGCCCGCGACGGTCAAAAATTGTGGTCGATTTGTGCGGACCGTCGACCCGCTCTAACAGCTCGGCCGCGAGATAGCGCACCCGTTCCCGAATACGCTGTTGGGATCGCAGGGTCACGTCATAGATGATGTCTACGTCGTTCATCGGTAAAAGTTGTGGCGGCTGCTCAGCTCCGACGTTTCCGACCAACAACGATGCTAGAACGGCGGTTAGTAGCGCGTCGCGAATATGAGCCATTTGCGTGCGCCTTTCAGCTTTCTCTAGCCTCCGCGCGACATGACGGTCCTGTCCTAATTCCCCGATACAGATCGCAGCCAGGGGCCGAGATCCAAGACAGGCACCCCCCTCTAGGGTAACATCATCCCGGTTAGCGACGCTATCCAGGACGAGTGACCTGCGGAGCAGCAACTTTGTCGACTTCTACTCAAAGCCGGGACGTCTGCACCTGCGTCGCGCCAGCCGGCCCAAGACACCGAGCGATCTCACTCGACACGCGTGTCTGATCTACACCGACACCCACCATGGCGCGGGATCAGCCCGGCCTTGGCCGCCGTCACAGCCCGCTATCTGATGGTCGACCCGCGGTCCTCCCAGGCGGCCTACGCCATACCGGATCACCTCACCCACGCAGATGCAGCGGTCGAGCGCTTCGAGCGCTGGGCCCGTGAGAACTTGTCCAACGGATTTTCCCTGACCGATGCGTCCCGCGCCACCGGCACAAGTCCGCGCACCTTGGCGCGGCGATTGCGCGCGTGCTGGGCAAGTCGCCGCTATCCCATTTTCAGGATTTGGGAGTCGAACACGCAGTCCATCTACTTCAAACGACCGGCAAAAGCGTCGAGCGAATTGCGAGGGAGGTCGGCTATTCCGATGCCGTCACTTTGCGCATCCTGCTACGCCGCCGACTCGGGCGCAGCACATCCCAATTGCGCAGGCTGCAAGACTGATCTGCTCTCTCTCAATAGCGTTTCAGGCGAAGGTGGGGAGCCAGCGCCGCTGTGCACCCCGGCCGGTCTCTTACTGGAAGTAGACGTATGCGAACACTCAATCGGTACGCTCGGAGGCCAGTCAGGAGTTCCGGTTCCCAGGTGAAGAGCCATTTTGCATCAGCACTTCTTAAGGGACCTGCGGGCCCGACTGTCGACGGACTGTGCCACGCACAGTGCTGCCGTCATCCGTCTTTGGCCAACTCCACTTCAACATTTCGTGTTAGCGCAGATGGTAACGAAGGTGCCCTGACAAGCGAAAGAGAATCGTGGACGCAATCTCGGAGGATCGCCATGGTATTGCGCATTTCGATTTTTCTCGGCCTTGTCTTGGGGTTTCCACCCGCAATGGCATTCGCAGGGGAGCGCCCCGTCGTCGTGGAGTTGTTCACCTCACAGGGGTGTTCATCCTGCCCACCTGCAAACGCTTTTCTGAATGAAATAGCAAGAGGGCGCTCCGACGTCCTGCCACTCGCATTTCACGTTACTTATTGGGATCGTCTAG
Organism: uncultured Alphaproteobacteria bacterium; assembly: GCA_963818155.1. Classification (GTDB taxonomy): domain Bacteria; phylum Pseudomonadota; class Alphaproteobacteria; order Rhizobiales; family Xanthobacteraceae; genus BOG-931. Next base: position 1,943,882 of record CAWFRC010000011.1, read on the forward strand.
GTTGGAAAGACCCTTTCTCTCTAGAAGCCGCAACTATCCGGCAAGATCACTATGGCCATCGCTTTGGTGACGGTTCCTACACTCCCGAAATGGTCGTCGACGGAACGATCAGCTTGGTTGGCTCGCACCGCGACGAAATCAATGCGGCAATTGAACATGCAAAGCGGGGCCAGCAAATCGCCACGGACTTAAGCGTGGATGAGGCTGGAGAAAATGTCGTGATCAGAATCGGATCGGGAGTCGGTCGCGGAAGGGTCCTACTCATCGGGTTCGACCACCACCACACAACGAAAATCGGCCGCGGCGAAAATGGGGGCCGGACCCTCGCAGAATCCAACATCGTTCGGTCAATTCGTCCGGTCGGCGAATGGTCTGGCAAGTCTCTTGAAATCAGCGAGCGCTTCCCGGAAGGCGAAGACGCGGCTGTCATGATCGACTCAGCCGATGGCGGAATCGTCGGGGCGGTGCGATTGTCCGGCAGATCGACGCGATAGCTTTTTCGATGGAGCCGACCAATGACGCGACGCGCGGCTAGCGGTCCGGGTCAGCTTTACGAGCAAACCGTCGCGAAACGCTCGGTGCCACTGCCTGGAGTGCGAGCGCCGCACCGGCGCCGTAATCAGCAACCCAGCGCGCTTTCGCCCCGATCCTCCATCCCCAGAATGGCTGGGGCGGTAAGAATAAACTTCCTGCAGTAATATTGTGCCTTCCGGAGGTGCTTGCGGTAAACTAAGAATTGAATCTCGACCAACGGTCGGGGGCCATCGATGGTGAGCTTCATCCTCAGCGCTTGGCCGCTCGTCGGCCTCTGGCTTGCCATCGCCGCAAACATCGTCTCGGTGATTGCGCTAGTCTACAGTCTCCATGTTTTTTGACAGGCCCTCGCCTCCTTAGTGGGGCTAATCTTTTCACGGTCCTGACCGCGAATTGTTCATCGCGGTCGAATAGGCCTATTGTAATTTCCCGCGTGTCAGAAGCCATCATCGCCGCATAGTTCTGTTGAAATGCAGCAAATTTCCAGGCGATAAAACTTGGAAACGGCAGCCTGGAATGCATCGTAGTTATCTATTTATGTCACGCGCGACTCCTCGCCATCGGCGAGGCATATTTCGGTGACGCACAGATTGTCTCGGGTCACACGCGAAGGAAAAACGGCCTTTAGGTTTACATCGTGAATTGGGATGATGCGCCTGGCTTCACCCCCGACAAGTCGCAACATCTTGTCGGAACTCAGCAGCAGGTTTGTTTGGCTGCCGCTCGCGAGACCGATCGGTATGTACTGGGGATCTTTCGGGTTTGGGCCTTCCAGATTGGCATAGGAATAGACGAGATCGCCCGCAAGGATATAAGAGTCTCTGCTGGGCTGCTTGCCATCGATTTCGAACATTGATGAACATCGAGCCCCATGTATGAGTGTCGAAAGCCGCATGAACATCGATGCTTGGTAGCACATCCTCTCGGTCTCCATCCAAGCAAACCAGGCGGCCCTGTCGTGCAAGATCGACCGCCCGCAGGATGTCGCCCGGGTCAGTGGCGCCCATCAGCCAGCGAAAACGCCGACCAAGAGACATCGCCCAAACCCACTTTGAAAGCTCGCGCTCCTGCAGATAGAAAGTCGCATTGGGGAAATCGTCGGTGGCACCCATGTGATCAAAATGCGCGTGGGTGATGAGGACGTGCGAAACGTCTGCGGGCTTCACGCCGCATTCGGCAAGGACGGTCGCAGATGGACGCCAGTTCTCGACACCAAAACTCTCGGCCATCACGGCGCCGTAGTCTTTATGATTGTATCCGACATCGACGAGCGCGACGTTCCCCCGTCCCTTTATGAGCACGTAGCACCAAGGTAGCTTGACGGTTCCTCCATTGAAGGCGCCGTGCCTAATAAGACCCGCAGGGGCGTTCGGCACCCAGCAATATTCAAGCACCCATATCGAATAATCGGCCATGACGTCCTCCCTCGTCCCTTGTCTGATTTTTAGTGCGAGCCACTTTTGAGTGCGCATGGTCGACGCAGCATCCCTGCGACAGCGCGACAATCTCGAAACCCGGCAAGGCGAATGCGGCGCACTGCAATTCGCGATAGGCGTGCCAAAGCGGCGCAAGGATCGTGTCAAGAACGCAATCGTCGCCGCGATGGAGATCGCGCTTAGCCGACGCGAGCGCCGCCGTGAGCGAACGGTTGGCAGACATTACGTGGCGGTGATAGTGGGCTGCCCGAGGAGGCACCGATGATGAGATCCCGAGAATCGCATCGCGCGCCTCCGCCGCGGCCGCGCAAGCAAGGTCCAGCATTGGATGTGCGCCGGAATCCCGAGCGCCTGCAGCTTTGAGCACCAGCAGGCCTGCCAATTGCCCCGCCGCCTGGCGTAGCAGGTCGAAGGCAGGCTGTGCGGCGCATATGTAGGCTGCTGTAGCGTCGTCAAGCTCAGCAGTCAGAAGATCGGGCGGCGCCGCGCCATCTGGCTCGCAGATCAATTCGCCCGGCGGCAAGCCACCGAGGTCGTTCAACTGATTTTGTCGCCGCACCCGACTCTCCTTGAAATGACACTCACTGAAGCTTGTGTTCGAGGCGCATATTGGAGCTGATAAAGCGAGAAACCGATGAGACGATGGATTGTAGTGGCGCTCCCTGATGCAGCGGGACTAAAATCGAAGAGCGTCGGCTTGACCTCTGCACCATAAATCGGTCGATCCCTTCCACGAGATGCAGGCAGTGGCGATGGCGGTGTGGCTAGGCTTTGCTCGGCAAGAACGGGAGGATGGCGGTGGGGATATCCGTTGTCGGCAATGTCATCGCGTCCCGAAAGCTTGACGTCCGGCAACTGGGTTGGATCTCCGGCAAGCGTGCCGGGACCCGATCGAATTTTCCGGCGAACTTCGAGTATGTCGACTTGCGGGGGCTTTCGCTCGCGGACCTCGATCGGGCGCTGGACGAGGAACGTCTGGCTTATGCTTTGCTCGAGGCCGCGGGATTTGATCAGAAATCGATTGACGAGGTCGATCGCCAGCGTGCGACAGCACCCTTTGTACCGATACTCGATTTTGGCGTTGTGTCGGCGGTTGTCGCGATATCGGCGGCCGGCTGCGTTCCGGTCACGAGTTGCCGGGGACCGACAATCGGGTCGAGCCGACACCAGCAGCCCGCCCCGATGATCGTGTTCTATGCCCGTCGCACGCACGTGCCCATACTGCTCAAAGCCGTCGAACAAGCGGATTGCCAGATTGTCAACAACGGCGCGAAAGTCGAGATCTACGCAGACGACGTTCGCAAAATGCAGCGCTTTGCGCTGGCGATGCGACAAGCCATCGTCAATTCGCGCGAAGCATGAAAGTCCCTTCCGCACGAACGGAAGCACGCGAACGCGCTTCGTCCCTGCTGAGTGGGGTACCGAGTTGCCCGATTCCGGCCGGATAGGGTCAGCTCGATCGGCAAGCGACCGCACCAACAACGATTTAGCCGATACGCTCACAAGCGGCGCAAAAGCGCCGCGAGGAATCCGGGCCGCGGGCTTGCCCCTTACGCTTGATGAGAAAACATTGCCTTGCCCGCAATCGGCATACGCGCGCAAAGGATTGCTCCGCTTTCGGCTTCGGTAATGAACATTGTCCGGCCGTCCGCGCCCCCATAGGCCACATTGGTGGTAAGGCGGCCTCGGCATGATTGAATACGATAAAGCGGCTGACCGTGCGGATCGAAGAGCCATACGCAGCCCAATCCGAAATGCGCGACAGCGAGATTGCCCTGCTCGTCGAGGGCCATGCCGTCGGGGCCGCCGGGGCCGCCCGACAATTGGATGAAGACGCCGACCTTGACCGCGTCACCTTCCCTGACGTTAGGTATGCGCCAGATGTTGTTACCGCGCGTGGCGGCGACGAACAAAGCCAATTCATCAAGGTCCAGCACCACACCGTTCGGACTTGGAACGGTGTTCAGCAAACATTTGAGCGCACCGTCTGTCGTCATGCGGTACACGCGGCCCGTCGGGTCCTGCAAGCCGGTTTCCCCTTGGTCGGTGAAGTAAACGTCGCCGTTCGCAGCAAAACATAGATCGTTCAGTCCCCGGAACCGTTCCGAAGACCGCCGCTCCAGAAGTGGAGTGACCTTGCCGGAGGCAGGTTCCAGGATCATCAAGCCGTTCTTGTAGTCGGTGATGAAAATGCGCCCGTCTTTATGGATTTTGAGTCCGTTTGGCTCGCCGTCATATTCCGTCGCGACTTCAAAATGTCCGGACGGAGAGATGCGAAAGATGCGACCGAACGGCACGTCGACCACGTAGAGATTTCCGGTGCGATCGAACGACGGACCCTCCAAGAAAGAATGGGTTTTGCGCCCCGGACGATTGACCTGCGTCCATGATGTCGTGTCCGACCGCCGCAAACTTGCCGGCACTTCAGCAAACACCGTCGTCGAAATCATTTCAGGCAAAGGGAACACGGTGCGCTTTCCAGAGATGGATCGAAAGGTCGCCGACGGAAGGCGTCAAACTCCAAATTGTTCGTCCGCCTCTGCGAGGTGCCGCATCAAGGCCATCAGGCGTCGGTCACGCCACATTTGCCGTTTGGCGCGATCTTGCGGCGGAGTCCGCTGATCGAGCTCTTTGGCGACGCCGTTCAAAAGATCCCCTGCCCAGTGCAGCGGTTGGGTCTGTGTTTCCGCTATGCGATGCATGGCGTCGCCGTAGCGGCCCGCATAGTCGGCAACACCCCCGGGCGCGTTGAGGTTGATCGTCTCAAACGGGCCGATGAAAGCCCAGCGAAGACCGAGACCTTTGCGGATGCCCACGTCGACATCCTCCACCGAGGCCAAGCCATCGGCCACCATGCGGAATGCCTCTTGAAGCACCGCGGCTTGCAGGCGGTTCATCAGAAAGCCCTCGATCTCACGCTGCATAACGATCGGGGCTTGCCCGATCGATACCATCAGATCGCGCGTGCGCGTCACGGTCGTGGGATCGGTCCAAGGGGCCGGCACAATCTCCACGGCAGGCACGAGGTAAGGCGGGTTGATGGGGTGAGCGACGATGCACCGCGCGCGCCCCGCGACATCCGCAGTAAAGCGCGATGGCATGATCGCCGTGCTCGAGCTGGCGAGCACCGCGTCACGGGGCGCAGCCGCATCGAGCTCGGCGAACAGCTTGCGCTTGACCTCGACATCTTCGGGCGCGCATTCCTGCACGTGAATCGCTTCCGCGAGGGCTTCGGCAAGCGAGGCCGCTGGAACGATGCGTCGGCCGACGTCGCCGGCAGACGCACCTTTGAGGAGACCCTCGGTCTCCAGATTGGCGAGAAGCTGAGGGATTGTTCCTATCGTCGCCTCGGCTGCCGCCGGATCGGGATCCCAGAGTTTCACCTGGCGACCAGCGCGCGCGAACGTGATTGCCCACGCTCGTCCGACCAGCCCGGAGCCGACGATCGCAATATTTTCGCTCATCTTACCTCTCTTCCAACACTCCCTGACCTCAGCTCGTCGTCCCGCTCAGGCTGGCATCTCCATATCTATTGCGCTCGCTTCGAAACCACCGCCATCGACACACACCGAGTGGCCGAACATGAAGGAGGCCGCATCGGAACAGAGGAAAAGCACGATTTTGGAATGTTCGTCCGGATCGCTCAGGCGCTTTGCCGGTACAAAACGAGTTATGATGCGCTTGGCCTCGTCCGCACCGCCGAACATTTCGTGCAGGAGGTTTGTCATCACCGGTCCGGGCGCCAGCGAATTGATACGGATGCCCTTGCGGGCAACCTCGAAAGCGGCCGAGCGTGTCAACAACGCCACGCCGGCCTTGGTCGCGCAATAGACCGCCGTGCCGGGGAAGGCGAGCTTGCTGAACAGAGACGCGGTGTTGACGATTGCGCCGCCGCCATGTTGCAGCATGTGCGGAATCTGGTGCTTCATGCCGAGAAACACGCCCTTCAGATTGACGTCGACAAGCTGATAGAATTCCTTCTCGCTGAATTCGTATATCGGCTTGTTGGGTCCCGATATTCCCGCATTGTTGAATGCGCAGTGAATCCGACCAAACCGCGCGATCGCCCGTTCCATGACTTTGGCGACGTCGGCGTCGCGCGTGACGTCGGCCTCCATGAACTCGACATTGGTCTTGCCGGCAGCCTTGATCTCTTCCACCAGAGACTTGCCATCGGCCTCGCCTAAACCCGATACAAACACGCTGGCACCGGCGAGCGCGAAGTCCCTCGCCGTTGAGCGGCCGATTCCGGTGGTTCCACCGAAGATGACCGCGGTCTTGCCCGTGAAATCATAGGTAGTGTGGCCCACCGAATTTTGCAGCGCAGTCATAGCTGTCTCCGTGTTGTGACTTGTCCGTTGGAAGAGGAAATTCGATTGCGCCCGGATCTCGCTATTTCACTATCAAGCCCCGACCGCGATCTTGGCTGATCAACACGGCGCCGATGACCACCAAGCCCTTGATAACGAGCTGCCAGTACGGCCCGACACCGAGCAGGTTTAGACCGTTGTTCAAGACGACGATGATCGCGACGCCGATGAGCGTGCGGTGCACACCGCCGATGCCTCCCGCCAACGAGGTGCCACCAACAACGATCGCCGCAATGGTGTTGAGGAGGAGATCGCTGCCGAGGCTCGGCCCGACCGCGCCGAGCCTGGAGACAGCGAAGACGGCCGCGAGCCCAGCAGTCACTCCTGACACGATGAATGCGTAGATCTTGTAGCGATCGACCGGAATGCCGGCGATGCGCGCGACCTGCTCGCCCCCGCCGATCAGCAGTGCAAATCGCCCGAACCGCGTACGCGCGCCAATGAAAATGAAGATGAGCCACAACAGCAGCGCGCAAAGCGCAATGTTGGGAAGATGCGGAATCGACTGTCGCAACGAAAGAGCTTCGAAAATCGGCAGATCGAACATGATCGTCGCGCCGGCGAGAATGCTGAGCGCGATGCCGGTAAATACCGACAGGGAGCCTAACGTGACGACGAAGCTCGGTATCTTTCCGATCACGCTGATCGAGCCGTTAAAGGCGCCTAGCAATCCGCCCAGGACCGCTCCGAATGGCAACACCAATAGTCCCGGGTTGACATCCGGAATCTGCTTGAGGCCGGCCACGGTGACAGTGCCGACCAACAACACATTGGCTCCGACCGAGAGATCGATGCTGCCCATCAGGATCACGAAGCTTGCGCCGAGCGAGGCAATTAGCAGGGTCGCGGCCTCGCCGGTGGTCGCGGAAAGGTTTCGCCAAGTAAAGAACGCCGGTGACGCCAACGAAAAGATGAGGACGAGCACCAGGAAAACCACGACCGGCAGCCATGTGCCGCGCTCGGTCAAACTCGGGGATAATCCCGACAGCAGAGATTTCCTCGCGCGCGCGACATCAGGCACACTGCTCATTGGGACGCCGGCTTTATTCATGCTGCGGATGGAAGCATGTAAGGGATCAGATCATGTTCCGACGGCTTGGCTTCCCGCGGACCAGGCAATTCCGCAACGATACGTCCTCGCTGCATGATCAAGATCCGGTTGGCCATTCCGATCAGTTCGGTCAATTCGTCGGTAATGAGTATTATTCCGACGCCTTGTTCAGTCAGAAGGCGGATATGTTGATAAATCTCTTCCTTGGCCCCGGCATCGACCCCGCGAGTCGGGTTGTCGAGGACGAGCGCCTTCAAATCGCGCTGCAACCAGCGGGCCAACACCACTTTTTGCTGGTTGCCGCCGGACAGATTTTGCAGGGGCGCCAGCGGCGATCCCGAACGAATACGAAATTTGCGAATTGCCGCGGCCGCCGCCGCCCGCTCTTTCTGCAGCCTCCAAAGGCTGTAAGGCGAGAAATGATCGGCGCTCGGTAGCGACAAATTGATCGCCAGAACTCAGCGACGGAATGATCCCCTCAACGAGCCGCTCCGCCGGCACGTAGCCAAGTCCGTTGCGGACGAAATTGCGGATATTGGGCTTGCGCGCCGGCGCCTGGTCCAGCGCCACCGAGCCGCCGAGCGGCGGATGCACGCCGACAATGGCTTTGCCGAGCGCGCTCTTTCCGGAGTCCAGCAAGCCGCCAATGCCCAGGACTTCACCTCGGCGCAAATCGAACGAGACGTTCGTGAATTCCGGACCCGATAGATCGCGAACGCTGCAAACGATCGGCCGGCCGTCGACGTCGATTTGCCGGTCGACATGGTAGTAATCGTCGGCGCGCTCACGACCGACCATCAACCCGTGAAGCACTTTCTCATCCGCAGCCGCCGGATCGAGGGGGGCGGAAAGCCGTCCATCCTTCATCACCAGGATGCTGTCGCAGAGCTCGCGAACTTCGGTAAGCCGGTGGGAAACGAACACAAACGAAGCGTGCTGACGCATGCGCGCCAACAGCTCGATGAACGTCCGCTCGTCCTGCCGATCGAGCGCGGATGTGGGCTCATCAAGCAGGACCAACGGATCGGCAATGCCCATCAGATGACGCGGCGCCATGCACGCCCGGGCGATCTCGATGGCTTGGCGCTTGGAGAAATCGTAAGCTCCGGCATTGCGGCGCACGTCGATATCGAGACCGGCGTCGTCGATTATCCGCTCTGCGACGCTGATCATCGCGGCGCGGTCGATCAACTGGCCGAACTTGGTGAAGCGGCTTTCTTGAGACAGCACCAGGTTCTCGTAGACGGGCACATTCAAAACCAGCGCCTGCTCCTGAAACACACGGCTGATCCCGAGTGCAAACGCCTCGTTGTAGGCGCGGGGGCTGTAAGGCTCCCCGCGATAGTGCATCGCGCCGGCATCCGGACGCGTGAGACCCGTCAGGATGTTGAATAACGTCGTCTTACCAGCGCCATTCTCTCCGACCAGCCCGACAATGGATCGCGGCGGCACGACCAAGCTTACGTCGTGCAGGATTTGGATGTGACCGTAACTCTTGGAAACGCGCTCGGCACGAAACAACTCGTCCGAGCGCCGCTCAGCTCCAAATTCCATCCTACGCCTTCTTCTTATTCGGCGACGGACCGAACATGTCGATCTTGTAGTGCTCCTTGTATTCGGCGGCGACTTTCTCCATCTCGCCGTTCTGCTTAGCGGCCAGATACTCCTTCGGGTATTGATAATTCGCCGGCTTTTCGATGCCCGCCCACTCCACGTCGACATCGAGGGGCGTGAGAAGATCCTGCGGATCCCAGTCCTTTGGCGTAATGACCTTCGACATCTTGCGATAATCGAAGGGCGCCACGTCGCCATTGTTGACGTATCGCTCAAGATAGCCGTCAACATTTTCCGCGGTCATGATGCGCGAACCCCACAGCATCATTCGCTCGGCTGCACGCGGCCGCCAACCGTTCATCACGTCGTATATGCGCGTGGCCATCATCGCGCCCATAAATTGCGGGACGTTGGCGGCAGTGCAGAGCAGCAATCCCTTTTTGATCGCCTCCGCCGCCTCCGGATTTCCGTCGCCCGCGGAAGCGATGATGACGTCCACGCCGGGTTGCAGACCGAGCGCGCGCAGGACCGATATTGCCCCCTGAGCCTCCTCGTCGTTGGCGGCGTAGATGCCGACCGTGTCCGGATGGCGCGTCATGAGATCCTGAGCCGCTTTCCGCCCGTCCTCCATGTTGAAATTCCCGGGCAGCGCGTCGGCGAAGTGGAATTCCGGGAAATCCTTGATCGCCGCCAAGCGACCGTGAACACGTACAACGTCGATCACGAATCCAGGAATGCCGTCGAGCGCAATGATTTTGCCCTTCTTGCCTTTCTTTCTCAGCTCCGTCAGCATTTTGATCATTATTTCTCTTGCCGCGTTGAAATCGTCCGGGCACGAGTAGTAGGTAAAATATTCGCCGGCATCAAAAGGGGTGTACCAAGGCTTGGTCGCCCAGACGTTCCCCAGCCAGATTTTGTTCTGCTGACAAATCTCGGCGATGCGCTTAATGTTGCTGGCGTCGGGCGGATTGAGAATGACGCCACTGAGATCACCAGCGACCTGCAATTGCTGGAACTGATCGAACTCTTTGTTTGAATTGAATTCGGCGTCGAGGGAGACGCTGCTCGCGCCGAGCGCCTTAGCGGTGTCCTGCACCGATTTGCTTACGGTCCGGCAATATTCGAGCGTGGCGGAAAAGTACAAGTAGGCAATCTTGCCGTTCTCGCTCGCATAGGCGCTCACCGGAACGCCCATCGCTTCGGCCGCCATGCCCGCGGCAAAACCGGCGGTGACAAGTTTCGTGAAATCACGGCGAGAGACACCTTGCGTGCCGAGCCGATCAAGATAGCGGTCAATGACTTTCTTGTTGCCGAGATTTGCGTAGCGCATGGGACGATACCTCTCCTGAACCTGAGTGAACCTTGCGGCTTCTTGTGAAATCGAAGGCGTCGAGGCGCACTCTATGCATCCTCTTCACACGGCCGTTCGTGTGGCTTCGTGCAGATCGGCGCGTCACGAGCGGGCGTCCGCTCGCGCTTACATTGAGGCCTACATGTTTGAGGATGCTGCTGCGCGCTAAGACGCGGACCGCTTGCAGCCGGACACACCCGTCGTCCACGTTCTCCCCCAAATAACGGCACGCTCGTGGTTGACCGGTTCTCAGCGGGCTGATCTGGACGACCGGTGGCTGACCACCGATTTGCGCCCCTCCCCTGACTTTACCGGTCCTATCGACCGCGCTTGGCTACTTGCCAGTCTGATTGTCTGATATTATGAATATCGACACCGGCGCGTTGTCAAGGGGTCTAAGTGAGAAGAGATCGTCGGCACGTATCGGCGTCGGCCCTTCAGTTTTGCCATTTGCCTGCAATGGGGCTTGAAAAGCGCGCTGAATGCAGTTCTGCGCAGACTAGCTTCGGGACACGCGCCGCCGCTGTGTTCGAACAAGCTCGATCGCCCGATGAGACACATGAGAAGAAAGGACATCAGCACTTGGTACCGAACGCCTTTCGTTGCAAAAGTTTGCTGCCAGAGTCCCAGCGCGAGCCTCGCCGGATACGCGAAGCAGCGGGACACGTGCTGCATCGCCCGAACAAAACACGCCAATGACCGATACATCGACGATTATTCGCCCGCTCAACCGGGCCACCCTGCCACAAGAGATTGTGAAGGCTTTGACTGATCTGATCATGAACCGGGTTTGGAAGCCGGGCGATTTGATCCCAAGCGAGAAAGAGCTGGCAATCCGATTTCAGGTCGGACGATCGACCATCAGGGAGGCGGTCAAAAGTCTGGTTGTTCTTGGCGTACTGGAAGCCCGCGCTGGGGAAGGATCGTTCGTCAGGGAGGCCACCTCCGAACTGCTCTCCGGTGCTTTCCGCTGGGGACTGCTGCTTGGCGAACGCAATCTCGACGATTTGGTCGACGTTCGCGTTCTCGTCGAGGTGGAGTGCACGCGGCGCGCGGCGCGCCATCATTCTCGAGAACTGGCCGAAGAGCTTTTCGGATCAATACGCGAGATGCAGACTCGCCAGGCCGACGACAATGCGTTCAAGGAAAGCGATACCAGTTTTCATCTCACCATCTCCCGCGCCGCACAGAATCCAATCTTCGAAAACATCGGCTCGACCATCCAATCCATGGTTCGCATTTGGTACCCGAAGACTTATTACATTCCTGAGACTAAGGGGCGGACGATTGCGGAGCACACCGCGATCGCCGAGGCCATAGCGTCAGGCAAGGAAGCCGATGCCGCGGATGCGATGCGGCAACATCTGGTCAATGCCGGCAAGCGCTTGCGGCTGGTGCTGTCGCAACCTCCGGGCTCGGAATAATGATCTTTGCCGCATCGCCGATATCTTCATTTGCATCAGCCGCGCTGAGCGGCAGCCGCGTACCGGAACAGAGGCGCCGCTCGATCAGAGCCGACGAACTGTGAGATGCTGCTTGGGTGTATTGCGGACGATTTCACGGGCGCTAGCGATCTCGCCAACACCCTGACTCGGAACGGGATGGCGACGATGCAGTTTGTCGGAACGCCGACATCGCACGCGCCAACGGATTGCGACGCGGGTGTCGTTGCGCTCAAGGTCCGTTCAATCGAGCCCGCGGACGCGGTGGCACAATCGCTCGCCGCGCTTGCATGGTTGCGCCGTCAAGGCTGCACTCAGTACATGTACAAATACTGCTCGACCTTCGATTCTACACCGGATGGCAATATCGGACCGGTCTGCGAAGCGCTGGCAGATGCTCTGGGCGCACCGGTGACCACGGTCTGCCCGGCCTTTCCAACGACGGGCCGCGCTGTTTTCATGGGGCATTTATTTGTAAACGACAAATTGTTGAGCGAATCCGGCATGGAAAAGCACCCGCTGAAATCCTATGACGGATCCCAACATCAGGCGCTGGCTACGGCGTCAAACGCGCGGCGAAGTCGGGTTGACACCACATTCCGTTGTTCGCGACGGTGCGGCTGCAATCCACGCCGCGCTCGAAACAGAAGCAGCGGCGGGGCGACGGCTGGTCATCGTGGATGCCACAATCGACGAAGATCTGAGAGAGATCGGCAAAGCGGTTGCCAGGCACAAACTCGTCACCGGCGGTTCAGGCATCGCAATCGGTCTACCCGATAACTTTCGCGCGTCCGGCATGCTCGGACACTCCGCGAATGGCTTCAATCAGATAAGCGGACCGGGCGTGGTCTTGTCCGGCTCGTGCTCAACCGCATCGCTGACACAGGTCGCAGCCTATCTCGCCGCTCACCCCGGATTTAAAATTGATGCTGACGCAGTCGCGGGTAGCTACCTGACGGCAGCGGACGCTTTCCGGTTCGTCATGGACCATCTCGATGCCGAACCGATCGTCTATTCGACCGCCGAGCCTTCAACCGTAGCGTCGGCGCAGGCACGTTACGGTCGTGAACGTACCGCCAGGGTTATCGAAACGTTCTTCGGAGATCTCGCCAAGCAAGTTGCCGCGGCGGGTATTTGCCGGATTGTGGTCGGCGGCGGCGAAACCTCCGGCGCTGTTGTCACCGCGCTTGGGCTCGAAAGCTTTCGCATCGGTCCAGAGATCGATCCGGGGGTGCCGGTACTCGAGGCGAGCGGACAACGTCCGATGCTGTTGGCGCTCAAGAGTGGAAATTTTGGCGGCATCGACTTCTACGCCAAAGCCCTGCGGATGATGGAGGTGTCATGACGGAGGAGTATACGCGCCAAGCCATCGTGCGGTGGGGACGCTCTCTTTTCGAACGCGGCCTGACCGCGGGTTCCTCAGGTAATATTTCGGTGAAGTACGACGATTTTTATTTGATGACGCCGACCAATTCCTGTCTCGGATTCTTGGATCCGATGCGGCTCGCCAAGCTCAGTCTCAACGGAAGCCTGATTTCCGGCGATCCTCCGACCAAGGAGCTGCCTCTTCACATTTCATTCTATGAGGCTCGTCAATCGGCGCGAGCGATTGTCCATTTACACTCAACATATGCAACGGCGTTATCTTGCCTCAACGACACCGACCCCGATGACGCCGTGCCGCCGATAACACCCTACGTGGTCATGCGGGTTGGCCGTGTTCCGGTCGTTCCTTACATGCGGCCGGGTTCTGCCGATGTCGCAATTCACATTCGGGATAAGGCACCCAATCACGCGGCGATACTTCTCGGCAATCACGGACCCGTTGTGGCTGGCTCATCTCTCGAATCGGCGGTCTTCGCGATGGAAGAACTTGAGGCGACCGCTAAGCTCGTCTTGCTCACACGCGGCCTGCCTGTTCGCCAACTTGATAGTGACCAGATCAGAGATCTCAATGCAACCCTCGACCTCAGATGAGCAAACAAATTAGGATTTTATTGCCGACCGTCAGGTTACGACCCTGACGAGCTACGGGCCGCCCCCCCTCCAAGAAAAGCGATTTCCTTAATGAGCTCGCCGTGTGCGTTGTTTCGCGAAGCATTGAATCGTCAGCCAGAGCAAAGACCGCGACGGCCGACTATCAGACGCCTCGTCGCGGAAAGGGCAAGGCGCTTATCGATGAGAGTGTTTGGCGACGCGGGGCCGTGCGTCTCTGTTGGCCGCAGGATGCCTGTTCTGGGGTTCAGCCATTGTCGCTGTCGGCTACCTGATCGCCAGAGGCCTGTGATCGAATACAGCGCGTGCGATCGTCACGGCAACGGAAACCGACCAAGCGGCCACAGAAGCACGGCAAGAAACGCGGCCGCAAGAATCAAGACGAGATCCGTGGGAGCGTCCGCCTTTTCACGGTCTCTCACCGGCCTTTACCAATCGCTTCATCATGTCAGTGCCTACTGCCGCCAGGGTGAACTTCGCGCGCTCGTCCTCGGGTAGGTTTAGTATTCCCTCACCCAACTGCGCGAGTGCGCAACGGTCATGAATCGGTGACCTCATCGGCCCAACCTTCACTATTTTCTGTTCATCGCCAAGATCTGGGGCCAACGATCGATAGGAGTGGACTTGCCCGATGGCGAACTCTGTCACGATTGAAAATTGGGCCTGATCAAAGAGATTTGGACGGCGAAATCCTCGGGCGATCGCGCCGTCCAAGGCGCCGACAAATATTAAAAAGTCCGCCTTCTGTGTCCGCCATAAAACTCAAGGCTGAACGGCGGCTTGAACCTTGGTCAACTTATACAGATCAGCTATAGATGAGCCGGTGGATCACATTTTTGACAATTGATATCCGTTTAGGGTAGCGCGTGCCTGCGCTTTCTTCCTCGGGTCGCTCCAAACTGACAAAGAAACAAAAATTTTCTCATCAGCCAGCCCGATGTTGGTGGCTAGAGCAAAAGTCTCCGCCGGTATTAGCCAGAGTGATTGCGCAAAATTGGAACAAGCGCTGACGCGCGTTCGCGCAATATTAGAACCGTACTATCGATGGGCCGACGCGCAATGCGCTCTGTCAGCCCGGATACCGCGAGACTGTAGATCGCTCCTAAGTTTGGTATTGTGATTGGCACCGCGATGGCACCAAGCCCAATCTCAATTTCATTCCAACAGGTCGCATACCCGCAGCGGCGAATAGACGCATATTCGTGTTTAATCTCGGCTTTGTCGGTTTTGGTTTGCTGAGTGAACTGCGGCAACGGGCCGACGAGAGCCATATTCTGAAGGTTGGCGGGCTGGAACGCGAGCACTGCTTTTGCGGATGCAGCGGCGTGCGGCGGCATCACGCTGCCGGGCACGACATAACCTGTCTGCCCATGGCCAGGTGTTGCCCAGGCAAGGGAAACGATCTTGCTGCCGACTAGGCGCGTTAGAAAACATGTTTCTGCCAATTCCTCGGCCATCGCGGAGAGAATGGGCTGGACGGCGATTTTCAGCCACGCCGAATCCTGTCCGCTGTGCACCAGCCTCAGCAGACGCTCGCCGATGCGGAAACCTTGGGCACGACCTCCTTCGCTATCGACTAGACCGGCGCGTCGCATGGTCTGAAGCATGCGATGCGTGGTGGCCACTGGCAAACCACTATGGCCGGCGATGTCGGCCGCGAGGAGTCCACTGCTCGATGCGGCGATCGTCTCGAGAATGCTCAGATAGCGTTCGAGCGGCGTCTGCTTCCCGACTTTCAAGATTAAACTCCCTATGGGATTGACGAATTGACAGCCCCGACCATGGGGCGCAGAATTATCAAAAATCAAAAACTAATTCTCATTTTTTGGGAATTCAAGCTGGAGGTCGCCGATGCGTTCCGACAAATCCATCGCTCGATATGCCGCAAAAGGAGGATGGACTGGGCTTTTCCGTAGACTAGGCCTCGGGCTAACGCTGGTGGTTGCCGTTGCGTCGCCGAATACTAGATCGGCTACCGCAGCCGAGCCCGGCGTTTCGGAGCACGCGATCAAAATCGGAATTCTGGGGAGCCTCAGTGGGCCGCTTGCCATCTTCGGCACTGGCAATCTCGCCGGCGCCACCATCGCTTTCGAGGAAGCCAACGCGACCGGCGGCGTTAACGGCCGCACCCTCGAATGGGTGTCGCTCGACGATGAATCGTCGCCGCCTAAAGCAATCGCCGCTTACAAGCGCTTGGTTGAACAGGAGCAAGTATTCGCTGTTTTCGGACCCGCGTCTAGCGCGGTCGGGCAAGCGCTGGTTCCGACGTTCAAGAGCGTAAGCACCCCAACCTTCATTTCGGTGTTCTCGACTCCTGTAGTGACCGAGCCGCCGATCCACAATGTTTTCCGAACCGGCCCGATGAACGACCGGCAGCAGGGCATCGCCATTGCCAATTACGTCGTCGACCAACTGCAAGCGAGGAAGATCGCGCTGATCCGCCAATCGGACGAATACGGAAAACGCGGTGGCGAGAGCGTAATTGCGCGGCTGAAGGAACGGAACATTGCGCCGGTCAGCGACGAAGTCTTCAATCTTACCGACACGGATTTTGCCGCGCAGCTTACGCGCGTGAACCAGGCAGAGCCCGACGTGCTGATCGTTTATGGCTATCCGAACCCGTCCGCCATCATAACTCGCCAAGCTAAGCAGCTCGGCCTGAAAGCGCTGATCATGGGTTCGAATTCCGCAAGCAGCCGAAAGTATCCGGAGATCGTCGGCGAAGCGGCTGCGGGAACGCGCAACGTCATTACCCTTCAGGTGCTGCCGGAATCAGATGATTCGGCGGCGGTGAAATTCCGCACCACCTTTGAGCAACGTTTCCCCGATTTGGCGCGGCAGGGCCGCCCTGATCTCGGCGACGTGCTCGGGTATGGCGGCGGTAAGGTATTCCTGGAGGCCTTGAAGCGCGCGGGCGCGCAGCCGACCCAGGAAGGCTTCATCAAAGCGCTCGAAGGCTTGAAGAATTTCGAAACCGGTCTGACCCTGCCGACGACGTTTAGCGCGACGGATCGAGAGGGAAACACTGCGGCGCGCGTTGTCGAAGTTCAGAAGGACTTAACGCGGAAGCTACTGCCGGGTATCATTAGCGCCGAGAGCCAAACAAAGTGACTGCGACCGTTCCGAGCGTTGATCAGGAATTGCAGATCTATGCCGACGACCTCGTCGTCGGTCAGACCTTTTCCGGACCACCCCACCTCGTCGGTGACAAGGAGTTCACCGGCTTCGCTGCACTCACCGGTGACGATCATCCGATCCATTACGACGACGCTTTTGCGGCGCGCACGCGGTTTGGCAAACGGCTAGCGCACGGCCTGCTGCTGATGTCGATGACAGCGCTTGGTGCAACGCCAAAGTCCCACCGCATTCGTGACGCGATGGTGGCGTTTGCCGAACAGGGGTGCCGCTTCCTCGCGCCGGTTTTTGTCGGCGACCAGGTCACAACGCACTTCACCGTTTCATCGATAGAGCGCAAGCCCGGGAAAAATACAGCGTTGGTGCGGTTTGATATCCGCCTTGTCAACCAGGCGGGTACCGTCGTCCTCCAGGGATACCACGCCTATTTCCTTCGTCTTCGTCCAGCCGACGTTCCTCTAGGCAACAATGCCGGGTAAGTCCTACGCCGAAACAGTCAAGGCCTTCGACTGGGCGCAAGTCCGCGCCGCGCTCGGCTGGACATCGGACGCACCGGTTTCCCTTGGGCATGCGATTGTCGATCGTCACGCCGCTTCCGGGCGTCCCGCACTTATTTCAATTGCGGAGGACGGTTCTGAACAGCGGCTAAGCTATGCTGAGCTTGCCACCCATAGCGATCGGTTTGCCGCAGTATTGCAAGCTCTAGGTGTGCGACCTGGCGACCGAGTTGCCGGCCTCATGCCACGCCGACCCGAAACGCTGATCGTGATCATCGGCACCTTGAAGGCGGGCGCAATATACGTCCCGATTTTCACTGGCTTCGGCCTCGATGCCGTCGATTATCGGCTACAGCACAGCGGCAGCGAATTTCTGGTCACTCATCATCGCGTGCGATCGCAGGTGCGACCGCAGACAGCAACTCGGATCATCTGCGTGTCCGATTCCCGTGAGGGCTTGGCGAACGGGGATCTGGACTTCTGGTCGTTGATGATGGCGCGGACGGAGATACCCGTACCGGTCGCGCGTCGTCGCGACGATCCGGCCGCCATCATCTACACGTCCGGTTCGACCGGACAGCCGAAAGGCGGCGTCATCGCCGTAAACTTCCTTGCTGCGGTATGGCCGTACATTGTCTACGGACTCGACCTCAAGCCCGACGACGTTTTTTGGCCAACTGGAGACCCGGGCTGGGGATACGGGTTCGTCTGCTATCTCGGCGCGCTGGCGATGGGCGCCACGGTCATTTCGCTAGAGCCCAATCCCTCCCCACAGACGCTGCTGTCCATCCTCGGCCAATATCGTGTCACGAATTTTGCTACCACGCCCACGATGTTGCGAAGCCTGATGAGCATGGGCGAGCACGCTGTTCATTCAACCGAAGTTCGGCTGCGGGCGATATCAAGTTGCGGCGAGCCGCTCAATGCCAAGGTGGTCGAGTTCTTCCACGATGCATCGGGTATCTGGCCCATGGACCATTATGGCGCGACAGAGTACGCGCTACCGATCGGCAACCACAACGCAATCGACATGACCGTCAAGCCTGGTTCGATGGGGTTACCGGCGCCAGGCTTCCGCATGACTATCCTGGGCGAGGATGGTGCCGAACTTCCCGCTGGCCAGATTGGCCTCATCGGCAAGCGGATGAACACCGATTGCCTCTATTGGATGCGCTATTGGAATGATGCGGAAGCATCCCGCGAATTGGTTCGCAACGGCTGGATTATCGCCGGCGATCTTGGGCGGCGCGACGACGACGGATATTTTTGGTTCGAGGGCCGCGCCGGCGACATGATCAAGAGCGCCGGCTACCGGATCGGTCCATTCGAAGTCGAAAGCGCCCTCATCAAGCACCCGGCGGTGGCCGAAGCCGCGGTTGTCGGCAAGCCCGATCCGGATCGGGGACAGATCGTCAAAGCGTTCGTGACGCTCAAGCAGAACTTCATGCCGAGTGAGGCGCTGTCCGACGAGCTCGTACAACTGGTTAAGACTAGCGTCGGCCGTCATCAATATCCGCGGGAAATAGCCTTCGTCGATTCGCTGCCCAAGACCGAGACCGGCAAGATTCAACGTTTCATCTTGCGCAAACGCGCATGACGGAGAATAAGATGGCTGCCTATCAAGCAATCGTGCCCGACGCCTCTTGGCCTGCGGGCTTCACCTTCTCGCCTGCGGTACGCGTCGGGAACCTGGTGTTTCTGTCCGGAACGACAGCAACGGATGCGTCTGGCCAAATCATCGGGCCAGGGGATATTGCGGCGCAAACCCGCCAGATCTTTCAAAAATTCTCCGTAATCCTAGCGAGCGTTGGCGGTTCGCTAGCCAATATCATCGAAACGACTGACTATGTCCTATCGCTCGACGACTACAAAAAAACTGCGGCCGTTAGGCGCGAATTGTTGAAAGGCCCTCCCTGGCCCGCGGCTACCGGCGTTGTCGTCAGCGGTCTGGTACGCAAAGATGCGTTGATTGAAATAAAGGGCATTGCCGCCCTCTGACCATGCATCTCGCCCAGATCATCATTAGTGCGCTGACCAATGGCGCAGTTTATGGTCTGATCGCATTGGGCTTCGTCCTGATCTACAAGGGCACCGGAGTTGTCAACTTCGGCTACGGCGATCAAGTGATGGCTGGTGCCTACTTTGCCTTGATCCCTATGACATTCTTCGGGGTGCCGTACTGGCCGGCGGTCATCATCGCGCTCTTAAGTTCAGCGCTGCTCGGCATGTTGATCTATGGCTTGTTCATGTGGCCACTGCGCAATCAGTCGCTGCTGGCGCGCATTATCGCCACGCTTGCCTATGGAACCGCGTTGCGGGAGTTCATGCGGGCCTTTATGGGACCGAACGCATGGCCCTTTCCGTTCCTGCTGTCGCCAGGCGCCGTAGCAGTCGACGGCGTTCTCGTCGTTCCAGCCAACCTTGCAATCGTCGGTGCCGCACTTCTAGTCCTGTCGATGCTCTACCTTTTTTTGGAAAGGACATTTGTGGGCAAAGCCATCCTTGCGACATGCGACAATCAACTCGGCGCTAGCCTGATCGGTGTGCGGGTTTCTCATGTCTTTCTGTCGATCTGGATACTGGCTTCCGTTCTGGCAACAATCGCCGGAATCCTCGTGGCGCCTCTTTTGACATTGTCCCCCGATATGGGGCTGATCGGGATCAAAGGCTTCACCGCCGCTGTCCTTGGCGGCTTCACGAGCCTTCCCGGCGCAGTCGTCGGCGGTGTTGTACTCGGCCTGCTGGAGGCGCTCACCGGAACTTATGTCTCCAGCACGCTTAAGGACGTCATCAGCTACGTCGTATTGTTCGCCATCATCTTGGTGCGGCCGCAGGGCCTTCTGGGCCCGCTGCTCGTGAAAAAAGTATAACGGATGTCCATGCGCCGCGTTGCCTTCGCCGCGATTGGCTTCGGATTGTTTCTGCTCGCGCCGCATGTGCTTCGGGACTTTCAGCTGTTTCAGCTTTGCCTAATCGCTGGCACTGCGGTCATTGTGCTGGGTCTTGTTGTGGTAACCGGGATGGCGGGCCAGATCTCGCTGGCGCAATCCGCCTTCGTGGCAGTCGGCAGTTACGGCTCAGCGATCCTCGCCGACAAGTGCCACATTCCACTTTGGGCCGGAATCCCGGTCAGCGCCGTCGGAGCGGCTTTTGTCGGCTTTGCGCTCGGACAGATAACGTTGCGCGTCGCCGGGCATTACCTTGCGCTTGCAACTCTTGCCTTCACTGCGATCGTTCAGCTCATCCTCATCCATGCCGATGATCTAACCGGTGGCGCCGCCGGCATGCCTGTCCCAGCTTTTGCGATTGGAAGCTTGGTGTTCAGCAAGGCCGGACAACTTTACTATGTGATTGTGCCCGCTGCAGTTACAGCATTCCTGATATTTGCTAATCTGCTGCGCTCCCGCTTCGGACGCATGTTAGCCGCCATGCGGCAGAGTGAGATCGCTACGGCGTCCGTCGGCATCGACGTGTTGCGCTGCAAAGCCTTGGCGTTTGCGGCGAGCGCATTCCTCGGCGCGCTTGGCGGCGGCCTACTGGCGCCGCTAACCTCCTACCTTGATCCGGCACAATTTGGCGTGATTGAAGCAATTTCGCTGTTGGCGATGGCCGTCATTGGCGGCATGCGCAGCCCGATCGGCGCTATCTTCGGTAGCGCCATCTTCATCCTTCTGCCGGAGGCGCTACAGCACTTCCAGACCTATCTCGGCCTAATCTTTGCGTTGCTGCTTTGCGTTTCGATCGTCGCCAGGCCCGACGGCTTGGCGAGCCTCCGCCTCAATCTGGGACGAGGCCGATGAGCGGCCCGGCTTTAACGATCGCCCAGGTCTCGGTGCGCTTCGGTGGGATCGTGGCGCTGGATAATGTCAGCATCACAGTGGATGCTGGCTCAATCAACGCTGTCATCGGGCCAAACGGTGCCGGCAAGAGCACGCTGATCAATGCCATCACCGGTATCTACACGCCGTCTTCAGGTCGGATCGAATTCTTCGGCCGTCGCATCGACGGTCGCCCACCGCAGGAGATCGCGCGGCTCGGCATCGGCCGGACGTTTCAGAACACCGAGCTATTCCGCGAAATGACAGCAATCGAAAACGTCATAGTCGGCCTCAACCGCCAAATCAACTATGGGCTCTTCGAAGGGGCACTGCATCTCGGAGGTTTCAGAAGCGGAGAGGTTAAGGCACGCGATGATGCCATGGCTCATCTCGCGTTTGTCGGGCTCGCCGACGATGCAGATACGATTGCATCTAACCTTCCGTTCGGGAAGCAACGCCGGCTGGAAATCGCCCGGTCTCTAGCAACGCGGCCGCAACTTCTTCTGCTGGACGAGCCTGCCGCCGGCCTTCGTCCCGCCGAGATTGCAGAGTTGAACGAAATACTGCTTGGCTTGCGCTCGAAGCAGAGATTGACCATCGTTGTTATCGACCACGTCATGGCTCTGGTCATGGCGATATCAGATCGCGTAAGCGTCCTCAATTTTGGTAACAAGATCGCCGAAGGAACGCCTAAAGAAGTGCGCGCATCGCCGGAAGTGGTGAAGGCTTATTTCGGTGAGGAACGGTCTCATGCTCGCGGTACGTGAAGTCCGCTCCGGTTATGGTAATAAGGAAGTTCTTCACGGCGTCAGCTTGGACGTGCCACAAGGCTCGATCGTCACTCTGCTTGGCGCCAATGGCGCCGGTAAGACGACGCTGTTGAATACCATCACCGGCATCCTCGCGCCGACTGCCGGATCGATTGCCTATAAGGGCCGGCCGCTTGCGAACAAAACTCCAGATCGTGCCGCCAAGGCAGGTATTCTGCTTGTTCCTGAGCGCCGCGAGTTGTTCTTGCGGATGAGCGTCGGAGACAACATCAAGCTTGGTGGATACTTGCGTCGACGGGCCGATCTGCGCCCTGACATCGAACTCGTCCTTGAGATCTTCCCACGACTGCGCGAGCGACTAAAGCAGCAGGCGCAGACGTTGTCGGGTGGCGAGCAACAAATGGTGGCCATCGCGCGCGCGCTGATGGCGAGACCGCAAGTCCTGCTTTTGGATGAACCGTCGCTCGGGCTCGCTCCCAAAATGGTCGACGAGATTTTCGCGGTCATTCGCAATATTAATGAGCTTGGCGCATCTGTTCTGCTCGTCGAACAGAACGCGAGCCTGGCGCTCGAGGTGGCCGGATATTGTTACGTGCTAGAGCTAGGCGAGATGGTGTTCCGGGGAACGCCGGAAGACCTACGGGCGTCTGCGGCAGTTCGTGCAGCGTTCTTGTGAACCGATAAGGCCACGCCTCGCGCCGGCGGAGCGCATCACGCAGGTCCCGGCAAACGCCTAGAGTTTTGCGTTTCGCGCCATAAATGTTTGTGGGATCTGCCGTCGCGAGCGATTATCGGCGTCAAAGAACTTGGTGGCGACGTCGGGCATTTTGCAAATATGATCTTTCGGGCTATCTGGCTTGAGGAGCGCGACATTGGGGACGAAACATACACTGCTTGCTATTGCAAACGGCGTTGGTCTGGACGGCGACGTTGTCTTGCGTTGGCCAAGTCAGAAGCCACCGCAATCCAACCGGATCGATACACTGCCGAAGCGCAGACGCGCGGTGTTTTCGGGCCACCAATCTACATATTAGGGAAAAAATTTTGGAGCCAAGATCGACTGGATTTCTTAGAAATGGACCTTCGAGATTGTCCGATCGCTATAAGGCTGCTTTGGACAATTGAGGCATCCAGCGCCCTCGAAATCGCTGAGGCCAATGGTTGGGATCCACCATCGCCTTGAGGCAGATCGCACCGTCACCGTTCAGGTCCTGATCAAAGACGCTCCCCAGCGATTCGATCCCTTTGACCCTTTACCGACGGTTAGGCAGGGGGCGGCCCCTCGGGAAAGTGAGGCGCACTCGGATTTTCATCGAGCCAAGGAAGGTCGTGCGACATCCACACATTCATCGTGGCTCGCACGCCAGGATCGGTATCGAGCGTGGCGGCGCGCAGCACAACGAAGGGCCGTTCGGGATATTCCGCGTAAATATGCGATCCGCAGCTCGAGCAGAAATGCCGAAATTTGCCCGGACAAGACTCGTACGGCGTCAGGACATCGGCTCCCTTCGTCACACGAAAGTTCTCCCGATTCACCCTGGCTGCCGTGTTGCGCTGAGCAGCGTGCGTCTTTCGGCAAGTCTGGCAATGGCAGTGCCATAGACCGCCGCCCTCAATTGCCGACACTTCATATTGAACACGGCCACAATGACAACTGCCCTTTAGCATTGCGCGATCCTTCAGCTCCTATAGGCTTGGGCAATACCGCCCAAACGCGCGTATTTCATTAAAACATGGCCAACACTGTGCCTTGAACGTCCTCCCGAAGCCCGATGTTTTTATTTCACCGAATGGTGCAAGACGGGCGTTCAGATCTGGTGCCGGATTTGAGGGATACGAGCGTAGATCGCCACCATTGGCACAATGATGAGACCGATGACAGCCTGCTGCCCCGCATAATTCAGGCCCAGTCCAACCAACAGAGATGTGAGAACCGTCAAGACGAGCGAGCCGAGCACAGTAGCCCCATAGCCGCCAGAACCACCGAGCAGCGAGGTGCCACCAATGACGACCGCAGCCACGGTGCTAAATAGGTAAGGATCGCCGACGCCAACGAAACCGCCCCCGGAGAACCCCAGCAGCAATACTCCCGTCAAAGCCGCCATCGCGCCGGATATGCCGTGAACCGCGATCCAGGTGCGGAGTTCTGAGAAGCGAAGCCTTGCCGCGGCTACGCGGCTGCCACCAAGCGCATAAACACCGCGGCCGAACCACGTGTTGTGCATGACCCACACCAGCACCACGCTGAGGCCGAGCCAGATGACCACGACGGGGGGAATAGGCAGGCCGAATGTGGTCCCGTTGAAGGCGGCAAGATTGGTGAGCCACTTCGGAATAGTTGCATAGCTGGTACCGCCGAAAGCGGTGCCGATTGACGTGTAAATTTCCGCGGCGCCCTGAACGGCAAAGCCGACGCCGAGCGACATGATCAAAGACTGGCCTTGAAGACGATAGCTGGCAAGCCCGTTGACGCACCCAGCCACAATCCCCAAAACAAGAATAAGCGCGATGGCAAGTGGCGCTGAAATGCCGCCGTTCATGAGCTTCGGCAGCAGAATGTTCGCTGATCCAATCAGGAAGGGGATCGACAGATCGAGGCCGCCGAGCATTGCAACTAAGGTCTGCCCTATTGAAGCCAAACCGAGAAAAGCCGCCAGCAGAAGGATGGAGCGCGCATTCTGAACAGATAGAAAACCCTCGACCATTAGGCCGCCCGCAATGAGCAAAGCGACTAGTAGGGCTGCCCCGACAGCCACCGATCGATTCTCCTGCAGGAGATCGATAATTGCATTGCCGCGGCTCTCTGCAGATAAGGATCTGAGTGATGTGTCGACCATGATGTCAGACCTATCGGGCGGCCGCACGGCTGGTAGAGAAAACGTTCAACAATAGCGACGCGACGAGGATAAGGCCGTAGACGAGTTTCGTGGCCGGCCCCGAGAGCGTCTCAAAGTTGAAAGTCGACAGCAGGTTGGCAATCAAAAACATGTTGAGGGCACCGAGTACTGAGCCGATCGCACCGCCGCGGCCGCCCGCCAAGCTGGCGCCTCCGAGAACGAGGGCGGTCACCGACTGCAGCGTGAACGTCGCGCCTTGCGTGGGATCGCCGGAGGAAATCAGCCCCGTGTAACAGACCCCAGCAAGGCCTGCGTAGATGCCGCCCAACATGTGCGCGCCAATTCTGACTTTCTCGGTTGGGACGCCTGACGCATACGCCATGCGTTCGTCGGCTCCTGTCAGTCGCAGGTTCGTGTGGAAGGTCGTACGCCAAAAAACTGCCCAAAGGATCAACGCTGCGATCAGGATCAAGAAGACCGGTGACAGAATATCGCGGCCAGCCCCCCAGGTCATCATCCAGTCGGGTGCCGATCCCTCGGCACGTGGCATGATGAGGAGATTGACCCCCGTTAAGACAAGATAGCCCGACAGCGTGACGATGACCGGCGCAACTCTGACGTATAAAATAACCAGCGCCTGGAGCATTTCGTAGACGGCCCCGATCCCCATGGCCCAGACAAAGACAAAGACCGGATGCGTATAGCCGCCTTCGGTCAACCACGCCGACAGCGTGACATTGATGAGGCCCATCAAGGGACCGATCGACAGATCGACCGCCCCTCGGCCCGCCATGACGATCGGCGTGATAGCAAGCGTGCACAGGATGAGCGGCGTCGCCACAATGATCGCGCCGGCTAGACCATTCGACGTGAAAAGGTGCGGACTACGCACGCCGGCGAGGACGATCAGTACGACGAACATCGCGACCGGGACGGTGAGGTAACGGCTATGGGAAAGCGGGCCAAGCGCGGTCGCATAGCTCATGACGCTGCCTCCTGCGATGCAAAAGACACCTGCGAATGCCGCTCTTGTTTGAACATGGCCGCAAGCATTTCATCTTCGTCGATCAATTCTGCGCGAAGCGATCTGAAAATCGCTTGGCCGACGAAAACGTCGACCCGATCGGCGAAGCCGAGGAACTCCTCGATTTCACTGGAGAGATAGATAACGGCGCCGCCCCGGTCGGCGAAACGACGCAATTCCATGTAGAGATCGCGCTTGGTGGCCAGATCAACACCGCGGGCCGGGTCGTTGAGGATGATCACCTTCGGCTGGCGCGCGAACGCACGCGCAATCAGAACCTTTTGCTGGTTCCCTCCCGACAGGGAGGTAATTTTGTTTGATGGGCGGCCGATCTTGATCCGAAATCGGCTTATTTCCGGATGGAAGATATGGTTCAAGCCGGACCGGCGGATGACGCCGAGAGGTGACAGGTTTTTCCGGTAAATGCCGATCACGAGATTCTCGAAAATGCTCCGATCGGGAAAGATTCCCTCACGCTTGCGATCACCGGAGACGTAAACGACCCCGAGCTCATCGGCCGCTGCGAGACAGTCGAGGGTGCGCATACCCGCGTCGGTGGCCAGCGAAGGGGCTCCGAGCGCGGCCTCCTTGATGCCGGCGAGAATGCGAACAAAGTCATCCTGCCCTTGCCCTTCGAGCCCGGTAATGCCGACGATCTGGCCGGGCTCGAGCACGAACGAGAACGGCGCGGAGTGCGCGCCCAGGCGCATCCCCTCTACCTCCAGAATAGCCGGCGCGGCGGCCTTCCGAGGCAAGCGAACGATCTCCTCCGCTTCAACGAGCCGCCTGTCGGGCGGCGTCATCATGGCGAGCAAATTTCTTTCAGTTATGTCTTGTTTGGCGAGGGTGCCGACCACCTGACCATCACGTAAGATCGTGGCTCGATCGGCGATGCGGACCAGTTCTGCAATGCGGTGCGTCACGAGCAGAATCGTCGCGCCTGCGGTCCGCAATTGCTCAATAGCCGCGTGCAGGCGCAAAGTGGCATCGAAATCAAGCGCAGCTGAAAACTCGTCGAGAATAAGAACGCGCGGTCGGCGAAGGAAGGCGCGTGCGATAACGATCCATTGTTTGATGCTGAGCGGCAAATTCGCCACAAGTCCGTTGAGGTTGACCGGCGCTCCGACAAAGCGCTCAAGCATTATGGCCGCTTCGCGTGCCCTGGCGCGTTGCGACGACGACATGGCGAGCAGCGGATCGCGGCCGACGAAAAGATTGTCCAGCACACTCGCTTCGTCGGCGACGAGTATTTCCTGAAAGATCATCGCCAGGCCAGCCTCACACGCCTGGATCGGGTTGCGCGGCGCAATCCCGAGTACATTCACCTCGCCTGCATCCGGCAGCAAAACACCCGCCATGATTTTGGCGAGTGTGCTCTTGCCCGATCCATTCTCGCCGACGACGGCGTGGACTTCACCTGCAACGGCCTCGAAATCCACCGATTGAAGTGCGCGGGTTTCTCCAAACGATTTTGAAACGCCTTTTAGCCGGATCGTGACGGACTCGTCATTGTGCATTGCGATCCCTCCCACTTTCTCCTTGCGGAGACCCCCCGGGCTCGACCGGGCCACGATCGAGCCGGGAGGCGGTTTTGTCAGTTCGCGGGACGCCAGGCCAGCGGATCCTGCGGATGGAGGAAATAGTCCTTGGCGACGTCCGCCGGCCACCAGCTGTCCTTGCCGTCACGCATCGCATCCAGCCAGTCTTGGGAATTGCGATCGCAATCCGGCTTCAGGGACGCTTTCACGTCGTCAATGGTATAAGGCACCACCGGGCGCAGGATCGATTGAATCTTCGGTCCTTGTCCCTCGAGCGTCCGCATCATCACATCCCACACCAGTCGCGCATCGCCGCGCGGCGGCCAAAAGTGGAAGCTCTTGCTGATGAACTTCGGGTTGTTGAGCCAATAGCAGGCGGCGGAGGCTTCGCCGCCAAGCACGATCGGCATCATGTCCCGCCCCGACTGCAGCACGGCATTGACCACACCGTTCTCGGCCGCCGATTGAACGATAATGCCGTCAATTTTCCCGGGGTTCGTGGCGAGAAACTTCTGCACCTCGACCTGGGCAACCTGGTCGGTCCACTTGCCGGCGACCTCGCCGACCAGCTTGATGCCCGGATATCCCTTCAGCGCGTCCTTGGCACCAACGTTAAAGCTGTCGGACGAGGCGAAGCCTGGGATTCCGGAAACCAGAAGGACGTTTCCCTTGCCTTTGATCTCCTCCGCCAGCCACTTCGTCGCCGAGTAGCCGCCCTGTGCCTGGTTCTCGGTGGCGTTGATCGCGTACGGCGACGTAACGTAGCCGGAGAAAGAAAATACCGGCACGCCCTTCGAATGCGCGTACTCGATTGTCTGGTTCATCGCTGTGATGTTCGAACAGCAAATAATGATGGCATCAACACCATCGTCGACCATCTGCCTCATTTGCTAAATCTGTACGGCGTCCTTGAGGTCCGACTGTGTGACGACAAGCTCGGATACGAGCCCGGCCGCCTTGTACCGTTGAAACAAGGCAGTCATCTGTTCGAGTACCTGCACCCGCCAAGTATTTCCGGCGTAATTTGAAGCATAGCCGATTTTCCAAGGCGGGGCCTTCTTAGCATGAAAGTCCTTATAAGCGCCGGGACCGAGCGGCACTTTTGGATCGACGATCTTATAGTTATCTTGTTGATCCGCCGGCAACTCGCTTACTACGCTTTGGGCCAGAACGACCCCGCCGGAGAAACACCAAACACATGCGGCGGCCAAAGCGCCTCGTATGAGATATTTCATCGTCTCCTCCCATTTGATTGACCGAATTTTCCTGGACAAATCATCCCCCGGCCGGTCTCCAGAAATGACATCCGCCGTCTGTTGGTCTTGCAGATGGCGCAATCGAAACAGTGCCACTGTTTCGCTTCCGGGTTCCGAGGATTTTCAATTGACGAGACCGGCGGAGCATGAGCGCCGGCCTGTGCTATCTGAACGGGCCATGGTCAGCGCCGCAGGCCGGCCTGCCGCAGAAGCGGCATCACCCGTTCGTTGAAGAATGGGAGCTCTTGGTTGTAATCAACCATAGTGATCAACGTGCCGTCGGTTCCGGTCTTACTGATCTCGATCAGCTTGTCGGTCACTTGCTCAGGTGTGCCCACGATCGGCCACCCACCCCAACCCGCGATGAAGTGTGCCTTGAATTTCTGGTACATTTCATCGGAGTGATTCTGCGACTGGACCTGGAGCACCCTGCAAATATTTTCGCAGGCCTCCCAGTCACCTTTTTCCATGACGTAATAATCGTAGTAGTCCCTCGCCTCTTTTTCCGTCTCGCGCACGACGACCGGAACGGAGGTAAACGTGCCGATCTCGCGATTGTATTCGGTTCGCGCAAGGTCCTTCACCTTCTTGACCCACGCCGCGCCGGATACCGGATCCTGCATGAAGCCGAAATTGAAATCGCAATACTTTGCCGTGAAATGCATGCCCTTGCCGGACGAGCCCGCGCAGATCAACACCGGCCGGCCGTTGCTGTTATACGGCTTAGGTTCGCTGAAGGCGTCTTTGACCCGCAAGAACTTGCCGTTGAAATCAACGCCGTTTCCGCTCCACAGCCGTGTGACAATTTGCAGCCATTCGTCGGCGTAGTCGTAGCGGGTATCGTGTTCCATCATCGGAACACCAAACATCTCCATTTCCGGCGTGAACCAGCCACAAACCAGATTTAAGCCATAACGGCCCTTGGCGATGTGATCGATCGTCGTGGCCATTTTGGTCGCCACGATCGGATGCAGCGTCGGAACGTGCGTTGTTGAGAAGAATTGCAGCTTGGTCGTGACGGCCGCCAGGGCGGCCGCCCAGGTAAAGGAGTCCATATTTACGCCGTTGAAGTTACTTGGACCACCAAATCCGCGCCAGCGCGCGATCGGCACCATGCACTCCCAGCCCGCTTCCTCCAGCTGCTTCGCGATTTTGACGTTATGCTCGAACGTCGGCTCGAACGTCGTCTCCGCCAGGGTTATGGCGCAGGCGTTGGAGCAATTCGTGCCGAAAGTCCCAAGCTTGAGCTTGTTGTCGTTGAACATGGGATTTTTGGCTTCACGGAATTGATGCTGCATATTCATCGATCGTTTCCCCCGAGGCGGAGATTCCTTCAAATGAACGACTGAACCGCCGTTCTTCATATTTTCATTTCTTCGAAGACTTCCTGAGCGATGCGGAAGCCATCGATCGCCGCGGGCACGCCGCAATAGATCGAGACCTGCAGCAACACTTCGCGGATCTGATCTTTGGTCAGGCCGTTGTTTAGCGCGCCACGGACGTGCAGCTTAAGTTCATGTGGACGATTGAGCGCGGAGATCATCCCGAGATTAAGGATCGAGCGCTGCTTGCGATCGAGACCGGGCCGGTTCCATACCGTGTCCCAGCAATATTCGGTGACGAGCTCCTGGAGCGGCCATGTGAAATCGTTCGCCTTGCTCAACGAAGCATCGACATAGGCGCTCCCTAACACCTCGCGACGGGTGTTGAGGCCGCGCTGAAATTTTTCCGACGTAACCCGACCGTTGGTGGACGCTGCTGCGGGATTGCTCACTTCAAATTCTCCTTACTTGAGATGAAATTTCACTTTGGTTGGCTTACGTCCACTCGAAGTCTACTCAATCGAGACATAGCGATCGCACGAGCTTTCCATCTTCATAGAGCAATGTAGATATCTCGGAGCCGACGCGAACAGCCCGAACCTCCCCGATTAGAACGTCGTGACTTCCGACGGCCAGTGTCTCCGCGCGGTCGCAGATCATGATTGCCTGAGCGTCCTGGAGAACGGGCATATCCTCGAGCTCGGTCCAGTTGCCGTACCGAAAACGATCCTTGTTTTCCGCCTTTCCGCTGAAGATCGACACCAGATCGGCATGTGCCGTGCGCAACACGTTAACGGCGAAGCGACCACGCAGCGACAGCGGGCGGCTGATGCTCGCCGAACGGTTGATGCAAATAAGAAGCGAGGGAGGATCGGCGCTAACCGACTGCACTGCGGTCGCGGTCATTCCGTAGAGCTGGTCGTCGGCCCGCGTGGTGATCAAACACACCGGCGAGGTCATGCGACGCATGGCCAACTTGAAGCTCGCCGTTATATCGTCTGCCACGCCCATTGGGGCGCTCCTCCCGCGGATGCTTCTACGGCCGCTTCTGTTATAAGCATCAGACTTATTGTCAGACAATCTGTCAAGCAGATTCTAGGGCGGGAAATGGCTATGTCGGATCACGGCCGTCTTTAGGATTAGGCCCTTGGACGGGGGCTAGGGGAGCGTGGCGCTCCAATCGCGACGATCTGCCAACCTCCTCTACCGGCTTGCGAAATTCGTAACGAAATCGAGACCTTGCAAAAGATACGATCTGAAGAGATCAGGATGCTCGCACATCGGAAAATGTCCCAGACCTTCCATGGTTATGAAGCACGATCCGGGTATCAGTTTCGCAAGCCTCGCCCCATCTTCTGGAGTCGCCGAGTAATCGTAAGTTCCTGACAAGAGGGAGACGGGGGTGCGCCTGCCGTCGATGCGGGGAGCAACAACTTCCCCGTCAAACTCGTCGCTGTAAAATGCGAGATCTCCGGGATATATCCCGGGGCCGCCCTGCGCGTAAATCCAACTGGCGCGGCGGCGCGCACCTTCCGGGCTGGTCGGACTCATCAATCCGCGGACGAAACTGGCATTGTGCAAGTTGCCATGCACCTCGACGTGATTTTGAAATATATTTCGCCGGCCCTTCGACTGATAAGGCGGCTCGACACCGACAATGCCGAGTATCTGCTCGGGACACTCCGCCGCCAATACCATGGCAATGGCGGCCCCCATCGATCCCCCGACGACGATGGCACGACCGCCCACGATGTTTTCCAGAATAGCTTGGCACCAGCTTTTGTACCGCTCCATCGTGAGTTTGTAAGTTTCGCCGGACCAGGCTAATGGCGGCAACGAGCGGCCGTGAAAAGGCAAATCAACCGCGATCATTCTGAATCGCTCCGCGAGACCCACGTCGGCGATCTGCGCGAGATATTGGCGCCCATCGGCGCCGGCCGTGTGCAAAAACAAAATGGGAATCCCGGCGCCCGCGTCTTCGTAAAACACGTCGTACGTTTCACCGGCGACGGCGAAGGTGCAGTAGCGTCCGGCGATTTGAGTGAGATCCCGGCGCACCGGCGCTGCTGGAGCCGCAGGCGACCGCGTCACCAGTTCAAACAATCGTTCAAGCGCGGGCCGACTTTGCGCCCAAAGCTTCGGCGGGCCGGTCGAAGTGAAGGCCGTATTGGCGAGCTGGAAGGCGGTGAAGGCATGGTAGGTTGGTGGCGGCGGCGACGTCAGCGTAAGAGCCCAGGCATCGACTGGTGCCGCAAGCCATAAATCCGCGGCGCCGGGCCCATCGATCGACACTTCACCGTCGCGGAAAATCAGCCTGAAACGGTCGTCTCCGACCGCGACCCCGATAGTCACGTTCAAGCCTGGACTGAGCCGTTTGAGCTCGCGATCGTCGAGCGCAGAAGCCAGTTTCCGCCTCAGCGCTTCACCGGTCGGCAGCGCCCCCGCCGGTGGAAAAACATCGCCGTCGCCCACGGGCGACGTCTCGCCGATTCGACTGCCGTAGGCTGGCATACGCGTTTCCTCTGGCGCGATATCGACAGCCGCTGACGAAACGCGCCGTTGCGACGCCGGCGTTTCAAGTCAACACCCTGCTGCGACGCAAGCTACGTCAGACAATCGGACAATTCAAGCCGCGCGCTTGCTCCCCACTCGAAGACTTCTCCAGCGCACGCTCGTGCCGCGTCGGCTCTAAGTTCGTGACTTTGGGGAAACTAAGCCGTCTTGCTTGTCGCGTCTTTTGCGAGCTTCGTGTCCGGACGCTTCCGCAGATAGGCCAGAGCGATCTTCGCAGCCATTTCGATGTGATATTTGCAAGCCGCCGCCGCGCGCGGACCGTTACGCTCTCCGATCGCGCTCGCAATCTCCTTTATTTCCTTGACGCTGTGCTGCAAGCGTCCAGGCTGAGTCATGGAGGTCACGCGGAGCAGCGTAATGCGGTTGTGGAGGGCCGTAAGCATTTGGCGGACAAACATATTGCCGCCGCCTTCCATGAGGCACGTATAGAAATGCGTCTTTGCTTGTATCAGCGCCGCACGGTCGTCGCCGCGTGCCGCGGTTTCAAAGTCAGCGACCGCTGCCTCAAGTCTGGCTATGTCCTCCGGCGAGCCTCGTTCAGCAAACTGCTGGCCGGAAAAGCTCTCCAGTAACGCCCGAACTTGATAAAGCTGCTCGGCCTCTTCGTATGTTATCGCACTCACGACCGGACCGCGGTGCGGATAAGTCGTGATCAACCCCTCAGCCTCGAGCTGCCGTAGAGCCTCGCGAATCGAGGTGCGCCCTACGCCGATTAGTTCGCAGAGCTTTTTCTCAACGAGACGCTGCCCGGGTTGGAACATGCCCGACCCGATAGCCTGCCGAATCTTCTCTTCGACTGCCATGCGCAGCGTGGCACTTTGCTTGGGAATCTGGAGGTCGATTTGGTCCATGACGCTAGCAGGAAAAGATTGGTGACAAGCGCAACCTTACGCCGACCCCACTCATGACAGTTTCTTCCATCGAAGCCAACCGACCGAGTAAGACAATCATACAAGCAAATCCTTTCCCTTTCAATATGTCGTAGCACAGACCGGTACGGAGCACTTCCCCTCCGCGCCAATCGTCGGCACCGCCCGCTTACCCGTCGGTCTGACCTGCGCTTGCATCATGCACGCCGGACGCCTCGTTGCCTCAAGGTTCCGGACGGCTGGGCGGCGCTAAGCACAAGGGACACACCGATAGGGAAAGCGGGCAGCAGGAAAGCGATCCCGCACAATCTTCTCCAACGTCCTCTCCAGCCGCCAAGCCCTTTCTGCACCTTTTCCACTTGCCTCGATTTAGGCTTGCCATGAGCTGATTATCAGACAATCATACTATCGTATTGAGGGCGCAATGCACAGACGCAATCGGCTGCATTTCCCGACGTCGTCCGAAGCGATAGGTGGCGATCCGACGCCGAGTTCTACTGTCTCAATAAATACGCCGGGGTGCCGCCGGGGCGCGGCGGCCATCGGCGTCATGCCTTCAACGGATGGACCGATCCCATCCACTGGAAACCGACGCCGCCGCACGACAACGGCGACGCCTCGAACCTCAAAAACTCAAAATAGATCCACCAACTCCGATCAAGCCATCTTTGTCGGCATCAAAAACACAAAGCCACACTCAGGAGGAAACCGTGACAGACCAACGCGATGCGCACGCGTCAAAATTGCCCTACTTTTATCCGTTTCAGATCGGCGCCGCCAAGATTACCGTGGTATCCGATGGCCCTCTTGCACTGGGGGATCCGGGCGAGTGGTTTCTGGGCATAACGCCTGACACGGTTCGGGAGATGCTTGCGCGCAATTTTCTCCGTACCGATCTCGTCACGCTCGAGCAAAACGCTCCAATAGTCGAAGTCAACGGCAAAACCATTTTGTTCGATACCGGGATGGGATCGAACAAGATCTTCGGCGAGACCACGGGACGCTTGCTAAGAAGCATGGGCGAAGCCGGCATCGACCCAGCCGACATCGACGCCGTGGTTCTGTCACACGCCCACATCGATCATTGCGGCGGCGTCTGCGCGGACGATGGCACGCCGAATTTTCCGAACGCCCAAGTCTATATCAGCCAACGCGACTTCGACGATTGGACGGAAGGACGGTCGGTTCCCGAAAGATTCGCGGTTCAGGTTCAAAGCGCCCGGAGAAATCTGTTGCCCGTGCGCGATCGCATAATCTTTTTCAAGGATGGCGAAGAGTTTCTGCCCGGCGTTCAGGCCATTCACGCGCCCGGCCATACAATGGGCCATCATTGCTTTCTCGTGAAATCCGGCAATGAAGGATTTTGCTTCCTGGGCGATCTCACACATCACCCAATTCTTTTGTTCGAGCAACCATGGATCCAATTCAAGGACGACGCCGATCCCAAGCTCTCCGCTGATTCCCGGACCCGGGTTCTGGAGATGCTTGCGACCGAGCGCGTTCGGATCATGTCATATCACTTCGCGTGGCCCGGCACTGGCAACGTGGCAAAGGAAGGAAGCGGTTTTCGTTACTTCCCATCTCCCATGCAGCTCGCTGCCGCCTAGCAACCGACAAAAGGTTCAGTTCCATGAAAGTTCGTTCTGCGATTCTGCGCCGATCCGGCGTCGCAAAGCCTTATGCCCAGTCACGTCCGATTGAGATCAGCGATGTCGAACTCAGCGGCCCCGCCGAGGACGAAGTGCTCGTGAAGATCGCGGCGGCCGGTGTCTGCCACTCTGATCTCTCGGCCATCAACGGCGACCGGCCCCGCCCTCTGCCGGTCGCCCTCGGTCACGAGGCTTCGGGTATCGTTGAAGACGTCGGTCCCGGCGTTACGTCGGTCGCGCGTGGCGATCACGTCGTGATGTCGTTCCTGCCGATCTGCGGCGAGTGCGCTGCTTGCGCGGAGGGACGCGCGAGCCTTTGCGGCCCGGGTTACGCTGCAAATGCTGCGGGAACGTTGTTGTCCGGCCGCCGGCATATCTTTTGCGAAGGAGTGCCAATCAACCATCATTCCGGCGTTTCAGCTTTCTCCGAATATGCAGTCATTTCGCGAAAATCCTTGATCAAAGTCGATCCCGAGCTCGACCTTGTTCATGCCGCGCTCTTCGGTTGCGCCGTCGTAACCGGCGTTGGGGCGGTGACCAACACCTGCCAAGTCCGACCGGGCGAGAGCGTGGTCGTGGTCGGACTGGGCGGCGTGGGGCTGGCTTCAATTCTCGGAGCCGCAGCCGTCGGTGCCGATCCCATCATCGCGGTGGATATGATCCAGTCGAAGCTCGATCTTGCATTGCAGCTCGGTGCGACCCATGCGTTTCTGGCCAGCGATCCTGACATCATCGCGAAGGTTAAGGACATGACGCGCGGGGGAGCGCGCCATGTGCTGGAGATGGCCGGCTCGGCCAAGGCGTTTGAACTTGCTTTCAAGCTGACCGGGCGCGGTGGCACCACGGCAACGGCCGGCCTCGCCAACGTGAATTCTCAGTTTGAGATTTCTCCTTTGGCTCTCGTCGGCGAGGAGCGCACCATCAAGGGCAGCTACATGGGATCGGCGGTCCCTTCTCGCGATATTCCCCGGTATATCAATTTGTTTAAAGCTGGGAGACTGCCCGTCGACAAGCTGTTGTCGCGGACCCGACCGCTTGATGAGATCAATGATGCGTTCGATCGGCTCGATCGCTCGGAAGTGATAAGGCAAGTTTTGCTGCCGCACGGAGCGCCATGAAGCGAGACGAGAGCTTGGCCTTTTGGCGTCGGCACATGCCGATCGCCATCCCTCAGCGGCCGACTGAAATAATCCAGAAACCCGAGAGCGTTGTGATGTCGGTATCGAGCCCAAGCTCGCGCTGGCAAATCGACCCTGGCGTGCGACGTTGCGGCGACCTACCACGACGAAGCCATGGTCCTCTCGCCGTAGCGTGTCGCCGACGCAAGGTGCCGCCGACACGCGATGGAATTGAAGTTATGTCGGATCGCAGTGGCCGTGTTCGCAGACTAGGGCGATCACGTCACGCGACGAGGTGATTGCCAATCGAGGAGCCTCCGTCGACGGTAAGGATACTTCCCGTAGCAAACCGCGAGCGATCCGATGCAAGAAAGAGAATTGCCTCGGCTATCTCGTCGCCTTTCCCCATCCGCCCCATCGCGGCGCGTGTATCATATTGCTTTCGCAGTCCCGCCGGATCTGCCGCCTGCTCGAAGATTTTCGTGAAATAGGGAGAATCGATCGTGCCCGGCGCTACTGCGTTGACCCGGATGTTGTCCTTGACGTGATCGAGCGCCATCGCCCGCGTCAGTGCGGAAACCCCTCCTTTGGAGGCGACGTAGGCGGCACGGTTGGCGATGGCTGACACAGCCGTATATGAAGTTGTATTGACGACCGTGCCGCCGCCCTGTCGCTGCATCACCGGTATGACGTGTTTGCTACAGAGAAACATTCCTTTCAGGTTCACCGCCATCAGACGGTCCCAATCCTCTTCGCGGATGGAGACTACCGTGCCTGTAAACCCAAACCCCGCGTTATTCACCAACACGTCGATGCGCTCCCACTTCTGAAGCACCTCTTCCACCATCCGGGCGACTTGTTGGGACTGCGAGACGTCGCATCGGTGAGCACTCGCACCGGCGCCGAGCTCTTTTGCGGCGCGCTCCGCTTTCTCGCCGTCTACGTCAGCAATTGCGACCTTGGCGCCATGCCGCACAAATAGTTTTACCGCGGCGAGACCAATGCCGCTCGCCCCGCCGGTCACAACGCAAACTTTGCCTTGCAAGTCCATAAACACGTCTCCACTGATGCTAGGATTCCGACAGATTTCGCGGTCAGGCGGGCTACGCGGCGCGCTGGCCTTTGATCTCGGAGAGGATGGGCAGCAGATATTTGCGAAATTCTGTGTAGTCCTCCGTCACCGGGAAGTGACCGAGGTTCTTCATGACCCAAAATTTGCTGCCCTTCACCAAATCAGCGAGCTGCTTGGTCTCCGCCGGAGACGTGTTCGGATCATAATCGCCGGTCAACATGTACAGCATGCACTTCTTGGTATCGATGGCTCGCGCTTCCTCCGCCGATACGTCGTGATCGTAGTAATAGTAGTATAAGTCGCCGGCGAAAATGCCCGGGCCGCCGCAGCTATATTCCCATTGAATCTCCCGGACGTTCGCTT
Organism: uncultured Alphaproteobacteria bacterium; assembly: GCA_963818155.1. GTDB lineage: Bacteria > Pseudomonadota > Alphaproteobacteria > Rhizobiales > Xanthobacteraceae > BOG-931. The sequence goes on from CAWFRC010000011.1 coordinate 1,981,457, forward strand.
CCGGCGAATATGGCGAAATGTTCAACAGCATCGCCGCACCGATCGACGTCCGATTGACGTTCGGATTGTCGAATTCCTTCCGTATCCCCGCCATGCCGACATCGACGTATTCGGCCGCCGAGCGAAGGGCGCCTTCGACCGCGATGGTCGCGCGATACTTGTCCGGATAGTTCGACGCCAGGTCGACGGCCAGATGTCCCCCCATCGAGCTTCCCATGTAAACCGGCCGTTCGAGACTGAGAGCAGCGGCTAGGGCGTTTGGAAAATCCATCATGAACTTCTTGGTCATGTTGTATTCTTTGGTCCACCACTTCTCGCCGTGAGGTGGCAGCGATTTCCCATGGAATGGCAGATCAAAAGCGATAGCGCGGAAATCCCGCGTCACTTCCGCGTCGCAGAGCAGATGACGATATTGGCGTCCGTCGGATCCGGCAGTGTGGCCGAGAAGCAGAGGGATTCCCTGGCCGGCCTCCTCGTAGTAAACGCGATATTCGACGCCATCGATATTGAGGTAAACATAGCTCCCGGTAATCGGATCTCGCTTAATCATGCCTTGCCTCCCGAATTGAAAACTTGGCGCATCAGAACCGTCATGCGGTTGAGCCCAGGCAGATACGCGAATGTCTCATTGGTGTCGCTGATCGACAGCCCATGTTTGACGGCGGTCGATTGCAGACACTGATAGAACGGCTTCGGCTTTTCGGCGAGCAGGTTGACCCAGTGCTCGCGGGTGCCCTTGATCACGATCTTGCACTGTTCGTCCGGCGTATCGTCGCCGGTCAAATCGGATATTGATCCGTCTTTGAAATGCAAAACATGAGTATCGTCCGCCACCTTGAGCTTGACGGCACCATTCAGATAGCGCGTTTCGCGACGAAACTCCGGGTCGGAAACAGCGACCGCTCGAACCGCTTCCATATCCACTAGCGGCATAAGACGTTCTCCTCCTCGTTTTTAGATTTCTCTGCTCGCCGGCTTGGTATGCGCAGCGCTGCGTCAACCACTCCCAGATATCTGTTCTTTCGAACGAAAGATGTTTTCAGAAAGATGCTTGCAGATAGCCGCATGATCCGCGATAGGCCCCAACGATCGCAAGGCCTCGTTCCAGAGCAACGACGCGCCGCGAATCCCTTCAGATTTTGCGTGAAGCTTCCGCGATAACTCGGCCGCGATGCCGATATCCTTTGCCATCATCGCCATCGTGAAGCCCGACGCGAAGGACTCGCCGAGAATAAACGGCTTCATTCTGACATCAGTCGAATTGTTGCGCCCCGTCTTCAAACGCGAAAACCAAGGCAAGGCGTCTCGCACGAAGCCGGCGCGTCCTAAATTACCGACTGTCATACTTTGCACCGGCAGATCCCGACCCTCACCCTGCCCTCTAAGGCTGCTCGTAATACCACACACAATCAGACAATCTGTCAACTGGCAACGGTCGCTGAGCTGGCCGAATTCGTGGTTCGGGCAAGAGCGGGCGGCCGTAAGGCAGAGGACATGTATCAGGACGGTCGAGATAGCGGACCAATGCCGCAGCAGTTGATGGATTTGCCGCTGCGTCGTGACCGATATCTGATCGCATGGGTGGATTTCGTTCGTATGGCCACGTTTGCCGGCGCGCCAGCGGCTCCGCAGAAGATTAGCTAAATCCGTTACGTGCGACGTCTTGGCAGTTATTGCGCAAGCGGTTCCGCCAATTCGATCAAATCGACCACATCGCAGACCTTGATACGATCCTGTGCCCCGAGCGCCTGGACGGCGGCCGTGTACATCACTGTATCTTTTGGACAGGCAACGACGAACCGCGTCACGTCGCCGAGGGCCAATGCCTCTTTGATCCGATTTTCACTCGGGCGCTCGACGACGCCGGAGTCATCCCCCCAAATCCTGCCGCCGCCGGCACCGCAACAGAACGAGTTTTCGCGGCAGCGCCCCATCTCGTGCAGCCGATAGCCTGCGCGGGCTATCAGACGGCGCGGCGCGTCGAAGCCACCGTTGTAGCGGCCCAAATAACACGGATCATGATAAGTCACGACGTCGTCGCGACCGGATTTCAGGCGAAGCTTGTCGGCTTCGGCGAGTTCATCGAGAACCTCCGTGTAATGGTACACACGATAGGATTTCCCGAACGCCGCATACTCATTGCGCAGAGCGTTGAGACTATGCGGATCGGTGGTCATGATGCGGCGATAGGTGCAGGCATCGATCGCCTCGATATTTGACTTGGCCAACATTTCGAACAAACCTTCCTCGCCCGCCCGCCGCACGTCATTGCCGCTGTTTTGTTCCGATTCGAAGAGGATGCCGAAATCGATTTCTGCTGCGTGCAGTATCTCGGCGACCTTGACAGTGATGTGCTCTACACGCGGATCGTAGGAGGCGTAATCGCCGACGAACCACAGGATATCCACCGGCTCCTTACGTGCATCTTTGATGCCGAAGCTCAGCTTCTTGGTCCATTTTGGACGCTGGCGGGACGGCTTGCCCAGGGAGTTGCCGGTGCGTTGAACTGCCGAGAAGGCATCCTGCAGCGTCCGCGGCACGCTACCCTCTTCGACGAGCTGTCGCCGCATGTCGACGATCTTTGGAACGTGTTCGATATGGAGAGGACAGACGTCCATGCAAGCTCTGCAGGTCGTGCACGCCCATAGCGTGGCTTCCTGGATGGTACCGCCGATCAGCGGCCCGCCGGCCGCGCGATCGGCAACCTCCATCAGGTGATCGCGCAGATCCATGATCAGTAATTTCGGATTGAGAGGTTGCCCCGCCGCATTGGCGGGACACACGGACTGACAGCGGCCGCACTCGGTGCAGGAATAAAGATCTAGCATGTGCTTCCAGGAGAATTGCCGGATCTCGCTGACGCCAACCTGGCCACGCTCGGCCGGGGGCGCTGGAAGGAACCCCTTCGCCTTTATGTTACGAAAAAAGATATTTGGTATTGCTGTGAAAATATGCCGATGCTTCGATCCGGGGATGTAGATCAGAAACAGTAGAATTGCGGCTACGTGTATCCAATAAAAGATAAGCTGCCCTGTCGCGGCCCACGTAGACCTGAATCCAATATGGGCCAAGCCCTTGGCGAGCGCACTCGCCACCGGATGCCATGACGCCGACGCTTCATTTCCGGAGAGAATGCCGCAGGCGAATTCGAGGAGCATCGCGCCGACAACCGCAACAACGAGGCAATAGATGATGAGAGCATCCTGACCGCTCGAACCTCTAAAGCGCGCGGGCTTGAGCACATAGCGCTGCCATGCCGCAAGGCCGACGCCGGCCAGCACCAACACTCCGAAAATATCTTGAAGGAATGCAATCCATGTCCGTCCGCCGATCGGCGCCAGACTAAAACCGGGGACGAGCCTGCTGCCGAAGCTCTGCACAATCGCCGTGAGCAGAACGACAAATCCGGAGAAGATCATCAGGTGCAGAACGCCCGAATATCGGAACTTCAATAGCCGACGGTGGAGCCCGACGTTGGTGACCAATCCTCCGAGCCGGACCGAGACGCGATCCAAACGATCGTCAGGCGGAGCTGAAAGCAGCGGCCGAAGTAAGCGCCCAAAACGCCAACCCGTGACCAAAATTGCCGCTAACAGAAGCAACCAAATCGCAAGCGTCTCGTTCGCCATGAACGTCAGCTTTTTCTTATTCGCTCATTCAACGCCGGCAGCAGTTCGAACAGATCACAGGTCGTTCCGATATGAGCCACTTCGAAGATCGGCGCCTTGGCGTCGGTATTGATGGCGACGATGCAATCGGCCCCTTTCATGCCTTCGAGATGTTCCGGTGCCCCCGAAACGCCGACAGCGATATAAAGCTTCGGTTTGACCGTCTGCCCCGATTTTCCGACTTGCCGCATCTTAGGAAGCCAACCGGCATCAATGACCGGCCGGCTGCCGGCGATTTCCGCATCAAGCGATGCCGCGAGATCGCTTGCGATCGCGATCCTATCGACCGCGCCGATACCGCGTCCCACACAAACGATCCGCTCGCACTTGGTGAGATCGATCTGATTGGTATCGGGAGCGGATGCGCTGATGAAACGGATGCGCAACGCCGTTAGCGCCTCGGGTGAGGCCATCTCCATCACCTCGGCGCGGCCGGCAATCTTGCCGCTGCTTTCGTCGAAGCTGCCGGGAACAACCGCGGCGATTGCCGGTAACGGCGTCCGGGTCTTGGCGACCAGCTTTCCGCCGTGGAGTTGACTCGCCGCCTCCAGCGCGCCGTTGTCCACCTGCAGCGCAGTACAATAACAGACAAACGGCAGCGACGTTCTGATCGCGACGACTGACCCGAGATCGAGGCCGACTGAGCTGTAGGCAAGCAGCAATATATCGGGCGAGCAGGATTGAACAACGCTTTGCAGAGCAACCGCATGCGCCTCGGGATTGTACGGCGACAACGCCGGATGGCGCATGAGCAAGATCCGATCAGCACCGGCAAGTTGCCCGACGAGGTTTTCGGGATCGGCGCCGAAGACGCAACACGCTACATCGCCCCCAGCCGTCGCGATACCGCGAGCGGCACCGAGCAGTTCGTACGTGATGGGTAAAACCTGTCCATCACGATGCTCAACATAGACAAGCGCACTAGGCATCCGATTGCTATCCGTTCGCAAAGCCTCGTTCATGCAGAAACGCCGCCAGCCGATCGGCGACGACATCGGCATCGCCCTCCACCATGTCTGCCCGTGCGGCACTCTCCGGGAAGCTGACTGCAAGAATCTCGGAGACGGTGGACGGCAGTTTCACATCGAGGTCAAGGGCTTTGACCTTTGCAGACATAACCTCCCGGAGCCTGCTTCCGGACACGTAGCGTGGCGGCGCCGATGCGGTCTGGATGCCGAGAACCGCAGGCATGCGAACGGAATGGGTAGCCGCAAACCCTCCGCTGTATTCCTGTTGAACGATTACAGCGCCCTCGTCGACTTTTGTATTGCTCACCGCGCTGACCTGAGGCCAATCGAGCACCGCTGCGAGCGACGGCGCCAATTGTCCGAACAGATCCTCACCGGTTTGCACACCGGTCAGGATCAAATCGCATTCGAAATTCTTGGCAGCCGCGGCAAACATGCTCGCCGCCGCTGGCGCCGGGACCGGGGGCGACGCCTCGTGAACGATTTTTGCGACCTGATCCGCGCCGCGGGCGAGTGCCGTCTGAAGCAGGCGATCGATCCCCTCCCCGTCGAGCGCCACGGCAGTCACCTTTGCTCCATGCTGCTCCTTGAGGAGAACCGCTTCCTCGAGGGCATGATCGTCAAATTCGTTGAGCTTGAACCCGATCCACTCCCGGTCGATGTCCTTGTTATCCGCAGCAAGTTCGAATTCTTCCGCCGTATCCGGAACAAGCCGCAACGCCACCATCACATGCATGCAGTTGATCTCGCTGCTGGATAGCCCACATTGAGTTGTTTCTCGAGCGCCCGCGCGCAGCGCGCACGGCGGCATTCAACCGCATCAGCCGCGGACAATCGCGTCCACGACCGCGGCAGCGATTGCCTCATCGTCGGGCACCATGCCCCCGGCGACCCCGACCGCACCAATGACCGCGTTGTCCCGCACCACCGGTTCGCCGCCGCCAAACACCACCATCGGCGGCTGATGGGCTTTGTCCATGCCATAGAGTACGGCGCCAGGCTGGACCAGCGGCATGATATCGCCGGTCTTCATATTGAGCGACCGGGCCGTATAGGCCTTTGCCTTGCTGATCTCGATCGACGCAAGCAGGGCGCCATCCATGCGTGCGAATGCGACGAGGTTGCGGCCTTCATCAAGAATTGAAATGCTTGATGGCGAGTTAATCGCCGCGGCTTTAGCAAGGCCCGCCGCAATGCCCTTTTGCGCCTGTTCAACCGTGATCCCCATGTCGCTCTCCTCTCCTCTTGAACCTCTGTCCTAAGCCGCCGTTCTCACCCGCCCGGTCATCGAAATCGCGAGCAATTGATCGTAGCTGCACGACTTCTTCGGCGCCGCGTAAACCAGTTCCTTATCGCGGATGACAAAGACACGCTCCGCCAACGACAGGATCTCCTTCGTCGACGACGATATGACGATCACCGCCGCACCGCTGCGCGCCATGTGCAATATGATGTCGTAGATTTCCTTGATCGCGCCCACATCGACGCCGGATGTCGGCTCAACAAAGACATAGATGTCAGCCTTTGCCGACATCCATTTGCCGATGACGGCCTTTTGCTGGTTTCCGCCCGAGAAGAACTTGATTTGCATTAGCGGGAGACTGGGGCGCACACCCAATCGCCCGATCACGTCCTTCGCGTAGGCAGCCTTCCTTCCGTTTAGCAGAAGCCCAAATTGCGCCAAGGCGTGAAGCACGGGCAGGCAAACATTGTCGGTGAGCGACAGGTTTGGAAACAGCGCTTGCTTCCGCCGATCTTCCGGAATGACCGCAATACCGATCTTCCGCGCTTGAGACGGACTTCTGATGTTAATAGCGCGCCCCCGGAGCTTTATGCTGCCGTTATGAGGCACGATTCCGCCAAGAGCACGCTCGACTTGCTCCATGCCACCGCCCACCGGGCCGGTAATTCCAAGCACCTCTCCGGCTTTGAGCGAAAACGTTAGCGGCGCCAAGTTTGGCGTGGCGAGATTCTCAATCTCGAGAACGACCTCGTCGCGGCTGCATCCCTCGTTGTACGTCTCAAGGTCAGCGCGGCTCCGATCGATCATCAGCTCGGTGACGCGCTCCTCCGTTATTCCGTCGCCCTGCAGGGTGGCGGATACGAGACCGCCACGCAGGATAGTGACGCGATCGCAGACCCGGCGTATCTCGCTCAAACGATGCGAAATATAAATGATTGTGATGCCCTGCTCGCGAAAGCGCTGAATGATCTTAAACAGCAGCTCGACTTCGCCACCCGACAGACGCGCAGTCGGTTCGTCGAGAATAATCACCTTGTATCTACGATGAAATAACGTTGCCAGGGTTACAAGCTGCATCTCGGCCGCAGACAACGACGACGCCGGGCGATCCACATCGATGTGGATGCCGATCTCCTGCAAAATCGCCTCGGCCTCTTCGCGGATCCGGCGTTGATTGAGGATGCCGCCACCGGGCTCATTACCGAGCACGACGTTCTGAGCGACTGTAAAGCCGGTAACGAGTTCTGCATCCTGATAGACGGCACCAAGGCCAAGAACATGGGCGTCCAGCGGCGAGCCGATCCGCACTGAACGGCCGTCCAGCAGAATCTCGCCCGACGTCGGCGCATACACGCCGGTGAGGATCTTTATGAGCGTCGACTTGCCAGCGCCGTTCTCGCCCAGAAGGCCGTGAACTTCGCCGTGCAGAAAAGCGAGATCGATTCCCTTCAGGACCTTGGTCCCTGAGAACTCCTTTTCGATGCCTCGGAGCTCGACGAGTGCCGCTTCCATGACGCTCACGATCACACAAATTTCATGTGCAGCTCTTCGCGGTTCAGCATGGCGTTGGCGCCGACCGCGAGAATGAGGATCAACCCGGCGAACAGCTGGCGGGCGGCGAAGGGGAAGCCAACCATGCTCATGCCGGAATTCACCATGTAGATGAAGAACACGCCGAGCAAGGTCCCAAGGACGTGCGGCTTGCCCTTGCCGAGAACCGTTGCGCCGAGGAACACCGCCGCAAACGCCTCAAGCAGATAACCTTGGCCGCCGACGGGTTGGGCGGAACTTGAAATGGAGGTCAAGATGACGCCGGCCATTCCCGAAAGAACCGCCGCCACAATAAACGAGAGGATCACCCAGCGATATACGTTTATGCCGGAGTAATAAGCTGCCAGCGGATTGTCGCCGACCGCGGTGATGTAATGCCCCGCCCTGGTCTTCGTAGCGAGCAGATGAGCGAGCAGGAATACGACCAGCAGGATGATGACGGGAAATGCAACGAAGCCGATTTTCCCTTGTCCGAGAAACAGAAATGCGATCTCGTTATAGTCGACGGGGACCTGATAGCCGCCAGTCAGGAAGATATTCACCCCGCCTAGAACAAACATCATTCCTAACGTCACCACGATGCCGGACAATCGCCCGTAGGTTACCATCACTCCATTTAGAGCGCCGATCAAGCACGCGCACGCGAGGCCGCCAGCGATTGCCGCCCATGGCCCGATCTTCGGAATGAGAAATGCAACGATCACCGAAGCGGTCGTCACCGTCAGTCCCACCGACAGATCGAAACTTCCGACCACCACCACGAACGTCAGCCCCATGGAAACCATGCAGCTTACGATCATGGAGAACAGGATATTGTTCAGATTCGAGAAGGACAAAAACCACGGCGACGCGAGAGAAAATGCGACACCCGTCAGGATGATAACCAGGATCGTTCCCCATTGCCGGAGAAAGCGGACCCACCAGATCTCTTTTCGGGAAACGCTCTGCGCGGCGGCCGGCGCGACCGCAGTCGTGGAGCTTACCTGATCCAGGCCGCTCATCGCGTCCGCTCCCCCCCGATGGACTTGCATCGCCATCTCAAATGCAATCAGTTGTAGACGCCGCCATCGATCGTTATCGCTTGAGCGGTAACGTACGACAATTCATCCGACGCCAGATACACGAAGAGAGGTGCTATTTCGTGGGGCTGCGCTTGCCGTCGGAGCGGCACGATACGCCGAACGACTTCCTCCTGCGTCGCCCGTCCGCCCATGAAATCGATGGCGGGCTGATTGAATGCCGTGTCGACCCAACCGGGGCAAATCGCGTTGACGCGAATGTTGTCGGGTGCAAGCTCCATAGCAAGCGCCGTGCTGAATGCGATGACGGCACCCTTCGAGGCGGAATAGGCTGTCAAACCTGGTCCCCCTCGCTGTCCGGCCAGCGACGATGTGTTGATGATCGATCCTTTGCCGGCTTGGCGTATGTGCGGCACGGCGTATTTCGCACCAAAGAAATGAGCACGCGAATTGACCGCAAATAGGGCGTCCCAATCCGAGGCCTGAAACCCGGTAACCTGACCCGAGCGCTGCAGACCGGCATTCTGGACGAGAACGTCGAGACCGCCCAAGGTTGCGACAGCCTGTTCGATGAAGGTCTTGACCGCTTCTTCTCGAGTGACGTCTACTTTGACGAACGTGGCGCCTAGTTCTTTCGCGGTCGTTTGCCCGGCCTTCTCGTCGATGTCGCCGATGCACACGCGCGCACCCTCTTCGACAAAAAGACCGGCCGCCTCCTTGCCGATGTTATTGACGGCACCGGTGATGACGATCCGCTTACCTTTGAGACGATTAGCCATTATCAGCGCTCGCTTTCACGGATGACCACACGGCGTTCCGAGAACGCCGTGACAGTCAGGTTTGTGGAATAGCATCGTTCGTTTGGACGATGTCCGCGGTGAAGATGCCGCTCAGCCTCCGTATTGGCCAAGAAGTGCAATCGCCTGCTTGTCCATCTTTTGGACCTCGGCGAGAGCCGCGGCAGCCTCTTCCTGCACGATCGCAGTTACCGGCACCCGATACTGAAGCGGCTCGACCTTTTCCCCTCGCGCCAACGCTACGGCAAGTTCCCCGGTCTTCTTGCCCAGAGTGTGCCACGGCACGTCCGTCGAAAATTCGATCGGATAAGTCTTGGCCGCCATATCCTTGAGAAGTTGATCGGAGAAATAGTGATTGAACAGGCGGACATCGGTTCGATTTTGTTGTTTCAGCGCCTGACCGGCGCCGAGGATCAGAGGCCACCACCAAGAGACGATGGCGTTGACCGAACCAGGCTGCGGGTGGGCCTGAAGAAGCGCGAGAGCATTCTCTCGGCCCTTGGAAATCTGATCGTTGGTCGACACACTCCCCGGCATGAAGGGCAACATCTTCATGCGCGTCTCGTATTTGGTCATCAGATCGAGCATATCGGCTTCCATGTCGAACGGCGTGTAGAAGCCCTTGTCTTCAGCCGTCTGAACGATGGTTCCGCGATGCCCCAGGGCATTGTGAACGTAATAGCCGAGGGTCATGCCTGTGGCCCACGTGTCCTCAACCACGGAAGGCAAATCCTTCACCGGGACGGCAAAGCCCACAGTCTTGATTCCGCGCTTTTTGGCTTCGTCGGCGATATAAGCCGTCTCCGACTCGAGCGAATAGATGCCCATGCAAAGGCAATCGATATTTCGATCGAGCAGCGAACGCTCTGCATCCTGTTCGCTCGCCTTGGTCGGCTCACCACGAATTGTCACGGGTTCGCCGCCGAGATCGAGAACCGTTTGCACCAATTGCCAGCAGCCGCGGCGCCAGGGCTGATTGAAAGGACCATATGTCAGCGGGATGCCAATCCGCACCTTCTTGCCGCCGGCCGCAGGCTTGACCTCCTCCGCGTCGGCAGTCCGCACGAGGCTTTCCCCGAGCAGGCTCGCGCCGGCGAGTGCGCCGGTCCGAAGCAACAAAGATCTCCTGTTGAAGGACGCGAATTCCAGCGCCTCCTCCACCAGCATTTTTCTGGCTTTGAAATCCATTATGGTCATTGTCTTTCCTCCCATTGTTTATTTGTGTTGCTTGAGCCGATCCGACCTAAGCCGTTCACGGCGGTCGCTCCGCTAGGCAGGCGCTTCCAGCCGGACGCCGCGCGACTGCACCCTCAATCCGCCCAACTCTCCGCCGGCAGCCGATGCAGTCAATCTTACGCCAAACGAATGGAACGGTGCAGCCGGACTCACCAGACAGCCGAAAGCGGCGCGCGCAACCTCGACGCCCCTCGCGCATGCAAATTCGGTTTTCATGTCGGATGAGCCTCCCTACTCCGCTCCGGTCCCACGTGGCGACGAAATTGTCAACAATATTATTCACTATTTCGTACAAAAACATGTCGACAACGAGGGGCAGATCGCCATACAAGAATGGCCGGTTTTAAGTGCTTGATTGCGCGAGTCAGTAAATTCGGCGGCGTATGCGCCGCGTGTTCAACGCGCGTCGTGAGTCCATCGGGAATGCGGGCCACCCGACGCCGTCGCGAACCTTAGTGCGCGGCGGGGTATTTGATTCTGGAAAGGATATTGAGTTGAAAAAGAAGGTCCGCACGAACCAACCCGATCTTGTTGTTGATCAGATCAAGCACGAGATCATTTTTGGCCGGCTGAGGCCGCGCGAAAGACTTGTCGAAGACGACCTCTGCACGAAGTTCGGAGCGTCGCGGCATCAGATTCGAGCTGCTTTCGCGGAGCTGGAGCGTGTCGGATTGGTCACGCGGCGCCCGAACAAAGGTGTCGTCGTTCGTGATTTTTCCGCCGAAGAGATCGAACAATCGTTTGAGGTTGGCGCTCTGCTGCAAGCCGAGGCGGCGCAAAGAATTTCACTTCCGCCGGATCCGGTGACGATGCGGAAGCTTGAGGACATCTACAAGGGCTATTGTGCTGCGTGCAACCAGTTAGACCTCGAGCAAGTCGTCGCTAACACAATGCGGTTCCACCAAGCCGTGTTCGAAGCCAGCAACAACAAATGTCTATCCGATATCATTCGCGAGATTTGGACGAAGACGCTTGCCGTGCGGTGTTATGAGATAGCAATTCCGGAATTGCTGGAGCGAGAGCAGCAGGAGCATGCGCAAATATTGCAAGCGCTGCGGTCGGGGAACAGACGCGACCTCGTCCGCCTCTGCGCCGATCAAGGCAAGCGCGCCCTGGAAGCCTACAAGCGTCTGCATGGCGGTTGGCCGTCACAAAATCGCGCGGCACATGCTCTCGGCAAGAACGAGCCGGCAGAGCTGAAGCGGCGAACGACCCGATAGGCTCGTCTGCCAAAGTAGAGGGTCAGCCGACCGCCTATCGGCAACCGGACGGTTTCGAAGTCTGGAAAATTCGCGAATGAGACCTCCAGATGGCAGTCCAAAAGTCGTCGGGCTATCGATCCGACGAATTGAGGATGAACGCCTTCTGACCGGGCGCGGCCGTTTTACCGACAACCTGCGGTTCGAGGGGCAAGCCTACGCCGCCATTGTGCGGTCCCCGCATGCCCACGCTGAAGTTTTATCGATAGGCAAGTCGGCGGCGGAGACGGTCGACGGCGTGCTTGGGGTCTTTGTGGCGGCCGATCTCGAAGCCGAAGGAATCGGTCCGCTTCCTTTTTTTTCGACCATTCGCGGCGTCGACGGCGGACCGGTCAGCGCTCCTCCATGCCACGCTTTGGCCAAGGAGACTGTTCGACATGTCGGCGACCCGGTGGCAGTGGTCGTGGCGTCAGCTCCCGATATTGCCCGGGAGGCGGCGGATCTGGTCGACGTCAGCTATCGTCCGCATGAAAGCGTCACAGACGCCGCAATGGCGATAGAACCATCGGCGCCCCAGCTTTGGCTCGAAGCGCCGGGAAATGTCGCCGGCGTCTACACGGTAGGAGACGAAAGAACTGTTACGGAAGCGATGGCCGATGCAGCACACATCATCGGCCTAACGCTGATCAACAATCGCATCGTCGTAGTTCCGATGGAGCCGCGCACGGCTATCGGCGTTTATGAGGCTGACAAGGATCAGCTCGTTCTCTATTGCGGAAACCAAGCTCCGCATCTTTCGCGTGGCCTATTGGCGGCCGCCTTCGGCATCGCCAAGGACCGCTTGCGGATCGTTATCGGCGATATCGGGGGTGGCTTCGGAGCAAAGATCGTCCCCTACCGCGAGGACATCCTGGTGTTGTTTGCGGCGCGTCGTCTGCGCCGCCCCGTGCTCTGGCGAGCGGATCGTAGCGAATCCTTTCTCTCGGACACACACGGGCGCGATCAACAGGCAACAGTGAAGCTCGGTCTCGATTATCAAGGTCGCGCTCTGGCCTATCACGCCGATGTGCTCGGAAACATGGGAGCTTATCTTTCACCATTCGGGTCGCCGATAGCCACGACGACGGGCCACCGCATCATCTGCGGCGTTTACGACATACCTCAGATCTTTTTGAGATTTCGCTGCGTTCTTACAAACAGCGTACCGACCGGTCCCTATCGCGGCGCCGGCCGCCCGGAAGTCGTCTACCGCCTTGAACGTCTGTTTGATGCCGCCGCCCGGACACTCGGGCTCGACCCCGCCGAAATTCGCCGCCGCAACCTCATCCGACACGATCAGAATTCCCTATCGGAATGCCACAGGCTGGACATATGACAGCGGAGATTTCGTCGCACTCCTCGACCACACTCTCAAGATTGCCGATTGGAGCGGCTTTTCAAAGCGTCGCGAGCAAAGTTCCAAGAACGGCAAGCTTCGGGGGCGCGGGCTCGCTTGTCATATTGACACGACCAGCGGCATCGATCTCCATGAAACCGCGACTTTGCACCTTGATGCGAATGGCGAGATCGAACTTTTGATCGGAACGCAAGCGATGGGTCAGGGTCTTGCGACCGCTTACACCCAAATTGCCGCCGATCATCTTCACCTCTCTCTCAGCCGCATCCGCGTCTTTCAGGGCGATACGGGTCGCGTGCCCGATGGAGGCGGAAGTTACGGCTCAAGGTCTCTCTATTTGGGCGGATCTGCGGTGCAGAAGGCGAGTATCACGCTGTTGCGGCGGCTGATTGAACTTGCCGCCAAATTGCTGGAAGCGGAATCCGAAGATCTGACGACGCAAGAGGGCCGGATCCTGGTGGCGGGTACGGACCGCTTTGTTACTTTTGCCGAACTCGCAGCCAGAGAGCCGGAGGGCTGCATTCGTTGCACCGAAAGAGTCGAAGCGCCCTATACGTTCCCCAATGGTTGCTACGTGGCCGAAGTCGAGATCGACCCGCAAACCGGTTTGCCTGAAATCGTGCAAATGACCGCCGTCGACGATGTTGGACATGTGGTGAATCCAATGATCGTGCATGGCCAAGTTCACGGCGGCCTCGCCCAGGGCATCGGCCAAGCCTTGTGGGAGCATGTTGTCTTCGACGCCAGCGGCCAGTTGTTGAGCGGCAGTCTCATGGATTACGCGCTGCCTCGCGCGGCCGCTCTGCCGAAATTTGTCGCTTTTAATGACAAGTCCTGGCCTTCCCCGAACAATCCCCTCGGCTCCAAGGGCGCGGGCGAAAGCGGCGCCGTCGGCGCGCCGCCGGCCGTGGTCGCTGCCATTCTCGATGCACTCGCACCATTTGCCGTTCACCATCTCGACATGCCGATAACCGCGGAAAAGATTTGGCGCGCTATCTATGGACTGCCGCCCTGGCAGCAATAAAATGGTCATGCAGGAACTTGTCGCGTCAGTAGTCGCGCCTCAACGAGCAACCTGTTAGATGGCTCAGGTTCGGTGTGCTGTTGCGAAAAGCTGCGATTTGCACGGGCGTTCTCGAGCCTGCTGCCCGTGGTTCGGTGTTGCCGCTTAGCGTTTCGCTGGGAAAGATCATGGCCTCTGGAAGAATTGCTTCAAGGACTACCAGGGCGGACAAACGGAGCATACCCGGAGCTGCGGTCGGCTCCCGTTTTCGCGCCGCACACGCTTCGGGAGGACCCTGGCCTGCTTTGGTCAAAGCATGCTTTGACCAGCTTACTCCACTTCCCCCTGGCGCTACCCTTGGTTTTCTCTATGTCACCGACGCCTTGGCCGGCGACCTAGCTAATATCTTGGCGGTCCTCCGCGAGCGAACCCGCATTGCGAATTGGGTGGGCAGCGTGGGATTAGGCATATGCTCCCCGGGGCGGGAAACTTATGAACGCCCAGGCCTGACGGTGATGGTCGCCGCACTGCCCGTCGATGACTTCCACGTCTTCTCCCCCGTCGCCGGAGCACAGCAGGATTTCAGTCCCGAAGTAAGATCATGGATCGCCCGAAGGCGACCTAGCGTTGGCGTCGTGCACGCTGACCCTCGCTGCACGGATATTGAGAACGCTATCGCATCGGTGAGCGCGCGCAGTTCGGCGTTTCTCGTCGGCGGCGTTACGTCTGCACGGCGGTTCCCGCTGCAGATTGCAGGCCGCACGGCTGAGGGAGGCATATCCGGCGTTTTGCTCACCCAGGATATTGTTGTCGCCGCAGGCCTTTCGCAGGCCTGTTCACGGATCGGACCAGTTCATTCGATCACCGAGGCGCGTGACAACGTCGTCGTGGCGATCGACGGCCGCCCGGCGCTCGACGTTCTGAAGGATGAAATCGGAGAATTGCTGTCACGAGACATGCGCAAGGTTCCCGGCCGGATCTTTGCAGGCTTCCCGATCACGGACGCTGACTCGGACGAATTTTTAGTACGCAACCTGCTGGCGATTGACGCTGAACGCAAACGGCTGGCCGTTCGCCGAACGGTAGCGACAGGAGATCGCATTCTGTTCTGCCGACGCGACCCCCAAAATGCCGTGACCGACCTTAAGCGCATGTTGCACGATATTAGGCAGCAATCCGGATGCGTGCCTCAGGCGGCTCTCTATTTCAGCTGCGTCATGCGCGGCGCCAATCTGTTCGGGCCGGAGTCCCAAGAGCTTGGCCTTATCCGCGCGGCACTCGGCGACATTCCGCTGGTCGGCTTTTTCGCCAACGGCGAAATCTCAAACAGCCGCCTGCACGAATACACCGGCGCGCTGGCGTTGTTTCTTTGAACGCCGCTTGTCCGAGCTAAACGATCGCGTGTTATCCGAAGCAACCGCGACGCGCGTCGGGCTTATACACCGTCTTCTTCGATAGAATTACCCCGACGCCGCCGCGTCGACTACCGCGGCGTGGGCCGGTAGATAGCGCCTCGGCGCGTCACCCGCTCAAGGATACCGTCGGTGAGATATTGGGCGGTCTCGTAGGGGTCGTATTCAGGGCTTTCCTGCCCCGGATAACCGAGAAGCACCCGCACCTTGTCGGCCATGTAGTAGCCACCCGTTACCGCAAGCGTGAAGGCATCGAAGGCAGCGCGGTTCTCGCGATAGAGACTGTTGACCGCTTCGCTCCGTTCGCGGTCACGGCAGTGTTCGATCGCCTGGCGGACACCGTCACCAAGGTCAGGGCGTGCTCTCAATACGGCGTCGAGGAGGTCTTCATGAACGCCGACAGCACTTGCGGCAGGCATCCTCTCCCACGCCGGAACGATGATGTCCGCGATTGCCGCAAACACCGCGCGATCACTTTCGCCGAGCGTCATGCCGCCTCCGCATTGCGTCGTTCGTTGATCAAGTGCTTGGTTTGGCGCAAGGCGACCGACATAATCGTCGCCGTCGGGTTCAAGCCACCGGACGTGGGAAACGCCGACCCGTCGAAGATGTACATGTTGGGTACATCGTGTGTACGCCCCCACCGATCCACGACGGATTTCTTCGGGTCGTCACCCATCAGGCAAGTTCCCAGCAGATGCCAGCCCGTATCCCTCATCTGATGAACAACCTGGGTCTCGATCGCACCGGATGCGCCGAGTGCCTCGAGGCAGCGGGCGACGTGAAAACGAAGCATCTTGTCCGAGTTGTCGGACACCTTGTAGACGATCTTAGGCGCCGGAATGCCGTCACTGTCGGTGAGTTTGCTGTCGAGGACCACGCGATTGGCTTCTTCGGGCAGGTCTTCCCCGATGATCCCGTAGATCAGCATGTGATTGAAACGCCGATCGACGAGTTTATGAAGGTTGGCGCCCCAGGCATCCTCGACCTTAGCATCTCCCTCTGCGAATACCTTGCTGCCGACAAACGAAGTCGCTCCAAGCGGACCGCCGCCGGGCATTGCGCCCCACTTCGCACCGCGCATGAAGCCGCGTTTTTCATCGGTCTCGTAGAATTCGAAAGAATTGATGAGCTGGCCAAATGGTCCTTGCCAGCCATCCAGCGGGTCATTGAACACCCCGAGCACGGCGGAGAACGGGTGCATCATCAGACGCTTGCCGACCAAGCCGGACGAATTCGCCAAACCATCTGGAAATCTGCTCGATTTGGACAGTAGCAGCAGGCGAGGCGTTCCTATCCCGTTGGCGCATAGAACGACGATGCGCGCGTTCTGACGACGCTCACGGCCGTTCTCGTCAATGTAGACGGCTCCAGTCGCAAGACCGCGTTCATCGACTTCGATTTCGCGCACCCGAGCGCCGGTAATCAGCCGGGCGCCGTTCTTCAGCGCGTGAGGCCAATGAGTTATGTCCGCCGTGGATTTGGCCCCCTCGGGACATCCGGTCATACAGGTGCCGCGGCGTACACACGGATTAAGCCCATTGTAGGGGATCGAAGGAATCGCGTTGGTCCCTGGCCACCAATGCCAGCCGAGCTTGTCCAACCCTTCAGCGGCCTTCCGCCCCGCCTTGCCGATCGGCAAGGGCGGAGTCGGAAACGCATTTTGCGGCGGATAGGCCGGATTACCAGGAAGCCCCGACACACCGACTTCGTGTTCGATTTCCTCCAGATGTGGGAGCAAATCCTCGTAGGTGAAAGGCCAATCGTCGGCGATGCCGTCGAGAGTCCTCACCCGGAAGTCAGAAGGCAAGAAGGGCGTCCAGTGGCCGGCATAAAGCGTGGTCGAACCTCCGACACCCGCGAACATCAGGGGATTGATATCGGAGTCGCTCGTCTCAACGGGATAGTCGCGTGGCAAATCGCGCACGTTGGGATTCGGATGCCACTGCTTTTGCGCGAGCAGTTCGAACTCAGGCTTGCGCCCAGGAAAGTTGTTGGCTTCCGGCCAATGTCCTTGCTCGAGTGTGACAACCGAAAAGCCCGCAGCCGAAAGATGCTTTGCGGCAACCGATCCCGAAGGCCCCGCGCCGACGATCAACACGTCAACGGTCTCTCCTCGTCTTGCCGTCGTCTGAGCAGCTTTAACCGCGGCCATTTCACGCTCTCAATCGTTTCAAGCTTTCGGCGTTGGGCGATAGATCGGACCGCGGTCCTGCACGACCTTGAGCATTCCGTTGGCGACGTATTCCGGGATGGCATCTGCGTCGTGGGTGCGCTTCTCCTGGCCGGGATAGCCGATCAGTTGGCGAACCTGCGGCGACATGTAGTATCCGGCAGACGCCACCAAACCGATTGCGCTTAAAGCTGGGGCGTCGCTTGCGTTCAGCCCCTCGGCAGCTGACTTCGGATCCTTGCCGTGTGCGTTAGCAATCCCGCGAAAAAATGCGTCACGAAGATCGGGCCGAAGTTGCAGAATTCGATCCAGGGTCTCTTTGTGCACGCCAACTGCGCTTGCTGAAGGCATGCCCTCAGCCTCCGGAATGAGCACATCCGCAATACCTGAAAACGTTACGCGTATCTTGTCGTCGATCTGCATATTACGCGGCCACCTTTTGATTCCGGCGTTCGGCAATAAGATGCTTCACGGCGCGTAGCGCGATTGCGGTAATCGTGCCGGTCGGATTAAAGCCCGATGAAGTCACAAAGACGCTGCCGTCGTAGACGTACAGGTTCGGCACATCGTGCGCCCTACCCCACTGATCAACGACGGATCGCGCAGGATCGACGCCCATGCGCGCCGTGCCCATGAGGTGCCAGCCGCAGTCTCGCATGAGCGGCGTCACCGTCATTCCCACCGCACCCGCCGCCGCCATTGCCTCCTTGGCGCGAGCAAGATGAAAGTCGATCATCCGGTGGGTGTTGTCTGAGTTCTTGTAGATCAGGCGAGGCGCAGGGATCCCATCACTGTCAGTCAGCGTCGGGTCCAGTACGACCCGATTGCTGTCTTCCGGCAGATCTTCCGCAATGATGCCCCACTCGAACGAACGTCCGAAGACGCGCCGCGTGTTGCGATGAAGGTTCGCGCCCCAGGCTTCCTCAAGCGCCTTGCCGCCATACGCCGCTCGCATTCCCAGGGGGCCGCCGCCTGGCATCACTTGCCATTTGGCGCCGCGCACGAAGCCGCGGCTCGGGTCCGTTTCGTAAAACTGCATCGATTGGATCGTTTGACCGGCCGGGCCGAGCCAACTTTCCAGAGGCTCGTCGAAATATCCCGACACCGCCGCGTAGGGATGCATCATCAGGTTCTTGCCGACGAGCCCCGATGAATTAGCTAGACCGCCCGGAAACCGATTGGACTTTGACAACAAGAGGAGCCGGGGTGTGCCGACCCCATTGCCGCAGACGATGACGACTTGGGCGCGTTGCTCGTTCTCCCGTCCATTGCGATCAATGTAGATCGCTCCGGTCGCAAGTCCCTGATCGTTTACGGTGATCTCGCGGACGCGGGCACCAGTGATCAGCTCGGCACCGTGCTTTAAAGCAATAGGCCAATGCGTGTGATCGGTCGACGCCTTTGCCCGCTCCGGGCACCCCGTCAGGCAAGTCCCGCGTCTGACACACGCATTTCGGCCATCAAAATCCTTCGACGGAATCGCGTTCGGTCCGGGCCACCAATGCCAGCCCAACTTGTTCATGCCCTCCGCCGCCTTCATGCCGATCTTGCCGATCGGCAACGGCGGGAGAGGCAGATCCTTTCCTTTCGGGTAGGCCGGATCGCCGGCCAGTCCCGAAACGCCCATTTCCACTTCCATTTCGTCGTAGAAGGGCTCGATATCTTCGTAAGTAAACGGCCAATCATCGGCGACGCCGTCCAGCGTCCTCACGCGAAAGTCGGAAGGCATGAAGCGCTGCCAATGGGCGGCCCACAAAATGGTCGATCCACCCACGGCGTTGTACATGAGGGGATTAACGTCGGACTGCGAAGTGTCGATAGGATAATCGCTTTCGAGATCGCGTACGTTCGGGTTCGGGTGCCAGCGCTTCTGGGACATCAGTTCCCACTCCGGCTTGTCACCCCAGAACTCGCCGTTGTCGACTTTCGGTCCCTGCTCCAGACATACGACGCTCACGCCAGCCGAGGCCAAGTGCTTGGCGGCAACCGACCCGGAAGCACCGGCGCCGATAATCAAAACGTCGGCAATTTTCGGATTGCGGCGAACCTGCGCCACGACACTCTCCTCCCCGCGCAGATCATCTGCCAGGGAGACGTTTGCGGTCTCATCCCTTGGGCGTCTGCTGCAGATCCAATAACCGCATAACGAAAAGACGTCAATAAAATTGTCGACATTTCGGTCGACGCGGACGCTGCGGCGGCTAATCGCCCAATGAAAATCCGAATAAGCGCTGCGGATTATCGACCAGAATACGGTCGCGTGGCTCTTGGTCCGGCACCCAATCCGCGAGCAGATCGAGCAAATCGCCCACGCCCATCATCGCGCCCCAGTTCGCGACGTGCGGCCAGTCCGACCCCCATACGCAGCGATCCGGTCCGGCTTCTACTAACAAGTGCGCGAACGCAATCGTATCGCGCCATGGCGACCCTTCGGTTGTGTTGCGATAAGGACCGGACAGTCGAACCCACGCGCCGCCGCGCACAAGCGAGAGAAGTGCTTGGAATCCGTTGTCCTCGACGCCGCGGCTCGTCGGAAAGTGCCCCATATGATCAATCAAAAAGGGAACGGGCAGCCTCTCGAGGAGCTGCCGGAGTTCGGGAAGATCTTTGGCGTCGACCAGAAACTGCAGATGCCACCCCATCTCCTTACAAAGTGCGGCATAGTTCTCAAGTTGCGCAAATCCGACGCCGCCGCCGTAGAGAACGTTGATGCGCAATCCAACCACACCAGCATCCTTCAATACCACGCACTCGCGTTCCGGACAGTCGAGGTTGATAACCGCAATTCCGCGTAAGCGCCGTTTGCTCGTCCGCAGGGTCTCAACCAATAGACGGTTGTCTGTTCCGTGCACACTGACCTGGGTGAGAACGCCGTAGGTCATGCCCATGGCGTCGAGCATCGCAAAGTATTCACGCGGTGCCGCTGCCGGCGGGGTGTAGCTACGCTCGCTCACAAACGGAAAGTGCGGCGGAAGACCGATGACGTGGGAGTGGGTGTCGACAGCGCCACGAGGAACCCTAAAGCGCGTCGGCCCATGTTGAATTGACGGAGGAGCAGGACAAGCTGGGATGTCTCTCACGCTGGAGGCCTTGCAAGGATAATTTCCCGTCTAGGAATTCAGTATTTCCCTTCGGCCTCATCGTCAACATAATTGTCGACATTTTCGTTGATCCGACGAGACGAAATTATTCTCGGCTCAGCTCCTCCCAAATTTCACGCAGACCGATAAAAGCGGAGTCGCCAACGCGGAGCTCTGACGCGGCACAATAATGCCGGCTATGGTGTCCCACGCTCCGCCAACAAAACTCGCCTTAGAGATCGCTTTACGTCTTTGTCACAGACTGAGTTTCGCATGTGCAGTGTATGGTACATGATAAGCGGGTAGTGGTCCGTTCGGTGCCGGTTCGCGAAGCTAGCGAAGTCTGTAGGCGCGGGGAGCGTCGAAGCTCCGCCGCTGCTGGAGGGCCCCGCTGTGGCCGTTCACCTCCGGTTTCCAGCCTCCGTTGAACGGTCAAGTAGAAGCAACCTTATCCTTCAAGCTCTTCTGCATCATCAACATGATGCTCGAATAGTCGCTCTTCCCGTATCCAGCGTCGCAGTGCAGGGCAAACAAGTTGCAGGCGATCGTGCCGAGCGTGGAAAGCGTCTTCGAACTCGGCAGCAAGCTGGACAGCAAGGAGCATATCCTTCAGCTGAAACTCCGTACGAAAGCCACCGGCGTAGCCGCGCGCTGAGGGAACGCCTTCCATCGTACCCGGAAAGGGATTGAGCCGCTGCAAGGCAAAATTCGTTCCAGAACTGGTACGCATGATGTCGGATAGCACCTTAGGATCGAGACCGTTGGCAACGCCTAAGGCGAGCGCCTCCGTTGTGCCGACCATGCAAATGCCCGAAAGCATGTTGTTGCAAATCTTGGCCGTCTGGCCGGCGCCGTTCGGACCGGCGTGGACGATATTCTGTCCCATTGCCTCAAGAATCGGCCGCGCGCGCTCTAGGTCCTCGAGATCTCCGCCCACCATAAATGTCAGGGTTGCGGCTTCCGCCCCCGCCGTCCCGCCAGAGACTGGCGCGTCGATCATTTTGCAACCTCGCTGCTTGACCTCATTGGCCAAATCGCGCGTAACCGAAATTGCGATTGTGCTGGAGTCTACGAACAGCGTGCCTTTGGTCGCGTGGTCAAGCAGCCTGCCTTGGCCGACGTACATGTCGCGCACGTGCTCGCTGGTCGGCAGCATCGTCATCACGACCTGCGCGCCATCTATAGCCTCCAGTGCGGTCGATGCGCATTTGCCGCCATGTTCCACCAAATAAGCCATCGCCTCCTTCTGCAGGTCGAAGCCAGTTACGCTATGGCCGGCCTTGATCATATTGCGCCCCATGGGCTTACCCATGTTACCAATGCCTATGAGAGCTACACGCATTTCGGTAATCCCTCCTCTTTCTTGTTTTCAAATCGCAGGCGTGCCGTAGTTGATGATAACGGTCTTGGACCAAGTGAAATGCTCCAGCATGCTTTCCCGGGATAGTTCACGCCCGATGCCGCTGATCTTGGTACCGCCGTATTCAACACTCGCTTCCGCCACCGAAAACTGGTTTACCTGCACGAAGCCCGCTTGAATCTCGTCGATGAACTGCATTGAGCGCGCCAGGTCACGCGTCCAGATCACAGCTGCGAGCCCGTAACGGGTATCATTGGCTTCCGCGAGCACCGCGTCGAAGTCGTTCCAGCGGGAGACCGTCGCGACCGGACCAAAAATTTCATCGCGGCAGACCGGAGAGTCCGCCGGAACGCCTTCCAACAAAGTAGGCACGTAGAAGTAGCCGCGGCGTAGGCTCTCGTCCTTTGGCCGTTCGCCACCGCATATGACGCGGGCACCAGGCGTTTCTCTAGCCATCTGAACGTATCGCTCGACGCGAGCTAGTTGCTCGGCGGAGATGATGGAGCCAACTTCGGTAGCGTCGTCGAGCGGATTGCCCATACGACCTTTGTTGAGAGCGGGAACGACGCGCCCTAGTACCTGATCGTAGATGTCGTCGTGGATGTAGACTCGTGTGCCAGCGGTGCAGGACTGGCCCTGCCGGAACAGTCTCAATCCTTGGACGATGCCAGCGACTGCCAAATCGAGGTCGGCGTCGGGCATGATGATGTTCGGATTTTTTCCACCCAATTCGGCGGTGACGGAAATAAATTTGTCGGCGGCATAATGCATGATCTGTGCGCCGACAGCACTCGACCCCGTGAAGGTGATTTTACGGACCAGTGGATGTTCGCACAGTGACTTACCTGCCTCTTCACCGAATCCTGAGATTACGTTGGCGACGCCGGAAGGCAGAACATCCTGAATGATCTCGAACAGCCGCAACACTGCGAGCGGCGCTTGTTCGGCGGTCTTCAGCACGATCGTGTTGCCGGCAGCGAGCGCCGGACCAATCTTGCAAGAAGTCTGCATCAGAGGCGCATTCCAAGGAATGATGCCGCCCACTACGCCGACCGGCACACGTTTCGTGTAAAGGAATCGGTTTTGCGTCCAGGGAACCGTCTGCCCTTTCATTTCACTGGCTAACCCCGCATAGAAACGCAGGATATCGACCATCGTTTTGGCCTCGCCGCGCGTCTGAGTTGCTAACGCGTTGCCGGTTTCAAGCGCGGAGAGCTGGGCTAGAGCTTCGCTCTCTTGTTCGAGTCGCTGCGCAGCATCAAGAATAAGTGCGCTGCGCTGCCGCGCCGGAAGGACCGACCAAGCAGCAAAGGCCGACCGGGCTGTCGTAACCGCCCACTCAACGTCCTCTGCGCCGCACCTCGGTGCATGGCCAATCACTTCGGCGGTCGCAGGATTTTCTACGGGGAAGCTCCCGCGCGCGACCGCGTTTACCAGCTTGCCGCCGACTAAAATCTTATTCGATAGGCGTGCTGCCATCGCCTTGGCCGCCCGTTCACGGTCGGCAGTCACGGTCGCCGCCGCTAAGTGCGTCGTCGTCATTGCCGTTTCCTTCCCTTGCCCGGTCCGGGCTCTGAAAGGCCACCTGACCAAGGGCTTGCATTCGAATGCACATGCGATAGCCTTTCCGGCTGGCATGGGTCAATAGCAGTAAAAGAATGCCCGGCCCGCGTCTGGTGAGGAAACAGGATGTCAGCAACCCGCATCGGCCTTCTTCTTGGTGACCCCGCAGGTGTCGGACCGGAAATCGTAGCGAAACTCCTGGAGCGGCATAAAGATCGCGACGATCTTGAGTTTTCGGTCTTCGGCACCGAGGCTGTTGTGTCCGCGGGCGCGCGCGTCGCGGACGTTGAGCTGAAGCTGCCTGTCGCCGAAGCCGGTCAGACGATCACAAAAAACGCGCCTCGGCAGATGCTATTTGCCGTCGACGATAGCGGCTTAAGCGATATCGAACCGGGCAAAGTCAGCCGAGCTGCCGGGCTGTATGCGTTGCGCAGCTTGGATGTCGCAGTGGCCGCCGCCAAAGCTGCTCAAATCGATGCAATCGTTTATGCGCCGCTCAACAAGCACGCGATGAGCCTCGCCGGCTTCAATGACATCGATGAGATGCATTATCTGGCCCAGAAATTCGGCTGCAATCATTTCTGCTCGGAACTCAACGTGCTCGATCGGCTGTGGACGGTACGCGTCACGTCCCACGTACCCCTCGTCGACGTCGCGGCAAACGTCAACACAGCGCGCGTCATGGAGGCGACGCGGCTTGGAATTGCCACGATGAAGCGTGCCGGTGTCCACAATCCGCGCGTCGCTATCGCTGGCCTTAATCCCCACGCTGGCGACGGCGGCACCATCGGCAGCGAGGACAATGATGTCATTCTCCCGGCCGTCGAGGCTCTAAAAAAGGAAGGCATCGATATTTGCGGTCCTTCATCGCCCGATACGGTTTTCGTGATGGCTTATCGTGGCGCCTATGACCTTGTGGTCTCGATGTATCACGACCAGGGGCAGATTGCGCTCAAATCGCTGGGGTTCGAACGGTTGGTCACCTTGCTCGGGGGATTACCGGTTCCGGCGATCACGGCCTCCTCGGGAAGCGCTTATGATATCACCGGCAAGAACAGGGCAAGTCCTGACGGGCTGATTGCAGCCACCGAATTAGCGTGCCGCCTTGTTGGCAACGCCGCTTAGTTTCATCCAAGCCGGGCCGAAGAGCGCACGATCAGCTCGCCAGGTACACGCACCGAGACCGGATCGGCATCTGCCCGCGCGATCTGGTCCAGCAATATATTGATGGCTTCCATGGCCATTTGCTCGACGGGCTGACGCACGGTCGTGAGATCATAGCCAGGCCACGCCGCAAGCGCGATATCATCGAAGCCGACGATAGAAACGTCGCCCGGGACTGAAAGTGACATCTCCCGTCGCGCAGCGTCGAGCGCCCCGAGTGCCATGATGTCACTAATGCAGAACAATGCCTCTGGAGGGTTCGCTGCCGAAAGGAGCAGCTTGGCGGCATTAAACCCGCCCTCATAGGTGTTTTCACCGGAGACTTCGGGCATTTCTATGATGCCATGGCGGCGCAACTCCTTGGAAAAAGCGCGTCTGCGCTCGATATGCGTTGAGGTGCTCGCCATACCCCCGATCAGACCGAAACGCTTATGTCCGGCCTGCAGTAACCGAAGCGCTACCAATCGCGCTGCTTCCTCATTCGCACAACAAACCGAATTCACCGCATGGCCGCGCACAGTGCGGTTGAAAAGCACCACCGGCGTACCGCCGCGCCTGACGGTCTCGGCCATGCGAGAAGAAAGCGTGGCGGACGTAATCACCACGCCTGCCACCTGATACTGCATAAGTTGCGGCAAGACCTCGTCCACATCGCGACCAGCCGGCACGCTGAGCAGCATTACCCGACGGCCCAAGCGCTGGAGGCTGAATGTGAACGTGTGCAGCACGGCGGGATAGAAGGGGTTAAGAATATCTCCCATCACAATGCCAATGACGTTCGATTTACGGGAGATCAGTGAGCGCGCCACCTCGTTGGGCCAATAGCCCATTTTGGTAGCAACTTCTTGGATGCGTTCCAGAGTTTCCGGCGAGACCGCATTCTCTCGGTTGAATGCGCGCGATACGGTCGATTGAGATACCCCTGCTAAGCGCGCAATATCATAAGAAGTGACCTTTTTCACTTTGCCCTGAAACCCCACAAAAACTCCATATTCTGCAAACTCGGCCGGACGGCACACGCCTAGTCCATCTAGCTAGCGCAACCGACGACGATTTGACCACAGCCTGCTGGCGATGGCGAGGCACCGAGCTTAATCAGGTCTCGACATTTACGCTTCTTCGTGGGCACTACGGGCCTGCGAGTAGACTGCCACTGCGCCAAGCGTAAGACCTCCGATAAACCAATACTGCCACGCCTGGGAAAGCCCGAGGAAGGTCGTGGCCGAATTGATTTCCTGGATGAGCATTGCCCCAAGCAGCACGCCGATAAAGGAGCCGCGGCCCCCGAACAGGCTCGCTCCACCGAGTACGACCGCGGCGACGCTTGCGAGCGTGTACTCGATTCCCTGATTTGGGTCGCCGATGCCGAGCTGTGCCATGACCATGATGCCACCAGCGATCGTCAACATGCTGCAAGCGAAGAAGGCGCCGATCGCGGCCCAGTCTACTGGCACGCCAACACGCCAAGACAACTCCTCATTTGAGCCTATCGCACGGATGCTAAGTCCCCAGCGCGTATAGCGCAGGGCCAGTTCGAGGCATATGCAGAACACAACGGCGATAATAAACGCGACGGGGATACCGCCGAGGCGAGCTTGCAAGATGTCAATGACGTCGGTGTCAATATTGCCGCCCGGTTGCGGGCGGAGCAACACCGAGCATCCTTGGATGATAATGTAGGTGCCCAGGGTTGCCGCCACGGATGTGAAATTTCCGAAACGCACGAGCAAGCCGTTCGCTATACCGACCGCAGCTCCCGCTGCAGCCATGGCGACCAAGCCAAGCATCATAAGCCCAATGTTGCTATCGCTGACAAAAAAGAAGGAAGAGATGACTACGGCTAGGCCGACCAGCGGCCCCACCGAGAGATCAATTGCTCCCGTAAGAATGCAACACATCTGACCGAAGGCCACAAACGACAACGCTGTCGTCAACAACAAAAGCTTTTCGATGTTGAAGGCCGAAATGAAACGACCATTGACGCTACTGACATAGGCGCCGAGCAGCAAAATAAGGGTTGCAAGGACCAGGCTAGGTACATAGTCGCCAGCCAGAAACTTTCGGAAACGTTTGCGCTGCACCGTCGCGCGGGATGCGGCTTCGCTCGCTTTGGTAAGTCGATGCGCCGTCGCTGTTACCATAGTGCGGCCGATCTTCTCTTCAGTCACTTCTGCGCCTGAGAGTTCGCCGACGACTTGGCCGCGCGAAAAGACGACGACTCGATCACAAAGTCCCTCGAGTTCGACGATATCGGACGAGACGATAACTATCGGGGTGCCGCTGGATGCCACCTCCCGCAGAATGCGATAGATTTCGGATCGCGCACCGACATCCACGCCGGCGGTCGGCTCTTCTGCCAGGACTAAGTTGGCACGCGCCAGCAACGCGCGGGAGAGAATAACTTTTTGCTGGTTGCCGCCCGAGAGGGCTGACACAGCCGTTTCAATTGAAGGGGTGCGGATGGCGAGGCGCGAGCGCTGCTCCTCTACCCGCGCACGCTCGATGCGGGATTGCACAATACCGAAGTGCGCGAAGCGTGACAACGCGGACAGAGCGGCGTTCTCGCGCACGGACATGTGTATGAACAGCCCTTCTTTGTGTCGGTCGGCCGACATGAAGGTGACGCCCGCCTGTGACGCGGCGTCGGGGCGCCCATGACGCAGCGGTTTCCCGCACAGCATTGCCTCGCCGTTCGCTTCGACCAACCCAGCGAGCGCTCGCAAGAATTCGCTCTGCCCGTTTCCGGTAATGCCGGCAATACCGACAATCTCACCGCCGTGCGCCGTCATTGTGATATCGTGAAAGCGTTCGCCCGAGAGCCCCTTCACCATGAGTACCTCGCCGCCATGACTTATGCTTCGGCTTTTTTTCGGATAGACGCTTGTGACGGTGCGGCCGACGATCAGACGCACCATCTCGTCATCAGACATGTCGCTGATCGGCCCCGCGCCCTTGACGACGCCGTCACGCATCACCGTGGCATACTGCGCGACCCGCCGAACCTCCTGGAGCCGATGGGAAATGTATACGACTGCCGCACCGCGAGCGGCGGCCCCTCGGACCTTTTCAAAAAGTAACTCGACCAGATCGGCGGTCAGTGGCGCTGTCGGCTCGTCGAGAATAAGAAGCTTGGGTTCGATAGCGAGAGCCTTGGCAAGTTCGATAAGCTGGCGTTGAGCGATACCAACATCGATCATGCGAGTTGCCGGATGCTCAGAACATCCAACGCGACGTAGCTGCTCCGCGACCCAATCCTTGGCGCGACCATCGTTGCCGCGTACGCGTGGAGGAACGGCGAGGATGAGATTCTCGGCTACGGTCAGATCGGGCAGCACCGCGGGGTGTTGGTGTACGATGGCAAGTCCCAGCCGCTGGGCTTGGGCCGAGGAGAGCTGACCGACGACTGGCACACCACCAATCTCAATGGTGCCGGTATCAGGATGTACGTCACCGGACGCTATTCCCATCAGAGTCGATTTGCCGGCGCCATTTTCCCCCAGCAACGCATGAACCTCTCCCGCTCGGGCCGTGAACGCGACGTCCCTGACGGCCTCAACCGCTCCGAAACGCTTGGAAACGCCGGTCAATTGCAACACAGCCGCAGCTGCCTTTAGCGGATGGTCGGCCAAGGGTGAACGGTCAACAATCGTCACAATGTACTCCCGTGCCGGAGAATTAGCCGCGGATGACTTGGACGGTTTGAAAAACCAAAGGAAGGGCCCGCTCAACTGCCGACCCTTCCTCTTATGTTTCCGCCGGGATCAGAGACCGCCCTTCAACGATGCGAGCGTTTGTTCGATCGTCAGGCTCGTGCCGTTGCCGGCAAACTCCGGCAACTCTTTCAGGCAATAAATTTCGCTCTTCAGAGAGTCGTCCATCGTGAAGTTCTTCACGATCTTGTCGCCGGGGTTGGCGACCGTATGCTTAAGGCCTTTTGTGTCTGTGATAACCAAGGGCTGATCCAACTTACCATCGGCCGCAGAGGCAATGGCCCATTGGATTGCCAGGCGGATATTCCACTGCTCGGCCGAACTGGTCGTGAACTGGAACGAACTCTTTGGGTCTTCCTTATGCAACTTCTCCCAAGTGCAGCCGAAGACGTTGGCATCTTCGCCGCCGATGAGGGGCAATGGACGACTGGCACGCGGGAAAGCGCCTGACGTCAGCACCGGGCCAGAGAGGTCGGCAAAAATGCCGTCGATCTGCGGATACTTCGCAATCAGAGCACTCATCACAGTGGCCATCTTGCTCGGATCCCAATTCGTAACCTCAAACGGCTGCTGACCAATCCACTTTATTTCAGTGCCAGCGAAGGCTTCCTTGAGACCTTCGGCTTTTTCGAGGCTCTCGCTGGTTCCAGGCGGGCCGCCGAGATAGGCGATATTGCCCTTGCCATTGAGGGCTTTCACCATCCACTTGCCCCATTCATAGCCGTCGTTTTTGAAATCGGTGCCGACGAATACGGTGTAGTCCTTACCTTCCGTTCCTCCGACCCTCGCCCGATAGGGAACGACCGCACTGCCCTGCTTAAATGCGTCGCGGATAGCGGGCAGCATGGCCGGGCCGGCGTCCGGAAATACGACGATGGCGTTGACGCCCTTGGCGGCAAGGCCCTGGAGGTCTGAAATTGATTTCTGCGTGTTGCCCTGGCCGTCGGTGTGTGTCCAGGACGTCACGTTGGGGCATCGACTGGCTTCGTTGATACCGGCAGCTGTCGTCTGCTGACGCCAGCCGTTGTCGGCAAAGCCGTCAGCCAATGCGACCGATATTTTTTTTGTGCCGCAAAAATGCGGCACTTCGGATTCCGGGGCCGCGCAGTAAATCCCGTTTTGGATGCTCTTGCACCATTCTGGCGCATCCGCCAGAGCGGACGTGCCCGTTCCGGCAATCAGGGCGGCTGTTATGACGGCGCCCGAAAGAAGCTCTACATCGCGCTTCGACCTCATCTTAGACGTCCTCCCGTTGTTTTTTAATGAACACATATTGAGACCGCGAGCGTGGCGACGCCCCCGGGAATCCATCATGCATTCGAGTCGCCTGTACGCTCCGGGCCCAAGCCAAGACCGAACGTGCGGACGAACTCCGCCAATCTGCCGAAATCCAAACTGTAGACGCCGACGCCGACGATAATCGCAGCGCCCTGAAACAGAAACTGCACGCCGACGCCGGCATCGGTCGTCAAAACCAATTGCTGAAGCTGAGTCAAAAACAAAGCCGCAATGACCGTGGCGGCCAGATTTCCGGTCCCGCCCAAAAGTGAGGTTCCACCCAGAACAACCGCGGCGATTGACGGCAGCAGATAACCGTTGCCTTGGAAAGCGCTCGGCAAATGCATCAAGCCCGCGAGGAAAATGCCGCCTGAACAATAGAGAAGCGAGGCCGCCACATAGGCGCAGATCTGATATCGGCCAGCCACCACACCTGTCGCCCGTGCCGAACGCGCATTAGCGCCGACAGCTTCGAAGGTGCGCCCAAATACGGTCTTCTTGACAAGAAAGGTGAGGGCAAATGTAGCGCCGACCGCAATGTAAGCGAGCGACGATATTCCAAGTATTTTGTAGTCGACGAATAGTGAGAGGCTCTCTGGAACTTGTACTGGCGTACCGCCCGATACGTTGACGTCGAAGCCGTAGAGGATTGCGTTCATTCCGAGCGTCGCAACGATGGGCGCAACCCGCGCGTAGGCAACAAGCATCCCGTTGAGCAAGCCTGATACCAGCGCCGCGACGACCGCATAGAAGATTGCCAGTCCCAGGGTCGATCCGCCCATGCCGGGCTCGCCGCTCGAATAGTAGGAAACAATCACCCCACTCAGCGACACGACGCCGGGGACCGACAGGTCGATACCGCCCTGCTGAATGACCAGCGTTTGGCCAAGCGCGATAAGGGCCAGTACGCAAGCGAACGGGATCAAGCCGGCGAACGCACTGCTGCTCAGACTCGCGGGTTGGACAATGGCGCTCAATAAAAACAGCAGAATCGTCGCACTTAGAATGCCACGACTTGTGCGGAGCGGCGCCAAAAACGCCAATAGACGCGGGCGTGAATTCGAATGCATAAAAAGCTGGAACCAAGGCATTGCTTACCCATGCTCCCTTTGTCGTGGTGCCTAGAGTGCCCGCGCGAACCGTTTTCCAGGAAGCATTACGACGCCGGCGCAAGGCGCGGTTTGCCACCACGCCGTTTCCACCCCTTCCGCCAGCAGGAATGAACACCGAAGCTTATCGGTTTCCGCGTTCCATCCCACATTCCGGCGGACCGATTTTGGCCCATTGTGGGCTCGTCGGTCATTCATTAAAGTGCCGCCTCGTTTCCGAGAACGTTCTCGACCATTATACCGTACGGTTCTGTATTCGCGTCTGTCAAGACACTGGGACACGCCGCGAGCGTTATCGGCCAGCAGCTGGATCGCGACGGCGTTGCTATCAAATCATTGCCTTCGCCAGACCAGCCAATTTTGGCGGACGTTTCCGCGCCGCGCGGCGCACCATCAGTTCTCCGAAACGTGGATCACGCACAGTCTCCGAGTTAGCAACGTGCTCACCGCGTTACGCGCCGCATCAATAACGCTAGCACCGCGACACCGTTGGCGCCAAAAAATCGCGCCGGAACGCAGCCGCGATAGAATTTTTAAAGATCTTGCGCCAAGTCACGCAGCGTCGGCCGCGGTTCTGGTCTCGATATTTTTCCACCGAAGCCCATCGTCATGAAAATCTTTATCCGAGTGAATTGGTTATGGCGTTGTTGAAGGGTCTTCTTTTTTTGATCACGTTTGCACGTGTCGGTCCGCTCCCTTGACACGAGCGCAGATCGGACAATAAGCTTTTCTGTAAACGTTCACAGAGAATGTTACCAAGAACAGTGACGACGCGACGCACCTCGTTCACAGGGCGCCGCTGGAGGCTAAAACGCTTCGACCGCGTACGGAAAGGGAGCGAGCCGGCATGACGTACCTTGCCTCCGAAGCGCTCGACCATTTCTTTCTCCCGACCAGATACTTGCCACGTGTTGTCTGCCGCCGTTCCAGCCGCGACATACCTATGCTCGATCGATCGAAATGGAAATCGACACCGAAAGAACGGCGGGGGAAGACGCTGTGATGTTGCTCGAGGATAAGGTTGCTATTGTCACGGGCGCAGCGTCCGCGCGCGGCATTGGAAAGCAAACCGCCAGACGCTTTTCCGAAGCCGGCTGTCGAATCGCCATCGTCGACCTCGATAGCGAGGCCAGTATAGCCGCGGCAAATGACATTGGATCAGAGCATCGCGGTTATGGCTGCGACGTTGCCAGTCCTACCGCCTGTCAGGGTCTCGCCAGGCAGGTGCTAGATGATTTCGGTAAGATTGACATTCTGGTCAATTACGCCGGCATCAGCCAGCCGGACCGGATCATGGAAGTAACGCAAGAACGGTATGACGCCGTAATGAACGTTAATGTACGAGGCACGTTGAACATGTGCCAGGCGGTGATCCCGCATATGCGGTCGCGCAAGCAAGGAAACATTGTCACCATCGGCTCGGTTGCGGCACAACGCGGCGGCGGTTTGTTCGGGGGGCCTCACTACGCCGCGTCGAAGGGCGCAGTTCAGAGCATGGCAAAATCGCTCGCACGCGAGTTAGCCCCCGATGGAATTCGGGTTAATGCGATCGCACCCGGA
The DNA here is from genome assembly GCA_963818155.1 of uncultured Alphaproteobacteria bacterium. GTDB lineage: Bacteria > Pseudomonadota > Alphaproteobacteria > Rhizobiales > Xanthobacteraceae > BOG-931. The sequence goes on from CAWFRC010000011.1 coordinate 2,013,946, forward strand.
ACGATCGATACCGACATCTTCCAGGGCAAATTGACCGACGAGAAGAAAAAGGCAATTGCCATCGACGTCCCGCTCGGACGCCTCGGCACCGCGGACGACATTGCAAAAGCTTGTCTGTTTTTGGTTTGCGATCTGTCAGGCTACATCACCGGTACGGTGCTTGATGTCAATGGCGGGCTGTTGATTCATCATTGAGCCAAGCTAAGGTAAAGGCGCTATGACCGCTCCGCGAGCATCGGTCGCTGAGAGTTTCCGGCTCGAAGGGAAACGCGCGCTGGTGACCGGCGCGGGGCGCGGCATCGGACTTGCCGCGGCAGGCGCGCTCGCAGAAATGGGCGCATCGGTCACCTTGGCGGCGCGTACCATCACCCAGATCGAGTCCGCCGCGGAGGCAATCCGGCAAAAGGGCGGGAACGCCGATTGTTTGGCGATCGATGTTACCGACTTGGCAGCCGTCTCGGCCGCAATCGAGACGCGCGCCCCCTTTCACATCCTGATCAACAACGCCGGCACTAATCGGACCGCACCTTTTCTTGAAGTGAAACTCGAGGATTTCGATCTGATCATGGGGCTGAACGTCCGTGCTGCCTTCTTCGTGGCGCAGGCGATGGCACGCCAACTGGCATCAAGCGGAGAAGGCGGATCGATCGTCAACATATCCTCACAGATGGGCTTGGTTGGCGCCGCGACGCGAAGTGTCTACTGCGCCTCGAAATGGGCCATGGAGGGCATGACCCGCGCTATGGCCGTAGACTTGGCTCCCTATCATATCCGCGTCAACACGATCTGCCCGACCTTCGTCGAAACACCGCTGGCCAATAGCTTCCTGACGAACCCGGCGTTCAAAGCCGACGTTCTATCGAAGATTAAACTTGGGCGGGTCGGCAGTGTTGCCGACTTGTTAGGCGCGATTGTCCTGCTCGCGTCCGACGCCTCATCGCTGATGACAGGATCGTCCTTGGTGATCGACGGCGGCTGGACTGCCGATTGATATCGCGCCCGCGGAGCCACCGTTATGACCGATGCCCCTCTGACGACCCCACCGGTCGCTACGCCCGGGAGCAGAACAGCAACCGGCTTCGTGCTTGAACATTCGATGACCGCCTGGAAGGCCCGGCAGGCACTCATCGGTCCGACCGGTAGCGAACAGCTCATTGCCTATTCCCTCTCAGTCGAGGCGGTATTTGGAAATCTGCGCGCCCTGCTGGGCCAGATTTCCGGGCTCCTCATCCTGATTCAGTCGCGCCTGCAACGAGATGTGGCTGATCTGCCGGATCTAGCCATCGCGCGCGAACGTTGGGCCGAGACCATCGAACAGCTCGCGGATCTCAACGTTCCGGACAGTCGTGCCGAGGATCGCCCGCGCCTGAAAGCAGCCGCCGCTCATATCGACGCCGCACTACGCGCCATTGCTGAAATGCGTCGCACGCGCGCCGATGACAACGTCAGCGAGGCTGCGCGTCATCTGAACAACGCTTATCGTCTGATGCAGCGCGTTTGCGACCATCGCATTGGTTTAACCATGATCGACACAAGCGTCTCCTGCTGTAGTTGCGGAAAAACATTGAAATGACCCGCCAAAAGACCCGAATTGGGGAGATAGAATAATGCCGGAGTATTCAATATGGATACTCGAATACAGCTACTCAAACAAATTTCATAAGAGCGGCGTGATATATAGCGCCCACAACGAGGGCTATATCAAGCTACCCTATTGCTACACGGTGATCAAAGGAAATGGCCATGTAGCGATGGTTGACGTCGGCTATAACAACAAAGACTATGCAAAGGAATTCGCCGAGAGCTTGTTCGTCGAGAATTGGCATTCGCCCAAGGTAGTTCTAGCTGAGATCGGATTGGCACCAGGGGATGTCGACACCGTCTTTATCTCTCATGCGCATTTCGATCATTTCGGCAACGTCGGCGATTTCCCGAACGCCACCTTCTATATCCAGGAGCGCGAGATCGCCAAATGGGTCTGGGCGATGTCACTGCCAGAGCGAATGCGCTTCCTCCTGACCGGAATTGATCCCGGCGATATCCTGAACGGCGTTGAACTGGCGCGACAAAGGCGTTTAGTCTGTGTTGACGGTGATATGGACGACGTACTGCCAGGGATCGATCTGCACGCCGCGCCGGACACCCACACCTACGGCTCGATGTGGTTTGCTGTGCGCAACGACGGCAAGCGGAATTCGCAAGACGCCTGGGTACTGGCGGGCGATCTGATCTATAAGTTCGAGAATCTCGGCGACGTATCGGGAAATGGTGGAGCGCCTGACGGCCGATATCTGCCAGTCGGCTTGGCTGTCGGCAGCCAGACCAATCTTATCAACGTGACCGAAGAGATGGTGAAGTTAGTTGGCGGCGAGACCCGCCGCGTGCTTCCGCCTCATGAGGAACGCCTTAAATCTCGCTATCCATCGCGCATCACAAGGGATGGACTGCGTGTCACCGAAGTTGCGCTCGCCCATGGTGAAAAGTCGCGTGTGACTGATTGAATGTGGTTGCAAGTCTCCGTTGCCTGTTCGCATCGTAAAGGTCGTGGCCGCTATTCACGTCACGTTGTGACGATATATTGACGAGGTCCGCCAACCACCGCAAGATCGACTACCATTCCGCATATAATGTAGTTCGGCAAAGGGCTAAGATTTTGGGAGGATAGCATGAACCCGGGTTGTACGTTGATTGCATATCTTCACGCGAAACCGGACAAACGAGACGAACTCCTAAGCATCCTCCAAAGCCTCGTGAAGCCGTCGCGAGCTGAAACTGCTTGCGTCGACTACCACCTCCACGTGAGCAACGACGATCCTAACCTTTTTATCTTTTACGAGAATTGGCGTACGCGCAGGGAACTTGATGAACATCTGCAAACGCCGATCCTCACCAAGTTTTGGTCTCAACGTCTGGATTTGTTACAGAAGGACGTGGATATCAAGTTTATGACGATGTTAAGCGACTTCGAATAGCGATGCACAGTGCGAAGCAACGTGGAACGGATTATCTTGGCCGGCTACCTTCCTCGTCTCGCGCGGAATATTGTGCAGAGCTTTAGTATCTTAGTGATTGTCACATAGACTAGACCAAAACCATTCCACCATCACACATGATGATCTGGCCGGTGATGTAGTCGGAATCTGAAGAGGCAAGAAACGCACAAAGACCGGAAAGATCATCAGGCAGTGAGGGGCGCCCAACCAGAATGCCTGCTGAAAATGACTCGATAAACTCGCCCTTCTCTTTGATTACGCCACGATCAATCATGTCCTGTTCTAAACCGTCCCATAAAGGCGTCCGAACGACGCCAGGAGCAATGCCGTTCACCGTTATCTTGTGCTTGGCCATTTCTCTGGCGGCAGCTTGCGTAAGCGATATAACTCCCGCCTTGCTTACACAATACGGCGCGAACTCCGCGTAACCTTGGCGACCCGCGATGGAGGCGGTGTTGATAATTTTACCTCCGTGCCCCTGTTCGATCATTTGCTTGCCCGCTTCTTGTGTACAGATGAGTACCCCAAGAGTATTGACACGGATAATGGCGTTAAAATTTGCCTCGTCGACGTCAAAGAACGGAACAGGCTTGTTGAAACCCGCGTTGTTGAATAGCACATCAATTCCGCCGAACGACGACACGGTTAGCTCGATCATCGCTTTGACTTGAGAACGTTCCCCAACATCGACTTTTACTCCGATAGCCCTATAGCCCTTACTTCGGAGTTCGCCAGCAAGTGCATTGGCCTTGTCGCCATTCAAATCGGCAATAACGACACGCGCACCCTCGCTAGCAAGGCGCCTAACCATACCCTCCCCAAGGCCCTGTGCTGCGCCCGTTACGACGATGCTTTTGTCCTCTAATCCCCTCACAGCGTCCTCCTCCGTCCTGGTAGGCGCGCCACGCCAGGTCGCGTAGCGTGCCATCGTCGGCGGACATTGACAACGGCATGCTGCAACAAACGGCCGCCGCAATTCCGTGACGAGGGCGGTGGAGAGCGCATCACTGCCCGAGCCAGCGGCGCCACCAACTGCCAGCCTGGTAACAATCTGCTGATAGCCGCTTCTGGGTCCGCACGTCCCATTCGTTGTCAAGACAGATTCTGTTCCAGTCGGCGTTACGGTACTGGTCCCCACCGGGCGCTCGCGTGATTTGATCAGCGATTTTCAGGCAACTTTCAAAAGTCTTGAGAGGGGCAGAACACTCTATGGTAACGCCGTAACCAGCGGCTCGCATGCATGTTTCGACCTGCTCAGCTCGTTTCTGCAGGCTCGCCGCACGGCTGGCCCAATTCTGACCACCCTTGTCCGGTAGGGACGGAAGTGAACGTTCGGCCTCACGCTGACAGCGCGCCAGATCATCACTGGTGACATCGGCAACGGTCGGTGTCGTCATTAGCAGCAGTGAGGCTATGATCTGCAGCAGTCCAACTTTCGGCATAGGAGTTGTTCCCCGTCGGCAGCTGGCGCGCTGATTGTAAGGCAAACGAATTTAATTCACCAATTCAGATGCTTTGAACTTTACGAGGTGTAGGTCGAATGACTCATCTAAAGCCCAAAGCGACGAAAGCGGTTGTGGCTGAGCCTCAATGGCGTTTTGCGGCATTTATCAAACGAAGACGCCGTGTCGCGCGCAGCGCGCGCCGCACCGGAAGCAGCGTCGCGTGCGTGACCGCAAGAGTCTTGTGCAGCTCTATTGACCTGTTTCGCGACTACTTCAGCCCGGGTCTCGGTATCCCCGATCAAGCGACCGAAGACTTCCTTCACGTGCAGTGATTTGTTTGCGAACATCATCGAGCTTCGGCACCCTGCCAAAGATCATTCCGGCCATTGCCATATAGTCGCTCGCTACCGCCGTCGAGCTCCTTGCCTCTCCGATCCAAGCCGCCGGTGACACGACAGGCGTTACGTGCGACCGGTCGGGACTGTCGCTAATGTCATGCATCAGCTCCGGGCGGTACCAACCGGTGCCCCCCACAAGTCACGGAACTCAAAAGACATTTATAATTTCATCGTCAGTACGCACTCAGACAAATCTTACCACGCCATAGCGAGTATTTCGCGAACCTGCGCCGGATCAGTGATCGCTCGCGGGTTGCTTCGAACAAACACGTTCTGCATCGCTCCAGCAGCGATCGCGTCGTAATGCTCCGGCCGCACACCTACCTCACGCAATCGTGTCGGTTGGCCAAGACCTTCCACGAGCTTCGCGATCGCCATCGCGGCATCTCCGTCTTTTGCACCGAGTGCTTGTGCGACTATCGCTTGCTGCGCGGCATTGGCGGATAGGTTCCAGCGCAGAACACTCGGCAGCATTACGCAGGAGCAATGTCCGTGAGGTACGTTAGCGACGGCACCAAGCTGATGACCGATCCCGTGGCTTGCCCCCCAATCGACGCGCCCAAGGCCGGTCGTTGCAAGCCAAACCGCGAGCTGGCTGTCAAGCCGGCCAGCGAGATCGCCGGGATTTGCGTGATTAGCTGGCAATGATTTTGATAGCAGCCGAAGTGCATGAATACAGGTGGCGTCGGTGAACGGTTGTGGCTTTCGAGAGCAAATTGTCTCGACAGCGTGATCTACGGCACGGATACCCGTGGAAAGCCAGAGACTGGGGGGCGTATATGCCGTAGCAGCGGGATCGAGAACCACGACCTGACCCCCTATCAAGCGCCCCGTGTAAAGGTCTTTTACCTTGCGAATCGGATCGGTACAGCCGCCAAGGTTAGAGAATTCAGCACCTGACAATGTGGTTGGTACGATGATCTGGCGGATCGGCGGATCTTTGATCGCCGGAACGACCCGGCTACCGTCAGCTTCAACGCGAATCCGCACGGCATCAAAACCCGGTTCGTCAGTCACACCGGCAGCCATCGCCAGCAAGGTTACCTTGACGGTATCGATCGGAGTGCCGCCGCCGACTGTAACAATCAGGTCAGGTTCGCACTTGCGCACAGCGGCAGCGAGTAACAACACTGAGGCGCGCGGCACATGCTCAACGCATTCGTCGAAGACCCCTAGACAGCGCTCAGCCAGCTCGGCTTGGATTTTTGAAACGACGTCGGTCTTGCGGCTGAGCGTTTTGCTAGCGACGATCAGGAGGCGTCGTTTGGCCATGCGATCGGCGGTTTCGACGACCGCTTTCGCAGCCGGTCGGCCAAAGATCACGCGATCCTGGGGGAGGAATTCGTAGCTTCCGGAAAGCATGTCTTCCTCATTTTTCAGCATGATTTTGATAGAGCGCCCTAATACGTTGCGCGGCCGCCGCTCAGATCAAAGGTCGCTCCGGTGGTGAAGGAATTCTCCTCCGAAGCCGTCCAACAGATCAAGCTTGCGGCCTCCTCGATCCTCAGCATACGGCCGCGAGGTACCTTTCCGAGTATGTATTTCCGCTGCTCCTCCGAGAGCGTCATCGCCAGCGTCGTTTGCGTCAGTGATGGTGTGACACAGTTGACGGAAATGTTGTAGTCAGCAAGCTCCTTGGCGAGGCTCTTGGTCAAGGCAATCTGTGCCGCTTTCGACGTGCTATAAGCGCCGTCGTTTGGATTGCCCTCTTTGCCAGCTATCGATGAGATATTGACGATACGCCCGTAGTTGCGGGCGATCATGTGCGGCACAATCGCGCGGCAGCAATAAAAAGTGCCCTCCACGTTGACATGCATCATGTGCGCGAAAGCGTCGGGCGGAAACTCCCACATCTTTACGTTTGGGCCAGCAACGCCGGCATTGTTAATCAACACATCGATTTGGCCATAGGCGTTGAGCACGGTTTGAGTTGCGGCCTCGACCGAGGCGAGGTTGCCGATGTCAGTCGAAACAATTTGCACATGTCCGCCGCCGTCAAGTTTGGCAGCGGCATGTTTGAGACGATCCTGGTTGACCGCCCAGATGCTAACGTTTGCTCCGGAGGCCAATAACCGTTCAGCGACGCCGAAGCCGATTCCTTGTGATCCGCCAGTTACGATCGCCGTGCGCCCAGCAAAGTCGAGCGTGTTACTTGCGTTCGACGACATCCCGTGCCTGTCCCCGAGATATGAATTTGACTTATCGTTTCGTCTTTCTTCGCGGAGCAGCCTTACGCGCCGCAACTTTGCCAACACTCTTTCGCGCCTTACGTGTCGCGGCGCGAACCTTCTTCGGCGTGGAACGGCGCGTAACAGGCGAGCGGCCGACGCTCCGCTGCAGCCTGCGGCTCGCGATCGAGGCGCCGTCGGCGAGCGCGCGTAGTTTGGCCCAGACCACATCTTCCGCGACCATCATATAGCCCGCTACCGTCGAGAAGCCGCAATCAGTACCAGCGATGACACGCGAGCGATCGCCGCCCATCACATCTACGAACAGCTCGATCCGGTCCGCAACAACTTCGGGGTGCTCCAGATAATTGGTGGTCACGTCAATCACGCCAGGTATCAGAATCATGCCACGCGGTGGTGGATTTTTCTTAAGTGTCTTCCAATCGTGCTGATGATGGGGGTTGGCGCAGGCGATGCTGATCGCTCCCACCTTGGCCTTGTAGATAATCGGCAACAATGGCGCGAGCTCGACATCGTCGATATGCGGCCCGTCCCAATTTCCAAAGCAGACGTGCAGTCGTACCTTCTCGGCAGGTATATCGGCGAGCGCGACATTGAGCGCGTTGATGTGTATCTTAATGCGGTCGAGAAAGTCACCGAGTGACTGATCCTGGAACATGAAGGCGCGTTCCATCGCCAAGTCGGGCGCATCGATTTGCAAGATGTGCCCCTGCGAGACAATGTAATCATATTCCTTCTTCATCTCCTTAGCGATCGCGAACACATAGTCCTTTTCGGTCTTGTAATCGGGATTGCCCTCGTCGCGCAGGAACGTGGTCGTAATAATCCCCGGCGAGGCGGACGTCACAAATGTCTCGGTGAACTTCTTCGGATTGCCGCGCAGCGATTCAGCAAACGATCGCAACTCCATCTTGACGTCGGCCAGATCCGGTTGATAGTGCACGGCGCGCTGGCATTGGTAACAATTGAACAACTTAGCGGTCAATTCACCGGGGCGTCCCAGACGCTTGCTTAGGATTTCGCCGTATTTGGGAAACTTGACGATGTCCGTCATGCCTTTGCGTGGCGACACGCCGCCCCATCCGCCGGAAAGGCGAAGGCTGACATAAGTTTGGAATCCGACACGGGCCGCCTCGCCATCGCTGCCGATGTCGACGCCGCTCTCAAGCTGCTTCGTCACAAGCCAATCGGTCGCACGCTCGACCTCGCGGCGCATCTCGGCCTCGTCGACCGGCAGGTCGTTGTCGCGCTCGATAAGGAGTTTGGTTAGTTCGTTGGTGCGGGGCAGGCTGCCGGCATGGGTCGTGAGAATTCGATCACTGCTGATCTTCATCGTTTCCTCAATTTTTTTGATTAATCGCCTCCACGTGGCGACTATGAGTCGATAAATCGAAGGGCCGCTTGTCGAGGGAGAGGGGTGTCTCACTGATCGCGGATCAGTGGGACACCGCCGCGTCGACAACGCTACTTGATAAACGACATCTGCGATACGAGGTAATACTGCGTCGTGTACCAGTGGAAGCCTTCGATGTTGCGCGATAGGCCAATGCGGAAATAGGGCTCGATCGTGTATCCCATAGGCGCGCCTTCTTGGATCTTGGCCTGCACACCCTTGTGGTGCTCGAGCCGCGCTTTAGGATCGACGATCGATGCTCCGGTCTCGATCAGCTTGTCGACCGCCGGATCGGAGAACTGATCGTAGTTCACGAGCGCTAACGGGCCGGTGGAATAAACAAGGTTCACCACATAATTGACGTCGGGTTGGATCGGGCTGTCGATCCAAAGTGCCATCTGGGCCTTCTTCGATTGAACGGTGTCGGAGAACGCCGCGACCGGAAGCTTCTTCAGGTTAAGCTTGACGCCCAGCTTGCCGGCGGTGCTTTGCAGGATGACCGCCAAGTTCTCCATTTCCGGCACTCCCGCGCTGAAGAGTAGATCGGCCTCGAAGCCGTCGCCGTATCCTGCATCGGCCAGCAGCTTTTTGGCTTTGTCCGGATCAAAGTCGTATGGCTTAAGGTTTTCATATCCAGGTGTGACGTCGGATATGACGCCGCTCCAAGCCCTGGCCATCCCGTGATAGACGTTCTCCACGATTTCGTCGCGCGGCACCAGATAGTTGATCGCCTGGCGGACGCGCACATCGTCAAACGGCTTCATCTTATTGTTGAGGATCAGCCACATCAGGCGATTGCCTCGGACTGCGACTGGGCGCGCGACCTGCGAGTTTTTTAGCGATAACATTTCGTCGGCTGAAAGTTCCTCGGCAACATCGACCTGACCCTTTTCGAGGAGCGCAAGCCGGCCGGAGGACTCTGGCACCACCAGCCAGATGATCTTTTTGATCTTAGGGGCGCCGCGCCAATAATGCTCATTGGCCTCCATAACGGCACGCTTGCCAGGGGTCCATTCAGTGACCTTGTAAGCGCCGAATCCACCGGCATGGGTAGCGATCCAGTTATCGCCATACTCGTCGTCGGCAGTCATGTGCTTTTTGATTTCCGTCGAGTTCGAGCCACGGGTAATAGAAATTTGTCAACCCCTGACACGCCAGTGGAGCGCCATCGGGGTTGGTGAGTTTCACCGTGTATCTGTCGACTTTTTCGTATTTCGCCTTGTCGAGATTGAACAGGCGCGAGATCAAAGCGTAGATGATCGGCCGTTTGCGTTCCCGATCGAAGCGCCAGATGACATCGTCGGCTGTGAATTCGTTGCCATAGGCCGAGATCACGCCGGGACGAAGGTGATAGGTGATGTCCTTACCATCAGCGGACAGATCACATCCCGTCATGATCCCGCCTGCCGTCTTTTGTGTAGTGTAGCCAACCGGGTATTCAAATCCGGGCACATTGGTCGGATCGTAGAAGGCATTGGTGCCGTACGGGTACGGTCCGGACTCCCAATACAAACCCCAATCGTCTAGCTGAGCCGCCATAGTCCAGGTCTGCGGACTGATGTGTTTGTCGAGATCGACGCCTTGGGGCAGACCCGGAATCGCGATGACTAATGTGTCTTTTGCCGCAAGGACTGGGCCAGCATCGCAGAGCCACGTCGCCGGCAAAGCGCACGCAATTCCAGCAAACTTCCAGATCGCAGACCATCGGCCTGGCTTCATTTTCTCCTCCCTGAATGATCCCCAGAGTTATTGCGGCATCTGAGATATCAGATTTGATATTGTCGATTGCATTCCGATATGTCAATTTGAAATTCAGGCAATTGCTGAGTTAGACCAAGAGGCCACCAATGTTTGAGTCGCTCGGCCCAGTGGACAACACGACGCTGCGCGAGCGCGTTTACCGCACGCTCAAACAGGCAATTCTTGAGGGCCGTTTCTCCCCGGGTGAGACATTGCCTACGCGCTCGGTGGCCGAGGTTTTGGGCACGAGCGTTATGCCGGTGCGCGATGCAATACTAAGGCTCAATGCCGAAGGGGGTGTGGAGGTTCTGCCTAACAGGGCGGCGCGCTTGCCAATACTGTCGCGCGAGAGCATCGCCGAGCTTTATGAAGTGCGCCTGAACCTCGAAGGGCTGGCGGCGACGTTGGCGGCGAAGCGGATCACGGCCAACGAACTCGCCGCGGTCGAACAAGCCTTCGCCGGCATGTTGCGGGCCAGTGAACGCAACGACGTAAGCGGGTTTTTGCGCGACAACCAAGTGTTCCATTTCAGTATCTACCGCGCCGCCCAGTCACATCATTTGTTCCCGATCATCGAGGCGCTTTGGCTCAAGGGCGGACCGTTGCTTCGCCCGTTCGTCAAGGGCAGCAGGGCACAGACCCGGCTATTTGAAGGCCATGACAGCCACGCGAGGGCGTTGGAAGGACTCAGTCGGCGCGACCCGGCGATGGTACGCAAAGGAATTGTTGATGACCTCGCTGACGCTGCCCGGTGGTACTCCGCGCACTTCGTCGAGAGACAGCACGAACATGCCAAAGCCGTCTGAGCGCTGACCAAAATCCGATTGCGCAACATGAGCGCTAGCACGAACGCACCGACACCGAAGGCAGGACACCGGGCGAAGCTTAGCATTCGGCCCGTCGCGCAGCACACAATGATGACAGCGGGACTTGCAGTTGTTGTCGCGCGGCCAACCGACATTGTCGATGCGGCATGTTCGGTTGGAATACCGTCACGATTGACGTCACGATGACCGTGCTTCTCGAAGTTCGGAATCTGACGAAGGTCTTTTCGCTCGGCCCAGGCGCCAATCTCGTGGCCGTGCGCAACGCTTCGCTGACGGTCGACCGCGGCGAAACGCTGGGCCTTGTCGGTGAGAGCGGCTCGGGAAAAACTACGTTGGGCCGTTGCATCTTACGTCTGGTCGAGCCGACTGACGGTTCCGTGTTTCTGAACGGCGATAAGATCGCCGGGCTCAAGGGCAAAGCGCTGCGTGAGCTGCGGTCGCGCATGCAGCTTGTGTTCCAAGATCCATTCGCCTCGCTCAATCCGCGGCTCACGGTCGCGCAGACGTTGCGCGAACCGTTGCTCTTACAGGGCATCGACCGTTCTCAGCGCAAAGCGCGGACCGCTGAGATCCTGCGGCAGGTGGGCCTCGATGAGAGCATGTCCGACTGTTATCCTCTAGACCTCACCGCAAGTGAGCAACAACGTGTAGGAATCGCGCGCGCGCTGGTGACACGACCCGAGCTCGTCGTGCTCGACGAGCCGACCTCGATGCTCGATCCGTCGGCACGCGCCGACCTCTTAGGGCTCCTGCAGCGCGTCCAGCGCGAGACCGGCACCGCTTACGTCTTTATTTCGCATGATCTAACTTCAGTAGCACGCATCAGCCATCGCATTGCGATCATGTATCTCGGTCATATTGTCGAACAAGCACCGACCGAACTGATTATGGGCCGGCAGCATCACCCTTACAGCCGGGCGCTCTTATCTGCGGTCTTGTTTGCCGATCCGCGGCGCGCCCCTTCACCCTACGTGATTGAGGGAGAAATCCCGACCGCCATCAATCCGAGGACGGAATGTCCGCTCTATGGCCGCTGCCCGATCCGCGAGGACGCCTGCCGCGACACTGTTCCCCCAATGATCGAAATCATGCCCGGGCACTTATCGGCATGCCGCCGGTGGGACCATGTCGACGCAGCCTGACATGGCCGCGAGTTCGGGCATTGCGTCGCATGCGCCTTGCGCACGCGCTGCGCCTAGCGCGCTACATAGGACGAAGGATCCTGTTCCTTGTACCGCAGGTCCTCTTAATCTCCTTCATCACCTTCGCAATCGTCCGCCTTCTCCCAGGCGATCCGGCACGCTTTCAGCTCGGCCCGCTTGCGCCCGAGGAAGCCGTCGAGGCCCTGCGGCGTAAGCTACATCTCGATTTATCGATCCCGCAGCAGTACGTTATCTGGCTGAAGCATACGCTGTCAGGCGACTTCGGCACCTCTTGGTCGCAAGGGACCGATGTCGGCGAAGATCTCCTGCACCGAATTCCAGTGACCCTCGAGCTAATCTTCCTTTCGCTCTTGGTCGTGTTCGTTGTCCTTGTGCCGGTCGCGATTATCACCGCCAGCCGGACGCGCAATTGGGCCGTTTGGGCGCTGCGCAACCTCACCTTTGGTTACGGCATGCTGGCAGGCGCCCTGCCCGACTTTCTGCTCGCCCTACTGCTTATCTTCATCTTTTATACCAATCTCAACCTGCTACCCGGCCCAGAGGGTCGGCTCGGAATCCTCGATACCGCGCCACCCTTCGTCACGGGATCGATTCTCATCGACACGGCTATCGCCGGCGATTGGAGTACGTTCTGGTCCGGCGCCTGGCATCTGGTGATGCCGGTATTCACATTGGCTTTCGTCTATGGCGCGCCGGTCTTTAAGATGTTGCGCAGCCAGATGGAGATCGCGTTGGATGCCGAATACACGACCTACGGCGAGGCGCTCGGGCTGGCGCCGCGCACCATCCTCGCCCGCGCGGCACGTGTCGCGGCCGGATCGACGATCGTGATTGTCGGGACCGTAATTATGTTTCTGCTCGGCGGCGATGTGCTCGTTGAATCAGTATTCAACATGAGCGGGCTCGGCCAGTATGCCGTTCAGGCGATTGTCACGGCCGACTACGCGCCGATCCAAGCATTCGTGTGCTTCGCCGCAATCTTCACCATGCTCGTCTACCTTGCCGTTGACCTGGTCCATTTCGCCATGGATCCGCGGATCAAGGTGGTTGGATCGGCGACCTGACGGGTCCTTGTAATGTGGCTGCGCATCGGCTCAACACTTCGCCAATTGCCGTTATGGCAGCTCGTGTTTCTCGCGCTGTTCGTGTTGATTATCCTACTCACCGTGATCGGCCCTGATCTCGCGCCCTATTCGACAATTAACGCCTCCCCGACCGACCGGCTGATCCCGCCGTCGGCAGCGCACTGGCTGGGCACCGACGATAACGGCATCGACATCCTTTCGCGGCTTTTGGCAGCGCCGCGCACCGACGTTGTGATCGCCGTAATCGCGACCGCAATCTCAGTGATTTTAGGTTCGCCGCTCGGCGTCGTCATCGCGCTACTCGAATCCCGTAGGCGTAGAGGGTCGACGGCCGCCGCCGAGATTGCCATGCGGCTATTGGAGGTCATCCAAGCATTCCCCGTCTTTGTCTTTGCCATGGTTCTGGTCGCTGTATTCGGCGGAACTAAAGTGAACATCATTGCCGCCATCGCTTTCGTCAACATGCCGGTGTTCGTACGCTTGGTAAGATCCGATGTACTGTCGCTGGTGCAACGGCCCTTTGCAGAGGCCGCGCGTGCCGTCGGCAATTCGGAATGGCGAATCGGATTTCGACATATCCTGCCCAATGCGATCCCGACGATCTTGGTGCAGCTGTCAGTAACGATCGGTTTTGCAATCCTGCTGACCGCAGGACTGAGCTTTGTCGGCGCCGGCGTCAAGCCGCCAACACCGGAGCTGGGCAGCATGATAGCCAGCGGCGCCAAATTCTTGATCATCGGCCAATGGTGGCCCGCGGTCTTTCCCGGAATTGCGCTCGGCCTGATCGTATTCTCTTTCGGCGTGTTCGGGGAGGTAATGACAAAGTTCATGGAGCCCCGCGCAATCCGTTCCGCGACATGGCGCGCGGGCAAGACCACCGAGACAGACGAGAGGCCGGCAATCGACATTGTCGCGCCCATGACAAATACCATTCTGACAGTACGCGACCTCGAAGTGACGCCGCTCCAGCCAGGCGCATCGCCGCTCTTGAGCGGCGTTTCCTTTTCGCTCGGAGCCGGCGAGCGCCTGGCGATCGTCGGTGAATCCGGTGCCGGCAAGTCGGTTCTGGTCAAAGCCGTACTCGGCTTGCTACCCACGCAACTTCAGATCAGCAGCGGCCAGGTGCATTATGGCGAAGTCGATCTCCTCAACCTCGACAAATCGAAGCTTCGTTCGCTGCGCTCCAAACATATCGCCGCAACGCTCGCCAATGCAAAATCGCAATTGCATCCGCTAACGACCGTAGGGGGCACTTTTGCGGCGGCGCTCCGGGCCCATCAAAGGATCAGCACGCCCGAGGCTCGACAGCGGTCGATCGAACTGCTGCGTATGGTAGGCATGAACGATCCCGAACAGCGCCTCGATGCCTATCCGCATGAACTCAGCGGCGGGATGGCGCAGCGGGTCTGCATCGCGTTAGCGCTTATGTACCGACCGCGACTGTTGATCGCCGACGAGCCCACCGCCGGGCTCGATGTAACCGTTCAGCGCCAAGTGCTTGATTTGATGGCAAAGTTAGCGAGCGAAACTGGAACGGCACAATTGATTGTAACCTCCGATCTTGGCATTGCCGCTCATTACTGCGACAAAGTTGCCGTAATGCGGGCTGGCAGGGTGATTGAAATCAATAAGACTTGCGCGTTCTTCGATGCGCCCGTTCATCCCTATTCCAAACAACTGCTCGGCAGTGTCCGCCTTTGACGCGCAGCGACTTGCCATTTCGGTCTGATGGCAATTCGGACTCTCCGCTGTGGCTTCCAACGACTTAAAGGAAAAGCGGTGTCAAGCGCGTCGTCCGCGATATCAGCGAGATGGAGGTTGTGCACCAGTGAACTCATGAAGAAATCACACTTTATAAATTAGTCGCAGCTGCCGAGAACGCGGGCCGAGCAAGACATCAATCCGAAGACGCGCTTCCAAGCGCCGAAGAAGCACTCGCTCGTGGTCGGCCGTTGCTAGAGTCTTGGCCTCCCGACTGCAGTCAGCTTGCATTCGAACCGTGTCTCTGCGAACCGAAATCTCGGTTTCCGGGAAACCGAATTTTGTGAGCGGAGACAAAGGGGACAAAACATGCCCGAAAAATATAGTGAGACGCGACTGAGACTAAGCTCACGCCAATAAGTCGGCCAATTAGGCGGCAATTACCAGATGGCCGGCAAAACGCCTTGGGGGTCGGAATGCGTGGTGGGCCCGGGAGGACTCGAACCTCCAACCAAGCGGTTATGAGCGCGCTACCTTCGCCGGAAAAGTCAATAAATACCGTTATATCCATGCATGATCGGCGACGAATGTTCATGTTTGGTCGCGGCGTTTCATTGGTCATCTATTGGTCAGCGGCGATTGCCAATACGACGATGCTTGCTCATCAGCCACATGCGAGCCTCGCAAGTCAGTGCTCATTGCGGAATGTCCGCTTTTCACCCGATAGCGACCGTTTCTCAGACATTCCGAAAGTGTCGATGAGGGCCAATAGCCGACATTGAACAGCTAACTGACCAGTTAGGTCATTTCGACCTAGGCAGTTGACTCTCGCCCTGAATACCTCAGCTAGACGGCGCCATACCCTTTTTCGTCAATTGTTGCCTGGCGCTTTGGCTCTTGGAGAGGTGATCAAGACCCATTCCGTGCAAAACGTTAGGCGCCTTGGTGAATTGAACCGTCGCATAATCAACAATCTCATGCGATTTCCCCATGGATCGAGGAAGTCTAGGAACGGCCCTGCGATCAGTTCGATTCCCGCTTCCTGAAGAGCACGCCGAGCGGCCTCCTTATCGTCTACAACGAGGCCAAAATGCCGTCCTCATCGGACGGCTGCTTGCGTCCCGTCTGCAGGGCGATGAACTGGTCGCCGAGATCGATGAAGGCCATGCTTTCGCTTTTGCCGCGCAACTCAAATTCGAACAGACGCCCATAAAAGGCTAGCGCTTCCTCGATGCCTCCCACTTCGAGCGCGATATGGTTCAGGCCTATGGCTCGCGGTTTCGCCGAACTGGTCATCGGAAACTCCTAAGGGGGCACCCCAAACATGGGGGGTGCCTGCCGTCGGTCAACCAGTCGAGCTACGCCGCGGCACGGTTTGAGCGCCACGAAGCTTGCCGGCGATCCGAACAGTCCTGCGCATTTCAGAGATGATGCGTCGGCGGAAGAACTGCGGGCGGAGATCGAGCGTCGGCTCAACATATTGCAGAAGGCCGGCATCCTTGAACTACAGCCTTTGCCAGCGCCCGAGGCGCAGTAGGGGAGTAAGTGGCGCTGATCTACGAGCGACCTCCGACAGGCTGTGCTAACGGAAAGGGCTGCCGTGCCAAATAGTGCCGCGGGATCCCGCTTGAGAGGACCCGAGTTCAAGAACGCCTAGAGGTGCCAGTTCGGCAGCTTCCCGGATGAACGCTCGACAAGGGGCGTCGCCAATTCCATATGTTGCGACAGCCATCGCTTCGCGTTTGGCGCGTGTGGAGAGTTGGAATGCGCGACAAGTATTTCTTGGCTTGGGGACGAGATGCCGACGAGAACGGCCCAGAGCGTGACGACACCATCGGCAAGATCGTGAGCATCGAAAACTGTTTTGTCGAACTCGAAATCCTCAGCGTCGACGGTCACGACATCGAGCAAGAGGGCACCATTCTGTCATCACTCGATGAGTTGGAGCTTCGGGACACCGTGTTCTTCAAAACGCTCGAAGCCGCCAAAGATCACTACAAAAAGGTGCGTACCGACATTGCGAGCCTGGAAGCTGAGAAGCACGGGCGTGGAAATAAAGTGGTCGATTTCGGGGCGCCTCGACCTAAGCGGCGCTAACTTGTCGCTTCCCGCCGCGACCCGGCGGGTACCGGCAAGTGCGGCGACGCGCTGACTCCACGCTGAATTACCCGCGTAGATCGAGCGTTGCAGAATGCCGGAATCATTGAGATACAGCCTTTGCCAGTAACGAGTAAGTGGCACTGATCTACGAGTGACCTCCGAACGTTCATAAGGTCCTGATGGAAATGACAGCTGTGCCAAAAAGTGCCACGGGGCCTTTTATCCCGTACAGGAAGAATATCTGGCTTCGGATGCCCCGCTGCGTTCCGGTTATTGCCGATGCACGCCCGCGAGAGCAACAACGCGAATCCGTCGCGCATGAAGTGCAGACGGTCGCAGCTTGCTATGATTTAAAGCGAGCCGATGATGGGTGCGAATTTTGTGAGAGCCGTCTATGACGGGGAGGTCGCCCGCTACGCTGTATCTGTTGGCGAGGTGATTGATGCGCTCCGTCCACAGCCCGACGAAATCTCTACTTGATATTTTGTCCACGTTTCCGAAAGCGTCCTGCCAATGCGGCAGGAGATTTCCCCAAATGCACTTTTTGCACCAATGCTCGCCCTTCAGCAAACCTTCGTCGGTCGCGCACATGGATTGCCAGGCAGCCCGCTCAGGGTGCGTATAGTGCTCGATCGCGCCTTGAATGCCCTGCTGATGCACCATGTACCTTTCGGCGTAATCCGGATAGTGACCCAAAGCCCATTTGAATTTTTCGGCTTGAACCAAAAACATGTGGGCGGCGGCTCTGGCGTTGTCTCTCGCATCCCAGATACTGCCGTCACCGTATCTCGCAAATTCATAGTCGCTAAGTTGAAAGAGTCCCTTGTAAGAACCCGTTCTTACCCGCGGATCGAAGTCACTCTCGACTTTGGCAATCGACATCATCATTGCTAAGTCTACGCCGTACAACGCGGCGGCATCCCGAATTTCGTCGCGCGGATCGTTGGTCGTCGAGTGCGGTTCGAAGAAGCGCGCTTCGAGTAAACCTCCAAGATAACCAAAAGCATCGAGCGGCAAGTCCCGGTCGGAGGTGGTCGATGGCTCCTGCGACGGGACCGTTAAGTCCATAGAGATGGCCGGGCCGATGTTAGTTGACAGGGCGACGAGGATAGAGACGGCGATCGCCGCCGCCAGCCGCGACGAAGCAGCAAAGGCTCGGCCAATCGACCGAGAACAGATAATACGTTGCATAAATCGCCCCCAAGGCCACGAATTGGGCCGTCGATTTTCCGAGAATAACAGTGCCCTTGAGAGTTGTGGCGGGTCCTCGTGTGGTTTTTGGCCAACTGTGGCTATCAGGCGACACTAAGGTTGCCGGATCGGCGAGCTAAAAGCGTGCTACATACAGAAGCACGGGTTCAGAAACGACGAGGCGCCCCAACGCAAACGCCCGAAAGGGAAGATTTCATGACGGCTCAACTCCAAAAGTCGTTCGAACCAAATTCGTTTATTTGTCTAGCGCTCATTCTAATCGTGGGCGTCACTCTGCCTGCTACAACTGTCCGCGCCGAAGATTGTTTAGCGGCACCGAATTCTCCCGCCCGTGAAGGGACCCGCTGGTATTCCCGACTGGATCGGACAACTCAGAACAGATGTTGGTACATGCGTGCGCTGGATAGACCGGCCCGACAGCGGGCTGCCTCTGCCAAAGAGGCCCTGTCCACCCCCGCATTTACGATACCAATCCCTAGACCTAGACCCTCGGCCGCCGGTTTTCCATCGTCAATCAGCCACCGGAATACCGATCCGTTTGATTCGCGGCCGGAGTATGAATTCCACTCCCCGGGGTAAGGCCGTCAGCTACCGGCTCGGCGTTGTCGTTGAGCCAAGGCGATCCCGGCCGATCTAGGTACCCAGAAGATGCTAAGGCAAGTCCGGTGCCCATGATCAATGGGTCAATCGCTGAGACTAGATCGTCAAACCCAAAGGAAGTCCCTTCACCCGAAGCCGATGTATCTTTATCCGCACCGGTGGCAAATCCTGATCTTGTAAGTGGGGGGGGTATAGACGAAGCGAGCTCAGTGATTTCCGAAAAGCATCAAGTAGCACCATCGACGATTATCAATGCCGCGGATATTACAGCGGCGCCAGATGTCGAAACACCAGCTGCCGTCACAACCAATGAAACTAGGGCGCCAGCGTCAGGTATGAGCACTCCGCAACAAACAGCTTCGGAGCCTAGTATCGAAGTGGTCGTACCGCGCTCAAACGCAGCGCTCCCGATTGACCCGACGATAGATGATGTTGAACCATCAATTTCAAAGGATGCCGCTACTGATTCAAACACATCTACAGGTCTTAGGTCCAATGATGTTGAACCGGAACCTGACGTTCTCCATGCGGAGCACCGAGGGGCACCTGCGGCTGCCACCCTCGATCCTAGGCCGAGCCAGCCAGTCTTATTGTCCGATGATCGAGAAAGGACTGGCCCGACCAATACCATTTACAAAGCTTTGATGTCAGTAAAGCCGCTTTATCTTATTGTCGCATTCGTTATGGCGACGGTCGTCATGTCGTACTACGTCGTCTTCAGGGTATTTCGCTGCGATGGTGCACAGATGAGCGATGCGTGGCCGGACGACGGCGGCATCGACAGCGGATACAACGATCCGGAGTTTTATCGGAAGCTACACTAGTGCTCCTGCCCCTCTCGGCATAGGATTTCTCTGAGACGCGGCCGAATTATTCGGCCGAAACCGCTGGTGGGTCGGATTCCGCTGCCAAAGTGCGAGAAACCTTATGCCTTGCTAGCTTGCGGTATTGGCAGCGAAGTCCTCCACGTTGGGGAGGAATACGGTGAGCAAACCTATCATCGGCAGAAACGAACACACGCCATAGACGAATTCGATGCTGGTCCAATCGGCAAGTTCACCCAACACAGCGGCCCCGATCCCGCCCATGCCGAATGCCAGCCCGAAGAAAAGCCCTGAGACCATGCCCACCCGACCGGGCACCAGCTCCTGACCGTAGACAACGATTGCGGAGAAGGCCGAGGACAGTATCAGCCCGATGAAGACGCTTAGAATTAGCGTGGCCGTCAGACCGACGTGCGGCAGAGCGAGCGTAAGTGGTAGCGCTCCCACTATAGAGCCCCAGATGACCTTCTTGCGGCCAAACCTATCGCCAACGGGACCGCCGACGAGTAAGCCAGCTGCGGCCGCAGCGAGAAAAACAAACAGATAGATTTGAGCCGTCTCAATCGACAATCCGAAGCGGTGCATCAAATAAAAGGTGTAGTAACTGGTAATGCTCGCCAAATAGAAGAATTTGGAAAAGATCAAGGCGATCAAGACCGCCATGGCCCTCCGCACTTGCGCGGGCGCCAGTGGGACATGGTATGCGGACTGACCGTGCTTCGTTGTTCGGGAGCGAACAGCTCGCCCGTACCATCGTCCAACGCTTGCCAGTATGCACATCCCCAAAAGCGCCACCAAGGCAAACCAGGAGAGACTTTCACGTCCGTACGGCAGGACAACGAATGCAGCCAACAGCGGTCCGAGTGCACTGCCGACATGGCCGCCAACTTGAAAAAAAGACTGGGCGAAACCGTGAGCGCCACCCGAGGCCAGTCTGGCGAGGCGCGAAGATTCGGGATGAAATATCGAACTGCCGATGCCAAGCAATGCCGCTCCGGCGAGCAGCGCAGGGAAGTTTGGCGCGTAGGCGAGCGTGATCATGCCAATCAGCGAACAAGCCATACCCAACGGTAGCGAATAGGGCTGCGGCCTGCGGTCAGTGTAGAGCCCGACCATTGGCTGAAGAAGAGAAGCTGTGACCTGAAAGATCAGCGTCAAGAGGCCGATCTGCCCGAACGACAACGCAAACCCGCTTTTCAGCATCGGGTAGATCGCCGGCAAAAGGGCCTGCATCACGTCATTCAGCAGGTGGCAAAAGGTGATCGCGCCGAGAACGACAAATGCGGCTCGGCCAGCACTTGCCCGCGTACTAATGGCTTGGCTCAATGGAAATGCCCTTCCTGTCCGCTTCGCCGGACAATGCACCCGAAAAGTTGTTTGGATTGAGCCGACATGCTACGACGCCGACTGAAGGTGTACCATTGCAATTCAGGCATCGGACGTATGATGATGCCGGCTCTCTTCTTAGGCTATCTGCGGTTGCCAGAAATACAGCCCTCGCACCGGCGCCAACCGCTTTCGGCGACTTAGGGGCCGTCAGTCAAGCGCTGCAGCTTACGGCATCGTCTCCGGTCGATCGCTTCGCGCCAGGACGCGCGTCCGATCGCGCAGCATGACCAGTCGGCTCGGATATTGGGAAACCCGGCCCCGATAGATTGCGCGAGCGACCGTCAGGTTGTCATGCCGATCGACAATCTCTTCCTGGCCAGTGTCGTGATTGCCTTACGGACTCGCTGGGTGCGTTATTTTTAGCGAGCGCTTGGGTAGCTGGCGATCAGATCAGCGAATCCATGGTCGCCGCAGGGCAAGCTAATGAAGTTGCCCTATCTGATCCCGGCCACCATCATGACAAGTGCGAGTGCGAAGCCGCAGGTGATGAGGCTCCACTCGACAATTCTGTGCGCGTCCTTAGAAGCAAACAGTCGTTTGAGCATGGTGCCGGTTTAGATCGCGGGATCTGAATCGGCCGTTAAAACGATATCTCAAATGACGCACATCCCAATACGGATGCGTAGCCGTGCACACTTGACGAGCCTGCGCGCCGCTGGCGACCCTTTGGTCAGCAAGGGGGTACCCGTGTTAAAAACGAAGCTAATCGACCGTATTGCT
Source organism: uncultured Alphaproteobacteria bacterium (assembly GCA_963818155.1). Classification (GTDB taxonomy): domain Bacteria; phylum Pseudomonadota; class Alphaproteobacteria; order Rhizobiales; family Xanthobacteraceae; genus BOG-931. The sequence goes on from CAWFRC010000011.1 coordinate 2,035,725, forward strand.
ATTACCAATCCACATCTGCGCTGGAGCGATACTGAGCGGACCGTCAACGCCATACTTGAAGAGATTACTGCAGCGCTGGCGCGGGGCGACCGTGTTGAGCTGCGGGGCGTTGGGGCTTTTACGGTGCGGCTGAGACGAGATCGACCGGGCCGCAATCCAAAGAGCGGGGCCGAAGTGGTTGTGCCGGAGAAGCGTTTCCCACATTTCAGGCCAGGCAAACCAATGCACGATCGGTTGAGTAATGGGCGCACCGACCCGCGGCGCGCCAAGCCCTACAATCTGAAAATCATTTCGTTCTTTGGGTTCAGGACACGTGCGCTTTCGGCGCCACGCCCGGCATAAAGATCCAAAAGGGCTGCCGCTTTTGTTTTTGCATGCGCCGGACTTATCTCGTCGACGGTGGCGAGGTAAATCACCTTGCTGCTTATGTCGGTCTCGTGTGTGATTTCGATGTGGAACTGCATGACCGGCCCCTGTTGCTGGAGGTGCAGGAAGCCCCAGCGCAGCGCAGCGCAGATACGCAACGCACGCGCGCCGGGGCCTCAGGGCGGTGCATCCCCGTAAGACACACCCACCGTCCCGATTCGGACCGTAGTGAGCCTGGGTTAGCGACCGCTTAACTGGGTGCGTTGCCGCGCCATGGGCGTGCAGACATCCTCATGCGCATGATGATCACGTTCAACTTCCATCTCCCGCAGGAGCTGCGCGGCGACCCCCAGAAGGCAGCGCACGAGCGGGGCCGGACTGCGGATGAGATTTGCCGGCGGGCGTTGGCGGCTGCGCTGGAGCAGCACAAGAGCGGCGGCGAATTTCGCATAGTCCCGCCTCGTCAGCTTGAGCCACGCGCAGCTGCGTCGGCTCTTGGCGCGGCGCCGTCACCGCCGTTGGATGAAACGACGGTGGGGTCGGCCACCGAGCGCTAGTCCCAAGATCAAAACTCCATCGCGGATAACGCGGCGCGGGTGTCCAGTTATTTCATAAACCTCAATCCATCGCTGCTGACGGCAATCAAGATGTGCCCGCATTGGGGTCTGCCTCGGGGAAATCCGGCATGACGGTCTTGCGATCATTTCTCGACCAAGTTCGCATCGATCCACAGGTCGTCGCCAACTGTGCCGCGCATTCGAATTTTGAGCGAGCGTCCGCGAACACGGAATATTTCTTTGGCCTGCTGGACGAATCGGATTAATTTTCTCATTCCTAGCAGTGTCAAATAGCCCACCGGTGTTCCTGCCGCCAAAACAGAATGCCGGAGATTTTTTGTTCCTCGTCTAAATGATGAAGGGGCACTGATCACGCGCCAATTTGGTTAAGTCATCTGAACTGTTGTCTGCAGCAGCTTTACTTGTTGTTTGCTTGACCCGTTTGACGGGGAGGCGTCCACTGCCCGTGTTCTGCGGTTGTGCCGAATGACGGGAGACGCAGATGAAACACAGCATTCTTATGCTGGCGATCGTTTGCGCTGTCGTCAACTTTCTATCGTTTGGTGCGCCGAGAGTGCCTTATTCCGATGCCAACTGGGCTGTTCAAGTATGCGAGACCGCTGGCGACCTGTGTCATCGGCCTCTGTTGTTCGCAGTGGCCGCGGCCGGCTTAGCGACTATTTGGCTGATGGCAACGCTTACGGCGGTGTTGTCGAATAGCTGATGCAAACAGCCCGTAGGTGGCGCCAGATTTAAGCCATCGGTTTGCTGAACAACGGGCGCTATCCACTTTCACGAAGCGCCGTGCTGGCTTCGTAACCCCACCCATGGCGGCATACCCCAAAAGCAGCCGATGCACCGGCAACGCGTGCGCAGGCTTTGTTATTTGGTCGGGTTAGGCATGCAGCGGCTCCCCGGAGGCTGATGTCGCCATAATCCCCCGCCGAGATGATAGCACGGCTGCGAGCGGTGGCTTAGCGTCACGCCGGGTCGAAACCCAGGCGCGACGAAGATCATAGTGGCTTTATTGTCGCCGTCATCAAAAATGCCACTGAGAATCAAATTGCTGCGCTGCTTTCCCTAAGAACTCTGCACTGCGGAATTGTGAAAAAGCCGCTTTCTCTAATTGCACAGCCCCTGGGGATCAAGGGGGCTCAACATGATACTGATTGTAATGGCCGCCGGCGTTGTAGCCGGGGCGTTATGTGGCTTTCTTCGTCTTCGCGTATTTGTTGTTATTCTTCTCTCGCCTCTCATTGCTATGTGTGCTGTAGTCAACGGTTTGATTGCTCACATTTACCCCGGGTGGATCGTTGTAGCGGTTGTTGGGTCGCCTGTTGTGTTGCAGTTGGCTTATGCGGCGGTCACGCTGCTCTCCCGTTTTATGCATCTAAGGAAGCTTATTCCAGAGACGCAAATGGCAATTGGCGAAAAGGTACGGGCCTAATCTCGGGCGAGCTACCGGGTTTGCAGGTGTTGGTGAGATGGTTGCGGACGCGGCCTGCGTCGGCGTGGCGGCTAAGGCGGCCTCTAATTGCTTGAGCAAGAAGCGTGTCCAACCAAGGCGCGCTTCGACGTCGCCTACGGCACCCCCTCAGGCGCACTATTTCGGCCGCCAATGAAGGCGATCGTCGCCTTCGTTACCTCCACGGTCGTGGCCCGGCCACCGATGTCCGCGGTGTGCAAGTCCGGCTCGCCAACGGCCCGCTCAATGGCCCCAATCAAGGCTCCGGCAGCGGCCGCCTCACCGACGTGCTCAAGCATCATGGCAGCGCTCCAAAACGTTGCCAGCGGATTGGCGATCCCCTTTCCGACGATGTCGAAAGCGGATCCGTGGATTGGCTCGAACATGGAAGGATAGCGCCGCTCCGGATTGAGATTGGCGGTTGGTGCAAGTCCAAGCGAACCGGCGAGCGCAGCCGCGAGATCGGACAAAATACCCGCGTGCAAATTGGTGGCGACAATCGTATCTAGACTGGACGGATTGAGCACCATCCGGGCTGTCATCGCGTCGACGAGCATCCGCTCCCACGCAACATCCGGATAGTCAGCCGCAACCGCGCTCGCTACCTCATCCCACAGAACGAGCCCGAAGCGCTGCGCATTCGACTTGGTGACGACGGTCAATTGCTTGCGCCGGCGCGACCGCGCCAATTTAAACGCATAGCGCATGATGCGCTCGACGGCGGCACGGGTGAAAATCGCGACCTCGGTGGCGACTTCGAGGCCTAATCCACGATGCGAGCGGCCGCCCTGCCCCGAATATTCGCCCTCTGAGTTCTCCCGAACGATGACCCAATCGATGTCCTGCGGCACGACGTTGCGCAGCGGACTTTGCACGCCCGGCAGCAAGCGCACCGGCCGAACATTGGCGTATTGATCAAGGCCCTGGCAGATAGCCAGCCGCAGGCCCCAGAGCGTGACATGATCCGGCACGTTGGGCGCACCCACCGCACCGAACAGAATGGCATCGAACCGCTTGAGCGTCTCGACGCCGTCGTCCGGCATCAGGGAGCCGGTATTTTTGTATCTCTCAGATCCCCAATCGAAATTCGCAAACGACAGGGCGAAACCGCCGTCGCGTTCAGCGCATGCCTTGAGGACATCGACCGCAGCGGCAATGACTTCCTTGCCGATTCCGTCTCCCGGTACGACGGCAATCTTCCAGGTCCGCATCGTTTGTCCTCACCGCATCAGCGGGCTTGGGGCGGCGTCAAACCGTGTCGGCTACCAAGAGCCGCCCGCGGATTGCCACAATACCCTGCATCGTCAATTGGATTTGCTTCTCGTCATCGGCAAGGCCTGCGACGAGAACTTCGCAATGACGAGTTGGTTTTTCCGGTCGATGAAAACGTTCTGGCCGAACACGCCGACGCCGAATATCAGCGGCGCATCGCCGCGAAGAACATACCATTTGCTGCGGTAATGGATGGGCATCTTCGGAAAATAGTTGATGAAATCCCCAACGTTCCAGGCCGCCGCGTCGCCTGCCTCGACGATATCGTCAAGCCATCGCCCGGGCACGACCTGCCTGCCGGCATAGTGGCCGCCATCGGCAATCAGAAGACCCAGGCGCGCAAGATCGCGTGCCGTGGCGCAGAAACCACCGGCGCAACGGGGTGCGCCGAACCGATCGACCGTGATGTAAGCGCTGCGGCCGGCGCCCATCGGTTTCCAAAGGAGGTCGCTCACCAAGTCCGCATAGCGCGTTCCGGTCGCTCGCTCGATGACCCAGCCGAGCAGATCGGTGTTGGGCGATATGTAGTGAAAGCGCTCGCGGTGCGACCCATCCTTCTCGATCAACGATACAAAAAAACTCCGAAGATCGCTCGGACTTTCGCCCGGCGGCAGCGGGTCCCAGTTTTGCGCCTTGCGGTATTCGATGATCGGACCGCTTGTGGCCAGATAATCCTCATCGAACAAAACCCCGGCGCGCATGTCGAGAAGATCGCGCACGGTGGCGCCCGCGTACGCGGTCCGCTCAATCTCGGGAATCCATCGCGTGACAGCGGCGTCGAATTCAAGAGCGCCGCGATCTACGAGAATGCCGGCAAGCAAGCCCAGCACGGACTTGGAGACCGACATGAAGATATGCGGCGTATCCGGCCCCATCCCATTGTCGTAGACCTCATGAACAATCTCGCCGTCGCGTATGACCACGAACTCGTCGGTGTCGGTCGCGCGCAGGAAATCCGCGAGATCGTAAGCGCCGCCGTCCTCGGCCTTGATCGACAAGCCCGCCAATGCCCCGATGTTATTCGGGTCGTTCAATATGTCCGCCGTGGGAATAAGCTCCCGGACATGCTGAAATGACCATTTGTTGAACGGCGGCTTTCTCCAGTTCGCCAGCGTCACCCGCATTTCATCGGGAGGTGGAAAGCCCATCATCAGCTGGTTTGCTATAGTTCACTCCTGGCTTAGTAGAAACTTGGCGGCGTGGTTGCGGCGCCGACGCAGCGCTCGTTGGCGGCAACCTGGCACCCAAGACACAGATCGCGCTCTCGACGTTCCCCGCGACCGCGACCCGACGGGAGCTAGCCCCCGCGAGACCGTCAAGTCCAGCCCATGGGGCGATAGCGAATGGCAGATGGGCGCCGTGCCGGGGCCGGTTGTGCTTTAGAGCCCGCTCGCTCCGCCGACTTCCTTGTTGCTCCCGAACGGACATCGCTTGCGGCGCCACCATGCCACTTGCAGCGATACGACGGTGGAATCCCCACGCCGTAGCAGTGGAGCCCATTGCCACGATTTATGGCGCGGAACCTACGATTATACCATTGACGACCGGCCATTTGTTGATTCCGCAGTATTGTGAATCGTGCGCCCTGTATCAGTCAGGTCGCCCTTTTTTAACGTCGCAATATGCTTTAAGCATCGCGGCTAAAGCGTGGAGTGCATTGATGTCCAATGAGACCGAGAGCAAGACTTCGCTGCAGCCTGTCCTCAGCACGCACGACCTGAACGACGACCTCGCAGGGGCCAATGTTCTGGCGCTGCTACAGAGAGCCGCCGACGTGGCCGAGGGTAATAGCCGATATGCCCTCGACGTCGCGAAGGACTTATCGCGTCGACTAATCGCGAGCCAAGCCAGGGTAGCTGAATTGGAGCGTCGGCTTGCTGAGTTGGAAGTCGAAGTTCAAGTCCATCGAGATCGATCTGAGCAAGCGGAACAGTGGCTCAACAAGATTTCGTCCGAGCTACAAGGACGCATCGCGGGAAAACCATAGTACACTGAATGCCAATTTCTCGCGCAATGGCGTGGGATCATGAAATTTGCATAGGGTCCTGCCGGGAGCCGCTTGCATTCGGCCTCAGCCATGCCGCGGATCTCTCAGGCATGAAAGGCGCGCCCATTGCGTTGGCCCCGTTTAATATTGTGGTCTTCGCAGCAGGTCCGGCAACTTCGCGATGTTGGCCGCAATCCTTCGCGCCTCATCCGAGCCTCACAACCCCATCAGCGACGCGAGTTGTGCACGATCCGAGGCGAGCGCTTGGCTCGAGCCGCGCCACCGCACTTGACCGCGGTCGAGGACTATCGCTTCCGGCATGAGCTCCAAAATAAGCTGCGCATGTTGCTCGACAAGAATCATCGCCATCCCTTCATCGATATGAATGCGCCGCAACGCGTCCACAAGACTATCAACCAATGCCGGCGCCAAACCTTCGAAGGGTTCGTCAAGCAGAATAACCTTCGGATTGCCCACCAACGCGCGTGCGATTGCCAGCATCTGCTGCTCGCCGCCTGACAATTGATTACCATAATTCCGACGGCGCTCGGCCAGCCGCGGAAAAAGCTCGTACACCCGCTCCACCGTCCATGAGCCTGTTCGTGCGGCGACGATGATATTTTCATAGACCGTGAGCGACGGGAAAATCTCGCGTTCTTGCGGGACAAAGCCCAGACCGAGCTTTGATCGCTCGTGAGACGGAAGTGCAGTGATGTCGCGCCCCGCCAATACAATCTTTCCTGACCGAACATGCGTGTGACCCATCAGGGTCGATAGCAAAGTCGTCTTGCCAACACCGTTACGGCCAAGCAACGCGATGCCGCCTTCATCATCAAGCGAGAACGCCACGTCATCGATTACAACTGTACCGGCATAACCCGCAGTTAGTTCCTCGACTCGTAGCACCTCAACCATGTGCACGATGCCCCAGATAAACGTCGCGCACCTGCGGATTGTTTCTCACCTCATCTACGGTACCCTCAACCAGAATGGTCCCTTCGACCAACACCGTAATCTTTTGAGCGAGACGAAAAACCAAACTCATGTCATGTTCGATAATCAACACGGCAAGCGATTGCGGCAACTTGAATAAGAGCGCGAGCAATGCCTCACGTTCCGCGCCCGAAAGACCGGCCGCGGGCTCGTCGAGCAGCAGGATTTTTGGTTTGAGCGCCAGCGCAAGCGCGATTTCGACTAATCGCTGCTGACCGTAGGCAAGTTTAGCCACTTCGACGCCCGCATAAGGGGCGAGCCCGGTGGAAACCAAAATTGTTTCAGTAGCCTCAAGAATGCCAGCCTGGCGGCACATTTCGCCCCACGGGCGCCAGTCCGCTCGGGCGTGCGCGCTTACCCCGAGCGCGACATTTTCGGCAACCGTTAACTTCGGAAATAGAGAATTGATCTGAAACGTGCGGACCAGACCGAGCCTCACCCGCTCTTCCGCGGAGACGCGCGTCACGTCAACGGCGCTCATATGGATACGCCCTGATGTCGGATGCAGCACGCCACTAATCAGATTGATCAGCGTAGTCTTGCCCGCGCCATTCGGGCCTATCAATGCTTGCCGCGCACCCTTGTCCAATGTGAGGCTGACATTGCGCGAGACGTTTAACGCGCCGAAGTTCTTCGAGACATCGTCGAGACGAAGGAGCGGCTCTTGCGGCATGCGATTTACCGGCTACCGTGAGGCGCCAACAAACGCACGAGACCCGAAGGGGCATAGCGCACGACCAGGATCAGTCCGATGCCAAGCGCGAACAGCCAATGGAACGGGCTCACTGCCGCGGCCCGATCAGATACCGCCACAAACAGCGCGGCGCCAAGAAAGGCTCCATTCAAGGAGCCCGCGCCGCCCAAAACAAGCATAATGAGCACGTTGCCGGACAAAACGAACGAGAAAGAATCGAGAGCAACGAGCTGCGTTATCTGCGCCGACAGGCCACCGGCGACGCCAGCCAAAAATCCAGAAATGATGTACATCGTCACCAGCCGACGTAAAACCGGTACGCCCAATAGACGCATGCGAACCCGGTTCTCGCGAATACCGCGAATGGTCAAGCCGAACGGGGAATTCACGACGACCTTGCACACCACGAAAACGATCAGGAGGACCATCGCGGCATACCAATACGCCGTCCTTCCATCGAGTTCGAACGGAAATTTTCCGAACAAGGGTGACGGTTGAAAGCCGTACAATCCGTCGGCACCGCCGGTGAGCCACTGCACGGAATTGGCCAGCTCAAGCAGCATCGTGGCCACCGCAAGTGTCAGCATCACAAGCGTGATGCCGCGCGCGCGCAGCACAACGGGTCCCGTAATAGCCGCAACGGTCGTGCCCGCAAGACCGGCGACAACGAGGCCCAGCATGGGATCCGGTGACGCCCGCAAAGCAAAGATTCCCGCGCCGTACGCGCCTGCGCCAAAGAGGGCGGCGTGTCCCAGCGTTTCGACGCCTGCGTAACCAAGGATTAGATCAAGCGACAGCGCGAAAACGCTCATGATCATGATCTGTGTGATGAGTGGCAGATAGCTGCCGGCGACAAAAAAAAGCCCGGCGATCAGAGCGAAGGGCAAAACGTCAAGCCATGATAGGCGATGCCGCGAAAAATTCGTGACAAAATTCGATTGCTGCGGTGAACTGTCTTTCGACATCTCACGCTCTCGCGAACAAGCCTTGCGGCCGCAGCAAGAGCGCTATCACGACCGTAAAATAGATGACGAATGCACCACCAGCCGGAATGTAGTAGCGGCCGAAGGTATCAACGACACCGAGAAGCAGACCTGCGGCAAGCGAGCCGATCGGGCTGCCCAGTCCGCCAACGGCAACCACCATCAAAACCGGAACCAGCAATCGCAAGGCGTAATAGGGCTCAAGCGGCAGAAGCGGCGTGCCGACAACGCCTCCAAGGGCGGCAAGGCCGCAGCCAGCCGCGAAGGTAACGGCAAAAATATTCGGCACATTCACGCCGACGGAGCGCGCCATCCTTGGATTGTCCACGGAGGCGCGCAGCTTGGCGCCGAATACGGTGAATTTCAGCAAAGCCCAAAGACATATGCCGATGCAAAGGCCAAGCAGGATGATGAACGCACGATACCGCGACAACGTGAACGACGATTTCTGCCAGGTTCCCTGCAGCCAAGACGGGATCGTCAACGCATGCGTCGCCGAACCAAAAGCCAGATTGACGCTTGCGACCATGACGAACGTCAAACCGATCGTCATCAAAATCTGACCGAGTTGCGACGTCGCATAGACCCAACGATACAGAGTGCGCTCCAGAATAAATCCGAGCACGGCGACAAGTACCGTCGCAACCGGCAGCGCCACGACGAAGGCCAGCCCCAAACTCCCCATCAACGCATAGGCGGCGTATCCGCCGATCATTGCGAAACCGCAATGTGCGAGGTTGGCGACCCGCATGACACCCAATGTTACGGTGAGGCCGACTGAAATCAGAAACAACACCATTCCATAGGAAATGCCATCGACGAATAATGACGTGATGGTAGAGAGCAGCTTCAAGGGGCTTCCTCACCTCGTCTCTTTGCGGCTTTGTTCAGCCACGGCCGGTTTCCTCGTCAAGGGGCGAGCGCGGCGAGCGGCTTGACGGCGCGTCGCGTTGCGTCGCGTCTGTAGATGGGCGACGATCTGGTCCGTCGAAAGAATGTCGCCGAACGACAGATAAAATGCGCGCAGCGAGGCGTTGTGATCCTCGTCTGTCATCGCGGCGTTCGCGTCGGTCACCATCACGGTGCGGAAATTCCGCATCATGGCGTCACGGGCCGTGCTCTCGCAACACACGCCCGTCACTGTCCCGGTCACGAGCAGCGTATCGATCCCGCGCTGGCGGAGCGTCGGCTCGAGCGACGACTGAATAAAGGCGCTGTATTTCGTTTTAACGATAGTGAGATCGTTCGGCTCCACGACGAGATCGGTCCAAAGCTGATGGCCGACGCTTCCCTCCGCCAGCGCGGCGATGCGAGCGGGCGTTCGCTCGGCGCCGGCCATCTCATGTAGCACAGGCCAGTTCTCGAGTGACGCCTGCCCAAACGTCGTGACGACCCAAACCACGGTGCCTCCGGCGGCCCGCATCGCCTCGGCCAGCCGGTTTATGTTCGGCACGATATTGATTGCCTCGGCGCACAGCACATGCGCCACGCCGGGCATCATGAACGCGTTCTGCATGTCGACGACAAGAAGGGCGGTCTTCGCCGGATCAAAGTTGTCGTAGACGTGCTCGCGACCGCGATGGCGGATGACCCGCTCGACCACGTCCGGCGGAATATTCACTCTGTGCATCTCGATCCTTCCGTTACACCTCGGTCATTGCGGCTGCCCGACTTTCGCCAAAGCGACGAAGGCGCGGCATCACATGCTCCGCAAACAGACCGACCGGCTGCATGGCAAAATCCGGCGCCATCTTTCCGAACGCGAACTGGCCGACAACGTAATTCACGTCCGACACTTCCGTGGCGTGACAGAGAAAGTCGGCGATCTGCGCCGGCGTACCCGAGATCGCGCGACCGAGCTGCTGCGCTTGGGCAAAGCTAGTCGGCTGAGCACCGAGCATCGGTCCGCGCCCGTGGCGAGCGTAAAGATAATTGAAGCTCTCAAACCACGCGCCGTAGGCCTGTTCGGCCTCATCGGCGGCAGCGCTCGCGCTCTCGGCGGCAACGATGAAAAGACTTAAACCGACTTTCCGCCTGATGCGAGCGTCCGATCCGGCCGCGTTCCAATAAGCATCGGCGACCGGACGCATGGCACTGACCGGCTGCAGGCTGACAATATTAACGCCTTGCTCGGCCGCGGCGGTGGCACTCCGCGGCGAACTGACACCCATCCAGAACGGCGGATGCGGCTTCTGATAAGGCTCCATCTCCAGCGGCACATCCCAAAACCGAAACGATGAACCGCTGTGCGATAATGTCTTTTGTGTCAGGCCTTTGAGCACAATCTCCAAAGTCTCATTGAAGCGCGACGGGCTTGTATCCGGGTCCAAGCCGAAATAGGCAGCCTCGAACGGCGAGATGCCTCGCCCGACGCCGACCTGCATGCGGCAGCGGCTGATTTGATCGAGGAAGCAAATTTCCTCGATCAAGCGTAGCGGGTGGTAGAAGGGCAAAAGATATACCAGCGGACCGAAACGCAGATGCCGGGTCCGTTGAGCGACCGCCGACAAATAGATGCTCGGCGACGACGCCACAGATAGCGGGGTCGAGTGGTGTTCGGCTACGTGATAGCAGTAAAAGCCGCCACGATCATAGAGCTCAACGAGCCTCAACCGGGATTCATAATAATCCGGCAGCGGCGCATCGCTGCGGTCGACATGATCGAAGATTCCAAATTCCATTTTCAGCCTGCGGCGCTATTTCTTCTGCGTTTCGTGCCAAGGTTCTTTCTGATCTTCGAACGTGTAGATGACCTTGTTGTAGAGCAAGCCGTTCTCCTTCACGACCTCGCGGATGTAAACATTCTGCACCAATTCCCGCGTCTCGGGGTCGATCGAAACCGGCCCGCGCGGGCTCAGCCATTTCATGCCTTTCACGGCATCGACTTCCTTTTGACCGTTGATTGTGCCGTTGACGGTTTCGGCCATCCTTTGGATCACTTGCATCGCATCGTAGGCGGCGACCGTAATGTTGGTCGGCGGCCCATGGTCGGCGCCGTATTTCTTGGTGAAAGCGGCGACGAACGCCTTGTTCTCGGGATTGTCGAGCGTTGGCGTATAGGGCATCGACGTGATCATCCCGACAGCGCCGTCACCGATGGCCGGCAAATCGGTCTCATCGGTTTCCGACTGACCGAAAAACTTAATGCCGTCTTTTAAAAGACCGCGATCGATATAAGCCTTGACGAATGCAACGGACATCGGCCCCTGCGGCATGAATACAATCGCGCATTGCGGCGCTGCATCCTTGATGCGCTGCAGATAGGACGAAAAGTCCGTCGCATCGAGCGGCACCTTGATGTCGGCGATAATCTCTCCGCCTTCGCGTTTGAGGCCTTCCGCTGACGCGATCGCGGCATCCTGACCAGGGGCATAGTCGGCCGCGACGGCCACGCACTTCTTCATGCCGGTCATGCCGGCATACCGCGCGACCGTGTAAAAGGTGGTCCAATTCGTAAAGGTCGGGCGCACAAAAAACGTCGATTTGTCGGTTACGCTCGCCGTACCGGTATTGAAAATGACGAACGGAATTTTTGCTTGGTTGATGACATCGGTGACCGCCAATACGTTCGGCGTCAACTCATGACCTCCCAGAACTGCGACTTTCTCGCGCAAAACGAGCTCTTGCGCCAATTGCCGCGAGCGGGGCGGATTTTGCCCGCCGATGTCGCGATAAATGATGGATATGGAATTGTTGCCGGCCTTGCCGCCGACTTTGTCCATGAACAGGTCAATTCCTTCCTTGTATTCCTTGCCCCAGATGCTGAACGGGCCGGATATGGAGGCGATAATGCCGATCTTGACCTCATCGGCCGTCGCGCTCGATGCACAGGCGACGACAGCAGCCAGCGCCCCCGAAATATGCCAAGCTGGTTTTTTCATTGTTTCCTTCCCCGTATTTTTTGTTCTGCGTCACTCCCTCGAGACCGTCCGCCCTAACACGCGGTCCAGCCGCCGTCCTGCGCGATCAGCTGGCCTGTCAGATAGGACGACGATGGCCCGGCCAGGTAAAGGGCAAGACCGAGAATCTCCGACGGTTGCCCGGTCCGCTTCATGGGAATCCTTACGCACGATCTCGGTCATGAAGCGCTCTTGCTCCTGTTCCGTCGATTGCTGGCGGCGGAAATCCCCAAGCCGCGTCCCGAAGTGCCAGCCCGGCGCGATAACATTGGCACGGATATTCTGCGCGGCATACTCTGCGGCAAGCTGCCGCGTCAGTCCGACAATGCCCGCCTTGGAAGCCGCGTAGTGCAGACCGGTCGAGGGGAAATCAGGATAATAGCCGCCAAGACCGATGACGGACGCCACATTGATAATCGAACCGCCCTGCTTCAGCATTTTCGGCAACGCGGCTCTGGTGGTCAGGAATGTGCCGGTGAGATTGATCGAGATCAGGCGATGCCATTCTCGAATGTCGAGCTCATGCGTGCGCGCAGGCGTCGACGCGACACCGGCAAAGTTAACCAGGATATCCACATGCGGCTGCACAACAGTCCCAAATGCGGCCTCCACCGAAGCCTCACTCGAAACGTCGATGCGAAGCGCACTCGCCGCTCCGCCGGCTACCCGGATGGCATTGACGACCTCGTCGACACGCGCCTGCTCGATATCGGCGCAAATCACATGAGCGCCGACTTCGGCAAAGCCTTCGGCGATGACGCGACCAAGTCCGCTTCCCGCCCCGGTTACGAGCGCGATCTTGCCGGCCAATCCGAAGAGCTGATCGAGAAGGGTCATCGACACAAAATCGCATCGCAGGATTTGCCGCCACTAAATCCGATCCGCAGCAGCGGAAGAAACATTTGCCCGACCGGCTAGTCGAATGCCGCTCCGCTAGTTGAACACCGCTCCGCCATCGACGACGATCGTCTGTCCGGTGACGAAATCGGAATTTCCCAAGCAGAGAAACAGGATGGTCCCGACGACATCGTTCGGATATTGATGTCGCTGAATCGACCGCTGCGCGCGCCGGTTTTCGAGAAACGCCTCGGAGGTGCTGTCAAGTACGAACTGGGTCGAGGTCAGACCGGGCGCTACCACATTGGCTGTGATGCCATAGGCGCCAACCTCGCGCGCGAGCGAGCGGGTGAAGCCGATGACCCCGGCCTTGGCGGCAACATAGTGCACGTAGTTCGGCGTGCCCTGGAAATAGCTGCTGGAGCCGACATTGACGATGCGGCCATGGCCCGTCTTTTTCATGAATGGAAGAATGGCGCTGGTCATCAAAAATACGCCATCCAGATTTACCGCCATGATGCGCCGCCATTCGGCAAAGCCCATCTTCTCAAACGCGCAAGGCGGGAATAGGCCGGCGCAATTCACCAGAATGTCGACATGATCGGCGCTTTTGCCGACCTGATCCGCGATTTCGAGCGCATTCGGCCTCATCCGTGATGTTGCCGGCGATGGTGGTGAGGCTTGCACTATGCTGGTTGGTCTGGCTCAGCTTTTCGAGCGCTCCCGCGCTCAAATCGACCGCAATAACCGCCGCCCCCTCCGACAATAAGCCGGCAGTCAAGGCCGATCCAATGCCGCCCGCGGCGCCGGTCACCACGGCCGTCCGATTTTCCAGCATTACCGCACCTCCCTGTTCATCCACTCCGCCGGGCAAGATCGATCCGCATAACAACCGCGCCTATGCGGCCATCGACACCTGACGCAGTTTTGGCAGGACCTCGTCGGTCAGCATTTGGATGTTCTTGCGCACCAGCGGGTCGGGCAGCGTGCCGAATTGGATCATGCAGACCAAATTCTGAAAGCCGGTGCGGGCGTGAGCGGCTTCGATTTTCTCGCGGACGGTGGCGGGACTGCCCACGATGAACATGCCGCGTTCCACCAGTTGATCGGAGGTCTGCCGCTCGAAGCCGGTGCCACGGCGGTTCTTCATGATCGCTTTCAGCGAATTCACCGACGTGTAGCCCGGCGGGAACAAAAGCTCCGGCGGTATATGCAGAAAGTTGTTGAACAACGTCTCGATGTGCGCCTCAGATTCTCTTCGCGCGATGGCGTCCGTCTCCGCGACATAGATCGGCGCCGCCCAACCGAGCTGCGTCCCATCGGCTTCGTAGCCAAAGCGCAGCGCCTGCTCACGATAGATCTGTTGGTATCGCAACACAGACTCGACCGGACTGAACGTCACGATGAAGGGATATTTTCGTGCTGGATCCGCCGCCCAGGTGATGGTCTCCGCCGAGCCCTGCGACGGAATCCAAATCGGCGGATGCGGTTTCTGGTATGGGCGCGGCCACGTGTTGACGTAGTTGAAACTGAAATGATCGCCCTGATGCACAACGGGGCCCGGCTCGGTCCAAGCCTTCAAGATGAGATCGTGGGCTTCGTGAAATCGCTCATGCGAATAGACCGGATTTATCCCGGTTGAGTGATATTCGGCGCCGATGCCGCGGACGAAACCCGCGATGATCCGGCCGTTAGAGATATTGTCCAGCATCGCGTATTCTTCGGCGATGTTGAGGGGATTGTTCACCAGCGGGAGTGCCCTGCCCAGTATCGCGACCTTTACGTCGCTGTGGCGCGTGCGATCGATCAGAATGGACGCGATGAGATTGGGCGCCGGCATCAGTCCATAGGCGTTTTGGTGATGCTCATTGACGCAGATGCCGTCGAACCCACACTCGGCCGCGTAAATGAGCTGCTCGATATATTCGCGATAAAGCGGAGCGCCTTTTTGGGTGTCATAAAAAGTATTGGGAAATTCGACCCAATAAGACTTGTACTTGCTTGCCGCTGCGAAATCGAGGTGGCGATAAGGCATCAAATGGAAGGCAAAGAACTTCATTCCGGGCATTCCCGTATAAAGGATGCGATCACCGCGGCTGTTTTTTCGGGCATCTCGATATGGGGGAGATGTCCGGCACCATCGATGACTTCGAGACGAGCGTCGTCCAGCGAGTCCAGCCAGACTTGCGCGTGCTCGATCGGCATTATCCGATCGAAAGAGCCCCACAGCAGACAGGTGGGAACGCGGATTCGGTGCAGCCACCGCTGCAACTCCGCACTAGCGAGCCGCGGCTGCCAGCCGAGACGCGCCAGGCCAATGCTGTTTTTGAGGTGAACGTCGATCTGCTCATCGCTGTCGATCGGCCGTCGCAAGTCGCGCGCGCGGTCGCGGTCCGCGAACATGACATCAGCGCTTACTTCCGGCGATCGAATGAATGGATCCCCTATCGCGGTGTCCTTCTTGCGAACGCCTGCGGGGCTGATCTGGATGAGACTTCGGATATTGGACGTGTCGCGAACCGCGATCTCAGCCGCTAGCCAACCGCCAAGCGACGCACCCATGAGGTGGACCGGTCGTCCACCGGAAAGCTCAGGCAGGATTTCAAGGTAAAAGTAGGCGACATCGCCGATGTTCCTGAGCCACGTCGGCGAGTCCGAGCGGCCGAATCCCGGATGATCGGGTACGATGACTTCGTGGTACTGCGAGAGCTGTTCCAGGAACGTGTCGTCCCTGAATGCCACGTCGAAGCCCTGCAACAATACGATTGGCGGTCCCGCGCCCCGCGACCGCACGTGAATGCGGTCTCTACGATACGTTACATCCCGCGACACGGTGTCCAGGGTGACCTCCCGTTGCCCTCTGCCCGGCCCTCTTGTGGACGCCGTCGCGAAGGTCCCTAAGCAAACGCCACGGTCCGGCCTGAGTCAATAAAAAACCGGCGCGGCTGATTATTTGTGAAGAGGGGTCATGTTGTGCTAACTCCGTATCGAGCCATGGTGCAGGAATGGACGATCGAGTTTCCGTCAGGCGCAGCCAGCAAGAACGGCGACGCCGAACCCAAGAGCTGGTGCTTGATGCCGCGATTGAACTCCTGTTCGAACGCGGCTACGCGAATTTTACGACGGCCGACGTTGCCGAACGCGCCGGCGTGTCGCGCGGCGCCCAGAATCATTATTTCCGCACAAAAAGCGATCTCGTCCTCTCGGCTTGCCGCCACGCCATGGCCATCGCGATCAAAAACGCGCAATCGATGGCTACGGACGTGCGACAATCATCCGACGTCGTCGACTACTTCATCGATCAATCTCGCCGCTTTTTCCTGACTCCCTCCTACATCGCCACCATCGACCTTCTGATCGCGGCGCGAACCGACCTGGCCTTGTTCAGGGACTATAGACAGCTGATCAATAGGACTCGCGAAGACCTCGACGCGATCTGGTCGTCGGTGTTTCAGGAAATGGGCATTTCCAAGGACCGGGCGTTCGTTCTCATGTCGCTGACGCACAACCTCATGCGCGGCATGGCGATCAGCCGATTGTGGGGCACGAGCGCCGCGACAAACGACGAACTCATCAACCATTGGCGCGCCCTTGTCTTGGACGCTGTAAGGCCGCGCAAGCAGTCTGGAAGGAGACGCCCGAGTAAATCACGCGCCAAACGCAAATAGCTCGTCGATAAGCAAAAACGAATTTGGAGGGAGACTAAGTCGTGCAGCACAGCACCAGAAAAATTCTGACGACGCACGTTGGAAGCTTGCCGCGTCCCGACGATCTTCTGGCCATGATGATCAATCGAGAACAGGGCGACGACGTTGATCCGGCAACATTTTCCGCGCGCGCGAACCGCGCCGTCGAAGAAGTGGTCAAAAAGCAGGCCGACCTCGGTATCGACATTATCAACGACGGCGAGCAAGGAAAGATCAGCTTCGTCACCTACGTAAACCAACGGCTGAGCGGAATAGTCCCCGGCGAGCCACGCGGAAATCTCTGGAAGAACACGCGTGAAGGTCAGGCATTTCCCGAATTTTATGCGGAGGTCGAGGCGCATGCGAGCGGCGCTCCCGGCCGGGCCCGGCAAATGATCTGTGTCGATCGTTTGCGTTATTCGGGGAAAAAACAACTCGACGAACAACTTCGCGTGTTTCGGGCGGCTGCCGACCGTGCCGGTGCCAAGGAAGCGTTTGTACCTTCAATTTCACCATCCAATGTCGAGCGCTGGCAGCGGAACGAGTTTTACAAAAATACCGAGGAATATCTCGAGGCCATCGCGGAAGCGTTGCGGGAGGAATACGAGGCGATCGTCGCCGCGGGTTTCCTCCTTCAAGTCGACGATCCGGCCATGGCGACGCGCTACACCATGACGACGGAACTCCTTGGAGGATACCCGCCACTGGGCCAACGTCCGCGTCGACGTGTTGAACCACGCGCTCCGCAACATTCCCGAAGATAAGGTGCGATTTCACACATGCTACAGCATCAATATGGGTCCGCGAGCGACCGATATGGAGCTAAAGGACCTGGTGGATATCATGTTGCGTGTGCGCGCCGGCGCCTATTCGTTCGAGTTCGGCAATCCGCGCCACGAGCACGAATGGAGCCTTTGGGAAAGTGTCAAGCTGCCCGCTGGCAAGATTCTCATTCCCGGAGTGATTTCCCACACCACCGTCCTCATCGAACATCCCGAGCTTGTCGCAGAGCGTATCGCACGCTTCGCGAATGTCGTCGGGGCCGAGAACGTCATAGCCGGAGCGGATTGCGGGTTTGCGTCATTTGCCGCGTCCCACGAGATGCATCCGTCCATTGTCTGGGCAAAGCTCGCAGCACTGGTCGAGGGCGCCGGCATAGCGAGTAAGCGGATATGGCATTGAATATCTCACATGGCGAAGGCCCGCGTGCCAGCAAGCTTCGTGTCGCGATCGTTGGCGGAGGCATCGGCGGCCTCTCCGCAGCAAATGCGCTTTTGAAGCACGGCCTTCAGGTTTCGGTCTTCGAACAGGCAGCTGCGCTTGGCGAGGTCGGCGCAGGTGTGTTCCTCTATCCGAACAGCCTGCGGCAACTCGAAAGAATGGGCTTTGGTCCAGCGCTGGCAAAAGTCGGGGCCAAAGTCGGTCGCGGATCGGAATATTACCGGATGGACGGCAGCGTCGTGGGTGCGGTCCTCACAACGGATTCCACTGGCTGGAACGGCCTCTATGGAATGCACCGGGCCGATTTGCTCGGCGTGCTCGCCGAGGCTCTACCGCCGGGCGTCGTGCATACCAATCACCGTTGCGTCGGCTTCGATCAGAACGACCGCGAGGCGAAACTAACGTTCGTGAACGGAAAGGCGATCGAAATTGACGTCGTCATCGCGGCCGACGGGCTTCACTCGACACTGCAAAAATACGTTGTCGAACCGTCCCCGCCCGAATACTCGGGTAGCCGCGCTTACCGCGGCTTGCTGCCCATGGAAAAATTGCCCGGCTGGCGCAAAGAGGCGCATCAAATTTGGATGGGAGACGGCAAGCACTTCATGGTGTTTCCAGTTCGTAGCGGCCAATTGGTCAACTATGTCGGTTTCGTTCCCACGCTGGATCAGACCGTCGAATCCTGGTCGGCTCTGGGCGACAGGGATGAATTGGCAGCTTCGTTCGCGGGTTGGGATCCGCGCGTCACCACATTGCTCGAAAACGTTGAGAGCTGCTTCTGGTGGGGCCTCTACGATCGCAAACCTCTACGCACGTGGACCAACGGTCGGCTCACGTTGCTCGGAGACGCGGCACACGCAATGCTTCCCCACCTCGGCCAAGGCGCCAATCAAGCGATCGAAGATGGGGTTGCGCTGGCGGCCATTCTCGAAAGTCGAGGCCCCGGCGAAGTTCCCGCGGGGCTCCAACATTATGAGGCTTTTCGCCGTGAACGCACCGAGATGATTCAAGCGGAGGCGCGCAAGAATGGACTCCGCTACGACTCGCGATCTGGAAGTCTTGAGCAGCGCGACCGGGAGATCGCAAATTCCGCCGCCTTCCGTAAATCGCTTTACGACTACGATATCGAGCGTTCGGTCGCCGCATCTCTGGCTAGAAACTAACGCGAACGAACTTTGACATTGCAACGACCGGCGCGCCGGCCATGATTGCGCGTTGCACTCAGGCCACGCCAGCCTGAGCCGAACCGCCGCGCAAATGTGCAGCTCTAGTCCAAAGCAGATCGGACAGAATTTGCCAGGAGAACGGACGCGATTTCGATCGCCAGGTCGTCCCTGGCTTGTGGTTCTCGGCTCCGCGCTTGCCCTCATGGTTTGCAATGGGCCGATGATCCTTTTCCCTTTCGGCGTGCTGTCGGCCCGATCACCGCCGAATTCGGCTGGTCAAGGGCTACGCTCGCCTCCGCCGTGCTTGCCGCGCATATAACCGGCGGCTTGGCGATACCATTCGCCGGCGTGCTCTTCGATCGCTTCGGTGTTCGGAAGATCGCGTTACCCGCCATCTGCATGTTCGCCCTCGCACTGGGCGGCATCTCAATGCTTCCTGCGGTCGCGACGTATTTCGTGGTTGCGTACGCCGTGCTGGGTCTCATTGGAGCCGGTCATTCGACCGTGATCTACGCGCGAGCGGTATCTACGTGGTTCGACCAGAAACGCGGAATGGCACTCGGGATAAGCTTGTCGGGCGTGGGCATTGGGGTCGCGGTCGTTCCCGAGGTCGCGCGCATCTTGATTACAAGCTACGGCTGGCGCGGCGCCTATGTGGGCCTTGGCGTGTTGCTGTTTGTGGTGGCGATGCCGGCGGTCGGTTGTCTCGTTCATGATAGGCTGCGCGAAGACCGATCTGTCCTGTCCATTGCGCGCAAAGAAGGAAATGAGAACGGTGCAACGCTGCTTATTGCCGCCAGATCCTACCAATTCTGGGCGCTTGCCGTGGTCGTGTTTTTGGTTGCAATCGCGGTCAATGGAATGCTCGCCCACGTGGTACCGCTGCTCAACGAGCGAGGCATATCGAACCGATCCGCTACCCAGGCCCTATCTGCGGCCGGCTTGGCGTTAATCGTCGGCCGCGCCGCATCCGGCTACTTTCTTGATCGTTTCTTTGCGCCTGTCGTATCGGCTTGTTTTTTCTTAATACCCTTTGC
The DNA here is from genome assembly GCA_963818155.1 of uncultured Alphaproteobacteria bacterium. Taxonomy (GTDB): domain Bacteria; phylum Pseudomonadota; class Alphaproteobacteria; order Rhizobiales; family Xanthobacteraceae; genus BOG-931. Next base: position 2,055,888 of record CAWFRC010000011.1, read on the forward strand.
CGGAATTGTTCTACTCGGCACGACTGAGAGCTCCGCGCTTGCAATGTTTGCCGCGGTTCTACTTGGAATTGGCATCGGCGCGGAGGTCGACATTATGGCCTTTTTGCTGGGACGCTACTTTGGACTATCCCATTACGGGGCTGTATACGGCACCTTACTGGCCATTTTCACGTTCGGGTCCGGCATCGGCCCATGGTTGATAGCATTGAGTTTCGATCACTTTCACACGTATGCCGGCGCCCTCATGGGGTGCGGACTGTCGCTGATATTCGCAAGCGCGCTTGTCGGAGGTTTAGGGCCTTATAGATATCCGTAGCTGTGTCCCTGCGTGTGACCCCCGTTGAGCTGTTTTTTGACGTCGAAGTCGGTCCATTACGCGGCATTTGTTACCTGCATGGTCGCCGGCTTTGGCTCCGCGATCGAACAGCGCCCGCGAGGTTGCTTAACCTTGCGCGAATGGGCACTTTGTCGCTTCCGATAATCGCCATTATAGGAAGTAATCAGTCCTTGGATCGATCCCAATTTCCGGCCACAAGCGGACATTGACGATATTGTTTCGGAAACAGCTGAGTGCCACCCACAGAATTGTCGGGAAAGACGGCACCTTCGGTCCTCTCGCATCGGCCCCAAACAGGGGTTTTTAGCGCTTCAAAACACGGAAAGCCGCCGCACGTCACGCATTTTAAGCGCCTCCGCGTTGCGGGGCACGAGTTAGGTCGCCTTCGGTCGTTTGCGCATCAGCGCCGCGCGTTCGCAGGTCGCGACGATATCCCCGTTCTGGTTCAGCATTTCATGGAAGAACGTGACGATGCCTTCGTTCGGGCGTGACTTGCTTTCGCGCTTGGATCGCACCGTCGTGCGTGCCTTGACCGAGTCACCCTGAAACAGCGGCTTGGGGAAGCGCACGTCACTCATGCCAAGGTTCGCCAGCGTCGTGCCGAACGTCGTGTCATTGACCGACATGCCGACCAGAAGGCCCAGTGTGAGCAGGCTGTTGACCAGCGGTTTTCCCCATTCCGTTTTCGCTGCGTAATGAGCGTCGATGTGCAGCGGCTGCGTGTTCATCGTCAACAGCGAGAACCAATGATTGTCGGTTTCGGTGATGGTGCGCGACCATTCGTGATTGAACACCATGCCATCCTCAAATTCCTCGAACCAAAGACCGGCCATCGTTCTTCTCCTCTTCTAGGTTCGATATGACCATTCGTCTTGATGTGCTGTGAAAACGATTTGCGAGCGGCGCCTTGCGCCAGCAAAGCACGCGCTTAGGATACCTCGCCAATGGCCGCAGGCTCGATCTCCACGAGCAGTGCATCGGCCGGAACCGTCTCGCCGACCTTGCAACGGATGGCCGCGACCGTTCCCTGCACCGGCGCGTTGAGGGTGTGAATGAGCTTCATGGCTTCCATCTGCAGAACTGGTGCGCCTTTTTCGACACTGTCGCCGACGTTGAGGTAAAGCATCGACACGACGCCGTGCAGCGGCGCCACGATGGCATTGCCCGAATGCGCGACATGCCCGGCCGACAACGACATATCAATCCGTGGAGTGATCGCGGCCGCAAGCGCCAAACCGTTGTGCGCAATGTGCAGCACGCGATCGCGACGATGGATCACAAAGAGTGCTTTGCTGTCGGATGCGACGCGTTTGAGCTCTCCTCCGGCCGTGGGTCTTGCGAATTTCACGACTTCGCCGTCGATCGCGACTGCAATGTCATTGCGGCCGATGCGGACTTCGGCGTCGGCTTCTCCAAACTCGTCGGTGATGAAGAGCGGCAAACGCGCGGGCTGCGCGGCCGATGCGACACGGACCGCGCTGCGCTGATGCCACGGGCTGATCCACGATGACGTCGCATCCTCGACGCGTGGCTCCGACCATGCGGCGCACGCCGCGGCGCGCAACGCATGCAATTCCGGCGCATCGGGTTTCCAGTTACCGGGAAAGGCCGTTTTGATGAAACGCGTTGTCATCTTGCCATCGCGAAACAACGGATGAGCAATGGCATCACGGAGAAAGGCTTGCGTCGTCGGCACGCCCAGCATGGCCAATTCCGACAAGCCGGCGCGTAGCCGCGCCAGTGCTGCCGGCCGATCGAGGCCGTAGGCGATCGCTTTCGCCAACAGCGAGTCGTAGTAAAGGCTGACTTGCGAACCTGCCGCGACGCCCGAATCGAAACGCAGGCCGCGCGGCGCGTCCACGGCGATGAGATCGCCGGAGGCCGGACGAAAGCCGAGATCGGCCCGTTCGGCGGTGATGCGTGCTTCGATGGCGTGGCCGCGTGCATGAATTTCATTTTGCTTAAGCGGCAACGCCTCCCCGGACGCGGCCAGCAACTGCCATGCGACGAGGTCGATCCCGGTGATGAGCTCCGTCACCGGGTGCTCGACCTGAAGTCTGGTATTCATTTCCAGGAAGTAGGGCTGATCGCTGCCTGCATCCATGATGAATTCGACGGTGCCCGCCGAGTTGTAGGAAATCGCGCGGCCGAGCTTGAGGGCGGCGTCATAGAGCATGCTGCGTACTTCATCGGGCAGATTCGGAGCGGGTGCCTCCTCGAGGACTTTTTGATGGTTGCGCTGCACCGAACAATCGCGCTCGAACAAATGAACGAGGTTGCCATGGCGGTCGCCAGCGACCTGCACTTCCAGGTGGCGCGGATTGAGAATGAACTTTTCCAGCAGAATTGAACCGTCGCCGAATGCCGCTTCAGCCTCTGCCTTTGCGCTGACGAGCGCATCGGCGAAATCTTCGGCGCGGTCGACACGGCGCATGCCGCGCCCGCCGCCACCGGCGGAGGCCTTGATCAACACCGGAAAGCCGATGCGTTTAGCTTCCGCGGCGAGAGCTTTGCCGTCCTGGGCCTCGCCATGATAGCCCGGAACTGTCGGCACGTCGGCCGACTCGGCGATGCGCTTCGACTCGATCTTCGAACCCATGCGCTCGACCGCGTTGGCGGACGGCCCGATGAAGATGAGACCAGCCTCCTCGCAGCGGTGCACAAAGGCCGCGTTCTCGGAGAGAAAACCGTAGCCCGGATGGATCGCGTCGGCGCCGGTCTGCCGTGCCGCCGCCACCACGGCATCCATGTCGAGATAGCTCTGCCGCGCGGGAGGAGGACCGATACGCACGGCTTCGTCGGCACTGCGCGCGTGCAACGCGTCCGCATCGGCATCCGAATAGATTGCGATACTGCGGATGCCGAGCTGCCTGCAGGTGCGGATGACGCGAACGGCGATTTCACCGCGATTGGCAATAAGCACCGATCGGATCGGACGAGGTGAATTCAAGAAACGCACGTGCAGATATCCTTACATCCGGTAGACGGGGCGCGTGCCGGTCACCGGCGGCTCCACAGCGCCGATCGCGAGACACAATCCAAGTACGTCGCGCGTGTCGGCCGGTTCGATGAGGCCGTCGTCCCAAAGCCGCGCCGTGCAGTAGTAGGGATTGGACTGCGTATCGAACATGTCACGCAGCTTCGCCTCGTGCGCGGCAAGTTCTTCTTCAGTTGCGGGATTGCGCGAGATGCTGGAGCGGCGCAGGTCCATGAGCACCGAGCTGCCGACGTCCGGGCTCATGGTGCCGAGGCGGGCATTCGGCCACATGAACATGAAGCGCGGACGAAAGCCGCGCCCGCTCATGCCGTAATTCCCCGCGCCGTAGGATCCACCGGTGACCACCGTGTAACGCGGCACCCGCGCATTCGATACCGCATAGACGAGCTTCGCGGAATTCTTGGCGATGCCGCCGCGCTCGGCGTCGGAGCCCACCATGAAGCCGGTGATGTTCTGCAAGAACAGGATCGGCACGTTGCGCTGATCGCACAATTCGATGAAGTGCGCGCCCTTCAGCGAGGACTCCGAGAACAGCACGCCGTTATTGGCCAGAATGCCGACCGGCAGGCCCTGGATGTGGGCGAAGCCGCACACCAGCGTCGGGCCGTAAAGCGGCTTGAATTCGTGAAACTCGCTGGCGTCGACCAGGCGCGCGATGATTTCGCGCTGATCGAACGGCCGCGTCAGATCGGTGCCGACGATGCCCGGGATCTCCGTTGCATCGTAGAGCGGCGCGCGCGCAGGCCGGATGTCGCCGTGAACGCCCTGCACGCGATTGAGCGCACCGACGATGTCGCGCGTCCTGGCAATCGCTTCCATCTCGTCGCGCGCGAAATGATCCGAAACGCCGGACACAGTGCTGTGCATCTCGGCGCCGCCCAATGTGTCGCGATCCACGATCTCCTTGATCGCGGCCTTGACGATCTGTGGGCCGCCGAGATGGACGCTGCTGTTGCCGGCGGTCATCACCACCTCGTCCGCCAGCGCCGGGATATACGCCCCGCCTGCGGTGCATTCGCCGAACACCGACGCGATCTGCGGGATGCCCGCCGCCGACATACGGCACTGGCGATAGAACGCGCCGCCGAAGTGATCCTGATCGGGAAAAACCTGGTCGCCCTGCTCCAGGTTGGCGCCGCCGCAGTCCACGAGATAAACAATCGGCAGTTTGTTCTCGAACGCGATGTCTTGGGCGCGTACGTGCTTTCTAATCGTCTCCTTGAAGAACGAGCCGCCCTTCACGGTCGCGTCGTTGGCGATGATCATGCAGACCACGCCGCGGATCGTGCCGATGCCAGTTACAATCCCGGCCGCGGGCACGGCATTGCCGTAAAGCCCCCAGGCCGCCAGCGGCGAAAGCTCGAGGAACGGACTGAGCGGATCGAGCAGGTAGTCGATGCGTTCGCGAACGGGGATCTTGCCGCGTTCGCGATGGCGCTTGACCATGCGTTCGCCGCCGCCGGCGACCGCCCAGCCTTGCCGTTCGCGCAGCGTCCTTAGAAGACCGTCATACACCGCGGAATTGGCGCGGAAGGTTTCCGAGCCGGGATCGATATTGGTGGACAGCGTCGCCATGCTTCAAACCATTGAAAGACAGTGGATTGTGTTTAACCGAGCCAGCGCTTGCGCCGGCGATAGTGCTTCACGTCGCGAAAATTTCTTCGCTCCTCGCCTAGCGACAGTCCCAGATAGAATTCCTGCACGTCGGGATTTTGTTCGAGCTGCTCGCGCGTGCCGTGCAGCACCACGCGGCCGCCTTCCATTACATAGCCGTAGTGGCATTGGCGGATCGCGGCGCGTGCATTCTGTTCCACGAGCAGGACCGTAAGGCCCATCTCGCGATTGATCATGCCGATGGTCTCGAACAGTTGCGCGACCAGCATCGGCGCCAGCCCCATCGAGGGCTCGTCGAGCAACAGCACGCGCGGCCGCGCCAACAGTGCGCGCCCGATCAGCAGCATCTGCATCTCTCCGCCGGAGAGATAGCCGGCCGTGCGGTTCAGTAATTGCGGAAGGCGCGGAAAGTAGCCAAAGACGCGATCCAGATCTTGCGCAACGGCATGCCGGTCAGAACGGCGATGCGAGCCGATGCGCAAGTTTTGCTCGACCGATAAATGTTCGAGCACCTTGCGGCCTTCCAGAACCTGGACGACGCCGCGTCCGAAGATGTTCACGGGATCGAGCCCGGTGATCGGCTCGTCATCGAGCCTGATCTCGCCCGCGGTCACTTCGCCGAGCTCGGCCCGCAGCAAGCCCGATATCGCTCGCAATGTCGTCGTCTTGCCGGCTCCGTTTGAGCCGAGCAAGACGACGATCTTGCCCTCAGGCACTTCAAGATTGGCGCTGCGTAATACCTGGATGACTCCGGCATAGACAACGTCAACATTGGTCAGCGACAGGCTCATGGTCTGGTTCTTCGGTGATCCGTCACCACTTCTCGAGCTTCGGCACATCCATCCAGGCGTCGCTGAGCGGCACGATCTTGCCGTCGGTCACCACCTGGGCCTTCACTTTGATGTCGCCGACGGGAAATGGCGCGGTCTGGTCGTATTTGATCGCCGGCAGCACGCCGAGCAGCTCCTGCTCGGAGAACGAATTCTCCATCATGGCGTCATACATGGCCTGCCCGGTCACATTGTCCTTGCCGACCTTGGCAACGGCCTTTTCGAGAATCCGCAGCGCCAGCAACGCCTGCGCGGCGGACTGCGTGGCGATCAGGCCCCACTTGCCGTCCGGCCCCTTGTTGGCTTCGTAGATGGCGCGGATCGGCAGGTCTTTTTGATTGTCGGGCGCGAACGAGAAGGCCGAATACGAGCCGTTGAGCTTGGCCAGATCGATGCCTTTGGCGGCTTCGCTCAGGCCATTATGCGTCGAGGAGATGATCGGCACATGGGCGCCGAGCTCGTCGAGCGCGTTCGCGGTGGCGATGACCTGCGCGGTGGTTCCACCGACCAGCAGAACGTCCGGCTTCTTCTCGAGGAGGTCGCGAACGTTCGACGTGACCGATACCGGACTCGCCGGGATCCATTGCGTATCGACGACCTGGAAGCGATCCGGATACATCGCGGCGAGCTTCTCGACGCCCTTCACCTGATCGACGAAGCCGGCGGCATTCTGGGTGCTCAGCGCGCCGATCAAGAGCTTGCCGCCCTTCTTCTTCTGCAGCTCGCTCAACAGGCCGGCGAATTCGTGACTGTAAGTCGGCCGGATCGAAAAGTGCCATCCGTTCGGCTGCCAGACCAGGCCGACCATGGCGGTGCCGATCAGCATCGGCACTTTGTCGTTCGGCAACCGCTTCATCAGCGTCGTCAGGTCGGGCGAGCCGAAACCGAGATGCATGATCGGCTTGTCGCGCGACAGGATGCTCGGCCAGGTGCGGGCGATCACGGCGGCGTCGTAGCGCATGTCCGTGATCTTGATATCGACCTTCACGCCGAGCTTCTCCCCGACCTCCTTGTTCCACCAATTGTTGATAGCGATGAGCCCGGACATGGCATTCGGCATCACGTCGGCAAACGGGCCGCTGTAGTCGGCGGAAGCCGACATCACGTATTCGGCGGCGAACGAGGGCTGCGCGACGGCGAGCGCCGCCGCCGCCAGGATCAATCTCAGCTTTGACGTCATTGCGTTCCTCGTTTTATTGCGTTTCGTTTTGGTTGATAATTTCATCGCGGCGGAAACGGCCAGAACTGGAACGTGTTCTTGAGCACCATCCAGCGGTGCGCAAGCCCGCGCGGCTCGAAAATCAAGGCAAGCAGGATGCAGCCGCCGAGCGCCACATTAGTCGCGGCGAAAATGGTGCCGCTGGCATCCCCGTGACGGACGAAGGCGCTTGCGATCTCGTGCAAGCCCTCCTGCACCACGGTGATGAAGACGACGCCCAGTATCGCGCCGATCGGGGTCGCCATCCCGCCCACAATCAGCATGCCGAGGTACCAGACCGACGAGAACAGCGTGAAGCTTTCCGCCGTGACAAATTGCAGAAACCAGGCGGTGCAGGCGCCGGCAACGCCTGCGAACATCGAGCCGGCAAAGAAGGCCGCGAGCTTGTAGCGCAACACGTCGATGCCCATCACCTCGGCGGCGATATCGTTGTCGCGCACCGCCTTGAGCGCGCGACCGAAGCGGCTGCGGTGTAGGTTGAACGCCGCGAGCGTCATGATCAGGGCAATCGCGAAGGTAAAGTAGTAGAGCTGCATCGGCGAGGAGATGGCGTAGCCGGCGACGGTCAGCGGCTCGACCGGCATGCCGACGAGACCGCCGAGCCAGGTCGGCGGCAGGCCGAAGACGACGATCGGAAACAACACCTGCGCGGCCAGCGTCGTCAGCGCCAGGTAGAAGCCCTTTACCCGCGCCGCTGGGAGCGCGAACAGGATGCTGACGGCGCCGGTGGTCAGCGCAGCGGCCGGTATCACGACCCAGAACGGCCAGCCGAATTCGACGAACTTGGCCGCCGCGAAGGCGCCGACTCCGACGAAGGCGGATTGCGCGATGTTGATCTGCCCGGCGATGCCGACCGTGACATGCAAACCAAGCACGGCGATCAGCGTGATGTACATCTGCGTGCCGATGCCGTGGAGATAGTCGTTCGACACGAGCGGCAGCAGCGCCAACCCCGCGACCAACAAGGCGACCCAGACGCGAGCGCGCGTGGTCTTGAGCAGCCCCGCTTCACTGCCATAGGTCTTGAAGTGGATGCCGGTCGGAAGCATGCTGCTATAGCCTCTCGATCTTCTTCCAACCGAAAAGACCCTGCGGGCGGATCAGCAATACGGCGATCATGACGCCGAATGGCAGCACGTTGGACGCCACGCCATTGGTGACCGGATCGAGGTAGCTCATCGCCAGTCGTTCGCCGATGCCGATGAGCAGGCCGGCCAGCGGCGCGCCACGCACCAACTCGAGCCCGCCCAGCAATGCCACTGGCAGGGCCTTGAAGCCGATTTCGGCGACGTCGAGCGACAGAATGCGCCCGGACAGCAGCACGATGGCGCCGAGCGTTGCCACGACCGTGCCCAGGACCCAGGCTATCGCGATCGCCGAGCGAACGGAGACGCCAAGCGACAGCGCGGTGTTGTGGCTCTCAGCGACGGCGGCGAGCCGCAGTCCCTGGCGGGTCCGGGTCAGGAACAGATGCAGCGCCAGCGCCAATATGATCGTGAGGATCGCACCGATCAGCAACCGCTTGTTCAGCAAAAACGGCCCCAGGGATATCGCGCCCGATGGCAGAATGGCCGGGAAGGGTCGCGTCTCCGCACTCCAGATCATTTGGGCAACGCCGCGCAGCATGACCAGAAGCGCGATGCTGGCCATGAAGATCGCGAAGGCGTGCTGGCCGATGAGCGGCCGGAAGACCAGCCGCTCGAGCAAAAGACCAAGCGCCACGCAAGCCGCGCCGGTGAGCAGGAGACTGACGACGAGCGGAATCTTGAAGCCGAACAGCGTCGGCGCGCCGAGCGTGAACGTCCACACGAACAGCGCGCCCATCAGCAAGACCTCGCCCTGCGCGAGGTTCACGATCTGCGAGGCGCGATAGATGACAACGAACGAGATGGCGATCAGGCCATAGACCAGCCCGACCAAAGTGCCGTCGATGAGCGCCTGAGCGAAGCGGATCATGGGTGCTCCAGGCGGTTGATCGCGACCTGCGTGCGCATCGTATTCACCGAGCCGTCCTGATACTTGACCTGTATTGTGGTGTCGCAGTGCGGGTCGCCGCGATAAAGCGACTCGATCAGATCGGCGTAGCGTTCGTGGATCAGCTCGCGCCGCAGTTTTCGCGAGCGTGTCAACTCGGCCTCGTCGGCGTCGAGCTCCTTCGGCAATGTGGCAAACGAACGGATGCGGGCGCCGCGATCCAGCAGTCCGTTCACCTGATCGACGGCGCGCGAGACCTCGGCACGGATCGCGGGAAGCTGGCTCAACTCCGTGAAAGTGCCGTAGGCAAGACCGTGCAACTCGGCAAAGCGGCCGGCGATCTCGCTGTCGACGTTGATCAGCGCCGTCACGAAGGCATGGCCCTCATCGCCGATCACGATCGCGTCGCGTATCATCGACGAAGCGCGCAGATGATTTTCGATGAACTGCGGCGGGTAGCTTTGACCGCTCGCGAGCTTGCGCATGTCCTTCAAGCGGTCGAGAAACACGAGTTGTCCGCGATGATCGACGCGCACGGCATCGCCGGTTTCATATCCATGCTCGCGCGTGCCCAGTTCGGCCGTTGCGGCGTCGTTTTTTAGATAGCCCGAGAAAGCCGGAAGCCGCAGCCGTAGCTGGCCGCGCGGGTCGATCCACGCCTCCATCGGTCCGGCGATGGTCGGATCGGACGGCATCAGCGCGCCCATTGTGCCGCTGTCGGTCACGCCGCGCCTGTGCGCGGACACAAGCCCCATCTCGGTCGATCCGTACAGATTGCCGAGCGGCACGCCAAACGCATGGAAGCGGTTGAACAGTTCGGCCGAAAGTCCCGAGCCGCCGCTGAGCACCGCGCGGGCGCGGCTCAAACCCAGCAGATTGCGAACGCCGCGTAACACCAACAGATCAGCCAGCGGATGGAGGAAGCGCGCAACGCTCTGGCCCTTCGATGCGAGTCGCTCGCTGCCGACACGCAGCGCCCATGCGTAAAGCGCCCACCGGAAGCGATCCGCGTCCATCATCCGGGCATCAATCCCGGAGGCGAGCATCTCCCACTGGCGCGGCGTAAACATTAAAAACTCGGGCCCGACCTCGCGCAAGTCGCTCTGCACGGTCTCCGGCTTTTCGGCATAATGCACGAGCATCGGGGCCAGCAGCGCCAGGCCAAAGCCGTAAAATTGCTCGGCTGCCCAAGCGGGTGAGATGTAAGAAAGGTAACGCGCGCCCGGCTCTACAGCGAGCGTGCCCATCAGCCGGTAGGCGTTGTCGAGAATGAAGGCGTGCGAGAGCATCGCGCCCTTCGGCCGTCCGGTCGTCCCCGATGTGTAGCAATAGACCGCGATGTCACTTTGCGCGGCTGCGTCAATGGCCGCGTCGAGCCAGCGCTCGTCAGCTTCGTCGGGCTGCTTTTCGAGAGCCGTGAGCGGCGCCAGCAATGACGAGTTCATAATGCCAGAGCCCGCGCGGCTCGATATAAAACGTGCGTCGCAGCTTCGGCAGCCGCGACGCCAGGCTCAGCACCTTGTCGATCTGCTCCTGATCCTGAGCGACGGCGATGGCCGCCTCGGCGTGATCGAGCAGAAAACCGATCTCGTCGGCGATCGAGTCCGGATAGGCACAGACCGTCCGCGCGCCGACGCACAGCGCAGCAAGCTGGAGGATGAACTGCTCCTCGCAGTTTTCCGCGATGATCGCTACCACGTCGCCGCGCTCGATGCCCGCCGCCGCGAGGCCGAGCGCGTAGCGCCGCACCGACGCATTCACCTCGGCCCACGTTCGCCCGCGCCATACGCCGAAACGCTTGCTGCGGATGGCGACGTCATCGCCGTTTTCGCGGGCGCGATCGCGGAATATCTGTGGCAGCGTGCGGCCGCGCGACGTGCGCGCATCATCGACTGGCATCGCACGATACACTTGCGTGCTCATGCGACACCCAGATAGGCGGCGACGACGGCCTCGTTGGCCCGCACTTGCGCCGGCGTGCCGACGGCAATGACGCGGCCGAAGTCGAGCACCGTCACGGTGTCGGAGATGTCCATGACGACTTCCATATCGTGCTCGACCAGTACGATCGGAATCTTGCGGGCATCGCGGATGTCCAGAATGAAGCGCGCGAGATCGCCCTTCTCTTCCGGATTCATGCCGGCCATCGGCTCGTCCATGATCAAGATCTTCGGATCAAGCGCGATCGCCCTGCCGAGGTCGACGCGCTTGCGCATGCCGTAGCTGAGAGCGCCAACGACCGCGTGGCGCAGCTCTTCGAGCTCGAGAAACTCGATGATCTCTTCAGCTTTGGCGGCGAAGACTTCCTCCTCGCGCCGCGTTCGCCCCCAATAGAGCAGTGCATCGAACAAGCCGGTGCGCATCTGATTGTGGAAGCCGGTCAGGATGTTCTCGCGCGCCGTCATGCCCGGATAGGTCTGGATGCCCTGAAACGTGCGCGCGACGCCGATCGCCGCGCGGCGATGCGGCCTCATATTTCTGATATTGGCGCCGTTGAAGACCACCGCGCCGACCTGCGGGCGGTAGAATCCCGAAAGGCAATTCAACAAGCTCGACTTGCCGGCACCGTTTGGCCCGATGATCGCGTGAATTTCGCCCGGTACGACAGTGATCGATACGTCTTTGAGGGCATCGACGGCCCCGAACCGCAACCCGAGGCCCTTCGCCTCCAGTATGGGCTCTGTCACGGTCGCAGGTGCCAGCATAACGCGCTCACACGGTCTGCCGGATTAGGTGAAAGTGACGTCGAGGCCGCAAGCGCGCGCGATCAACAGCTTTTGGATCTGCGAACTGCCGTCGCCGATCGTGCAGACGCGATTGTCTCGGTAGTAGCGCGAAACCGGGCAATCTTCCATGTAGCCGAAGCCGCCATGAACCTGAATGGCCTTGTCGGCACACTTCGTCCCGGCCTCGGTCGCCAGATATTTCGCCATCGACAGCTCTTTCAGATTGTCGCGGCCCTGATCGACGCCCCAGGCGGCGCGATAGGTGGCAAGGCGGGCGGTATCGACCTCCATCGCCATGTCGGCGATCATCTCCTGGATCAATTGTAGGCGCCCGAGCGAGCCGCCGAACGCTTGGCGCTCCTGCGCATATTTGATGGCATGATCGAGCGATGCTTGCGCCAGCCCGAGCGAACAGGCGGCGAGGAACAATCGCGCCGCCTGATAGCCCCGGTGCAGCAGGTAGCGGCCGCGATGCACTTCGCCGACGACGTTGTCGGCCGAAATCTCGCAACTGTCGAAATAGAGCGGACGCGTATCGGACGAGCGCCAGCCGAGCTTGCGATAGCGCTCGCCTCGCTCGTAGCCCTTCGACTCGTTCGGCACCAGAAACAGCGTGTACTGCTTCTTCGGCGATTCCGGCGGGCTGCTTACCGTCAGCAGTAGCGTGAAGATCGAAATGTCGGTGCCGGCATTGGTGATGTAGGCCTTCTCGCCGCTGATTGACCAGCGATCGTTGCCGACCATCTTGGCGCGGGTCTTGAAACCGGCGGTGTCGCTGCCGGCATCCGGCTCGGTGCCCGCGATCGCGCACATCTTCTGGCCGGTCACGATTTCGGGGAGCCATTGATCGATTTGCTGCCTGGTGCCGAAGCGCGACACCGTCAGCCCGGTCGCCATGCTGACCATCGCGGACACTGCGAGCGATTGATCGGCGCGCGCCACCTCCTCGAGTGCTAGCACGGCATCGAACACGCCAAGACCCATGCCGCCGAGCTCTTCGGAAAACGGGATCGACATCACGCCGAGGTCGCCGAGCTTCTTGAACAATGCGGTCGGAAACACGCCATCGCGATCCAGTTGCTCGGCGACCGGCGCCACTTCGCGCTGCGCAAACTCGTGCACGCGACCTTGCAGCTGCTGCTGCTCGGGACTCAGATCGAAATTCATGACGCCATTTCCTCTTTCGACGCCGCCGTTGCGCGGGATGACTTGTTGATCTTGCTGCTAAGCGCTCGCGCGGGCTTTGCCGCGAAGCCGCGGGTCGCGACCTCGATCAGGGCCGAGGCGGCATCGTCGGCACTCCAGGGACCGGCGGGCGAATACCACTTGGTGACCCAGTGGACGGCGCCGAGCAGCATGAAAACCGCAAGCTTGGGATCAACCGGCACGATGCTGCCGTCCGCAATTCCCATTTTGACCAGCGCGCGCAGGCGTTTCTCGAACTTGTCGCGCAGCGCCACGATCCGCTGCGCGTTTTGTTTCTCCAGCGCATTCTCTTCGAGCAGCAGAACCGGCACGCCGAGATCGCTGATCATCGAGCGCAGATAGCCGCTCATCGCGATCTGAATCTTTTCGAGCCCGGTCTTGCCCGCCCGCTCGCCGTCATCGAGATGCTCGAAGGCAATCTCCATCGCCTCTTCGTGGCAGGCGGACAGCAGATCGTTCTTGTTGTTTACGTAGCGATAGAGCGCGGTCTTGGTGACGCCAAGGCGCTCTGCAACGTCTTCCAGCGTCGTGCCGTGACTGCCGCGTCTGTTGAACACGCGTGCAGCTTCACGGATGATCGCCTTGCGCTTGGTCTCTGATTGTTCGGCGCGGCTCGGGACCACGTTGGCCCACTTGGTCATCCATCGTCTCCCCAGATCGTCGCGCCGTGGGTCTTATTCTGCGGCCCCTATTGAATGGCACAAGGAGTCGCGCTGTGCAAGAGGCGTCACTTTAGTTACCCGATGGTCACTCGCGTGACGACGGGGTAATAGTGGGTCGCTTATTGGAGGACGTCGCCTCCGCTCTCGACATGCCGGACTGTCGAGGAGACGATGATACGTTGACCAAGCCCCGGAACTTCGTCTTGGTTCGGATCGAGATGAAGGCCAGCGCATCGGCTGGGACGGAGACGATCTCCTCGGTGAGCAGGAAGGCGAACGGGCCGGACGGGATGGTGAAAGCTTCGCTGTCGCTGAGCTTACGGACGGTAACTGTGGTCCGATCAGCAGTCTGATCATTCGGCGAGACATAGATTTCGAGACCGATCGACAACGTATAGGCGGCGCAATCCTGGCGATCGGGCACGAAAGGCTCGATCAGCGTCTTGAGCCGTTCGCCCAACGTCTCTCCACTCCAGAACATGGCAGGTGACTAAGCCATCGCTTCGTTCCCCCTGTTCTCTATTATTCGGTCACGCCGCCCCCTAGTGTTTGGGCGCGCATTAATATATCGGGCTCAACGAAAGACGGTTCTGTGAACGTCATCGGACACGGCATTGATCTGATCGACGTCGCGGAGATGCGGCCCTGGATAGAGGATCCGCGCGACCCGCTGATCCCGCGCTGTTTCGTGCAAGCCGAATTGGATGAGATTGGTGATGGGGCCAATCGTATCGAGCGCCTGGCGGGGCGGTTCGCCGCCAAGCAGGCGGTGCTCAAGGCGCTCGGCACGGGCTTCTGCGCGGGTTCGCGGCGGCAGCTTCCAATACGGACAGGTGACTGGGCAAGCGTCGTCGAGATGGTTGTCGCCAGCGCCGATCCCATTGCAGCGGCATGCGATATTCCGGCGACTTAGTACGCGCACGAAGATGGTCGAGTACTCATGCCCGAGGTGCGGTGCCGAGACCAAGCGTCAAGTATTCATCGGTTGTTCGGCGTGACCACGAACGAACGGGGCGTTGACTTCGTCTAGCGAGAGCGATTTTCCATTTACCAATTGTTTACCAAACCCAGGCCATCGTCCACTCGCGTACTGACCAAGGCTGAACACATCTGCCGCGCGCGCAAAGGGCTCCGTTGGGGATGGCGGGGCCCTTTGTATTTCCTGGTCAGCGCAAACAGAAATAAGTCCCGGTCGGTGGAGGGTGATCGGGACTTTAAGTCAGGCTTAGCTGAGGACGTACCTTGGGAGTAGCGCCCGACCTGAATTGAGGACGGCCCTCCCCCGCCGAACAACCCCCCAATCTTAGGGATGTGGACAACGGGACCCCTGCAAGTAATGCAAGCGAGCTTTGCATCCGTCTGGACGCTTAGAGCCGAACCATTCCTGAGGCCCTGCTTTAGTGTGTCGTTGATGGAAAAGACGGGACCATCGCATCCCCCGTACCCCGAGGTTCCGTCTTGTGCAACGAGAGCAGGAGAGGCCCTGCGACAGCAGCGCACGCAGGACCTCTCCTCTCCATTCCGCAACGAAGCTGAACAATTGGGCTTCAAATGACCCGCTTGATACTGAAAGCGGTAGACCTAGGTGGGAGCGCCGTATTCGCGACGCTTTGCGCCAAGGCGTTTCTTGTACGGCTGTACAAAGATGCGGCAAGGCATCATGCCGAGGAGAAGACATTGATCTTCACTCCGCGGCAGACAACTCAATCCCCTCAATCAACGTCGCATCATCCGCATCGGCCTTCGAGCTATTGACCCGTTTCGACACGGGCCAGCGTTGCAGGTAATCGTTCGGCGCAGGCTTCAGCATTCCAACCCCCGCCCCTACCTCTGCCGCAGCGGCACAATCCGACCGTTATCTTCTAATTGCAAAACGGCGTCGATGTTATGCAGATCGCGATAATGAAGCAAATCAACATTATTGGTGAGAGCCAATTGCTTAGCCGAAGGCGTAAAGCTGCTATTGGTGACAACAATTGCATAATCCGCCATTTCGTGAGCTCTTCCGGCGGCTATTTCCTGAACTGCTTTATTGCCGACGGGGCTCCTATACTTTTTGCATTGGATCACAATTCGAACACCGCTCTTGTCAGCAATCACATCAATGCCTTGATCACGGCTCTTTAGCGTTACGTGCGCATTCCAGCCGACTTGACGTAGCTCCCCTGCGCAAAATTCTTCGAACTCGGCGGATGACATGTCTTCAGAAAAAGTGCGAAACGGAGGATCATCGTCTGATCTTTCTTTCACGAAGTCTTCAATCTGGGCGACTAGGGACTGGTGTTTATCTTTTAGTACCTGCTGTTCGCGCACTGACAGTGCTTGCGACAAATGGTGAAAAAGGAAGTAATCAATCGCTTTGTTCCATTTCTCCAGTTTTTCATTCCCGTATGGGTCGTATTGCACGAGCTGAGATCGTTGCCGAATTAACGCCTGCGAGTGCTGTTCTATGGCTTGACGCATTTTTCTCAGTAGAGAACGTTTTGTACGCAGCTTAACTCCAACTTTTATGATCCAGTAAAGTGGGACGGCGATTATCAGCGCGATGAAAATGTAGGTGATGTAACTGCCGCCAAAGCCTACAGTTGGCCGAGCCTCGGTGGTTCTGACGCTTTCACCCCGGATGATCCGACCGCCGCCAAATCCGCTAGCTTCCGCGGCGGCGGCGATCTCTTGCTGACTTGGATTGTGGTCGAAACATCGAAGCTGATATTGCGGATTATCCGGACACCAATAGACCGGCGGCCCCATGTATCTGTATTTGATCGTAGGGCTGCGGATGGCACCCCCGACAGCGCTACCGCCACCGATCGAATGATCCGCCATGAAGCGCTCTCAAATCACCCCACGAGCGTTTACACACCCTAGACTGCCCGCCGTCGCGTGGCCTCAACGAACCGCTGCTTAAATGATGTGGCGTCGGCCGCGGTGCGAAAGCAATACCGCACTGTCTGCGCCGGCAGGTCTACGTACATGTCCCATTCGAACGAGCGATCGTCGAGCCAAGCGAGGACTTCCATCGCGATCTCGTCGAAGGACAAGGCCACTTGGTAGGGGAAGTCGCAATTGATCTCGAAAATCAGGGTCATTCCCGAAAAGAACATTTCCGGAACGAAAACGCAAGCCGCTAGGGATTGGGGTCTTAGGGCATCGAGCCACTACGCCCGATCACATTAGAGGACTATGTCCCGACATCCCCGGGCACCGAGAAGGCCGCGGCTGCCGACCGGCGATTAAGCCGTTCTATGATGCGGCGGCTAATTTGCTGGATGATCCGTTTAGTTTCGCGGCGATCGCCAATGTTGCGCACCCACAATCCGCTAACGCGAAACAGCTGCAGAACATCGTCGCGCTCTGGAATGTCAATCCGTCTCAGTTGCGACACGAGGTTCATCCGCGATCGATGCGCCAAGCGGACGTTGTCAACCCGAACGGCGTCCCGCAACGCCTTGACCCGAGCGACAAGGAAACGAAGCCCCTTTCGAAACCCTTCTATGGCACCCATGATCGCCTCACTACGCACTGACACTTTACAGCGTACCAAGCTACCGTTGCCTCCGGGGCCGGGCAATTCTCATCACGTGAGAATTCACAGCTTTTGCACCGTATTAGGTCGCATCTTGAGCGCCGAAAGTCGGCCAGATAGCCGACGATCTGTCAAAGTTAGCCTCCAACCAGGCCCAATTCTTCTCGCGACTGCGCCAACGGCTTCTGCCTCGAGCGTCGCGGCAGCCCAGTGTTCCGAGATGCCATCCTTCACCGCTTGCACGACATAAACGCTACCAATCAAATTCTTACGGCCGCGCAACGCCGTAATGGCCCATTTTCTCTCCATGCCAACTCCACGAACCTTGATGGGATGCTCAACGTTGTTGATAGGCACGACAAGACGCTTACCTTTCCCAAAACTGAACGGCCAAAATACGAGGAAGTGACGGAGCACTCCAATTAAGCTTCCGTTATGCTGCGCCTCGCCGTTTGCCGTCCCGGTCGAAAAGGCCGGGGCTTCTCTTTTATTCTTCCAATCAACGTTGACTGCCGTTCACGTATCGGTTGCAATGCGTCATTGGAAGCGAGGTCGCCAGGATTGTTTCAGCTGTTAAGGACTTCGCATGGACAAACGACCTGAAATAACGGCGCGCGAGGCCCAAGAACTCATCAAGGGAAAAGGCCGTGTGGCCACCCTCGTCGTGCACGAGAACGGGGTCGTTACCGCCAACGCGGTTGGCCCACCTCAATCGATCTTGCGGCTTCAGAAGGAAGTGGATGAGCTTCTGCGCGATATTCAACTGGAATACCGTATTGTGAAAAGCCGCTGAACTCCACGATCGACCTTCTTCCAACGGACGATTTCACTTCTGCCCGCGCTTGGTGTTTCTTATCAGATGCCATTGTGCAGATGGCACCGAACAGAAAGCCGAGACTTCCCCCCAATACTAAGCAGATTGCACTGCTTATAATAACTATAGCCACGATCCTCTCCAGCGCCGACCATTTTTTGTAATACATCGTATCGCCACGTGACCAAATTAGGCCATCGATAATGACCCGTAATGCACAACTAAATCTAAGGGTCAGGCCTGCCCTCAAGGCGAAGCTTGAAAAGCTCGCGAAGCAAGATAGGCGCACTCTCAGCGCCTACGTTGAAAACCTGCCAGAGGATCATATCGCGGCGTTAGAGCGACCAAAGCCAAAGTCTTGATGAAGAGGCCACACAACAACCCGCCTCACGCCCCTATAACTTCCGCAGGTGCCTGACTTAACCTTAATTGAGAAGGCGACTGTAAGGCTAGCCTTCAACGTGCTGAGGTCGTTCACGCGCAGGCGCCCGCATATGCATTAACACGCTGGCGCCGCATTCAGCAGAGAATGACTGCTCGTGTCATTGATGTGCTTTATCGTACGGCGTGCCTGGCCGCATGGGCGTGGGCCGTTTTCATTCTTGTCTTCGCCGCCACTCTACCCGTCCCGGATTGGACCGTCGCCACGCCCGTTGCTGCTGCCGGTGCTGTTTTAATCTGGGCTATCGGCCGCACCACTCAATACGTCTTTTCCCATCACTGAAGCTAGGTCGCTTCTTACCAGCTGGCCTTGTGGCCCAGACGCCCAACCTTCTTCGCGTGCCGAAGTCGGCTGCAGGTGGGGTCGAGAAACCAGACCTCAAATGACGCGCAGGATTGCGTCGCGACCGTCTCGCTCAAGTTGGTGTCATCAATGTCGTGGCCAGCCGTGGCGAGCGCCGTTGGCACGTGCGGCGCCAAAGCAATGCAAAGCAACATAAACGCTGTCACCGAAATAGTCGCCGCGATCTTTTTGAGCATAATCCTAGCCCGTGCGCCCAGCGAGTCAGCTACAATTAAGTTCCAAATAAGACCAAAGGCGCCGCCCAACGCAACCAGCGGAGCGGGATGGATGTGGCTCTTCGATTTTCCACACAATTCTGAAAGCACATTTGGGCCGATCGAGCCCAGTCGATTTTGGGGGCCGGGGGTGGCGCAATGGCCCTCCGAAAGAAAATGTCCGAGGTGGAGCAAACAAACAACGATAATCAAGAAACGGCTGCGGCTCAGCGGTTAGCGCTCGCTCAACGCTCTGTGTTGTGGTAGAAAGAAGCGAACTGACGAAGCCTTCCGCGCATTTGCCAGCTCTCGCCACAACGAGACCGGAGAGCATCGTTATGGCTATTCGATCGTATCGCGAGCGGATGAAAGCGCAACGAGCTGAACTCAGGGCCAAGCGCGAGACCAGCAGGCTGCGCTGCATCGGCCGATGGCCCTGCGGGTCGAGGTACAGCGCCGAGGGGAGATCGCGGTTAAACAGGCGATCAGGAACGAAGGCCGGCGCAAGGTCAGCCAGGTCAAGCGAAGTGAGATGGCAGCGCTGGGCAGAGAATATCTCGCGGCGCACCCGGAGCTGATTCCCAGGCGAAGCCTATCATTGAGCAGTCGATGGCCGAGGGTGTCCTTTGGAAAGCGGGCTCAGCTCGCGCTTGAACGAAACTTTCAAGATACGTTCAGCGCAGAGGTGCCCGTGTGACGCGGGGTTCGGCTGAACGAATGTTTTGCACAGAATGGGGCTGAGATGATCAAGGGATACGCGCGTGCTTCGACGGACGGGCAAGACCTCGCGACGCAGCTGGAGCTGCTCAAGGCAGCGAGAGGATGTTGAACGCGT
This sequence comes from uncultured Alphaproteobacteria bacterium, assembly GCA_963818155.1. Classification (GTDB taxonomy): domain Bacteria; phylum Pseudomonadota; class Alphaproteobacteria; order Rhizobiales; family Xanthobacteraceae; genus BOG-931. The sequence continues at coordinate 2,075,628 of CAWFRC010000011.1, forward strand.
GAACAGGGGTGTTGCAGGAATGCAATAGAACGGGACTAAGCGCTGCGTGAAACGTCTTGGACCCTAGCGTCGAACTCCGTTTCTTGTATTCTAAAGCTCCTGAAACTCTGTTCAACTTTCGAAGGTCCCGCGCTTCCTTCCAGTGGGACCTTTTCTTTTGACTGGTGCAAAGAATTACTCCCGTCATATTCGAGGAATAGCGTCGCAACTCCCGGGCCAATGGAGCCGTTATGCGCGCGACGAATTGGGAAATTCCCAGCCGGCATAAGGTACGATGCGAGGTGTGCCAGGGTTCTTTCGGTCTTACCCGCAGGCGCTTCGCACAAAAGCAATTCTGCTCAGCGCATTGTTTAGAGTGGTACATGGCCCAAAGGGAGAGCCGGGTCGCTAGCTTCCGACGGTCGACTGACGAGGCACTAAAGAGTAATCCAAACTAACGTTCTACGTCGGCCACGAAATGCGCCGAATGTTTCTGATCTGACCGGCCCCAAGTTGCTCTCGCGCTGACTTCGGCTCCCTCCGAGGATACCTCTCCCACTCCGTCGAACGTTGTCGGAAACCAGTCGCGGCTTAGAACGCACGCGATGTTCATCGTCTTCAGTCACGAACTTCGCTCCGGTGTTCGATAGTCGCACGGCTTCGCCTGCCGGCGTAACTCCAGTCCTGCTCCGTTAGGGCGGTCGACGCCTCGACAGTTGCCATGACGTTTAAAAAAAAACAAAACCCAGGGAAGTCTCCACTCTCCCGTGGTCGAGATGCCTAGTGCTCGCAGGCTTCTAGGGACAACCGGGGGGTTCGGGCAGACCGGGACCGTCGCTCAACGTGGCCTATTCGATTGTCGAAGTAGCACGCGCGGCGTCCGGGAGAAGTGACAATCCTTGCCTCCTGATCCGCGCAGTCGCGTTTAAGCGCGCGATCGTCTAACAAGGGCAGACCGACGACCGCCTGGTAGCGGCTTAGGGAGTGGCTCATTCTTAGCCGGGGTCACCAACAACTCCACGATATTGATGTTCAGTGCTTTGGCTAATTGCTCGAGAATCGCGACTGTGGGATTTTCCAGGCCTCGTTCAATCCTGCTCACGTAAGTGCGGTCAATCCCGGCATCGACGGCAAGGCTTTCTTGCGACAGGTTTTGGCGAACACGGATTCGCCTGACATTTCTCGCGACGAGCGCGTTTGCCCTCATTACTGAAGCAAGCGCCTTGCAGACCATTAAACCACGGACTATCGTCCTACTATTGCGAACACCCGGGGGGTGGAATGCCCGAAAAGTCGATTTGCATGCGACTCACCGGCAGAGCTCCGGCCGCGGCGCTTTCGCTTTTTGCTTTTGTTGTCTTGCTACTGCCAATTGGTCGGGCGCATGCCGGGCCGAACGAAGAAATTTTGTCGGCTGCAAAGGCAGGCGACCTTGGCAAAGTGGAAGCAGTGCTCACTACGGGAGCGAGCGTGAATGCCGTTGACGAAAAGGGACTTTCGCCAATCGGCTTAGCGGGCCTCACGCCGCTAGGCCTCGCCGCAGCATACGGCCACAGAAAAGTTTCCGAGTTCCTGTTAGATCGCGGAGGAAGCATCAGCGTTAAGGACGGCTTAGGAGCAACGCCACTCCATTTGGCGGCGGAGTATGGTCATACAGATGTGGTCAGCTTGCTTCTCAACCACGGAGCAGAAATTGATGCGCGCGATATTATGGGTGCGACTCCGTTGCAATGGGCGGCGCTTCGCGGAAATAAAAAAGCTCTAACGTTGCTTATCGCGCGCGGGGCAGTTGTAAATGCTCAGTCTTCGTCTGGTAAAACCGCGCTGCACTTGGCTGCTACTGCGGGACAAAGTGAAATCGCAGCTCTTTTGCTTGCGAACGGGGCCGATGTGCAGATCCAAAATAGCGATGGGCAGACGCCGCTTCAAGAAATGTGGGCATCATCGCTAGATCATGCGACGAAGACGAAGGTCGCTGTGACGCTGGGCATCAAGCATACATCCGCAGACGCCCGGAAGCCGGTCGCAGCAACAATGCCGCAGCCTGCCACTCCCCAAGCAGAGGGCGCACCCCTTCCCGCCTGTACGGATGTAGCAGGGATTGCACGCAGAATAATGCACGCGAACCCTCGAATCCGGCCTGCAGCACTCGCTAGTGCAGTTGAGCAATTTCAAATAGCAATGGGCTGCCGACAGTCATCTCAAAGAACCGACCTTGGCGGCACGGTAGGCCGGCCTGCGCAGCCGCTATCGGTGCCCTCGCCGACAATCGGCTGCGTTAGTATCGGTGGCATTACGACGTGTAACACCGCCAACGATGCAAACCCAGCCGCTCCCCTGGTCTCCTGTCTTACAATTGGCGGTATCACGACCTGCAACTAAGGGACTTTGTCGAGATTGGATTCGACAATCATTTACGCGGAAGCTCCGGATCATTCCTCTTCCGTCCAATAGAGCCAACCCTATCTGCGCCCGTTTTGCGGCGAGCGTGCTATTCCATCTTGCGACGAGCCTCATCGCGCTCTTGACGCTCGCGGCGAGCCTCGTTGGTCTGGTGTTGAAAAAAGCCAATTTTGCTCGCTGAAAAACCCCAACCAACAGAGGGCTGTCGACCGGGGGAAATACCTCTCGATGAAGAAGGGCCAGCGAACCTTCCTCGGATCGAATTCAGGCGGCTTGCGGAGCGAGTGTCAATGAGCGTCGCACGCATTCCTGATAACGCTTGAACAAACGAACAAATCGCTTTCGAAAGATTGCCGAAAGTGCGTTCGGCATCGGATAGATCGTGAGGCGGCTTAAGGTCACTCCGTAACTGCCGCCCGATCGCCTGTTGAACCGCAGAAACAAGATTCTCTGCGGCAAAAAACTCAAGAGCAAGGCTCAATGCTACATACGACGCTTGCACTGCCGTAATCGCTGCAATCCCTATCAATAAGTCGATTCCGAAGGAGTGTCCGAGTGCTACACCGCACACAGAAAACAAAAGTGCGAAAACAATGCTCGCACCGATCCCCAAATAAACGCGCCCGCGAAGCAAAGCTACGATGGCCACGATGACGCCGCTAAAAGCGATAAGAAGGCTGACCATAACTTCCATGCCGAGAAGTTTTACATAACAGTTCCGTTAAATCAGATAGACCCTACGCCGTTCCGCCGGAGCCCCGCGCGATTCGAATAACTGACAAGCGTTCGCTGGCGGAAGAAGAGGGCCGCGAGCAGCAGGTAGTTCCAAGGGGAGTTGCAGCCGTCG
>CAWFRC010000012.1:0-944026 GCA_963818155.1 uncultured Alphaproteobacteria bacterium
ATGCGGCATACGGGCAACCGTATCGGGGGTTCGAAATCCCTCCCTCTCCGCCACCGACAGTAATACTGCAATCGGCTTTGGCGCCATAAAGGCTGTAAAGTAAGTACAGCGGGCCAGGAGACGTGGGCAGCGACGATGCCTTGGTCAAGCGCGAGACGACTGGCTGGAGCACATCCGGTAACTGGACCGCTGCCAACCGGATAACGCCTGGCATCAGCGCTGTATGGCCGTTCCCACCGCGTCAATCAAAATTATCGCGTGTTTCAGTCGCTTCTCAGAATTTTGCTCTCGTCGTTCCGAGGCCGGCAACGGAACACTGTTCTTGGGAAAAATCGACCAAGGTGTGGCTTCCGTTACACCAGGAACAATGGGTGCCAACCTGGCGTATAGCCATTGATTTCGACTTGCGTGACGCCGCGGCGATACGTTTGCGGTGATTTATTATTTGATATACTGCGGCAATCCGCACGCGATTTTTAGATTGGTTTAGCGGGGTCTGGACGATGTGGATGCCTCAGAATCATCTCAACAAGCTCGGTCGGATTTTCATAAGCTATCGTCGAGGTGATACCGCAGGCTATGCGGGCCGCATCCACGATCGGCTGGCCCAGGCATTTGGGCCTAGTCTTTTATTCATGGACGTGGACTCGATCGGCTTGGGCATAGACTTCGTCAGCGAAATCCAGAAGCAAGTTTCTAAATGTGGAGTCTTGATCGCAATCATCGGGCCCAACTGGCTTGATGTTACCGACGAGAGCGCGAATCGTCGCCTCGACAATCCAAACGATTTCGTTCGCATCGAAATAGCAGCAGCCTTACAGGGCGGTATTTTGGTTATTCCAATTTTTATCGACGGAGCCGAGATTCCAAACGCCAGCAGACTGCCCGACAATTTGAAAGAATTGGCAAAGCGCCAAGGCTTTTGGGTTCGCCATGCGTCTTTTCATAATGATATGCGTGACTTTATCCGACGGTTGAAAAAGCTCGCCTCGGCGTCGGAAGACGGCGAACAAAACCAGCCCACAGAAAGAAGCGAACATCTGCACGTGGCTGACCGAAGGACGCGAATCAACACGTCAAAGGCCAACACAGTGAGAGTGAGTAAATCTGAACCTGCGATCGAAACAAATGCCAAGAAGAAAAAATTTTCTCATGAGTATATTCAAGCCGGGATCGTCACTTTCTTTTCGCTGCATCTAACTACCGAAAGGACTCCGATCAAGCCGGTCACAAACCTTAAACAACGGTACGGGTTGACCAAGAGAGATTGGGGGAAACTGGCCGATCAGTTGTCGGATTTGGATTGGATGAAGGAGATTGCCGTTAGACTTTCCGCCGACGAAATAAAAGGCGTCCATACTCCCCTAGGGCTGACGCGTTTGATTTGGGAAAAAATGGATTCGTTGCATCGTGGTTATGACACCGCTATGTGGAGCGATCTTTGAGCGCTGGCCAATCTTGTTACTGTGCCAGACTGCGCCGCGAAAAATAGATCAAATCCCGGTTCGGGAGCGAGCAAGCGGCCGCCCTAGCGGCGCCTCTCAACAATAAAATTCCCGATCGCTCCGGCGGCCATCAGGACGGCGGTGCCGAGGAAGACGGCGCGCATGCCGACATGGCCGCCGACGAAGCCGCCGCCGATCGGGCCGAGTACCTGGCCGGCATATTGCGCCGATACCGAATAGCCCAGGATGCTGCCGGTGATCGCCTCCGGCACGTTGTGGCGGATGACGCTGGCGATGCAGGGCAAGAGGCCGCCGAGCGCCAGCCCCATCAGGAAACGCAGAACGATGAGCTGCCAGCCGTCGGTCACGAACGCCTGCGGGATCAGCAGCGCTGCGGACACCGCAAGAGAGACGTTGATGACGCGCCAATGGCCGATGCGATCGGCTAATCGGCCGAGGCGCGGCGAAGACAGGATGGCGCCCAACGCTGCCGCCGCCATCACCAGGCCGGCCACGAATGTGACGCGCGAGGGCTCAACCAGCTGAGCGACATAAACGGTGATGATCGGCTCGATCGACATGTTGGCGACCATCAAGAGCAAGCCCGTCACCAGCATGGCAACGATGGGCCGCTTGTCCGGGATCTCTGACCAGCCGCCACGCGCCTTGCTGGACTGAGCTTTCGGCCGGTGCTCTTCGCGGATCAGAAAGGCCGTGCCCAGGAAGGTGATGAAGATGACGCCTCCGGCCCACAGGAAGGTGGCGCGGATGCCGATCAGCGGCGGCAGCACGCCGCCGATCAGCGGGCCTGCGAGGCTGCCCGCCATGATGCCCGCAGACAAAATCCCCAGCGCCCAGCCGGAGCGGGCTTTGGGCGCTTGCGTCGCGATCAGCACGGTGGACCCCGAGGCGTAACCGCCGAGCAACCCGGCCAGAAGCCTGAACGCCACCAACTGCCAGACCGTGTGCGCCATGCCGATCAGCGACATCGCGATCGCCATGCCGAGGCTCGCCCGGATCAGCATCAGCTTGCGGCCATAGCGGTCGGCCAGCCATCCCCAGAGCGGCGCGGTCAGGGCAGCCGAGAAGAAGGTGGCCCCATAGGCGATGCCCGACCACTGCACGATCGCGGCGTGATCGGTGACGCCGAGTTGTTCGACATAGAGCGGCAGGAACGGCAGCAGCAGCGTCATCGCCACGATCGTGGTGAAGGAGCCGAAGACGCAGACGATCACATTGCGTTTCCAGGGGCCGGCATCCAGAACGGCCTCGCGATCTTGTGCGACATCCATCACTGCATCTCGACGACTGCGAAACGGCGCGCCCGCAGGCCGCGGCGGTCCTCGGTCACCGACCGGAGCAGACGATCGAGGGGGAGTGTGCGGCAAGCTAACAGAATTTCGCAGCGGGACGAAACGGGTGACGGCCACCGCCCGCCTGCACCGCAGGCATGCGGCACTGACATGGACCGCTGAGCATGGACCATTGAGCATGGACCGCCGAGATGGACAGTGCCGGGCAAGTCGTGTCGGCAAGTCGTGTCGGGCAAGTCTCAACAAGATCGCGCGAGACGACCGACGATCATCAGAAGCAATCCGGTCCGAAATGGTAGGCGGCCTGCAAAAAGACGCCGCTTTGCTCGGCGAAAGCCTTGAACGCCTGCGGCGGCGTTTGCGCGATGGGCACGCCTAACTCGACCGTGCGCGACGCCTGCCCGTTGTTGGTCCACAGCGCCCAGTAGCGGCCGCCCATGCCGACGCTGACCTGCGACGTGACAAAATAGGAGATCATCGCCTCGAGCTGCACACCGGCGCCGCTGTTGGCGCTCTCCGGGTTGACGCTGGCGATCAATCCGGTGTTGCCGAAGTAATGATTGTCGACACCGCTGAAACGCACCACCGGCAGGTAGGCGATGTCGGCGCTCAATGCCAGGCGATTGATCAAGCGCGTTTCACCCGAAACGCCGATCCGCATCGCCTGCCATTTGTCGCTCTCGGTGATGATGGCCGAGCCGTCCGACGGGACGTTGGGAATGCAGTTGATATTGGCGGTCGGCTGGCAACCGAACCCGCTCATGTTCTGATTGAAGTAGAAATAGCCGGCGAACACGCCGACCTTGTAGCCCGGCGCCTGCAGGAGGTTCACGCCGGCGTCGAACGCACCGTATTGGATGTTCCCGGTGACCGAGGAGTTCGTGTTCGAATAGCCCGCATAGGTAAAATCCAGCGGGATGCCGAAATCCTCGTCGTTCATTCCGCCGCCGTTGTTGACGCCGGTGCCGACGAAGCCTTTGACGAACACCCGCCACGGGCTGTCGATGCGGCCGAACAATTCGCCGGAATTTGTTTGCATGTCCGCGTAGGTGAGTCGCGAAACGGCGCTGATGTTGGGCAGTCCCGAACTGGTGAACGTGCCGAGATCTTTCTGGAAGCGGCCCCAACTGCCGAAGTAGCGCGCGCCGGCTTCGCCATCCCATCCTGTCAGCCACAGCGGCGTCGGTGCTTCGCGTACGACGGCGGCGGTCGCCGCCGCATCGTTCCACGGCAACGGGTTCGCGCCCCATTTGTAGTTCAGACCCATTTTCACAAGCTGGACGTTCTGCGACACGCCCGATGAGCTCGGCGCCGTTGTGTTCACAGTGATACCGGCCGGATCGACGGTCGCGCTGCCCAGATTGGTGATGCTGCGGCTGGGGAAGCCCAGATAATCGTACTCGACCTTCAGCGACCACGCGGCCGATAACGCCTGCTCAATTCCGAGCCCCACGGTCCAACCCCAGAATGTCGCGTTGGCGCTGTTGGAGGTGATGTTTGGGCCTGCAAGCCCCGCCAGATCGTTGTTGGTCGCCATGTCGATCTTGTCGTTGGCGTAGGCCACGCCGGCCTTGCCGTAGATCAAGGTGGCGGATCGAAACGGCAGCGGCCCGATCGGCGCGATGTTTTGCAACTCGTCGAACACGTTCGTGGCGTAACCGACACGCCCGGTCAGGGTGGCGACCGACTGCGGCCGCACCCGGCACGTCGAGGCAATGCTCAATCCGGAGGTCGCAAAGCAGGTGCTCGTGCCGTCGGATGAAATGGCGTCCGCATCGGCTTCGACGCCCAGCACCCAACGCGCGCCCGGCGCCTGCCAGTTGAGGCCGATCTGGCCGCCGGCCATGAAGCCCGGGCTGCGGACGCTGTCGCCGAAGACGGAGGCGCCGAACGGGTCGGCGAAGTTGCTGGTTGCGACCGCAAGCCCGGCATTGGCGCCGAGATAAAAACCGGTCCAATTCCAGACCGCGGGCGGAGCGACGACCGCGACCGGCTGTGCCGCCAGCACCGGCGGCGATCCGCCGGGCGGCATCGGTGCGATCGGAACCAGGAAGGGCGCCGGTGTTTGCGCCACCGTGTAGGACAGCGCGGTCGAGCCGCGCAGCACGTCGAGTTCGGCCGCGATGGCGGAAGGAGCAAACCCGATCGCCGCCAATGCCAGAAACCACCGAACCATCTTGTCCGTCCCGAGCGCGTGCCGGTACGGAAGTAGTTGGTTAACCCTAATAATCCCCTAAAAACCCGCCGCCGAGCCCTAGGCGCGATCCCCAGCGTCGATAAGAACGATACGCGAACAAAAGACATTGTCACGCCCTTTTTGCAGAGTTGAGTCAAATGGCGTCACGGCTTGACGCGCATGAGGCGACGCTTTCGCCGAGCAACGCCCAAAAACGCATCAAGCGATGCGTGACAAGAATGCTTCACATGTCCCAATACGTCCCGCGGTCGCTTGTGCCGACGCTTCACGCCACCACCTAAAAGCGTTCCGCCGCAAAAATCCTCCACGGCCTTCGCCGGCCGCACTATCACTTGATCGAAAGCAGCAATGCCACGTAGCTCCCATTCCGGTCTTTTGATTATTCTTATTCTCGGTGCGCTCAGCACCGTCAGCCCGTTCTCGATCGACATGTATCTGCCGGCATTCCCGCAGATCGCGCACGATCTCGGCACCACGCCGGCGCAGATATCGTTGTCGGTCTCCGGTTATTTTATCGGCTTGGCGCTCGGGCAATTGTTCTATGGTCCGATGCTCGATCGCTTCGGCCGCAAGCGGCCGCTCTATGCGGGCTTAGGTCTATTCACGGTCGCTTCGTTCGGCTGCATTGCCGCGCCAACGCCCGGCGTGTTCATCGCCTTTCGCCTGTTGCAGGCGCTCGGCGGCTGTGTCGCCCAGGTCGGTTCCATCGCCATGGTGCGCGACTTCTTTCCGGCGCGCGAGAGTGCCAAGATTCTGTCGCTGTTGTTGCTGGTGCTCAGCGTCTCGCCGCTGTTTGCTCCCTCGATCGGCAGCCTGATCGCGACCACCGTCGGCTGGCCCTGGATCTTCGTCTTTCTCGCGGCCTTCGCGGTCTTGCTGATGGTGGTCATCAGGTTCCTGCTTCCCGAAGCCCATCAGGGGGATCGCGCAATCTCCCTACTGCCGCGCGCTGTTCTGGAAGGCTTTCACCAAATTCTGGTGCGCCCGCAATTCTATACCTACGCGATCGGCGGGGCTTTCGCGTTTGCCGGCCTGTTCGTCTATGTGGCCGGTTCGCCGATCATCTTCATCGACGGTTTTCACCTCGGACCGAACGCTTACGGGCTGATCTTCGCCGCGCTCGCCTGTGCTTTCATCGGCGGCAGCCAACTGAACATCTGGCTGTCGCGCCGGTACGAGGATCACAAGGTCTTTCGCGCCGCCGTGATCTGTCAGAATGTCATCATGATGATCCTCGTGGTCGGCACGTTCAACGGCTGGTATGGGCTTGCCGGCAATATCGTCCTGCTTCTGCTCTATTTGCCGTTCTGTGGCATCGCCTATCCGAATGCGGCAGCCATCGCGCTCGCGCCGTTCAGCAAAAATGTCGGCAGCGCTTCGGCGGTGCTCGGCTTTCTGCAAATGGGCATCGGCGCGCTCGCCTCCACCGGTGTCGGCCTCCTGAACGCGACCTCGAGCCTGATGGTTTTTGTCGTCATGGCGGCGACCGCCTTTATCGGCCTCGTGATCCTGCTCGCCAATCACCGGCGCGTGCTGATCGTGCGTGCCGGCGAGGCTTAGCGGCCGCCGGGTGAGCGTACAAGCGATCGTATTCCGCCGAAAACGTCGAGAGTCCGTCCTGACATGATCCTGTCGGAAAACCGGTTTCCACTTTTCGGAATCATGCTTTAGTCTCGCCCGGATTGTTCTTGAGTTCATATCGCTCTCGAGACCACAAGGGGGTTAGACGGGCCATGACGATTTTGATTTTGATTCATATCCTTATTACGGTCGTCGTCGGGGCCATCGTATTCTGGGTCATCGACAAATATGTGCGCGACCGCAGGCTCGCGAACCTGTTAAAAATTCTCGTGATCCTGGTTTGTCTTGCCTCCATCCTGTCCCGGCTGCTGCCAATCCTCGGCGTCGGCTTTTAGCCGAGCCGCTTCATCATGAGCGCCGAAAGCTATCATCGCTTCGTGCCGGCGCCCGGACAGAGCAACATTGCCGGCCCGACGCCGCACGCTCATACGCAAGCGCGCATGCGCAGCCCGCGTGCGCAGGAGTTGTTTGGTACCTGGGCGAAGCTTGCTGCGGCGCCATTTCAAGGATTGACCGTCGACGGCCATGTGCAACCCGGCTTGTTTGCGCTCGCGCCGCAGGATGCGCCGACGCCGGCGATGGTCGAAGCCGCAAACGCGCTTCTCGGCCAGCTCACCCGCGAGCAGCGCGCCGCAATGTGCCTGCCGGTCAATTCGCAACTCTGGCGGCACTGGCAGAACACCGAGCTTTATGTCGAGCGCCACGGCCTGCGGCTCGACGAAAATGTGGCGCCACTTCGCGATGCCGTGATGGCGGTGGTGCGCGCAAGCCTGAGCCGTAAAGGCTACGACATCACCAACGGCGTCATGCGCTTAAATCGCTTCCTCGGCGACCTCGTCGGCGGACAGGCCGTGCTCGGGGAATGGGCCTACACCTTTTGTTTGTTCGGCAACCCAGCGGAATCCGAGCCGTGGGGCTGGCAGCTTTTTGGCCACCACCTCAGCCTCAATTGCTTTGTCATCGGCCGGCAGATGGTGCTCAGTCCCTGTTTCCTCGGTGCCGAGCCGAATTACGCCGATGCCGGGCCGTTTGCCGGCACGCATCTCTTCGAGGATGAAGAGCGTGCCGGCCTGGCGCTGATGCGCTCGTTGTCGGCGAGCCAGCAGCGCCAGGCGATCGTGGCGCACGCCTTGGTCGGCGGCGACTTGCCGCCCGGCCGTCGTCACTTCGCCGACAATCTGCATCTCGGCGGCGCGTTTCAGGACAATCGCATCGTACCTTACGAAGGTCTGCGCGCCTCAGCATTGTCGGCTAACCAGCAGCGCGATCTCCTCGATCTTGTTGCCGCCTATGTCGCACCGTTGCCGTCGGGGCCGCTTGCCGCCCGCCTGGCCGAAGTCGAGCGGCATCTCGGCGACACGCATTTTTGCTGGATCGGCGGCTTCGAGGAAACAAACGCCTTCTATTATCGGATTCAGAGCCCGGTGATCTTCATCGAGTTCGATCATCACGCCGGCGTCTTTCTCACCAACGCCGAGCCGGCGAAGTTTCACGTGCACACCATCGTGCGCACGCCCAACGGCAACGATTACGGCATCGATCTCTTGCGCCTGCATTATCAGCAGGCGGCCCACCACCGGCACGAATAAAAGCGTTTCGTTATACCTGCCGGTTGGGTACGCGCGCGCCGAGCTTCACCCACGCGGTGCGCGATCGCCTGCGAGTTTCGCTGCGGATCGAACCCGGGACAAATTCCTCGTCTGATGCTCGACCCATGCGAGCACGCCGGCAAAAATCGCAAATGCGGCAACGATGGCGACAACAATGATTGCGTCTACGGCTGGCATCGATCTCTCCTTTTTTTGTCATCCTGCCGCCGCGAGAAAGAGCGAGCTTTGACTTGGATCAATGGGACGTGCCGCCGGCTCCCTGATGAAAGGCCTGCGATCGTCCCTTCCAGCTTTGGCCAGCCCCATGTCCACCTATCGTCTCGAAACGCTGTTCGCTCCACGATCCGTCGCCGTCGTCGGCGCGTCGCTGCGCATCACCTCAACAGGGCGGGCCGTGCTCGAAAATCTGATCAACAGTGGATTTCCCGGCGCCATCCACTTGGTCAATCCGCGCTACGACGAGATCGCGGGCGTTCGCTCCGTGAAATCTTACGACGATTTGCCCGAGGCGCCGGATGTCGTCGCCATCGCGGTGCCGCCGGCTGCGGTGCCTGAGGCGGTCGCGGCGGCAGCGCGCAAGGGCACCGCCGCCGGCATCATCATTACGGCGGGACTGGGCCATGGCCCCGGTTCGCTGGCCGCGCTTTGCGAGCAAAATGCCCGCGCCGCCGGCATGCGCCTAGTCGGGCCCAATTGTCTGGGCGTTTTGGTGCCGGGCGCCAATTTCAATGCGAGCTTCGCTGCCGCCGCTCCGCCGGCCGGCGATCTCGCGCTCATCTCGCAATCCGGCGCGATTGCCGCCGGACTGGTGCAATGGGCCGCCGGCCGCGGCGTCGGATTTTCCGCCATCGTCTCGATCGGCGACAGCCTCGACGTGGACTTCGCCGACCTGCTCGATCATTTCGCGTTGGATCGGGCGACGCGCGCCATCCTGCTTTATGTCGAGTCGATTAGAGACGCGCGCAAATTCATGTCGGCGGCGCGCGCCGCGGCGCGTACCAAGCCGGTGCTCGTCATCAAATCCGGACGGCACGCACAAGGCGCCAAAGCCGCGATGACGCACACGGGCGCGCTCGCCGGATCCGACGCGGTCTACGATGCCGCGTTTCGTCGCGCTGGATTGCTGCGCGTCTTCGATCTCGATGAGCTGTTTGCCGCCGCCGAGACGCTGGCGCGCTTGCCGACTTTGTCGGGAAACCGCCTGGCGATTCTCACCAACGGCGGCGGCGTCGGGGTGTTGGCGGTCGATCGTCTTGTCGATCTCGGCGGCGAACTTGCCGCCATCTCGCCCGATACGATGAAGACGCTCGACGCCGCTTTGCCGCCGATCTGGTCGCGCGCCAATCCGGCCGACATCGCCGGCGATGCCGGCGCTGAGCGCTATGCGGTCGCGCTCGAAAGCCTGCTTGAGGACAGCGCCAACGATGCGGTCTTGGTGATGAACGTGCCGACAGCGCTTGCGTCGGCGCTCGACGCGGCCAAATCCGTCATTGCGGTCACTGAGCGCGCGCGCAAGACGCGCACGCCGCCGAAGCCTGTCTTCACCATGTGGATGGGCGAAACCGGCGCGGCTTCGGATGCTTTCGAAGCGGCCAATATCCCCAATTACACCACGGAATCCGCGGCGGTCTACGGCTTCATGCACCTCGTGCATTACCGCCAGGCCCGCGACTTGTTGATGGCGACCCCGCCCAATCTGCCGACCGATTTCGCGCCCGATCTCGCGGCCGTGCGTCCGGTGATCGATGGCGTGCTGCGCGACAAGCGCACCTGGCTCGATCCGGTCGAACTGACCCGCGTGCTTTCGGCTTATGCAATCCCGATCACGCCGGCGGTGCTGGCGCGCGATCCGGACGAAGCGGTGGCCGCCGCCAAGCCGCATCTGGCGAAGGGCGTTCCGATCGTTCTCAAAATTCAGTCGCCCGACATCGTGCACAAATCGGAAGTCGGCGGCGTGCGGCTTGATCTCGCGAGCGTTGATGCCGTGCGCGAAGCCGCGGCCGATATTCTGCGCCGCGCGCGCGCGGCCAAGCCAGATGCACGCATCGACGGCGTCACCGTCTTTCCGATGATCGTGCGTCCCAAAGCGCGCGAATTGATCGTCGGCGTCGCCGACGATCCGACCTTCGGCCCCGTGATCGCCTTCGGGCAGGGCGGCACCGCGGTCGAGGTGATCAGCGATAAGGCCCTGGCACTGCCGCCGCTCAACCTCGATCTGGCGAAACGGCTTATCGCCCGGACCCGCGTCTCCCGCATCCTCAAGGCGTATCGTAACGTCCCCGCGGCCGATGAGCGCGCCATCGAGCTGTTGTTGGTCAAGCTCTCGCAATTGGTGGCCGACTTTCCCGAGATCCGCGAAATCGATCTCAATCCGGTCCTGGCCGACGAGACCGGCGTGATCGCGGTCGACGCGCGGATATCGGTCGCCCCGCTCGAGGCCGCGCATCGCGGCGCGTCCGGCAATCCGCGCTTCGCCATCCGCCCTTATCCGACCGAGTGGGTGAGGCACATGCAACTGCGCGACGGCGAGGCCATTGTGGTTCGTCCGGTCAAGCCGGAGGACGAGCCGCTCTACGGGCCGTTCTTTGCTGCCGTGACGGCGGCAGATTTGCGGCTTCGCTTCTTTGCTCCGATCAAGGATTTCAGCCACGGCTTCATCGCCCGCCTCACGCAGATCGATTACGCGCGCGCCATGGCTTTCGTCGCCATCGACGAAGCGAGCGGCGCGTTGTTGGGCGTGGTGCGGCTGCATGCCGACGCCAACTATGTGAGCGGCGAATACGCCATCCTCGTTCGCTCCGACCTCAAGGGCCAGGGGCTGGGCTGGCAATTGATGCAGCTCATGATCGAATACGCCCGCAGCGAGGGCATTCGCACCATCAACGGTCAGGTGCTGCGGGAAAACACGATGATGCTCGACATGTGCCGGGAGCTCGGCTTCCGCATCGAGTCCGATCCGCAAGAACCCACGTCCGTGGTCGTGACTTTGCGGCTCTCATAAATCTCGTCATTGCGAGGAGCGAAAGCGACGAAGCAATCCAGACCGCGCCGCCGCACTGGATTGCTTCGCGGAGCCTGTCATCGGGCCGGCCACTTCGGGCCGGACCCGTTGGCTCGCAATGACGAAGAGGGGAGACCGCCACTACCGCGAAGCGACGTCGTCGTCGGGAAGAATGCGCACGGCGGCGCCGTCGAGATCGTCATACTGACCGCTCTTGAGCGACCAGAGAAAAGCAACGAGCCCGGTCAAGCCGAGCATCAGCGCCAGCGGTACGAGATAGATCAGGACGTTCATGAGGCGCCCTCCGTCCGCAGCCGTGCGCGCAGCGCATTCACGGTGACCAGCAGCGAGGATCCCGACATCGCAGCCGCCGCGATCAGCGGCGTTACGAGGCCGGCAATAGCCAGCGGAACGGCAAAGAGATTGTAGACGACGGCCAGTCCCAGGTTTTCCTTCATCAACCGCCGGGCGCGCTGCGAGATCGTTACCGCTTGCAAGACCGGTTTCAATTGATCGCCGAAGAACAGGGCATCCGCATGTGCCTGGGTCAGATGCGCCGCCGTGATCGGCGACATCGAGACATGCGCTGCCGCGAGCGAAGGAGCGTCGTTTAGTCCATCGCCCACCATCAGCACACGATGGCCTTGCGATTTCAGTTCTTCGATTCGAGAAATCTTTTCCGCGGGCTTCAGTCCGCCCTGCCAGTCGGTGATTCCGAGCTCTCGCGCCACCGGCGCGACGGCGTCCGGACGATCGCCGGACAAGATGATCAGCTTGAGCCTGCGGTTGCGCAGCGCAGCGATCACCGCGACGGCATCCGGCCGCAAAGTCTGCCGAATGGGGATGCTGGCAATCAGGCCGCCATGCGTGAAGCTGATGAAGGATGCATCTCCGCCATGGCTTGCTTGCGTGGCAGCCTCGTTGGCGGCAATGCCGCAGAAACCGGCGCTGCCAAGACGCGCTTCGGTGCCGTCGATGACGGCGCGGACGCCCTGGCCGGGCTCCTCGATCGCTCCAGCATAGGGGCTGCGCACGCGTGCCAGGCGGGCGAGTGCGGTCGCGAGCGGATGGTGGCTCGATAGCGCCAGGCGTGCGGCTTTTTCCAAAAGCTCCGGTGCGATCTCGGTGCGCTCGTCGGCGCGCGGCTCCGGCAATGTCAGCGTTCCGGTTTTGTCGAACACGATCGTGTCCGCTTCGGCGAGACGCTCGATGGCAGTGCCGCCGTTGAGTATGACGCCGCTGCGGAATAACGCGCCAGCCGCGACCACCTGGACGGCAGGAATCGCCAGCGCGATCGCGCACGGGCAGGTGATGATCAGGACCGCGATGGCGATGACGATCGAATCGTGCAGGCCGGCACCGGCGAGCAGCCAGCCGGCCGCCGTCAGCGCCGCGGCGGTATGGACGACCGGAGCGTACAGCCGCGCGGCGCGGTCGGCGAGCTGCACGGTCTGTGAGCGCGCCTGTGTCGCCTTGTCGAGCAGCCGCTCGACTTCCTCGACCAACGTGCCGGCGCCGACCGCCGTCACGCGCACAGTGAGCGCGCCGGAGACATTGATGCTGCCGGCATAAATCGTGGCGCCGGCCTGGGCTGGGCGATAAAGCGTCTCGCCGGTCACCAAGCTTTCGTCGATCTCCGAGGTGCCGTTGATAATGGTCCCGTCGGCGGGGACGCGTTCGCCCGCCCGCACCAAGACCCGGTCTCCGGGAAAAGGGCGGCGGCCGGCACCCGCACCAGTTCGCCGTTTGCATCGAGCCGGTGCGCGAACTCGGCCTTGATGCTCGCGAGATTGCCGGCGAACAGCCGGGTCTTGCGCCGCATCGCCAGGTCGAGAGTGCGGCCCACGAGCAAAAAGAACAGGAGCATGATCGCGGAATCAAAATAAGCGTGGGTCGCGTGGATCGCGGTTTCGTAGAGCGAAAGGCCGAGCGCGAGCGTCACGCCGATGGTAATCGGGACGTCCATGTTGACGTGACGCGCGCGCAGCGCCCGGAAGGCGCTTTGGAAGAAAGGCTGCCCCGCATAGGCCGCCGCCGGCAGCGCGATCAGAGCCGACAACCAGTGAAACAGGTCGCGGGTCTCCTGCGTCATGTCGGAGACGTTGCCGGCCCACACCGACACCGACAGCAGCATCACGTTCATCGCGGCGAAGCCGGCGACCGCGAGGCATTTCATGAGCCATCTGGCTTGCGCGCTCTCATCGGCGTCGGCGCGTTCCGGCGCGAACGGATGCGCCTGATAACCGATCGTCTCGATCGCCGCGATGATCTTCGCCGCATCGATCTCGTCGTTGCGCCAATCGACGGCGAGCCGGCGCTGGGTGAAATTGATCCGCGCCTCGATGACGCCGGGCAATGTGTTCAAACCGTTCTCGATTTTTCGGATACAGCCCGCGCACGAAACGCCTTCGACCGCGAGCGTCATATGCGATGCGCCGGCGCCGCCAGGCTCGACGAACAGCGATAGATCGAGGGTTTCAGCCATGTGCTGCTTCCCTATTGTTACACGTCTACTTCAAGAACACGCGGTTCTTGGAACGAAACAAGCGTTCGTCCTGCCGCGAAAGCTCGATGATCAGATCCCATTGCCCAGCCACAAGGTCGCCGCCGCCGACGAAGTGACCGGGCCCGCTCGAACGAACCGTGACGGTGCGGTCGAGACGCCGATCGGTCGGCCGCTCAAACTGCGCTGCAGCCGTCAAGCCGCTCACAGGCGCGCCCGCTTCATCGCGCGCAGTGATGTCGAGCAGCATCGTTCCGTCGGCCGCGCGGCTGACGCTCGCGTCGACCTGCCAATGCTGCGCATCCTGGGCTTTGGCCATGGCGACGTCGCGCTCGAACATTTTCCCCGCATGATACGAGCTTGCGGTTTCCACGCCGCCGAAGGTCGAGATCGCCGCGTGCGCCATGAAGACGTTCACGCCGATGATGATGGCGAAGAAGGCGAGCATGAAGCCCAACACCATCCAGCCGGTGATGTGCCGCCGTTCTTCGCCGCCGGGGGCGGATGAGAACGACGTCATCCGCGGGTCTGTCGTGAAATCTTCGTTGGCCATGGCGGCGCCTTACGGTCCGAAGAAATGATCGCCGGCAGTCGCCGTGTGACCGCCGGTTTTGGGAACAATCGAAAAGACGATCGGGATGGACGCGCCCGGCGGCACGCCCTCGCGGGCGGTCACCAACACGCGCACCTCGCGCGACTGGTCGGGACCGACCGTAATCAGCGGATGGCCGTTGAGAAGATTGCCGCTGCCGATGACGTCGATGTCGACATTCGGCAGGCCGTCGACCGATAACACGAACGTCGTCGGCTCGAGACTCTTGTTGAGGATGCGCAGCGCATAGGCATTGCGCAGCGATCCGTCTGACAAGCGCACGAACAGCGGATTGCGGTCATGCAGAGCGCTGACGGCGTCGTTGTGCCGGGTCGCCAAGGTGTAGGCCATCAGAATGCCGACCACCGCAATGATCGCCGCATAAAGCATCGTGCGCGCGCGCACGATGCGGTAGATCGGCTTTTCGCCCTGTTGCCGGCGCTTGACATTGACATCGGTGTCATAGGCGATGAGACGGGCGGGCCGCCCGATCTTTTTCATCACCGCGTCGCAGGCGTCGATGCACAGGCCGCATTGGATGCAGCCCACATTGGAACCACCGCGGATATCGACGCCGGTCGGGCAAACATGCACGCATTGCTGACAATCGATGCAGTCGCCGGCCGGAAGACCTTCCGCGTGCAGCGCCGCTGCTTTCTTCACTGAGGCGCGCGGCTCGCCGCGGTCGTAACGATACGTGACGTTGAGCGCATATTCGTCGGTGAGCGCCGCCTGAATGCGCGGCCACGGGCACATGTAGACGCAGACCTGCTCGCGCATCCAGCCGGCGAGCGCGTAGGTCGTGAAGGTGAGAAGCCCGATGAACGCGTAGGCGACGGGCGGCGCCTGCAGGGTCGCGAGATCTTTGACCAGCGTCGGCGCGTCGGCGAAATAGAGCACCCAGGCGCCGCCGGTCCACCACGCGATCATCAACCAGAGAAAATGTTTGGTGCCGGAACGTGCGAGGCGGTCGACGGTCCAAGGCTGGCGATCGCGTTGCAGGTGCTCGCGCCGGTCGCCTTCGGTCCAGCGCTCGATCGCCTGGAACAGATCGGTCCATACGGTCTGCGGGCAGAGGTAGCCGCACCACAGCCGTCCGGCGATAGCATTCATCAGGAACAGCGCCATCGCGGCGAGAATGAGCAGGCCGGTCAGATAATAAAATTCCTGCGGCCAGATCTCGATGAAGAAGAAATAGAAGCGCCGATTGGGAAAATCGATCAGCACCGCTTGGCTCGGCGCGTTTGGTCCGCGATCCCAGCGCACGAACGGCAGCAAATAATAGATACCGAGGGTGACACAGAGCACGATCCACTTCACGCGCCGATAGGTGCCGGCAACGTGTTGCGGATAAACCTTGCGGCGGGCCGCATAAAGCGGCGGCTCGTTTTCCGGCTCGGGCTCGTGGCCTGATATCAACGACGTCCGCGCCGCCTCTTCGGCAAGCGCGGAGAGCGAATGCGGCGCCGGTTGAGCCGTCTCCAGCATGGCGATCGCGATGTCGCAACCCGGGCACATCGGTTACTGCTCCCCGCCGCCGAAGGTGTGCACATACACGGCGAGCGCCTTGATCGTGGCATCGTCGAGCTTGCCGCCCCAGTCCGGCATCACCCCGCCGCGTCCGTTGATGATGCCCTCCATGATGGTCTTCTTGTCCGACGCATAGAGCCAGATCTTGTCGGTCAGATTCGGCGCGCCGACCTCGCGGTTGCCTTTGCCTTCCGGCCCGTGACAGACCGCGCAATTGTCGGCGAAGACTTTCGCGCCGCGCGCGAGGTCGGCGCCGGGCGCCGTCGGCAGGCCCGACAGCGAGCGCACGAAGTCGGCGACGGCCGAAATTTCATCGGGCTTGAGCAAGCCGTCGCGGCCGAATGCCGGCATCGCGCCTTGATGGCCGGCATCGTCGCCCGAGCGCGCACCGTGCGTGATGGTCTCGTCGATCTGCGCCAGCGAGCCGCCCCAGAGCCAGTCATTGTCGTTCAGATTGGGATAGCCTTTGGCGCCGCCGCCGCCGGCCCCGTGGCAGGGAGCGCAATTATCGGCGAAAGCCCGCTTGCCGAGCGCGCGCGCGAAGTCGAGCAACTCGGGCGTGGATTCGATCTCCTTGAGCGAAGCAGCGGAGAGCTTGGCCATCATCGGGGCGCGCTCTTGCTGCAACTCGGCGACTTGACTGGCGACGGAGCTGCGCGTGTGCCAGTCGAACACGCCGCTGGTGTACGAGGTCACGAGCGGCCACGCCGGATACACGACCCAGTAGCCGATCGCCCAGACGATCGTCGCGTAGAACACCCACAGCCACCAGCGCGGCAGCGGCGTGTTGAGCTCTTCGATGCCGTCCCATTCGTGACCGGTGGTGCCGATCGGCTTCGACGGAAGCTCGCCAGGTTTTGGTGCACTCATCGATCAGTCCTCCCGCAACGGCATACGCGCGCTGTCGTCGAACTGTTTCTGGCGCGAGGGCCACAGCGCGTAGACGATCACGGCGATGAACAGCACGAAGAAGTAGACAAGCCCCCACGTCTGGGCGATTTGCGCGAAATACTCGTAGGTGAGCGACACAATTGTC
The DNA here is from genome assembly GCA_963818155.1 of uncultured Alphaproteobacteria bacterium. Lineage (GTDB taxonomy): Bacteria > Pseudomonadota > Alphaproteobacteria > Rhizobiales > Xanthobacteraceae > BOG-931. Next base: position 16,809 of record CAWFRC010000012.1, read on the forward strand.
TCCCTCAGCGGATGTTGGCTTTGTCGTCGTAGAGCTTGAAGTCGACCAGCGTGCCGAGCATTTGCAGGTAGGCGATCAGCGCATCGGCTTCGGTGACGTGGCCCGGATTGCCGGCAAAGCTGCGCGCCTGGGCCTTCGGGTAGCGTTTGAGCAGCGCCGGCGCGTCAGGCGCGTCGTTGGTCGCCTGGCTGCGCACGTCGGCCAGCGCATTGGCGATCATCTCCTCGCTGTAGGGCACGCCCAGCAGCGCCTGGGTCTTCATGTCCTCGGCGATGTGGCCGTAATCGAGCTCGGTGTCGAACAACCACGGATAAGCCGGCATGATCGAGGCGGGCACCACCGAACGTGGATCTTTCAGATGGTCGCGGTGCCAGTCGTCGGAATATTTGCCGCCGACCCGCGCCAAGTCCGGGCCGTTGCGCTTGGAGCCCCACTGGAACGGATGGTCGTATTGGCTCTCCGCCGCCAGCGAATAGTGGCCGTAGCGCTCGACCTCATCGCGCAGCGCCCGGATCATTTGCGAATGGCAGAGGTAACAGCCCTCGCGCACATAGATGTTGCGCCCGGCAAGTTCGAGCGGCGTATAGGGGCGCATCCCGGGCGCGGTCTCGATCGTGCTTTTCAGATAGAACAGCGGCACGACTTCGACCAGGCCGCCGATCGCGATCACGATCAGGATGCCGAGCAACAACAGAAGCGAGTTGCGTTCGAGGATCCAGTGTTTGCGCCAGAGCGTCGCGGTGATGGACATGGGGCGATCCTCTTATTCGGCAGGCGTCATGGCGGCGACTGGAGCGATCTGTTCGCTCGGATAGACCGTTCGCCACAGGTTGAAGGCCATGATCAGCGCGCCCAGGAGGAAGAACAGGCCGCCGATGGCGCGGATCACATAGAAGGGATGCATCGCTTCCACGGTCTCGATGAAGGAATATTCGAGGAAGCCGAGATTGGTGTAGGCGCGCCACATCAGTCCTTGCAGGATGCCGGCGACCCACATCGAGGTGATGTAAAGAACGATGCCGATGGTCGCGATCCAGAAGTGCCAGCCGACCAGCCGCAGCGAATAGAGCGGCTTGTTCCACAGCCACGGCACCAGACAGTAGATTGCGCCGAACGACACGAAGCCGACCCAGCCGAGCGCGCCGGAATGAACGTGGCCGATGGTCCAGTCGGTGTAGTGCGACAGCGAGTTCACCGCCTTGATCGACATGACCGGACCTTCGAAGGTCGACATGCCGTAGAAGGCGACCGACATCACCATCATGCGCAGCACGGGATCGGTGCGCAGCTTGTCCCATGCGCCCGAGAGCGTCATGATTCCGTTGATCATGCCGCCCCATGAGGGCATCCACAGCATGATCGAGAAGGTCATGCCGAGCGTCTGCGTCCAGTCCGGCAACGCGGTGTAGTGCAGGTGATGCGGGCCGGCCCAGATGTAGAGGAAGATCAGCGCCCAGAAGTGGATGATCGACAGCCGATAGCTGTAGATCGGGCGCTCGGCGCGCTTCGGGATGAAATAATACATGATCCCGAGAAAGCCGGCGGTGAGGAAGAAGCCGACCGCGTTGTGGCCATACCACCATTGCACCATGGCGTCCTGCACGCCCGACCAAACCACGTAGGACTTTGGCGAGAACGCCGATACCGGCACGGCGGCGTTATTGCCGAGATGCAGAACCGCGATGGTGAGAATGAAGGCAAGATAGAACCAGTTGGCGACATAGATGTGCGGCTCGGTGCGCCGCAGGATGGTGCCGAGAAAGATTAGCAGATAGACGACCCAGACGATGGTGAGCCAGAGATCCGCATACCACTCCGGTTCCGCATATTCCTTTGATTGGGTGATGCCGAGCAAATAACCGGTGCCGGCGATGACGATGAAAAAGTTGTAGCCGAGGACGACGAACCACGGCGCAATGTCGCCGACCATGCGGGCGCGGCAGGTGCGCTGCACGACGTACATCGAGGTGGCGATCAGGACGTTGCCGCCGAACGCAAAGATGACGGCTGAAGTGTGCAGCGGCCGCAGCCGGCCGAACGAAAGGAACGAGACATCGAGATTGAGCGCCGGAAAGGCGAGCTCGAGTGCGATCCAAAGCCCGACCGCGAATCCGGCGATGCCCCAGAACACCGCCATCACGGTGGCAAACTTCACCGGCCCCATATTGTAGTTCGGCTTGCCATCGATCACGGCCAGCGCCGGGTCCGCTGCGCGCTCGAAATAGCGGTTTACGATCGCAAAGACCGCCGCCACGCTTGCGGCCGCGAACAGATACGCGTGAAACGCATATTCGGGCGTGTAGGCCCTGGCCGCGATCACGATGGAGAAAATGGCGAGAAGCACGAAAGAAGCGGCTGTGCCACCCTCGCCGAAGGTCATGTACTTTGTTTGTGCGCGTGATTGGGCCATTGCTCACCCCAGAAGACCGGCGAACCGATGGGTTCGACGAAGCAATGACCATGAGCACGCCTGCGCGATCGTGCTCCTTGATGCAGATCAAAGATCGAAGACGGAAACGAGAGACTGTTGCTCGAGCGCCACCGTGACGCGGCGGATCAAAGCTTTTGCGCGAACCAATCCAGCAATTCGTTGGGCGCGTGCACCAGCCGCGTCGGCTGCGCCGCTTCCAAAGCCGCGGCGGTGGCATAGCCCCACGTCACCGCCAGGCTGTTGACGCCTAAGGCGCGCGCCGCCTCGATGTCTCTGACTTCATCGCCGATAGACGTGGTGAAAGCCGCGATCGAGCCGCATCGGTTGATGACGGCGTTGATCTTGGCGGTCTTGCCGAACAATGGCGCGCCGGTACCGAAGTGGTCGATCATCGCCGCCACCTCCCTGCCCAGCACGCGCAGAATGTTAGCTTTGGTGTTGGAGCTGACGATCGCTACCGCAACGCCGCGGCTTCGCAGTGCCGCCAAAACTTCCGGCACCCACGGGAACGCGCTGATCTGTCCGGCGTCGCGCGCCGCGAGCGCGCGCAGTTGCCGGACGATGAGCGGTAATTTCCAGGAGGGAATGCCCAGATGAGCGAAGATTTCCCGGGTGGAAAGGCCGCGAAGCGTGTCGTGCTGATCGGCCGCGACCTCGCGAAATCCGTTCTGCCGCGCCACCTCGTTGAGCGCGCCGGCGAACCAGGCGCCGCTGTCGGCGATGGTCCCATCGAAATCAAAAATGGCAAGGACGCGGTTTCCCATGCGGGACTTAACCTATCAGTGCAAGGACTCGCCTATCAGAGAATGGATCGGCGGCGTTACATTTCATGCAAATCGGAATCAATTTTGTAACGCCGAATTGAACGGTCGAATACGTCAAATCCTATTCATAATGGATCAAGCCAAGTTTCAGCTATTCTTTTCTTTCGCACCGTCGAACGCTTGTCATCGCGCTGTTTTCATGGTGCTCAATGATTGCAGAAAAGAAAGACGCGACGGCATTCGTCATTGATGGAATTTCGTCATTGAGCGTCTTTCATCAATCAGGAGGCTGGCGATGAGAGCGAGCTTGATGGCGCTTGTGGGCGCTGCGAGCGTGGTGGCGGCGACTGCGACCGGTGCGTCGGCGCAGGTCCTCAATCTCACGGGGCAGTTTCAGTGCGTGCGGCTCTGCTCCTCCCCGGTTCCGGCGTTGGCGTCCCTCAGTCAGATCAATTGGGACATGAGTTCTGGTGAATGACGCCGGCTTTCCTTCGCACGGCTGGATCGATTATCCGGGACACATCTGGATCGCGACCTGGAACGAAGGTGCGGTCTATTCGCCCGACGGCCTGACCATTCAATTCGACAATGGCACGGTTTGGCGTCGCGTGGTCGCGGTGCCGGTCGTCGCGCCGATCGAGCCGCCGATGGGGCCGCCGGTGATCAGACGCTACCGGCACTATCGCCCGATTGCCGCCAACGGCTGAACGGCGAGAGCGCACGGTCATTCGTCGGCCGCTACGCAGGAAAGATGAAGATCCGGATTGCGCCTCGCACGATCCGGATTTTCTTGTCGTGTGGTTTTCGTTTCGCAGTCAGTCGCGGCTAGGCGGCCTTGCGGCCGGCAGCCGCCTGGTTGGCGTAAACCGCCGTGGCCGCCGCGGTGTTCGAGATCGGAATGTGATAGTTGCGACTGAGCTCGCGCACCTCGCCGGTCAGGGCGCCACGCATAGCCATCCAATTGAGAAACTCGACGCCTTGCGCCCCTGACAATTCCACCAGCTCGTGGATGGAATAGCGCGCGAGCGCCTCCGGCTCGGCTACGATCTTATCGAGACAAAGTGTATCGAATTCCTTGTTGACGAAGCCGGCACGCGCGCCATCGAGTTGATGCGATAGGCCGCCGGTGCCGACCACCACCACGCGCAGATCCGGCCGGTATGTTTCGAGCGCACGTCCGATCGAACGCCCGAGCTTGAACGCCCGCGCCAGGCTCGGCAGCGGATGCTGGACGGTGTTGACTTCCACAGGAACGATTTTCACCGGCCATGGTGCGTCCGAGGACGCTATGCCGGGCCACATCAGCGCCAAGGGTATCGTCAGTGCGTGGTCGATCAGCATCTCCTGACACATGGTCACGTCGAATTCGTCTTCGACCAGTGTGTTGATCAAGTGCCAGGACAAATCGGCGTCGCCCGGAACCGGGCGCGACACCGGAATGCCCCAGCCCTCGTCGGCGCTGCGATACTCGGCGCTGGCGCCCACCGCGAAGGTCGGCAGCTTGTCGAGAAAGAAATTCAGTCCGTGATCGTTGTAAAAGACCACGGCAACGTCGGGTTTGGTGCGCGCGAGCCAAGAGTGAACGTAGTCGAAGCCCTTGAAGAACGGTTGCCAATAAGGATCGCTCTGTTTCCCGTCAGCGATGGCCTTGCCGATCGAAGGAACGTGCGTCGTCCCGATGCCGCCGATGATGGTTGCCATGAATCAAGCCCCTATGAATCAAGCCCCTGTGGATCATGCCCCTGCTGACAAAAGTTTGGATTTGAACGCCGCGACGCTCATGCCGGTCTGCTGCGCACCGATGTCCTGCACGTTGAGGCCAAAGATGCCGGCAAGCTTGGCGAGGTAATAGACGTTGCCGCCGGCCTCGATCATTTTCAGCACGCTGCGGCTGCGCACCGCCGCGCGTTGCTCATCGGTGAGCGCGTAGCGGCCGCAATAGCCGTCCTCGTCGCGCAGGAAGTCGGCGCGATTTTCGGCGCTGTTGAAGGAAAAGCACATGCGGTTCAGCGCCAAGCCCTTTTGCGCCTGCGCGCCATCGAAGATGGTTGTCCCGGGGATGTCCTGCTGCATCGGCGATTGCTCCTTGGCGCGCTTTCAGCCTCGTCTTTGCCGCTCACGCTAGCGCGCCCAACCGGCCCGGCTTTGATTTGTATCAAATGTAACTAATAGCGCCCCGTCGCCTGTGGCGCGCCGCGCGCAGGCGGACCGTGCACCACCCGTAATATCCCTTAGGGCCATTCCCGGAATTTTTGGAAACACCCGTCGCTCCTAATGTTGCGCCGCATCATGGAGCGCAGGGATTGCTCCCGGTTGCCGCATGCATGGCGCGGCGCGACGACGCGAATGTCAGATGCACAGCATTGGGTGGGAGATGGCTGAGACGACCAACGCCGACCAAGCAAACCAGCCGACAATCATGGATCCCACGCCGGCGCCGCCGGGTGAACTCGTTCCGGTTCACGAGGTCGGCGGCTTGCCGGTTTCACCGCCAACGCGATTGACCGTTTCTAAGAAGCTTCCAAAGAAAAGATGGTGGCTGCGCATTGCGGTCCTGCTCGCGATTTTGTCCAGCGCGGCCGGCGGCGGATATTACTGGTGGCAGCATCTGCGTTCGCAAATGTTGCCCGGCATTGCTTCCGGCAATGGCCGGCTCGAGGCCGACCTGATCAACATCGACACCAAATATCCCGGGCGCATCGCAGAGATCCTCGCGGACGAAGGCGATATCGTCAAAGCCGGGCAGGTCGTCGCGCGCATGGATACGAGAGACATCGAGGCTTCGCTGAAAAAGGCGCAGTCGCAGGTTCGTCAGGCGACGCGGGCGATCGACGAAGCGCGCGCCAACGTCACCCAGCAGCAGACGCAGGTGGTGCTCGCCCAGCAGGAATACGACCGCGCCGTCTATCTGGTGCAAAAGGGATTTCAGACCAAGGAGGTCATGGACCAGCGGCAACAACAGCTCGACGGCGCGCGCGCCGCGCTTAATGCCAACAATGTCCGGGTGGTCGAGCTTCAGCACGCCCTCGATGCCGCGACCCATGACGCGGAATACTACAGCGTCGAGATCAACGACAACACGCTGGTGGCCCCGGTCGCCGGCCGCCTCCAATACCGCGTCGCCAATGTCGGCGAGGTTCTGCCGGCCGGCGGTCACGTCTTCGCGATGCTCGACACATCTTATGTCTACATGGACATCTATTTGCCGACCCAGGAGGCCGGCAAGGTCAAATACGGCACGCCATCGCGCATCGTCGTCGACGCCTATCCGAAAGCCGCAATCCCCGCGAAGGTGATGTTCATCGCCACGCAGGCGCAGTTCACGCCCAAGACGGTCGAGACCGAGAACGAGCGTGAGAAGCTCATGTTTCGCGTGCGTGTGCGCATCGACGCCGATTGGCTGCGCGGCCGGACGGATGCCGTGAGCAGTGGACTGCCCGGCATGGCTTATGTGCTGACCGATGCGGCCGCCCATTGGCCTGACTGGTTGCAATTGGCGGTCGCCCAATAGGCGGTGCCGAGATGCTCATCGCTCTCCTTGAACACGTCACCCAGCGTTACGGTCGTGTCGCGGCGCTTGACGACGTCACGGTCGAATTGCCGGCCGGCGGCATGGTCGGACTGATCGGCCCCGACGGCGTGGGAAAATCCACGCTGTTGGGCTGCATCGCCGGCGCCATAAAGGTCCAATCCGGCAGCGTGCTCGTGCTCGGCGGCGACATGACCGAAGCCGCCCATCGCGTCGATGTTTGTCCGCGTATTGCCTACATGCCGCAAGGGCTGGGGAAGAATCTCTATCCGGATCTCAGCATTCGCGAAAATATCGAATTCTTCGCGCGCGTATTCGGACAGTCGCGCGCCGAACGGGAATGGCGGATCGCCGACCTGCTGCGCAGCACCGGCTTGGCGCCGTTCGCCGATCGCCCGGCCAAGAAATTGTCCGGCGGCATGCGGCAGAAGCTCGGTCTTTGTTGTTCTCTCATCCACGATCCGGATTTGCTGATACTCGATGAGCCCACGACCGGGGTCGATCCGCTGTCGCGCCGGCAATTCTGGGAGCTGATCGCGCGCATGCGCGCACGTCGCAGCGGCATGAGCGTGCTGGTTGCCACCGCCTATATGGAAGAAGCCGAGCGTTTCGACTGGCTCATCGCCATGAATGGCGGAAAGATTTTGGCGGCCGGCTCGCCTGCCGATCTCAAGGCGCAGACCAAAACCAAAAGCGTCGAGGATGCGTTCGTCTCGCTGTTGCGGCCTGACCAAGACGGAAGCGCCCGCAAGCGGCTGACAGTGCCGCCGCTCCTCGTCTCCGACGGCGGGCCGGTGATCGTGGCGCGCGACCTCACCTGCCGGTTCGGCGATTTCACCGCCGTCGACCGCGTGAGCTTCACCATCGGTCGCGGCGAGATATTCGGCTTCGTCGGCTCCAATGGTTGCGGCAAGACCACGACCATGAAGATGCTCACCGGCCTATTGGCGCCGAGTGAGGGCGAGGCTTTGTTGTTTGGTCAGCCGCTCGATGCCGGCGACATCGATGCGCGTCGCCGCGTCGGCTATATGTCGCAATCATTTTCGCTCTATACCGAACTCACCGTGAGGCAGAACCTCGAACTGCATGCGCGGCTCTTCCATTTGCCGCCGCGCAAGGCTGTTGCCCGTCTCGCCGAACTGGTCGAAGACTTCGGCCTTCAGGACTATCTCGATCAGGAGACGTCCGAGCTTCCGCTCGGCATCCGCCAGCGGCTCTCGCTGGCGGTCGCGGTGGTGCACGAGCCGGAAATCCTCATCCTCGACGAGCCCACTTCGGGCGTCGATCCTTTGGCCCGCGATCGCTTCTGGGAGTTGCTGATCGATCTTTCCCGCAACAAGGGCGTGACCATTTTCGTCTCGACGCATTTCATGAACGAAGCGGAGCGCTGCGACCGCATATCGCTCATGAATGCAGGCCGCGTGCTGGCAACCGATACGCCGGCCAATCTGGTCAGGGCGCGGGGCGCCGCGTCTCTGGAGGACGCCTTCATCCGCTATCTGGAGGAGGCGACGGGAGAGTCCTCGGCAGCGCCGACCGTGGACATTGCGCCCGCTGCACCGGCGATGGTGCAATCGCCACGGCGCCGGCGCAGTCCGTTCAGCCTGCAGCGCCTTCTTGCCTGCACGATCCGGGAGGCGATCGAGCTCGTGCGCGACCCCATCCGTTTGGGCTTCGCGTTGTTCGGCACGACTTTTCTCATGCTGGTGTTCGGCTTCGGCATTTCGACCGATGTCAACAATTTGACCTTCGCGGTGCTCGACCACGACCAAACTCACGAAAGCCGTGCGTATCTCGAGGAGCTGCGGGGCTCGAGCTACTTCCTCGAAAAGCCGCCGCTGAACGGCTATGTCGATCTGCACAAGCGCCTGCAAAGCGGCGACATCGATGCCGCCGTGGAAATTCCGCCTGGCTTCGGCCGCGACCTCGAAGGCGGCCGCCCGGCCTGGGTGGGCGCCTGGGTCGACGGCGCCATGCCATTCCGCGCCGAGACCATCCGCGGCTATTTGGAGGCCATGCACCAGCTTTATCTGGCCGATCCGGCGGTAACGACGAGCAATTCTTCGGCGCCAAGGCCGCCGGCCCGACTGGAGATCAGATACAAATACAATCAGGATTTCGACAGCGTCTACGCGCAGGTGCCGTCGACCATTTCGATGCTGCTGGCGCTGTTCCCGGCGATCCTCATGGCGGTCGCCATCGTGCGGGAGAAGGAGCTCGGCTCGATCACCAACCTCTACGTGACGCCGATCAGCCGGCTCGAGTTTTTGGTCGGCAAGCAGCTCCCCTATGTCGGCCTCGCCATGGCGAACTTCGTGCTGATGTTTCTGATGGCCATATTCGTTTTTCAGGTGCCGCTCAAAGGCAGCTTTTTGGCGCTTCTCCTCGGCACCGTCATCTACGTCGCCACCACCACCGCTTACGGCATGCTGATCTCGACCTTCGCGGCAACGCAGATTGCCGCGATGTTCGCCACCGCCATCCTGACGGTACTGCCGGCAACGCAGTTCGCCGGTCAGCAGGTGCCGGTGAATTCGCTGTCGCCGGTCGCGCAAATCATGGGGCGGGCATTTCCCATGACGTACTTCCGGCCGATTGCGGTCGGCACGTTCACCAAGGGCTTGGACTTGGCAGATCTCGCCGGCAATCTGGCGCAGCTTTCCGTATTCGTGCCGGTGCTGCTGCTCCTCAGTCTCGTGCTGTTGCGCAAACAGGCTCGTTAGAGCATGTCCCGGAAAAGCATGCCCTCGGGCTTTGACCCGATGGGTGGAAACCGGTTTTCCGAAAAGGACATACGACAACAAAGAGATCTAGAGCATTTCCCGATTCTACTTAATTGGGAAATGGTCTAGTGTCAGGAGCGCCGGCGGAATGAATACGATCGCGAATATCTTCTGGCTCGGCACCAAGGAGCTGCGCAGCTTCACCCACGATTATGTGCTGGTCGCGTTCGTCGCCTACGCATTCTCGCTGCAAATCATGGCGCAAGCGAACAGCTATTCGCAGGAGGTGCACAGCGCCTCGATCGCCATCGTCGACGAAGACCATTCGGAGCTGTCGCGGCGGATCGGCCGCGCGTTCATGCCGCCTTACTTTAAGCCGGCGCAGCCTATCGCCGAACGCGACGTCGTTCCGCTGATGAATGCCGGACAATACACTTTCGTGGTCGACATTCCGCCGAACTTCGAACGCGACGTGCTGGGCCGACGCAGCCCCGCAATTCAGCTCGATGTCGACGCCACCGTGATGGTCCAGGCAGGCCTCGGCACCGGCTACGCGCAGCAGATCATCACCACCGAGATCGCGGATTTCCTGTCGCGGGCGGAAGGCCTGCCGCCGCCGCCGGTCAATCTCGACGTGCGCGTCGTTTTCAATCCCAACGTCACCACCGCGTGGTTCACGAGCGTCATGGGCATCATCAACAATGTCAGCATGCTCGCCATCGTTCTTGCCGGGGCCGCGATCGTGCGCGAGCGCGAGCACGGCACCATGGACCATCTCCTGGTCATGCCGCTGCGGCCATTCGAGATCGCGATGTCGAAAGTCTGGGCAAACGGCCTCGTGATCACGGTCGCGGTCGGACTTTCTCTCTATTTGGTCGTTCGCGCCCTGCTCCACGTTCCGATCGCCGGCTCAATTCCGCTCTTTCTGTGCGGCGTGATGATCTATCTATTCTTCGCCTGCGCCATCGGCATATTTCTCGGCACTGTCGCGCGCTCGATGCCGCAACTGGGCTTGCTCTTCATGCTGGTCTATCTGCCGATGAACGTGCTGTCCGGGTCCAACACGCCGCTGGAAAGCATGCCGCCCTGGCTCGCCAGCACGATGCAGGCATCGCCTTCGACGCATTTCGTGGCGATTGCGCAGTCAATTCTCTACCGTGGCGGCGGCTTCGACGTGATCTGGCCGCAATTCGCCTTCGTCGCCGTCGTCGGCGTTCTTTTCCTCGCGCTCGCGATCCTGCGCTTCCGATCGACCTCGGCGCAAACCGCTTAGATTTTCGATGCGTGCGACCCGTCTGGCCGGGCGGCGAGGACGTGCGTGCTCGAAGCACGGCGCCTCACGATCGCGCCGGCCGTGCCCATGGCCGGCGCTCGCGATCCGCGGCCTTGAAGGCGGCAATGCGCGTCGCATAGCTGTCGGTCAGGTCGACGTCGTCCCAGCCGTTCAGCAGTTGATTGCGGCTCACCGGGTCGATGCTGAAAGCAAAGCTGCGATTGCCGCGCGCGATGGTCTGTTGCTCGAGATCGACAGTGACCGGCATGTCCGGATCGGCAGCGATGGCGGCGGCAAGCTCGGCCACGTCGGCTTCCGCCAGGACGGCCGTCAACAGCCCGTTCTTGACCGAATTCTGCGCGAAGATGTCGCCGAAAGACGGCGCGATCACGCAGCGGATACCGGCCTCGTAGAGCGCATAGACGGCCGCTTCGCGCGACGAGCCGCCGCCGAAATTGCGGCCGGCGATCAGCACCTTGGCGTCGCGCCACTGCGGTTGATTGAGCGGGAAATCAGCGCGTTCGTTGCCGTCGCCGTCGCGCCGCAGATCGTGAAACAACACCCGCCCAAGCTCGGCGGAGCGCGGCAGCTTCAAGAAGCGCGCCGGCAGTATCTGGTCGGTATCGACATTGGCGAGCAACAGCGGACAGGCCTTGGCGACGAGGCGAACGAACTTGTCCACGGCTCAGCCCTCGACCTTGCGGTCGTCAAGGAGCTGCCGCACGTCGGTCAGATGTCCGGTCACCGCGGCGGCCGCGACCATGGCCGGCGACATCAGGTGCGTGCGCGCGCCGGGCCCTTGTCGGCCGCGAAAATTGCGGTTGGTGGTCGAGGCGCAACGTTCGCCCGGCGGTACGATGTCGCCATTGATGCCGACGCACATCGAGCATCCTCGACTCCGCCCATTCGAGGCCGGCATCGCGGAAGATGCGATCCAATCCTTCTTCTTCGGCCTGGCGCTTCACCATGGACGATCCGGGCGACACCAGTCCGGGCACTTTGCTTTTATGTCCGGCGATCACCGCGGCCGCGGCGCGCAGATCTTCGATGCGGGCGTTGGTGCAGGAACCGATGAAGATGCGATCGATGGCGATACTGGTGAGCTTTTTGCCGGGCGCGATCCCCATATAGTCGAGCGCGTCGCGCAGATACTCCGCTCGCGCCGGATCGGCCTCGCGCGCCGGGTCGGGCACGCTCGCGTCGATCGGCAACGCATCCTCCGGCGTCGTTCCCCAAGTGACGGCCGGCGCGATCGCGGCGGCATCGAGCGCCACTTCGCGATCGAACACCGCGTCTGGGTCGGAGCCGAGCTCGGACCAGGCCTCGACGGCGCGCTCGAAGGCCGCGCCCTGCGGCGCAAACGGGCGCCCCTTCAGATACGCGAAGGTGACCGCGTCCGGTGCGACGAGGCCGCAACGTCCGCCGGCCTCGATCGTCATGTTGCACAAGGTCATCCGCCCTTCCATCGACAGTGCCGCGATGGCGCTGCCGGCGAATTCGACCGCGTGGCCGCGCGCCCCGTCGGCGCCGATCCGTGCGATCAGCGACAGCGCGATATCCTTGGCGGCGATGCCGGGCGCGGCCTTGCCGTCGACCGTCGCGCGCATGCGCTTCGGTTTCTTCTGCCACAGCGTCTGCGTCATCAGCACATGTGCGACCTCGGAGGCGCCGATGCCGAAGGCGTAGGCGCCGAAAGCGCCGTGCGTGGACGTATGACTGTCACCGCATACGATCAACAGACCCGGCAAGGTCAGTCCCTGTTCTGGACCGACGACATGAACGATGCCTTGGCGCGCATCGCCCAATCCGAAAAGGCTGATGGCATGCTCGGCCGTGTTGGTCTCGAGCTTGTCGACCATGGCGGCGATTGAGCGGTCGGCGATGGGTCGCTCGCGCCCTCTGGTCGGCACATAATGGTCGGCGATGCCGAAGGTCAGCGTCGGCTCGGCCACCGTCCGTAGGCGTTTGCGGACCTGGTCGAAGGCGAGGAAGGAGCCCTCATGCACATAGTGACGGTCGACAAAGAGCAGCGCCGCGCCGTCTTCGCGGTGCGCGATCTCGTGCGACGACCAGAGCTTGTCGATGGCGGTTTGCGGTGCGCTCATGCGCGACAGCTAGTCCCTGGGCTATGGGCTTGTAAGGGTCGCGGACAATATTGTACGCTAAAGAATACCAAGTAAAGGCGCCGGCCGGGGACGCGTCTGTGGAGCGTTAAAGTGCGTGATTGGCTCGGTGAAGCAAAAGCGAAGCAGGTCTATCTTATCCTGCGCGATCGCATTCTTTCCGGCACGCTGGGCTTTGCCGCCAAGCTGCCGACGGAAAATGAACTGGCCGCGTATTACGCCGTCTCCCGCGTCACGGTGCGGCGTGCGCTCGGCGAATTGGAGCGCGAGCGTTTCATCGAGCGGCGCCGTAGCGCCGGCACGCGGGTTATCTACCGCGCCGCGCCGGCGCCGGTCGTGGCCGATATATCGGGTGTTCTGGCCAATATCGCCGACATGGGCCGGCGTACGGCGGTCAAGCTGCTTTCGTTCGATTATGTCCCGGCGGCCGGCCCCTTCGCCGATGCACTCGGCGTCGGCGCCGACACTCTGTTGCAGCGCTCGATCCGCGTGCGTTCGGTCGATGGTGTGCCGTTCTCGTATCTGACCACGCATGTTCCGGAGAGCGTCGCTGTGACGTTCACCAGGCAGGAACTAGCATCCCGGCCGCTGCTCGAGCTTCTCGAGCGTGCCGGCATCAAGGTCGAGCATGCACGACAGCGCATCGGCGCCGGCCTCGCCACGCCCGACGTCGCGCAGGCGCTCGATACGCGCGCCGGCTCGCCGCTGATCGAGCTCGTGCGCGTCGTGTTCGATCAGTCCGGCCGCGCCGTCGAACATTTGCACGCGCTTTACCGGCCTGACCGCTACGCATTCGAAATGGACCTGGTGCGCTCGGGGGCGGCCGGCACCAAAGCCTGGTCGGCCGTCGCGCCGAAGGATGGCGCGCGTCGGCGCCCCGCCGAATCCGATCACCTGAACGAAAGCAAATGAACGGGCGACCCCGCGCGTCTTAGCTCGTCGAATCGAAAAGAGAGGAAGCCATGTCGGAGCCAAAATTGCCGTTCAACCGCCGCAGGTTTCTGGCCGCTTCGGCGTTTGGAGCGGCGGCCGCTGCGTCCGGCACGCTCACCATGCCGGCCGTGCTGCGCGCACAGAGCGCGGGTGTGAAGGTCGGGCTTCTGCATCCGGTCACCGGCGCATTGTCCTATTCGGGCCAGCAGGGTCGCATCGGCGCGACCATGGCGGTCGATGAAATCAACGCCGCGGGCGGCATCAAATCGCTCAATGGCGCCAAGATCGAGCCGATGCTGGGTGATGCGCAATCGACGCCCGACGGCGGCACCGCCGAGCTGGAAAAGATGAATGCCGCGGAGGTGTCGTGCGTCGTCGGCGGCTACGCCTCGTCGATCTGCCTCGCCGTCAGCCAGGCCGCCGCGCGCTATGATCTGCCTTATGTCGTCGATGTCGGCGTCGCCAATTCCATTGTCACCCGCGGACTCAAGAACACGTTCCGCTTCAGCCCGGGCTTCGGCGTCATCGCCAATACGGCGCTCGACAACCTGTCGGTCATCAACGATCAAGCGGGTAAACCCGCCAAGACGGTCATCATCGTTCATGAGGATTCGCTGTTCGGGTCCGGTCTCGCCAAGCTGTTGAACGCGCAACTGCCCGGCAAGGGTTTTCAGATCCTCGAAACCATCGCTCATCCGACGCCGACGCGCGACTTCGCCAATGTCGTGCTCAAGATCAAGGCGCAGAATCCCGACATCGTCATTCCGGCCAATTACTACAACGAATATGTGCTGCTGGCCCGCACCATGCAGGAGCAGCATGTGCGCCCCAAGGGTATCTATTCCGTACTCGGCGGCGCCGCATCCTCCTACAAGTTCGTCAAGGACTTTCCCCAGGCCGCACAATACGTCATGGACTGCAATCACTGGTTCAATCCTAAAAGCGAGAAGGCGCAAGAGCTGAGAAAGAAGGTCGAGGCGAAGGGACAGTTTTTCACCTACGAGCTTTATTTGAACTACAGCGTGGTTCTGCTCGTGGCCGATGCGCTCGATCGCGCCGCTTCGGCTGATCGGGCGAAGATCATCGCCGCTTTGGAAACTTCGACCTTCCAGAGCCCGATCATGCCTTACGGGCCGACCAAATTCGTCAACGGCCAGAACCAGGGGGCGGCGCCGGTCAATACCCAGGTGCTCGATAACGACATCAAGGCCATCCTGCCGCCGCAGTTCGCCGACGCGAAGGCCGTGTTTCCGATGCCGGCATAGGGGATAGATGGTGTCTGTCGCCACGGCTCAGAGGTCGCCATTCTCGTCATTGCGAGGAGCGAAGCGACGAAGCAATCCAGCGGCCTCGCGGCTAGGCTGGATTGCTTCGCTCCGCTCGCAATGACGCAGTGTTATCGCCCATCATACTCCTCACCGCCGTCATCAACGGCCTGATGACCGGAGCCATCTACGCGCTGGTGGCGCTCGGGCTGACGCTGATTTACGGCGTGCTGCACATCATCAACTTCGCCCATGGCGCGCTGTTGAGTGCGGCGCTGTTCGCGGCGTTCTTCGCCTTCCAGAAACTCGGGCTTGATCCTTATTTCGCCACGCTTTTGCTGGCGCCAGCCTTCTTCGTGCTTGGCTACGCGCTGCAGCGCCTCGTCATCGGGCCGGCGTCGCATGGCGATGACCGCAACATGCTTCTGGTGACGCTCGGATTGGCGGTGCTGATCGAAAACGCGCTCCTCTATGCCTTCCACGCCGACACCCGCACCGTCGATCTTGCTTACGGATTCAAGAGTGTCGATCTCGGCTTCACGTTCATTGCCTTGCCGCGGCTCATTTCATTCGCGGCGGTGTTTGTCGTCGCGCTGGTGCTTTGGCTGATCATGGCGCTCACCGATACCGGCAAGGCGATCCGCGCCGTCGCCAGGGAGAAGCTCGGCGCCGAGCTCGCCGGGATCGATGTCGCGCATATCTATGCGGTCACCTTCGGGCTTGGCACCGCCTGTGTGGCGATCGCGGCCTGCCTGCTGCTGCCGACCTATTATGCCAACCCGCGCGCCGGCAACGCCTTCGTGCTGGTCGCTTTCACCATTGTGGTGCTCGGTGGCATGGGCTCAGTTCCGGGCGCGCTCATCGGCGGGTTGGTCATCGGCGTCGTCGAGAGCCTTGCCGGCTTCTATTTTGGCGAGTCGCTCGGTCAGGTCGGCATTTTTCTGATCTTCATCGCCGTGCTCCTGGTGCGGCCGCGCGGCCTGTTCGGAGCCAGCGCATGAGGCCGTTCCTGCCGATCGTCGTCGTGGTGGCGGCGCTCGCCGCGGTGCCGTTGTTCGTTCACGCCAATGTGGTGCTGAATTTCCTCGTCGTCACGCTGTTGATCGCGCTCGCCGGCCAGGGGTGGAATATCCTCGGCGGTTACGGCGGGCAATATTCGTTCGGGCAGGCGGCCTTTTTCGGCACCGGCGCCTATACGACGGCGATCCTCCAGGTGCATTACGGCGTCAATGCCTGGATCGGCTTTGCCGCCGGCATTGCCGCCGGCGCTGCGGTGGGGGCGATCATCGGCACGCTCACCTTCCGCGCCGGCTTGCGCAGTTCCTATTTCGCGCTGGTTACGCTCGCCTTCGCCGAAGTGCTGCGCATCGTCGCCAGCGTGACGCCGATCACCGGCGCCGGCGTCGGTCTCCTGGTGAAGCTCGATCTGCACGCGCAGGCGTTTCAGTTCAAAAGCCGCACGGTCTTCTATCTTGTCATCCTGGCGCTCGTCGCCGTGTCGCTCGTCATCGCGCAACTGCTCGAGCGCTCGCGCTTCGGTGCGTGGCTGATCGCGGTGCGCGAGAACGAGGACGCCGCCACGGCGCTAGGCGTCGACGCGTTCACGATCAAGCTCGGCGCCATGGTGCTGTCGGCGGCGATCACCGCGGCGGCCGGATGTTTTTACGTGCAATATTTTCTGTTCGTCGATTCCAGCATTGCCTACGGCACCTGGATCTCAATCGAAGCGCTGCTGACGCCGATCATCGGCGGCGCCGGCACCGTGTTCGGCGCTTTGGCGGGCGCGCTGGTGGTCAAGCTCCTCGGCGAGGGGATCAAGCTCGTCACCGGCGACGTGCCTGGGCTCGATCTGATGATCTACGGCGCGGTGCTGGTGCTCGTCATTCGTTTCGCGCCGCGCGGATTGGTCGGAGCGTTCACCGATCTGCGCACGCGTCTGTTGCGCCGCTCGAAGCCCGCACCGGCCGGCGAGGTGGCCCATGGCTGAGCCGCTCCTCTCAGTCGACAGCGTGTCGCGCCGCTTCGGCGGCCTGCTGGCGGTCAATGCCGCCTCGCTCTCGGCTGACACCGGCCGCATCACCGCGTTGATCGGCCCCAACGGCGCCGGCAAGACGACGCTGTTTTCCCTGATCTCGGGCTTTCTGAAACCGAGCGCCGGCACGGTGCGCTATGCCGGCCATGACGTCACCCGTGAGCCGCCGCACCGGCGCGCCCGGCGCGGCATCGCCCGCACCTTTCAGATCGTGCAGCCGTTCGCCGGCCTTTCGGTGCGCGAGAATATTTTGGTCGGCGCGCATTTGCGTCATCGCGCCCGTGCCGAGGCGCTCGCGCTTGCCGAGCGCGTCGGCCGCGATGTCGGCCTCGGCGACCTTCTGGAGCGGCCCGCGCACGCGCTCACGGTCGCCGGACGAAAACGCCTCGAGCTCGCGCGCGCGCTCGCCACCGAGCCGCAGCTTCTGCTGCTCGACGAAGTGCTCGCCGGCCTCAACCCGTCGGAAATCCGCGACATCATTCCGGTGCTGCGCGCGCTTTCGGCCCGCGGCATCGGCGTGCTGATGATCGAGCATGTGATGCAGGCGGTGATGAGCCTCGCCGAGTATGTCTTTGTTCTCGCCGAGGGGCGTATCATCGGCCAGGGCAGCCCGGCGCAGGTCGTCGCCAATCCCATCGTGGTCGAGGCTTATCTGGGTCACGGCGCCGCCGCCAGGGTCGGAGGCGGCCATGTCCATTGAGACAGTGACTCCTGCCTTACCATCGGCCAAGCCATTGCTCGACATCCGCGCGCTCTGCGCCGGTTACGGCGACACCGACGTGCTTCGCGGCGTCGATCTGAAAGTCGAGCTGGGCGAGATCGTCGCCGTGCTCGGCTCGAACGGCGTCGGCAAGTCGACGCTCAACCGCACCATCTCGGGCGTCGTTCGGGCCCGCAGCGGCGCCGTCGTGTTCGAGGGCGCGGCCATCGAGCAGGAGAAGCCGGCGGCGATCGTCGCTCGCGGGCTCATTCACGTGCCCGAAGGGCGGCGCATTTTTCCAAACCTCTCCGTGCGCGACAATCTCGATCTCGGCAGCTATCGCCGCGCTGCCGCGCGCCGTGCCGCCAATCGCGAGCGGGTTTTCACTATTTTCCCGCGGCTGCGCGAGCGCCGCAGCCAGGCCGCCGGCACGCTTTCGGGCGGCGAGCAACAAATGCTCGCCATCGGCCGCGGCCTGATGGCCGAGCCGACATTGCTCATTCTCGACGAGCCCTCGCTTGGCCTCTCGCCACTTCTGGTCGAAGAATTGTTCGCGCTGATCGCGCGCATCCACGCCGAAGGCGTGGCCGTTCTTCTGGTCGAGCAGAATGTGGTGCAGAGCCTCGAGATCGCCGGCCGCGCCTACATCCTCGCCGAAGGGCGATGCCTCATGTCGGGACCCGCCGCTGCCATCGCCGCCGATCCGCAGCTGCGGCGCGCTTATCTGGGACTCTGAAATCCGGGAAATCGCACATATGCATGCACACTCGTTATCCGCTCGCCTCAGCCGTTCGCCGATTCTCATCGCCCCCGGCGTGTACGACGCCTTGACGGCGCTCATCGCCGAGCGCGCCGGCTTCGAAGCGCTTTATGTCTCTGGCGCCGGCATTGCCTATACGCGGCTCGGTCGTCCCGACATCGGCCTCGTCGGAATGAGCGAAGTGGTGCAAACGGTCACGCTCATTCGCGACCGCGTCGGTGTGCCGCTGATCGTCGATGCCGATACCGGCTATGGCAATGCGCTCAATGTGCAGCGCACCGTGCGCCTTCTGGAACGTGCCGGCGCTAGCGCAGTCCAGATCGAGGATCAGGACTTTCCCAAGCGCTGCGGCCATCTCGACGACAAGACGCTGGTCCCGGCGGACGAAATGGCCGGCAAGATCAAGGCGGCGGTGGACGCGCGCACCTCGTCCGAGACGCTGATCATCGCCCGCACCGACGCCGTCGCGGTCGAGGGTTTCGAGCGTGCGCTAGCGCGCGCGGAAACTTATCGGGAGGCCGGCGCCGACGTGCTGTTTGTCGAAGCGCCGCGCCTGCAGGACGAACTCGGCCGGATCACCCAGCGGCTTGGCAAGAATGCCGGCAAGCCCGCGCCCTTGATGGTGAACATGGTGGAGGGCGGCAAGACGCCGATGTTGCCCGCCGACGAGCTTGAAGGATTGGGCTTCTCGCTGGTGATCTTTCCCGGCGCCATCGTGCGCAGCCTCGCCAAGGCGGCGGAAGATTTTTACACCTCGCTCAAGGCGCGCAGCAGCACCGATCCGTTCCGCGCGCGCATGTTCGATTTCGATGCGCTCAATCAACTGATCGGCACCCCCGAGATGCTGGAGCGCGGCAAGCACTATGCCGGATCGGGGCCGCAGCCCGGCCGCAGCTCGGAACGCCGCTGACGCAGCACCGCGACGGCAGGCTTCCCTCTTCAAACAAGCAAAATTTCAACGTGAGAAGCTGAAATGAAAACCTTCGATCTCGTCATCAAGAACGCCCGCGTCGTCCGGCCGAAGGGGATTGGCGCCGACGCCCTCGACATCGGCATCAAGGGCGGCAAAGTCGTCAAGCTCGCGCCGGAGATAAAGGCCGACGACGCCAACGAGGTGTTCGACGCCAAGCGGCAATTGGCCTTTCCGGGCTGCGTCGACGCCCACATGCATGTCGGCATTTACCGGCCGCTCGCGCAGGATGCCGTGAGCGAAAGCAAGGCCGCCGCAATGGGCGGCGTAACCTCGAGCCTCAACTACATCCGCACCGGCGCCTATTATCTCAATCGCGGCGGGCCCTATCGCGAAGTGATGCCCGAAGTCCTCAAGCTCTCCGACGGCCGCTTCCATGTCGATTACGGCTATCACGTCGCGCCGATCGAAAGCCGTCATCTCGGCGAGATGGAATATCTCGCGCTCGAGCACGGCGTGACCTCGTTCAAGATCTTTATGTTTTACGGCGGCTACGGCCTGCACGGCAAATCCACCGCGCAGAACGAATTTCTCATGCTCGGCCCAGACGACCGCTACGACATTGCGCATTTCGAATTCATCATGCGCTCGGCGCGGGCGATCGTGGAGAAGCATCCGGCGCTCGCCGACCACATCAGCGTCAGCCTGCATTGCGAGCTCGCCGACATCCTCAACGCCTACACGACGCTGGTGGAGCGCGAGGGCAAGCTCACCGGCCTGAAGGCTTACAGCGCGGCGCGGCCACCGCACTCCGAGGGGCTGGCGGTGTGGATCGCCTCGTATCTCGCGAACGAGACGAACTGCATGAACATCAACCTGCTGCACCTGAGTTCGCGCAAGGCGGTCGACGCCGCCTGGACCATGCAGCAGGTCTTTCCGCACATCGCCTTCCGCCGCGAGGTGACCGTCGGGCACCTTCTTCTCGACACCGATTGCGATTGCGCCGTGCACGCCAAGGTCAATCCGCCGATCCGCCCGCGCGAGGATGTCGAGGCGCTTTGGCAAGCCGTGCTGGACCGCAAGATCGATTGGATCGTCAGCGATCATGCCTGCTGCTCGGCCGAGCAGAAATGGTCGAAGGACGACCCGAACAATATCTGGATGGCGAAGTCCGGCTTCGGCGGCACCGAATATCTGCTCTCCGGCGTGGTCAGCGAAGGCAGCAAGCGCGGCATGTCCTATAACCGCATGGCTGAGCTTCTGAGCTACAACCCGGCGCAGCGGTTCGGGCTCCACAGCAAGGGCGACATTGCGCCGGGTTTCGACGCCGACATCGTGCTGGTCGACCCGGACGAAAGCTTCGTCGTGCATGCCGACGAGTTGGAGTCCGAGCAGGGCTATTCGCCCTTCGAGGGCCAGGAACTGACCGGCCGGGTCAAGAGCACGTTCCTGCGCGGCGCCTTGATCTATGACAAAGGCGACGTGGTCGGCGCCCCGCGCGGACGCTATCTGCATCGACCGAGCAAATAGATATTCCCGCCCACACGGGGGCGATGGCCCACGCGATCTGAAACGCGCCGCAGCGCGTGCGCGCCATCGCCGCCGCAGTTGTGCGGCTCAACCGACTGCCGCTATACAATCACGTAGAAAGTGCTGGGACGAGGAATTCGGGGAGGTTCAGGAATGTATCGCGCGACAAAAGACATCATGCTGCCGACAACCATCACGGGCTCGCTGCCGCGGCCGACTTGGTACACGGAAAATCTCGGCAGCCGCATGTTCCTCGACGCGATGGTGAACCGCCGCTACCGCGAGCAATATGTCGACACGCTGTCCTGCTATCTGCGCGAGCAGGAGCTGGCCGGCCTCGACATCGTTACCGACGGCGACTGCCGCTTCGATGACGACGTCGGCGGCCAGAGCTGGACCAGCTATCCGCCGCATCATATGACCGGCTACGAGCGCGGCGATCCGCGCCCGACGCCGGCCGGACGCGGCGGTCTGTGGTTTCCGCGCGGTCATATCCTGCACGACTATCTCGAATCGCGGGTGATGCCGGTCATCATCGGGCCGGTCGGCCGCGGCGACCTGCAATACACGACATTGTGGAAGACCGCTCAGCGGCTGACCAAGCGTCCGGTGAAGTTCGGCGCCGTGTCGGCCGAAATCGTCGCCTTCGCGTCGCAGGACCGCTACTACAAGACGCTGCCCGAGCGCATGCTGGCGATCGCCGACGCTTTCAAAGAGGAATATACCGAGCTCGCCGACGCCGGCTGTCCGGTGATCCAGATAGAGGAGCCGCAGATTCATCTCGCGGCCGCCCGCGGCATCCAGGACAAGGTGCTGACGCTCGAACTGATGGTCGAGGTGTTCAACCGCACCGTCAAAGGGCTGCGCGCGAAGACCGAAGTCTGGGCCCATTCCTGCTGGGGCAATCCCTCGCAACAGCGCATGTTCGCCAAGGTGCAGACCTACAAGCCCTCGCTCGAGGTCTACAACACCATCGACGCCGATGTGATCACGTTCGAATCCGCAAGCTCCGGCGGCATGGACATCGAGGCGATCGGCAAATCCATCACCGAAAAGAAGATCGCCATCGGCGTCCTCGACCATCACACCCTGCAGGTGGAAAGCCCCGACGAAGTGGCGGCGCAAATCCGCGCGGCCCTCAAATACATCCCGCCGGAGCGGCTGGTGGTTTCGTCGGATTGCGGCATGGGCCGCGAGGGCATGAGTCGGCGCCACGCGTACTACAAGATGGTCTCGCTCGTGCTCGGCACCAACATGGTGCGCAAGGAGCTAGGCTTCCCCGAAGCCGAATGCCAGGCGGCCGACGAGCGCTATTCGTTGGTGGTGCCGGCAAAATAGAACCACCCGGGCGCCCCGCCGGAGGAGTAGCATAGCCGGAACCTGAAAGTGTCCCCGAGGGTTTGCCTTGCGGCGAGCCCGCCCTTAGCGGGTCGGGACGCTGTTAGCGGTACGGCTGTGGAGCTGTTGTTCTCGTCCTTATGGCTCGCGGTCATGGCGTGGCTGATTGCGAGAGCCGTCCAGCAGCGCGGGCTCCTCCCCCGGCTCGAGCGCGTGTCTTCGCCTTTCCCGGAGTGCGCGCCGCACATCAGCGTCGTCGTTCCGGCCCGCGACGAGGAAGCCAATATCGGCGCCTGCCTGCGGGCGGTGCTGGCGCAGGATTATCCGTGCGACCGCCTCCACGTGGTAGTGGTGGACGATCATTCGGCCGATGCGACCGCGGCGATCGTCGAGGGGCTGGCGCGGTCGCATCCGCAGATCGTGCTGATCGGGAGCCCGCCGCTGCCGCCGCGCTGGACCGGCAAGACGCATGCGTGTGCCGTAGGAGTGCAGGCGACGGAGCCGCAGACCGAATGGCTGTGCTTCATCGATGCCGATGTCAGGCCGGCACCCTCCGCGCTGTCGAGCGCCTGGCAGGCCGCACTGGCGCGGCAACTCGACCTGCTCTCGTTGATGCCGCGCCAGGAGCTGAAAAGCGTTGCCGAACGGCTCATCCTTCCCTGCGGGCTCATTCTCCTGGCGTTCGTGCATGACTTGCGCCAATCGCAAGCGCGCTCCAGCCGCGACGTCAGCGCGACCGGCCAATTCATGCTGGTCCGGCGCGCCGCCTACGAGGCGGTCGGCGGACATGCGGCGGTGTGCACGGCGATCTGCGAGGACTTCGGAATTTGCCAGGCGGCTGAAGCAGGCAGGCTATGCGGTCTTGCTGATGGGCGGCGACGCGCTGCTGACGACGCGGATGTATACCGGCTGGCGGACGCTGTGGCCGGGGCTCGCCAAGAACCTGGTCGATACATTCGGCGGTCCGGCCGCGACCTTGGGTATAGCGCTGGCGGCCGTGATCCTGGCGTGGGCGGCGTACCTGCTGCCGCTCCTTGATCTGCTCGCCGTGCGCAGTGGCAACGATGGAGCATGGCCAGCGGCGTTACTGGCGCTTGCCGGGTCGGGCGCCGCTCTCGGGTTGCATATCGCCGCGGCATTCTATTTTCGCATTCCTTTCTGGTACGGTCTGATTTTCCCGTTCGGCTATACGGTCGGCGCCGCCATGGCTGTCGACAGTGTACGCCGGCGGCTGAGTGGCCGGGTGATCTGGAAGGGACGTATCTATTCATGAAATTGCCGCGTCAACGCAGCGACGAGCAACGCGCGATCGAGCGCGCCCGCGCCGCCGGTCCGCTCGATTCTGGAGAGACGCGCGCGATCATGATCGGCGCGGTCGTTCTGATCGTCTTTCTCTATTTCATCAAATTGATTTTGCTGCCCTTCGTGCTCGCCGGCATCATCGCCTATATCCTGACGCCGCCGTTGGATTGGGCGGCCAAACGCAGCGGATTGCCGCGCGCATTGTTGGCGGTCGTGTTGTTCCTGATTCTGTTCGGCTTCACCGCGTTGATGTTCCTCTTTGCCGGCCAAAGGCTGTTGGTCGAGGCCCGCGGCATCGCCGGCGATCTGCAGGGCATCATCGAGAATCTCACCCGACAGGCCGTCGGCGACGGGCCGATCACCATGTTCGGCTCCACCGTGAGCCCGCACGATATTGCCCAAAGCGCGCTGACCCGGTTGCGCGATTGGATCGGCCAGAGCGACCAGATCGGCATGCTGACCGAGTACAGCCTGGCCTTCCTGATGGGAGTTTTCCTCACCATCGTTCTTTTGGCCTATTTCCTGGTCAGCGGGCGGCAGGTGGCACGCGGGATTTTCTGGATCGTGCCGCCGCACCGCCGGCCGCTCGTGGCGCGCATCTGGACCCGGCTCGACCCGGTGCTGCTGCGCTATTTCATCGGCGTGCTCGCGATCGTCGTCTATGCCACGGTCGCCGCCTATATCGGGCTTGGCGTCATCCTCGGCATCAATCACGCGGTCTTCCTGGCGGTGCTCACCGGCTTTGTTGAGATCGTTCCGGTTGTCGGCCCGACGTCCGCGGCTATCCTGGCTGGTCTGGTGTCGCTGCGGACTGCAACCGGCCTCATCAGCATTGTTGAATACGCCGCCTACGCCACGTTGCTGCGGCTCTCGATCGATCAGATCGTCGGCCCCATCGTGCTCGGCCGCGCCGCCCACGTGCACCCGGTTCTGATTATCTTTTGTTTCCTCGCGGGCGGCGTCGTGCTCGGCATTCCAGGCGTCATCCTCGCCGTTCCGGTCGCCCTGGTGGTCAAGAGCACGCTGGCCACCGTTTACGGCGATACCCCCAAATAGCAGACAACAAATTGCCCTCGGGGAGCGCTCGCTGACCCGGATGGGGCTCGCAAACAACCTGGAATTGGGCCTATAGTGGGTCCGCCCGCCTTTTCGCGGGCAGAGGGGTTTGTTGTTCGCTGAGGCGGGGAGATCCGCTTGATGGCGGTGTGCGATTCGGTCCAACGAAAGTCGCGCGCGCCGTCCAGCCGTCGCTGGCTGGTTGAGGCACTTTCAGCGTTTGACGATTGGCAGCGCCAGCGTCAAGCGGTGTTTGAATATTCCCATAATCCAACGTGCATTTTTCGTCTCGATATCAGCCGCGCGCCGCGCCAGCTGACATTGCGCGATGGCACCGTGGTCAGCGAAGGCGACCGGGTGGCGCGGTTGCATTTTTGGAACGAGCAGATCCCGACGCTGCCGCAAGACGGCGCCACCATCGCCTGGGCGCGGCGGATGAAACAGGCCATCGGCGACTCGCTGCACGAACTCGCCCGTTACCTGGCGACGCGTCCAGACCTCGCCGACGTGGCCGTGATCTGCGGCTACGTGCCATCGGGGACGAGATCGCAAAGCGGGCAGGTCGCTCGCATCATGGGCTATTACGGATTTGAGATCATCCCGGAGACCGGCGCGCTGTCGCTCGGCGAGCGCCTGCACCGTTTCGGAGAGAATATTCTGATTTCGATGATCGTTCTTGCGCACAACGCCGCGGCGCTGCGCAGCGATACGCTCGCGCGTGTGCGCGTGCCGATCTTCCTGTCCCGCCGCACGTTGGAAAAGGAGCTTACTTCCGGGGACTAGAGCACATCCCGACTAAACTGAATTGGCATGTGCTCCAGATCCATTTGTTATCGCATGTCCTTTTCGGAAAACCGGCTTCCACTTCTCCGGGACATGCTCTAAGGGGGCGGAGCGTAGTTTCATGATCATCATGGAGAATATCAACGACGCCATTTCATTTGCTGGCTCGTTAGGCGACGTATGTCTTGTGGTGGCCATCATCGGCTGCACGTTCATGCTGATAGCCAGCGCGTGCGTGCTCCGCTTTCCCGGCGACCATCCGCACGGATCTTTCATCGAGCCGGCGATCACCGTGCTCAAGCCGCTGCATGAGGCCGAGCCGGGGCTGCCGAGCCGGCTGGCGGCATTCTGCCGGCAAAACTACAGCGCTCCCGTGCAGGTTCTTTGCGGGGCGCAAAACCGCAATTCACCCGCCGTCGCCGTGGTGAGCGCGGTCAATGTCACTGCGCCGGACACGACGCTCGAGCTTGTGGTCGATCCGCGCACGCACGGCGTCAATCGCAAAGTATCGAACCTGATCAACATCATGCCGCGCGCGCGTCACGAGACGCTCGTCCTGTCCGACAGCGATATCGTGGTCGGGCCAAATTATCTGCGCACATTGGCGGCGATGCTTTCCGCCAGTGGCGTCGGCGCCGTGACTTGCCTCTATTACGGCATCGCCGGCGAGAGCCCGTGGACGCGGCTTACGGCGCTCGCCATCAATTCGCAATTCCTGCCGCAAGCCGTCACGTCGGCGAGTCTCGGTTTGGCGCAACCTTGCTGTGGCGCCACCATAGCGCTGCGCCGGACCATGCTTGATCGGATCGGCGGCTTCGGTGCGTTGGCCGATACACTCGCTGACGATCACGCCATCGGGGTCGCGGTGCGTGCCGAAGGCTATGAGGTGGTCACCGCGCCGTTCCTGGTCGGGCATTGCTGCTTCGAAACGAGCCTGGGCCAGGTGCTGCGGCAGCAGATCCGGGTCGCCCGCACGATCAAGAGCATCTATCCGCTCGCTTATGCCTGCACGGTGATTACCCATCCCTGGCCGCTAGCGTTGATGGGCCTGTTGCTGGGCAGTTCTGCGGCGCTTCTGGTGGTCGCGGCGGCGTTGCTATCGCGCCTCATGCTGTGCGCCTGCATCGAATGGCGATTTGAGCTGCGGCAGAACTACTGGCTGCTGCCGTTACAGGACATCATGGCCTTTGCAATCTTCGTGACCAGCTTCTTCGGCGCCACCGTCCATTGGCGCGGCGCAGATTTCCGCGTGCTGGCGGACGGTACGCTACTCAAGGGTCAAGATCTGTAACGGGTGCGTTCGGCACGCGAGGAGATCGGCCGACCCTTTTCGTCGCCGCGCGTCTGCCGCCGGCGTCGAAAATTGCCTCGATCAGGGCCGAGGTGATAGGCAGTGCGGCGGCGGCGCGAAGCGGGCGAGGTCTTCTCCTCGCAGCGCCAGCGCCCGGAGCTCACGCCCTGAACAGACTGATTATTACAGCGGATGACTTCGGTCTCAGCGAACCGGTCAACGCCGCCATCGAAGAGGCGCACCGGCGCGGCATTCTCACCGCGACAAGCCTCATGGTCGGCGCAGCCGCCGTCGCGGACGCGGTCGCGCGTGCGCGGCGATTGCCGAACCTCCGGGTTGGGCTGCATGTCGTGCTCACTGACGGTACGCCAGTCAGCCCGCGCGCCGACGTTCCCGGCTTGCTCGACGACAACGGAAATTTCCGCAACGATCTGCCGCTCTATGGCGCGCAAATCACCTTCGATCCCGCGGTCAAGCGGCAGATCGAACGAGAGATCGCCGCGCAATTCGAGGCCTATCGGGCAACCGGGCTGCCGCTCGATCACGTCGACGGTCACCGGCATTTTCAGCTCCATCCGGTGATCGCGCGCGCCATCGTCACAATCGGCCGGCGCCACGGCATGAAGGCGCTGCGCGTTCCGCTCGAGCCCTGGCCGACGATCGCCGCGATCGATCCCGGCGCTGGGCGCCGGCTCGGCCGCGTCGTGGCGCCGTGGGCCGTGTGGCTGCGCCGGCGCGTGCGCGGCGCGGGGTTGGTGACCGCAGACGCCGTCTTCGGGCTGGCCTGGTCGGGTGCAATGACCAAGGAGCGCCTCGCCGCATTGCTCCATCGCCTGCCGCCGGAACTCGTCGAAATCTATTTCCATCCGGCGACGGAGAATTCGTTCTTGGGCGCGGCGCCAGGCTACCGCTACACCGACGAATTCGCGGCCCTGTGCGATGCCGATTGCGTCGCCGCCGTCCACCAATCGGGGTATGCGGTCGGCGGCTATTCAGATGTTGCTGTCTAGGAGCTTGGCGGTGCCGGGACGGCTGCGGCTTCAGCGCTTCTTTTTGTCCAGATAACCCGCCGCTTGAAACCAGCGGATCGCGTCTTCCAGCGCGGCGCGGTAGGGCCGCGCCGTGAAGCCAAGCTCCTGTTCGGCCTTGGCCGCCGTGAAGAACATGTGGTGCTCGGCCATGCGCACGCCGTCGCGTGTGGTGAACGGGTGGCGTCCGGTGAACCGCGCCGCCGTCTCGGCGGCATAAGCGACCGGAATGACGACGGCGCGCGGAATCCGCCAGCGTGGCGGGCGTCGGCCTGTCAGATCGGCGATATCCGCCAGCATGTCGGCGAGCAGAACGTTCTCGCCGCCAAGAATGTAGCGTTCGCCGATCCGGCCGTGCCGCAGCGCGGCGATATGGCCCTCGGCAACGTCGTCGACATGAACGAGATTAAGCCCGGTGTCGAGGAAACCGGGCATGCGCCCGCGCGCCGCTTCGACGATGATGCGGCCGGTCGGCGTTGGTTTCACATCGCGCGGCCCGATCGGCGTCGACGGATTGACGATCACCGCGGGCAGATGGTCGTCGGCGACCATGGCTTCGACCAGCCGTTCGGCAGCGATCTTGCTGCGCTTATAGGCGCCGATTCCTTCGGCCACCGACAATCCGACCAATTTATCCGCTGGGGCGCCATCGTCGCGCAGCGCAATGGTGGCGACGCTCGACGTGTAAACGATGCGCTCAACGCCTGCTTGTTTCGCCTCGCGCATGATGGTGCGCGTTCCCTCGACATTGGCGTCATAAATTTCGTTGGGATCGCGCGCCCACAACCGGTAGTCGGCAGCCACGTGAAATACATGTTTCACGCCGGCCATGGCGGTGCGCACAGCGCGCGCATCGCGCATGTCGCCTTCGATGAACTCCAAATCAAGGCCGTCCAGATGAGACCGCTGGCTGCCGGAGCGCACCAGCGCGCGCACGACAGTTCCCTCGGCGGCAAGCTTTGTCGCCAGCGCCGATCCCACCAAGCCGGTGGCGCCCGTTACCAGGATATGTGCTGGTCTGCTCATGCGATCCGTTTCTTGCGCGAAAGCTCCGACTATTTCCACAGCAAAAAGCCGATCCCTGTGACTTCCGCGATACGCGCATTGCTTCTAATTGCTGGTATTTGCTTTAGGAATGGCGTCGGCCTGGGATTATGATAGAGTTGTGTCGGGGGCCTCGGTAATCTTGCCGGAAAGAAGCCGAGAACGTCAGCCAGGGCGCTGTTTTGGGGGCGTTGTTGAGGTGGGCAACACGTAAGGGGCAAGGGGCTTAATGGCATCCCAATTGGATTTTGCCGGGGGAACTTTCGTCGATGGTTTTGTGGCTGACGCCGACGATTCGCTTCGGATCGCCGATGCGGCCGTTGAATCGCACAGGCGCCTCGTCATCGCGTTCGTGGGCTTGGACTTCGAGGCGCGCATCGCTGCCGCCCCCGGAGTGCAGGTGGTATGCCGTACGGCCGGCAGTGAGCTGGAAGAGGTCGCGGATACCGCCGTTCGCCAAGGCTATCGGGGCTTGATAAGCTTCGGTGTCGCCGGCGGCTTGGCCTCGCATTTGCGGCCTGGCGATTGGGTCGTGGCTTCGTCGATTCGCGAGGCACAGACCGTCCGCGCCACGGATGCGGTGTGGTCGCGCAAGCTTCTTGGCCTCGTCGACGGCGCCATTCACGCGCCGATCCTCGGTGTCGATTCGCCGATCGCCGAGCCCGCCAAAAAACGCGAGCTCTATCGGACGACCGGCGCGGCGGTAGTCGATATGGAGTCGCATGTCGTCGCCCGCGTTGCCGCACGGCACGATCTTGCCTTTGCGGCGCTGCGTGTCGTGGTCGATCCCGCTCACCGCACAGTTCCGCCGGCGGCGCTGCTCGACATGCGTCCCGATGGACGGCCGAACGTCCCGGCGATGTTGCGCAACATTGCCGCGCGGCCGTCGCAACTTTCGCGGCTGGCGCGCATTGCGGTCGATGCTTTTACGGCGCGCGCCGCCATGAATCGCGTGCGCCACAGCATCGGGCCTCATTTCGGGCTGATGGATCTCTGACGGGATTTTCCACGCACCGAATCAAACGAACCAAACAGATCGATGGGCCGGGATGCCGGCGGCCCCTTCGCGCGCACTCTCAAGACGCATGCCCGCCAACAAATCTTCCAAAGCGCATCCCGATACCATCTGACCGGAATGCGCCAAAGCATGTCCCGGAAAAGCATGCCCTTGGGCTTGACCCGATGGGTGGAAGCCAGTTTCCAAAACGGACGTGCGACAACGAATAGATCTGGCGTACATGCCGATTCAATTGAACCGGCATGTACGCCGGCGATCTTCGAAAGGCGAAAAATCAGCCCTGCGAGATGAACTTGGTGTTCAGATAGGCCTGCAGGCCCTCGAGGCCGCCTTCGCTGCCGTAGCCGGATTCCTTGACACCGCCGAACGGCGTTTCTGGGGTCGAGATGGCAATCGAGTTCACGCCCACCATGCCGGATTGCAAGGCGTCGCCGATCATGCTGGCGTTATGCGCCGAGGTGGTGAAGGCGTAAGCCGCGAGGCCGAACTCCAGAGAATTGGCCCGCTCGACGACTTCGTCCACGGTCTTGAAAGTCACGATCGGCGCCAGCGGCCCGAACGGCTCTTGCGTCATGAGCTTGGAATCATCCGGGATATCGGTGATCACGGTCGGCTCGTAGAAGTAGCCCTGGTTGCCGTGCCGTTGTCCGCCGGTGACGATCTTGGCGCCGCGGCTCTTGGCGTCCGCGACGATCGAGTCCATCGCATCGATGCGGCGCGCATTGGCGAGCGGGCCCATCGTGATGCCCTTCTCGAGGCCGTCGCCGAGCTTCAGTGACTTGGCATATTCGGTGAAGCGCTTGAGGAAGCGGTCATAGACCCCCTCCTGCACATAGAAGCGGGTCGGCGAAATACAGACCTGGCCGGCATTGCGATACTTGAACGCGGCGATGGTATCCGCCGACTTTTCCGGATCGGCGTCGGCGAACACCACGACTGGCGAATGTCCGCCGAGCTCCATGGTCGCGCGCTTCATCGTCTTGGCCGCGAGCGTGGCCAGATGTTTGCCCACCGGGATCGAGCCCGTGAAGGAAATCTTGCGCACGGCTTCTTTGCCGATCAGGTATTCCGAGATCGTCGCCGGCACGCCGAACACCAGATTGAGCACGCCAGCCGGCAGGCCGGCATCGGCGAAGCAGCGCACCATCTCGACGCACGCGCCCGGGGTCTCTTCGGAAGCCTTGATGATCAGCGAGCAGCCCGCGCCCAGCGCGCCACCGATTTTGCGCGCCGGCGTCAGCGCCGGGAAATTCCAGGGCGTGAAGGCGGCAACAATGCCGACCGGCTCCTGCATGATGAGCTGGCGCACCTTGCCGCGGCCGGGCACGATGCGGCCATAGGCGCGGCGGCCTTCCTCGGCATACCACTCGATGATGTCGGCCGAGGTGAGCACTTCGGCGCGGGCTTCGCCGTAGACCTTGCCCTGCTCCAGCACCAGGATCTTGCTGATGGTATCGTGCCGCTCGCGGATCAGATCGGCGGCCTTGCGCATGATCTTGGCGCGGTCATAAGCGGACGCCGCGCGCCACACCGCAAAGCCCTTTTTGGCGGCTTCCAGCGCCCGGTCGAGATCCGCGGTGGTCGCGTGCGGCAGATGCGCGAGCGGCTTCTCGGTCGCCGGATTGATCACGTCCTCGCCGCGGCGGCTATCGCCGTTAAGCCATTGGCCGTCGATGAAAAGTCCGAGATTGGAGTACATGCAAAACCTCTTGAAGTTCCCTGTGAAAATCGTTGCGCGATGATCTGCGGCATCAGCCGATGCGCGCGTCCCGTCCGATGGTGATGGGCAGTGTTCGCTGGTCCCGTCCTCTAGCAGGTTTTCGCGTCCGCTTCATCCCCACTTTGGCTGGGCTGCCAAGCGGGGAGGGCGGCGCTGATCCGGGGTCTTCGCAAGCTCGGCGCTCCGACGTTCAGAGTTTGCGACGATCCCGGTTCTGCGGCGCATCACTGCGTGCTGCGCCGCGCCCGGGAAACGTCAGTTCAACGTTTTTGAACTACGCCGCCGACTTGCGCCCCCACAGCCGCGCGGAGGCGATGTCGGCGCCGTCGCGGATCGACTTGAGTTTGAGCCACACCACCGGCTCGATCACCCATTCGCGGCGGGTGAAGGTGCCGAAGCCGCAATCGGTCGAGGCGATGACGCGCTCGCGGTCGCCGATCGCCGCCACCGCCTCCTCGATCCGCCGCGCCACCACTTCGGGATGCTCGACGAAATTGCTCGTTGTCTCCACGACGCCAGGGATGAGGACCATGTTTTTGGGAAACGGCACGCGCTTGAGCGCGGTGTATTCATGAGCGTGGCGCGGATTGGAAAACTCGATGGTCAATGCGCCGACCTTGGCCTGGTAGAGCGCCGGCAGAATCTTTTCCAGCGCGATGTCGTGGACGTGCGGCCCTTCCCAATTGCCGTAGCAAACATGCAGGCGCACCCGATCGGGCGGAATGCCCGCGATGCCCTTGTTGATCATCGCCACGTGCAGCTCGCACGCCTTGACGAAGTCGGCGTCGGAGCCGTCGCGGTAGAACATGGTGCGGTCCATGGCCAGATCGGGCGCATCGATCTGCAGCACCAGTCCGGCATCGTGGATCGCCCGGTATTCGTGGCTCATCTCCCGCGCGATCGCGGCCAGATAGGCTTCATTGCTGTCGTAGAAGGCGTTGAGCATGGTGGAGGCGATGATGCCGGGCGAAGGCGCGGTCATGAACGACTCTGCAAACGACTTGCCCTCGGCGGCGATGCGCTTGTACAGCGCGATCTCGTGCCCGATCGCCGACGTGTTGTGATAATGCAATTCGCCGATCGCCTGCGGCGCGTTCTGCTGCCGGCTCACATTCGGAAAGCGGCGGGTCAGATAGCTGACCAGCTCGGGAAATTCTTCGAACTCGCGTCCGCGCCGCCGTTTTGATTCGCCGCCGAAGCCCGACATGCGTGCCGGCACATAGGTCTGAAAGCCGACGCGCTGCTGCTCGCCGTCATTGCCGCTGTCGATGCCGGCCTCTTTTTGTTTGGCCACCA
Source organism: uncultured Alphaproteobacteria bacterium (assembly GCA_963818155.1). Taxonomy (GTDB): domain Bacteria; phylum Pseudomonadota; class Alphaproteobacteria; order Rhizobiales; family Xanthobacteraceae; genus BOG-931. The sequence goes on from CAWFRC010000012.1 coordinate 49,658, forward strand.
CATGGCGCATCGCCTTTTCCATTTCGGCGTCGAACAGCGCCTTGTCGTAGCCTTCGCCAGCTTCACGCTGGACCAGAAGCTCGCTCAAATCCTCGTTGCGCGGCAGGCTGCCGACATGGGTAGTCAGAATGCGGTCGTGGCTGAGGATCATGATGAGGACTCCCGGAAAGGCCGCGCCTTCATAGCGCAATCCGTGCGGCTTGGCAGCAAGTTTGGCGGCGTGCTTGCGGGCAAATTCCGTCGCCAGCATAATGTGTTGCGTGGGCCGACGGTGGGCAAAGCCCGCGCCCACGTGAGCGGGATTTGCGAACGCCGAAACCGGCCTTCGGAAGTCAGCAGGTGCGAAGTAATATCCGGGCAACGATCCGATTCAACGGTACCGGATTTTGCTCCCGCGGAGGAAACGTTCGATGACCATTGCGCAGCCGAACGCGCTTGCGCGCGCGCCTCTGCAAGCGATCCCGCGGCAATACAATTTTGCTGCCGACATCCTCAAGCGCAATCTCGATGCCGGCCGCGGCGGCAAGCTTGCTTTCATCGATCAGACGCAAGGCTGGACTTACGGCGCACTCGCCGATCGCGTCGAACGCTTCGGTCATGGGCTGCGGGCGCTCGGGCTACGTCGCGAAGAGCGCGTGCTCTTGTGTCTCTTTGACACCATCGATTGGCCGACAGCGTTTCTGGGCGCGATAAAGGCCGGGATCGTGCCGGTGCCGGTCAACACGCTTCTCACCGAAGACGACTACCGCTTCATGCTCCAGGACAGCCGCGCCAGGCTCCTAGTCGTGTCCGCTGAGCTCTATCCCAAATTCGCCAAGGCGCTGGCCGCATCGGCCGATCCGCCGCAGGTGGTGGTGTCGGGGAGCGGAACGCACCCTCATGCGTCTTTCGAGGCGCTCCTGGCCGGCGCTGCGGGCGAACCGGTCACCGCGCCGACCGTTTGCGACGACATCTGCTTCTGGCTTTATACCTCGGGCTCGACCGGCAAGCCCAAAGCCGCCGTGCACACCCACGCCGCGCTGAAATTGACCGACGATCTCTATGGCAAGCCGTATCTCGGCATCGACGAGGGCGACATCTGCTTCTCCGTAGCCAAGCTCTTTTTCGCTTATGGGCTCGGCAATGCGCTCACCTTCCCAATGTCGGCCGGTGCTACCACGGTGCTGTTGCCGCAGCGGCCGGCGCCCGAAGCGGTCGCCGACCTCTTGAAGAAGCACGGTGTCACCGTGTTCTATGCCGTCCCGACATTCTATGCGGCCTTGCTGGCAAGCGCGGCGGCGCCGCTATCTGCCGACCTCAGGCTCCGCTGCTGCGTGTCGGCCGGCGAGGCATTGCCCGCGGATGTCGGTCGCCGTTTCCGCGACCGCTACGGCGTGGACATTTTGGACGGCATCGGCTCGACCGAAATGCTGCACATTTTCATTTCCAACAGCACCGGCGAGGTGAAATACGGCACCACCGGCAAACCGGTGCCCGGCTATGAGGTGCGGCTTGTTGACGACGACGGCAACGCGGTCGAAGCGCACGGCGAAATGGGCGAACTGCAAGTGCGCGGGCCGACCAGCGCGCTGATGTATTGGAACAACCGCGAGCAATCGCGCGCCACTTTCCTCGGCGAATGGACCCGCTCCGGCGACAAGTATCTTCGGGACGAGCAGGGCCATTACGTTTACTGCGGGCGTCGCGACGACATGCTCAAGGTCGGCGGCATCTACGTGTCGCCGTTCGAAGTCGAGGCGGCGCTGCAAAGCCATCCCGAGGTGCTGGAGGCCGCCGTGGTTGGTTGGCCCGATGCCGATACGCTGATCAAGCCGAAAGCCTTCGTGGTGCTCAAAGCGCCCGACAAGGCCGGCGAATCCCTCAAGCTCGCCCTGCAGGAACACTGCCGCGAGAAGCTCGCGCCATTCAAATATCCGCGCTGGCTCGAGTTCCGCGCCGAGCTGCCGAAGACCGCTACCGGCAAGATCCAGCGCTTCAAGCTGCGTGCCGAAGCTCCGGCACACTGAGATCCGTACCGGCCGGCGGGGCTTGCGCCCCGGTATTGGGCTGCCAAATCAAAGATCCCAGAGCCCTTGTCGCCGGCTGTTCACGCCTTGCGTTTACACTTGGCCGGTATTACTACGACGCTGCCGTGAAGCGTGATCCCGAAAAGTGGCAGCCGTTTTTCGGATCGGATCATGCTCAGGCGAAATAGGGAGCGTGATCGGATAGATCGCGGTCTCGCGTGCCGCGGTAGCTCAGCTGGTAGAGCACCGCATTCGTAATGCGGGGGTCGGGGGTTCGAATCCCTTCCGCGGCACCATTCCGGTTTCCCGCTATTGCTCGTCGACTGGGCCGGCGATCCGGATCGACAACGCTTTTCAGGTTCACGCTCTCGTCTAATGCCGCAGGCCGAATTTCCGCTCCGGGGCCGGCGCCGGGCAAGCGGCCTCCGGGGCCGGAACGTCTTCGCCGGCGCTGCGATAGTCGCGGATCTTGTTGCGCAGCGATCGGATCGAGATGCCGAGCAGGTCGGCCGCGCGCGTTCTGTTGCCGCGATGGAAGCGCAACGTTTGCAGGATGACCTCGCGCTCGATATGCGCCAGCGAACGGCCGATCAGTTGTCTGACACAGGCCTGCTCGATGCTGGAGAGCCCGTACGGTGTTGCCGTTTCGATCGACGACGGGCGCTCCGGCGGGTGTCGATCAGTTCTGTAGCTTGGCATCAACTACCTCCGTGCTGTCCTGAGAAGTGATGCCCCTGTCCCCGCAGCCAGCGTCCCGCAACGTGGTTAACAATTGGTTAGCGCCGCCATACGTAGTTTCCACAGAAGTATTTGATTGAATGGAACTTTTTGCAACTGGCGGTGCGGGTTTTCAGTCGCTCAGCCGACACACCATAACCTTCGCCGGCGTCCCGAAAAATCGTTCGCCGATCACGCCGGCGAGGTCGCGATGGCGATCGGCATGTCGACGTAGATCTTGTAGGTCTGCGACTTCGGCTTGGCCTTGTCTTCTTCCTTGAGATACTCGACCGAGCTGCGCGCCAAATAGGCCATCGGCAAAATCATCACGCGAACAAAGCGCGTCGGCGTCTCGGCGGCCTGCGCGAACACCGGCTCGGGGCCGCTTTCGAACCACGCGCCCCCCGGCCCGTAGGACGTCGAATGTCCCTTGGTGTCGATGCGGATGCCGCCGTGCAAGAGGCAGCGGATGCCGGGTCCCTGGTGGCGATGCAGAAAGGCGCAGCCGCCGGGCGGAAAAGCGACGCTGTCGCCGCGCAACAGCACCGGTCCGCTCGGCATGGTATCGAGCCGTGCCGCAAGTTTTTCGCGCGAGACGACACCGGGGCCGCCCGGGCGCGTCGGCTCGGCGTCGGACAGCTCCCAGCGCCAAAGTGTCGCCCCGGCGGCCCCCGCTGTCAGCGTTGCGGCCTGCTCGCTGCCGAAGGCTTCGTCGTCGCCCAGGCTGAGGTCGCCCGCCGCGACGGCGCCGTGCACGACATAGATCATGCGCGGGCACGCAGCGAGCGAGATCGCGGCATCGTTGGCCAGCACGTCTTCGTAGAGCCGCAGCATCGAGGCCATGAACATCTCCTTGTGGGCACGCGCTCTGCACCCTGTGCAGAGTGATCGTGCATTTGTGCTACCGCAACGGGATTTACACCCGCTTACACGTCTTGCTAAACCGTCACCTGCCTGCCCATTAGCTTTACCCCAAGATCAAGAACAACGGGAAAGCGGCACCCATCCGGAGGAAGACGATGCAGCGCACCGCGCCGCCATTTCGCGCCGACCATGTCGGTAGTCTGTTGCGGCCGCCGGCGCTGAAGGAGGCGCGCGCCAAGCATGAGCGGGGCGAGATCGGCGTCGAGGCGCTGCGCGCGGTCGAAGACCGTGAGATCGAACGCGTCATCGCAAAGCAGGAGGAAATCGGGCTGAAGCTCGCGACCGACGGCGAGTTCCGCCGCACCTGGTGGCAATTCGATTTCTTTCGCGGCCTCGACGGTGTGACCTTTTACATCGCCGATCACGGCATTCAGTTTCGCGGCGTGCAGACCAAGGCGCACGCGCTCAAGATCGACCGCAAGGTCGTATTTTCCGGCCATCCGATGCTGGAGCATTTCAAATTCCTCAAAGCGCATACGCGCGTTGCGCCGAAAATGACGATCCCGGCGCCGAGCACGCTGCATTTCCGCCAAGGCCGCGCCGCGATCAGCACGGACGTTTATCCGGATCTCGACGGCTTTTTCGACGACGTTGCCGCAGCCTATCGGGCGGCCATCCGGGCTTTTTACGATGCCGGCTGCCGCTATTTGCAGCTCGACGACACCGCCTGGGCGATGGCCTGCGATCCGAGCGAGCGCGAGCATTCGAGGGAGCGCGGCGACGACCCCGAAACGCTGCCGCAGCGTTACGCGCGGCTGACCAACGCGGCGCTGGAAGGCCGGCCGGCGGACATGACTGTCACCATGCATTCCTGCCGCGGCAATTTCCGCTCTACCTTCATCGCTTCCGGCGGCTACGAATTCGTCGCCGAGCAGTTGCTCGGCCATACCGGGCTCGACGGCTATTTCCTCGAATACGACAGCGATCGCGCCGGCGGCTTCGAGCCGCTGCGGCATTTTCCCAAAAGCGACAAGCAGCTTGTGCTCGGCCTCGTCACCTCGAAAAGCGGCGCGCTGGAGAGCAAGGACGACATCAGGCGCCGCGTCGACGAGGCGGCCAAATACGTCGCGCTCGATCAGCTCTGTCTGTCGCCGCAATGCGGTTTCGCCTCGACCGAGGAGGGCAATGTTCTGTCCGAGGAAGAGCAATGGGCCAAGCTTCGTCTCGTCGTCGAGATGGCAGACGAAATCTGGGGATGACGGTTTCTGCGCGTGCCAAGCAGAACCTCCCGCCGCAAGCGGGCGAGAAAAAATACGGAGTGGAGAAATGCCTGTGCGTACCCGACCGCCCTTTCGTGCCGATCATGTCGGCAGCCTGCTACGGCCGGCGGCGTTGAAAGAAGCGCGCGCCGCGCGCGGGCGCGGCGAGATTCCCGCCGAGGCCCTCAGGGAGATCGAGGATCGGGAGATCGAGAACGTGATCCGGCGCCAGGAAGAGGTCGGGCTCAAATCGATCACCGACGGTGAGTTTCGCCGCGTCTCCTGGAACTATGATTTTCTCGAACGGCTGGCCGGGGTCGAGTCTTATGCCGGCGAGCGCAAGATCAAGTTCAGCGCGCAGGGTCCGCAGCCGCGCTCGATCCTGTTGCGCGTCATCGGCAAACTTGGCGGCTACAAGCCGCATCCGATGATCGACCACTTTCAGTTCCTGGCGGAACACACGAAGCAAACGGCGAAGATCACCATCCCCTCGCCGTCGTCGCTGCATTTCCGCTACGGCCGCGATGCCGTGCCGGAGAGCATCTATCCGGTCATGGACGAATTTTACCATGATCTCGGCCAATCCTATCGCCAGGTTGTAGGCGCGTTCGCCGATGCCGGCTGCCGCTATTTGCAGCTCGACGAAGTCAATCTCGCGTATCTTTGCGACGCCACGCTGCGCGAGCACATCAAGACGCGCGGCGAGGACCCGCAGATGTTGCCCGAGATTTATGCCGGCATGATCAACGCGGCGATCGCCGATATTCCGGACGACATGGTGATCACCATGCATTTGTGCCGCGGCAATTTCCGCTCGAGCTTCGTCGCTGCCGGCGGCTATGGGCCGGTCGCCGAAATCCTGTTCGACAGGATCGGGGTGCACGGCTACTTCATGGAATACGATACCGAGCGCGCCGGCGGGTTCGAACCGTTGCGCTTTGCCCCCAAGGACAAGATGATCGTGCTTGGGCTCGTCACCAGCAAATCCGGCACGCTCGAGAGCCGCGACGATATCATGCGGCGGATCGAGGAGGCGGCGAAATACGTCTCGCTCGACCAGCTTTGCCTGTCGCCGCAATGCGGTTTCGCCTCGACCGAGGAAGGAAATGTTTTGTCCGAGAGCGAGCAATGGGCGAAGCTGCGCATGATCGTCGAGATTGCCGAAGAGGTCTGGGACTAGCGACCGCCGAACTCTCCCCCTGAAAGGGGGGGGTAGGGTGTGGGACCGCGGCGGCGAGGCGTCACAGGTGGCTCGGAAAACCTGTTCTGCCGCCTCGCCTGAAGCCGCCTTCTTCGGGAAGAAAAATAGGGAGTGAAAGAATGTCTCTGCGCACCAAACCGCCATTCCGCGCCGATCACGTCGGCAGTCTGTTGCGACCGGCTGCGCTGAAGACGGCGCGCGAGCGCCGCGCCAAAGACGAGATCAGCAGCGCCGCGCTGCGCGAGGTAGAGGACCGCGAAATCGAGGCGATCATCAAGAAGCAGGAAGCCGTCGGGTTGCAATCCATCACCGATGGCGAATTCCGCCGCTCCTGGTGGCATCTCGATTTTCTCTGGGGTCTCGATGGCGTCGAGCGCCACGTGATGGATAGCGGCATTGCTTTCGCGGCGGTAACCACCCGCAACGAGGGAACCCGCGTCACCGGCAAGCTCGGCTTTTCCGGCCATCCGATGCTGGACCACTTCAAGTTCCTCAAAGCGCACACGCAGCGGACGCCGAAAATGACCATTCCGGCGCCGTCGGCGATCTACGGCCGTCCGATGCTGACGCCGATCAACAAGGCGGTCTATCCGACGCTCGAGGAATTCTTCCACGACCTCGGCGAGGCCTATCGCGAAGCCGTGCGCGCCTTCGCCGACGCCGGCTGCCGTTATCTGCAACTTGACGAGGTTTTCATCCCCATGCTGTGCGATCCGAAATACTGCCAGCAGATGAGGGATCGCGGCGACGATCCGGATTATCTCGCCATCGCCTACGCGGATCTCATCAACGCGGCGGTTTCCGATATCCCGCCCGACATGACCGTCACCATGCATATGTGCCGCGGCAACTACAAATCGACCTTCATGGGCAGCGGCGGCTACGACGCCATGCAGGAAATTATTTTCGAACGCATCAAGGTGCACGGCTATTTCATGGAATACGACAGCGAACGTGCCGGCGGCTTCGAACCGCTGAAAAAACTGCCGGCCGATCGCTTTGCGATACTCGGGCTTGTGACCACCAAAACCGGCGCGCTGGAATCCAAAGACGCCATCAAGCGCCGCATCGACGAGGCAACGAAATTCACGTCTCTTGATCGTCTCTGCCTATCGCCACAATGCGGCTTCGCCTCCACTGAGGAAGGCAATACGCTGGCCGAGGAAGAACAATGGGCAAAGCTGCGCATGATTGTCGAGCTTGCCGAGGAAGTCTGGGGCTGACACGGTTCGCGGCGAGGGGGCGTCATGATCGTCTACGACAAGCTGATGGAGCTTGCGATCGAACCGGTCGTGCAGGTCTATGACGCCAGGGATTGCATGCTGTATGCGCTCGGTGTCGGGCTCGGCCACGATCCGACCAACGAGGACGAGCTTGCCTTCGTCTATGAAAAGAACCTCAAAGTGCTGCCCACCATGGCGACGGTGATCGGTCACAGCACGGCGCTCGCGGGCAATCCCGATACCGGCATCGATTGGCTGATGGTGGTCAACGGCGAGCAGGGCTTTCGTCTGCAACGCCCGCTCAACGGCCAGGACGCCGTTGTCGGGCGCACCCGCATTGTCGACGTCATCGACAAAGGACCCGGCAAGGGTGCGCTCCTTTTGCTCGAACGCACCATCGCCGACAAGGCAAGCGGCGAACTGATCGGCACCGTGACGCAGACGATCTTCTGCCGTGGCGACGGCGGCTTCGGCGGACCGCCGCGCGAAGCGCCGCCGCCGCATCCTATTCCGGCGCGTGCGCCGGATGCCGTCTGCGATCTTGGCACGCGGCCGGAGATGGCGCTGATCTATCGGCTCAGCGGCGACTATAATCCGCTCCACGCCGAGCCCGCTTTCGCCAAAGCGGCCGGCTTTCCGCGCCCGATTCTGCACGGACTCGGCACCTTCGGGGTGTCCGGCCACGCACTGCTGAAAACGATATGCGGCTACGATCCGGCGCGGCTTATCGCATTCGGCTGCCGCTTCTCCGCTCCGGTTTTCCCCGGCGAGACCGTCCGCACCGAGATGTGGCGGGACGGCGATGTCGTCAGCTTTCGCGCCCGCGTGGTGGGACGCGACGTCATCGCCATCAACAACGGCCGCGCCGAGGTGCGCACCTGACCATGCACGCTCCCCATCGGTTCGTCGTCACGGCCGGGCTTGTCCCGGCCATCTCGATTTGCAGATCGGGGCGTTCTAAAAATCGGGATGCCGGCACGATGGGCAGGACGACCAGTATAGGTATTCGATGACGCACTCTTCGGCGAACAGCGAAGCCGATCTCGCCCCCATCCGCGAAGCGGTGCGCGCGTTGTGCGCCGATTTCCCCGGCGAATATTGGCGGCAGCTTGATCGCGAGCGCGCCTATCCGGCCGCGTTCGTCAGCGCGCTCACCAAAGCGGGCTTTCTCGCCGCGCTGATCCCGGAGCAATACGGCGGCAGCGGACTGACCATGACGGCCGCCGCCGCCATCATGGAGGAGATCCAGGCATCCGGCTGCAACGGCGCTCCCTGTCATGCGCAGATGTACACGATGGGTACGCTTCTCCGGCATGGCAGCCCTGCGCAGAAGGAACGTTATCTTCCCGGCATTGCCCGCGGCGAGCTGCGGCTGCAGGCCTTCGGCGTCACCGAGCCGACCTCCGGTACCGACACGCTCAGCCTGCGCACCACCGCGGTTCGCGACGGCGACCAATACGTGATCAATGGCCAGAAAATCTGGACCTCGCGCGCCGAGCACTCGGATCTGATGCTGCTGCTTGCGCGCACGACGCCGCGCAACGAGGCGAAATCGCGCACCGCCGGCCTTTCCGTGTTCATCGTCGATATGCGCACGGCGAAGGACAACGGGCTCACCATCCGCCCGATCCGCACCATGATGAATCACGCCACCACTGAAGTGTTCTTCGAGAACATGCGGGTGCCGGCGGAGAATCTGATCGGCAATGAGGGCGACGGTTTTCGCTACATCCTCTCCGGCATGAATGCCGAACGCATCCTGATCGCTGCTGAGTGCATCGGCGATGCCAAATGGTTCATCGACAAGGCTGCCGCTTATGCGCGCGACCGCGTCGTGTTCGGCCGGCCCATCGGGCAGAACCAGGGCGTGCAGTTTCCGATCGCGCGCGCCTATATCGGCATGCGCGCCGCCGAGCTGATGGTGCGCGAGGCGGCGGCGCTCTACGAAGCCGGCAAGGATTGCGGCGCCGAGGCCAACATGGCCAAGCACCTCGCGGCCGAAGCCTCATGGGCTGCGGCCGACATGTGCGTGCAGACGCACGGCGGCTTTGGCTTCGCCGAGGAATTCGACATCGAACGCAAATTCCGTGAGACCCGGCTTTACACGGTAGCGCCGATCTCGACCAATCTCATTCTTTCCTACGTCGGCGAGCATGTCCTCGGGCTGCCGCGGTCTTATTGAAACGGGGCGGGCAACGGGAGGTTGGGACACCGAACTCACACGCGTCATGGCCGGGCTTGTCCCGGCCATCCCGATTAGTGAAACTCAATGCATGCGGCAATTCTACGTTTATATGCTCGCCAGCCGTCCCCCGCGGCGCTCTTTTATGTCGGTGTCACCAACGATCTCGTTCGCCGCGTGTGGGAACACAAGAACAAATTCGTGCGCGGACACACAAAGACCTACAAGATTGATCGTTTGGTCTATTTTGAGGTTCACGAGACGGCGTCCGCGGCCATTCAGCGCGAGAAAAATATCAAGCACTGGCCGCGCGCTTGGAAGACACGGTTGATAGTGAAGGAAAATGGTACGTGGCAGGATTTGTATGAGCAAATTTCAAGGCCGTAGCCTCGGAATCGGGATCGCCGGGACAAGCCCGGCGATGACGCGCGGTGTGGGCGATAAGGACCGAGTTCTACTGACAGCCGGGAGCGATCAGTGACCTCTACTCTCCCGCTGTCCGGGTTGCTCGTCGTTTCGCTCGAACAGGCCGTGGCTGCGCCGATGTGTACTTGCCGGCTTGCCGATGCGGGCGCGCGCGTTCTCAAGATCGAACGGCCGGAAGGCGACTTCGCGCGCGGCTACGACACGCTGGTGCATGGCGAGTGCAGCTATTTCGTTTGGCTCAATCGCGGCAAGGAATCTGTGGTGCTCGATCTCACCGTTGCGGTGGATCGGGGCCTCTTTGTCGCCATGCTCAAACGCGCCGATATCTTCGTGCAAAATTTGAAGCCGGGCGCGATCGACAAGCTCGGCTTTCCGATCGCGCAGTTGCGCCACGACTTTCCGCGGCTGATCTGTTGCAGCATTTCGGGCTTCGGCGAAACCGGCCCGTATGCGGCGCGCAAGGCCTACGATCTCCTGATCCAGGCCGAATCCGGCTTGGCCTCGATCACCGGTACCAGCGAGCCGGCGCGTGTTGGCGTCTCCGTCGTCGATATCACGACCGGCATGAATGCCTATCAGTCGATCCTCGAAGCCCTGATTGGGCGCGCGCGCAGCGGAAAGGGGGCCGACCTTTCGGTCTCGATGTTCGACGCCATGGCGGATTGGATGGCGGTGCCGTTGCTGCAACACGAGGGCGGCAAGCCGCCGCAACGCATTGGTCTCGCCCACACCTCGATCGCACCTTACGGGGCGTTCAAGAGCCGGGACGGTGTCGATATCCTCATCGCGATCCAGAACGATCGCGAGTGGCGCGTGCTGGCGAAGGAGGTTCTCCAGGATCCGGCGCTGGCCGCCGATCCGGCCTTTGCCACGAATGTCGAGCGGCTGAAACGCCGCCCAGAGACCGATGGAAAAGTCGCCGCCAAATTCGCCACCCTCGATGCGGCGCAGCTCTCGCAAAAACTCGCCGCCGCCGATATCGCCTTTGCGCATGTCAACACGCCGGCCGAGCTCGCGCATCATCCGCACCTGCGCCGCATCACCATCGGCACGCCGAGCGGGCCGGTCTCCTATCCGGCGCCGGCGGAACGCAATGCGTCAACGTCGCGGCGCTACGGAGCGGTGCCTGCGCTCGGCGAGCACACTGCGAAAGTGCGGGCGGAGTTCATGTCCTAAGAGCATGATCCGGAAAAGCATGCCCGCGGGCTTGACCCGACGGGTGGAAACCGGTTTTCCGAAAAGATCATGCTCCACTAAAAATTCAAAGCACGCCCCAGCGTGACGACCAAAAACCTGAGGGAAGGAAACGCATCATGGACATCGGCTTCATCGGGCTCGGCAACATGGGCGCGCATATGGCGCGCCGGCTCGTCGAGGCCGGCCACAAGGTCTTCGTCTACGATACGCGTCAGGAGCCGATCGGCAATCTCGCCGCCCGCGGCGCGATTGCTGTCCGCTCGCCGGCGGAAGTCGCCGACGCTGCGGAAACAGTGATGGCGAGCCTACCGACGCCGGACGTCGTGCTCGACGTCGCCACCGGCCCGCGCGGTGTGATCGAGGGCAAGCGGGTGCGCCGCTTCGTCGATCTGTCGACGACCGGTGCGGTCACGGCGCAACGCATCTTCGCGCTGCTGCGGGCGCGCGACATCGTGCAGATCGACAGCCCCGTGAGCGGCGGCGTGGGTGGAGCGGAAAGAGGCACGCTCGCCGTGATGGTTTCCGGGCCGCAGGCCGATATCGCAGCGGTCGAGCCGGCGCTGAAGGTGATCGGCAAGATTTTTGTTCTCGGCGAGCGGCCGGGTCTCGGTCAAACCATGAAGCTCGTCAATAACGTGCTGTCGGCGGCCGCAATGGCGGCGACGGCGGAAGCGATGGTCACCGGCGTCAAGGCCGGCCTCGATCCGCGGCAAATGCTCGAGGTGATCAATGCCGGCACCGGGCGCAACACGGCGACCGAGGATAAATTTGCGAAGGCCGTTTTGCCCGGGACCTTCGATCTCGGCTTTGCCGCCGCGCTGATGCAAAAAGACGTCAAGCTGTTCCTCGCTGAACGCGAGGCGCTTGGCGTTCCCACCGAGGTGATCGAAGCGGTCGGGCGGCTGTTCCAGCTCACATGCGAGGAATGCGGACCGGCTGCCGACCTCTCGGCCGTCGTTGTTCCGGTCGAAAAGCGTGCCGGCGTGAAGGTGCGAGCTTCGTAAAGTGAGCTGAACGCCGGCGATGTTCAGGAATCTTAACATAAACTCACCTAAAATCTTTGTCCGTCCAGCATCTTGCGCAAAACTGCAGTTGTGTGATGGCGGTCACTTCGCCGCTCCCCCCACCTCGGTAAGTTCCAATTAACAACTGACTTGGTTCGCCGCGCTGAGCCGCGCATCCCCCCCGACCCCCCCCGACGGCCGGCGGCGAACTCAAGGGGTGGAACTCGGTCCCCAACCCCCACCCAGGACCCTTTCGAGGGTCGACTAAGCCCGCCCGGCACCCCCCGGGCGGGCTTTTTATTGCAGCGCGAAGCTGCTCATGCTTTGGTGCGGTCGGCTGAGCCGAAGGGGGTTGTGGCTTATGCTGAAGAAAACCGCCCGGCCGGGTCCAAGCTTGTTCTCTGGACTGCCCGGACATCTTGCGACGGATTTGTTTACAGGTGCCAAGCCGGTACGCCTCAAATCCGACGAGGTGCTTTTCCTCGCCAGCGATCCGGGCGACGGCTGCTATCGGATCGATGACGGTCTGCTCAAAGTGAGCATGATGTCGCGCGCCGGCACCGAGCGTATTTTGGCTTTCGTGGGCCCAGGCTCGATCGTCGGCGAGTTGTCGATGATCGACGGGTTGCCGCGTTCGGCCGCGGTGGTGGCGGTGCGCGATTCGGCCCTGAGTTTTCTCAGCCGTTCCGCCTTCGAGTCGTTCGCGCAAAGGCGGCCGGAGATCTACAAATCTCTGGTGACGCTCTTGGCGACGCGACTGCGCGAAACCGACACCGTGATCGCCGCCGGAAGTTTTCTGCCGCTCAAGGGCCGCGTGGCGTCGACCTTGCTCGAACTGGCGGATCATTTCGGCCAGGATGTCGGCTCGGGCCGCGTGGTGATCCGGCAGAAAATCGGCCAGAGCGACATCGCCGCCATGGCCGGCATCGCCCGCGAAAATGTCAGCCGCATTCTCAACGATTGGAAACGGCGCAAGCTGGTGAGCCGTCTTTCCGGCTATTATTGCCTTGAGAACAAAGCGCAGTTGGAGCACGAAGCGGAGGTGTAGCGGGCTTCCGCTACGCGCGCGCTCCCGTTTGAAATTCCGTATTCGGTCATGAACATTCCTACGCTTGCCGACTTCCGCCGGATTGTCGTGAAGGTCGGGTCTTCCTTGCTTGTTGATCGGCGTGCCGGTGGGCTGCGCGAAACGTGGCTTGCGTCGTTGAGCGCCGACTTGGCCGCGTTGCATCGCGACGGGCGCGATCTCCTGATCGTCTCGTCCGGCGCGATTGCGCTCGGCCGCGCCGTGCTCAAGCTGCCGTCCGGCCCGCTCAAGCTCGAGGACAGCCAGGCGGCTGCGGCGGTGGGGCAGATTGCGCTGGCGCGGACTTGGAGCGAGGCGCTCTCGCGCCACGGCATCGTTGCCGGCCAGGTTCTCGTCACGCTGGGCGACACCGAGGAGCGACGGCGTTATTTGAACGCGCGCTCGACAATCGACACGCTCCTGCAATGGCGCGCGCTACCGGTGATCAACGAGAACGATACCGTCGCCACCAACGAAATTCGCTATGGCGATAACGACCGCCTCGCTGCCCGCGTGGCCACTATGGTCAGCGCCGATCTCCTGGTGCTCTTGTCCGACATCGACGGCCTTTACGACGCTCCGCCCGACAGCAATGCCGGCGCCCGGCACATCCCGTGCGTGTCGCGGATCACGTCCGAGATCGAGTCGATGGCCGGCTCGGCCGGCTCCGAGCTCTCGCGTGGCGGCATGCAGACCAAGATCGAAGCCGGACGGATCGCCACCAATGCCGGCACCCACATGGTCATCGCCTCGGGCGTCGTAGAGCATCCTCTGCGGGCTATCGCGCAAGGTGCCCGCTGCACCTGGTTTCTCACCGCCGCCAATCCGGTTACGGCGAGAAAAAAATGGATTGCAGGTGCGCTGGAGCCGAAGGGAACGCTCGTCATCGATGCCGGTGCGGTTGCCGCCCTGCGTCGCGGAAAGAGCCTTTTGCCGGCCGGCGTGGTCGGAATCGAAGGGAGCTTCGCGCGCGGCGACGCCGTCATTATCCGCGGCCCTGGTGGCACCGAAATAGGTCGCGGCCTGGTCGCCTACGATATCGACGATGCCCTTAAAATCCGCGGGCGTTCGTCAACGGACATTCGCTCCATTCTCGGATTTAGCGGCCGTGTCGAGATGGTCCACCGCGATGACCTCGCCGTCAGCCCGGAATAGGCTCAAGCGACAGGCTTGCAAATGAGAAGAGCCCCGACTGCTCGTCGCAGCCGGGGCCAACGCCGGGTGATTGAGGGTGAGGGGCTGGGGGGCTTCGCCCGGCGCCACACGGACAACGCGTGGCGCGTTAACCGGTTCCTCGCCGTGCCGCGATTTTTTTACCGCGGCTTGCGGTGCGGGTTTTCGGCCCGGACTTTTTGGTGGTCGCCCGTCGCCGCAAAGCCAGCACGCGCGGCGCCGCCGGGCCGGAAAGGTCGGCGGGAACGTTGATCCGGCGTCCGCCGGGCAATACGATATAGCGTGCGATGACGCGGAAATTGCCTTCGTCACCGCCAAAACCTTCGACAACGTAAGTGGCCCCAACCGGGAGCCGATCGGGCAAGCGGCTATTGCACGTCGGTACACTCATCAGAACTCTCCCTACACACCTGGGGTTAACTTTTCCCGCGCGGGCGAGGTTCCGCGTTTTCTATGACCGCTGCGCGAATAGCTGTGGAAGCGTGTGGACAAACTGAGCGGCGTAAGCCGCCTCGCCGCGCCGCGCCGAACATGGTAGGAAACCGTAACGCAAGACGGATCAAGACCATGAACGCCCCGCTGAAAGCGGTCCCAACGCCCGGCAGCCTCGAAGCCACCATGCTCGAGCTCGGCCGCAAGTCCCGCGCCGCCGCGCACACGCTCGCCCTTGCGGCGCCGGCACGCAAAAACCGCGCATTGGCGGCCATGGCAAAAGCAATTCGCGGCTCGTGCGCGGCGATCCTCGCCGCCAATGCCGAGGATGTCGCCGAGGCGCGATCCGCCGGCATTGCCGCAGCCTTTGTCGACCGCCTTACACTCGACGCCAAAAGGGTGGAGGCCATGGCGGCCGGGATCGACGTCGTGCGCAAGCTCAAGGATCCGGTCGGGACGGTGCTTTCGTCTTGGCGGCGACCTAACGGCATGCGGATCGAGCGCGTGCGGGTGCCGCTCGGCGTCGTCGGCGTGATCTATGAGAGCCGGCCGAACGTGACCGCGGATGCCGGCATACTGTGCGTGAAGGCCGGCAACGCGGTGATTCTGCGCGGCGGCTCCGACAGCTTCCGCTCGGCGCGTGCCATTCACGCCGCCCTGGTCGAAGGTTTGGCCGCGGCCGATCTGCCGCCTGCGGCCATCGCGCTCGTGCCGACACGCGAGCGCGCCGCGGTCGGCATGATGCTCGCCGGGCTTGGCGGCACGATCGACGTGATCGTGCCCCGTGGCGGCAAGAGCCTAGTCGAACGGGTCCAGACCGAAGCGCGTGTTCCGGTCTTTGCGCATCTCGAAGGCGTGTGCCACGTCTATGTCGACGGCGCCGCCAAGTTGGCGATGGCCAAGTCGATCGTGCTCAATGCCAAGATGCGCCGCACCAGCGTCTGCGGTGCGGCGGAAACGTTATTGGTCGATCGCGCCGGCGCCGGCAAATTGCTCAAGCCGCTGATCGCGATGCTGATCGAGGCCGGTTGCGAGGTGCGGGGCGATGCGGCTGCTGCTGCTGCCGACAACCGTGTGAAACCGGCGAGCGAAGCCGATTGGAGCACCGAATATTCCGATGCGATCATCAGCGTCGGCGTTGTTGATGGCGTCGACGCGGCAATCGCGCATATCGAGCGGTACGGCTCGCACCATACCGACGCGATCGTCACCGAGGATCGGGCGGCGGCGGACAAGTTCCTGCGCGAAGTGGATTCGGCTATCGTCCTGCACAATGCGTCGACGCAATTTGCCGACGGCGGCGAATTCGGTTTTGGCGGCGAGATCGGCATCGCCACCGGACGCATGCACGCGCGCGGGCCGGTTGGTGTCGAACAATTGACCAGTTTCAAATATCGCATCCGCGGCAACGGACAGACGCGGCCATAGTGTTTTTGCTCCGCCAATGCCTCGCGAACAAGCGGTGGCTGGCGAACGCGGGGGGAGGGGTTGTTTCAGACGGCCATGAATTGTGAGTTCCCGCCTCCGCGTGCGGCTGAGATAGCAAACACGCAACTTCGCCGGCTTGTGTTGCCGCCGCATGCGCCGGGCATGCGCATCGGACTTTTTGGTGGCACGTTCGATCCGCCGCATGCCGCGCATCGCGGCGCCTGTTTGCTGGCGATGAAGCGCGTCGGCCTCGATCGAGTCTGGTGGCTGGTGACGCCGGGCAATCCGCTTAAGGACACGCGCGGACTTGCGCCGCTCGAGGCACGCGTCGTTGCCGCGCGTACGCTCGCCGACGATCCGCGCATCGATGTCACCGATCTCGAGGCCCGGATCGGAACACGCTACACCTATCAGACAGTGAGTTATCTGGTCAGGCGCTGTCCGCAAGTGCGTTTTGTCTGGATCATGGGCGCCGATAATTTGCGCAGCTTTCATCGCTGGCAGCGCTGGCGCGAAATCGCCAATCTCGTACCGATCGCCGTGGTCGACCGATTGGGCCCAAGCCTTTACGCGTCCGCCGGCGTCGCCGGTCAAGCGCTGTCGTATGCGCGTTTGCCGGAGATCGCGGCGCGGACCTTGCCGGATCGCAAGCCGCCGGCCTGGATTTATCTGCACGGGCTGAAGTCGCCGCTCTCGTCGACCGCCCTGCGGGCCGCGCGCGGCATGCACGACAAATAGGTGTCGGTCGCGCAACAAACAGGTGTCTTCGGTCAGGTCTTTAGTTTGCCGCGTTTTGTTCCAAGCGGCAGGTGCGCAACAATTCGCCGCAGCGCCGTATCAAAATATCGTGCTCCGCAGCGCTAGCAAACTTGTGATTTCAATACGGTTTTCAGTTTTGAACCGGCCATCCGGGTCAGCCGTTCGCGGTTGCCGGCGACAAATCTGTCGCAGCGGCAGGAGGCCGTCGATGGCAACAAGACGATGCGGAAGCAGTTGAAACTATTAACTGCCCGTGCCTATCTTATTGGCGGCTCCGGATTCGATGCGGAGCCGAAAATGGAGCGAAAGGATAAGGACCCCTGTCCACACCTGTCACTCTTCGGGCCGATCGTCGCGCGCCCGAGCCGGTCTCCAGAATGCGTCCTGACGCCGAGGAGATCCTTCGTTTGGTTCTCGCCCGCCTCGACGACATGAAGGCGGAGGACACCCTCACCATCGATCTGCGGGATAAATCTTCAGTCGGCGACTACATGGTCGTGTCGTCAGGCCGCTCGCAACGTCATGTCGGCTCGGTCGCCGACAGGATCGTCGAGGATCTGCACAAAGCCGGCGTTGCCGCGCGGGTCGAGGGTGTTCCGCATTGCGATTGGGTGCTGATCGACGCGAGCGATGTGATCGTTCACGTCTTCCGCCCCGAAGTTCGGGCCTTCTACAATCTCGAGAAGATGTGGATGGCAAACCGGCCGGCGCAACGCGCGAGCTGATCCTTTCTCGCTTGTCTCCGCTCGCGGCCGTTTTGGTTTGGCTGTGGCGGGGAGAAAGTGGGGGGCAGGAATTGTCGGCGAACGCGCCCGTTCTCCGTTTGCGAGAAGGGGCGCGGCCGGGATGCTGCACGCACGCGGACAATTTGCCGCGCATCGGCGACGAGACCATGTCCCCGAAAGCCGGAGGCCGGCTTTCGGGCAAGAACGTGCGGCAACACCAGAACAGCGAGCACATGCGGCGTTGGGCCAAATCGGAACGTGCTCTCAGAGCATGTCCCGGGAAAGCATGCCCCCGGGCTTGACCCGATGGGCGGAAACCGGTTTTCCGAAAAGGACATGCGACAACAAAGAGATCTAGACCATTTCCCCGATCACCTAATCAGGAAATGGTCTAATCGGCGACGGTCGTACCCATGCGTGTCGTGATCGCGGCGGTCGGCCGCCTCAAGCAAGGTCCTGAGCGGGAACTCGCCGCGTCGTACCGCAAGCGCGCCGAGGCGACGGGCCGCGCATTGGGCTTTCGCGATATCGAAATCGTCGAGATTCGCGAGAGCCGCGCGCAGGATGTCGAGCGACGCCGGATCGAGGAATCGATTGCGATTGCCACGATCCTTCCGGAGGGCGCGGTCGTTGTCGGTCTGGACGAGCGCGGCGAGAATCTCGACAGCGCGGCGCTTGCGGGCCTCATGCGTGAGTGGCGAGCCGAGGATCGGACGGCGGCTTATTTCATCGTCGGCGGGGCAGATGGACTTGCGCCAAGCCTGCTGGAACGCGCCCAGGTGCGCATGGCTTTCGGCCGGGCAACCTGGCCGCATCAATTGGTGCGGATCATGCTGCTGGAACAGATCTACCGCGCTGCCACCATCTTGGCGGGGCATCCTTACCATCGCGCCTAAACACGCCTTGACAGCGCCCTTGACAGCGCAAAGTCCGGATGTAAATGTTATTTACATTCACACTGCACGCAGGTGGCATCGTGGGTCTCATTTTCCTCATCCTTGGGCTCGTTTGGTGGTTTCCGGTTGGGCTCATCATTCTCATCGCGTTCGTGGTGAGCCGGGCATTTGGCTGTTGGCACCGGCCGCAGTTCGCCGGGGGGATCGGGGCTTGGGACGCCGGAAGGAGTCGATGGGAAAACAGGATGGCTGACCGCCCCGGCCGCAGCCGCGGCCCTGGGAATTGGCGGCAGCAACCTTCGAGCAACAATCGTGCTTTCGATGAGTACCGTTCTGAGACGCTGGGTCGGCTTGAAGACGAAGAACGAGAATTCAAGGAATTCTTGGAGCGACTCCGCGCCGCAAGAGATCGCGCCGAACTGGATCAATTCCTGAACGAACGCCGCAGCGCGCCTCGTCCGGACACTCCGGAGCCGCACGCCTGATCCGACGAACTGTCGCGGCGTCCCGGCGGACGAAAAGCAGATCCCCTTAGCATGACACGCGGCGGACATGTTTTGCCGCGTGCCGGATATAAAGCGATCAAGTCGAGGCCGCTTATTATCGTACGCCGCCAAGAGCATGTCCCGGAAAAGTGGAAACCGGTTTTCCGAAAAGGGCATGCGACAACAAAGATACCTGGACCATTTCCCGATGCCCCTTAATCGGGAAATGGTCCAGGTCGGCCTTAATTGTTCTCAAATCTTCTTTCATTATTCGCGTTCACCCTTTCGTGACGGATGCGGGCGCAACTGCGTCTTATTCCGGACGCATGGCGACGGCTGTGTCTTGTCTTCTCGAGGTTGGCGCCTACCCTTGGACCGCATGATTCCCCGCCGCCCGCATCGCAGCGATCCGCGCTTCATGCTCGGCCCGCTGGTGGCTCTGGTGCTGCCATACGCCGGTGCGCTGGCGCAGACGGCTCCTGCGCCAATCCCAGCGGCACCGGGAGCCCCGGTCCGATCGGAAACCGCGGCGCCGGCCGCCCCGCAAGCCGATGCCGAAACCATCAAACAACGTGATCATGAGCTCGACGCCGTCCGTGCGGACGAGCGGGTTTCGGCGGAAAATCAGGCCAAGCTTCGACGCGAGATCGAAACGATCGGCGAAGACCGCCGCGCCCTCAACCAACAGCTGATCGACACCGCCGCGCACGTGCGAGCGGTCGAGGCGAGCATCGAAGCGACGCGCGGACGGCTGCGGCCGCTCGACGCGCAGGAAGCCGCTCTGCGCAAGTCGCTCGACGAACGGCGCAGTGCCGTTGTTGAGATCCTGGCCGCGCTCCAGCGCGCGGGTCACCAGCCGCCGCCGGCGCTCTTGGTACAGCCCGAGGATGCGCTGAAAGCTGTGCGCACCGCCATCACGCTCGCCGCCATCGTTCCGGATATGCGCAGCCAGGCGGATGCGCTCGCCGACGATCTCGGCGACCTGCTCACCGTGCGCAAGGCGATCGTCGGCGAGAATGAGCAGCTTGCTCACGATCTCGATGCGCTCGCGCGCGAACAATTGCGCATGAACTTTCTGGTCGACGAACGTCAGAAGAAGCAGTCGCAGACCGAGGATGCCCTTGAGGCCGAGCGCGCCCGCGCCGCCGAACTGGCGCGCCAAGCCGATAACCTTAAGGACCTCATCGCCAAGCTCGAATCAGCGCTGGCGCCGGCGGCACGGAGCGCCCATGAGCAAGCCCGCTCGATCGAAGAGGACGCCACCCGTCCCGCGCTCGCCGCGCTCAAGGACCCGGGCCGGCTTTCGCCCGCAGTGACGTTTGCCGCCATGCGCGGCCACCTGCGGCTTCCGGTTAACGGCGCGAAAATCCGCGAATTTGGCGGCTCAGACGGCGTCGGTGGAACTCAAAAGGGACAATCGATCGCCGCCCATGCGGGCGCCCAAATTACCGCTCCGTGTGACGGGTGGGTCGTTTACGCTGGTCCGTTTCGTAGCTATGGCCAACTCTTGATCCTGAATGCCGGTGGCGGCTATCATGTTTTGTTAGCGGGCATGGAGCGGATCTCCGTCGATCTTGGCCAGTTCGTGTTGACTGGTGAACCCGTAGCAGTGATGGGCAACGGATCGCAGGTATCCGCGGCCGGGGCGGCCAGGTCCAAGCAACCTGTACTTTATGTGGAGTTCCGCAAGGACGGCGCTCCCATCGATCCCAGCCCCTGGTGGGCAACAAACGAAGGCGAAAAGGTTCGCGGATGATGCGCAAAACTTCCCTTGTTTTCCTGGGTGCTATCGCAGGCGCCGGGCTCACGCTGTTGGCGACGCAACCCCATTCCGTGCTGGTCGGATCGAGCGCCAAGGCGGCCTCTTCGGACACCTATCGGCAGCTCAATCTGTTCGGCGATGTGTTCGAGCGGGTGCGCGCCGATTACGTCGAGAAGCCGGACGACAGTAAGCTCGTCGAATCGGCGATCAACGGCATGCTCGCCGGCCTCGATCCGCACTCGAGCTACATGGATCCGAAGAGCTTCCGCGACATGCAGGTGCAGACCCGCGGCGAATTCGGCGGGCTCGGCATTGAGGTCACGATGGAAGACGGCCTGGTGAAGGTGGTGGCGCCGATCGACGATACGCCCGCCGCCAAAGCCGGCGTGATGGCCAACGACATCATCACCAAGCTCGACGACGAGCAGGTGCAGGGCCTGACGCTCAACCAGGCGGTCGAGAAGATGCGCGGCCCGGTGAACACCAAGATCAAGCTGACCATCATGCGCAAAGGTCAGGACAAGCCGATCGACGTCAACATTGTGCGCGACGTTATTCGGGTGAAGTCGGTGCGCTCGCACACCGAAGGCGACGACGTCGGCTATATCCGCATCACCCAATTCAACGAGCAGACTACCGAAGGTTTGAAAAAGGCGATCAGCGATCTGACCAGCCAGATCGGCTCCGACAAGATCAAAGGCTTTGTCGTCGATCTGCGCAACAATCCGGGCGGCTTGCTCGATCAGGCGATCTCGGTGTCGGATGCGTTCCTGGATAAAGGCGAGATCGTTTCCACCCGCGGCCGCAATGCCGAGGAGACCCAGCGCTTTAACGCTCGGGCCGGCGATCTCACCAAGGGCAAGCCGGTCATCCTGTTGATCAACGGCGGCTCGGCTTCGGCCTCCGAGATCGTTGCCGGCGCGCTGCAAGACCACAAGCGCGCGACGCTCGTCGGCACGCGCTCGTTCGGTAAGGGCTCGGTGCAGACCATCATTCCGCTGGGCGCCGGCAACGGCGCGCTGCGCCTGACCACGGCGCGTTATTTCACGCCGTCCGGCCGCTCGATCCAGGCCAAGGGCATCACGCCCGATATCGAGATCCTGCAAGAGGTGCCGGACGAGCTGAAGGCCCGTACCGACACCAAGGGCGAAGCCTCGCTGCGTGGTCACCTCAAGGCCGAAGGCAGTGAGGAATCCGGCTCGCAATCCTATGTGCCGCCGGATGAGAAGGACGACCGTGCGCTCAAGGAGGCACTCGACCTTCTGCGCGGCACTATCACGGATGCGGCCTTCCCGCCCAATCCCAAGGCGGCTGTTCCGAATTGAGCTGAATCTAAATTCGCAAACGCGTGCGGGGCGGCGAAAGCCGCCCCGTTTGATTCAGAACGCGTGTCGATTGCGGGCTCGCCTTCCCTGACGGCGCAAAGGTGCGCAAGCACTACTAATTTGCCGTGATAAACTGCAGCCGCATGATTCGCCGGACGATTACGACTTGCCGCCCTCCGGCTGGCTCATGCACTGAGGGAATTTGCTCGGATACGGCACGACAATTGGCGCGAGATTTGGCGCATGACCGCCGATGACCTGAGTGCGCCGCTCGGCCGGGAAACCAAACGCCGGGGCGGTCTTTCCACGGCGATCATCGCGTCGCTGCCGCGTGCCTTGCTGGTCGCGCTTTCCACATTCGTCGGCGTATTCGTGCTGTGGGCGGTCATCGCCGACAACCCCTATGGGGGCGAACCGACAGCGGTAGTGACGGTGACCCCGTATGCGGCGACGACGCCGCGGGTGGTGGGCGGACCTGCCGCGCGCGAGCGACCGGGAGCGTCGGACCCGGCTGCACCGGGACCGGCGCTCCGCGATGTCGCGCCGGAAGCGTCAACCACGCTCACCGCACCGCCGGCGGCCGACAGCCCCGCCAAAGCCGCCAATGCAAAGACGATCACCATCATCGACGGCAAGACCGGCGCGCGCCAGGAGGTTGAGATTCCGGGCGGACCGCCCGAGCCGGCGCCGGAGATGCCGAGCGCGCTGAATGCTCCGAGCCTGCCGAACGGGCCTGCCGCGGCGGCAGAAGCGCCACCCAACGACCAGAAATTGTTCGAAACCACCGCGCAAGGGCCGATCCCCAAAATTGCCGCCAACGGCATGCGCCCGGCGGAGGCTTATGCCCAGCCGGTGAGGGCCATTGCGGGCAAGCCGGACGCGCCGCGGGTCGCGCTCATCGTCGGTGGGCTCGGCGTCAGCGCCAGCATCACCAACGACGCCATCGGCAAGCTGCCCGGAGCGGTGACGCTCGCGTTCATGCCCTACAGCTATGACGCCGATCATCTTGCCGGGCGCGCGCGTCGGGCCGGGCATGAGATTCTGCTGCAGGCGCCCATGGAGCCGTTCAACTATCCGGACAACGATTCCGGGCCGCAGACGCTTCTGACCACGCTCTCGCCGGAACAGAATATCGAGCGGCTCTATTGGCTGATGAGCCGCTTCCAGGGTTATGTCGGCATAACCGGCGCCATGGGGGCGCGCTTCACCGCCTCGGAACAGGCCTTCACGCCGATCCTGCGCGAAACCGCCAGGCGCGGGCTGATCTTTGTCGATGACGGCGCCAACCCTCGCAGTGTCGCTGCCCGCATTGCCGGCGGCACCAGCCTGTCGTTCGCCAAGGCCGATATGGTGCTTGATACGGTTCCGACGCCGGCGGAGATCGACCACGCGCTCGGACGGCTCGAAATGAGCGCGCGCGAGCACGGCGTTGCCATCGGGATGGCGTCGGCGCTGCCGGTATCGATCGAGCGGATCGCCAAATGGGCGAAGGGCGCGGAGAGCCGCGGCGTGCTGATCGTGCCGATCACGGCGGTGGCGTCGAAGGCCAAGCAGAGCTGAAGCCGCGGCAGCTTCGGGCGCAAGGCGAACAGGTTGGCATCGCGCCCTGTATTCGCTACTCACTTGTCCGCAATTCGCCGTTGGCCCCCTCATTCCCCGGTTCCCGCATGCGTTTCGAAGATCGTCCCTATCGGCCTTGCGCCGGTCTTTTGGTGCTCAATCATGCCGGTCGCGCCTTCATCGGGCGGCGCATCGACGGGCCTGAACATGTCGACGCCACGCATGTGTGGCAGTTGCCGCAAGGCGGCATCGATCCGGGCGAGGACCCGTGGCCGGCGGCGTTGCGCGAGTTGCGCGAGGAGACCAACATCACCTCGGTGGAGCGGCTTGGCGAGATCGCCGATTGGCTGAACTACGACATCCCGCCAGCCGTCGCCGGCCATGCCTGGAGCGGCAAGTATCGCGGCCAGACGCAAAAATGGTTTGCGCTGCGCTTTACCGGTTACGAAAGCGAGATCGACATCGCCACGCCGGCCGGCGGACACGAGCCGGAATTCGTGGAATGGCGCTGGGAAGACTTGCATCGGCTTCCGGGTCTTGTCGTCCCGTTCAAGCGCCCCGTTTACGAGCGCGTGGTCGCCGAGTTTTCGAAGTTCGCTTAGATCTTTAGCGTGGAAGGACCGCCGCGGAAGCCACTACGGCGAGAAGGGCCGTAAAGGTTCGTGCGACCCTGATCTTGTCGTCATGGCCGGGCATAGCCGTTCGAAGAACGGCGTCGGTTCGCTCGCCTATGTCCTGGCCATCCCGCTTAGGTGGGCACTGAGCCCTGACGATCGGGATGCGCGGGTCAAGCCCGCGCATAACGCGAGAGAGGGGGAGACGCACCCAAGATATCAAAGCACTTCCGTTTCAATCTAAGCGAGATGCGCTCTGGTCTAGTGGCCCGCTGCCGGCGCCGCCGTTCCGAGAGCGGCTTGGAGCGCCTTAAGTTGCTCGAGGTGGCGGGCGAGCTTATCGCGCAGGGCCGGGTCAGTGGCGTCGGCCACGTCTTCCTCGGCGTCTTTGATCTCGGCCGCGAGCGTGGCGAGGTCGAAGTCCGCGCGCGCCACCGCGCGGTCGGCAAGCACGGTGAGGCCGCCGGGGCCGACTTCGGCGAAACCGCCGGTCACCACCACGGGCTCGCGCGCGGAGCCGCGGAAAATGGTCACGATGCCGGGACGCAAGGTGGTCACCAGCGGCGCATGACCGGCCAGAATGCCCATATCGCCCTCGGCGCCGGGCAGATCCACCTGGTCGACCTCGCCGGAGAACAAGACGTTCTCGGGAGAAACAAATTCAAAATGCATTGCGGCCATCTGATCCCCACGCGGCGAACGGCGAGCGGCAAGAAGCGAACAGGGCCGATGCCCTATTCGCTGTTTCGTTACGTCTCTTACGCTTCCTCGGCGAGCTTCTTGCCCTTTTCGATTGCTTCTTCGATCGTGCCGACCATGTAGAAGGCGGCCTCGGGCAGGTGGTCGTACTTGCCGTCTACCAGGCCTTTGAAGCCCTTGATGGTGTCCTGCAGGTCGACGAGCTTGCCGGGCGAGCCCGTGAACACTTCGGCGACGTGGAACGGCTGCGACAGGAAGCGCTCGATCTTGCGGGCGCGCGCCACCGTCAGCTTGTCCTCTTCGGAGAGTTCGTCCATGCCCAGGATGGCGATGATGTCCTGCAGCGCCTTATAGCGCTGCAGCACCTGCTGCACCTGGCGGGCGACGGCGTAATGCTCCTCGCCGACGATCAGCGGCGAAAGCATGCGCGAGGTCGAGTTCGAGCGGGTCCACCGCCGGATAAATGCCCTTGGCGGCGATGTCGCGCGACAGCACGGTGGTGGCGTCAAGATGCGCGAACGAGGTCGCGGGTGCCGGGTCGGTGAGGTCGTCGGCGGGCACGTAGATCGCCTGCACCGAAGTGACCGAGCCCTTGGTTGTGGTGGTGATGCGCTCCTGCAGCGCGCCCATGTCGGTCGCCAGCGTCGGCTGATAGCCCACGGCCGAAGGAATACGGCCGAGCAGTGCCGACACTTCCGAACCCGCCTGGGTGAAGCGGAAGATGTTGTCGACGAAGAACAGCACGTCCTGGCCCTGGTCGCGGAAATATTCGGCGACCGTTAGCCCGGTGAGGCCGACGCGGGCGCGGGCACCCGGCGGCTCGTTCATCTGGCCATACACCAGCGCGCATTTGGAGCCCGCCACCGAGCCTTCCTTCGGGTCCTTGTTGACCTTGGACTCGATCATTTCGTGATAGAGGTCGTTGCCCTCGCGGGTGCGCTCACCCACGCCGGCGAAAACCGAATAGCCGCCGTGCGCCTTGGCGATGTTGTTGATCAGTTCCATGATCAGCACGGTCTTGCCGACGCCGGCGCCGCCGAACAGGCCGATCTTGCCGCCCCTGGCATAGGGCGCGAGCAGATCGACGACCTTGATGCCGGTGATGAGAATCGCCGCTTCGGTCGACTGATCGGTATAAGCCGGCGCTTCCTGATGGATCGCGCGCAGCGTTTCCTTCTCGACCGGGCCGGCTTCATCGACCGGCTCGCCGATGACGTTGATGATGCGGCCAAGGAGGCCGGCGCCGACCGGCACCGAGATCGGCGCGCCGGTGTCGGTCACTTCCTGGCCGCGTACCAGACCTTCGCTGGTGTCCATGGCGATGGTGCGGACGGTGTTTTCGCCGAGCTGCTGCGCGACTTCGAGCACCAGGCGGTGGCCCTGGTTGGTGGTCTCGAGCGCATTGAGAATCGCCGGCAGATTTCCGTCGAAATGCACGTCGACGACGGCGCCGATGACCTGAGTGATGTGTCCGACATTCTGAGCCATGGTGAGTTCTCGTTACCGTCTTTATGTTTGCTTACAGCGCCTCGGCGCCGGAAATGATCTCGATCAGTTCCTTGGTGATCATCGCCTGGCGGGTGCGGTTGTAGGTGAGCGTTTGCTTGCGGATCATCTCGCCGGCGTTGCGGGTGGCGTTATCCATCGCCGACATCTGCGCACCGTAGAAAGAAGCCGAATTCTCCAGAAGCGCACGGAAGATCTGCACCGCGAGATTACGCGGCAGCAGGTCGTGTAGAATATCTTCGGCCTCGGGCTCGAACTCGTAGGCCGCGCCGCCCAGCGCCGAGGTCGCGGTGGTGTCGAATACCGGCGGAATGATCGGCTGCGCGGTCGGGATCTGCGCGATCACCGAACGGAAGCGCGAGAAGAACAGCGTGCAGACGTCGAATTCGAAATTGCTGAATCGGGCGATGATCTTTTCGGCGATGCCCTGAGCATGTTCGAAGCGCAGCGTGCGGGCGCCGCGCAGGTCGACCATCTCGACGATCTGGCTGGCATAGAGCCGGCGGAGCTGGTCATAGCCCTTGCGGCCGACGCAGAAGAATTTGACTTCCTTGCCTTCGCGCATCAGCGCGTTGGCGCGCTCGCGGGCAAGCCGCACGATGGCGGTGTTGAACGGCCCGCACAGGCCACGCTCGGCGGTGCAGACCAGCAGCAGATGCACATTATCGTTGCCGGTGCCGCGCAGGAGCCGCGGTGCGGTGTCGGAACCCGCCACCGAAGCGGCGATGTTGCCCAGCACCTTGTCCATCTGCGAGGCATAGGGCCTGGCCGCTTCGGCGGCCGCCTGCGCGCGGCGCAGCTTCGAGGCCGCGACCATCTGCATGGCCTTGGTGATTTTCTGCGTCGCCTTGGTGGCGGCGATGCGGTTGCGCAGGTCTTTGAGCGAGGCCATGGGTTTTCAGTGGCTCTTTAAATCGGTTCGCTTCGTCGTCATGCCCGGCCTCGTGCCGGGCATCCACGTCTGTGCCGTGCGCCACGCCGTGAAGACGTGGATGGCCGGAACAAGTCCGACCATGACGGCGATTTAGGCAAACGTCTTGGCGTAGTTCTCGACCACGCCCTTGAGCTTGCCGGCGGTGGCATCGTCGAGGTCGCGCGAGTCGCGGATGGTGTTGAGAATGTCTGTATGCTGCGTGCGCAGCGTGCCGAGGAGACCGTCCTCGAACGCGCGCACCCGATTGAGCGGCAGCGGATCGAGATAGCCGTTGACGCCGGCATAGATCACGCAAACCTGCTCTTCCATCTTCAGCGGCGAGAATTGCGGCTGCTTGAGGAGCTCGGTGAGCCGCGAGCCGCGGCTGAGCAGGCGTTGCGTGGTGGCGTCGAGGTCGGAGCCGAACTGCGCGAACGCCGCCATTTCCCGGTATTGCGCGAGCTCGCCCTTGATGCGGCCGGCGACCTTTTTCATCGCCTTGGTCTGCGCCGAGGAGCCGACCCGCGATACCGAAAGACCGACATTCACCGCCGGACGGATGCCCTGGTAGAACAGGTCCGTCTCCAGGAAGATCTGGCCGTCGGTGATCGAAATCACGTTGGTCGGAATGTAGGCCGACACGTCGTTGGCCTGGGTTTCGATCACCGGCAGTGCGGTCAGCGAGCCGCCCTTGTTGGCGTCGTTGAGCTTGGCGGCGCGCTCCAGGAGCCGCGAGTGCAGGTAGAACACGTCGCCCGGATAAGCCTCGCGGCCCGGCGGACGGCGCAGCAGGAGCGACATCTGACGGTAGGCGACGGCCTGCTTGGAGAGGTCGTCATAGATGATCACGGCGTGCATGCCGTTGTCGCGGAAATACTCGCCCATGGCGCAACCGGCGAACGGCGCCAGGAATTGCATCGGCGCCGGGTCGGAGGCGGTGGCGGCGACCACGATCGAATAATCGAGCGCGCCCTGCTCCTCCAACACCTTGACGAACTGCGCTACCGTCGAGCGCTTCTGCCCGACCGCCACATAGACGCAATAGAGCTTGATCTTCTCGTCGCCGGTCGCGTTGAGCGGCTTCTGGTTAAGGATGGTGTCGAGTGCGATCGCGGTCTTGCCGGTCTGGCGGTCGCCGATGATCAGCTCGCGCTGGCCGCGGCCGATCGGGATCAGCGCGTCGATGGCCTTGAGCCCGGTCGCCATCGGCTCATGCACCGACTTGCGCGGAATGATGCCGGGCGCCTTCACGTCGACGCGGGAGCGATGATCGGCCTGGATCGGGCCCTTACCGTCGATCGGCTCGCCGAGCGCGTCGACCACGCGGCCGAGCAGACCCTTGCCGACCGGCACTTCGACGATGGCGCGGGTGCGCTTCACCGTTTGGCCTTCCGAGATCCCGCGGTCGGAGCCGAAGATCACCACGCCGACATTGTCGATTTCCAGATTCAGCGCCATGCCTTTGACGCCCGATGCGAACTCGACCATTTCGCCGGCCTGCACATTGTCGAGGCCGTAGATGCGGGCAATGCCGTCACCGACCGACAGCACCTGGCCGACTTCCGAAACCTCGGCTTCCTGGCCGAAATTCTTGATCTGCTCCTTGAGGATGGCGGAGATTTCGGCAGCGCGGATATCCATTATCGAGCCTCTTTCATCGCGTGCTTGATGGAATTGAGTTTGGTGCGGAGCGAGGAATCGACCATGCGGCTGCCGAGCTTGACCACAAGCCCGCCGATGATCGCCGGATCGACCTTGATTTTGAGGTCGACGTCCTTGCCGCTGACCGCCTTGAGCGCATTGCGCAACGCGGCGACGTGATCGTCCCGGATGTCTTCCGCCACGGTGACCTCGGCCGTGACCTCACCGCGATGTTGGGCGACGAGATTGCGGAAGCCGCGCACCATGTCCGCAACCGCGAACAGCCGGCGATTCTTGGTCACGAGCTTGATGAACTGCGCCGCCAGCCCGCCGATGCCGGCGCGTTCGAGCACGGCAGACAGCGCGCTCAATTGCTCATCGGCGGAGAAGACCGGGCTGCGGACGAGCCGCGCCAGATCCGGGCTTTCCGCAATCAGACCGTCGAAACGCTGCAGATCGGCCTGCACGGCATCGATGCTATTGGCGTCCCGCGCCAGATCGAACAGCGCGGTCGCGTAACGGCCGGCCACGCCGGACACAAAGTGTTCTTCGCCTGCCAAGTGGGGCCTCTATGCTCGCGTCGTCGCCAATTCTTTTTGAGTTTCCGAAAAGCCCGCATCCAACAAAAACGGTCGGAACAAGCCCCTGGGATTAGAGCGGGACCGGAAAGTTGGGGCTCCGGGGGAGTGCCCCGCGCGCCCCGCAAAAATCGCGGTTTTGCTAACATAGCGCGGAATGCGGTGCAACAAGCGCAAACAAGGCTTGTGGGCTCGGCGCCGGGGTCAAGCGCGATTGCGCCGAAAACGTTAAGGCCGCGCGGCGGCGTGCTGGCGGATCACATCGAGGAAGGTCTCGCCATATTGGCGCAGTTTGGCGGCACCGACGCCGTGTACAGCGCCCATTTCGGTGACGGTCGCTGGCTTGCGCCGCGCCATGTCGATCAGGGTCTTGTCGGCAAACACCACATAGGCCGCGACCTGCTGCTCCTTAGCGAGTTCCGAGCGTCGCCGCCGCAGCGCCTCGAACAACGCCTTGTCGCCGTGATCGCCGTCGGAGAGGGCCGCCGCGTTGGCGGCGGCACGGGCGGCTTTGCGGGTGGCCGGCTTCAATGTGTCCTGCCGCAAGGTGACGCGGTCGGCGCCTTTGAGCACCCGGCGCCCGGCTTCGGTCACCGACCAGGTGCCGTGGCCGGTAATATCGAGCGCGACGATGCCGGCGCCGTGGAGCTGGCGGAAGATCGCGCGCCATTCCTTGCGGCCATATTCCTTGCCCACCCCGAAGGTCGGCAGTCGGTCGTGGCCATATTTTGCGATCGCCTCGGTGGTCTCGCCGAGCAGGATATTGGCGAGATGCTCGGTGCCGAAGCGCTGGCCGGTGCGCACCATGGCCGAAAGCGCCTTCTGGGCCGCGATGGTGCCGTCGATCACCGCGGCACCGTCACAGCAGAAATCGCAATTGCCGCACGATTCGGCGGTCTCGCCGAAATAGGCGAGCAGCGTCTGGCGCCGGCAACGCGGCGATTCACAGAGCGAAACCAGCGCATTGAGCCGTTGCCGGTCGACGCGCTTTTGCTCGTCGCTCGCCTCGCTCTCGTCGATCTGCATCCGCCGCAGCCGCACGTCGCCCATGCCGTAGAGCGTCAGCGTATCGGCTGGCAGCCCGTCGCGGCCGGCGCGGCCTATCTCCTGATAATAGCTCTCGATATTGGCCGGCATGTCGGCGTGGAGTACGAAGCGCACGTCCGGCTTGTCGATGCCCATGCCGAAGGCGACGGTCGCGGCCATCACCACGCCGTCCTCCTGCAGGAACGTGTCCTGATTGCGTGATCGGACGGCGCTTTCCATGCCGGCATGATAGGGGAGCGCGTTCACGCCATTGCCCTTCAGATAATCAGCCAGTTCCTCGGTCTTGCGCCGCGACGCGCAATAAACGATGCCGCTTTGGCCGCGCCGGCTTTCGAGAAAATCGGCGATCTGGGTACGGCCGCCGGCCTTGGCGCGCATTGAGAGCCGCAGGTTGGGGCGATCGAAGCCGTGGACGAACAATGCTGGCGGCCGCTTGAACAGCTTGTCGAGAATATCGCCGCGGGTCGCGGCGTCGGCCGTTGCCGTGAACGCGGCCGTCTGCACACCGCCCAATTCCGCCTGCACGGTGCCGAGCGCCGCATATTCGGGCCGGAAGTCGTGGCCCCATTGCGAGATGCAATGCGCCTCATCGACCGCCAGCAGCGAAACCTTGGCGCGCTTGAGCAGCGCCAGCGTATCGCTCTTGAGCAGTCGTTCGGGCGCCACATAAACAAGACGCAGTTCGCCGCGCCCCATCCGATCGAGGATGGCGCGGTTCTCCGCCGGATCGTTCACGGAGTTCAGGCTCGCCGCCGCGATACCGTTGGCGGACAATTGCGCCACCTGATTGCGCATCAGCGCGATCAGCGGCGACACCACCACCGTGAGCCCGTCACGCATCAGCGCCGGGAGCTGATAACACAGCGACTTGCCGCTGCCTGTGGGCATCACGGCCAGCACATCGCGGCCTTCGAGGATTGCCGAGACGATATCGGCCTGACCGGGCCGGAATTCCGCAAAGCCGAAGGTGCTCTGAAGCCGGGATTGCGCAGCGGCGAGATCGGACATGCGGGGATGATTTTTGCTGTTCGGTCGGTTCTATCTTTGTTCCAGCTTGGGTGCAAGGAGTGCCGTAGGCAGAGGTATCCGCGCGCTGAGCGGCACTGTCGCTTGCGCATATGTCGGTTTCTTGCAGTGCGCGGCCTGCTGATGCAGGGTGGCCCGCCGGAATCAGCCTCACATGCCTCCTGCCGTGACAAAAGCCGCCGCCACACCGGGTGGGGCTCTGCGTTTTTTCTGCCTGCTCTGGCTGGCCGGCTTGGCCATGCGCGAGACCCTATTGGTCGTGCCGCCGGTGATTCCGCTGATCCACGAGGATCTGCGGATGTCGGAAACCCAGATTGGGCTTCTGATCGGACTGCCGCTCGCGTTGTTCGCCATCGCGGCCGTGCCGGGGTCGCTCCTTGTCGCGCGCGGCGGCGCCAAGCTTACCGTGACGCTCGGCATGGTGATCGCCGCCGTCGGCGGCGGTTTGCGGGGCGCTGCGGTTGACGTCTGGACGCTCTACGCTGCCGCCATCGCCACCGGCTTCGGCATCGCCATCATGCAGCCGGGCATGCCTAAGCTGCTGCAGGAATGGCTGCCCAATCGAATCGGGTTCGGCACTGTCGTCTATTCGAACGGCATGGTGACGGGTGCGATCCTGCCGCCGGTGCTGACCATTCCGTTTATCCTGCCGCTCGTCGGCGGCAGTTGGCGGATTGATTTTTTCATCTGGGCAGTGCCGGCGCTGATCATCCCCGTGGTGTTTGTTCTGTTCAGCCCGAAAAGCGCGCACGCGCCTTCCGCAAGCGCGTCGGGCGCGGTGCGCGCCTTGTGGTGGCCTGACTGGAAAAATCCGCTGATCTGGCTCCTTGGCCTGACCTTCGGCTGCAACAACAGTCCGTTTTTCTCAGCCAATGCGTTTCTCGGCGATTATCTGGCCAGCCGCGGCCAAAGCGGCGTTCTGGCTTCGGCGCTGGCGGCGCTCAACGGCGCGCAGCTTGCCGGGCTGGTGCTGGTGTTCCTGGTGTCGCGCCGTCTGCAACGGCGCGCATGGCCGTTTCTGGTGTTCGGTCCTCTTTTGTTTGCTGGCTTCCTCGGCTTGATCGTGCTGCAGGCGCCGCTCGGCATCGTTGTTTGCACAGGCCTGATCGGCATCAGCACGGTGATGACCATGACGCCGATCCTGGCCTTGCCGCCGCTCCTGGCCGCGCCCGCGGACGTGGCGCGCACGGCGGCCGGCATGCTCACCATCAGCTATACCTGCGCCATCATCATTCCGACCCTCTGTGGCGCGTTGTGGGATCTGAGCGGCAAGCCCTGGCTCGTCTTTGTGCCGCTGTGCGTATGCTCAATTGGCCTGGCGGTGTTCGGCGCGATCGCAAGCCGGCGCAGGCCTGCGGCTGAGGCCGCGCATAGCTAGTCCGCCTGCGTGTTGACGGCCGTGGCGCCGACAGTCAGGAATGGCGCACAAGGATAACGCCGCCGGAAAAATCGATGCCGGCAGCCGGGAGGAACCTAGCAGCCCATGCTGCCGACCGAGCGCATTTCTTATTCCGCCATTAGCGAACGGCCGCGGCTCACACTCCCGGACGGCGCGCGCATGGCGGTGTGGGTCATCGTCAACGTCGAGGAATGGGATCCGCGCCAAGCCATGCCGCGCACGGTGCTTACCCCGCCGACCGGTGGCTCGCCGATGCCCGACATCCCCAACTGGGCCTGGCATGAATACGGCAATCGCGTCGGCTTCTGGCGCTTTGTCGAGGTGTTCGATGCGCTCTCGATCCGCCCGGTACTGGCCATCAACGGCTCGGCGCTCGCCGCCTATCCGGCGATCGTGCGCGCGGCGTGCGATCGCGGCTGGGAATTCATGGGACACGGCTTCACCCAGCGCAACATGCAGAAGGTCGAGGACGAGCGCGCCGATATCCGCAAAACCCGCGCGGTCATTGCCGACGCCACAGGCTCCCCGCCGCGCGGCTGGCTCGGTCCGGGACTGACCGAAACCTGGGAAACGCCGGATCTGCTGGTCGAGGAAGGCTACGATTATGTCGCCGATTGGGTGCTCGACGATCAGCCGGTCTGGCTCAAGACCAGAACCAAGCCGCTCCTCAACGTGCCTTACACGCAGGAATGCAACGACGTCGCCATGATGCTGATCCAGCATCACAAGGCGTCTGAATATAGCGACCGGGCGCTCGACCAGTTCGAACAGATCTACGCCGATTCCGCCGCATCCGCGCGGATCATGGCGCTGGTCGTGCATCCCTACATCATGGGCGCGCCGCACCGGCTCAAATATTTTCGCCGCGTACTCGAAGCGATCCGGCAAAAGAGCGACGTGAAATTCTGGACCGGCGCGCAAATCGCCGACTGGTATGTCGCCGCCGGGCCCAAAGCGCCATGACGATCGAAAATCGCAACAACGCCGGCGCGGACGCTGACGCCGCCGACCTTCAGGGCAAGTTGATGCTGGTTGCGCTCTGTTTGCTCTGGGGCGTCACCTGGCCGCTGATGAAGATCGCGCTTACCGACATCCCGCCCTTGAGCATGCGCACGCTGACCGCCGGTCTCGGGACCCTGACGTTGCTGCTCATTTGTTTGGTCACGCGACGCTCGCTTTACCTTCCGGCGAAAATGTGGGGAACGGTGTTCGTCACCTCGTTCCTGAACATCGGGGCGTTCAGTCTATTGAGCGCCTACGCGCAGATGACCGCCGCAACATCGCGCGTCACGATCCTGATCTACACCATGCCGATCTGGGCGGTGCTGATGGCGTGGCTGCTGCTCGGCGAGCGGCCGACCACGCGCCAGGGGCTGGCGGTGATCCTCTGTATCGTCGGCATTGCGGTGCTGGTCTACCCGCTCGCCCTGAAAGGCGTGCCGCTGGGTCTGCTGCTGGCGCTGGCGACGGGCGTGAGCTGGGCGGCCGGCACGGTTTATGTCAAATGGATGCGACTACCGCTCGATCCGTTGGTGTTCGCCTTCTGGCAGGTGGCGATGGCGTTGGTCGTCATCGCCGCAAGCCTCCTTGTGGTCGATGGCCGGCTTAATCTCGATAACGCACACACCGGTTCGCTGCTCGCCACCGTATTCGCGGGCATCGTCGGCAGCGGCATTGCTTACGCGCTGTGGTTTGCCATCGTGAAACGGCTATCGGCGGCGACCGCCTCTCTCGGCGCGCTCGGCAATCCGGCGGTCGGGATTGTTGCCACCGTGCTGATGATCGGCGAACGCCCGACGATGACCGACATTGTCGGTTTCGCGCTGATCCTCGCGGCTTCGGTCTGCGTGCTGTTGGCGCCGTCGGGAAGCCGGGCGAAGGTTGTTACGGAGTAATGCGCCGCGCCAGCTCGGCGATGCGCGCCACCATCGCATTTTTCGGATCGGCGAGCCCATCGATCACCGTGAAGTGGTTGCCGGGCAGTTCGCCATAGCGCGTTTCTGCCTGGCGTTGGCGCCAGACGTCAGCCATGCTGCGGCTCTGGCGCTTGAATTCGCTGGTTTCCAGATCGCCGACCGCGGCATCGAGCGCGCGCCCCTCCGGCACCGTCCAGAAAATCGGCGAAATCTCACGCGCCGTTTGGTCGTCGAGCTTGAAATCCTGATTCATGTTGGTTTTGGCCAGCGGCGTGAGATCGAACACGCCGGAGATCGCGTAGCCCACCGGTACCAGATCCTGCGGCACTTTCGGCCACAGCTTCTGCCAATCGGTTGCCACCATGGCGGCAGTCAGATGTCCGCCGGCCGAATGGCCGCAGACCAGCATGCGGCGGTCGAAGCGCTGCCACAGCGACGCGCAGGCGCGCCGGATCTGCTCGATGATGTCGGCGATGGTGACGACCGGGCACAGATCGTAGCCGACCACGCCGACCGCGAAGCCGCGCTCATTGAGTCCGCGCGCCATATGGCTGTGGAAGGAAGGGTCCATCGCCCGCCAATAGCCGCCATGGATGAACAGCGCGAGTGGTGCGGCTTCGCCCGCCGCCGGGAAGAAAAGATCGACGAATTGTCGCGATGTCTCGCCGTAGGAAAATCCAAGCTCGGCCTTGCCGGCTTTGAGCATCTCCGCGCGATAATCCTCGGCCGTCCGCGCCCAGCGGGCGAAAATCTCGGCATGATCCGGAATGGAGAGGCGGGGGCTATACTCGCTTTCGAGATCTTGGTCGGCCATCGGTGTTTTGTCTCCGGTCGGCATGTGACATTGCGCGCGAGAGCGTAAACAAACTCTGGATCACCTCGCGGCCGGTTGCAAATAGCCATGTACCAGCCGCAGGCGCTGTCTCGGCTCAAGAAAGGGGTGGGCTCAGCGGCGACGAAGGGTTTGTGACGGCAATAAACCGAAGCGGGCGCGATAGTCGGCGGCAAAACGGCCCAAATGGAAGAAGCCCCATCGCGTTGCCACCTCGGTGACGTTGACCTCGCAGGGGTCTGCCGAGCGAAGCTCATCATGCACTTTGGAGAGGCGCCGTTGCTTGAGCCAGGTCATCGGCGCTACGCCGTGACAAGTATGAAAGCCGTGATAAAGCGTCCGCAGACTGACCCCCGAACTCGCCACCACGTCGCAAATGCCAATCGGAGAGCCGAGATTCTCCTCCATGAAAGCCTCGGCGCGCTTGACATACCACGACCGACCGGACGGCAGAATGCGTCTGGGCAGATCGAAAGAGTGCACCAGCATTGCCACCAGCGTTTGCACGGCCGGTCGAGCGTTCTGACCGTAACGCAAAAGGCTGTCAGGCCGCCGTGACTCCGCGTACAGAAACTCGACATAGTGGCCGAGAGTTGTTCCCGGCCCCGTCAGCGGAACGATATCCGGAGCGACGGTTGGCAGGTCGACCTCGCCGCCGGCGAGCACTTGCGCCTGAAACTCCAGATCACGCGCATCGCTGCTGACGACCAGGATGGTGCAGTCGGCCGAGCAGTGCATGTGGAACGGCTTCTTAGGCGGGGCGAGATGTGCGCTCATTGGCGTTGTGCGATATCCCGGGCCGGTGGTGCGCGCATCGAAAGCGCCGGTGAGCGGGATCTGTATCAGAAATCGCGATTGCCTTTCGTCAACGTCGATGTCGACCCTGTTACCGTACGCCAACGTTGTAAAGGACAGCGCGCCGAGCGCGTCATGGCGCAACCGCGCATCGTAAGCAGCGGAGTTGGCGGTGAGCTGAAACGGGCAGAACAGTCCGGCCATCACCTGGCGGATTTTGTCGACGTTCGCCGTGCGGAGCTCGAATGATCGATCGGACATGCGCGTCTACCACGCCCATTTGAGCCGATCGCAAAATCACGATCAACTCTCGTTTGGCGGCGCCGTCGGTCTTTTTTGCAATTGAAGGACAGTCTTTGCCACGAACGGATAGCGCCGCGGTTGCGGGCCTTCCTATCGTTTGCCGCCCATCAGGAGAGATTGTCATGTCGATGAGAGAGCCGCATCCGAAACCCGTGCTCGGTGGTCGCGAGTTGGTGAAGATTGCCGTCGCGCAGGTGCCCTCGGCGTTTCTGGACCGGAAAAAGACGATCGAAAGGGCCTGCGCGACCATTCGCGAGGCTGCCAAGAATGGCGCCTCCCTGGTGGTCTTTCCGGAAGTCTGGGTCAGCGGGTACCCCTTTTGGACCGAGGGGTGGGACTCCCAGATACCTGCTTGGATCGACGCACGTATGCGCTTCCGTGAGGCAGCGCTCGTCATTCCCAGCGACGATACCGATCGGTTGAGCCAGGCTGCGCGCGAAGCCAACATCTACGTGGCGATCGGCTGCAACGAACTCGATGCGCGCCCCGAGGTGGAGACCATTTACAACACTCTCCTATTCATTGGGCGTGACGGCAAACTGATCGGCCGTCATCGCAAACTGCAGCCGACTTTCATCGAGCGGCTCTTTTGGGGCCAGGGCGACGGATCCGATCTGTTTGTGCTTGACACCGATATCGGCCGCATCGGTGGCCTGATCTGCGGCGAAAACTTGATGACGCTGGCGCGTGCGGCAATGATCGCCCAGGGCGAGCATATCCACATTGCGGTCTATCCCGGCGCATTCGCACTGCATACCGGGCCGCGCCTGCAGGAGGCCGACAAGGAAGGCTTGTTCTGGGGGCATGCGGCGACGCGGGCCCACGCCATCGAGGCCGGCGCTTTCGTCGTCTGCGCTTGCGGCGTCCATGACGAAGCGGATGTGCCCGACGATTTCCCATACAAGGGGCGCATGAATACCGATTGGGCGCACGGCGGCAGTTCGATCATCGCCCCGCTGGCTGTACCACTCACGGGTCCCGACTATGGCAGCCATATCATCTATGCCGATTGCCAGGCGGCGATGATCAAGGCGACCAAAGCGATCGTCGACACCGTCGGCCACTACGGCCGCCCCGATGTGCTTCGGTTGCTGGTGCGCCGTAACGACGCCTGGTCGTCGGCCAACGCGCGCTTCGCTGCACCGCGCATCGATCGCGCCATTCTTGCCGCGTCCGCAGATCACCACGAAGTCGATTTGTCCACGGTGGAAGAACTCGCCGACGCAGTGCTGTCGCGAAACTGACGATCTCGCTTCGGCGCCGAGCGGCGAGCCGCTCACGGCAAAACACGGTCGCAGCGAAAGAGTTGCCGGAACCGCCAAACGGCGGCGGAAAATCGACGCACGACCGTCGTCGGGCTGAAAGATTCTCGCTGCGCCGCAAGATTCTTGCGCGGGTGACAGGAGGTAACATTGACCAACGCGGTTGAATTGTTTGCAGCTTCGCCGGACGGGCGCCTGCTGGTGGAGCGCGATCGTGTTCATCGCAGCTGCTACACCGACGAGGCCATCTTTCAGCAAGAGCTCAAAAATATCTTCTATAAGACATGGATTTACGCCGGCCATGAATTTCAGATTCGCAAGCCGGGCGACTATGTCGGCTTTATGATCGGTCGCCAGCCGATGCTGCTCGTGCGGGGCGACGGCGGCGAAATCGCCGTTCTGCACAATCGGTGTCCCCACCGTGGGGCCATGTTGTGCAACGAACACAAGGGCAATACCGGCAGCCTTTTCACCTGCTCCTACCATGCGTGGCAGTTCGAACTCGACGGCAAGCTCGCCGCATTACCCTCGCCGGACGGTTACAACGAGACGCGGCTGCGTAAGGGCGATCAAGCCGCCGACATGAAGCGCGCGGCCCGCGTCAGCTCCTATCGCGGCTTTGTTTTTGCGAACCTTGCGACAACCGGACCAGATCTCGACGAATGGCTGGGCGAAGGCCGCCGGGCGTTCGACGACATGTGCGACAGGGCCCCGGACGGCGACGTCGAGATCGTCAACAGCTGCTTCCGCATCGTTCAGAACAACAACTGGAAGATTTTTCTCGAGAATCAGCTCGATGCCGTGCACGCGTCGATAACGCACATATCGGCGGCGAAGGCCGCGACCGACACGGAAAAAGAGATCAAAGAAGAAACGGGCGACGATGCGCCTCCATTCTACAAGTATCTTTCGTCGTTGAGCACACCGCTGTCGCGGTGGGCAACGCTCGAGACTCGAGCGTATCCCCACGGACACTGTTTGCTCGGTGGATACATCGGCCTTCGTCCTACCGATCCCGACACGGTGATTTACGAGAGCATGATGCGCGAACGCTACGGCGAGATGAAGGCGGAGGAAATCCTCTCCCGCGACGTGCATCACATTCTGATTTATCCGTGTCTCTCGGTGCAGCCGGCCTTTCAGCAGTTGCGCGCCATACGGCCGCTCGCGCCCGACAAGACGCTGATCGAGCTGTGGCACTTTCGTCTCAAGGGCGCTCCGGAAGCGATCTATCGGCGCGCTCTCGCCTACTACAATTTGATCAATTCGCCCTCGACGCTGGTGAATGCCGATGACCTGATTAATTTCTGGCGCTGCCAGGAAGGATTGACGGCCGACGAGGCCAGCGAATGGGTGAGCTTTCACCGCAATGCCGGCCAAGACAACAGCGCGAACGGGGTGACAAAATCCGTCAATGGCCTCAGCGAAATGCCGATGCGCGAGATGTTTCGAGCCTGGTGCAAATATATGTCGGAAGGCACGCACAATGTCGGTTGATCACCGCGTCTCAATGCCCTTAGCGGTCGAACGTCGAACGAATGCGGCCTGCGCCGGCCCCTTGAAAGGCGAGGTCGAACAGTTTCTCTATCGACAATCCGAATGTCTTGATACGCGCGATTGGGACGGATGGCTGGATCTATTCGCTCCAAACGGCCTCTATTGGATACCGGCTCACCCCGAGGATCCCTCGCCGGACGGGCGCCCGAGCATCTGCTGTGAAGATCGTTATCTCATGCGAACGCGCGTCAAGCGCTTGTGCAATCCCAAGGCGTGGTCGCAACTGCCTCCTCACCGCACCAGTCACGTCGTATCGAACGTCTCGATTGTCGACGATGGCGACGAGAGCGGGTTCATCATCACTCAGTCGCGGTTCCATATGGTGGAGCTGCGGTGGGATAAGCAACGCTACATGGCCGGGCGCTATCGGCACCGGTTTGTTCGGTTGGACAGCGGTTTGAAAATCGATCTGCAAAGGGTGGACCTGTTGAACTACGATGCACCGCTGGACTATGTGTTACAGTCGTGGGTGTAAGATCGTTCCGCGGGACTCCGGAAGCCCACTCGTCAGCCGGTGGCCATTCTGCGGCCACGCCGTGGAAGAACACTCGCCGAGCCCTGCGAACGAAAATGAGCGATCGGAGCATCGCGGTTGAAAGTCGGCGGCAAATCCATGCGCACCATCTGGCTCGAGCCGGATGGGTGGTCGGTCGGGGTGATCGACCAGACCGCGCTGCCGCATCGGCTCCTCACCGCACGGCTGACGACGCTCGCGGAGGCGGCCCACGCCATCCGCACCATGGTGATTTGCGGCGCGCCGCTGATCGGGGCGACGGCTGCCTACGGCATGGCGCTGGCGCTGCGTGAGGACGCATCCGACGAGGCGTTGGAGCGCGCCTATGCGGTGTTGCTGGCCACCCGCCCGACCGCGATCAACCTCAAATGGGCGCTCGGCGAGATCATGGCCGTGGTCCGCAACCGCCCGCGCGCGGAGCGGGCTGCGGCCGCCTACCGGCGCGCCGCCGAAATTTGCGAAGAGGACGTCGCCATCAATACCGGCATCGGCCGCAGCGGATTGCCGCTGATCGAGGCGATCGCGGCAAGGAAACAGCCGGGCGAGCCGGTGAATGTGCTCACCCATTGCAATGCCGGCTGGCTGGCGACCGTCGATATCGGCACCGCCACCGCGCCGATCTATCTGGCGCACGACCAGGGCATTGCGATCCATGTCTTCGCCGACGAAACCCGCCCGCGCAACCAAGGGGCTTCGCTCACCGCCTGGGAACTCGGCCAGCATGGCGTGCCGCATACGCTGATCGCCGACAATACCGGCGGCCATCTCATGCAACATGGCATGGTCGATCTCGTCATCGTCGGTACCGACCGCGTCACCGCCGACGGCGACGTGTGCAACAAGATCGGCACGTATCTGAAGGCGCTGGCGGCACGCGACAATGACGTGCCGTTTTATGTGGCGCTGCCGTCGCCGACCATCGATTTCAGCGTCGCCGACGGCATTGCCGAAATCCCCATCGAGGAGCGCGGCGCCGACGAGGTTGCGACCATGACCGGGCGCACCGCCGACGGCCGCATCGAGACCGTGCGCATCGCGCCGGACGGCACGCCGGTCGCCAATTATGGTTTCGACGTCACGCCGGCGCGGCTGGTCAGCGGACTGATCACCGAGCGCGGCGTGCTTAGCCCTTCGCGCGCGGATTTGGCGCGCGCGTTTCCGGAGCGTGCGGGTGCTACGCGGTAAAGCCTTGCCGTCATTGCGAGGAGCGTAGCGACGAAGCAATCCAGCTTCCCGCGCCCGACCGGATTGCTTCGCTACGCGTGCGATGACAAAATTATCGGTGCAAGCAACGGATGGGCATGAGATGCGTAACAACGAAGCGCGATTTTCCTCCGTCGTGCCACTTCCTGGAATCCTGACCATGAGCGTCAATCTGCTGCCGGCGGCGCCGGTCGATGGACGGCAATCGGCGGCTGCGCGCGCGATCGCGCGCGGCACGACGCGCTATCTGCATGCGCTCGGCTATTGCGTGTTGAGCGAGCTGCCGCTGCCATCCGGCCGTCGCGCCGATCTGGTCGCGCTCGGCGGCGACGGCGAGGTGCTGATCGTTGAGATCAAATCGTCGGTCGCCGACTTTCGCGCCGATCGCAAATGGATGGAATACCGGATGCATTGCGATCGGCTGTTTTTCGCCACGGTGGCCGATGTGCCGCGCGAGATATTTCCGCAGGACGCAGGCCTGATCGTCGCCGATGCCTTCGGTGCCTCCATCGTCTGCGAAGCGCCCGAGCACCGGCTCATGGCGGCCCGGCGCAGAAACGTGATGCTGCGCTTTGCCCACGCCGCCGCCTTGCGGCTGCAGGTGTTGGTCGATCCGCACATCGCCGACGGCGCTGAGTTTTAGCGCGGCTCGCAGTCCTTCCAAAAGAAGGGCGCCCCATATCGAAGCCGTTCTTCCGTCACCCTGAGGCGCGAGCGACAGCGAGCCTCGAAGGGCGACGGCTCGGGTCGGGCCGATTCATCCTTCGAGGGCCGCTTTCGCGGCCACCTCAGGATGACGGATCACGTGGGCATTCCGTTTACCTGGGGATTCCGTTTCGGAGTCACACCCTAGCGCCGCAGATCTGAGGGTGTCGCGGTAGCGCCCGCAGCCGAGAGCTGCTGCGCCTGGGCAAGCGAGGTCGAAAAGCGCTTCACGCCGCTCTCGTCGAAGACGAACAGCGGCACCATGTTGCGGGCCATCGCCTTGTCCTCGATGAGAACGAGGCGCCGATTGTCGAGCAACAACCACTTGCCGTCCACGCGAACCGCCAGCACCGCGTGATCGTTGCCGTTTGCGAGGTCGCGCACGATCACAAAGCGGACATCGCCTTTGGCCACGCCCGCTTCGCGCAACGCCACGTATTTGGCGATGGCGTAATCTTCGCAATCGCCACGGCCGCTTGCGAGCGTGGCGAGCGGCGCGCTCCAGCGATCGGTGACGCCCCATTGAACGATGTCGCTGGTCGGCCGGATCGCGAGATTGATGTCGCGGTTGATGACGCCGATGCGCGCGCGGCCGTCATGGGCGCGGCCGTCGGCGATCACGTCGAGGAATTTCCGCGCCGCCGTCGGACAATGCACCGCATCGGCGCGGCAGTGCGCGAGCGTGGCGCTTTCTGCGCGCATGTCGGCGTTCAGGCCGTCCCATTTGTCGATCACATCGCCGTCTTTTACCGGTTCTGCGTCGAGCGCGAACGGTTGCGCTTCCTTCGGCGGCTGCGCCGAATGTTCTTGCGGCTCGGCGACCGGAACGGACTTGTGCTGCTGTGGCGGCGATGCCGGCGCCGGCAATGCGTCGGTCAGTGCCGAGAACCGGCTGGCGAAGGTCGCGATCTCTTCCGTTGCGGCATTCGGCGCCGGCTCGGCGAGTGCGCGATCGAGCAAAACGATACCCAGCAACGCGAGCAGCACGGCGATGCCGTGCAGAATACGGACCAGCATTTTAGACGCCCCTGACGGCGCGGACGTTGCGCCGGTGAAGCGCTCGCCCGCCTCTTTGATGTACAGGATGCGATTACCGCCGACGTGCCTGCCAACGCGTTAAAGCGCGGAACGCGGCGACGGAACTGTCAGAAACGTCGTGCAAAAAGTCTTACGCCGGCGCGGACAGATTTAATGTTCGATGAACTCAAACGACACAGACGATGCAGCGCTTCGACGCGCACATGGAATGCGCCGCACGATGCTCGCGCGAAGATCCCGACTGATCCGCGAACGTCGTGGCGGGCCTTTGCGGCGCGATCATGCGCCGCCCAAATCCGCGGCCGGAAAATCGGCCTGAAGACACTGCGTCACAAGGCCTCGTGCGGTCCTGTACACGTGTGGCCTCTTGCGTTTAAATGGCTACGGTTCAAAATGTAACCAATCGCGTCATGTGGAGGAAACGATGCGCCGGATGCTGGTGCGCTGCAGGGCGGTGTTTGTCGGCGTCGGTGTCGCCCTTTTCGCCCTTGGGCTCGCAGCCGGCGCGGCCTTCGCCGAGGATAAAATCGTCGAGCTCAAGCTGTCGCATTGGGTGCCGCCGACGCATCCGCTGCAGAAGGCCATCGAGGACTGGGCGGCCGATGTCGAGAAGGCGTCCGG
Source organism: uncultured Alphaproteobacteria bacterium (assembly GCA_963818155.1). Taxonomy (GTDB): domain Bacteria; phylum Pseudomonadota; class Alphaproteobacteria; order Rhizobiales; family Xanthobacteraceae; genus BOG-931. The sequence goes on from CAWFRC010000012.1 coordinate 93,517, forward strand.
CGGAACCATCAAGTCCACCATCTTCCCGGCGCAGCAGCTCGGCAAAGCGTTCGACCACTACGACATGGCGCGTGACGGCATCGCCGATTTCACCTACGTCAATCCCGGCTATCAGCCCGGCCGCTTCCCGATCATCGCCGCCGGCGAACTGCCGTTTCTGGTCGGCGATGTCCATGGCGGCATCCGCGCCATCGATAGCTGGTACCGTAAGTACGCTCCGACCGAAATGAACGGCGTGAAGTATTGCTTCTCCTTCATTCTCGATCCGCTCACCTGGCACTCGAAGACCAAAAAGATCGTCGTGCCTGCCGATATCAAAGGCATGAAGATCAGGCCATCGCAGTCGACGGTCGCCGCCTGGGTCACCTCGCTCGGCGGCACCAATGTGCAGGCCAGCGCCACCGAGGTCCGCGACGTGATGGAAAAGGGCGTGGCCAATGCGGTGAATTTCCCGTGGGCCTCGGTGGCGCTGCTCGGCGTCGACAAGGTGACCAAATATCACCTGGAGGCGCCGCTCAACACTGTCATGTTCCAGTGGCTGATGAATCCAAAGACCTATGCGGCGATGTCGCCGGCGCAGCAGAAGGTGATCGACGATCATTGCACCACCGAATGGGCGGGGCGCTTCGCCGATCCCTGGGCTGATTGGGAACATGCGGGACTGGAGAAAATCAAAACCATGCCCGGCCATGAGGTCTACAAGATCACTGATGAGCAGCTTACCGAATGGCGCAAGTCGGCCGAGCCGCTGCAGAAGAAATGGGCCGACGCGGTCCGCGGCGTCGGCGGCGATCCCGACACGATCTTCAACGAGCTGAAAGCCTCGCTCGCGCAATACAACGCGGCCTATTGATAGAGCCCGTCCGCCGCCCATCCGCCTCAGATCTCGGGAGCGCACATGACTGAGCCGGCCGGTGGCGCAGCGGGCGGCGACGGTGCGGAGCCGCCGCGCGATCCGCGCGGTCCGATGAATTGGCTCATCGATTTCATCGAGCTGGTCGCCGCCGCCTTCATCGGCATTGTCGCCGCCGACATCTTCATCTCGGTCATGCTGCGCTATTTCTTCAGCGTGCAGATTCCGGATGCCTACGACTTCGGCCGGCTGCTGCTCGGCATTCTGATCTTCTGGGGCATCGCCGCCACGAGCTATCGCGGCACCCACATCACCGTGGACCTTCTCTACGCCAATGTCGGTCCGCGCTTTCAGCGCTTTATCGACGTGTTCGCCACACTCGTTCTGTTGTTCATCGTCACGGTGCAGACCTACACCTTGTATGACAAGGTATGGACCACGCGCGCCGATCACCTGCTCACGTTCGATCTGCGCTTGCCGGTCTGGCCGTTTTATCTGGTCGCCTGGCTGGGCGACGTCTCTGCCGTGGTGTTGATCGCAATTCGCACCTACCGACTGATCTTTCAGCCCCGCGAATTCGGCGGGCAGTACCAGATCAAGCCGGTCGAGTGAGCGCGATGACGGGCAACGCGGTCGCGATTCTGGGTTTTGTCTCGCTGTTCGTATTGATGCTCCTGCGCGTGCCGGTCGGCATGGCGATGGGGCTCGTCGGCGTCTCAGGCTTTGCCTACCTGGTCAATGGCGATGCCGCGCTGAAGATCATCGGTCACACCTCGATGCGCACAGTGACCGATTACACCTTCGGCGTCATTCCGATGTTTTTGTTGATGGGTGCGTTCGTTACCAATTCCGGCATGAGCCGCGAATTGTTTCGCGCCGCCAATTCGTTCGTCGGCCATTTTCGTGGCGGGCTTGGCATCGCCACTATCGCGGCTTGCGCCGGCTTTGCGGCGATCTCGGGCTCCTCGGTTGCGACCGCGGCGACTTTCGCCACCGTCGCCTATCCGGAAATGCGGCGCTACAACTATCCGCAATCCTTCGCCACCGGGGTTATCGCCGCCGGCGGCACGCTCGGCGCCATGCTGCCGCCCTCAACCGTGCTCGCCGTTTACGGCATCATCACCGAGCAGGATATCGGCAAGCTGTTCATCGCCGGCATCATTCCGGGCTTGCTCGCGGCCGCGATGGATATGCTGACGGTGGTGGTCATCGGCCGGTTGCGGCCCGGGTTCCTACCGGTAGCGCCACGTCACTCCTGGAAGGAGCGGCTTGTCGGCCTACGCGACATCTGGGCGATGCTGCTTCTCTTCATCTTCGTGATCGGCGGCCTCTATGGCGGGTTGTTCACGCCGACCGAAGCCGGCGGCGTCGGCGCCATCGGCGCACTGATTATCGGCGTCATCCGTGGCAAGCTCGATGGCCTGCAAATCCGCCGCTCGCTGTTGCAGGCGGTACGGACCGCGGCCGCAGTGCTCACCGTGCTGATCGGCGCACTGCTGTTCGGCTATTTCCTCACCGTCACGCAGACGCCGCAGAAAGTCACCGTCTTCCTCACCGGGCTCGGGCTCGGCCGCTACGGCGTGCTGGCGCTCATCATGGTCATGTACATCGCGCTCGGCTGTCTGATGGATTCGCTGGCGATGATCATCTTGACCATCCCGATCATCTTTCCGGTCATCATCCAGCTCGGATTCGATCCGATCTGGTTCGGCATCATCATCGTCATGACGGTCGAGCTCGGCCTTATTCATCCGCCGGTCGGCATGAACGTGTTCGTGATCAAGAGCGTCGTGCAGGAGGTGTCGTTCTCGACGATCTTCCGCGGCGTGCTGCCGTTCATCATCACCGATCTCATCCGGCTGGTGATCTTGATCGCGTTTCCGATTCTGGCACTGTGGCTGCCGTCGCAAATGTGACGCGGTTTCGCCCGCGACGGTGTCTCTAGAGCATGATCCGGAAGTTTTCCAAAAAATCATGCTCCACCAAAGATCTAGAGCGCGATGTCGATTTAACTTCAAATGATCGCGCTCTACTGTCCGCCTTTTGCGCGCTTTACGGCGCGTCTTGAGCCTTGTGCCCCGGCTTCCGGTTTCGCCTTGGTGGCAGCGCCGGCGCGGCCCTTAACGTGATCGATGAAGGCGCGCAGCTTCGGCATCATTTGATAGCGGCTGGGATAATAGAGAAATACCCCCGGCACGGTCGGCGCAAAGGCCTCGAGCACGCGGACGAGCTTACCGGCCGCCAGCGACCCGGCCGCGATCGGCTGCGGCATTTGGGCAAGACCCATTCCCTCCATCGCCGCGCCGAGCAGGGTGGGATAGTCATTCGCAATCAGCGGTCCGGAGACAATCACCTCAATAGCCTTGTTGCCGTCGACGAACGACCAGGGCGCGATCGACTCGTTGGAGCGACGCATGCGCAAGCATGCGTGTTGACGCAGATCGTCGAGGCATTCGGGTTTTTTCCGCCCGCGCAAATACTCGGGGCTGCCGACGACGGCGAGCGGAAATGGCGGCGTCAGCCGCACCGCAACCATGTCGGCGGCGATGAACTGGCCGAGGCGAATGCCGGCGTCAAACCCCTCGGTCGCCAGATCGACAAGCTCGGCGCGCGCGTCGATCTCCACCTCGACCTCAGGATAGGCGCGGCAGAAGGAGGCGATCAGCGGCTCGAGCAGTATCGGTACCACCGCGCGCGGCACGGTCAGGCGCAGCAGTCCGGCTGGCCGCTGCCCGAGGTCGCGCCGCCTCGCTGGCGGCGATAAGCGCCTCGAAGGCAGGCTTGGCGCGCGCGAGGAATCGCTCGCCGGCTTCGGTCAATCCGACACTGCGCGTCGTGCGAATGAAGAGCGCGGCACCGACACGTGCCTCCAGTGCGCGCACGGCCTGGCTGATTGCCGACGGTGTCACCCCGAGTTCGGCCGCCGCCTGGCGGAAACTTCGGTGCTGGGCAACGCTCAGAAACACCTCCACTCCGTCGAGCGCACCACGGCGGACTGTGAAGTTCTGCTTCATGCCCCATCGACATTATCGCCAATAGCGCGTGGTGAGAAGCCGCCCTAGCTCTGGTGAAGTCGGCGCGGCGAACGGCCGGGCTTCTGCGGGCAACCGGAAACCTCACCGGCGCTGGCTGCGCATTTTAGTGCCCGCGCCACGCTCAGCAAAGCGATGGGAGGTCAAATGTCTCCGGCGGTCATCTTCCAGATCCACCTCGTGCTTGGATACGTCCCGTGGCTGTTGTGCTTCAGCGCCTATTTATGGCCCTGGCTCAAGTCGCTCGACCAAGTCGAAGCGCAGCGCGCCATCGCGACGTTGCACAGCTTCCGCTTCTTCGGGCTCGTCTTCCTGGTCCCCGGCGTCGTCGGCTCGGGTCTGCCATCGAGCTTTACAGCGTTTGCCGCCTATGGCGACTTCGCCACCGGGCTGCTGGCGATGGCGGCGCTGCTCACGACAAAAATACGCCCGCTGTTTTGGCTGTTCGTCGTGGCCTTCAATCTCGTGGGAGCGGTCGATCTCCTCGTCGACTACTATCATGGCAACCAGATTGGCCTGCCGGCGCTGGCGGGCGAACTCGGCGCCACCTACGCGATCCCGGTCATCTACGTGCCGCTCCTCATGATTACCCACGTCGCCGCACTCTACTTGCTGCTGCGTCCGTTGGCTCGACACGCTGCGAACAAGACCATGGCGCAGCCGCACCTCAGGCCGGAGACCTGATACGTCCGATCGCAAGGCCAGGCCGAAAATAAAACGGGTCCCCGCGAAAGGCGGAGACCCGTTTCTACGTCACCGAGAGGTGAAAGCAGTAATGTTGCTAGTTGCGGCCGCCGCCGGCCAGCACCGCGCGGGTGGCGCGGTCCGGGCCGAAATCGTCGACGCTGTCGATCGCCAACAGGTCCGCGAGCCGCGTCCGTGCGCGGTTCACCCGGCTCTTGATGGTACCGACCGCGCAGCCGCAAATCGTCGCCGCGTCCTCATAGGAGAAGCCGGAAGCGCCAACCAGAATCAGCGCCTCGCGCTGATCCGACGGCAACTTCGACAGGGCGGCGCGGAATTCGCCGAATTCCACGTGGCCGGTCTGCTCCGGATGCGAACGCAAGCTCTCCGCGTAGCGGCCGTCGGCGTCTTCGACCTCACGCCGGCGCTTGCGATATTCCGAGCGGAAAAGATTCCGCAAGATCGTGAACAGCCAGGCCGGCATATTGGTGCCGGGCTGGAAGGAATTGATGTGAGCGAGTGCGCGCAGCAACGTCTCCTGCACCAGATCATCGGCGCGATCGATATTGCCGCACAGCGAGATGGCGAACGCGCGCAAACTCGGCACCGTCGCCAACACTTGGTCGCGTATGGCCGGGTCTAGTTTCATGCCGCCCCATCATCTTGTTCGCTTAGCCGCCGAACCAGGTCGGCGATTTGCGGCGGTACGCCTTGGCGGACGACATCGTCGTACATCGCCCGAAGCTGCTGGCCGATGCGTGCTTGCACCTCTCGGCCCAGCCGTACCTCGCTTTTGCGGTGGGTTGCTGGCTTGCCCATTTCGTCCTGGGCCTCCGGCTTGTCCGAATCCGGTGCCGGTGGTTGAATATTAACTGTTTTTCCGCTCATTTTTTCTCATGCCCCCATCGCCGCGTTCCCGGGTTGCAATGGCATTTTCCCCACTCTTGGAGGTTCAACGCGCGGTTCTGCCATTGGTTCCTGGGTCCGGAACTATTTTCGGAACTTTCTTGGAACTTTCCGAGGCGCCCTGGCGTTTCCGCGAGTAAGATCTCGAAGGGGAGGGTTTTCCTTTGCCGACATCACAAGCCGTAGTGCAGCACTTGCCGTTTTTGCGTCGCTATGCCCGTGCGCTCAGCGGCAACCAAGCTTCGGGCGACGCCTATGTGGCGGCCACCCTCGAATCCCTGATCGAAGACCCTAAGGCTTTGGAAGCGCTGCCCAATCAGCGCGTTGCCTTGTATCGCCTGTTCAGCAAGATCTGGAATTCGGTGACCCTGAATGGCCAAGCGGATGTGCCCACCGCCCCGCACCTGGCGCCGGAGCATCATCTAACGCAGATCACGCCGCGCCCACGCCAGGCGTTCCTGCTGGTGGCGCTCGAGGGCTTCTCCGAGGACGAGGCGGCACAGATTCTCGAGGTCGACCTTCCGACCCTGCGCGGCCTGGTGGAAGAATCCGGGCGCGAGCTTGCGGCCGAGATTGCCACCGACGTCCTGATCATCGAGGACGAGACTTTCATCGCCATGGATATCGAAGCCCTGGTCGAAAGCCTTGGCCACCGGGTGATCGGCGTCGCGCGCACGCACAGCGAGGCGATCGCGCTCGCCCGCCAGAAACGGCCGGGCCTCATCCTCGCCGATATTCAGCTCGCGGACGGCAGCTCCGGCCTCGACGCGGTGAACGAGCTGCTCGCGTCTTTCGAAGTGCCGGTCATCTTCATCACCGCTTATCCCGAGCGCTTCCTCACCGGACAGCGGCCGGAGCCGGCGTTCCTCATCGCCAAGCCGTTTCAGCTGGCGGTGGTTTCCGCCGTCGCCAGCCAGGCGCTGTTCTTTGGCCGCAAGGCGCGGCCGCGCGAGCGGCAGGCGACCGCGTAAGCGCCGCACTCATTCATTTTTGATCGCCATCTATCGTTTGATGCCATGCGCTGCCGTGCCTCCCGGCGCGGCGGCCCATGAGCGCATTTCGCCAGAGGTCGACGATTTCACCGTCCGGCAGGTTGCAGACGTGAGATCATCTTTGATGTGAGAATTGATTTTGATGTGAGAATTGATGCGGAGCGCGTCGCGTGCTCCGCATTCGTTGGCCAGACGGCATCCTAGCCGATGGAGCGAGGACCACCGTGCCGACGTCCACCACTCGCGTGGATGCCTCTGATTGCTGTGGCCGCCCGAAGCTTGCAAATAATTAGGGCGCAGCCGATCGGTCCATCGGCTGCGCCCAAGGTGACCGGCCAAGCACGGGGGGAGGGGGGGAAAGGATGGCCGGTCGCTACACCAAGCCGCAGACCTCCGCCTTTGTTCCGGCATCGATCAATCCCGCGCCGGTCATTTCGGAAAATTTTCCGGAACGTCGGATGCGTTCTGAAAACGAACGCTTCGCCAAAATGTTAGCGCGCTCGCGCTCGTAGTCTGAAGCCGTGGTATCGAACCGCCTCACGCACGTGTGAGCTTTTGATCACAAGCCGGTGAGAGTTGTACCTTGGGGGAACTCTGCTGCAGGCGCTTCGTTTTGTTCCCGCGCCACCTGTGACGGTGCGTCGGGGAAAAGGGGGAGTGAAAATCGGCGGAGGGCCCGATGGGCCGGATTTTGAGTGTGCGCACAGTGGCTTTGGTTTTGGCAGTCGCGGCTGCGAGCTTCTTTTCGATGCCGTCCTTTTCCAGCAGTGGCCTATTCTCCCTCATATCTCCCGTTTCGGTCGATCGCAGCCTTAAGGGTGACCGCCTGCCGCTCACGGCGCACGCGGACAAACCCGGGATGACGTTGTCGACGGCGCAATCGCGGGCCGCGATACCGGTCGGCTGCGATCGAGCCTTCAGTCCGATTTCGTCGCCGCGTCTCGCCAACGTGTTCGGGCGCTGCTCGGTGTAACCAAAATGCATTCAATTTGATCAAAAAGCGCGGCGATCGCGCGCCCTGAATTTTCACCTCCCTGAGTCATGAATGAATGCGTTGAAGCGCGGGACTCCGATTTGCGCTTCGCGGTCGGAGTTTTGTTCATGTCGGGGGTCGGCTTGGCGCAGCGTAGATCCACGGTCATTGCCGGCGCAGCGTTCGTTGCGCTTTTTGCTTCGTCATGGAGCACGGCAGCGTGGTCGCAGTCGCTGTTTGGTGGCTTGTTCGACCGTGATCGCACTCCGCTCGGTCAGCCGGCGTCGTATGGTCAGGCGCCGCAGGCGGCTGCCTCGCGCGCCGACGATGAAATGATAGCCCCGTTCCTGCAGCGACAGATCGTAGCCTATCCGAACAAGGAGCCGGCCGGCACGGTCATCGTCGATACGCCGCACACTTTTCTTTATCTGACTCTTGGCGACGGCAAGGCGCTGCGCTACGGCATCGGCGTCGGCCGCAAGGGTTTCACCTGGTCGGGCATCGAGCACATCTCGCGCAAGTCCGAATGGCCCGATTGGACTCCACCCACGGAAATGATTGCGCGGCAGCCGTATCTGCCGCGCTGGGTCGGCGGTGGCCCGGGTAATCCGCTCGGTGCCAGGGCGCTTTATCTCGGCAGCACCGACTATCGCATTCACGGCACCAACGACCCGGCCTCCATCGGCACCCAGGTCTCCAGCGGCTGCATCCGTTTGCGCAACGCCGACGTCATCGACCTCTATCGCCGTGTCTCGATCGGAACCAAAGTGATTGTTTTACGCGGGGATCCGCACGCGCTGGCGAGCGATTCGCCGGTCGATGCCCGACCCGGTTTCGCGGTCGCCCACAACGGTGCAGGAGTAATGGCAGCGCGGTTTTCCGTCGGCGCTCACGACATGAGCGCTGCCACGGCCGACGGTTCGTGGTCGCAAAATCCGAGCGCGCGCAGCCTTTATTGAGTTCGCGCGCCGCGCCGAAAAGCCACCGATGTGCGCTTGACGGAAGTCACCGCAGCGTCATGTCGATGGGGCAAGCGTCGAGCAGCCTTTTGCGACAATCGTGTTTCATCGCCGCGCATTGCCGCTCTGCGGGCCCGCCGGCGCGAACGGATGCGCGCGACCGGCCTTTGCAATCATGATCTGGAAACGTGGGAGCCGGTTTTCCGACAAGATCGTGTTCCATGCTGGCAGCTTCGGAGCGGGCATCGCGTCAATCCGAAGCGATTGACGTCCTCAGTCCTGGGATTCAAACCTGCGGCCCTTGACCGGCGGCGGGATGAGGTCGAACTGTAAGGGCATGGAACGACCTGATCTCAAGAGCATGGCGGTAGCACGACCGGATGGGGCGCCGGATCAGGTCGCCGCAGATTTCTTTCCCAATTTCAGCACAGTGCGGAGCGCGCTCGAAGCTGGGCGCATCGGCGTCTGGTCGTGGGATCTCGCCACCAACGTGGTGACGTGGTCGAGCAACATGGAGGCGATCCACGGTCTGCCGCCGGGCAGTTTCGACGGCACGTATCGGTTCTTCGAACATGATGTGCATGCAGACGATCGGCCGCGCGTGATGCAGGCCGTCAAGGACGCGCTGCAGAACGGCAAGCCCTATTGGGTCCGGTACCGGGTGGCGCCGCGGCCGCAGCGCGAGGATTGCTGGATCGAGGCGTCCGGCGAGGTGGTCTTCGAGCATGGCGTGCCGGTGCGCATGTTCGGCATCTGCCACGAAGTCACTGAGCGGATTCGCCTGCAGGAAGAGTTGCGCGCGCGCGCCAAGCAGCAGGAGGCGCTGGCGCAGCTTGGCGAACGCGCGCTTACCGAGACCGACATCGAGCGGCTGCTCAACGATGTGGTGAGCACCGTCGCCATCACGCTGCCGGTCGATTTTGTCAAAGCGCTGGAATTGATGCCAGGCGATACCGATCTTTTGCTCCGCGCCGGCTTCGGGTGGAAGCATGGCAGCATCGGCTCGATCGTGATGTCGAAAGAGCGCGATGCATATGCGCGCTATATCCTTGGGTCCTCGGTGCCAGTGGTCAGCGCCGATTTCGCCGCCGAGACCCGCTTTAGCGTTCCCGACTATCTGCGGACGCATCGCTGCGTCAGCGGCATGAGCATCATTATCGCCGGTCCGGGCGGCCGCGCCTACGGCGTGCTCGGCGTCTGCACCACCCGCCGCCGCGACTTCACCGCGCAGGATTTGTCGTTTCTTGCCGCCGTCGCCAACCTGGTTGCCGGCGTTATTCAGCGGCGCCAGCTAGAGCAACGCCACGAGCTGATGATCCGCGAGCTGCGTCACCGCTCCGGCAATCTTTTTTCCCAGTTGCTCGCTCTGTTCTCGCAGACCGCGCGCAATTCGCGCAGCATGGCCGAGCTCACCAGCAACTATCAGGCCCGCGTCATGGCGCTTGCCAACGCCCATCGCCTGATCACCGAAGCCGGCTGGAAGTCGACTTCGCTCAACGAGCTGTTGCGGCTGGTACTGGGGCCGTTCCTCGATCGCACGTCATTCAGCGGTCCGCATGTCGATCTGGAGCCGGACCCGACATTTAGCCTGAGTGCGGCCCTGCACGAGCTCGCCTCGAATGCCGTCAAGCACGGCAGCCTGTCGACGCCGCAGGGCCGGCTCGAGCTGGATTGGTCGGTGGCGCCCACTAGCCGGGGGATGACGTTGACATTCGACTGGGTGGAGCGGGACGGACCGCCGGTGCGCCGGCCGCGGCGGACCGGTTTCGGCTCGCGCTTGATTGGGCTGGTGATCGAGCGGCAGATGAACGGCGAAGTACATTCGTCTTTCACACGCGACGGGTTTTCCATCCGCATGGTCGTGCCGCTAACCCACGAGCGCTGGCCGACACGGGCCGTGGACGCGGCCACTCAGTCGGAAAACGCGTAGCCGCTAACGCGCACCCATGAGCAAAATCCTCGTCGCGCCTGACAACCTGTCCGGCTTCATCTGCGCCGCGCTCGAACGCAAGGGCGCGCGCCGCGAGGATGCTGCAGTCGTCGCCGAAGGACTGGTCTGGGCTAATCTGCGCGGCGTCGACGGTCATGGGGTTTCGCGCCTGCCGCTTTATCTGCGGATGATCGAGCGCAGCGATATCGATATCTCAGCAACGCCCGTGCTGGCGCAGGACCGCGCAGCGACGTTCGTGCTCGACGGCGCCCGGGGCTTTGGTCCGGTCGCGATGATGCAGGCGATCGCGCTCGCCGCCGAGCGCGCCGCCACCGCCGGCGTCTGCTTCGGCCTCGTGCGCGACACCACGCATACGGGCGCGATCGGCCGCTACGTGCAGTGGCTGGCGGAGCGCGGCTGTGCCGCCATGATCATGGGTGCGGGGCCGGCGTTTGTGGCGTATCACGGCGCGCGCGTGCCGAGCCTCGGCACCAGCCCGCTGGCAATTGCGGCGCCGAGCGGCGACGGCGCCATCGTGCTCGACATGGCGACGAGCGCCATCTCCAACGGCACGATCCTACAAGCCCGCGCCACCGGCGCCGCGCTGCCGCCGAACAGCGCACTGACGCGCGCGGGCGAGCCGACTACCGATCCCAACCGTGCTGAAATCTTGTTGCCGCTCGGCGGTCCCAAGGGCTCCGGCCTCGGCTTCATGTTCGAGATGTTGGCGAGCTTGTTAGCCTCGGCGCCGATTCAGGCGCGCGCGCTGGGGCCGGAGCGGCACAAGTCGCTATCGCAGAACCTCGCCATTCTGGCGGTCGATGTCGCGGCGTTCCGGCCCTTTGTCGATTTTACCCATGACGCCGACGCGCTCGCGGCCGTGATCAAAGCGCTGCCGCTGCAGCCGGGCGTCGACGAGATTCGTCTCCCGGGCGAACGTGCCGCCCGCACCGAAGCCGTGCGGCGAAAGTCGGGGATACCGATTCCGGAGAGACTGTGGGACGAACTTCGCGCGCTGGCCGAGGCGAATGGTGTTGAATTGCCGCAGACATTATCCGCCTTGGCGAAGTGACGCACGGACCGAGAGCCTACTCTCTTTCGTCATTCCGGATCGCCGCAAAGCGGCGAGTCCGGAATCCATAACCACGAACGGAAATTGTTGTGCGTTGACCGTGGTTATGGATTCCGGACTCATGCTGCGCATGACCCGGACTGACGCAGTATCGGAATATCTTACACCTCCGCCAACCGCAGCCCAATAAGCCGGTCGAGGGCGGCGTGGTCGGCGAGCAAAGACGCCGAAGCACCCTGATAGACGATGCGGCCGCGTTCGAGCACAATCGCGTTCTGCGTCAGCGCCAGCGCGATGTCGGCATGCTGCTCGACCAAAATGAACGCCATCGAGTTTTCGCTCGCCATGCGCCCTATCGCGGCGGCGAGCTCTTCGACCACGATCGGCGCCAAGCCTTCCAGCGGCTCGTCGAGCAACAACAGCGCTGGATTGGTCATCAGCGCGCGCGCGATCGCCAGCATTTGCTGCTCGCCGCCGGAAAGCTGGTTGCCGAGATTGCGCCGCCGCTCGGCCAGCCGCGGAAACAGACCGTACACCGCGGCAAGATTCCAGCGCCCGGCGCGCGCGGCCACATTGAGATTTTCTTCCACCGTCAGCGTCGTGAAGATCTCGCGCTCCTGCGCCACCCAGCCTATGCCGGACAGCGCGCGGCGGTGCGGCGGCCGCCGGGTCATGTCTTCGCCGCGCCAGGCGATGCGTCCGCGCGCGATCTGGGTGTAGCCCATGATGGTGAGCATCAGCGTCGATTTGCCGACGCCGTTTCTGCCGAGCACGGCGAGGCTGCCGCGCTCGGCCAACGCGAAGCTGATGTCATCGAGCACGACGGCCGGGCCGTAGCCGGCGCGCACGCTCTCGCAGGCGATCAGCGGCTCAGCCATGCGCCACCTTTCCCATGGCGCGGCCGAGGTAGACAGCGCGCACCTGCGGGTCGGATGCGATTTCATGCGGCGTGCCGTTCACCAATACGCGGCCGCCGACCAGTACGATCACCCGCGAGGCGAAGCGAAACACCAGCTCCATGTCGTGCTCGATGAACAGCACCGTGATGTCGCGCGAGAGTCCGGCAATGGCCTTGAACAACTCGGCGCTGTCCTCGCGCGGCACGCCGGCCGCGGGCTCGTCGAGCAACAGCACTTTCGGCCGCGCCGCCATGGCGAGCGCGATTTCCAGAAGGCGCTGCTGCCCGTAGGCAAGCTCGCGCGTCGGGCGGTGACAGACCGCGGTGAGCGAAAGCGCCGCGAGGACGTCGTAAGCTTCATCGATCTCGTGCCGGTAGGCGCTGACCTTGCGCCAGAAGGTTCGCACCGCGCGCGTGCGCTCGCACACCGCGAGCGTCACCGATTTCGAGTGCGGTGAGGTGCGGGAACAGGGCGTTGATCTGAAAGGTGCGCACCAGGCCGCGCCGCACCCGCTGCTCGGGCGCGAGGCCGGTGATGTCGGTGCCGTCGAGCACAATGCGGCCGGCGTTCGGCCGCAGCATGCCGGTGATGAGATTGATCAATGTGGTTTTGCCGGCGCCGTTCGGACCGATCAGCGCGTAGCGGGCGCCGGCCGGCAAATTGAGCTCGACGTCGGAAGCGACGACCAGCGAGCCGAAGCTCTTGCACAGGCCGCGGACGGACAGCGCGATCTCGCTCACGGCGCCTCGCGCCTGCGCAGCAACAACGAAAGGCCGCCGAGGATTCCGTTTGGCAGCATCATCACCACGGCAATCAAAATGAGGCCGATCCAGAAATACCAGTATTGCGGGTTGAGCCCGGAGAATTGGTCGCGCGCGATCATATAGACGGCAGCGCCGATCAGTCCGCCATAAAGCCGACCGGTGCCGCCCAGGATCAGCATCACCAACACATCGGCCGAGCGCTGGAAGCCGAGGACTTCGAGCGAGACCGTTTCGGTCGTTTGCGTCAGCAACGCGCCGGCGATGCCAGCGACCGCGGCCGCAATGGTATAGACGGTGCGGATGTGTTCGCGCGTCGAAGCGCCGATGGCCGGCATGCGTACGGCATTTTCGCGGATGCCGCGCAGCGCCAGCCCAAACGGCGAATGAATCAGCCGCCGCGCAAACAGAAAAACAATAAACAACAGCGCCAGCGAATACGTGTAGGCCGTATAGCCATAAAGGTCGAAGCGGAAGCGGCCGAAGATCGGCCAGGTGTGGACGCCTTGCAGCCCATCAGAGCCGCCGGTGAGCCAACTGGCGCTGTTGGCGATCTCCTGCAGCAGCAGCGCGAGCCCCAGCGTGAGCATGATCAAGGCGAGGTGCCGGAAGCGCGCGATGATGAAGCTCGTCGCATAGCCGAACACGCCGGCCGCAAGGGCGGCCATCACCAGACCCGACAGCGGCTCGCCGAAACCCCATTTCGACAGCAATCCCGCCGTGTAGGCGCCGATGCCGAAAAAAGCCGCGTGGCCGAGCGAAACGATACCGCAGAACCCGAGAATCAGATCGAGTGAGAGCGCGAACAGGGCGGTGATGGCGATCTGAGCCGCCAGAACCAGATACGACGGTACGAGAACAAACGGCAGAAGCGTCGCCAACCAGAAAACGATTTCGGGCCAGCGCCAACGGCTCTGCGCCTGCAGATCATCGTGCGCTTCGCTCGTGCGGCTTTCTTGCGGCACGGTCTCTTCCGTCAACTGGCCGCTATCCGAGATCATGCGCTAGAGCAGGTTAGAATGAATAGAAGCGTCATGCCCGCGCTTGTCGCGGGCATCCACGTCTTATTTGCCACGCAAAAGAAAGACGTGGATGGCCGAAACAAGTCCGGCCATGACGAGCGTAGGAGTTTATCCAAATAGGTCATGCGCTAGCGCCTCCCGAACAGGCCGAGCGGGCGCCACATCAGGAGTACGATCATCACCAGATAAATGAGGACCGAGCCGATGGCCGGCACGTAATATTTCCCGGCCATGTCGCTGACGCCGAGCACCATGGCGGCGGCGAAGGACCCGGCGATCGAGCCGAGCCCGCCCACCGAGACCACGATCAGCACGTAGATCAGATACGTAAAAGCGAACGAGGGATCGAGCCCCACGATGGCGACCGCGAGCGCGCCGCCGAGGCCGGCAAGCCCGCTGCCGAGCGCGAACGTGATGGCGAACAGCATATCGACATTGATGCCGAGCCCGCGTGCCATGCGCTGATTGTTGACCGCCGCGCGCACCTTGGCGCCGAAGCGCGTGGTCTCGATGCCGAGGATCAGCGCGATGGTGATCAGCAGCGCGACCGCGATCAGGAACAGCCGGTAGGCGGCGAAATTCAAGCCGGCGACGACGAACGAGCCGCGCAGATACGGCGGCAATTGCAGCGGCTGCTGGTCGGTGCCGTAGATGTAGGCGGCGGCCGCGATCGAGACGAACACCACCCCGATGGTGAGCAGGCATTGTTCGAGATCGCTGGCGCGGTAGAAGCGGCGGAAGAACACGCGTTCCAGCACGACGCTCGCCAAGGCGGCCGCAACGAAGGCGACCGGCAGCGTCGCCAGAAATGGCCAGCCGAGCGCATTCATCAGCGTCACGGTGACGTAGCCGCCCAGCATGGCGAAGCTACAATGCGCCAAGTTGACGAAATTCATCATGCCGAGCGTGACCGAGAGGCCGACCGAGAGCAAAAACAACAGCATCCCGTAAGCCAGCCCGTCGAACAGCACCCCGAACACTGCAGGCATGAGCGAGAGCCCTAGAGCATGTCCCGGAAAAGTGGAAACCGGTTTTCCGAAAAGGACATGCGACGACAAAGAGATCTAGAGCATTTCCCGATTCCACTTAATCGGGAAATGCTCGGAAGGTCCGGTGAATTGCTTAATGCGTCGCGCGCGCCTTCACCGGGTCCTTGACGTTCTCGACCTTGTCGATCTCCACATTGAGAAGCTGATCGCCGACCTTCTCGACCTGGAAGATGTGCACGGTCTGGATGATGTCTCGGGTTTCCGGATCGATGGTGATCGGTCCGCGCGGGCTTTCCCAGCTCATGCCTTTGGCGGCGGCGATCAGCGCCTCGCCGTCGGGATTGCCGTTGGTCTTTTGCAGCGCTTCGTAGATCAGCCGCGCGCCGTCGTAGCCGCCGATCGAATAGATGTCGGGGTTGCGGTGGAATTCCTCGTTATAGGCTTTGACGAACTCACGATTGAGCGCCGAATCGATGTTGGAATCGTAATTGCTGACGGTGATGATGCCGAGCGAGATGTCGCCCATGCTTTTGCGCGCGCTTTCGAAGGCGAGCGAATCCTGCCCCATCACTTTGATCTTCGATGGGTCGATGCCGCGCTCGGCCAGCGCCTTGCCGACGGCCGCCGGCTGGGCGCCGCCCGGGATCCAGACATAAATCGCATCCGGATTGGCGTCCTTGGCCCGCTGGACGAAGGCGGAGAAATCCGGATTGGCTACGGGGAAGCGCACCGAGCCGACGATCTGCCCGCCGGCTTCCTTGAAGCCGGTGTGGAAGGCGCCTTCGGCATCGATGCCCGGTCCGTAGTCGGACACCATGGTGTATGCGGTTTTCACGCCTTGTTTGGCCGCCCAGGTGCCGAGCGTCTGGTTGAGCTGCGGCGTCGTCGTCGAGGTGCGGGCGATATAGGGCGATTTGGTCGTGATGATCGACGTGGCCGCGTTCATCACCACCATGAATTTCTTTGCTTCGGCCGAAATGTCGGCCACCGCCAGCGCGTTCGGCGTCAGCGCAAAACCGGCGAAAATGTCGGCGTGGTCGCGGACGACGAGCTCCTGTGCCAGCCTTTTGGCGAGATCTGGCGCCACGCCGCCGGTGTCCTTGCGGATGAATTCGAGCTTCTTGCCGGCCACCGTGTCGCCGTGCTGCTTCACGTAGAGCTTGATGCCGTTGTCGAGCTGAATGCCGGTGTCGGCGAATTGGCCCGAATACGCGTTGATGATGCCGATTTTGATGGTGTCTGCGGCGTGCGCCGGTGCGCCCGCGGCCAGCGCCACCGCCAATCCCGCAAGGCCGCACAGAAGTTTTTGCATCGCTTCCTCCCTCATTTTTATCGTGCTCGGCACGCTTGTGGCGCTTATCCTCCTTCAGCTTCGCGGCGAGCGCAACGCGCCTCTTGCGCCGCCCGGCAAAGAGGTGAGGCGGCCCTTTTCAGCGCCGGAAAATCCGGTCACAACGGGTGTCCCAAGGAACAGGCTTTGGCATGAACCCACACCGAAATGGGGCCGAAACCGTCGACCGCGACGAGGTTGCCCGCTTCTCGCGCCTGGCCGGCGAGTGGTGGGACACGCGTGGGCCGATGGCGGCCTTGCACAAATTCAATCCGGTCCGGCTGGCTTATATCCGCGATCTTACGGCCGAGCATTTCGGCCGCGAGCCGGCGAGCCTCGGCAGCCTCGCGGGCTTGCGTTTCCTCGATATCGGATGCGGTGGCGGCATTCTGTGCGAGCCGTTGGCCCGCCTCGGCGCCGCGATGGTGGGGGTCGATCCGTCGGCCGAGAACATCGCGGTGGCGGAGGCGCACGCCGCGGCGGTCGGTCTTGCCATCGATTACCGCGCCACCTCGGCTGAAGCGCTCGCTGCGGCCGGCGAAAGCTTCGACGTCGTCCTCGCCATGGAGGTGGTCGAGCATGTCACCGATGTGGGCGTGTTTATTGCGCATGCGTCCGCAATGGTGAAGCCCGGCGGCCTGCTGTTCGTCGCCACACTCAATCGCACGGGCAAAAGCTTCGCGCTCGCCATCGTGGGCGCCGAATATGTGTTGCGCTGGGTGCCGCGGGGCACTCACCGGTGGGACAAGTTCGTCACGCCGCACGAGCTCGAGACCGCGATCAGACACGACGGGCTGCGCATCGCCGGCGAGACCGGCGTCATCTACAATCTCCTCGCCGATCGCTGGCAGCTCTCGCGCGACACCGATGTCAATTACATGGTGGTGGCGGAGAAGCCTCGAGCATGATCCGGAAAAGTGGATGCCGGTTTTCCGAAAAGATCATGCTCCATCAAAAATCCAGAGCGCGATGTCGATTTAACCCAAAGCCATCGCGTTCTGAGTGATGCAGTCGATCGCGCCCTGGCTCTGGGCCGTCTTCACTGTCATTGCCGCCTTCATGCAGACGCTGCGCAATGCCATGCAGCGCGAGCTGACCGGCAAGCTCGGCACCGTCGGCGCCACCCATGTGCGTTTTCTGTTCGGCGCTCCGTTCGTGATTGTCTTTCTGCTCGGCGTCATGCTGGTGACGGGCGCGCCGCTGCCTCGACCAGACTTGTTGTTTTGGCCCTGGGTCATCCTCGGCGCCTTTGCCCAGGTGGCCGCGACCGCGTTGATGCTTGCCGCCATGGGCGAGCGCTCGTTTGTCGTCACCATCGCCTATATCAAGACCGAACCGATCCAGGTCGCGATCTTCGGTCTCATCTTTCTCGGCGATATGCTGACCATCCCGATGATGACCGCTGTCGTGGTGGCCACCGCCGGCGTGCTGATCATGTCGACAAAGCCGGGCGGCATGATCGGCGGAAGACGGCCCACACTGATCGGGCTCGCCTCCGGCGGCATGTTTGCGCTGTCGTCGATCGGCTACCGCGGCGCCATCCTGGATCTCGCGCTTCCCGATTACGTGATGAAGGCAACCTTCACGCTCGCCGTTGGCATCGCCATGCAGGCCGTGGTGTTGTCGATCTATCTGGCGGTGCGCAGCCCCGCTATTCTGTTTGCGATTTTTCGCGTTTGGCGGCCGTCGCTATCGGCGGGTTTGGCCGGAGCGATCGCCTCGCAGTTTTGGTTCTTGGCCTTCGCGCTCGCCACCGCGGCAAGCGTGCGCACGCTCGCTCTGATCGAAGTGCTGTTTGCGCAACTTGTTGCCCGTGTCGCGTTCGGCCAGCGCACCTCGGCACGCGAGGCGCTCGGCATGGTCTTGGTCGTCGGCGGGGTCGCGCTGTTGCTCTGGGCTTACTAATCCTTAGCCTTGCCTGCAGAACCGAGCGGTCGCCGCTCTCGAATGACAGCGCAGTGACGAGCACCAAGGCGGACTCGTCTTGACGCGTGCGGTCGCGCAATTGCGATAAATCAAACCGCGGTACGACACAGTTTTCTAATATTTAGCTTCTGATCTAGCACCGTTTAGAGCATGTCCCGGAAAAGCATGCCCTCGGGCTTGACCCGATGGTGGAAACCGGTTTTCCGAAAAGGACATGCGACAACAAAGAGATCTAGAGCATTTCCCGATTCCTCTTAATCGGGAAATGCTGAAATGCTCTAGTCTCAGCACCGAAAGTGCGCTTGGCGGCACGAGCGAAACCACGACGGAGCAAACAATCATGGCGACGACGCCGGACGACCCGCAACCGATTCAGGATGGCCGCGGCGCGAGCATCCTCGGTCCCCGCAACATCCCGCTGGAGCGCGAAAATCCCGATCAACTCGCTTCGCCCTACACGGATTCCGGCACCATCCCCAATCTCAAGTTCTCCTTTGCGGCCGCGCGCAATCGCCTCCTCACCGGCGGCTGGGCGCGCGAGGTCACGGCGCGTGAGCTGCCGGTGGCGACGGAGCTCGCCGGCGTCAACATGCGCCTGAAACCCGGCGGCATCCGCGAGATGCATTGGCACAAGGAAGCCGAGTGGGCCTACATGCTCGCCGGCCGCGCCCGGATCACCGCCGTCGATGAAGAGGGCCGCACGTTCATTGATGACGTCGGCGTCGGCGATCTGTGGAATTTCCCCTCGGTCATCCCGCATTCGATCCAGGGGCTCGAGGAAGGCTGCGAATTTCTTTTGGTGTTCGACGACGGCAATTTCTCGGAGGACGAGACCTTTCTGATCACCGACCTGTTCGCGCACATCCCGCGCGATGTGCTCGCCAAGAATTTCGCCGTCGGCAAGGACGCGTTCGCCAACATCCCGGTCGACTACGAACACGACCGCTACATTTTCGCCGGCGAGGTCCCGGGTCCCAAAGAGGACGACATCGTTCCGTCGGCCGCCGGTATCGTGCCGCAGAGCTTCAGCCATCGCATGCTGGCGCAGGAGCCGATCAAAGTCGATGGCGGCTGGGTGCGCATCACTGAACTCGACCAATTTTCCCGCCGCATCGACCATCGCTGCCGCGCTGGTGAGCGTCGACCCGGGCGCGCTGCGCGAGGTGCACTGGCACGCCAACGACGAATGGCAATACTACATTTCAGGGCACGCGCGCATGACCGTATTCGCCTCCGGCGGCAAGGCGCGAACTTTTAACTATCAGGCCGGCGACGTTGGCTACGTGCCGCACGGCATGGCCCACTATGTGCAGAATCTCGGCGACGAGCCGTTGCGTTTCCTTGAGCTGTTCCGCAGCTCGCGCTTCATGGACGTGTCGCTCAATCAATGGATGGCGCTGACGCCGCCCGAACTGGTGCGCGCGCATCTCAACCTGGACAAAAAGACCATGGCGGCCTTGCGCAAGGACAAGCCGGTCATCGTCAAGTAGCGGCGTACTGCGCCTACTTGGGACCGTCGTCATTGCGAGGAGCGGAGCGACGAAGCAATCCAGCCTTCGCAAGCCGTTGGATTGCTTCGCTTCGCTCGCAATGACGAGTTTTTGCACGCGCCCTCTGCCGACCGCAGAGGAGACTAAGCCAAACCGCGCGTTTAATTGAACTCATCCGGTAGGACCGGCAGCGGATGGAAGGCGACGCCTTCCTCGTGCAGTTCCTTGGCTTCTTCGGGCGTCGCTTCACCGTAGATGGAACGGTGCTCGGTTTCGCCGTAATGAATCTTGCGCGCCTGTTCCGGAAAGCCGCGTCCCACATAGTCCGCGTTCTTGACGATATGCTCGCGCAATTCTTTGAGCTTGGTCCGTAGCTCATGTTCCATCGGCGATGTCATCGCGACCGACGCCGGTGGGGCCGGAGGCGTGGCGGCTTGTGGCGGCGCCGGCGTCTCGATAGCGGCGGGGGGCTCGCTGCGCCCGAGCCGTGGCGCCATGATGGCCTTTTCGACTTTGGTGGAATTGCAGATCGGACAAGCGATCAACCCGCGCTTGGCCTGCTTGTCGTAAGCCGCCGAGCCGGCAAACCAGCTCTCGAAACTGTGGTCGTTATCGCATTGGAGCGTGTAGCGGATCATGCCGGTCCTCGCACGGCGCGCAGGTGCGTCGGCTCGGCCATCGGCTCGATCACTTCGAAACGCCGTCCATGCTGCAACGAGGGGATACGCCCCCGCGCGGCGGCGATCGCGGCGGGATCCACGTCGGCCAGAATGACGCCCGGCTCATCGCTAGCTTCCGCGAGCACCTGACCCCAGGGATCGACCACGAGCGAATGCCCGTATGTGGATCGGCCGTTTTCGTGCGCGCCGCCTTGCGCGGCGGCGAACACGAAGCAGCCGTTCTCGACGGCGCGCGCGCGCATTAGCACCTGCCAATGCGCCTCGCCGGTCTGTTTGGTGAAGGCCGCCGGTATCGCGAGGAACGACGCGCCGGCTTCGGCGAGCGCGCGGTACAGCGCCGGAAAGCGCAGGTCGTAGCAGATCGTCATGCCGAGCCGCCCCCACGGCAGATCGGCCAGCACCGCCAATTCGCCGGGGCGGAAATTGTTCGATTCGCGATAGCTCTCGCCGTTGGCCAGATCGACGTCGAACATGTGAATCTTGTCATAGCGCGCGACGATGTCGCCGCGCCGGTCGATCAGGAACGAGCGGTTTGCCGCCTTATCGGGCGAGACTTTGATCGCCAGCGAGCCGATATGCAGAAAGATCTCATGCTGGCGCGCAAGCTCGCGCAAGGCGATCAAGGTTGGATCGCGTTCTTCTTCGGTGATCGCGGCGAACAAACGCTCGCGCTTGATCTCCATGATGTTCGTCATTTCCGGCGTGAGCACGTAATCCGCGCCCGCCTGCGCCGCCTGCTCGATCAAGCCGCGGGCCGCCTCGAGATTGGCCGCGGGTGTAAGCCCGGAGCGCATCTGCACCAAGCCGACCCGGAACACCGAATTCGCCGATGCGCTCATGCCGGCCGCTCCGCGCTCTGCAACAGCGCATCGAGCTCGCCGGCATCGTCGAGCGCATAAAGCTCGTCGCAGCCGCCGACATGTTTGGCGCCGATGAAGATCTGCGGCAGCGTGTTGTGGCCCTGCGCCCGTTCGGTCATGTGCTGGCGCACGTCCGCGTTTCCCGTGACATCAATCTCACGGAAGGCCACGCCTTTGCGGGATAGGAGCTCCTTGGCGTGGTAGCAGTAGGAGCAAAACTTCCGCGTATAGATTTCGACAGGTGCCATCACGAACCGTTGCGTACGAGCCGTCCAGTTTCACGACTTTGCTTAAGTTTATCAACTCTTTATATGGAGGTTTGCCCGGGCTCGGCAACCCTGGCGAAAACGAGGACGTCGACGTTTCTGGCTCCCGCCCGCAGCAACGCCTTGGCGCAGCCCTCGGCGGTGGCGCCGGACGTGAGCACATCGTCGATCAAAACCAGCCTCCGGCCCACCACTTCGGCCTTGCCGTTGGGCGGAACCCGAAAGGCGCCCTGGATATTGGCGGCACGTTGCGTGCGCGACAGCCCGACCTGCTGGGTGGTGGGTTTCACGCGCCTGAGCGCCCCCGCCGCGATCGGCACCCCGCTGCCCTTGGCGACCGCGGCGGCCAGGATCGCCGACTGGTTGAAGCGTCGTGCCCAATGGCGGCGCCAGTGCAGCGGCACCGGCACCAGCGCGTCGGCCTCCGCCAGAAGCTCGCGGCCGGCCTGGGTGAGCCAGCGGCCCATCATCGGCGCCAAGTCGAGCCGATCGCCGTATTTGAGCGCATGCACAAGCGCCCGCGATATCTCGTCGAAGCGCACCGCGGCGCGCGCCCGTTGATAAGCCGGTGGGTCGGCGATCGCCTCCATGGAGAGTATGCCGGGCCCTGGATCGTAAACGAAAGGGATGCCGAGCCGTTCGCAATAGGGCCGACTGATGAACGAGAGTTTTGACCAGCAGGCCGGACACAGCCCCTCGCTTTCGACCGGCTCGCGGCAGACCGCGCACAGCCGCGGCAGCGCGAGATCGAGCGCCGCCCGCAACACGGCACGGGCGGTCTCCCCGGCGCGTCGGAGCCGCGGAAGCGCTGTTGCTGCCCTCTCCCCCATGCGGGAACGCTACCCTCGGGCGACGGTGTTGTGAAGCCGTGGCGTTTGCCGTAACGCGTGTGCGAGACAATCATCCATGCCCCAAACGCCCGAGCCGCAAAGCCCACTGATCTTCGATCGCCATCTGCTGCGTGCGCGCCGGCGCCGTGCCGCGGCGGCTGGTGCGGAAACGTTTCTGCTCGATCGCGCCGCCGCCGATCTCGCCGAGCGGCTCACCGCCGTGCTGCGGCGGTTCGATTGCGCGCTCGATCTCGGCACCCCGACCGACGTTTTGCGCAGGGCGCTCGCCGGCGTGCCGTCGGTCGGCACCGTCGTGGCAGCCGACGCGCAATGTCCGCACAAACACGCTGATGCACGGCGCTTCGTCGTCGCCGACGAGGAGGCGCTGCCGTTCGCGGCCGCCACTTTCGATCTCGTCGTTTCGGCGCTGTCGCTGCAATTCGTCAACGATCTGCCGGGCGTGCTCGTGCAAATCCGGCGGGTGCTCAAACCCGACGGTTTGTTGCTCGCGGCGCTCGCCGGCGGCGATACGCTCACCGAGTTGCGCCAGTCGTTCGCCGCCGCGGAGAGCGAAATGGAAGGCGGTGTTTCGCCGCGTGTAGCGCCGTTCGCCGACGTCCGCGCACTCGGCGGGCTATTGCAGCGTGCCGGATTCGCCTTGCCGGTCACCGATGTGGACCGGATCACGGTGCGTTACGATCACGCCTTCTCGCTGATGCGCGATTTGCGGCGCATGGGCGCGACCAATGCGTCGATCGACCGCCGCCGTGTGCCGCTTCGGCGCGCGACGCTGCTGCGCATGGCCGAGATTTACGCCGAGCGTTTTGCCGACGCCGACGACCGCCTGCGCGCTACGTTCGAGATTGTTTGGATTTTGGGCTGGGCGCCGCATCCGAGCCAGCAGCAGCCGCTGAAGCCCGGCTCGGCGCAAGCGCGGCTCGCCGATGCGCTCGGCACGCGCGAGATATCGACTGGCGAGAAGGCGGGTAAGTGAGATTGCCGCTCATTCCCGCGAAAGCGGGAATCCAGCGTGTGCTCCGGTTTTTGGGTCGCCGCCTTCGCGGGGACGAGCGGATCTGAGAACTAAACCGTCGCGCGGCTCCCGCGATGCCGCCTGCACATCACTTCAAGGCGTTGGCGACCGCGCTGTAGAAGTCTTTGACCGAGTTGCCGACGGTCGTCACCGTTCCGACGATGACGATGGAAACGCCGGAAGCAACGAGCGCATATTCGATGGCGGTGCTGCCGCTTTCGTCGCGCAGGAAATGGCCGAGCACATTGCCGGTCATCAAGGTCGGAAGTTTGCGCATCTGCGTCACCCTGTATGTCGCCGCGCTGCGTTATGTTATTTGCTTCACAACAGCGCCGTCAGATGTGGAATGAGGGGCTCGTCGGCGGCCGGCATCGGATAATTGCGTAGATCGTTGGGCCGCACCCATTTGAGCGTCTGTGCTTCGCGCGGCTGAACAATCCCTTCCCAGCGCCGGCAGACATAAAGCGGCATCAACAAGTGGAAGTCGGGATAAAGATGGCTCGCAAAGGTCAGCGGCGCGAGGCATTCTTCCTTGACGGCGATACCGAGCTCCTCGTGCAGTTCGCGGATCAAACTTGTCTCCGGCCGTTCGCCCGCCTCGATCTTGCCGCCTGGAAATTCCCACAGGCCCGCCATTGCCTTACCTTGCGGACGCTGTGCCAGCAGCACCCGTTCGTCGGTGTCGATCAGCGCGCAGGCGGCAACAAGAACGAGTTTGACGCTCATGGCCTGCTCTCACTCTAAGGTCGTTGGGTAAAAGGACGTTTCACGGACGCCGCACCGGCGTCCACTTTCGCCGCAATGGTTAAGCAATCGTCGTCCGCGTATGGCCCACGTCCTGTAGGGTGGGTTGAACGCAACTGAAACCCATCGGAGGACGCTAGGCTCGGCTGTGACGTTTCTTGCTTCAGCTAGGACCGATAGTCGCCGTTGATGGCGACATATTCCTTGGTGAGATCGCAGGTCAGCACCCGGTCGCGGCCCTTGCCGAGGCCGAGCGCGACTTTGAGCGTAATCTCCGGCTGCTTCATCGCCGCCGATACGGCGGCCTCGTCGTAGCCCGGATCGCGCGCGCCCTTGTGGGCGACGCGGATGCCGTTGAACCAGATCGCCAGCCGGTCGCGATCGGCTGGCTCGCCGGCCTTGCCGACGGCCATCACCACTCGTCCCCAATTGGCGTCCTCGCCGGCGATCGCGGTCTTCACCAGCGGCGAATTGGCGATCGACAGCGCGATGCGCCGCGCCGATTTTTTCGACGTCGCCCCTTCGACCACGATCTCGACCAGCTTGCGCGCACCTTCGCCGTCGCGCGCCACCTGCTCGGAAAGGTCGGCGAGCACCGCATTGAAGCCCTTGCGGAAGGCGGCAATGCGCGGATCGGACATGCGCGTGATCTTGGCGACGCCGCGCGCCGCCGCCGCGCCGGTGGCAAAGGCCAGAAGCGTATCCGAGGTCGAGGTGTCGCCGTCGATGGTCACCGCGTTGAAGGTGTCCTCGACGCCTTCGCGCAACAACGTGCGCAGCACCGCGGGCGCAATCGGCGCGTCGGTGAAAACAAACGACAGCATCGTGCCCATGTCGGGCGCGATCATGCCAGCGCCTTTGGCGATGCCGCAGATGGTGATCGCCGTCCGGTTCATGCCGACCATCGCGGCCGCGCCCTTTGGAAAGGTATCGGTGGTCATGATCGCTTTGGCGGCCACTTGCCAGTCGCCGGCTTTCGCTTCCTCGGTCAGGCCGCCCATGACACCGGTGAATTTCGTCGCGTCGAGCGGCTCGCCGATCACGCCGGTGGAGGCGAGGAAGACGTCGCCCGGTTTGCAGCCGGCAGCTTGCGCGGCGATCTCGGCGGTGAGCTTGGTCGCCACCTTGCCGGATTTGCCCGTAAAGGCGTTGGCGTTGCCGGAATTGACGACGAGCGCGCGCGCGCGCCCGCCCTTGACCTGCTCGCGACACCAATCGACCGGTGCCGACGGGCATCTCGAACGGGTGAAGACGCCGGCCACGGTGGTGCCCTCGTCGAACAAGGCGAGCAGCACGTCGGTGCGTCCCGGATAGCGGATACCGGCCGCAGCCGTGGCGAGCCGCACACCTTCGATCGGCGGCATTTCGGGGAAAGAAGCAGGCGCGAGCGGGGAGATGCTGGTGGACACTGGCGACACCCTCATGCGTCATGGCCGGGCTTATCCCGGCCATCCACGATTTTGTTGAGCGCTAGCGTGTATAAAGACGCCAATGCCCGGCATGACGATTATCTGCCGAACACGAAGAGATTATTTCTTCGCCGGCGCTGCCGGATTGAGCGACGCGTCGGGCGCCGCCGGCTTGTCGAGGCGTTCGACCGTCGCCGACTTGCGCAGATTCTCCACCAGATCCGCCTGGGCCCGATGGGCGACATAGTTCTCGATCTGCGGCTTGACCTGATCGAAGGTCGGCGTCGGCCGCATGCGCTTGTCTTCGACCTTGATGACGTGCCAGCCGAACTGCGTCTTCACCGGATCGGACAACTGGCCCTTGTTGAGCTTGAACGCCACGTCGGCGAATTCCGGCACCATCTGCTCTTTGGTGAAATAGCCGAGATCGCCGCCTTCCGCCGCGCCCGGGTCCTTCGACTTCTCCTTGGCGAGCGCGGCGAAATCGGCGCCGCCTTTGAGCTGAGCGAGGATCGCTTTGGCCTCGTCCTCGGTGGGGACCAGGATGTGGCGCGCGTGCACCTCTTCCTCGTTCTTCACCTGCTTGACGGCTTCCTCATAGACCTTGCGCTCGGCGTCCTCGGAGAGGGACGACTTGCCGGCGTCCTGCAACAGCGATTCCATCAGCAGGCGATTGTGATCGAAGGCGAGCCGGCGCTTGACGTCCGGCCGGTCGGCCAAATTCTGCTTCTCGGCCGCCTGCGACAGCACGATCACGTCGACCAGATAGTTGATCAGATAATCCCGCTTCTGCTCCGGCGGGATCGTCGGCATGTTGGAGCCGATCTCCTCCTCGGCGAAGGCGAGGTCACTCTGCCGGATGTCGACGCCGTTGACGCGCGCTACCACCGGATCGTCTTCCGCCGCGACCGCCACACCCACATAGTGGCCCGGCGCAAAAGGGGAGGCGACCGCCAACACAACGACACAGGCAAGCGCGCCCAGCGCGCGACGGACGAACGGGCGGGGGAGGGCCATGGAAACTGATCCTTTGGAGCGTGAACCGTTGGGTAAACGTGACTCTTCGGTAATGTTGAAACGCCTTGAAGCGGCGCCATCTGGCTGGCGCGGACACTCGCCGAATCATGTCGGCTTGGCAATGGCAGAATCGCGCACGGTGCCGCCGATTTGAAGTTCCTGCGCGACCCGGTCGCACGTCGGTTCGCGACGCCAAAACGTTGAGAAAGCCTCACATTGACAATAAAATCACCCCCTCCTATGTCTCGAACTGGACCTTTGGCGCCCCATATATCTTATCGACGTCGCCTTGCAGAAGCCAAAATAGCCCTGCATTTTCCGCTGCTTGGACGCGCTGGAGATGATCCCGAAAAGGACATACCGGTTTTCGGCTAACGTCATGCTTGAACGAAAGAGCGAGAAGGCAACGCGGGTGGCGCAATCCGCTTTTGGAAGGATGAAGACGCGATGATCGGCGCAGTCGCCCGCAAGCTGTTCGGCTCCTCCAACGACCGGCGCGTCCGCACGTACCGGGCGCGGGTCGATGCCATCAACGCCCTGGAAAAGGAACTCGCGCCGCTCTCCGACGCGGCGCTGCGCGCACGCACCGAGCAGTTCAAGAAACAGCTCGCCGAGGGCGCCACCATCGACGACATTCTGGTGCCCGCTTTCGCCACCGTGCGCGAGGCCGGCAAGCGCGCGCTCGGCCAGCGCCATTTCGACGTTCAGCTCATCGGCGGCATGGTCCTGCACGAGGGCAAGATTTCCGAGATGAAGACCGGCGAGGGCAAGACCTTGGTGGCCACGCTGCCCGTCTATCTCAACGCGCTGACCGGGCGCGGCGTGCACGTCGTCACCGTCAACGACTACCTCGCCAGCCGCGACTCCGAATGGATGGGGCAGATCTATAAGTTCCTCGGCCTCTCGGTCGGCGTCATCGTGCACGGCCTCGACGATGCCGAGCGCAAGAAGCAATACGATTGCGATGTCACCTACGGCACCAACAACGAACTCGGCTTCGATTATCTCCGCGACAACATGAAATACCGGGTCGAGGACATGGTGCAGCGCGGCCATGTCTACGCCATCGTCGACGAAGTCGACTCCATCCTGATCGACGAAGCGCGCACGCCGCTGATCATTTCCGGCCCGCTCGACGACCGCTCCGAATTCTACAACACCATCGATGCCTATATCCCGACCCTCGACAAGGCCGACTACGAAGTCGACGAGAAGCAGCGCACGGTGACGCTGACCGAAGCCGGCATGGAGAAGATGGAGCAGGCGCTGCGCGCCGCCGGTCAGCTCAAGTCGGAATCGCTCTATGACGTCGAGAACGTCTCGGTCGTGCACCATGTCAATCAGGCGCTGCGCGCGCACAAGCTGTTCCAGCGCGACAAGGACTATATCGTCCGCAACGGCGAAGTGGTGATCATCGACGAGTTCACCGGCCGCATGATGCCGGGCCGGCGCTATTCGGAAGGTCTGCACCAGGCGCTCGAGGCCAAGGAGCGGCAGCCGATCCAGCCGGAAAACCAGACACTCGCCTCGATCACGTTCCAGAACTATTTCCGCATGTACAAGAAACTCGCCGGCATGACCGGCACGGCCGCCACCGAGGCCGACGAGTTCATGGACATCTACAATCTCGAAGTGCTGGAAATCCCCACCAACCGGGAGATGGTGCGCATCGACGATGACGACGAGGTCTATCGCACCTCGGTGGAGAAATTCCGCGCAATCCTGGCGCTGATCGAAGACTGCAAGAAGCGCGGTCAGCCAGTCCTGGTCGGCACCACCTCGATCGAAAAGTCCGAGCAGCTTGCCGAGATGCTGCGCCAGAACGGCTGGGAACAGCACGACTTCTCCGATCCCAACGCCTTTGCGGCGCTTTATTCCGGCGACGAGGGTGCCTCCAAGGCCAAGGTGTTCGCCATCCTCAACGCCCGCTATCACGAGCAGGAAGCCTATATCGTCGCCCAAGCCGGCGTTCCCGGCGCCATTACCATCGCCACCAACATGGCCGGCCGCGGCACCGACATTCAGCTCGGCGGTAATCCCGACATGCGTATCCGCCAGGAACTGGCCGAGGTCGAGGATTGGGGCGAGCGCGAAAAGCATCCGCACGCTGCCGAGATCCGCGCGCAAGTGGCGCGGCTTAAGGAAAGGGCACTCGCCGCCGGCGGCCTTTGTGTGCTCGGCACCGAACGCCACGAGAGCCGCCGCATCGACAATCAGTTACGCGGCCGCTCCGGACGGCAGGGCGATCCGGGCCACTCGAAATTCTTTCTGTCGCTCGACGACGATCTGATGCGCATCTTCGGCACCGACAAGCTCGACGGCATGCTGACCAAGCTCGGCTTGAAGGAAAACGAAGCGATCATCCATCCCTGGATCAACAAGGCGTTGGAGAAGGCGCAGCAGAAGGTCGAGGCGCGCAACTTCGACATCCGCAAGAACATCCTGAAGTTCGACAACGTGATGAACGACCAGCGCAAGGTCATCTTCGACCAGCGTATTGAATGGATGCAGGATGCCGCCGCCGCCGAGGTCGTCGCCGACATGCGCCACAATGCGCTCGACGATCTCGTCGCCAAGCACGTGCCGGAGAATGCCTATCCGGAGCAGTGGGACGTCGCCGGCCTGAAGGAAGAGGTCAAGCGGGTGCTCGGCCTCGAGCTGCCGGTCGATGAGTGGGCCAAGGAAGAAGGCATTGCCGACGAGGAATTGTTCAACCGCGTCGAGCGCCGCGCCGACGAGCATATGGCGGCGAAGGTCGCGCAGTGGGGACCGGACGTCATCCGCTATGTCGAGAAATCGATCCTGCTGCAAACACTCGACCATCTGTGGCGCGAGCATCTGGTCATGCTCGACCATTTGCGCCAGGTGGTGGGGCTGCGCGGCTACGCCCAGCGCGATCCGCTCAACGAATACAAGTCGGAAGCGTTTAATCTCTTCGAGACCATGAGCCAGCATCTGCGCGAAGCGGTAACCGCGCAGCTCATGCGCGTGGAGATCATGCCGCAGCCGGCCGAGTCGTCCCTGACGCTGCCGCCCATGGAGGCGCACAAGATCGATCCGAGCACCGGCGAAGACGAGATGGCGTTGGCCATGGCCGGCGCCGAGACGCTGGCGCGCCACGGCATCGGCGGGGCCGTCAGCACCGCGGCGGCGCAAGCGGCACCGGGGGCAATAGTGGCGCCGGCGGCGGAGCGCAATCCAAACGACCCGACGACCTGGGGCAAGGTCGGTCGCAATGAGGCTTGCCCGTGCGGCTCCGGCAAGAAGTTCAAGCACTGCCACGGGAAGTATCAGTAGGCGGTTGCCGACAGACACAATTGGAGCGCGTGGGGTCGCGCGTCGTCCGATGCTGACGTTGCCCAGGAACAGCTTGCGCGACCTACATCGTGTCGTCATGGCCGGGATTTGTCCCGGCCATCTCGCTCAGGTGGGCACTGAGGCCTGACGGTTGGGATGCGCGGGTCAAGCCCGCGCATGACGCGAGGGAGGGGCGGACGCTCCCCAGATATCAAAGCACTTCCGATCCAACTTAATCGAGACGTGCTATAGCTTCGAACTTCCCGATTACTGCAGTCCGCCCCAGCGGCTGTCGAAATTGCCGGCCGGCATGGTCGGCTGCGCACCGCCCATCGTCGCTGCTGTGGCATTGGCTTCGCGCTGCGGGGCCGGTGCCGGAGTTGGTTTCGCCGCCACTTGCTGCGGCTGAGGTTCCGGCTTGGTATCGCTCTTGCGCAAATCGAGCTTGGGCTTGGCGTCCGCCACGGCGGTGCGCTCGGCGTGCGGCTTCGGCTTTGACGTCGTGCCGGTCGCAGTCGGCTCGGCAGCGGCGGCCACCCGCTGCTGCGGCGCCTGATTGCTCGATCTGCCGAGGAAGCCGCCGAAAATCTTGCTCGCCAAGCTCTGCCCGTTGTTGTCCGCTACGGCGACCGGCGGTGGCTGCGGCGGCAGGCCCTTCATATCCGGCGGCGGTACCCGCGCCGGCGGAATATGGCCGCCGACCTGCGCGAGGAACACGCGATTCATGCCGCCGTCGAGGCCGGAATGCACCGGCGCGACCGACGCATTGGCCCTGACCAGGGCGGCATACTGCACCTCGTCGGCGTGCGATTTCTCCAGCGCCGGCCCGGCGACTTCCGGATTGACCACAAAAGCTGGGCAGCGGCCGGTGGCGTTAAAGACGATCTGTCCGCCGCGCGGCTGCACCGCATCGAACACGTAGTGGCGGTCGCAGACATCGACCTTGGGCTCGAGATGCGTCGCCTCGAAATGATCGTTGCCGATCTTGAGCATCTTCCAGAAAGCAATGTGCGGACTGGTGCGATGCCGCGCCAAATTGGCCGGCGTCATGCGGAACGGATAGGCCTGGATCTGAAACGACGGCTGCCCGCCGGCAAACGATTCGCGCGCCAGCGAATAGATTTCGCCGATCTGCTCGTCGGTCATGGCGTAGCAGCCGCGCGACGAGCAGTCGCCGTGAATCATCAGAAACCCGCCGTGGCGGTCGTTGGCGCGATCATAAAGGTTGGGGAAACCGGTATTGATCGCCAGATAATAATTGGAGTTCGGATTTATCAGGCCGGGCGTGATCGTATAGAAGCCCTCGGGAGCCTGACGATCGCCTTCGGTGATCTTGGGGCCGAGATCGCCCGACCAGCGGCAGATCGGATAGACCTTGAGCAGTTCGAACCGCCCCGACGTATCCTGCTTCCAGACCTCGAGCTCGGATTCTTCCTTGAAGATGCGGAGCAGGACGGGAGATTCCTTCGGCATCCGCTTCTGGTCGAGCAGCGCGAACATCTGCGGCGATAGTGCTTTGCTCGCCCTGGTCGGCAGCTCGTAGCCGCCTTCCTCGCCGGTAAAGCAGCCAGCAAGCGAAAGCGAACCGGCCACCACGACCGATAGCGTCAGCGCGCGAAGGAGGCTGGCGCGGATCAATGCTGTACTCCCCCGACGGCCAGACGGTCCCCGAAAACCATCCATTACCAATCGTTATCCTTACGAACGACGTTTCGCAAGCGAACCGGGGCGCAGGTCGAAAGTTGGAGCACGCCGCCGGTCAACGATTGGTTAAAATTACGATAAATTTCACCGACACTGTCGACTGTTAGCTAAGAAAAACGGCCAGAATGCGGTGGTCGAGGCCGCCTTTCGGCG
The DNA here is from genome assembly GCA_963818155.1 of uncultured Alphaproteobacteria bacterium. Lineage (GTDB taxonomy): Bacteria > Pseudomonadota > Alphaproteobacteria > Rhizobiales > Xanthobacteraceae > BOG-931. The sequence continues at coordinate 125,328 of CAWFRC010000012.1, forward strand.
CCCGCGCGAAATTCGCGCATCTTTGCCAATATGCAAGTTATGCGCGCAATCAGCCGAGGGTGCGTCCGATGGCCATGAACTTCTCCTGCCGCATGCGCACAATCGTCGCCGCATCGAGGTCTTTGAGACCGGCAAAGGCCGCATCCAGCGCCTCCCCGGCTGCCGCGATGGTGGCGGTGCGATCGCGGTGGGCGCCGCCGGTCGGCTCGGGCACGATGGTGTCGACGACACCGAAGCGAACGAGGTCCTGGGCCGTGATTTGCATGCTCGAAGCTGCTTCCTGCGCCTTGGCGGTATCGCGCCAAAGGATCGACGCAGCACCTTCCGGCGAGATCACGCTGTAGACGGAGTGTTCCAGCATGATCACGCGGTTCGCCGTGGCGATGGCGATGGCGCCGCCGGAGCCGCCCTCCCCGATGATCATCGCCACGTTGGGAACGCCGATGCGCAGGCAGGCCTCGGTGGAGCGCGCGATGGCCTCGGCCTGGCCGCGCTCCTCGGCGCCGATGCCCGGATAGGCACCTGCGGTATCGATCAGCGCCAGCACCGGAATGGCGAAATGGTCCGCCATATCCATGAGCCGGACAGCCTTGCGGTAGCCTTCGGGCCGGGCCATGCCGAAATTGTGCTTGAGCCGAGAGTTGGTGTCGGAGCCCTTTTCCTGGCCGATGACGCAGACGGCCTCGCCGCGGAAGCGGCCGAAGCCGCCCACGATGGCTGCATCCTCGCCGAAGCTGCGGTCGCCGGCTAAAGGCACGAAGTCGGTGATGAGCTCGGCGATATAGTCGAGACAATGCGGCCGCTGCGGGTGGCGGGCGACTTGCGTCTTCTGCCACGGCGTCAGGCTGGCATAGAGCTCCTTGAGCGCCTGCCCGGCCTTGACCTCAATGCGGTTGATCTCCTCGCCGATGGCAATGGCGTCGCCGCCGGCCTGCAGCGCGCGCATTTCTTCCACTTTGGCCTCAAGCTCGGCCACGGGCTTTTCGAAATCGAGATAAGAGCGCATCACGCGAAATGCCTACCAGCCGAGTAAACCATCACCCTAAACGTTCGCAGGTCGCCGCGGTCATTGCGGAGATTGCAATGCCAAGTCGATTGCAACGCCAAGTCGATTGCAATGCCAAGTCTTCAGTCGCCGTGCAAACGGCGAAGTTCCCCGTCAACGACGGCGAGCAAGGGCGGCAAGCTTTCGTGTACGGTATCCCAGACAGCTTTATCGACGACTTGTTCGTATTCATGACGACATACGTTTCCGGCGCCGGCCATGCCTTGCCATCGGATATGGGGATACCGCCCTTTTAGTTCAGGGGACAGTCTACGTGAAGCTTCGGAGATGATTTCGAGGCAACGCGTCACCGCATATGCGGTGCGTCGGTCGCGGCAAAACTGCTCAAACGATGCTTGACCAATGAACGAAAATGCAAGTCCAATATTCTCGCGGATGTCACCAAGTGAATTGAGATCAGAAGGCATAGACCGTGTCGGTGAACGCGCGGACATTTGGCTTGAGCGCGTCTTTGTTCACCACGTCAACGGGTCCCGGAAAAAGCGCCGCAATAAAGTCTTTTAGTTCAACGTAGGCAAAAATATCAAGTGAGGCATCGGGCGCGAACTCGATCATGATGTCGACGTCGCTTTGTGGACCGGCGTCGCCGCGCGCAACCGAGCCGAAGAGGGCTGCGTGGTTTACACCTCGCGCTCGCAATTCAGCCTGATGGCCCCGCAAGATATCAATTGCAGCTTGCTTGTTCATCGTTCGACAATTCGGTGAGCTGGGCGCACACGCATATCCCATAAGTAGTTAATTCTCATGCGTCCGCCAGCGGATGCAAATCGCGCACGAGGCTTTTCAGCCGCTCCTCCAGCACATGGGTATAGATCTGCGTGGTCGAGATATCGGCGTGGCCCAGAAGCGTCTGCACCACGCGCAAATCGGCGCCATTGTGCAGGAGGTGACTGGCGAAAGCATGGCGCAGCACGTGCGGGCTCAGTTGCGCCGCGCGCAGGCCTGCCGCGCCCGCCAGCGCCTTGAGCTCGCGGGCGAAATGCTGCCGGGTGAGATGGCCGGAATCGCCGAACGATGGGAACAGCCATTTCGAGGCGGAGGTGCCGCCGCCCGCTTCGGCGGCGAGCGCGAGATAGGCCGCCATCGCCCGCTTGGCGGCGTCGTTGAGTGGCACCATGCGCTCCTTGTTGCCCTTGCCGCGCACGACGATCACCCGCGCATCGCGGCGGGCGGCCGAGACCGGTAGCGCCACCAGTTCGGAGACGCGCAGTCCCGTGGCGTAAAGGAGCTCGACGAGGCATGTGAGCCGCGCCGCGCGCAGCCGCACCATGATCGAAGCCTGCGCATCGCAGGCCGCCGCCGCCGCCAGCAGCCGATCGACGTCGGCCAAGCTCAGCGTCTTCGGCAACGGCCGTGAACGTTTCGGCCCCTCAAGCACGGCGGCCGGATCGTCGCCGCGCTGGCCCTCCGCATAAAGAAACCGGTAGAGCTGGCGGATGGCCGACAGGCGCCGCGCCACCGTCGCCGGTTGCATGCCGCGCGAGGCGAGTTCGCCCAAATAGGCGCGGATGTCGTCGGTCGTCACGGTCGCGACGGAACGCCGGCCGGTGAGATGCGCGGCGAAATCGTCGAGGTCGCGGCCATAAGCCGAAAGCGTATTCTTGCCGGCACCGCGCTCGGCCGCCAGCATGTCGAGAAAGAGCGTGATCAGCCGATCGTCCGACGGCCCTTTTGTGCCGTGCTGCTTGGCGGATATTTTCGCCGTGGCTTTGCCAGCCATGGTGGCCCCTGCGCTATGGCAACTCTTGTTACGGCTCTTGTCTCATGGCCGTTGTGTCACGGCCCTTGCCGGTCTTTGAAGAACTTGTCAGGCGGAATGGAGACCGTAATCTCGCGCGGCTTCGGCTCGACGAAGTGCGCCAGCGCATAGACGCCGACATAGATGACCGTGGCCACGATGGCGATCACGGTGAGAAAGCGTACCAGGCTCGGCATTGCGTTTCGTGTTCCGATCCGGAATATCGCTGATCTTTACGGCCCACCATCACGCGCGTGCATTTTTTATTGCAAACGCACCCTCATTGCGAATGTCGGCCCGGCGCGCCGAATCGAAGGTGCACAAGCAAATACACCACCGATCGAGCATCCGCCCGCGTGTTTTTGGCCGTTGCCGTCCCATTTGGTAACGGCGCACCGAAGCGAGTACGATCGGATCTGCCGGCGAGGGCGCCGGCTCTTTGGCGGCGACTGGCTCCGCCAGCCGCGCCGATATAAAAGGCGGTCACGAGCCGCCGCCATGTGCTTTGAGTTTGACCCAAATGCCTGATGTTACGTTGCAAAATGACGCCGACCCGGCGCCCCCAGCGGGTCCTGTTCTGACCGCCCTGGATGGCCGCTCGATCGTGTTGGTGGGCATGATGGGTGTCGGCAAATCGTCGGTCGGCCGCAAACTCGCCGTGCGCTTGTCCATTCCCTTCGTTGACGCCGATTCCGAGATCGAGATCGCGGCCAAAATGACGATTCCGGAGATTTTCGCCCGCCACGGCGAGCCTTATTTCCGCAGCGGCGAGGCCCGTGTAATCGCCCGCTTGCTGGAGGGCGGTCCGCAGGTTTTGGCGACCGGTGGCGGCGCCTTCATGAATGCGGACACCCGTGCCTTGATCAGGCAGAAGGGAGTCTCGGTGTGGCTGCATGCCGATCTTGACGTGCTGTTGCGGCGGACCAGCAAGCGCCGCAGCGACCGGCCGCTGTTGCAGACCGACGATCCGAGCGAGACACTGCGCGCGCTGCTTGCCGAACGCGAGCCGGTCTATGCGCTCGCCGATCTTACCGTGCAGTCGCGCGACGTGCCGCATGAAGCCATCGTTGCCGATGTGATGACGGCACTGGCCGCGTACCTGAAAGTCGCCGTGTCCTCGATCCAGCAGGCGTCCGCATGACTGTTCCCCTTCGCACCGACCCGGCGATCGTACAGGTCGCGCTCGGCAACCGCGGTTACGACATCGTCATCGGCCGCGGACTGATCCATTCGCTTGGCGCCCGCATCGAAGCGTTGCGGCCGAACGCCCGGGTTTTCATCGTTACCGACCGGAATATCGAGCTCAATCATCTCGATACGGTCGAAGAGGCTTTGGCCGAATCCGCCATCGCGGCGAGCCAGATCATCCTGGCTCCGGGGGAGGGCGCGAAAAGCTTTCGCGTCTTCGAGCAGGTCTGCGAAGCGATCATCGCGGCGCGCATCGAACGCGGCGATCTCGTCGTCGCGCTTGGCGGCGGGGTTATCGGCGACCTCGCTGGTTTTGCCGCCGCCGCCGTGCGCCGCGGCATCGATTACGTCCAGGTGCCGACCACGCTGCTCGCTCAGGTCAATTCCTCGGTCGGCGGCAAGACCGCGATCAATTCGGCCCGCGGCAAGAATCTGATCGGCGCTTTCCATCAGCCGATCCTTGTGGTCGCCGACACCGCGCTGCTCGACACGCTGCCACTGCGCGAATTCCGTGCCGGCTATGCCGAAGTTGCCAAATACGGTCTTTTGGGCGACGCCGCCTTTTTCTCCTGGCTGGAAGCCAACTGGCGCGAGGTGTTCGCCGGCGGCAAATCCTCGACAGGCAAAGGTTCCGGCAGCGGCGCGCGCGAGCACGCCATCGCCGTGAGCTGCCGCGCCAAGGCCGCCATCGTGGCGCGCGACGAGCGCGAGACCGGCGATCGGGCGCTGCTGAACCTCGGCCACACCTTCGGGCATGCGCTGGAAGCGGCGTGCGGTTTCTCCGACCGGCTGCTGCACGGGGAGGCGGTCGCCGCCGGAATGGCTCTTGCCTTCGAATTCTCGGCCCGGCTTGGGCTTTTGCCGCCTGCCGACGCGGAGCGCGCAATTCGCCATCTGGCCGAGGTGGGGCTGCCGACCCGGCCGAAGGACATTGCCGGCGGCCTCCCCGACGCCGACGCGCTGATGGCCCTGATGGCGCAGGACAAGAAAGTGAAAAGAGGAATGCTTACACTCATTCTTGTGCGTGGAATCGGGGTGGCTTTTGTCGAACATGGGATCGAGTGGGCGCAGGTGCGCGCCTTTTTGAGCGAGAAGCTTGCGGAGCGATGAGCATTTACGATTGGTTGACCGTAGCCGCGGTCTTCGTCTGCCTTCTGATCTCGGCGTTCTATTCGGGCAGTGAGACCGCACTGACGGCCTCGTCGCGCGCCGCCATGCTGCGGCTGGAAAAACACGGCAATGTCGACGCCATCACCGTCAGCCGCCTGCTTGGGCAGCGCGAACGTTTTCTCGGCGCGGTGCTGCTCGCCAATAACGGCACCAACATCGCCGCCTCGACGCTCGCCACCGGGCTTTTGTTGACGCTGTTCGGCCAAGCCGGCGTCATCTACGCCACCATCGTCATGACGGCGGCGATCTTCGTACTCTGCGAAGTGCTGCCGAAGACCGTTGCTTTCAACGCGCCCGACCGGCTCGCGCTGGCGGTGGCGCAGCCGATTGCCCGCACGGTCGCGGCGCTCTTGCCGCTCCTTAAGGCGGTCGAGTGGCTGGTGCGTGCGATCTTGCGTAGCATTGGCATGCCGGTCGGCAAAATTCATTCGATCCTGTCGCCGCGCGAGGAGCTGCGCGGCGCCGTCGATCTTTTGCATCGCGCCGGCGTCGTGGAAAAGCTCGACCGCGACATGATGGGCGGCGTGCTCGACCTGCGCGAACTCACCGTGTCCGACGTCATGGTCCACCGCACCAAAATGGTGATGATCGATGCCGGCGATCCGCCGCGCGAGATCGTCGACGCCGTGCTCGGCGCCGCCGTCAGCCGCCTGCCGGTCTGGCGCGATACGCCCGACAACGTTCTCGGCGTTCTGCACGTGAAGGATCTGTTGCGCGCGCTGCACGCGGCCGGCGGCGACGCCAGCAAGATCGACATCGAAGCGCTGGCGCGCCCGCCCTGGTTCGTGCCCGATACGACGCCGCTTTACGAGCAGTTCAAGGCATTTCGCGACCGCAAGACGCCGTTCGCGCTGGTGGTCGACGAATATGGCGAGCTGGAAGGACTGGTGACGATCAAGGATATCATCGCCGAGATCGTCGGCGACATCAGTGACGAGCACGAGATCGCGGTTGCCGGCGTGCGGATGCTCCCCGACGGCTCGGCCAACGTCGAGGGCTCGGTCCCCGTGCGCGACCTCAACCGCGCGATGGATTGGAATATCCCGGACGATGAAGCCACCACCATCGCCGGCGTAGTGATCCACGAAGCGCGCTCGATCCCCGAGCCGGGGCAAAGCTTCACCTTCCACGGCTATCGTTTTCAGGTGCTGCGCAAGAACCGCAATCGCATCACCTCGCTGCGGGTCACGCCGCTTGCCCGCAAAGTGCCGCCCGCCGCGAAGGCGAGTTAGCCTAGCCAGTAGAGATCCGAACCGCCGGCGGCGAACCCGACGACGCCCGTCAGTCGGCGTTTTTGATCGCCGCCGCAATGTTCGGCCAAGTTGCCATTGCGAAATCATCCTTGAACGCTCGGCGCGGACACGGTACGCAGCAAAATTGCTGGCGCGACCGCGGGCTTTCGGTCTGCGCCTGACCAGAACGCATCTGAATTCGGGGCAGCATGAACTCCGCGCACATACGGCGACTGATCGCCGCCGGGATGATCGGCAACGTGCTGGAATGGTACGATTTCGCAATCTACGGCTACTTCGCCACGCAGATCGGCCGTCAGTTTTTTCCCCACGAGAATGCCGTCACGCAACTGCTCTCGACATTCGGCGTTTTTGCCGTTGGCTATCTGGCGCGGCCGCTGGGCGGCGTCGTTGTGGGTCACATCGGCGACTGTTTCGGACGACGCGCGGCTCTGACACTCTCCGTTGCCGCCATGGCGATCTCGACCTTCTTGATCGGCTTGTTGCCGGGCTATCAGACGATCGGCGTGTGGGCGCCCATCGGGCTTACTTTGCTGCGCCTTGTGCAAGGGCTTTCCGTCGGCGGCGAATATACCGGCTCGATGGTGTTCCTGGTCGAGCACGCGCCGAAAGAGCGACGCGGCTTGATGGGCGCTTTGGGCGCCTCCGGCGCAACGATCGGTCTTCTGCTTGGCTCTGCGGTCGGGGCGGCTTTCGCCGCCAGCGCGTCGACGGCTGCGCTTGATAGCTGGGGATGGCGCATCCCCTTCCTGATGGGGCTCATCGTCGGAATGGCCGGATACGTTCTGCGCCGCTACGTCCTCGAGACCGGCATCGTGCAGAAACGCACGCGCCTGCCGATTGCCGAAACGGTGCGCGATCACTGGCGCGCGGTTGCCGGTTTCGCCGGTCTTTCGGTTTATAGCGCCGTCACATTCTACATTGCCTTTGTTTATCTGGTCAGCTGGTTGCAGACCGCCGATGGCATTGCTCCGGCGCGCTCGCTGGAGATCAACTCGTTCAGCATGGCGATGTTGATCCCCGTGGTGATCGGGGCCGGATGGCTCAGCGACCGGATTGGACGCAAGCCGCTTATGCTTCTCGCAAGTCTCGGTGGACTTGTCGGTGCCGTGCCGCTGTTCTGGTTGTTGAATCATCCTTCCGATCTTCTCGCGCAGATCGGCCAGCTCGGTCTTGTTGTGCTGATGGGTGTCTACTACGGGGCGCTACCCGCTATTCTGGTGGAGGCCGCGCCTGCGACCGTGAGGTGCACCGCGGTCGCGTTGGGCTATAATGTCTGTTACGGCGTGTTCGGCGGGCTATCGCCGTTGATGGCGACCTGGTTGGTGCAGCGGACCGGGGACGAGATAGCGCCAGCGTTCCTCATCATGGCCGCGGCCGCCGTGACATTGCTGACCCTCTTTTCCTTTCGCGAAACCTACCGCACGCCGCTCACCGCCGTTCCCACCGCGGCGGCGGCATAGCGTGCTGGGCTTGCCACGAGCCGAATGTCAGCGCTTAAAAGGTTTCTCCCGGCGCCGCCGCATGGATGGCGAGCGCATGAACGCCGCCGGCGAGCTCGCTCGCGAGCGCCGCATTGATCATGCGATGGCGTTGCAGCCGGCTCTTTCCGCGGAAGGCTTCCGATACGATATAGACGCGGAAATGAGTCTCGCCGCCCGGCCGATGGCCCGCATGGCCGGCATGCTGATGCGATTCATCCTCGACGTCGAGGCTTTCGGGTGCGAAAGCGTTGCGCAACTTTTCCGTGATCAGATCGCTGGTATGCATGAAAGGTGGCTTAGCCAACACATGCGTATGCGGTCAATTGCAAACCATGTGCACTTTTGCCGCCTGTCAAGTCTTGAAGGTGCCATGCAGCCGCCCGCATAATTGTCGACCATGAGTAGTGACTCGCCTCTTTTCGATCGCATCCGGGTAAAGCCCGACCAGGATCGTCGGCAGCGCGCCGAGCTTCCGGCCTGTGAATGGCCGCGATGCGACGCGCCCGCCACCCACCGCGCGCCGAAGGGAAGGCTGCACGCGTCGGAATATTGGCGCTTCTGTCTGGATCACGTCCGCGAATACAATAATTCGTATAATTTTTTCGAGGGTATGAGCGACGACGCCATCGCGAAGTACCAGAAGGAAGACCTGACCGGGCATCGACCGACCTGGAAGATGGGCTCGATCGGCGGCGAAAGCGGCGACGCCAAGCGCACGACCCAACGCCGCCGGGGTTCCGGCTGGGCGGCCGAGGATCCCTTCGGCCTGTTCGACCGGGCTACTCGGAGCGGTCAGGCCAAGCCCTCCCGCGAGGCCCGCAAGGTACTCAACGCCCAGCGCCGCGCACTCGATGTGCTCGGCCTTGAAGCCGATGCGCAGCGCGCCGATATCAAGGCCAAGTTCAAGGTGTTGGTGAAGCGCCATCATCCCGACGCCAACGGCGGTGACCGGACGTCCGAGGACCGGCTGCGGGAGATCATCCAGGCCTACAATTACCTCAAGTCGGCGGGTTTCTGTTGAATCTTCTGCCGAATCCCGAGGGTGGCTTTCCCGGCCTCGTGCGCTTCTGCTACTTTGGCGTGACATCCGACTGCCGGCAGGGGCGAACTGGCGCCCTCGACACCCCGGGGTCAGGGAGGTGTGATGACTCTCGCTACTGAAGAAACGTCCGGCCTGCCGGATATGAAGGTTTCGGTCCGGCAGGTGTTCGGCATCGATTCCGATTTGGAAGTTCCGGCCTATTCCGAGCCGGACGAGCATGTTCCCGACGTCGACGCCGATTACCGGTTCGACCGGCCGACGACGCTCGCCATCCTGGCAGGATTCGCGCGCAACCGCCGCGTGATCGTCACCGGCTATCACGGCACCGGCAAATCGACCCATATCGAGCAGGTCGCCGCGCGGCTCAACTGGCCTTGCGTGCGCATCAATCTCGACAGCCATATCAGCCGCGTCGATCTCATCGGCAAGGACGCGATCGTCATTCGCGAGGGCCTGCAGGTGACGGAATTCCGCGACGGCATTCTGCCCTGGGCGCTGCAGCACAATGTCGCGATCTGCTTCGACGAGTATGACGCCGGCCGTCCGGACGTGATGTTCGTGATCCAGCGCGTGTTGGAATTGTCCGGCCGGCTGACGCTCCTCGACCAGAACAAGGTGATCAAGCCGCATCCGGCGTTTCGGTTGTTCGCCACCGCCAATACGGTCGGGCTCGGCGATACCTCCGGCCTCTATCACGGCACCCAGCAGATCAACCAGGGCCAGATGGACCGCTGGTCGATCGTCACCACGTTGAACTATCTGCCGCACGACAACGAAGTCGATATCGTGCTGGCCAAGGCCAAGCACTTTCGCGACCAGGAGGGGCGCGACATCGTCTCCAAGATGGTGCGCGTCGCCGACCTCACCCGCAACGCCTTCATGAACGGCGATATCTCCACCGTCATGTCGCCGCGCACGGTCATCACCTGGGCCGAGAATGCCGAAATCTTCAACGACATCGGCTTCGCCTTCCGACTCACCTTCGTCAACAAATGCGACGAGCTGGAACGGCCGCTGGTGGCGGAATTCTATCAGCGCTGCTTCGGGCATGAGCTGCCGGAATCGGCGGTGAACGTGGCATTGTCATAGTGACTTCAGCATGCTTTTCCCGGGCGCAACGCAGCACGCAGCGAAGCGCAGTGATGCGTCGCAGACCCGGGATCGTAGCGAACTCAGAGTGCATGACGATCCCGGATCAGCAGTGCATCGCTTCGCGCTGCACCGCATCCGGGAGAAGCGGTTGACGCCATGACCTCGAACGTCAAAACCAAGAGTCCCGCCAAGGAAGCGCCGACCGAGCCGTTCAAGCGCGCGGTCGGCATTTGTCTGCGGGCGATTGCCGGGCGCGGCGACATCGAGGTCGGCTTCGCCGCCGAGCGCCCCGGCCTCGCCGCCAACAAGGCGCGGCTGCCGGAGCCGGCGCGCCGGCTCACCGAGCGCGAGGCTGCGATCGTGCGCGGGCACGCCGATTTCGATCGCGCTGCGTCTTGCCTGTCACGATCCCGCCGTGCACCGCAAGCTCGTTCCCGGCGGTCAGCAAGCGCGCGCAGTCTTCGAGGCGGTCGAGCAGGCCCGCGTCGAGGCCATCGGTTCGCGCCGCATGGGCGGGGTGAAGACCAATCTGGCGGCCATGCTCGACGACCGCTTTCATCGCGGCAAGTATGACGATGTGACCGACCGCGCCGACGCGCCGATCGAGGACGCCATCGCCATGATCGTGCGCGAGCGGCTTACCGGCGAGCCGCCGCCGGCGACCGCGCGCAAGCTCGTCGATCTCTGGCGCCCGGTCATCGAAGAACGCGCCGGCCGCAATCTCGACCGGCTCGAGCGCGTGCTCACGGATCAGCGCCGGTTCGGCGACGTGGTGCACGATCTGCTCGAATCCCTCGACATGGGCGAGGATCGCAGCAGCGACACCGACGAGGAGGAGGGCGACGAGGGCGACGAGCAAAGCCGCAACGACAAATCCGGCAACGACGGCGAAACGTCGGAATCCGCCGAGAGCGAGCGCATGAGCTTGGAAGAGGCCGAGGCCTCGACTGAGGACATGCCGGAGAGCGCCGCCGAGGCGATCGACGCGCCGGCCGCCGACATGGCCGACGACACCGAGATGGGCGATTCCGAAACCGCCGCCGAGCCGTGGCGGCCGCGGCATAATCGCAACGAGCCGCGGGGTCCGGACTACAAGCCTTTCACCGCCAAGTTCGACGAAGTCATCGGTGCGGAAGAGCTGTGCGATCCCGATGAGCTCGACCGGCTGCGCGGCTATCTCGACAAGCAGCTCTCGCACCTACAGGGCGTGGTCGCGCGCCTCGCCAATCGCCTGCAGCGGCTGTTGCTGGCGCAGCAAAGCCGCGCCTGGGAATTCGATCTGGAAGAAGGGTTGCTCGATCCGGCGCGGTTGACGCGGGTCATCGTCGATCCGCTGCACCCGCTCTCGTTCAAGCGCGAGAAGGACACCGATTTCCGCGATACGGTGGTCACGCTTCTGCTCGACAATTCCGGCTCGATGCGCGGGCGCCCAATCACGGTCGCGGCCACCTGCGCCGATATTTTGGCGCGCACGCTCGAGCGCTGCGGCGTCAAGGTCGAGATTTTGGGCTTTACCACGCGGGCCTGGAAGGGCGGCCAGTCGCGCGAAAGCTGGCTCTCGCAGGGCAAGCCGGCCAATCCCGGACGCCTGAACGATCTGCGCCACATCGTCTACAAGTCGGCTGACGCGCCCTGGCGGCGCGCGCGCAAGAATCTCGGGCTGATGATGCGTGAGGGCTTGCTCAAGGAGAATATCGACGGCGAGGCGCTCGATTGGGCGCACAAGCGGCTACTCGGCCGCCCTGAAAGCCGCAAGATCCTGATGATGATTTCCGACGGCGCGCCGGTGGATGACTCCACGCTCTCGGTCAATCCCGGCAATTACCTCGAGCGTCATCTGCGCTGGGTGATTGAGGATATTGAAACCCGCTCGCCGGTCGAACTGATCGCCATCGGCATCGGTCACGACGTGACGCGCTACTATCGGCGCGCCGTCACTATCGTGGATGCCGAGGAGCTCGGCGGTGCCATGACCGAGAAGCTCGCCGAGTTGTTCATCGAGAAGGCGCCGGAAGAGCCCGCGCCGCGCCGCGGCGTGCGCCGCCGACGGCTGGATTCGTAAGGCAAGTAAAGATCCCCGCCCATTCCCGCGCCATTTCTCGTCACCGCCGGGCTTGACCCGGCGGTCCATGCTGCGTTTCCGTTCATGATGTGGGTAAACGAACAGACAAAGTTGTACCGATCGCAGAGATCAGCACTAAGCTTCGTTGCCAAGTAGACTCGAAGGTCTGTGTCTATCGAGAGTCAGCATGGATTGCCGGGTCAAGCCCGGCAATGACGACCGTGGTTGTTCTTAAGCTAAACCAAGTCCGCGTCTTCGCGGCAACGAGCGAAAAGCTGTCGCTTACGCCGCCTCGGCGCGCTTCTTCACGATCGCCCGCTTGATGTCGAGCGCGTTCTTCGAAAGCTCGTCGTCCTTAGCGGCGAGCAGGAAGGCGTCGAAGCCGCCGCGATGGTCCACGCTCTTGAGCGCGTTCGCGGTGATGCGCATGCGCACCGAACGCCCGAGCACCTCGGACTGCAACGTGACATTGAGCAGGTTGGGCAGAAAGCGCCGCTTGGTCTTGCGGTTCGAATGGCTCACTTTATGCCCGATCTGCCGGATTTTGCCGGTCAGCTCGCAACGCCGCGACATGGCCTTATTCCTCTAGAAACCTTGAGCTTAGGATTTTTCGCGCGGACGGCGCCAATCGGCGGCCCTGGGGCGAAAAGGTTGCGGGACCTATAGTGACCAGGCAGCAAAGCGTCAAGTCCGGCCAGCGCACCGTTCAGTCCACCCGGCGAAGCCCTAAGTCCGGGCAGCAAAGCGTCGAGTCCAGGCAGCGAAGCGTTAAGCCGATGTGTCGAAACCGCAACGGCCGCGCGCCGAAACACAGAAACGACGCATTCTCCGACAAGACAATCGGCCCTGACTGCGCTATCGCTCGCGGCGGTAAATCCGGCAATTTTTTAGGGCTGGCCACCCTGCCGCAAGGAGCCCTTGCGGTCATTAAGGATGCGTCGCCGCCGTGAAGCTTTTTCCAAGATGTTTGCTCCGGAGCGTGCGATCGGTGCGCGGCGCGCGCGTGGCCTTCGGCGGGACCACGGCACTTGCTGCGGCTGTCGTCGTGGCGGCTTTGGCGGCCGATGCGGCCCGCCCGGCCGCCGCGCAAGGCCGCTTCGAGGCTGAATATACTGCGACGCTTGCGGGGATTCCGATCGGCCGCGGCAACTGGGTCATCGAAATCTCCGACGATCAGTTTACCGCGACAGCGACCGGCGGCACCTTTGGCATCATGCGCGTCCTCAACGGGGGGCACGGCACCAGCACCGCGCAGGGGCCGCTCAGTAGCGGCGCGCCGACGCCGCAAAGCTACGCCTCGACCATCACCAACGATAAGCGCGTCGACGACGTGCGCATGGCGTTTGCCGGCGGCAACGTGAAAGAGCTCAGCGTCGAGCCGCCGCTCAATCCGAGCCCCGATCGTGTTCCGGTGACGGATGCCGACCGGCACAATGTGCTCGATCCGATGACGGCCACACTCGTTCACGTGACCGGCAACGGCGATCCGGTGTCGCCGCAGGCGTGCGGCCGCAAGGCTGCCGTGTTCGACGGGCGCATGCGCTTTGATCTGCGCAGCGAGTTCAAGCGTATTGAAACGGTCAAGGCGGAGAAGGGCTATCAGGGGCCGGTAGTGGTCTGCGCGGTCTATTTCACGCCGATCTCGGGCTATAATCCGGAGCGTTATGCCATCCGTTACCTTACCGGCCTGCGCGACGCCGAAGTCTGGTTTGCCCCGATCTTCGGCACGCGCGTGCTGGTGCCCTATCGGTTCTCACTGCCGACGCCCGTCGGCACCGGCGTTCTGCAAGCGACCGCGTTTGTGTCGGTGCCGAAACCGCCGCGTGCTGCGGCCGTCACGAAAACGCAGTGATCTGGAAGGATTGTGGCTGCGGTGCAGACTTTCGCATCCCCGGTATCCACAGGAGCGCGTCTCTTGACTCGTCGCAAAAGCCGTATCGTCGGCGGCGTTAATACATTCGGACGGAAAATCGTGATCGAACGAGATGGCAAACACCCGATTTGGTATTGCGGACATGCGCCCGCGCCATATGTCGCGGTGAACGAAGTCGAACATGCCGCGAGTTGCCGATTCGGCCGCGATTCGTTCCAGACTCGTTCCACTCCTTAAAGCACAAGACTTCGAGGCGTGTTGTTGTGATACAGATGCGGCCCCCAACCTAGCTCTCCCGCACACGCGGGACGAAAGAAAGGGGCCAGTTCGGGCCTTCAATGCCAATTTCCTTTTCACCTGCACTTGATCGCGATGCGCGCGCCCGCGGCGCCGGCGTCACTGCCGTGCTCGGGCCGACCAATACCGGCAAGACTCACCTCGCCATCGAGCGGATGCTGGCGCATTCGTCCGGCATCATCGGCTTGCCGCTGCGGCTTCTCGCGCGCGAAGTCTATAACCGCTGCGTCGAGCGGGTCGGCGCCGACGCCGTCGCGCTGATCACCGGCGAGGAAAAGATCAAGCCGCCGAATCCGCGCTTCTGGGTGGCCACCGTCGAGGCCATGCCGCGCGATCTCGACGTCGCCTTCCTCGCCGTCGACGAAATTCAGCTCGCCGCCGATTTCGACCGCGGCCACGTCTTCACCGACCGCATGCTGCACCGGCGCGGCCGTGAAGAGACGCTGATCCTCGGCGCCGCCACCATGCGGCCGTTGGTCGAGCGGCTGTTGCCGGGCGTGAGCATTGTCAGTCGTCCGCGCCTGTCCCAACTCACCTTCTCGGGCGAGAAAAAACTCACCCGGTTGCCGCGCCGCTCGGCCGTCGTCGCCTTCTCGGCCGATGAGGTTTATGCGATCGCCGAATTGATCCGCCGCCAGCGCGGCGGTGCCGCCGTCGTGCTCGGCGCCCTGTCGCCGCGCACCCGCAATGCGCAGGTCGCCCTCTATCAGGCCGGCGACGTCGACTTTTTGGTCGCGACCGATGCGGTCGGCATGGGTCTCAATCTCGATGTCGACCACGTCGCGTTCGCGGCCGACCGCAAATTCGACGGCTATCAGTTCCGCAAGCTCGGTCCCTCCGAGCTCGCGCAGATCGCCGGCCGCGCCGGCCGCGCCACGCGCGATGGCACGTTCGGCACCACCGGCCGCTGCCCGCCGTTCGAGAGCGAGCTGGTGCAGGCGCTCGAGTCGCACACATTCGAGCCGGTCAAGATCGTGCAGTGGCGCAACACCGATCTGGATTTCTCCTCGATCGGCGCGCTACAGGCGACACTTGCCACCGCCCCGACTGAAGCGCCGCTAACGCGGGCGCCGGTCGCCGAAGATATTCTCGTGCTCGATCACGCCTCGCGTGACGACGATGTGCGCGGCATGACGCGCAGCCGCGTCGATGTCGAGCGGCTCTGGGAGGTGTGTCAGGTTCCCGACTATCGCAAGATCGCGCCGGCGACCCATGCCGAACTGGTGGTGACGCTCTACGCGCATCTCATTCGCGACAACGTCATTCCGACCGACTTTTTCGCCGCCCAGGTGGCGCAAGCCGACCTCACCGACGGCGACATCGATACCCTGTCGAATCGGATTGCCCATATCCGCACCTGGACCTTCGTGGCCAATCGGCCCGATTGGCTCGCCGACCCGGAGCACTGGCAGGGCGTCACCCGCGGCATCGAGGACAAATTGTCCGACGCGCTGCACGAGCGGCTGACCGAGCGCTTCATCGACCGCCGCACCAGCGTGCTGATGCGGCGCCTGCGCGAGAATGCGCAGCTCGAGCCGGAGATGAGCAAGACCGGCGAGGTCGTGGTCGAGGGCCACACCATTGGACGCCTCGACGGCTTCATGTTCGTCCCCGACGCGTCGTCGGGCGGATCAGAGGCCAAGACGTTGCAAAACGCGGCGCAGAAGATTCTGGCCGGCGAGATCGCCAAGCGCGCGGCCCGCTTGTCGGAGGCGCCGGACGATCAGTTCGTGCTCGCCGCCGACGGTGTGTTGCGCTGGACCGGCGCGGCTGTCGGCAAGCTTGTCGCCGGCGAAGAGGTTTTGCGCCCGCGCGTGCGCATCATCGCCGACGAGCATCTGTCCGGAGCGCCGCGCGAGGCGGTCGATGGACGGCTCGACCGCTGGCTCAAATCGCATGTCGAAAAGCTGCTCGGACCACTGTTCGCGCTCTCGGGCGCGACCGACATCACCGGCATCGCGCGCGGTGTCACGTTCCAATTGGTCGAGGCGCTCGGCGTGCTCGAGCGGCAGCGGGTTGCCGACGAGGTCAAGGGCCTCGAACAGCCGGAGCGCGCGACGCTGCGCAAATACGGGGTCCGTTTCGGCGCCTATCACATCTATCTGCCGCTTCTGCTCAAGCCGGCGCCGCGTGCGCTTGCCGCCCAGCTCTGGGCGCTGGCGCATGAGGGACCGCAGAGCAAGGGGCTCGACGACCTGCTGCACCTTGCTGGCAGCGGCCGCACCTCGATCCCGGTGGATAAGGACATCGACGCCGTGCTTTATCGCGCCGCCGGTTATCGGGTGTGCGGCGAGCGGGCGGTTCGGGTCGATATCCTCGAGCGGCTTGCTGATTTGATCCGCCCGGCGCTCGCCTGGCGCGAAGGCGCGCCGGGGGCGAAGCCGCCTGGCGCCGTCGTCGGCGGCGGCTTCACCGTGGTCAACACCATGACCTCGCTCACCGGCGCCTCCGGCGAGGATTTCGCCTCCATTCTGCGCTCGCTCGGCTATCGGTTGGAGCGGCGGCCGCGGCCGATCGAGCCGCCGGAGCCTGTGTCCGCACCGTCTGCCGTTGCGGCCGAAGATGCACTCTCCACAGGAGAAACCGGCTCCGCCGCCGAATCGACGGAGGAGATCGCGGCCGATGCGGACGTTGCCGATTCGGTCGCTGAGCCGTCGTTGCCGCAGTTCGATGGCGAACACGCAAGCGACGGGGCGCAGCCAGCTCCGGAGATCATGGCCGGCGCACCCACCGTCGACAAGCCGGCGGTTGATGCAGCGGATGCGTCATCTGTTGGGGCCGACGCCGAGGAGTCCGCGGCGCCGGTTGCTACGGCGGACGCTGCGGCGCCTGACGAGATCGCTGTCGCGGCCGAGACCGCCGTGCCGGAGGAACTGGCTGTCGCGGCGGACGCCGCGGCGCCGGCGCCCGAATCGGCATCGCCACCGAGCGATCCACCTTTGGCTGCCGCCGCTGAGCCGGACATGATCGAAGTCTGGCGGCCGGGACGGGCAGAGGGGCGTTCGCGTCCGCCCCGTCGGCAGCGCGACCAGGGCAGGCATTTCCACCGGCATGGCCGGCCGGAAAGCGCCGCACCGTCACCCGCACCGGAGGGCGCCCCGGCGGCGCCCGTGGCCGCGGAAACACCGCCGGCGTCGGGCGGCGAAGCGATCGTGCGAGGCGAGGCCGACCGATCGGAACGGCATTCGCGCCACCGCCGCCGCGAGCGCGGCGAGCAGCGGTTCGACCGGCCGCGCCGGGAGGGCGACCGGCCAGCAAACACAGGGCGACAAGAGCGGCAAGACAGGCGCCCCGACCGACGGGAGAAAGCGCCCGATCCGAATTCGCCGTTCGCCCAGCTCGCCGGCCTTAAGGCCCAGCTCGAGGCCGAGGCCAAGGAGCGGCGCTGACGCATGAGTCGAAGAGGCGGTGACCGCTCTTCCGCAAAGTTCGCGCCTGTCGGCGACGAGCTCGCGGGAGACGCGGCCGCCGGTCGTCAGCGCATCGATCGCTGGCTTTGGCACGCACGACTGGTGCGTACGCGCTCGGCCGCTGCCGCGCTTGCGGCCGCCGGATACGTCCGGGTCAACGGTATCCGTATCGATGCGCCCGGTCGCATGGTACGGCTGGACGACGTGATTACGGTCGCGCTCGATCACGCGGTGCGCGTCCTCAAGGTGCGCGGATTTACCGAGCGCCGCGGGTCGGCGAGCTGCGGGCAGGAGCTTTACGAGGAATTGAGCTAGAGCATGTTCCGGAAAAGCATGCCCTTGGGCTTGACCCGATACGTGGAAGCCGGTTTTCCGAAAAGGACATGCGACAACAAATGAATCTAGACCACAATTCCGCTTAGTTGGGATGTGCTCTAGGCGTTGGTGCGCTGCCAACACGGTGTTGGTCGCTGTTGCCTTTGCCAAATCGTGCCAAGCAAGCACCGAACCTTGCGCCTGCCCGGACCATGCGCTAGGAGCAGAAACCCGCAAAAGCTTGCGTTCAGAGTGAGCAGATGACCTACATCGTCAACGATAATTGCATCAAATGCAAATACATGGACTGCGTCGAGGTGTGCCCCGTGGACTGTTTCTACGAGGGCGAGAATATGCTGGTCATTCACCCGGACGAATGCATCGATTGCGGCGTGTGCGAGCCGGAATGCCCGGCCGAAGCCATCAAGCCCGATACCGAACCGGGCGTTGAGCAATGGCTCAAGGTCAACGCTGACTTTGCAAAGCAGTGGCCCAATATTACCGCCAAGAAGGAACCGCCGGCCGACGGCAAGGAATTCGAGGGCGTCAGCGGCAAGTTTGAAAAGTATTTTTCGCCAAATCCCGGAACTGGCGACTAATAAAGGGCGTTTTCTCTTTCGTCTTGACGGCCTTAACTCTTTCGGCTGGTGCGACGCTTTTGTGTTGCCATAAGGCTTTGATTTTGGCCGAAAATGTGTTATAAAGGCGCCTCATAATGAAACACACCCCCGATGTGCTCTCTCGGTTGGTGAGCCCTGTCCTGTAAGGGGGATTTCGAGGAATCGTCAGAAGAGGCGTGAGACCCACGCGAGAGCTGTGGCAGAGAAAACTCGTCGTCATCGTTCGAAGAAGAGCGCGGCCAGCACAAGCCGCAAGACCATGAGTCGCAAGGCACGGAAACCCGCCTCCGGCGCGAGCCGAAGGCCAACTCAGCCCACGCGGACGACCCGCCCCCGGGTCACTGGCGCGGCAAAGCCCGCTCCCCGGCGCAAGCCGGAAGCGGAAGGAGCAAGTTTGGGAATGACCACGAAGAAGACTACGCAACGGCAAGGCTTCAAGACGAATGAATTCATCGTGTATCCGGCTCACGGTGTGGGCCAGATCATGTCCATCGAGGAGCAAGAGGTCGCCGGTGCGCGGCTTGAGCTGTTCGTGATCAACTTCGTCAAAGACAAGATGACGCTCCGCGTTCCGACCTCCAAGATCGCGTCCGTCGGCATGCGCAAGCTGGCCGAGGCGCCGATGGTCAAGCGGGCGCTCGAGACGCTCAAGGGCCGCGCGCGCGTCAAGCGCACCATGTGGTCGCGCCGGGCACAGGAATACGAGCAGAAGATCAATTCGGGCGACATCGTTCAAATCGCCGAGGTCGTGCGTGATCTTTATCGTTCGGAGTCGCAGCCGGAGCAGTCGTACTCGGAGCGGCAGTTGTACGAAGCAGCCCTCGATCGGTTGTCGCGTGAGGTTGCCGCCGTGCAACGCCTGACCGAGACCGAGGCGATCAAGGAGATCGAAGCGGCGCTTGCGAAGGGTCCGCATCGTGGTCCGAAGCCCGCTGCCGAAGCGCCGGCCGAGGACGAGACGGTGGTGGAAGAGGAAGCCGCCTGACCTTTCGGTTGCAGTCGCGCCGTCGATCAGCCTTCCGATACCAGCATCGTGATCTGATACCAATTCAGTGAAAAAGGCCCGGGCAATCCGGGCCTTTTTGTTTTTTACCGGCGGACATCTGTCGTCCGCCGACAAAACTCCACGCGTTAGTCATAAATTAAGCCTCATTTGAAAAGACATACGCTCGGTCGGATGTGGGCAGAAACGGGGGCGTTCGAATGCGGCGGAAGCGGGCGTTGAAGCGCGGCCGATGGCTTTCACTTCTCGCTGCAGGGTTGGTCGGTTACGTGGCCGGTAATTGGCACGCGATCGCGTTACGAACCGTCGAACTCACCGCATCGCAGAATATCGCGCTTCGCTTTCCGGAGGCGGACGCCGATCCCTTGCCGTCGGATGCTCCCCCGCGAGCGCCGGCGCGCGCGACCAACGCAATCATTCTCGGCGATACCAGCGCCGCCCTGTTGAGCCCGGCGCCGATGATCGCCTCGGCCGTCCGACAGGCCGCCATCGCACCGGCTCCGCCGTCGTCTCCGCAAGCGCTGACGGTCCGCGTGGCGAGCGCCGCCGATGCAGCGCCTTCCGTGTCGGCGCCTGCGGCGAGCCCGGTTTTCGGCCCGCGCGTGCCCGCGGCGGCTGTGGCGGTTCTCCCCGATGCCAAACCCGACACGAAGGTTGAGGCAAAGTCCGACGCCAGGGTTGAAAGCAAGGTCGAACCCAAGAGCCAACCTCAGATTGAGCTGAAGCTCGACGCCAAGGCCGAGGCAAAGCCCGACGCCAAGGTGGCGTCCGTCGCGCCGAGGCCGGAAGCGAAAAATGCCGCGAGCGAGAGCCCGCGCAATCCCGCTAAGCGCACCTACGTGCTCAACGACGCGCAGATTGCGCAGATCAAGGGCCGGTTGCACCTGTCGCCCGATCAGGAACAGATGTGGCCGGCCGTGGAAGCGGCGCTGCGCACCATCGCCTATTCGCGCTCGCGCGGCCATCGCGGCGGCGCCACCAGCGCCGATGTCGCCGCGCTCGATCCCTACGGCCCGGAAGTGCAGGGGCTCAAGTCGGCGGCCTTCCCGCTGGTCATGAGCTTCTCCGACGACCAGCGCAGCGAAGTGCGCAGCATCGTCCACGTCATGGGGCTCGATCAGCTC
Source organism: uncultured Alphaproteobacteria bacterium (assembly GCA_963818155.1). GTDB lineage: Bacteria > Pseudomonadota > Alphaproteobacteria > Rhizobiales > Xanthobacteraceae > BOG-931. The sequence goes on from CAWFRC010000012.1 coordinate 146,065, forward strand.
GCTTCGCAGCTCTAGAGCGGCGGCGCCAGCCAGTGCGCCCTAGGTGATTGACGGCGCATAATCTTTTCGGACAAGCGGGTATCCACGCGCCGGCATGGCCGTTGCTGATCATGTCGAAGCGGGTCCGCGGCCGCTTGCGCACCCACCGGCGCTGTGGCAAGGATCGCCACGCTTTTTTGAGCCGTTTGGCGCTTCGTCATTTCGCGCAAGTGGGCCGACGATCCGGTCCCAAAGCATGCTGCCGTAGCTCAGTGGTAGAGCACTCCCTTGGTAAGGGAGAGGTCGTGAGTTCAATCCTCCCCGGCAGCACCACGAAATGCCCATCTGAGTGGACTTTGAGTGAGACCACTCCCGCCTCCCCAATCCGCGGACTTGAACAAAACGTTTTTCTCCCACCAAACCTGGGGGAAAATCCGGGAAATTTGTTCCGCAGGCGTTCGCGCGCCCATGGCTGAGGGGATAGCCACATCCGAAGCCGTGGAGCGACGGCATCCGGTCTATGATTTCAGTCGACGAGTTCGGGTCCGACCTGCGAGCGGCGCCTTACGGTAAAAGCGCCGCAACCATGATGCGCAGCTGTGCTCCCGGTCACAGTGTGATCGGAGAACGGCGCATATTTTCTGAGCATCAAGTGTTGCACTGCTTCATCTAAGGAGCGTCGCGATGCTGGCAGAAATCTATATGTTACGTTTAGAGGGAGCGGCGCGTGCGGTGCTAGAAGCGCTGCCGTCGAGCCTTTCGCCGTTCGTGCCCTTCACCACCGATGGCCGCTGCACGTTCAAGCAAGACCAAAAGCGGCGTTCGGAGGGCACTCCCGAAGAGCCCATGGCCCAGAGAGTCGACACGCCCGACCGGCATTTGCCATGAGGCTACAGGTCGCTTGAGGTGGCAGGGCTGCGTTCAAGGCGTCCCAAGAACCTCTGCGTGGGGTCTGGGACGCCGAGAACGCCACACCCATCGATGTTCTTTGCCTTACGCCAGGCATGGTGGACTCCCCGCCGCCGCCAATGGCAGCCAGACTGAAGCTTCGGATACCTTCCCCGATGCGTCGGGAGTTCAATCCTGTCCGGCAGCACTAGCCTTCTTTCTCTCTGCCCCGACGTTTTGCCTTTCTCTCGCTGTCACTTCGATCATGTGAAAACGGCGGCGGGGCCGATGGCTCGCCACATGTTGCACGCTAAGCCATCGGCGGAAGATGATAGACGAGGACAGGCATTGCCCGGCCCAGGGCCGGACGGCATAACGCTTCGAGCATGACTGCTGCCGTAACGCCTGCCGACATCGTAACGTTCTGGCGCGAAGCCGGGCCGGACCAATGGTTCACGCTGGACGATGCTTTTGACCGCGTCGTCCGCTCGCGATTTCTCGCGGTGCACGAGGCCGCGGCGGCCGGCCAACGTGCGGACTGGCAGGAGACGCGCGAGGGTGCGCTCGCGCTCGTGCTTCTGTTCGACCAGTTTCCGCGCAACATGTTTCGCGGAGAAGCGCGCGCCTTTGCGACCGATGCGATGGCGCGCGCCGTGGCCGATCGCGCACTGGCGCGCGGTTACGATCAAGCGACCGATCCGGCGATGCGGCCGTTTTTCTATTTGCCATTCATGCATTCCGAGGCGCTCGCCGATCAGGATCGCTGCGTGCGCCTGTATCAGGTGCTCAACGATGCGGAGCAACTGCGCTACGCCATGGGGCATCGCGACGTCATCAAGACGTTCGGGCGGTTTCCCCATCGCAACGGCGCGCTCGGCCGCGCGACCACACCGGCCGAAAAAGATTTCCTGGATGATGCGAGCGCGGACAATTGAGCGCGCGCTTCTGCGCGGCGACTGTCAGCATCGCCAGCCGTCTTTCAGATCAGTTGCACAGCTCGTTGGCCGATGGAAATCCGCCGCAGGCCGGGATCGATGAGGTGTTGTTGGCGCCCGCGCCGCTGGCGCCCGAACCGGCGCTGGCCGATCCGGCGCTGCTGCCCGATCCGGATGCGCCGGATGCACTCGATCCGGATCCGTTGCCGATCACGCCGTAGCCGTTGGTGTTCGGGGCGGTCGGCGTATTGCAGAACGTCGCCGCCATCTCCTGCACGCAGATCGTGCCGCTCGTCTGCGAGCTGGTTTGGCTGCTCTGCTGGCTGGTTGTCGCACCGGTTCCGGTGCCCAACTGGCCGTTGGCTGTTCCAACAAACCCGTTCGTCGTCGTGGACAGTGCGTTCGTGGAGACGCTCTGCGCCAGAACGCCGGGCGAAGTCGAGGCCAGCGAAACCAGGACGACTGCGGACATCAAGAAACGTTTCTTCATTAGGTCTACTCGCTGTCGGTGCCGCGCCCAGCGCCTGGCTCGGCATCGCTTCGCGCCCCCATGGTCCGTCGAACATGCTCCGGATCTCTCTCCGGACATCTTGTTAACGCCTTTGGCGCCCGGTTCGTTTGCAGCCGAGGACGCAGCGCACATCCGCTTTTTCAGCAGATCGCCGCGCGAATGCGGCGCCATCACCTCGCTCCGACTTTGTCAGCCGCGCACCGCGCTGCCGGCACGAACATGACCAGAGACCCGATCCGCTACGAATAAAATCACAGCCCCGTCTACAATTCGCAAAAAGTTCCGTTGCAATTGAAACAGATTGCCGAGACGAGGTCAGGGCGGTTCGCCGGCCCGCTCAGCGATGTTCGGGAAGGCCTATGGCGCCTTTGATCCGGGCGATCGTCATTGGCGTCGCGATTGTTCTTGGTGACCTTTCTTGGCGGTCGTCGTTGGCGAGCTGTTCACGGCGGTGCCGCGTCATTGTCACGCATCGTTCACCGTATCGACGTAACCATTCGCCGCCCCCGATCCAGGCCTGTCGTCGAGCAGGTCTGTCTTTGAGCAGGGGACAGTGCCATGAGCCGTTTCACGGCAATGCTGCAAACGCAGCGCTTCGACGATTACCGCTACTATCATCAAAGCCGCATCAATCAGACGCTGCATCTCGTCAGCGCCGTCATTTTTCTGGGTTGTTATGCGCTTCTGTTCCGCCATGCGGCTTTGGCCGGCCTCGTCGGCTGGCTCGCGATGCTGACACGTCAGATCGGCCATTTCTTCTTCGAGCCCAACGGCTACGACGCGGTCAATAAGGCCACCAACGCCTACAAGGAAGACATCAAGATCGGCTACAATCAGCACCGCAAGATCGTTTTGTTGCTGGTCTGGGGCATGGCGCCGGTGACGTTGTTTTTCTTCCCGACGCTGTTCGGCATTTTTCCGCAGCCCGCCGGCCGCATGGATTTTGTCCGTCACGTCGGCGCTGTTTGGCTCCTTGTCGGCATCGGCGGCGGTTTGTTCCGCATGACGGAATTGTTCATCAGCAAAGATATTCAGACCGGACTGGTGTGGGTCACTAAGGTCCTCACCGATCCGTTCCACAATATTGCGCTTTATTACAAGTCGCCGCTGGCGCTCTTGCGCGGCGAGTTGATCGATTCGGCCATTAGGGCGGCGCAATGGGACGGGGATGAGGGCGAAGCCGAAGAAGCACCGCACGCTCCGTAGCATGAGGCACTCGCTTGCCAGGCCTTGGCCGCGTACACACGCGCGGCCGCTTATGCTTGGTGCAGCAGTCTGAATGCGTGCGTCCACTCGTTCTGGGTAAAGCCAAGAATGCACCAGAGCATGCACAACGGCTCGATCGCGCGTGCGGACTCGGCCTTCCCCATGTCCGCGGTCTCCCAGCCGAATTGGCCGTTGATGCCGCGCACCACCGCCTTAGCTTTGTCGTCGTTGCCGCAAATGAACATGGTTGGTTTGCCGCCGCCCAGGAACTCCGGATTGATCATGCGCCCGCTGCCGACCGAATTATATGCCTTGACCAAATGAGCGTCCGGAAAGGCGTCCTGCAATTCCTCCATCAGCGATCGATCGAGACTGGTGAAGAATTTCAGCACGCCATTCTGCGGCGGCGTGTCGGCGATCGGGTTGGTGGCGTCGATCACCGGCTTGCCGGATAGGTTCGCGGCGCCCGCAGCTTTAAGCGCATCGAGCGCTGCCGTGCCTTTCACCGCCAGTACGACAAGCTCGCCGAATTTGGCGGCGTCGGCAAAGCTCGCGGCCAGCGCGCCTTCATGTTGCGCCAAGAAATCCTTCAGCTTGCCGGTATCGCGCGTCCCCAGCGTGACCTGATGCCCGTGTTTGACGAAACCGGAGGCGAGCGTCTTGGCGACATCGCCCGCTCCCAAAATGCCGACTTTCATGTTCGTCCTCCCCACTGCGGCGCGGCCTTAGGCCGATGCCTATCGCTCTATATCTGCTTGGGCGGGGCGCGACAGAAGAGGGGCCGACCGGAAGCGAGGAGGGTTGTGATGATCTCGTTCACTCAAGCGGGTGAGTGTCGCCGCCGGGCGTCCAGTGTTTCCAAGCGAGCCACAAAGTCCTCAGCGCGCAGAAAGGCTCAATAAAGCGGCCCCCGCTCGCCGCCGGGAGCGCGGCTTGATCTAGCGCAAGGCTGCGCGACGATTTCGCGCCGACAAACGCCCTCGACAAGTTCGCTGGAACCACTCTAAATAAAAGCTGTAGCGGGTTTGGATTGCCTCTCGGAACTTCGGGAACCCAATGAATTACAATAGCTTTTTTACCGACGCGCTGGACCGGTTGCACGCCGAGAGGCGCTACCGGGTTTTCGCCGACCTCGAACGCATCGCCGGCCGTTTCCCCCACGCGGTGTGGCACTCCCCCGCAGGGCCGAAAAACGTCATCATTTGGTGCTCGAACGATTATCTCGGCATGGGCCAGCACCCCAAGGTGATCGGCGCCATGGTCGACACGGCGGCCCGCATGGGCACGGGCGCCGGTGGCACCCGCAACATCGCCGGCAACAATCATCCGCTGGTCGAGCTTGAGCGCGAGCTCGCCGACCTGCACGGCAAGGAAGCCGCCCTGGTCTTTACCTCCGGCTACGTGTCCAACCAGACTGGCATCGCCACCCTGGCAAAGCTGATGCCGAACTGCCTGATCCTTTCGGATGCGCTCAACCACAATTCGATGATCGAGGGGGTGCGCCAGTCGACCTGCGAGAAGAAGATTTTCCGCCACAACGACCTTGCCCATCTGGAAGAGCTGCTGGCGGCCGCCGATCGCGACCGGCCGAAGCTGATCGCCTTCGAAAGCCTCTATTCCATGGACGGCGACGTCGCGCCGGTGCATGCCATTTGCGACCTCGCCGATCGCTATAACGCCATGACGTACATCGACGAGGTGCACGCCGTCGGCATGTACGGCCCGCACGGCGGCGGCATCAGCGACCGCGACAATGCCGCGGCCCGCATCGACGTCATCGAAGGCACGCTCGCCAAGGCGTTCGGCTGCCTCGGCGGCTATATCGCCGGCACCCGTGCGCTGATCGATGCGGTGCGCTCCTATGCGCCCGGATTCATTTTCACCACCGCGCTGCCGCCGGCAGTGTGCGCCGCCGCCACCGCCGCGATCCGCCATCTGAAAACCTCGCAGTGGGAGCGTGACCGCCACCAGGACCGCGCCGCGCGCACCAAGGCGGTGCTTGCCGCTGCATCGCTGCCGGTGATGACGAGCCCGACCCATATCGTTCCGCTCTTCGTCGGCGATCCGGAACGCTGCAAGGAGGCGAGCGATCTCCTCCTTGCCGAGCACGGCATCTACATCCAGCCGATCAACTACCCGACCGTGCCCAAGGGGCTCGAGCGGCTGCGCATCACCCCAAGCCCCTATCACGACGATAACCTGATCGATGCGCTCGCCGAAGCCTTGGTGGACGTCTGGCAGCGGCTACGTCTGCCGTTCAACGAACGCGCGCTCGCGGCCGAGTGAGCTGTCGGCGTCTCTGCGTGCTGGCCTTCGTCGTCATTCCGGATCTTGAAAAGCGCCCCGTCTCCCACTTCGTCATTGCGAGGAGCATAGCGACGAAGCAATCCAGGCCTCGCCGCACACTGGATTGCTTCGCTTCGCTCGCAATGACCAGGGTGCGAAACTGCCGCACTCAATCGCGTTTTTCCCTTCGCGCAATCCATCGCGCCCCAAAAGCGATCGCGAACGAGGTGACGACAAAACGCGCCACGTGATGCGCCGCCACGAAGACCGGATCGAGATGCAGCGCTAGCGCCAGCACCATCATCGTGTCTTGCGCTCCCGGTGCAAATGCCACCGCGATGTTGGCGAACGGGAAGGGAAAGAAATAAGCCACGATCAGCACGAAGAAGGTCGCCACCGAAAGCGACACCGCGAACGAACCGAACGCCGCGCCGAGATAGCTCGCGAGCAGGCGAAACGTCTGATTGGCGAAGCGCGAGCCGACCATGGCACCGAGCACCAGCACTGAAGCACTGCCGATCCACCAGGGCGGCACCGCCCGTACGACGTCAAGACCGTGCAGCAATCCCGACCCGACCATGGCGCCGAACAAAAGGCCCGCGGGAAATCGCAAGCGCCAAAAGATCACCGCGGTCGTCGCCGACACGGCAACGAGCAGCGCCAGCTCGGAAAGCGACGAGCCGCCGGGCGGTCCGCGCGTGACCGGAAGCGCCGGGGCCACCAGTCCGAAGGCCGCAAGGCCGGCGGGGATTCCGGTGGTGAGCAGCAACACCCGCATGGTCTGCACGATGGCGATCGGCGGCAGGTTGGCGCCGAGCGCGGTCGAAAGTGCGATGACTTGCGCCATCGAGCCGGGGCTTGCTCCCAGCAATGCAGAAAGCCGGTCCCAGCCATGCACGATGCGCAGATAGCTTGCGGTCGTCAGCATCATGCAGATCGCGCCCACCATCACCAATGCGATGCTCACGGGCCAAGCCGCAAAACCTTTCACTGTCTGCGGGGTCACCACGGCGCCGAGCAGAATCCCGATCAGCACATAGCCGACCCATGCCAGCACCACCGGCACGTAAACCGGACGCCCGAGCAGCGCTGCCGTGGCCACCGCAAGTACCGACCCGGAAATAAGTCCGGCGGGAAAGCCGAGCAGCGTGAACGCAGCGCCACCGGCAAGCGCGATGATCAGGGTTTCGGCTGTCTGCGCGATTGCGCGTGTGAGGGATGCGGCCGGCGGCATTGCGCCCGCTCAATGCCCGCTGGCGGCCGCTTCGTCAAATAACGGCCGCGTGGACGGCGGCTGCCGCCGATATCAGGTTCCGGTGCGCTTTATCTGGATCGGGCGCGCCGCCAGGCCGGCGCGCAGCACGATGCGCATGAGGTCGGCGGCATTTTTCGCCGCGAGCTTGTCCATGATGCGCGCGCGATGTACTTCCACGGTACGCTGTGAGATGCCGAGAGCACGTCCGGCTTCTTTGTTTGAAGCACCGTTGGCAATGCGTTCCAGCACTTCGCGCTCGCGTGCGGTCAAAAGCTCTTGGCCGGGAAATCCGAGCGTCAGAAGACCCTCATCATGATGCTCCAGCCGCCAAGCGTCGATGACGCCGCGAATGCGGATCGCCACGGCCGCCGGATCGAACGGCTTTTCGATGAAATCTTGTGCGCCATTGCGCATCGCTTCGACTGCAGTGGGAATGTCGTGGCGGCGCGAAGTCATCAGAACCGGTGCCGGGTAGTGCGGGGCGTCAAGCCTCTTTAATACGTCGAGGCCGGAGCTGCCGGGCAGATAGGTATCGATAACGACGCAATCGGGCGCGCGCAATCGCGCCACGTTGAGGAAGGATTCGCCCTCGACAAAATTGACGACGTTGAAACCTTCGCTGTTCAGCGCCATCGCCAGCGCCGTGTCGACCAGAGGATCGTCGTCGACGATGAAGATTTCGCTCATCACTCCGCCATTGAGCCGCGAGCATCCAAGGTCAAGCGAATCGCATGTCAAAATAACACCGCGCCGTCATTCGTTGAGGTAATCGCGGGAGGTGTGAAAAAAATAGTGTCGCTTGTACGACCAAAAAGACAAGTGGAGCACCGAGGTGCCGATACGCAGGGCTGTTATTTCGGGGCGCGAGGGCCTTGACCCGCGAGCCCGGAATTTCTCACCGCGGGCGGCGCAATTTGCGCTCCGCCCTGTGGGCGGACCGCGGACCGGCGCCGCGGCGATTTCCAGACGCGGCGATGCTCGAAGCAAGCCGTGTCCGATGATTTTTGCGCGGTGCAAAAAGTCAGAAAAAGCGACTTTTACGCCGATGAGAGATAGCTGCACGTCGATGAAAGATACTGCCCAAAGCCCGCGCGTTTGAGTAAGCTGATAGCTGAAACTTGCGGTACGGCGTCTGGACTGCGGCCTACGGGTCCGGAGCGCTTTGGTGCCGCTCCAAGCCGTTCGCGGAAACGCCATGTTGCAGGGTTGGTTCATTGTCGTTGTCGCGCTCGCCTATATCGGATTTTTGTTTCTGGTAGCGAGTTACGGCGATCGCAGCCGCGAGCAGGTTCGCGGCAGCCGCGTCCGGCTTTTCATTTATCCGCTGTCGCTCGCCGTCTATTGTACCTCGTGGACGTTCTTCGGCTCGGTGGGCGTCGCGGCGCGCACCGGGCTCGATTTCCTCGCGATCTATATCGGACCGGTGTTGATGATCGGGCTTGCTTACCCACTCATCATCCGCATCGTGCGGCTGGCCAAGGGCCAGAACATCACCTCGATCGCCGACTTCATCGCCGCGCGTTACGGCAAGAGCCAGGCAGTGGCCGCGACCGTGGCGTTGATCGCCATCGTCGGCACCATCCCCTACATCGCGCTGCAGCTCAAGGCGGTGTCCGCGTCGGTCGGCACCATCATCGCCGACGTCGCGGCGAACAGCGGCACGGCACAGCCGCTCCTGGGCGACATTGCGCTGTTTGTCGCCTTGCTGATGGCGGCCTTCGCGGTGCTGTTCGGCACCCGCCACGTCGACGCCACCGAGCATCAGGACGGTCTGATGCTCGCGGTCGCGGCCGAATCGATCATCAAGCTCGTCGCCTTCCTGGCTGTCGGTGTCTTCGTGACCTTCGTCATGTTTCCCGGGCCGGTGGCGCTGTTCTCGCGCGCACTCGCGGAGCCGCGGACCGCGGCGGTGCTCACCGGCCTGCCGGCGGCCACCTCGTTCTTCGCCACCACGGTGTTGTCGCTGTTCGCGATCGTGCTCCTGCCCCGGCAGTTTCATGTCGCCGTGGTCGAGAACAGGAGCGAGTCCGAAATCCGCCGCGCCGCGCTGTTGTTTCCCGCTTATCTGGTGCTGATCAATTTGTTCGTGATGCCGATCGCCATGGCCGGGCTGTTGAGCTTTCCGCGTGGGCTGACCGACGGCGACATGTTCGTGCTGGCGCTGCCGCTGCGTGCGCACTCCGACTTGTTCACACTCATCGCCTTTGTCGGCGGCCTGTCGGCGGCGACCGCGATGGTGATCGTCGAATCGGTCGCGCTCGCGATCATGGTGTCGAACGACATCGTCATGCCGCTCATCCTCAACCGCCGCGCGGTCGCGAGCGGCGGGCCACAAGACGCCGGCGCCCAGCTCTTGCTGGTGCGGCGTCTTTCCATCTTCGCGATCCTGTTTCTCGCCTACATCTACTATCGCTCCGCCGGCCCGGCGCAGCTTGCCGCCATCGGGCTGCTTTCGTTCGCTGCCATCGCCCAATTGATGCCGGTCTTCTTCGGCGGATTGGTCTGGCGCCGCGGCACGGCGCTCGGCGCCATTGCCGGCATGAGCGCCGGCATTCTGGTATGGGCCTATACGCTGCTCCTCCCGAGCATTTCCGACACCGGCATGATCGGCGAGCACATCGTGAGCGAAGGCCCCTTCGGTATCGCCTGGCTGCGTCCGCAGGCCCTGTTCGGCCTCGATCTGCCGCCGCTCGTTCACGGCGTGGTGCTCAGCCTGATCGCCAATATCGCGTTGTTTGTCGGCTGCTCGCTGGCGCGGCGGCCGAGTGCGATCGAGCGCGTGCAGGCCGATCTGTTCGTGCCGACTTCGCTCGCGCCGATGGCCCCGAGCTTCCGGCTGCGGCGCGCCTCGGTGACGGTCGAGGAGCTGATCGCCACTGTCGCCCGCTATCTCGGCGAAGAACACACGCGCGAATCCTTCGCCGGCTTTGCCGCGTCCAAGCGTATCAGCCTCGATGCGCAGGCCGAGGCCGACTTTCAGCTCCTGCAGCATGGCGAGTATCTGTTGGCGTCGGCGATCGGCGCCGCGTCGTCGCGGCTGGTGCTCTCGCTGCTCTTGCGCAAGCGCAACGTCTCCACCAAGGCGGCGCTCAAGCTGCTCGACGACGCCAACGCCGCCATCCACTACAACCGCGAGCTTTTGCAGACCGCGCTCGACCATGTGCGCCAGGGCATTGCGGTGTTCGACAAGGAGTTGGCGCTGGTCTGCTGGAATCGGCAATTCGGCGAATTGTTTGATCTGCCGCACGCGCTCACCCGCGTCGGTACGCCGCTCGAGGGCATCCTGCGCCACATCGCCCAAAATGGCGGCCACGACGGCCGCGGCGCCAACGCGGACGGCAAGGATTTCGAGGCCCGTATCGCCGAGCGGGTGCGCCAATATCGCTCTGAGGCCGAGCCATTCCTGGAGCGCTTCGCCGATCGCGGTCTGGTGATCGAAGTGCGCGCCGACCGTATGCCGGGTGGCGGGCTCGTCACCACGTTCACCGACATTACGCCGAGCGTGAAGGCCGCCGAGGCCCTGGAGCGCGCCAATGCCACGCTCGAGCGCCGCGTGCGCGAGCGCACCGGCGAGCTGACCCGGCTCAACAGCGAGCTCGAGCGCGCCAAGGCGGAAGCCGACGACGCCAATGTGTCGAAGACCCGCTTCATCGCCGCCGCCAGCCACGACATCTTGCAGCCGCTCAATGCCGCACGGCTCTACGTCACCAGCCTGGCCGAGCGTCAGCGTGCCGGCCATAATTCCGATCTGGTGCGCAACATCGACGCCTCGCTCGAGGCCGTGGAAGAGATTTTCGCCGCCCTATTGGAGATGTCGCGGCTCGATACCGGCGCCATGCAGCCGGAAATGACCGACTTCCGCATCGACGAATTGCTGGCGCGCCTCGCCGTCGAATTCGCACCGCTGGCGCACGCCAAGGGACTGACGCTCACCTTCATGCCATGCGGCCTCGCGGTGCGCTCCGACCGGCGGCTGTTGCGGCGGCTCCTGCAAAATCTCGTTTCCAATGCCATCAAATATACGCCGGAGGGCACTGTGCTGGTCGGCTGCCGCCGGCGGGGATCGCGGCTGCGCATCGACGTCTACGATACCGGCATCGGCATCCCGCACGCCAAACGGCGCGCCGTGTTCAAGGAGTTTCACCGGCTCGATCAAGGCGCGCGCGTTGCCCGCGGCGTCGGGCTCGGGCTCTCCATCGTCGAGCGCATTGGGCGCGTGCTGGAAGCCGAAGTGACGCTGAAATCGGCCTTCGGCCGCGGTTCGCGCTTTTCGGTCGAGGTGCCGCAAGCGGCCGCCGGCGCTCCCGTGACCGCGCCGGCGCGGTCGTTGCGCAAATCGGCAGCCGGACAACTCATCGGCACGGTCGTTGTTTGCATCGACAACGAACCCGCGATTCTCGACGGCATGCAGACGCTGCTTGGCGGCTGGGGCTGCCGCGTCGTGACCGCCGAGAACCTCGCGCAGGCGCAGGCCGCGATCGAGAGCGGCAGCGTCGAGCCGGACGGGCTCCTGGTCGACTACCACCTCGACGGCGCCAACGGCGTCGGCGCCATCAGCGAATTGCGCCGCCGCCATGGGCGCGATCTGCCGGCGATCCTGGTCACGGCCGACCGCTCCGCGCACGTGCGCGAAGAAGCGCGCGCCGCCGGCATCCACATTCTCAACAAGCCGGTGAAACCCGCATCGCTGCGCGCGCTGATCACGCAGTGGCGCGTGCAGCGTGTGGCGGCGGAGTAGGTCTTTCCTTTACCGCGAGGTGAAACGAAAGAACCGACGAGACGGGACGGGTGTGCAGCCGCTTGCCGATGCAAACTCGCTGTCGCCTTGGGGGGAGGAGAAAAAGCCGCCGCTGTTTGTTGGGTGCCCACGAAGCCCGCGTAGCGGCCCGGCCGATCTTCTGCTAAAATCGCGCCGAGGGTGAGGCCCGATGCTCAAGCAACGGAGGTCCCACCATGAAAGTCAAAGATGTGATGCACAAGGGAGTCGATTGGGTCAGTCCCGACACTCCTGTGACCGAGCTCGCAAGGCTCATGTGCGAGCACGACATCGGCGCCATTCCGATTGGCGAGAATGATCGTCTGATCGGCATGGTGACCGACCGCGACATCGTCTGCAAAGGATTGGCGCAAGACACGTTCGACGCGCGCCGCGCCATCGCCCGCGACGTGATGACTGCGGAGATCCATTGTTGCGGCGAGGACGAAGACCTTGCCAAGGCGATGCGTCACATGGAGGAGCTGAAAGTTCGCCGGCTGCCGGTGATCAACAAGAACAAACGCATGATCGGCATGCTCAGCCTTGGCGATGTCGGCCAAGCAGCGCCTCACGAGCTTTTGTCGCAGTGCTTGAGGAGTGTTTCGGCGCATCATCTCTGAAAAACGACAGTGCGGAGAGCCCGGCGAGCGTGTTCGCCGGGCGCTTCGCGCCCTGATCTCCCGGCGCGGCCGTATATGGCAGCGAAACAATCGCGCATCGATAGAGGGCTATCGATGCGCAGCAAATGAGCAGCCGGCGGGATTGTTCTCGCCGGCTGAAGGTCGTTATATACATTTGTAAATCACGTGAAAATCGTTCGGGCAGACCCCCGCAACTCGAACGACGGGGGCTGAAAATGAAACGTCGCTCCAGCTAACCGTCGCGCGTGTTCACCTGCGGCAGGCTGCCGGCCTCGATCTTGCCGGCGGCGATCACCGCCTGGGTGCGGCTCTCGACCCCGAGCTTTTGCAAAATGGCGGAGACATGCGCCTTGACGGTGGCTTCCGATACGCCGAGCTCGTAGGCGATCTGTTTGTTAAGAAGCCCTGCCGAGAGCATCATCAGCACGCGCACCTGCTGCGGCGTCAGCGTGGCCAGCTTGGCGATCGTGGCCGTGGTCTCGGCGTCGGAGGGCCGCGTGAGATCGACATCGGGCGGCGTGAAGATTTCGCCTTGCAGCACGCGCGCCACCGCAGCGCGCAGCGCCTCGATACCGAGCGTCTTCGGAATAAAGCCGGAGGCACCGAACTCCATGCAGCGGCGGATCACGGCGGGGTCGTCGTTGGCCGAGACCACGACGATCGGCAGGCTCGGATATTGCGCGCGCAGATACATCAAGCCGGAAAAGCCGCGCACGCCCGGCATGGAGAGATCGAGCAGGACAAGATCGATGTCGCTGCTAGCCCGTTCGAGAACGTCGCTGACCTCCTCGAAGCTGCCGGCCTCCGCTACCGCGGCGCCGCTGAAAAGTCCGCGCACTGCCTCGCGCAGCGCGCCGCGAAACAGCGGATGATCGTCGGCGATCAACAAATGGTGGGCGGGCGCGTCGTTCAAAGCAGAAAGCCTAGGCCAATCGTAATTGCCTTATCCTAGAGCATGATCCGGAAAAGTGGATACCGGTTTTCCGAAAAGATCATGCTCCACCAGAGATCTAGAGCGCCGATGTCGATTTCAACTTCAAATGATCGCGCTCTAGTGCCGATCGCGAGGCCCGGTCCATCGGCGTTTCCCGGACACGAGGCGGCTGCAACGGCGCATCGTGATCCGGGATCGTCCCAAGTTCGGCATATGTGGCGGTCCCGGGTCTGCAGCGCACCACTTCGTGCTGCGCCGCGCCCGGGAAATGTTGCGGGCATCTAACGCTCCGCCACCCGGCCCAAAAACTGCAGCACCACTTCGCGCTGATGCGGCCGGGCCCGGTGCTCGGCCACATAGACGCCCTGCCAGGTGCCAAGCGCCATCGTCCCGTCGATCACCGGAATGTGCAGCGAGACGCCGTTGAGCATGGATTTGACATGCCCCGGCATGTCGTCCGGCCCTTCGGCATCATGCACCCATCCGGCGTCGGCCGGTGCCAGCCGATTGAGCGCGGTCACGAGGTCGATCTGCACATCCGGATCGGCGTTCTCCTGAATGACCAGCGATGCCGAGGTGTGGCGGATGAAAAGAAACAGCGCGCCGTCGCGTGCGCCGATGCGCTCGAGAAAGCGCGCCGCTTCACGCGTGATGTCGACAAAGCCTTCGCCGCTGGTGGCGACGTTCAAACGCGCGGTCGCGACGGTTTCGACGCGCGTCGTTTGAGTGTCCGTCAGTTCGGGGCGCACAAGGTCGGTCCTTCGTTCAACGCGGATTCTTTTTTCGCTCGTTCCCGCGCAAGCGGGAATCCAGGGGCGGTGCAACAAGGCTGGGTGCCCGCCCGCGTGGGCACGAGCGGAATATAAGGAGCGGTTTTGGCTCGCGGCCGATTTCGTCTCAGCCCTTGTTGTTCAGCACTTGCTTCTGCGCGCGAGCAATCGCCTCGACAAAGCGGTGCCATAGCTGCCCCGCATAGGCCATCATGCGGTCGATTTCGGAATCGTCCGGGAGATGGATGGTGATGTCGTTGTCGTGGGCGCCGGAGGCTTCCGGGGAGGCGGTGCCGGGCAGGGCGAGACCATGGGCCAGCATTTCTTTCTTCAAGGCCGCGTTCTCGGTCCGCAAGCGTGCGATCTCGCCTTCCAGCACCGTGCGATCGTCCGGAGCCGTCTGGCAGGCCCAGCCGACGACCCGCTGGCTGCACACTGAAACCTCACCGGTCTGTGCGTCGAGCCGCAAGTATCCGTCCGCGACTTTGCTGAAGCTGTAGCGCCCGTGCTCACTGTCGGGCATTCCTTCGTCGGCCAAGGCCGGCGCAACGAACATTATGCCAACGAGCATCAAGCCAACGGCTCCTATCGCCAGGGCCTTCTTGGCCGCGTTCGGTTTGATCATCGTTACCATCGGTCCTCTCCATGCTGGCCGGGAGGCCGGCGCTGCCCGCTTTGACCGGCGCCGCAGGGGGGCTTGGCGGCTGCTCCGCTCGCGGGAATCGCATCATTTGCGCATCATTGTAATGATATCGGCTTCGCGACGCACAAACTTGCTGAGCTGGGTGTTGCACACATGAAAGATCTATTGTTGTTTCAACGTGTTAATACCAAACACGGTTCCTTGACTTGGTGAAACCCAATCAGTATGGTCCGCGCGGCTTCTGGGGGCGGTTCCGTCTCGATTGCCGCAAGCCGCGAGTGTCCGACCGATGAGTGACGGCACGCGCGAAAACGGCGATCGCGACAAGGCGCATACCGACGAAGCCGCCCTCTCCGCGAGACTCCAGCGTCTCGGCGAAGGTCTGGGTTCCGCACGCGGGCGTGCGGTCCCGCCTTCCGAAGGTCCTGGTGGAGATCGGGCGACGACTGCATCGGGCTACGCCAGGGGCTTCCGGCTCTCGAGCGAACTCGTTGGAGGCGTGCTGGTCGGTGCCGGCATTGGCTGGCTCATCGACCGGTTGCTCGGTATCTCGCCCTGGGGGTTCATTGTATTTCTTTTGCTCGGCTTCGTCGCGGGCGTGCTCAATGTGATGCGCTCCGCCGGAGTTGTTTCCGGCCCCACAGTGGATGCCGGTCGGCCTCCGAACTCCGCCCCGCCGGTGGGGCAGAGTAAAGAGGACGATGACGACGAAGATTGACGCCAGCGCCCTGTGCGCCGAAATGACGATGGAACCATGACGGTCGATCCGATCCACCAATTCAAGATCAATAATCTGGCGCCGCTCTTCCACGTCGGCAGGCACGAGATCGCCTTCACCAATTCGGCGCTCTATATGCTGATCATCGTGCTGCTGGTTTCCGCGCTGCTGATCGGCGGTACGGCATCGCGGGCGCTGGTGCCGGGGCGGCTGCAATCGATCGCCGAAATGAGTTACGAGTTCGTCGCCAATACGGTGCGCAGCTCGGCCGGCACCGAAGGGATGAAGTTCTTCCCGTTCGTGTTCACGCTGTTCATGTTCGTCTTGTTCGCCAACATGATCGGGCTCATTCCGTTCTCGTTCACGGTCACGAGCCAGCTCATCATCACGGCGACCTTGGCGCTGCTCGTCTTCTTCATCGTCGTGATCTACGGCTTCTGGCGGAACGGCTTTAAGTTCCTCAAGCTGTTCGTCCCCAGCGGGGTGCCGATCTACATTCTGCCGGCGATCGTGGTGATCGAGGTGCTGTCGTTCGTGTCGCGGCCGATCTCCCACAGCGTCCGTCTGTTCGCCAACATGCTGGCCGGCCACATCACCCTGCAGGTGTTCGCCGGCTTCATCATCATGCTCGCGGGCTTCGGCATTGCCGGCTGGTTCGGCGCCGCCATCCCGCTGCTGCTGGTGATCATGCTCACCGCGCTTGAATTCCTGGTGGCCTTCCTGCAGGCCTACGTGTTCGCCATTCTCACCTGCATCTATCTCAACGATGCGATCCACCCGGGCCATTGACGGCCCGGCACGCAAACCTCGAAAAAGGAGTTCTTCTCATGGATCCGACCGCAGCAAAGTATATTGGAGCCGGCATTGCCTGCATCGGAATGGGCGGCGCCGGCGTCGGCGTGGGCACCATTTTCGGCAACTATCTGGCGGCTGCGATCCGCAATCCGTCGGCCGCGCAGGGCCAGTTCGGCAACCTGATTTTCGGCTTCGCCATCACCGAGGCGCTGGGCATCTTCTCGCTCCTCATCGCGCTCCTCCTCCTGTTCGGGCTCTGATCGCCGAATGGCCGAAACGACCGCTCACACCGAAGCGCCCGGCGAGAGCCACGCGTTCCCGCCCTTCGAGTTGCAGCATTATCCGTCACAGCTGTTCTGGCTGGCGCTGACGTTCATCCTGCTTTACGTGCTGATGTCGCGGGTTGCCTTGCCGCGCATCGGCAGCATCCTGGCTGACCGCTCGAAGCGCATCGCCGACGATCTGGCGGCGGCGCAGCGCTTCAAGGAGCAGTCGGAAGCCGCCGATGCGGCCTATCAGAAGTCGCTCGCCGATGCCCGCGCCCGGGCGCAGGCGATCGCCAACGAGACCCGCGAGCAGCAGGCCGCGGAGGCGAATGCCGTCAACAAGAAGCTCGAGGCGCAGCTGCACGAGAAGCTGGCGGCGGCCGAGCAATCGATCGCCACAACCCGCAGCACCGCCATGGGCAATGTCAGTGGCATCGCCGCGGATACGGCGGCGGCCATTGTCGAGCGCCTTCTCGGCACGGCCCCGGCGCAAGGCGACATCCATGCCGCGGTGGCGGAAGTATCCAAGCGATAGACGCAACTGCGATAGACTCAAGGTCAGAGCCAAGAAGAGATCGTCCATGTTCGAAGCCGAAGCCTGGGTCGCCGTCGCGTTCGTCCTTTTCCTCTGCCTGCTCGTCTATGTGGGCGCACACCGCACGGTGATCGGCAGCATCGATGCACGGCAGTCGCGCATCAGGGCCGAGCTCGACGAGGCGGTGCGGTTGCGCGACGAGGCCAAGGCTCTGCTGGCCGAATACGAGCGCAAGGGCCGAGACGCGGAGAATGAGGCCGCCGCCATCATCGCCAGTGCCAAGGGCGAGGCCGAGCGTCTCGCTGTCGAGGCCAAGGCCAAGATGGAAGATTTCGTGCTGCGCCGGACCAAGATGGCCGAGGCCAAGATCGCGCAGGCCGAAGCCCAGGCGGTCGCCGATGTGCGTGCCGCCGCCGCCGATACCGCGGTGGCCGCCGCGGAAAAAATCCTCGCCGTCGCCGCCAAAGGCAAGGTCGCCGAAGACCTTTTGACCCGCGGCATCGAAGATATCAAAAAGACCTTCAACTAACGACGTTCGGCGAAAAGCCGCGCCGGTTCATCCCGCGCGCCAGCGTCCTAGCTCGCGTCCCAGACTGACGAGAGCTAGAGCGGGATTAGCTTTAAGTTGAATCGACATCACGCTCTAGATCTTTGGTGGAGCATGATCTTTTCGGAAAACCGGTAATCCACTTTTCCGGATCATGCTCTAATTCCCGTCGATGAAAGGTCCTGTCTTCGGCTTTGGCTGAGCCTGGGGCTTGTGCTTCGGCGGCGCTTTCGGCGGCGGCTTGGATTGCGCCTCGGCGGTGACCGGATCGAAGCCCACATAGATGAGATACTCATCGAGCGTCGTTACCGGGTTGGGGATCGGGAAGCTCAATCCCTCCTCCACATAGACGAACGGCGTGTTGCCGGTGGCGTTGAGGTCGACGGAGACCTGCACGAATTTGGTGGCGATCGCCTGCATGCCGGTCGGCGTTTCTCGCACCACGGCAAAGCGCAACGGGACCTGGATGCGGCCCGCGCTGCCGGCCGGCCCGAGCACGATTCGCCCCTCGACGCCGACTTTCGCGATCATGTTGCCTTCGACCACGGAGCATTCGCGGGCGAAGCGCGTGAAGCTGCCCTGGTATTTGAGCGTCATCGCCGTGCGCTCGCCGGTCGGCCCGACGGTCAAGGTGGCGGCGCCGCGACGGACTTCCACGGCGGGGCAATTCGCGTCACCGGCGGCGGCTTGCGCGACCTTGGCCAGCGGGGCAATGGCAGGCTCGACGGCGCTCGCAGCGGCCGCGCGGCCTGGCGCATTCGTTGGCGACGACGCGGCTGGCGCCGATATGCCAAGGCAGCCGCCAACGAAAAGCATCAGTGAAAGCGTGGCACGCAGCGCGCGGCCTCCGCATTGTCGTAATCGGTCACCGATAGCCGGCATTCCCCCCGATCTCATTCCAATGTCCCCGATGCCGTTGTTATATCAAGGGAAGCGTGGCCATCCCAAGGCGGCAAAAACGCGTAAGGTTGAGCCCGTCCGCTAGCCTCGTGAATCCCGCAACCGCCCGTAAAGCAGGTGGTCCTGCCAGATCCCGTTGATGCATAGATATTCGCGCGCATAGCCCTCGCGCACAAAGCCGGTGTTTTCCAAGAGCCGGATCGAGGCGCTGTTGGTCGGGATACAGGCCGCTTCCAGCCGGTGCAGCCGTAACGTACTGAAGGCAAAAGGGATCACGGCGCGCACCGCTGCGGTCATGTATCCCTGCCGGGCGTAGGGAAATCCCATCCAATAGCCAAGGCTGCCGGCCTGGGCGACGCCGCGGCGGACGTTGGCCAGCGTCAATCCGCCCACCATGCGTCCATCGTTGCTGCGGAAGATCAGAAAGGCGTAGCTCTGGTCGGTGCGCAGGTCTTCGGTATAGCGGCGGATACGGCGGCGGAAAGCACTGCGGCTGAGGTCATCGGCCGGCCAGATCGGCTCCCAGGGCGTGAGAAAATCACGGCTCAGCTCGCGCAAGGCTGCCCATTCGGCGTGATCGGTGGCCTGCGGCGCGCGAAGAATCACGCCCTCGCCCACGACCGAAGGCGACGGATCGGCAAAGTTGATGGTGCGGAAAAACGCCATCGTGCGTGCTCAGCGGCAAGGACCGAGCCTCCCTCGCTCGCGATCACCCAACGCGGGTTGAGGATCCCGAGCGCAGATGCACGGCCGCCAAGCCAAAGTTCTCCCCTCATGCGGCCTGGCGATTCAAAGTCTCCGCAATGGCGGCCGCGCTTTCAAGTCCCGATCCGAGGCCGAGCACCGCAATGGCCGGCTTGCCGCGCCGGATCAGCGCGCGGCCGGCGGCGCGCGCGCTTTCCACCGTCACCGCCTCGATCTTTGCCACCACTTCGTCGAGCGGAATGGGACGTCCGTAGGTGAGCATGTGATGGGCCAATTGGGCGATGCGCTGGCCCGAGCCTTCCAGCGCCATCAACAGCCCGGCCTTCATCTGCGCCTTGGCGCGCGCGACTTCGGCCTCCGAGATGGTTTCCGCGGTGTTGGCGATCTCATCGACCACAAGCCGCATCAGCCCGGCGCTGTCGGCGGCATCGGTGCCGGCATAAAGCCCGAACATGCCGGCGTCCGCATAGGCGGAGTGGAACGAATAGATCGAGTAGCACAGGCCGCGCTTCTCGCGCGCTTCCTGAAACAGCCGCGACGACATGCCACCGCCGAGCGCGTTGTTGAACACCTGAACGCTATAAAGCGAAGGATCTGTCTGCGGCACGCCGGACAGCGCCAGCGCGATGTGCACCTGCTCGAGCTCGCGCTTTTCCACATGCGTGCCGCCGCCGAAACGCGCCGGCTCCGCCGCCGCATTCGAAGGGCCGTTGAAGTGGGTGAAACGCTTTTCCACATCGGCGAGGATCGCCTCGTGGTCCACGGCGCCGGCGGCGGCGATCACCATATCGGGGCCCCGATACTGGCGGCCGAGATAGTCGCGCAGCCGCGTGCCGTCGAAAGAGCGCACGGTCTTGGGTGTGCCGAGGATGGAGCGGCCGAGCGGTTGATCCGGAAAGGCCACGACATTGAGGTGTTCGAACACCAGATCGTCGGGCGTGTCGGCGACGGCGCCGATCTCCTGGACGATGACATTCTGCTCGCGCACCATCTCTTCGCGGTCGAAGGCCGGCTCGGAAAGAATGTCGGACAGGACGTCGATTGCCAGCGGCACGTCGGCTTTCAGCACGCGGGCAAAATACGCCGTGTGCTCGACGCCGGTCGCGGCGTTGAGATCGCCGCCCACGGCCTCGATTTCCTCGGCGATCTGTCGCGCCGTCCGCCGCCGCGTGCCCTTGAACGCCATGTGCTCGAGGAAATGCGAGATGCCATGCTCGTCGTGGTGTTCGTCGCGGCTGCCGGAATGGACCCACACACCGAGCGACGCGCTCTCCAAATGTGGCATCGTGTCGGTCACGACATGGATGCCGGACTTCAAGGTGGTCACCTTCACGCTCATGCTACCGCTCCTTCCTGTGCGGCACGGCTCGTCGACAAGACGAATTGCTCGACCGCTGATTGATCGGCCGGCAGCGCAGTCATGCGCTGCGGCCGCTGAGTGAGATCCGAAAGCCATGTGGGTAGAGCCGGGCGCGCGCCGGTCGCCGCCTCGACTGTGTCGGGAAATTTCGCCGGATGCGCCGTGGACAGCACCACCATCGGCACGGCCGGATCGCGCGGCTCCTTTTCGGCGACGGCGATGCCCACGGCAGTGTGGGGATCGATGAGATTGCCGGTCTCGCGCCGCACGGTGCGCATAGTGGCCGATACTTCTTCCTCACTGGCCCGGCCCGCGCCGAACTGTGCGCGAATCCGTGTAAGCGCCGGCGCCGCCACGGAAAAGCGTCGCGACTGCGTCAGCGATCCCATCAGCGCGCGCACCGCCGCGGCGTCGCGGTCATAGGCGTCGAACAACAGGCGCTCGAAATTCGACGAGACCTGGATGTCCATCGACGGCGAAGACGTCGCCACGACATCGCGCAATTCGTAACTGCCGCTCGCGAGCGTACGCGCCAGAATGTCGTTGACGTTGGTGGCGACGACGAGCCGGTCGATCGGCAACCCGAGCCGCTCCGCCACATAGCCGGCATAGATGTCACCGAAATTTCCGGTCGGCACCGTGAACGCGATCTTGCGATGGGGCGCGCCGAGCGCGACCGCGGCGGTGAAATAATAGACCGTTTGCGCCACGATCCGCGCCCAGTTGATCGAATTGACGCCGGACAGCTGGACGCGGTCGCGGAAGGCCGCGTGATTGAACATGCCTTTCACGATCGCCTGGCAATCGTCGAAGGTGCCCTCGATGGCGATTGCGTGAACGTTGGCAGCGCTTGCCGTCGTCATCATGCGCTGCTGCACGTCGGAGACGCGGCCTTTCGGGAACAGCACGATCAGATCGACCTGATGGCGCTCGCCGAATGCCTCGACCGCGGCGCCGCCGGTGTCGCCGGAGGTCGCGACCACGATGGTGCGGCGTTCGCCGCGTGCGGCCAGCGCATGGTCCATCAGCCGCGCCAGGAGCTGCATCGCCACGTCCTTGAAGGCGAGCGTCGGGCCGTGGAATAGCTCGAGCGTGAACATGTTGGCGTCGAGTTGCGCGAGCGGAACCACCGCCGGATGCCGGAAGGTGCCGTAGGCTTCGCGCACCATGCGGGCGAGGTCGGCGTCAGCGATGGCGTCGCCGGTGAAAAGCCTGATTACGTCGAGGGCCACCTCGGCATAGGACCGGCCGGCAAAGCGCGCGATCGCTGTGCGCTCGAGCTTCGGCCACGCCTCCGGCACGTAGAGACCGCCGTCGCGGGCGAGGCCCGCGAGCATCACCTCGGCGAAGCCCAGGCCCGCGGTTTCCCCGCGTGTGGAGACGTGGCGCAAGCGACAACCTCAAAGCCCCGGGGCAAGCCGCCGGGACGCAAGACATTGATTTTCCAGGATATTCACGTCGGGCCGCCGATCGGCTGCCCGTCCCGGACTAATGCTGACACTTATAGAAGAGCCGCCCCTTTCACAAGGAAGGTGCCGTCATGCCGGTGCCGATGGCTACGAAGGACCGGGTTCCCGCCATAGCGCCTTAACCGGGCTCGCCTTGGCCGTGCGGCTTGACCATTTCGGGCTTCGCCTGCGGCCCGGTGCTGCGCAGGAACGAACGGGCCCAAACGGCAAATATGACAACCAGAACCAGGGCGAGGCCGTACCAGGTCACAACGTATTGCAGGTGCTCGTTGCGTAGCCGCACTTCGAGCCTGCCTGGTTGCGGGTAGCCTCCTGGCGGCACCGGCGTTTCCTGCTCGACATAGAAGGGGGCGACGTCCCGCAGCCCTTTGGCGGCTGCAATGGTTGCCGGGTCGCGCAGGAACCACAGATTATGCGCCGGCTCATCGCGCGGCGTGAACCAGGAGCGCGTGTCCGGCCAGCGCAGCGTGCCGGTGATGGCGATCGGCCCGTCCAGGTGGCCGCCGAGCCGGGTGGAGTTGGCCAAGTCTTTTGGCACCAAGTCCTGCGGCACAAAGCCCCGATTGACCACCACCGTGCGGCCATCGGCGAGGCGCGCCGGCGTGAACACCCAATAGCCCGGGCCGGAAACGTCCGGCCGGAAGGCGGAGGCCGCCGCGTAGACGAGGGCTTCCTTGCTGTCGTCGAACGTCGCGGTGAAAGCGACGCGGCGATATTCGGTGTCGTCACGATCGATCGTGGGCCAGCTTGCGGCCGCCGGCAGCGGCTCGGGTGGCTCGGCCAGGCGCTCATTCAGCGTCGTGATCAGCGCCTCTTTCCACGCCTTGCGCTGCAGTTGCCAGGTGCCGAGCGCGATCAGCACGGCGAACGCGATAGCGGCGGGGACGAGGAGGCTAATCGAGAGTCCGCCAGCGGCGTGGCTGCGCACTTACGGCATCGCGGCCTGAAACGGGGAACGGCGTACTCAAGGCTCGCGCCCGGTCAGCCGTCCCTCGGCGGCCTTGTGGTGAAACTGAAGAGCGATCAACAGGCCTTTCATCGACCGCAGCGGCCCGAGCGTGAGGATCAGGATAAGCGGCAGCCACAGGGCGGCATGCACCCAATAGGGAGGCCGGTAGATGATTTCGGTCGCGAGCGCCGCAGCGACCACGACAAAACCGGCAAAGAGGATGATGAAAACTGCGGGCCCATCGCCGGCGTCGGCGAAGTCATAATCAAGCCCGCACACCTCGCAACGCGGCCGGAGCGTGACGAAACCTGCGAACAGCTTGCCTTTGCCGCAGCGCGGGCAAGCGCAGCGAAGCCCGGCCAGGGCCGCCGCGGACAGCGTTTGGACGGTCTGTTCGTTCATATCAGCGATGTCGCAATCCGCGCGTCCCCGCGCAAGCGAGGAAAATGTCCGCCCCCGCGAAGCGGGGGAGGGGGACCGCGCCTAGCGCGGTGGAGGGGGCACGCGGTGGTGAGGTTGGCCGCTGCACAAAGGCCCCTTCCGCCGCCTTGCTGCCGAAGGCCGATTCCCGCCCCGTTGAGCGGAGCGGGATAACCATCATTACTCCGGCACGCCGCCGGAGCCCCACACATAGATGCAGGCAAACAGGAACAGCCAGACCACGTCGACGAAGTGCCAGTACCAGGCGGCGAACTCGAAGCCGAGATGCTGCGTCGGCTTGAACTGGCCGGCGAGCGCCCGGGCGAGGCAGACGATCAGGAAGATCGTGCCGATGATGACGTGGGCGCCATGGAAGCCGGTCGCCATGAAGAAGGTGGCGCCGTAGATGTTGCCCGAATAGTGGAACGCCGCGTGTGCGTACTCGAAGGCTTGCACGCAGGTAAACGTCATGCCGAGCAGGATGGTCAGCACCAGCCCCCAGACCAGGCCTTTGCGGTCGTTCTCCAGCAGCGAATGGTGGGCCCAGGTCACCGTCGTGCCGGAGGTGAGCAAAATAAGCGTATTGAGCAGCGGCAGGTGCCAAGGATCGAAGGTCTTGATGTCCTTGGGCGGCCACACGCCGCCGACGAAGGCGGTGCGGGCGAACTCCCTGGCCTCGTTCGGAAACAGCGCAACGTCGAAATAAGCCCAGAACCAGGCGACGAAGAACATCACCTCCGAGGCGATGAACAGGATCATGCCGTAGCGATGCGAGATCTGCACCACGCGGGTGTGATCGTGCTCGACTTCGGCTTCGAAGATCACGTCGCGCCACCAGCCGATCATCGTGTAGAGCACGCCGATGGCGCCGAGGCCGAAAACCAGCGGCGCAAAGACGACAATGTGGTGCATCCACAGGATCAGCCCGAAAGCCGTGACGAAGGCCGACGTTGCCCCGATCGCCGGCCACGGGCTGGGTTTCACCAGATGATAGTCGTGGTGCGGTTTCGCGTGCGCTGCGTCAGCCATCATTCCTTCTCCGCTTGACGCGACCGCACGTGCGGGCGCGCCCCATTGGCTCGCTCCAGAGCATGATCCCCAAAAGCCGAACCGGCCTTTGGAAAGATCGTGCCCACCCTCGATATTCAGCCCGAGCCGAGAACCGTCGCCGGCCTCGGTCCGGATCGTCAGATGCGGCCGGACTTTGGCGGCGCGGTCTCCGCGGCTGCCTGGTCCGGAACGCGAATAGGATAGAACGTGTAGGACAGCGTGATCAGGTTGACGCCGTCCAGCTCGGAATTCTCGGCGAGCTTGGGGTCGACATAGAACACGACCGCCATCTCGCGTTTTTCTCCCGGCTTCATCGTCTGTTCGGTGAAGCAGAAGCAATTGATCTTGGTGAAGTAGGCGCCCGTGGTGGTGGGGCTCACGTTATAGCCCGCTTGACCCGCGGTGACGCGAGCGGCCTCGTTGGTCACCGTATAATAGACGGTGACAACCTCGCCGAGCTTCACGTCGACGGTGCGCCGCTCAGGCTCGAATTTCCACGGCAGTCCGGGAGCGACGTTGGAATCGAAGCGCACCGTGACGGTGCGGTCGGTGATCTGCCCCGGCGCCGCCGTCGCGATCTGCGGCGTTCCCCCGTAGCCGGTGGTGCGGCAAAACCACGAATAAAACGGCACGGCGGCGAAAGACAGCACGACCATGCTGGCAACCAGTCCGCCGCACAGGAACGCGACCAGGAGATCGCGGCGCGGAGGACGTGGGCTGGCTGGTTTGGACGACATGGGCTTACCGCTCGGTGTTCACAGCGGCCGATGCAGCACGCCCGGCCCTTTCACGAGCGTCACGATGTAGAACAGGATGACCAGGAGGCCGAGCGATACCGCAATGGCGATCGAGCGCGCGCGGCGGGCGCGCAACTGTCGTTCGGTGAGCCTGATGCCGGGCTCCGGCTTGTCCTCGTCCATGGCCATCACTCGTTGTCATGCGGCGATGTGGCCGACCAGCGGGCCGGTAAACTTGTCGACCAGCAGCATGGCAAACAACAGGAACAGATAGAGGATCGAAAAGGCAAACATCTGCTTGCAGACGGCGTGCGCCTGTCGCTGCTCGCCGGCGGCCGCGCCGGGGGCGACGACAGGCGTGCGATCCCGATAGATTCGCACCGCCAGCGCTACCATGGCGGCACCGCCGGCAATCGCCGCAATGCCGTACAGCGCTCCGGCATAGCCGAGCAGCCAGGGCGAGGCGCCGAGCGGCGCCAGCAGCAGCGAATAGAGCAGGATCTGCCGCCGGGTCTCAGGCTCGCCCGCCACCACCGGCAGCATCGGCACGCCGGCACGCGCATAGTCCTGCGCGCGGTAAAGCGACAGCGCCCAGAAGTGCGGCGGCGTCCAGAAGAAGATGATGAGAAAGAGCAATATGGGCTCGACCGCGAGGCCGCCGGTGACCGATGCCCAGCCGATCATCGGCGGCAGCGCGCCGGCGGCGCCGCCGATGACGATATTCTGCGGCGTCCGTCGCTTCAGCCACATCGTGTAGATCAGGACGTAGAAACCGATGGTGCCGGCCAGAAGCGCGCCGGCGACCACATTGACCAGAAGCCCGAGCACGACGATGGCGAAACCGGCGAGCGTGATGCCGAAGGCGAGCGCTTCGCGCGGTGCCACGCGTCCGGCCGGCACCGGCCGCTTTTGCGTGCGCGCCATGCGGGCGTCGATGTCGGCGTCGTACCACATGTTGAGCGCGCCGGCGGCTCCGGCACCCACCGCGATGCAGATGAGCGCAGTCGCCGCGATCACCGGGTGCAGATGGCCCGGTGCGATCGCAAGCCCGACAAATGCCGTGAAGACCACGAGCGACATCACTCGTGGCTTCATCAGCGCGATGTAGTCGCCGACGCCCGCGATGCTGGGCTCGGCATGTGAAAGCGTTACGCTCATCGGATCAGCGGCAGCGTCTCAAATTGGTGGAAGGGCGGCGGTGAAGACAGCGTCCATTCCAGCGTGGTTGCGCCCGGGCCCCACGGATTGGCCGGCGCCGGCACCTTGCGGACGAAGGCCTGCACCAGCCCGTAGATGAACACCAGCACGGCGAAGCCGGAGATGTACGAGCCGACCGAGGAGACGAAATTCCAGTCGGCGAAGGCATCCGGATAGTCGGCGATGCGGCGCGGCATGCCGTTGAGGCCGAGGAAGTGCTGCGGGAAGAACACCAGGTTGACACCGATGAAGGTCAGCCAGAAATGCGTCTTGCCGACGGCCTCGCTGTACATGTAGCCGAACATCTTCGGGAACCAGTAGTACCAGCCGGCGAAGATGGCGAAGACGGCGCCGAGCGACAGCACGTAGTGGAAGTGCGCCACCACGTAATAGGTGTCCTGCAGCACGCGGTCGACGCCCGCATTGGCGAGCACGACGCCGGTCACGCCGCCGAGCGTAAACAGGAAGATGAAGCCGATCGCCCACAGCATCGGCGTCTTGAACTCGATCGAGCCGCCCCACATCGTGGCGATCCAGGAGAAGATCTTCACGCCGGTCGGCACCGCGATCACCATCGTGGCGGCGATGAAATAGGCTTGCACGCTCGCCGACATGCCGACGGTGTACATGTGGTGCGCCCAGACCACGAAGCCGATGCCGCCGATCGCCACCATGGCATAGGCCATGCCGAGATAGCCAAACACCGGCTTGCGCGAGAACGTCGCCACGATCTGGCTGATCATGCCGAAGCCCGGCAGGATCAGGATGTAGACCTCCGGATGGCCGAAGAACCAGAACAGGTGCTGGAACAAGAGCGGATCGCCGCCGCCATGCGGATCGAAGAAGGTGGTGCCGAAGTTGCGATCGGTCAGCAGCATGGTGATGGCGCCGGCGAGCACGGGCAGCGCCAGCAGCAGCAGGAACACCGTCACCAACACCGACCATACGAACAACGGCATCTTGTGCAGGGTCATGCCGGGCGCGCGCATGTTGAAGATGGTAGTGATGAAATTGATGGCGCCGAGGATCGAGGATGCGCCGGCCAGATGCAGCGACAGGATGACGAAATCCATCGCCGGGCCGGGATGGCCGTAGGTCGAGAGCGGCGCGTAGATCGTCCAGCCCGTGCCGGCGCCGTTGGCGCCCGGCTCGCCTTCGAAGAACAGCGAGGCGATCAGCAGCGCGAACGAGGCCGGCAGCAGCCAGAACGAGATGTTGTTCATGCGGGGGAACGCCATGTCGGGCGCTCCGATCATCAGCGGCACCATCCAGTTGCCGAAACCGCCGATCATCGCCGGCATGACCATGAAGAAGATCATGATCAGGCCGTGCGCGGTCACCACTACGTCGAACAGGTGGGTCTCGTGGAAGATCTGCAGGCCCGGAAACATCAGCTCGGCGCGGATCAGGATCGACATGATGCCGCCGATCACGCCGGCGATCAGCGCAAACACCAGGTACATCGTGCCGATGTCCTTGTGATTGGTCGAATAAACGAAGCGGCGCCAGCCGTGCGGAATGGCGTGCCCGCTATCGTCGCCGTGTGCCGCGTGTGCCATCGTATCCATTGTCGGTTCCTGCGTTATCGAGTGTTCTTATCCTGCGAAGCCTATCGGCCCATCATGTCAGCGTGCTGTCGCGCCGGCGGCTGCGAGCGTGGTCGGCGAAGCCGGGTCGAGACCGGCATTCTTCTTCTCCTGCTCCACCCATTGGGCGAATTCGGCGTCGTTTACCACCCGCACCGTGATCGGCATGAAGGCGTGGTCCTTGCCGCACAGTTCCGAGCATTGACCGTGGAAGCGGCCTTCGCTGGTGGCCTTGAACCAGGTGTCGTTGAGGCGGCCCGGAACGGCGTCGATCTTGATGCCGAAGGACGGGACCGCGAACGAGTGAATGACGTCGGCGCCGGTCACCAGCACGTGCACCACTTTATTGACCGGCACCACCATCTCGTTGTCGACCGTCAGCAGCCGCGGCTGCCCGGGCTTGAGATCCTTGTCCTCGACCAGGAGCGAGTCGAACTCGAAGTTGCCGTTATCCGGGTAGTTGTAGCTCCAGTACCATTGCTTGCCGGTGGCCTTCACGGTCAGGTCGGCTTTCGGCGGATCGAGCTCCAGGAACAACAGGCGGAACGATGGAACCGCGATCGCGAGCAGGATCAGCACCGGAACAATGGTCCAGATCACCTCGATCAGCGCGTTGTGGGTGGTCCGCGACGGGGCCGGATTGGCCCGGGCGTTGAAGCGGACCATTACGGTGACCAAGAGGATCAGGACGAAAATCGTGATGGCGGTGATGATCACCAGCAGGAAGTTATGAAACCAGGTGATGTCGGTCATGACCGGCGATGCGGCCTCCTGCAGGCCGAGCGCCCAAGGCGACGGCTGCCCGGTGGCGGCCAGCGCGCTGGCTGCGCTCGCAAGCAAGGCCCCGATAGTCACCGCATATGTGCTCAAGCGCGAGAACACCGGCATCTGCATCACTGCTCCTGTTCCCTAGAGCCACACGGGCATGGCTCTAGACGTTCTCCGGTTTTGCGCCCTGTCCTTGCCGGAAAATCGGGTCCCACTTTTCCGGAACATGCGCGAGATCTGGTCTTTGTCACGACTGCCGTTTGGGGCGCCAGAGCCGACGCTGGTGCGACAGCCCAGACGCGACCTGCTGCCATTGAGATTTGGGGCACGGATCGGGTCCTTGGCAGGCTTGACGGGATGGGGGAATCCCAGCCCCTCAAACCACAAATCCGGCGCTGCCGCAATGCACTCATCGCTCGACCGACGCGACGTTTTGCACATCTGTTTTTGCCGTCCACGCCGCTGGTCTCATGTCACCGGCCCGGCCATAATCGGCGGGTTGTGATCCGGCCTTGACACAATGACCTCGCTGTGGTGGCAGGCATCGGCCCGACGATCGGCCTGCGCGACCGCAATTCGCGCCGTGAAATCCGCCGTCCGGCACGGCCGGCAGGCTTTGCAGAACAGGCCTTCTTGGAGAAGAGCGCCTTTTTTGGAGAAGAGGACCTTCTTGGAGAAGAAGCCTTCTTGGAGAAGAGGCCTTGGGGAAAACGATCATGAAAGCTTTTGATGCCGCGCACAGGCTGCTGGCGGTATTCGGTGTTGCCGCTGTTTTCGCGCTGGCGGGCGTGGCGTTCGCCGACCATGCGTTGGCGCAGGGCGCCGTGCGCTCAGTGCATGGCGATTGGCAGATCCGCTGCGACACGCCGCCGGGCGCGCAGAACGAGCAATGCGCGCTGATGCAGAGTGTCACCGCCGAAGACCGGCCCAATGTGGGGCTGACCGTCATCGTGTTGAAAACCGCCGACCAGAAAAGCCGGCTGATGCGGGTTGTGGCGCCGCTCGGCGTGCTCTTGCCGTCGGGGCTCGGCTTGAAGATCGACAATAACGATGTCGGCCGCGCCGGTTTCGTGCGCTGCCTGCCCAACGGCTGCGTCGCCGAAGTGGTCATGGAAGACAAGCTGATCGAGCAGATGCGCACCGGCCAGACCTCGACCTTCATCATCTTCCAGACGCCCGAGGAAGGCATCGGCTTTCCGATGAGCCTGAAAGGCTTCGGCGAAGGTTTTGACAAGCTGCCGTGACGGCGGCGTGTCCGGGCTTTCCGCGCCCTGCAGCAGCATGGGGGCCGCTCGCCCGCGGCCCGGCTTCAATTACCGCCTTTTGTCACTATCTTCAGGCCGTCAACGTTTTCATCCACGGCACGCCGGGAAATACCAACGCCGAGAGGGATACCACCATGGATACCGACACCAAGCACTATCCGGTAACCCACACCGACGCGGAATGGCGGAAGCTTCTGACGCCGGAGCAATACCGGGTGATGCGCGGCCACGGCACCGAGGCGCCGGGCAGTTGCGCGCTCAACTATGAGAAGCGCGCCGGCACATTCTTCTGCGTCGGCTGCCAGCAGCCGCTGTTCGCCTCCAAGCGCAAATTCGAAAGCGGCACCGGCTGGCCGAGCTTCAACGATCCAGAGCCGGGCGCGGTTGAGAGCTCAACCGACAACAGCTACGGCATGATCCGCACCGAGGTGCATTGCAGCCGCTGCGGCAGCCATCTCGGGCACGTGTTCGAGGACGGCCCGCCGCCCACGCATCTGCGCTACTGCATCAACGGCGTGGCGATGGATTTCAAGCCTGAGTGATGGCTCTCATTTCACCTCTCCCCGCGTGCGGGGAGAGGGTAGCCCGGATGAGCGCAGCGATATCCGGGACGGCCTTTCCCACATGTTGCTACGCTCATGCGGGCTACACTTTCATTTTCAATTCGCTTTGAGCTCGCGTCCGCGCGTCTCCGGCAGCGCCAGCGCGGCGAGAATCACGATCGCGTAAGAAATCGCCGCGAAGATGCCGATGGCGACGCCGAGCGTCGCCTGCGCCGACAGAAAGCCGACCAGCGTCGGGAAGAAAGCGCCGATGC
The DNA here is from genome assembly GCA_963818155.1 of uncultured Alphaproteobacteria bacterium. Taxonomy (GTDB): domain Bacteria; phylum Pseudomonadota; class Alphaproteobacteria; order Rhizobiales; family Xanthobacteraceae; genus BOG-931. The sequence goes on from CAWFRC010000012.1 coordinate 176,953, forward strand.
CGCGCCCAAAATTGTAGCAAAAGCCCTGGCCGGCGCCGCGCACGCTGGTCGGAAAAAGCTCCGTGAGCACGGGACCGAGGCCGCTGAAAATCCCGGAGGCGAAAAAGCCGAGCGGAAATCCGAGCGCCAGCATCAGCGCGTCGGGAATGTTCGCCTGCGTGTAGGCGATAGCGATCAACAGCGAGCCGATCGCGAAGATGAAGAAGTTTTTGCGCCGGCCGATGCCATCGCTCAAATACGCGCTGACCACATAGCCGCACCATGAGCCTACGATGATCACAGCCAGATAGCCGCCGGTGCCCAGCACGGTGAGATGGTGCTCGTCGCGGAGGAATGTCGGCAGGAACGTCGTGATCGCGTAATAGCCGCCTTGCGCGCCGGTGGTCAGCACCGCGCCCAGGATCGTGGTCGGCAGCAGATCGGCGAAAATCGTTAAGGTGCCGCGCTGCTCGCCGGCCTGTACGGCTTCCCTGAATATCGCCGGCTCGGGAACGAAAGCGCGGATATAGAACACCAGCAGGGCCGGCAGGATGCCGGCGAAGAACAGCGCGCGCCAGGCGATCTCCTGCGGCAACACCTGAAACATAACCGTGGCCAGAATGGCGGCGGCGCCCCAACCGACCGCCCAGGCGCTCTGCACGGTGCCGACCGCCTTGCCGCGATCGGCGCCCCGAATGACTTCGCCGATCAGCACCGAGCCGGCTGCCCATTCGCCGCCGAACCCGAAACCCTGCAAGCCGCGCACCACCAGGAGCTGCTCGAACGTGTTGGTGAAGCCCGACAGGAACGTGAAAAACGCGAACCAGGCCACCATGATCATCAGCAGGCGGGCGCGGCCGATGCGGTCGGCGAGGATGCCGGCGATCCATCCGCCGAAGGCGGAGATGACGAGCGCGCTGGTTGCCAGCAGGCCGGCTTGTCCTTTGCTGATGTGCCACAGCGCAATCAGCGCCGGCACCACGAAGCTGTAGATCTGCACGTCGAATGCATCGAGCGCCCAGCCGCCGAAGCAGGCCCAGAACGTGCGCCGCTCCGCGGCATCCATGTGGCGATACCAATCGAGCATGCACTGAGCCTAGCGCGCGCGATGCGGCGCGCAAATCATTCGTAAGTCGCAGATGCTGTGGTTGAGCAAGGCTTGCGCAGCGCGAGCACCTCTTATCCGCCCCCGCGCAGCGGGGGGAGGGGGACCATGCGCAGCATGGTGGAGGGGCTTCTGAGTAAACGGGCGTGAGAGCGTCGAACGAGACATTCTCATCGCGTCATTGCCGGGCTTGACCCGGCAATCCATGCGGCCGAGCCGCAGACTCTAACAGACGGGCTGCTCGCTTAGCCGGACGCCAGCATTGACCAGCGGGTCAATGCCCGGTGGTGACGAGAGAGAACGTGCGGGCGCGACGATGAGAGCCGAGGCGCGTCATTGCGAGCGCAGCGAAGCAATCCAGCGGCTTGCGCGGGAAGCTGGATTGCTTCGTCGCTATCACTCCTCGCAGTGACGACGGTTTTTCCATCGCATGCCGCTGAGGTTCGACCCGATGGGTGGAAGTCGGCCTTCCGAGAAAGACCACGCTACAACAAACGAATCGAGAGCGTTATGCCTCACCGATCTCGCGCAAAATCTCTTGCGTATGCTCGCCCAGTCGTGGCGACGGATGCTCGGCCGCCATCGGCGCGCCGTCGAGCGTGATCGGCGTGCGCACGCCGGGGATCTTGCCGTCGGCGGCCGCGGCGCTCGGCCGCTCGATCTTCATGCCGCGCGCCACCACCTGCGGATCGGAAAACACCTGCTCGAGATCGTTAATCGGCCCGGCTGGCACGCCGACCGCCTCGAGCTTTTCCAGCAGCGCCTGGCGCGGCAGCCGCGCCGTGAGCCCGCACAGATGCCCGATCAGCTCGGCGCGGTGCGCGAGCCGCGATTTGTTGTCGATATATTTCTCCTGCTTGGCGAGATCGGGCTCGCCGAGCACGGCGCACAGTTTTCCGAACTGCCCGTCATTGCCGGAGGCGATGATGATGTGGCCGTCGGCCACCGGAAACACCTGATAGGGCGTGATGTTGGGGTGCGCATTGCCCATCCGGTGCGGCACTTTCCCGGAGACGAGATAATTGAGCGCCTGGTTGGAAAGAACGCCCACGGTGGTGTCGACCAACGCGGTATCGACATAGCCGCCCTGGCCGGTCTTCTGCCGCCGCGCCAGCGCCGCCAGAATGCCGACCGCCGAATAGACGCCGGTGAAGATGTCAGACACCGGCACGCCGGCGCGCATCGGCTCGCCGTCGGGGTTGCCGGTCAGGTCCATCATGCCGGCCATGCCTTGCGCCATCAGGTCGTAGCCGGGCCGCTGGGCGTGAGGTCCGGTCTGGCCGAAGCCGGTGACCGAACAATAGATCAGCCGCGGGTTGTCGGGCGCCAGGCTCTTATAGTCGAGGCCGAATTTGGCGAGGCCGCCGACCTTGAAATTCTCGATCAGCACGTCGGAGCGGGCGGCAAGCTTGCGCACGATGCGGCGGCCCGCTTCGCTCTCGAAATCGACTTCGATCGAGCGCTTGCCGCGATTGGTGGCGTGAAAATAGGCCGCGCCCAGATGGTCGCCGTCGGCACCTGCGACAAAAGGCGGCCCCCAGCCGCGGGTATCGTCGCCGGCACCCTTGCGCTCGACCTTGATCACGTCGGCGCCGAGGTCGGCGAGGATTTGCCCGGCCCATGGGCCGGCGAGGATGCGGGCCAATTCCAACACACGCAGACCGGCCAATGGACCCGGCATGAACCACTCCTTCGTGCATGATCCCGACCCCGGCAGGGCAAGGTCGGCAAGGGCGATATAGCATGTGCCGCCTCCGCGTCGAGAGAGCGCGGCCGACCGCCTTGTGCAGTGCCGCATGATCGCGGCCCCGAACTTGCAAGTCATTCGCAGGTGTCGGGCTGCGGGAGAAGCGGGTTAATACCGTGGGCGGAACCGGGATCGCGGCTTTGGCTTTAGCCAACTTGTCATCTTTCGGCGCGATCATTAGCTAAATTTAGGGCGAGGGGGCCGATAGTGCGATGGTGGCGGTGAATACCTCGTTCTTTAGCGAGATGCTGCAGAGCATCGCCGACCGCAGCCGCGCCCTGATCTCGGGCCGCACCTCCGCGCGCGGCCGCTCCGACGGCATCCTCGAGCTTTCCGAAGCGCTGTTGTCGGGGCGGGGCGAGGCTTCCGGCGTCGCGCTCGCCAATGAGATTCTCGACGACTATGCCGGGCTGACCACCGGGCCGCGCATCGCCTTTTTCGAGACCCTGGCCAAGACTTTTGGCCACGATCCGGCGCGCATCGATGCGGCGCTCGCCGCCTGGCAAGCGGCGCCGTCCGCCGATAGCGCCGCCGAGCTCCATCGCGGCAGCGAACCGCGCCGCCTGGAATTGTTTCGCCGCCTCAATCTGGCGCCCGGCGGCACTGCCGCGCTGGTGCGCATGCGCGAGCAGTTGCTCGATGCGCTCGATCACCGCGACGATCTCGGTATCGTCGACAAGGATTTCGTCCACCTGTTCTCGTCGTGGTTCAATCGGGGGTTCCTCGTGCTGCGCCGCATCGACTGGTCGACGCCCGCCGCGATCCTGGAAAAGATCATCCGCTACGAGGCGGTGCACGAAATTCGCGACTGGGAGGATTTGCGCCGCCGCGTCGATCCGCCCGATCGCCGCTGCTACGCCTTCTTTCATCCGGCCCTGGTCGACGAGCCGCTGATCTTTGTCGAGGTGGCGCTTACCCGCGAGATCCCGGGCGCGATCGCGCCCATCCTCTCCGACAAGCGCGAGGCGGTCGAGCCGCAGCGTGCGAACACGGCGGTGTTCTATTCGATCACCAATTGCCAGCGTGGACTGTCCGGCGTCACCTTCGGCCACTTCCTGATCAAGCAGGTGGTCGAGGAAGTGAGCCGCGAACTGCCGCGCATTTCGCATTTCGTCACGCTGTCGCCGGCGCCGAATTTCGCCTCTTGGCTCAATCGCGAGCGCCTTAACGCGGCTTCGATCGTGCTCGACGAGGACGACCGCGAGACGCTCGCGGCGCTGACGCAGCCGGATTGGTGGAGCAATCAGGAGACCGCCGCTGCGGTGCGCGAGCCGTTCTTGCGTGCGGCCGCCTGGTATTACATGCGCGCGCGTAATACCCGCGGCCTGCCGGCGGATGCGGTCGCACGCTTCCATCTCGGCAACGGCGCTCGCCTCGAGCGGCTCAACTGGCTCGGCGATATGTCGAGCCGGGCGTTAGCGCAGTCGTACGGCCTCATGGTCAATTACCTCTACGATCTCGATTACATCGAGCAGAACCACGAGGCCTACGCGCAGCAGCACGCCATCGTCGCCGCGAGCTCGGTGAGCCGGCTGGTGCGCGCACCGATGCGCGAAGTGGTGCCGATTTCCGGGTAATTTTTTATTTGTCATTCCGGGGCGCCACGCAGTGGCGAGCCCGGAATCCATAACCACCGGTCAGCGAATATGGATTCCGGGCTCCTCGCTGGCGCTCGGCCCCGGAATGACGGAAGCGGATGAAAACATGCTCGACCTTCTCGGCATTCTGGAAACGTCGCTCTACGTCGACACGTTCGAGCGCGCCTGCCCGTTCTACGAACAGGTGCTCGGGCTCAACAGCATCTACCGCGATCCGCGGCTGTGCGCCTACGACGTGGGCGGCCGCGGCGTGTTGCTGTTGTTCTTGCGCGGCGGTTCGCTCGAGCCCGCGCAACTGCCCGGCGGGACCATTCCACCGCACGATGGGCATGGCCCAATCCACATGGCGTTTTCCATCGCCGCCGATGCGCTTGCGGCCTGGGAAGCGCGTTTCGCCGAGGCCGGCGTGGCGATCGACAGCCGGGTCAAATGGCCGCGCGGCGGCGAAAGCATCTACTTCCGCGATCCCGACGGCCACGTGCTCGAACTGGCGACGCCGGGGTTGTGGCCGGGGTATTGAGTCTTTTTCGAGCGTCATTGCGAGGAGCGGTAGCGACGAAGCAATCCAGTGCTGAGCCCACGAAAACTGGATTGCTTCGCTTTGCTCGCAATGACGAGTTGGCTACGACCGCCCATACACCGGAACGATCGCCCCGCGGGTGACGCGGTTGTCCGGCGAAGCCAGAAACACGATCGTGGCCGCGACTTCCTCGACCTTCGGCCAGAGGCTGAAATCGGCTTTCGGCATGGCGGCCCGATTGGCCGGTGTGTCCATGATCGACGGCGCCACCGCGTTGACCAGAATGCCGTCCCGGGCGACTTCTTCGCCCAGGCCGGCCGTGAGCGCCGCGACCGCGGCCTTGCTGGCCGCATAGGCGACCATGCCGGTGCCACTGCGCCATTCAAGCGCCGGCCGCGCCGCCACATTGACGATGCGGCCGCCATCGGTGCCGATCGCGCCGATCGCAGCGCGGCAGCAGAGGAGGCACGTCATCAGGTTCATGTCTATCTGCGTGCGTAACGTTGCGACGTCGGCTTCGCGCAGCGCTCCTGCCGCAAAGCCGCCGGCGAGATGGATCGACGCCCAGAGCGGGCCGATCGGTTGGTAGAGCCGTTCGATAGCCGCCTCGTCGGCAAGGTTGCCGGCGATCGAGATTTTCACCTGCTTGTGTTCGCGCAGCGAAAAGCGTTGCGCTTCCGCTTCGTCGCGGCAGGGAACGTGGCAGATGGCGCTATGGCCGATCAGAGCTTGCACCACGGCGGTGCCGAGCGCGCCGGCGCCGCCGGTGATAACGACATGACGATCGCGAAAATCCATGGCCGATGACCTCCCTCATGTGGGGGATGGCCGCTCTTAAGCAGAGCGGTAGCTTTCGTAAAGCGGAGCGACGGCAAAAGCCAAGCAAGCACAGCAAACGCTTCTTAAAACATTATTGTACGACGTCGGCTTGAACTGTCACCTGCCGTTGAGGCAGTCATTGCTGCCGGGACGAGGGGAATGGCCGATTTCGATCTCGCGATCATAGGCGGAGGCATCAATGGCGCCGGCATCGCGCGCGATGCCGCCGGGCGCGGGCTAAAGGTCTTGCTGGTCGAGCAGAACGATCTCGCCTCCGGCACATCATCCGCGTCGTCGAAGCTGATCCACGGCGGGCTGCGTTATCTGGAACATGGCGCGCTGCGGCTGGTGCACGCGGCGCTCAGCGAGCGTGAAGTGTTGCTCCGCATGGCGCCGCACCTGATCAGGCCGCTGCGCTTCGTGCTGCCCGTTGATCAGCGCTTTCGCTCGCCGGCGCTGCTGCGGCTCGGCCTTTTCATTTACGACACCATCGGCCGCCGCGAGGTCTTGCCACCGACGCGCCGCGTCGACCTTGCCGTCGACGCGACGGGCGTACCGCTGCGGCGGCATTTTCATCGCGGCTACGAATATTCCGATTGCTTTGCCGACGATGCGCGGCTGGTCGTGCTCAACGCCCTCGATGCCGCCGAGCGCGGCGCCGACGTCCGCACCCGCACCCGCTGTGTGCGCGCCGAACGCGGCGATATCTGGCGGCTTGTTCTCAACGCCCGCGGCGTGCGCCAGGTCGTGACCGCGCGCGTTCTCGTCAACGCCACCGGTGCCTGGACGGACACCGTCGCCGAGCTGGTTTTGCGGCAAAAACCGTCTGGGCCCTTGCGGCTCGACAAAGGCAGCCACATCGTCGTGCCGCGGCTTTACGACCACGACCGCGCTTATATCCTGCAGGCGCCGGACCGTAGGGTCGTCTTCACGATACCCTTCCAGCGTGATTTCACGCTGATCGGCACGACCGACCGGAGTTTCACCGGCGATCCGGCGGCCGTCGTTCCGACCGAAGCCGAAATCGATTTTCTCTGCGAGGTCGTCAGCACCTATTTCCGCGCCACCATCGTTACTGCCGATGTGGTGTGGGCTTATGCGGGCGTGCGCGCGCTCTATAACGATGGCGCCGGCAAGCCGCAGGAAATCGGCCGCGACTATACGCTCATGCTCGAAAAAGGCTTCGGCACGGCGCCGCTGCTCACGGTGTATGGCGGCAAGCTCACGACCTTTCGGCGCCTTGCCGAAGATGCGCTCGCCCGGCTCGCGCCCTTCTTTCGGCCGGCGCCGGCTTGGACCGCGAACAGCACCTTGCCGGGAGGAGACTTCGCTTTCGACGGCGTGACGGCGCTCATCGAGCGCACGCAAGCCCAATGGCCGTTTCTGCGCAAAGAGCATGCCGAGCGGCTCGTCGGCGCCTATGGGACTCGGGTCGCCGAGATCTTGCAATCGGCAAAACGGCCGGAGGATCTCGGCGCCTGGCTTGGCGTCGATCTCACCGCGGCCGAAGTGCGCTATCTGATGGCGAAAGAATGGGCACGAACCGCGGACGATGTCCTGTGGCGCCGCTCGAAACTCGGCTTGCGCCTGACGCCAAACGAGCGCGCCGGCTTGGAGCAATTCATGGTGGCACGATAGATCCGCATCCGGCTATTCCGGCGCATTAACCGCGCGCTTACCAAGCGCGCGTGCTGGCAAGCGAAAACCGCCCCTTTACTAACCCGCAAGGCGGCCATTGCCTGCGAGGCCCGTGACGCCGCAAGGTGCCGGGCAAACGCCGCGGGATCGCCAATGTCGGCCAAGCTGTCGAAAAAGGAGCTGGTGGATCGCATCCAGGCGCTTTGCGTGCTGGTGGTCGACGACAATCAATACATGCGCAAGATGATCCGCAATCTCCTGGTCAATTGCGGCGTCAAGGATATCTACGAGGCGGGCGACGGCATCACCGCGCTCGATACGTTGCGCACGGTCGGCGCGGATGTCGTGATTCTCGATTGGGAGATGCCGCTGCTCAACGGTGCCGAGCTGGTGCGCATCGTGCGCTCGCCCGGCGTATTTCCGATGCCCGACGTGCCCATCATCATGCTCAGCGGCTACGGCGAGCGCTGGCGTGTGCTCGAGGCGGCGCGGCTCGGGGTCAATGAATATCTGGTCAAGCCGGTTTCCGCCAAGGCCATCTACGACCGGCTGGTCTCGATCACCTTGCAGCCGCGCCCAAGCGTGCAGCTCGGCGACTATTACGGTCCGGAGCCGCGCCGCCTCACGACAGAAACGGTCGAGACTGTCGATCAAGGTCCGTCGTTGGTGCCGAACGCGCCGAACTGATTTGGCCGGCCGCTCCCGCAAGATCAAGAAATCCTGGACAACGAAATCGTGCACAGCGTGGCGTCCGGCATTTGCGGTTCGCTTAATTTGCGTTAAATATCCGGCGAGAATTCCAACCCCGCATCGGAGTGTGGACAGATCACCGGCTCGAAACGAGATTTTGCGCCGTGGACCGATCCCAGTCTGCGTCCGCTGCTGCGCATCCAAACATTGACCAAGCGCTTCGGCCGTCAGGCCGTTGTCGATCAGCTTTCGCTCGATGTTTATGAAGGCGAGTTCTTTGCTCTGCTCGGCCCTTCGGGCTGCGGCAAGACCACATTGCTGCGGCTGATTGCCGGCTTTGAGCGGCCGGATGCCGGGCATGTCCTGCTCGAGGGTGTCGATCTGGCGCCGGTGCCGCCGTATCGGCGGCCGGTCAATATGATGTTTCAGAGCTATGCGCTGTTCCCGCATCTTTCGGTCGAAAGCAACATCGCCTTCGGGTTGAAACAGGATGGATTGAGCCGGCGCGAGATCGCCACCCGCGTTGCCGACATGCTGGCGATGGTCAGGCTCGAAGGCTTGGGTCGGCGCAAGCCGCACCAATTGTCGGGCGGACAGCGCCAGCGCGTCGCGCTGGCGCGTTCGCTGGTCAAGCGCCCGCGCATTCTCCTGCTCGATGAGCCGATGGCGGCGCTCGACAAGAAATTGCGCGACAACATGCAATTCGAATTAATGGCGCTGCAGCGGACGCTCAACCTCACCTTCATTATCGTTACTCACGATCAGAGCGTGGCCATGACGGTCGCCGACCGCATCGCCGTCATGGATCGCGGGCGCCTTGCGCAAGTCGCGCCGGCAGCGGAGGTCTACGAGCATCCGCGATCGCGCTGGGTGGCGGATTTTGTCGGCGACGTGAATCTGTTCCCCGGCCGGCTCGGCGACGATCGGCTGAGCGTGGAGGGCACGCCGGCCGGCAATCTGCGCGTCGGACGCAAGCCCGAGGCCGACCCGGGCGCGGTCGTCTGGCTTGCGGTGCGGCCGGAGAAGATCCGTATCAGCCGCGAGGCTCCGGTTCCCGAGCCCCCCAATTGCACGTCGGGCACGGTGGTCGATGTCGGCTATCTGGGCGGCACCTCGGTCTACAAGCTGCGCATCCGCGACGGCTCCCTGGTGCGGGCCGCCGTCGCTAATACCGGCGGGTCCGAACCGATCGCTCTCGACGAGCAGGTTTGGCTGAGCTTTCCACCCGACGCCGGAACCGTACTGACATACTAAAAGCCCGATCCGATCATGCGCAGACACAGAGCAAGGCCGCAGGAAGCATCGCCGAAATGCCGCCTGGCGCTCGGGCTCGATTATCTTTCGGCGCGAGCCATGGCGATAGCAACGCCATGAAGGGCAAGCCAACAGGATCGGCATGGCAGCGCCTTGCGGTCGGGCTGCCTTATATCTGGCTGCTCGCGTTCTTTCTTGCGCCGTTTTTGATCGTCCTCAAGATCAGCTTCTCGGAAACGGTGATCGCCCAGCCGCCTTATACGCCGGTGCTCGATCTCCTGGCGGGCTGGCCGGGTCTGAAGGCTTTCTTCGCCGCGCTCTCGCCCGACAATTACCGGCTGCTGTGGGCGGATCCGCTTTATCTGCTGTCGTATGTGAAAAGCATCGAGATTGCCGCGTTCTCGACGTTGATACTGCTCCTGATCGGTTATCCGATCGCCTACGCCATCGCGCGCGCGCCGCGCCGCTGGCAGGCGATTTTGGTGCTGCTGGTTATTCTGCCGTTCTGGACTTCGCTGCTGATCCGCATCTATGCGTGGATGAACATCCTGCAGCGCGAGGGGCCGCTCAACGATCTCCTGATGGCGCTGCATCTGGTCAGCGAACCGCCCGCCTGGCTTTCGACCGACACCGCGATTTTCATCGGCGTCGTCTATTCCTACCTGCCGTTCATGGTGCTGCCGCTCTACGCCACGCTCGAGAAATTCGACGAGACGCTCATCGAGGCCGCCGCCGATCTCGGCTGCCCGCGCTGGAAGATTTTTTGGCAGGTGACGCTGCCGCTGTCGTCGTCCGGCATGCTGGCGGGTGTGCTGCTCTGCTTCATTCCCATCGTCGGCGAATTCGTCATCCCCGATCTGCTCGGCGGCTCCGAATCGCCGATGATCGGCCAAACCATCTGGATGGAATTTTTCAGCAACCGCGATTGGCCGGTGGCCTCCGCTGTTGCGGTTGTGCTGGTGTGCCTTCTGGTCACGCCCATCGTCATTTATCAGCATCAGGCGATGCGGGTGGTTGAGCGGGATTGACCATGCGCAAGCTTTCCGGCGTCAACGTCGTGGCTCTCGTTCTTGGCATGATCTTTCTTTATCTGCCGATTGCCGTGCTGGTGATCTATTCGTTCAATGCCTCGCGTCTGGTGGCGGTATGGGGCGGCTGGTCGACGCAATGGTATGTCGAGCTCCTCAACGATGAGGCCCTGATCGAGGCCGCCCTGGTCAGCCTGCGTGTCGCGCTCGCCTCGGCCACCGCCGCCACGATCCTGGGAACGCTGGCGGCGCTGGTGCTGGCGCGGTTCGGCCGTTTCCGCGGCCGGCTTCCGTTCGCGGCGATGATCTACGCGCCGTTGGTGATGCCGGAAGTCATTACCGGCTTGTCGCTGCTGCTGTTGTTCGTGACCATCGCGGTCGACCGCGGCTTTTGGACGGTCACGATCGCGCACACCACGATGGCGATGTGCTTTGTCGCCGTCATCGTTCAATCGCGGCTTGCGGATTTCGATGCCAGCCTCGAAGAAGCGGCGGCGGATCTTGGCGCGTCGCCCGCGCACACCTTCCTGGCGGTGACGCTGCCGCTGATCGTGCCGGCGGTCGCCGCGGCCTGGATGCTCGCTTTCGCGCTGTCGCTCGACGATCTGGTGATCGCAAGCTTCACCACGGGGCCGGGCACGACTACGTTGCCGATCCGCATTTATTCCGAAGTGCGGCTCGGCGTGAAACCGGAAATGAATGCGGTGTGCAGCATCATGGTGGCCGTGGTCGGCGTCGCCGTGATCATCGCCTCGTTGCTGGCCAAGCTCAGCGGCGCGCGCGGCGCGTCCGGACGAATATGAAAAAACCTGCCCGGAACGCGTGCGGAGCGCAATCCGGCTTTTTGAGTGGGGTCGTTCCCGCCGTCTAATCCGCCGATTTTGGCGCCGGCGCGGGAGCCGGCGGCGCGCCGCCGGGATTGAGAAGCTTGTCGATGACCGCGCGCACGGCAGCGCCGGCGGTGTGAGTCTTGCTCACGGATTCCAAAAGCTGATTGGCTGCGCCGGACCTGCGCATCAGGCTTTGCGCATCCGGCAGCATCAGCGGATCGTCCCACGGGCCCTGAACGACAAACGGCAGGTCGAATTCGTTGGCGGTTTCGCTCGACGCCAGCGTCGCCACCCCTTTGAGGTCGAGGTCGCGCGTCGGCACCGATACCTGGCCGCCGACGGAAAGCCGTACCGCAGGCCCGGTCAGATGCATATCGTCCACCGATACCTGGCCTTGCTCGATCTTGAGCGTGAGCGCGAGCTGGTCGAACGGCGTGCGTCCGCTGCGGAAGTCGCCGTTGCCCGACAGCGGCCGGCGTTCGAGACGGCGCAGCAATTGCTCGACATTGATGCCGGCGATCGCGCCGTCATGGGCAATCAAGCTCGCGGTGCCGCTGAGCGTGTTGGTCACCGCCAGCACCGAGGGGCCGGAGCCTTCGATATTGAGCGACACATTCCCGCGTCCCTGCAGGCGGCGCACCCCGAAGACCTGGCCGAGGCACGCTTCCAGATCGACGTCGATGAAGGCCACGCGGCTCGTCACGGCAACGCCGCCATTGCCGCTAGCGAGACCGACCGAGCCCTTGGCGGTGCCCCCGAACGCCTCCGATTCGCCGATGGTAACGTCGAACTTGCCGCCGCGCAGGTTCGCCGCCACCGCGGTGCGGCCCAATTGCGCGCTCCCGACCTTGATGCTCCGCGCCGAAATACGCAGATCGAGATCGGAATCGGCCATGCCGTTGAGCGTGATCGGCAGCTGATCCCAGTTGCGCTCGTTGGCGGCGAGGATATGAATGCCGGAGACGTAAGGCGTGACATCGAGCGTATCGGCGGCGAGCGTGCCCTGCACAGTACGCCGGTCGGTCGAGAGGGTGATCACGCCTTCCGCGGTGTTGCCGTCGAGCTCGACATTGACGTTCGACAGCGACACGGCGCCGCCCGAAATGCTGCTGTGTCCCTTCAGCGCAAAGTGTCCGAAGCCGCCGAACGGCAGCCGCCGTGCGTCGGTCCAATGCAACGCGTCGCGCAGCGATGGCGTTTCGACGCTGAGCGTTCCGTCGATCTTGAGCGTCGGCTGCGCGCTCATGGCGCCGTCGAAGGCGGCTTTCAGCGGCGCACCGGAGAGCCGCACCTTGATGCCCGAGCGCTCGCCGTTCAACGCCGAGAGAAAGTCGCCGAGCGTGAAGCTCGCGTCGATCGGCTCGTCGTGCCAGACGAAACGGCCGCTGGCCCCGAAACTGCGTGAGATGGACGGCCAGGCAAGTTGAAATTCCACGTCCTCGAGCCGTTCGGCGGACTCGGTGCCGCCGACCTTGTGGATGACAACCGTTCCGTCCTGGATGCCGATTTCCGAGAACGCAGCGGTCCGCTCCGGGTCCGGCTGCAACGCCCGCGCCAAAGCCTCGATCAGTCCCGACCAATTCGACTGGCCGCTGGGCAGGAAGCTGACCGTGATGGTCGGCCGCACCAGCGTCACGCCGGAGATTTCAATGCGGCCGGCCAGCAGCGGGAAATAGCGCACCCGGGCGGTCAGTTCGTCGGCGACAAGCCCGGGGTCGCCACGATGGTCCTCGCCGAGCACCACATTGTGGAAAGTAACCGTACCGGAAGGAAACAACGAAACCGTCATCTCGCCGCGGAGTATCGGATTAAGCCCGGTGACGGCGTGGATTTCCTTGGCGACGGCGTCGCGCACGGTGGCTGCCGGAATAAGCAGCGACAACGCCACCAGACTAACGACCACCGCGGCAATCACAGCGCCGACCGCAATCGCAAGACGTTTCAAGCCGGTAGCCGCGGTCACGTGATGCGTTCCAACGTTCGCTTGCGCCGATCGAATGGACGAATGGGCGGGTAAGTTTCTAACATGCCCCGCCTCTGTGTCGCTTTCGTGGCCGCTGTCGCCCCGCAACCGCCCAAAGGGTTGCCGCGTAACAATAAACTCGACCGGCCGCGGTGCCAAAACGGTACCAGTAAGAAGCTACGGCAACGCCTCGAGCGCGGCGGCTCAGCGCGCCAGCGCCCGGTGCGCCGGCTCGGCCTGAGCCACCTCGGATATCATCTTCTTGACGATGGCTTCGCCGAACGAATTGAAGCCTTGGGCTGCCAGCACGAAGGCGCCGGGGCCACCAATCACGTTCTGGCGGTAATAGTTCTCAAGGCCACCCGCCGGATTGGTGTGGTCCGGATTCCAGGCCAGCGGAGTTTCGCTCAGGATGACCAGCCCGTTGATGGTAACGTCCTGCGCCAGCGCCTCGTCGCGCACCTGTGCGACATCGCGGCCGGAATTGTTGGTGCCGTCGCCGGAGACGTCGATCGTGCGACGCTGCGATCGGAACGGCGCTCGCCCAAGCTGCGCCATGGCGAACTCGATTGCCGCGCTGATCGAGGTCCGGTCGGCGAAGGAGCGCGGCGCTTCCAGCAGCCGGTCGGCGAAGCTCTTGGCCGAGTCGGCGTTGCTGATCGTGGTCCAATCGACGACGAGCCGTTGCGAGGTCAGTCCGGACCATTCCACATAGCTCAAGCCGATGCGCCCGGTCCTGCCTGACTTGATCGCCTCGAGTACGCGGGGATCGGAAACCGCGGTCGCGTAGCCTTCGCGCTGGAGCTGAAATTTCTCGGTATCGATGCTGCGTGAGACATCGGCCGCCAGCACCAGCAGCAGATCGACGTCGTCGGCGGCCGCGCTAGCGCGAGGGAATGCGGCGACGCCGGCCAAGACCAGAAGCAAAAGCGCCCTGATCAAACGCATGGTCACACCTCATGTCACGCTCCGGCTATCGCGTGGATGGCCGCGCGCACACGCTGATAAGTCCCGCAGCGACAGATATTGGTGATCGCCGCGTCGATATCCGCGTCAGTCGGTTTGGGGTTCCGCTTGAGCAGAGCCACCACCGCCATCATCATGCCGCTCTGACAATAGCCGCATTGTGGCACGTCGAAATCGATCCAGGCCTGCTGGACGGGATGGAGGCCGCCGTTCTGCGCCAGCGACTCGATCGTGGTCACCTGGCGACCGCTCAGACTGCCGACCGGCACCTGACAGGAGCGCGTCGCTGTTCCGTCGATATGCACGGTGCAGGCGCCGCACTGCGCGATCCCGCAGCCATATTTGGTGCCGGTGAGCCCGATGGCATCGCGCAGCACCCAGAGCAACGGCGTATCCGGCTCGATATCGATGTCGTACGCCTTTCCGTTGATGGAAAGCGTTACCATGTCCCAACCTTCCCCCGGCGCAGCCGTTAGAGCATGTCCCGGAAAAGTGGAAACCGGTTTTCCGAAAAGGACATGCGACAACGAAAGAGATCTAGGCGGCGCGCCGGCCCCGATGGTTAACGCAGTCTAACCCTTTGCAATGTGAAAGCGAAATCCCAAATCCGGGCCGCCTTGCCACCCCGCGAGGCAGATTGCTTAGGAGGGCGCCAGCGCTTCGGCGCTACATCTGCCGGTAAGCGTAGGGGACGTCTTCCTGGACCCCGGCAAGGCCTTGCACCGCCTCGTGGGCCGGCGCCATGTGACACACCGGGTCGGCCGCGCGGGCATCGCCGGCCAGCAGGAAGGCCTGGCAGCGGCAGCCGCCAAAATCGATGTCGCGCCGCGCGCAGCTTCGGCAGGGCTCGGTCATCCAGTCGGTGCCACGAAAAGCATTGAACGCGGGGGAATGCGCCCAAATATCGGCCAGCGCATGCTCGCGCACCGACCAGAATTCGAGGCCCGGAATCGATTCCGCGGCATGACACGGCAGCACCTTGCCGCTCGGCGTCACATTGAGCGAGCGCCGGCCCCAGCCGCCGACGCACGGTTTCGGCAGCCGCGCGTGATAATCAGGCACGACGGCGTCGATCACGATCTCGCCGCGATGCCGGCGCCGCAGCTCCTCGACCGTCGCTGCCGCATGCCTGACCTGCTCCGCGGTCGGCATCAGGGCCGAGCGATTCTTCAGGGCCCAGCCGTAATATTGGGCGTGGGCGATTTCGACGCGGCTGGCGCCGAGCGAGAGCGCCAGCTCCACCATCGCCGGCAGGCGGTCGATGTTGGCCCGATGCATGACGGCATTGACGGTCAGCGGAATCTTAAGAGCGACCACCTCGGCTGCCAGCGCACGCTTGCGCGCAAAGGCGCCGCGATAACCGGCGATGTGATCGGCGCTCGCTTCTTCGCTGTCCTGAATCGAGATCTGCACATGATCAAGCCCGCTGTCGGCGAGCTTGCTCAGCGTTGCCGCGGTGATGCCGACGGCCGACGTGATCAGATTGGTGTAAAGGCCGGCCGCATGGGCGGCGGCAGTGATCTCGACCAGATCACGGCGTGCGCCGGGCTCGCCGCCCGAGAGGTGAACTTGCAGGACGCCGAGACCGGCGGCCTCACGGAACACCCGCGCCCAGGTTTGGGTGTCGAGTTCGTCCGTCCGCGGTTCCAGCGCCAGCGGGTTGGAGCAGTAAGGGCAACCCAGCGGGCAACGGTGCGTCAGCTCGGCCAGCAGGCCAAGCGGCTTATGCAACGGTGCACCTCCTCCCGCCATCTGTTTGCTCGCTGCAGGCTTATCTTCGCCCGCGTTCCTCTCTTCTACGAGGTATTCGGTGCGCATCGGCGGCACAAGGCCGCCCGCGATTAAAGCTCCAGCAACCGCTTGTCGGCCAGCCCGCGCAGCATGGTTGTCACGTCGGCGAGGATGCGATCGCGTGGCGCCGCATAGGCCGCGGCCAGATCGTCAATAATAGCCGCGAACGTCGCCTCGCCGGTGCATCTTTTCAGAACCTCGGCCGAAACCGGATCGGCTTTGAATACGCGCTCCGGCGCCAGCAAGACCCACCCGCCTTGCGCTTCGTTGTGCACGAGGCGGACGCCGCGTGGCAGCCGGGGCCGTGCATCCGGTGCGATCGCGGGCTGCGGCTCGTTCATAGAGGCACACTCCTGTGTCCTGGTCAGTATCGTAGAACAAATCGGTATCGTAGGCCCGAGGCTTTCCGGACGTCGCCGCGTGCGATCTCTAGGCGGCCGGAACAAACGCCCCGGGCGGGATCTGCTTCGGTGCGACATAGCCATGATAGAGCGCATCCAACATCGCCCATAGCACGTTGCATTTGAATTCGAGCGCGGCCAGCACCTTCGCCTGCGTCTCCGCGGTCCGCGCGTGCTGTTTGACATAGTCGAGCGCGAAACGGGAGTCGCGCTCGGCTTGCGGCGGGCGCTGTGAAAAATAGGCGAGCGTCTCGGCGGTGACGAAATCGTAGTTCTTCAACATGCCTTCCATGCGCTCGCCGATGATGACCGGTGAAAACAGCTCCGTGAGCGAGGAGGCGATCGCTTCCAGCAACGTCTTTTCGCGCACGAAATGCACGTAGGCATCGACCGCAAAGCGTGTCGCCGGCAACAGGCCGCGCAGCGAGGTTACATAGTCGCGGTCGAGGCCGAGCCCGTCGGTGAGCTTGAGCCAGCGCGCGATGCCGCCGTCGCCGTCGTGGCTGCCGTCATGGTCGACTAGGCGGCTGCGCCATTCGCGGCGCGTCGCCTGATCCTCGCAACGCGCGATCAGGCTCGCGTCCTTGATCGGGATCATCGCCTGATAATAGTACCGATTGAGCGCCCAGGCCTGCACCTGCGCCTTGGTGCAGGCGCCGCCATGCAGCAATTTGTGGAACGGGTGCAGGCGATGATAGCGGCGCGCGCCGATGTCGCGCAGGCTCGCCTCGAGTTCCTCAGGGGACAATACGTTCACAGCACGATCTCCATGCCGTCTTCGGCGATCTCGAATCCGGCGCCTTCGGCTTTCCGACGCTGCGCCGAGCCTTCGATCAGGATCGGGTTGGTGTTGTTGATGTGGGTCAAAATTCGCCGGCCGCCCAGTCCGGCGAGCGTGGCGAGCGTTCCGTCGGCGCCGTCGAGCGGCATATGGCCCATGCGGCGGCCGGTCTTTTCGCCGGCGCCGCTTGCGATCATCTCGTCGTCGGTAAAGAGCGTGGCGTCGAACAAGATCACGTCGGCACGGCCCAATCGTTCGCGCAAGCCCGGCGGCACGGCCGCGGCGCCCGGCACGTAAACGAGCCGCCGCAAGCCGTCGCTGATCTCGACGCCCACATTGGCGCCGCTTTCGGCGGCAAGCTCAGGCGCTTCGCCTTCAAGATAGAGCGCGACTTTTCCAGGCACCGTGAACAGCTCCGCTTCGAGGCCGCCCGGCAGAGGAAAGCGGGTACCGAGCGCTACGGTCTGACGGCGCACCAGATCCGCGGCCAGAACCCGGAAAATCGGATTCGCTTCGACGGCCGCCAGCGTGTCGGCCGTGGCCAGGATGGTGAAGCCCTGCCGCTCGCGCAATGTCAGCAAGCCGGCCACCTGGTCGACTTCGGCGCCGGTCAGAATGACGCTGGCAATCGGGCTGTCGCGGAGCCCGGCGCGCGGCTGCAAGCGCGGCGTCGCCAAAAGCTGGGCACGCAAATCCGGCGTGGCGTTGAGAAGAATCCACGCCCTGCCGTCGGCGGAAATCGCCAGACTAGCTTGCGTCCGCGGCTTGACCCGGGCATCGCCCGCCCAAGCGAGCGCACATACCGGGCATCGGCAGTTCCATTGCGGAAAACCGCCCCCGGCCGCAGCACCGAGCACGATGGCGGTCAGATTCCCCATTCACGGGAAGGAGAAAACGAAAGAGTGCCGATCAGAACTCGGCCGGAAGATAGCCGTTGATCTCGAGGCCGATGCAGATTTCGACGAGGGTGGGTGTGGTCCAGGCCATGATCGTTTCCTCAGCTCAGTTACGTTATTTGACTCGGCCGTGCCGCTTTGGATCGCAGCGCAACCAATGCACGAGTAGAAATAAGGCTAAACGCGACCCTTCGGCAAGCGTATTCGGCACACACTCCCGCCTTCGCGCGCCAATTTCGATCAATTGCGGTTGAAGGTCGGCTCTCGAACTTTGCTGCGCCGCGATTTTGTTGCACTGCAATTTATCAGCTGCGCTTCGCACCGCTTCCCGATGCTGTTGAAGAATGCGACTTTTTGGCGCTCGCCGAATGCTAGTATTTGCGCCGCCGGACTGTGACGCACTCTTTTCAGCGGCGCCCAAGCCGGTCAATGTTGCACCAACGTCGCGACGGCTTTGACGGCGGGGCGAAAAAACAAAACGTTCGTCATAGGGAGGAGAAGAGAGCCATGTCTTTTCGCATAGTGCGTAATGGCGGCGGCCTTGCCGCGGCGATGTTGGCCTTTAGCCTCGTTGGCTTTATTGCGACGCCGGCCGCGGCGGAGAACGACGCGCCGATCACGATCGGTCTCGCCATGTCGGTCACCGGTCCGCTCGCGCCGAACGGCAAGCAGGCTTTGGCCGGAGCCAGGATCTGGGAGGACGAAATCAACGCCAAGGGCGGTTTGCTCGGCCGCAAGGTCAAGCTCATCACTTATGACGATCAGTCGATCCCGGCCAACGTCCCCGGCATCTACACCAAGCTTCTTGACGTCGATAAGGTCGATCTCGTGGTCAGCGGCTATGCCACCAACATGGTGGCGCCGGCGATGCCCGTCGTCATGCAGAAGGGCAAGACGTTCGTTGCCCTGTTCGGGCTCGATGTGAACAGCGAATTTCACTATCCCAAATACTTCGCCATGCTGCCGACCGGGCCCGACACCAAAGCCTCGTTCACCGAGGGCTTCTTTCAGGTGGCCGTGCAGCAAAGCCCGAAGCCGACGACGGTTGCGCTTGCGTCCGAAGACGCCGAGTTTGCCCGCAATGCCTGCACCGGCGCGCGCGAGAACGCCAAGCGATTCAGCGTCAATATCGTTTACGACAAAACGTTTCCGCCCGGCACGACCGATTTTTCTCCGGTCATCCGCGCGTTGCAGGCGGCCAACGCCGATCTTGTCATCGTTTGCTCTTATCCGCTCAGCTCCGTCGGCATCGTGCAATCCGCCAACGAGCTGAACTTCACGCCGAAAATGTTCGGCGGCGCGATGGTCGGCCTGCAGGCGACCGCGTTCAAGGAACGGCTGAAGTCGAAGCTGAACGGCATCGTCAATTATGAGACCTGGGTGCCGTCCGAGAAACTGATGACTCCTGACGCGGCGGCGTTCTTCAAGACCTATCAGGAGCGCGCCAAAGCCGAGGGGGTCGATCCGCTCGGCTACTATCTGGGAGGCTGGGGCTACGCTTATCTCCAGGTACTCGGCCAGGCGATCGTCGGCGCCAACAGCATCAACGACGATAAGCTCGCCGACTATCTGCGCACCCACGAGTTCAAGACCATCATGGGCGACGTGAAATTCGGCAAGAACGGCGAGTGGACCAAATCCGGGATGCTGCAGGTGCAGTATCACGGCATTTCCGACGACGCCAATCTCGATACCTGGAAGGGCATGGGCTATCAGACGGTGCTGACGCCGCCGGAGCTGAAAACCGGCGATGTGATCTATCCCTACGCCAAGGCGAAGTGACGGACGCTGCGAAGCCACCTCTCCGTCGTCATGCGCGGGCTTGACCCGCGCATCCCGATTCTCGGACGCAGTGCCCGCATAAGCGAGATGGCCGGGACAAGCCCGGCCATGACAGCGCGTGCTGTGACAAGCGCAGGCCCGACGATCGCGAAACTACATCCGCTCCAGCGTCTTGCGATCCCACTTGCCCAGATCGGCGGCGGCCGCGTAGGTCTCCTGCAGGAAGGCCAGCAGCAGCGTGTCCGGATCGCGCGCCGCGCGCACCGCGTCGTAGGGCAGGATGAATTGCCCGATCGTCTTGTCGTAAAACGCTTCGCTCATGGAGAGGCGCGTGTCGCCGTAACCCTGTGGCTCCGGATAGGCGTACACATAGAAAGCGGCACGCCCGTAGCCGCCATTGCCCGGCCAGAAGCCGCAGCTTGAGACTTCGTGCGAATAGGCCTCGGTCATCACCCAGCTTGCCACATTGGGGATGACGCTCGTCGGCGGCGGTGCCGTACGCCCGGAGAAGCGCGTGACCGCAAGATCGAAGCTGCCCCAGAAGAAATGCACCGGACTGGCCTTGCCGGTGAAGCGCGTGCGAAAGTCCGTCATCAGCCGCGCCGAGCGGACGAGCGCCTGATGAAAGCGCGTCGCGTATTCGGCATCGTATTGGGCGTGGGTGCGATCCTGTTCGAACGGCAGCGCATTGGCGATCTCGCTCGGCATTGTCCAGATATGGACGTCGATGCCGAGCTGGCGCAGCCGCTCCATAAAGCCGGCATAAAAGTCCGCGACCGACATCGGCTCGAGCTTCATGCTGGCGATGCGGCCGTCGCTGGTCGCGAGGTAAAGCTGGTGGCCCATCAGGTCGAAGATGATATCGAACGTTCCACCCGGATAAGGATTCGAGGGCGCCGCCAGGCCCCGCGACGTGACCTGAAACGTGACGTTCCACCAATGATTGATCAGCGGCGTCAGCTTAAGCCGCACCTTGCCGGCGATCTGGGTCCAAAGCTGCAGCGTTTCACAGGTATCCTTCCAGGCGGCGAACGGCAGATCCGGCAAAAGCTGTTGTTGTCCAGACATGAGCTGCTTTCCTCGGTCGACCTAGAGCATGTCCCGGAAAAGTGGAAACCGGTTTTCCGATAAGGACATGCGACAACATAGAGATCTAGAGCACTTCCCAATTCCACTTAATCGGGAAGTGCTCTAAGAGCGCGAGGTCTGGGTCTTACCGCGTCTTGACGTCCGGGAAAATGACGGTGCGGTGGCGAAAGCAACCGGCGGTCAGCGATGGCGACGCCCGAGCGTCCGCCACGCGCCTGTCATCTCCGGCTTGCGCTGCGCGGAAGCCGGTCCAGCGTCGCGCGCAAAAATGGCAGCGGGTCGTCAAGCGCCAAGGCCGATTTCGCCTGGCAACCGATCGTCCAGCGCGCCCATGTCAAAAGCGGCTCGCCGGCGTCGCGGGCGGCGGCAAAATCCTTCCACGGGTGGCACCAGCGCAACCCGGCCTTCACGCGCGTCGGCGCCGGCCGCGGCGATCCGGTCAGGTCGGCATGGACCAGCGCCGGAATGTTCACGCCGGCGAGCGCGCCCGCATGATGCCAAAGCGAAAAGCGCGGATCGATCGCCAGAAGCTTGAGATTGCCCTGCATGTCGCGCTTGAAATCGAGCTTGGCGACGCCGGTGAGACCCAGTCGCTCGACGATGTTGCGGCCCTGGCGGCGCACGTCGGCGGTTTCGGTGATCTCAAGCGCCGTCGTCGTGCCGAAGCGCAGCGGGTAGCTGCGGATCTTGCGGCCGGAAAACTCGCCGGCGATGCGCCCCTGCCGATCGACATAGCAATGGTAGCTCTCGATCCTGGCCTCCGATCCGTGCACGAATTCCTGCGCCAGAAGCTCGAGGTCGAGTGCGGCGAGCCGCGGCCAGAGCGCGCGCAGCGCTTCGGGATTTTCGGCATACAGCGCCTTGTGGAGACCAAAGGCGCCGCTCCAGCGATCGCGCCGGCTCAGCGGTTTGACGGTCAGCGGAAAGCGAAGCCCGATCTGCGCCGGCTCGATGGTCTTCGGATCGAAGCGGCGGCCCGGCGGCACCGGAAGTCCGTGCTGCTCCGCCAGCGTCTGGAACCGGGCCTTATCGAAAAGGTCTTCAACGAGATCGCCATCGGCGACGACAAAGCGGAACGCCTTGGCCAGGTGCTCGCGCTGGCGCGAAATCAAAAGCGCCTGCGCGTCCTCCTGATAGAACAGCACCGGCGGCTCGCCTTGTGCTGCGCCGAAATCGAGAAGCGTGTCGAGAAGCGCTGCGCTCCCATCGCCATGGTCGTTCCAGGCGAGGCGTGGGCCGGCATGGCGGGAGTAAAGCGAAAGCGTGCCGGCGCGCCCGAATACGGCGCAAGGGATACGGGCGAGTGCCAGCGGCCGCAGCAGATCCATGTCGCCCATGACGCAGGCGCGCGCCGTCGGCGCGGGGCGCGTCTTTGCGGTGACGGCTGCATCGCGTTCGTTGCGCGCGCCGCCGGAGAGAGCCGCGACGGCGCTGCGCCCGGAGGACGCGAGCGTCCACAACAACGGCGTTTGTTTGATCAGGCGCTTGCTCCGCCGTTGCAGGCTCGAAGACATCCGCGCCGGCAGACCGCGCCATGTCGTGGTCGCGGCGTGGTCGTAGAGCTTGAGAACGCTGTCGCACCAATCGCGCTTATAGGGCTCGTCGCCGATGGTGAAGTCGAAGGATTTCAGGCCGCGTTTGATGGCATAGGCCAGCAGCTCGCGCAGATGCAGGGCGCCCGGTCCGTAATGGGCGATTTCGCCGTCCACGTAGCTGGCGAGCAGGTGATAGTAGCAACCGCCGAACACGATGCCGAAATTGGTGGCCGCGCACACGTCGCCGATCTGCGTGCGGCCGATGTGCACCAGATGACGCGCCTTGGGATTGGTGGCGAGATCGAGGAAAAACGCGCGATGTCCGGGCAGCGCGAAGATGTCGGCCACGCCTTTGCGGGCGAGCGCGCGGCTCTTTTGCTCCATGAGGATGTCGAGCGTGCGGCGCGCGTCGACGCTATCGGTAGCGGTGACGAATTGAACGTCGCCGAACTGCGACATGTGTCGGAGCTTCGAGCGGTCGCGGCGGCGCGTCGCTGCTGAGCGCTTGGCGTGATAGAATTTCTCCCAATCGTCGCCAAGATTCGCCAGGTGGGCGCTGCTGCGGTTCGGCGTGACCTGCAGGTGCACGAACGGATTGGTCTGCGCGCCGACCGTTTCGGGCATCTTTTCGAACTCGATCCAGTCGTGGCGCAGCAGCGGCTCGCACTGCATCTGCACCAACAGCTCGTGCCATGCGGCCAAAAAATCTTCGCGCGTAATACGCGCGGAAAAATCCGTGGCCAGCAGCGGGGCGTTGTAATCGGAAACGTCCTGCCCCATCCAGCACAGCCGCCGCGCCAGCGGGCCCTGCATCAGGCACAGCGGCACGATCAAGGCGATATCGCCCTCGGCGAAGCGGCCGACCGCGATTACCGGACGCGCATTGCGACGCTCGCCGACGTGCTTTTGCCAGGTCGCGAGCCAGTCGAAGGTCTGGAACGCCGTGCAGTCGGCGTTGCGTTCGAGCTGCCGCCATTGCGCTTCGATGGCGTCGAGATCGCTGAAGATCTGGACCGAAAGCTGCGGCGGCACACCGCCCGTTTGCTCGCCCGGAAAGCCGGCTGCGTCCAAGCGCACGTCGGCCGGCGCGGCCACGTCTTGGAACGCCGTCAGGGTCGTGGCGCGCGTCACAGCACTCACTGGCGAGGATTGACCGTCCGATGGTGGGTGAATACGGCACAATAGCTAAGGTTTGCCCCGCGATGGGTCGCGACGTGCCGTTAAGGTAAAGCGCCGTTTGCGTGGTGCGCCGTTGCGGGCGGATGGTTGGTAAACGCAAGTCACGACGCCTTGGCGGTCCGGCTCAAAGGGGGAGTTTCGTGAATTGCGAGAGATGCGGCGCCGGCGCGCCGACATAACCTTAACGCTGAAATTTGCTGGACGCCCGCGCGTAAGGTTGCTTCCTGCCGCGTCAACAACCGGGAGGCTTGGCGATGCGGATATTCCGGAGGCGTAGGCCGAAACAACTCGTATCCATTACCCACGTCACCGCGCAGCCCGATCAAAAAGAACTCGTCATCCGGCTTGTATTCGATGAGCAGCCGGCTCTTGAAGCAATGATAAGTTTCGACGCTGTCGAACGAATGGCAAGAATGTTCTCCCACCTGGCCAGCGTCGTCGATCAACCCCAGCAACGGAACCACCCGCCCAGCGAGAAGGGGTCGGCGTAAGCCGAGCGTAAGGACCTTGCGTCCTCCATCCGATCAAACGGCACGCCTCGGCTTCTGCTGACGACTTGCGCTCTGATCCGCGAAGTGGAGCAAGCGCAGGCGGCGCTCGTCTTTCCCCGCATCTTCGGAACGGCGCGCTTTCGCGAGGCCAAGCAGCCACTCACCGTCCGCTGCCGGCAGCGCTCTTAATGCAACGCCGAGCGTCTCGCGTCTGCGCCATCGGATTGCAGCGCTATAGTAGCGTTCCTCGCCCTTGTAACAAACGCTGAGGACAAAATCCGCGGGCACGTCGGCGGATTTGTCGAGCGCAAGCTTGGCGCCGGCGCTGGATAAATTGAGCACCACGCCGCGCAAGCGGTATCGCCCGCCAAAGCCCACGCGCGCCGGCAGGGATACGTGCAAACGTTCACGGGCGCGGCGCTCAATCATCATCAACGAATGTCCTCTGCAACAGCGGCCACCGCCGAGGGCCTGACGAAACACTCCCTGTCAGACCGGTTGTTTTATTTCAGTGGCGCGCCGATCCAGCGTCGAAGGCGATCCCAAAAAGGTTCGCGACAGAAGGCTCGCAACTATTCCGGGATATTCAAGGCCGCACTCGTTAAGGAGAAACTGTCGCCATCCTTGCCACGGCGTAAACGCCGCTTCGCCGGCCTAATAAGGTTAATGAAAGGTTAGACTTCGACGCAACCGAGCATTGCTATACTTGCGCGTAGCTTGTCTTAAGCCGAAAAAGCCTAACTTCGCCGGCTCTACCCTATTCGTCGCGTCAACGCGCCGCCTGGCCGTTGGATTCGGATTCTCAGTCGCAAAGGCGTCATGGCTGTCACCGCAACCGACACTTGGCCGGCCCCGGATACGGCGAGCCAGAGGCCTGCCGGCTTCCGCCCCGAACTTCGCGACGGTGCAAGATCGGTCAAATCAACTCCGGCTAAATCGATTACCGTTCTTTGCGTCACGCCTTGCGGTCGATTTGGCCGCGGCGGCATTGATCGCTTGTATTATCATTTGCGCTCCAGCCCCGAGGTGAAGCTGCCCGATCATATTCAGATCCACTATTTCGTCGGTCGCGGCTCGGCGCGGGCGGCCGGTTGGGTGCTGACATTTCCGTGGCGGATCGTGCGGTTCGCATGCTGTCTGATGTGGCTTCGTCCGGATATCGTGCATCTGAATTTCTCGAACGACGGCAGCATCTATCGGAAATATTTTTTCCTGCTCGTTGCCAATCTCTTCAAGATCCCGTCGGTCATTCACTTTCACGGGCAATTCACGGCTGCCGATATTGCTCGTGCCAGACTACCCATGCGCTTCTTGCGCAGCATGTGCGCCCGCGCTACGCGTGTTATCGCGCTGGGCAAATGCTATTGGTCCAGTTTCGCCGCCGATTTCGGTGTCTCGACGGAGAAGTTGGACATTCTCGCCAACGGCATTGCTGATTTCGCCGTGAACGTGCCGCTGCCGAAACAAGGCGATGAGCGTGTCAGGTTGCTGTTCATCGGCGAGATCGGTCACCGCAAGGGCATCGATATTCTCGTCGATGCGCTCGCGCAGCTTGCACCGCGGACCCGGGCGTGGAGTTGTCTGATTGCGGGCAACGGCGATTCCGCGCTGTTTCAGCAGCGCGTTTCACAAGCAAGCTGTGCCGACTTGGTGGACTTTGTCGCGTGGCTTGAACCCAAGGAGGTCGAGCGCGCTCTCCTCCACGCCGACATCGTTATTCTTCCGTCGCGCGCCGACACGATGCCGATGTCGCTGATCGAAGGCGCTTGCGCGGGTGCTGCGCTCGTCGCCACCAGGGTCGGTGAAATCGAGGAGATCGTGCAGGACGGCCGCAACGGCGTCTTGGTGCCGCCGTCCGGTGCCGCCCTTTCCGCCGCTCTCGAGCGTTTGATATCGCAACGCAAGGAACTTGCGCGCATGCAATTTAAATCGCGAAAAGTTTACAATGAGAAATTCAAGATCGAGACCTTTGTCGAGGGACTGAGCGCAGTCTATGGCCGCGCTTTGACGACACAGGCCTGAGCGGATCGCCGAATGTTTTGCGCGATATCGATGTAGAAGAAGTTCAAGAGCAATGTGCGGCATATTTGGTTGGATATTACCGGGCGCGCGGCGCCAAGATCATCGGCTTCTCGGCCGATTGACCGATTTGATGGCCTGCCGTGGACCGGATGGCTCCGGCTACTGGCTCACCGATACGGCGACCAAGAGCCATCAAATCGGTCTTGGCAATCGGCGGCTCTCGGTCATCGATATCGGCGGCGGTGCGCAACCGATGTGGGATCGATCCGGCAGCATCGCCGTGGTCTTCAACGGCGAAATATACAATTACGTCGAGCTGCGAAACGAGCTGCAGGCACGCGGGCACACATTCTCTTCCCACTCGGATACCGAGGTGCTGATCGAGGCTTATCGCGCCTGGGGCTGCGATGCGTTGCCTCGCCTGCGCGGCATGTTCGGCTTCGCGCTGTGGGACGCGGACCGTCAAAGCCTTGTTCTGGCCCGCGACGCCTTCGGCAAGAAGCCGCTATTCATTGCCGAGCAGCGGGACGGCATTCTGTTCTCGTCCGAGATCGAACCGATTGTGCAGTTTCCGGGCTTCGATCGCTCTCTCGATCGCGACGCGCTCGGACACTATTTTGTCAATCGCTACGTTCCCGGCCCGCTCACGTTCTTCGACCGCGTGAAGAAGCTGCAGCCGGGACACTATTTCGTTTGGCAGAACGGGGCATGGCGCAACGAACGATATTTCACGGCGCCGGTCGCAACGACCCGGCCGGATATCGATAATTTCGACGACGCGGTGAAATTGTTCGGCGAGACGTTCGACAAATCCGTGCGCCTGCGGATGCGCAGCGACGCGCCCTTCGGCGCCTTTCTATCCGGCGGTATCAATTCATCGGCGGTCGTTTCGGCAATGGCCCGCCACAGCGCCAAGCCGATTAGGACATATTCGGTCGGCTTTCACGAAAAGGCGTATTCCGAGCTCGATCACGCGCGAATGATCGCCAGGCTGTTCGGTGCGGATCACCACGAGCTCATCGTTGAACCGAAGGACTTCCTTGCACATTGGCCGGTCGCGGTGACCCGCTGGGGGGCGCCGGTGGTCAACGCGTCGGACGTTCCGGTCTTGATGCTGTCGAGGATGGCATCCTCCGCCGTCAAGGTGGTGCTGACGGGCGAAGGTTCTGACGAGTTGCTCGGCGGCTACCCCAAGCATCGTGCCGAAGCGTGGATCGGCGTCTACCAGAAGCTCATTCCGCAATTTGTGCATGACCAGATGGTGGCGCCGCTGGTGAAACGGCTGCCTTACGGGATGCGGCGTATCAAAGTGGCCGCCGGCGCCGCGGGTGAGCGTGACATTGTCAACCGCATGCGCTTCTGGTTCGGCATGACGCAGGCCGATGCGCAGGAAGTATTCGGCCGGGAATTCACGATGCAGCCGCCCGATTTGCACCCGTTCTCGGCGATGGCGGCGTCGGATTTGCGCCGGGCTTTGTTCTTCGACCAGACCTCGTGGCTGCCGGACAATTTGCTCGAGCGCGGCGACCGCATGATGATGGCCGGCTCGATCGAAGGCCGCATGCCCTTCATGGATACCGAGCTCGCCAAGCTGGTGGCGCGGTTTCCCGACAGCTTTCTGATCGGCTGCAAGGGCGGCAAGGCGGTGTTGCGCGAGACCATGAAGGCGGTTCTGCCCCCGCGTATTCTGAGCCGTAAGAAGGTCGGATTCCGCGTTCCCTTTGACGAATGGTGCCGCGGGCCGGCGCGCGATCTGTTGCTCGACCTGCTCGTGAGCGACGCCTCGCAAGTCGCGCAGTTCTGCCAGCGCGCGGTTTTGCAGCGGCTTGTGGAAGAACATCTGGAGCGGCGGCAGAACCATCAACAAATGTTGTGGTCGTTGGCGAACCTGGAAATGTTCCTGAGAACGTTCAGGCCGGCGGGCCTGGAGGATATCTACCAGAAAGCCGCTTAGCGCGCGTTCTGTTTCAACAGAGCTACACTTGCGCTATGGCCGGACTTGTTCCGGCCATCCACGTCTTTGTTCGTTGCGGTCCCTAAGACATTAATGCCCGCGACATAGGCGGAGCAAAGCGGCGCCGTTCTTCGAACGGCCAATTGACGGCTGTCGGCGCAAAATCTACGCTGTTGGAAAATAAGACATCATCACGGGGAGGCGCGCATGAGGCTCGTTGCGGCACTCGTTTCGGCGGCCGGCTTGCTGTTGGCCGCTGCGCTCGGCTCGGCACACGCACAGCAATCTTCGCTTCCGCTCAAGATCGGCGTGCTCACCGATCTGTCCTCGGTTTATTCCGACATCGGCGGGCTGGGCAACATCGAAGCCACCAAGATGGCGATCGAGGATTTTGGCGGCGTGATGTTCGGCAAGCCGATCGAGCTTGTGAGTGCCGACGTCCTCAACAAGGCCGATATCGCGGCGTCTTTCGCGCGCAAATGGTGGGAGAACGAAGGCGTCGACATGATCATCGACATGCCGACCTCCGCCACCGCGCTCGCGGTGATGGAGCTGTCGAAACAATACGAAAAGATCGTGATCATCACCGATGCGGCAAGCTCCGACATCACCGGCAAATCCTGCTCGCCCTACACGGCGCATTGGACCTATGACACGTATGCCAATGCGCACGCGGTCGGCGGCGCCATCGTCAAAAACGGCGGCGACACCTGGTTCTTCATCACGGCCGACTATGTGTTCGGCCATTCGATCGAGCGCGATACCTCCAAGGTCATCGAGTCCGCCGGCGGCAAGGTGCTGGGCAGCGCCAGGCATCCGCTGAATTCTTCCGATTTCTCCTCCCTGCTGGTGCAGGCGCAAGCCTCCAAGGCCAAGATCATCGGGCTGGCCAATGCGGGCGGCGATGCGATCAACGTGATCAAGCAGGGCGGCGAATTCGGCATCGTCGCCGGAGGGCAAAACTTCGCGGCGATCGTGATGTTCATTTCCGACGTGCACAGCCTCGGGCTGAAAGTCGCGCAGGGGCTGATCGTCACTGAAGCCTATTATTGGGATTTGAACGACGACACCCGCGCCTTCGGCAAGCGCTTCCTCGAGCTCATGAAGCGGATGCCAACGATGAACCAGGCGTCAACCTACAGCGCGACGCTGCACTATCTGAAAGCGGTTCAGGCCACCGGCACGCGCGATACCAAGACCGTCATGGCCAAGATGCGCGAAACCCCGGTGCGCGATGTCTTCACCCAGAACGGCACGCTGCGCGAAGACGGCCGCATGGTCCACAGCATGTATCTGTTCCAGGTGAAGAAGCCCGAAGAGTCGACGAGCCCCTGGGACTATTACAAGCTCCTCGCCGAGGTCCCCGCCGATCAAGCCTTCCGGCCGCTCAAGGACGGAGGGTGTTCGTTAGTTAAGTAGCGCGGGCGTCTTGCTCGGGGCGCGGGCGTTTCGCAGCTAGGTCGACTGTCAGGCCGGCGATGGGCGATCCGTCGGCGCCTTGCCGGCAACGACTGCACAGTACGCGCGACGTGGCCGGCGTCCAAACAATCGGGTGATGCGAGCAAAAACAGGTCTTCTGCTCCATTCGACGTGAAGCCCAGCGCTCGAAGGCAATCAAGCAACGGCTATAAAACTCGAAGCACAGCACATTGGTGATGATGTTTCCCGGCACAACGCGGGGCTTCCAGGCTTTTCGCGCCGCTTGTAGCCGAATTGCGTCTCAAGGGCGGTGGGCGGCCAGGCTTTCTCATCTGGACCTCCGGCCAAATCCGGCATCAACAACTCCGTGTCCATAATCCCGGGAGCGAGAAACACGGCATGCACGACTACCCCTTGAAAGGCATCACTTCTATTCGCGGCTTGGTAAACCGCCAGTGAATTTTTTGATTGATAAAGCACTCCGACAAATCCGACCGATTTCGCTACCTGATCGCGCTCCTATCGGAGCATTTGGATGGGAATCTCCCACACAAATCGTCGCGGAAACGTCTTGACAGCATTAACGCGCGCTTGGTTGCAATTCTCTCGTTCCACCCTTTCGTTCATTTCAGCCGACACAGGAAAAACCGAACTTCAGATACATCAGATTCGATCGAAAGGTCGTTCGTTAGCGCTTTTTACCATCATGCGGACAAGGTGGTTTCCCTTGTAAAGTTTCGTTGGATCCTGCGGTATCCGGTTGGGCGCACAAGTTAGTGGCTGTGCTTTCAATCACAGCGGGAAACTTATAAGTACTCTATACATACAATTTATAGGAGTGTATGGTAGATAATATCTCGTATAGAGAGTTTTGCACCGGTCGCCGGGTTCATGAGGTAGGCTGACGGGGTAGAGCGATGCCTGCGCCTGTAGTGTTTCTTAGCTTCGCAAGCGAAGACGCGGCGTGGAAAGCGAATTTCGCAAACGGCGAATGGTTCGGAAATTTTCTCGGTCCCGTCGAGATGTTCGACTACCAAATGGGTGATGAGCGCCCATTTGGACCTATGGAAGGCTGGCTGAAGGGACGCGTGCAAACGGCAGCCGTCTTTATTGCCTTCGTATCGAAATGGTATATCGAAAAAAGAATTCCGCTGGTTGAATGGCACGCCGCGCTGCCCGAAGCTTGTCAAGGTAAACTCGTTTTCGTTCCAATCCTGCTCGATGGGTCGGCAAAGCAGTGGTGGACCGATCTGAAAACGAAGGGTCGGCTTCGAGATTTAGGGGACGATTACGCATACGCGGACTTTACTGACGGCACTGGCAAACCGTGCCAGATAATAACAGACCGGGGCAGCGTGGATCGCGTGACTCGCAAAATTAGTGAGCTTGCGCGACTTATCAAAGAAAATCTGAGACAGTCTGCACCGCCTCCGACTCGACGGACGGCGGAACATTCAGCTGTAGTAATGGGGCATCCTACGGCGGTTTCCGATCCGGAAGTTGCATCTCTCCTCCGCGCGCTCGTCGAAAAGCTTTCCGAACGAGGGCGGCCTCCGATTCGGTGGAAGGATCAGTGGCGCACTAATGTTTCGGCGCGTGAGTGCCCCCCCAACTTCACACCCGAAAATTCAATATTCATTCAACCAGCCGGGCCTGGAGATGCTGGGGATCTCGCACAAGATCCGCGAAAGCTAATTGGTTGGTTAAGCCATGTCTTGGGCCGTCAAACAGGGCATCAATCCAATCCGCAAGAGCAAAGGGTAATTCTGTGGTTGCCCGAAAGCCTTGAGGACAAAGAATTCTCGGCTATTGTAGCCAAAAATAGCGGCGACATATCTAAATTTGCCCTTCGGCACGATGATCCGGCCGCCTTTGCGAGTTGGTTGCGCGACGAATTGAATGATTTGAAGCCACTTCCACAAGTCCCGATTGTGACGCTCGAAGAAGTCGATCGTAACGACGACGGCAAGCTGCGCGACGCCTTACACTCTGGGTTCAGGACTGTTGTTGAGACGGTAATTCAACCTCCCCCAGAGACATGGACTTTTCAGGGAGAAATGCTTGTCAAACAAATCAGCGAGCTTGAGAGCGATCGAGCCATAGTCGCAATTCATGACCTCAATACCGGCACGTCGTCTCTTCGTCGTGAAGCCAGGCAGCAGCTTGAACAGAAGCTTGGCGCGGTAGAACGGGACGTCGAACGCGCAAAGAGGATGGCGGGGCGCTCGGATTTGAATTTGTTTTGGACTGCGCTGTTAGTGCAAAAAGCAGAGCAATTGCCGTGGGTCAAGTATCCTTCGCCAAGCCGGTTCGAGGAATGGTGCCTGCTACCGTTCGCGCCACCAATTCAGGATAGTGATGCCGAAGAGGTAGTTCGACCTAAGCCAATCGAAGCCGATGTCTTTCGAACTTACCTACGTGACTGGGTCCATAACAGGCCGCCAGGGGTTGATCGGGCCGCGGCCTGATTGGGGGCGACATCGTGAACCGACGGTTCGCAGCCGCGTCGAACGGAGAGCGCAGGTTTCAAGCTTTGCTTAAGGCGTTCGAGGCCCATCATCACCGGTCGGCCTTGAAGTCGGAGCCAATGGTCGCCGCCAGCGGAGGCGATGACTTTCGCATATCGCCCGATCCGTATCCTGGCTTGCGCAGCTTTACGCCTCAAGAAGGGGGCGTTTTCTTTGGACGGGAGCGCAATGTCAATGAGGTGCGGGAGCGTCTTTCGGCATTAAATTTTGCCGTCGTGCTCGGCGGGTCGGGATCTGGAAAATCTTCTCTGGTTAGGGCGGGCTTGATTCCAAGGCTAAACAGTACCAAAGCGATTTCCGGTCGCAATGGGAATTGGTATGCGGCGGAATTCCGGCCCCGCCTACAACCGATAAACGAAATAGCGAAAGCATTGGAGGAAATCGTCACCGAGCATTTTTCCAATGAATTGGATAACTCCAAAAACGAGCAGGCGGCGGATGTTATTCGTGGGCTGCGGAGCGCGTTCCGCTCCGAACTGTCATTCGGCCTGCAATATTGGCTGTCGACTTCGCTTTTGATGCAGTTTGAAGGATGTCTGGCGTTTTGATTGGGGGAAATCAACGCCATGCAGCAAGCACTCCACCGCTCCAGTCTGGTGCCGCGTGGGTTTGTTGTAGAGAGTGCGAACTACGAAGGTGATAAGGCCGTTATTGCGGTCCGAGCGTCCCGAAGCGTTGGAGTGTGTCCATCTTGCGGGACGGTTTCCCGGCGGGTCCATAGCCACTATCGGCGATTGGTGACTGATCTTCCGCTTTCGGGGCGGATCGTACAGCTTCTGGTCGTCGCCCGCCGCTTCCGTTGCGACGCCGTTCTGTGCGGGCGCCAGATCTCACTGAGCGCTTCGCCGAAGGGGTACTGGCTCCGTCGGCGCGGCGCACGGCGAGGGTGGAGTTCATCGTTCATCACCTCGGCCTGGCGCTTGGTGGTCGACCGGCGGCATGCTTCGCAAAAAGGCTGTCGCTGCCGGTGAGTAAGGATACGCTGCTGCGCGTGGTCCGGCGCCGCAGCCGTCCACCTGTCGACCCGCTCAGGGTTATCGGCATTGATGATTGGGCTTGGCGTCGCAATCACCGATACGCCAGTATCATCTGTAACCTGGAAAAGCGCCGGATCGCCGCGCTGCTGCCCGACCGCGAACTCGCGACCGCCCAAGCCTGGCTTGTTGCTCATCCTGCGATCTCAATCGTCGCCCGCGATCGCGGCGGTGGATATGGCGAAGCGGCGGCAAGAGCCCTGCCGCACGCGGTACAGGTCGCGGATCGCTGGCATTTGATGGAGAACGCCAGCCGAGCTTTCCTTGATGCCGTCCGCAAATCGATGCGCCAGATACGCAGGGTTATCGGTGCAACCACGATCGATCCAAAACTGCTCTCGGCCGCCGAGCGCCTCCAGTATGAGGGCTATCAGCGGCGCGAGGAGACCAATGCGGCCATCCTGGTTCTGTCGAAGAGTGGCCTACCCATCAAGCAGATCGTACGACAGACTGGCCATAGCAGGAATTTGGTTCGGCACGTGATCCGCGGCGAGCGCAACGATGTCTTCCGGACCCGACAAAGTTCGTTGGACATGCATTTGCCGTGGCTCGACGATCAGTGGGCGTCCGGCTGTCGGAACGGAGCTGAACTTTGGCGTCGCCTCAAGGCGCAAGGCTTCCGAGGCTCGCTTCGCGTCATCAGCGAGTGGGCCACTCGCAGACGTCGGGCTGAAAGGGCCGACACGCAAAACGTTCGAAGGATTCCATCGGCCAGAACGATCGCTCGTCTCATGACGGTCGGCCGAGACTTGCTCACGAAAGCGGAGACCGTCACGGTGGCAGTGCTCGAAGCTGGCGTACCAACCTTGGTCGAGGCCCGCGAAATCATCGCCGAATTCCACATGATGATCCGACGCAAGCTTGAGGCGGGCCTTTCCTCATGGATCGAGCGCGCCGGCGTCAGTCTCGTTGCCTCTTTCGCCAATGGCGTCGTCAGGGATGAAGTGGCAGTTCGAGCGGCAATCACTTCGCCTTGGTCAACGGACAGACTGAAGGTCAGATCACACGCCTCAAGCTTGTCAGGCGTCAGATGTATGGCCGTGGGAAAATTGATTTGCTTAGGCAAGACTAATCGGCGCAGAATAATCGGAGCTGCACCAAAACTGCTTCAGAGCCAAAATTGGAAGCCGATCTGGAGTGCGCCCCAAGAGGTGGACAGTTTCATGCGGCTGTTTTGACCGTCTGCCGGGCGTGGTGATCCTCGAACTGTGCTGGGCTTAGGTAGCCGAGTGCGGAGTGCAGTCTGCGGGTGTTGTAAACCTCATCGATGAAGCGTGGAAGGTCAGCGGTGACGTCTTCGAAGGTTTCGTAGTCCATCAAATAGATTGCCTCGACCTTAAGCGTCTTCATGAAGCTCTCGGCCTTGGCATTATCATAGGGATTGCCGCGTCGGCCCATGGAGCCGACGAGACCGTGTTCGGCCAGCAGGTGGCGATAGAGCTCGGAGGCGTATTGCGAACCGCGGTCGGAGTGGTGAATGCAACCCGTCGGTGGTTGTCTTTCTCGGATAGCCGCCTTCAGGGCCGCAACAGCAACGCGGGCATCGATCGAGCGACTAATCGCGTAGCCGACGACGCGGCGTGACCAGGCATCAAGAATTACGGCCAGATAGACGAACCCCGTCGCGATCGCGATATAGGTGATATCCGCTACCCAGAGCTGGTTCGGGCCGTCGACGATCCTGTCGCGGGCGAGGTCTGGGAAGATCGGATTATCGTGGTCGCTGTCGGTCGTGGCCACAAACCGCCGGCGGCGCTTAGGCTTCAAGTCGTGCTCGCGCATTAGGCGACGGATCTTCTTGGAATTGACGACCATCCCTCGGTGACGGAGCTCAGCGCCAACCCGGCGATAGCCATAGGCCTCAAACTCATCGCAGATCGCCGTGATATTGGTGACGATCGCAGCATCGTCAGTCTTCACCGGCGGTGCGTCGTAATAGGTAGAGCGCGGCAGGCCCATCAGGCGGCATCCTTCGGCGACGGAGATGCCGTAGGGCCGGTGAAGACGGATGTACTCGCGCTTCTGGGCCGCGGTACGCTTTTCAGCGCCCCCTTTAGAAATTCGATTTCGAGTGCTTGCCTGCCGACCATGCGTTCAAGTGCCGCGATCTTCGCCTCGTACTCCTGAAGAAGATCCGCCGCTCGGGCATCTTCATCAAATGCCCCGGTCTCAAGCTTGTTAACCCAGATCCGGATCAGGTTGCGCGAGATGTCGTGACGTTTGGCGAGACCGTGGAGTGTCTCGCCGGCGAGGAATTCCTGGGCAATCTGCCGCTTGAAGTCGATGCTGTGGGAACGGTGCCTGGCCATGGCTTTCATCCTCTGAAAGCCCGGCTGTCCTGGTCAATTCCAAACCCGCAAGATGTCCACCTCTTGGGGCGCACTCCAATCAGGGGTCAAGTTTGCGCGCCGATTGACAGGCAAAGCCTCAAATCCCATTTCACCAACTATCTTGCATGGGTCATCTGCCCAAGATGCCGACGCTATTGGGAAGAATGACGAAGTTCGAAAAACGAATGAACAAGGTTATACCGTCGTAGCGTATAACGGCGCCAAGAAGCATCTCGCGCTATTTGGACCAGACTCGTCGAAGACGCCACTCACCGAATGGGGCAATAGAATTGATGTCACGTGGCGGTCGGTCGCGTTTGAAAGACAAAATGCGTCTGGTAACGGGAGCGGTCCAGATACTATCGTAGCTATTTCATCAGATGGACAGACGTTTTCGTGGCCTTATTTCCAAAGTCTCGACCTGCTAACAAAATTCGCTCAAGATAAGGTGCCGTTCTATGGCGATGTGAAACTGACTCTATCAAGCGGTCAACTTTGCAAGCTTGGTCTGGCGCCAAAGTTGCAATGTCCGGGGGACGGTGAGGAAAACTGATGAAAGTCGTTAATGTTGGTGGAACGGACAATGAGAAGACGCAGACAGGGTATGATCGTTTAGGATATTGGTCGGACAAACCATTATTTTTATATTTCGAGTCGTTTGATGCTTTTTGGAGTACATGGTCTGCCGTCCGCAAGTTTGCGGTTCTCTCTGCCGAGCGGCCGAAAGAGCCACTTGCCGGAGACTACGATGAGGGGCGTCATCGTCCCGCCCGGCGCGATGTCTCGATCGAGGTCGCTGTCGAAGGTCGAGCTTTGGCACGACGCCAGCCGTACCGGCAACGCAGCTTTTGAGGTGAAGGGGCATCGCGAGTATTGGCCTATTCGTTCTTGCGAATTTCGCATGCAGTTGGACAACGAGGTCCAACGTGTCGGCTGACAAGTGGGAGGCGGGTCGGGGTGAAACTCCCGAAGGTAGTCGCGCTGCTTACGCGACGAACTCTAATAATTCCTGCGTCGAACTCTCGTCGCTGATTTTGCGTGGTACAGCTGGGTGGACTTCGAACCACCGACCTCCTGATCCACAGTTTGTGGTTCTACATTTCCACGCGTTTCCAGTAATGTGATTTCCAGCGCAGTATCAGACTTTCTTGAATCAACAGTTGCCGCGCGTTGCACCTTGTGTGATTGTTGGTGGTTGCTATATGATTGCTGGGGCGTCGGGGCGCCAATATGCTCACAAGAATTACCAAACGTACGGTGGATGCGGCTCACCCGAGCAAGACAGACCAATTCTTTTGGGACCGTGATCTGAAAGGATTCGGGCTCAAGGTGACGCCTTCGGGCAATAAGGTGTACCTGCTGCAGTACCGGAAGGGCGGGCGTGGCGCGCCGACCAAGCGCGTCACGATAGGCCGCCACGGCGCTTTGACGCCCGATCAAGCACGCAAGGAAGCCGCTCGCCTATCGGGGGCCATCGCCAGCGGCGGCGACCCTGCAGCCGTCCGCGCGGCAGAGAAATCCGCGCCTACTCTAAGGGTTCTTGCCGAGCGGTTTTTGAATGAGCACGTGGCTACCAAGACCAAGCCGCGGACGGCGGTAGAGTATCGTCGATTGGTCGAAAATATCATCGTGCCGGCCTTTGGCCATAAGCGCGTGCGCGAAGTGACGCGTGGGGACGTTTCCAGGCTTCACCATGAACAGCGCGCAACGCCATATGCTGCTAACCGGACCTTGGCCGTACTATCAAAGATGTTCGCGTTAGCGGAAAAGTGGGGCGAGCGCTCGGACGGCTCCAATCCCTGCCGACATGTGGAAAAATACGTCGAGCGCAAACGCGAAAGGATGTTGTCTGCCCAGGAATTTGGCCGTCTGGCAGACGCCCTCGAGGCCTCCAGCCGCTCCCCGTATGCTCTAGCCGCTATCAAGTTACTGGCGTTCTCCGGCGCCCGCCTGTCCGAAGTCCTCAACCTGAAATGGGAATGGGTCGATTTTGAGCGCGGGGAGGCGCGTTTGCCAGACAGCAAGACTGGGGCCAAGACCCTGCATCTTCCAGCGCCTGCCTTAGCAGTCCTTGCCGATCTGCCGCGCGTCCAGGGCAATCCCTACGTTATCGTTGGCCACATTCGTGGGGCTCGGCTGGTCAATCTGGAGAAGCCGTGGCGGGCCATCCGCAAGGCGGCCGGACTGCCCAATGTTCGGCTGCACGACCTGCGTCACGCTTTTGCGTCGGTGGCGGCTTCCTCAGGCATGGGGCTGCCTATCATTGGGAAGATGTTGGGACACACCCAGGCGACCACCACACACCGTTATGCGCATCTCGCATCCGATCCGGTGAAGGCCGCTGCCGCTACGGTCGCGGCCAAGATCGCGGATGCGATGCAAGGCAACTCGGGCACCACCCTAAGCGAGATAGTGCCGTTAAGACGATCGCGATAGAATTGATTTGGCGCGGCTAGGCTGATCCTCGAAAGCCGGGTACCGCACTCGGTTGCCACGTCGGCCTTCACTGCGGATGCACCATGCGGAGTGCAACATGTCGCGCGCCGATGCGTTCACCCAGTCAGATATTACTAAGCGAGCCCTAGAGACCGAAGTTGATCCTGCGTTTATCGAAAGGTTGGCCATATCGGCCAGAATACCTGATTCTGCGAGAGAACAATTCGCTTACGAGATCAAACACGCGTTGCGCGCCTACCATGCACGTGTTCTTGCTGCCCAGCAAGAACGGCCGACACGCATCGTTGCCGCTTTGAAGATCGGATTGAAGCCTACTAACGAATTATTGAAATGGCTTCGCGCGCTGCCCGAGTGGATGCGACTTGATCTCCAGGCGGTGGGTATCGAAGGCTTGCTCGGTGAACTGACCCTCAACATCAAACGCCAAACCGACTATTGGAAAGCGCACGTGGCGAAAAACCGCCCAGCGGGTCAGGTTGAAATTCGTCGGGGCTTGCAACAGTGCCTCTGTGCAATTCACGTGACGCACTGTCGGGACAAGAATGACCGTCGACGGCGGCGATGGATCGCGGACGTACTAAGAGAACTCGGCGTCACCTCCGCCGACGAGAAGAAGGACCGAAAGCGATTTGAAGGTGGGCGCCGCGTGTCCCACGCCGGGAGCGCGTCAGGGCACGTTGCGCCTCCGGTGCCCGAAGAAAGCGAAGAAGCGCGCGCGAGGGCAAAGAGGCTGAAGGGCGTTCGCCTATAGAGAGGCGTAACGGTACACGACGATGTCCCGTTAAATCGGAAATCCTGTGTCGATCCTAATTGGCGGACAGGGCATCATTCTTGCGGAACACCAATCGTTTCGGAGGATATCTGATGCTTGGCCTTGCTAAGAGCCCTTCCACGCAGATCGCCCCATTGATGTCAGACTTCGACCTAGAGCGGTTGACTGGCCGTGCCCGGTCCACCTGGCAGAAAGCTCGGCTGACCGGCGATGGGCCTCCCTTCATTCGGCTCGGTCGCCTAGTGCGATATAGGGCCTCCGATGTGGAAGCGTGGCTTGCGGCGCATCCAAGCATTCGATCAACATCGGAGGCAGCGTGAAGGATGTGTCCAAAAACACCGCGCCCGCCGACTTTGGGGGTCGGACGGGCGGGGACTTCGAAAGGGCTTGGCGGCACCTTCGATCCCCAACCTAGCAAGACGTCCAACAAACGGCAATATGACCCCAACGACTGGTCCACCGATGCAGACCAGATCTTTTTGCACAGCCGCCTTGAGCAGGGGGCCTCAGTTCTACTCGGTCCGTTCGCACAACCCTACTCTCTCGACGACCTTGAAGCGGCAATCGCTGACACATTTCCGGAACTAGATTGCTGTGAGCAAGCCAAATTTGTTGGCCCGTTAATTAACGCAATTCACTGGCTTAGTTATGCCAAGCGGCAGAATGCTTTCAACGAACGCTTTTCGCTTGCGCGGCTGTGCAGAATAATAGCGAAGTGCTTGGGCGTTTGCGCGCCCGGCAGAACAGGTCCTGGGCTCCCTCATATCCCTTTAAGTTTGTCCGACCAGCCAATCGAGGCGCTGCTTGCAGCGTTGATCATGTGCGGTTTCACCATCGACCAGCGCCAGACGCGCCCGGAATTGTGGACAACAAATATCAGCGGCGACGGCTTAAGCGGACCGGGAAAACGAGGCGCACTACCGGCATTTACGATTCAAATGCGTCGCGCCGACCTCATTAAGCCTTGAAGGTGCTGATGAGCCAGCCCGAGATCGCAAAGTTTCCAGTACTCGATCGAGAAGCGGCGCAAACGTTCCTCGAGTGTCTAGAATTCCGAAACGAACGAATTCACATTTCAGACTTTCACAGATTCTGAGAAAAGTCGGCGAGGATTTCAAACAGACCCCCGCACTAAGGGCCGGATTGATCCGCTTGCAAAGACCTTGCACGGCAGCCTTGACCAGCATTGGACGACGTTAGTCAATCTCTCGCGGCGTGGTGCCGGTGTCTTTGTAACGATCAATCGAACGGCCCTTAGCGGACGGCGAACCACTGAAAATATCATTGCTGTGCGAGCTTACTTTGCAGATTTCGACGGCACCGACATTGCCGTAATCAAGTCGAGGTTGCGATCCTTGGGACTGCCGCCACACTTGTCTGTCCAGAGCAGTACGGGGGGATGGCATCTTTATTGGTTGGTTTGCGACGCGCCTCTCGACGCGTTCGCCCCGACGCAAGAACGGCTGAGCGAAATTCTCGGTAGCGATTCGGCCGTGAAGGATTTACCGCGCGTTATGAGGCTTCCTGGATTTATCCATCAAAAACATGCCGGCCATTACTTCATCGTGCGGTTAGTTCACGTCAATGACCACGCCAGTTATTCAAATGCCGAATTCCAGCACGCGTCAACTACCGCCCTTGCCGCCCGTCGACCGTCACGCGGGGTGCATGCCGGACTCGCCTCGGGAATCGGCATACCGAAGATTGATTGGTCTCTGGGGTATGGAGAGGGTCAACGCAACAACGAGTGCGCGAGGCGAGCCGGCTATTGTTTTGCTCGAGGGATGACTGCAGGATGAAGCGCTTCAGGAGTGTGTGAAGTGGAATGAAAGCAATACACCTCCACTTGATAAAGGAGAAGTGGAAGCGACGGTTGCAAGCATCGCTCGACGGGTAGCGAAAAAGCAGGATTTGCGAAGCCTGACCGGGGCTCAGATACCGCCCTCTATACAATTTACATTCGATGGCGACAGCCTCCTGTCTCCTCCGAAGATGCTTATAAAGAAATTGTTACCTGCCTCGGGCATTGCTTTCATCGGTGGACAATCTGGCGCCGGCAAGACCTTTTTAGCAGTGGCTCTGGCCGTGTCGTTGGCCAGTCGCACAGAATTTTGCGGGTGCCCAGTCAGGGAAAGAATTGGCGTGGCCTACGTGGTCGGCGAAGGGGCAGGCATGTTTGCCTTGAGATTAGCAGCGGCCAAACTGAGTTCGGGCGTCAAAGAGACTTTGCCGTTCGCTTCGGCAGACCAAGTGCCGGAGCTGCAGAGCGGTAATGGAATCGCAGCCTTTATCGAAGAATTACGGTCCGTGGGTCAGGAGATGCAGTCGCGCCACGGGGTGCGACTTGGGGCAATTGTTCTGGACACGGTAGCAGCATGTTTTCAGATGAAGGACGAGAACGACAATGCGGAGGCAAGTCGAATTTGTCGCATCATGCGACACATCGGCGAGAGTGTGGGAGCCGTGATTATTCCCGTTCATCACTACGGCAAGGACCCCGCCACCGGACTGCGGGGCGCCTCGGCATGGCGGGCCGCTGCCGATGTAGTCTTAAGCGTGACCTGTGATATCGATGCTCTTAGTGGAAGAGCCGCCAATCATTGTCTCGCGATTTCAAAGGCCCGCGATGCGGAGCAAGGGGCGCTTGCGCCATTCATCCTCGAGCGAGTGCGACTTGGAACTGACGACGATGGGGAGCCACTAGACACCTGTGTCGTCAGGTACAATCCCTTGGGGCCGGTCCGCCGTACTCGGACCAACGTTCCAAAGGGTATCCGCGCCCTGGATGACGCCTGCAAGATTGCGCTTGGAAAATATGCTCAGGATATCCAATTGCGCAAAGGTGCTGCGCTTATCCGTGCCGTCGAACTGGGGTGCGTCAAAAAAGAATTCTTTAGCCTTTACGTGACCGGCGAAGCCGAACGGGAAAAAGCCAACAAAGCGACAGGCCGAGCTTGGCGCCGGGCTCTAGAGAAACTTCCCGGTCAATACGCGACCAGCCGAGCCGAAAATGGGTACGAGTGGATTTGGTTGAAGGCCGTCCAATAAAAATTCGTATGATGCGGGGCGGGGCCGACATCGTGTCACCAGTGGACGGGGACATCTTGGACACCCCCTAGGGGGGAGGTGTCCTGTCCAGATGTCCACCTGGTACGTCTTTTCTTTGGACACCTGTCCACACGCGATGTCCACGTTGTCCAAAGCACGATGGTTCAAGGGGTTAGATAAAAGGACATGTCCTTTCCATTTGTCCAACGTGTCCATTTCCATGATCGTCGGGGCCTTTTCGAACCAAAGATTGGACAACGCCCATTTGTCCAAACCTCAAATGTGCTTTCGTCGGTCCTCTGACATTTCGCGAACGGAATTATTACAGGATATTATTTTGCCACGTGCGGCACGACGCGGGTGCTTAAGTGGACGGATAGATGCTGTCTACGACAATACGGAATT
Source organism: uncultured Alphaproteobacteria bacterium (assembly GCA_963818155.1). GTDB lineage: Bacteria > Pseudomonadota > Alphaproteobacteria > Rhizobiales > Xanthobacteraceae > BOG-931. The sequence goes on from CAWFRC010000012.1 coordinate 219,004, forward strand.
CGCCCGTGACGCATCGTCAGTCTTCGCCCTTGCTAGTCGCCTCCGAGCGCGGCGCGCCGCTATCCGCCGCTGGCTTTTCTCGCCCAATCGAACGGGCAGCCGTCGGAGCCGATCTGGGTATCGAGGGCACGTCCACATGCTCCGCCATGCCCGCGGTTATAAGCTCGCCAACGACAGGCATGGTACGCGCGCGATCCAAGCCTATCAGGGTCATCGCAACATTCAGAAACGACTACACCGCCTTAGCGCCTCAACGATTTAGGAATTTTTTCGAAACTAAATCAATATGACATGCGGCCCATTCGCTTGGTCAGGCAGATGAGTGCTTTACCAAATAGCTCAGCGCTGCCGGCCATGAACCCAGCATCGATTAGGGCCCTGCGGCCCTCGGCTGTGCTCCACTTCTCCAAGACCGGGCGCGCTCCCGCGCCGCGCCATCCGATTCGACCTAAGGGCACCCATATCCATTGGTCGCCCAATTTGGTCGGCAATCATTGCATCGAGCGCCTGCTCATCAGCCTCAATGGAGAGATAGATCAACCCCCCCATTAGCTCGAATTCTTCAAAGGCCGCCGTGTATTCCTTCGGCAGAAAGATATCGGTGCCAACCCATCGCTGGAATAGGTCATGCAGGTGATCGCTCAGCGGTGTTTTGCGGTTATGCTCCGGAAATTCCGGCAAGCGATTCCATATGTCCCGCCCTGCGCCGTCCCACACGTCAAGAAAAAGCCGCGTAACCAACGCGCCTCGCTTGCCGTTTCCATCCGTGATCGGAATGCGAAAAAGCGAATGGACCCGGGCCAGTTGACGTGCCCTGAAAGAACCAAGGCCGTAGGCGTAGGTTAGCAGCATCGCCGGATAGCGGCGCAGAGCGATAAGCTCGCCAGTTCCTCCGATCGTTTCCTGGTCGGCAAGCGACGCAATTACATCCGCGGCTGTCTGAAATTCAGCCGTGCCGCCCCATCGGCCAAGCGTCGCGAAGATATTTGCCAGTGGTTCGAAAATCGCCTCATGGCGGCCGATGCGCCGCGCCAACTGAGCGCCGTCCAAGAACCGCGCTCATTTGAAAACTCTCGGCTGCTACGAGCGACAGCGCACGGTTCAACTCGTCACGGATGAGATCATCCAATTCAATGCGGTGGTCGGGGCTCGCCAAATACTTCTTCGCGGTGGCGACCAAGAGTTTAATGGAGTGCGGGTTGGCTCGCTGCAAATCGATTTGAACCGCGACCTTGGCGGCGAGACCTGTCCAAAACGAGTCGGCGTCGGCGATAGCGATGAATTGTCCGGCGCGCTGGCGCAACATGTCCTTGGCAATCGGTTTGGGTTCGCCTCGTCCGGTCCAGAAAAATGGATAGCGCCGGTTGGGTGCTCGAACGATCGCGCTGCGCAGCGCGCTATCCCACTCTCCCGACCAGCCGCTCACGATCACCCCATAGTCGTCGAAAATGCGGTCCAACAGCTGATTGAACTGTGGGGAGTAGCCAGCCAACTCGCTTTCGGTATTGCGGACGCGGGTATCCAAATAGTCACCGTGCAGCTTGACCACGTAACAGCGGCTGTGGGCAAGCGGAACAGCACCCGCCAAATCGTCTTCCGATTTGATGACGGTAGGCTCAACGCCAGCGTCGCGGATGGCGTTCTCCAACAAGCGATCGAAGTTCGTGGTAATGATGACGCGAACGATCTCGTCCTTCACCAGCTGTGCGATGGCCCGATGTGCCTTGGTCGGCACCTTCCGATTTTGCTCGAGATCGTCGGGAGTGGCTTCGATATAGCGGTGCAGGATTGATCGGCGTTCATCAGCCGTCGGCGCGAGAACATTAAGTAAACTAGAGTATTCGGGTTCTCTGCCGGATTCTTTGCGGTACCAGCCTGCCCAGTCGTCTTGGTCCTCTATTCCCTGGATCAGGGCGGCGCGTCGTACAAGGTCCAATGTGATTTCCCAACCGGTCGGAATTTGTGCCGCGCTGGAGAGTCCTGAACCGAGCAATAATGCGTAAACACCCTTGTTTTCGTACAAAGAGAACGCTAGCGCCGCGATGGGATCAAGCATGGAGGCCCGACAGGTTCTGCGGATGTACTTCTAGATTCGAGCAATGTTCATCTGTTCGAACTCGTACCGTTCTTCTGCTGTCGCACCAAACGGCATGGTCACCCTGAAAATCATCCCTGGGTGACGCTTCATAAGTGCTCGCACGTCAGCGAGGCTCTGCACGATGGCGGAATGCTTCCTTGAGTGGCGACCGTCGAGCGGCTCATGAACTTCAACCCACCAATCTTTTTCCCGATCGTATTTCGCCATGGGCCGCTGTTCGCATTCCCTAATCACGACCCGCTCGTAGAGTTCGTTCTTCCAATGGTTAAGAGTGAGGGCGCGCGCTTCAAGATGCCTGTATATGTCGAACCAAACGCCCCAAGGGATAGCATCGCTGCCGTTGACCCAACGGCGCATGCTCCGGTCGGACACTGAAATTTCGTTGCACAGAACAGATTGCCATTGAGGGCCGTATAGCGCTTGGCCAACCTCAGACAAAAGTTGCGTGTCGTTCATGATATCGGGCCTCCTTTGCCCAGGCCGGCGGGGCAATCCCCGTCCGAAGCACGGTCTCAAGTTAAAAGCCGTATCAAGTCCGTTCAAGAGGGAGCCCTAGCGTTGATGCACCAATCACAAGGGTTAGTGGAGGGAGCAGCCGGTCATGGAGACGCCCGGCGCCTCGACCACGCTCAGCGACCTCCACCGCCCGACGCCTTTGCTTTGGCTCAGCTGCGAGAGGTGCCAGCACCACGCGCCGCTCGCGCGTGCCGTCGCCGGCATCGGCTGGGCCGCGACGCGTCGAGCGATGTGTTGCGCGAGCGCGCTCGCTGCACCGCTTGCGCCCCCAAGGGCGCCTCCATCCAACAACCGGGATGGAGCGGCGCGATGTGGGCTGCTATGACCAGCGCAGCTTGGAGAGCGCTGTGATCTTGGTTTGTCCCTGTCGGGAAAAGCCGTTTGCGTTCTATTGATGCGCTTAGGAACTTAGCCAAGCTAAAGTTCAGATATTGCTCAAATCTTGTGGCCCCGCCGGGGTTACGACGCGGCGATCCTATTGCAATACGTTTCGACGTCGCGTGAGAGTCCGCGTCGGGCTACAATTCAAAAGGCCATATTTTTCAAGGCTGAATTCGAATGCCAAAGTCCCTTCGCCACCGCTGTGACGCCCGTCTTCCCGTTCGCGATTCCGCGCGCGATCAGGCGATCCGCAACGGTGAACTCGCAAAATACCTGCGGCGCAATCGATGCAAAAATTGGGCTGTGCGCGGATCCAACCGTTGTCGCCTGCACGGGGGCTTGTCGACAGGACCGACCACCCTGAGGGCAAGGCACGAACTATTGAGGCTCTCAAGGCAGGGCGTAGGCATTGGCTGGCCAAATTGAAATCCGAGGGCAGACCTATTCCCTTCGGTCGGAAAAAGGGGGGTCACAATCGACCTCTCGAAGAGCGCGAGCACGATGCGTACGTTCAGCAATGTCGTGGCGACAGTCAGCGCATGGCCCGCCAAATGCGGGCTGAACGCAAAGCGCGTCGGGCACGAGAGCGTCAAGAACGCGAGGAGATCCGTCGTAAGATGGAAGAGCACGCTCGCCGCAAAGCGCGATGGGATGCTGGCTTACCCTATTGGACGGATGAGGAATGGGAAAATCTTTGAGCGCCACTCTCGGCTTCCGCGTAAATGATTCGCCGAATCCAATCTCGACAAAAGTCTCTTAATTGCAGCTCGTGATACCGCCAATTGTGAGGCAGGAGACCAGCGGAGCGGCTGGGTTTGCATCGTTGGCAGTGTTGCATGTCGTAATGCCTCCGATACTAACGCAGCCGATTGTCGGCGGGGGCACCGATAGCGGCTGCGCAGGGCGGCTCGTCGCGCTGCCAAAGTCCGCTCTTGGAGGCGCTTGACGGCAACCCATCATTATTTGAACTTTCTCAACTGCACCGGCGATAACGCGCGGGTTTCTCTCTCCGGGGTTCGCGTACATAACCCAACGCGCTATGCCGGCAACGTCCGAACAGTTGGGCATTGCGCGTCCGCCCTGAATGTCGCCAGATTGCGAGCCGAGTTGAACTGATATTTTAGGTGGCATTCGCGGTGCACGAGCTCGCACCGTCGAGGCATCATACGCCTTCACCTTTGGCATCGCACGCAGCAATACGGCGATGTTTGCTTTACTTGCAGCGTCAAGAGTATCCGACAATTCCGCTTCCTGAAGTGGTGTGTGGCCGTCTTTGTTTCTTATATTTATGTCTGCGCCATGAGCAACCAACAAAGAGACGGTGTCCTTTTCTGCGGTTGACGCCGCGTAATGCAGTGGCGTCGATCTATTTAGATCCTGCGCGTTCACAAGAGCTCCACGGGTCAATAGCAATGCGGCCACTTTCTTTTGGCCGCGAAGAGCGGTCCAGTGTAACGGTGTCGCGCCAATAACATCCCGTGAATTCACATCGGCGCCCCGCCATAGCAGGAGTTCGACGATATCCAGATTGCCGTTCTGGGCCGCGAGCGTGAGGGGCGGCGCTCCGAGCGAAGTGCGAGCGTTCAAATTTGCAGCGCGATCCAGCAAAAGTCCAGCTACGTTAGCGTGGCCATAAATTGCAGCCATCATTAGAGGAGTTAGGCCGTCCGCATCTTGTGCGTTCACACTTGCTCCCGCGCTGAGCGCTGCTTCCACTTTGCCCAGGTCGCCTGCCTTTGCGGCCCACAAAATCTCTTCGTTGGGTCCCGCGTTCGCCCGACCGATCAGCAGCAGCAACATGACGAGAGCGAAAAGCGGGAGCGCGGCGGCCGAAGCTCTACCGACGTGTAGCGAGGAAGTCGCTCTTACGTGCATTCCTCCCTCCCCAGGGTGTTCGTAATACTAGGACAATAGTCCGTGGTTTAATGATCCACAAGGCGCTTGCCTCATGGCATGAGGGCGCAGGCGCTGGTGGCACGAAATTTGAGGCGCATTCGAGTTCGACGTTGCCTATCGCAAGAAAGCCTCGCGGTAGACGCGAGGATCGACCGCACTTACGTCAGCAGGATAGAAAGAGGACTTGAGAACCCGACCGTTGCCATTCTTGAGCAGCTAGCGAGGGCCTTGAGTGTGGAGATAATTGATTTCTTCGCTATTCCAGCAAAAAATGAGCCGCCGCCCAAGCCACTGCCAGGCGGGCGTCGCCGAAAGTAGCAATTCTAACGCGGGTGATCACGCGTCAGAACCGCAAGTCATTTTGGAAATCGAGCGCCGCGGCCACCTACGCGACCTGACTGAAGGGGAGGGCTTAGACCGAGAAATCGAGCTGGGCACTATCGCTGCGCTTGAAATTCGATACCGAAACACCGACCAGCCGGATACCCTTTTGGGCCGGCAGCACACTCCGAATGAGACCGATACTTACCTCGTGAAGGACCGACCGCGACGCGACAGGTGTCGGCAAGCTTCGGCTTCGAGTTGCCTGCTGGAAATCGGCATATTTAATTTTGACGGTGACAGTGCGCCCAAAGGCATTCGCTTTCAGACACCACGCCCAGACTTCATCCGCCTGGGCGATGACTTCCCGCTCGATGGCGGACGCCTCGGTCAAATCTTCGGCGAAGGTCGTTTCCGATCCCGAAGATTTGCGCTCTCGATCCGGTCGCACTGGCCTATCGTCCTCGCCGCGGGAGATCGCGTAATACCAAGGCCCCGATTTGCCAAAATGCGTCGTGAGAAATTCCAGCGACTTGCTCCGTAAATCGGCGCCGGTCCGGATACCGAGACGGCTCATTTTCGCGGCCGTGACCGGACCAATGCCGTGGAATTTGCCGACGGCAAGGTCCCCGACGAACTCCGCGCCTTTGTTTGGCGGGATGACGAATTGTCCATTCGGCTTGCGGTAGTCGGAGGCAAGCTTGGCGAGAAACTTGTTATGGGAAATTCCGGCAGAGGCCGTGAGGCCGATCGTTTCAAGGATGCGTTGACGGATTTCGGCTGCGGTCGCGACGGCTGTCGGAAGTCTCCGCAGATTGTCCGTTACGTCGAGATATGCCTCGTCAAGCGACAGAGGCTCGACGAGCGGAGTGTAGTCCGCGAAAATCTCCCGAATTTGTAGCGATACCGCGCGGTAGACATCGAATCGCGGCGCGACGAAAACTAGGGCAGGGCATCGGCGCTGCGCCGTAATTGATGGCATTGCGCTGCGCACGCCAAATTTTCGGGCTTCGTAACTCGCTGCTGCTACGACACCGCGCCTTGCCGCGTAGCCTACCGCGATCGGTTTGTCGCGAAGCTCAGGATTATCGCGTTGCTCCACCGACGCATAGAAGGCGTCCATATCGATATGGATGATCTTGCGCATCCCACGCGTTCCAAGGGCTCAGGCTCTCCAAAAGCAGAGCGTTCGGTTGACAGTCATTGCCCACAGCGATGGCGGGTTAAACAACACTTGCTGCCTTCCGCCTTATTGACTTTTGGTCGGTCAACTTAGAGCGCATTCAAGCCTAGATCAACGAATGGAGCATGTAGTTGATCGGCCCCCATTCTAGGTCGCCATCAACTGCGCAGTGCGAGGATCTGATTTGCCTTCGTAGAATTGATCCAACGCTCGCTTGAACAGGGTCCTATCGTCTTCGTTCGCGGCCGCGTGGACAAAGAGCGACAGGCAAGATCGAAATTTGAGATCGTCGGGAGAGCCGAGAATATCAAGCGCCGATTTGTCCTTTTGTTGCAGCATCAAACCCACGACCTGACGCAAGCGATCTCCCAATATCCGATGAGCTAGATAACGCTTCGCCTGCTCCAGGTTTCGGAGGGCATAACGCTCGGCCATGGCACTGTGGCCTAACCCAGCGAGCTGCGGAAAGATGAACCACATCCAATGGGTCCGCTTACGTCCAACCGTTAGTTCTTCGACCACCCGGTCGTATACTGAGGCTTGGGCTTCCACGAAGCGTATGAGATCAGGATCACTCACTGAAACGCTCGCATGTTAGGTTGCTCTGCGCACGGCGACAGGGACTGGCTGGATGAACGCCCCTAGGATGTTCCGTAAAACTGCCGCATTCGAAAGTTGTCGGTCGCGGATTCATGAACGAGGCCGAAGCGGCCGGACTTGGATAAGCGAATTTGAAGACCAATCTTCAGCGCGATGTCGCTTGTTGCGTTGCGCTAGAACATAAGGATCAAAGAGCCTACGACGCCGCCGGCGATCAACATCAGCCATTCAAAACCGCGCAGCGACAGCAGCCGACCATCGCCTATGACATTGTCGATCATTGCCCGCGTCCCACTGTTCTAAGTGGGACCGAGGATAGCGCGCTAAACGGGCAAATGCTGTAGCGGCTGAGCTACACGGCCGCGAAATCGTGAGGCAGCCGTGGCTACCGGGACAATCGGCTCCAAAGAGTCTCGCCAATTATTCCCAGGGCAAGGCAGCCAGCGATAAAGCTAAAAACAAGCGTCGTGAACATCCGGATCCCCATCCGGTCACTTTATACCATCGTTCACGGTTGGGTTCACCCCCCGACTTAGTGGGTTGACTGTTGGACGGGGGCGATCGCGCCTGATTCGAAACGCCGGGTCTGAGCACTCGACTCGCCCCGTCGGCGCCGATCTAGAAGGAAATCAGCGCGTATCTACTTTAACGTTCTTTTAACTATGCCGCGGCACCTATGGCCGCCTTGGGACTGGGTGTAAGGAAATGGGCTCCGCTGCCGCCGCGCCGGGGCTCATTTTCTTTTGTGCAGGCCTGCCAGCATTCCGGCCCTTCGCGGGTACGACAAGATGAAGCCGAGGTCCAAGCCTAGGTCAGGCCCGTCGATCTTACGGGGATGGCCTCTACGTTCCAAGCCTTGTAGATCCGCAAAGCGTGCTAACTCAACGTTCAGGGGACGAGTGTATGCCTGCCTCATCGCATAATAGCGGATGGGAGTGGGTGATGCGTATATCCTATGCCAGCGAAGCAAACCACCTGCGAGAGCGGGCGGCAGAAATGCGTGGCTCGTCGAAGGAGCTGAAAGACAACGATACAGTGGCGGTTATTATGCGCCTGGCCGATCTCTACGATCGGCTCGCCGCTCGGGCGGAGGCTCGAAACGATCACTCAGTGCCACAGGATGGCTCATAACGAATGTAGGTCGCCAAGCCGGGTTTGACGCGTCGCGACTGCTGTGCTGGCGTCCATTTAGTGGACTGAACATTGCTTCAAATCCCAGGTTGCCGCATGGCTGCCACCATCGACGCGCGTGATGGCATAAGGGAGGCGATGAATGATGGTCATCCGCCTGACAGCCGCCGCCGTCGCGAGTTTAACTCTTGTCGCGGTCGGGTATGCGCAAGAAGGGAAGCCATGCCCAAGCGGACACATTTGCCCCGTCTGTAGCGAGGACAATGGTGTCCGAACATGTAAAGTCGACAGACCGGCACCGCCACAAGCTACCGCCCGAACCGCGCCTCTAGATATCTCGCCGCCCAGCGCCGATACGCCAGCTCCGCCGCTGCCCCAACAGCCGGTATTTCAATTCGGGCCGTTTATTATCCCCCTGCGCTGAGGCGCCCCGGTTCGTCCGATCGCGACCTTCGAATTAAAAGCTCAGGCCAGTATTGCGGCGACCGATGAGGAAATAAGTTTCCATCATCCCTTTGCCCTTGACGTCAATCTTGCCGCGCGATTCGAACAAGTAGGTCTCGCCTAGGACATTTCGCATCTCCGCCGAAACGTGGATACGATCGGCAGCGCCGAATGTTTCCATGCGGCTTGCCGTGTTAACTGTGTCGCCCCAGACGTCATACATCAATTTGCGCGCGCCAATCACGCCTGCAATGACAGGCCCGGTATGAATCCCGATCCTGGCCCGGAGGTCGATTTGCTGCGAATCTCGCAGCTCGCGCACGATCGCCAGCATCTCGATGGCCAACTCGGCCGCGCGATGCGTATGGTCAGACAAAGGCTCCGGGAGACCGCCTGCAACCATATAGGCGTCGCCGATGGTCTTGATCTTCTCCAGCCCGTGGGTGGCGACAGCGTCATCAAAGCGAGCAAATATCATCGACAGGATCTCCAAAACCCTGTCTGCAGGATATTGCGCCGATAGGGAGGTAAACCCGACAAGATCGACGAAAAGAATGGTTGCGTCCGCATGTCTGTCCGCGATCACGGTTTCGCCATTGCGCATCCGGTTCACGACGCTTTGCGGCAATATGTTTAGAAGCAACGTCTCCGATCGCTGCTTTTCGACCCGCATTTCTTCAAAATGGCTCCGCTCGCGGTCGCGCAACCACTTCTTTTCCAACGAAGCATCGATGCGCGCCCGCAACAGAATGGGATTGAAGGGCTTCGGCAAATAGTCTTCAGCGCCGGCCTCAATGCAGCGTATGGCACTATCCACCTCGTCGAGGGCGGAAATAATGATCACCGGAATGTGGCGCGTATGCAGGTTTGATTTTAGCCGGCAAAGCAGCTCAAACCCGTCCATTCCCGGCATCATGAGATCGAGCAGAATCAAATCGAAATTCCCACTGACAAGTCGGTCAAGCGCGGCAGCGGCGTTGTCCGCAGTCTCAACCTCATGTCCTTCGCGCAACAGGCGTGGTATCAGCAAGTCACGATTGGCGGCGGTGTCGTCGACAATGAGAATCCGGCTTGGTTTCCCACGCCAGATCGTGTCGCGTCCCAAATCGACCGGCACAATGACACTGAGCATGTCGCCGACCACGCTGACCGGCCGCGCGGATTTTAGGCGCGGTTCGATGGTGGACTGCCCGGTGCGATCAACGAGAGCGTCGATCTGAACGCGAAGCTCGTCGGCGGCAGTCAGCGTCTTTTCCAGGTCGTGAAGAAGTTGTTTGTGGGGGCTAGCCTTAAAGTCTTCGACAAGCATGGCGGCGAAGCCTTTGATCGTATTGAGGGGTGTGCGCAAGTCGTGCCGCAGCCGCTTGCGAAAGGCTTCAATGGCATCTTGTTCGTTTGGAATTGTTTCCGGCGTATCGATGACCCTGTTGACGAGAGTTCCGAGATCGACACTGGCCCCTCGCATGCGAGTTAGGTCTGCGACCGCCTCGTCGAGTTGAGACCGCGTGGCCTCAACGATGAGCATGTCGAGAAATCCGGTCAAAGCCACGATCGGAGAAATCAGTTCCTGGCGCAGAAATGCGGCAAGCGCACGCTCAAGCCGATCTGGCGGGGCCACGATCGTTGATGCTGTTTCAACCATCCTTTAGGGACCGGCAACGCCGCCCACCGGTTCCACGCCGCAGGGTGCAGAAATCGTTCGTCATGTTGGCCAAGCAGGCGCTTCCCCGAAAACGAGCTACGGCATCAAATTGACCGAAAAGTGGTGGCTTGCCCTAAGAACTGTGCATAGAACATATTATTTTATGAACAGTCGGCGTCGCCAACCGGTCGGGAAGGCTCGAAAAAATTGGTGACACTGACGGCGGCAATTGCTCAAAATTAAATAGGTGCCCTGACGTCGCTCAAACTTGCTGGACGGTGTCGGTCCTGAAGGCTCCGCTTGTGCTGATTGACCACCGATCTGATGGATATGGCCAGAGGGCAATGTAAAGCCGCGAGCTATCTCGCGATCACCATCGTTACCGCTGTGGGGGCGAACAGCGCCAGTGCGGAGTTGAGACGGATCCAGGTGGGTACGCTTAAGCATTCCGTGAGGCAGCGCAAGTAGAAAACTTTTGCGAGAAGCAGGCGCTGTTCATTCTGTCGTGCTGCATCGCGCCGCCCTTTTGATCCATCGACCCACTCTTTTGGCCGATCTCTACGGGCAATCGAGGCCTCTGTGTCAAAAGGCGCATCAAGCAGTCAGAGACGCAAATTTGCCAATATCCACACTACAGAGAAAGCTAACAAGCTTTTCGCCGCATGCTTGATTTACCGACCACCGATGACAACTTGATGCCATTTCCGGCTCGATTTCTAGTATAGGAAGTTTCGTCGTTGTCTGCCGATGTTTCGGCTGAGTATCGGGATAGAACATCACGTAGCTTTGCTTCGCCTTCGATCTTCGCCCCTTCAAGCGCCTGTGTCAGCACAGACTGCAAATGGGCGGTCAGCAAACGATCGGCTCGCCCCCTGTCGCCCAACTCCAAGGCCGCAATCAGATCGCGATGCTCTTGGACGTTGCAGACGTGCCACTGCGGCCGCCCGTAAAGCCGCAGCACGAGGGCGCTACGCCACACAAGTTGAAGTCATGTACCTAAGGAGATGCGCGCTTCCTGAAAGCTCAGCAAGCAAGACATGGAAATAGGCTGCGAGGCGAATGTACTCCGGTCGGTTGCGACGCAGCGCCCTCTCTTCCTGCGCAACATGTCTCTCAAGTTTAGCTACATCGGGCTTTGACAGTCTCCCACATATTCGCTGGCTTACGATACGTTCTAAGTCAATCCGAACTGCGAAGAGGTCGCGCGCTTGTTCAAGCGTGGGCGACACGACGGACGCCCCTCGGTTTAGCCGGAATTCGACTAATTCGTCAGCCGCAAGAAGTTCTAAGGCCCTTCTCGCGATGGTGCGACTTACTTGAAACTGCTCTCCAATAGCGTCCTCAGGAAGCTTTGCACCTGGCTCTAATGCCTGCTCAACTATTGCCCGTCTCAGAGCGAGATGGATTTGACTGACACGTGACGTTTGTTCGGACATCAACTGCCCCGATCATCCTTCTTCCAAACCTATTGAGCTCGAAGCTCGTCCGCACCGTGAATTCTGACGACTAGAGGCTTCGCGCTTGCGATCCATTATGCTAAAATCAAAACGGATGCTAGCCTTGATCTATGCGCATCCGCATGGCCGTTACACGCGGCGCGAGCGAGCAAATACATCAAGAGAAACTGCAGCCACCACTATCGCCCCTTTTACTACCAATTGATAACTCGTACTGACGGCGAGAGAGTCGAAGAGGTAAATCAAAGTGGATAGCAAAAGCAAACCGATAACCGTACGCCACATCTGGCCTTCGCCACCCAGAAGGGACGTTCCCCCGACAACGACGATCGCGATCGAATCGAGAGAAATGTTACCGCCCATATCCGCTTGCCCGAGACCTAGACGAGAAGTCAAGATGAGGCCTGCCAAGCCCGCCGAACATGCACTGATTACGTAAGTGCTCCCACGCAATAGCTCCACGCGGAGACCCGAGAGGCGAGCTGCCTCGCTGTTACCACCAATGGCGTAAATCGACCGACCATAAACTGTCCGCGCAAGTATAAATGCGCCGAGGACATACACCGCGATTAAGAGCCAACTTGCAATCGGCCAACCCAACCAAGCCTGTGTACCGAGGTACTGAAACGCGGGATTTGACGGAGTCTGCGGAGCATTGTTAGAAAAGATGTACGCGGCACCGCCGAACATAGAACCGCTACCCAATGTCGCGACAAATGGATTTACCTTCAGCTTTGTGACCAAAAACCCGTTAAGCGCGCCACACACAAAGCTGCACAATAAAACGATACCGGCCGCACCCCATAACCCAGTAATGTCAGCGCGATTTGCAAAAATCACCGCCGACAAGGCGACGATCGGGCCGACTGAAAAGTCAAAACCGCCACCAATGATGACGAAGGTCATGCCAGCAGCAACGATACCAACTGGCGCGTTTTGACTTATGATGTTTCGAATATTGGCAAACTGAAAGAGGCCGGGGTAAACAATTGCCGCGCCGATCAGGAGAATAATGAAGACCCAAATCAAGCCAAACTGAAGCACGAAATTCATTGAAAGTCGCCGGTACTCCACAGCTGTCTTGTGGCGGATGACGCCCACCTCAGCCGAGGCCATGAGGACTCTCCTTGCTCAGTTTGAAAGCCGCTGTGAGAATGTCTTGCACGCTAACGGGCTGATCGCCAGCATCGAGTGTTGCTGCCATTCGGCCTTCAGATAACACTATTACACGATGGCTAATAGCAACAACTTCTTCCAACTCAGAAGACACCACGATCAATCCGAGACCACCCTCGGCAAGGCGTCGTAACGTGGCCATAATCTCTTCTTTGGCACCAACATCGATCCCTCTCGTCGGCTCGTCAATTAGCAAGACATTTGGAGAACGGATGTGCCATTTTCCCAAAAGAATTTTTTGCTGATTACCTCCGGAAAGATAACGCATCGGCGTAGCGATTCGCCTTTCGTCAAAGCCAAATTCCTTGGCTACGCGGCGTGCGGCAGCGCTCATTGCGCCGGCGGACAGTACCCCCACCTTCGAGACACGCGCGTAGTGAGTCAGCGCGATATTGTCGATTGAGGACATTCCCAGAACCAGGCCTTGCGTCTTCCGATCTTCAGGAACCATCGCAATTCCTAAACGGAGCCCTTCCCGCGGCGTCCTTGGCCACTCCGCTGGTTCTCCGTTCAGGCTCAGCTCGCCTTGGCTTGTCGGTTCAAGACCGGCCAGAGAACGAAGCAACGACGTCCGCCCGGAGCCGACCAAACCGCCAATCCCGATAATTTCTCCAGCGAAAAGCTCCAGATCTACTCCTGTAACGGCGCCCGGCAACGAAACGTTTCGCGCCGCAAGGAGCGGAGCTGCTCCCCGAGATCGCGCCGGTTTGGGGGTAGGTTTTTGTTCGGAGATTTCGTGTCCGATCATCGCCCGCACGAGTGACGACTTTTGCCACTCAGAACGCGACTTAGCCGCCGCTACCCCGCCATCGCGAAACACCGTAACGGAATCTGCAATGCCAAGAACCTCGTCAAGGTTGTGTGACACAAACATCATCGTAACGCCGCTATCGCGGAGTTGACGCATAAGTCGAAACAGCGCCTCGCGTTCAGGAAGCGCGAGTGACGCAGTAGGTTCATCGAACAACAACAAACGAGCGTTTGATTGAACCCCCCTCATAATCTCGAGCATCTGCTGGTCCGCGACCGACAACCGACCGGCGACCGTGTCGGGAGAGAACTCTACGCCTAGTTGCTGGCAAAGCTCATTAAACCGCTTCCGCATCCAGGCTTCAGACAGCAATCCGCATTTCGCTTTCTCTTGCCCTAAAAAGACATTTGCATGAGCGGAAAGTGCGGGAATGATCGTTAATTCTTGATAGATCGCCGCGACTCCAAGGCGCTTTGCACTGCGCGGTATTCCAAACTCGTGCGGCACGCCAAAAATACTCAGGCTTCCAGAGTTCGGGACCACGCGTCCGGCGATAACACCAAGAAAGGTGGACTTACCGGCCCCGTTTTCGCCGACGAGGGCATGTATCGTTCCTTGTTCCACTTGAACGCTCGCATCCCGGAGCGCCACGGTTGCCCCAAAACGGACTCCCAATTGCGTGGCGTCAATAGCCCAAGTTACGTCGGAGATTGGAGGCGAGGAAATCTTCCCTCCTTGCTTATTTTGTTGGGACTGGCCCCGTGTATCCGAGGGCCAGTCCAATCGTTTGTCAGTTGACGGCTTCACCGGGCGTTTCCCGGGACTTAGTATTGGGGCTTCGTGTCGCCGATGTTCTCGCGGGTGTAGATTGCTGTTTCGAGGGGAGTGAAACGGCTCACTTTTTCGCCCTTGGACGCTGCATCAATCGCCTTCACGCCTGCATACATCTCGGTGTATGGTGTGAGGACTCGTGTACTTGCGATTGTTCCATCCTTAACAGCCTGAAACGCCCAACCATTTCCCCCGCCATCATAGATTTTCAGCGAGGATAGACGATTTGTTTGTTGCGCTGCTTGCACCGCGCCGCGCGTTAGATCGCCAGCGCATCCAATGATGATCGTCGCATCCGGATGGGCCTGAAGGGCTGGAAGAGTTTTTTGGTATGATTGAGGCAGCGAATAATCAGTGTAGATTTCCGATACTATTTTGAAGTCGGGGAATTTCTCCTGAACATCTTTAATGGCCAGGTTCGTGTTGACTGTATTTGATAGAAGCTCCGGCCCAGTGACTAGAATTACTTTCTGCGGTCCGTGGTTTTGCTCCGCGATCCACATTATCCAATCTCTAAAAGCCGGCCGTTGCTGCGAGCCTCCGACAAAGGTTATGGTCCCAGGCGTCCAGAGATTCTCGCCTTCCATTGTGTCCTTGCCGCACAATGGATTATTTGAGATCGCAACGAGGATATTTTTTTGTACAGCCTCTTCAGCTAGAATCTTGCACGCTTGCTTGCCGTCCACCATTTCTCCGAGAATGGCGTTATATTTGCCGCTGGCGAGAACGTTTTGGACTTGATTGTATTGAGTGGCTGGCGTCCAGCCACCATCGAACACTTCGATAGTAGCCCCAATCTCCGCCGCGGCATCCTTTGCGCCCTTAATGCCGGCTTGAAGATAGGTATTGTTGGTGCCCATTGAGAGGAAGGCGATATTCAGCTTATCGCACCCCACTTTTACGGTGTCGCCACCGCCTAAATCGACGGCCTTTGGCGCACAATCCGCTGCGACGCTTTGCGCTGGATTGGCTAGAGAAGCCGCCAAGACGCCCAGCACCCCTAAGCAAAGACCCCTGACACGCCAAATAAACGCGTGGTTACATTTTGGTTCGTCTACGACCATGTTCCACTCCTCTCCGTGTTAGAAACCTCGTTCGCTCCCGGTCCTGAACAGGTCACATCCTTCGGCTGGTTATTAAGACTTACTGGCGCACTTCTAGATCGTTCTGGCTTGCACTTCGCGGCAATGAAACACCCCACACTCGAATGGAGATACGACGGCATCTGGCCCTTCAAGCGGCTCCAGCTGGCGGTTAGACAAGGGCATCACCGCCGTCGACGAGCAATGTAGTTCCTGTTGTCGAAGGATTGGCCGCTAGAAAAAGAATCGCCCTAGCGACATCTTCAGGCTGCCCAATCCTGCCGGCCGGCAAAGCCGAGGCCTTTTCTCGGTACATCGCCTCTCGCACCGATGACTCGAGCCGATCCCACAGTGGTGTTGCAGTTAAACCAGGCGAGACTGTATTGACACGAATAGGGGCCAGTTCGAGTGCGAGGCCGCGTGCAAGCCCTTCGAGCGCCGCATTGATAGCGCCCTGAAGCACGGCCTGACTGCTTGGTCGAATGCTATAGACGCCGGACACGAAAGTTAGCGATCCACCGGCAGCAATCCGAGCATAACGCCCTACGTGATATGCTCCCCAGAACTTGCTATCCATCGCGACGCGCGCATCTTGCAATGACAGAGCGTGCACGGGGCCAACGTTAGTGGCAGATCCAGCAACGACGACGTGGTGCCAGTTTGCACATTTTTCAAAGAACGCTTCGACGGCGCTCGCATTCGTCACGTCCAAGACCGCCGTTCCAGCAGATGTGAACGTTTTGGCAGCCGTTGCTAAGCGAGCGGGAGAGCGGGCCGCTATTGTTACCGCCGCGCCCTCCTTCGCCGCCATAGCTGCAGTAGCGAGCCCTATGCCGGAGCTTCCGCCAATAACCAAAACGCGACTTCCGCCGCCGATGCTCATTCTCGTCCACCGTTAGCGCTGAACCCGCGCTTGACTCGTTAGTTGTTTCGACAGCGTCGTGGGACGACACTTTACGACGCCTTCAACTCCATATTCGATTGAGCGGAGAATTTGCTGTAGAGATAATCGCCGTTCAAGACGGGCGGATATTTTGCTGGCTTACTGGGGCTTTGACAGCTTTCGATGCACTTGATCTCTGCATCATAGTTTGGCTGAACGAAGTAGACCAACGAGAGGCGATCGTGCTCGCGGGCGACCTCGAATGGCGGCGCCACGACGCGATGCGGCGTTGAGATCCACTTGTCATTTGTCCAGCGCATCAACGAATCGCCGATATTGATTACAAAGGTGTCGTCGATTGCTGGCACATCAAGCCATTCACCCTCGAAGCTACGAGCTTGTAGACCCACAGAAGGCGTCTTCTCCTGCCACAGGATCGTAAAGGCGGTGTAGTCGGTATGCTCACCTCCCCGCAGTTGTTTCGCGCGCGGGGGCTTAGTCAGTTTCGGATAATAGTTCGCGCGCAGGATGCTGATGTGGTGATTGAGCTTCGCGTCGAAGTACTCCGCGGGTTCATCAAGCGCGGTCGCAAAGATGTGCATCATATCAGTGGTAAGGGACTCCATCCGCTTGAAGTAGTCCTTGTAGAGCTTCTCCATATTCGCCGGATTTTCCGGCCAAAGGTTATCGGCAAAATGAACACCGGCTGCTGGTCCCCTAAAATACTCAGTGTTAGGAACGTCAAATGGTCCGGTATCAAAAACTTCCTTCAGATCAGGCGGCGTCTCTTCTTCTTGGCTGAAAGACAGCCCTTCGGTTTCCATCCCGCCATATCCACGAATAACTTCCGGTCGCGGCCGCGTTACTTTGTTCTTTTCTTTTACGTCGAGATTGAAAAACGCTTTTGTCGTATCGGCCATCTCTTTGATGACGCTTGATGGAACCCCATGTCCCGAGATGACAAGAAAGCCGATATCCTCGCAAGCCTGCTCGACGCGATCGGCGACCTCCTTGCGGGCCTTGGCGTCTCCATTCTTAAATGGAGAAATATCGATTACGGGAACAGATCTAAGGGTCATATCGGCAGTCTCCTTGGAGGTTACATTTGGAGCCAATCAGGCGGCTCATCAAAGCTTTGCAACCAACGTGCCAGATTGCCCGCAATGCGTTTTCGCGGCATATTCAGCGCATTAGCGCCTTTTTGCAAAAATCAGCAGCAGGAATTCTTGGAGACCGTGCGCACAATTATTTGCACGAATTGCATACGATTTAGGCATCGAATCGTACTCCACTCTAATGCAATTTCGGTCTGCCGGGCATAGGCACACAAACGCGGCTGCCGCGTCGGCGTCTGTCGAACGCCTCTCGCTCAGCCAAACGTCACAGCGAACTATCAGGAATAAGAAAGAACACTCTGCCAGATAGGGCAGGAAATGCTGTCTTTCGCGCTTCAGCAGCAGACTTATGTAAGCCGCTCATTCTGCGGCTCTCAACATTAGGACTTTTCAAGGCCGCAAAGACATGAGTAGGCGCGCTAACATTTTCCCATCGGACTTCAGCAACGCCTTTGGCAAAGGGGATTTCTTGCAGCCGGATCTTAGCATACTACCTTCAGACGTTGGTCCAGCACCTCATGCACAACGATCAGATGATCGTTGGCCTCGACGGCATCCGAACGTTGTGGCCGACGGCGTCGGAACCGCGGCCGCTGGTGGCCATCGAGCGGACATCGGGATCGGTCAGCTATATCTGCCGGTCCGGGGTGCCAAACATCTCCACCTTGAGACGCTCGAGACGCCGCATCTACTGCTTCAGCGTCTCGATCTTCTCTTTCAGGCGGCTCTTCTTGATTTGCAGCGCCTCTGACGGCTCCTGGCGGTCGGCAGTGTCGAGCTTCTCAAGATAGCGCGCGACGCTCTCCTCGATCTGCGCCATGCGCCGCTCCATCTTGGCGCTCGTGAAGTTCTTGTCGCGGTTGTCCACTGCCTTGAACTTGCTGCCGTCAATGGCGACGCTGGCTTGCGTCAGCAGGCCCATCGCGCGGCACAGTGCGATAAAATGAGCACAAACTTTGCGGATGGCAGCGCCATTGTCTTTGCGGAAGTCGGCAATCGTCTTGTGATCGGGCACCAGCCGACCCGTCAGCCACATCACCTCCACGTTCCGCCCGGCCTAGCGCTTAAGCCGTCGGCTCGATTGAACACGATTGAGATAGCCGTAAATGTAGAGCTTCAGCAGCACCGAAGGATGATAAGAAGGCCGGCCGGTCGCCTCCGGCGAGACCCCATCGAACTCCAGATCGCCCAGATCGAGTTCATCGACAAAAACATCAATCACCCGGACAGGGTTGTTCTCGTCGATCCCGTCTTCGAGGCATTCCGGAAACAGGGTGCGCTGACCACGATCCGTGCCGTCAACGAAGCGCTTCATCCGACCCTCGCAATGGATTCACTTCGCGAGAATCACATGAACCAGTGCGTTTTTACACAGCCAGGGTCATTCGCTACCCAAGGCATACAACTCCGGCTTCGCCCGATGTCCGCTACGCCCCCATTAGCGACCAAATATCCCAGCGCCGCGATTGGTCGCGATTGGCCAAAAGCTGCCTTCGCTTCGGCTGTCTCACTTCGCTGGGAATGAGCCCCACCCCCCCCTTTGTCTAACCAATTTCAGGCATAAACACGTATGAATTCCAATCTCGCTGAAGTCGGCAAACCTACCCGATGGCCACCGGGTCAAAGCGGCAATCCGGCTGGAAAACCACCCGGCACTCGGACAGCCTTTTCTCGAGGCTTTATTCGTGTTTTCGCGCTGGTCTGGGCTAAGAAGGCTTAGAGGCCGCTCGCAAGGTGGCGAAGAAGAGTCCTGAGGCCTTTGTGGCGATCGCAGCTCGCATTTGCCCCAACGATGTCCGGCTCAAGCTTGAACAAGCCATCCCTGGTGGAATGAGCTTGGAAGACTATTCGCTCATGCGCGAAGTGATTGCTGCGATCAGAGAAAGCTTGCCCGATGCCGAACAATCGCAGCGCGGAGCAGTATTTCAGCATGTGCCGGAGGCGCTGCGCGACTGTTCGAAGAATGGTCCTTCTACGAACAGTGGTTATTGACGACCTCGTTGTCACCGCTCCGGCTGCTCGTCGCTGGATTTCCCTCCTAATGTTATTCTGCTAGCAATGGGACCATGCCACTGGTTACGAAAGCGGCGATCGCACGCCGGATTGCAGGGTCGCCATGAAGGATTTGATCCATCATTACGGCGCTTGGGTCGTGTTCGTGCTTGTTTTCTTGGAATCGATTGGGTTGCCGCTACCGGGAGAAGCGATCCTCGTAAGTGCTGCAATTTTCGCCGGAACGACCCACAACTTGAGTATCGCGCTGGTCCTTGTCTCGGCTGTGGTTGGGGCGATACTTGGAAGCATCATCGGCTTTTGGATCGGCGACCGGTACGGGTATCCCTTACTGCTTCGCTACGGCTCCTACATCGGTCTGACCGAAACAAGAATTAAAATCGCCCAGTACCTGTTCCGACGTCAAGGCGTGGTGGTCGTACTTATTGCTCGTTTTGTCGCTGTGCTGCGCTCAGTCGTCGGCTTCATAGCGGGAGCAAACCGGATGCCGTTTGTTCGCTTCATTATTGCCAACAGCGCGGGCGCAATAGTTTGGGCGTTGTTCTACGGGCTCGGTGCATATTTTCTGGGCAAGGGTATCGAGGAATTCGCCCGGCCTATAGCCATCACGCTAACTGTGATCGGAGTAGTCGTGGTGATCGTGATGATTCGCTACTTGAGACGCAAGGAGCAGGAACTCGCTGCTGCGGCTGAGCACGAAATTCCGGGGCCGTTGCAGGCCTAGAGTTAGGCTTTGCCCGGCACCAACAATTCAGGCGCGATTTCGTTCGTGTGGTACCTTCCGGTCATGCCTGCGCCAACCCGGACGCCAAAACTTCGCACAGTTGCTAATTCGAACATTGCTGCGCGACTGGATCGGGCTGGTGAGGTCCTTCCATCATTTCAAAGCCGCAGCTTTCAATCCAGGTATTGATTTCACCGTCGTGGCTTTGGAACATCGCAAACAGGCTTGTCGGGCGAGTCTCCGGCATATCGCTCGGCCGCGGCCAAATCCGTGCGGAATATCATCGCTGGGCTTCAGATCGCCAGCGGCTTTGGCTTCACCGACCTTGCGCTTCAAAGCGGCGTCGTTCTTACCCCAATGACGAAGAGGTCGCTCCCATCGGCGTGTTTGCTTGGTCGGCTCCAATTGACGAGCCGTTCTCCGAGACCCCGTGGAGTGCGCCCAATCATGCGGCGTTCCCCAGGGGTTCGTACACCTCTATCGCTACCATCGATCGCCGGCCGCCTTTGCAGCAGCTATCGCACGTGCCTGAAATTCATCGAACGACTTCGTCGGCCTGTCGGCTTATTTCCACCCTCCATTGCCGCTAATTCGCGCATGGGGCGAGCAATCGCCGAAAACTCACGAACTATCACTAGAAGGAAATCATCTTCACTAGCCGTTCGCTCGGGCCGAGATATGCGGGATCTGAGATTACTTGTTGCTATTTGGAATGCCTGCCGTGCTGGTCATCCGCGAGAACGTATCACAGGGCACGCTCTGCCCATTACTTATTGATGGGCAACATCCTCTGCACAGCTGGCGCCTAGCTCTCGGATAGCGGTGGGCTAGTCTTCGAGACCATATCTATCCCGTTCCGCCGAACCAGGGAAGGTGAACCACAGGGCACCTGGGGCGAGGGCCTCAACGTGTTGCTTTCTGCAGAGGGAGGGCCTCAGGCAATAGACGATAGTTCTTACATCTGGAAATCCTTTGCATGGATAAGCTATCAATATCCCTGTGAGGACAACTTCTCGTTCCAGCTTAAACTTGGTAACAGGGACCAAATCACCGCCGGGCGGTCGCCACAAAAGCTCCTTGCCGTCCGTGCAATAGGTTTTGTTGTCAATCTGTTGTGCGGAGGCGGCGAAGGTGAAGCCGACCAGAGCTAACACCGCACCCGCTAGAGCAAAGAGCCTCATCACCGCACTCCCCGTTGTGAACGTATCTTGTCTTATTGATGGCACCATTCTCTTCTGGCGCAAAGGGCAGGGCAAGCTATCTCCCCTTTATCCTTCGAGGCGGGTGCCTCACAAATCGTGTGAAAAATCGATCGAGCCGTAATCAGCCCGCTCCGCTCGCCGTGTTGGGATTGGGCACGCGAGCGACCGCGTCTTTGGTCTTATTTGGAACTTAATTGTAGCCAACTAGGTACGGCGTGGGGCGTACGGGCTAGGATTATGTTCAAAAAGATCGCAGCGACTATTTCAGTGACTGCGTTTGTGATGCTTTGCATTGCCTTGGCACCCCACGTGCCAACGGCGCTCGCAACCGCTGGTCATGGTCATGGCATTGATGATATCAAAGCGATCGAGCCAGTGGCGGCACAAACCTGCGCGTCGTTCGAGGTTTGGTTTCTCGATCCCACCTGCAGCCAACAGAAGCACGCTAAGAAGGTTGGCCGTCTAGCCCACAAGGCCAGCTGGTAAGAAGCCACCTGGCATCAGTGACGTGAAAAGACGTATTGAGTGATGCGGCCGATAGCCCAGATTAAAAGAGCACCGGCAGCAGCAACGGGCGTGGCGACGGTCCAATCTGGGACGGGCAGAGTGGCGGCGAAGACAAGAATGAAAACGGCCCACGCCCATGCGGCCAGGCACGCCGTACGATAAAGCATATCAATGACACGAGCCGCCATTCTCTGCTGAATGCCGCGTCAGCGTGTTAATGCGAAGGCAGGCGCGCGCGTGAACGACCTCAGCACGTTGAAGGCTAGCTTTACAGTCGCCTTCTCAATTAAGGTTAAGTCAGCCACCTGCGCAAGTTATAGCAGCGTGAGGTGAGTTGTTGTGTGGCCTCTTCATCAAGACTTTGGCTTTGGCCGCTCTAACGCCGCGATATGATCCTCCAGCAGCTTTTCAACGTAGGCGCTGAGAGTGCGCCTATCTTCCTTCGCGAGCTTTTCAAGCTTCGCCTTTAGGGCGGGCCTGACCCTTAGATTTAGTTGTGCATTACGAGCCATAATCGCTGGCCTAATTTGGTCACGTGGCAATACGATGTATTACAAAAAATGACCCGCAAAGGAGGGGATCATGGCTGTGGTTATTATAAGCTGTGCAATCTGCTCGGTATTCGGGGGAAGTCTTGGCTTTCTGTTAGGTGCCATCTGCACAATGGCATCTGATAAGAACCAGCGGGCGGAGGGAGAAGTGAAATCATCCGTTGGAAAACGCTCGATCGTATTACCGGGAACATCGCTACTTTCAAACGGCGGACGCCCCTAGCGAACTGCTGATCGAGATAATTCGCGATCAGCAACCAACTGAGGCGGCTTATTCGCAATAATACTTTGGCGTGCTGGTGACCCTGTCGCTATAAACGAGATTGTCGCTCACTCGAAATGCTGGGTTGCCAGTTGGAGGATTGGGATACCAATATTCTCCGTTGATCCAAAAAGCGGGCTGCGTTCCAAACACCGGAATTACATAATCGCCCTCGATGTAAAAACGCGCCGGGCCGCCATTCGGGTAGTCGTATACATAGGTGACCATCGGTTTTGTCCTTTGTGCTCTTCATGCTCGCACGGGTCTTGATCTATTGATGGGCTCCATCCTCAGCCCAGCTGGCGCAAAGGGCATCGCACTTCTGGCAGTGATAGGAAATGACCTTTAGCGGTTCTGATTTGGTCCGAGGGTGAACAATCGTCACTGTCAGCATCGCCAGCCCGCAGCGGTCACAGACCGGCGCCGGGTATTTTACCGCCATATAGGTGACAGGTCGGGTAAACATTCGCTCAGCGAAGCACATTGGGCGTTGTTGCTCAATATGGCCTGGGCAGCTTGGTGACTGATCCTGAGGTACCCTCGGCTGCCTCCGGCAAAGCTGGTCCTCGGATGCTACCTAATCGCCAGCAACTCAGTTAAGAAGAAGCCCCACCAACTTAGATCGGAGAGCTAACGAAAGAGCGCGGGATGTTGGGATATGACGCGCGGCACAGACAGCTGCTGCCTTGGCAGCCTATCAGGGGGGCAATAAGAACCAGACAGGAGACCTCGCATGTTAGTCTCCCCGAAGCCGATATCGCGCGACCTCGAAACGAACCAGGCTAAAGCAGCAACGCCGACTGTCGTAATTCCGTTGGTTCTCGTTTGCTTGGCACTTGCTCTGATCCTGATCTCCGCGTTCCTTATTCCTCCCTCGCTACAAACTCCCGTCATCGAAAGCTTCATGGTTGGTCCGTGAGCCTGTGGGACGCGGCTGCGCAGCCGTCTAAGTTAAGTTTCGAACATTCAACGGTACTGTGGAAATCGAGGCCTGCGGGCGCTGCGTTGCAGCATCTGTGCTTGGTTGTGGTAGTTTAGAAAGGTCAGCAAAACGCTGGAGCCTGCGATGGAAAGGAATTGGAAGGTCAGTCGCGTCGAGCTTCTTGAAGGCGGCATGCACTTCGGGTTCGTGCTCTACGACCAGCGGGGTCTGCCATGCCTTTCGATCGGATACCATGACGATCAGAAAGCCTTAGCAGGACGAGCCCGAGTGCTTGATGCACTGAAGGAAGCAGACGAAGTTTTAGGTCGGTGACCGAAGTGGCAATGCGCAAGCGGCTATTCGGAAACATTTACGTTGTGCGGGCAGAAAAGAATGGCCACGCAGAACATTGGGCCGCTGCCACGCTTCAGGAGAATGCAGTCGCTGCGGTCGAGGCTGAATTGGGACCGGAGTGGAAAATAACTCTGACAGAACGTCGCCTACACAGCCGGCTTTCGGCACTCAAGATGCGTCCCAACACAGTTCGGAAACTCTGAAGTCGCGACTGCGCGGAAACCCAGCTTTACGCGGCCCTCAATTGTGCGACGAGCCTACGCTGCCTTTCCTCCGCAGTCCTTATCCTGAGGTACCTTTGCCGCATCGCCCAGCCCTAATCCTCGAACGCCACCAAATCACGAGCATCTCATTAAGAAGAAGCCCCGGCCTTGGTAGACCGGGGCAGCGAACGAAAGAGCCGGGGGCTGGTCGGGGGTGCGGGGGTGACCCTTCCGCTCGCAAACTAGGTCGATGGTGCTTTCGCCGTTGGTTGGTCCTCATTCAGCCGCCACGGATCGCCGCGCTCCTTCAGTTGGTCGACGACGTGATCGGCTACGGCGTACCGTTCATCCTCGCTCAGTCCCTCTTTCAGTCCGCGGACGATCTTGCGAGACCGCCGCAAGGCAAAGGCGATGGCGTATCGAAGGACTTCACCTCTCGTCATTTGTCGACTAGAACATAAAGAGAACGAATGTACAAGCCGCTACATCTTGTGCCAATAACTTCGTGGCCAGCCCGCCGTTGACACCCGCGAAGCATTCGGCCTGAATAATGCTACCTCCGTTGGAGGTGTCGACATAGCCAACTTAGCCCCGGTCAGATCCACTTGGCCGGGGTTTTTCATTGCGGCCAACAGATCGCGGCGAGGCGCCCGGAACAAGATTGAGCTTTCGGCTTTATTTCGTTGACAGAGGCCAGTCGCGCCCCTAGCCCCTCACACCCAGACGGCCTCTGTTAAGCCCCGCTGCAGTTAGGCGGGGCTTTTATATTGTCGACCTGCATCTCTGCTCAAAAGAAAAACCCCGACCGACGTTCGCCGATCGAGGTTTCTATCGCGCTAGTCCGCCCAGATGCGCATGACGCGGGGGGCGGGCGAGACAAACTCGGTCCCTACGACGCTTCAACCCACGAGGGCGACAGTTCGTTCCAACCTTTGGAAAATTTAAGCTACTTAGCGCTGACGCTACCCCCCAGATTGGGGATTGCAGATGGGCTCGGCCCGAATAGAGCCAAAAGTTAAGCGCCCGCTAACCCCCGCCATTCACAATCGCGGTCGGGGAGTGGGAGCTGAGCTTGTTCACTCATCGATCTGTTGTGGGCCAGATCAAAGCCTTGCGTTATGCCGTTCGTCTGAACGATTTCAGACTTGCTCAACGTCTCCGGATGGCGCTCATCGCCACGCTGCGTCATATCGATGAGCCGGTGCGCGACGAGCTAGCGCATTTGGTCGATGTCAGCGGCTTATGGGTACGCAACATCGGGGACCGTCATAAGATAAAGCGAGAGATAGATAAGCTATCCCGTGACATCGTCCCCCATTTGGGTCGCGGGGGGAACGTTCGCGGCATGAGTGATGATGGTCCTGGGCGCTAGCCTTCGGCGGCGAGGGAGGGCTGGCCCTCTCGTTATCCTAGGCACCCATTAGCTGCTCCGAGCCCTGCCGACTTGGCCTGCGCCTTGCATGAAATCCTCACAGCATCCGATCCCTTCGAGCCGGGGTCGAGTGTGAAGGTGCAGCCCTGTCGAACCCGGCGCGGGGCTGCACCACCCAACCTCAGCAGTTTGAGGCAAGCTGGCCTCTCAAGCAGAACCTGTGCTATTTTAGATTCGCTGCGGGCCTCCGCAGCCATCGTTTGACTTAGCCCCGGTCACCTCTGGCCGGGGTTTTTCATTGTGGGCTTCGAGTTTTGCTCTGACTTGATACGGCGTATTTCCGAGGACTTAACAGGGGCTGAATTGTATACGCCAAGTCTTTTCCATTCGGCGGCCATCTCGCGTCGCATCCGACGCTCTTCAAGCTGGTGTGCGATTCTCAAACAATCTTCGGCGTAACGAGCGAAATCGCTATAGCTCGCATTTTGCGGCACTATTGCACTCCCCTATGATCAACTCAGGCAGCTCAGGCAGGAGCGCACATGGCCGTGCTTTGTCGCGGCGTGTCTGTTCAAAAGTGAACACCCTCGTTCCAGAACAAAAAGGGACCAGGCCGGCAAGAAATCAAGATCGTGAAGCGAAAGCGCGGCTGGAAGTTCTTCGGGGCTATCGCCGTTAATATTGGGTCGCCGGAGCAGATCGGGCAGCTTGGCGATGTTCGCCGCGATCCGCCTATGCCTCTTCAATATGGGTAGTTTGAGTCCCCTGAGTCTTTTTGCTTCTGCTGCTCTTCAAGAATTAGGCGACCAAGATAATCCTTCCGCTCTTTATCCGTCGCGGTCTGTAGTAGCCGCCGATATCGCTCGACGTTCTGGCGGCGAGTGAATTTAGTTTGGCTCTTGGCCGTCACCGAGCAATGTACGTATGATTTGAAGTGGTTGTCCGCTTGTTTTGGCTCTGTTCCCCAATTCGAACAGTACCATCTGCATAACTTCGCAGGATGTCTGGTCAAAAAGAACCTCTTCTCGATTTCGTTCGGGGAGGCGGGGGCGGATATACTCAAGCCCTCGCCAAACGACTATCTACAACGCCGGCCCGTATCAAAGCGGGTCAATAGCTCGAAGGCTGATGCTGATGATGCGACTTTGATTGAAAGACTTGAGTTGGCCTAGCAAAAGAAGAGACCCCGCGCGGGGGCCACGGGGTCTCTTTATTTACTAACGGGACCCGGATCACGGGGTGGGGTGCTGGGCTCCGTCTCCATCAACAATCAGTCAACGCTCACTGTAGAAAAACGTTCCGTTTGCTGCAAAGCCAGTCTGCAGAACATCGGTACTAAGCAGCACTTCGCGCCGACGCTCTAATTTCCAACTCTTTCTCTCTGGCCTGCTTTGTCCAATCCTTGGCTTTGCGAAGAAGGAACTTCCGGTCTTCTTCGTTTCCAGTGTGAGCCGCATACCACTCGCATTCGCGAGCGTGTTCTAAGCATTCGGTTATAGACATGATGAGCCTCGATTTTGTTCGACGCCTTTTCATGAACAACCGCTACGCCCCTGCCCCGGTTGCAGCCAAAAAGATGCTCTATTGCGCACGCTTACGTCATCGATCGCTAGATCGGGCTAACGGCGAGTTTGGAGTTTGAAGGCCAGTCACTGCCCGGCTAGCAACTGACTTACGATGGCCATTCCACCTGTCACGACAAGCGCGCACTTGAACACTGTAGCTAGCCGTCGATCAGGTTCAAGACGACCGATCGCGCTAAATAGGAGAGAGCCGATAATGATAATCGCAAAAACGTGAAAGCCAGCGAGAAGGGGAGAGACATCCACGGACGCTAATCACCGGATTAAATCTCGCGGGTGACTTCTTGTTGCCGGTGTCAATACGCTTTCGACGGCGTCGCATTGGGGACATGACCAAACAATAAGTCCCGCGCCGTTCATCGGTGGTGCATCCGCAATCAACTCCATCGCGCAATTGCACTTCCGACAACGCTTGTCGCCGTATTGCATGACGCCGCCTCTTTTCTTGACAATTTTGATCTAAACGTGCGGTGCAGCACGGCGTTCCCCGTTCTTTGTCTGTATATTATTTGGCGGTCATAGCTGGATCATCCACACCCCCCAAGATTGGGGGATTGCCGCGGACACTGAGCGCAGTTCTACTTGGCACCGAGTGAGCCCTCACTCACCCAAGCCAGTCCCGACGGGAACGCCTCCCAACGCTTCCGTCGGAACTTCCACGTTCTCGGTCGCGGCACGTTGGACAGAGCCGCCTATGCGCTCGCCGGAAGAAAGGGGATTGAAAATACAATCGGGCGCGCCTCGTCCCTGACCCTCACCAGCGAGCCGCCAAGCGCGCCGGCTCGGGCCGCTCGGATTAGATCGAGAGCAAACGCAAAAGCCGCCGCGTCGTCCCTCAGGTCGGCAGCGCTTTCCGGCGCGTCAACGCTATCTGCTCGAACAGTGAAAAAGTATTGTGGCATCTGACCCGCCATAAGTGCAGACCCGGTATTGGGTTGTGGCATCCCCTCGCCAGCAAAACCAGTGAAAACGTAAAGCGTCCACATTCCGACCTGCGCAATTTGAGCGGCATTGTTGCGGCGAGGACTGCCGGTGCACCAGCCGAGTGTTGTCCCCAGCCTTGTCCCAATCCGGCCGCTCAACCGCGAAGCGACTGATTTCACAAAGCTTCAGCAACGGCAGCCTACGATAGCTGTAGTTTGGTAAATGCGGCTGTTGCGCAATCGCGCGGCGATGGGCTCGACTTGCATCACCGGGTCAGATCTCAAAATAGGCCGCGGTTCTGACACGCGATCACAAAAAACTTCAAAGTCTGTCGGCTACCCAGTCGACGCCCGAGTTTTTTTGCTGCCGCAGCTTCTTATCGTAGCTTTCTTCTTCACGAACTTCTTAGGTGCCGGCCGCCAGACATCTTTGGATTTTCGCCATTTAAGCCGATCACTAGGGTTTGCCGTCGGTCAATAGGCGAATGATCTCGATTATTTTTTTGCATCCGAATCGCGCTTTCGGAATGCCGCTTCTCCAGCATCGGATACCTCGACCCACTTCGGGTCGGGCGATGCCTCGCCGTCGTAGTTGTCGTGCCAGTTCCACCATTTGTATGGTGGAGTTCTGGGGGTAGCCCTCTGGCGAATCCTCCCAGGTCTCCTGACGGCCGAGCGGCGTGATGTCGAGATAGGTCCATGTGGTGCCCATCGCTTCGTCGCCGCGGCTATTAACAAAGTAGGTACGGAACACCTTGTCGCCATCGCGAAAGAAGACGTTGTGGCCATGCCACTCATCTACTCCGAAATCCGCATCGAAGCTGTCGAGGATAGTGTACCAGGGCATCTCCCAGCCCATCCGTGCTTTCAGGCGCGCTATATCCGCCTGCGGCGCGCGTGAGGCGTACGCGAGCGTCGTGTTGCGTGCGTTTAAATGAGAAAGGTGGGCGACTTGATCGGCCCCCAGAGAGCAGCCACGGCAGGCGTGCTCCGGCCAACCGAATACCCCGGGCTCAAAGAAAGCGCGATAAACAATCAGCTGTCGTCGGCCCTCGAACAGGTCGAGCAGACTAACCTTGCCCTTTGGTCCCTCGAATTCGTACGCCTTCTCGACGACCATCCATGGCATCCGCCGGCGCTCGGCGGCTAGGGCATCGCGCGCGCGGGTCAGAGTTTTTTCCTTCTCGAGCATCTGCTGGCGCGCGGTCTCCCAAGCCTCCGGGGAGACGATCGGGGGAGTGGTCTTTACGGGGCGTGCGTTTTCAACTGTCTCGCTCATAGGAATCTCCGAATTGGGCGATCTGGTTCTCTCGTCAGACATAGTGATCCGCGGTCGTGAGATAGTGCGGCGTCGGAGATGATGAGAGTAAAAAGTGTGGCGCGATTCCGGTGGGCCCGGAAATTCATCGGCGTCGGGGCGCCTTGATCCCGTAAGAACGACTTTTGAGACGCGCGAATTTCAATTTCAAAATGGCGTGCGGTTCTGACACGCGGTTACAAAATTCTTATAACTCTGTCGGCTCCCCGAGCCATGCCCGAGTTTGGTTTGTCGCCGAGGGGGCACGACACTCTTTGGCGGGCCCGAGTGCTCACAGGGGTCGGCAATTACCATTCCCGTACACGCAGACTGGCCGGCGCCGCGCTTACGACCCCCGTCGCTTGGCACGAGCTTCATCTCGCCGTCTTGCCGTGCGTGCCGGCCTCACGCACCTTTCGCCGTCCAAACCAGCATCGCTGACGAGATTGAATCGAGTACACGTAACGAACCTGGGCGGCTAGGACTACCTGCGCTCCTAGCCGCCTCCCGCGCACGAACGCGATTGCCGTGATTGCTGGGTGATTGCGGAAACTCGCTCCCCGAAAATGATCATCAGCCAAGCCATTGATTTATTTGGTACAGCTGGGTGGACTCGAACCACCGACCTCCTGATCCACAGTCAGGCGCTCTAACCAACTGAGCTACAGCTGCACGGCCCGCGGTCGGCAAGCGGGCGGAAACTAAAGCATGTCCCGGAAAAGGGAAAGCCGGTTTTCCGAAAAGGACGTGCGGCACGCTAAAGGGCATGCCCCCGAAAAAGCCGCCCCTCGGACTCGATCCGGGGGTCGAAACCGGTTTTTCCGTAAAGGACTCGCCGTGCTCTAAGGCCAACGCCCGGTCTTGGCAAGGCGCGAACCGCCTGGTGGCCTCCCCAAAAGATAAAGCCCGGGTCGGAAACCCGGGCTTCGCCCCGTCAGATGACAGGTCGGAAGAACAAGCGCCGGCGCTCGTGCGCCTGCTCGGTTCGCCGTCTTAGTTCGCCTTGGCGAAAGCCTTGTTCATGCCGGCCTTGATCGGCTCGGCGGTCTCGGTGGCGACCTTCTGGGCCAGCGCGCTCAGTTCCTTGCTCTGCGCGGTCAGCGCTTCGAACTGCTTGCGGGCGTGGGCGCTGGAAAGCTCCACCATTTCCGACAGCGTCTTGGCCGCCATCAGTTCGCCGGCGAAATCGAACGCCGCATTGGTGTTGGTACGCGCCAACTCGATGCACTTGAGGCCGTAATCGGACGCGCCCTTGGTGGCGGTCGAGTAGGTGCTCTCGAGGACGTCGGTGGCCTCTTCGGCAGCTGCCTTCATCTTCTCGTAGTTGTCCTTGGCCTGAGCCACGCCACGCTCCGCGAATTCGCGGAAGGCGGCCGGCATCTCGACCTTCGGCATGTCGAACTTCGGCATTTCGAATTTGGGCATTTCGAACGCGCCCGTTTTGGCCGTCTTGGGCTTCGGGGGAGCAATTGTGGCTTCCGCCATGATACTCGTCCTTGCTAGGTGCTCTTGGGCTGTTTGGCCTTACAAAGGTGTTCGACTGTCCCCACCGCCCGTCGCGCGGGGTGTCCCTATTGCCATTTCCGTCATCCCGGTCGCCGAACGCAATACGAGGCGCGGGCTATTTCCGCTGAAATGCTTAGCAGAGACTGTGGTGCGTTGCAATACGGAATATTGCATTGCACAAATAAAAATAGTGAATTGATTTTCAAGGAGAATTTCCGAACCACTGCGGGCAGATCGGCCGCTATGGTTTCGGTTTGGTAACATCCATGACTATTTTGGCGGCACTTTGTCCGAGCTCCTGGCTCTGCACCGTCAGGTTCTCGATTTGCCGCGCGATATAGGCCTGCTGCAGGCGTATCACTTCGCTCGCATCCTTGGCGTACATCAGCTTTTGCGCGAAATCGAGCGTCGCCGCCATGTTCTGCTCGGCGTAAGCCATGGATTTATGAGCAATTTCGCTCGCGCCGGCGCGGGCCGCATGGGCCTGTCCTTGCCAGTGCGACACGGCCTGGGTGGCGGCGTTGGCGATGCCGTCGAAAGCGACGCGCGCCTGTGTGACGCTCTGCTCGACAAAAGCGCGAACCTCGTTGGGCATCGCGAATTGCTCGAATGGCTCGAACGGCTCTTTGGCCATCGTCGTCTCCTCGTCCGCCGGACGATTTTGCATCCTACGCAAATTTACCGTCGGCATGCACCTTGTTCGTTTGGCGTGGATGATACGCTGTCGGGGTTAAGGTTATCCCATCCGCAATCGGGCCGATCGGCCGCTTGGCATGGACGGACGCGGCGGCGGGCTTTATTAAACATTCGTTAAACAACGAGTGTCGGCCGCATGCCCATTGTGGAGTCAACGTTCGCCGCCTTGCCGCGCGATCCGCGACTGGCGGCGTTCGTCGCGGATCATGCGACCGGCGCGGCGCCCGCCTGGGTCTGGAGCGCCGACGGATCGCGCATCCTCTGGGCCAACGCGGTCGGCGCCGCGATCTTCGGCGGCGAGCCGGCGTCGTGCAGCGCACGCCGGTTTGACAGCAAACACCCGGCGGCTGCCGAGATCGTCCGGCTCGCCGCGACATTGCCGCCGACGGGCCAGCAGCGGCTCGAGCGTCTGCGCGGCTTCGGCGGACATTTCGGCCGTGCCATCACCTACGTGTGTGCGCGCCTCGCGGCGCACGAAGGCGGCGCGATCTTTTTGGCATCGAGCGAGCCCGTGGGGCCGGCATTGCCGTTGCTGGAGCGCGTCTCGCGCTTGTTCGCACATGCCGGCCGGCCGCTCATCGTCTTCACGCCCGACGGCAAGCTCCTATGGGCGACGCCACGCGCGCAGGCGCAGTTCGCGACGATCCAGTCGGCCGCGGCGCTCGATCGACCATTGTTCGAGCGCGCGCTGGCGGCGGGCGGCGCCGGCGGAGAGACGCCGCACGGCCATGTCACCATCGAGCGGCTGGGTACCGGCGCCTCGACGGTGTTGGTCGCCGACCTCGATACCCAATCCGGCACAGAGATTGCGGCTGCCGGCGCCGCGACGAACGATAATCGCGATATGGCATTTTGGACGGCGGCGCCGGCGAGCGCCGCCACGATCAAGGCATCGGCGCCGCCTCGCCGTGGCGACCATCCCGCAGCGGAGCGACGGCATCCCTTGCGCTTCGTCTGGCAGATGGATGGCGAGGGCCGGTTTGTGCTCGGCTCCGACGAGTTCATGGAGCTCATCGGTCCGCGTACCACCGCCGCCTTCGGCCGACTGTGGCGCGAGATCGCCACCGAGCTGAAACTCGATCCCGACGGCCAGATCGCGCGCGCGGTCGCGACCCGGGAGACCTGGAGCGGCATCACGGTCCTGTGGCCGGTGGATGACGGCGGCGAACGCTTGCCGGTCGAGCTCTCGGGGCTCCCGGTGTTCGATCGCGACCGCCACTTTCGCGGCTATCGCGGATTTGGCGTGTGCCGCGATCTGGATCGCATCAATCATCTTGCCCGGGCGCGGCGCGAGCGCCCGCTCGGGTTCTTGCCGCCGGATACTGGGCGCGAAGAGACGAGCGCGGCCTTGCCGCTATCGGCGCCCGCGGCGCCCGTGGAGGCTCCGCCTGGCGAAGCCGCAATCTCGATCGAGACCACAGCCAGCGCGCCCGGAGAAGTCTTGAGCACGGCCGCATCGGCGAAGCCCGACACGCCCGTAATCAATCCCGCTGCTCCGGCCGCAAACGTCGTCCCGTTTCGGGCCGGCATGATGGCGGAAGGCAAGGCACCGGCACTCAGCGCCGGCGAGCGCAAGGCATTTCGCGAGTTGGCCGAGGAATTGACGGCGCGTCTGCAAGGCGTGCGCGAGGGTTTGGGGGGGCCGGAAGGGGCCGGCACTTTGCCGGCGGACGCTTCGCCCGCCGCGACTTCAGAAAAAGCCACCCAAGTGCCGCACCTGGCCGCGGCAGCCGAAGCAGCGGACGGTCAAACAGCCCCGTACGATTCCCCGCCGCTCGCCGCCGCGCTGCTCGAGGATCTGCCGATCGGTGTGCTGATTGTCCGGCGCGAGGCATCGGGCGACGTGTTCTTGTATGCCAACCGCTACTTGCTCGCGCTGATCGGCTGCCGAAACTTGGCAGCGCTCAGCGCCCGCGGCAGCTTGGATAAGCTCTTTGCCGAGCCGGTTGCGGGCGGCCTCGCCGAGGGCAAGGGTCCGCAACCCCTATCGATCATAAGCGGCGATGGTCTGCGGCATCCGGTCGACGCGCGGCTCGTCGCCGTGCCTTGGGACCGCGCTTCGGCGCTTGCGCTCATCGTAAACAGCGGCGAGGCGGACGAGCATCGGCAGTCGCATGCGCTGTCGCTCGAAAGCGCGCAAAGCGAGATCCGCGAACTCAAGGCGCATGTCGAAGCCTTCAAAAAGACCGAGGCGGAGATGCGCGCGGCGACGCGCGAAGCGCAGCGCGCCGCGGCCGCGAAAGCGGAATTCGTCGCCAAGATCAGTCACGAGATCCGCACGCCGCTCAACGCCATGACGGGCTTTGCCGAAGTCATCATGGGCGAGCGTTTCGGCCCGATCGGCAACGAGCGCTATCGCGAATATCTCAAGGACATCCATGGCGCC
The DNA here is from genome assembly GCA_963818155.1 of uncultured Alphaproteobacteria bacterium. Classification (GTDB taxonomy): domain Bacteria; phylum Pseudomonadota; class Alphaproteobacteria; order Rhizobiales; family Xanthobacteraceae; genus BOG-931. Next base: position 253,012 of record CAWFRC010000012.1, read on the forward strand.
GGCTTGCATGTCGTGTCGCTGCTCAACGATTTGCTCGATCTTTCCAAGATCGAGACCGGTCAGCTCGATCTGTCGTTCGCCAATGTGAGCCTCAACGATCTCACGCAGCAATGCGTCGGCATCATGCAGCCGCAGGCGAGCCGGGCGCGCATCATCATCCGCACCTCGCTGACTCCGGGATTGCCGCAGGTCGTGGCCGACGAGCGTTCGCTGCGGCAGATCGTGCTTAACCTTTTGTCGAATTCCATCAAATTCACCGGTCCGGGCGGTCAGGTCATCGTCTCCACGGCGTTCGCCGACAGCGGCGAAGCGGTTTTGCGCGTGCGCGATACCGGCACGGGCATGAGCGAAAAAGATGTCGAGGCGGCGCTCGAGCCGTTCCGGCAAACCGCCACGTCCGGAAGCTGGGGCTCAGGCGGCACCGGGCTCGGCTTGCCGCTGACCAAAGCCTTGGCGGAAGCCAATCGCGCGCATTTTTCCATCAAGAGCGCGCCCAATGCCGGCACGCTGATCGAGGTAGCGTTTCCCCCGACCCGCATCGCGCGCTGATCGCGGTGGGACGCTGAACCGAAAGCGCCGGCGGTCGTTGTTTTAGATCAAAATCCGATCGCTCTGAATCGGGCACGCATTGTGCTCGGCTTTGTCGCGATGGTAATGAGCCGCGGCACGGAATAGTCGCTTGCGGGCGACATGGGCGACATGAACGACATGGGCGGAAGGTGCGGCAACCGAATCCGATTGCAGCTTCCTGACATCACGGAACGAAGCATCATGACGGCTCCCGTCGAAGTCGAGCTCAAGCTTGAGCTTCCTGCCGCGGCGCTGCGGCAATTCCGCAAGCTTGCCTGGATTCGCGCGCTGGCAGGCTCAGCCAAGCGCTCCTCGCCGGTTTCGGTCTATTTCGACACCGACAAACAAAAACTGCGGGGGCGCGGCATAACGCTGCGCGTGCGCCGCAGCGGCGATCGCTACATCCAGACCATCAAGGCGACCGGACATTCAGGCATCGTCGCGCGCAACGAGTGGGAGAGTGAAATCGCCGACGGCCAGCCCGACCGGGCGCAGGCACGCGGCACCGCGCTCGACGATTTGTTGACCGACAAATTTTGGCGCAAGCTCAAGCCGCAATTCGAGAACTCGCGTCCGCCGCACGGTGTTCCCCTTGGAGCGGAACGGCGCGGTGATCGAGCTTTCGCTCGACGAAGGTACGATCGAAACCGCCGACGCATCGATGCGGCTCTGCGAGATCGAGCTTGAGCTCAAAAGCGGCGACAAGGCGGATGTGTTCGAGGCTGCGCGGCTGATGACGCGCGCGTTGCCGCTTCAGCTCGGGCTGATCAGCAAATCGGAGCGCGGCTACCGCCTTCGCGACGGCACCCAGGATGCACCGCTCAAGTTCGCCGGCGTGACGCTCACGCCCGATATGTCGGCGCGCGATGCCTTCCGCGCCATCGGCTACGCGTGTCTGCAACAGATCGCCGGCAATGAGGCGGCGCTCTGCAAGGACGACGCCGAAGGCGTGCATCAAATGCGCGTCGGCCTGCGCCGGCTGCGCGCGGCCATTTCGCTGTTCTCGGCACTGCTGGACGATGCGCAGACCGAAGCGATCAAAGCCGAGCTGAAGTGGCTCACCGGCGAGCTCGGCCCCGCGCGGGAGCTCGACGTGTTGATCGCGCGCGTGATCAAGCCGGTGCAGCGGCGCACGTCCGGATGGGACGATATCCCGAAACTGTCGCGGCAATTTGCCCGCCAACGCGCCGCCGCGCTGATGCGCGCCCGCGAGGCAGTCGGTTCCGAGCGCTATCGTTTGTTGAAGATCGAGATCGCCGCCTGGCTGGAGATTGGCGCCTGGGCAACGCCGCAGGAAGATCCTAAGCGCGAGCGCGGCGCTTTGCCGATCGAGATATTCGCCGCCGAGCAATTGGCGCTGCGCCGCCGCAAGTTGCGCAAGCGGGCCAAATCCTTTGCCGAACTTGATGCGCGGCGGCGTCACAAGCTGCGCATCCAGGCCAAGAAGCTTCGCTACGCTGGCGATTTCTTCAACGACCTATTTTCAGGGAAACGAACGAGCAAGCGGCGCGAGATATTTCTCGCCGCGCTCGAGGCCGTGCAAGATGGCCTCGGCGATCTCAACGACATCGCGGTTCACGAAAACATCATCAGCGCCGCCGGCACGCGCCGCCGCCGCACCAGCCGCAAGAGAGCGTTCGCCGCCGGCCTGCTCACCGGGCGCGAGGATGCCCGCCTCGACCCGGCGATGAAGGCGGCCGAGAGCGCGCTGGTGCGCTTCGCCAAAACCAAGCCTTATTGGAAATAACCGCGGCGGGGATTTCGCAGTCACGCCACCCGGATGACGATCTTGCCGAAGTGAGCGCCGGCCGCCATGTGCGCGTACGCCGCTTGCACCTCGTCGAAGCCGAAGACGCGATCAATCACCGGCTTGATCTTGTTCGCCGCCATCGCGGCGTTCATGGTCTCGAAGGTCTGCATCGAACCGACGGAAATGCCCTGCACATTTGCGCGCTTGGAGAAGATCAGTCCGGGATTGAGCTCGCGGGCGCCGCCGCTGAGGCCGCCGATGATGCTGACCTTGCCGCCGACCCGGATGGCGCCGAACGACAAGGTCATCGTGTTGGCACCGCCGACTTCCAGAACTTGATCGACGCCGCGGCCGTTGTTGAAAGCGATCGCCGCCTTATCCCAGTCCGCCGTGGTCTTGTAGTTGATCCCGCAGGCCGCGCCGAGCGCCTGGGCACGCGCCAGCTTCTCGTCGCTGGATGAGGTGATGATCGCGACGATGCCGGTCGCGTGCGCGAATTGCAGGCCGAAGATGGAGACGCCGCCGGTGCCTTGCAGGAGCACCGTCTGGCCCGCGCTCAGGCCGGCGTGATTGTACATCGCTTCCCAGGCGGTCACCGCCGCGCACGGCAGCGTCGCGCCTTCGTCGAGCGAAAGGTGCGCTGGGATTTTGACGACGCCTTCCTCTTCCAGCACGACATATTCGGCCAGCATGCCGTCGATGCTGCCGCCGAGCGCGGAGGCGTGCACATGCGGGCCGGGCTCGCCGCCGGCCCAGCGCTGAAAGAAACAGCCGGCGACCTTGTCGCCGACTTTCACGCGCAGAACACTGGGCCCGACTTCCACCACTTCGCCGGCGCCGTCGGACAGCGGAATGATATTGTCGCGCACCGGCGCCCGATAGCTGCCGCGTACGATGCCGAGGTCGCGATAGTTGAGCGAGCAGGCGGCGACCTTGACCAGAACCTGGCGATGCGACGGCTTCGGCATCGGCCGCTCGACCGTGGCGAGCGATTCGATGCCGGCGCCCGGTTTGGGCAATTGATAAGCGCGCATGCGTGGGCCTCCCCCGTTATTTTACTTCGTTTTTTGGATGACGGTGTCATGTGACGAAAGCGTCATGCCCGCGCATAGCCGTTCGAAGAACGGCGTCGCTTCGCTCGCCTGTGTCGCGGGCATCCACGTCTTTAGCGCTACAAACGAAACAAAGACGTGGATGGCCGGAACAGGTCCGGCCATGACGTGTGTGATTGCATTCAAACGCATCATGTCGCATCACGCGTCAGCTCGCGACCGGCGTGACGCTGACGCCCACCTCGATGCGCTGCCCGCCCGAGCCTACGACGACGCCGTCCATCGGCGCCACATCGGCATAGTCGCGGCCGAGCGCCAGCACGATGTGCTCGTCGGACGCGAGCATGGCGTTGGTCGGATCAAGCCCGATCCAGCCGGCCTGCGGCCCGCACCACACCAGCACCCAGGCGTGCATGGCGTCGGCGCCTTGCAGGCGGCTCGTGTCGGCGCGCGGCGCCGAGCGCAGATAGCCGCTGACATAGCCCGCCGGCAGGCCGATGCTGCGCAGCCCGGAAATCATAATGTGCGCGAAGTCCTGGCAGACGCCCCGGCGCAACGCAAAGGACATCGGCGGTGTCGTGGTGACGGTGGTGGCGCCGATCTCATAAGTGATGTCGGCGTTGAGCCGATGCATAAGCTCGACGGCGCCGTCGAGGAACGGGCGCCCGGCCGCAAAACTTTGCTGGGCGTAGTCGCGGATCTCGGGGTCGAGCGAGACCATGCGGCTTCGAAACACGAAATGCGCCGGCGAGGCCGGCCCGATGTCGCTTGTGGCAAATGCGTCTTCGCGGATCGTTTCCCAGGCGGGCGTCGCCAGCGGGTCGGGCGCGATCAGAGGGTCGACACTGACACGCGCCGTCAATTTCACCGTCAAGGTCGGGTGTGGTGCCTCCACGTCGATCCAGGTCAGGCGATTGCCGAAGAAGTCCTGTCCCTCGCGGCGATGCTGCGGTTCGGGATCGATCTGCACCGCCGCCACGTGCACGCGCTGGCCGTCGCGATTGATCGGCACTTGCCGCAGTACGTGGCGCGCGTGCGCCACCGGCGACGCGTAGACATAGGTGGTCGATTGGCGGACATCGTAGATCACGCCAGCGTCTCCCGGCTCGCCTCGGCACGTTCGGTGTTGGTCAGATAGGCCGTGGAGATGGCGTCCGAAAGCTTCATCAGGGCTTGCTCGGCTTCCAAGATCATTGCTTCGTCGACCTCGGCAACATCCACGGTGCGCAGCCGCGTCGCCAGCGCTGCCGCGATCTGCTGCACCGGAGACAGCCGCCCGGCGGCACTGCGTCCCGGCAACGCAGCCAGATGCGCCTCGATGCTGTCGAGCGCGAACGCCATCGACCGTGGATTGTTGGGATCGAGGAAGACAAGATCGATCACAGGCGCCGGCGCCGCCACCATGACATAGCGCTGTCGATAGGTGATCTGACTGTCGACAAGTTCGAGCAGAAGGTCGAGGCCGCCTTCGGCGGCGCCGGCGAGCGCAAAGCATCGCGTCAATCGGCCGGTCAGGATGGCGCGCTCGATGCGCCGGCCGAGCTCGAGAAAGCGCCAGCCGCCGAGCCGCGTCATGTTCTCCTGCGCCAATCCCGAGAACGACGAGATGATGCGCAAGGCGGCTTCGACACGCTCGGTAATGGCGCTCTCGTTGGCGGCGGACGCCAACGGCAGAGCGATGATGGTGGCAAGATCGTTGATGGCGCGCCAGGCGTCCGGCGAGAAGCGATCGCGGATCACGGAAGCCGACGCCCGCGCGGCGCGGGTCAGCGCCGGCAATGCGCCCGGAAGCTCGGTGTCGGTCAGCACCGCGCGCACCACCAAGGCGGTTGGCGCCTCGCCAATATCGTCGGGCACCGCGCTCCAGGCTTCCAAAAGCGCTCCCGAAGCCGCCAACACCGGCCGCATGGTCTCGTCCGCCTCGGCGGCCCGATTGGTCATGGCGCGCACCAGCCGCAGCGTCGCTTCGGCGCGCTCCACGTAGCGGCCGACCCAAAACAAATTGTCGGCGGCGCGGCTCGGCAACAAGCCGCTGGCGCGCTGCACTTCGATGCGTTCGGCCGCCGGCAGCAGCGTGGTCTCGCCGACTGGGCCGCGCGCCAGCAGCCAGGCATCGGCGGTGGCGGCGCCGCGCTCCAGGCTCACGGCGCGGGCGTCGGCGGTATCGGCGATGCGAACGAAGCCGCCCGGCATGGTCTGCCAGCGGCCGTCGACCCGGGCGAGGAAAATGCGCAGCGTGAACGGCCGCGGCTGCAGGCGCCCGTCGCGCCAGACCGGCATGCTCGACAGCGTCACTGCTTCCTGTGCCACATAATCGACGCCGCGGTTGCGGATCGATCGGATCAGCGTCCGGCGCTCGGCGTCATCGAGCTCCGAGCCCAGCAGCGTGCCTTCGCTGCGCTGATCGAGATGCGATTCGAACGCCGGCGCGATCACCAACCCGTCGAGATCGTCGACGATTTCTTCGCGGACGCCCGGCTCGCCGAGCCACCAGGTGGCGACATTCGGAATAGCCAAATCCGTGCCCAGCACGCTGCGCGCCAGCGCCGGCAGGAAGGCTAGCATGGCGCGGGCCTCCACCAAACCGGCACCGAGCGCGTTGACCATGAACACCTTGCCCTCGCGCACGGCTTGCAAAAGACCGGGTGCGCCGAGGTGCGAGGTGGCGTTGAGCTCGAGCGGATCGGTGAAGTCGGCATCGATACGGCGCAGCAACACTTCCGTGCGCTGCAGACCGGAGACCGTGCGCACGAACACGCCGTCGTCGCGGACGCTCAGGTCTTCGCCCTCGACCAGCAGAAAGCCGAGATAGCGCGCCAGGTACGCGTGCTCGAAATAGGTCTCGCTCATCGGCCCCGGCGTCAGCACGCAAATGTGCGCGTCGTCGTGGCGGCCGAGCGCGGCAAGCTCGGCCTGAAAGGCCTGGAAGAACGGGGCCAACCGCTCGGCACGGCTCAAGCGATAGATGTCCGGAATGGCACGCGACAGCGCCAGGCGGTTTTCGATCGCATAGCCGGCGCCGGAGGGCGCCTGCGCGCGGTCGCCCAGCACCCACCAGCGGCCGTCGGCGCCGCGCGCGACATCGGCCGCATAGAAGCGCAGATGCGCGCCGCCGGGCGGCTCGACGCCGACCAGCGGACGCAGGAATTCCGGATTGCCGGCAATGACGGTCGCCGGCAAATGGCCGTCGCGGGTGAGCTGCGAAGGCCCGTAAACATCGGCCAGCACCGCTTCGAGCAAGGTCGCGCGTTGAACGAGACCGGCTTCCAGTTCGCGCCACTCCGTCGGGTCGATGAGTAGCGGCACGTGGCTAAGCGGCCAGGGCCGCTCGATACCGGCGGCGTCCTCATAGACGCGATAGAACACGCCGGAGCTGCGCAAGTAGCGATCGGCAGCGGCGAAGCGGCGGTTGATTTCATCGCCGCCGAGCGCGGCCAACATGCCGAGAAACGGCTGCCAGTGTGGGCGGACGTGACCGTCCGCATCCATCATCTCATCGAAAATGCCGGGAAGCGGCCGGTAGGCGGCGACCAATGCGTCGAGGCTTGCGGTGTCGGCTTGATCGGTCGAACTCGAGCGGCGCGGCCATGACCGCGTTTTATTGGATCGCCCGCCGCAGGTCGAGTGTGGTCGGATATTCGAGCGAGACATCGAGCGGCGGCACGTCGATCGGTCCGGGCGTGTAGCCGTGATCGGTAAAGCGTGAGCGGCGGCGTCCCTCCGCCTCATAGGAATTGACGGGATAGGTCTCGTAATTGCGGCCGCCGGGATGCGCCACGTGATAGACGCAGCCGCCGAGCGAGCGGCGATTCCAGGTATCGACGATATCGAAGGTGAGCGGCGCCTGCACCGCGATGGTCGGGTGCAGGCCCGACGCGAGATTCCAGGCCTTGAAGCGCACGCCGGCGACGGATTCGCCGACGCGGCCGGTGGATACCAGCGGCACGCGTGTGCCGTTGCAGGTGAGCACATGGCGGCCTTCGGTCATGCCGCTCACTTTCACTTGCAAGCGTTCGATCGAGGAATCGACCAGCCGCGCCGTCCCCCCCGCCATGCTTTCTTCGCCGAGCACATGCCAGGGCTCGATCGCCTGCCGCAATTCCAGGTGCACACCGGCGTGCTCGACACTGCCGCACAGCGGAAAGCGGAATTGGCGCTGCGCCTCGAACCACGCCGGATCGAAGACGTAACCGGCACGGGCGAGGTCGTCCAAAACTTCGAGGAAGTCGCTCCAGACGAAATGCTCGAGCATGTAGCGGTCGTGCAAAGCCGTGCCCCAGCGCACCGGTTTGCCGTCGAGCGGCGTGCGCCAGAAGCCGGCGACGAGCGCGCGCAGCAGCAATTGCTGCGCCAGACTCATGCGCGCATCGGGCGGCATCTCGAACGAGCGGAATTCGACCAGGCCGAGCCGGCCGGTCGGGCCGTCGGGTGAAAACAATTTGTCGATACAGATCTCGGCCCGATGAGTGTTGCCGGTGACGTCGACCAGGAGGTTGCGGAACAGGCGATCGACCAGCCACGACGGCTGGGCGCCGGCGCTGGGCGGCGGCACCTTGCGCAGTGCAATTTCAAGCTCGTAGAGCATGTCCTGGCGCGCTTCGTCGATGCGCGGCGCCTGGCTGGTCGGACCGATGAACAAGCCGGAAAACAGATACGAAAGCGACGGGCGCCGCTGCCAATAGAGTACCAGGCTCTTGAGCAGATCGGGCCGCCGCAGGAACGGGCTGTCCGGCGGGCTATTGCCGCCGAGCACAACATGATTGCCGCCGCCGGTGCCGCTGTGGCGGCCGTCGATCATGAACTTATCGGTGCCGAGCCGCGACTGGTGCGCGTCCTCATAAACACCGCGGGTGATGGCAACGGCTTCGCGCCACGACGCAGCCGGGTGCACGTTCACTTCGATCACGCCCGGATCGGGCGTCACCTTGATCACGCATAGCCGCGGATCGGGCGGCGGCTCATAGCCTTCCACATGCACGGGCAGGCTCAGCTCCGCCGCGGTCGAACTCGATGACGGCGAGGACCTCGAGATAGTCCGCGAGGTTTTCCGCCGGCGGCATGAACACGCACAGGCGGCCGTCGCGGACTTCGACGGTGAGCGCGGTGCGGACCGGCGATCCGACCTCGCCTGGCATCGCTGCCGGCTGCATGACCAGGGTCTCGGGCGCGAGCGGCGGCGAGATGCCCGCACCGGCCGAGGTGCGCAACGCGTAAGCGCCGATTGGATGGGTGAGCCGCGGATCGGGCAGGGGCTTTTGTTCGCCGAACGGATCGGCCGGAACGAGATGCGGATAGGCGACCGGAGCCACATGGGGCAGCGATTGCAGCGGCAGCCGAAAACCGATCGGCGAGTCGCCCGGTACGAGAAAAATCCGGCCGCGCCGGGTTTGCCATACTTCGCTCAGCCAGCCGGGCTTGGCCTGCGCGGTCCAGCGCTGCACTGGCAGAACGAATCCTGCGGGCTTGCTCAAATGCGCGTCGAACAGCGCAAGGATCCGCGCCCGCTCGCGCGGATCGTCGATCTGCGGATTGCTCGGATCGATGTTCTCGGGGATCATGCCTTGTTTGACCATGCGGTCGGCCGGATCCTCGAAGGCCGGCTGCACATAATCCGCCGCCAGCCCGAGGCGCGCCGCAATCCCGTTGGCGAGATGACGCGAGTCCTCCGCGGTCGGCTGCAGCAGCGCCGCCTCGCGCGCGATCAGGCTTTCGTCGCGCCAGATCGGAACGCCGTCCCGACGCCAATAGAGCGCAAAGGCCCAACGCGGCAGCGGTTCGCCCGGATACCATTTGCCCTGGCCGTAATGCAGCAGCCCGCCCGGGGCGAAGCGCTCGCGCAGGCGCCGGATCAGGTTGTCGGCGCGCTGCCGCTTGGTCGGGCCGGTGGCGGCCGTATTCCATTCCGCCGACTGATAATCGTCGACCGAAACGAACGTCGGTTCGCCTCCCATGGTGAGGCGCACGTCTTGCGCGCGCAATTCGGCGTCGACTTTATCGCCGAGCGCGTCGAGCGCATTCCAGGCTTCTTCCGAAAACGGCATGGTGACGCGCGGATGCTCGGCGATCCGCTTGATGCCCATGTCGAACAAAAATTCCACTTCGCTCGGCTCGACCACGCCGCTGATCGGCGCCGCCGAGCGATAGTGCGGCGTGGCGGCCACCGGCAGATGACCTTCGCCGCACAGGAGCCCCGAGGTCGGATCAAGCCCGATCCAGCCGGCGCCCGGCAGATAGACTTCGGTCCAGGCGTGCAGGTCGGTGAAATCTTCCGCAGCGCCGGCCGCGCCGTCGAGCGGCTTGATGTCGGGCCGCAACTGGATGAGATAGCCGGACACGAACCGCGCCGGCAGGCCGAGATGGCGCAGGAGCTGCACCAGGAGCCAGGCGGTGTCGCGGCACGATCCGGCGCCGCTGCGTAGCGTTTCCTCCGGCGTCTGTACGCCCGGCTCCATGCGGATCAAATAACGAACCATCCGCTGCAGCCGCTGATTGAGATCGACCAGGAAGTCGACGGTGTTGCGCTCGTCGCGTGGAACCGAGCGGATCAGCTCAGTCAGCAGCGGGCCGGCGGGTTCGGGGGTGACGAACGCCGCCAGGTCTTCGTGCAACTCCGGCGGAAACGAAAACGGCCACCGCTCGGCCTGCGGCTCGACGAAAAAGTCGAACGGATTGATCACCGCCATGTCGGCGATCAGATCGACCGTCACGGTGAATTCCTTGGTCCGTTCCGGAAAGACGAAGCGCGCCAGCCAGTTGCCGTGCAGGTCCTGCTGCCAGTTCACGAAATGCTGCGCCGGCGACACGGTTAGCGAATAGCTGGCAATGCGCGTGCGGCAATGCGGCGCCGGCCGCAGGCGCACCACCTGCGGTCCGAGCGCGATGGCGCGATCGTAGGTGTAGCGCGTTACGTGATGAAGCCCGACCTGAATGGACATGCGGTTATGGCGTGCGGTTATGGCGTGCTGCGATTGGTGTAAACGCTGCTATTTCCATGCAATTTCCGGGCCGCCAAGGTGGCGCCGGATATCGCGCCGATCAAGTCATGCCCGCAATCGACAACTCCATCATGAATAGTAGCGTCGATCCCGATAACCGCGATGGGGAACCCGTCTGTCGGCGCCGACGGAAGCGATAGCAAGGCGATCACTCCACGACGCCGCGCATGGTGTTCCCGGCCTCCGGCACGCCGGCGAGCGCCGCGCCCGCAGGCTCACCCTGCCGCTTGTCGCCGAGGCGTAACAGCGGCACCAGTACGAAGGCGAAAGCCGTAAAAGCCGCCGAGACCAAGATCAGCGGGGCGATTTTCTGCTGGAACAGATGATCGAACAAGAGCGATCCGACGATGTCGCCGGAGCCGGTCGCCAGATTGATCAGCGACATCATCACCGCGAAGCTGAATCCTTCCGTCTGCCGCGGACAGTAATCGGCGGCGAGCGTGACCGTCGCCACGGTCGCCAGCATCGCCGAAAAGCCGCTGCAGAAACTCAAGATCGCGGCCGATGTCTCATTGGCGAGCAACAGGTAGGCGGCGGTGGTGATCGTTCCGAGCGCGATGCTTAGATTGAGCAGCCGCCTGGTCGACATGTTTTCGAACAGTTTTGGATAAAGCAAAGCGCCGACGATCCATCCGGCCGAGGTGATCGATCCGAGGATGCCGATGAAGCCTTGTTCGAACTTGTAGGTGTCGGTCATCGCGTAGAAGAGCGGCGTGGCAAAGCCGGGACTGAAATAGTAGAGAAACAAAAACAGGCCGACGATCCACAATTCGCGCTTTCTGAAAGCCGCGCCGAGGCCGCGAACGGCGCTGCGCAGCGAGCCCTTGTCGAAATGGGTTTTTTCCTCGGGCACCAGAAACAGCGTTCCCAGCAACACCGCGGCCGGCGCGATGGCGACGATCGCGGCTGCGGCATGCAATGCGCCCGCGGGCGAAAGCCGCTGTACCAGTTGGCCGCCGACCAGCGCCGAGGCCATGATCGCGGCATTGAACCAGAGCCACTGCTGATTGACGAAGTGTCCGCTTTCGCCGAGCCGCTGGCCGTTCTCGACCAGCACGGCGCCGCACACCGTGCTCGATATCGCCATCGCATAGGCGGTGAGCTGCAGCGCCCAAATGAGCTCGCCGGGGGCATCGATCTGCGTCACCCACAGATACGCCGCGATGGCGACGATGTTGGCGCCGATCAGATAGGTTTTGCGGCGGTAGCCGAAGATCGGGACAAAATCAGAAAAGACGCCGTAGACCGGCTTGATTATCCAGCCGAAGTTGAAAACCGCGAGATAGGCGGTGACTTGCACCGCGGTCCAGCCGTGCGCCTCTTTCAGATAAAAACTCAGCGGCTGGGCGATCAGCCCGCCGATCTGGCCGACGCCTTCGACCACATAGACCACCGCGAAGAACAGCAGCAGCCGTTTGACGGCCGTGCGGTCGATATCGGTTCTGTCGGCAGGCGGCGACGAAGGCTTGTCCATGCAGGTTGGGCCCTCGCGGCCTCGGCGTTCATTGGCGGCATTTCCACTCTTTGGTCAAGGCGGCGTCGTTGACGCGACGCGCTGATCAATGGACGGGAGGTGAAAGCGCCGGCAGCGGCAACCGAAGGCGATATTGCGGGCGCGTTATTGGGCTTTCGCAGAAAATCGCCCACTGATCGAGAGCCAATCGGGTGTCTGATCGAGCAATAGTCCGGCCGGGCTCTGCACACTGCCGTGCGGAATAAGCTCGCTACGCGTCAATGATCGATTGCCCAGCGAGACTGCCGTCGCGGCGATGACCAGCGCCACGGTCAGCCCCACGGTCGCAATCATTTCGACCGTGGCGGTACGCCAGCCCGTTGTTGCGCTCTCTTTTTTGAGGGGCGCGAAACCGGGATCGCCGGTCAGCTCTGCCATGGTCGTGGTCCTCGCGAATCAAGTTCCGTGGTCACACGATCGCCGCGGATTGGGGCGGAGCCGTTGAAGAATAAAGGCGAATTGGTGAGTTTTGGTTAAGGCTTCGTTAACGCCGAAACGGCCGCCGACGAAATAGTCGATGTGTGTCCCGGCCACCACGCGTCCGCTGCTTCGCCGACTAAGCGCGGACGAACCGCCTAACGTTGAGCGCGCCTTCGCCTCTTGGTGCTGTTTTGGCGCCGCCGTTTTGGCGGCCGCTATTTGGCGGCGACCAAGCTCGCCGGATCTAACGTCATCTGCACGTGGCCCGGCTGTTCGGCGATCCGCGCCAGCCAGGCGCGCACCGCCGGGTAGGGCGTCAAGTCGAAGTCGCACAGATGCGCGACGTGCGTATACGCGTAGAGCGCTATATCGGCGACGGTATAGCGGTCGGCGACAAAAAAATCGTGCAGCGCGATGTGCTTTTCCATCACGCCGAGCGCACGGTGGCCTTCTTCCATCCAGTCTTCGAACGCGTGCTGCTGCAAGTCGCGGCCGCCCTTGACCAGCGTGAGCCAGAAATAGGCCGCGCCGAGATTCGGCTCCAGGCTGTGCTGCTCGAAGAACATCCACTGCAACGCCAGCGCGCGCTCAATTCGGTCGTCTGGGGCGAGCGGCGTGCCGCCGGCCACGTACCAGAGAATGGCGTTCGATTCGGCGAGATAGCGGCGTGGCGCCACTTCCAAGAGCGGCACTTGGCCGTTCGGATTTTTCTTCAAGAAATCGGGCGTATGGCTCTCGCCCTTGAGGATGTCGATTTCGACCTGCCGATATGGCACGTCGAGCTGCGCCAAAGCGAGCCGCACCTTGTAGCTATTTCCCGAGCGCTGCATCGAGTAGAGTGTGTACATCGCGTGCCGCAGTCCGCTTACGAAATTTCCAAACTGTCGATATTTCCAAACCGCCGTTTTTGCAAAAATAAATATACGTCTTGAACGCGGCGATGTCATGACCGCTGCGCGTTCGTGGATGCTTTCGCTAGATTAAAACTATTTCAGAAGGAATTGCATCGGCGCGCGCGCGCGGCCGCGTGAAAGTGGTGCGTGTTGCATCGCAATAGGAGAAAATCATGACCGCGATCCCCGATCGGACGATTCGCCGTACCGCAAGAGCGCGAGCCTCGTGTTGCAATTGCAATCTTTACCCCGGCAAAAGCCTGCGCATCAGAATGCTATCCTTTCGCGGGACGAGCGTCCCGAACCGGGGCATCGGACCAGGGCAGCGCAACCGGGGCCTTAACGGAGAATTGAGCCCTGCGGCACCGTCCGGCCTTGCCTCGCGCGGCACGGCGCTTTAGGAAACAGCGCTTCAACGGAGGATAGCAGAATGGCCTTTCTTGCGGACCGCACCGCGCGCATCAAGCCGTCAGCCACCATCGCGGTGACGGATAAAGCGCGCGCGCTCAAAGCGGCGGGCCGCGATGTCATCGGGCTTGGCGCCGGCGAGCCGGATTTCGACACGCCCGACAACATCAAAGAGGCGGCCATCCGCGCGATCCGCGAGGGCAAGGCGTCGAAATATACTGCGGTCGATGGCATTTCCGAATTGAAGGCCGCGGTTGCGCGCAAGTTCAAGCGCGAGAACGAACTCACCTACAAGCCGTCGCAGATCATCATCGGCACCGGCGGCAAGCAGGTGCTGTTCAATGCGCTTTTGGCGACGCTGAATGCGGGCGACGAGGTAATCGTCCCGGCGCCCTATTGGGTCAGCTATCCGGAGATGGTGCTGCTCGCCGGCGGCGAGCCGGTGGAAGTGGCGACCACGATGGAATCGGGCTTCAAGATGAAGCCCGAGGATCTGGAGCGCGCGATCACGCCCAAGACCAAGTGGATCATTTTCAACTCACCGTCGAATCCGACCGGCGCCGCCTATACGCGCGATGAGCTCAAAGCCGTCACCGATGTGCTCAAGCGCCATCCGCATGTGTACGTCATGTCGGACGACATGTACGAGCATCTGGTCTACGACGATTTCAAATTCTATTCGCCGGCGCAGCTCGAGCCGTCGTTGTATGAGCGCACGCTCACCGTCAACGGCGTATCCAAGGCCTATTGCATGACCGGATGGCGCATCGGCTTTGCCGGCGGTCCGGAGCCGCTGGTCAAGGCGATGGCGATGATCCAGTCGCAATCGACCTCGAACCCGACTGCGGTCGCCCAATGGGCGGCCGTCGAGGCGCTCGACGGTCCGCAGGATTTCATCGGCAGGCACAACAAGATCTTCAAGGAGCGCCGCGACCTCTGCGTCTCCATGCTCAACCAGGCCAACGGCATCCGCTGTCCGAAGCCGGAAGGCGCGTTCTACGTCTATCCGTCGTGCAGCGGGACGATCGGCAAAATGGCGCCGACCGGCAAGAAGCTGGCGACCGACGAGGATTTCGTCAGCGAGCTTCTGGAAGCAGAAGGCGTCGCGGTGGTGCAGGGCACGCCGTTCGGGTTCGGCCCGGCGTTTCGCATCTCCTATGCAACGGCGACAAGCGCGCTGGAAGAAGCCTGCGCCCGCATCCAGCGCTTTTGCGGCAATTTGAAATAACGCGCGGCGCGCGCGCTTCTGACGAACATCGCAAGACGGTGCGCGCTGAAAGCGTGACCCGCGATCCTTGCTCGACCTTGGTGGACGCGAAATTGTCGATCGATCTAAAGGTCTTTCGAAACCGTGTCCGCCAAGTGATCCAAGATATGTCCCCAGCCCCGCGTGTGACCTTCGACAATGGCCGAGGTCGGCAGGCGCTCGTGGGTTAGCACCAGGTCGGTTTCATCGCCGCGCGGCGTCAGCTCGACGGTGACCAGCGTGTTCACATTGTTGGTCAGCGGGCCGATCCACGTAAACACAAGCTTGCGTGGCCGATCGATGTGCACATAGGTGCCGGATACTTCGCGGCTTGATTCCGCCGATGTCATGACAAGGCTGAAGGCTCCGCCGGGGCGGAGATCGCTGCTCGCTTTGCAGTCGACCGCGCCCGGATAGGGGCTCATCCACCGCACCATCAAATCGGGTTTGGTCCACAGGTCGAAAACCTGCTCCGCGCTCGCGCGCACGCGCCGGCGCAGCTGCACGGTCGCGCCCACCGTCTCACCGCGATCCATGCTTGCGATCCTTCCGCCCCGACTTGTTCTCTGTCTTAAGTTCGTGCAGCAGCCGCTCCATGGCGTCGAGCCGCTCCTCCCAATAGCCGCGCGTCCGCTCGATCCAGCCATCGACCTCGTCCAGCGAGCGCGTATTGATGGAAAGAATGTGGTCGCGCCCCTTCTTGTGCCGCGCGACCACGCCGCTCGCTTCCAGCACGCGGATGTGTTTCGAAACCGCGTTCAAGGACATCTGGAAGGGTTCGGCGATCTCGGTCACGCGCGCTTCGCTGCGCGAGAGCCGTTCGATGATCGCTCGTCGCGTCGGATCGGCCAGCGCAGCGAACACCGCGTCGAGACGCGCGGTGCGCGCAACTGCTTCCTTCCGGGCTTCGATCTTCGTCATGGCGATCTGCCCGCGAAATTCTCAACTGCAAAAATATTCCACCCGCCGGTTGACAATTTGTCAAGCCAAGGATTTATTCAACCAGATGGTTGAATGTGTCTTTTATCGATGAAAGAGAACCCCGATGCTCAATAAACCTGTTGCCGCTGCGGCCGGACTCGCGCTTCTGACAGCGATTGCCGCCCCGGCATGCGCTGAACCGGTCAAGAACATCGTCCTCGTCCACGGAGCCTTCGCCGACGGTTCCGGATGGCAGCGCGTCGCCGACCTTCTCGTTAAGGACGGCTATGCGGTCAGCGTGGTGCAGGAGCCGCTGACATCGCTCGCCGACGACGTTGCGGCGACCAAGAGGGTGCTGGATCTGCAGCAAGGCCCCGTCGTTTTGGTCGGCCACAGCTACGGCGGGGTGGTCATTACCGAAGCCGGCAATGCGCCGAATGTCGTCGGCCTCGTTTACATCGCCGCTTTCATCCCCGACAAAGGCGAGAGTGCCGTCAGCCTGCTGTCGCAGGCTGCCCCCGCCAATAACGACATGCGCGCCACCAAGGACGATTTCCTCTACCTCGACCCGGCCACCTTCCCGGCCGATTTCGCCGCCGACGTCCCAGCTGCTCAGGCAAGCTTCATGGCCCATTCGCAGGCGATGGTGGCCAAGGCTGCTGCCGGCGCGCCCGTGTCGGCGGCCGCCTGGCACCAGAAAAAAAGCTGGGCGCTGATCGCGACGAACGACCGCAACCTCAATCCCGATCTCGAGCGCACCATGGCCAAGCGGGCCGGCAGCGAAACGATCGAGGTTCCGGGCAGCCACGCGGTGTACGTGTCCAAGCCGGAGGAGGTAGCGCGTTTGATCGAACGAGCCGCGAAGGCGTCTGCCCAGTAACGCGAAGGCGGTGCTCAGTGGCGCCCCCCTTCTAAAGCCTCGCTTTCGGCGAAGCAGCGCCGGGCGAAAGAAACTCAGTCAACTTGACTGCGCCCCTCGAACTCCGGAGCGCGAGAAAAACCCAGAGAGACGCCGCGGGTTTTCTCGCCTACACTCGGGTGAGGCTTCGTTGGGGGAAGCCGGTGAGGGGAGTTCTCCGGATGTTTCGCACTGTTGTCGCCGCGGCGGCCGCCATGGCTGCCGCGCTCACGCTGTTGACGGGGCCGGTGGACGCCCAGCCGAGCCGGATCGAGCTTGGCACGCTCACCTGCTCGATGTCGTCGAGCATCGGCCTGATCGTCGGCTCGCAAAAGAACGTCAACTGCATTTTCCGCGGCCGGCCCGGCGAGCCCGAAGAGGCCTATACGGGCACCATGACCACCATCGGTCTTGATATCGGTATCACCACCGGTGGCGTGATCGCGTGGACCGTTTTCGCCGACACCAATCGTTTCGTCGGCATGCTTGCCGGCAAGTATGCCGGAGCGACGGCGGAGATATCGGTCGCTGCGGGTCTTGGCGCCAACGTGCTGGTCGGCGGCTCGCACCGGACCGTGGCGCTGCAACCGTTGTCGCTGCAAGGCCAGGTCGGACTCGATATCGCCGCCGGTGTCGGCGAGCTCGACCTGCATCCGGCCGGATGAGTTCCGCGTTACCGTTGCCTTAAGGCCGCCGTCGCGTTGCGGCATCGCAACTCTGGAACAAGCGAGCCGAAGTCGGCTTTGTCCAAGAGCGCGGATCGCCGCCCCTTGACCAGCACCGCCGCTGCCTGAAACGATGGCAGCGCGCAGCCCGCGCGTTAACGACGGGCCGGCGCCGGGAGGCAGTCATGGCGGCAAACGGTAATCACGCGACGCGTGCGACCGGACCTCGCTGTATCGCGCTGGTCGGTCCCTTTCAGAGCGGCAAGACGACGTTGCTTGAAGCGATCCTCGCCCGCACCGGCGCTATCGCGCGCCAAGGCAATGTGGAAACCGGCAACACCGTGGGTGACGGCAGCGCCGAAGCGCGTCACCACCGCATGAGCGTCGAGCTCACGGTCGCTACCACGACCTTCATGGGCGACAGCTACACCTTTCTGGACTGTCCCGGCTCGGTGGAATTCGCCCACGACATGCGCGCGGCATTGCCGGCGGTCGATGCCGCCATCGTGGTTTGCGAGATGGACGAGAAGAAAATCCCGCAGCTTCAGCTCATCATGCGCGAGCTGGAAGACCAAAAAATCCCGCGCCTGCTGTTTTTGAATAAAATCGACAAGGCCAACGCGGCCGTGCACGAAGTGCTCAATCTGCTGCAAAGCGCCTCGCGCACCAAGCTCGTCTTGCGCCAGATCCCGACCTTCTCCAGCGACATCGTCACCGGCTTCGTCGATCTCGCCCTCGAGCGCGCCTTTGTCTACAAAGAGCACGCCGCCTCGGAAGTCGTTGCCCTCGACGGCGCCGCCGCCGACCGCGAGAAGACCGCGCGCTTCTCCATGCTGGAAACGCTCGCCGATCATGACGACGAGCTGATGGAGCAACTGCTCGAGGATATTCAGCCGCCGCGCGATAAGGTGTTCGACGATCTCACCCGCGAACTGCGCGAGGGGCTGGTGTGTCCGGTGCTGATGGGCACGGCCATTCGGGCCAACGGCGTGCTGCGGCTGCTGAAGGCTGTGCGCCACGAGTCGCCCGGCATCGCCGAGACGGCAAAGCGGCTCGGCGTCAAGAGGGCGGGCACCGACGCTATCGGCTATGTGCTCAAGACCCAGAACACCATGCACGGCGGCAAGATGTCGATCGTTCGCGTGCTTGCCGGCCAGGCCGGGGACGGTACGACCTTCGTGTCCGGCGACGAGGAGGCCGGGCGTGTCGCCGGCGTGTTCCGGCTCGCCGGGCAGTCGACCGAGAAGCGCGGCCCCGCGGCCGTCGGCGACACCGTGGGCTTTGCCAAGCTCGACAAGGCCAAGACCGGCGACACGCTCAGCGCCGGCAGGCAGCCGCAGGCTCCGGTGGCGAAAGTCGAGCCTTACCCGCCGGTGCTGGCGATCGCGATTTCGGCGAAAGAGCGCAAGGACGACGTCAAGCTCGGCCAGGCGCTCAACAAGCTTGCGGAGGAAGATCCCTCGATCGTCATCGTGCACAATCCGGAGACCCACGAAGTGGTGCTGTGGGGGCAAGGCGAAATGCATTTGCGCGTCGCAACCGAACGGCTCGGCGATCGCTATGGCGTGGCGCTTGAGCGGCGCCAACCGTCAGTCGGCTACCGCGAGACCATCCGCAAGGGCGTGGTGCAGCGCGGCCGGCACAAGAAACAATCCGGCGGCCATGGCCAATACGGCGATGTCGTGATCGACATCAAGCCGATGCCGCGCGGCTCGGGTTTCTCGTTCGAAGACAAGATCACCGGCGGTGTCGTGCCGCGCAACTATATTCCCTCAGTCGAGGAAGGCGTCGTCGACGCGCTCAAGCACGGGCCGCTCGGGTTTCCGGTGGTCGATCTGCATGTGTCGTTGGTCGATGGCTCGTATCACACGGTCAATTCATCCGACATGGCGTTTCGCACCGCCGGACGCATCGGCATTGCCGAAGGTCTGCCGCAATGTCAGCCGGTGCTGCTCGAGCCGATCCATTTGGTCGAGATCGTCTGTCCGACCGAGGCAACGGCAAAGATCAATGCGCTGCTGTCGGGCAGACGCGGGCAAATTCTTGGCTTCGATACCCGCGACGGCTGGGACGGCTGGGACGTGGTGCGAGCCAAGATCCCGGAGGCGGAAATCGGCGATCTGATCGTCGAAATCCGCTCCGCCACGGCCGGCGCCGGCACCTTCACATTCAAGTTCGACCACATGGCCGAGCTGACCGGCCGCACCGCCGATCAGATCGTGGCAGCGCGCCGCGCTGCGGCCTGATCCTCGTCATTGCGAGGAGCGCAGCGACGAAGCAATCCAGCCTCCGCGCAAGCGGCCCTGGATTGCTTCGCTGACGCTCGCAATGACGACATCATCCCAGTCTCATCGTCATGATCGATTTTATAATCGTCACCACCGGGCTTGATGTTCAGCACTTGACCCGGTGGTCCATGCTGACGTGAAGCAACGCGGGGACTCTCAGTAAGCGAACAGCGCCCCATGGATTGCCGGGTCAAGCCCGGCAATGACGACAAGGAGAATAGCCCCATCACACCGTCTGCAGCCCCAACACAGCCGCCGTGTCATCGCGCACTTTTTTGGTCAGCGCCGCATCGTCGATCAGCGAATGCCCGTAGGACGGAATGATCTCTCCGAGCTTGCCTTTCCAGCCGCCCGAGGCCAATTCCTTGCCGAAGCACAATTCGAGCACCTTGATCATGATCGCCGCCGCGGTCGAGGCGCCCGGCGAGGCGCCAAGGAGCGCGACCAGCGAGCGATCCTGCGCCGCCACGATCTCGGTGCCGAATTTCAGAATGCCGCCGCGCGCCGGATCGCGTTTGATGATCTGAACCCGCATGCCGGCGTGCTGCATGCGCCAGTCCTTCCGCTCCGCCTGCGGATAGTAGAACGTGAGTGTGGAAAATCTTTCTTTGGGCGATTGCACCACCTGGTCGACCAAATACTCGTCGAGATTGAAATTGTGCAGGCCGACTTCCATCATCGGCAGAATGTTGTCCAGCCGGATCGAGGCGAACAGATCGAACCAGGAGCCGTGCTTCAGAAACTTCGTGGAAAACCCGGCATAGGGTCCGAACAGAATGGAATGGTCGTTGCCGATGACCCGCGTGTCGAGGTGCGGAACCGACATCGGCGGCGAGCCGACGTCGGCCATGCCGTACACCTTAGCGTGGTGGCGTTTGTTGATCGCCGGATCGTCGCACCGCAGCCAGATGCCGCTGACCGGAAATCCCGCGTAGCCGTGCAATTCTGGAATTCCCGATTTTTGTAACAACGGAAGTGCGCCGCCGCCGCCGCCGAGAAAGACGAATTTGGCGGTGAACGAGGTTTGCGCATTGTTGGTTGTGTCGACGGCGTCGACGCGCCAGCGCCCGCCATCCACGCGCTGCAGGCCGGTCACGCGGCGAGAATAGTGCACGGCGAAACCGCTCAGCGTCTGCAAATAGGCGATAAGATTGCGGGTCAGCGCGCCGTAATTGACGTCAGCGCCGGTGATCATCCGCGTCGCCGCGACGGTATCGGCTTCCGGCCGGCCTTCCATCACCAGCGGGATCCAGTCGCGCAACGTCTTTTTGTCCTCGGTGAATTCCATGCCGCGATAGAGCTGATGCGCAGTCAGTGCGGCATAGCGTTTCTTGAGATAAGACACATGGGCGGCGCCGTGGACGAAGCTCATATGCGGCACCGCATGAATGAAGAGATCGGGTGACGCCAGCGCCTTCTTGCGGATCAAATAGCTCCAGAACTGGCGCGACAGATCGAACTCGGTGTTGACCTCCAGCGCCTTCGAGATGTCGATGCTGCCGTCGCTGCGCTGCGGCGTGTAGTTGAGCTCGCACAGCGCCGCGTGGCCGGTGCCGGCATTGTTCCAAGCGTCGGAGCTCTCCAGCGCGGCGCCCTCCAGCGTTTCGAAGATCTCGATGCGCAGCGAAGGATCGAGCTCCTTGAGGAACACGGCCAAGGTGGCGCTCATGATGCCGGCGCCGACCAGGATAATGTCGGTATCTGCGGCAGAAGCTTGATTCATGGCTTGCTCGTCCTTCGCGCTGGAGGCCGCATGGCCGCGGCCGTTGTTGGTTCGATAATCCCTGGAATGCCCGATTCGACCTTTCGGAATCGCCCTTTGCGCTATCAGAGCATGATCCGGAAAAGCATGCCCTCGGGCTTGACCCGATGGGCGGATGCCGGTTTTTCGAAAAGATCATGCTCCACCAAAGATCTAGGGCGCGACGCGATCGCGCTCTAGGCTGGTCGAAATGGAACCGCGGCACCGGCCTCGAGCACCACATAGACCCGCCGCCAAGGGTGATGGTCGGTGAGCTTCCAGCGATGGCCGCCGCCGGCGGTGTCCTCGGCCAGCAAGATGTCGCCGGGTTTCAGGATAAAGTGGTGGCCGCTGCGGGTCTCGAAATCGAGCGTGCCGCTCAGCGTGATCACGAGTTGGCGGGTGGGCGCGTCATGCCAGTCGAGCGTGCCGCCGGAAGCGGTCTCCTGGAACGAAACGGTCGTCACCGGCAGTTTGCCGGTGAGGATATCGCCGTGGGGACCCTGCTCGAGATCGATAAGACCTTCGGCAAAATGCGAGTTGTTGTCGTCCCCGGTCCAAAGGCGCACGCAGCGGATCATCCTAACCTCCTCATAAGGTTCGCGAACCTCTCTTGTGCAGCCCGTCGGCTCCGTTACCCAAAGCTTCGTCCCTCGCGACGATTACTCAATCATGATGACAGGGCTGATGCCGCGTTCTTCCGGAGCTGAAAACTTTCGCCGATCTGCAGCCTGGAAAATACATGATGGTAACAAAGAATAAGTTTAAGTCGGCTTATGATCTGCGCTCGAATGGAACCGGATTCTCGTAACCGCAGCAAAAACAGAAAAGACCGTGGCGGGCGCTGTTTGTTCCTGTCGCCATCATCGTGGGCCGTCTGTCTCCGCCAAACGGAGCAGACCGCTTAACCGGAGCAAAAGATATGGCGAAAACGGTAGCCGACCAGTTCGCGGAAACCTTGGCCGCGGCCGGCGTCAAACGGATCTACGGCGTCGTCGGCGACAGCCTCAATGGGTTGACCAATTCGCTGCGCCGCCAGGGCAAGATCGGCTGGCTACATACGCGGCACGAAGAGGTAGCCGCATTCGCGGCCGGCGCCGAGGCGCATCTGACCGGCGAACTCGCGGTGTGCGCCGGAAGCTGCGGACCGGGCAATCTGCATTTGATCAACGGGCTTTTCGACTGTCATCGCTCGCGTGTTCCGGTGCTGGCGATCGCCGCGCAAATTCCGTCTCCCGAGATCGGCAGCGGCTACTTTCAGGAGACCCATCCGCAGTCGCTGTTCCAGGAATGCAGTCACTATTGCGAACTGGTGTCCGAGCCCGGGCAATTGCCGCGCATCCTTGAAATCGCCATCCGTGAGGCGGTCGGCAAGCGCGGCGTCGCCGTGATTGTCCTACCGGGCGACGTGGCGCTCCAGGCGGCCGCGGATGCGCCGGCGGCCAAGATCGCCGGCCTTTTGCCGCCGCGGCCGGTGGTCACGCCGGCGCCGGCCGAGCTCAAAAGCCTCGCCGCGTTGCTCAACGGCGACGACAGCATCACCATCCTGTGCGGCTCCGGCTGTGAGGGCGCCCACGAGGAACTGTTGGCGCTCGGCAAAAAGCTCAAGGCTCCGATGGTGCACGCGCTGCGCGGCAAGGAGCATGTGGCGTGGGACAATCCCTACGACGTCGGCATGACCGGGCTGATCGGCTTTTCCTCCGGCTACTACGCCATGCTCGATTGCGACATTCTGCTCATGCTCGGCACGGACTTTCCGTACCGGCAATTCTATCCCCGCGGCAGCGGCGTTCGCATCGCCCAGGTGGACATTCGTCCCGAACAAATCGGCCGCCGCGCTCCGGTCGATCTTGGCGTTGTCGGGGACGTGAAGGCGACGCTCGCGGCCTTGCTGCCGCTGCTCAAGGACAAGAGCGACAATTCGCACCTGGAGCAGGCGCGCCAGCACTATGCCAAGACCCGCAAGTCGCTCGACGAATTGGCCACCGACACCGGCAAGGGGATCGTGCACCCGCAGCAGGTCGCCAAGGCGATCAGCGATCAGGCGGCAGCGGATGCCGTGTTCACCTGCGATGTCGGCCTGCCGACGGTGTGGGCGGCGCGCTATTTGGCCATGAACGGCAAGCGCCGGCTGATCGGCTCGTTCTGGCACGGCTCCATGGCGAACGCGATGGCGCAGGCCATCGGCGCGCAGGCCACCTTTCCGGGCCGCCAAGTGATTTCGCTGTCCGGCGATGGCGGCTTTGCCATGCTGATGGGCGATCTCCTAAGCCTCACGCAGCTTAAATTGCCGGTGAAGATCGTGGTCTTCAACAACGGCAAGCTCGGCTTCGTCGAGCTCGAGCAGATGTCGACCGGATTTCTCACCACCGGCACCGAACTGGTGAACCCGAATTTCGCCGCCATGGCGGAAGCCGTCGGCATCCGCGGGATCCGCATCGAAAAACCCGACGAGGTCGAGGCCGCCGTCGCCGCGGCGCTGGCGCACGACGGACCGGTTTTGATCGATGCGGTAGTCGCGCGCACCGAGCTGGCGATGCCGCCGGCGATCAATGTCGAGATGGCCAAGGGCTTTACGCTCTTCATGGTCAAGGCGGTGATGAGTGGCAGAACCGACGAAATTGTCGACCTCGCGCAGGGGAATCTTTGGCGTTAGTGCATGATCCCGAAAAGTGGCGACCGGTTTTCCGAAAAGGACATGCGCCAGCAATGAAACTAAGCATGATCCCGAAAAGTGGAAACCGGTTTTCGGAAAGGGTCATGCACCAACGTAGAGCATTCGGTACGAGCAGGAGGCTGCCATGGAGGTGACTGCATTATTGCTGTCGCGGCTGCAATTTGCCTTCACGATCTCGTTCCACATCATCTTCCCGTCCTTCTCCATCGGGCTCGCGGCGTGGCTGACCATTCTTGAAGCCTTGCACATGGCGACCGGCCGTCCGGCCTATCGGGTGGTGTTCGAGTTCTGGCTGAAGATTTTCGGCGTGGCGTTCGGCATGGGGGTGGTGTCCGGCATCGTCATGGCCTTCCAGTTCGGCACCAACTGGGAAGTGCTGGCCCGCATGGTCGGCCCGATCCAGGGCGTGCTTCTGTCCTACGAGACCTTCACGGCGTTTTTCCTCGAAGCGAGTTTCTTCGGCATTCTTCTGTTCGGGCGCTCGCGCGTGCCGCCGTGGTTCTATTTGTTCTCCACCGCCATGGTCGCGCTCGGCACCACGTTGTCGGCGTTCTGGATCATGGCCAACAACAGCTGGATGCAGGCGCCGGCGGGCTATGCGCTCGAAAACGGCGCCTTCGTCCCCACCGACTGGCTCGCGATCGTGTTCAGTCCGGTGCTGTGGGTTCGCTTTCCTCACATGCTGCTCGCCGCCTACATCACCGGCGCTTTCTGTGTCGCCGCGACCGGCGCCTGGTATCTGCTGCGCGGCAAATTCCCCGCCGAAGCGCACGTCATGCTGCGGATGGGTCTATTCCTCGCCGCGATCCTGGTGCCGGCGCAGATCTTCTTTGGTCATCTCACCGGGGATTATGTGCACGATTACCAGCCGGCGAAATTCGCCGCCATCGAAGCCCGCTGGCACGACGAGCAGCCCGCCGGCGAAGTGTTGCTGGCGATCCCCGACACGAAGACGCAGAGCAACCTTTTTGAGCTTAAGATTCCGGTGCTGGGCAGCCTGATCGGCAGCATGAGCTTCGATTCCAAGGAGGTCGGGCTGACGGATTTTCCACGCGCCGACTGGCCGCCGGTGCTCATCCCGTTCTTTTCATTCCGCATCATGGTCGGCTGCGGCCTCATCATGCTCGCGCTCGCCTGGCTCGGATCGTATCTGAGCATCAAGGGCCGCTTGGAACAAAGCCGCCTGTTGCTCTGGGCGATCTTCCTGAGCTTTCCTTTGCCGTTCATCGCCATCCTGACCGGCTGGTTCACAGCCGAAGTCGGACGCCAGCCGTGGACCGTTTACGGCGTGTTGCGCACCGCCAACTCGGTCACGCCATTCCTGACGGCGCGCGCCGCGCTGATCTCGCTGATCGTTTTCTGCCTGGTCTATACGTTCATCTTCGCTTTCGGTGTGCTCTATATTCACCGGCTGCTGCGCATTGGTCCGGTCGGGCATTTGGCCGAGCCTGCCGCCGGCGCCACGCCCAACCGTCCGATGTCGGTCGTCGCTGCGCCGCTGCCGGCGAGCCCGCAACATCCCGCGCCGGGAGCTTAGCCATGATGATGTTCTGGGTATTCGTCCTCGCGCTCAGCGTCCTCCTCTATGTGCTGCTCGACGGCTTCGATCTCGGCGTCGGCATTCTGTTCGGGCTCACGCGCAACGAAGATCACCGGCGCGGCATGATGGCGGCCGTGGCGCCGATCTGGGACGGCAACGAAACCTGGCTGATCGTTGCCGGCGTCGTGCTCTGGGGCGCGTTTCCGATCGTCTATGCGACCTTGTTTTCTGCTTTCTATCTGCCGTTGCTGCTCATGCTCGCGGGCTTGATCCTGCGCGGCGTCGCTTTTGAGTTTCGCTACAAAGCCGAGCGCATGCGCGCGGTCTGGGATGCCGGCTTTGCGGGCGGCTCGCTTGTCGCCACGTTCATCCAAGGCATGATGGTCGGCGCCCTGGTGGAGGGGCTTCCGATGGCCGGCGACCGTTATGTGGGCGGCGAGTTCGGCTGGCTCAGCCCCTTCGCGGTGATGTGCGGCGTCGGGCTCTGCCTCGGCTATACGCTGCTCGGCGCCTGCTGGCTGGTGCGCAAGTGCGAAGGCGAACCGCGCGAGCTGGCCTACCGCCTGATCCCCTATTTGTCGATCGGGCTTCTGCTCTTTCTCATCGTTGTCTTTGTCTATGCGCTCGTCGTCGATCTGCGCGTCATCGGCCGCTGGCTGGAGCGGCCCTATTTGTTCGTCTTTCCGGCGATCGGCGTCGTGGCAGCGATCGTGCTTGCGGTGAGCGTGCGCACACGTCGCGACGGACTGCCTTTCTACATGGTGGCGCTGATGTTCACGGCCGCGTTCGGTACGCTGGCAATCTCGTTCTGGCCCTATATGATTCCTTTTTCCATCACCGTCCAGCAGGCGGCGGCGCCGCATGCCAGTCTCGCCTTCATGTTCTGGGGCGAGGGCTTGTTCGTCTTTCCGCTGATGCTGGTCTATACGGCGATCAGCTACACGGTGTTCAGAGGCAAGGTTGGGCCGGCGTCCGGGTATCACGAATGAATGCGGCTCACGCCGATCGTCGAAGCCGAGGAGCAAAATGACCGACTTCCGCACCGAGACCGACAGCCTTGGCGAGGTTCGCGTTCCCGCGGACAAATTGTGGGGCGCGCAGACGCAACGGTCCCTTGAGCATTTCAGCATCGGCAAGGATCTGATTCCGCGCGAAATGATCACCGCCTATGCGGTGCTGAAAAAGGCCGTGGCGAACGCCAATCACACCGCCGGCCGGCTCGACGACAAGCGCCATGCGCTGATCGTGAAGGTCTGCGACGAAATTCTCGCCGGCCAGCATCACGACATGTTTCCGCTGCACGTCTGGATGACCGGCAGCGGCACGCAATTCAACATGAACGTCAACGAGGTGATCTCCAACCGCTGCTGCCAGCTTGCCGGCACGCCGCTCGGCAGCAAGGCGCCGGTGCATCCGAACGATCACGTCAACATGTCGCAATCGTCGAACGACAGCTTTCCGTCGGCGATGTATGTCGCCAGCGCCGTCGGCGTGAAGGAGCGGCTGATGCCGGCGGTGAAGGCGCTGCACGATGCGGTCGCCGCCAAGGCCGCCTCCTGGGACGACATCGTCAAGATCGGCCGCACCCACATGCAGGACGCCACCCCGCTGACGCTCGGACAGGAATGGTCCGGCTATGCCGGCATGCTCGCCGACGATCTCGACCGCATCGATGACGCGCTCAAAGGTGTTTACCGGCTGGCGCTCGGCGGCACCGCGGTCGGCACCGGCATCAATGCCGAGCCCGGCTTCGCCGAGGCCGCGGCGGCGGAGATCGCCAAGCTGACAAAGCTGCCGTTCGTCACGGCGCCGAACAAATTCACCGTGCAGGGCGCTCACGACGCGCTGGTGCAGCTTTCCGGCACGCTGCGCACGCTCGCGGTGTCGCTCTATAAGATCGCCAACGACATCCGGTTGATGTCCTGCGGTCCGCGCGCCGGCTTTGCCGAATTGATGATCCCGGAGAACGAGCCGGGCTCGTCGATCATGCCCGGCAAGGTCAATCCGACCCAATGCGAAGCGCTCACCATGATCGCCGTGCAGGTGATGGGCAACGACGTTGCCGTCGGATTCGGCGGCGCCAGCGGCTATCTGGAAATGAACGTCTACAAGCCGCTGATGATCTTCAACATCACGCATTCGATCACCATCATGACCGACGGCTGCACCAACTTTCGCAAGTTCCTGGTCGAAGGCACCAAGCCGAACCTGAAGAAGATCAAGACCGACGTCGATCGCTCGCTGATGCTGGTGACCGCGCTGGCGCCGGTCATCGGCTATGACAAAGCTTCCCAAATCGCCCATTATGCGATGGACCATGACCTCACGCTCAAGGAGGCGGCGCTGAAGCTCGGTTTCGTCAACGAGGCCGAATTTGATCGCGTCGTCGACCCTGCCAAGATGGTCAAGCCCTACGTGGCGACCGGCCACTAGGGTGACGCATGATTGACGCAATCGTCATGCCCGCGCTTGTCGCGGGCATCCACGTCTTATACTCAGCGAGGAGGTAGAAGACGTGGATGGCCGGAACAAGTCCGGCCATGACGCGTGTTGGGTTCCGTCGAAGCGCATCAAGCTTGAGATGACACACGACGACAGTGGCCCAGTCGGTGGCAATCCTATGAACGTGAACATCTCTGCTGCGAACAACGAGGATTCCGCGGACAAGACGCCCCCGGACGTCGTCGCGTTCTTGTCCGCCGCCACCCGACTGCTGTTCAGCAACGGCGAAACCACGCGCCGCTTGGTCCTGGCTGTCGAGCGTTTGGGCAAGGCGCTCGGCGTCGAGGTCGCGCTGTCGGTGCGCTGGGGCGAGGTGATGTTGCGGATCGGCGAGCCGGCCACGGCGCGGCTCCATTGGATCGGCGTGTCGCCGGTTGGCGTCGACATGGGCAAAGTGCGGGCGGCCAACGCCCTGTTCGATCGGCTTTGCAACGGCGAGGTCGGTTTGGAGGCCGCGCAGGCGCAACTTGCGGCGATTCGGCAATCGCCGCCGGTGTCGCTCCTCCGCTTCGCCATCATGGCGGCGGCGGGCGCCGCGGCGCTGGGGGTCATCTTTGGTGCCGGCCAATGGCTCACGCTCAGCCTCATTGCGCTCGCCGCCGGCGCCGGCGCTGTGCTGAGGCGATGGTTCGCGACGCTCGGCGACAATGCGTTTGCGCAGCCATTTGGCGCCGCTCTGCTGGCTGGCGTCACCGGCGCTGTCGCGGCCCGATTCCAGATCGTATCCATGCCGCATCTGGTCGCGGTCTGTCCCTGCATGGTGCTCGTGCCCGGGCCGCATTTCCTCAACGGTGCCATCGATCTGGCGCGCGCACGCATCGCGCTGGGCGCCTGTCGGATCGGCTATGCGAGTCTCACGACCCTTGTGATCAGCGTCGGCCTGTTGGCCGGCCTTTCGCTCGGCGACCTCAATCTGCCGGCTTCGTCTCCCGCAGGCGTCGTCCCACTCGGCTATGACGTGATCGCGGCGGGCATTGCGGTTGCCGCCTATGGGACATTCTTCGCCATGCCATGGCGCATGCTGCCAATCCCGGTCGCGATCGGCATGTTTGCACACGCCTCGCGGTGGCTCGTGATCGTGCCGGGCGGCGGCAGTGTCGAAACCGGCGCGCTGGTCGCCTGCTTCCTGGTCGGCGCCATCGTCACGCCGGTGGCCGACCGTTTGCGCATGCCATTTGCCGCCTTTGCCTTCACGTCGGTCGTATCGTTGATTCCCGGCGTTTATATCTTCCGCATGGCCAGCGGCTTGCTCAATCTGATCGCGCCGGGCCATGCTCCGTCACCCGACTTACTGCTGGGCACGATGGTCGATGGCGTCACCGCGCTGTTGATCATTATCGCCATGGGGTTCGGATTGATCGTGCCCAAGCTCGTCATCGAATATGTCTTTCCAACGCTCACCGATCGGGAGCCCGCCGTCGGCGATTAGCGGCTGGCGTCGTTCCGATGCTACGATGAGCGCCTCGCTTGAATGACGTTCCCGCAACGTGGAGAAGGAAATGCCCGCCTATTGGCTTGCGCGTTCAAAGGTCTTCGACCCGGCCGAATACAAGAAATATGCCGATCTGGTCCCGCCAATTCTCGCCAAGTTTGGCGGCAAGCCGTTGGCGCGCGGCGGGCGTTTTCAGATCATGGAAGGTCCCGAAGACTTTCAACGCTTCGTGGTCATCGAATTTCCGACCTTCGAGCAGGGCGTCGCTTGCTTCTCGTCCGAGGAATACCAGAACGCCGCAAAATTTCGCCGCAACGGCGGCGGTGTGGTCGAGATCGTGATGCTGGAAGGGCTGGGCCAGTAGTCGCATCGTTCGGACGCTGCGAGCTCAATCCATACGCAATATTTGTAGGATGGGTTGAGCGCAGCGAAACCCATCGGCGGAGCCCTGTCGCAGAATGATGGGTTTCGTTTCACTCAACCCATCCTACGAACTGTAATTTTACGCCGCCGCGCGCGGCTCGCCGCCGCCGCCGGGCGGCGGCACCGGTACGCCGTCGGCGGCGTATTCGTTGAGCTTGTTGCGCAACGTGCGGATCGAGATGCCGAGCACATTGGCTGCGTGCGTGCGATTGCCGAGGCAATGCTTGAGCGTCTCGAGGATGAGATCGCGCTCGACCTCGGCGACCGTGCGGCCGACAAGCGCGCGGGACACCTGCTCGGCGGCGAACGCCGCGTGCGCCACCGAGGAGGTGCCGGGATGTTGCTGATCGAGGCGGCCGCCGTCGGGCGCGATGATGGAATCGGCGCCGATCTCGATGCCGCTGGTCAGCAGCACCGCGCGGTGGATGGTGTTTTCCAGTTCGCGCACATTGCCCGGCCAGAGATTGACAGTCAGCGTGCGGCGCGCCTCCGGCGATAACGGCCGCGCCGGCAAGCTGTTGGCCGCGGCGTATTTGCCGATGAAATATTGCGCCAGCTCGAGCACGTCGGCGGGCCGTTCGCGCAGCGGCGGAATTTTCAGATTGACCACGTTGAGCCGAAACAGCAGATCCTCGCGGAAGGTATTCTGCCGCACGGCCTCGGCCAGGTTGCGGTTCGACGTGGCGATGATCCGGATATCGACCGGTACCGGCCGGGTGCCGCCGACACGGTCGATCACGCGTTCCTGGATGGCGCGCAACAGCTTGGCCTGCAGACGCACGTCCATTTCGGAGATTTCGTCGAGCAGCAACGTGCCGCCGTTGGCCTCTTCGAATTTGCCGATGCGGCGCGCGACGGCGCCGGTAAACGCGCCCTTTTCGTGGCCGAACAGCTCGGATTCGAGCAGCGTTTCCGGGATGGCCGCGCAGTTGAGGCAGATGAAGGACTTCTTCGCTCGGTTCGAGCGCCCGTGCACATAGCGCGCCAGCACCTCCTTGCCGGTGCCCGACTCGCCGGTAATCAGCACCGATGCATCGCTCGGCGCGATCTGCAGCGCCAGCTTCACCACCCGCGCCATCGCGTCATCACGATAAATGAGATCGCGGGTGTCGTCGGCAACCGCAGCCAGCACCGCGGCGATCAGTTCGGGGTCCGGCGGCAGCGGAATGTATTCTTTGGCGCCGGCCTGAATGGCGGCGACCGCGGCGCGCGCGTCGGTCGCGGTCCCACAGGCGACGATCGGCGCATGGATATGTTCGGCCTCCAATGCGCTCACCAGCTCGCGGATGGCGATGGCGACATCGACCATCAACAGGTCGGCGCCGCGCCCGGAGCGCAGCACCGCCAGCGCCTGCGCGATGTCGGTGGCGTGGGTCACCGTGGCGCCCTTGTCCATCGCCAGCTTGGTGGCAGTGGTGAGCTGGCCGCTGAGAGTGCCAACGATCAGAAGCCGCATGTCTTTGCTCCTTTTCCGATCGGCGCGCGCGCCATCACGCGCGCTCCGCCTTGATGATTTCCGTCATGGTCACGCCGAGCTTTTCTTCCACCAGCACGACCTCGCCGCGGGCGACCAGGCGGTTGTTGACATAAATGTCGATCGCCTCGCCGACCTTGCGGTCGAGCTCGAGCACGGTGCCCGGGCCGATTTTGAGCAAGTCGTTGATTTCCATCCGCGCGCGGCCGAGCACGGCGGACACTTGCACCGGCACGTCGAACACAGCCTCAAGGTCGCCGGCGACACGCGAGGTCTGGCCGTCCGCTTCCATCGCGCCCGGCATCTCCGGTTGCGACGCACGATCCTCGAGATTGGGCAGTGGCACCCTGCCGTCGTCATTCATCCGTGTTTCTCCATGACTTGACTCGCAATGCCTTAACTCGCGCCCGCGAAGTTGCGGCGTGCGCTGATGTAGCGCGCGACCGCTTCGCTGATCGCGCGTTCGGCGACGCCGGTGTCCCGATTGACGCCGCCGTCGGCCCATTCAATCCGGCAATCGCCGACCGCAATGCCGGGCTCTCCGAGCACTACCAGGCGGCCGCCGAAGCCCTGGGCGCGGGCGATATCGTCGATCTTTTCGCGCACCGCCGCGTATAGCCCTTCGTTGACCCGCACGACAACGTGCGGGGCGGCCACAAGCTCGCGGAAGCAGCCACTGGCGAGCGCGGCGATTTCGGCAAGCGGCTCGTGCTCGATCAGGCTCGGCACGAGCTTGCGAGCAACCGCGACGGCGACCTCGACCGCTTCGCATTCGAGCCGCGCCTCGATCGCCGACAGAGCGCCGGCGGCGTGGTCGATACCCGCGGCGATGCGCTCGAAGGTCGCGGCGATGCGCCGGCCGATTTCGGCCTCCGCGTCGCGCTGCCCCTCGGCGAAGCCGCGCCGGTATGCGGCCGCGTCCGCCTCGGCGAGCTTGGCGCCATGTTCGGAAACCGTGACGGTTGGCTCGCGCGGGGTGCCAGCGGCGAAATCGGTGTCGAAGAGGAATTTTGCCGGCGCAGCCATCAGTAGATCAGCTCCTCTTCGCCGCGCGTCTTGGAGATCACGATCTCGCCCTTGGCGGCGAGGTCCTTGGCGAGATTGACCAGGAGCACCTGCGCCTCGTCGACGTCGCGCAGCCGCACCGGTCCGAGCGCGCCCATGTCGTCGTTGAGCATCCGGGCGGCGCGGCTCGACATGTTGGACATGAAGAATTGCCGGATCGGCTCGGAGGCGCCCTTGAGCGCTACCGCGAGCTTGTCTTTTTCGATGTGGCGCATCAGCGTTTGCGCCGAGCCGGGGTCGAGCTTGATCAAGTCGTCGAAGGTGAACATCAGCGTCTTGATGCGCTCGGCGCTTTCGCGGTTGTCCTCCTCGAGCGCGGTGAGAAACCGCGTTTCCGTCTGCCGGTCGAAGTTGTTGAAAATCTCCGCCATCACCTCATGCGCGTCGCGGCGCCGGGTCTGCGAGAGATTCGACATGAATTCGGTGCGCAGCGTCAGCTCGACGCGCTCGAGCACTTCCTTCTGCACCGCCTCCATGCGCAGCATGCGATTGACCACATCGAGCGCGAGATCCTCGGGCAGAATGGCGAGCACGCGCGCAGCGTGCTCCGGCCGGATCTTGGACAGCACGACCGCCACGGTTTGCGGGTACTCGTTCTTGAGATAGTTGGCGAGCACCTCTTCCTGGACGTTGGACAGCTTCTCCCACATGTTACGGCCGGCGGGACCGCGGATCGTTTCCATGATCGCGCTGACCCGCTCGGGCGGCAGATACTGTTGCAGCAGCCGTTCGGTCGCCTCGTAGCTGCCCATCAGCGCGCCCGAGGCCGACATGCGGGTGACGAATTCCAGCAGCAGATTTTCGACGACCTCCGCCTCGATCGGGCCGATGCCCGACATGGCGACGGAGAGCTCGCGCAGCTCGTCGTCGTCGAGCATGCCCCAGATCTTGGCGCCATATTGTTCGCCGAGCGCCAGCATCAGCACCGCCGCACGCTCGCGGCCGGTGAGCCGACGCATGCCGGCGGGAGCGGGGCGGCTCGCGAGCGTCGCCATGGCGCCGGCAAGGTCGCGCTGCGTATCAGCGGTGTCCTTCTTGTCCGGGGTGGGCGGTGCCATGGCTGTTCGATCAGGTTGCGTGCGTCTCGGTCATCCATTGGCGGATGATGGAGACGGCTTCGCTCGGATTCTTGTCGGCGAGCTCGCCGACCTTTTGCACCGATTGGGCGTGGACCTGGCCTTGGATCTGGGCGATGTCGATCTTCCTCGCGGTCTCGCTCGGCTCGGCCTTGATGGTTTCGACCGCGGCGAGCACGTCGGTCAGCTGGACATTGCCGGGCGGCAGCGCCGCGACTGGCGGGGTGTCCGGGGCCAGCATCTTGCGCACCAGCGGCCGCACCACCATCAACAAAACCACCAGGCCGAGCAGGCCCATGACCACCATTTCGATGGCCCGCATGATGTCGTCCTTGGTGAGCTGCAAATCGGCGAGCCAGCCGCTGGGCTCGGTGATCGGCGTCGCCGGCGTCTCGGCGAATCGCAGATTGATGACCTCCACCTGGTCGCCGCGTTTCTGGTCGAAACCGATGGCAGTGCGCACCAGCGATGCGATCTGCTCGATCTCTTCCCGGGTGCGCGGCTCGTAGACGACATCGCCGCGCTCGCTCTTGCCGTAGACGCCGTCGACCAGCACCGCCACCGATATGCGGTTGACGCGGCCGCCCTCGGTGACTTCGGTCTTGGTGGTCTTCGATATCTCGTAGTTGACGATCTCTTCCGATTTTTTGTTTTGGTCGCGGGGGGGCGCAGTGGCGTCCGCCTGCCCGCCGCCCTGCCGCTGCGGGCCGCCGCCGGGGATTTCGTTGCCGACGGTCACCTGGTTGTCGCGCGTCTCGGTGGCCGACATTTCCTCGCGCGTCTGGCTCGATCGCACCACACGCCCCTCGGGATCGTACTTGTCGGACGTCTCGGTGATGCGGTTGAAATCGAAATCGGCGCTTACCTGGATGCGGGCGCGGCCCGGGCCGACGACCGAAGAGACGATCGCTTCGACTTGCTCGCGCAACCGCTTTTCGAAGGAGGCGCGCCGTTCGTCGGCGCTGACTTCGCCGAAATCATCGGTGCCGCTGCCGTCGGCCAGGAGGCGCCCGGCTTCGTCGACGATCGACACACGTTGCGGCTTGAGCCCGTTGACGGCGGACGCGACCAGGTGGCGAATGGCGCGTACCTGCTGCGGCTCGAGCGTGCCGCGCACCTTGAGCACGATCGACGCCGAAGGCTCCACCTTGTCGCGGGAGAACAGCGGCCGTTCCGGCAGCACCAGATGCACGCGCGCCGCGGCGACCCGGTCGAGCGCCTTGATGGTGCGCGCCAACTCGCCTTCGAGCGCCCGCAGATTATTGATGTTCTGAATGAAGCTCGTTGTGCCGAGCGCGTCGGATTTGTCGAATATCTCGTAGCCGACGTTGCCTCCCTTGGGCAGACCCTCACCGGCAAGCGACATCCGCAATCGCGCCACGGTATCCTTGGGTACCATGATGGTGGCGCCGTCGTTGCGCAGTTCGTAGCCGATGCCCTGCCGCTCCAGATCCTTCACGATCGCTGACGAGTCCTCATAGGAAAGGTCCGTGAACAGCGGCGTCATCTGCGGGCTGCTGACGCGCAGAATGAGGAAAGCAAAAAAGCCCACAAGTGCCAGCGTGACGGCGGCCATGGCCGCGATCCGTGGCGCGCCCAGCGTCTTGGCGAACTCGAGCAGCCCCTGCACTTTTGTCTCTTGCCCCCGCGCGCGAAACGGTTCGGCGCGCACCCGGCAAGATTTGCCCAGTTTATGGTTAGCGCGAAGTTAACGTCGCGGGCGGTCCGACAGGAAACACGTCGCGCGGCCTGACCGTGACGTTATGAACCGGTGTTTCGATTGGTTGCGCCCGGCGGAAAATGACGCCCTGCGTTTTCCGCCCCCACGCAGTGGGGGAGGGGGACCACACGAAGTGTGGTGGAGGGGGCCGGCTTGCTCAGGACAGCGGCTACTGGCGCCGACTGGCTCGCTTCGCTCGCCGCCTCCTCCGCAAGCGGGGCAGGAAAGAAACTAGCCGAGATCGGCGGGTCGGCGGGGCGCGAGAAGCGCGCCCTTCGGGCGGCCGCTATTTATTGGCGGTACTGCTGGATCCGCGTCGTGCGCAGCCCGGCCAGGCCATGCTGGTCGATCGAGTACTGCCAGGAGAGGAATTCCTCGACCGTCAGGGTATAGCGGCTGCACGCTTCTTCGAGCGAAAGCAGTCCGCCGCGCACCGCCGCCACGACCTCAGCCTTGCGGCGAATAACCCAGCGCTTCGTTCCCGGCGCGGGAAGGTCGGCGATCGTCAACGGCGAACCGTCTGGCCCGATGACATACTTGACCCTCGGGCGATGGGGCTCGGTCATATCAACAACTCTCACAAACTCGACACAACTAGGCTGACAATAACGGTGGCGGCTTAAAAATTGCCTAAGCCCAATGACTTGATTGCTGCCTATTTGGGCGCGGCAGCGCGCGCGGCGTCGCCGCGTCGCGTTTTGTGTCAGCCCAGAATACCGGCCCGTGCGGCGCGGCCACGCCTAGAGCACTTCCCGATTAAGTGGAATCGGGAAGTGCCCTAGATCTCTTTGTTGTCGCATGTCCTTTTCGGAAAACCGGTTTCCACTTTTCCGGGACATGCTCTAACGCGTGATCGAGGTCGCTTAATGCGTGATCGAAGTCACCTGGCTGATCTGAACACTCTGACCGTTCACCGTCAGCGTCGGCGGCGTGGATGTGAGATTGACGCCGCTGACTACGCCTTGGACCTGCGTCGATACTGAAACCGCCTGTCCGTTGGCGCCGGTCGCCGTCACCGAGAGCTTGTAGGTGCCGTCCGGCCAGGTCTGGCCGTTACTGCCCTGGCCGTTCCAGGTGAAACTTTGCGTGCCGGCATTCAGCGACATCGTGCCGCTATAGGCGGTGGTGCCGGCCGCGCTGGTGACGGTCACCGTCGCGGTGGCCGGCGTCGTTGTGGTGAGGTTCCAGGTCGCGGCGCTGTTGGCGGCGTTGTCCAATGCCGCCGCATTGCCGCCCACCGTGACGGTCGAGCCGACAAGCTGCAGCGCCGAGGTCGCCTCGTTGGTCTGCTGCATCGAGATCAGCGTCTGTAGGTTGGTGTTCTCGTTGATCTGCTGTTCGACCGAGGCGAATTCGACCAGTTGCTCGGTGAATTGGTTGGTGTCGAGCGGGTCGAGCGGATTCTGGTTCTGCAGTTGCGTGGTCAGGAGCTGCAGGAAGGTGTCGAAGTTGCCGGCGAGCTGCTGCGACGCGTTCGAATTGGCGGCCTGCGCGGTTGACGTGGAGGTATTGTTGATCAGCGACGGCAGCATCGTCGCTGCATTGGATGTACTCATGGGTGCGATCCTTCATCGCCGATGATGTGCAAGCCGGATGAGCGGTGCGCGAACGCGCGGCCGGCTCCAGCTTTTTGCTGGAGGATGGCTTTCTCGGACAACCGCTCTGGTCTCTTCTGGATCATGTTCTAAATACGAATATCGAGACCGCTGCCGAGGCCGGCGCGGGCGTAAATCTGCGCGGCCGCGATCGGCCTGAGATCGGCATCGGGAATCACAAGATGCGCCGTACTCTGCGATCCTGAGCCGTTATTCTGACCGCCAAAAGACTGGTTCTGGCCGCTCATCGACTGGTCGCGCAGGCTGAACTGCAGTCCGTTGTCGCCGGTTTTCAAACCCGCCTGGTTGAGCGCCTGTTCGAGCTGGGGCTGCTGATTTTGCAACAGTTGCAAGGTGTCGGCGCGCTCCGCGGTCATGTGCGTCGTGACCTGACCGTCGCGATCGACCTCCAGGCGCACGTCGATGGCGCCGAGCTCCGGCGGGTCGAGCCGGATGTCGAATTGATTGCTGCCGGTTTGCGCGCGCGCCGCAATCGCCACCGCCAGTCCGGCAACCGGGACAGCTCCGGTCGTTGCGGCGGCCGAGGATGCCGGACCGGAGCTGCCGGCCGCCACGTTGGCCGCCGTCAGCGCCGAGAAACCGAAATTCTGCACCGCCGCGGAGTCGGTTTTCGTGCCTGCCGCGGCTTGCGTATTTGTTGTCGCCCCTGCGGTCGCGGAAGCATTGGTCTCGACGGCCGCTCGCGCGACACCACGATCGCTCGCCGCCGACGTCGCATCGGTCTGCGTCGCGCCGCCCGGGATGGCATTGGCGTCCTGGCTTTGGGTCTGCGCGTCGCTCGGTGCCGGATTTTGTGAAGCGATGGTGTTCGGATTTGGCGCGCTCGCCCTGGCGCTCGCCTTGGCGCTCGCTGCACTCGGCGTCTGGCTGCCTCCTGCGGCAGGCGCGGGCGCGGCGGTGGAGGCTTGCGGCGCCGGCGCGTCGGCCTCATCGGCGGCCGAATTGGCGTCCTGTGCGGAGGCGAGGGACGCGCTGTTTGTCGGTTTGCTCCGGCCGCCATTGACGCCGCCGATCGCCGGCGACGAATCGGAGGCTCCGTTCGTCGAAGACGACACGACCGGCGCGGCGACCGCGATGACGGCTGCGACCGGTTGGGTGGCCGCACTCGCCGCATTCGCCGTTGCGGCGTTTGCCTGACCGTCGGTGGTATTGTCGTCCTTGCTGTCTTTGTCGGTGGACGATTGTTTGGACGATTGATCGCTCGGCGCCGACGATTGGATATCGCCGGACTGGATCTGATTGAGCGGCGCCTGATTGGGATCGGCAGGCTGGGCGCCGGCATTGGCGTTTGCGGCGTTCGGCTGCGACGCCGAATTGGTGTTGCCGGCATTCTGCGTGTTTGCGGGCGCGCTCGTCTGCGCCTTGCCGGGATCGGTGGGCGTCGAGGCGCTCGCGTTGGAATTCGGCTGCGGCGGGCTGTTCTGGCTCTGCGAGCTTTGCGCCGGCGTCGTGTCGTTGCTCGCTGCCGTGCCGGATGCGGAATTGTTCCTGGCGTGGGAGGTCCTGTTAGCGGCCGGTGCCGGCGGCGTTGGGTTGGCTTGGACGGGGCTGTCCTGCGGTGCGCTGGCGGCGTCGAGCAAGGCCGAAAACGGCTGGGACGTAGGGTCTTGTTGTGTCGCCGCAGCCGCGGCGCGTTGCTGCGAAGACTGTATAAACGATGACGTCGAATTGACGTCCGACGCTATACTTGGCACTGCTCGATCCTTGAAAGCTTAGAGGACATCGAGCCGCCTGCAACCTGCGGGCCAGCCGGCGGTTGCCAAACAATCGTC
Organism: uncultured Alphaproteobacteria bacterium; assembly: GCA_963818155.1. Taxonomy (GTDB): domain Bacteria; phylum Pseudomonadota; class Alphaproteobacteria; order Rhizobiales; family Xanthobacteraceae; genus BOG-931. The sequence goes on from CAWFRC010000012.1 coordinate 291,669, forward strand.
GTAAATTCAAAGTGTTACGCGGAGAGGCCAAGCCCGGGCGCAGCGCCATTAGGGGTCTCGGCCGGCAAGTTTTGCCGACCCCGGCAGGAAGCGCTCGGGCGGCAAAGTGGCGGAGGCCCGGCTCCGCCCTTATAGTATGGACGAGAAGGCCGCGCCGCCCGCGAGGGCGCCTGCTGGCCGAAGGGAATCGGTTGGGCCATGCTGAACAGTCTCGATATCGAGGGCCGTCCGTCGGACACGCGCGTCGTGGTCGCGATGTCGGGCGGTGTCGATTCGTCGGTGACGGCGGCGCTGTTGGCCGACGCCGGCTATGACGTGGTCGGCATCACGCTGCAGCTCTACGATCACGGCGCCGCCACCCATCGCCGCGGCGCCTGTTGTGCCGGCCGCGACATTCGCGATGCCCGCACGGTGGCCGAGCGCATCGGCATTCCGCACTATGTGCTGGATTATGAGAGCCGCTTCAAGGAAGCGGTGATCGACCGTTTTGCCGATAGCTATGTGGCCGGCGAGACGCCGGTGCCGTGCCTGGAATGCAACCAGGTCATCAAGTTTCGCGACTTGTTGGAGACCGCGCGCGACCTCGGCGCCAAGGCTTTGGTCACTGGCCACTATGTGGCTTCGCGGGCGCTGCCGGATGGCGGTCGCGCGCTTTATCGGGCGCGCGAAGCGGAGCGCGACCAGAGCTACTTTCTGTTCGCGATCACGCCTGCCCAGCTCGCCTTCCTGCGCTTCCCGCTGGGCGATCGCACCAAGGCGGAAACCCGCGAGCTTGCCCGGCACTACGGCTTGTCGGTCGCCGACAAGCACGACAGCCAGGACATCTGCTTTGTGCCCAGCGGGCATTATGCCGATCTGATCGAGCGGCTGCGCCCGGCCGCCGCCGCTCCCGGCGAGATCGTCGACCTCGGCGGGCGGGTGTTGGGCCAGCATGAAGGCATCATCCACTTCACCGTCGGTCAGCGGCGCGGGCTCGGCATCGCCACCGGCTCGCCACTCTATGTGGTGCGCCTCGACGCGCACTCGCGCCGCGTCGTGGTCGGTCCGCGCGAGGCCTTGCGCACCAGCCGCATCCGCTTGCGCGAGATCAACTGGATCGGCCCCGGCGTGCTCGATGAAGCCTTGGACAACGGCCGCGAGGTGTTCGTGAAAGTGCGCTCGACGCGGGCGCCGCAGCCGGCGTGGCTGCACGCCACCGCTGACGGCGGCGTCGAAGTCGAGCTCATCGCCGGCGAAGACGGTGTGTCGCCCGGCCAGGCCTGCGCGGTCTACGATTCCGCCGAAGGGCAGGCGCGCGTGCTCGGCGGCGGCATTATTGCCTCCACGGTCCCGGCGCCGGCCGTCAAGCACGCCGATCCCGCCAACTTGGCCGCAGCGCATTAATTGCGCGGCGCGCCCGCGGCGAGGACGCGATGACAAGCGAACTCGACAAGGACGCTGTCGCCAAGGCCTACGCCCGCTGGGCTCCGGTTTATGACGTCGTTTTCGGCGCGGTGTTCGATCGCGGCCGCAAAGCTTCGATCGCGGCTGCCGAACGCATCGGCGGCGGCCGCATTCTCGAAGTCGGCGTCGGCACCGGCCTGTCGTTGCCGGACTATGCGAAAACCAATCGCCTGATCGGCGTCGATCTCTCCGCGCCGATGCTGCGCAAGGCCAAGGAGCGCGTCGCCGCCCAGCGCCTCACCAACGTCGAAGGCCTCGCCGTGATGGACGCGCAGCGGCTCGCCTTCCACGACGACGTTTTCGATCTCATCGTCGCGCAATATGTGATCACGACGGTACCGGACCCCGAGGTGACGCTCGACGAATTTGTGCGCGTTGTAAAACCCGGCGGTGAGATCATTCTGGTCAACCATCTCGGCGCCGAAAGCGGCCCCCGCGCTATCGCCGAGCAATGCTTCGCGCCCTTGGCGCGGCGATTGGGCTGGCGCCCGGAATTCCGCTTCGACCGCCTGACCCGCTGGGCCACGGCACATGGCGGCGTGCGCCTGGTCGAGCGCCGGCCGATGCCGCCGCTCGGGCATTTTTCCCTGATCCGGTACGCGAAAGTGGCGGGTTCTGGTGCTGAAGCCGTCGCCGAGACGGCGCAGATCGGCGGAACGGCCTAGTTCAAGGTTCCGCGGCTCCCGACGTCCCGGTGCCTCGAAAGCGGGGCCGATTTCCTCTTGGAAATAACGGCAAAGTGCCCTAAATGTCCGCCGCAGCCGATGGCTGGCCTTTGAGCATGTCCCGGAAAAGTGGAAACCGGTTTTTCGAAAAGGACATGCGACATCAAAGTGGCGACGGTCTGGCGGAGTAGCTCAGTTGGTTAGAGCGGCGGAATCATAATCCGTAGGTCGGCGGTTCAAATCCGTCCTCCGCTACCGATTTGCCTTGTCATTTCAAATGCTTAATTTCGTCGCGGCCGATTTACGGCTAAAAAATGCGTTGCACACTGGTTACACACGGTGCGATGGGTTGTAGTATGAATTATTGCAACCGCTTCGCTGTGCATGCCAAGCCTATCATCGAATTCCGTAGTGATCCTTGATGGGAAAGCCGTCCTCTCGAAGCGAAGAGGCAGCGGACGATGGCAGGCGCGCTTCAAAGTCGGCGGTCGCAACATTCAAGTCACAACAAAGACAGAGGACTTAGACGAGGCTAAGGAGGCCGCCACCGACAAATATTTTGAAGCCCGCTCTCGTGCCAAACTGAATCTGCCGCCGCAATCCAAACGCTTCCGGGATGTGGCCAGGATGGCGATCGATCGAATGGAAAAAGATAACGCAGCAGGCCAAGGGAAGAGCGTTTATCGTGACTATATCCAAGCGATCAACAAATATCTCATTCCATTTTTTGGGACGCACCATATCGACAACATTGATTATCCGCTGACGCAGCGATTCTCGATATGGCGCGACCAGCAAATGCGCAAATCGCCGAAAGGAAGCACGATCAATACGCACAATAGCGCGCTCGGCCGCGTGTTCGATGAGGGATTAGCCCACGGATACATTACCCAGGCTCAGATACCGAGAACTCGAAAACAAAAAGGGACGGGACGCGCAACGGCGGCCTGACTTCACGCTCGGCGAGTATCAGATAATGTCTCGGCGGCTGCGAAAATGGGTAGAAGAAGGGCGAGCAGGCAAGTCGCGGCAGATGCGCGAATTGTTGCGCGACTATGTCTTAATCCTCGCGAACACCGGAATACGCCACGGCACGAGTCGCAGAGATCTCAAATGGAGAAATATCACCACGTTCGAACATTCAGATGGAATCTCGTATCTTGAGTTCCATATCCAGATTGGCAAGACCGGGCAGCGCGACTTGGTGGCGCGCCGCAGCTTGCAAGCGATACTTAAAGCGTATCCATGAGCGATGCCCCGACATTGCGCACATGTCCTTCGAGGAATTGTTGCTGGCGAGACTTGATATTCCTGTGTTCCGCTTGCGGGACGGCTCTGTCACCAGAAATCTGGATCAAACCTTCGAAGCGTTTATGCGGGACTGCGGGTTATTGATCGACCCAAACACCCAGCAAAATCGAACGCTCTACAGTCTGCGGCACATGTACGCGACCTTCCAGATCATTCACGGCACAAACGATGCCCACCTGCTCGCCAGGCAGATGGGTACATCGATCCAAATGATCGAGCGACACTACAGTCACTTGAAGCCTCGACAACGCGCTGCAGAATTGGCGGGCCGAAGATTGGCGTAGTTTGCCTGGCATCGCCGCGTCCCTGGACTGCGCCGTGTTCCCGGCGGCTTCGATTTGTGTACGGCGGACATCCAATGTCAGCGCGCATCATCATTGGGATATCTTCGCGGTTGCCAGAACTTCACGACGCAGGTGTTCTATTTTGAACAAAGCGCGCGGCTCGAATTCGACCGGGAATTGCAAGGTAGCCGCTGTCCAGGGCCAAACGAGTCCGACAATTCTCGACTAAAACCGTCGCTGGAGACGAGAAGAACTTGACAATCCGGCGGTAATCTAGTAATATAGGTGAAATAGGACGTTGCCAGGCGTTTGATTTTCTCGCCGCCGTCCTGTCCTTCAGTCAAATCGCTGGCGTACGCGCGTTGCCGTTTGCTGCAAATCTTCAGCGTATTGCGCACTCGCGCTTTTTAAACGTCCGTTGGCCGGTGATTGGCCTCGGGAGGCCTCCTGAAGTCCGTTGGGCCCTTCGTTACAATATCAAATTACAAGCAATGCCTCCGCTATCAGAACAAACAGAACGGATACTCGACGGTAAAGTCAGGCTCACGAAACGTCGAAACAGCCGCTATTGGCAGGCTCATTTTAAGGTCGGCAATCGGAAAATCCGGGAGACGACCCGCCACGCTGACCTCTGCGAGGCCCGTAAGATCGCGACCGACGCGTATATGAACGCTCTATATCGATCAAAAAATAACTTGCCGCCGCAATCCAAACCTTCCGGGATGTGGCCAGGATTGCGATGGATCGGATGGAAAAGGACAACGCGGCAGGCCAAGGGAAGAGCGTTTATCGGGACTACATCCAAGCGATCAACAAGTATCTCATTCCGTTTTTCGGTCTGCTGCACCATCGACAATATCGATCTTGCGTACAGCTTGCAAAGATTTTATGACGTGGCGAGGCGACCAACAGACGCCTACGCCGCCAAAGGGAGTCTGATCACCACTTACAATAGTGCGTTCAGTCGTGTCTTCGAGGAAGGGATTCGTCACGGATACGATAGCGAGATCTCAGATACCAAGACTCGAGAAAGGCGAGGTCGTGACGCCGCACGCCGGCCGGATTTTACGATTGGACGAGTATCGAACGATGTATCGCCGCTTCGGACATGGATACACGAAGGTCGCGCAGGCAAATCGCGCCAGATGCGCGAGTTGCTGCGAGATTACGTTCTGATCATTGCAAATACCGGAATACGTCACTGGAACGGAAACACGCAATCTGAAGTGGAAGAACATTTAAGTACGTTCGTAACGATAATGGTGTCACATATCTTCAAATTCAACGTTCCAGTCGGCAGAGACGAGGGTCACGCGAGTCTGGTGGCACGTCCCAGTTGCGTACGGTATTTCAAGCGTATCCAACAAAGGTGTCGATGATATTGCGCATATGACGTTCGAGCAATTGCTGCACGGGATCGCTTGGACATTCCGATATTTCGCCTCGCTGACGGCACGGTCACGAAAAATCTTGACCAGACCTTTGAAATATTCATGCGTGATTGCGGGTTATTGATCGACCCAAACACGCAGCGAAATCGCACTTTGTATAGCCTGCGACATACGTACGCGACGTTTCAAATCGTATACGGCAAAATCGATGTTCTTCTGCTTGCCGATCAAATGGGCACATCGGTCCAAATGATTCAGCGACATTACAACCACATGGAACCAAGACAACGCGCCGCAGAATTGATGGGTCGAAGGCCGGTCATATAAGGCAGAGGAGACTTTGCGTTCGTGCGGTGCAAAAACCGTATTGGTCGGGCTGACGGCAACCCGAGCCAAGCCCTTCGGGGAAGATGTAGAGCTAGACGGGACACCTAAAGTCCGACGCGGAGTCGAATTACGGAGAAGGGATAGTCCAGCGCACGAACGCCTCAAGTTTGAAAGACACGAGTGGAACACAGCATTGAAAGCCGTTTGACCGCTTGTGTCGACATCTTCCAGGGTTTTGGAAACAATTTGCCGCCGGCGGTCCCGACGACCGCTACGTCGGCGTCGTTGACCTGAATTCTTTGTCCAGACACACATTGTAGAGTCACGAACTGCGAAGACCAAAGCCACCATATCGTGCGAAGCGTTGTTCTATTTGGAACACATCTCGACCAGACAGCTTATGGCGGGCACGGGTTGCATCAGACCAAATGCCGCAGCAAAGACCGCATTTGTCATTGACATCGCGACGGTATTTTTGTATAGTATGAATATTAGGAACGTCGCCTGGCGCATGGCTTGTCGCGCCACCGTCCTGTTCTCCAAATAAAAATTTTAGCGGCCCGTGGCTTACCGCGGATTCGCAATTTCAGATTCGGCCTCACATGCCGAGTCTCGAAGTTTGCATTGTGCGGCTTCGAGTATTAACGCGGCTCGGATCTCTCCGTAGCCGACATTTCGAGAAAGGAATGCTTTATGCATAAGAGTACGAAATCGTCACCTCCGTCCAAGGAGAGTTCAGAACTTCTGTTCAATTTGGAACAGAAAAACGTTCGCCGCGGCTGGCCGAACTGATCGCAAAATGTCGGGTTTTCAGCAAAAAGTCTGCAAAAAGTGTCGTCGCCCTCGCCGAGACATTGGTCGAAGCCAAGAACGACCTCAACAAAGACGAACTGAAGGAGGTCTGTGGCAAGCTCGGTATAAAGTCGGAGAGTTCAAAGTTTCGGAAGTGGATTGTGATTGGGGAGAATGCAAGCCGATTTGGAGACTTCTACCACAAGCTACCAAACAATTGGACCACCCTTTACGAATTGGCCCGCCTTTCGATGGAGGAATACCGCATCGTTACGCGAGATCGCCACTTTAAGCCAGCAATGACCGCCGGTCAGGTCAAAGAGGCGATCCGTATAGCCATGCCAAACAAAGAAGACGATGTTGAGAAAAGAGTAACGATCGATTTGAAGGACTACGAGGATGAAAGGCTCATCCAAGTAATGGGGTGGCTCGACAGCGGGCAAAAAGAGTTCGGATTTCCGATGAAGAAAAGTCCTTGTCTAAGGCCAGAGACTGCTCCTGCTGCTCCTCCAACTTCGGTACCGCTAGCGGCTTGACGAGTGGCATGCCAACCTAAATTAGTTTCTGAGTTGTTGCGTCCGCGACAACTCAGCGACCTTACGCTGCCTCAGGCGACGATTGACGCATTACAACGGATGCTCGATGGCGGTTCGGTCTGAACATGCTGTTCCATGGCAGGCCGGGAATCGGTAAGACCTCCGCTGCCAAAATTTTTTGTCACGCCGAACGGTTCCACGCCTACCAAATCAATGGCTCGACGGAAACGAGCGTTGAATTCGTGCGTGAACGGATAGACGGTTTCGCCCGTTCGGTTAGCTTGACCGGAAAATCAAAGATTTGCTTTATTGACGAGGCGGATCACCTATCTAAAACGCGCAAGCTGCGCTGCGCAGCGTGATAGAAAATACCAGTTCAAATTGTCGGTTCCTGTTCACTGCGAACAATATTTCGAGGATCGACGATGCAATCAAATCGAGGGTCCAGGAAATATGTTTTGATATCCGGATTGCACAACGAGCGGATGTGCAAGCGAGAATGACAAGCCAATACTCAATGGCGTTAGCTCAAGCTGGATTCATCTTGATCACCAATGTCTAACAGAGATCGTGGGGATACACTTCCCCGATTTTCGAAAAATCGCCAACCAGATTCAATTCGAGGTCACTTAGGGAGATATGCAGGCAGGCCGGTCGCGTTCGTTATCGCGCCCCACTCGGCGGACGAGAAAGGCGCGGATTAGACGCTTCGGCAAGGCGTGCCCGAGAGGGGGCTGTTCACCCGGAAAGACAAGAGTGCAAACTCACATCTCATTCGCCTCGTTCACGCACCGACCGTGTCGCGGCCTCTTGCAACATCTCACTCGGTAGATCTTCGTTCCCTCGATGCAGAATTCTTGATCTTTTGCCACATAACGCAGCCTTATGATTCGCGCGCGACACTTTAAAAACTTCGGTCGAACTTCCGCCTATTGCATCAATCTCGCGGAAACTTATCGGTACCGTCTAGTCCGGTTCGGCTCGGATATAAGGTCGCTCTGCGCCAAACCGCACGTCCCTCGCGCAGGCGGCAACGAGCCGAAGAACGGGTATAAAACAAAAAAGGGCTGCTCAGCGATGAGCAGCCCTCCGTGTTTGATCTTCTAGGCGGCCTTCACATTCGCAGGCTTACCAGTATCGCGGCCGTATTGCTCGATAAACGCTTTGGCCTTTCCAGTCTCGGGAACCTCGGCCTGGCAAGGATGTACCCTGTGGCTGCAACTCGAATTCCGGGACCGGTATTGTTCATGCGATCGCCGACCATGCAGAGGTTCTGCCAAGCTTAGTTGGTTTTGCCCCAAGAAATGGACTTCAAGGTAGCCTCCAGCTTCGGCAACCAAGATGGTCCGCTCTCTTGGGCCATCACTCCAGCCGCTTGGGCGATTGCCTGCCAACCGATGCCGTGCCAAACACATAGTGTTCGCGCAAAGTGTTCGGCTTTTCCGCGCCAGCAATGACATCGCCCCAACCGGGCAACGCTCCGATGATGCGGTTCCAGATGTCCGCAATCTCTTGCGAGACTGACTGCATTTTCGCTGTATCTGATGCGCTGAGTGCATCCGCGTCGTGGCCGAGGGCACGCAGCAGTGCATCCGTGCCTTCGTACAACGTGTTCAATGTGATCACGTTGGACGACGAAGCCGCCAGCGAATTGGAGAGATGATTGACCCGTCCCTCAAAGAGAGGAACGACTTCTCAAGAAATTCTTCACAATCACTGCAATCGGGTCCCGCGTCTCGAACGATCGACCGATCGACTTGTTGACCGGCTTTGCGTTTAGATTGAGATCACTGAACATTTGCCGAACGATTGCCCAAGTTGCGGAAAGGCATGAAGATGACCGGCACGCTCACGTTGGCCAAGTCCGGGTGTTTCTTCAAGGCTTCCTTAATCGAGGCGACCCGGTGTTGTCCATCTGCTGGGAAGAGCACGAGCGTACTCTTGACCAGAAGCTGGCCAATATCACCGTTACTCCCGTTAATCGGGGTGAACTCGTAACCTTCGCCTTCGACGAGAGGGCTGAGATCACGTGGAACCATGATCAACGTGAGGGAGGAGTAGAAAGCGTCGTCTTGTTCCAAGTAAGGAACCATTTCCTTTCGTACCCTGGTCCAGCTGATCTTCCGCTGCATGGTGAGCTCGTTGTTAAAGAGTTCATCGCCGAGAATGCTCGGGAAGTTCAACCAGTTGTGCAATTTCGCCGAAGTCCAGGTTCGATTGGAAATAGACGGCGTTACGCTGTTGCGCCTTGACGCAAGAAAACACATATGGCATGTTACTATTCCTTGTTTTCACGAGTTTACGGTCGGATTTCGTGTGGCGCACGAATCCGACCATTTCGTTTGAGCCTCAGACTCGTTTGGCCCAACCGTTTTTTTGTCCGCCCGAGACCACCCAGGGGTTTTTCCCCGTCACCGTTGCAAGCCCCGGAAGGCGAACGGTCTAGAGTACCAGTACGGCGAGCCCTCGCCTTGCATTGGCTGTCCAGCGGGCCCTGCTGGTCATCTCGCGATCGCAATGCCCTGTTAGCACGCGGGACACGCGCGTCAAAGATATTTTGGTCGAAAAATACCTTCGCGGAGCATGGCAGCGGGATGTTATTTAAATAAATTACTGATAAGGGACTGAATTTCTTCAATTTTCTGCTATTCTACCGGCCAATCACGAATCCGTGATCGATGGGGGCGTTCGCGCCCCAGCGAACCGTCAACTGATGTCAAAAACGTACCGGGCCTCATCAACGCGAAGACTAAATTCAGGCCTATCCAAATCCTTCGATCAACTGGCGAAGGCAAAACGCAACATCAACCAACTCGTGTGGCGACATCGTTGAAAACTTCCGCCCAGCAATCGTCGTTTTCGAACACTCTAACAACCTCACAGTTTTTAATCCGTTGAAAGAACCAATACGCAATGATCTCGGCTGTTGGATTTTCAAGCCCGTCGACCTCATAGGAATCGATGATCAACACGATCAATAAGTGGGCGAACCTCCGCATCAATCTCCGCAAAGTCTTTTACGAAGCCGCGTAAATCAAGTTGTCCTTGCATCACAATATCGACCCGATAATTGTGGCCATGCATATTTTTGCACTTGTGGCCATCGGCTACTAGCGGAAGGAAATGCGCGGATTCGAAATCGGTAGGTTCGAGCAATACGGTTTCGCAATTTGACTGTCGGACGATCGGAAGCCTTAGAAGCTGATAACTCGGCGACCAGGTCGCGAGGCGGGACATGGGTGGTCATGGGATCCCCATAAGTTTGTGTGTCTGTAGGCTTACGCGCCAACGCGGATTTGCTAGGCAGTAATCGATAGCCATTTGAATATTGCGGCTGAGGTCGGGACCGAACATCGGTTGCAAAAATAAATGCTGAAAAGCGAGATGTTCGAACAACCGTGGCTCGGCCTTGGGTTGAGGATATACAAGTTCAGTTCCTGCCCTGAGGTCTGAATAATCTTGCTGCCGGCCTTTGGGCTGACGCAGATCCAATCTATTCCCAACGGCGCAGCGATAGTCCCGTTCGTCTCTACGGCGATCTCGAAGCCGTATTGTTTGACCGCCACGATCAGTTCTAAATCGAGTTGGAGCAGAGGTTCACCACCGGTGATAACGACACATTTTCGGTAGGGCGGTCCAGCCCACGTTTCATTGATTGCATCGGCTAAATCCACTGCTGTTCGGAATTTACCACCGCCAAGACCATCAGTCCCAACAAATTCCGTATCACAGAAGTTACAGATCGCCTTTACTCGGTCGATCTCGCGACCTGACCACAGATTGCATCCGGCGAACCGACAAAACACCGCGGCACGGCCTGCCTGCGCGCCTTCACCTTGAGGGTATAAAAAATTTCCTTGACGGAATAAGTCATCGCGGTCTCGAATTCGCCCATCGACCTTTCGACAAACTCATGGGAAACGGTACATCGACATCAGGCCGACTGCTGTAGTCTTCATCCGCGTCTGTTGATATCGCGTGAAGCCGTCTGCGCGAAGTTGGCATGCGGAAATTGCCGCAACCGTACCCCCACGGGTGACGCCGAGTACGATCGCCGTGATAACACGTATGGCTTTGTTCGATGATGAGGCCGACTAGTTCATCCCCAGCAACCTCCCTCGCCAATGTCCAAGTTTCTGCTTTGTCGATCCACATTAGTGGCGTATGCAGCGCAAATCGGGCATCCATTCCGAGATTGAGCGCAGTCTGCAAACACTTAATCGTATCGTCTCGGCAATCTGGATATCCCGAAAAGTCGGTTTCACACATCCCGCCGACAATGTGTTTTACTCCGCGCCGATAGGCCACACAGGCTGCTAGTGTGAGAAAGAGGATATTGCGTCCCGGGACGAACGTGCTTGGCAATCCATTCTGTAGCATCTTGATTTCGACATCGCTTGTTAACGCGGTATTACTGATCGCCGCCAGCACGCCCAGATCAATTGTGTGGTCCTCGCCAAGTTGCTTGCGCCATTTAGGGAAGCGCAGTGCAATCTCGTCACGCAAGGTTGCGCGGCAATTCAATTCGACAAGATGCCGTTGCCGATAATCGAAGCCAATCGTCTCGACGCTACTAAATCGGTCTAACGCCCAAGCCAGGCAGGTCGTCAAGTCCTGTCCACCTGAAAAGAGTACGAGGGCTTTGTTATGATCAAGGCTCATATTCGCTCCCGTTAACCGCCCGCCCCAATTGCGCGTCGTGTGTCCAACTCGATCACTTCATGCCTTCGCCGGTAACTTTGCCGCACAATTCGATCGAGGTGATCGGAAAGCGTTCGAATATCCGGATGCGTGCTCTGGAAATCATTCCAAGGTCGCTCGCGGATATTGTCGCTATTCCCAATAAGCCACGTCCCCTGCGTCCAGCGTGTTTGATCGCGGATAGAATTGAGACTTCGCAGAAATCTCCAAAAGTTCTCGCTTGGCAGATCTGGAACGCTACCTCCATTACGCGACCCATTGAAAGTATACCAACGCTGTGAATGAGCCTCGACGTCTTAGGGGAAAGTCCATCCCAATCCTTTTTGAAGACCGCCTGGACCGCGCGATAAAAGTCACTCATCAGTAGAAAGCATTTGTCGTCACCATCTGACGACTGAGATAGAATTCGTAAAGCTCCATGTGAGCGCGATGTCATAATGACGCGTTGAATTGCATTGGTGGCAATCTTGCCTTCGGGATTTGTATGCAAATGGATCTGCCGATACAGCGATGAGGCTCGGTCAAAATTCAGCCGTTGTGTAAGGGCGGAAGCCATAGAGCGAGATGACATGCGTTCGGGAAGATCCGAAAGTCCCGGTAGAAGTTCGTAGATAAGCTCCTTCGGCAGGGGCCGAGTGTTGTTGATTAAGATGAACTGTCGGCGCAATTCTTCATCGTTCTGGCAAATAATTCCCGAAACAAACACTTGGAAAGACTTGTCGGTGAGTGGAGCTAGTGCACTCAATCGTTGTTGCCCATCGACAATCAAGCCGGGCGGACCATCTTCTACGTCGATCTCGACCTCAACGACGTTTTCACTAGCAATTTGGATTTTCACTTTATCAGTAAAGGCGACGACTATGGAATTCGGAAGAACTGCATCCTCGCGTTCCAAATAGTCGCGGATTTCGTGAATGTGTGCCGCTATCTGTGGGCGTTGAAAACCGTTCAGGACGCCCTGTTCGCCTCGTCCCGCGCGCTCTATTCGGCCAATCTCGAAAATCTGCGCGGCCGAGGCAGCGAAGGAAAACACCGTGTGCCTCGGGCTTTGGACTGCCTTAATGGCAGTAAAGGTCAGCTTTTTGCTCACGCTTTGTGGACCATTCTTTTGTTTTGAGGTGATGATGATAGACATGCAGATTGTGTATGCCACGCCGCTTATTACGATTACTCGACCGAAAGATCGCGACCTCAACTGATATCTTGGAGCAGATGGCGCAGTGACATTCCTTCCACGGACGTTCTTCTAGCGTTTGGCGATAACTCTGTCGCAAGCTAGCCAGCTTGGCGTCAGAGATCGCGTGGCCGTCTGGATCAGAGGGGGTCAGCAATATCTCTGCATATTTTGTGGTGGCATCGAGAGTTTCTTCGAGATCTTATTTCGTTTCGGTCATAAGCGCGGACGCTTGCTAGCGCATCACGTTCAAGCCGGACTAGCTTTTCCTGGGAGATGCGGCCCATTTTCGCTAGGCGTTTCAGTGTAGGATTGTCCAGAGCTTGGGGAATTCGTATCGCCATGTAGTAGCGCAACGTGCGATTTGATCCTGGCAGAAAGTAATTGGTCCTGATTTTTTAAAGGCACGTAATAGAGGGGAGGTCGTATCAAAACTCGTGATGTTATGCGGAGCGAATTCAAAAATATCATCGGCCTTTGCAAAACCAAGAATGTGAAGGCCAACCTCCGCTCGAATTTCCTTGCGAATGGCTTGAAGACAGGCGTGTATCTGTGGACTTTTGAGCGGGACCATGCCACCTGCAGCCAGGTAGGTGTAACCCATTGATTGCAGTTTCTTCGCGGCTATGCCCATCGAATCCGGTGACCATCCTTGGATAACGCCGACCGGCGTGAATCGATTACCAAGGGGCTTTGCTGCTCGTAAAAACTTCGCCGCATTCTCCAATGTTATATCAAAGCGTTTTCGAGCTTCGGGCGTGCCACCATTGGACCCGTGCACGCTGGCATCGAAATCGAAAATTACATGGTCGACGGAGCAACCATGGGTGAACCCGGCTTCTCCATAAAACTGGATCATGTCCTCAACTGAATAGGGCGGTTCTGCCATATCGCGATATGAAAATGCGCCGCTGTCGCCAAACAGCCATGTCCCGGGAAACTTTTCTTCCGGAAACCGCAAGAACTCCCGCGCTCCCACCAGACGAAAGCGCATGGCCTGCGCCGACGTATTTGCCACGCATGACAATCGCATGTGAAACGAGGAGTCCATCATAAGGCGAGTAGCCCAAGATCTCATGCGGATAGACGTCGTCCCAATAAGCTTCGCGCGAATTGGGCGATCGATCCGATATAAAGTCGTAATTCGGATCGACGAAGTCGAGACTATCGGCATAAATGAACTTCATGCTGCCTTTTGCGAAAGATTAAAATCCAGACGAACGAGCACGTCGGACAGATCCCTGATGTGTTTCGGCACGTTTTGAATTTCATTCCATTTCAACCCCAGGCCCTCCCACGTCCCTTCTGTCCAACAACAATGGGACCTAAGGCGGCGGATCGATTGCTGAATTTCTTTGCGAGGATCGTCGTGTCCGTGCAGTCAACTCATAATCCTGTCCATGAGAACACCCATTGCTTGAATTCCTGCGGAGTGCATCAGACGACTACGCGCAGGCGTTTGCCCCAAGCGTCAGGAAACTCCTCCTTCACCGTCTGCCAAAAGAGAAACATCGTGCGATACATGCCCTGAATATCGGCCTGCCCCGTCCCAGGGTCTTTGTATAGAGCAAGCGCGCCGAGAGGATTGTTGATGCTGTTGCGCATTACTTTGATTAGGGCGGTGTCAATGATGACTGCCGACTTCAAATCCTCTTGAGACATGCGGCGAATTAACTGGAAAAACGGGGATTTCGAATCCTTGTTAAGAAGATTACAAAGTTCGCTGGGAATCTCTGCGAAGGCTAAGATCCCTAGGAAGCTGAATCCCAATTTCCGGCAATAACTCGTTTATAAGGCGCACCGGCAAAGGCCTGGCTTTATTTACAAGGATGAACTGCTCGCGCTGCGTCTCTAACTCGCTCGAGGTGAATGCGACCACGGGAACAGGGATATCCGCATTGGTCGTGCGTGAGAGGGCAAGTGAACGCTGCTGTCCATCAACGATCCAAGCCGCACGTTTCCCTTCCTCACCCAGTGGAATTGACAAGGTCCCGATGTGGGAGAGATCGTTGACGCCATCGGGCGTAGGGCCTCTCGATTGCTTGAATTCAACCTCAGGGGAGAGGGCAAGGATAACGGCATTAGGAAAAAGGACTTTCCCTCTGTTGAGATATTCAACGATTGCTTTTACGTGGTTCTGTATTTCCTTACGTTGAAAGCCCTTTAGAGTGTCGTCTTCTTCGCGAGAAAGGCGTGATATATCCGCGATCCGAGCAATGTCCGCGCCTTTAATAAAGAACGAGAAAACGCCAACATCACTTCCCTGTGTAGTTCGAAGAGCGCGAACCAACAGCGTATTCGATTGTTTTTTGCGCCTCATGCGGTCACCGCTGTTCTGGCCTGGTCAAAAAGCGATCGAAAGCGACCTTGTTCGCAGGCAACTTTTTCAACATCACGAAGGTAGCGAAGACCTTTCGTGACACTACCGTTGATAACTGGCCAGGTTCTTATAAGGATGTCGATAATCTCGTCGTCCGTCTTTGGCGGACGGGAGGAAGTCTGCGGCCGACGAAATTGCTCGATCTCACGGAGCACAGCCTTCTGATAACTCTCGATTGACGTGGATCGACTTTCAGACAAGACCTTTTCAATGAAATGACGCATTGCCCGCGAAGAGAAATCAGTCCGCGTGCCGCGTACTGGGCTATCGGGACCGTCTAGGCGATCGTCGTAGGGCAAAATGCATCGCCGAAGACGAGGAGGGCAGGCGACTTCGATACCCATGCCGACAAGGCGAAGACGTTCCAGGTCCTGGTCTTTGAGTGAGGCGATGTCACTGGCAATTAGTGCGCAATATGCTCGCGAAAGTCCGATGACCACAATCGTGTCGGAAATACTCGAAATCCACTCAGCCATCGGGATTGAGTTTTTGGGGCGTTGAACCTGCCCCCACCATTTGGACGTATCAAATCGTGCTCCCGTTACCCGTCCGCCGACATACGCCGAACCTTCCCTGACTAAAGCAAGATCGTACGAAGGAATTGGCGCGTCGCCCTCGACCAAACCAAAATACAGCCGAGATAACTCTAAACTCAGCGTTGACCGCCCGTGCGCTTGTCGCCGCTTGTCGAAAACTGCGCCCGCAATACACGTGCTTCGCGAACCCGACCGGTTCGGCCAAATCGACCCGTTTTCGCCATTCGACGGCGAGATCAGACTGGCTCTGCATCCTAAGGGACGAAACGCAGAGTTCGGCAGGTACAGGAAAAGACTTCCGTGCAGTGCAGGTTGTGACCACGGCAAGCCGCATTCTGTTCACGTCCAATGCAAGTTATTACCACCCATGCAATTCGCACGTTTGTCAGTTATTTATACAACGCTTCGGCAAGGACTGCCAGTTATCCTGGGGAAAGCGGGAAAAAGGCTTGTAGTCCCAAGGGCGATATGGCGCGATCAATTGCGCAGGTCGCGGTTACCGAGCGAACCAGGACGTGCGGGAATGCTCAACTTGCCAACGTCCCAATAGCAGTCGTTGTCGGTCGACGGGCTTAGATTATAAGCCTGGGCGATCGCGGTTGACCTCTGCGTCGCTATCGACGTACCTACGCCTAGTCAGAGATGCACTCTCGCCCTACCAAGCCTTGGACGGCACGCGAAGGACCCCCATTTGGAACGCGCCATCAGATCATCGGTATGGGTTGATGGTGTTGGGCGGACAATATAAAGCAATTATCTCGTCCGCACCGTTGCGCAAGCTGGCTAACTGCTTCTGATCGGGAGGGTCGGATGGCCGAAAATCTATTTGTGCGGGATACTGAGGCCATTGGCCGGCCCGATGCACAAGGAAGGTAATGTCAGGATAGCCGTTACCACGTTCCTCTCTCGCGATTTCATCGAAATGCGTCTGATACGGAAAGTTTCCCATCGTCGTGCCCGGCCGAATGCGATTAAAAAATTCCGTGTAGGTAAGATAAAGTTCCAGACACCGCGCATTTGAAAAGTTCACTGCGAAATCTTCGCTTTGAGTGATGCGTCCACCATTCTTCCGATCCTAAGTGTCTGCTGTCAGTCCTTTTCTACAGCAGGGTGGTTAGGATGAAATCGTCCGGCGTTAAATCCCAGTGACCGCAATAACTGGAGACTCCCTTCGCCGCTTGCAAATTTTAACTTTGTATCGGGAGGGAGGCTGTTAGCAAGACAATACGCAATCCGTAGCACAGCCTTGGCTGGCAATCTTTTGTCCTTGTAGGTGACAACCAAGCCTTCTGACCTCGATCTACCATCGGCTGATTTCAAGACCTCTTCGCAAGCTTGCGTTACGTTAGTCGCTTTCACTGATTTCCAGTTTAGTTTCATGGCCAAGTGAGCGCGATATCCAGAGGGCATCTATGGTATGGCGGACGCGTTTACTTTGAAAGGGCGCGCTGCCCCACTAAGGTCTGAGCCTCAGGGCGTATAATGCTGGGACAAGAGGTGAGTGACAAGAAATATTTGGCTCGCATTCGCTATCGAACGGAGTGTCCGTAGCGTCAAGCGGTTAGCCGATGGCTGGATGTTCATAGGCTTTTCCGCGGTGACCTGGCGATCTATGCATTGACCAATTTTTGTTGGGCTTCCGAATCCATTTCGATGTATCTACTAGTCGTACTCAAAGAGGCGTGGCCGGCCATGGCTTGAACGTCCCGCAGCGAACCGCCTACCAACGACGCCTTTCGCGCCCAATTCGTGATTGCCGTTCGTCGCCCACTATGCGAGCTGCAGCCAACAAAGCCCAGCTTTCGATACCAATCTTGGAACAGATTCACGATAGCTTGTGCGGACGTTCGGTTTTGCCGCTGCGTCCGGATCACACAATCAGTGGCATTTTAAATCGTGATCCCACTTTGCTGATGGAAAAATATCAGTTGCCTGCGCACGTCCTTATTCATCGCGATCACGCGGCCACTTTTCCCTTTGCTTGACTTGTTCGTTAAATGGATTTGGTCGCTAATGTTGCCTGATGCGTCCATTACCATCGACCATCTTAACTCCGCGATCTCTTTAGCGCGCAGTCCGGCCTTGAACGATAGCAGCACGATCAGGCGATTGCGCTCGGCGTGATGTCCTTTCTCCAGCCAAGAGAGCATCGCTTGCAACTGATGCGCATTCAAAATTTTTGCTTGCTTTCCGAGACCCATCGGCGGTCCTCGATTTCATTATATTTTTGGATTGTAAGTCCTCTCGATAATGAAATCACCCCGGTGGCGGAATCCGCGAATGAAAAAAGCGACGGCAGGTCAATAGCATCTGCGTTTTCGGTATTTTTGGGCAATTTGATAATGAAACGCGGAGCGGTTGCGACGCTACGACCCACACGATTTGGCGGAAAAGCGTAAGTGTGATGAAGGGAGAGGTCGTGAGTTCAATCCTCCCCAGCAGCACTAATCCCATTTATAGAGTCTTCTGAAACCCTTGCCTCACCCTTTGCAGCGGCGGCCACACTCGTTTACCTGAGCATCGCGAACGTACTTTACTCGCGGCACGCCCTTAGCCCGAATTGATAACTCGATGCGTGGACCCGCCCAGCCTTCGTGAGGCGAACGATGGAAACGCACCGGCCCTACTGTCGAAATTTACGACGACAACCCGCGTCTTGGGAACGTGCGCTCAAAAAAAATCTTGCCGTCCGCTCGTCGCTTTCTAACGTCGATGATATCGGACTCCCGCAGCATCTTAAGAAAAGGAAGCGTGTTGATCGCCGCCTACATCGAGCGGTCGCCCAATCACAACACCTCGAACGAGTATATTGAGGTGTGGGGGACGCTTCGATCAAGTCGCGCCTTTGCGCCGTTATTGGCCTGGCCTGTTTAGCCAAAAATTTTCGCAAGAATTCGTTGATAGGTCTTGAACGGCGTTTTTTCCTTCTGATATCTAGCAATAATAAGGGCGCGGTTAAGCGCGCGCGTTGTTTCCGGAGCGGAAATAACGGACTATTTGATGCGGAGCGCATCCAACTGACATTCCGACGAATTGGCACGCGAAGCCAAAGCGCGTAAGTCGGGCGTCTGTTGGTGAGAAGCCCTCTTTGCCCCCTCTTCGTCGGCTGGTTGCGTAGCTGATTCGATTTTGCGCCAAATCACATCGCAGGAATGCGGCGGTTCCGCCGAACCGTGAAGCGCGCAATCACGCGCTTCGCGTCAACCCCCAGTCATGGGCTTACGTGGCCCATCGCGTGTCGGAGAAAGTAAATGACTAGAGAGAAGAAAGTATCCATCGATACCGGAAAACTCGATGGCGCAATGATTTTATCCGTTCCAAATGGAATGGCAATGGCGGAAGCCGGTTTCGCGGATCTCGTCGAGAAATATCGAGGTTCTTTACGAAAAACGGCGGAGGGCATTATTGAGGTTGCCCGCACTTTGGTCGAAGCAAAAAAACGCCTCCCCTCGGCGACGCTAAGCGATTTCTGCAAAGAAATCGGAATGACGAATTCGACGTTTAAAAAGTGGGTGAAGATTGGCGAATGCGCGGCTCGCTTTGAGTCAGTAATCGATCGAACTCCGCCCACGTGGACCACCATGTATCCTATTGCGAACCTTAGTGAAGACCAGTTCGAGCGAGTAAAAAAAGACGAGCGGTTCCGCCCTGAAATGTCGCAAAAGGAACTTACCCTGATTGTCAATGGGCCGTCTCAGGAGCAAATCGGGTCGCTCCCACGAGATGTAACGCTTGATCTCGGTAATATTGATCGCGCAAAGAAGATTGAGGCCTGCAGGAAGCTGGGGGATATCGTGCGAGAGTATGGCTTGCGCTATAAAATCGGCTCTCAACTGGAAAAAGAGCTTATGTCGAAACAAAGGAGGAAGGACCTTCTGGAAAACCTTCCCGCCTGATGAACCTGAGTTCGTGAAACAGACGCTTCCGAGCTACTGCGACCGGCAACAACACCGCGATCCGATCAGCAGGAGCATCGCTTGTAAAAACAAAAAAGGGCTGCTCATCACTGAGCAGCCCTGCGTATTGTGCCTTCTAGGCGGCCTTCACGTCCGCGAACTTGCCGGTATCGCGGCCGTATTGCTCGATAAACGCTTTGGCCTTTCCGGCCTCGGGGACCTCGGCCTGGGCTAGGACGTACCCTGCGGTTGACCGAATTCCGAGACCTTTGTTCATGCGATCGCCGACCATGCAGATGTTCTGCCAAGCGTCGTTGGTTTTGCCCCAAGAGATGGACTTCAAGGTCGCCTCGACCTTCGCCAACAAAGTTGGTCCGCTCTCCTGGGCCATCACTCCAGCCGCTTGGGCGATTGCCTGCCAACCGATGCCGTGTGCAAACACATAGTCCTCGCGCTAGCTAACGTTATAGCTTCGAGCAATCTCCATCAGCGTCTCGCCATTTGATTTCCTTGCCAAGGCTTCATCGCGTTGATGCTTAGTGAGCTTGCGCTTCCTTCCAAACTTCGTCCTCTGGCCATCGCGCGTTGTCGACCCTTGCAGACGTCGGGTTGATTTCGGTCACTTGCGACCCAAGTCATGTGCTGCAGTGACGAAAACGATGACGGGAAAGGGCTACCACATGCCGGATCATCGGTCGGATCCTTCAAGAGCTTGCCGACCATAGGGCTGGAATAGGCACGAATGTACGGTGTTCAGACCGCTTCTTCTTTACGGTTTACAGAACTCGACACTTTACGTCCTAGCGAATCGGGCCTCCTAACGCGGAGAAGGCCCGACGCCAGGGGCCGCTACTGGAACTCGACCATCTTGCCGTCTTTCCACAACGCCCAGCCGGGTTGTTGATTGCATTGATTATTTGTTGGTGCGTGGCAGGTTATCGGACCAAAGTAGGTCTCCGCCCGAAAATCAGCCAACTTCCCCAACTCCTCGATGAACCGGGCGCGCGTAAGTTGGGGGCCGACACGTTTAAGAACCTCAGCGACTACCAACGCGCTGCCAAGTCCGTAGATATTGTACGGCGACAGTTCGTCGTTGGGAAAAAGCTTTTTAATTCGCTCGTTCCACACTTTAAGCTTTGGATCGTTTGGGTCGAAACGCGTAGAGGAAACAGTAATGAAGTGATCAAGCGCGCCGGGTAACCCGACCTGATCGCCGAACGTCTTAAGATCGCTAATGGTGCCTGGTCCAATCCACATCGGGTTATTGCCAAGCTTCAGTGAATCACGCAATAGCACTGCCGCCGGCTTGGGGTATAAGATAAGAATTACAACATCAGCCCCCGAGGCCTTCAATTTCAAGGCTTGCGGCGTCGCATCAACTGTATCATTGGCGATCTCGACGTCCTCGACGAGCGTGACATGCTTTTGTTCGAGGTATTTGAGCATAGGCTTATAGCGAGCCATGCCCCATGCGTCTCGCATTTCAGCGAGGGCGATTTTCTTGGCGCCTTTGGATATCGCGAAATCCAGCTGCGCGCGGCTCTCGACTGAACCGGTCGGTTGGACCGAAAAGATATTTGAGACCGGCGGATCGGTTATACTGTCAGCCGAAGCAGAGTTCACAATGAACGGAATACCCGATTTCTCTATTTCGGGACGCGCGGCCAGCGTTGAATTGGAGCAAGCGCCGCCCATTATGGCGAATACTTTAGTTTCGTAAGCCAGTTTTTTGACCGCCCCGATTGCTCCTTCGGCTTTGCAGCCATCGTCTTCCCGGACGAGTACCAGCTTGCGGCCCGCGATCCCGCCGGTCTCGTTGACTTGGTCGAATACGGCTTCGGCTCCGTTCATCGAGATCTTGCCATATAAATAAGCAGGTCCGGCAAACGGCCCCATCTGGCCAATCAAGACCTCTTTGTCTGTGACGCCTTGCGTCTCGACGTTTTGCGCGAACGCTATGGTTGCCGCCGCTAGACCAAAGAAGCATACAACAACACCCGTGAGGTTTTTCATGGCGCGTGCTCTTCGCTGTTTCCAGGCAATGATTTAAAAGCCGCTCCGGCCATGGCTTCAAATCGTTCGTATGCTAATGAACTTGCTGGAAAGGTGTCAATAACGATCGTCGCCAGATATGTAAAAATGGCATTTTGCGCCGGATGAGCGCTGCTTGAGGCAGAAGGCGGAAGCCTCGGCCTTGGGAAATCCGTTGCGCCGGTGATCGGCGACTTAAAGATCGAGGACCAATAGCTTGCTTTTGGAGCGCGAGACGCAAATCATGATTGCCTTGTTGGACTCTTTGACAGACGGGCTGAGGACGCCGTCGCGATGATCCGGAATCCCTTCGAGAACGGGGATTTCACAAGTGCCGCATACACCCTCACGGCACGAGTAAATCACGATTGCGCCGGTTTCCTCAATCGTCTCCAGAATTGTTTTTCCCCTTGGGATGGTCAAGCGTGTGCCGGTACGACGCAGTTCAACGTCGAAGGGCTCGTCGGCTTGTGGGCCGAGATCGGTGGCCTTGAACCGCTCCACGTTCAGCGATCCTGTCGGCCACGTAGCGCACAATTTTTCGACCGCAGAAAGGAGATTTTCGGGTCCGCAGCAGTACACGAGGGTGTCGGGAAGGGGTGCACGCAACAGGTCAGCAATGTTGAGTAACCCGCTTTCATCCTGGGGCGCGATCGTGACGCGATCGCCAAAGGGCAACAGCTCATCCAAAAATGCCATTGATGCCCTGCGCCGTCCACCGTAGAGCAGCGTCCAGTTCGCGTGTGCTTGGGCAGCCGAAAGCATCGGTAATATGGGCGTAATGCCGATGCCGCCAGCGATAAATAGGTAATTCGATGCGGGAAGTAATGGGAAGTTGTTGCGCGGCTCGTTGATTTCGATCGTCTGGCCGATGCGCAACGATTGATGGACAAACTCCGATCCGCCTCGGCTCTCCGGTTCCCTCAAGACGGCGATGCGATAGCTTTTGAGATCATTCAAGTCACCGCAGAGAGAATATTGCCGCGTTAGCGAATTTGGTAGGTTCACGTCGATGTGCGCGCCAGCACTCCAAGCAGGCAGGAGTGCCCCGTTGGGGCGCCGCAGGGTCAAGACCGCGACGCCTTCAGCTGCGGACTCTTTTAAATCGATCACGAGATCAATACGTTGCTCTGATATGGTCGTCTTCATCGCTTTGATGCAGAGCCAACCTGGCAGCAAATCTTATGCAAGCAATCGGCGATAGCGTGTCAATGCAATCGCACCTCAAAGCTTCGGTATTACGGTGTTGGTCGGATTATTCTTGGCTAATCCGGTTTGACGCATCAGCCTGCGATAATTTACAGCGACCAGATCAAAATCCAGGTGCAATTCATCGGCAAGATCAAACGGAACGAACTCTGGCCGCTGATGTTCTACGATTACTTTGTCTTGATTGAAGACGACGTCGTTAAAATCTGACACGAGTTTGGGATTGTCGTGGCCGTAGTTGCGGCTAGTACGCATGAAACCGCGACAAAGCTCCTCGCCGATTGGTTGCGCGACGAACAAGTGCGTCATTTGATCGGCGCCTCCCCAGTGTTGGCGGAGGATGATGGTGTAAGGAAGGTGCAATTCGTAATCGGAATGTTTAGATGGCTTTTTGGTGCTTTTTTCCCGACCGAAGACTTTGAATTGTTCATTCTCGGGCTCGGGTCGTAGATAGTTATAGACCAGTACGTGGTTATCTTTGACGTCGACGGTGTGTTTGTCGACGACGACGCGATCGGGATCGCCGAGGACGCCCGGATGGACCCAGGCGAAGTGACCGAAGTCCGTAAAGTTCTCGAGTTGCCGCGATGCATCGGCGTTCCAAACATACGGGCCTGAAGAGACGACGTTGCGTGTGGGGTCTTCCAACTCCGGCACGTCGGGTAAAGGCCAGCGCGGTTCGTTGAACGATACCCAAATGAGGCCGTAACGCTCCTGGCAGTGATACGAATTGACACGCGCCTTAGAAGGAATGTTTTTTGGATCAGCGCGCTGCGGAATCAACGTGCAGGCGCCGTCGGCCCAAAACCGCCAGCCGTGATACGCACATTGAATTTCGTTACCGACAATCTTGCCGATTGAAAGCGCCGTGCCGCGATGGACGCACAGATCGGCAAGGGCGTGGGGGGTGCCCATGGCGTCGCGCCAAATAACGATCCGCTCGTCCAAAAGGCGGCCGGCGAACGGCACCTCGGTGAGATCTTCCGAGAGCGCGACTGGATGCCAGCAGCTTCTAAGCGCATTAAAGTCCGGATACGCGGAAGGCGTATACATTACTCCGGCGTGCCGAAGGGGGCCTGCGTCAACGTTTGTCGACATGGGCGTTTCTCCCACGAAATTGCCATAATTGCCACCGGCAACTGGCCTAGGTGAGGTCGAAGTCTTGGCCGCGCCGCAGCCAGAACACAGGCGCTTGTTCCGACGGGTTTAAACTGTCATATTTTTTGCATCGGCCATTGTGTGAGCACAAGCCTCAAGGGCGACACATGAAAGCTGAATCTGGCCAAATCGCGCGCTGGGCACGTTACGCGGAAAGCATGGAATTTGACCCCGATGTTTTCGGGACGACGGTCGTCGGGTGCACCGTTCAGTTCACGCCTGGAGAACAGTCGGTACCAATGCATCGGCACCGACGCGGCCAGCTTCTTGCGACTTCGATGGGGTCGGTTCGATGCGAACTGACGGACGGTCTGTGGCCGGTTCCTCCAGACTGTGCGTTTTGGATCCCGGGTAACGAGCCGCACCGCAGTATGGTGTCGACTGCAGGGAAGATTTGTCTGCTTTACTTGGAAGAGCAATCGAACGTACTGCCCGATTTTCCCTGCTTCGTGCCGCTGACGTCGCTTGTCAAAGAGATGATTTGGCATATGGCGGGCGTCGACCCGAACTATGAGCCGATAAGTCCTGATGCAAAAGTGGCTAGCGCGCTTGTGGCACAGCTTGGACAGGTCGAATGGGAGAGATTCTCTTTCGAGATGCCGAGAAATCGGAAGCTTCGAGCCATTGTCGAAAGTCTGATCAAAGACCCCGCAAACCGTCGGAGTGTGTCGGAGTGGGCCGACATTGTAGGCACAAGTGAGAAAACATTGAGCCGCCTCTTAAGAAGTGAAACGGGATTATCGTTTGTGCAATGGCGTCAACGACTGCAACTAGTTGTCGCCATTCGCTACTTGAAGGTGGGAACGTCCGTTCAGCAGGTCGCTGAAACGTTAGGCTACGAATCCACAACCGCATTCGCCACAATGTTCAAGAAAATTATGGGAAAACCGCCAGGTCATTACGCCTATGTTCCCGGCCATGATGGCGAAATGACAAGACGTCGTTCACCCGCGCACTGAGAGCAGAGGCCGCAGGCGGCCTTTGTGTTCTTTGCTGCGGGGGTCACGATTGTCGAGTTGTGAGGGCAAGGGGCCCACGTACGTCCCGCGACGGCAATATCCACAATAGTCAAGCACGCCTTACCTACTCCATGCGAAAACTTCGATTTGCTGCTTCTATTTATCGGTCGCGCGCTCTGTCCATTAAAGATTTATCCTGACCGCCGTCGATCTCGATCATTGTTCCGTTCACAAAGTGCGCTAACGGCGAAGCGAGATAAACGCAAAGATTGGCGACTTCGTCAGGCTCGGCGATGCGCCCGAGCGGAATTGACGCCGGGGCCAGCTTGTCGGCCTCCTCGTACGACAGCTTCATGTCGCGGGACATTGCCTTGACCAGGCCATCCCAGCGCTCGGTGCGTACCGGGCCCGGATTGACAGCAACAAAGCTGATGTTGTGGCGGCCATATTGACCGGCGAGCGACAGCGTCAATTCTGACCCGCGGCATCGGCCGCGCCCGGAGCGATCTCCCAATACGACGGCTTCACGCCATCGTTGCCGATCAGATTGACGACACGGCCGCCACCTTGTGCCACCATCAGCGGCAGGGCGTAACGCAGGCAACGAACATAACCCATGAACTTGAGCTGGAGAGACTGAGCCCAATCGGCCTCGGTCAAGGTTTCGAGCACGCCGCCCGGCGACGAGCCAGCGTTGTTGACCATGATGTCGATCCGGCCGAGGCCGGCATGCGCCTTGGTGACGAAGTTTTTGGCGTCTTCGTCCTTGGTCAGGTCGGCCGGGATAGCGATGACCTTACGTTTGGTGGCGGTCGCAATTTCCTTGGCGGCCGCTTCAAGCGGCTCTTTGCGCCGCGCGCAGATCGCTACTTCGACCCCCTCCTGGGCGAGCGCGAGCGCGATCGCTTTGCCAATACCTTCACTGCCGCCGGTCACAAGTGCAGTCTTCGACTTTAGTTTCAGGTCCACGGTTTGCCTCCAATGCGAACGAACACGCCTTTGGTGGTGATAGGCGAAAAATCATTCGTACACAAATGAATTGTGTGCAGTCTTTAGCTGGCTACCTTCCGGTGCCAAGAGCGGGCGGGGTAGGGGACAACGATGCGAACAGAGCGCCGGCGCCGCCCCAAATTTGGACACATCGTGGCGGATAAAAATCGTGCATCCGTGACAAACGCGGGCATGGCCGTTCCGTCAAAATCGCGCCGCGCGCTAGGCGATTTTTTTCAGGAGTTGCAAGAGGGTTTCGCGCTCGCCGTTCGATAACGGCTTGAGTGTCTTGACAGAAATCTGCTTCGCTACGGGTAACGCTCGCTGCAATATCTTCTTACCCCGCGCAGACAGTTCGATTTGATGCCTGCGCTTGTCGTTCGGGTCGCCGCGCGACGTTAAAAATCCCTTCTCCTTCAACCGGCGCACAATGCCGTTGATGGTCGCGACATCGATGTTGACCAGGCGGCCAAGTTGATTTTGCGAGCAAGCGCCGACTTCGAAGAGTTTGTACATCGACGCGTATTGCGGAGCGGTCAGGCCCTCCAGCATGTCGTCCGAGAACAGACTGTAATGCCGCTGCAAAGCAAGCCGGAGGCGGAATCCAATCTGCTCTTCGAGCTGATAATCATCGTCATCCTTGCGCCGCTGGTCGGGGACCTTCGCCAGAGCATTGCTGCGATCCATGGATAAACCGTTTCCGAGTACGAGTATCGGGTTAAAATGAGATGAGGTTTGGGAAATCACGCATGTCTACCCACTCTTGCTGCCACCTGCCGTCGAAACAGAGCAACCTTCGATTGTGAACAGAAGTCGCTCCCGTATCATCGGCGGCTACCTGCGCCACCACGAGGCGACAAGCAGCTTCAGGACCCGCAACAGGCTGAAATCCCGCGCCGATGGCGATACGTTCTGACCAGACAAACGGGCGGTGACGTTTCGACCGAACTCCTGGACGACCACACGGACAAAGTCCTTGGCGAGGCTTGAACGCGAGAACTGGGCAAGAACGCCCTGCAGCGCATAAGACAAGGTCAGCGTCAATCGGGTGGCATTCTCACTGTCGGAGGCCAGCGCGAAATCGAGGGAGCCGCGCACCCGCGAGCTTGAAAGTTCGTCTGCGCCAGCGCCCGCCATGCTGCCGGTTTTGTCCGCGTCCACCAGCTTGTAGGTGCCCTTGCCTTTCATCTGCGCCCGGATCGGGCCCATCTTGATCCGGATCGTGCCTTCCCAAATGCTCGTGTCGTACCGGGTCAATTCGGCGCCCGGCAGACAGGCGGCCACGTCCGGCACGCTTTGGAAGAACGCCCACACGCGGTCGCGGGCCGCGTCGAGAACAACGGTTTGTTCGACCACGGTCTCGCCACCGGTTGGCTCCACGGGAAGGGTAGGCTGCGTGGAGTGCAAGCTCGCTCTCTTCGATGACCAAGCTTGGAGCAGCGGCGGCTTTGGCAACCTCCACCGGCACCACCGCTGCATCATCGTGCCTAGTGCCGACGTTTTGGACCGCCTGCACAATTCCGGCATAGCCGGTGCAGCGACAGAGATTGCCGGCAAGCTCCTCGCGAACACGTGCCTCACCCGGGTTGCCAAGACGGGTGACGATGTCGCGCGCGGTAATCAACATGCCGGGTGTGCAGAAGCCGCATTGCAGTGCGTGTTGCTGCGAAAACTCAGAGCGCAAATCCGCCATGGTCGCGTCGTCGTCGAAGCCCTCGATGGTAATGACACTGCGGCCTTGGGTTTGAACCGCATACAGGATGCAGGATCGTGCCGGGCTTCCATCCAGGCTAATAGTGCACGCGCCGCATACGCCGTGTTCGCAACCCAGATGCGTGCCGGTTAGGCAGCGCGCATGACGCAGGAAGTCGGCCAGGCTTGTGCGTGGCTCGACCTCGGCTTCCACAATTTCGCCATTGACGGTGAGCGATATTCTGGTCATTGCGCCAACGCTTGGCTGATCGCGCGGGCCACGCAGGTCACGAATATTCTTCGGTCGATAGGATCGATCTCCGGCGCCGCCTCGCCGACCGCCGCAGCCAGGGCGGAGACGGCGGGAAGTCGGGGGCTACGCGCTATTTCAGCGGCGAGGCCAGTCATGGGGCGTGGGCGATCCGAGAGGGCGCCAAGAAAACTGCGGCACCGATCGGCGTCGATCACGATGGCCGCGCTCGCGATCGGGAATTCTCCGGCCTTGCGACAAAGCTTGTAGTAGCCCCAGCGCGCCGTCCGCGACGGCAAGGGGATTTCGACTGCAGTCAGTATTTCTCCGTCGGCGAGCTGGGTGGTGAATGACGATTGCAGAAAGTCGGAAACTGCAACTTTGCGGGTAACGCTCGTTCTTTGCAGATGTACCGGCGGCGCCACAAGTTGACAGCGCTAGCGGCCAATCCGCGGCGGCGTCGGCATGCACAGACGACCCGCCGATGGTGCCACGATTGCGGATTGCCCGGTAAGCGATCTGCCGCGCCACCTCGGGCAGCATGCCGCATTTGCCGATGGGCGTTCGGCCATCTTCAATGTCGGCATGGGTGGTCGCCGCGCCGATCAGCCAACTCGAGGCTGTTTGTTCCGCACGCCTGAGTTCTGGCAGGCGGGCGATATCGATCAGGAGCGACGGCCGCGCCAGTCGCAGATTGAGCATCGGGCCAAGCGATTGACCGCCGGCGATGAACTTTGCATCGGCGTTCTGGAGGGCGACGGCAAGCGCGTCGTCGACGCTGTCGGGCCGAATATAGTCAAAAGCGACCGGTTTCATGACGCCTGCTTTTGCGATGCGGCAGCGCCCTTCGGCGATCGCGAGCAAAAGACGCCGCGGCGTCAGCGGCGTCTCTGTCACTTCCGCGTTCAACGGTCGCAGTGCATCATTGACGGCATTGAATATCGCCGCCGGCGGCGGAATAGCGCCGCCTTCACCCACGCCTTTGATGCCAAATTCGGTGTTCGGCGATGGGATTTCGATGTGGTGAAGCCGAATCCGCGGCACCTCCGTGGCGCTCGGGAGCATGTAATCAGCGAGCGTCGACGCCAGCGGCTGGCCGTTCGCGTCGAATGGCATCTCTTCCAGCAACGCGGTCCCGATCCCTTGCGCGGCGCCGCCGATTGTCTGGCCGTCGACAATCATCGGATTGACGCGACGCCCGCAATCCTCTGCGATGACGTAATCGAGGATATGTACGGTGCCGAGATTGCGATCGACCTCAACGACAACGCCGTGCGTGCCGTAACTGTATTGACCAGTGTCGACCTTGGGCTTGAAGCCGCCGGTGACTTCCATGCCGCCGGGATCGACGCCGTCCGGTAGCCGCTGTGGACTCATGTACCAAACAGTGGCGACGTCGCGTACCGAGATGTCGCCGGATGTCCCGTAGAAGCGTCCGTCGCGCAAGCTGACCTCGGCCGCCGCGCACTGCAACAGATGCGCGGCAATAACGGACAAGCGCTCATTCAGCTTGCGGCAAGCCTCCGCCACCGCGCCGCCGGCCATCGTGATCGACCGTGAAGCGTACGTCCCGGTCGAGAATGGTGTGAGTGCAGTGTCGCCGTGCACGACCGCGATGTCGTTGATCGGGATACCCAGAATTTCATGCGCGACCTGAGCCAGCGACGTTTCCATGCCCTGACCATGGGAGTGAACGCCAACGCGCACCTCCAAGCCCCCGTCGGGGGTGAAGCGCACGGCGGCTTGCTCGAAGCCGGGGACGAAGGGGTAACCGGCGGCGGCGAACAGCTTGGTGCCGTGCGCGGTCATCTCGATGTAGTTGGCGAAGCCAACGCCGATCAGGCGGTCGGAGTTTTTTGTTTCCTGCTGCCTCGCTCTGACGGCTCCGATGTCGACGTCGCCGACGACTAAATCCAGGCTCTGTTGATAATCGCCGCTGTCATAAACATTTCCGCCGACTGACGTGAACGGCATCTGGTCCTTGGCGACGAGGTTTTCGCGGCGTACTTCCCACGGCTCACGCGCAACGGCACGGGCCACGGCGTCGACTGTCAACTCCATGGCAAACGAGATGCCGGTCCGCGCAACGCCGCGGTAGGGTACGATGGGCGGCTTGTTGGTGGCGACACTGAATGTGCGGGCTCGATAAGCGCCAAATGCGTACGGACCGGGTAAGTGTCTGCCGGCCATGGTTCCTTCGAGGCACGATGTGAACGGCCAGACCGAATAGGCGCCGGCATCTACGGTGATCTCAGCGTCGAGCCCTAATATGGCACCGCGCTCATCGGCGTAAGCCGTAATGTCGTAAAAATGTTCGCGGCAATTGGCTCCCGATATAAGGTGTTCGCGGCGATCCTCGACCCATCGGAAAGGGCGGCGAAATTTCATCGCCAGCCACGCGATGCATAGCTCTTCCGGTTGGAGCACACACTTGTAGCCGAAGGCGCCGCCGACGTCCGGGGCGATGACGCGAACGCTGCCTTGCGGCAGGCCAAGATGCTCGGCGACCGCGGTGCGGATCATGTGTGGCACTTGCGTCGACGTGTAGACGACGAGTTGGTTCAGCCGCTCATCCCAGTGGGCAAGGACCGCCTTGCCCTCCATCGGATTCATGACTTGACGCGCCATCCGGTACTGGCGCCGCACCGTCACCGCGGCGCGTGCCGCGGCTTCGGCAATGCCTTTATCCATTTCGGTCTTCAGGAACAGATTATCGGGCCACTCGTCGTGCACCAGGGACGAATTGTTTTGCCGCGCATCGAGCGCGTCGACCACCGCGGGACGTTCGATGATTTCCACGTTGACGAGTTCGGCGATGTCCTCGGCCTTTGCGCGACTCTCGGCGAAGCACATCGCGATCGGCTCGCCGACGAAGCGGACTTTTCTTTCCGCGAGTGGCGGGTAGTTGGAAGCCTTGAAGCCCGGAAGCTTCAGATTGGCTTCGACCGACCGAACATCGTTCAAGTCTCCTCGCGTGAAAACCGTGGCAGCGTGCTGGACCGGCTTAACGACGTTACGGATGTCACCGTGGGCGATCGGGCTTCGGTAGAATGCCACTTCCTGAAGCCCGGGCATTGAAATGTCGCCCACATAGCAGCCGCGGCCACGCATGAGCCGCGTATCTTCCTTGCGAAGGACCCGAGCGCCAATGCCTTCGTTGGCGGATTGCCCATAATTCATGGCGCGCTGCTCAACAACTCCACACATCGGGGCAACAACGGACGTTGACCCCCTATCGGATAATCATTAGTATACGAATGACTTGGCAACGCAAGTTGGTCTTCCTCGTATGCCAGGGGAGGCAAGTTTTCGGGTTGATGGGCGCGCACTTCGCCGAGAAAATTGGGTTGGAAGCGCGCCGCGCTGCTCTCCGAAGCCTCGCTGCCAATGTATCTTAGCTATTTGATTGCAACAGGTCTCACGACGGGCGCAATCTACGCATTGATCGCACTCGGCATTGTTATTGTCTATCGGGCCACGAACCTAGTGAATTTCGCGCACGGCGAAATGTTTATGATCGCCGGATTCCTGGCCTGGACAGCGCATGTCACCTTCGGGCTCTCTTATCTCCCGTCGCTCGTGGTCAGCGTGGCGGCGACCTTCCTGATCAGCATCGTAATGTATCTCTTCGCTTACAAGCCGCTGATGCAGCAACGGGATACGAACCCGATCCTCCTGGTCATGATCGGCCTGTCTTTCGTTCTGCGCGGCGTTGCGCGCGAGATTTGGGGAGGCAAGGGCGATTATCTAACGTTCCCGCCGCTTGTGTCGCCGGAGCCGATCCAATTCGCTGGCCTCATGGTGATGTCGCAGCAATTGGTCGTTCTCGTTGCGGCAATCGCGGTGATGATCGTCTTCCTGATCCTTCTTCGCTATACCCGCGCCGGGAAGGTCATGAAGGCGACGTCCGACAACGCCAAGGCGGCGCGGCTCGTCGGTATACGAATTGATCGCGTCTATATGTACACCTTCGGTATTGGCGCGGCGGTCGCGGCAATTTCGGCGGTGCTGATGGCGCCGCTGACGTTGCTCAATCCCGACATGGGATTTTCGCTGTTCATCAAGGGATTCGCGGCGGCGGTGTTGGGTGGTTTGAGCAGCATTCCGGGTGCGATCTTGGGTGCGGCGATTCTGGGGCTTACCGAACAATTGGCGGCCGGTTATGTCGACCCTGGCTTGCAGGAAGTCGCAGCCTTTATCGTCATCATTCTGGTGATGATCTTTATCCCAGCCGGTATTCTCGGAGAGAAGCGGGTGCGGAGAGTTTGATGAGCAGGCTATTCTCAATCCGCGTCGCCGGTATCGTGTTCTTTGGCTTTTTCTTTATCATTCCGCTGCTGGGGATCAACCAGTTCTATCTCTACGTGAGCACGATGGTGCTCATCTACATTATCCTGACTCTCGGATTGAACATTCTGGTCGGCTATGCTGGCCAATTGGCGTTCGCCAGCGCGGCGATGTTCGGAATTGGCGCGTATGTCTGCGGCTTGCTGATCAAACACTTCGGTGCGTCGTATTGGCTGGCCGCGCCCGGCGGCGTGATTGCCGCGATGGCGGTCGGCACCTTGTTGGCGCTGCCGGCCCTGCGCCTCTCGGGCATTTATCTGGCGCTTGCCACGCTGGCATTCGCCCAGTGCACCTTGTGGGTCATGACGCACTGGATCTCAGTGACTTACGGGGCGAGCGGTTTCACAATCGGGTCGATTAGCTTCTGGCCATTGCCCATTAGCTCCGACGACGGAATGTACTATTTGTCTTGGACATGCTGTGTGGCGCTGCTGGTGCTGACGCGCAACCTTATACAGTCGCGCATCGGCCGCGCGTTTGTGGCCTTGCGCGATCATGAAATTGCCGCGCAATCCCTCGGCATCTATCTCCTCAAGTACAAAGCTCTCGCGTTCGCGTTGTCGGGATTTTACGCAGGCGTTGCCGGCGTCCTGTTTGCAGGTTTGCTGACGTTCATCGGCCCGGAGAGTTTCGGCCTGCAACAGATGGTCCTGCAATTGTCCGCGATGGTAATGGGCGGCACGGCGACAATGGCAGGATCGGTCCTTGGCGGCTTCCTGATCGTTTTCGTCCAAGAGCTGGTTCGCGAGTTTAAGTTCTCAATCGAGATCGCGTTCGGCGCACTGCTGGCGCTGTTCGTGATCGTGCGACCGGCCGGTCTCATCGACCTGATCCGGCTCGTGCGCCCCAATTGGCGCGAGAAGCTGCACGGCGCAGACGACAGCGATCCCGTCACAAACCGAAAAGCAGTTGCGGCGCAATGACGTCCGATCTGCGCGTTCGCGACTTGGCCATAGACTTCGGCGGCGTGCACGCGCTTAGCGACGTATCCATTACCTTTCCGCCGGGCAGAATTGTCGGAATTATCGGACCGAACGGCGCGGGCAAGACAACGCTGCTGAATGCCATTTGCGGAATTCTACCGGTAACCAAGGGCAGCGTCACACTTGATGGCCGCGAGCTGGTGGGCTTGCGTCCCGATCAGGTCGCCCTTGCCGGTGTCAGGAGAACCTTTCAATCATCTCAGCTCTTTCCGGGAATGACCGTGCTGGAAAACATGATGGTGGGTATGCACCTCATGGCGAAGTGTGGATTTTGGTCGACGGCCTTCCGCACCAAGGCAGTGCGGGCGGAAGAAACGGATATGCGGCAGCGTGCGCTCGAGGCGCTTGATTATGTTGGCTTCGCGCATTTCGCCGATCGGCCAGGCAATGAGCTGTCATTTGGTCAGCAGCGCATCATCGAAATCGCACGGACGTTGATCTACGAGCCGCGAGTTGTCCTTCTTGACGAGCCGGCTGTCGGGTTGTCTATCAACCGGGTCGATGAACTCGACGCGCTGCTGCGGCGGATTCGCGACGAACGCGGCATCACCCTGATCATGATCGAGCACGTCATTCGGCTGGTGATGGGGGTCGCCGATCACATCGTCGTGTTGAGCTCGGGCCGCAAGATCGCCGAAGGCTTGCCATCTGAGGTCCGCGAAAACGACGTCGTCGCCGAGGCGTATCTCGGAAAGCAGGCGAAGCGTTCCGATGCTTGAAGTGGATAAAATCAACGTTTGGTACGGCGTCACCGAGGTGCTGCGCTCGGTTTCGTTCGTGGTTCCGGCGAACAGCATTGTGGCCTTGTTGGGCGGCAACGGCTCGGGGAAAACGACGGTTCTCAACGCGGTATCCGGCATGGTGCCGCCTCGTTCGGGAGCGGTGCGACTCCTCGGCGAAAACATCGCCGGCACCGGTTCGCATCACGTAGTCAAGGCAGGCATGATCCAAGTGCCGCAAGGTCGAGAGGTCTTTCCGTCGATGACGGTGCGCGACAATCTGGAGATGGGAGCGGCGACACGAAGGGACGGTCCAGCGATCCGGCGCGACATCGAGGATATTTGCGAACTGTTTCCGCGCTTGGGAGAAAAGCGGGGAGCCCTGGCGGGATTGTTGTCAGGCGGCGAGCAGCAGCTGGTTGCCATCGGGCGCGCGCTGATGGCAAAGCCAAAGCTGCTGCTGATGGACGAGCCTTCTGTTGGCCTCTCTCCGGTCGTCGTCGATACGATGATCGAGACAATTAAGCTTTTGCACGAGAAACGCGGCCTCACAATTCTGATAGTCGAACAGAACGTCGGCGTCGCTGCCGCGGTGGCCAGCACGGCTCATATTCTCAAGGACGGCGAGATTGTTTTCACGGGTGACGCGCCCAAGTTGATTAACGATCGAAGCGTGCTTTCGTCTTATCTCGGTCGCTGATCTGTCGAGGCGCGGCCCAACGATCGTCCGGCGACAGCAAAAATTGTCCTTTTTAGTTTGTTCCGAATGGAACGCTTCAAAAGTCTGCTTATCGTCATATGGCTTACATTGTAGCTCCTGGCTCTTTCATCACGCTGTCCATGCTCGTGGTTGGCGGCATCCGGAGCTTGAGTGGCGCGATTGTCGGCGTGCTCTCAGTGACATTGCTCATCGAAATATTGCGGTACGGCGAAGGCGGAATTGCGCTTGGCACGTTACACATTGGCCTTTCTCATGGCACTCAGGAGATCGGGCTCGGGGTGTTCATGGCGCTAGTTTTAATATCCGGCCATCTGGCCTGACAGGCGGACGTGAATATTTTTAGAATTCGTGCGCTGGAATGCGAAATGCAAAAATTGGATCTTAGCTATTTTTGTAGGCCGCTGCGGACGCTAGACTCCAACGACTAAGTCGATAGGTTAGAGAAATGCGGTACAGAACTGTTGCGCCTCTCGAGATCGGTTTCTGCGTCGTTGATTTGGAGCGGTCACTTGCTTTTTGGAAAGATGCTCTCGGATTGCGGGAAATCTCGCGAATTCATACGCCGGCGCAAGCCGCTCTTGAGAGCGGAATTGCGCCTGCGGAATATGAGGTGATCCGCCTCGAACGTTCTTCCGGAGAGCGGGTAAAGCTATTAGCGGGTAAAGCTATTCAAGGTAAATCAAAATAATAGTGAGGCACTAAGGAAAGCCGATCGGCCTTTGACGCAGCCTGGTTTTGCGTTCGCGACACTTATCGTCGGGGATCTAAGGGGAATTGTCGTTACCCTCAGCGAGCGAGGCTTCCCTGCTAGGCAATCCCCTTACGAACTCCGTGAAGGAGTCTGGATGGCGCTGGTTGACGATCCCGACGGAAATGTGTCGAGCTTGTTTCATACGACGATTTGTCGAAATATCGCTCTGACTGGGGGCAGACGCCATGAAGTCACGCGGGCCCTGAGACTCTTACCATACTTAACTCTCGACTCCATGAGGGATTTCTCTTTCAAGATGGCCGCGCGGAGGACGATGTAGTGCGGCACCAAGCTGACGTGAGAACGGCGCTAAGCGATTTCCTTTTTAAGCGAGGGCGATACGATGAAGGTCAACAAGCGCCAGTATCTGGGGCTGCAGGCCCGCCGCACAGCAACGTTCAATTACCTCGGCACGGCGCATAGCCGCGTCCAGGAAAAGCCGGAGATACGCCCAACGCGCGACACGGCAGCCGGGCACGAGGCGTTGCTTCGGCTCATCAACGTTGCCGCCGGTTACGGCCAGGCACGCGTTTTGCACAACGTAAATCTCGACATTAGACCCGGTGGGGCGATCGCTGATATTCGGCACCAACGGTGCAGGCAAGACAACGCTTGCGAATGCGATTACCGGTTCCGTATCCCTCACCGGAGGTGAGATTATCTTCAGCGGTGTTGATCTGACAAAACTACGCCTTACGCTCTCTCTCGGCCAGTTTTAGCCTGTTCATAACCCGAACCAAGCCACCGGCGTATCGGCGTAGCGCCTTACGAATTGAGATCCGAAGGTGCTCTTAAACGCGGTACGCAGATAGAAGGGAGAATATCTCCGTAAAATCCCAATCTTTATCATTTTACCAATCCGCCTTCCGTCGCACCATTCGGCAGCAGCCTTTTCCAAGCTCCCGGGAGGGGTTCTTTCCTGGATTGCGGCATACTTCAGACCCTTGATCATTTCCAGCTCGAGCGTAGCCAAAAATTTGCGCAAGTTGTTGCCTTCGACTGGCCTACGCCCAGGCTTGCTTTCTTCCATCCCATAGCCTACCCCAACCCCGGTCAAATCCGTCTCACAAGTTGCACTTAACAGCAAGCGCAATCTCACGACGAGCCGCCTTTCCCCCGAGCACCGACGATCGCCTATTCCGAATTATCAACGCCCAAGGCGATCCGATTCGTGGGAAGACACAATAGGTTTGGAGATGCGGATATCTATTTTTACATACGTCATCCAATACGTAGATGTGAACAAGTGGGTCGCTCGATCCACGAATTATTAAATCTT
This sequence comes from uncultured Alphaproteobacteria bacterium, assembly GCA_963818155.1. Taxonomy (GTDB): domain Bacteria; phylum Pseudomonadota; class Alphaproteobacteria; order Rhizobiales; family Xanthobacteraceae; genus BOG-931. The sequence goes on from CAWFRC010000012.1 coordinate 328,194, forward strand.
CCAGCGAGCCACCCTTCGCCGGCAGCCCGCCAGTCTCAGTACATGCTGAAGGGGGCTTAGGATGCTCCAGGAATGGAGTGTCGCAGAAAGTCGGTTGCGCTCGCGGCGGGGCTGACGAGCGCCGAGGATAAGCTGAAGCGCCTTAACAGCACGGTGGGAAACGGTCTCACCAAACTGGACGACCTTCTAAAGGACTGGTTCGCCACCTTAAGAGGGACCCTGACTTCAAACAGCGTTTGCAAATCATATTGGAAGAACTCTGAGTTGAGCCAAATGTCCGCGCGTATGTTATCTTCGGCGTTGGACTTCGCGCGGCGGCCGACGGAAGGCCTCAACCCCGCGTAAGAACCGACAACAGGTTTGACAATTCGCCGCTAAGTCCTTGATTTCTTCATCTTGGTTTGACACTTTTTGCTTTCTAAGTCGCTGAAATAGCAACCATATCATCGGCATCATAATCCGTAGGTCGGCGGTTCAAATCCGTCCTCCGCTACCAATAAATCAAAAATCCAAAGACTTAACAATTGTTTCGCCGCGCGGGTCTTCCCGCACTGCATCCCCAAAGAGGCGGCCCCTGCGAAGGAATTGTCCCCCCACGCTCGTAGGTATGGTCTGGCGGCGTCGTGTTCGCTCGCAGCGTCCGCCAGCGTCGGAGATCTCCACCTTGGCGATCTGGAGCTTTACGGTGAATGCCAAAAACACGGCGAGCATTTCATGTAAGGTCGCAATTCACGACACCGGAGATGCCACAAGTGCCCAATGCGAATCCGTCAAAGCTCGCCATGGCCAAACTGTCCGAAAAAGATGCATGGCAACGTTACGCCGAGGCAAAGGGCGACAATTGGCCCGAAGCTTTCGCCAAGTGGGTGGAAGCGCGCGACGCATCATTGGCAGCATGGGCCGACGAAGTCAGCAGTCGACACCGGTGAGGATGCCGGCCCTTCGCTTGGCGCTGCGAGCATCGTTTCTCGCGCGCTTTGAAATCGCGCTTAGGCGGAGCGCCGTTGTCTCGGAACCGCAGATTTCTTCTCGACGCTAACCTCCACCGTCATCCCAAGATAGCTGTCAGATGCGCCGAGAAAACTGCCGCTGATCGGCACCGCTTGGCTGATGTCGCGCGTAACGGCAACCCGTATCAAATTCATGCCGCCGATCGTGCCGTTGGTTGGATCGTACGCGATCCACCCAGAGCCTGGAACATAGATGTCGGCCCAAGCGTGCGTCGTCCCGGCGCCGATTACGCCCGCGGCGGCACCATCGGCGGAGGGCCTGTACAAATATCCCGTTACGACCCGCGCTCCGAAACCGAGACTGCGCGCCGCCTCGATCAGCAAGACAGCGAGATCGCGGCATGAACCCCAGCCGCGGTTGAGCGTTTCCGCGGGAGTCTGCGTCCCTTCGGCTTCCCTGCTCTGATACGATATTTGCGCCGCCACGCCGCTATTCAGGTCGGCCAACAGCGCCGACGTATCCGTCGGATTGCTTCTCACGAAGCCTCGCGCCCACGCACCGAGCCGACCGCTGGGATCGGGGTATTGGCGTTCAAGCATTCGGCCAAGGTCGATGCGATCGTCTGCGGAATAGATGAACGGGTAGCTGAGCGCGTCCGGCGAAATCTGGAACGGCGGCCGCTCTGCGGCATAGGTTTCCAGCACAATGCTGCTGACAATTCGCAATTCGACTGAAGGTTCGGCGAATGATGCGATGGCAACCGAATTGCCGAAAACATCGTGAAACCAGCGGACCGACGCTGATGGCGAGAAAGTCAAATTCGTCTCAATCAAACGAAGATCGTGGCTGTCGCGCGGGCGCAGCATCAGTCTGTGATCGCCAAACATGACCGGACGGCTGTAACGGTAAATCGTGGTGTGCCGTACATCGAGAACGGTCACTGGCCGACCTTTGATCGCTGCGTATCAATACCTGCGTGATCGACCGTCATCGGTCACTCTTTCTCGCAGGGCATCCCGACTTACCCTGTAGCCTTGCAACCGGCATTGGCGGGATCTTCCGCATCACGGTCCTGCGCCTCCTGCAGCTCATGAGGATCAATGCTCACCATCTCGATCGAGGACGCGTTGTGGGATTGCGCCGGCACGAAGATCATTGTGGCCACACGGCGATAGGCCGGGAATGACAATTCTTGGATCAGTTCTTCGTCCGTCGCGACCCGATATTCTCCGGGCGGCAATACGCGATCAACCCCCTTCAGCAAAAACGGGTGCGCGAAGTTCACAGTTTTGTTGCTCGTTCGTATGGCCACGGAATTGAAATCCCTCTGATCGCGCTATGACCGCTGCCGCCGGCTAGAAGTCCATGCCGGCACCTGCGGGCATGGCGGTATGTGCGTGACCTTTCTGCGGCAGCTCGGCCACCATTGCTTCGGTGGTAATCAAGAGACCAGCTACGGACGCCGCGCCCTGCAGCGCGGCGCGTACGACCTTGGTCGGGTCGATGATGCCCTTCGTCAGCATGTTGCCGTATTCGCCGGTTTGAGCGTCGAAGCCAAAGGCGTAGGAATCCTTTTCGAGGATTTTTCCGACGATCACCGATCCGTCTTCACCGGCATTGAGAGCGATCTGGCGCGCCGGCCAGGACAGCGCCCTGCGCACGATCTCGACCCCGGTCTTCTGGTCATCGTTGTGCGTGCGGACCTTCTTGAGCGACTCGCTGGCGCGCAGTAGCGCCACGCCGCCACCCGGAAGGATGCCTTCTTCAACGGCCGCGCGAGTTGCGTGCATCGCGTCGTCAACGCGATCCTTGCGCTCCCTGACCTCGATCTCAGTGCTGCCACCGACCCGAATCACCGCCACGCCGCCGGCGAGCTTGGCCAACCGCTCCTGCAACTTCTCGCGATCGTAGTCGGAGGTGGTCTCCTCGATCTGGGCCTTGATCTGATGGACCCGCGCCTCGATGTCGGTCTTCTTGCCGGCGCCGTTGATGATCGTCGTGTTTTCCTTCTCGATCGTCACCTTCTTCGCCTTGCCAAGCATGGCAAGCGTTACATTCTCGAGCGTGATGCCTAGATCCTCGCTGATCGCCTGACCGCCCGTGAGGACGGCGATGTCTTGCAACATGGCCTTGCGGCGATCGCCGAAGCCCGGCGCCTTGACAGCTGCGACCTTCAGCCCGCCCCGCAGCTTGTTGACGACCAGCGTAGCAAGAGCCTCGCCTTCGACTTCCTCGGCAATGATGACAAGGGGCTTCGAGGTCTGCACGACGGCTTCCAGAAGCGGCAGCATTTCCTTCAGGCCGGAGAGCTTTTTCTCGTAGATCAGGATAAACGGGTCGTCCATTTCCACGCGCATTTTCTCGGCGTTCGTCACGAAATAGGGTGAGATATAGCCGCGGTCGAACTGCATGCCTTCGACGACTTCGAGCTCGGTCTCCATCGACTTCGCTTCCTCGATGGTAATTACGCCCTCGTTGCCGACCTTCTTCATGGCGTCGGCGAGAAAACGGCCAATCTCGGCATCTCCGTTCGCGGAATTGGTGCCGACCTGGGCGATCTCCTCGTTAGAGGTCACCTTTTTTGAGTTCTTTTGCAGGTCCGCCACAACAGCCTCGACAGCGATGTCGATGCCGCGCTTAAGGTCCATCGGGTTCATGCCGGCGGCGACGGCCTTGGCGCCTTCCCTGACGATGGCGTGAGCCAGCACGGTCGCAGTGGTGGTGCCGTCGCCTGCGACGTCGGATGTCCTGGACGCCACTTCGCGCACCATTTGCGCGCCCATGTTCTCGAATTTGTCGTCAAGCTCGATCTCTTTGGCAACCGTCACACCGTCCTTTGTGATGCGCGGAGCGCCGTATGATTTGTCGAGCACGACATTGCGGCCTTTGGGACCGAGCGTCACCCGGACCGCGTGCGCGAGCGTATCGATGCCGCGCAGCATCCTGTCGCGCGCGTCGACCGAAAATCTAACTTCCTTGGCAGACATGACAGTGGTTCCTTCAAATAATGTTTGCGTCGCGGTCCGTCGGCCCCAACGAGGGAATTGTCGTCACGCAGCCTTCTTGCGCGCTTCGGCTTCCAGCAACACACCCAAGATGTCACTTTCGTTCATGATGAGGTATTCGACGTCATCGATCTTAACTTCGGTTCCCGACCACTTGCCGAACAGCACCCGGTCGCGGACCTTCACATCGACCGGGATGAGTTTACCACTGTCATCGCGGCGCCCCGGACCGGCCGCGACCACTTCGCCTTGCTGCGGCTTCTCCTTGGCGTTATCGGGAATGATGATTCCAGAAGCGGTCTTTGTCTCGGCATCGATACGCTTGATCACAATTCGATCGTGCAGTGGGCGAAATTTCATGGATATCTCCTGGTCTGGACCTCAGCGCGGTAGAACGCGTCGTCCGTTCAAGTCGACGAGGCGTTCTGCATCCAGCTGAAACAAACTTATTCTTACGCCCGCGACCAAAGTCGCGTGCGCGTTCTGCAGGTGCCGAAGGCGTCGGCAACGCAAGCAGAGATCAATTTTTAGATTTAAGATTGTCAGCCGATGACACCAACGCTGCCTGCGAGGAAGCGGCGATCTCGGCATGTCGCCGTTTTTGTAGGCAGCTCTCGAGCAAGCCATCGCCTGCCAGTTCTTTTCATTTGTGGTGGGCGAGACCAAACCACAAGGACGCGTCGATATTTAAATTGCAGTGAAATCGCAAAGCTTCTCGACTAAAACAAGATTGGCACTTTGTTCAGCCACTATTGAAGTCGCATTGAGCGTCGCCGAGATTTTTCGGTCAACATGAGAATTTGACATGAAAGACGAGCACATGACGGCAGCGGAGCATCACGAATCGGCTGCAAAGTCCCATCGTGCAGCGGCCGATGCGCACGGCAAGAATGACCATACCAAGGGCAAAGAGCACGCCACCCAAGCCCAGCAGCACGCGCAGAACGCGAATGATCATTCCAAAACCGCGAATGCCAAAAGCGCCCAACAGAAGTAAGGGGCCTCCATCGGGGAGCTGGCCGTCACGTCCGCCCCCCGGTGGGCATTTTATGCAATCCATCTCAATGTTCGGCGACTTCTGCTATTCCCACCAAATCCAGCATACTTTTGCGCCGCCGCGCATGGGCCCTTTGCACGTCATCTGCGTGATCGCATGTGATGCTGCTGCCCTCGGGTTGTCGGGGGCAAGAATTTTTGCAAGGGGGGCAGCCTCAGCGGCGTGAAAGGCGACGCCGATTGGCCCGCACGCGTTTCCTGAAGACCGTAAGTGCTTTGCTCGCGATAACGTGGTCTGCCTTGCCGGCGGCAGCGGCCGTCGCCGCGGCAAACTGAGCCTCCGCAATGGCGGCAGCCTTTTCCAAGATCATGCAACTCATTTCAACCTCGGCACCCGCACCGCCGGACGCGAGCCGCATCATCCGCAGCGCAACGACATTTTGCGCTTCGACGCCGAGCTGGAAAGCTTTCAAGGAGAAGGTCAGCCATGGATTTAGCACAACGATAGCAAACCTTTTCGCGATAGCACGTACCGATTAAGTGGAATTTGGATGTGCTCTGGATTCATTTCGGATCACATGCCGTTTTCGGAAAACCGGTTTCCACCCATCGGATCAAGCCCGAAGGCAGGCTTTCCGGGACGTGCTCCAGCTCTTCAAAAAAGAGGCGGCTCAGCGCCGCCTCCGCCTAAATCTCTGTCTATTCGTTTTGGTCATCGGTTTCTACTAAAAAGGACGATGCATTCTGCCTATCAGCCATCCAAGGCCCAATGCGACCACGGCGGCCGTGTACGGTTGCGTTTCGATGGTATTTCGCAGCGTTTTTTCAAACGAAGAAGCCGTGTCGCGCGCCGCGCTCGCCGCGTCGGAGGCGGCGTCGCGCGCTTGGCCATAAAGGTCTTGCGCAGCGCCATTGACCTGCTTGACGACTCCTTCAGCCTGCATCCTGGTATCCCCCGTGACGCGGCCGAAGCCTTCCTCTACCTTTCCGCCGACATTTTTCGCGGTTCCGCTGACACAATTCTCGTCCATGACTTCATCCTTTGCTCGCGACTGCCGCGACGTTGACCCGTGACTCCGAGACGGCACAGGGCATTCTGATTTGAAGGGCGTTGCTACAAGAACTTCGAGAACCCAAATAAAGTTCCGCATGCTTCTGAGATTGAAGTCACCAAGCAGGCAGGGCGCCTAACGGAACGAAAAATACCCGTGTTTGTTTGCTTTCTGAGATGGGACAGACGAGCAAATCCATAAAGCTCTGTGCGATCGCCGGGATGGCGCTTTGCATCGTCATCTATGGTTCGTTTCCATCGTTCCCCAGCACAGTGCCGCTGATCGCCAGCCCTGGGTCGGTTGATCGCTCGCACAAGAGTGATCGTTTAAACGGCACAGGGGTGATTGCCAGGCGCGAACCACAATCCGTGCTCACGCGAGCAGAAAAACGCGTGCCCCTGGGCTGCGATAGGGCTTTCAGCGTGCTGTCCTCATCACAGTTTGCCACACTCTTCGGGCGTTGCCTTGTATAGGGCCGCGGTAATCGAAGATTGCTGTCGGCTTTCTTTGATGGTCAAAAGTGGCGCGCAGTCTAACGAGATCAACGCTGTGCCCGCTCCATGATCTCCACGGCACGATGGAACCGGGGCCGGGATCGAATAAGGTTAATCGCAAACGGCAAAGCCGGTAACGCTCCCCGGAGGGTCGCCTCGCCTCAAGAATTAAACGCTCGCTATTCATTCACTTTGCGCGCAGGATGCCTCATCACCGGTGGCGGCGAATCGGGCGCTGGTGGCTGAGAGACCGGTTGTGCTCCCGCCTGTTTGACAGGGGAGACACCATGAAAAATCTGATCTTGTTCTTGGCAATTCTGTGCGGCGGCGTGACCGTTATGTCTTTTATGACATCAATGCACGCGGCGACCGCGGGCAGTTTTACCGGCCAATTTTGCGGGACTGTGAGCCCGCTTTGTCAAAGCCCGGTGGCCTTGGGTCTCACTACAGCAGGTTTAGCATCGCTATGGATCTCAGCGATGCTCGTTTCAGTGCTGACCAGCGGTTGATGATGCGGTACTGCGAATGCCGCTTTATAGGCGATGTCCTCTTTCGACCGCGCGGCTTCCGGCATCTATCGGTGATGAGGGCACTTAAGCGCTCCATCTCTTAAACCTGGAGCCGCATCGTGTGTGCTCGCTGTATCGAAATCGACGACCGGACCCAGCGCTATCGGGAATTGGCTGGGTACGTCAGCGAAACGGCAGCCGTTGAGGCGATCGCCCGACTGATTGCGCATCTGGCAGCTGAAAAGCTCGGCTTGCATGCCGGGCTGGACGGTGCCGACTTAACTCCCAGTTGGGGGTCCTAGTGTTTTTTCGACCGTCCAGCTTAAATTCGGTCGAAAAGTCAAACAACAACGAAAACTCAAAAATTAAAAGATCCACTCGGCCTTGTATTCCGTAACTTAGGCGCCAATTCTAAAATGTACTTGAAAAATGCTTTTCATGTATCGTCCAAAAGGAATTTTACTATGACAAATACTCCAGTTTCTTCGAACGAGCAGAAGCCCAACACGCCCGCGAACCCGCAACAGAATCAAGCCAATCCGCCGAAGCCGGCTGACAAGCCGGCTGAACAACAGAAGTAAGGCTTTCGTTCTGTTGCGCGTTGAAGGGCCCGGTCAATTGCCGGGCCTTTTTGTTGATGTGTGCTCCTACGAGAGAACGTGGCAGTCTTGAGTGGCTGCTTCTCTGGGTTACGAGGTCCATCCCGTTGACGCGTTGATTCAAGATCGGGGATCTGGAGTTGCTGGCCCGAAAGCGGGAGACGGAGGAGAAATGGTGATGAAGACACCCGAAGATTACAAAATCTACGTCGACGCGGAGCAGCCTGCCACGCTCAACAACGGGGCGGGCAAACTGACCGATTGCCGCACGCTGAATGAGGCCGTCTTGGCTTGGCACGCGTTGCCGACTGAACAGAAGACACGGGCAACAGTGAAAGTGATTGGCGGTCCGGTCTACACGGCTCATCATATCCATCGGCTTCACTACGGACCGAAGCCGCCGGAGAGCACGCCGAGGGACGCCACCTAGCCCGTGGATGCCTCAACGGCGGCCGACACTCTCAATATATTTATTATCGCATGTCCTTTTCGGAAAGCCGGTGTCCACCCATCGGGTCAAGCCCGAGGGCATGCTTTTCCGGGACATGCTCCAGTCGATGCAGACAGCCTCGACAGCTCTCGCCATCGAGGCCCTCCGCGTTCCTCCAATGCGCATGACGCTGGGGAGGCTTGGGGCTAAGACGTCTCGATACGCTTCGTTCCTAAAAAAGCGCCGAACATCCAGAAACTTCGCCGAGCTCTTCGCCTTGCTTATTTGGGAAGTGGCGGCTTTGGGCCTTGCGATTCCCGAATAACGCTTGGGCCGACTGCGAAGCGACCGATATCGAGATGCGGACCACCGGGATTGACAATCCAAAAGCCGAATCCATTGAGTACCAAGGTTCCGACCAGTCCATTCGGACCAATAACACCCGGCGAAGATGAACCCGTGATGCCGCGAAACGTTTGATTCGTCGCAAGATCGACCTCGACGGATGACGGAGCAAAATTATACGTGCGCCCGCCAATGGTGGCGGTGAGGCTCACCAAGTTTCCATAAGCGCTCTTGCTGAAGGAATTGAGAGCCGCCGGCTCATCTAAAATCAAAATTCCGGTGCCGTTCGCGCGGTTGCCGCCGGTTCCTTCGAAGGTCAACGTATATTCGACAACGGCGGCGTTCGTTTGTTCGGAGGTGGCCGCTGCAAGCAAAGCGATCGCCATGACGCCGAAGACCTTGATCGCGCGCATTGGCAACGCTCCTTCAGATTTCCCGAATACCGCCCTGGCATACTCGGTAACCTGTGGCGGCATGCGATCCAAAATCGTGGCGTAAAACAAAAATCCGCGCCCGGTTTAAACCAGACGCGGATCTGAAGCACCTTGCCAGTACATCCGTGGTCAAGGGCTTTGAGCTGCCGGCGCCAGTTAGATGGCGCGAAGATTACTCGCCGAGGATTTTCCGGTCCGACGATCAGCTTCGACCTCGAACGAGATTTTTTGACCCTCGTTGAGACCATTCATCCCGGCGCGCTCAACGGCGCTGATGTGGACGAACACATCTTTGCTGCCGTCGTCCGGCTGGATGAAACCAAAGCCTTTTTGGCCGTTGAACCACTTTACAGTTCCTTGCATCGTAACAATTCTCTCAGATTGAGCGCTTAGTCGCGCGTATATTCGACCGCGCTGTCGCACGGTCCATTAAGTTCGAGTTTTGGGAAAATCATCAGTCCGACGCTAAGCGCGCGGCGAGGCCAAATCGTTTCGGCCGAAGCTCGATCGGGCACACATAGCAGCTGCACGCAGATATTTCAAGCCAAAAAAGAAGAATCTTGAGCGGAGCGCGCCAGAGGAATTGATGGACATGCGCCCAGCCGTTTAGGAGGCCTGCCGGAACCCCGCCAAACTTGTTGCTCTCCGTCGCTGCATTGCCGGCGTTATGTCGATTGGGTCAACGACATGGAAAAGCGAGAACGAACATGCCCGACATTTTGCACAAGGTTGGAATCGAGATCGTCGTCGTTCGACGATGCCTACAAGAAGCTGGCCACCATCGAGGGGCTTTCTCAGTGGTGGACAAGCGACACGCGCGGAGAGAGCAAGGTTGGTGATGTGATCCAATTCCGCTTTGGCAACGGCGGTTTTGACATGAAGGTTCTTGAGCTGCAGCCCGACAAGCGGGTCGTGTGGCAAGTGGTTGACGGCCCCGAAGAGTGGTTGCCCACAAAGATAAGCTTCGACATCAAGCAGAACGGCGACTGGGCGGTTATTTATTTCAAGCAACAAGGCTGGAAAGAGCCCGTGGAATTCATGCACCATTGCAGCACCAAATGGGCGGTCTTCCTGTTGAGCCTCAAGTCGCTCCTCGAAACCGGCAAGGGCGCGCCCTGGCCGAACGAGATCAAGCTCGACAGTTGGGAATAGCCGGTTTGTCCGGCGACGGAGAGGGTATCACCCGATATCTGTCGCCCAGCGTCCCCGCGAGATTTGCGACACGGTGACGGCGAGGATGAGAGCGCCGCCGTTGAATGATGCACCCAGGATTATGGAGCACGGCAGTAACTTAGCGAGCGCCCTGCGCCACGGCGTCGCGCCACGCTTTCAAGACCTGGCTGCCGGGCTTTCCCCTGGCGTCGAGGCCTGCGGCCCAATCACGGCTGACGTCTTCAAAAATGGTTCGGAGCTCGGCCTCGTCCTCGGGTGGGAACTGAATAAACGTCAAGCCGTTGTTTTTCGCCTTGTCGATGGCCGCAACCTCGGCTTTGCCGAATTTGTCGCAGCTTTCCTTGGTGATGCGCTCGCCTTCCTCGACCAATATTTTCTGCACCGGCTCCGGCAACGTCCGCCACTTCGCCGCGCTGATGGAGTAAGTGATAACCGCGGACGAGAGCGGCTGTTTCAGCGTGCCGGCCTTCATTTTATCGAGCACGTCGTAAGAGGCCGCGCTCTGGTATCCCATGAGCGCACCGTCGAGTGTGCCCCGTGACACCGATTCATAAATTTCCGGTGCCGACATTCGGACTGGCACGGCCTTGATACGGCGGACAAACAGGTCGAGCGCGCCGCCCACTGTCCGCAGCTTCAGCCCGGCGATGTCGCTGATAGATTTGACCGGCTTTCGTGTCGCCAGCAGAAACTGATAAGTCGGCAGCAGGAATGCGACCAGCGGCCTGATGCCGTTCGGACCATACTCCTTGTCCGCCATAATTTTCTGATCCCGCGTCAAGGCCCAGTACGCCGCCGTGCCTTCGCAGGCGTCGCGCGCATTGCCAGGCAACTCGGCAACCGCCGAGAGCGGCATCTTGTCGGACGTGTAGGACGGCACGATATAGGCGATGTCCGCCACGCCGGCCTGGGTCAGGCGCAAAAGATCATTCGCCTTGCCGAGTTGCTCTGCCGGGAAATGCGAGATCGAAACCGTGCCGTTGGTCCGTTTCTCGACCGCATCGATGAACGGCTTGGTGATGACTTGGTGGATGACGTGACCGACCGGCAGGCTGTCTGCCAGACGCAAAGTGATCTTGTCGTCCGCCGGCGCTGCGCTCGAGATCGCCGATAAAGTGGCGAGCGCCGCGAGCACCGTCTTCACTTCACCGCGCAACGTCATGCCGTTCTCCATAACCGCATCCGCGGCGCCGCCCCGGATGGGAAGTCATTGTCGTTCTCGACGAAGGCGGGCCTCCGTCGGCGACCAGATTTTATCGAACGTGATCCGATGAACGCCATCGAAGCACCTCGTCAACGTTACGTCACCGCTTTTCGGTTTGCGCAATCTCGGCCAACACCTCTTCGGTGTGCTCGCCGATGCCCGGGGCGTGGCGGCGCACTTCCATGGGTGTGAGCGAAAAGGAAATCGGCAATCCGGCTTGGATCAACGCACCTTCTGTCGGGTGTTCCAGCTTTCGCCAGAAGCCGATGGCGGCAAGATGCGGGTCGTCCAGCAAAGCGTCCAGCGCGTTGACCGGAGCAAACGGTATGTCGGCGTCTTTCAACAAGGCGATCCATTCCGTGGTGCTTTTTTGCTTCAAAGCGACGTCGATGATTTCGTAGAGTTGACCAAAGTGGCGACTGCGCGCCGCCTGCGTGCGATAGCGCTCATCGCGGGCCAATTCCGGGGCGCCGATAATCTCGAAAAAGCGCCGCCATTGTCCGTCCGTGTAGGGAACGACGCCGATATACCCGTCTGTCGTTTGGAACGGCCGGCGAAACGGATTCAGCAGCCGCGAATACCCGGTTGGCCCTTCGGGCGGTACGAAGGTTTTTCCGGCCAGATGCTCGACGGCCAGGAAAGAGACCATGCATTCGAACATCGGCACTTCGACCGCCTGGCCTTTGCCGGTGCGCTCGCGCGCAAACAATGCAGCCGTCACGGCTTGCGCCACGTACAGTGCGAGCACCTTGTCGGCGACGACCGACTTGACGTAGCGGGGCGGCTCATTGCCTGCATCCCCTTGCAGCCACGCAAGCCCGCAGGCGGCTTGGATCGTGTCGTCGACGGCGGCGCGGCCGGCGTACGGCCCTTTTTCGGAATAGCCGTAGCACCCGCAGTAGATCAATTTCGGATATTTCTTGGTGAGGGTCTCGGCATCAAGCCCCAATCGGCGCATGGCCGGGGCGCGCATGTTCGAAATGAAGACGTCCGCGCTGGCGATCAGCGCCAACAGGTTCGCCATTCCGCCTTGCGTCTTCAAATCCAGAACGACGCTGCGTTTGTTGCGGTTAAGGTTCAGGTGCGGATGACCCATGCCGTGGTGACGCTGCGGCGTCACATGGCGAAACACGTCGCCCTCGGCTCCCTCGATCTTGACGACATCGGCCCCCATATCGGCAAGCAACTGGGTCGCCATGGGACCCATGCCGACGCTGGTGAGATCAACGATCCTCACCCCATCAAGGGCTCCGCTCATCGCTCTGCTTCTCCTGCTGCGCTGCCGCCGCGCCGATCTTCCGCCGCCGGTATCTACAACGTTCTGTCACGATGTCTCAAATCCGGTTGCTTCTCGCGCTAGAGCGCATCTCGCTTAGATTGAATTGGGAATGCCTTAATATCTTGGGAGCGTCGCTCCCTCTCTCGCGTCATGCGCGGGCTTGACCCGCGCATCCCGATCGTCGGGGCTCGGTGCCCACCTAAGCGAGATGGCCGGGACAAGCCCGGCCATGACGACGCCGTTAGCGCCCAGTCAATTCGTGGCCGTTAATTGGCATTGTTCGTTGCAGATGCGAGCGGGGGCCGCTTTCTTCAACCGATGTCGGTCGCCTCGCGCCCGCGCGATAGCTGCGATACCGTCACCGCCAAAATCAGCGCGCCGCCGTTGAACACGTTGGTCACCCACAGCGGGATGCCCAGCATGGTCAGGCCGGTGATGCCGGTGGCGAGGAAATAGACCGCGACGATGACGCCCCAGGGGTTGAAGCGCCCGGGGAGAATTGTGGTCGCTCCCAGGAAAGCTGCGGCGAAGGCGGGGAGGAGGAAATTCAGACCCGAATACGGGTCGGCGGAACCCAGCACGCCGGCATAGAGAATGCCGGCTAGCGCCGACAAAACGCCCGACGTGATCAGTGCGCCGAGGCGCACGCGATCGACCGAGATGCCGTTGAGCCGCGCCACTTCGCGCCCACGGCCGACAAACAACAGGCGGCGGCCGACCGGCGTGTAATCGAACACGTACCACATGATGATCGCGGCCGCGAGCGCGTAGTAGAACGCATACGGCACGCCGAACAGCCGGCCGCCGACGACTGCCATCACCAGCGCATTGTCGATGCCGCCGATGGTCGACGAGTTGGTGATCCATTGCACCAGCCCGGTCATCACCGAGGTGGTGCCGAGCGTGACGACCAGCGACGGAATGCGGAAGAACAAAATAAACAGCGCGTTGACCAGGCCGACGATCACCCCGACGACGATGACGATCGCCAGCACCAGTAAAATCGGCATCTGCATCCAGACATTGAGAACGCCGATCACGGCCGACGACAGCGTCAGCGTCGCGCCGACCGAAAGATCGTAGTCACCCGCGGTCAGCGGCACGATGATGGCGAGCGCGAGCATCGCGGCCGGAGCGTAGGAGGCGAACAGGATGGAAAAATTGCCCCAGGTCAAAAACGACTGCGGCATCGCCGCGCCATAAGCGACGATCAACAGAAGCCAAACCACCAGCAGGGCGACGCGCTCGACCAGACGGCCGATGCGGATGCGGGGCGGCTGTGTGACCGAAAGATTCTCGGTAACTTCCGTCATGGATTAGCTCGCTATCGCATGATCCGGAAAAGTGGGAACCGGTTTTCCGACAAGATCATGCGCAACAAAAAGCTGGAGCGGGATGTGGATCGGATCATAACTCATCCCGCTCTAGCTTCAGGCCGATAATGCTCGGCGCTGCCGGACAGATTGATGGAAGCGTAACAAGCCTCGGCGATGCCGTCCTTGGTCAAGTCCGGGCCGCTCATCTCCCGGCAGATGCGGCCGCGCGCGAACACCAGGACCCGATCGCAAATCTCGGCGAGCTGTTCGGCGTCCGAGCTCGCGCACACGATCGACATGCCGGCGGCGGCGGCGGCGCGCAAGGCCGCATAAATCTGCACCCGGGTGCCGACATCGACACCCTGGGTCGGCTCGTCGAGCAGCAAGAGCTTCGGATTGCGGTTCATCCAGCGTGCGATCAGAACTTTTTGCGCATTGCCGCCGGACAGCGACGACAGCTTCGCCGCGGGATCGTTGGGCCGCACCTCGTAGCGCGTTCCGAGCGCACGCGCTTCGCGCACCATGGCGCCGCGGCGCAGAAAGCCGCCGCGGAAGAAGCGGCTGACGTCCGGCAGCAACATGTTGTCGGCGACCGAAAGACTGTCGACCCCGCTGGCATTCTGCCGGTCGCCCGGCAGCAGTGCGAAATCGAGCCCGATGGCCCGGTTCGGCGACATGGCGGCAAGCGCAATCGAGGGCCCCACCGCGAATTTCAGAACGCCGGAGCGGCATGGTCGCGCACCGAAGATCAGATACGGCGCCTCTTCGTAGCCGGAGCCGATGAGGCCGGTCAGCCCGAGAATTTCGCCCTTGCCGATACTGAAATCCGTCGGCCGCAACGTCGCGCCCGCGACGTTGTCGACGCGCACGTAAGGCGCAGGCGCCGTTGTCTGATCGTGCACAAGCTCCGTGCGTCGTGCCAGGCTGCGGCCGACGATTTGTTCGACGATCTGGTCGTGCGTGGCGCGTGCGGTCTCGAGCTCGCCCGCCACCTTGCCGTCGCGCAGCACCGTGACGCGGTCGGTGATGGTCAGAACTTCTTCGATATCGTGGGAGATGAAAATGACGCTGGAGCCGGTCGCGGCGATCGAGCGCATCAGTCCGAACAGCTTGTCGACGCCCTCGCGCGGCAGAAACGGCGTCGGCTCATCGAGCAGCACGAGACCCGGCTGCCCGGTGGCGGCGCATTCGGCGCGGATCTCCTCGAACGCGCGCACGATGGCGAGAAGCGCACGCTCAACGGGGGAAAGCCGATCGACCCGCTCGTTCGGATCGAGCGTCAGACCGAAGCGGCCAAGCGCCTCGATCCCCGCCCTGCGCTCGGCGCGCCAGTTGATGAATGGACGCCGCTCGACAGCCAAATGTGCGAAGCGAAGATTTTCCAGCACCGTGAGGGAGGGCGCGAGCCCGAGATTTTGATGCACGAAGCTCATGCCCAGCCGGCGGAAATCGCCCGGCTTGAGCGGCAGCGGAACGTGCTCGCCGTTGAACTCCAAGCGGCCGCCCGGATCAGGCGCATGAAATCCGGCGAGGATTTTCACCAGCGTAGATTTGCCCGAGCCGTTCTTGCCGAGAAGGCCGTGCACTTCGCCCGGCATGACGGTGAAGGAGACGCCGGCCAGCGCTTTGGCGCCGCCGAAGGTTTTTGCGATATCCGCCACATGCAGAACCGGGAGCGTCTTCGCCCCCGGTTCCCGCACGCTCTCGGCTTTCGCCGTCGAAGCAGTCGACATCAAGACGCCTTATTGCAGCTTCCACAGCTTGCGGAAGCCGGAAACATACGCGTCGCCGTAGCCCTTGTCATAGCCGGCCGGCACGCCGGCGTCCTTGGCGTTGGACTTGTCGAAGATATAGAACGGCACGTTGAGCGCCTCCGGCGACTTCAGGCCGCAGAGGTCGCGGACGTGGCCGTCGATGGTGGCGTACGCGATCCAGTCGAGGCTTTCGCCGATATCCATGTCGACATTGCCCTGCTGGATGTAATCGAGCACGAACGGCGTGCCGTTGAAGGTACCGACCTTCACGGCGCCAGTCTTGCCGGTCAGGCGCAGTGCCGGCACGACGAACTGCGACATCGAATCGTAGATCGGGATCACGACGTTGACGTCTGGATGCGCCTGCACGGCCGACTGGATCGCCGGCTGGATCTTGGTGCCCCACTCGGTAACGCCGACATTGATCTCCTGCACGATCTTGCAGTTCGGGCAGTTGGCGGCGAGCTCTTTCTTGAAGCCGGCGACCAGCGGCTTGGTCGGCGGCACCTCGTCGGAGACGACGAGAACGATATTGGCCTTGCCGTCGGTCACCACCGTCGCCCAGTTGGCGAGGATGGTGCCGATTTCGCCGAAGCCGATGGTCAGCGAGCTGGACACCAGCGGGTTCTGCTTATCGGACGGATCGTAAAAGTGCGACGTCATCACCTTCACGCCGGCTTCCTTGGCGGCTCTGACTTGCGGCTCGATGGTCGAGGGATCGATGCCGGAAATCAGATCGACGATGTCGTATTTGTCGCGGATAGCGAATTCCATGCCCTGCACCCACTGGTTGGGCTGGCCCTGGTTTTCCCATTCCTTGACCTGCAGGCCGATCTCGGCGCCGGCCTTTTTCTCGCGATCGATGATGCCTTTCAGGAACGGATTGGCGCTCGAGTTCGGGATCGACAATTGTTTCTTGCCGTTGGCGCAGGCCTTGGCGTCGAACGCTTCACCGGGCGCCCGGAACACCGGCTTCGCCGTATAGGTGGCCAGCTTTTCCTTGGCCTTGGCCAAGCCGTCAGCAGCAGCATCCGCATGCACCGGCATATTGCCGGCTGCCATAAGCGATGCCGCTAAAACCGAAATCCCCGCAATATGCTTGATCATTTCTCTCCCCTTCCGCGACACGCCGACCTTTGATAAGATTGAATACGCATGCAATGATCGCGCATTCACGAAAACGAGTCAATCGCGGCGGCGCCCGCAAGTGCATCCATTATGGGCATTGCGCTGCGATAAAACCGATTGAAGCGGCTGCCGAGTTCGGGCAGCTTTTTACGTCTTCAAACAAACCGCGAGTCGCGGCCGAGATTGAATACGCAGTATTAAGCGCTGGGCCGATGCCGGCATGCCGACCAGAATAAGACGATCGCGAGCCACTTCGTTCGATGTCGCCGCGCTCGCCGGCGTCTCGCAGTCGGCGGTCTCGCGCGCCTTCACGCCGGGATCGAGCATTGCCGAGGATACCCGCGAGCGCGTGCTCGACGCCGCGCGCAAGCTTAATTACGTGCCCAATTCCATCGCCAGCAGTTTGACCACCAAGCGCACCAACATCATCGCGCTGATCTTGGGCAACCTCGCCAATCCGTTCTATGTGCAGGCCCTGCACGAGTTCAGCGTCCGGCTGCAGGCGCGCGGCCGGCAGGTTCTGATCTTCACCGTCGATCCGGGCGCGGAAAGCGACGACGCGATCATGCGCGCGCTGCAATATCAGATCGACGGGATCATCCTGACGTCGGCGCAGATTTCGACGCGGATGACCGCCATCTGCCACGAACGCGGCATTCCGATCGTGTTGTTCAACCGCTACATCCCGGGCAGCGACGCTTCAGGCGTGCGTTGCGACAACGTTGCCGGCGGCAGGCTGATCGGTGAGACGTTTTTGGCAGCGGGCGCGCGGACATTCGCGATGATGACCGGCGATCCGCGCGGCACCACGAGCCAGGACCGCGTTCGCGGCTTCGTCGAGCGACTGCTTGAGGACGGCGTGAAGCGCAACCAGATCGTCGAAGTCGCTGGCGGCTCGACTTATGACGGCGCCGTGGAAGCGACGCGCGCGCTCCTCGCCGATCAAAGCAAGCGCCGGCCCGATGCGCTCTTTGCCGTCAACGACATTATGGCCATGGGGGCGATGGACACGATGCGCTTCGAGTACGGGCTGCGCATTCCCGACGATTTGATGGTGGCCGGCTTCGACGACATTCCCGAAGGCAGGCGTCCGGCCTACAACCTCACCACCGTGCGCCAGCCCATCGACCGCATGGTCGAGGAGACGCTGTCGATCCTGCATCTCGACGATCCGCACCGTCCGATCGAGCGCGGCATCGATCGGCCTATTCAAGGCGAACTGATCTGGCGCGGGACCGTGCCGCAACCCGCGCGCACCAAAAAGAGTACCCGCCGCGCATCGTCAGCGTGACGTGTCATCGATGAACGCGCACACGCGTCATGACCGGACTTATTCCGGCCATCTATATCTTGTTTCGACGCGGCGTCAGCATAACGATTGCGTCTACTGGTTCGCGCACCAGGGCGAAACTCTGGCGCGAACTTCGTGAGACACGCAGAGAGCCGGGTATTCAGCATGGCATGGCAGTCCATCCGTATCGCACGGTTCGGCGGTCCCGAGGTTCTGGAGCTCGCGGAAGATCAGGCCATCCCGGTGCCCGGTTCCGGCGAGGTCCGCATCAAGGTGCTTGCCGCCGGCACCGGCTTCACCGACGCGTTCATCCGCCGCGGCCGCTACCCGGACTTCAAAGGGCCGCTGCCGTTCACGCCGGGTTACGATCTTGTCGGCGTCGTCGAGGCGACCGGGCCCGGCGTGCCCGCAAGCCTCACCGGACAATTGGTCGCCGATCTCTGTGTCGTCGGTGGCTACGCGCAATATGCGATCCGTCCGGCGCGCTTTCTGGTGCCGGTCCCCGGTGACCACGATCCCGCCGAAGCCGTGTGCATTCCTCTTGCTTATCTCACCGCCTACCAGATGCTCACCCGCTATCGCCGCCTGTCGCGCGGAGCGACCATCCTGGTTATCGGCGCGTCCGGTACGGTGGGCACGGCATTGCTCGATCTGGCGCGACATTTCGGCCTGAAAGCCATCGGTACATGCTCGGCCGCCAACATCGCCGCAGTCGAACGCTTCGGCGCCACAGCGATCGATTATCGGGCAAGCGACTTCGTCGAGGCTGTGCGCAGCCTCGTCCCGCCCGGCGTCGACATGGTTTTCGACGCGATCGGGGGCGCGCATTTTGCGCGCTCGTTCGCCTGCCTTGCGCCCGGCGGTCTGCTTGTCGGCTACGGGGCGCAGACGATGGCGGTGGGTGATTCGACTTTGCTTTCAGCAGGGCTTGGTATGGTGCGGCTAAAACTGTGGAACGCCATGAGCGGCCTGTTCGGCGGCCGTGGCACCGTGTTCTACAGTATTACGTCGCGCCGATTGACGCACCCCGACGATTTCAAGACCGACATGGCCGCGTTGTTTGATCTCCTACGCGACCGCGCCATTCATCCCGTCGTTGTCGAGCGTCTGCCGCTCACGGCCGCGCGCGACGTCCACACCCGCATCGACGCCGGCGGCCTCGGCGGCAAGATTGTTCTGCTGCCCTGGCACGCCGCGTGATTTGTGCTCCAGGCGCGAAGCTCACTTGTCGGTGCTTGGTCCGTTATTGAGGACTGAACGGATCAACAATCCGCGGCGTTCACGCTCTCACGCCGACGCTTCCTCGATCGAGCGACGGATCACGGCTTGCACGTCCGCGTTTGACAGGAAGAGATCGTGATTAATGATGCCCCACCCTGTACTGGAAGCATCGATCACGCGCACGCCGAGTTGTTCGATCGCCGCCTTTTCGGCAGCGCCGACCCGCGTCGTCCCTCCGGCAATTCGCCCCGATAGCGCCAATGCCCGATCGTTCGTGGAGGTAATAACGGTGATCTTGCCGGCGAGCGGACCGATGCGTTTGGTCGCCGACGTGAACACATCCATGTCGATATCGGGCGAGGCAAGCACGACGGCGCCGATACGGCTGGTGACGGTGTCGCCGTAGCGCCCATAAAGCTGCCGCAGGCCTTCGAGTGTCAGCATGGTGCCCATGCTGTGCGCCACGATGTGGACGCGTGCGGTGCCGGGGGTCGACACGATGGAGGACAACACGCGTTCGAAATCGTCGCGCGAGAACATCGCGCTTTCGCGATCGTAGGCGTAGTCGAGCAGTCCGGCCTTGGACGGCCAACTGAACAGCATCGTGCGTCCGTGGAACTTGACCGCATCCGACAGACGCGCGGCATCGAGCGCCGCCGCCTCAAACGTCTGATTGAAGCCGTGCACGTAAATCAGGGTGTCGCCGCCGCTACCTTGCGCGACAAGATCGGCAACGCTCTCCGAAACCGGCGTTACGGTGTCGAGGCGCCAGTCGACAAGCCCAACCCCCACGAGAGAGAAACGGTTGTCGTCCGGCGGAACGAGCTTGGCGCGCACGATGGACATCGTCGAAGCGCGCTCCGGCCCGAACCAGGGCTTCGCGCGGCCGCCATTCACCGGCTTGCGGGTGGTCGCAATGAGCAGCGTCGGATCGATCGAGAGCGCCGAAGCATCGAAGCGCGGACCCGCGGCCTCCACGTTGGCGCATCCGCCAAGCGCGAGCAGGCTCGCGACAGAAGCAAGGTCGCCGAGAAGCTTGCGGCGTGATACGGTGTTGCGCTGTTGCTGCAGCCCTCGGACGATCACACGGAACCTTTTCGAAGACCAGCCAAGCCAATCCCACCAAGCCAATTCCACCCGCAGTCTTCTGTATCAGAATGGAGGCGAGATATTGGCGGACATCGTTGGCAACCGCAGTTGCCATCGACGGTGCATGACGAACATTAAAAAAGTTCTTGCGCCCACGCGCCCGTGTCGTTTCACGTGAGTTTGGCAGGCGACATTGAGGCGGAACTCAGCTGATCCCATGCCAGCGTCATGAGTCCCGCTTATGGATATTTTAGCGGACTGCGTGCCTGTCTCCGAGCGTAAAGCTCGCTTTCTGCTGAAGAACGCGATTAACGAAAGATTCCTCTATCGGACGCAGTGTCGCCGTTAGGTCGGAGGTGCCGTTGCCGTGAGGCTCGGCTTTGCGCGGACAGACAGCATGACCAATACGAACGACACGGCCAATGATCGGCGTCCGCGCGCAACAAGGGCGCGGTTCGCTCGATGAGCCTGCCCCAGTCCGCAACGTCAGGTTCGGTGACCATCGTTACGCAGACGCGCGTGCGCGCGGGCCATGAGGACGAATTCGCCAAGTGGCAGCGGCAGATCGGCACAGCGACGTCCGAATTTCCCGGCTTCATCGAGCAGACGCTGATGCCGCCAAATCCGCCGGCGCGGATCGACTGGGTCATTCTGCAGCGGTTCGCCAGCGTCGAGGCGGCAACGTCCTGGCTCCATTCGAAAGAGCGGCTGGCGCTGATCGAACAGGCGCAGCCGTTGGTGGCGGGGCAGGTCGACATTCATATCCTGAAAGACGACGCGGCGGGCGTCTTGCCGTCGCCAGTATCTGCGGTCATTGCCACACGGCTCAAGCCAGGCGCGGAAGCCGCGTATCAGGCCTGGGAGCGAAAGATGGCCGCCGCCCAGGCGAGCGCGAAGGGCTTCCAGGGCTATCGCTTCGAGCCGCCGATCCCGGGCGTGCAGGACAGTTGGCTTGCGATCCTGCGGTTCGATTCGGAGGCCAGCCTGCAAGCGTGGATGGATTCGCCGACACGCTTGGCGCTGGTCAAAGAGGCGGAAGCGTTCACCGAAGAATTTCACACCCGGATCGTGCGCACGGGCTTCGACCAATGGTTCAAGGTCGCAGACGGCGCGTCAAAGCCAGCGACCTGGAAGATGAACATGCTGGTTCTGATGAACCTCTATCCGGTGGTGTTTGTATTCACCACGCTCATCTCGACGCCCTTCATGACCAACAAGGGCATGCCCTTCTGGCTCACCTTGTTCATCGGCAATATTGTCAGCGTCAATCTGCTCAATTGGCTGGTGCCGCGGTCCGCCAGCGCGCTTGGATGGTGGCTCGCGCCCAAGGGGCCCTCGACCGCGCGGATCAATCTTATCGGCGCCGGCATCGTGGTCGCAATCTACGCCGTGCTCCTCCTCGTGTTCGCCTGGGCTACGGGCTGGTGGTAGCCGCCGCGACCATGCGCGGCGAGCAAAGGAAGCACCTGCGCGTTTCCGATTGTCGCTGGTTGTTGCCGAGCACTTCGTGCTTTGCGGATGGGAGAGTCGCCGCCATAGTCGGCTGACACGCTTTTGCAGCACGCGCCGTTTTTGGAGCTCGCCGCTGATGGGCAAAATATACGCGACCCCGTGGCTCGCCCATTTGGCTGCGGACAAGCGTTACGCCGCGATGCTGGGCCTGGGCTTTTCCACGGGGCTTCCGTTTTTGCTCGTCTACTCGACACAATCCGCGTGGCTCTCGGAGGCCGGCGTTCCGATAGAGACGATCGGCCTTCTGAGCGAGCTTACGATCGCCTATAAGTTCAAATTCATTTGGTCGCCCTTCCTCGAAAGATACGATCCGCCGTTGCTGGCGCGTCTTGTTGGGCGTCGCCGTGGCTGGATCATCGTTTCGCAGATTGCGGTCGCGCTGGCCCTGACCGGCGTCGCCTTCGGCGATCCCGCACACTGGATCGCCTGGACTGTCGCCTTCTCGCTCGCGCTCGGCTTCGCCGGCGCCACGCAGGATGTGACCATCGATGGCTGGCGCATCACGGCGGCACCGCCCGGCAAGCAATCGCTGATGACCGCCTTTTCGGAGGCGGGCTACCGCGTGGGGACGCTTGCCGCCGGAGCCGGCGCTCTCATTGCCGCCGATCACTACGGTTGGCGCGCAGCCTATGTCGGCATGGCCGCGCTGATGATCATCGGCACGTTATCCGCCGTACTCGCACCCGAGCCCGAATCCGATCGCGCTCCGCGCAGCGACCATGCCGACTACGTGACCACGATCATTGAGCCGATCAAGGAGCTTATGGGACGGCTCGGGCGCTGGGCCATTCCGGTTTTACTGCTGATCGCCGGCTTCCGCATGCCGGGATACTTGTCAAGCGCAATGTCCATGCCGCTGTTCAAGAGCCTGCACATTTCCGACACCGACATTGCGACGGTCACCAAGCTGTTCGGCTTCTGGATTGCGATCGGCGGAACATTTCTGGCGGGCTTTGTCGTGCGCACCGTCGGTCTGATACCGAGTTTGCTGATCGGGACGGTGGTGGGATCGGCTTCGCACCTGAGCCTCGCTTGGTTGGCCGCGACCGGACAAGGCGACTTTCTCCCGTTCGCCGTTGCGGTCGGCATCGAGGGTTTGGCCTACGCCTTTGCGCAGGTGGTGCTCATCACCTACATGTCGTCGCTTGCCTCGACCGAATTTGCCGCCAGTCAATACGCTCTCATGACGTCGCTTTGCGCGCTGCCCGGGAGCCTGCTTGCGGGCGCCTCCGGCTTCGTCATCGAGCGAACCGGCTTCGAGGTTTTCTTCATCGGCACATCGCTGATCGGCATACCCGTCGCGCTGCTTGCCTTGTTCGTCTGGCGCAATCATCCGCCGCTATCGCAATAGCGCGTTCGAGACACGATTCCGGAGGCTGTCTGCACAAATCCTGCACGGCAATCCCTAAACTCCGGGGAGCGCGTCGGTAATGTCTCAGTTTGACCTAACTATGCAACCCATGTGAGCAGACGGGGAAGGCGGTCAGTCGGTCAATTTGTATTGCAACCCAAGCGTGATACCATCCCGTGGTACTTCGAGAGATTGGACATGACCGTCTGCATCGCGGGTATTTGCTCTTGGACGCCCGGCGGTATGCGGACCATCGTCGCGATCTGCGATCGCATGATTACGTCTGCCGACCTTCAATTCGAACCCGATCAACCCAAGTTGGTCCAATTTACCTCGCGCATTGGTGCATTGATTTCTGGTTCAGGTACTACTCAGACAGCCATCTACAATGCCGTCAGTCGCCGCAGCGAAATTTCCGATGGCTGGAATGATGCTTCGATTAATGTAGAAACCGTTGCCAATTTTTTCGCGCAAGAGATAGCGCAATACAGGGCGCGTCATGCCGAGCAGATATACTTGCGTCCACTAGGTCTTGATACTGCAACGTTCATGGCAAATCAAAGCTTGTATCAGCCGCAGTTTGTTCAGGACACGATTCAAAACATTCAGAATTTCGACATTGGAGAGATGCAGACAGTAATTATGGGCATGGATCAAACGGGCCCACACCTTTTTTATATCGATAAATGGGGCAATATTCGTTGCGATGACCTAATTGGGTTCACCGCTATCGGGATTGGGGAATGGCATGCCACGTCTCATCTAATGCTGGCGAAGTACAGCAAAAAACTTCAATTTCAAAGTGCGATTTTGCACATGTACTTGGCTAAAAGAAAGGCCGAAGCGGCGCCAGGTATTGGACGAACCACCGATATCTTCTTCACTACAGACAACGAGATTACAACTTTGAGAGACGGCATTCACGACATTCTCAGGTCTTGCGTCGATGAGATGGAAGCTAAGATTGCACCACTCGCTGCAGAAACAGAAAAGAAGTTTCGCACGAGCGTAGATGAATTTTTGGCGCAAGAAAATCAAACTCCCGTTGAAATCGAAAAGCCCAAGCCGCAGATTGAAGGAACAGCGCACGAGACCACCCCAAGCACGGAGCGCAGTGATGCCAAAGGGACCGCAGGGTCAAAGACGGCCGGCTGACACTGTCAGCGCGGCAATTATGGTTGCCCGGATTGCTACTGGGGAAGAATCCAACTCGCCGGCAGCCAAGACCGCCCGAATTAAGAGTGGATTGGCGGGCGCGAAGGCTCGTTCTGAAAGCCTCACGCCGGCCCAAAGGGCTGAAATTGCGAAGAAAGCTGCCAAAGAACGATGGCGCAAGTAAGCGCGTCACCCCTGCTATGGCGGCGGGCCTTACAGACAAACTGATGGGTTGGGTCGACGTCGTCCGAATGATCGACAATCGCGAGTTGCAGGCGAAGGTAGATCGGGCCGAAAGAGGCGCTGTAACGTCAAACTGAGACAATACCAGCGCGTCCGGTGCGGCCAGGATTGTTCCTTATCTGGTTTATCTGCGAAATCGGATGAAGGTTGGCGGATAGCACGGTGGTCGCTTTCGGGCGCAACAAATAACAGCGCGAATTATATGCGTTGTCACCTATTGCGCTTGTTACAATGGGGACGCGTCGCGATTTCGGTCGTCAGTCGCAAGTTCGGCCGAAGCGGACGCGCAGGGCCGCGGATATACGCGGACGCCGGATTTGTTCAAAACGGAGAGCGAGGACGCGACTAAACCCACTGTCACATCACGGAAGATTGTGGTCGACGAGCGGGCAACCTCCCTCCTTGAGCGGTCGAAAAGCTTCCGCGGCCGGAATGGTGGCAAGGGTCTTATAAAAATCGCCCGGATATTTCAATTCCTCAGGTTTTTTGACTTCTCTCAAGTACATGTCGTGTATCTTGCGGCCGTCGGGACGGACCGTTCCGATGCCGAACAGACGATCCTCAGTCTTCATCTCCTTCATTTTCTCGACCACCGCGCGACCGTCCGCGTCCGATTTCAATGCTTCGACAGCCTTGAGGTAGTGCGTCACGGCTGAGTACACGCCCGCATGGGCCATGCTTGGCAGACGTCCCGGCCTCTCAACTTGCAACCGTTTGGTCCAAGCGCGATTCTCATCATTCGCATCCCAATACCACGCATCGGTGAAGACAAGACCCTGCGCGATCGGTAGCCCCGAGAGCCGCGACATCGCTTATCCAGATGAACATTCCGGCAAGCTTTTGTCCGCCTTTGACGATTCCAAACTCTGCGGCCTGCTTGATTGCATTAACGGTGTCGGAACCGCCGTTAGCAAGACCGACGACCTTGGCCTTGGACGCTTGGGCTTGCAGCAAGAACGACGAGAAATCGGAAGTGTTGAGTGGATGCCGAACCTTGCCGACAACTCTGCCCCCGTTGGCCTCGACTGCCGCTGTCGTGTCGCGTTCCGCGGCCTGCCCAAAAGCGTAATCCACAGTTACGAAGAACCAGGTATCGCCGCCCGACTTCACCATGGCTTTGCCAGTGCCATGCGCGTTTGACCAAGTGTCGTAAAGCCAGTGAATCGTGTTGGCGTTACATTTGGCGCCAGTGAGATCCGAAGTGGCCGTTCCTACTGCGATCAACAGTTTGTTCTTTTGACGGGCAATTTCACTTACCGCTAGAGCAATGGTGGAATTAGGCAAATCGAAGATGACATCAACTTTCTCGACATCAAACCAAGATGTAGCGATATTTACACCGACATCCGGTTTGTTTTGCATATCACCTGATATGATTTCAACTCGCATTCCTTTTGCCGCCGCCCCGAAATCCGCAACTGCGAGCCGTGCTGCTGCGACTGACCCAGGTCCCGCGAGCTCAGAGTAAACGCCCGACATATCGGTGAGCACGCCGATCTTGATCACTCCGTCCGTGTATTGCGCCAGCGCCGGACCGCTCGTTACCAGAGTGGCAAGTACGACAATCCTGTGTAGTGCAGTCATGACCGCCTCCTGAAGCCGCGTTGCACCTCAGTTTTGAAATTCTCGGATTTTGCGAATGCATGCCCGCCGTGGGCCGGTCCGCGACTGCTGTATAAAAGGACTTCGGCACGTCCCGCTTGCGGTTCTGCAATTTAAACTATCAGGTTGTGGTCATGGTTGGGAAGAACAGCGCGCAACGGAGGGCCAGTTGCCGCTTTCAGCCACATTGGACAGTCGATGTGACCGGAGGCGGTGTTATGGTACTGGCATTTCCCGGATGTCGGTCACTCACCGGGGACGTTCGTTATTTATCGCCTCTTGAGAGTGCGCGTCTTCCTGCGGACGTTGCGCTCAGCGGCTTTGGCTTTTGCCGCGGACTTTATGGACAGCACGGCGTTGATGAGATCACCTTGTGTCAACGTGCCGTACATGAATGGCTTGAGCCGATCATTCATGCGCAGAAGCGCGAAACCGTAGCTCGTCGACATGATCGCAATGGCCGCCGCCTTGATGGCGCGGTCGTCGGGATCATCGAGCGTCGCGGCGACGAGGCGCTCGAACACGACATACGCTTCGCTGGCGCTCTTGATGAGCGCGGGATCGGGCGGTGCCGTGCTCTGACCCAGCAGGTCGGACACAAACATCAGCCGGAACAATTGCGGCCGCTCGGCTGCGAACGCCAGATAGGCCCGGCCGGCGGCCGCTAGCCGAGCCTGCGGAATCGTTTGCTCGGCGGTTGCATTGTAGATCGCCGTCAGCCGGTCAAAGCCGTCGGCCGCAACGGCGGCGAGTAGCGCGCGCCGATCGGCGAAATGCCGATAGGGCGCGGCGCGCGATACGCCGAGCGATTCCGCGAGCTCGCGGAGCGATAGAGTCTCGTAGCCGCTGCGCTCGATCGCGGCCGTTGCCGCCTTCACAAGCGCGGTGCGGAGGTCGGGATGATGGTAGCTGGATTCGGCCTTCATGCCCGGAATGTTGACACAGCTTACATCATGTGTCAGCAATGTAAGCGCCGTCAACATTGAGGGCTCTTCCATGAAATTTGCGATCGCTGCATTCGCACTCGTGATGCTCGGCGCAATGCCGGCTCTCGCGGCCGGGTTCGAGCAGATCACGGTGCCCGATCCTGCCGGCGCGCCGCTCGAAGTCGGCGTCTGGTATCCGAGCGAGGCCGCCGCCGCACCACAACGGCTCGGGCTGTTCGAGCAAACCGTCGCGAATGGTGCGGCCGTCGCGGGCCGCGATTTGCCGTTGATCGTCATGTCGCATGGCACCGGCGGCTCGT
Organism: uncultured Alphaproteobacteria bacterium; assembly: GCA_963818155.1. GTDB lineage: Bacteria > Pseudomonadota > Alphaproteobacteria > Rhizobiales > Xanthobacteraceae > BOG-931. The sequence goes on from CAWFRC010000012.1 coordinate 355,573, forward strand.
TTGAAGGCCATTACGACACGGCGTTGGCGCTTGCCGAAGCCGGCTTTGTGGTCGCCGCGGTGACGCATACGGGCGACAATTACCGCGATCAGACCCAAGTCGGCCGCCTCGAAAATCGGCCGCGTCACATCAAGGTGCTGATCGATTACATGCTGGCGTCGTGGGAGCACCATGAGGCGCTCGATCCCGCGCGCGTCGGTATGTTCGGATTTTCGGCCGGCGGCTTTACCGCGCTTGTGGCCATCGGCGGGACGCCGGATATGCGCACCGTCGCGCCCTATTGCGCCGCCCATCCGGATGAGTGGGCGTGCCGCATGCTGCGAGAACACAAAGTCGATCTATCGGCCAATGGCGCCAGGCCCGATGTGAACTGGGTGCACGATCCGCGTATCGTTGCCGCGGTGATCGCCGCGCCGGCCGTAGGCTATGCTTTCTCGGCCGAGGCGCTCGCCGCCATCACGGTGCCGATCCAGCTTTGGCGTGGCGACAGCGATGAAATCCTTCCGCACCCCAATTACGCCCAAGCTATCTATGACCGGCTGTCCGTGAAGCCCGAATATCACGTCGTTGCAAACGCGGGCCATTTTGCGTTCCTGGCGCCGTGCACGTCCGCTTTGGCGGCGAGGGTGCCGGAGATCTGCCGCGATCCCGCGGGGTTCGATCGTGCGGCTTTCCACCGCGAATTCAACGCCGCGGTGGTGGCTTTCTTCAAGGCAAAGATGCCCGCGCACGCAAGGCCGTAACGCGCCGGATCAACGAGCACGTCGGGCGTTTCATCGGATGGTGGTGGGCCGTGTCGCTTGCATCGCACACGACCGTCATTGGACAGCCTACGCTCGCGGCTCTATCTATTGCGCGGACCCATTCGAGCATGATCCGGAAAAGTGGATACCGGTTTTCCGAAAAGATCATGCTTCCACCAAAGATCTAGAGCGCGATGTCGATCCCACCTAAAGTGATCGCGCTCTAGGCGACAAACGCGAGCCCAACATGACCGACGCATCTGCCTACACGCCGCCGGACGTCTGGATCTGGGAGAAGGATGACAGTCCCCAGTGGCGCTATACCAATACCAATCGCCCCATCGCCGGCGCGACGCATGAGAAGGCGTTGCCCCGCGGCAAGCATCCGCTTCAGCTCTATTCATTGGCGACACCCAACGGCGTCAAGATTACGATCATGCTGGAGGAGCTGCTGGCCGCTGGTCACAGCGGCGCGGAATATGACGCGTGGCTGATCCGGATCGGTGAGGGCGATCAGTTTGGCAGCGGATTTGTCGGGGTGAACCCGAATTCAAAAATCCCGGCGCTTATGGACTATAGCGAGCCGACGCCGCTCCGTGTGTTCGAATCCGGCGCCATCCTGCTCTATCTGGCGGACAAATTCGGCGTCTTCCTGCCGAAGGGGCGCGGTAAGCGTACGGAGGCGCTAAACTGGCTGTTTTGGCAGATGGGCTCGACGCCCTATCTCGGCGGCGGCTTTGGCCATTTCTACGCCTACGCTCCGGTGAAAATCAAATACGCCATCGACCGTTTTTCCATGGAGGTGAAGCGTCAGCTCGACGTGCTCGACCGGCAGCTCGCGGATAATCAATTCGTCGCCGGCGACGAGTATACGATCGCCGACATGGCGATCTGGCCGTGGTACGGCAACGGCCTATTGAACGGCGCCTCCTACAACGACCCGCGCGTGTTCTTGCAGACGCACGAATATAAAAATGTGGCACGCTGGACCAAAGAAATCGGCGAACGTCCGGCCGTCAAGCGCGGCCGGATGGTCAACCGCACCTTCGGGGCGCCCGAAGAACAATTGCACGAGCGCCATGACGCCAGTGATTTCGCGACCAAAACGCAGGACAAGATCGGCGCGCGCGGGTAGCCTACCGTAAAGTGCGCCGTAAAAAGCGGCTCGCAAACGATTTAAGGGAGGTTGCGTGAGATGAAACGCCGGATGCTTGCCGTCGCGCTGTTTGCCGCTCTCGTCGTTACCGCATCGCCAGCCTGGTCGCAGGTCAAAGTTCTCGGCCTGGAACAAGCGCCACCCGAGCAGGTCGGAGTTTCCAAAGAGAAGCTTGGCCGCATCCACGATGTGCTCCAGCAAAATATTGACGATGGCAAGCTCGCCGGCACGGTCGTGCTGGTCGCCCGCAAGGGCAAGCTCATCTATGCCGATGCCGCCGGCTTTCAGGACAAGGATGAAGGCAAGCCGATGGCGCTGGATTCCATTTTTCGCATCTATTCGATGACCAAGCCACTGGTCTCGGTCGCCGCGATGATGCTGGTCGAGGACGGCAAGATCCAACTCTCCGAACCGGTGTCGAAATTCCTTCCCGCGTTCAAAGGCCAGCAAGTGAGCGTCGCGCGTCCGGATAGCGAGTTCGCGCGCATCACCTACGCGAACGTTCCGGCCGATCGCGAAATCATTGTGCAGGATCTGCTGCGGCATACCGCAGGCCTCGCCTACGGCGAGATCACGCTCAATACCCCGGTGCGGGACGCTTACACGAAGGCCGGACTTTATCAGCCGGGCGTTCGCGACTATGACGTGCGCGATCTCACGCCTGCGGAGGAGGTTGAGCGTCTCGCCAAGGCGCCGCTGGCGCATCAACCCGGCACGGTCTGGGAATACAGCCTCGCGGTGGATTTGCTCGGCCGCGTGGTCGAGGCGGCATCGGGCAAGCGTCTGGCGGATTTTCTTGCGGAGCGATTGTTCGAGCCGCTGAAGATGCCGGACACCGGTTTCTGGGTGCCCGGCGCAAAGAGCGGACGCGTCGCTCAGCCGCTCGCGGTCGACTTCGCCAGCGGGCAGCCGATTAAGGTCATCGATGTCTCAAAGCAGCCGAACAACGATTCAGGCGGCGCCGGCGGCGTGTCGACGGCGGCCGACTATCTGCGCTTCGCGCAAATGCTTCTCAACGGCGGCCAGCTTGACGGCAGGCGGGTGCTCTCCCGCACGACCGTCTCGCTGATGACGTCGGACCACCTGGGCTCGCGGATTGCGGCTCCGGTTACGCCGAGCGAACTCCTGCTCGGCACGCCCGGATACACGTTCGGGCTCGGCTTTGCCGTGCGCCAGGGCGGCGGCGTTGCCGGCGTTCCCGGCTCGCCCGGAGAGTTCATGTGGGCCGGCTATGCGGGCACCTATTTCTGGGTGGACCCGAAGGAGGAACTTGTTGCTGTCTTTATGAGTTAAGCACCAAGCACTGCCCGCGCCTACTATCGCCGGCTCATCAAGCAACTGGTCTATGCAGCAATTGTCGACTGAGGTGCAGCGGATGTGGAGAGGCGATTTCGCTCCTGCATCATGACGCAAGGCTTGGCGGCTTTGTTGCAGCGGTAACGCGAATCGACAGGTGCACGCCGGAAGAAACTAGGTCTGTGTTTTCAACAGATTGAGCCCACGTCGCCTTCCAACTCAGAACAGGGCGTTGCCTGAAAGGCGCAATGGTGTGATGCGCAGCACAGGCGCATGCTGCCACGCGGTATTATTTCGCCCTGTTGAAAGGCTGTTTCTCGAGCATGTCCCGGAAAAGTGGAAACCGGTTTTCCGAAAAGGACATGCGATAACAAATGAATTTAGAACACATCCCGATTCAACTTGATCGGGATATGTTCTAGGCACTCATGAAGTGCAACTTGAAACTGTTCTAGGGTCAACGTGATCAGCCGAGCGTTGGCATAAGCAAGCGCATTCTCTCGTGAGGACTTAGTGGTCACAGTTGCCCGGGCGATGACAATGCCGCAACGGCCAAAGAGCGACGGCAACACCATACCTCTTCAGCATTGAATCCCAATCTGAGGTCATCCCGATTAGTGAGAGTAAATGCGCTTCTCGTAACGGCTTGCCAAACCCAGGTATGATGAGCAGACACTTCGAAAAGCTCAAAGCGCGACGCCAGACGGCTCCCCCCAAGAGGCGCAACGGATCAAAAATACAGCAACGGATCAGCGAAGCGGCGACGTGCGCGAAAGCGCTGGATGAAGCGCGACGGCAGCAATCGGCATTGGCAGAGGTGTTGAGCGCCATTAGTGGCTCGAAATTCGAGCTTCAACCGGTGCTGGACAGAGTTGTTCGAACTGCGGCGCGGCTGTGCCGCGCCAGAAAGGCGGTGATCTTTCGTTTCGAGGATGGGATCTACCGTTTCGTGGCGGGCTACAGCATCAGTCCCGCCTATTTGGAAATAGAGCGCCGATCTAAGATCTCTCCTGGTCCTGGCACGCTGGTCGGCCGCGTTGCGACGGTGCGCTGCGCGGTGCGAATCGATGATGCCTGGAGCGATCCACTGTATGAAAGGAAGGAGGACGCGAAGGTCGGAAAGCTTCGCTCGATGCTTGGCGTGCCCCTCCTGCGTGATGGAGAGCCGATCGGCGTCATCGGTCTATCGCGCAGCCGTGTCGATCCTTTCTCCGATCGCGATGTCGAATTGGTCACGACATTTGCCAACCAGGCGGTCATCGCCATCGAAAACGTTCGGCTGTTCGAGGCCGAACAGCAGCGAACGCGCGAATTGACGGAGTCGCTCGAGCAGCAAAAGGCGGCGGCGGAAGTGCTCCAGGTCATCAGCCGATCGCAAGGCGAACTGGAGCCCGTATTCGCAACCATGCTGGAGAAGGCGGTGCGCATATGCAGCGCCACCTTCGGAAACATATACCGCTGGGATGGCGAGCTTTTGCACATCGTGGCAACGCACAAGACGCCCGCCGCCTTTGCCGAAGAACGAAGGCGCTTGCCCTATCGTCCCGACCAAAACTCTCCGGTCGGCCGCATGGTGGCGACCAAGACGCCGATGCATATTCGCGACGTCATGGCCGAAGACGCCTATCTTGCGCGACGCGACTCGGGCGCGGTCGCCGCAGTCGAGCTCGGTGGTGCGCGCACCGTCTTAAGCGTGCCGTTAATCGACAAGGGCGAGATGACAGGCGCGTTCTTTCTCTGCCGCCAACGCGTGCAACCCTTCACCGATAAACAAGTCAAGGTCGTACAGAATTTTGCGACTCAAGCCGTTATCGCCACTGAGAACGTGCGGTTGCTCAACGAATTGCGTGAGCGCACCGCCGACCTGACCGAAGCGCTGGGTCAGCAGAAAGCCATCACCGGCGTGCTGCAAATGCTCAGCGGCTCTTCGGGCAATTTGGAGTCGATCTTTCAGGTCATACTCGAGAGCGCGGTCAACATCTGCCAGGCACACTTCGGTAACTTGTTCCTTTACGAGGATGGCGCGTTCCGTGGCGTTGCGATGTTCATCGCACCGGAAGCTTACGTGAGGGCCCGCATGCGGGCGCCATTCACGCGACCGCGCGAAAGCGGTCTCGGCCGATTGGCCACGACAAAGGATGTCGTGCAAATCGTCGATCTCCTCGCCGAGGACATCTACCTGAAAGGTGATCCGTTTGCGATTGAGGGTGCGGAACTGGCGGGGATACGAACGCTTCTTGCGGTGCCCCTGCTCAAGGACGATCAGATCGTGGGCTGCATCATCATCTATCGACAGGAACCGCGGCCGTTCAGCGAGAAGCAAATTCAGCTGGTGAAGAATTTCGCCAGTCAGGTGGTGCTGGGCCTGGAGAACGCGCGTCTGCTCAACGAGCTGCGTGAGCGAACGTGCGAACTCGAGCGTTCCTACACGTTGGTCCAACGCCAAGCGGTCCAATTGGACGTGCAAGCGCAGGAGCTCAAAAAGCTCAATGAGGGACTGGAAGAGCGCGTTAGCGAACAGGTTTCTGAAATCGAGCGCATGAGCCGGCTGCGGCGCTTCTTGCCGCCGCAAGTCGCCGACCTGATCGTGACGTCCGGGATGGAATGGCAGTTGGAAAGCCATCGCCGGGAAATCACCGCGCTGTTCTGCGACCTGCGCGGCTTCACAGGCTTCACCGAAAGGGCGGACGCCGCGGAGGTGATGGCACTCTTGCGCGACTATCACGCCGCAATCGGCGAGATCATCACCCGGTACAGTGGCACATTGGAGCGTTATGCCGGCGATGGTGTCATGGTCGTCTTCAACGATCCGGTTGCGGTGGAGAATCCCGAACTCCAGGCCGTGCTGATGGCGCTAGAGATGCGCGATGCGATCGGTGTCCTGACGGAGAAGCGGCGCCGGTGTGGATACGACGTCAGTTTTGGCATCGGCATCGAGCACGGCTTCGCGACTCTCGGTACCATCGGCTTCGAGGGCCGCTTCGACTATGCGGCCATCGGTACCGTCTCGAATGTTGCCTCTCGCCTGTGCGATCAGGCCTTGCCGGGCCAGATCTTGATCAGTTCGCGGGTGCGCATGGCGGTGGAAGATATCGTGAAGGCCGAGCTGGTGGGCGAGTTCGCCATCAAAGGCATCCGGCAGCCTATGCTCGCCTACAACGTGCTCGCCAGATCCGGAATGTAAACCCCGCGCGACGCGCGCGTTCCTTTCCGTTTTGCGCTTCTTGCCTCGTTCGGCCACGGTCCGGCGGCGGGCGTAAGCCCGCGACCGAACGTGTTTGCTACGGCCCTTACTCCGCCGCTTCGCGGATCGGCGGCTGGTAGCCGAAATTGAACGGCTCGGGCGCGCCGCGCTCGTCGCGCATGGCGTTTCGGCGTTTGTTGGTCGCTTCCACGTCCACGGCGCGATCCTTGGTCAGCACGACGCCGTAATCCAACTCTGCCTTCTCGGCCGACACCAGGTCGTAGCGCACGTCGCGCGCGACCTTCTCGGCATCGCGATCGAGCGGATCGCCCCAGCCGCCGGAGCCGGCGGTGTTAAAGACGATGCGATCGCCGGCTTTCACCGCGAGATTGTCGATTTTCGAGGGGATGCGTTCGGGCGCGTCGCTGCCGGCCCGGATCAGCCATTTGCTCGAGGTGCCGCCGAACTTGCCTCCATTGATGCCCCAAGGCGGCACCACCTCGCGGTCGTCATGGATCGAGACCTTGCCGGCTTCGAGCACGTGATAGACCTTGGCGATGCCGGCGCCGCCGCGATGCAATCCGGCGCCGCCTGAATCTTTGATCGGCCGATAGCTCTCCACCAGCACCGGATAATAATTCTCGATGTATTCGATCGGGGTGGCGCTGAACAACGGCCACCAGGCGTGGCCGTCGAGGCCGTCGCCGCGCGGCCGCCCGGGCACGCCGCCGAACAGCAACTCCATAAGCTGGAAGTATTTATTGGTGTCCTTGGTGTGCCCGGTGAAAATGAAATGCGGGCTGGTGCCGTAACCGGCCGCCATCGACAGATGCGGCGCGCGCTGGCCGAGCGCGCCGGCCTGGCAATCGAAAAAGCGGGTATGGGTGTTGAGCCGGTTCGACAGCGCCGCCGGAAAGCGCGGATTGAGCAGCGAGCCTTCCGGCAGAACAATCTCGAACAGATCGTAAAAACCTTCGTTGAACAGCACCGACGGATCGAACGCCATGATCATGTAGACGCCGAAGAACAGCTTGCACAGCCCTTCGTGAATGTGAAAGTTGATCGGGCCCTCGGCCTGCGGATCGGTTCCGGTCCAGTCGAAGATGGCGATCTCGCCGCGGCGATAGATCGACAGCGTCATCTTGAACGGACCGTTGCCGAGCCCGTCGTCGTCCACGTAGTCGGTAAAGCTGACCGGTTCCTCGGGAATATATTTCTGGATCAGCACCTTCATGGCTTCGCGGGTGCGGTCGAGCAGCATGTCGCAGGCCGACATGTAGGTGTCGCGGCCGAAGCGGTCGCACAATTCGCGCACGCGCGTCGCCGCCGTGCGGCAGCCGGCGATCAGCGCCATCAGGTCGGCGCGGTTCATGTCCGGCGTACGCGTGTTGTTGAGCATGATGTCGAGCACGCCCTTGTTGAGCGTGCCCTTGTCGTAAATACGCACCGGCGGAATGCGCAGGCCTTCTTCCCAGATGGTGTGGGAATCGCACGGCATCGAGCCCGGCACCTTGCCGCCGACATCGACCATGTGGCCGAAGATCGAGCTGAAGCCGACCAGAACGCTGTCGTGGAAGATCGGCATCATCACGCACCAGTCGTTGTTGTGCGAGATCGAGCCTTTGCAAGCGTAGGGATCGTTCCAGACGAAGATATCGCCTTCGTTGATGTCGCCTTCGAACTTTTCCACGATCGCCGGGATGTAGGACCCGAACTGGCCGACGACCATCTGGCCGCGCTCGTTGCAGATCATCGGAAATTCGTCGTGCTGCTCGCGGATCACCGGCGACAGCGAGATGCGCACCACGACGCCGTCCATTTCAAAGCGCGCGTTCTTCAGCGCGTTCTCGATGATGTCGAGCGTAATCGGATCGACCTTGACGGACATGGCTCAATTTCCTTTTGCGGCGGGCCGGATCAGAATGTTGCCGTGACTGTCGACCTCGGCGGTGTGCTTGGGCAGCAGCACGGTGGTCGTGTCGTATTGGCGGATGATCGCGGGCCCGGTGATCTTGGAACCGACGGCGAGTTTGGCGCGGTCATAGTTCGGCGTGTCGACCCAAGCGCCGCCGAAATAGCACGGCCGCACCTCCATCAATGCCTTGGCGAGATCGTGCTGTCCCTGTTCGGGCAGCGCCTCTTCGACATTGGGCGTGGCGCCCATGGCGATGACGCGCAGCGCTACCAGCTCGACCGGAACATGGAAGCGGACGCCATAAAGCCGCTCATGCAGTGCATGAAACCGGTCGAGGATTTGGTCGAGCGAGCCGGATGTGTTGACCAGATCGGCCGGCACCTCGATGGTCACCTCAAAGCCTTGCTGCTCGTAGCGCAGATCGAGCGAGTAGCCGACGCTGCGGTCGCCTTCGGCGACCTCCTGTTCGTCGAGCCAGGCCTTGGCTTTTTCGCCAAGCGCCGCGAAACGCGTCCAAACATCCCGGGCGTCGAGCCCGACGGTTGAACGGATGAAAGTCTGCACGAACTCGTTCTTGAACTCGGCTTCGAGAAAGCCCAGCGCCGAGAGCACGCCGGGGCTCGGAGGCACCAGCACCGGATAGCAGCCGAGCAGTTCGGCCAGCGCGTTGGCATGCAACGGCCCGGCACCGCCGAAGGCGACGATCCCGAAGTCGCGCGGATCGAGGCCGCGCTGCACCGTGATCACCCGCAGCGCGCCGAGCATCACTTCGTTGGCGATATCGATAATGCCCTTGGCGGCTTCCTCGGTCGAAAGCCCCATCGCCTGTCCGACCTTGGCGATCGCGGCTTTGGCGCCGGCCACATCGAGCGCCATGTCGCCGCCGAGAAGAACCGGCGGCAGATAACCGAGCACCACGTTGGCGTCGCTCACCGTGGGCTCTGTGCCCCCCTGGCCGTAGGCCACAGGGCCGGGCCGGGCGCCGGCACTGCGCGGGCCTACACGCAGTGACTTTGTCAGTTCCGAGACCTCGGCGATAGAGCCGCCGCCGGCGCCGACGCTGCGCACGTCGAGCGTCGGCACCTTGGCGGGGAAATAGCCGACCTCGGTCGAGCGCGAGATCGTGGGCTCGCCGTCGAGAATAACTGAAACGTCGGTCGAAGTGCCGCCCATGTCGAAGGCGAGAAGCTTCTTGAGCCCGGTGCGGCGCGCGATCATCACCGTCGCGGTAACGCCGCCGGCGGGGCCGGATAGAACCGTGTGCACCGGGCGTTCGGACGCCGCCGCCGCGCTCATCAGCCCGCCATCGGAGCGCACGATATGCAGCCGCGCCTTGACGTCTTCGTCTTTGAGGCGATCTTCGATGCGCGACAGATAGCGCTTCATGATCGGCCGAACATAGTCGTTCATCACTGTGGTGATGGCGCGGTCGTATTCGCGAAACTCCGGCAGGATGTCGGACGACAGCGACACCGGAATATCGGGAAAGCGTTTCGCCACGATGTCGCGCAACTGCTGTTCGTGCGCGGGATTGGCGTAGGCGTGCATCAACGAAATGGTGAGTGCCTCGATGCCCGACGAACAAAGATCCTCGATCAGCGCGGTGGCCTTGGCGACGTCGAGCGGGCGCACGACGTCGCCGCGCGCATTGATGCGCTCCGGGATGCCGCGCGTGTCGGCGAGCGACGCCAGCGGCTCTGGCTTGTCCATGACGATCCAGCCGAACAGCGGGCCGGGCGTCCAGGCCTTGGCGAGATGCAGGGTGTATTCAAAACCTTCGGAGACCAGCAGGCCGACGCGCGCGCCTTTGCCCTCGAGCACCGCATTGGTGGCGACCGTGGTGCCGTGCAGGATCAGCGCGATTTCTGATGGCGACACGCCGGCCTTATCGCATATCAGCTTCACGCCGGCCGCGACGCCGATCGACTGATCTTGCGGCGTCGACGGCGTCTTCGCCTGATAAGTCCGCTGCGTGCGCTCATCATGAAGCAGCAGATCCGTGAATGTGCCGCCCACGTCGACGCCGAGCCGCATCCGTGCATCCTCCCCGATAAACAAAACCCTAGGACGAGATTTCCCGTCCGTATTGAATACGCATGCAAACTAGCATAGTTTGCTTGCTGCAACAGGCGCAAGCGCAAAATTCCGATCGGGCGTCAGCGTAGGGGCGCAGCGATCAAAAATTTTTCGCAGCAAGTGTGTTGCGACAGGAAGGATACGACGCATCCCATGGCAACGGCGCGAAACACGGGTGGGCAAACGCTGTACGACAAGGTTTGGGCTTCGCATGTCGTCAAGACCTATGACGATGGGGACTCGCTGATCTACATCGATCGTCATTTGGTCCAGGAGGTCTCGAGCCCGCAGGCTTTCGCCGGTTTGATCAGCGAAAACCGCGCGCTGCGGCGGCCTGATGCGCACATCGCCGTCGCCGATCATGCCGTGCCGACACGCTTTCGCACCAATCCGCTTCCCGACGGTCTCGCTGCCCGGCAGGTCTCTCGCCTGACTGAGAATGCGCGGCGCTTCGCCATCCCCTACATCCCCATGGACGATCATCGGCACGGAATCGTCCACGTCATCGGGCCCGAACTGGGCTTCACGTTGCCGGGTGCGACGCTGGTTTGCGGCGACAGCCACACCTGCACGCACGGCGCCTTCGGCGCTATGGCGTTCGGCATCGGCTCGAGTGAATGCGAATGCATCTTCGCCACGCAGACGCTGCGTCAGCGCAAGCAAAAACGCATGCGCGTCATGCTCAATGGCGAATTGCATGCCGGCGTGTCGGTGAAGGATATCATCCTCGCGCTCATCGCTCAGATCGGCGTCTCCGGGGGTGTCGGCTATGCGCTCGAATATGCCGGGCCGGCCATCGCCGCGCTCTCGATGGAGGCGCGCATGACCTTGTGCAACATGTCGATCGAGGCCGGCAGCCGTGTCGGCATGGTCGCGCCGGATGAAACAACGTTCGCGTATCTCAAAGACCGTCCGCTCGCGCCCGACGCCGCGCAATGGGATGCAGCGGTCGCGCATTGGCGGTCGTTGCGCAGCGATGACGATGCGGTTTTTGATCGCGAGGTCGCACTCGACGTTTGCTCCCTCGCGCCACGCGTGTCTTGGGGCACGACCCCGGAAGAAAATTTGCCGATCACCGCGACGGTGCCCGATCCCACCGACGAAGCCGATCCGCAGCGCCGCGAACGCATGCGGCGCAGCCTCAGCTATATGGGGCTGACGCCCGGTGTCAGGCTTAGCGACATTGCGGTCGATCGCGTCTTCATCGGCTCCTGCACCAACAGCCGCATCGAGGATTTGCGCATTGCCGCTGCGATCGCCGCCGGCCGCAACGTCGCCGACAATGTGGCGGCGATTGTCGTTCCCGGCTCCGCGAGCGTGCGTCTTCAGGCCGAAGCCGAGGGTCTCGACCGCATCTTTCAGGCCGCGGGCTTCGAATGGCGGGACGCCGGTTGTTCGATGTGCGTCGCCATGAACGACGACCGGCTGAATGCCGGCGAGCGTTGCGCCTCCACGTCGAACCGCAATTTCGAGGGGCGCCAGGGGCAGGGCGGGCGCACGCATCTGATGAGCCCGGCGATGGCGGCGGCGGCCGCGATCACCGGGCGCCTCACCGACGTGCGGACGCTGAGCTCGTGATCCGCCCATGAAGAGCTTTATTGCGCTCACCGGCATTGCCGCGCCGTTTCCCGACGCCGACGTCGACACCGATGTGATTTTCCCGGCGCGCTTTCTCCTGCTGCTCGACCGCGCCGGTCTTGGCCGGCACCTCTTCCACGAGCGTCGCGCCCAGGCGCTGGCAAACGAGCCTTTCGTTCTCTCTCGCGCTCCATTCGACAAGGCCGAAATCCTGGTGGCCGGTCGCAACTTCGGTTGCGGCTCGAGCCGCGAACAAGCCGTCTGGGCGCTAGCCGATTTCGGCATCCGCTGCGTCATCGCCCCGAGCTTCGGCGAGATCTTCTACGGCAATTGCTTTCGCAACGGCATGCTGCCGATCACGCTCACCGATGCCGAGCATGGCGACGTGATGCTCGCCGCAACCTCCGGCGTCCCGCTGACCGTCGATCTGAAAGCGCAGGAGATTCGCCTGTCCGAGGGGCGCGCGATCGCCTTTCAGATCGATCCGCACCGGCGGCAAGCGCTGCTGCTCGGGCTCGACCAGATTGGTGAAATTCTCGCCGGCGACGCCGCCGACATCAAAGCCTTCGAGAGCCGGCAGAAGACGGCGGCACCGTGGCTTTATCTCGATCCCCAAAAACTCTCTTATTTCGATGATCTCGGAAGCAAGGACCAAAAATGAAGCGCAGCCTGAAGTCGGCCATCGAAGGCGGAGAGTTCATCGTCGCACCGGGGCTGCACGACATGATCGCTGCCGTGGTCTCCAACAAGGTCGGCTTCGATTTTGTTTATGCATCGGGCTATTGGATGACCGCCTCGGCGCACGGGCTGCCTGACGCCGGCATTGCCACCTACACCGAGATGCTCGGCCGGGTGGCGACGCTCGTTCGCACCGTCAATGCCGGCGTGATCGCCGATGCCGACACCGGCTACGGCGGCTTGCTCAACGTCCATCACACCGTGCGCGGCTACGAGGACGCCGGCGTCATGGCGATCCAGATGGAGGATCAGGAATTCCCGAAAAAATGCGGGCACACGCCGTTCAAGCGCGTCGTTCCTTTGCGCGACATGGTCGACAAGGTGAAGGTCGCCTGCGCGGCCCGGCGCAGCCCCGAAATCCTGATCATCGCCCGCACCGATGCCCGGCAGACCGACGGCTTTGAGGGCGCGTTGAAACGTGGTGAGGCATACGGCGAGGCGGGCGCCGACATCGTCTTCATCGAGGCGCTGGAGAGCGAGGACGAAATGCGTCAGGCCTGCGCCCGGATCAAAAAGCCGATGATGGCGAACATGGCCGATGGCGGAAAAACGCCGATCCGCTCGAAAGCCGAACTGGCGGCCATGGGTTATCAGGTCGCGATCTTTCCGGCGACCACCGGTCTTGCCGCGGCGCATGCCGCGAAGGTGGCGCTCTCGGTGCTCAAGGAAACCGGCACGTCGGTTTCGCCAAACGTTCCGTTATTCTCCTTCGCCGAGTTCAACTCGCTGATCGGCTTCGAAGATGTTTGGGCGTTCGAGCAGAAATGGGCGCGCAACAGCGCCTGAGTGGCTACGACAAACGACCGATCGTCGGCCCGTGATCGCGGCAGCGATATTCGGTATGACCGCCTTTACGAGGTCTCCTCGTCGGTCTTGTGATGATAGAATTGCGTGCCGATCACAATGGGCGCGCGGCCCTGGTTGCGGCGATGCTGGTTGGTGTCACGCAGCGAATAGACGCAACCGCAGTATTCCTGCTGGTAGAATTCCTCGCGCTTGCTGATCTCGATCATGCGCTGGGAGCCGCCGCCCTTGCGCCAATTAAAGTCCCAATACGATAGCCCTTCGTATCGGCCGGCGGCGCGATGTCCGCAGTCATTGATCTGCGCCATGTTTTTCCAGCGCGACAGGCCGAGCGAGGATGTCATCACCGGAAAGCCGTGTTCGTGCGCATAGAGCGCCGTACGCTCGAAGCGCATGTCGAAGCACATCGTACAACGCGCACCCCGCTCGGGCTCCCATTCCATGCCCTTGGCGCGCGCGAACCAATTGTCCTTGTCATAATCGGCGTCGACGAACGGCACGCCATGCTTCTCGGCGAAGCGGACGTTCTCGTCCTTGCGCAGCAGGTATTCTTTTTCCGGGTGAATGTTCGGATTGTAGAAGAAGATCGTGTATTCGATCCCCGAGGCCAGCATCGCCTCCATCACCTCGCCGGAGCAGGGTGCGCAGCACGAATGCAGCAGCACGCGTTTGTCACCTCCGGGCGGGATGAGTTTCGATCTGTTGTCCATAGCTATCTTTTAAGCGCAAACGCCGCGGATTTCCACAGGCCAAGATCGCGTCGCCCTGCTACCGTTCCGGGCGGTCTGCAAAGCTAATGAACCGTATCCAGGGAACCGAACGATGGAGCACCCGACGACCGGGTTCGGCGGAGACGCGCTGCGCGCCGACATACGCCTGCTCGGGCGCGTGCTCGGCGACACGATCCGCGCCCAGCAAGGCGACACGACCTTCGACGTCGTCGAGAACGTTCGCAGAATGTCGGTCGAGTTCCGCCGCCACCATGACGGTCACGCGCGAAAAGCCTTCGAGAATCTGCTCAACGGCCTTTCTGGTGCTCAAACGGTCGAAGTGGTCAGGGCCTTCAGCTTCTTCTCGCACTTGGCCAATATCGCCGAGGACCAGCACGATCTTCGATCGAGCAGCGAGATCACCGCCGACGGCGCGGCCGACCGCGTAACGGTCGCGGCCGCTTTGGCGCGAGCCCAGATGGCGCGCGTTCCGGCCGAGACGATCCGCGACGTTCTTTCGCGAGCACTGGTCGCGCCGGTCTTGACCGCGCATCCGACGGAAATCCGGCGCAAGAGCATTCTCGACCGCGAAATCGAGATCGCCCAGCTTCTCGCCGATCGCAATCACAAAGCCATGAACGATAGCGAGGTGGCTGAGAACGACGAGGCCATCGTTCGCGCGGTTCTGACGCTCTGGCACACGAGCCTGCTGCGGCTGCAGCGGCCGACCGTGCTCGACGAGGTCTCCAACGGGCTGTCCTATTACGATCGCACCTTCCTTACTGAGCTTCCGAGCCTGTATGCGGCGATCGAGGATGAGCTCGCACGCTATGGCGAAGCCGGCATGGTCAGCCGCGTTCCGACGTTTCTGCGCATGGGAAGCTGGATCGGCGGCGACCGTGACGGCAATCCGTTCGTCACCGCCGATGTCCTCGGCCAAACCGCGTCGCTGCAAAGCCGCAAGGCGTTCGAGTTTCATCTCGATCAGCTGCACCAGCTTGGCGGCGAGCTGCCGCTGGATCGCAGCCGGGTCGAGATCACGCCGGAATTGGAACAGCTGGTGCAGCTCTCGCCGGACGATTCACCACGCCGCGACGCCGAGCCCTACCGCCGCGCGATCGTCGGCATTTACGCCCGCCTCGCCGCCACCGCACGCGCGGCGGGCCATAAGCTGCGCGCCCGGCAGCCGGTCGGCGAGGCGGGACCTTATCCTGACGCATCGGCATTCGCGGCGGATCTGGACGTCCTTCACGACGCGCTGTGCGCGAGCAAATCCGGCCTCATCGCCCGCGGGCGGTTGCGGCACATGCGCTATGCCGTGGCGGTGTTCGGTTTTCACCTCGCAAGCCTCGACCTGCGGCAGAATTCGGAGGCGCACGAAGACACTATTCAGGAACTCGCGGAAGCCGGGCTGGGGCTCGATTATCGCGCCATGAACGAAGACCGGCGGCGGGATTTTCTTCTGTCCGAACTGGCAAGCGGACGTCCGCTGGCCTCGCGGTTTCTCCCGTATTCAGAGAAATGCCGCGACGAGATGGCGATCTTTCGAACCGCGGCAAAAATCCATCGCGCGTTCGGGCCGGCCGCGGTTCCGAACTACGTGATCTCACACACCGAGAGCGTCTCCGACATGCTCGAGGTCATGGTGCTTCTGAAAGAGGCCGGTCTCCTGCGCGGGGCGTCCGCGCAGATGGATCTGAACATCGTCCCGCTGTTCGAAACGATCCAGGATTTGCGCAATTGCGGGCAAATCATGGATGAGTTGTTCGCGCTGCCGGCCTACAAGCGGTTCCTCGACAGCCGAGACCGTGTCCAGGAGGTGATGCTCGGCTATTCCGACAGCAACAAGGACGGCGGCTACCTGACCTCGGGCTGGGAGCTCTACAAATCGGAGCTTGCGCTGCTGGTCGCCTGCGAACGTCATGGCGTGACCTTGCGCCTCTTTCACGGCCGCGGCGGAACGGTCGGGCGCGGCGGCGGCCCGACCTACGAGGCCGTGCTCGCGCAGCCGGCCGGCGCGGTCCAGGCCGGCATTCGCGTGACCGAGCAAGGCGAGGTCATCGCCGGCAAATACTCCCGTCCGGACATCGGCCGGCAGAATTTGGAAGTGCTGGCGGCTGCGGCGCTGGACGCCGCGCTCATGCACGCCGACCGGCAGCTTCCACCGCAATATTTTGGCGCGATGGAAGCGCTGTCGGCCCACGCCTACCGCGCTTATCGGGCGCTGGTGTACGAGACCAAAGGCTTCGACCAGTACTTCCGCGAATCCACAGTCATCGGCGAGATTTCGAAACTGCACATCGGCAGCCGGCCGGCGTCGCGCAAAACCTCGGGCCGCATCGAGGACTTGCGCGCGATCCCGTGGGTTTTCTCCTGGGCGCAATGCCGGCTGATGCTGCCGGCGTGGTACGGGTTCGGCGCTGGCGTTCAGGGCTGGCTGGAAGAAAATGCCGGCTTGGGCTTGCCGTTCCTCCAGGACATGGCCCAGTCGTGGCCGTTCTTCAAAACGTTGTTGGCCAACATGGAGATGGTCCTGCTTAAGAGCGATGTTGCCATCGCCTCGCGCTATAAGGAATTGGTCAGCGATGTCGCGTTGCGCGAGTCCATCTTTGCGACGATTTGCGACGAGTGGGAATTGTCGACGAAGTGGCTACTGACAATCTTGCAACAAACGGCGCTGCTCGAGCATCACCCCTTGCTGGCGAATACGATCCGTGACCGTTTTCCTTACATCGATCCGCTCAATCACATCCAGGTCGAGCTCCTCAAGCGCTACCGCTCGGGCGACACCGACAGTCGCGTGGTCACCGGCATCCATCTGACCATCAACGGCATTGCCGCCGGCTTGCGCAACAGCGGCTAATCGGCCCCGGCTTGACCGAGGTGGAACAAATCACCGCCTCGATCAAAACCCTGATTTACGGTGATGGATTTAAGTATTGAGGATATGACGCTTTCCAAGGCCGGCTTGATCGGACGCGGCGCATAGCCAAGCTCCTTTCGCGATTTGTCGATCGACACGGGCTTGGACCGGCGCGCAATCCGCACGCCCTCGAGCGTCGCGCAAGGTGGCCGGCGGGTCACATGATCGGCCACGAATTCGCAGGCGATGGCGGCGCATTGCGCGAAGCCTGCTGAGACCGGAATGCGCATCGCCTCGCGTCCGCTGATCGTCGCCACGATCTCGAGCAGCTTTCGCAGCGGCAGGTTCTCTCCTCCGAGAACGTAGCGCTGTCCGTCCTGCCCGCGTTGCATGACCAGCAGCAGGCCGGCGGCCACGTCGCGGACGTCGACGAGGTTCAACATGAAGTCGAAATAGAGCTGAAGCCGCCTACTCACAAAGTGCTGCAACATCAATGTCGGCGGTGTGGCGCTCTGGGTAAGTCCGATTGGGATCGTCGGATTGGCAATCACCACCGAGAGTCCAGAGGCAGCGGCCTCAAACGCGCGCTGTTCCGCGATCAGTTTGGAGCGCGTGTACGGCCCCGGCATTTCATCGGTCGTCGTCCAAGTCTCCGCAGCCACAAAGGCTTTTTCCAAAGAGCGGCCAAAGAGTATCAATTCGGTGGAGCAATGGAGGAGCCTCTTGACCTTACTGTCCCGAACCGCCGCTATGACGGCTTCGGTGCCATGGCAGTTGACGGCGTGAAAGTCGTCCTTGCGCGGCAACCACATGCCTGGAAACGCCGCGAGGTGATAAACCTCGTCGATTCCCGCGACCGCTTCCCGCACGGTTGCCGGATCGAGCACCGACCCTTTCAGAAACTCAATTCCGGATTGGACGTGGGCCGGCGGGCGGACATCGAGGATGCGCACGCGGCGTCCTTGCTGCAGAAGGGCTGTCACCAGATATTGGCCGATAAAGCCGCTTCCACCCGTTACGAGAGTTTGCATCAGCCCCGCTAATCAGAATCAGCGCATTGCAGTTCCGTCCGGCCCGCATTCAGAGCTGACAGCTTAGCAGGGTTGCGGCGTAACCCAAGCCTCATATGACCGGCCTGCGGGACCCTGTCCGCATGCGCGTTGGCCGTATCGGAAGCCGGGCCGCACGTCGAGCGTAAGAAGAACCGTCAGAATAACGGATGCGTCCGGCGTCTCGAAATCTAAAAGTCCCATGTTTCGTTGAACGCGACTCGCATCCGCGTGAGGTCCAATCTGCGGCGCCTGCCGCCGTCGCCTCTCCCCTGGAGTTGCCGCCGGGTGGCCATCCCGATCGGTGCAGCGTGCCGAATCCTTGCGAACGCCTGGCCCACCCGGAACGTGCATTTCCCTGCTCCAGGATGCGCTTTGCAGGTCGACGAGAATCGGAGCTCTTGTGCCGCCCTATGCGGCGCGCCAATTCAACGATCTGCACGGGGAAAATACGGATCGGCCCCACCGCGACCCCCGTGGATTGCAACGCTCCCGCACACTGAAGCTAATCCTTGATAAACCGTACCGCATTGGCGACGCAGCTTCGTCATCGGCGGGTCTTGCTGTTGCCCCAATCCGCCCATTGACTGGCGCCCATGAGCTGTCGGATCGCAGTGAATATGACAAAGCGCGCTGCTGCTGGCGCGATCAGCGCGTCCGTTTGGTTGGAAGAGGAAGCTCTTGCTCCGCTTCACATTGATCCACCGAGACTTTCTCGAAGCAATAAGACTCAAATTGTAGGATACCAGCGCACATCCAGAACGCTGATGGCGTTCTCCGTCATCGCCGCGCTCAGCCTGGTGTCTTACGCCACCTACGCCCATCAGTGGTCAGAGCTCTCGGCTTTGCGCCATCTGGGCCAGACGTCGCCCGGCAAATAAGTCCCGTCGTCACTTCCGAGTTTTTCGACACTCGCCCTACCAGGCGTTTGCCTGCGGAGGCGCGGAAACCTGCCGCCAGCCCGATGCCTTAAGAGGCTTCGCTGCGCCGCGGGGCCTAAGCCTGCCAAAGGCGCCGAAATGTCCCGCCCGCAGAAGCAATCATTATCCGGCACGGACCGGCCCGTAGACCATACGTTGACGCATAATCGGGATATGCCACCACATATAGTGGTAGTATTTTCTCGGAGTTCGCGAATCGATACCCGACGGGAGCCATGCCGCCGAACCGCGTAACCTGCGAACGCTGCAGAGCCGAATTTGATTGTTCGGCCTCGGGCGACACCGAATGCTGGTGCGCGCGGGAGCCCTATCGCCTTCAGATGCCGTTGCTGCTGGAGGCCGATCCGGTTACGACGTGTCTATGCCCTTCTTGCCTGCGAGCGGAGGCACGGCTACGCGCCGTGACGCCCGGCTCGCCTGGGAATTGCTCGTGATTTTTGCCTCGCGATGTCGCCGGGCTGGAAGAGCGAACAGCGGTTGGTCTCATGAAAAAACTGTTTGTCATCGGCATCGGCGCCGGCAACCCCGACTATGTCACCGTCCAGGCGATCAACGCGCTCAACGAAGTTGACGTGTTCTTTGTGACGGACAAAGGTCCGGAAAAAGAAGAGCTCCTGGGTTTGCGCAAGGAGATCTGTGATCGCTACATCGCCGATAAATCGTACAGGACGATCGAGATCCCGGATCCGCCTCGGGACCGCAATCCGGCGTCATACGAGGCCGCGGTTGGTTCGTGGCATGACGAGAGAGCCGCGCTTTATGAGCAATCGATCGCCAAGGAGCTCGGCGACGGCGAGTGTGGAGCGTTTTTGGTCTGGGGCGATCCGTCGCTTTACGACAGCACGCTGCGGATCATCGAGCGCATCGTCGCGCGCGGCGCGGTCACGTTCGATGTCGAGGTCGTTCCGGGTATCAGCAGCATCCAGGCGCTGGCCGCGAGCCACAGGATAATCCTCAATCGCATCGGCCGGCCGGTGCACATCACGACCGGGCGCAAGCTCGCCGAGCGGCCCGACGATGCCGACGACGTCGTCGTCATGCTGGATGGCGATTGCGCCTTCAAGACGATCAAGGAGGCCGCCATGGACATCTACTGGGGTGCCTACCTCGGGACCGAAGACGAAATCCTCATATCGGGCAATCTTCGCGACCGCGCCGAGGACATCGAGCGTGCGCGCGCGGAGGCGAAACAGCGAAAGGGCTGGATCATGGACACGTATCTTTTGCGCAGGACCGATCGTTAGCCAACGGCCGCCTCGGCGCAGATCATTTGCGCTGATTCGACACCGAGCAGATACGCTCTAGGCGACGCGGAAGACGTTCGAGGCTTGGCCGCTCGCGCCCGGCGTTGCGGCGCGTTTGACACAGTTGCGCCCGGCGCTTTTTGCCGCGTAGAGGGCTGCGTCTGCGTATTCGAGCAGCTCGTCCACGGTTTCGGTTGCCGTGGCGCTGCTGGCGACGCCGGCGCTCAGCGTGGCGCGAACCTGACGATCGCGCGCGAAGCGGCTTGTTTCCGCGAAAGCGGCGCGAATCCTCTCGGCGCGCGCGAACGCCGCCTCGATGCCGCAGCCCGACAGTATCGCCGCAAACTCCTCGCCGCCGATGCGCCCGAAGGTGTCGTTCGGTCGCAAGGA
Organism: uncultured Alphaproteobacteria bacterium; assembly: GCA_963818155.1. Classification (GTDB taxonomy): domain Bacteria; phylum Pseudomonadota; class Alphaproteobacteria; order Rhizobiales; family Xanthobacteraceae; genus BOG-931. The sequence goes on from CAWFRC010000012.1 coordinate 376,260, forward strand.
TGAACGCGTCACCTCGCAGAAATTGAGGATGACTTCGTCTCCCGTCGCGTGTCCATACCGGTCGTTGATGCTTTTGAAATGATCGAGGTCAAACATCACCACCGACACCGGGACGGCGTTGCGGCGACAACGCTCGAGAATGCTGTCCGCGATTTCCAGAAACGCGGTCCGGTTGGCGATGCCGGTCAGCGGGTCGGTGCGCGCCGCGAGCAGACCGGCGGCTTCGTTTCGCTCTTTGATCAGCGCGAACACAAACACGGCGGTGCCGAGCGCATAGACGATGCTCTCGAAAAAGAGAAAGCCAAAGAGTGTGAAAATCTCAGGCTGGGTGTGCGGACTGTCCGAAGCATTCACGGAACTGTAGACGGCAACCAGCAGGGCGGTGCCGTGAAGAGCAGATAAAACGATGAGCGGCGTTCGCGCCGCCAGCCGCTCGCGACGGCCCTGCCACAGCGTCAATGCGGCTGCGAACGTATAAACCGCGCCCACCAAGAGCGCGAACGGCCTGCCGACTTGGGCGACGATCGGCGTTGCGCCCACGGCGAGAGCGACGATCGGGCCCAGCAGCGTCAGCCGCCAGGGCGCGCCCTTTTCGTCGAAGTTACGCGCCGCCTTCCAGATCAGGCTCGACCGCAGCGGAAATAACGTGAGGCCGACGAGAAACCATATCGGCGCGCCGGAGATATTGCCGAGTACCACGGCGAGCGTCGCGAACGCGGCAAAAATGTGAGCCATGCCCCATAGCACCAATACGCCGGCCGCGCGTTGCTGTAGCGACGCCACAACGAGCATGGCGCCGGCACAAAACACCGCGAAGCTCTGCATAACCATGAGGCTTGGCAGATCAAGATGCATGTGGCGTCCCGGTCCTTCGGCTGCGCCGGCAAAGCCCGCGACCGGCGGCGGTTATCGGAAAGCCTGCCGCGGCGAATCTGTATTGTCACTCTTCTGAAACGGTGGTGTCCAAATCCGCTCAAATTCGAACTAGAGTTTAAGCGCGGAGCATCGGCCGCTCGGGCGATCCGGCGGCACAAGATCTCAAAACGATCGGCCGCGCTTTGCCGGGATTTGCGTGTCGCCGTAGCCGTTGAATTTGTAGAGGATGTAGGAGGCAAGCCAGCAGATGACGAAAAATGCCACCAGCAGATAGCCGACCAGGCCCAGATTGTCGCTGAGCGCCGCGATGAAGCGCCACAGCGGACCCTGCAGCGCGAATTTATCGCCGATCAATGACAGCGCCTCGATGCCGCCGATGACCAGCGCGGCGATGATGGAGGCGAATGTGACCGTGACGTTGTAATACAGCTTGCGAACCGGATCGACGAACGCCCAACCGTAGGTTCCGACCATGATGGACGAATCGGCGGTATCCATGAGCGACATGCCGGCGGTGAACAGGGCCGGAAAGACCATGATCGAGGCGATCGACAATCCGTGCGCGGCTTGTCCCGCGGAGACGCCGAGCAAACCGACCTCGGTTGCGGTGTCGAAGCCGAGCCCAAAAAGAAGTCCGAGCGGATAAGCGTGCCAACTGCGCGTGACCAGCGCAAAGAGCGGCCGCAGCAGGCGTCCGATCGGGCCGCTTTGGGCGAAGCCCTGATCGGCGTTCGCGGTCACGCGGCCATTCGTTCCGCTCGCCCGCCAGGCGCCGCAGATCTGCATGAGCACGGCGATATTCGCAGCAGCGATCGCAAACAAAAACGCCGCCGATATCGCGGTCGCGATCACGCCGCCGATCCCTTTCCAAGCGGTGAAGTGCTCCTGCGCCAAGGCGCTCATCGGCGCGATGATGAGAACGAGTGCGACCACGATGGTGGCGTGGCCGAGCGAGAAGAAAAAGCCGACGGCCAGCGGCCGCCGGCCCTCCTGCATCAGCTTGCGGGTGATGTTGTCGATCGCGGCGATATGATCGGCGTCGAAAGCATGCCGCAGCCCGAAGCTGTAAGCCAGGAACGCGGTACCGAGCAGGAAGGCATTGCCGTGGAACGCCGCGACCGCCCAGAGCCAGGCACCGATGTTGACCGCGAACAGAAATCCATAAAGGCCGGCGATCTTGCCGCGCGCTCGCTCCGGCCCGTCATCAAAGATATGCGCAACCATGCCGGCGCTCCGCGGGCCCACGAATGAAGGCGCGCAATTTTGATATTCGCTGCCCGCGGGGCTGGCAAGGCGCTGGCAATCGGGGGGTGCCGGCTAATTCCGCGTGGCCGGGATCGATGCTGTCGTGCCGGCGGTCTGGATGCGCGGATCGACGTCGTCCATGCGCGCCAGGATGTCCTTGATCGGATTATCGGACCACGCATGGGTCACAAAGTCCCGGTGCGATACGGGACCGGCTGGCAGGAATGTCACCATGCCTTGCAGATGGCCGCGGCGGAGGTCGGAGCCGTATGCGACGGATCGTTCGCGCAACAGCCGTTGCAGGTCGGCGTTGTGGTGGGCGGTATGCGGCGTGTAGGAACTGATGAAGAACGCCGAGCGATTGTCCGCGATCCAATCCGCGAACTTGTCGATGCCCGCATAGAGCGCGTCCAGCAGCACCAGCCCGTGCACGCGCGATCGCACGCCGCCGCGGTCGAGCACGGACAAGGTCGGACCGAAGCCGCCGCTATAGGCGACGATGACGATCGGCATTTTGGCGAAGGCGGCCTGACTGTGCGGATCGCCATACATGTAGGCGAGCTTGATGGCGGCTTCGTCGAGGAAGCGCTTAAAGCCGTTCGGCTCCCAGAATTTTCCCGCGCTCGAATCCGCGGCGTCGACGGCGAATTGCGGCGCCACCAGCACGGCATTCGCCCCGGCCGCCGTAATCTGCGCCGGCACCTGCTGACGATCGCGCACGTCGCGGCCCAGAATGGCGCCGTGGCCGTGAAAGAACACCACCATGACGGCGGGACGGTTGGGGTCGAAGCCGGACGGAATGTGCAGCAGCACGCGATCGTCGCTGAAGGTCTGTGATTCCCAAAGCCTCTGGCCGCGGAAACTGGTGTGGCCGCCGGAGGCGAGAAACGGCCGCCCCGAGCCCGGGACGACGCCGTGGTAGGGAAACGGCGCGGTCTCGAAATCGACGAGCCGGGTCAAGGCATCGACGCGCGCGGGGATCCGTGACGGCAGCGGTGGCACTTCCGGCTCGGCGGCGTCCAGCGACGCAAGCCGTACCGGCTTTACGCTCAACTTCGCTTCCTTGGCGATCGGCTTGACGGCGTCCTTCACCGCTTGCTTGACGGGCGTCGGCGTGCGGGCCTTTTCGGCGACGCGCTTCTCCTGGCGCGGCTCAAGCAGGAGGTTCCATTCTTCCGCGATGATATGCGCCGGAGATTCGCCGCTCGCCAACTGCCAGTCGCGAAGTGGGCCGGCTCCCGGATCGTCGATGCGCGCGTAGCTGGAGGTGCGCGACGGATCTGAACGTTCCAAACTCAGATCGGACTTGCCGATGGCCGCTCCCGCCGACGTCACCAGAGCCGGCGTGCGGAACTGGTTGGCGATCAACAAACACCAGCCGATGGCGCCGACCATGAACAGGACTGCGGACAGACGAAGAAGATTGTGCTCGAGCCTGTCGCGGAGAAAGCTTACGCGGCTCGCGGTCTTTTTGTTGATGGCCGGAGGCTGGTTCGGTGGCGTGACATTGCCGACGCCGAAATGGCGGCGCGTGACCGCCGCATCAGCACTGGCTTGATCGAGACGGCGCTGCACCGCGCGCAGCTGCGTGCGCACTTCCTCGAACTGGCTGTGCGGCGTGACGGCGCGCGCCTTCGCCTGCTCGAGCCTGCGCCCGACAGTTGGATCGCCATGGAAATGCCGCGCGTGCACATGCGAAGCCGACCTCGTAGCCGGCTTGCGAATAGCCTGCGGCGCTGGTCCCCGACCCGTATTTACCACTGTTCCCCCGCCCGACACTGACAGTGTCAGGCACGACTATGTCCCCATTTTGACCGGCTAGCGGGCGGCGCCGTGAGCGTTATCAGAACAAAACGGGAAAACGCCACCGTAACGGCAGCCCATGTAGCCGGTCTTGTAGGTGCGCCGCGTCTGCGAGCCCTTCTTTGTTTTCTTCGGCGCCTGCGCGTCGTCTTGCGGGGTTGGTGAAGCCGGCGTTAATTCCTGATCGCTGGTGCGCGGCGCTCCCTTTTGCGCCAGGAGCAAATTTGATTCGTTGTGCCGCCAGCGATAACCGATGCCGAATTCGATCGGCGTGGCATGCCGGAACAGTTCGCTCATTCCGGGCTGGAAGGAGTGGCCGAAAATGCCGAGCGGCCCGACATAGCGGCCGAACGGCTGCAGCTTCCACTTCTTCTGGTCGAAATACGCCAGCGGAATGCCGCTGTCGTCCTCGAGGATGGTGGCGCTCTTATCGAGCAGCATGCCGCGCACTTTGCTGAAGCCTCCCGAGTGCAGCAGATAAGACGCGCTCTTGATGAAGGCGTCGGCCGGCGGCAGCGTCTCGACGAAGGCCATGAAGCCGCTGCGCTCGATGGAGCCGTCGGACAGGTTGGTGCCGAAGTAATAGAGGGTCTGCTTGGGCCCGCTTCCGTCCGAGAACACGATCTTCACGCCGGGGGCGGCGCTGCGGGAAATGCTGCGCAGGGCCACCTTCTTGACGTCGGCCTTGCCGTCGCTCTTTCCGTCACCCTTGGCGTCGGCGCCATCCGCGCCGGAGCCGTCGGCGGTGATGAACTTGCCGTCCGTATCCAGCCCGACCAGGCTCACGTCGTGAATGGTCTTTCCGGTTCGCGCCATGAAGACATAGAGCACCGGGATGGTGCCGTAGACCGGTCCCTCATGTAATTGCGTCTTCATGTTCTTGGTGATGAAGAAGCTGTAGCTGAGCAGCGACGCCATCGACAATTCGAGATTCCGCAACGAGCTAAACACCGTCCCGCGGCTCAGATTGGTCAATTGCGGAACGTCGCCGCTGGGCTCCAGGCCGGCCATCACATAGGTCGAGGCGTTAGGAAAGAACGACGTCGCATAGAGGAAGTCCGGACCGCTGAACATGTACAGCATAGTCTCGTGTTTTTCGCTCAGGTTCTCCTTGGAGAAGGCGCGGACCTTGGAAAGCCTTGCGTCTTCGCGGGCGAAGATCTGATCGAAATAGCGGGCATGCTGCTGCCAGGCCGGATCTTTGGTGAGCGGCGCCAGCGGCGAATCAGGCGACGGCGGCAGCCCGGCCAGGAACCGCGCCGTGTCATTGAAGGTTGCGGTCTCGGCGCTCCAGGCGGGCACCGCTGCCACGGTCACTATGACCGCCATCACGGCAGCCGCCATCGTTTTGAGCATGGTTGCGAACATTGTTTCTAGGCCACCGTTTGCGAGATGTCGGAAGGAGCGTTCGAGAGCGCGCGGGACGCATAATACACAACCAGACCGGCCAACATCATCGCGAACCCAGCCAGCGATTGCAGCGGCCGATTGACCACGAGATAGTACATCATGAAGGCGGTTACGCTGAGAAAAATGACCGGCGTAATCGGGTAGCCCCAGGCCCGGTAGGGGCGCGGCAGGTCGGGGTGGGTGATGCGCATCACGATCACGCCCAGCACCGTGAAAAACGAGCAGAAGGTGAGGCTGAACTGAATGAAGTCCAACACCGCCTCGAAGCTCTGGGTCAAGAGCAGCACGTTAGATACCAAAAGTTGAAACAGGATCGCCACGATCGGTGCATTTTGCTTCGACCGGTATGAGAACAGCCGCAGCGCCTGCAGGTCCTCGCCCATGGTCATGGTCACGCGCGGGCCGATCCAGGTCATGGCGCTGATCGAAGAAATAAGCCCCAAACAAATCAGCCCGCCGACGAAGCGGCCGCCGAAATCGCCGAACATGTGCTTGCCGGCAACGATCGCGACATCGAGCTGACCGGCCAGTTCCTTGATCGGCGTGGTTACCAGGAAGACCGCATTCAAGCAAACATACAGCACGATGACGATGCAGGTGCCCAAAAACAGCGCCCGCGGCACGTTGCGGGCCGGATCGCGCATTTCGCCGACGATGTAGGTGGCGGCGTTCCAGCCCGAATACGAATACATGACGAAGACCAGGCTGATGGCGAAGGGCGCGCTGATGATCTGCGGAAGGTCGGCGCTGCTCGGCCAAAACGAAATCGGCTGCGAATCACCCAGCGTGAAGCCGGCGACGATCAAGCCGAGAATCAGCAGAAGCTTCAGGGTCGTCCAGACATTGTGGTAGGCGCTGCCGAAGCGCACGCCGCCCAAATGAACGAGCGCCGCGAGCCAGGTGACACAGAAACCCAGCAGCAGCGGCGGCGCCCCCGGAACGATCGCCTTGAAATACTGGCCGAAGGCCATGGCGGCGAGCGCGATCGGGGCGGCAAAGCCGACGGTCGCCGACAGCCAGCCGGCGACGAAGCCGAAGGCCGGGTGATAGATCCGCCGGAGGAAATTGTACTCCCCGCTCGATCGCGGCAGCATGGCGGCGAGTTCCGCGTAGGACAGTGCGCCGCAAATCGCCACGATGCCGCCGACAATCCACAACAGCAGCAGAGAAAAGCCGCTGGTGATTCCCAGCACCTGAAAGCCCAGGCTGGTGAAAACGCCGACGCCGACCATGTCGGCGACTACAATTGCGGTCGCGGTTATCCAGGACACCTTGCCCGGCTCAGCGCCAGACGACAGATTGCCCGAATCGGTTGTAGTCGCGAAGGTATTCTTGCCGCCCATGCGGGCGCATTACAGGGCGCAAAAGCGTTAAAATTCAAGCCGTTTTTGTCCGTTTTCAGGAAAGCCCAAGGGTTGACTGCGCAAAGCACTTCCTGATCAAGACAATTCACGTTGCAAGAAAGTCACAGCCCGCCAGATCGTGTCCGCCGAAAGGGGTTCCACGTGTTCGAGCGGGGGCGACTCACCGCCTTCGGGCCCGCTGGCAACGCCGCGCCAACAAGCTGATGCAGGAAAGCGAGCTTGGCGACGGCCGCGGCACCCAGCACGAAAGGATAGAGATCGGGCAAGCCCATACTGCGGTTGAGCGAATTCACCGCGAAGCTGAGCGCGACCCAAGCTTCGACCATGTGGTTCATGTCGGTGTCGCGGGGTTCGAAATCGAAGACGGCGCCGGGGCTATCGGGCATCTCAGGCCTGACGGCGAGGCCCACCACGTGCGCGGTTTCGAGTGTGTCGATCATGTGAAAATAGTGCGCCCACGTTTCAGCAAAATCCTCCCAGGGGTGCGAGCTTGCGTAAGCGGAAATAAATCGTTCCGACCAATCGGCCGGCGCGCCGCTGGCGTAGTAGTTTTGCAGAGCGGCCGCATAATCTTGCCGCTCATCGCCGAAGATACGCCGGAAGTTCTCCAGCTCCGGCCCGTTGGCAATCAGCCGATCCCAGTAATAGTGACCGACTTCGTGGCGAAAATGACCCAGCAAGGTGCGATAGAGTTCGCCCATCTGCTGGCGACGGCGCTCGCGCTCGGCATCGTCGGCTTCGGCGAGGTTGATGGTGATGACGCCGTTGGCGTGTCCGGTTAATACCTTCGTTTCTCCCGGTGCGTTGTCGGCGAGAAACCGGAATGCCAGCCCCGCCGGACTTTCCGCCTGCGTTTCTCTCGGCAACCGCAACTGAAACAGCGTGTAGAACAGCCGGTGCTTGGCCACTTCCAGCGCCCGCCACCGATTCACATTCTCGGACAGCGACAGGTCGGGAATGACGAGATTGTGCCGGCACGCGGCGCAGTAAGTGTCCGGTGAGGCGGCCGGGACCAGCCAGTTGCACACATCGTATGCGGCGTTTGCGCACTGCCGGTATGGCTCCATGTCGGCCAGCGCGCGCCAGGTCTGGGGCTGCGCACCGTTTGCGCCTTCAGCCGGCTTAAGTGCGGAAATCGCTTCGCGCTTCGGCAAGTAGCCGAGCGACAGGCCGCAGCGCTCGCAGCGTGTGTTCTCGAAGTGCAGCGCTTGGCCGCAGTTTTGGCATTGAAAGAGCTTCATCGCTTTTTCGTTTCCGGTAAGCCGCCAGCGGGGTACGCAAGGTGGCGAATCGCGTAACCAGCGTCGCGCGCCAAAGTTTCCATCGGTTGCAAGCATTCGCGCGATTTCAATCCATTGCCCGGTCACGATATTTTGGCAGTTGCGTTGAATAGCAAAGGGGTCGATCTGGCCGAGATAGCTAACGCATTGGCGTAATTGGAGGATTTTGCGTGTCGAGCAGCAGCCACCTGGCCGCCTATAGCGATGCCCTCGTCGTGCTCGGAACGGCCGGCGTGGTGATTCCGCTCGTCCGCCGGCTGGGCGTCAGCCCGGTCATCGGTTATCTGGCCGCCGGCGCCATTCTGGGTCCGCTCGGGCTGGGCTCGCTCACCAGCACCGTGCCCGCCTTGTTCTGGATCACCATCACCGACGAACAGAATGTGGCGGGCATCGCCGAGCTCGGCGTCGTCTTTCTTCTCTTTCTGGTCGGCCTTGAATTGTCGTTTCCGAGATTGTCGGCCATGCGCCGGCTGGTGCTCGGCCTCGGCGGCTTGCAGGTCCTTATCACCAGTGCGGTGATTGCGGCCGTCGCGCTCGCTTTGGCCACGAGTCCTTCCGTGGCCGTCGTCCTCGGCACGTCGTTGTCGTTGTCGTCGACAGCCATCGTCATCGAGCTGCTGTCCAACCAGGAGAGACTGACCACGAGCGTGGGGCGGGCGAGTTTCTCCATCCTGCTGGCGCAGGATCTCGCCGTTATTCCCATCCTGCTTTTCATCTCCATTCTGGCGACGCGTTCCGGCGGCTCGGTGCTCGCCAGCCTCGTCACCGCGCTCTTGCAGGCAGGCGCCGCGATCGTCGTCATCGTGGCCTTCGGCCGTCTGCTGTTACGTCCGCTGTTTCGGCTGGTGGCGTCGGCGCGTTCCACCGAATTGTTCATCGCCGCGGTTTTGTTTGTCATCATCGCCGACGGCGTGATCGCGCAGCAGGCGAAGCTCTCCATGGCGCTCGGTGCCTTTGTCGCCGGATTGCTCTTGGCTGAAACCGAGTATCGCAAGGCGATCGAGACGACGGTCGAACCGTTCAAGGGGCTGCTGCTCGGTCTTTTCTTCTTCACCGTCGGGATGAACGTCGATTTTCGCGAGCTTGGGCGCGAGCCACTTTTGCTCGCCGAGGCCGTCGTCGGGTTGCTGGTCGTGAAGGCGTTGCTGCTTATCGCGCTCGCCAAGCTGTTTCGTTTTTCCTGGCCCGCCGCGGTCGAGATCGGTTTGCTGCTGGGCGCCGGCGGCGAGTTTGCGTTTGTCGGCATCGGCTTGGCGAGCACGGCGGGGGTGATCGAAGCGCCGCTCGCAAGCTTCGTCCTTGCCGTCACCTCGATCACGATGGCGCTGACGCCGCTGCTCTCGCTGCTTGGGCGCAAGCTCGGCGCCAAGCTCAGCCCGGATAAGCCGATCGATCCGGAATTGAAGGTTCGTCCGACGGCCAGCCAAAGCCATGCGATCGTTGTCGGCTACGGCCGTGTCGGCAAGGTGGTCTGCGGTTTGTTGCGCGAACACCGTATTTCCTACATCGTGGTCGATTCCGACGCGACCACGGTCACGCGCGATCGGCGCGAGGGCCACGACGTCTATTACGGCGACGCGGCCGATCCGCAATTCCTTGCGACCTGCGGGCTCGCCACGGCGGCGGGAGTCATTATTACCATCCACTCGCCGCAGCAGATCGACGAGGTGGTGGCGCACGTGCGCGCCATGCGTCCGGATGTTTTGATCGTATCGCGCGCCCGCGACGCCGATCATGCGCGCCGCCTCTACGCGCTTGGCGCTACCGACGCCGTGCCCGAAACGATCGAGGCGAGCTTGCAGCTGTCCGAAGCGGCATTGGTCGGTTTGGGCGTAGCCACCGGGCTTGCCATCGCCTCCATCCACGAGAAGCGCGATGAGATCAGGCGCACGCTGCAGGACGCCGCACGCGAGGCCGGCCTGTCAACAACTTACGCCGTGAAAGCGAAGACCCCGAAGGTCGAAGGCACCGTCTAAACGCTGCGAATAATTTTAGGTTGGAAGCGCGTCTCGTCATGCCGCCTGGGCATGCCGACGACGGAATGCGTCACGCGCTCCTAATGACGTTGCGCGCTCCGTCCCGCCAATTCGAGCAGGACAGGCGACGCTGCCGGCCGCGGGGTTGCGAGCCGCGCCGGTACGCGGCGGGTCTCCTGCAGCGCCCGCTGGAAGTCGGCGAACCAATTCTGGATCGACGATGATCGCAACTTGGCGACCATCGCGTGCCAGCGCTCGCGGCGTTCCTCGAGGTTCATCGCTAAGGCGGTAGCGATCTGCCGCGCCATGCCTTCAATGTCGTGCGGATTGACCAGCAGCGCCGCGTCGAGCTGCTTCGCCGCGCCGGCGAATGCCGAGAGCACCAGCACGCCCGGATCGAACGGATTTTGTGCGGCGACATATTCCTTGGCGACGAGATTCATGCCGTCCTGCAACGGCGTCACCAGGCCCACATGCGCGGCGCGATAGAAGCCCGCGAGCGTGAGCTGCGAGAAGCTCTTGTTGAGATAGCGGATCGGGATCCAGTCGACTTCGCCATGACGGCCGTTGATCTCGCCGACCAGCGAACCAAGCTCAGCTTTTAGATCACGATAGGCGCGAATATTGCCGCGCGTCGGCACCGCGATCTGCAGCAACGACACGCGATGCTTGAGCTGCGGCTCCAGATCGAACATCCGATCGAACGCCCGCACCCGATTGGCGAGGCCCTTGGAATAGTCCAGCCGGTCGACGCCAAGGACGAGCTTGGCGCCCTGCAAGCTGTTGCGCAGCCGCGCGACATCGGAGCGCGCCGACGCTTTGGCGGCGCGATCGCTGAATTCGTCGACATCGATGCCGATCGGAAAAGTCGCCAGGTGGGTCACGCCGCGAGACGATGTGACGGCGCCGTCATAGACGGTGAGGCCGAGCTCGTACTGCAGATAATCTTCAAAGTTCTGCCGGTCCTCGTCGGTCTGAAAACCGAGCAGATCGTAAGCCAGCATGGCTTGCACGAGATCGGCGTGATGCGGCACGGCCGCCATCGTCCGGCGATCCGCCCATGGCGTATGTAAAAAGAAACCGATCGGCCGGCTGATTTGCAACCGGCGCATCTCCGCGCCAAGGGGGAGAAAATGATAGTCCTGAACCCAATAGAGCGCGTCGGGCTCGCTGAAGCGCAACAACGCGCGCGCCATGAAGGCGTTGACCTCGCGGTAGGACGTGTAGTCATCGCCGCCGACTTGAATGAGATCCGGACGCGAATGCAGCGCCGGCCATAAGGCAGAGTTGGCGAAGCCCTCGTAGAAGCCGCGATAATGTTTGGCCGGCATATCGACCGTGGCCAAGGCGCCGGTGCCCAGCGGCTCGATCTGCGAAATGCAGTCTTTGTTTGTGGCGTAATCGGTCGTCTGGCCGCTCGATCCCACCCAGATCGCGCCGGAGTTTTTCACCATCGGGATCAGCGCCGCGGCCAATCCACCGGCGACCGGCTCATCGGATTTTGCCCGCGCAACGCGGTTCGACACGACGATCACAGTCACGGGATTCTCCACCTTTACCGTGCTGCAACAACGGCGTTGCGGCCTATAAGTTCCATTCTTGCGTTTCATTCATCCTGCATTTTCCATTCCATGCCGCGTATTTGGAAATTGCTCTCTAAGAAGTGACAATTTGTTTCTATTTGGGACTAAACAAATCACTTGGAACCCGCGGGAGCGCGCTCGCTTCAGGATCAGCTGTAAGCTGTGGTCGAAAGAAGACTTATCTCAGCGTTCGCTAAATGTCGCGATCGACAAAGTAATGCTAATCGCGACATGCGCGTCGCGAGCACTTGCATTCAAAATGCATGCAGTTTCGTGAGAAGCCAGGGCACGGTCCGTAAACGAACTTTAGGAAGGAATTTATCCTTCGGCCAATTGCCCAACGCGTGGGACGCTGGCGTCTTTGATGTCCTTATTTGTCATGTGTTTGTCAAAATTTGTTCAGACGCGGCGGCTGGAGATTTGCCTCGGTTCCCGGTGAGGAACTTTTGCAACCTTTCGTGCTTATGGCGTCGGGGCGTTTGGCCGCGGCGGCCGAACCGGATCAATCGCGGAAGTAGCGGATGCGTGCTCTGACTGTCGCGCCCGGCATCGCCAACTCGGCGCGCGTCGAAGACGTGCCGGAACCGCCCGCCGAAGATGGATCCGTTCTCGTCCGAACAACCGCGATCGGAGTTTGCGGTACCGACCGCGATATCGTGCGCGGCCATTATGGGTGGGCGCCGCCCGGTCAAAGCCGGTTGGTGATCGGCCATGAATTGCTTGGCGTCGTGCGCGAGGCTCCGCCGCAAGCCGCCGTGGTGCCGGGCGATCTCGTCGTCGGCATCGTGCGGCGGCCGGATCCCGAGCCCTGTCCGTCGTGCGCTATCGGCGAGTGGGATATGTGCCGCAACGGCCGCTATACCGAGCGCGGCATCAAGGAGCGCCACGGATTCGGTTCGGAGTATTTTCGCATCGAGCCCGAATTTCTGGTTAAGGTCGACCCGACACTTGGCGAAACCGCGGTACTGCTTGAACCGACCAGTGTCGTCGCCAAGGCCTGGGACCATACCGAGCGGATCGGCCAGCGCGCGCGCTCGTGGGATCCCAAAACCTTGCTGGTCACCGGCGCCGGTCCGGTTGGGCTCCTGGCGGCGCTGATGGGCGCGCAGCGCGGGCTCGAGGTCCATGTGCTCGATCATCACGAGCATCGCCCCAAGCGCGCCATGGTCGAGCGGCTCGGCGGCATCTATCACGTCGACGCGCTCGCCAATCTGCGCTTCAAGCCCGATGTGCTGATGGAGTGCAGCGGCGCCCCCAGCGTCGTGCGCGACGTGCTCGGCAATACGGCTGCGAGCGGCATCGTCTGCCTGGTCGGTGTCACCGAGCCAGGCCACGATTTCGAAATCGATGTCGGTGCGCTGAACCGTACCATGGTGCTCGACAACAACACCGTGTTTGGCACGGTCAACGCCAACAAATTGCACTACGAGATGGCTGGCGAAGCCTTGCGCAAGGCCGAGCGGTCTTGGCTTGACACCATGATCACCCGGCGCGAGCCGGTCGAGCATTGGACCCGCTCGCTACAGCGCCAGCCCGACGACATCAAAGTCATCGTCGAATTTTCCTGAAGGCTCAAGCAGAGGCTCATGCACGGATTCATCTAAAGGCTGGGGTGAAAGCTCATGGCGCTCATCGAAGATTATGCGCTGATCGGCGATTGCCGGTCCGCGGCGCTCGTTTCCCGCGAAGGCTCGATTGATTGGTGCTGCTGTCCGCGTTTCGACTCGGAGGCCTGCTTCGCGGCGTTGCTCGGCACGCGCGAGCATGGCCGCTGGGCGATCGCGCCGCAGGCGCCGGCCCGCATCACCCGCCGCTATCGGCCGAAGACGCTGGTGCTGGAAACACATTTCGAAACCGAGGAGGGTGCCGTCACCCTGATCGATTTCATGCCGATGGCCGGCCACTATTCGACCATCGTGCGGCTGGTGAAAGGCACGCGTGGCCGGGTGGCGATGAGCACCGAGTTGATCCTGCGCTTCGGCTACGGCGCCATCGTGCCATGGGTCACTCATCTGGAAGACGGCGGGCTTCGTGCCATCGCCGGTCCAGACATGATGGTGCTGCAAACGCCGGTGCGATTGCGCGGCGCCGACATGACGACGGTGGGTTCTTTCATCATCTACAAGGACGAGACCATTCCGTTTGTGCTCAGCTACTATCCCTCGCATCGGCCGATCCACATATCGTTCGATCCGAATACGGCGCTGCACGACACCGAGACATTTTGGCAGGATTGGTCGGCGAAATGCCGGCCCGCCGGTCCGTGGTCCGACCTCGTGCTGCGATCGATGATCACGCTGAAGGCGCTGACCTACGCGCCGACCGGCGGCATGGTCGCGGCGCCGACCACATCGCTGCCCGAGCAAATCGGCGGTGAGCGCAATTGGGATTATCGCTTCTGCTGGCTGCGCGATGCCACGCTGGTGCTGCTCGGCGCCATGAATGCCGGCTATTTCGATGAGGCGCAGGCCTGGCGCGAATGGCTGTTGCGCGCGGTCGCCGGTAGTCCGGATCAATTGCAGATCATGTACGGCATCGCCGGCGAGCGGCGCTTGACCGAATGGACGGCGCCCTGGCTCCCCGGCTACGAAAATTCAGGCCCGGTACGCATCGGCAACGCCGCCCACAGCCAGCTCCAGCTCGATGTGTTCGGCGAGATCATGGACGTCCACCATCAGGCGCGCCGCCGCGGCCTCTCGACCAACGAATTTGGCTGGCAGGCGCAGCTCGCCTTCCTCGAACATCTGCAAGAGATCTGGCGCGAGCCGGACGAAGGCATCTGGGAAGTGCGCGGCGGCCCGCGCCAGTTCACCCATTCGAAGGTGATGGCCTGGGTGGCGTTCGATCGCGCGGTCAAGAGCGCCGAATCCTTCGGCCTGGATGGGCCGCTCGACGAATGGCGCGCAGTGCGCGATGAAATTTCCGCGGATGTTCTCAGCAAGGCTTTCGACCCGGAACTGGGCTCGTTCGTTCAGGCCTACGGCACCAAGTTCTTGGATGCGAGCCTGCTGATGATTCCGGCCGTCGGCTTTCTTCCCGTGACCGACCCGCGCATGGAGCAAACAATCTCGGCGATCGAACGCCGCCTGCTACGCGGCGGCTTCGTGATGCGCTACGATACCGAGCTCGAGGACGACGGCCTGCCGCCCGGCGAAGGCGCCTTTCTCCCCTGCAGTTTCTGGCTGGTCGACGTTTATGTGCTGCAAGGCCGGATGGCGGACGCCGAGCGGCTGTTCCGCCGGCTGATCGCAGTGCGCAACGACCTCGACCTCTTCAGCGAGGAATACGACACGCGTCTCAAGCGCCAGGTCGGCAATTTCCCGCAAGCCTTTACCCACATGGCGCTGGTCAACACCGCCTACAATCTCACCCGCATCGAAAAGCCGGTCGAGCAGCGCGGCGAGCACAAACGCAAGAAGCACAACCACGAGGCCGTGGGCAAGGCGGCGGAGTAGGCGTAGGCTCTAAGCCTGCGTCATTCCGGATTGCCACGAAGTGGCAAGTCCGGAATCCATATTCACGGACGGTGGTTATGGATTCCGGGCTCCTCGCTTCGCTCGGCCCCGGAATGACAGCGTTTTCGCGAACCCAGCTCGAATTTAAAAAACAATACTCGGATTGCGGATCGATTGATCGCAGTCGATCAAATTCACCTGCTTGGCCTGAATTTTCCAGCCGCCGCCGTCGCGCACCACGCGGTGTCCGGCCCAGCCGGCAAGCAGACGCGTTTCGTTGCCCCAGAATTCACTGATCAGAAAATTGGAGCGCAGCATGCGGGCATCGTCGCTGGCGGTGGTGAACGCTTCCACGTTGGTGATCAGACGCACCGTGCGCGAAGCCGGCGCCTGCGACCAGGCGAAGCCGGTACGCAGACGATAGACCCGGTCCTCGAGGCGGCGGCGGTCGTCGAACATGACGGCGATTTCCCGGCGCGGGTCGCCGCCCTTCGGCGTCGACGGCACCCAATAGATGCACTCGGGCGAATACATGGAAAGCCAATCGTCGTAGCGAAGCTGATCGAGCAGCCGCGCCTCGCGCTCGAGCAGTCGGCGGAATTCATCGCGCGCGGCCACGTCGGTCACCGCGCGCGCGTCGTCCTGCCAATCGGCGAAATGCGCGATCAGATCGCGATAAAGGGCGTCGCTGACATAATAGGAGCTGCGCGAGGGATCGCGCGCGGCTTGCGCGTTCACGTTACGGCTCCCGCTGGATGGCGAAGTTGGCGTGGCCCTTCATCAGCCGCTTCCATTCCTTGAAATGCTCGCGCATGAAGGCTTCGTCCGTTGCCGGCGCGTTAATCGTGCCGTCATCGTTGGTCTTGATCCGATCGGGGATGCCGAGGCCGCGGTTCATGTAGACCCACTCGTCTTCGACCGCCATCAGCCCGACCTGGATCTGCTCGAAATTGGCGATGTCGTCGACTTCGCCGAAATTGGGAAAGCCCTCCTGCGTGCGCATGCGCAGCGCGTTGATGTCGGTTACCGCCTGTTCGCCGAGGCTGCCGTCATCGTCGACGATCATGGTGCCGTACCAGATGGCATTGGTCTCGGCGACGCCGACAGGCTCGAACACCTGGATGTGGTTGCCGAGCAAAGACAGGTTCGGAAACACATTGATGTTCACGGGCTCCGAGCCGGCAAGATCAAGGAGCGCGAAGGCGCGGTCGCCGTAGCGCTTGATGAACTCCGCCTCGTAATGCTCCATGCCGGGATGCGCGCTCTCCAGCGCCCACAGCCCGCCCGGGCGTTTTTCCAGGTTCGGCCGCTTGTCTTTGAAGTGATTGCCGTGGCCGGTGTAGCGCATGTACATCGCCTGCGTGTCCGGCGAGTTGCGATAGTACGCCATGCCCTTGGCGTTTTCGCCGGCGAAGCGGTTCTCGGTTTCGAGCAGCGAGCGATGCGAATAGGCGACGTGATAGCCGTCGCACGAATTGTCGTAGGCAAGCTTCCAGTTGCCTTTGTAGCGAAAGCGGTTGGCCTCGCACACCACGACCTTGCCGCCGGGATTGCGATCGAGCCATTCGTCGATCACTTTGGCGATCGGGCCCAAATGCTCGGTCAGCGGCAGCGCATCCATATTGAGCGTCCCGAAGATGAAACCGCGATACGACTCGACGCGCGGCACTTGCGCCAGATTGTATTTCGGATCGCGCAGATCGGCCGCATAGCCTTCCGGCCAGGGCACGCCGCGCAGCCGGCCGTTGTTGAGAAAATTCCAGCCGTGATAGGGGCACTGGAACGATTTGCTGTTGCCCTTATTCCAGCGGCACAACGTGGTGCCGCGATGCGTGCAGCGATTATACAGCGCGCGGATTTTGCCCTCGCCGTCGCGTACGATGATCAGCGGCCGCAAGCCGAGCCGCCGGGTGATGAAATCGTTGACGTTGGCGATCTCGCTCTCGTGCGCCAGATACGTCCAGGTGCCGCCGAAGATGTTGGTCATCTCGGCTTCGAAGATTGCCGGATCGGTGTAGATCAGCCGGTGCGCCTTGTCTTCCTGGACCAGATAATCCCAGTCGTAGAGCGCGGTGCCGCCGAGGCGGGTGGGTGGTGCGCTGATTTTCTCGAGCGCCGTCATGCTGCAGTCCTTGTCGGCTTGGTTATTTTCTTGCTTGTTGTCTTGCTTATTTTCTTGGCTACCCGACCCCTGCTGCCGCTCGGCGAACAGCGAGTGGTGGCGGGTGATGAATTCACTGAGGTTGGGTCCCTGGGGCATCGTTGCAGATTCCCGCCCGCTGTTTCGCCACTGTGGCTGCGATGAAAGCCGACGCCCGCGAGGTTCGCCCGCAAATCAGAAGAAGTCAAAATATTCATTGTGCTCCCATTCACTGGGGTCCTCGCTCGGCGCGCTTCCCAACTTTTTGAGCGCCTGCGCAGAGCGCCCCGCTTCGCTGCTTTTGAGCTTAAGGAAATAGTCGATGAAGGTATCGCCGAACGCCGCGCGGAACAGCGGCTCACGGTCGAGCGCGTCGAGCGCTTCGGGCAGGCTCTTCGGCAACTGCGGGCGCTCGGACGCATAAGGTTCGTCATTCGGTGGCGGCAGCGCCGTGTTGGCGTCGATCCCGGAAAGCCCGGAGAGGATTTGCGACGCGATGTAGAGATACGGATTCGCCGCCGGCTCGCCGACGCGGTTCTCCAGCCGCGTTGCCGGATCGCCCGTGCCGCCCAACACCCGGATCATGACGCCGCGGTGATCGTACGCCCAGGTGGCCCGATCCGGCGCCAGCGAATTCGGACGAAAACGCCGATAGCCGTTGACCGTCGGGGTCGCAAACGCGGTCGCGGCGGCGGCGTGCTGCAAGAGGCCGGCGAGATACGCGCGGCCGAGCGGCGAGAGCATGTCGCCGGCCTTGTCCGGCATGAACAGATTGCGGCCGCTGGCCGCGTCGGTCAGCGACTGATGCAGATGCCAGCCGCTGGAATAATAGCCCTTCAGCGCCGGCCGGCACATGAAGGTGGCGAAATATCCAAGCCGCCGGCAGATCTGCCGGGTGGCGGTGCGAAACAGAAAGACATTGTCGGCGGCTTGCAGTGCGCTCCGCGGCGCAAAGGTGCATTCGACCTGTCCGGGACCCCACTCGTTCTCGATCGATCGCAGATCGAGACCCAGCGCCGCAAAGGCGCTGCCGAGCGCGTCGAACACCGGCTGCATCAAGTCCATGTTGGACTTCTGAGTGATAGTGATAGCCGGGCTCGACCGGGATGGTCTTGATCGGACGCCCCCGAACGCCGGGCGCGCCGATATTCTCCGGCCCGAGCCGGTCGTCGGCGATGCGCAGCAAATACCATTCGATCTCGGGGCC
Source organism: uncultured Alphaproteobacteria bacterium (assembly GCA_963818155.1). GTDB lineage: Bacteria > Pseudomonadota > Alphaproteobacteria > Rhizobiales > Xanthobacteraceae > BOG-931. The sequence continues at coordinate 394,599 of CAWFRC010000012.1, forward strand.
GATGACGCTCGCATGGCCGCGCGCGGCGAGCGCTTGCAGAGTCTTGCGCAGAAGCTGGCGCGGCGAGAAATGAAACGGCGTGCCGTCGTTGAAATATTCGTCGCCCAGGATCCAGCCGACGCCCGGCGCCCAGGGCAGCACGCGGAATGTCGCCGGGTCCGCCACGAGGGTGAGATTGGGCGAGCCCGTCATTTCGGCGAGCCCCATGCCGCCGCCGCGGGTGAACGAGGAAAATACGCGGGCGCCGGCGGAATCGAGCGTCGTGGTGGCGACGCCGATATTGTAGCCGCCCCTCAGCGCCGACAGAAACGCCGGCACGGTCAGCGTCTTGGCGCGCGCATAGCCGTGAGCGTCCCCCCACGCCAGTCTGACGAAATGCAGGCGCTCGCTTTCGACCCGGCGGATGATTTCGGCCGCAAGCCGCGTTTGCTCCTCACTCCACAGGCCGTGCTTTTCGATGAATGTCGGTGGTTCAGCTTTGGTCACGATGCACAGGCGGCTGCGGCGTTCACGGGAGAGCGTCCCGCCACTGTATGCGCGGCGCTTTGAGCGAATCAACGAAAGAGCGATTGCGCTTCGCGAAGAGAAAGATCGTTCGGCTCACATGTGCAGGCGCCAACTCAGGCGGGCAAGAAAGTGCGGCAGGATCGTCCATGCCGCACAAATCCTCCGGATGGTGAGAGATTGTTAACCCGCTCGCGTTCGATCCGGATTCGTTCTCTGCCGAATAAACAGACATGGGGGATGTCGCTTTGAGGCGATGCGGCGCGACATCTGGTATTTTAAAATCTCGCGGGTATCTAAATATCGTCATTCTAGGCGTGTTCTTGATATGTCTCAACAACGCGTTTTTCGATTCGCGTGGCCCGTGCTCAACCGCGATTGAGCACTTTCAGCATCAGGTCGGTGAGGCGGCCGAACGGCGGATAGAGAAAGCGCGTGCCGCTCAGCCGGCTTTGCAGGAAAACGCCCTTGCGGTGCGAGAAGGTCTGGAAGCCGAATTCGCCGTGATAGGCGCCGATGCCGGAAGGCCCGATGCCGCCGAAGGGCAGATTTTCGGCGGCGAAATGAAACAGGGTGCCGTTGACGGTGGCGCCGCCCGAGATGGTGCGGCGGAGCACGTCGTCGCGCTTGCCGGTGTCGGTGCCGAAATAATAGAGCGCAAGCGGCCGCGGCCGGCCGTTGACGTAACGGATGGCCTCGTCGAGGCTCCGATAGGTCTTGAGCGGCAGCACCGGCCCGAAGATTTCCTCACGCATCACGGCGAGATCGTCGCCCGGCTCGATCAACAGCGTCGGCGCCAACTTCCGCGCGCTCGCGGCCAGCGGATCATGTGCCGGGTTGATCTCGATGGCGCGAACGCCGCGCGCCTTGGCTTGGGCGACATACTGCGCGACACGCCCGTAATGGCGTTCGTTGACGATCGACGTGTAATCCGGATTCTGCGCCAGCGTCGGATAGAATTTTTTCGCCGTAGCGGTGGCCAGCGTGACGAATTCGTCGAGCCGCTGCGCCGGCAGCAGCACGTAGTCGGGCGCGATGCAGGTCTGGCCGGCATTGAGGAGCTTGCCGTGCATGATGCTTTCGGCCGCGCCCGGCAGCGCGGCGTCGTCGGCGATGATGCAGGGCGACTTGCCGCCAAGCTCGAGCGTCACCGGCGTGAGATTGTCCGCGGCCGCCTGCATGACCATCCGCCCGACCGCGGTCGAGCCGGTGTAGAACAGATGGTCGAAGGGCAGCAGGGCGAACGCCTGGCCGGTATCCGGGCCGCCCAAGACTGTGGCGACTTGCTCGGGCGGGAAAAGGCTCGCGAGCAGCTCCGCCAAAAGCTCGGACGTACGCGGCGTCAATTCCGAGGGTTTCAGCATCACGCGGTTGCCGGCCGCCAGCGCCGCCACCAGCGGCACGATGCCGAGGTTGAAGGGATAATTCCACGGACTGATGATCCCGACCACGCCGACCGGCTGGTAGAGAATGCGGGCGCTGGCGGGCATCAGCTCGAGGCCGACGGCGACGCGCCTGGGCCGCATCCAGCCCGCAAGATGGCGCAGCGTATGCCGGATGGCCGATTGCGCGGGAAACACTTCGCCGAGCTTGGTTTCATGCCGCGAGCGGTTGCCGAAGTCCGCCGAGATCGCCGCCTCCAGGCGATCGCCGATGCGGCCGATGGCGTCGGCGAGCTTTTTCAGATCCGCGCGCCGTTCCTGCAAGGACGGCGCTTCGCGTTGCAAAAAAGCCGCGCGTTGCGCATCAAAGAGGCCGCGCATGTCGGCGGTGATCGGGCGTATCTCGTTCATGACGACTGTCCTGTGTGGTTTGGCCGCGCTCAATTTAATCTGGAAATCCAGACAATTGCACGAAACGGTCTAGGACCTGGGCGCTCGTGACCAGCCGAGTAGCGTGCTCTATGTGCGATGCACAAGGAACGGTTTCCTCCCTCTCAAGGTATTATGAGGGGCGAGGGCTCTTGAGCTGGAGCGAAAGTGATCAAATTCTGTTGGCTAATTCTTTAGCGATTGCATGGTTAGTGATGGCAAGACCATAATGGCGGCAACGGCCCGACCTGCCGAGCTGTTTTCTTCGACGACAAAAACGTACGCCAAGGTCGGCCGCGCCCACAGCAGAAAGATTGAGACCTCACGTTCAAGGGAGATCTTGTATGCGCAGGAGCATCGTTGCGATCGCGGGCCTCATGGCGATTTTGTCTTTGGGGTTGCTCGTTTCGGCTCACGCCGGCGGCGGAGCGACCAGCGCGCCTTCGAAGTACAACAACGCCGGCCAGAGCCAGGCCCACGCCCAAAACGCCCGCTATACGATCACCGAATTCTCTTCGTCTTCGGCGAAATCGTCGACGCCGAAGCGTTGAGCGGCCGTCGGTCAGCGCCGCGGCTGCGGCAGCGTATTTTCTGAATAGAGGGCCGATGCCGTGCCCGCTCGGGCGCGGCCTTGCGCAGGAGCGTTCGCGCCGTCGCGCGCGCTGGCGTCTTTCTCTGAATGCGTTTGCGCGACGAAGGCCCGCACCGCTGGAAAGACGGCGGGCAGCAGCGCATCGACCTCGGCCTTGCTCATTCCCGGGCGGATGCGCGGATCGTATAGAATGTTGACCAGATACTGGTCGTAGACGTCGAAGAAGCCCATTTGCACGTCGTCATTGAACATGCTCCAGGGCAGGGAGCTGTCGTCGTTGATCAGCCCCAGAGACTGCAGCAGCTCTTCGTAGGCGCAATCGTAAAAGGCGAACTCGTCGGCGTCGGCGGGCACAATGACTTCGGCGCGCCGAATCCGAAAGCTCTCATCCTTGGCAATCCCCGAGAGGCATTGCGGATGCAGCGAATTTTCAATCGTCCGCGCCGCGCTCTCGCCGTAGCGTGTACGGATGGTTCGCGCGAAATCGCGCTTCGGCACCAGCATGACCACGACGTTGGCGTTCCGGCGATCGGACGTCACCGCCAGATCGAGATGATTGATCCGGGCGTTGATGTCGCCGACAATCGCCGCAACGACGGCAGCTCGCGCCGGCGTTCCGTGGCTGTCGACAAATACGCGAACGGGTTCATCGAATTTGCGGATGCGTTCTTCGTGGCGGCCGAATTGCAGCTCGGCGCGGAACGCGGTCTTGAAAAACCCGTCCTTGATCTCATCGTCGCTGAAGCTCGTACGCTCGGTCGCGCGACGCTCGCTGATGGCGCTGTCTTCAGCCAACGCAGCAGAAATCGTAGCGGTCGCAAACGTTGCCGAAAGCGCGGCGAACGCCATCAGATATGCCGAGATTAAATGTTTGCGCAGCATCGAAACGGCTCTCGCGGAAGCCCGAGGCCCCCGTCCAATATGCCGATCGCCGCATATGAATTCGATGCGGGTTGCTTGCGCTCGTCATAAAAAATAAATATACGCGCGGACGTTTTGCGGCCAGCGTGCTTATCGGGGCAGCAAATACGCTATTTTATGTGCGCGGCCGGCGGCGCAGCAGGCCGACGATGCCGTTCGGCGCCAGCATCACGAAGCCGACCAACAAAACGCCGACCACCATGAGATTGATCTCCGACGAGATCGTCACTGCCGCCACCTGCTGCACGGTGGCAAGCAGCACCGCGCCGATCAGCGGACCGAGCCAGGTCGTCGTGCCGCCGATCATCGCCATCGCGATGGTGTTGACCGCATAGGACAAATTGAAGGTCGAAGCCGGCTCGAGGAAGCTTACATAATAGGGTAGTGGCGCGCCGGCCATGCCCATCAGCGCGCCGCTCAATCCGGTAGCGATCAGCTTGAGCCGCAGCGTCGGCACGCCGGTCGCCTCGGCGGCGATCTCGTCGTCGCGAATGGCGGTGAAGCCGTAGCCGAGCCACGAGCGCTCCACCGCGCGCGCGATGACGACGGACAGCGCGGCGACGATCAGCATCAGCAGGAACAGATATTCGATATAGCTGCCGAACCAGGGCCCGCGTTTGGGGTGCAGCAAGTAGACGCCGGCGGAGCCGCCGACATACTCCCAATTGGTGATGAAGGTCTCGGTGACGACGGCGAGCGCGAAGGTGGCGATGGCGAAGAAGATTCCTTTCAGCCGCAGCGTCAGGTAGCCCATGCCGATGCCGACCAATCCGGCGACGACGGCGGCGGCCGGTATGGTCGCCGGCAGCGGCAGCTTCCAGGCGGTATCGAGCGCGACCGTGGTGTAGGCGCCGAGCGCGAAAAACGCCGAGACGCCGAGATTCATGTAGCCGGTATAGCCGCCCAAAATATTCCAGGCGCTCGCCAGCACGACGTATTGCAGCACCACATAGCCGGCAAAGAACAGATAATCGATGTTGAGCCAGGCGGCGATGCCGAACACCAGCGCGGCGATGCCGACGGCGGCGGCGATAAAACGCCAGTTCGTCATGGCGCCTCAGCTCCGCCCGAACAGGCCCGAAGGCCGCCACGCCAGCGTCGCCAACAGCACGCCGAAGGCGACGGCCGGCGACCACGAGGCGCCGATGAAAATGGTAGCGAGATTTTCAACAAGTCCTAGCGACACTGCGGCCACGACGGTGCCCGGGAGGCTGCCGAGACCGCCGAAGACGCAGATCGCAAATACGCGCCCGATGAATTCGCGCCCGACATCCGGCTGGAGCGGCTGGATAATGATGATGAACGCGCCGGCGAGCGCGGCGCTGGCGCAGGCGATGCCGAAGGCGATGCGCTTGATGCGGATCGGCGACACTGCCACCAGCCGCAGCGCGAACGGATCCTGCGCCACTGCGATGATGGCGCGGCCGATGAAGGTCTTTTTCAGAAACAGCTCGAGCGCCGCCAGCATGACCACCGCGCCGACGAACGGCACCGCGAGCCGCAACGGGATGGCGATGGCACCGAAATTCCAGGTCGTCGTGATGTAGGGCGCGTGCACATAGCGGAAGTCGACACCGAACGCCATGATCAGCGCCACCTCGGCGATGAACATCAGGCCGAAGAAGAACGCCAGCCCGCGCATCGCGTCATCGCCGCGCCGCTCGAAGAAATAATGGTAGACCTGATAGAGCAAGGCACCGGCGGCGTAGAATACCGGCGTCAGCAACAGGCCGCAGACGATCGGATCGATGTTGAAAGCGCGGTTGAGAAGGAGAACCCCGTAAGCGCCGACGACCGCGAAGGTCGGATGCGCGATGTTGACGATGTCGAGAAGCCCGAAGGCGACGGTCGCGCCCACGCTCAAGGCGGCATAGAAGCCGCCCATCAGCAATCCGGCGACCAGCGCGTTGACTATAAGCGGGTAGGTGACCGTCATGATGCCGCGCGTGGTGCTGAGACGAGCCGTATGGGTCGTGCCGAGGTCCGTAACACGGATCGGCTCGCGCCGCCCTCACGCGGGGCGAGCCGATGCCGCAAGTCTGTTATTCGGTCCAAATCTGTTATTGGGTTAGTGACGCGCATCGTCGAACGGAAGCAGCGTGCCGCTTTTATATTCCGCCGGTGAGATGACGACCACCTTGTCGGTGCCTTTGAATTGCTCGATGTCGTCGCCTTTCACATGCTGAAATTGCGCCGCCAGCATGCGCGGCTGCGCCCACTCGCCGCTTTCGGCGAATTTCACGTCGCCGACGATGGTCTTGAAGGTGGTTTCGTGCATGTAGGGGCCGAGCTTGTCGCCGGCCGTGCTCTTGGTGGCCTCGACCGCCTGGCCGAGCACTTGCAGCTCGGCGTAGGCCCAGGGCGCGGCGTAATAGCCGATCGGATCGACGCCCGCGGCGGGCGCGCGTTCCTGATAACGCTTGATGAAGTCCATGACGCCCGGATACTGCATCTTCGGCGCCGGCAGCCAAACGTTGAAATTCACGAAGCCGTTGAGCTGTTCGCCGAGCAACCCTTCGGCGTCGGTGGTCTGCAGGCCGGTCATGCCGCCGCCGACGATCTTGGCCTTCAATCCCACCTCGTTGATGGCGCGCACGATCGCGATCGATTGCCCGGGCTGCGTGCCGATGGCGACGATGTCCGGATTGGCGGCCTGGATCTGGCGCACCACCGTGGTCAGATCGGTCATGCTTGGCGGAAAGCCCTGATTGTAGACAACCTGCAAGCCGGCCGCAGAGGCGGCTGCCTCCGCGCCTCTTTTGATCGACTGGCCGAATTCCATGTCCGGATAGATGATGGCAACCGTCTTCGGCTTTGGATCGAGCGTCATCGCCGCATCGAAGAATGGCTGCATGAACGCCAGAGCCGGCTTGTCGCCTGAGGGGAAAATGCCGAAATATTTGTCGTATTTGAACTTGGCGTTGTTGGCCAAGCCGAACAGGCCCATCAGCACCATGTCGTGCTGCATGGCGATCGGAATGGTGGAAGCGATCATCGGCGTGGCGTAGCCCGAGATGATCAGATCGACCTTGTCGAGATCGATCAGCTTGGCGTAGAGCGCCGGCACATTGGCCGGATTGCTTTGATCGTCATAGTGGACGAGCTTCACCGGACGTCCAAGCAAACCGCCTTTGGCGTTGATGTCTTCGGCCCAGATGGTCATCGCCAGCAGCGCCGATTTTCCGGTGCCGGCGAGCGGTCCGGTCTCGGCCATGCCGAAGCCGATCTTCAGCGGCTCTGCGGCCACGGCTGGCAGGCTCGCCGCCGCCACGCCGAGCGCCGCCATCATCGCCATTGCGGCCGTGCGCAGGCCGCTCGCGCGCCTCGCGCCTGTTGGTTGTTGCATCATTGGGCTTTCCCCTTGGTTTCGATGTTGCTTTTGTCTGCTTCTTGGCCGTGCTGCTTGCGCAGCTCGGTCTTGAGCACCTTGCCATAATTGTTCTTCGGCAAGGTTTCGAGGAACACATAGTCGCGGGGCCGCTTGAAGCGGGCGATGGCGGAGAGACACAGCGTGTCGAGTTCATCCGCGGAGATTGTTTGCTCCGGCCGCGGTACCACGCAGGCCACCACCTCTTCGCCCCAGTCCGCATGCGGGCGCCCGATCACCGACACCTCGAATACGCCCGGATGGCGCAGCAGAACCTCTTCGACCTCGCGCGGATAGATGTTGCTGCCGCCGGAGATGATCAGGTCCTTGGAGCGGTCCTTGAGCGTGAGGAATCCCTCCTCGTCGAACGCCCCCATGTCGCCGGTGTGCAGCCAGCCGCCGCGCAAACTCTCGGTGCTGGCTTGCGGATTGCGCCAATAGCCGGTCATCACCACGTCGCCGCGCACCAGGACTTCGCCGATGTCGCCGGTGGCAAGATCGCGATCGTCCTGGTCGGTGACGCGCACTTCGACATTGGTGCGCGGCAGGCCGACCGAGCCCATGATCTCTTGCCAGCGCGGCCGTGCGCGGTCGGCGTGCAGCGCCTTCGACAGCGCCGTGATGGTCATCGGCACTTCGCCCTGGCCGTAGATCTGCGCGAATTTCGGCCCGAGCAGATCGAGCCCGCGCAGCAGCGTCTCGAAGTGCATCGGCGCGCCGCCATAGACGATCGTGCGCAAGCCGGGATGATCGGTGGCGGCGAAGCCCGCATTGTTGATCATGCGGCTCACCATGGTGGGTGCCGCGAATAAACTGATATTGCCGTGGATCGCGCAAAGCGCGGCGATCTCCTCGGGCTCGAAACCCGTGCTTTCGGGAACGACAGTCTTTGCTCCCATCGCCACGTGCGGCAAGCCATAGCAGCCGGAGCCGTGCGACATCGGCGCGGCGTGGAGCACGCAGTCGTCCGCTCCGACCGGCTCGATCTCGGCAAAGTAGGCGAGCGTCTGCGCCATCATGATGCCGTGCGTCAGCATCGCGCCTTTCGGCCGGCCCGTGGTGCCGCTGGTGTAGAAGAGCCAAGCGAGGTCGCCGGAGCTTCGCGGTACGATGTCGATGCCGTCACCCTGACAAAGCTTGCGCCACTCGTCGGTCTCGGTCGCAATGGTGCGGCCGTGCGGCGCTACGTCGTCGGCGCGGTCGGGGCTCGCCAGCGTCAACGCGGCTTCGGTGTTGCCGATGATGTAGCCGAACTCCTCGCTGTGCAGCTTCGCATTCATCGGCACCGCGACGAGACCGGCGTGCCAGATGGCGAACAGCGCCTCGAGAAATTCCGGCCGATTGGTCATCGCGATGGCGATCCGATCGCCGGGCTTGCACCGGGCGCGCAAGTTGCCGGCGAGCACGCGCGAGCGTGCCGCCCATTGCCGATAGGTCGCATAGGTCGCGCCGCCGCAGGCGATCGCCGGACGATCCGGCGCGGCGCGCCCCCATTTCTCGACCCAGGCCGCCAAATTCATCGCGTGCCGCCGTCTTTGATCACGGTGCGGGTTTCTTAATCATGGTGCCGCCTTTTTTTCATGGCGCAGCCTTTATTCATGGCGCAGCTTTGGCGTCGATCAGCACCGCGGCGATCAAACACGGCTTGCCGCTGCGATTGACCCAGGCGTGCAAGGTGCCGCGCTGCACGATGCAGTCGCCGGGATGCAGCTCCACTTCGCCTTCCTCCATCAGCATATGCATCGAGCCCGAGATCACGACCAGATAATCGATCGAGTCGGTTTTGTGCATGGTCGGATGCTTGGCGGAGTTGGCCGCGCTCGGCTGATGCGTGCTGCCGAGCTGGCCGAAGGTGGCGCCGGCATCGATCTTGGTGCCGGCCGTTTCCGGTGGAATTTCCACGACGCGGAAGATCGTGCCCGACGGCGTCGGATCGTGCCGCATCGGCCGCAACGAGCGGTCCGCCGAGCCGTCATTGCTCACCGGCATTTCGTCGGTCACCCAGATCTCGGTGACGCCGGCGCCCGGCCAGCCCTTGAGCGGCGTGGCATTCGGCGCCTCGTCGTTGAAAAGCACCACCGCCTTGCCGGCGGCATTGTGCCCGGTGACGATCCGGCGGACCTTCTGCACCATGACTTCCTCCCACTGATAATTTTAGCCGCGTACGATGCGATTGCGTAGTACGCCGATTTTTTCGACTTCGAGCTCCACGATCTCGCCCGGCTCCACATAGCGGCCGATTTCCAGGCCTGAGCCGTTGCCGACCGTGCCGGAGCAGAACAGTTCGCCCGGATGGATGGTCTCGTCGCGCGTCACAAAGGCGATGCAGTCTTCGTACTTCCAGCCCATTTCGCGCGAATTGCCGCGGCCGCGTTCCTCGCCGTTGACGCGCACGATCATCTCGAGCGCATAAGGATCGGGAATTTCGTCGGCGGTGACGATGCAGGGGCCGATCGGGTTGGAATTGTCGAAGTCCTTGCCCTTGCCGGGCCCGAGATTGGAGAGCATGTCCTGGCTCTGTTCATCGCGGGCCGACAGGTCGTTGAAAATCGTGTAGCCGAAGATGTAGTCGCGGGCCTGGTCCTTCGGAATGTCGCGGCCGGTCTTGCTAATGACGCAGGCGAATTCCAGCTCGTAATCGATGGTCTTGGAATAGGCCGGCCAGACCACCTCCTGGTCGGTGCCGCAGACGGCAAACCGGCTCGGCTTGTAAAAGCTCGGCCGTTCGTACCAGACCTTCGGCACATTATAAGTGCCGGCCGCCTCCATCTCGCGCAGCGCTTTTTCCGGGTCCGGCATGGTCGCCGCGCGCACATGGCGCAAGCGGGCGAAGGCCTGGATCAGATGTTTCTCGAAGCACAAAAAGTCCCGCAATTGCGGCGGTTCGGGCAGCGGCGACAAGAGCTTGACCGCAGCGGTGTCGACCATGCCGCGGCCGTTGCGCTGCGCATCGGCGAAGACGGTGCGAGCGCGTTCGAGGGCGGCGGGACCGCCTTCGATCAGCGTCTGCATGCTCATGAAAGCCTGCTCGTCGCCGGGGCTGGCGGCCAAGAGGTCCACAATTCGGCGATCGTTGTCGGTGAAGGCGCCAATGCGCTGTCGCACCGCGCCGGGAGCCCTAAAGGTGACAAGCCTCATTCGTCCTCCCGAAAAACCGCGAACGCCGTGCGCGGCATTTGTTCTTGGCAAGTTATTCTTGAGCAGCCGTTCTTGGTCAGTCGTTTTATTCTATTTCATTGAATGTTGAAATTCAGCTAGAGTCAAGCTGTCCGGGCGGAGGCGCGGACCCGAAGATCCCGGATGCGCGCATGGAGCGGAGATGAAAGCCAAAAGCGCGATCGCGCAGAAGCCGCGGCGCAGTGCAGCAAAGCGCAAGCCGCAAATACGCAAGCCAGAAACGCGCAAATCGCAAACACGCACATCACAAGTGCGCGGCGAGCGCGCGGTCGTGCGCCGCGGCGATACGACGAGGCTTTCGATCCTCGATGCGGCCGAGCGCAGCTTCGCCGAAAGCGGCTTCGACGGCGTTTCGCTGCGCACCATCACCGAACGCGCCGGCGTCGACCTGGCGCTGGCCAATTATCACTTCGGCAGCAAGGAAAATCTTCTCCACGAAGTGATCGCCCGCCGCGTGCGTCTGGTTCATGACGACCGCGTGAAGGCCCTCGAATTGGCGCGACAGCAGGCCGGAACACAGTCGCCGTCGGTCGAGGCGATCGTCGCAGCGTTTCTGGCGCCGATGTTCGCGCGCCTCGGCAATGGTGATGCCGGCTGGCGGCATTATGCGAGCCTGATCTCGCAGCTCGACGTGCTGCCCAAATTCACCGCGCTGGCGAGCGGGGTGCTCGATCCCACCGCAGTGCATTTCATCAACGCCTTGCGGCTGGCGATGCCGCAGGCGCCGGAAGCGTCGGTTTATTGGGGCTACATGTTCATGCTCGGTACCATGATCCAGGTGATCTCGGCGACCGGGCGTATCGAGCGGTTGTCGCGCGGGCTCTGCCGCTCCGACGATGTCGATGCGGCATTGCGCGAGATGGTGCCTTTCGTCAGCGCCGGGTTGCGCGCCATGGAGCATCAGGCGGTGGCGCCGCGCGCCCTTGCCGCAAATCTTCCAGGCAAAAATCTTCCAGGCGCAAGCGTCGCGACCTGAATCCTTGCGGTATCGCGAAGCCGTCGCTTCCCCATCGGCTCAGCCGAATAAATTTTGACATTTTCCCCTAATAGTCTGGTGGCCTACAGCGATTGATAACTGACCAGATGATTCCAGGGAGGCTACCGTGGGTCTGATCGATCTTCTCAACGGAATGCAGAACGCGCCGCGTGGCTCCGCCGGCTCCCCGTCCGGATCGAGCGGCGGCATGTCGCCGATCACCATGGCGATCCTCGGCTTGCTCGCCTACAAGGCGCTGAAAAGCCTGTCCGCCCAGCCCGCCAATGCGGGCGCTCCCTCGGGAGCGCCGGCTCCGGCGCCGGAGGAGGCTCCAGGCGGTGGATTGGGCGATCTCCTCAAGAACGTGCTGGGGGGCGGCGCAGGAGCGGGGCCGGGCGCGGGCGGCGGATTGGGTGATCTCCTCAAAAACGTGCTGGGTGGAGGGGCGGCGCCGACGCAAGCGGGCGCTGGCGGCGCGGGCAATCTGAACGACATCCTCAAGGGCGGATTGGGTGGTCTCCTTGCGGGAGGCGCAGCCGGCTCCGTCCTGAGTGGCGGCCTCAACGATCTTCTCAAGCAACTGCAGGATTCCGGTCACGGCGAAGCCGCCAATTCCTGGGTCGGCAACGGGCCGAACAAGACCATCGCGCCGAACGATCTCGCCAACGCGCTCGGTGCCGACCAGATCAACGCGATGATGTCGCATTCCGGCCTGTCGCGGGACGAGCTGTTGTCCGGTCTCAGCCAATATCTGCCCCAGGCTGTCGACAGCTTGACGCCCTCCGGGCGGGTGCCGGACGAGAACGAGATCGTTCGCTCGCTTTAGCGACTACGTGGTCGCCAGAATGCTGCTGCGCCCGGCGGCGAACGCCGGGCGCGTGGTCGTTTTGCGACTATCAGGCCGCGATCCGATCACGCGGACTCTTCGATCGTGTGGACGCAATGACCGCTCATTCCCGCGGAAGCGGGAATCCAGGGGGATCGCGCAGTGCTGGGTCCCCGCTTTCGCGGGGACGAGCGGATCGGATTTGGTCTAGATTCTCCGATCAGCGACGGCTTGGACGCGTCGTGCCGCTGCGACGCGTGGCGGTCTTATTCAATCGCGGGAGGAATCCATGCGGCGCGCAATTTCGCTGATAACGGTAGCGTTGGCCGCGGCCGCAGGTTCCGCCGCGCTGACGCTCGCAGGATCGCATGTCATGAGCAAAGAGCCGCGCTTTCCGCAATTGACTGCAGCCCAACTCACCGAGGCGCAAAAGCCGCTGGGCGATGAGATCATGAAGGTCTCGAGCGTCGGCCTGGGCGGTCCGTATAATCCGCTGCTGCGCAGTCCGGTTCTCGGCCAGCGCATGTTCGATCTTCTGCGTTATTTGCGCTGGGAGACATCGGTTCCGCTGCGGCTCAACGAGTTCGCCATTCTGATCGTCGGCCGGCAATGGCGCTCGCAGGTGGAGTGGTTCGCGCATGTGCCGATCGCCATCAAGGCCGGACTGTCGCCGGATATCATCGCCGAGCTGAAAGCCGGCAAACGGCCCGCGAACATGCCGGCCGAGGAAGCGGTCGTCTATGACTTCGTCACCGAGTTGACCACGCAGCATGCGGTATCCGACGACACCTTCGCGCGTGCCAAAAAGCTTCTCGGCGAGCAGCAGGTGGTCGATCTGACCACGGTCGCCGGCACCTACGTGTCGATTGCCATGCTGCTGGCAATGAGCGAGGAGAGCGTGCCGCCCGGCAAGGAGTTGCCGTTCAAACCGGGCGACCCTTGAGCTTTCCAAAAAAAGCACATACGACGAAAATAAGCGGGAGGAACAAACAACAATGGTCGAAACGAATATGCGCGACCTCGGCATCAAATCGCATGTCGACGCGCTGCTCGCCACCATCGGCCCGGTCGAGGGCTTGCGCGTGATCGACATCGGTTGCGGCGAGGGCCACATGGCGCGCGCGCTCGCCAAATTGGGTGCCGACGTCACCGGCTACGATCCGTTCATTGAAGAGACCGAGCCGACACAGCATGGCAGTGGCCGCTATCGCCTGGTTAAAGCGCCGGCCGACGCGCTGTCCGAGCCGGATCAAACGGCCGATCTCGTGTTGTTTATTTTCTCGCTGCATCACGTGCCGGGCAGCAAGCTTGCAGGCGCGCTCGCCGAAGCGCGGCGCGTTTTGCGCCCGTCGGGCCGCCTTTACGTCGCCGAGCCGTTGCCGCAGGGGCCGCATCAATATGTGATGGAGCTGTTTCACGACGAGACGGCAGTGCGCAAAGCCGCCGCCGAGGCGTTGACGCAGTTCGCCCGGCCGCGCTTCGCCGCCGACGCGATCGCGACCTACGCGGACAAGCGCCGTTACCAAAGCTTCGACATCTTCGCCGAGCGCATGATCGCCAATATGCGCTTCAACGGCTACAGCAAAGAAGCGGTATTGGCGCCGGCGGTGCGTGCGCGTTTCGATGAGACTGTTGCGGCAACCGGGGACAACTTCGATCAGCCCGTCCGCATCGATTGCTTCGGCCCCGCCGCTTGATCAGAATTCTGCGGGTCAAGTCTCGCGTATAAGGCCGGAGTTCTGGCATGGGAAAAGATCGTCTCGCCGCCTTCAGCGACGGCGTCATCGCCATCATCATCACCATCATGGTGCTGGAACTGCACGTGCCGCACGGCGCCGACTTCGAGGCGCTCTCCGGCATGGTGCCGAGCTTTCTGGGCTATGCGCTGAGCTTCATTTACGTCGGCATTTATTGGAACAACCACCATCACCTGCTGCACACCGTAAGGCGGGTCGACGGCCTCATTCTCTGGGCCAACCTGGATTTGTTGTTCTGGCTCTCGATCATTCCGGTGGCGACGGCCTGGATGGGACAAAATCTCGGCGCGCCGCTGCCGACGGCGATCTACGGCGCCGCGCTGCTGATGCCGGCCTTCGCCTATGTGTTCCTGCAATGGGCCATCGTGCGCAGCGAAGGCAGGCAATCGATGCTGGCCGAAGCGCTCGGCTCCGACCTCAAAGGCAAGATCTCGCCGATCCTCTACATCGCCGGCATCGTGCTCGCGTTCGTCAATCCGTGGATCTCGGTCGCGCTCTATGTGCTCGTCGCCATCATCTGGCTCGTGCCCGACCGCCGCATCGCGCGCCGCGTCGGCGGGGAGTGATTTGGGATTATAAAAAACCAACGTGCGTCAGCCGCCCCCTCACCCGGCGGTGTTTGCTGAGGGCTATGCGTTGCCCTCTCCCGCAAGGGGAGAGGGCACGATCCGATGCATCGTTTCGCTAAACGCTGCCAAATCGCAGGCCGAAGGGGCAAAGCCCTCTCCCCTTGCGGGAGAGGGCACCTCAGCGTTCCAACAAGTCGAAGCCCGGTGAGGGGGCCTACCAGCGCACCAGCACGTTGCTGAATTGCCAGGGGTCGTCGCGATCGACGTCGTCCGGGAACAGGCCGCCGCGGTTATCCGCCGGCGTCCAGTCGGTGTAGCGTCCGACCACCGGTCCGAGATAGGGCATCTGCACTTCCAGGCAGCGCCGGAAATCCATCTCGTCGGCTTCGACAATGCCGCGGTCGGGATTTTCCAGCATCCACACGATGCCGGCGAGCACCGCCGAGGTCACCTGCAGGCCGGTCGCGTTCTGATAGGGCGCAAGCTTGCGGGTCTCTTCGACCGAAAGCTGCGAGCCGTACCAGTAGGCATTGCGGGCGTGGCCATAGAGCAGCACGCCAAGCTCGTCGATGCCGTCGACGATGTCGGCTTCGCCGAGGATCCGCCAATCTTCTTGCATCTGCCACGCGTTACCGGCCATCTCGTGCAGCGACAGCACCGCGTCGTCGCACGGATGATAGGCGTAGTGGCAGGTCGGCCGGAACGCGACGTTGCCGTTCTCGCGCTGCGTGAAGAAATCCGCGATCGAGATCGCCTCGTTGTGCGTCACCAGGAACGCATGCTGCGACTGCGCGGTCGGCGTCCATGAGCGCACGCGGGTGCCGGCGCCCGGCTGGGTCAGATAGATGGCGGCGTCGCAGCCGAAGTCGTGCTTGCGGCCGTTCACCGGCAGCTTCTTTTCGTGCGTGCCCCAGCCGAGCTCGGCCGGCTGCAGCCCCTCGGAGCAGAAGCCTTCCACCGACCAGGTGTTGACGAAGATGCCGCGCGGCTTCGGCGCGCGCGCACGCTGGGTGTCGCGCTCGGCGATGTGGATGCCCTTGACGCCGGCGCGATGCATCAGCGCCGCCCAATCCTCGCGCGTCTTCGGCTCTTCGAAGCTGAGGCCGACCTCGGTGGCGACGTCGAGCAGCGCCTGCTTGACGAACCACGACACCATGCCGGGATTGGCGCCGCAGCAGCTCACCGCGGTGACGCCGCCCGGCCGTTGCCGGCGCAGCGCGAGCAGGCTTTCGCGCAGCGCATAGTTCGAGCGCTGCGAGATCGTCAGATTGGGGTCGGTGTAGCGGCCCGGCCAGGGCTCCACCACGGTGTCGATGTAGAACGCATCGATGTCCTTGGCGAAGCTCATCAACTCGACCGACGAAGTGTCGACCGAGAGATTGACGATCATCCCGCGCCCGGGCCCCCCGGTGAGGAGCGGCGTGAGCACGTCGCGGTAATTGTCCTTGGTGATCGCCGCGTGGATGAACGTGAGCTTGCGCTCATCGACCAGGCGACGGTTCTCATCGTCCGGCGCGATCACGACGAATTTGCTGCGGTCGAAGCCGATATGACGCTCGATCAACGGCAAGGTTCCGCGGCCGATGGAGCCGAAGCCGATCATCACGATCGGGCCGTCGAAGCGGGCGTGGACGGGCCAGGCGGTGGCGGTTTTGGTCATGGCATTCATGTTCGTGGTTTCCAAACTTCGGATCATAATCAGGCTGCGTGACGGGCAGATGCCGCGTCGTCGGTAAGATCGCGGTTAAGATCCTGGCCAAAATCCCGACCAAAATCCTGACCGAGCCCCGCGATCAGCGCGTCGAGGCTGGGCGCCGGCGTCGGCCGTCCGGTGGCGCCGATCATGCCGCGCGCGCCGTCGAGCGTTCCCGGTGTTAGCTCGCAGGCCAGCAGCCGGTCGCGCTCGTAGGGACCCGGCAGCCACAAGGCCGCGGTCTTTTCCGCCGAAAATCCGAAACGCTCGTAATAGGGCGCGTCGCCGACCAGGAGGACGGCGCCGTGCTTGCGCCGGCGCGCGGCCGCTATCGCGCGGCGCATCAGCGCGCCGCCGATCCCGCACGCGCGGTGGCCTTTATCGACGGCGAGCGGGCCGAGCAGCACGGCCGGCCGGCCGGGGCCGGCGCAGACGTCCCATAGCCGCACGGTGCCGACGATCTCGCCATCGCGTTCGGCGATGAACGACAGCCCGGCCGACGGCTCGCGGCCTTCGCGCAGCCGCTCGGCGGTCTTGGCGAAGCGCTCTGCGCCCCACACGCGATCGAGCAGGTGCTTGCGCGCATCGACATCAAATGACGTCTCGTTGCGGATCGTCACCATGACCCACTCCTTTCCTCCCTCGGCGTCCGGCCCCCGGCGTGCGGGTCAGGATTGAAGGAAGCTCTCCGGTTCGAGCAGGATTGATGATGGGAGCCGGTCAATGGAACCGGCTCCCGGCGAATTCAGATTGCGCGAAACGCGCGATCTAGATGTGAAACGTCTTCAGCGGCGCAAAGCCGTTGAAGGCCACGGCCGAGTAGGTCGCCGTATAGGCGCCGGTGCCTTCGATCAGCACCTTGTCCCCGATCTCAAGGCTGACCGGCAGCGGGTACGGCACTTTCTCGTACAGCACGTCGGCCGAGTTGCAGGTCGGGCCGGCAAGCACGCAAGGCCCAAGCTCGCCGTCGCGCGGCGTGCGCACCGGATAGCGGATCGACTCGTCCATCGTCTCGGCGAGGCCGCCGAACTTGCCGATGTCGAGATAGACCCAGCGCACGTCGTCGTTCTCGCTCTTCTTGGAGACGAGCACGACTTCGGCCTCGATCACGCCGGCATTGCCGACCATGCCGCGGCCCGGCTCGATGATGGTCTCCGGGATGCGGTTGCCGAAATGCCGCCGCAGCGCGCGAAAGATCGCCGCGCCGTAGGTTTTCACCGTCGGCACGTTCTTCAGATATTTGGTCGGAAAGCCGCCGCCGAGATTAACCATCGACAGCGTCAGCCCGCGCTCGCCGCAATCGCGGAACACGGCGGCCGCCGAGGCGAGCGCGCGGTCCCAGGCATGCGG
This sequence comes from uncultured Alphaproteobacteria bacterium, assembly GCA_963818155.1. GTDB lineage: Bacteria > Pseudomonadota > Alphaproteobacteria > Rhizobiales > Xanthobacteraceae > BOG-931. Next base: position 412,142 of record CAWFRC010000012.1, read on the forward strand.
ATTGCGCTGCTGCGAGCCGACATGGAACGAGATGCCGTACGCCTCGAGCCCAAAGCGGTGAGCATGCTCGAGCACGTCCGCCGCCATGGCGGGCTCGCAGCCGAACTTGCGCGACAGCGGCCATTCCGCCCCGACGCAGTCGGAGAGGATGCGGCAGAACACGCGGCTGCCCGGAGCCGCGCGGGCGATCTTCTCGACCTCGGCCTGGCAGTCGACCGCATAGAGGCGCACACCAAGCGCGTAGGCGCGCGCGATGTCGCGCTCCTTTTTGATGGTGTTGCCATAGGAGATGCGGTCCGCGCTGGCGCCGGCCGCGAGCGCCATCTCGATCTCGGGGATCGAGGCGGTGTCGAAGCAGGAGCCGAGCCCGGCGAGCAACGACAGCACTTCCGGCGCCGGATTGGCCTTCACGGCGTAGAATACGCGCGTGTCGGGCAGCGCCTTGGCGAAGTGCAGATAGTTCTCGCGAACCACGTCGAGATCGACGACGAGGCACGGCCCGTCGTCCTCGTGGGCCGCTTGGCGGGTACGCAAAAAGTCGCGGATGCGCGCGGTCATGGGCGCCCTCCTCACCAGGGTTCAATGAGCCTCGCGGCTCGTATTGAAGTTCGAGCGAACGAATTCGCCCGGCGTCAGCGGATGAGGGCGTCGCCTTGCCGTGCGTTGGAGACACGGTCCGAAAGCGGTGGGCTCTGCACCCGAGATGCTGCCTTGGCTTGGAACGGGAGATCCCGATCCGCACGGCCGGCAAGGATTGAACAAGCCTCTAATGGTGCCGACCTTTGGAGGGCCGACGAGACCAGAGAAGCCCGCTCCGTCGTTGCTTTAAGCCGCGTCCCCCGTTGAGCGCGGGGTGCGCCGGTTTCGCCTCCGGCTGCCGGTTAAGTGGTTCGGAGCTCAAGCGGTCGATGATCGCGCCGTCGGGGTTGGAGTCCCTTGGCTTTGATCCTCAACCTCACTCCGGGCGGCTGTCCGGCCTCTTGTCCGGATGCCCACCAACCGGCACGCGGCCACAGGCACGTGCGAAATTGGGCAATCGCGAATTAAGCGCGATGCACCATCGATGCAAGAGTTTTTTTGCCCTCGCGCGAAATTTTTTGCTCGCGGGGGTCGCAATGGTTACGCAGCCGTTGCAGCCGCGCGCCGTGAGCCTCTCGTTGCGTTGTTTGGACGCGCTGCATGGCCGATCTTGAAGTGCGCTGATCGTCGTAAAGGAACGTGCGCGCTTCCGCCGGGAAGCGGCCGCACTCCGGCCGCACCCGCGTCTGCCGCCGCTCTTACACGATGCGTTAATCGCCGGTGGTTAGCGAAGGCGAATTGCGCCGGCCGAAAATGGCCCGATCGTCCAGTCTCGACAGACCGCGTACTTTGGCCGTGTACTTTGGCCGCGGATTTTTGAGTTCGCAAATCTCATCATCTTGGGAACGAGGCGGAAGGCCATGCCCGAGAGTGAAGCAAACCGGCGGCCGATTGCGTCACGATCGGCCGCATGGGCGCAGGCCACGGCGGCATTTCTCGCCCGCACCAGCGTGACGCCCAATCAAATCTCCGCGGTCAGCGTGCTCTTCGCCGCGATCGGCGCCGCGCTGCTCGCGTTCCGGCCCGATGCGCTCGGCCTGATCGTGTGCGCGGCCGCGATCCAGGCGCGGCTCGTCTGCAATCTCCTCGACGGCATGGTGGCGATCGAGGGCGGCAAGAAATCGCCGGTCGGCGCGCTCTACAACGAGTTTCCCGATCGTATCGCCGACTCTCTGCTCATCGTCGCGCTGGGTTACGCGATCGGCTACCCGGCGCTCGGCTGGTTCGGCGCGCTTGCCGCGGCGCTCACCGCCTACATCCGCGTGTTCGGCGGATCGCTCGGCCTGCCACAGGATTTTCGCGGGCCGATGGCCAAGCAGCAGCGCATGGCGGTCCTCACCGCCGCCTGCGTCGCCGGCGCCGTCGAATGGCTGTGGAGCGGCACGCGCTACGCCCTCATGGCTGCCGCCGTCATCATCGCTGCTGGTGCGGTCGTCACCTGTGTGACGCGGACGCGCGCGATCGTGGCGGAACTTCAACGCAGATAAGCGAGGCGCGCGCCATGTGGCTGTCCTACGTCTTGATCGGGTCAGTCCGCGCGCTCCTCGGCGCCATTCCGCGCTGGATCGGTTCCAAGCCCGAGGACCGGCAGCGGATTTACTTTGCCAATCACACCAGCCACGTCGACACGGTCGCCATCTGGTCGGCGCTGCCGCCCGAGTTGCGCGCCAAGACGCGCACCGCCGCCGCCGCCGATTATTGGGGTTCGAGCGCGCTTAAGCGCACCATCGCCTTGCAGGCGCTCAATGCCGTCCTCATCGATCGCAAGCGCGCGGATCCGCAAGCGGATCCGTTGCGCCCGCTCTACGATGTGCTCGACGCCGGCCAGTCGATCATCATTTTTCCCGAAGGAACGCGGCAGCCGCAGCCGCTTCCCGGGCCGTTCAAGTCAGGGCTTTACCATCTGGCGCAGCGCTTCCCGGACGTCGAGCTGATTCCGGTCTATCTCGACAACCTGCATCGCAGCCTGCCCAAGGGGACGTTCTTTCCGGTTCCGCTGATCTGCACCGTCCGCTTCGGCGCGCCGCTCCCGCATATCGCCGGCGAGGACAAATCCGCCTTCCTCGAACGCGCCCGCAACGCCGTCATTGAGCTCGCCGCATGAACCCCACCCATAAGCTCTACTGGCTCATCGGCGGCATCGCCGTCCTGTTGGTTATCGCCTCGCTGATCGGCCGCATCCTGCGCGCGCGGGTCAAGGACGAACAGGCCGCCGCCGTCGTCGACAATCTCAACGCCCGGGTGCGCGCCTGGTGGTGGATGGTCGCGGTCTTCGCGGTCGCCTTTCTGCTCGGCCGCTACGTGACGATCGCGATGTTCGCCTTCATCTCGTTCTTCGCGCTGCGCGAGTTCCTGACGCTGACGCCGACCAAGCTCGGCGATCACCGCGCACTGTCGGTGGCGTTCTTTCTCATTATTCCCATTCAATACGTGCTGATCGCGACCAACTGGTACGGCCTGTTTTCCATCTTCATCCCGGTCTACGGCTTTCTCTTCCTGCCGTCGATTTCGGTGCTCGCGCACGACACCGAGCACTTTCTCGAGCGCAGCGCCAAGATCCAATGGGGCCTGATGATCACGGTCTACTGCATCAGCCACGTCCCGGCGCTGTTGCTGCTGCCGATACCGGGCTATGCGGGCGAGAACCCGCTGCTGATGTTCTATCTGATCCTCGTCGTGCAGATGAGCGACGTGCTGCAATATGTCTTCGGCAAGCTGTTCGGCAAAACCAAGATCGCTCCCGTGGTCAGCCCCTCCAAGACTGTCGAAGGCTTTGTCGGCGGCGCCTTGAGCGCCACCCTGATCGGCGCGGCGATGTGGTGGATCACGCCGTTCACGCCGCTGCAATCCGCCGCCATGGCCTTCGTGATCGTGCTGATGGGCTTCCTTGGCGGGCTTGTGCTCTCGGCGGTCAAGCGCAGCCTCGGCGCCAAGGATTGGGGCGCGATGATCGAAGGTCACGGCGGCGTCATGGACCGGATGGATTCGGTCAGCTTCGCGGCGCCGATCTTCTTCCACGCCACGCGTTATTTCTTCACGTGAGCCAGACCAGTTAGGTCGGCACGGCTGGCACAACGGCCGAACGCGTCGCCCAGCGCGACGCCAGAAGCGCTGCGGCCGCGCAGACGGCGCCGGCGGCGAATACCCACGGATAACCGAGCGTGCCGGCGATCGCGCCGGTGATCGGCCCCGACACGCCGAAGCCGATATCGAAGAACGCCACATAGGCGCCGAGCGCGGCGCCGCGGCTTGCCGGCGTCACGTGCCGAACCGCCTCGATGCCGAGCGAAGGGAACACCAGCGAAAAGCCGGCGCCGGTGAGGATCGCGCCAACGATCGCCACTTCCGGTGCCGGCGCCAGCCACAAGACGAGTTGCCCGGCACATTCGATGGCCAGCGACCAGCCGGCGACGCGCGCGCCGCCGAAGCGATCCGGCCAGCCGCCGAACACCATGCGGGTGAAGACGTACGCCGCGCCGAAAGCGGCCAACGCCAAGCCGGCGCCGTTCCAGCCCTTGCTCTGGAAGTCGAGAGCGGCAAACGCTCCGATGGCACCGAACGCGATCGTCGCCAGCGCCAGCCCGGCACCGAACGGCGCCACCCGGCCGACCACGCGGCGAAACGGCAGGCGCTCGCCGTGGTGGCGCTCTCCGTTCTTGGCGAAAGCCGCGATCGCCGTCGCCAGCACGGAACAAACCACGATGCCGGCCGCGACCGCGGCGAAGCCGCCGGCGACACCCTGATAGTCCATCAGGCGAACGCCGATCGGCGCGCCAAAGCCGATGGCGGCGTACATGCCGATGCCGACCCAGACCATGACCTTGCCGGTATTCGGCGCGCCGACCAGAGCGATGCCGCCGGCGAGTGCGCCGGTCATCGCCAGGCTTTCGGCCACGCCGGAGAGGAGCCGGGCAAGGAACAGAACACCGAGCGACGCATAAGGGTTGAGCGCGGGGAGCGCCGAGACCGCGTAAACCGCGCCGGCCAAAATGCAGCCGCCGGTGCCGAGCAGCATGACGAATTTCGCGCCGCGATGATCGCACAGGGTGCCGGCGAACTGCCGCGTCACCAATGTCGCCAGCGACTGGGTGCCGACCACGACCCCGACGGTCAGGGTGTCGAAGCTGAGCCCGTCGTGAATTTGCAGCGGCAGCGCGGCAAGCGGTATGCCCACCGTGAGGTAAACAAAAAACACGACAAGAACGAACGGCGCGATGCGCAGCAAAACGCCGCGCTGCGGATTTGCCGTGGTGGCTGACGGGGTCATCGGGTTCTCAAGCGCTGTTGCGTGCCGCTTACTTGCCGCCCGACCGACATGATTTCCAGTGCAATGATGAAAGTGTATAGTTGCGTTCCATGCATTCCATCGATCTCAATCTGTTGGTTGCGCTTGATGCCTTGCTTGGCGAGGGCAGTGTGCAGGGCGCCGCGCGGCGCATGAACCTGTCGGCGCCGGCGATGAGCCGCACGCTCGGCCGCATCCGCCGCGCCTTCGGCGATGAAATTCTTGTGCGCGCCGGTCGGCGCATGGTGCCGACGCCGCGCGCGCTCGAGCTGCACGGCCGCGTGCGCAGCCTCATCGATGATGCGCGCCTCTTGATGCGACCGGAAGGCGCGGCCGATCCGGCGACGTTCGCCCGCGAGTTTACGCTGCGCACCAGCGACTATGTGGCCGGGGTGTTCGGCGCCTCGCTGCAGGCGATCGTCGCCCGCGAGGCACCGCAGGTGACCTTGCGCTTTGCCGACCAGGGCAAGGAGGATGTGGCGGCGTTGCGCGAGGGCCGCATCGACCTCGATATCGGCGTCATCGGCTCTGTCGGCCCGGAAATCCGGGTGCAGACGCTGGTGCGCGATCGCTTTGTCGCCGTGGTCCGGCGCGGCCATCCGCTGCTCAAAGGCCGCATCACGGCGCGGCGCTTCGCGGCGGCGACGCATGTGAGCGCATCGCGCCGTGGCTTCAATCACGGGCCGATCGACGCGGCGCTGGCGGCGCAAGGATTATCGCGGCAGGTGCGTTTTGTTGTTCCGGGCTTTCATGCGGCGATGCTCACAGCCGCGGCGTCCGACATCGTCGCCGCGGTACCGCTCGCGATCGCGGAGGCCGCGGCCGCGCTCGGCTTGAGAATTTCGCATTTCGATTTGCCGGTGGCGACGCCGGAGGTCGCCATCGCGCAGGCGTGGCATCCGCGTTTCGACAAAGACGCCGGTCATCGCTGGCTGCGCCAGGCGGTGCACAGAACGCTTAGGGGTCCGCGCTAGAGCATGTCCCGGAAAAGTGGAAACCGGTTTTCCGAAAAGGACATGCGATAACAAAAGAAATCGAGAGCACTTCCCGATTCCGCTTAATCGGGAAGTGTTCGTGCGTGATCCCGAAAAGTGGAAACCGGTTTTCGCAAAAGGATCATGCGCGAACAAGGCTTGGCGCACGCCACGTCCGCGACACCCCGGTGGGGCAGCAAACGCCCGCGCGGCGCGGCCTTACGCCTTCAGGACATCGGCGTCGATCGGCAGTGCGCGGATGCGCTTGCCGGTCGCAGCGAAAATGGCGTTGCAGAGCGCCGGCACGACCGGGGGCAGCGCCGGCTCGCCCAGCCCGGTTGGCGGATTGTCGGTGATGAGAAATTCCACCTCGACCGGCGGCGCCTGATCGATCCGCAGCGGCTTGACGCTGTCGAAGTTCGATTGCACCACACGGCCGCGGTCCAGCGTGACCGCCTGGCCGAGTGCCGCTCCGATCCCGTCGAGCGCCGCGCCCTGCACCTGATTGACGGCGCCGCTCGGATTGATGATCTGGCTCCCGACATCGGCCACGATCCACACGTGGTCGAGCTTGATGTCGCCGGATTGCGGCACCGTCACCTGCACGACTTCGGCGAAGTAGCCGTAGTGGCTGAAATAGAAGGCGATGCCCTTGCCGGAGCGCGCAGGCAGGCGATTGCGTTCCGCCCAGCCGGAAACTTCCGCCACGCGTTTGAGCACATTGCGCATGCGGCCGGTGTCGAAGTCGCGCAGCGAGTTGGCCTTGCCGCTGGAGTTGACGATCACCGTGGGCTCGCCCAGCAGCGCCAGGCGGAAGTCAAGCGGATCGATTCCGGCTTGATGCGCCATTTCGTCGACAAAGGACTGGAACACAAAACCGAGCGCATTGGAGCGCGGGGCGCGCAACGGGCCAGTCGGCAATCCAAGCTCCATGATCGATTGGCCATATTCAAGGTTCGGCACCAGCACGGCCGGAAACTCGTTGGCATCCATCACCGCCGAGTCGGCGACCTTGCCGCCCTGGCCGAAGGTGACGAAATGGTCGCGCAAGGCCGTGAGCTTGCCGGTGCCGTCGAGCCCCGCCGTAAGGAAGTGGAAGCCGGCAGGACGATAGAAGTCGTGCTGAATATCGTCTTCGCGCGTCCAAACGAGCTTGATCGGAGTCCCCACGTTCCGCGAGATCCAGGCGGCCTCGGCCATAAAGTCGTTGCGCAAGCGCCGGCCGAAGCCGCCGCCCATGCGCGTCATGTTGAGGGTGACGTTGCTTTCGGGAATGCGCAGCGTCGCGGCCACAAGCTTCACGCCCGGCTCGGGCAATTGCGTCGGCGCCCAGAACACCACTTTGTCGTCCTGGACATGCGCGGTGCAGTTTTGCGGCTCTAGGCTGATATGGGCAAGGAACGGGTAGGAATACGCCGCCTCGACCACATGGGCCGCGCTCTTTAACGCCGAGGTAACGTCGCCATCGCGGCGCAGATGGGACGCGGGCGCCGATTTGGCGAGTTCGGCCGCGCGCCGCGCGAAGCCTTCGCTGCTCTGCGCCGCGGCCTGTCCTTCATCCCAGGTCACCTTGAGTTTTTCGCGTGCGCGGTTGGCCGTCCACCAGCTCTTTGCCACGATGGCAACGCCATCCTGCAGTCCCTGCCAATCGCCGCGCGGATTGGCTTCGCTCGCCCGGACGATGAAGGCGTCGTGAATTCCCGGCAGACCCTTGATGGCGTCGATATTTGCGTTGACGAGCTTGCCGCCGAAGACCGGACATTTCTGAAAGACGGCATGGAGCATGCCCGGGACGCTGACATCGATACCGAACAGCGGCTGGCCGGTGACGATCTTTGCATTGTCCACGCCGGGAATCGGGCGGCCGATGATCTTGAAGTCTTTCGGATCTTTGAGCGCCACGCCCGCAAGATCAGGCACCGGCAGTTCCGCCGCCTTGGCTGCTAGTGTCCCGTAGGAGAGCGAACGGCTGCTGTCGCGGTGGTAGACCATGCCGGCTTCCGTACTACATTCCGCGGGCGCCACATTCCAGATGCGCGCCGCCGCAGCGACGAGCATCTGCCGGCCGGCCGCGCCGACCCGCCGCAGCGGATCGTAATTCTCCGGTGTCGCCCGGCTGCCGCCGGCATATTGCCGGCCGTATTTGGCAGGAGCGAACGGTGCTTGCTCGATGCGCACATCGTCCCACGCAACATCGAGCTCTTCAGCGATCACCATCGGCAGCATCGTCTTGATGCCTTGACCGATCTCGGGATTCTTCGACACGATGGTGACGATGCCGTCCGGGGCGATGCGGATATAGGCGCTCAGCGCGGCGGTTTCGCTTGTCGCCGCGGCGGCCGCGGCTCGCGCCAGCGGCGGCAGAGTCGCATGCAACAACAAACCGCCGCCCGCCGCGACTGTCGCCTGCAGAAAGGCACGCCGCGAATGTGCGGCCGCCGGTACGCGGGAATGGCCCGTTTGAGCGGAGTTTGCGGTCGACATGATATCCACCATCACTTGCACCATCCTTTGCACCATCACTTGCCCGCATCAGCGCCGGCGGGCGCAAGCGCAGCATGTTTGATCGCCGATCGGATGCGCGTATAGGTGCAGCAGCGGCACACATTGCCCTTCATGGCTTCATCGATATCAGCATCGCTGGGACCGGCATTTCGCGCCAAAAGTTCCGCCGCCCGCATGATCTGACCGGCCTGGCAATAGCCGCATTGCGGAACGTCGATTTCCATCCAAGCCGCCTGCAATTTCTTCCCGATCGGATGCGCCGCCATCCCTTCGATCGTGGTCACGGCACCATCGCCAACGGAGGAAAGGGCCGTCAAACAGGAACGCACGGCTTTGCCGTCGATATGCACGGTGCACGCGCCGCAAAGCCCGGCGCCGCAGCCGAACTTGCTGCCTTTCAGATCAAGCTCATCGCGCAATACCCACAGAAGCGGCATGTCACCGTCGACTTCGATGGTCCGCTTCACGCCGTTGACGTCGATCGTATAGGCCATGGCTTCGCATCTCGATTTGGTGTCCCGCATGTACGCGTGGACGTCCCATAATACTGCTCGGCCGCAACGGTTTGCATTGCGGCGACTCTCAAAAAGCGGTGATGGTGCTGACGACGGGCGCGGCCGTGCGGCTAAAACGCCCGCTATCGACCAGGCCCGATCAAAAAATGAGGTGAATGATGCTGAAATCGCTCAATTGAGCCGGCGCCACCGGCCATGCGATCAGTGGACGCACCTATGCTTTACGTCAACGGCATGCGTCGGTGATGCGGCACAGCACCGGGGCCGCCTCACCCGCGCCAGTAGCGGTCTTCCCAGCTTCGCGACAGCCGCATCGCCGTAAGAATGAGGCCGGCCATGGAATAGGTCTGCGGGAAATTGCCCCACAGCTCGCCGGTCTGCGGATCGACGTCTTCTGAAAGCAGGCCGTAGCGGTTGCGGTGGCTGAGCGCGTCGGTGAATAAATCGCGCGCCGCTTCGCGCCGGCCCAGCGACCACAGCGCATCGATCAGCCAGAAACGGCAGATCAAAAAGGCCGTCACCGGCAAACCGAAATCGTCTTCGCTGGCGTAGCGCATGACGTGCTTCTCGCGCACCAGCTCCCGTTCCATCGCGGCGACGGTGGAGACGAAGCGCGGATCGTCCACGTCGACTACGCCGAGATCGGGCAGCAGCAGCACACTGGCATCGAGATCGTCGGAGCCGAACGCCGCCGTGAAGGCGCCGCGCTTTTCGTTCCAGGCCTGGTCGAGCAGCGCGCTATGGATCGGCTGCGCCACCGTGTCCCAATACTTGGCACGATCGTCCAGGCCGAGCCGTTCCGCAATCGCCGACAGCCGCTGGCAACCGGCCCAGCACATCGCCGCCGAATGGGTATGGATGCGCTGCCGGCCGCGGTATTCCCAGATTCCCGCGTCGGGCTCGAGCGCCTTGCGCCTTGCGCGCTCGCCGAGCGTCTCCAGCATCTGAAAGAGGCCGATATCGCCCGGCCGCGGCAGCCGGCGGTCGAAAAACAGCGGCATCGCCGCGAGGATCACGCTGCCATAGGTATCGTGCTGCGCCTGCCCGACGGCGGCGTTGCCGATGCGCACCGGGCCGTCGCCGCGATAGCCCTGCAGGTTCGGCGCGGTGGTTTCTTCGATATCGCTTGTCGGCACCACGCTGTAGAGCGGCCGCAGCTCCTGATCCGGCTTCGAGGCGATCGAAATCGTGAACGAGATGAACTCTTCCATCGTTCGTGTCGCACCGATGCGGTTGAGCGCCTGAACGACGAAATAAGCATCGCGAAGCCAGCAATAGCGGTAATCCCAGGTGCGGCCGGAGCCCGGCGCTTCCGGGATCGACGTGGTGTGGGCGGCGATGATCGCCCCGGTCTCGTCGAAGTTGCTGAGCTTTAAGGTAATCGCGGCGCGGATGATGGCTTCCTGCCAGTCGTAGGAGATCGACAGCCGGCGCACCCATTCCATCCAATAGTCGCGGGTGCGGTCGACAAAATCGCGGCAGGTCGATTGCAGATCGCCCGGGAACGGCTCGTCTGGACCGAAAACAAGATGCATCGGCCGCGTCAGCACGAACGGCGCTTCGCCGTCGATCAGGGACAACGGCGCGTCGGTGGTCAAGCGGATGACGGTGCCTTCGCCCGAATAACGGATATGGTTGCTGCCGAGTGAACGTTGCGGCAGCGGCTTGCCGTAATCGCTGGTCGGACGTACCCGGATGGTGATGCGCGGCAGTCCTGCGATCGGCTCGATGATGCGATAGATCTGCGGCGGACGAAAAACCCGGCCGAACTGGCGAAAGCGCGGCACGAAATCCGTGATCTTGATCTTGCCGCCCTGGCGGTCGGTCAGGATAGTGGAGACGATCGCGGTATTGCGCACATATTCGGACTGATACTCCGCCATGTCGTCGAGCACGACGTCGGAGAAGCCCTTGTCCTCTTTGCCGGCCAGCAAGCGACAGAAGATCGGGTCGCTGTCGAAACGCGGATAGCACCACCAGACGATCCGCGAGGTCGGATCGACCAGTGCCGCGGTGCGCCCGTTGCCGAGGATGGCAAGATCGAGGCCATGGTCTTTTATGACGCCGTTTTGCATGGCGCCGTTCTTCATGCCGCCGTTTATCATGCCGCCGTTTTTCATCCCTCCGCGTCTCCGCTTTGGGAAGCGATGTGGTCGAGCCAGCCGCGGACATCCTCAGGCGTGTTGAAATAGCCTTCGACGCCCGGCACGACGCGGCCGACGGAAAAGCCCAGGCCGCCCAATTGCGCAATCACCGGGAAGACCGGCTCATCGGTCACGTCGTCGCCGATGAAAATCGGCAAGCGGTCGCTGAACGGCGGAATCTTCATCAATTCGTCGACTGCCAGCGCTTTGCTGACGCGCGCCGGCTTGATTTCCACAACCGCCTTGCCGGGCAGCACCTCGACGGCGCCGGCTGGCAATCGGCTGCAGATGTCGGCCACGGCCGCCTTCAGCGCGGGGCCGAGATCGGGCGCGAGACGATAGTGCAGCGCCAGCGAATAGCCTTTGTCCTCGACCAGAATGCCAGGCCCAAGCGCCGTCAGCGTGGCGAGCGCGCGCTTGAGCTCGGTGCTTAGTGAGGTCACCCGCCGTTGCGGCGCGGCGTTTGGTAGCGGGCGCAATTCGGCGCCGTGGCCGCCGACCGCGGCAAGCTGCAGCGGCGCGAAGATCAAATCAATGTCGGCAAGCGGCCGTCCGCTGACCAGTGCGAGCGCCCCGCCGGTGCGGTCCCGCAGGCGCGTCAGTGTATGCCGCAGCTTCGGCGGCACCCACACTTCCCGCGGCGTGGGTGCGATATCGAGGATGGTGCCGTCGATATCAAGCAGTATAGCATACCGCCGCAGATCGTAGGCGAGCGGCTTGTTCGCAATGTCCATCGTCAGATCGGCAACGTGTTCTTGGCTCCGCACGATCATATCTCATCACTATTCGACAAAAGACAACGGCCGCGCGACCGTCTCGAGGGATTTGCGCTCCGCGGCAACGCCCCATATAGCCTCGCTGACCGCCGCTGCAATCATCAGGCAGGCGCCGAGCGCATAACCGAGCGCAACGCTGCCGCGCGATCCGGTGTTGATCAATTCGCTTAACAGCAACGGGCCGGCAACTCCGCCGATGCCGGTTCCAATCGCATAAAAGAAGGCGATGGCGAGTGCCCGGATTTCCAGCGGGAAGATCTCGCTTACGGTCAGATAGGCCGAACTGGCAGCCGCGGAGGCGAAAAAGAAGACGATCATCCAGGCGACGGTGAGCGTTTGCACCGTAAGGACGTCTTGGCTGAACAAGTAGCCGGTGGCGGCGAGCAGGACTCCCGAGATCGCGTAGGTCGCGGCAACCATCGTTTTGCGGCCGATCGTGTCGAACAGGCGGCCGAGCACGATCGGTCCGAGAACGTTGCCGGCCGCAAACGGAAGGATGTACCAGCCGACCTGGTTCGCCGGGATATGGTAAAAGTCCGTCAGGATCAGAGCGTAAGTGAAAAACACGGCATTATAGAAGAAGGCCTGCGCCGCCATCAGTGAAAGGCCGACGAACGTGCGTGCCCGGTAGGTGGTAAACAGCGCGTGGGCCACTTCGTTAAGCGGCGTATGCGTGCGCATGCGCAGCCGCACGCGGGGCTTGTCGCGTCCGTCCGCCAGCGCAGTCTCCGGAAAATGCGCTTCGATGCCGCGCACGACCTTATCGGCTTCGTCGACGAAGCCGTGGGTCATCAACCAGCGCGGGCTTTCCGGAATCCACCGCCTCATGACCAAAATAAAAAGTCCTATCGTCGTGCCGATCAGGAAGGCCAGACGCCATCCGAAGGCGGGGTCGATGAATTTGGGGTTGAGCAGCACGATCGAGCCGCCTGCGCCCATTGCTGCCCCGACCCAGAAACTTCCGTTAATCAGAAGGTCGGTCCAGCCGCGCAGACGTGCGGGGATAAGCTCCTGTATTGTCGAATTGATGGCAGTGTATTCGCCGCCGATGCCGGCGCCGGTGAGAAATCGAAATGCGATGAAGCTCCACGCATTCCACGACAATCCGGTAGCTGCCGTAGCCAGGAGATAAACGGCGAGCGTCACGGTGAAAAGCTTTTTGCGTCCCAAGCGATCGGTCAGCCAGCCGAAACCAAAGGCTCCGAGGACGGCGCCGCAGAGATAAGCGCTGCCGGCGAGCCCGATCTGCGACGTGCTGAGGCCCAGGCTCGACGTCTGCATCAATTCGCCGGCCAGCGAACCGGCGAGCGTCACTTCCAGGCCATCGAGCACCCAGGTGACGCCCAGGCCGATGATGACCAGAATGTGAAAGCGTCCGAAAGGTAAAGAATCGAGACGATTAGGAATGTCGGTCTCGACCACCCCGGTTCGCGCGGCAGGGCCGTTTTCGGCGATGCGCCCGGACCGCTGCGACCGCGGCGGGGAAACCGGCGCGGTCGAATCCGCCGCGCCTGCCGCCTCGGGTGCATATTGAGCCATGGACATTGCCCCCAAGCGCGGCCTCATGTCTTAACGTTTGAAAGCGACCATGAGTTCCAAATGGCCCCATCCGTTGCGCCCATCCGCTGGGCACGGCCAAAATCGTGGCGCCTGACCGTCCGATCAGAACAAGCCGCGTCTGACGCGGTTCCATGATAATCATCGCCGCCGAAGCTCGGAATCGTGATCCGATGATCGACACCGTGATCAACAAACTGGAAATACCCCGGCGGCTTCGCGCTGTGGTACGCGCGCGGGAGTCGAGCCTCGTCGTGCTTGCGGCCCTGGTCGGATCGATCGCCGGCCTGGTCGTGACCGCCATGGGCACCGGCGTGGACACCTTGCACCGGCTTCTTTTCCACCTGGAACCCGGCGTGCGCCTGTCGGGATTGCTCAAGCTCGATCCGATGGTTGCGATTTCGGTTCCGCTGCTGGGCGGTATCGCATTCGGAATGGCGCGCGAATTGATCGCCCAGTGGCGCCCGGAGCGGGAAATCGATCCGATCGAAGCCAACGCTTTGCACGGCGGACGCATGTCGTTCCTCGGCAGCGTCATCGTCGCGGCGGAGACGGTGTGGTCGAGCGGGGTCGGAGCGTCGGTTGGACTCGAGGCCGGCTACACCCAGCTCGCCAGCGGCATCGCGTCCCGCATCGGGATGGCGTTTCGGCTGCGGCGCGCGGATCTTCGCATCCTGGTCGGTTGCGGTGCCGCCGGCGGTATTGCGGGCGCCTTCGGCGCGCCGCTCGCCGGCGCCTTTTACGGATTCGAGCTCGTCATAGGCGGCTATACGCCCAACAGCCTGGCGCCGGTCGCCGTCGCCGCGTTGATCGGCTACCAGGTCGCGCAGACACTGGCGCCGGCGGATATCGGCGTCGTCGCGCCCGAACGCATGGTGGTCACGCCCCACGATCTCGTGATCGCGGCCTTGATCGGGCTGATGTGTGCGGCCGCGGGCATTCTGATGATGCGCGGCGTCGCCCTATGCGAGAGTGTGTTTGGCCGCCTGAAGCTGCGTTTCACCTTGCGCACGGCGCTGGGCGGTCTCTTGGTCGGGTTGATCGCCATGATGGCGCCGCAGGTGATGTCGTCCGGCCATGGGGCGCTGCGATTTTCCGGAATGTTCCAGTTGTCGCTCGCCACCGTGGCGCTGCTGTTCGTGCTCAAGATCGTCGCTTCGGTCATCTCGCTCGGCTCGGGGTTCCGCGGCGGCTTGTTCTTCTCGTCGCTCCTGATCGGCGCACTCGGCGGCGATTTGCTCGCCACCGCGCTCGCCACGATCTGGCCCAACGTCAATTTCGATTCCAATGCCTATGCGGTGATCGGCATGGGCGGGCTGTCGGCTGCCGTGATCGGCGGGCCGATGACCATGACCTTCATCGCGCTGGAAACGACCGGCGACCTCTGGCTCACCACCGCCGTGCTGATCGCCGTGATCATATCCTCACAACTGACGCGGGAATTGTTCGGCTATTCGTTCGCCACCTGGCGCTTCCATTTGCGCGGCGAGACCATCCGCAGCGCCGCCGATATCGGTTGGATGCGCGATCTCACCGTGAGCAAGATGATGCGCCACGACGTGCGCACCGTCCTGGCGAACGTCACCGTCGACGCTTTCCGCGAGAGCTTTCCGCTCGGCTCGCCGGCTTACATCATCGCCATCGACGAGCAGGGCCGCTATGTCGGCATGGTGGCGGTCGCGGATGCCCACGCCACCGAAATCGCGCCGGAGCAATCGATCAAGAGCCTGCTGCGCTACGCCGACGGCGTGCTCGAGCCCGGCATGACGATCAAGGAGGCCGTGCTCGCCTTCGACCGTGCCGAGGCCGAAGCGCTGGCGGTGGTCAATTCCTATTCCGATCGGCGCGTGATCGGCCTGTTGACCGAGTCTTTCGCGCTCCGCCGCTATGCCGCCGAGTTGGAGCGGCGGCGCAACGAGATGATCGGCGACATCTGAGCAGCGTGCCGAGTGAGCAGCGTGCCGAGTGAGCAGTGTGTGGAGCGATCCGCTGCCGTCGCCGCTACTTCGGAATGTGCGGCACGATCAAATGAAAGAGCTTCAGCGCCGAGCCGTCGGCCGGCCGAATGCTCGCCGTCTCCTGCGGCCCGAGATAAACGCCGGCGCCGCGTTCCACGTCGTAGCTCTTGGCGTCGAGCTGGATGCTGCCCTTGCCGTCCATCAGATAGATGAGCTGGTGCCGATCGATGCTTTGCGGCGCGAACGATTCGCCCGCCCTGAGCCAACGGACCGAGCCGTGCACGTTGTGCGCGCCGCACAGGCTCTCGCTGAGAATGTCGACGACGTCGCCCTGACCGGAGGTGGCCTTTTTGAGGAGCGTGTTGGTATCGATGAATGTGAGTGACATTAGATTCTGGCTTTCGGTTTTGTTACGAGCGCTTAGAGGGTCGTGATCGCAAGCGGATCGACCGGATCGTCATTGCGAGCGAAGCGAAGCAATCCAGATGCTGAAGCGAGGGACTGGATTGCTTCGTCGCTTTCGCTCCTCGCAATGACGACGCCCTGCGGTGACCGCACCGCCTTAAGTCTGCACCCAGATGCGGCCGTCGCGGCGCTCCCAGCGCAGATCGTCGTCGGTGCCTTCGAGGATCGTCGTCTTGAAGCGGTTTGGTGCCTGAAACTCGAAATAGAACAGCGGCTCGGTGGCGCGCAGCCGATGTTTCTCCTCCGCCGGAATGAAAATCAGATCGCCGGGGCCGACGGCGCGGACGCCCTCATCCGACTCGACCGTCGCCTTGCCGCTGATGATGAAATAAAAATGCTCGCAATTCTTGTGCAGATGCAGGGGCGACGCGGCCCCCTTTTTGTAATGCATGACGCCGGCCAGCATGTCGTCGATGCCGGCGAGCTCCTGATTGACGAAAAATATCCGCTCGCGCCCCGGCACCACCGAGACCAGGGACGGAAGCTCGTCTTCCTTGAATATGTAGGCCATCGCCTGTCTTCCTCTTCCGTTCGAAAATCACATTTGCCTAGCGGCGCGACGTACCAAGCGGTAAACGCGTCGCCCTGGCGGACGATGATTGTCGGCGCCGCGGGATTTCAGGAGAATCTCCAGCCGCCGTCAACCACGATCGTCTGTCCGGTGATGAAAGCCGCGTCGTCCGAGGCAAGGAACGCCAGCGTTCCCGTAAGATCGTCCGGCGTTTCCGTGCGCTTGATGGCCTGTTGTGTGCGGATCATCTCGAACCAGCCGAACTCTCCCGGCTTGCCGTTGACCGTGGTGTCCGTGCGCGTCAGGCCCGGCGCGATCGTGTTGACGGTAATGCCGAAATCGCCGACCTCGGAGGCGAGCGAGCGCGCAAAGCCGATCAGGCCGCCTTTGCTCGCCGTGTAGTGGGTGTTGAAGCCGATTCCGGAATGAAACGTTGTCGATGAGACGCTGACGATGCGTCCCCAGCCCCGCTCCTTCATCCCGGGCAGAAAAGCCTTCACCAGGAGAAATACGGAATCCAAATTGACCGACAGCACCTTGCGCCACTGCGCAAACGTGATCTCGTCGATCGCCGCCGTCGGGTAGATGCCGGCGCAGTGCACCAGGATGTCGCAGCCGCCGAATTCCCGCTCGACGGTGTCGCGCAGCTTGTCGACATCGGTTTCGGAGGTCTGATCGCAGCGAACCGCAACCGCGTGGCCGCCGCTTTGCTTGATGCTCTCGACAGTCTGCGCGGCGTCGGCAATGTCGGCGACGGCCACCGCGGCGCCTTGTGCCGCCAATCGCTTGCTGAAGGCCTGCCCGATGCCGTTGGCTCCTCCGGTGACGACTGCGCGCTTGTTGGTCGGCATGTCCGGCGTTCTCCCGTTTGTTTCGCCGGGCATTCGGGTGCCGGCCGTTCTAATATCCAAAACTGAAGTAATTTCCAAAATAATCCAGTGATCGCCCCGTCGTGTCAAGCGAGCGGGGGCGGCAAGTCCGCATGACAGGCCGGCAATGCGGCTTGGCTGTTTGGAAATCCAACTTGGGGATGGCGTTTTGTGACGGCGTGCTCTAATTTCCAAAATCGGTTTGAAACGACTGCGCTTGCCGGTGGCGAGGCGGAGAGAGGGCATGAAGCGTTCGGTTGCTGAGATTCATTCGATACATCCGGACCAGGCCGGGGCCTCGCGCACCATCGCCGAATCGGCCTATCGCCGCATCCGGCAGGATATTCTGTGGGGACGCTTTGCGCCCGGCTCGCCGCTTCGCTCCGACGAATTGCGCGCCCGCTACGGCATCGGCGTCAGCCCGTTGCGCGAGGCCCTGACCCGGCTTGCGTCCGAACGGCTGGTCACCTCGGTCGGCCAGCGCGGCTTCCGGGTGGCGCCGCTCACCGCCTATGACGTCGAAGATACGATGCAGACCCGCATCATCATCGAGCAGGAAGCGCTCATCCGCTCGATCCGCAACGGCGACATGGCCTGGGAAACCGCGCTGGTCGCGGCTTTTCATGCGCTCTCGCGCTATCCGGTCCCCAAGGAGCCGGGTCCGGCAACGGAAAACTGGGCGATCTTTCATCGCCAGTTTCACATGGCCTTGCTGTCGGCGTGCGGCTCGCAATGGCTCATGGAGCTCGCCGGCCTGCTGTTCGATCAGGCCGAACGGCAGCGGATTCTGCGCACCAAATTCGGCCCGCAAAAAATCCTCAAGCGCGACACCGGGCGCGAGCATAAGGAAATTTTCGAGGCGGCGATCTCGCGCGACGCCAAGGCCGCCGTGCGGGCGCTGGAGAGCCATTATCGCACTACCGGCGAGCAGGTCGTCTCCGTGCTGGCGCGTATCCCCAAGGCCGTCGCCAAACGCGCCTGAACGAGGGCGCCTGAACCGGCGCGCCAGAATGCGCGCGACGCCGATACCGCGACCCAGAAACATGAACCTTCCGGCGGCAAGCACGTTGACAGCAAGATTTCCAGAAAATACTAATTTTGGAAATTAAGCTGCCAATAGTCAAAGTGCGAAAAACCGGGAGGGAATGCCGTGGCGAACCGCCTCAAGAATAAGGTTTGCATCATCACCGGAACCGGCGACGGCATGGGACGTGCCGCGGCGCTCCTCTTTTGCGCCGAGGGCGCCAGGGTCGTCGCGTGCGACATCAATCCGGAGAAGGCCGAACGGACCCTTGCGGACGCCAAGAAGGCCGGAGGTCAGATGGTGTCGCTGCATCCCGCCGATCTGACCCAGCAGGCTATCTGCGACGCGCTGGTCGATCTCGCTCTGAAGACCTACGGCGGCATCGACGTGGTCTATAACAATGCCGCGATGGCCTATTTCGGCTGGATGCCTGAATTCACCGTCGAAGACTATGTGCGCACGATCAACGAAGAATTGGTCATCGTATTTCGGCTCTGCAAAACGGTGTGGCCGCATTTGCTGGCCCGCGGCGGCGGCTCGATCATCAATGTCGCGTCGACGTCGGCCAAGGTCGCCTACAAGGTGCTGCCCGGTATCGCCCACACCTCGGCCAAGGGCGGCGTTCTCGCCATGACGCGGCAATTGGCGATGGAAGGCGGCAAGCACAACATCCGCGCCAACACCATTTCGCCGGGCTTGATCGAAACCGGGGCGACGCGCGAGTTCCTGAAAATGCCAGAATTCCTCACACCGATGATGGACAAGCTGATGCTCGGCCGCGTCGGCCAGCCTGAGGATGTAGCGCCGGCCGCGCTCTTTTTGGCGTCCGACGAAAGTGCATTCGTCACTGGCGCCGACATCGCCGTCGACGGCGGCACCACGGCCTGGTGAAAGCCGATGGCGCGTGCACGGTTCACGACATTCAACCGTGTCGCGCCCGCTTGACTCGCCTGTATCCACAATTTAAAAATTTTGGAAATAATAGAGTTAGGGAGTTTGGGCGCGATCGGACTGGCAAGCAGCTTGGGTTCAGCGATCCGGCGCAGCCGCTCAACAGCGCCCGACCGTTCTTAATCCTGCTTCTGCCCGATCGGCGTTCCGCACCGCAAGGAGAGAGCGCCATGTATGAATTGAGCAGGACAGTTCCGGTCAACGAACCGAAGAAATCCTTTCTCAGCCGGCACGATGTTTGGAACGGTCTTCTGATGAAGGCCAACAACGCGCTGCCCTATGTCCCGGAAATGAAAAAGTGCGAGGTCATCGAGAAGGGCGATAACTGGCTTCTCCGCGACATCATGCTCAAGGATGTGCCGTTGCAGGAAAAGGTGACGTTCGTCCCGGAAGAGAAGGTGATCTTCGAGCGCACCCGCGGCTCGGAATTGGGCCGCATCGAAAACATCATCGGCGAAGATGCCAACGGCAACTTGACGCTCACCTTCGCCTTCAGCTTGAAAAAGGACGGAATTCCCGAGGGCAGCGACGCCGAGAAGGCGCACTTCGCGCCGATGGAGAGCGCCTATCTGAACGCCGTCGCCTCGACGCTCGCCGCGGTGCGCCGCACTGTCGACGAGAAAGGCCGCGAATTTCTGCCGCCAAAAAGTCCGATCGACACCACAGGCGACACCGGCTGGATCTACGACTATTACCGCGCGGTTGACGCCATGGACATGGAACGCACGCTGGCGCAGCACACCGACGACACCACCTTGACGTTCGCCAACCATCCGACCGTGCACGGCAAGGACGGCTACCAGGCCGCAATCGGTCACCTGTGGGGAAGCATCAAAGGTTTGTCGCACAGCATGACCGGCGCCTGGTCGATGCATGGCGGCGAGGTCGGCGTCGCCGAAGCGATCGTCCAATATACCCGCATGGACGACAGCCTGTGCGCGATCAAATTCTGCACCGTGCTGCGCCGTCGCGGCGACAAGATCGCCGACATCCGCATCTTCGGCGATGCGGCGCCCTTGTTCGCACCGGCGAGCTAGCCCCGGTATCGGCCCACGCCGCAGGAGTGGTCATGTCAACTCGTCCATTGCCAGGAACGTTTTTCCAGATCGGCTACGTGGTGCCAAACCTCGATGCCGGGCTTGCTCATCTCAATGCCAAGCTCGGCGCGCCGCGCTTCATGGTGTTCCGCGAGATCTTGGTCGAGAACGGCTGGTTTCGCGGCGCGGCGGCCACCATCAATCACAGCATGGCCTTCGGCTATGTCGGCGACGTTCAGTTCGAAGTGATCGAACCGGTCGCCGGCGAAAGCACCTACGCGGAATTTCTCAAGCGGGTGCCGGAAGGCGGCGTGCATCATCTCGGCTTTTCGGTCGAGGACTATGACGCCGCCGCCGCCGATCTCGGTGCGCGCGGCTACCGGCTGGTGCAGCGCGGCACCTTCGGCGACACCAGGTTCGGCTACTACGAGAGCAGCGACGATCCCGGCACCATGACCGAGATCGTCTATCTCGATCCCAACGTGCGCGGCATGTTCGCCAACATCAAGTCGCAGAACTTTTAAGCGGAAGTGGGCTCACGAGGCGGCGCAGCGACCGCCGCGCCGCCAACTCGTTAAAACGCATCCGCAGCAAGCGGATTTAACAAAAGCAAACCCAAGGAAAGTCAGTTCGATGGCAGCCTCGGCAAAATACCCCAGCACTGAGGAGATGGTGCACACGTTATGGGACCGTCAGCAGATCAGCGACGTCATGCTGCGGTTCGGACGCGGCCTCGACCTGCATGACTGGGACATGTACGCGGCGACCTTGACCGATCCGTTCGAGGTCGATTTTTTCGATCTCACCGGCCGCGCGCCGGCGACGACGACGCCGAAGGTCTGGGCGCATTTCGCCAGCGCCTGCCTCGAGCGGCTGATCGTCATGCATCAATATTCCAACTTCCACATCAACCTGCACGGCGATGTCGCTGATGGAATTTTCTACCACGTGTCGCGGCACCGCTTCCCCAACCGCCACGGCGACGACCATTACACCCAGTACGGCTGGTACGAGAATTCCTTCCGCCGCACCGCCGACGGCTGGAAGATCAGCAAGCTCAAGCATTGCTTTCAGTGGTGCGACGGCAATCCGACGCTGATCGATCTGAGCGATCCCGCTTGGCAGGCGGCCGCTGCCGCGGTGTTCGGAACGCCCGCTTCCGCTGGCAAGGCCGCATGAGCGTGCGGTGCCCGTACATGATCGCCGGTCGCTGCGGCGCCATGGGAGACCGGATTTGAGCGAGCCAGCATCTTTATGACCGCGTCAGATACCGCAAGCGAGGTCAAGCCGCACGCCGTGCCGCGCCAGCTTTCGCCGCTGCGCTGGCGCTGGTCGGAGGATACCGGGCTCATCGTCGTCTTCGTCCTCATGGTGCTCGCCATCGGCATTCCGCACCCTGAATTCTTCAGCTTCGGCTCGATCAAGACCATCCTGCGCCAATCTGCTCTGATCGGCATCATCGCCTTTGGCATGGTCTATCTGGTGGCGATGGTGGAGATCGACCTCTCGGTCGGGGGAATCTTTGCCGTTGCCTCAAGCTTGTCGGCGTTGTTGATCAAATTTTATCACGTGGATCCGTGGATCGCGGTCGTGCTGGCGCTGCTTGCGGGCGTTTGTCTCGGCGGCCTCAACGGCGTGCTTACGAGCCTCTTGAAAGTGCCGCTGATTATCGTTTCGCTCGGCACGCTGTCGGCTTATTTCGGCCTGCATCTTATTCTGTCCGACGGCAAGGCGATCTACGGCCTGCCGAAGAATCATCCGTTCTTCCAGATTTTCGGCAGCGACTTGTTCGACCTGCCGGCGTCGGTCTGGGCGGCGATCGTCTGCGCCGTCGTTTTGTATTTCGTCTTTGCCCATACGCGCTTCGGCGCCACCGTCCGCGCCATCGGGTCGAACCCGGCGGCGGCCGAGTTCATCGGCATTCGCACCGGGCTCACGCGCATCTACGCCACCGCCCTGGTCGGCTTTCTCTCTGCGTTGTCGGGCATCATGACGCTGGCTTATTTCAAGGCCGTCGACACCTCCTCGGGGCGCAGCTTCGGCCTGCAGGTGATCGCCGCGGTGGTTATCGGCGGTACCTCGCTCGCCGGCGGCTCGGGCACGATCATCGGCGCCGCGCTTGGCGTTCTGATCATCACCACCATCGACAGCGGTCTCGTCTTCTACAACGTCAACTTGAACTATTCGGAATTCGTCACCGGCATCGTGATCATCGGCGCGATCGCGCTCGACCGCATCGCCAAGCGCCGGCGCAGCCAGTGAGCCGGGGCGTGTGGCAGCGTGTGTGTCGCCTTCCGGCTCAGCCAAAGCGTTTCCGACTATGCAACGACGACAGCGTGTGAACAACAACAAGTGAGTAACGGGAGGGAAAGACAATGCAATCGAACAAGCTGAAGGCGCGGGTGTTCCGTCGCGCCGCCCTGCTGAGCGGTCTGGCCGCGGCCGCGCTCTGTTGCGCGCCGCTCGTCGCCGCCGCCAAGGATTCGGTGACGGTGTCGGTGGTGCTGGCGCTGGCGGCGGGCGAGTGGAGCACGGAAATTCTTGCCGGTGCCAATGCCGCGGCCAAGGATCTCGACGGCAAGGTCAAGGTGCGGGTGTCCGGGCCGACCACGTTCGATCCGCAGCGCCAGGCGCAGATGTTCCTCGCCGAGCTCGAGACCAAGCCGGACGTGCTGGTCGTGGTCAACGTGGCGCCGCCTTTGTTCACGCAGCCGGCGCTCGAGGCGCAGGCGCGCGGCGCCAACATCGTCTGGATCAACGTGCCGCCGATGCCGGAGGTCAAGAACGCGCTGTTCGTCGCCACCGACGCCTTCGGCATGGGCCAGACCGGCGGCGAGATCGTCGTCAACGCACTGGAAAAGTCGCGCAACAAGCCCGCTGCCGACATCACCGGCGATGTCGTCACCGCCGTGTGCGTGCCTGGCCTGACCGTTCTGGAAAACCGGCTGGGCGGCGAGGTTGCCTACCTGAAAAAGAAGATGCCGAAGATCAACGTGCTCGCGAGCTTCAATTCCAAGCCGGACCGCGAGCGCAATTTCGCGCTGTGGGATCAGGCCATCCGCAAGACCCCGAACGCGCTCACCTACATCGATCCGTGCGAAGAGGGCGAAGAGAATATTCCAAAAATTCTCGAGAACGACAAAGTCCAGGGCGTGCCGCTCGTCTCCTACGACAGTCCCGAGGAGGTGCGCGAAGACGTCGCGCAGGGCTTGATCACCGCGGTGGTGCCGGCGAACTTCTTCTCGCAGGCCTATCTGGCCACCTACATCGCGGCCGATGCGGTGCTCAAGGGCAAGCCGCTGCCGCAGGGTTGGGTGAAAGTGCCGCATGTGGTGGTCGATAAGACCAACATCGCGGCTTACCAGAAGGCGTGGGAGAAGCCCGAGACGGGTTTGCGCGCGTTCTACAACACGCAAATCGAGGCGACGCGCGATCATCTGCCGGCGACGTTGCCGGACAACGATCTGTATACGCATCCGCCGCAGTGAGGCGCGCGCGGGTGGCGCCTCGATCGGCGGCACCCGCGAAAGTGTTTGATGTCGACGCCGCCGTTCGCGGCGCTGTGGAGAAGACGCGGAACGTGTCGGTCATTTATTCCGCCAGAGGAATCAGCAAGCGTTTCGGCGCCGTGCCGGCGTTGCAGGGCGTCGATTTCGACGTGGTCGAAGGCAAGGTGAACGGCCTTGTCGGTGCCAACGGCGCCGGCAAGTCGACGCTGCTCAAGATCATCGCCGGCGCGCTGGCGCCGGATGCCGGCGAAATCAAACTCGATGGCCGCCCGCTGGCGCTCTCATCCATCACCGACGCCGCGCGTGCCGGCATCGCCATCGTTTCGCAGGAGCTGAGCCTGTTTCCGGCGCTCAGCGTCGAGGAAAATCTGCTGCTCGCGCCGGGCAAAGGCGCCTGGCACGCCCGCCGTGCTTACGGCCGCAACGCCCGCGCCATTCTGCGCCGGCTCGGCGTCGACGTGGCGCTCAACACCCCGCTTTATCAGCTCAGCCTCGCCGACCGGCAATTGGTCGAGATCGCGCGCGCCATGTTGCAAAATCCGCGCGTGCTCATTCTCGACGAGCCGACATCGTCGTTGCATGTCGCCGAAGTGGAACGCCTGCACGACATCATTCGCGGCTTGCGTGAGTCCGGCATCGGCATCGTTTATGTCAGTCACTTCCTCGAGGAGCTGTTGGACATCTCCGACAACCTCGTCATCTTGCGCAACGGCAAGCGCGTTGCGGAAGATATTGCCCGGGGGCCCGACCAACTCAGGGCCGTCGTCACCGCAATGCTTGGTGAAACGCCGGAATCCGCGCTCGAACGCGCGCAACGCGTCGGCGAACAAATCCGTCCGGAGGATGCGATCCCGCCCATCAGTGTCGGCCCTCTGCGCGTCGCCGGGCTGAAAGGAGCGGACGGCCTCGCGATCGATAATCTTGAAATTGCGCCGGGCGCCATTGTGGGCGTGGCCGGTCTCGCCGGCGCGGGTGTCGAGGAATTGTTCGCCATCCTGTTCGGCGCCGCCAAGCCAAAGTCCGGCCGGGTGATTTTGCCGAGCGGTGCGCCGTTGCCGGGGAGCACAGCCGGCGCGGTGAAGGCCGGCGTCGCCTACACGCCGGCAGACCGCAAGCAATACGGCCTGATGCTCCGCCAAAGCGTCGCCGAGAATGTCGTCAGCGTGCGCGCGCTCACGCTCGGGCGCGACGGCTTCGTGCTGCGCGCCGAACGGCTGCGCCAAACCGCGCTTAATCGCTGCCGTCAGCTCGGCGTGGTCGCGGGTTCGATGGCGCTGCCGGTCGGCGCGCTATCGGGCGGCAATCAGCAGAAGGTGGTGTTCGCCAAGTGGATCGAGGCAGCGCCGTCGCTCCTTGTGCTCGACGATCCGACGCGCGGCATCGATATCGGCGCCAAGCGCGAGATGCACCGCATCATGCGGCGCCTGGCGCAGTCGGGCCGGGTGGTTTTGTTCTACTCGAGCGATCCGGGCGAGATCGTTGCGGTGGCCGATCGCGTCATCGTCTTCGTCGATGGCGCGCTGACGCAGGAGCTCGATGGCGAGACGCTGACCGAGCACGCGCTGGTGACGGCGATGAATACCAGCGCCAAGCCGCCGGTGCGTCCCGCAGCATGACTGGGAATACGGAGGAGTGACATGTCAGGACTGGTCGCAGGAAAATCGATCATCGTCACCGGCGGCGCCGGCGGCATCGGCGAGGGCATCGCGCGCGATCTCGCCGTCGAAGGCGCACGCGTTGCGGTCGCCGACATCGATCTTGCGGCTGCCGAGCGCGTCGCCGCGGCGATCGAGAAGGACGGCGGCGAGGCTATCGCGCTGCAAGTGAATGTGGTCGATCGCGCCAGCGTCAAGACGATGATTGCGGCCGCCGTGCGCGCCTTCGGCCGCCTGGACGTCATGTTCAACAATGCCGGCATCAGCAAGGCCGGACAATTCCTGGAAGCGACCGAGGGCGACTGGGCCCGCATCATGGGCATCAACGGGCTCGGCGTGCTGATCGGCATGCAGGAGGCGGCCAAGCAGATGATCGCGCAGGGTGGCGGCGGCAAGATCATCAACACCGCTTCGATCGCCGGCAAGGTCGGCGAGCAGATCGCGACCGTCTATTGCGCCAGCAAGGCCTGCGTGATTTCGCTCACCCAGGCCGGCGCCGAAGCGCTCGGCAAGCACAACATCACCGTCAACGCCTTCAGCCCGGGCTTTGTAAAGACGCCGCTCTGGGACGGCCTCGATAAGGATCTGATTTCGGCCGGCTATCGCGATGAGCCGAATGCGGTCGATCATCTGGCCAAGACCAAGGCCATTCTCGGCCGCGTGTCGACGCCCCACGATCTGGTCGGTGCCACCACGTTCCTGGCGTCGTCGCGTTCCGATTACATCACCGGCCAAAATCTCATGGTCGACGGCGGCGTGCGCTTGATCTGAGCGGGAGCATTCTGATGAGCGTGGCGCAAACATTCGCTCCACCGACGGCCGAGCTTTTGGTCGCCCGCGCGCGCGCTTTGGTGCCGGAGATCGCCGCCTGCGCCAAGGACGCCCGGCAGGCGCGGCGCGTTCCCGATCAGATCATCGCTCAGATCGCCGAGGCCGGGCTGTTTCGCATTCTCCAGCCTGCCGGCTGGGGTGGCTACGAAATGAAGCCGGAGACCTTTTACGAGGTGCTGATCGCGCTCGCCGAGGGCGATATGTCCGTCGGCTGGGTCTATGGGGTGCTCGGCGTTCATCCCTGGCTGATGGGGCTGATGGACCAGCGTGCCGTCGCCGATGTTTGGGGCAATGACGACAGCGCGCGGCTCTGTTCGTCACTGATGCCCGTCGGCAAAGCCCAAAAGGTCGATGGCGGATTTCGCGTCACCGGCCGTTGGCGTTTCTCCAGCGGCTGCCATTACGCCCAATGGGCGCTGCTCGGCGGTATTGTTCAAAGCGACAGTGCGCCGGCCGGCGGTCCGCCCGATGTCCGCTTGTTCATGGTGCCGCATACCGAGTACCGGATCGACGAGACGTGGCGCGTGTCCGGCCTGTGCGCGACTGGCAGCGAAGACATTCTGGTCGACGAGGTGTTTGTTCCCGAATACAGAACCCGGCGGATGATCGACAATCTCAACTGTGTCGGGCCGGGGCAGGCGGTCAACACCTCGCCGCTCTATCGCATTCCGTTCGGCCAGGTATTTTTTCGCGGCGTGTCCAGCCCCGCGATCGGCGCCCTGCAGGCGATGCTCGATGCGTTCGTTACCTACGCGGGCAAGCGCAGCGGTCCGGCAGGAAAATCGGTCGACGATCCGGTCGCGCAACAGATTTGCGCCGAGGTCACGGCGGCGATCGATGAGATGAAGCTCGTGCTGCGGCGGAACATGGCCGTGCTTTGGGAGTACGGCGCGCGCGCCGAGGTGCCGCCCATGCTGCTGCGCCAGCAATTCAAATTCCAATCGGCATCGGTTTCGCACCGCTGCGCCGAACTCGCCACGCGATTGATGCGCGCGACCGGTGCCGCGGGCATCTATGACGAGCAGCCGTTCGGCCGCACGCTCGCCGACATCAACGCGGCGCGGCAGCACATCGCCAATCAATTCGAAATGGTCGGGCGCAATTGGGGCATCTCCATTCTGGGCGGCAAGCCCGGCAACGACATGATGCTGTGACGCGGAACTGTATGTTGACACCCTCAGCACCAACGGCCGACGATGAGGTTAGGGCCAAAGACGGCGGAAAGCACGATCAGGGAGACGCGCAGCTTATGGATCTCGACCAGCGCATAGCCGCATTGACGCAGAACATGCTGCGGCTGAAATTCTATGCCGTGCTCTCGCAGCCCTCGCCGACGCCGGAGAAGTTGAAGCCGCTGCTGCCCGCGCATTTCGAGTACATGATCTCGCTCGAGAAACGCGGCGTTCTGTTCGCCTCGGGACCGTTCAGCGATCCCGGCGGCGGTCCGCCGAACGGCGCCGGCTTGACCATCCTGCGTGCCGCGAGCGCCGATGAAGCGCGCGCGCTTGCCGAGGCCGATCCGTTCGTCGCCAACGGGCTGCGTACGTTTGAGCTCAAGGAATGGACGGTCATGGAAGGCTCTCTCGGCCTGAAGATCAATCTCTCGGACCGCTCGATCGAGGTCGCCTGATGAGTGCGCCGCAAACCATCGGCTTCGTCGGTGTCGGCAAGATCGGGCTGCCGATCTCGCAGAACCTGATCAAAAGCGGCCACCGCGTCGTCGGCTATCGGCGCAGCTCGCTCGAGGAATTCGAAAAGCTTGGCGGCGTGCCGGCGCGCTCTGCGGCCGAAGTCGGCAAGGAGGCCGATATCGTCTTCTCCTGCCTGCCGTCGGACGCGGCCCTCCAGGAGGTGATGCAAGGTCCAGAAGGGCTCATACAATCCGCGCGTCCGGGCCAGATCGTCGTCGAGCTTGGCTCCTATCCGGTTCCGATCAAACAACGCCAGGTCGCGCCGTTTGCCGCCAAGGGCGCCGCTTTCATCGACGGTGAGGTCGCCGGTACGCCCGGCATGGTGCTGGCGCGCAAGGGCGTTATTTTTCTCGCCGGCGACGCCGAGGCCTGCAAAAGGCTCGAGCCGGTGGTGGCTGCTTTCGCCGACACCTGCATCTATTTCGGTCCGTTCGGTGCCGCGAGCCGGGTCAAGCTGATCAACAATCTCCTGGTCTCCGTGCACATTGCCGCCACCGCGGAGGCGATGGCGCTCGGCGTCAAGGCCGGTGTCGATGTGAATTTGATGATCAAGGCGATAGCCAATGGCAGCGGCGGCTCGACCCAATTCGGCATTCGCGCGCCCTGGATGGCCGAGCGGCGCTTCAAGCCGCTGCAGGGGCCGATCCCGGGCTTGCAGCATTATATCGAGATGATCGGCGAGTTCGCCGACGGCATCGGCGTGGCTACGCCGCTCCTCGATCGAACTGCCGAATTGTTCGATCGCTTCGTCGCCATGGGATTGTCCGACTGCGACGGCGCCGCCATGATCGACGTCATCAGTTCGCTGCCGCGGGAGAAATCCAAAGACGCGGCCAAGAGCTAACCCCAACCCCCACAGAGAAAGTCCAAAGAGCTAACGCCCTCGACGGGCCGGACGACAGTTCAACAGGAGATTAAGCAATGATCCGCGTTCACAAGATTGCGCACGCCACCTACGAGACGCCCGATCTCGATCAGCAAACCGAATATTACACCGACATCATCGGGCTGACGCTGATCGCCAAGGACAAAGACGCGGCCTATCTGGCATCCACGGTCGATCATCACTCCGTCGTACTGCGCCGCGGCAGCAAGGCGAGTTGCGTGGCGCTGGCCTTCCAGATTCCGCCGGACGCGGACCTGGGCGCGTTCGAGAAGCAAGTCGCCGCGCATCAGATCAAGACCGAGCGCAAGAAGGATCCCGAGCCGTCGATTTCCGATATGGTCAGCTTCGCCGATCCGAAGGGCACCACCATGCAGGTGTTCAAGCGTGGCGAATTCGCGCATCAGAAGTTCACCCAGAAGGGCATCGTGCCGTTCAAGCTCGGCCACGTCGCTTTTCACGTCACCGACGTGAAACACGTCACCAAGTTCTATTGCGACGTGCTCGGCTTCCGCGAGTCCGACTGGATGGCGGATTTCTTCTCGTTCCTGCGCTGCGGCCCCGACCATCACACCATCAACCTGATGGAGACCGGTTCGAACCGCCACTTCCACACTGCCTTCGAGCTGCGCGATTGGGGGCACATGCACGATGCCTGCGACTTCCTCAGCCTCAATGGCTACAAGCTGTTGTGGGGGCCGGGACGGCACGGCATCGGCCACAATCTGTTCGCCTATCATCGCGGGCCGAACGGTCTGATCACCGAGCTCTTCACCGAGCTCGACCGCATGAACGAGGAGCTCGGCTATTTCGAGCCGCGGCCCTGGCATCGCGACAGCCCGCAGAAGCCGAAAGTGTGGGCGAAGGATCCGACAGCGTCCAATCTTTGGGGCATCATGCCGGGCGACGAAATGATGCAGTGAGGAAATAAGCGCGCCATCAAGTCACTGCGGTTCAACCACGCGTCATGGCCGGACTTGTTCCGGCCATCCACGTCTTCATGTTGTCGCGGCACTGAAGACGTGGATGCCCGCGACAAGCGCGGGCATGACGAGGCCACCATCCGTCATTCCGAATCGCCGCCAACGGGTCCGGCCCGAAGTGGCCGGCCCGATGACAAGCTCCGCGGCAAGTTTGGAATCCATAACCGCAGGTGAGCGAATGTGGATTCCGCGCTCGCGCCGTTGGGCGTGCCCCGGAATGACGAGGCCGAAATCGGCTACTCGCCCTTGCCGCCGCCGATCTGCTTGAGCTTGGCAAAAACGGCCTGGACATCGAGATCTTCCGACTTCTTCGTCGGAGCGGCCGGCGCTTGCGGCTCTTCTTTCTCTTTCGGCGCCGTGGTCACCGCGGCGGGCAGCAGTGTCGCGCCCTGCGCCTCGACCGGCGCCGGCTTTTCCTTCGCCGCGCGTTGAACCTCGAGGTCGAGATCGATCTGCGACGACAGGCCCAGCGTCACAGGATCGAGCGGGGTGAGGCTGGCGGAGTTCCAGTGGCTGCGGTCGCGAATCGACTGGATGGTCGATTTGGTGGTGCCCACGAGCCGCATGATCTGGCTGTCCTTGAGCTCCGGGTGGTTACGGACCAGCCACAGGATCGCGTTGGGCCGGTCCTGCCGGCGCGATACCGGCGTATAGCGCGGACCCTTCTTCTGCTTGGCTTCGGGCAGGCGCACTTTCGGATCGGCGATGTGCAGCCGCTGGTCGGGATGCGCTTCCGCGTCGGCGATTTCCTCGCGCGTCAGCTGGCCCGTGACGATCGGGTCCATGCCCTTGATTCCCTGGGCGGAGTCGCCGTCGGCGATCGCCTTTACCTCCAACGGGTGCAAATTGCAGAACTGCGCGATCTGGTCGAACGACAAAGCCGTGTGCTCGACCAGCCAAACGGCCGTTGCTTTCGGCATCAATGGGGCGACACCCATAGGTAAATCTCCTCTATGCTCCGCCCGCCCGTCCGGGCGAAGCCACTCACGTCATCTGCGATGACTGGAAAGCGCAATGAATATAGGGGGCGGGCCGTTCCGGTGCAACCGGCGCGCCTGGTGCGCCGGCCGTCGCCCGCGTTGGGCGGTCCGGGCATTGCGAAATACCGCGAATTTGGCACAAAGAGCCGGCGCACGCGGTCCCCGGAAGCCGCTTTTAGAGCATGATCCGGAAAAAGTGGATACCGGTTTTCCGAAAAGATCATGCTTCATCAAATATCTAGCGCGGCATAGGGGAGCCTGCCCGTGGCCGAGACGGTCGCCGAAATCCTGAAAGCTTACCGCAGTGGCGCGACCACCCCCGAGGAGATCGTGGCGCGGACCTTTGCGCGCCTGCGCGCCCATGCCGATCCGGCGATCTTCATCGCTACCCGGGCCGAGGCCGAGGTTATCGCCGAAGCGCGCGCGCTCGAGCACGCCCGCAAGGCATCGCTGCCGCTCTACGGCATTCCGGTCGCCGTCAAAGACAATATCGATGTGAAAGGGTTGCCGACGACCGCCGCCTGTCCGGCCTACAGCTATCGCCCGCAAAAGGACGCCGCCTGCGTCGCGCGGCTGCGCGAAGCCGGTGCACTCATCATCGGCAAGACCAATCTCGATCAGTTCGCCACCGGCCTTGTCGGCACCCGCACGCCTTACGGCATCGGCCGCAATTTGTTCGATCCGAAGCTTATTCCGGGCGGCTCCAGCAGCGGCTCGGCGCTCGCGGTCGGCGCCGGCCTGGTGCCGCTTTCGCTCGGCACCGATACCGCCGGGTCGGGCCGTGTGCCGGCCGCCTTTGCCAACATCGTCGGTCTCAAGCCGAGCCGCGGCATCGTCTCGAACGCGGGCGTGGTGCCGGCCTGCCGCACGCTCGACTGCGTCTCCGTGTTCGCGCTGACGGTCGACGATGCCACCGCGGCGCTCAGCGTCATGGCAACGCCCGATGCCGGCGAGCCTTTTACACGTGGCCGCCTGCCGGATCATGCCGGACCGATGCCGCGAGGCTTGCGGCTCGGCGTGCCGCTGCCCGGCCAGCGCTTGTTCTTCGGCGATCGCGTTTCCGAGGCTTTGTACGAAGCCGCGCTGATGCAATTTGCCAAGCTCGGCATCACCATCGTGGAGATCGATATCGAGCCGTTCTACGCGGCGGCGCGTCTGCTCTACGAAGGGCCCTGGGTCGCCGAGCGCTATCTGACCACGCGCGCGCTGATCGCCTCATCGCCTGAATCGATCCTGCCGGTCACCCGCCAGATCATTCTGGCCGGCGCGCACGGCACCGCCGCCGATGCCTTCGCGGCCTTCTATCAGCTCGACGATTTGCGCCGCGTGCGCGACCACACCTTCCGCAGCATCGACGCCATGGTGCTGCCGACCGCGCCGACCATTTATTCGATCGAACAAGTGCAGGCCGACCCGATCGCGCTCAACAGCCGGCTCGGCACCTACACCAATTTCGTCAATTTGCTCGACATGTGCGGTCTTGCCGTGCCCTCGGCGATGCGAGCGGACGGCACGCCCTTCGGCGTGACGTTGCTCGGCCTCGCGCACCAGGATCTGGCGCTGGCGGCAATCGGGCGCGCGTTCCACGCCGCGACCAGGCTGCTGCTCGGCGCGCTCGAGTATGCGCAACCGCCGCTGACGCAGGAAACACCGGCGCTCGCGCCCGGCGAAATCGCGCTCGCGGTCGTCGGCGCGCATCTCTCCGGCATGCCGCTCAACGGCGAGTTGCGCACGCTCGGCGCGCGCTTGATCGAAGACACCAAGACGGCGCCGCATTACCGGCTGTACGCGCTCGCCGGCATCACGCCGCCGAAGCCCGGCCTGCTGCGGGTCAAAAAAGGCGAGGGCTCCGCCATCGCGGTCGAGGTCTACGCGCTCTCGGACAGCGCCTTCGGCCGCTTCGTCGCCGCGGTGCCGCCGCCGCTTTCGATCGGTACGCTCGAGCTTGCCGACGGCCGCGGCGTCAAGGGTTTTTTGGTCGAGGCCGAAGCCGTCACCGGCGCCCGCGACATTTCCAGTTTCGGCGGCTGGCGCGCCTTCATGGCGCAGGAGAAGGCGCCAGCGTAATTTTGATATCGACCGACTTAAATCGGCGTGATCTGTTTTGATGGATCGTCATGCCCGCGCTTGTCGCGGGCATCCACGTCTTAGGGGCCATCACGACACAAAGACGTGGATGGCCGGAACAAGTCCGGCCATGACGCACGTGTGGTGTCGTCGAAGCACAACGTACTTTAGCCTCACTCCGCTCGTCCCCGCGAAGGCGGGGACCCAGCCCGTAGGATGGGTTGAGCGCTTGCGAAACCCATCGAACAACCTCGCGGTCGCGTGATGGGTTTCGCGTTGCTCAACCCATCCTACATAACGGCCTCTGGATTCGCTTTCGCGGGAATGAGCGGAGCTAAATGGTTCGCCTACGCCTTCGCGATCGTACTCGCGGGCAGCAGGGCGCCCGAGGTGTTGTGGGTGACCGCAAGATCGGCCTTGTAGAGGATCGGCTGCGCGTATTGCAGCAGCGGCAGCACGTAGCCCTGCTCGGCGATGTAGCGGTCGGCGTCCTTCCAGCCCTGGATGCGCTTCTCCTCATCCTTCTCGCCCCAGAGCGGGGTGATCCTGGCGTCGAGATCGTCGGAGTGCCACGCCGAGTGCGGTGATTTGCTCCACATCGCAAACCCGGTCGAGGTGGTGGGATCGCCGATATAGTTGCCCCAGTTGTAGAACGCTGCCGGCGCGAGCTTGTGCGTCATGCGCAGCTCGAAATGCTTGGCGATCTCATAGACCTCGATGTTGGCGTCGATGCCGACATTGCGCCACATGCCGACGATCGCCTGGATCATTTCATAATCCTTCGGCTTGAAGCCGCGCGTGGTCTGCACGGCGATCTTGACCGGCTTGTCTTTCGAGTAGCCGCTGGCCGCCAGCAGCTTCGTCGCCAGCGCCGGATCGTACGGCACCTTGATCGACGGATCGAAGGCCGCATATTCGGGCCCCTCGAGCGTATCGATAACGACGCCGTAGCCGCGCAGCAGCCGCTTGATGATGCTTTGTTTGTCGACCGCGTGGCACATCGCCAGGCGAACGTTCCTGTCGTCCATTACTCCGCCATTGGTGATGAACAACAGGCCGAGGTCGCAGGTCGGCTTGCACACGCCCTTGAGGCCGGGTTTGCCCTTCAGCCGGTCGTATTCTTCGTACGGCACCTCGAGCGTTACGTCGGAAGCGCCGCTTTCGATCTCGGCGACGCGCGTCGTCGCATCAGGCACGAACTTGAACACCACCGTTTCGAACGGTGGCTTGCCGCCCCAATATTTCGGATTAGCCTTGAGCCGCAGATAGGCGTTGCCCTCATAGGCATCGACCATGTAGGGGCCGGTGCCGATCGGCTTGGCCTGAAACCCCTCCATGCCGACCTTTTCGAAATAGGCTTTCGGCAGCACGTAGCCGGTAAGAAACGCCATCCACTTGAACAACACGGGATCGTAGTTCACCACGTCGGCGGTGATGCGCTTGCCGTCGATCTTGAAATTGTCGACGCCCGCCCAAATGAATGATACCGGATTGCCGCTGTCGGGCTTGGCGTTGCGCTGGATCGACCAAACAATGTCCTCCGGCGCCAAGCGGCTGCCGTCGTGCCAGTACACGTCCTCGCGCAGGTCCATAAAGATCTTGGTCTTGTCCTCGTTCCAGCCCCACGCCGTGAGCAAAGCGGGCTCGAAGGAAAGATCGGGCCGCTGGCCGATATAATTGCTGAACACCGAGCGATAGATCGATTGCAGCGTCGGATTGACCGACGACGGTCCGGTGTTCGGATCGAACGACGGCAGGTTGACATTGTAGGCGATGTTGAGCGTGCCGCCGGTCGCAGCGCTGGCAAAGCGCCGCGGCGCCAGGAGGCTCGTTACAAAGCCGCCGCTCACGGCCAGAGCTTGACGTCGCGTGATGGTGTACATGTCTGACAATCCCTTCGAGTGAGGCAGGTGGCTCGAGCACGCGCTCAACACAGTACGCATGCGCGCATGCGCCCGCCGTCTCGCGACAGCGCGATTCAAAAACTCACGAATTTCCGATATCCGCTTCCGAGGTCGCAACGAACGGGGTCATCCCAATCGCTGCGGACCTTCCTGGGCCGGCGGCGGGCGGCCCGGCTTCGTGCCGAACCTATCTGAACTCTAGGAACACGAAGATCGGCGTCAACGCGCGACGTTGCGCACGGCGCAACGAATGCAAAATATCTGCGGAATTATTTTTTTGATCGGCTTGCCGTTACGCCGCTCGTCCCCGCGAAGGCGGAGCCCCAGTTTTTGCTCAGCGCGTAGGATGGGTTGAGCGCTTGCGAAACCCATCAAAACACCCTCGCGGTCGAGTGATGAGTTTCGCTTTGCTCAACCCATCCTACATAACGGCCCCTGGATTCCCGCTTTCGCGGGAATGAGAGGAGTTAAATTGTCCGATCAAATATCCGCCAACCTTAAATGGCCCAATCTCACTTCGGCTCGTCGATGACGCTCACATGCGCGGCGACCACGCGCCAGCCTTCGGGAAAGCGCACCCAGGTCTGCATCTGGCGACCGACCTTTCCGGGCACGCTGGCGCGGTAAAACAGCGTCGAGGCCACCGCGGTGTCGCGGCCATACGTCGAGATCACCGTGCGCGAAATCGTGCGTGCGCCCGGCGGCGTGCGGCCGGCGCGGAACGCGGCGATTTCCTCATAGCCGTGAAGAATTTCGCTGCCGCCGTAGCGGATGGTGCGCGAATTCTTCCAGAAGGTCGCGTCAAGCGTGGCGACGTCGTTATCGCCCAGCGCCTTCTCATAGCGGTCGAATGCAGCGCGCACCTCGGCGACGACCTCCGGCACGTCGAGTTCCATTTTTGTTGCTCCTTTTAGATCATTCTCTGAATTCAACGCCTTGAAATCGTCATTGCGAGCGAAGCGAAGCAATCCAGAGGCTTGCGCGGGAATCTGGATTGCTTCGTCGCTGTCGCTCCTCGCAATGACGAGCCAGTCGGTTCATTGCGGCCTAATGGTCCTCGACCGGCGGCCGTTGCGCCTTCGCAATACCTTGCGTCTCCAGCGCATGCGCAATCCGTAACGCCACGTCCTCGCGCCACGGTGCGGCGATGATCTGCACCCCGATCGGCAACGGCGACAGCGGCACCGGAACGACCACCACGGGCAGCCCGATGAACGAAATCGGCTGCGTGTAGATGCCCAGATTGGCGCGCACCGGCAGATCGGCATCGCCGAGCCGAAAAGTTTGTTGTCCGATCAGCGGCGCCGGACACGGCGTCGCCGGCGCCAGGATGGCGTCGACCTCGGAGAATATTTTGCGCACCTCTTGTTGGTACCAGCGGCGGAATTTCTGTGCCTTGGTCACCAGCGCGGCCGGCAGCATGGCGCCGGCGATCAGCCGGTCGCGCGTCGCCGGATCGAAGTCCTTGGCGCGTGTGCGCAGCCGCGGCATGTGCAGGCTCGCGGCCTCGGTCGCCGTAATGATGAAGGCGGCTGATCGCGCGCGTTCGGCCTCCGGGATCTCGATGTCGCGATTGGCGTGAAGCGCCGCGGCGACGCGGTCGAGCGCGTAAACCGGCTCCGCCGCCGCGCATTTGAAATAGCCGCTGGCGACCGCGATGCGCAGTCCCTCGAGGCCGCGATCGAGCAGCGGCGTCACCGGCTCCGCATCGCGCTCCGCACACACCGGGTCGGCCGCGTCGCGCCCTTGCATCGCGTCGTACGTGATGGCGAGGTCGCGCGCGCTGCGCGCCAGCGGGCCGACGTGATCGAAGCTTGCGCAAAACGGGAACGTGCGCGCGCGGCTGAGGCGTCCGTAGGTCGGCTTGAGCCCGAACAGCCCGCACAGCGAAGACGGCACCCGAATTGAGCCGTTGGTGTCGGAGCCGAGCGTGAACGGCACGAGGCCTGCGGCGACGGCACCGGCCGAGCCGCTCGACGAGCCGCCGGTCATCCGCGCCAGATCGTGCGGGTTGCGCGCCGGGCCGTCGTGCGCATTCTCGCCGGTAAAATCGTAGGCATATTCGCCCATGTTCAATGCGCCGAGCAGAATGGCGCCGGCGGCCTCGAGCCGCTCGATCAGCGTCGCATCGCGCGTGGCCGGCGGCGCGTCGCGGTTGATCAGCGAGCCGGCCACCGTCGGCAGGCCAGCGATATCGAACAGGTTCTTCACCGCGAACGGCACTCCGGCGAGCGGCGGCAGCGCTTCGCCGCGCGCCCGCGCTTCGTCGAGCGCTTGCGCGCGCAAGCGCGCCCGCTCCTCCGTAATTGTCGTGAAGGCGTTGATCAGGGGATCGCGCGCCCGGATACGGGACAGCGATGCCTCAACGATGCGCGTGGCGCTGATCCGGCCGGCCGCAAAAGCGGCGGCAATCTCGCCGGCCGACATCCAGGCGAAATCGAATTCACTGGTTTCAAGCACGAAATACAGGCCCCGGTTCGGTCTCGTCGGCGAGCGCGAATGCGTCGACGAACGCCGCATGTTTGAAAAGAAGCTGCAGATTGAAGACGATCGCCGCGTGCCAGGCCGGCTCGACCGGAAGGTCGAGCATCTTGATCCCGACTGCGGCAAGAGCCGTCAGATCATTGGATTTTTGACTGCGCGACGGCTTTGCCGACGACTTCGGTGACGGCTTGGCCGATGGCTTCGCCCGCGGTGCCGGTTTCGCCTTGCGGGCGTGAAGGGCGGCCGGCTTTCGGCTGCGCGACGGTTTCACCGTCGGCTTCGCGCGTCGCACCGATTTCGTTTTGCGTTTGAGGGGTTTGCGGGACATGCCCTGTGCACTTCCGGGATTCCGGCTCGGGCGCGCGTCGCCTAAGCCCTTAGATTCACGGGCATTGTCGCACGCGCCGCGGCATGCGCCAAGACTCCGAACCAAGACTCCCAACCAAGACTCCGACTCTCCCAACCAAGACGCGAGCCAAGATTACGAGCCAAGATTACGAGCCAAGATTACGAGCCAAGATTACGAGCCAAGACCGGGCCGGGCGGAAATTCGTGGCGCGCGCCTGCTGCGCCCTTGGCCTTTTTCTTGCACGCCGTAGGCTTTCGGGCTCACCCGTGGTCGTTTAGCCAACAGAGCAAGAGGGGGCGGAAATGCCGAAAGTAAATCTCGACGCTGAACCCGCGCCGCTGTCCGTCGATCTCGGCCGGGCCGCGTTGGTGATTATCGATATGCAGCGCGACTTTCTCGAGCCCGGCGGCTTCGGCGAGGCACTCGGCAATGACGTCTCGCGCCTGCAGGCGGCGGTCGAGCCCTGCCGCCAGGTGCTCGATGCGGCCCGTCGCGTCGGCATGCTGGTCATCCACACCCGCGAGGGCCATCGGCCCGATCTGACCGACGCGCCGCCGCATAAGGTGGAGCGCGGCGATCCGGCAACCCGCATCGGCGCGCCGGGGCCGATGGGCCGCATCCTGGTGCGCGGCGAGCCCGGCCACGACATCATTCCCGAGCTCTATCCGCTGCCGTCGGAGCCGGTGATCGACAAGCCCGGAAAGGGTGCCTTCTATCAGACCGATCTCGATCTGATGTTGCGCAATCGCGGTATCGACACGCTGTTTGTTTGCGGCGTCACCACCGAGGTCTGCGTCAACACCACGGTGCGCGAAGCCAACGATCGCGGCTACCGCTGCATCGTGCTGTCGGATTGTTGCGGCTCGTATTTTCCGGAATTTCATGCCGCCGGCCTGGCGATGATCAAGGCTCAAGGCGGTATTTTCGGCTCGGTCACCGCCTCACAGCCTCTGCTCAATTCGCTGGCAGCGATGAGCTGATAAGTCGAGCGCCTTGTCAGCTAAGTTAAATCGAGTCACCCGTCCGCCCGGCGGGTGCTTTATTTTTGACAGGCAGTGATCGTTATTTGATCGCCGCCACGGCGCGCCGGCGACCGCGCTGGTGTTGGGCCACCGCGCCAACACGCGGGGCGCCGCCGCCGCGCGATCCTGATTCCACTGCCGCTTCATGACCTTGCGCGTTCGGTGTGCAAGACGAAGCCAGACGCGGCCGATTGGCACGCGCTTTGCGTGTTTTCAACAAGCGATCATTGGCGATCGCGCGATTGCCGCCGGGAGCGGAGGTTCTCAGGTTCGCAGCACGCAGCCCGTCAAAAGGCTCTGTGCGCTTGTTGGCTATGACTTGAGCGTCGCCGCTGGCTTCGTTTGGTATTTGCCACGGAGGGGAGCGTGCAATGACCACAGCGGCATCGACGGCCGGATTTCGTCCACGCATATGGACGACCGGCGACTTCAATGCGTTCTTCGGTTTCGGCACCAACATTTTGGTCAACATGCTGGTGCTGACCGGCTTGTTGCGGTTCGTGATCAAGATGCCGGACTCGATCGTCTTCGGCCGCATCTTGCCGGCACTCGGCCTCATGCTGTGCCTGTCGACTTTTTACTACGCGTATCTGGCCTATCGCCTGGCGCAAAAGACCGGCCGCAGCGACGTGTGCGCGCTGCCTTCGGGCGTCAGCGTGCCGCACATGTTCATTGTCACCTTCGTGATCATGCTGCCGATAACGCTCGCCACCAAAGACCCGATCAAGGGCTGGGAAGCGGGCCTCGTCTGGGTGTTCTTCCAAAGCTTCATTCTGATGATCGGCGGATTCATCGCGCCGATCGTGCGCAAGATCACCCCGCGCGCGGCTCTGCTCGGCACCCTTGCCGGCGTTTCGATCACGTTCATTTCGATGCGTCCGGCCTTGCAGATGTATATGACGCCGGTGATCGGGCTCACCTGCTTTGCGGTCATCTTGGTGAGCTGGTTCGGCGGTTTCCGCTATCCCAAGGGCACGCCCGCGGGGCTCGTCGCCATCATCGTCGGCATGATCATCGGCTGGGGCTCCAACGCCTTTGGCCTCGACTATGGCGGTCTCAGCCTCAAGGGCATCGTCGACGCCTTCACCAATTTCGGCTTCTCGGTGCCGATCCCGGCGGTCAATCACATCTTCTCCGGCTTCGAATATCTCGGCGTCATCTTGGTCACCGCGATCCCGTTCGGCATCTACGATCTGGTCGAGGCCATGGATAACGTCGAGAGCGCCGAAGCGGCCGGCGATGCGTATCCGACCACCAGCGTGCTGACCGCCGACGGCGTCATCAGCCTGATCGGTTGTCTGATGGGCAACCCGTTCATCAACGCGGTCTATATCGGCCATCCGGGCTGGAAGGCGATGGGCGGCCGCATCGGCTATTCGGCGGCGACCGGCGTGATGGTGATCATCCTGTCGTGGTTCGGCGTCATTTCGTTGCTGCTGGCGATCATTCCGGTGGTGGCGATCTCGCCGATCCTGCTCTACATCGGCATGCTGATCGGCGCGCAGGCGTTCCAAAGCACGCCGAAGACGCATGCGCCCGCGATCGTGCTCGGCTTGACGCCGCATCTCGCCGCTTGGTGCAAAACCCTGATGGACGGCGCGCTAGGGGCCGCCGGCACCAGCGCCGCGGCGATCGGCATGGAAAAGCTCGGCAATGTCGGCGTCCTCTACGAGGGCCTGAGCATCATGGGCGGCGGCGCCATCCTGTCCGGATTGGTGCTGGCGGCGATCGGCGTCTTCGTCGTCGACAAGAAGTTCGCCGAGGCCAGCGGCTTTGCGCTCGCCGGCGCCATCCTGACCTTCTTCGGTTTTATGCACGGAGAATCGGTCGGTATCGCAGTGACGCCTGTGGTGGCAATCGCCTACCTCATCGTCGCTGTGTTCCTGTTTGCGCTCAGTCTTGCTCCCGCAAGCCTGCTCGACAAGACGGCGCCGCACGAAGCCATACCGGACGGCGTGCCGGCGGAGTAATACGCGTCCCACAAGCAAGGTCGCCTCCCCGACCCGGGGAGGCGATATTTTTTTGAGCATGATCCGGGAGATGACGGTATCTTGATCCGTCACGCTTCATCAGCGTGCTCAAAGCCATTGCCCGCCGTATGCGGTGACAACTCCGTCCGCGCCGCCACTGCAAGCGGTGAAAACGACCACGCGCGACGACCGTTTCCCGGCCACCCCCCCAAGATGAGGGGGTGTCCTCGGCCGCAGTTCCCATCATATG
This sequence comes from uncultured Alphaproteobacteria bacterium, assembly GCA_963818155.1. GTDB lineage: Bacteria > Pseudomonadota > Alphaproteobacteria > Rhizobiales > Xanthobacteraceae > BOG-931. The sequence goes on from CAWFRC010000012.1 coordinate 452,870, forward strand.
TTGGATAGGGAGCCGAGCTGTGGGGTCAATTCTGCCATTCTTGCCGAGGGTCGTCTTCGACGACATGGCCACGCGTGCCATGGGCGAAGCCTTCGACGCCGCCTGGGATGAAATTCGCAACACCGAGCATCCGCCACCGCTGCGCGAAGCCATGGCCAGGAGGATCATCGATGCCGCGCGTGTTGGCGAGCGCGACGTCAATCGCCTGCGTCAGGCCGCGTTATCGGCTTTGGCGGGGCTGAAGATCCGAAGCTGAAATCGCGGTGAGTTAAGAAAGCAAAGCAGCCATGCGAAAGCCCGCGTGCCGGATTCACGCGTCATGGCCGGACTTGTTCCGGCCATCCACGTCTTTTGTCCGCTGCGGCACGTAACGCGTGGACGCGGCCACATAGGCAGAGCAAGGCGACGCCTTTCTTCGAAAGGCTATGCGCCGCGGGTTCCTCACGCCACCAACACCTGCGCCTCGGCGAAGGCGGATTCGCCTTTCAGCTTTTTCTTGATCCTGCTGACAATCGCCGCGGAAATGGGGTGCAGGCCAAGATAGACCGGGCGTCCATACCGCGCCGTGGAGCCCAGAATCTCGACTTCGCAACCGATGCGCCGCCACAGATGCAGCGCCGACGCGTCGAAATTTCCGATGATCGATTCGATGCCGGCGAGCACCGCAAGGTCGCCCAGGGCGACCAGCAGCACCGTGGAAGCAAAAAGAATGTCTTCTTTGTCTTTTTGCCAAATGTCTTCATCAAGACAAAACCGTGTGCATTCCCAGATGGTCGGCGCCGCGAGATGCGCCGCATCCGGAACGGTATCGGAAAAGAAATCCGCCAGCAGGGTCGGTCCGGTCGTCGGCAGCAGGCGGAGGCTGCCTTTGACTTTGCGTCCGGCATCGTCGGTGTAGATGATGTAGACCGGATTTTCGTCGTCGAACCGGTCGCGCTCTTTGCCATCCTTGACGATGACGTCCCAGCCTAGGCGATCGTGAAATATCTGCGCCCGCTGACGAAACATCTGTTCGAGCAAATCGGCATGCTTTTCCGCGTTGTGGGCTTCAACAATGATGATCATGAAAACAATCCGCTACGCGCTTCTCGGTACTTATGTACCCTGCGAGGCTAGCCGTACCGGGGTTGCGGATCGATTGCCTAAATGAATCGAAATTTAAAAGCGCATAAGCGCCATCTATATTTAAAAGAGAGCGAGCGCGGAGCTACAGGGTCAACAATCCCAGTCGAATCGCTTTGGTGACCGCCTGCGCGGAGCTCACGCAATCGAGCTTATAGTGAACGGACTTCAAATAATCGCGCGTCGTGTGCGGAGAGATCTTGAGAATGGCGGCGATTTCCGTCGCGTCTTTGCCGAGCGCGACCCAGCGCAAGCACTCGACCTCTCTGGCGGTAAGATGCGGCCGATCCTTGCCGAACACCTCGACCACAACCCGGCTGTGCAGGCGGTTTGCGATCTGGATAAGGTCAGCCTGCGCGCCCGCCAGAAATTCCACCCAGGCTTGCTCGGGTTGCGAGGAGCAGACGACAAACAGGCCGCGATAGCCGTGCTTGTTCGACACCGGAATGGCGTAGCCGTGCGGGCCGATACCATGCGCCAGCGCGTCCGATTGAAACGCGATCTCGGCGGGTGTGCTGAACTGCAATTCCTTCCACTCGAACGGCAGGGTTCTTTTGAAGCCCTCGCGCAGAATGAGATCGACTTCGCCATACCCCATTTGCAGATAGCGCTTAACCCACGAGCCCGGATAGGTCAGGCGGATGTAGGGAACGGTCGGCGCTTCCAGTTTAGTCGAGTAGTAGACAACGTGATCGACTTTCAAAACATCTCTGAGCTTGGAGACCACGCCGTCCATGTCTTGGGTGTTTTCGACAATAGAGAACGCTTCCGTCAGCAGATCTTGTTTGGGCAAACTACTTGCCATTGTGGGGATTGCAGAGTCCATCGGCTCAATTGCGCAGTTTGTCCGCTAAGTTGGTCCGTGCGGTCCGTGCCCGCACCCGAGGAATCGTCCGCTGCTGGGATCTGGCCACGATTAGGATCGCGGCGTCGCAAGTCTAACAAGCCGCATTGATCACCCATGCCCAGAACGGTCAGACCTTTTGACAAAAGAGTGGCCGATTTTTGTCATTGAGCCGCATTCGGTCGAATCCGCATGCATGTACCAGCATCGGTTGTCTGTTTTGATGCTTGCGTCTTATGCGCAACAGCCTCTTGTAAGTCGGTCTAGCGTGTTGCGCTGCTTATTCCGCCGCTAGCTTCGCCGCGCGCGCATCCGCAATCGCGTGCCAGATTTTATTCGGCGTTGCCGGCATATCGATGTGGCCGATGCCGAGCGGACGCAGTGCATCGAGTATAGCGCTGATCACGGCCGGCGGCGCGCCGGTCGCGCCCGCTTCGCCGGCGCCCTTGATGCCGAGCGGATTAGTCGTCGACGGCACTTCCGCGATTTCCGAGAGCAGGTCGGGGAAGTCCGAAGCGCGCGGCATGGCGTAGTCCTGGAAGCTGCCGGTCACCAATTGGCCGTCGGCGTCGAAGACGATGGATTCCATCAACGCCTGGCCGACGCCCTGCGCGACGCCGCCGTGGATCTGGCCGTCGCACAGGAGCTTGTTGATCACCCTGCCGACGTCGTCGACGGCGGCATAACGCGCCAGCGTCACCACGCCGGTTTCCGGATCGATCTCCACCTCGCAGAGATGGCAGCCGTTGGGAAAGTTCGACGGCTCGGCGGCGAACGTGCCCGACGCCTCAAGCCCAACCTCGAATTGCGGCGGCAAAAACATCGGCCGATGCAGCGATTGCGCCACCGCGGTGAGCGGCAGCGCGCGGTCGGTGCCGACGATGTGGAAGCTGCCGTCCTTGAATTCCAGATCGGTGGCGGCGGCTTCCAGCATCATCGCGGCCATCGGCCTGGCTTTCTCGATGATGGCGTCGGCCGCGCGCTTGAGCGCATTGCCGCCGACATGCATGCTGCGCGACCCGTAGGTGCCGCGCCCGACCGCCACCTCGTTGGTGTCGCCCTGGATGAAGCTGATCGACTGCAGCGGCACGCCGAGCCATTCGTGCACCATCTGGGCGTAGACGGTCTGATGGCCTTGGCCGTGCGAATGGGTGCCGGCCAGGATCATCAGCGTGCCGCTCGGATCGAAGCGGATGGTCATGCGATCGTTGAAGATCGCCGCTTCCTCGATGAAGTAGCCGATGCCGCGCCCGCGCAGCTTGCCGTTCTTCTTCGATTCGGCGGCGCGGTGGGCGAAGCCGTTCCAGTCGGCGAGCTTTAGGCATTCGTCCATCACCCGCATGAACTCGCCGCTGTCGTAAGCGATGCCGGAATGCAGCTTGTGCGGCATGGCGGCCGGCGGAACGAAGTTACGCCGCCGCAGCTCGATCGGATCGATGCCGAGCGCGTGCGCCGCGCGGTCGAGCAACAGCTCGATCAGATAGGTCGCCTCCGGCCGTCCGGCACCGCGGTACGGCTGCAGCGGGGGCGTGTTGGTGAGCACCGCGCGCGCGGCCGCGTAAACCGCCGGGATCTGATAAACGCCGGGCGCGAGCTTGAGCGCGAACAGCGGCACCACCATCGAGGCGTCGAACACATGCGAGCCCATATCGTGCAGGGCATCCATGCGCATGCCGACGATCTTGCCGTCCGCGTCGAGCGCAATCTCGCCGGTGACGACCTGATCGCGTCCGTGCGAGTCGCCCAAGAATGCTTCCGAGCGCGTCGACACCCATTTGACCGGCCGGCCGCCGCAGCGCCGCGAGGCCCATAGCACCAGCGCATCTTCCGGATACACCGCGCCCTTCATGCCGAAGCCGCCGCCGACATCCGGCGAGATCACCCGCACTTTCACTTGCGGCACCTTAAGCACGTCGCCGGCCACATGCGCCCGGTGCCCATGAGGATTCTGCGAGGTGGCGTAAAGCGTGTAGCTCTCGTTGTCGGGATGATATTGGCCGATCGCCGCCCGCGGCTCGATCGAATTGGCGCTGACCCGATTATTGACGAGCTTGATCGACACCGTGTGCTTGGCGGCCGCGAAAGCGGCGTCGGCCGCCTCCTTGCTGCCCATCATCAGCGCCACCGCCACATTGTTGGGAGCGCCCTCCCAGATCACCGGCGCGCCCGGCTTCACCGCGTCCTCGACCTGCACCGCAGCCGGGAGGGGCTCGTAATCGATGGCGATCAGTTCGGCGGCGTCGCGCGCCTGCTGCAAGGTCTCCGCCACCACGAAGGCGACGCGGTCGCCCACCGCGCGCACCTTGGCGCCCGAGAGGACCGGGCGCAGCGTGCGGTAGCCTTTCGGGCCGCCCATGTCCTCGGGCATCAGCGGCACCAGACTGCCGATCTTATCGGCTTCCGCATCGGCGCCGGTGAGCACGGCGAGAACGCCCGGGGCCGCTTTCGCCGCTGCCGTATCGATGCTTTTGATGCGGGCGTGGGCGTGGGGCGACATCACCAGCACCCCGTAGGTCTGCAGCGGCATATCGATGTCGTCGACATAGCGGCCGCGGCCGGTGATGAAACGAGGGTCCTCGAGCCGGGTGACCGGCTGGCCGATGCCGAACTTTGTCGCCACGCGCTTCTCTCCTCAAAAGCGAGCCCCGCGCTACGCGCCATATGCGCCGGTGGCGGAGCCCGATACTGTTGCCCGGACTGATCTGCCTTATACTCACGATCGCCGGGAATGAGAATGGTACAGGCCGCCCTTGGCTGAAAGCACCCCGTCCTCCCCTTATTCTGCGTCATCGGATCGCATTGCCGCCGGCGGCGAGCTGTTCGGCCATCCGCGTGCGCTTGCCTTTCTTTTCGGCACCGAGATGTGGGAGCGCTTCTCCTACTATGGGATGCGGGCGCTGCTCGTTCTCTACATGACCAAATACGTGTTGCTGCCGGCGCAGGCCGGCCATGTCGTCGGGCTTGCGGGCTTCCAGAGCGCGCTGGAGGCCGTGTTTGGTCCGCTCGAGGTGCAGCCGCTGGCCTCGCAGATCTACGGCCTGTACACGGCCTTGGTCTATCTCACCCCGATCTTCGGCGGGCTATTGGCCGATCGTGTGCTCGGGCAGCGCCGCATGGTGATCATCGGCGCGACCTTGATGGCGATCGGCCATTTTCTGATGACGGTCGAGTCGCTGCTTTTGTTTGCGCTCCTTGCCCTCATCCTCGGCAATGGCGCTTTCAAGCCGAACATCTCGACCCAAGTCGGCTTTCTCTATCCGCCCGGCGATCACCGCCGCGATCGCGCCTATTCGATCTTTTATGTCGGCATCAATGTCGGGGCCTTCCTGGCGCCGCTCGTCTGCGGCACCCTGGGTGAGAAGGCCGGCTGGCACTATGGCTTCGGCGCGGCCGGCGTCGGCATGCTGATCGGGCTTGCGATCTATCTGTATGCTTCGCCGCTGCTGCCGCCCGATGCGATGCAGAAGGCGAGGGCGACATCCGCTCCGCCCCAGCCGCTCGACCGCCAGGAGCGGCGCGGAATTGCAGCGATCCTCGCCTTGTTCATTCCCACCGCCTTGTTCTGGGCGACCTACGAGCAGTCCGGCAACACCATCGCGCTATGGGCGGACGCCTACACCGATCGCACCATCGGCTTTCTCGGCGCAAGCGCCGAGATTCCGACGACGTGGTTTCAGGCGTTCAATCCGTTCATGATCTTCGCTTTCACGCCGTTTGTCGTCGCCCTGTGGTCGCGGCAGGCGGCCCGGGGATCGGAGCCATCCACCATCGCCAAGATGGCGCTCGGCTGCTTCGGGGTGACGCTGTCTTATCTGGTCCTGGCGCTCGCCGCCTGGCATGCCGGCGCCGGCCAGGCGAGCTGGCTTTGGCTGTTCGCTTTCTTTGTCATCATCACCATCGGCGAACTTTATCTGTCGCCGGTCGGGCTCTCGCTCGTGACCAAGATCGCGCCTCTGCGCGTGCTCTCGATGATGATGGGGGTCTGGCTGGCGACAAGCTTCATCGGCGGCTTCCTCGCCGGCTGGCTCGGCACCTTCTGGAGCCGCATGGACAAGCCGGAATTTTTCCTGATGATCGCAGCCATCGCGGCGGTCGCCGGCGCGGCCATCTTCGCCTTCCGTTTTTTGTTACGCGGCGCGCTGCCCGAATAGCCGGTACGCACGAAGCTACGGCGTTTCGCGCTCTGCCCAGGCCGGAGGATGCCATCGCTCCGCCTGCTTGCGGATGATGGCGCCGAGGACATTGGAATAATCATCGGTCCAGGCGCGAACGTCTTTGTCGGCTCGAAGCTCATGCCATCCCGGCTGGTTACTGAGATCACCAAGGTCCTGCGGGCTTTTTGCCAGCGCGACGACTTCCGCGTTCATCTTGTAGTCGGGCGGCGATGTTTGCGGCCGATCATCCAGCTTGATGAAGGCCGTGAGGCCCTCCGCGGCCGCTCCGGCCGCCGCCACATCGGCGAGTTCCATATATCGGTTGGAAATGTGCATGAGGATGGCGCCGCCGGGATTCAGGTGGCGCCGATAGACCTGCATCGCCTCGCGCGTCATCAAATGGACGGGGATCGCGTCCGACGAGAAGGCATCGAGAACAATGAGATCGTAGGTTTGCGCTGAAGCGGTGAGGGTCAGACGTGCATCGCCGATGACGATCGGAAGATCGGGTGCGCAATCGGAAACGAACGTGAAGAATTTCGGGTCGCGCGCGATCTGCACGACCGCGGAATTGATTTCGTAGAAGGTCCATTGCTCGCCTGGGCGCTGGTAACAAGCAAGCGCCCCGGTCCCCAGGCCCACGATGGCAACACGCCCCAGAGAGCCGCGCTGTTTTCGAACCGCCTCGATCCCATCCGAGATTGGGCCGCCATGGTAAAAATAAGTCAGCGGCTCCGGCGCTGTATTCGCTGTCACCTCGGCGATGCGCTCGGCGCCGTGCAACGTCGTGCCGTGATAGAGCAGGCGATACTGGCCGTCTGTGGTCTCTATGATCTGATTGACGCCAAAGAAGCTGCGCAGCATCGCCACGCGGTTGAAGCCGGGCTGCCACAGGCCGGTCAGCAAGAATCCGAGCGCGACCAGGGCAATGAATCGCGGCAAGCGTTCGCGCTGCAGAAACATGAGCGCTGCAAGCGCGATCAACACGATTTGGAAAGCCAGTTCGGCGCGCGCCGGCAATTTGAGGCCGAACCAAAATCGCGCCGCGACCGCAAGCACGACAACGATCAGCACCGGACCGACTTGAGCCATCAGGCGGCCGGCGTTGCGGTGAAACACGCCGGGAAGCGCAAGCAGTGCTGCTAAAATGAGGATCGGATACTCGTAGACCTGCGCAAACACATGCGGCGCAACGATCGCGGCAAACATGCCGCCCAGCGCGCCACCCAACGACGTCCACAAATAAAACTCGGTCAAGCGTGCGGGTGCCGGACGGCGGCGATAGAGTTCGCGATGACAGAGCATCGCCAGCAAAACGAAGGCCACGAGATTGATCAGGACGAGCACGAGCCAAAAGGCGCGCTGTCCGCCGAGTAGCCCGACCGACAGCGGCACGACGGCAAACGGCACCAGCCGTGCGACCGTCGCATGCGATATCCACGGCCGGTCGCGAAACGTGCCGACGAATGTGAGCAGATAGGCCGCGAGCGGCAGCACCCAGAGGAACGGGACGGAAGCAAGGTCAGTCGAGACATAGGAGGTTACGGCGATGACCAGGCCGGCCGGAACGGCGGCCAGCGCCAGCCAGCGCAGTCTGTCGCCTGATGACACGGCGGATGCGGCCGTCGCCGCGGTTATCGGGCGGCTTGTCCAGCGCGTGACGACCAATGCGGCGGCGGCCAACAGAAGAATAAAGGCGCCGAAGCCGAGCGACCACGTCCGCGCCTGCGTGTGCAGCGGCAGGAACGGCTCGATCAGCGTGGGATAGGCGAAGAGGGTGGCGAACGAGCCGAGATTGGAGGCGGCATAGAGAACGTAAGGATTGCTCGCGCGCGCGTGACCGCTCGCCGAGAACCAGCGTTGCAGCAATGGCGCCGTTGTCGAAAGCGCCGCGAACGGCAGTCCGATGGACACCGCGAGAAGGCCGATCAGCCAGAACGCGATGTTGTCCATCGGCGGCAATCCGAATCCGCTCGCGACGCCTATGGGCAGCATTGCCGCCGCCGCGGCCAGTGTGCCGAAATGCAGAAGTGCGCCAATGCCGAGCGGAATATAGCGGACAAGGAGATGCGCATAGGCATATCCGCCAAGCAGCGTCACCTGAAAAAATACCAACGCCACCGACCAGACAGTCGGTGCGCCGCCCAAGAGCGGCAACACCATTTTGGTGAACATCGGCTGGATGACGAAGAGCAGGAACGCCGACGTGCAGAGCGTTGTCGCGAACAGCGCGGGCGCGACCCAAGACGCTTCTGGAACGCGGTCTGACGATAAAACGGCCTTGTTATCGACCACTGTCACGGCAAGCCTTTGGACAAAGCATGCTCAGCTAGACGGGGGGCCCTTAAATGCCTGTTACCCGAGGGATCGAAATTCCAACCGTGGGCAATTTAAAATGCGAAGTTCCGCCGAGGTATTGAACCGCCGAGAATCGAGATGACCGATCAGCCGCCGAAAGACGTGCAGGGCTTTTTCCACGTCAATGTCAATTGCACGGACTTCGCCAAATCGCTGGCGTTCTATGAGCTCATCGGCTTTGAAAAAATTTTGGATTTCGATGATCTACCGGGTCCGAAGCGCTCCTTTGGAGAGGCGGGTCTGGGGCCGGTTCTCGGCCTTTCCGGCGATTGCGATGGCCGCGCCGCGCTGCTGGCGCTCTCGGGCGAGAGCGGCGCCACGCGTCTCGACCTGATCGAATGGCGGCAGCCGAGACCGGCGGCAGAGCGGCGCAAAAATCTCGCGCAGCCCGGCCTCGCCCGCATCTGTCTCAAGACCAGCGATTGCGATGCCGTGCATGCGCGGCTCTCCGCCGCCGGTTACGTCGCCTATAGCGCGCCCACGCGTATCCATTTGGGCGGCGGCTGGATCAAGGTGTTCTGTTGCGAAGATCCCGACGGCGCCGTGATCGAGTTCATGCAGTTTCTGGGGCGCTGAGCGCTGCGGATTTCTCAATGCTCGCAAACCTTCGTCATTGCCGGGCTTGACCCGGCAATCCATGCGGCGTTGTCGATTACGTTGAAGTGCCGGCTATCTGCCGCGGTCGCCTCGGTGCAGCATGGATGCGCGGGTCAAGCTCGCGCATGACGGTGGGGGAGGGGCGATGCCGTGTTCAAAAAACGCCACCCCAAACGAAAATGCCCGGCACGAAGCCGGGCATTGCATCTGTTGAATGAGATCGCGGACCGCGCGAAGCGATTAGTGCGCGGCGGCGGCGGCCGCCACCGCCGGAGCGGCCTTGGGATTCTCCATCGCCAGGATCTGGCTCTTGACCGCCTTCTGCACCTTCTCGAACGCCCGCACTTCGATCTGCCGCACGCGCTCGCGCGAGACGCCGAACTCGTCGGCGAGCTCTTCGAGCGTGATCGGCTCATCGGCCAGCCGGCGCGCTTCAAAAATGCGCCGCTCGCGGTCGTTGAGCACGCCCAGCGCCTGGCCGAGCGCTTTGTGGCGGTTCTCGGATTGCTCGGATTCGGCGAGCCGACTTTCCTGGCTGGCGCTGTCGTCGACCAGCCAGTCCATCCACTCGCCCGAATCGCCGTCCTCGCGGATCGGCGCGTTGAGCGAGGCGTCGCCGCCGAGCCGGCGGTTCATGTCGATCACGTCCTGCTCGGTCACGCCCAGCCGCTTGGCAATGAGCTTGACCTGATCCGGACGCATATCGCCTTCATCCAGCGCGGAGATGCGGCTCTTCGCCTTGCGCAGGTTGAAGAACAGCTTTTTCTGGTTGGCGGTGGTGCCCATCTTCACCAGCGACCAGGAGCGCAAAATGTATTCCTGGATCGCGGCCTTGATCCACCACATGGCGTACGTCGCCAGCCGGAAGCCTTTTTCGGGCTCGAATCGCTTCACCGCCTGCATCAGGCCGACATTGCCTTCGGAAATGACTTCCGAGATCGGCAGGCCATAGCCGCGATAGCCCATGGCGATCTTGGCCACGAGCCGCAAATGGCTCGTGACGAGCCGATGCGCCGCGTCGCGGTCGCCGTGCTCGCGCCAGCTCTTCGCCAGCATATATTCCTCTTGCGGCTCCAGCATTGGAAACCGCCGAATTTCTTCCAGGTACCTGGTAAGACCGGTTTCACCCGACAGAACCGGTAAGGCAGCTGTTTGGGCCATGGTAGCGCCCTTTCCTTGTTCGCGTCCCCGCTTTTGCGGCAGACGGTAAGCCATCGCTTCCCAGAAGCCGACGGCGCGAGGTCATCTCGCACACGCAGCATACACGGTCAGACCCGGCGAGCGGTAGTTACAGAGCATCACTTCGGCGCGACTGGCGCTGTGATCAGACTCACAATCGGCGCAGGTTCGCCGGAGCCCGTTAAGCAATCTCTCTATTTATCGCTAAAATCAGCCCGAATGGCCGCCAGCATGGCATGCAAACGGGCAAGCTCATGTGGCAGTTCCGAGCGGAACCGCAGGATTTTACCGGTAAGTGGGTGTTCGATCGTAAGCATATAGGCATGCAGGGCCTGTCCGCCAAGGTCTGCCAGGGCAGCCTGCGCCGGCTGCGGCAAAAGCGCCGACTTGGTGCGAAAGCCGGGCCCATAGACGTCGTCGCCCATCAGCGGATGTCCGATCGAGGCCAGATGAACGCGGATTTGGTGGGTGCGGCCGGTTTCGAGTTGGCAGGCCAGGAGGCTCGCAATCGGCAACCCCGGCCGGCCGCCCTCGGAGCGACCCCCTTCGCCTTTTTGCCCGCCATAGCGTTCCGCCACCTGCCAGTGGGTGACGGCTTCGCGGCCGCCCTCGCGGATCGCCATGCGGTCGCGCGCGGTTCGGTGCCGGTCGATCGGGCGGTCGACCGTGCCGCGCGGGCGGTCCGGTGCTCCCCAGACGAACGCCAGGTAGCCGCGCTCGAACGGCCCTTCGTCGCGGCCGTGGCTGGCGAACTGCGCAGCCAAGCCTTTGTGCGCTTTGTCGTTTTTGGCAACCACCATCAGCCCGGTGGTGTCCTTGTCGAGGCGGTGGACGATGCCCGGGCGGCGTTCGCCGCCGATTCCCGAAAGGCTGTCGCCGCAATGGGCGATCAGGGCATTGACCAAGGTGCCGGTCCAATGGCCGGCGGCCGGATGCACCACCAGCCCCTTCGGCTTGTCGATCACTATAATGTCGTCGTCCTCGTAGACGACATTGAGCGGGATGGCTTCCGCAGCCGGCTTCGCCGGCGCCGCTTCCGGCACTTCAACCGTGATGGCCTCGGCGGAATTGACCCGATGGCTCGGATCGCGGATCGTGCGCCCGTCGATGGCTACTGCGCCGGCCTCAATCAAAGTTTTCAACCTGCTGCGCGACAGTTCGGTGATATGAGCAGCTAGCACCCGGTCGAGGCGGCCGCCGGCCTCCTCGTCATCGATGCGGATTTCTTTGTGCGTAGACGTCATTGCGCTAGTCAGGTTGGCGGTAATCAGGCTCGCAGCCATCGGGTTAGCAATCATCAGGTTGGCGATAAACGGGTGCCGGAATGGCCAAATCAGTGACCAAGCTCGCGAAACTACCCGGCGCCCAGCCGCAAGGCGACTGGGATCCGGAAACAGCGGCCGCCTCGGAAGCGCCGGCCGATCCCACGCTCGCTGGCGTCGCCGCGCGCGTGCGGCTGATGATGCTCATATCGGGATTGACCACCATGATTGCGATTGCCGCGGTGATCGGGGTCATCGGCTACCGCATTTACCACTCCGGCAGCAGCACCAGTCCGGTCGCCCAAGGTATCGTTAGTGATATCGTCACCTTGCCGAAATCGGCCCGCGTCACAGCCACCGCGGTCGCCGGCGACCACATCGTGGTCACCCTCGACATCGCCGGCGCCACCGAAATCCGCACCTTCGATGCGAAGACCCTGAAAGAAGCCGGCCGCCTCCGCTTCGCCACCGAGCCGTAATCTCGGGCGGGGCTTTTCCTTCTGACAGCATGCCGTTGCTATGCGCGCCCGCGCACTTCCCCTCTCCCGCGCTTCGCGCGGCCTCTCCCCGGAGGGGCGAGGGTAGGGGCTCGGCGGTGCTCTTTTCCTCGCCCCTCCGGGGAGAGGCCGGCCGCCAGCGGCCAGAGAGGGGAAGTAGCCAGTCGGGATCTACTGCAGCGAGAAGGGGGGAAGCTGCGGGAATGCCGGTCGATTACTGCAGCCCCGCCATCGCAGTGAGAAAGCCCAAGCGACATACAGCGACTACGCCCCCGCGCATCCGCCTCCGCGTAGCGGGGGAGGGGGACCACGCGAAGCGTGGTTGAGGGGGCTGCTGACGTGCCGACCAATCACAGGCGCGCGTCGCCTCCCGCGGCTCGTCCCAAGGGCGGTCACAGATTCGAAAGCCGCGCGCAAAACCCCGCCCCCAAAACGCCGACACGCTTGCGCCGTATCGCCAGTGAGGGTATTTCCAACCCTCAAGCTCCCTTCGTCTAGCGGTCTAGGACGCGGCCCTCTCAAGGCTGAAACACCGGTTCGATTCCGGTAGGGAGCGCCATGGCTCGCAAGGGCCCCGCCTGCTTCCATTCATTCTGGGTGAACCGCGCCTAACCCGCGATGGCTTGGATTTCAGATGCCGAGTCGCTCTACCGGAATGGTGATTTTAAGATTGAGGCCACTCTTTCCCCAATCGTATTCGACCTTGCCGGCGAGTTGCACCGTGATGCTGCGGCCCGTGAGGACGCTGCCGAAGCCGCGCGTGGTTGGTGGAGCAAGGATTGGCGGGCCTCCTCGCTCTTGCCACTCGAGATGAAAGTCGCCGCCCAGCACCTCCCACTTCACGCGGACCGTTCCATCCGGTTCTGAAAGCGCGCCGTATTTGACGGCGTTGGTGGCGCTCTCGTGCAACGCCAAAGCAAGCCCCGTAACGGCATCTCGGCCCACCGACACATCGGGGCCACTGATGACAAAGCGTCCGCTGCCGTCGTCGTAGGGTTGTAAGATTGTTTGCACGATTGCCGCAACGGTCGCGCGCTCGCGCCTCGCTTCTTCCGGGTCGATAATTCCCGGTCGAATGAGGCCCTTGGCGCGCAAAAGCGCATTGAACCGGCCGCGCAGAGCGCTCGCAAACTCCGCAGGTGTCCGAGCTGATTTGGCGCTCAAGCTGACCAGCGCGTCGAGCATCGCGAACAAATTCTTCAGACGATGGTTCGTTTCTCGATGAAGAAGGCGTTCATGGTCTTGCGCCTCCTTCTGTTTGGTGATGTCGATCACGACACCGACAAAGCGAATTGGCGTTCGGCCGTCGTCGTAAAGACACTCGCCCCGAACGTCCACCCAGCGGACCGTTCCGTCCTTTTGGCGCAGCCGGTATTCCTGATGGTAACTTGTCCCGGTAGCGACCGTACCCTTCATCGCCGCGGAAACGCGCTCGACATCGTCGGGATGTATTCCGGCTGCATACTCGGCCAGCGGCGCGCCTTCCACGGCCCTGGCGGGGTCGACCGAAAACATTCCGGCAAAGCGCGCATCCGAATAGAATTTGTCGGTCTGAACATGCCAGTCGAAAGTGCCGACCATTCCGGAGGCATTCAGCGCCTGGGTCAGCCGCTCTTGCGCCTGCGCAAGTTTTTGCTGCGCAACTACGCGCTCGGTCGTCTCGCTGACGATGCACAGCACACCGCCGATCGCGCCGTGCCCGTCCCGGACCGCGGAGTAAGAAATGTCGAAGTACACGTTTTCAGGATAGCCGCGTCGCTCGATGTAAAAAGGACGGTCTTTGGCGAACACGGTCTCGCCAGTCTCGAGCACACGCCGCAGCAATGGCTCAAGGTCATCCCACAGCTCTTCCCAGTTCTCGCGCGCAGGCCGCCCGAGCGCTCGCGGATGCTTGTGACCGATCGTGGGCGCGTACGCGTCGTTGTAGAGCGCTATGAAATCAGGCCCCCAAAACAAAACGATTTCCGCCTTCGCCGGCAGCATCAGATCAATCGTGGCTTTGAGGTGGGGAGGCCAGTCGGAAAGCGGCCCCAGGCTCGTTCGCGACCAATCGAGGGCGCGGATAAGCGCTCCCATCGTGCCTCCCCCGTAGGGAAATCCGCCTTCGTGCGTCTTGTCTATTGCACGCATATTCATGGGGCTATTTGGCCGTTCCGCACCGTTCGATCGCAGTCCTGGCCCAAGCGCCGCTCGGTACCCTGAAACCGCACAATGCCCAAGGTCCAACGATGAAGATATAGCCGGCAACCTGAAAACATAGGGCGGCGCAGTGAAACCTTGATGGGGCGATTAGGTGCATTTTTAGCCATGGCCGCCGCCGTTCACCTGGAGCATGTCCCGGAAAAGCATGCCCTCGGACTTGATCCGATGGGTGGAAACCGGTTTTCCGAAAAGGACATGCGACAACAAGTAGATCTGGAGCATTTCCCGATTCCCTTGCATCGGGAAATGCTCCAGCAGGCGGGGGCTTTGGGCGGCTTTGCCCGAAATCGCTCAGAATTTAAGAGGGCGCCGGGCCCCGAGCCGAACAAACAACGTTATAGGCCGCGAGCGGCCGCCTGATCCCTTTCAAGGCGAACTCGCCTACGGGTTCGACCTTAACCGCGTTTTCGACGTTCATCAGGACGCGCGGACTGATGAGGATTTGCCCAGGCTTCGCTTCATCGCACAGGCGAGAGGCGACGTTGGACACCGTGCCGATAGCGGCATAGTCGAAGCGTCCTTCAAATCCGATGGTGCCGAGGGTGGCGAAGCCATGGGCGATGCCGATGCCAAAACCGATCTCGTGCCCAAGGCGGCTCCAGGTTGCCGTCAAACTTCCGAGCGCGTCACGCAATTCGAGGGCCATGAGAACCGCCTGCAGCGCCGGGTTCTCCACTGGCACCGGATCGTTGAAGACGACCATCACACCGTCGCCGGCGTACCGCTCAAGCGTGCCGTTGTACTTGATGATGGTTTTGCCGACGGCTGCATGATAGTCGCGAAGCAGGGCCATCACGTCTTCCGCGTCGGCGCTCTCCGTGAAGCCAGTGAACCCACGTAGGTCGCAGAAGAGTGCAGTTATCTCCCTGCGGTGGCTTTCGAGTTGCTTCTCTGAACCTGATGCGACGATTAGATCGGCCACCTGCGGAGGCAGAAAGCGGCGCAACCTGCCGATACGTTCGATTTCGTCGACTTGGTCGATCACGCGCTGTTCGAGGTGCTGGTTTAATTTTTCGACCTCGTCCGTCCTTTCACGCAACTCGTCCAACAGCCGCACGTTCTCGATCGCAATCGCGGCCTGATCGGCAAAAGTCTCGATGAGAGCTATTTGTCTGTCCGTCAAAGGTCTAACCTCCAGGTGGTAAATCGTTATGACGCCGAGGAGGGTATCGCCCTTGAGGACGGGGACAGCCAAGAAGGTGCGGGCTGGATCGATAGCTATTCCCCCAGAGCTATAGGCAGGGTCCGCGTCGACATCTGGAATATAAACGGTTCGGCGCGACAGCGCGGCACGGGCTGTGGCGCGGCCCGACGTGCTCTCCGTACTTGGACGGATGGGATGTCGCTTAATCCACTCGACCAGTCGCGGAGGGGCGTTGTAGGAGGATGCTATCGCCAGCGTCTCGCCGTCGAAGCGGTAAATTACGCCGCGCTCAGCTCCACATAGACGGACCGAACTCTCGACCAGGGCCTCGAATACTGCCTTCAGCTCAAATTCTGAGCGACTGATGACCTCGAGCACTTTTGCAGTGGCCATCTGTTGCTCCAGCGCCTCGTCCCGCTCGCGGGTGATCCGAGCAAGTTCATCCGGTTCGCTAGCAGCAGATGAACGAACCGGGGCTCTATCTGGCGTCGGAGCGCGCGGCGGCTTTGGCGCTTTCGCGCGTCGTGCCCGATCACCCTTGCGGATGAGCTTTGAGCGCCTCTTCATGGTCCCCCCAACGCGTTTTTAGGCTGGACATTGTAACTGGTAAGCCGGGCGCACCGAAAGCGCCGGCTCGTCCAAGGACGCCCCTACAGACGCCTCCGCTCAATTGGCATTTTTGGTCGATCAGCGTCTACAATGCGAAGGGCTATTTCGAGAAAAGCCCATACGGCACTTATTCGCTGAACAACATCACCGCGAAGAGATATCCGGATGGGGCCGTTACGATTTAATTTGGAGGCTGCGACGGACAAATTCCCAATTGCCTACCCACCATGCCGGGCTGGAACTACCTTGTGCGCTTCTACCGACCGCATGCCGAAATCCTCAACGGCAAGTGGAAATTCCCGGAGCCGCAAGTCGTCAAATAAAGTTGACGAGCCGGCGTTCGCGATTTCTCTCTCTGAACCGTTGCGAGCGGAATCGCCGGCGATCGTGGCGAAACGCTACGGAAATCTATCAAAAAGGTTCTGCAAAAAGCCTTTGCGGAGGGATCGTCGATAATGCCCAATTGTCCGCTGCCCAAATAGGTCGATCTATCTGGAACCCGCTTCGAAAAACATCAGGATGTTCCCGGAACGCGTCTGACGCTCCTCCGTTGACATGGTTCGCAACGAAGACGGAGAGAAATAAGATGTCACTCCTGAATAAGGCTCTTGTTGGTGTAACGATCGGCGCCGGAATGCTGGCGCTCACCAGCGTGAGCGCGTCGGCCGCGATCGCGTGCGTCGGACCCGTGTGCTGGCACACGCATGAGGCCTACGAATATCCATCGGACGCGCGCGTCGTCGTTCACCCGGACGATTGGCGCTGGAGCCAGAACGAGCATTTTAGCTGGCGCGAACACGAGGGCCGCGGCTATTGGCGCGGCGATCGTTGGACCGAATGGTAAGCCGGCAGGCTAACGGTTCGCAGAACCTCAAAGAAATGGGGGCGGATAGATATCCGCCTCCATTCGATGAGGATTTTTGTTTTTAAACGCCCGCGCGATTTCAAAAAAGCCCGCAGCCTCGTCGCCTCGCCGCGTGTAAGCGCTGCTCGCCCAACGCCTCACGGTCGGCCGACAAGCCGCAAATCGCGCAGCGTAACCTCGAGACTCTTCATCAACAGATCGCTGAGTGCGACCCTTATCTGCTCGCTGGCTGCAAGGTCGGTGCGCGAGAGCAGCGCTGGATCGATCGTATGGCTTGGACCGCTCAGCCGAATGATCTCCGCGTTGTCGAGCGGAGACGCCGATTTCTTATCGATCACCTCGTAGCTCCTGCCGTCGATCACCCAGATCGTGTAAAGCGCATAAACCGCGGCGTAGTGCGCCATCACGGTGCGATCGTCGACAGCGCCAAGGCCGGAGACGGTGTGGCCGCGGCTGCCATAGCGCGACGATGCTTTGGTGACGATCACGTAGGCGTCCAAACCCTGAGGCGAGACCTCGGTGCGAACGAGCGTCTTCACCGGGATATCGCGCAGGCGGTCGATGACGGGGAGCGCCGAGGCCGGCTCGTGGTGTGCGAAACTGGCCCGTTGGTAAGTGACATCCTGGATCTGAAGCCGCGGAGTTAAAGCCGCACCGATCCGGCCGACTACAAACTCATCAATGCCCCAGGATGCGATCGAGACGGTGCGATCCGCGCTATCGAGGCCGGTGACGCCCGCCGGCGTTACCGTGAAATCGTCGGCAATCGCCGAGATGATGCCGACGGTCTTGGCGCTTTGCAGTTTGGTCGACACCGGGTCGACGGTGGCGCAGCCGCTCATCAGAACGAGCAGCGCAGCCGCGCTCCAGTGGATGCGCGTCTGCTTCATGCGCTTTACTGCACGCGAAAATCGAATGAATACGAGGCGCCGAGTCCGACCCGCACCTGGTTGGCCGAGCCCTGCTGTTTGGTCAGCGGGCTTGCGGCGGCATCGCCCAGCAGCCGATCATATTCGATGAAGGCGTGCGCCTCCCATTGCGGCGTCACCTGATAGCGCCATTGCGATCCGGCGCCGGCCGCATGCAGCCCGCCCTTGGCGTCGAATGTGGGTAAGCCGGATGCTGACGACTGCGCCGCATTGATGCCGAAGTAGGGCGCGGTCGCAGCGTCATTGGCCAGAGAGAGTTGCGGGCCGCCGGACCAAGTCAGCGATTGCCACAAGGGTATGATGAAATCGGTCGATGCATCGGCGAACACGCCGTCGCTGCCGCCGAATCCGCGACGGACCTCGACGCGCGCACGCACCCAGTCCACGGGAAAATATTCGACAAAGCCGCCGACCTCGTAAGTCGCGTTGACGTCGCCAAGCCCGTTGAGCGCTTGATATTGGCTGGCGATGCGCGCCGGCACGAAACTCACGACCGGCCCGGCCCGGAATCCGCCGAAATCAAAAAGCGTGATGCTCGGGCTGTCGATCGGGCTGCGAAACTGATCCGCGGAGCCGGCGCGATGAAAGCTGAAGATCGGTGACGCGCCGACATTGTATTGCTTGGCGCCCTCGAAGCCCGGCTTGAGCGCCGCCTGCGCGCCAACCGTCACTGTCCACAGCCCGGAGGCCCACGGCAGGAACGGCAGCGCGAACGACGGCGGCGCCGTCGGCACAGTGTCGGCGGATTGCGCCGCGGCGGCGCCGCTCTGTAACGTCCACACGACGCCCGAGGCGACAACAAGCTCCAATACCATTTTCGATTTCAGCATCGTCTTGCCGCCACCTTTTCTGCGCGCGAAGGGGGTGAGGCCGGGGCGATCCGGTCGCCGGCAAGCTCGTGTTCGGCGATGTCCCAAGGATGTCGCAAAAAGCGCCAAAAACCGCCGTTTCGTGACCTATTGCTGCCGCGCGGCTGCCTGCAACACGCGGTTACAAAAATGTTCTTGGGGCCGGGGGGCCCGCTGCGGGATAGTCGTCGTCATGCAAGTCACACCGCATTTGCTTGTCGTCGACGACGACCGGGAAATCTGTGAGCTGTTGTCGAGTTTCCTCGCCAAGCACGGCTTTCGCGTCTCGATCGCGCATGATGGGCGCTCAATGACACAGGCGCTGCAGAGCGGACGTATCAGCCTCGTGGTGCTCGACCTCATGTTGCCCGGCGAAGACGGACTGAGCTTGTGTCGACGGCTGCGCGCGACATCGACACTGCCGGTCGTCATGCTGACCGCCATGAGCGAAGAGACCGACCGCATCATCGGACTGGAGATGGGCGCGGACGATTATCTGGCAAAACCGTTCAATCCGCGCGAGCTGTTGGCGCGGGTGCGTGCCGTGCTCCGCCGCACCGGTGCGGCGCCGGTCAGCGCCGGACGCGGCCGGATGTTGGAATTCGTCGGCTGGCGGATCGACGTCGGTCGACGTCAGTTGTTCTCGCCGACCGGAGCGCTGGTGCCGCTGCGCGCCGGCGAGTTCGATTTGCTGCTTGCGCTTGCCGAGCGACCGCAGCGCGTTCTCACCCGCGATCAGTTGCTCGATCTCTCGCGCGGTCGCGCCGCGACGAGCTTCGACCGCAGCGTTGACGTGCAGATCAGCCGGCTGCGGGCCAAGATCGAACGCAACCCCAAAGAGCCCGACTTGATCAAGACGGTGCGCAGCGGCGGCTACGTCTTTGCGGCCGCCGTGATCGCGGCCGAGGCGTCGCCGTGAGAAACTGGCATCTCAACAGCATCGCGTCGCGGATCGCGATCACCATCGTGCTTGCCATCATCCTCGGCGTTGTGTTTCCAGTCGCCGTCACGAACGGCGTCAATTATTTGGTCGGATGGCTCGATCCACCGTCCGCGCGGGCGAGAAATCGAACCGAATTCTATGCCCTGGTCAGTTGGGGGTTCATCAATTCCCGCTACACCACCCGCTCGCTTGGCGGAGAAATCGCAGCCCTTGCCGAGGTGATGACGCGGGTACCCGCGAGCGAGCGCGCGCATCTGGCCGCCGAGATCTCCAAGGATGCCTTGCGCGTCGACATTCGTGACACGCCGATGCTGCCGCTCGATGCTTCGCCGAGCCGCGAAATGGCGTCGCTGCGGCGGATGATCGAGGCGCGCTTGCAAGAGCCGCCGCGATCGATCGTCCTGCAGACCCGCCCTACAACGGAAATCGACGACAAAGACATTGCGGCCGCGCCGCCCGACCGGATGTTGCCGCCGAGCGAGCTCAATGCGCAATTCGCTCTGCCGGACGGCCAGTGGCTCGTCATCACCCTGCGCGACTTCACGACCAGAGAGGTCTATTGGTGGCCGATTTTCATTGCGCCTTGCGCGCTGCTGACCATCATCGGCTTGCTGTCGTTCTGGACCGCGCGCCGCTTGGCCAATCCGATCTCGGCCTTTGCCGATGCCGCCAAGCGCCTTGGCGTCGATCCCGATGCGCCGCCGCTTGCCGAGCGCGGACCGCGCGAGCTGCGCATCGCGATACGGGCCTTCAACCACATGCAGGAGCGGCTGCGTCGTTTCGTCGACGATCGCACGCAGATGGTGGCGGCGATGTCGCACGATCTTCGCACACCGCTGACGCGATTGCGCCTGCGCGCCGAATTCATCGAAGATCAGGAGCAACAACGGCGCATGCTCGCCGACCTCGACAGCATGGGCGACATGATCGACTCCACGCTGGCGTTCGTCCGCGACGACGCCCGGCGCGAGCCGCGCATGCTGGTCGATCTCGGCGCGCTGGTCGAGGGCGTGTGCGAAAACGCAAGCGATGCCGGCGGCGCGGTCGTTTTTTTACCGCGGCGCGACATCGACGTGCTGGGGCGGCCGAACGCCATCGCGCGCGCGGTCGCAAACCTCGTCGACAATGCCGTAAAATATGGCGGCGCGGCGCGCGCGGCCCTTGTCCGTGAGCCTGGCCGCGTTGTTGTCGTGGTTGACGACGACGGTCCCGGGATTCCCACCGAAGAGCGCGAGAATGTGTTCGCACCATTCTATCGGCTGGAGCGCTCGCGCAATCGCGACACCGGCGGCGTCGGACTTGGCCTTGCGGTTGCCCGCACGGTCGCGCGCGAGCATGGCGGCGACGTCACGCTTGCCAATATCGACGGCGGTGGATTGCGCGCCCGTCTAGAACTGCCGGTTTAACTTTTTATTGGAGCCGTGCGCTAATTCAACACGCCGGCTTTGCGCAGGCCCTCGGCCATGCGCTCGATATCCTCGGTCCGCTTGAACGGTTGGCGGCCGACGTGGGCGGCGAACGAATATTTCGGATTGATCTCCATCAGCTCCGCCCAGACCCGCTTGGCGTCGTCGATGTCGCCCAGATGGCCGAGCGCCGAGGTGAGAATGGCGCGGGAGAAATCCGTGTTCGGCACCAGGATGATCCGCTGCCGCAGCAGAGCGGCCGCGGTTTCGTATTTTTCCGCCAGCAGATAAGCCAGCCCGAGGAAGTGCAGGAATTGCCCGCTTAGTGCCGGATCGATGCGCATCGCCTGCTCGATTTCCGGGATCGCCTCGAGCGGCTGTCCGGAGAAGGTGCGGATGGTGCCGCGAAGATTGTGTGCCAGCGCCAGGCTCGGATTGAGCTTGATCGCTTTTTCGACTTCCTCGTTCGCGCGATCGAGATCCTTTTCGTAGGACGCCGCCAAGGCAGCGACGCAGCGCGCCAGCGGCTCGTTCGGGTCTTTCTCGATCGCTTGGTCGGCATATCCCTTGGCGATGGTCAGGGACTTGTCGGGATCTTCGCTCCAGCGGTTCTGATAGTCGAACATGTAGCCGAAGCCGAGGCACGCGTAGGCCACCGAGTAGTTGGGATCGTGCTCCAGTGCTTCCTTGAAATATTTGATCGCCTGCTGGAACGTGCCGAGATTCTTCTCCTTGGCGAGCATGAATTCGCGGCCGCGCAGCACGCAATCGTAGGCGGCGACGTTGTGGGTCTCGCTGCCGGCGAGCCGCTCCTTTTCGGCCGGGCTGAGCGTGATCTTCAGCGCTTCCACGATGCGCTGGGTGACGTCGTCCTGAACGGCGAAGATGTCGGTGAGGTCGCGGTCGTAGCGGTCCGCCCACAGGTGCGCGCCGTTGGTGGCATCGATCAGCTGCGCGGTGATGCGCACGCGGTTGCCGGCGCGGCGGATCGAGCCTTCCAGCACCGATTGCACGCCGAGCTCGCGCCCGACCGTGCGGATATCCACCGAGCGCCCCTTGTAGGTGAAGCTCGAATTGCGGGCGATCACCGTCAGCCCGGCGATCTTCGACAGATCGGTGATGATGTCTTCGCTGATGCCGTCGGAGAAATATTCCTGCTCCGGATCGCCGGACATGTTGGTGAACGGCAAAATGGCGATCGAGGCGAGTGCTGCGGGTGCCGCGTTTTCCTCCTTCGGTTTCGGTTTGGCGAGATCGGGAGCCGCGCGCGGGTGCCAT
The DNA here is from genome assembly GCA_963818155.1 of uncultured Alphaproteobacteria bacterium. Taxonomy (GTDB): domain Bacteria; phylum Pseudomonadota; class Alphaproteobacteria; order Rhizobiales; family Xanthobacteraceae; genus BOG-931. The sequence goes on from CAWFRC010000012.1 coordinate 475,107, forward strand.
TTCCAGACGCGGATCGGCCGATCGATATTCTTGACTGAAATCTCGCCGCCATCGCGAAAGCTCACGTCGATCCGGTTGCCGACGCTTTCGTTGACGATGGACGAGACGCAAATCCCGCCCGGTTCGGCCAGCGGCTCGAGACGGGCGGCGATGTTGACGCCGTCGCCGTAGATGTCGTCGCCCTCGATGATCACGTCGCCCAGATTGATACCGATCCGCAGCACGATTTTGGGCTGGCGCTGGGCCTCGTCCGGCAGCAGGCCGTCGGAGCGTTGCACCGCCAGCGCACAATGCACGGCGTCGACGACGCTGCCGAATTCCGCGATGGTGCCGTCGCCGATCAGCTTGACGACGCGGCCGTGGTGGGCGGCCACGGCGGGATCGAATACCGCCTGGCGGTGTTGCTTGAGCGCGGCGAGCGTGCCCTCTTCGTCGACCCCCATCAGACGCGAATAGCCGACCACGTCGGCTGCAAGGATCGCCGCGAGCTTACGGTTGACGCGTTCTTCAGCCATGGCCGCTTCGGCCTTACCCCGGAGGATTTCCATTCAACGTAGTGCGCCGTTTTGAAAAATCCACGACCAAGGTGCGGTGAAACCGTAAAAAGGGGAGGCTTGGCGCCCGAGTGGTTAGGTCCAAGTGAAACTACGTCTGGCCGTCGCGCCGGCATTGCGCATAAAGCGCCGGTAGAAATTGCGCCAAATGCTGCATTTCCTCGGCGCAGTGCACCAACAGGGCGCGCGCGTCGGCTTCGGTCGGGCGCATGAAAACGCGTGCCGCCCGTGCCATCACGGTTCCGAGCGCGCTATTGCGGCCGGCCGCATAGCGCCCACCGATAAAGAAGCGCGAACGCATCTCGCTGCCGCCCGTGGTCCGGCGCACATGGTGAACGAGGTAACCGACATCGATTGGAACATCAGCGAGGCCCGTTCGCGCACATACGATGGTCGCTTGCTCGGCATCGTCGAGGCTCGCCTCGGTAAAGCCCAGTCCCGCGGGCGGCAGAAAACGGATGGCGGCGCGCAGCAACGCACTGCCGATATACTCGTCGACAATGGAGGTTGCCCCCACATAGCGCGCCCGGCCCTGGCTTCCCGGCGCGGGCGGCGACAGCCAGGCGGCGTTGACGTGCGCCAGCGGATGCCAGAGCTTGTAGCGCTCCGGGCTGTCGCTGTGCCAGCCGAACCACCAGTCGATCATCGCTGGCGTCACGCCCGGCAGATCGGTGCGCGCCGCAACCACCATGGCGCCGTCGGCGGTCAGCGCAAAGCCGTTCTCGATGGCGGGCGCTTGCCCGAACAGGCTCCGCGGCGCCGTGTCGAGCGTCGGCAGCAGCGGCTCGGGCAGGGGGCCGCGATCGAGCGCGTGGCGGATAGGGTCGGGCAGCGGCCGGATGTCTGGATCGAGAAAGCGCGCGTAGGGTTTGGTCGCGAGATCGGCTGCGTCCCAGCCGAGATGGCGGCCGGCAATCGGTCGACTGCGCTTCATCGGTTGTCGCGCGCCTGCCCGTCGGGCCTGCCCATGTAAGAGTGAAAGCGGCCCGCGGGGTCGAGGCTCGCCTTGAGCCGATCGAGCCGCGCCAGATTGTCTTGTGCCATGAAGCGCGCCGCCCGCGCGCCGAGGTTTTCGTCGGCCAGCTGAATGCCGGTGGCCAAGGGCGCCATGTCGGTCATGCCGTCGAGCGCCCAGCGTGCGGCCTTGTTTGCGGCCTTGTCCTCATCGCCGGCTTCGCGCCAGACGCCATACATCGCCACGTAGATCTCATCCTCGAATGAAAAAGCCATGTCGGGCCGCCGCAGCCGCGGCGCCCAGTTCATCCATAAAATATGCGACGGCGCCGGCGGCAGCTTGGCGACGATGCGCTTGAGTGCGGGCAGAAGCGCGTCGGGCGCTGCCCGCGTCCACATATTATCCACCGCATAGCGATGATTGTCCGGGTAATGCGACATCACCCGCGCGCTCAGCGTCGAGAGCCGCATCGGGATGAACGGCGTCGCCCGCTTGGCGCCGGGCGGCCGCGTTTTCATAAAGTCGAGATCTTTCCACGCCGCGAAAATGCTGTCGGCAAAAACCGGCGCCACCACCATGATGCCGGGGCCCTCGATAAAGGGAATGCAGCGCGACACCATGAACATCAGCTCGATCGAGAGCGGCACCTGCGGCCCGACCTGATGCGCCCAGCGCACGATCTCCTCGAGATGATCGGCGGTGTAGAACGCGAGCTTGGCGCCGATCACTTTCGGCCGCCGGTAAAGCTTCAGATAAAAGCGGGTGATGACGCCGAAAAATCCCGGTCCGGCGCCGCGCGCGGCCCAATACACGTCGGCATTTTCGCTGGCGCTGGCGTGGCGCAATGCGCCATCGGCGCCCACATAGTCGATGCCCAGCACGCTCTCGCAGGCCATGCCCACCGCGCGCGAGTGCCAGCCGAAGCCGCCTTGCAGCAGAAAGCCGCCGAGCCCAACGCCTTCGCAATGGCCGATCGGGAAGAACAGCTTCTGCGCCGTCAATAATCTGTTGACCTGATTGCCGCGGCAGCCCGGTCCGACGGCCGCGCTCATCTGCCGTGCATCGATCGTCACCGCATCGAGACGCGACACGTCGAGCAGCATGCCGCCGTCGCGGACGTGATTGCACGACCAGCTATGGCCGCCCGAGCGCGTTGCGATGGTCCAGCTGTTGGCGTTGGCGAGGCGAACGGCCGCGATGACATCGTTTTCGTTTTCGGCCTGGACGATGATGTCGGGAAAACGATCCGGCAAATTCACGTTGCGGCAGCTCGCGCGGCGCGCGACCTCATAGCCCGGATCGCCGCGCCGGAACGCCTTGCCGGCGAAATCCGCCGGCTGCTGCATGGCCGCATCGCTCATGCGACTGCCCGGCGTGGCCGCGGCGCCCGCTGACAGCATACTTTCAGATTGGCAACGACGCGCGTTGTTGCCAGCGTCAGCAATATCATGAGAGTTTATGATGTTGCATTTGCGTATTCCCCCGTCGGCGAAGGCCGGCCGACCATGAAGCATTTTTGATTCTATTTGGTAATTCTATCAGAAAGCCGCGCGGACAAAAAGGCGACGCGACGTTCTAGACAAGAACGTGACGCGATTTGACGGAATCGTCATGCCCGCGCTTGTCGCGGGCATCCACGTCTTAATGCTTCGTGGGAGATTAAAGACGTGGATGGCCGGAACAAATCCGGCCATGAAGCGTCTGTGGTTCCCTCCAAACGTATTATGCTTTAGCTGAGACACCCGGCTATCTCGTCCGGCGTCGGGAAGCGGCCAGTCGCCTTTTTGGAGAACGCGAGCCGGCCGTCGACGCGAATCTCAAACACGCCGCCGCTCGACCGCCGCAGGCTTACCGTGGCGGAAGGCTGTTGTTTGCGGATGATGTCCCCCGCCTCACGGGCGCGCGGTTCATACCCTCACATTCCGCAGTATTCGATCTCGACGTTCATGAGCGCGTGTCCCTGCAGCAGCGCTGCGCAAGATCTCATTCGATAGCAGCCGTCCGGGTCTGACAAGGCGCAAATTCGTGATCGGTCCCCGGCCGGGCTCGCAAAGTTTCTTCCGCTCATTCCCGCGAAGACGGGAATCCAGGGGCGGTTGGCAAAGAACTGGGTCCCGCCTTCGCGGGGACGAGCGGGCTCAGTTTTTCCTCCGGTCTCGCGTCCTGGACTAAGCCGCCGCCCGGCGCGGCCACAGCGCCTTCGACGCGAGCCGCGCCCCCTCGACCAAGGCGCGCAGCTTCGCCCACATGATCGAGGGATGCACACGCTGCACGAACGGTCCCTGCGCGAAGCCGCAATCGGTGCCGGCGATGACGTTGTCGCGACCGACGAGCCGCGCGAGGCGAAGAAGGCGCTCGGCCACGAGCTCGGGATGCTCGACCACATTGGTCTGATGCGAGATCACGCCCGGAATGAGCTTGCGGCCTTTCGGCAGTTTCATGGTCTCCCACACCCGCCATTCATGCTCGTGCCGCGGATTGGCCATTTCCAACAAATAACCGCCGGTGCGGACCTTGAGAATGAGATCGGCGATGTCTTTCATCGCGACATCGTGCGCGTGCGGGCCGTTCCAGCTTCCCCAGCAGACGTGATAGCGCGTGCGCTCCAGCGGCAGGCCCTCGAGCGCGTGGTTGAGCGCCTCGATGCGCACGTTCGCCCAGGTGCGGTAGTCGCGCGGCGTCTTCGGCGGCACCATCACTTCGTAGGTGTGTGCCAGATACGCATCGTCCACCTGCAAGATCAGTCCGGCATCGACGATGGCCTTGTATTCGTCGCGCAGCGCGTCGGCGACGGCAAAGACGTACGCCTCGTCGCTCTTGTAAAACTCGTCCTTGCGGTCGGGCGCCACGCTTGCCGGCGCCACCGCGGCCATGAACAGGTCGGTCACTTTCGTACCCGCCGCGGCCGCCTTGAAATTCGCGATGTCGCGCTGCAGGTCGGCATGGCCGGTATAGCGAATGGGGCCGGTCAGCGCCCAGCCGCTCATGCCGCTGAAACCCTGGCTGCGATCGTACTCGGCGTAGAAGTCGGCGAACTCGCGGCGGTCGCGGCCGACCACGGCGGCCGGCATGCCTGTCTCGCTCTGCCCGCGCTGCTCAAAACCGCTCAGCCGCCGCAGCACGTAGCGCGACCAGCTGATGGTCTTGCCGTATTCGCCGTCGTTGACGATGTCGAGGCCAAGCTCGGCCTGCTTGCGCACCACCTCGGCGACGCTGTCGTGCAGACAGGTCTTGAACGCTGCCTCGTCGTAGTGGTGTCCGTCGCGCTGCGCGGCCAGAAATTCCCGCAAAGCCGGCGGCCGCACCAAACTGCCCACATGGGTGGTGAGAATGCGCCGGGCGTCCAAGCTTTCCGGTGTCGTTGCGCTCTGTGTCGTTGCGCTCTTGCGGACGCCTTTGCGCGCGGCCTTGACCGGCATGACGGAAAACCCTCCCTAGGGCATGATCCGGAAAAGTGGATACCGGTTTTCCGAAAAAGATCATGCCCCAAAACCTCGGCGCGCTTTCGGCGCCGCCTAGAACGCACCGCGCTTTTGTGCGCGTGGGCGCGGATGGCAGGTCGCTAGTCGCTCACGCCGGCTCCGCCACTTGAATCTGGTTGACGATGTGGGTCTTGCCGTCCCAGTCGCGGGCGGCCAGATACATCGCCTGAAATCCTTGCTCCGCCGCCGCATTTATTTCGATCACTTCCAGCATCCCGGGAAGATCGCGCGTGGTGTCGAAATAAACGACGCGAAAACCCATCGGGGCGGTATCGGAAAAAGCCTCGGCGTAACCGAGCGCACGGTAATGCGCCGTGGTCCTCTCGAAGTCGCGGGTGCCGACGGCCCAATGATGAAAGCCGTGCGCGCCGCGCGCCTTGAGCGTCTCGCCGAACACCGACGGCTTGTCGTCGTGCTGTTCGATCAGTTCGATCATCATCTCGCCGCTGAAGGCGAGCGCGAGGCTCACCTGCATCGTCGTGACGGCGCCCCGATAGACGCCTTTCGGCGGCACGAACGGGCCGACCAAAAACCACGGCCCGACATTGAGAAGCTCCGAATAGTGCCGCATCGCTTTCTCAATATCGGCGACGGTGTAGGCGATCTGGATGATGCCGTTGTCGCGCGCGCCGAAACTGAATCGATCCATGATCGTCGTCCGCTGCTGATGGGTGAATCTCAATCGTCGAGGAGCGCGACGCAGCGGGTCCAGCCGGCGGAAGCCTTCTCGATCTTGACCGGAAAGCACGACACGGTGAACCCGAACGGCGGCAGCGTCTCCAGATTGGTCAGCTTTTCCATGTGGCAATAGCCGATCTCGCGCCCGGCCTTGTGGCCTTCCCAGATCAGGCTCGCGTCCTTGGTTTCGAGATAGCGTTTGGCCGTGAATGAAAACGGTGCGTCCCAGCTCCAGCCGTCGGTGCCGGTGACGCGCACGCCTTGCTTGAGCAGAAACAGCGTCGCCTCGCGGCCCATGCCGCAGCCTTTGTTGAGAAAGTCCGGCTGGCCGTAAGCCTTGCCGGCCGCGGTGTTCACCAGCACGATGTCGAGCGGCTTGAGCTGATAGCCGATGCGGTCGAGCTCGCGCTCGACGTCGGCGGCGCGGCACACATAGCCGTCGGGCTTGTCGCGAAAGTCGAGCTTCACGCCCGCGGAGAAACACCATTCCAGCGGGATCTCATCGGACTTCAAGGCCGGCTTGCCGCCATCTTGCGTGCTGGAAAAATGCCAGGGCGCATCCAGATGGGTGCCGTTGTGGGTGGTCAGTGTGATGCGCTCGATCGCCGCGCCTTCGCCGCCCGGAAGATCCTCCACCTTGAGACCCGGAAACATCATGGCGAATTCCTGCGCGCCCTGCTTGTGATCGATGTATTCGATCGTCGGCAGCATGCTCGGAGGATCGGAAGCAATATTGGCCTTGAGCGCTACCGACAGGTCGACAATTCGCATGTGCATTTCTCCCCTGCGGCGCCGGTCCCACGATCGCCGCGACGCCTATTGTGCATGTGTTAGGCGGGTAAGCCTAGTCCTTGGATTCACTGCTGAAGCGCGACTGTTCTCAACCGGTTCCACACGCGATCGCTATTCTGCCTGCGTTACGCGGGCAAGTTTAGTTCTCTGACTCACTGATGCATGGTCTGTCGCACGGCGTGCGACTCCCTCTCCCCAGCGGGGAGAGGGTGGGGTGATGGGGCGCGGCCTCCGAGCAAATACTGGGAGGCCGAGCCCCCTCATCCTCTCCTTCTCCCCGCTGGGGAGAAGGGACGCAGCTGATCCGCTCGCGACTCTCTGCGCGCAGCAGCACTTACCCGAAAATCTCGTCGAGAAAATCGTTCATCGCCGTCCACGAGCGCTGGTCGGCCTGTTTGTTGTAGGCCGCGGGCGGCGGGCCGTCCTCGGGCATCAGCCAGTTGGTGAAGGTGTGCACGGCCTTGCCGTAGGCGACGAACTCCCAGTTCGCCTTGGCGTCGCGCATTTCTTTCCAAAAGCCCGTCGTCATGTCGTCGGGCACGACCGGATCGTCGGCGCCGTGCAGCGCGAGAATCTTGCCCTTGTAGGTCCCGGGCTTGAGCGGCGTCGGTGTCGCCAGCACGCCGTGGAAACTGACGACCCCCAAGAGGTCGTTCTGTCCGTCGCGCGCCATTTCCAGCACCGTCATGCCGCCGAAGCAGTAGCCGATGGCGGCGAGCCTGCTCAAATCCGTGTTCGCCACCTTGCGCAATTCGTCGAGGCCGCGGCGGGCGCGCGCGCGCAGCAGCGGCCGGTTGGTCGCATATTTCATCATCTCGGCCTGGCAGGTTTCCGGCGTGTTCGGCCGGATGCCCTTGCCATAGACATCGACCACGAAGGCGTTGAAGCCAAGCTCGCCCAGCATCTTGGCGCGCTTCTCGGTGTATTCGCCGACCCCGTTCCATTCCGGGAAAACCAGGATGCCCGGGCGCTTGGCGCCGGCATCGTCCCACACCGCAAACCCTTCGCACGCCTGGCCGTCGTGATCGTAGTCGATAGCAGCGGATTTCGTCACGTTCCTCTCCCTGAGGTCAGAGCCGGTTTTGCGCTCTTCTTTATCCCCGAAGCGGCATTTTGGCGACGATTAATCTCCGCGGAACACCTCGTCATTGCGAGGAGCGCAGCGACGAAGCAATCCAGGCTTCGGCGCCGCAGCTGGATTGCTTCGCGGAGTTTACCGTCGGGCCGGCCACTTCGGGCCGGACCCGTTGGCTCGCAATGACGGCCGACCGAACCCCTACGGCTTCCAGTCCTGCTGCCACGCCGTGGGCGGCTTGGCGTCGATCAACACGAAGGCGATCCGGCACACGTTGCCGCTGTTGTTGACCCAGGCGTGGTTCGTTCCCTGCTGGATCAGGACATCGCCCGCCGTCAGATGCACTTCGGTCTCATCCATGAGCATGTCGATCTCGCCGTCGAGCACGATGGCATAGTCGACGCTCCTGGTGCGGTGGGTGTTGCGATGCCGCGCGTAGCCTTGTGTCGCCGGGTCGATGCCCATCGCGGTGAGGATCTTTTCGTGCTCAACGTGCGAAGGCGGAGCGGCGTTCGGCGTCGGCGGAAAATCGACGATGCGGAAAATGCTGCCGGCGGGCGGCGGCGGCACGCCGACCTTCGTGTGCGCCTTGTCCGCCGCGCCTTCGAGGTCGACGGGAGATTCGCTGGTGATCCACAGATTGGCCACCGCGTTGCCGCCGGGCGTGCGCTGCGTCGGCGTCACGGCGCCATCGAACACGGCCACAGCCTTGCCGTGCGGATCGTGACCGACAACCACGCGTCTGATCGCTTTGAGTTCCACCCCTTGCTCCTCCTCTAAGCCTTCGTCAGTCCTGCGGGATGACCGGCAGCAACAAATGCGAAGGCCGCTTCGCGTCGTGATAGATTTTGTGCAACGTCGTGCGGCTGGAGACGATGTGGTTGGGCACGTATTCGGCGTTGGTGGCGCCGGCGACGCCGGTCGGCATGTCGGCGCCGGCGATCTCCACGCAGATGCGGTGGCCGCGGCGGAACAGGTTGGCGGTGGCCAGGATTTCGATCGCGTATTCGGTGATGGCGCCCGGCGTCACTTTTTGCTGCGCCTGCCGGGTCAACGGATGCCACGGCCGCCACGGCTTCGATCGCGCGGGATCGAGCGCGCGATGCGAGGCCTTCAGCCAGCCGCGGGTCAATTCGCGCTCGGGCAGGTCGTGCGGCAAGTCGCGCTCGCCCTCACGCACCGTGCGCACGGATCCGTCCGGCCCGACATCCTTCAGCGTCACGAACCAGTTGGTGTCATCCTGGTCGATCGCGGCGAACAGATTGAGCACCGCCGGGCCGGCGATCAAAACATCATGCGACAGCGGATCGGTCATGTAGCGTAAGAGCGCTACCGCGTTAGTCTGTGTCGGCGGCATCTGCACGAAAGCGTCGGGTGGCAGCTCATCTTCGGCGCTCGACGGCGTGAACGGCGCGGTCTGCAGGCGTTCCCAACTGTTGAGATAGAATTTGGTCCATTGCGTTTCCGGCAGCGGCCAGTCCGACCCGGAGCGCCATTCGTTCGCGCCCATCACCCAATATCGGACGGGCGGCTCGTCCATGATGCCGGTGTCGATATCTTTAAGCCAATGGTCATGCCAGCGCAGGATTTCACTGTGCAGGGAATGAAACGGCCGCTCCAGGTGCGCGGGGCCGGCGAGCGTGAGCTTTTTCGGCGCCGCGATTTTTTCGAAATAATTCTGCGCGCCGTTGAGATGCGTCTTGTAGGTGTAGGCGTACCAGCCCGAGCCCGTGTAGGTCGGAATTTTGATCCGCGAAAGGCTCTCTTCAGCTTCCTTGACCCCCGCTTCGTTGTCGTAGGGATCGATCAAGAGCGCAAAGTAGGGCGGCATGTGCTGACCCTTTTGCGTCAGCACATTGTAGATGTGCGGATACATCCTGTAGTCCGGATTGCGCATCGCCTCTTGCCAAAGCGCCTCTTTGTCCGCCGGCAGCGCCGCGGGCTTGCCCTTGGTCCCGTGGATGGCGGCGAAGTGCATGAGCAAATACCGAAACAGGTGCAGCACGCCGCCCGGATATTCCTCGCGGAAGCTGCCCAGCGTTCCATAGGCGCCGCGCGGATCGAACGGGAAGATCGCTTTCAGATGCGGCGGGTTTTGCCGCGCCACGAACAATTGCTCGGCGCCGAAGCCGGAAATGCCGACCATGCCGACATTGCCGTCGCACCACGGCTGCTGCGCGATCCATTCGATCAGATCGTAGCTGTCCCACTGGCGCGAGCCGCCGCCGTCGGATTTGCCGACGCCGCGCGGCGAGCCGATCACATGCACATAGCCGCGGGAGACGAAAAACTTTGTGTCGCCGGCCTCGAGCGGGCCGGCCCAGAGCGACGACCACGCTGGTTGCGGCGGCAGCGCGTTCGCCACCTCCGGCCCCTGCAGATCCTTGTTGTAGATCGCAAACGCCAGCAGCGCCGGAAATTTCGCGCCGTCGTCGGGCCGATAGATGTCCACCGACAGGTTGACGCCGTCGCGCATCGGCACCGCCACGTCGGTTTCGGCGATCATCCCGGCATGGGTCGGCGCGCGGTCGTAGGCGACCGGGAGCCGGTCGCCGGCGCATTGCAGCGCGTCTTGTCGATGGATGGTGCGGCTCATCGATCCTCCCTGTCGGCGCTTCGCCCTTGGCGGGCATCTGTCGCTCATTATTGATCATGTTCATAATTGAGTATGATCATTTTTGTCAAGAAACGCCGGCCTGATTGCCTGTAAGGCCATGGCAAGCCGCGCTCGCGATCGGAATACTCAATTAAGCCCGACGCGCTAACCTCCGCCCGTCCCCGCGCAGGCGGGGACCCAGCTTCTTTGCGCGGGCCCCTGGATTCCCGCTTGCGCGGGAATGAGCGGTGAAGGATCAACGCGGCCAACGCGAAGCGTCGTCAAGCCGCGAGGAGCGCCGATGGCGAGACGGCTGATGATCTGGGCGTTGGTGGCGATCGTGCTGCTGGCCGCCTTGCCGATGCTATCGCTGGTGCTGTCGGTGGCGTTCGCTTCAGGCTTCGACTGCACCCTGAACGAAGGCGACGTTCATCCTTGCGTGGTGCTGGGCCTCGATTTCGGTCAACTGCTTTACATCATGTCGCTCGGCGGCTTCATCACTGCAATGGTGGCGGTACCGCTCGCCGCGCTGTTGCTGGTCGTTTGGCTGATCGTCCTGATCGTTTTGCTGTTGCTGCGCAGGCGTCGTCCTGCCGCCGCCCGTCGCGTCAGCGAATAAATTGTCCGATGCTTTTTGGAAAATACGCAGCCGCAGAGCAACTGCCGGTCTTCGCAAGCGCGCAACCCGTGTGCGCTTCGGCTGGTGATCAAACAAACAACGCGGCGGATGCGACTACCTAAATACCGTCGTCAAATCGGTTGCCGGTTTGAACCAGAGCGCCACCGCCACGCGTGACGTCGATTGGCGCTCTGGGCTTTTGTCGAACACGCCCACTTCGGAGAACGCAACTCCACCCGGGGGCACGCGCAAAAAAAGCGAGCCGCTGTTGCGGCTCGCTTTCATCACCAATTACATGGTCTTTAGATTCTCGGCAGCCGACTTACCGGTCTTGCGATCGACCACGACCTCGAACGCGACACGCTGGCCTTCGCGCAGTTCACGCAGACCGGCGCGCTCGACGGCGCTGATGTGGACGAACACGTCCTTGCCGCCGCCTTCAGGCTGAATAAACCCATAACCCTTTTGCGCGTTGAACCATTTGACGGTTCCGTTGCTCACGGGGGACACTCCCTTTGTAGAATGACGTGAACCGCGCGACGTGCACGGCTCGGCTCGCTCGAGATTTTGGTGAAAGATGGTCAGTCAGGCGCGGTGTTCGCTGCTGCGTGGCCTAGTCGTTCGGCCGAAAACTCGATCGTGGCTATTTAGCCAGAAGCAGTGAATTTCGCAAGAGAGCACGCGTGATGCGGATCACACTACCGACGTTTCATCGGCATTTTCATCAATGTCGCATCGGCATGAATTGAGAATGTTCGGTGTCGGACAATTCACGAAAAAATTATCTCCGCCATGGCACCGCTGTCGTACTGCGTGAAGAATAGTCGATCTTTCGCGGTCGCGACGATGCAGCGGGCGCCGCTCGCCGGCGTCGGAATATCGTACTCGCCGATCATCGCGCCGCTCGCATTCATTCTACCGATCCTGTTAGCGAAATTTTCAGTGAACCAGATGTCGCCGCTGCCGCTGATGGCAACGCCGCGCACCGATGCATTCGGCGTCGGAACGGCGAACTCCGCGATCGCGCCGTCGCCAGCAATCCGGCCCAGCGCATTGGCGCCGGTTTCGACGAACCAGATGCTGCCGTCTGGATGCAGCGCCATCGCGCGCGGCTGACTGTTCGGGCTCGGAATAGCAAACTCGGTAACGGCGCCATCAAGGCCCATGCGCGCGATGCGGCAGCCCGCGGCTTGACTGAACCAGAGCGCGTCGTCGCGCACGACGATGGACAATGGCCGGCTGCCCGGGCTCATGCCGGCACCGAATTCGTTGATCCGGCCCTCCGGCGTCACCCGCGCGATGCGATCGATATCGGCTTCCGAGCACCAGATATTGCCGTCGGGCCCGAGCGCGATGCCGTCGGGCGCGGCGTCGCTGCTCGGCAATGCGAACTCGGCGATCACGCCGTCCACGGAGATGCGTCCGATCCGGCCGGTTTGTTTTTCGGTAAACCAAAGATTGCCGTCGGCGCCGGCCGCGATGCCGACCGGCATGCAGTCGCGATCGGCAAGCGCAAATTCGCGAAAGGCGCGGGTGTCCGGATCAAAGCAGCCGATCTTGCCGGCGCGGCTTTCACAGAACCAGAGATTGCCGTCCGGCCCTTCGGTGACGATGTACGGCCCGCTGTCGGGTGTCGGAATCCGGTGCTCGCGGATGACCAGCCGGCTCGATGATTTCATAACCAGCGCCCCAAGGATCTCGCGCACGCACGGACTACGCGCGCTGTCTCGCCTGTTTGGCGTCGTTCACCGCCTCCCAGATGCGCGCCGGCGTCAGCGGCATGTCGAGATGATAAACGCCGAGATCGTGCAGCGCGTCGAGCACCGCATTCACCACGGTCGGCGGCGCCGCGATCGTGCCGGCCTCGCCGATGCCCTTGACGCCGAGCGGATTGGTCTTGGCCGGCACCTCGACCAGCGCCGAGACGAAGGACGGAAAGTCGCCGGCGCGCGGCATGCCGTAGTCGAGGAAGCTGCCGGTCACAAGCTGCCCGGAGGCCGGATCGTAGACGACGTTCTCGATCAGCGCCTGGCCGACGCCCTGCGCAATGCCGCCGTGGATCTGGCCCTCGCAGATCATCGGATTGATCGCCATGCCGATGTCGTCGATGGCAAAGAAGCGGTCGATGTGCACGGCGCCGGTTTCCGGATCGACCTCGACTTCGCATACCTGGCAGCCGTTCGGGTAATTGGGCGCGCCGCCCGGCACGCCCGACCAGGTGCCGACGCCGTCGAAGCCGAGACCGAGCCGGAGCACCGGCCCGGCGGGAGCAAAAAAGGCGCGGGCCACGTCGCCGATCGCCATGCGCTTGTCGGTGCCGGCGACCGTAAAGGTGCCGGCGCTGAACTCGATATCGTCGGGCGCCGCCTCCATGAGCGCGCCCGCCATCTCCTTGCCGCGGGCGATGATGGCGTCGGCGGCGACGCGCAGTCCGTTGCCGCCGACGAGCGAACTGCGCGCCGCGAAGGTGCCGCGGCCGAACGCCACCTTCTCGGTATCCCCCTGGATGTAGTTGATCGCCCCAAATGGCACGCCGAGCCAGTCGGCCACAAGCTGCGCGAATGCGGTCGCGTGTCCCTGTCCGTGCGAGTGGGTGCCGGCGATGATCGTGACCATGCCGCTCGGATCGAAGCGGATCTCCATGCGCTCGTTGAACACGCCGCCAAGCTCGATATAGGGCGTCACCGCGCGGCCCCGCTTCTTGCCGCGGCACTCGGACTCCTTGCGGCGGTCGGGAAAGCCGTCCCAGTCGGCGAGCGCCAGGCACTGGTCCATCAGCTTTTCGAATTCGCCGCTGTCGTAGTTATGGTGCGTGGGCGTGTGGTACGGCAGCGCTTCCGGCTTGATCAGGTTGCGGCGGCGCAACTCGACCCGGTCGATGCCAATCAGCCGCGCAGCCTCATCGACCAGCCGCTCGATCAGATAAATCGCTTCCGGCCGGCCGGCGCCGCGATAGACCGACGTCGGCGCCGTGTTGGTGAACACCGCGTTGGTGCTGACGTGAATCGTTTGCACATCATAAAGGCTCGGGATGAACATCAACGACCAGAACAGCGGCGCGGTCGCCGCGCCCCACCAATAAGCACCGAGCGCCTGATAGGCGCGCGAGCGGATGGCGAGGAATTTTCCGTCGGCGTCGAGCGCAAGCTCGGCGTGCACGAGCTGGTCGCGGGCATGGTTGTCGAGCAACAGGCTTTCGCTACGCGTCGCCGTCCATTTGACTGGCCGGCCGCAGCGTCGTGACGCCCACAGCACCAGCACGTCATCGGGATAGATGTTGGCCTTCATGCCGAAGCCGCCGCCGACGTCCGGCGACACCACCTTGACCTTCGATTCCGGCACGCCGAACACCGGCCCCGACAAGGCCGCGCGCACGCTGTGCGGGTCTTGCGAGGTGGTATAGAGCGTGTAGCGGCCGTCGGCGGCGTCGTAGAAGCCGAGCGCCGCGCGCGGCTCGATCGGGTTTGCGGTCACCCGATTGTTGATCAGCCGCACCGAAGCCACGTGGCTTGCTTTGGCGAACGCCGCATCGACGGCTTCCTTGTCGCCGAACGCGATGGTCGTCCCGATATTCCCGCCCGGACATTGCTCCCAGATTTTCGGCGCCGAGGGCTGCGCCGCCGCTTCCAGATCGACCAGCGCCGGCAGCAATTCATAATCCACCGTGACCAATTCGGCGGCATCGCGCGCCTGTGCTTCCGTCTCCGCCACCACGAAGGCGACCCGGTCGCCGATGCAGCGCACGCGATCGGCGTTCAGCACCGCCCGCGTGGTCGAAAAGCCCGGCGGCCCGCCCCACGAATCCGGCATGAAGAACGGCGGAATGCCGCCGACTTTATCGATGTTCGCATCCGCACCCGTGAGCACGCAGAGCACGCCGGGTGCGGCTTTCGCGGCTCCCACATCGATGCGCTTGACCAGCGCATGCGCGTGCGGCGAGAGCGCGGCGACGCCGTAACACTGCCGCGGCAGCGCCAGATCGGCCACGAACTGTCCGGCGCCGGTGGTGAAGCGCTGATCCTCGACGCGGCGAACCGCTTGGCCGATGCCGAATTTGTTCATGGCGCGGCGCCCCGCATCACGCGCAGAAGCCGCCGTCGACCATAAGCGCCGTGCCGCTGGTATAGCTCGAGCGGTCCGAGGCGAGAAAGCACACGGCTTGCGCGATCTCTTCGGGCCGCGCATGGCGGCCGAGCGGAATCTGCTCGTCGAACCATTCGCCGGCATCGCGACCGAGAATTTGCGTCATCGTCTTCTCCGCCGTGCGCATGAACACGTTGTCGACCGGGCCCGGATTAACGCTGTTGACGCGGATGCGCCGCACGGCGACTTCCCTCGCCACGCAGCGCATCAACCCCATCAGCGCATGCTTGGCGGCCACGTACGAGCAGTTGCCCGGCACGCCTTTGACGCCGACGATGCTCGCCGTGATGATGATGCTGCCGCCGTCGTTCATCTGCGGGATCGTGTATTTGCAGGACAAAAAGCAGCCGCGCACATGGGTGGCGATGATCTTGTCGAACAAATCCTCCGGATATTCGGTGATCGGCATCAACGGGCCGTCATTGCCGGCGTTGGAGAACAGCACGTCGATCTTGCCGAAGCGCTTTACGGTTTCATCGACATAGTGGCGCGTCTGCGCCGCATCGGTGACGTCGGCGGCGACGAACGCCGCCTTGTCGGTGTCAAGCTCATGCACGGTGCGCGCGAGCTTATCGGCATCGAGATCGACCAGCATGACCTTGGCGCCGTCCGCGAGCAAAGCGCGCACGGTGGCAAGACCGATACTGCCGGCGCCGCCGGTGACGATACAGGTTTTTCCTTCGACCAATCCTGAGGCTTGGGTCGCCACTTCAATCTCCTCCCTTGCGGCATCGGGCGGCTCGGTCGCCGCCTCGTCGTTTCTTGTGCATGATCCGGAAAAGTGGATTCCGGTTTTCCGAAAAGATCATGCACCACTAAGATACCCGCGTGCGCGAGATTTATGTTTTTTATAGGCCGCGCGTCGGCAATAATTGAGCATGTTCAATTTTCTTGTCAAGCACCAGTGAGGACGTTGCGTTGGGTTCGCTTGGAAACGTGGGCGACGTAGCGCGCGGCTTTTCTTCTTGCGCGGTCGCCGTTAAAGGACACACATTCACAGGCGAGCGGAGCCGGAGCGAAACCGGCGGGGAAGAAGTCTTGTCCGAACTGACGCAGCAAAAAGTTTCGGGTCTGCGCGAGCGCAACAAGCTCGACAAACTGCGCCGCATCAAGGAGGCGGCCTCCGAGCTGTTCGTCCGCAAAGGCTTCGACGATACGACGACCCGCGAGATCGCGTTGCGCGCCGGGGTGGGGCTCGGCACTATTTTCGTCTACGCGCCGACCAAACGCGATCTTTTGTTCCTCATCGTCACCGGGGATTTTGAGGACTTGGTCGAGCGTGCCGCCGGCCTGGTGCGGCCGGAGCGGCCGATGCTGGAGAACCTGCTCAGCGTGTTTCGCGTGCATTACCGCTATCACGCCCAGCAACCGGCGCTGTCGCGTCTCGCGCTGCGCGAGATGATCTTCTACGCCGCCGGCCGCCAAGCCAGGGAATTCCTCAAGGCCCGCGAGCATCTGCTTGCGCTCATTCGCGACATCGTCGAGATGGCGATCGAACAAAAATCGATCGTCGCATCCGAGGATTTCGGGCATGATCGCCGAGGTTATTTTCTCGATCTTTCAGATCGAGGTCCGCCGCTGGCTCGCGGCCGACGAGCTCAACATCCGGCGCGGCACCACGGAGCTCCGCCGCCAGCTCCTGTTGTTGATCAACGGCCTCGCGCCGCGGGACGCGCGCTGACGCCCCATAAAGCAAAAAACATCGTCATTGCCGGGCATAGCCGTTCGAAGAACGGCGTCGCTTCGCTCGCCTATGACCCGGCAATCCATGCTGACTGTCCGCATCGAAAGTCGGGCCGGCTTATCCGCCGATTTGCCCGCCGCAACGGCGAAAACGCAGCATTGACCGCCGGGTCAAGCCCGGCGGTGACGAGGGGATTGGTCCGCGTATTGGCGACAAACTACTTGACGCTCGTCACAAAATCGGATACAAACATTTGCGAATCTCGCTCACCGAAGGGCGCATTCCGGATGCGATCTTGGTTGCGGAGCGAGTGCGGATGCCCGCGCGCGGTCTCGCAAACCGTTCCCGGGCGGCCCTGGGGTACCGGTCGGCCGGCAAAAGGACCGGGCTGCACGGAGCGTGTTTAACGCAAGACAGCTTTACGGCGTGCCGGCAAAACACCGGGCCGCCGCGTCTTTGCGGAAACCCGGGTCTGGGGCTGAGCCATCGGGGTGATAGCCGGTGGCGAGTGCCGTGGCGGAGCGCCGGAAGGCGGGCGCGCCTCTCATCGAGAGCCGCGCTGCCGCGCAAGCGGCAATTGGCGAGACAATGCGCCTTTCGGCGCTTCGCCTCCCTTCTTTTTGTTTCTTTGCTTTCTGACGCGTCGTGGTGGTGACCAAAGCTCGGGCGCATGAAAGCGCCGCGAGAGCGATTGTGTTTTATCCGCCCCCGCACGCAGTGCGGGGGAGGGGGACCATGCGAAGCATGGTGGAGGCATGCGGCGCTGGAGCGAGCGGCGAGTTCGTCGCCCCTCCCACCGCGCTACGCTACGCGGGGCGGTCTCCCTTCCCCGCTTCACGGGGCAGGATAATTCGGCTCGTCATTGCGAGCGTCAGCGAAGCAATCCATGGCCGCTTGCGCGGGAAGCTGGATTGCTTCGTCGCTGCCGCTCCTCGCAATGACGAGCGGTAAGCGCCCGAAGGGTGGTGGATGGAGGGGGGCTTTGAAAAGAAAAGCCTACGCCGCGTCCGCGTAGGTGGTCAGCGCATCGACGATGCCGTCGACCACCTCTTCGACCAAATTCTTGTCGTCGCCTTCGCCCATGACGCGGATCACCGGCTCGGTGCCTGACGGCCGGATCACCAGCCGGCCGTGGCCGTTGAGGCGGCGCTCGGCGCCGGCGATGGCGGTTCGCACCTCAGCGTGCTCCAGTGGCTTGCCGCTGCGGTAGCGCACGTTCTTGAGCACTTGCGGCAGAGGCGCAAAACGATGGCACACCTCCGACACCTTCTTGTTCTGCTTCTTCACCACGGCGAGAACCTGCAGCGCCGCGACGAAGCCGTCGCCGGTCGTGGTGTAGTCCGAAAGAATGATATGGCCGGAAGGCTCGCCGCCCAGATTGTAACCGTGCTCGCGCATTTGCTCGAGCACATAGCGGTCGCCGACCGGCGTGCGGATGGTCGAGAGCTTGAGCGATTGCAGATGCCGCTCCAGGCCAAGATTGGACATGACGGTGGCAACCACGCCCGGCTTCGCCAGCCGGCCGTCTTCCAGCAGGCTCTCGGCGATGACGGCGAGGAGCTGATCGCCGTCGACCAGATGGCCTTGCTCGTCGATGATCACGACGCGGTCGGCATCGCCGTCGAGCGCGATGCCGATGTCGGCGCGCATCTCGCGCACCTTGCGGCAGAGCGCGTCGGGGGCGGTCGAGCCGCATTCGCGGTTGATGTTGAAGCCGTCCGGCTCGACTCCGATCGAGATCACGTCGGCGCCGAGCTCCCACAGCGCTTCCGGCGCCACCCGGTAGGCGGCGCCGTTGGCGCAGTCGATCACCACCCGCAGCCCTTCGAGCGAAAGGTTGCGCGGCAGCGTGCGCTTGGCGAACTCGATGTAGCGATCGTGGACGCCGTCGATGCGCTTGGCGCGGCCGAGCTCGCGGCTCTTGGCCAGATCCTTGGTCATGTCGCCGTCGACCAGCGCCTCGATTTTCAGTTCGACCTCGTCGGAGAGCTTATAGCCGTCGGGCCCGAACAGCTTGATGCCGTTGTCGTCGAACGGATTATGAGAAGCCGAGATCATGACACCGAGGTCGGCGCGCATCGAGCGGGTCAGCATGGCCACGGCCGGCGTCGGCATCGGGCCGAGCTGCAGCACGTCCATGCCGACCGACGTGAAGCCGGCGATCAACGCGGTCTCGATCATATAGCCCGACAAGCGCGTGTCCTTGCCGATGACCACACGATGGCGCTCCTGGCCGGCGCGACGAAACACCACGCCGGTCGCCTGTCCGACTTTGAGCGCCAGCTCCGGCGTGATCACGCCATTGGCACGGCCGCGGATTCCGTCGGTTCCAAAATACTTACGCGCCATATCCCCACCGCCTGCGACACCACCAGACCCATCTTATCCCGATCCGGGTATCGGGCGCCTCAAAAAATATTCTCTAATGTCACCCTTTCGGGCAAGGATTTTTCTACCTTCTTGGGACCGGGCCACAGTTTCGCCGGGCCGCTGTTCGGCGCGCTTTTGATTGGTCGGCCGGCGGCCTGGTCAACGCTTCCGCGCGTCGTGCGAACTTTGGGGTGGCTGGGTGACGGCGACCGGGTCCGATCCCGGAAACGATTCTTCCAAGCCCTGTTCGAGGCGATCCTCCAGCGTTGCGTGCCGCTTCGGCGTTGGCTCGGTTGCGCCGCCGCGGTGCTTGGTATGTTTCGTTTCGCTCTGCTTCGCCCGATCTTTCGCTTTGGTGGACATAAGGCTATCCCGATTTTGCGGTGTCTGCGTGAGGTTCACGAAAGGGCAACGCCAGCGTTCGCGACGATGTTCCGCACCGGTTTTGTGCTATCGACAGTCGATGAGACGGGGGAATGCCATGGATAGCGCCAGTAAAAGCGGCATGAAAAATAGCGGCGAAAGCGCCATGACCATGATGACCTGCATCGAGGATATGCGGCAGGTCGCGCGCCGTCGGGTTCCGCGTCAGTTTTTTGATTATGCGGAAGCCGGCTCCTATACCGAACAGACACTGCGCGCCAACCGGACCGATCTCGAGGCGATCAAGCTGCGTCAGCGTATCTTGGTCGACGTGTCGCAGCGCAGCACCGCCACCACCATCCTGGGCGAGCCTGCGTCGCTGCCGCTGATGTTAGCGCCGATCGGCGCCTGCGGCATGCAACATGGCGACGGCGAGATCCTTGCGTGCCGGGCGGCGCAGGCCGCCGGCATTCCGTTCACGCTCTCGACCATGTCGATCTGTTCGATCGAGGATGTCGCGGCCGCCGTCGACAAGCCATTCTGGTTTCAGCTCTACGTCATGAAGGACCGCGGATTCATCCGCGCGCTGATCGAGCGCGCCGCGGCTGCCAAATGCAGCGCGCTGGTGCTCACGGTCGATCTGCAAATTCTCGGTCAGCGCCATCGCGATCTCAAGAACGGCATGACCGTTCCGCCGAAATGGCGCATCAACAACATCATCGATATGGCGACCAAGCCCTCCTGGCTTCTCAGCATCGCGCGCGGCAAGCGCCGGACCTTCGGCAATCTCGCCGGCCACGTCCGCGGCATGGAAGACGTGATCTCGCTCTCGCAATGGACCAACAACCAGTTCGATCCGTCCTTGAATTGGAAGGACGTCGAGTGGATCGCGAGCCTTTGGCCCGGCAAGCTCATCCTTAAAGGCATTCTCAGCGTCGAGGACGCGCGCGAAGCGGCGAAAACCGGCGCGGCGGCATTGATCGTCTCCAATCACGGCGGCCGCCAACTCGACGGTGCGCCGTCGTCGATCAGCGCGCTGCCTCCGATCGTCGATGCGGTCGGTTCGTCGATCGACGTGTTTTTCGACGGCGGCATTCGCTCCGGTCAGGATGTGATGCGCGCATTGGCGCTCGGGGCGCGCGCATGCATGAGCGGCCGCGCCTTCGTGTATGGCCTCGGCGCCGGCGGGCAGGCGGGCGTGGCGCGCGCCATCGAGATCATCCGCAAAGAGCTCGATGTCACCATGGCGCTGACCGGCGTCAACAGCATCGTCGAGATCGACCGGCGGATGATCGCCAACGGATGAGTGCCGGCGGGAGGTCGGGCGAGTGGAGAAAACAAATCCGCTCGTCCCGCGAAGGCCGGGACCCAGCTCTTTGCACGCGATCCTCGATTCCCGCTTGCGCGGGAACAAGTAGATAAAGAGATTGCGCGCATTGCCACAAAGGCGGCGATCCACACGCATGGCGAGCAGGCTTGGCGTCCAAAAGACGCCCGACCTTTGCCACGAATTTATGGGAATCTCTGCTTCGACGGAATCGGCTCGCTGCGATGCTTGGTCGGGGCGGCCGGTGGCTTAAGTCGGGGGACGAACAAATGAAAAAGCTGATTTTGACCACCGCGGTGCTTGCGGCCGCCGCGACGATGACTTGTCTGGAAGCACGCGCCGACTGGGTTGGCGCCGGAGCCGGCGCCGGAGCCGGCCTGATTGTTGCCGGTCCTGTCGGCGCCGTCGCCGGCGGCGTGATCGGCGGAGTTTTCGGCAGGCCGTTCTGGGGCCCGTCGGTCGGCCGCGGGCATTGCTGGACCGACGATCATTTGCACCGGCATTGCCGGTCACACTGGTAAACGAATAGTCGCTGCTTACAACCTGTTGAAACTACCCATATGCGGAAGCGACCCGTCGCCGGATCGCTTCCAAGTATGTTCGGATCGAACGAAGATCCGCGTCATGGCCGGACTTGTTCCGGCCATCCACGTCTTCGGTTCGTTTGACGGCGCTTAGAGCATGTCCCGGAAAAGCATGCCCTCGGGCTTGACCCGATGGGTGGAAACCGGTGTTCCGAAAAGGACATGCGCCAACAGAGATATCTAGAGTATTTCCCGATTCCACTTAATCGGGAAATGCTCTAGCGAGTGAGCGCGCTCACATCGGCGGGCTGACGCCGTTGCGTCCGACCACGATGCTCGGCGCCAGCACAGTGCCGTCGGCCTGCTTTTTGCCGGCGACCACGAAGATTTTTTCGCCCGGCTTGAGGTCGGCGACCTCGGCCGGAGCAAACATCACCACTTCGACATTGGCCGGCACGGTGAACTTTTTCTCACCGTCCTTATATTTCAGAACCAGTTCTTTGCCGTCGCTGCTGGCCACCGCGGTTTCGATATTGGCGTTGGTCATGGTGCTGTTGGGCATCAGATCCCACGGCCGGTGACCTTCGCCCATGCCGCGCAGCGCTTCGGGGAAGATATGAATTTCAACGGCTTTCTGCGTGCCGTCCGGTTGCGGCATGGCGGTGATACCGACGAAAACGCCCTGCTTGACGTCGTCCATCGACTTGCGGTCGAGCGCCAGCACCTTCACGTCGTCGGCAAGCTTGACCTTAAGCGGCGTGCCGTCACGGCCTTTCACGTCCAGCGTCTGGCCGTCGACGTTTTGAATCGTGCCGCGCACGCGGACCATGTCGGAATTTTGCGCCGAGGCAAGCGAAGTCAACAGCAATGCTGCAAAGACACTTGCGCCAGCGCGCACGCCGAACGATATGCGTTCCATTAGACTCTCCCGCGTTTTTGCTAACCGCCCCACCGCAGGCTAGCGGACTATCTTTGCGACCAAAAAACACAAGCGCGTCGTCGCCAAACACGAGTGCGTTATCGCCGCAGGTCAATTGCCGGAACCGATGAGCGCATTGGTCTTTCGCCGCTCATTCCCGCG
The DNA here is from genome assembly GCA_963818155.1 of uncultured Alphaproteobacteria bacterium. Taxonomy (GTDB): domain Bacteria; phylum Pseudomonadota; class Alphaproteobacteria; order Rhizobiales; family Xanthobacteraceae; genus BOG-931. The sequence goes on from CAWFRC010000012.1 coordinate 497,350, forward strand.
AAGGCGGGAATCCAGGGGCGGGTGCAAAGAGTTGGGCAAAAGGTTGGCGCAGAAAGCTGGGGTTCCCGCCTTCGCGGGGACGGGCGGAGGTTAAATGAAAATCTTATTGTCCGCGCGATTGCGCAGCGTCGAGGTCGGCCGCGACCAATGCGCGAAGGTCGCCGGTAACTTCGGGCGTCTTGCCGAACCACAGCGCAAAGCCGCGCACCGCCTGATGCAGCAGCATGCCGAGGCCGTCGGCGATCACAAGCCCACGCGCGGCCGCGGCCTCGAGCAGCGGGGTCATGATCGGGGCGTAGACAATGTCGGCGACAATCGCGTGACGGCCGAGAGGCGCCAAATCGAGGGTCAGCTGCGGCTGTCCATGCATCCCAAGCGTCGTGGTGTTCACGAGCAGCGAAGTATCTGTCAGTTCCTTCTCCAGGCTCGACCAGTCGCGGCTCCGCACGCGCTCGCCGAATGCCTCCCGCAGGGCCTCGGCGCGGCTCGCCGTGCGATTGGCGATAACGACACGCCCGACACCGCGCGACAGCAGGCCGTAAATAACGGCGCGCGCGGCGCCGCCCGCGCCAAGCACGACAGCTTTGGTTACGTTGCGATCCCAGTGCGGCGCGCACGCATCGAGGTTGTCCAAAAATCCTTCGACGTCGGTGTTGGTCGAACGCAGTACGTCGCCGTCGTGCCAGAGCGTGTTGACGGCGCCGACGATGCGCGCACGCTCGTCCGGCAGCGACAGCGCCAAGGCTGCTTCCTTGTGCGGGACGGTCACATTGGCGCCGACATAGCCGCGCGCGGCCAGCGTACCGACGAAGCTGGAGAAATCCTCCTTGCGCACCGCTTCGCGGCGATATTCGCCGGCTATGCCGTAGCGTTTGACCCAATAGTTATGAATAAGCGGCGAGCGCGAATGTTCGACCGGCCAGCCGATCACGCACGCCGCGCGCGCCGTCGTCACGCTTCGTCCGCCACGGTATTGCGCAATACGCCGATCGCCGGACATTCGATCTCAATCGTGTCGCCCGGCTTGAGCCAAACCGGCGGATCGGCTTTGCCATCCTTCTTGACGGGTGTGCCTGTCGAAATGATGTCCCCCGGCTTGAGCGTCATGAAGGTGGTCACATAGGCGATCAGATCGGCGAAGGAAAAAATCATGTTCGCCGTCGTGTCCTCCTGCGTGACTTCACCGTTCTTGCGCACGACAAGGGGAAGCGGCCTGGTCAAGTCCACGTTGGTTTCGATCCACGGTCCGATACTGCCGCTGGCGTCGAAATTCTTGCCCTGGGTGACGTTGAATTTGCCATGTCTGATCCAGTCGCGAAGCGTGCCCTCGTTGCACAGCGTCAGCCCGGCGATCACGCCGAGCGCGCGCTCTTTTGGCACGTGCTTGCACTCGCGGCCGATCACCAGCGCGATTTCGCCTTCGTAATCGAGCTGCTCGGAGATTTTCGGACGGATCAGCTTTTGTCCGCTGCCGACCACCGAATTCGGTGCCCGGTAGAACATGCTCGGATATTTCGGCGGCTCGGCGAAGTCGTAGTCGCGCTCGCGATTTTGGTAGTTGATGCCGATGCAAAGAATCTTCTCCGGCGCCAGGAGCGGCGGCAGAAGCTCGACTTCGGCAAGTGTCACGTCGGGCCGAACGCCAGCACTGGCGGCCTTGGCCTGATCGAGCGCCTGGGCGCGAAACACCTCGAGCAGCGTGGAAAACCGGCTCAGACGGGCGCGCAAATCGACAATTCCGTCGCCGACCACCGCCCCGAAGCTCGGCCGGCCGCGCATGTGATAGGTTGCCAAGCGCATGTCGATTCCTCCGCGCAATGTGTTAAAAGTCGCCGGACCGACCGTCAACGCCGGCTTGATACCATGACGATCCGCGAACCTGTTTTCGACCCGCCGTTCAATATCGTGCGGGCAAGCCATGTCGAACTGGGCGTCCGCGATCTTAGCCGCTCGCGCGCCTTTTATGTCGATTGCCTCGGGCTTTTGGTCAGCGATGAAACCGACGATGCGCTCTATCTGCGCGGCGTCGAGGAGCGCAATCATCATTCGATCGTGCTTCGGCAGTCGGCGGAGCCGGATGTCCGGGCGCTCGGCTTTAAGCTTGCCAGCGAGCAAGACCTCGACCGCGCCGCGTTCTGGTTCAATAGCCGCAACCTGCCGACGTCGTTCCCGGATTTGCCGCATCAGGGGCGCACGCTGCGCACCGCCGATCCGCTCGGGATGCCGCTCGATCTTTACGTGCAGATGGACCAATCCGCCTGCATGTTGCAGCAGTATGGCTACCATCTTGGCGCGCGCATTCAGCGCATCGACCATCTCAATTGCTTCACGCCCGACGTTCAGGTGAGCTACGACTTCTATCGCGAGCTCGGCTTCCGGCTCACCGAATATACCGAGACCGACGATGCCGACGCCAAGCTCTGGGCCGTATGGATGCACCGTAAGGGCAACGTCCACGATCTCGCCTTCACCAACGGTGTCGGCCCGCGCCTGCACCATATCGGATTGTGGAATGCCAACGTCCTCGACATCATCCACATTTGCGACGTAATGGCGACGTCGGGCTATCTTGCCAACATGGAGCGCGGCCCCGGCCGTCATGGCATATCCAACGCGTTCTTTCTTTACATCCGCGATCCCGATGGGCATCGCGTCGAGCTGTTCTCATCCGATTATCTGACGGTCGATCCCGATCACCAGCCGATCCGCTGGTCGCTGACCGATCCGCGGCGGCAGACCTTGTGGGGACAGCCGGCGCCGGCATCGTGGTTCAAGGAAGGCTCGTTGTTCAGCGGGCTTGCGCCGCGCGATCCGGTGCTCGAAGCGCGGCCGATTGTGGCGGCGTAGAGAATTTCTGCGCAGCACGCGGTCGTCGGTGGTTGTTTCAAGGGGCCGATGTTCGCGTCGGTCGCGGCACGCCGATGACGGTGGCAACGAGCGCGCAGAGCGCAAGTGCCGCGGCGATTGCGAGCGCGATGCGGACGCCGGCAATAAATCCGCCGGCGCCGCCCAACAAAGCGCCAAACAAAGCCACGCCGATAACGCTGCCGGTCTGGCGCATCGCGTTGAGAACGCCGGAGGCTATGCCGGAATGGTGTTTGGTCACGCTGCCCAGCAGCGTCGATGTCATCGGCGGAACCAGCAGGCCCAATCCACCGCCCAAGCCAATGAGCTGTGCGCACAACGCCGCATACGGCACGCCTTGCCGAAGCCCGAGCAGCGCCAGGCAGCTCGCGGCCATGATCGCGAGGCCGGAAGCGATTGTCAGCCGTGCGCCGATGGCCGCGGTGACCGATGCGGCGATCAGATTGGTCGCCAGAACCGCCGCCATCATCGGGGCGAAAGCGAGTCCGGTCCAGAGCGGCGACAGATGATCGAGCCGCTGAAAATAGAGGCTGAATACGAAGATCAAGCCGTAGCAGCCGATATTGACGAGAAGGCCCGTCAACGCCATCGCGCTGAACGCCGGCTTGCGAAACAAGCCGAGTGGCAGCATCGGCGTCTTCGACCTGAAATCGGTGGCCAGAAAGAGCGCCGCCAAAATGGCGAAGGCGGCAAAGCCGATGAGCACGAAACCATCGCTGCAGCCGCGTTCGCCGCCTTCGATCATCGCTGCCGCCAGCGAACCGAGTGCCAACACGGCGGTGATCTGGCCGGGAATGTCGAATGCGCGCGCCGCCGCCCGAGCGCTCTCGGCCGCGTAGCGCCATGTCAGCCAGATACCAGCGAATCCGATCGGGAGGTTGATCAAAAAGATGCTGCGCCAGCCGAACAGTGCGATCAATGCGCCGCCGACCAGCGGTCCTGCGGTGAGCGAGAAGCTTGCGCCGGCGGCCCAAATGCCGACCGCCCAGTGACGCTCATGCTCCTCCGGATAGGCGTGATTGAGCAGTGCCAGCGAATTTGGAACCAGGATCGCGGCGCCGACACCTTGGCACAAGCGGGCGACGATCAGCACCGGCAATCCGGGTGCGAGTGCGCAGGCGAGCGAAGCCACCACAAAAACGGCAAAGCCGGCGATGAAAATGCGCCGTGCGCCCAAGCGGTCGCCGAGCGCGCCGGCGGTGAGAATGAACGCCGCGAAGGTGATGGTGTAAGCGTTGACGATCCACTGCAGGTCGGCGACCGAACCGCCGAAATCCGCACCGATGCTGTTGATCGCCACATTGACGATGGTGACGTCGAGCTGCACGACCACGTAGCCGAGGCTCATGGCGGCCAGAGTCAGCGCCTTTGCGTAACGCGCGCCGCGCGCGATGGCAGATGCACGTTCGCTGCCCGGTGCAATCGGGCAATTGTTCCGCCGGCGCGGTTCCGAGCAAATCGTCATGTTTGGCTCCATCCCCTTCACCGCATAACGCATGCGGGAAGCGATGGTGCGCGCCATTATTTCGGGAATTCCCGAAGTGTCGGCGCTGGCAAGCGGATGACCTCCGGCCTATGTTTGCTGCATGAGCGAGGCACAACCCGCCGTTTCGGAAATCGCCGCATTGGTCGGCAATCCGGCCCGCGCCAACATTTTGATGGCACTGATCGAGGGCCGCGCGTTGACGGCGAGCGAGCTTTCTTACGTCGCCGGTGTGTCGCCGCAAACGACGAGCGAGCATCTCGCCATGTTGCGTGCGGCGAAGCTCCTGTCGATGACCAAACAGGGGCGGCATTGTTATTTCCGCCTCGGCTCGCCGCACGTCGCGCGCATGATCGAAAGCATCATGGTGGTCGCCGCCGATGCACCGCAACGCTACCGGCCGCGCTGGAACGGGGGCGACCAGTTGCGCACCGCTCGCACCTGCTACGACCATATTGCCGGTCGCCTCGGCGTCGCCCTGACCGATGCGCTGACCCGGCATGAGCACATCGTGCTCAGCGAGGACGGCGGCATGGTCACGCGCGCCGGCGAGCAATTCCTCGGCGAATTCGGTGTTCATCTCGATGAGGTCAAGCGCGGACGCCGCGCGTTTTGCCGGCCCTGTGTCGATTGGAGCGAACGCCGGCTGCATCTCGCCGGCGCGCTCGGCGCGGCGCTGGCCGGCCGCTGTCTCGAACTCGGCTGGGTGGCGCGGGTGCGCGATTTGCGTGCGCTGAAAATCTCCGCCACTGGGGAGCGCGGCTTCCGCGAGGCGTTCGGCATCGCGCTGGGCTCCGAAGAAATCTCGACGCTGCGCCGCGCCGTTTAAACAATCAAAGGGTCGGATCGCGATGCGAGATTTCGACCACGCGGGCACGCGCGGCGAGCGCGTCGACCAGCGCATCGGCCTTGATTTTGTTCGCGGCGTCCAGATTGGCGTCCCATTCGTCGAGCAGATAGATCCGTGCGTCGGTGTTGTTGACGATCTCCTCGAGCGATTTGATCTGGCGCTCGCCGGTCGAAAAGCCGAGCTTCTTGTCCATCGATTCGGTGACGACGGTCTTGCCGTCGTCGTCATCGCCCTCGACATCGACCGGAACGACGCCGCCGGTGAAGCCGAAGGCGAGCCGGTCGGAGGCCGGCCAGTAAAAGGCGCGGTGGCGCAATTCCGTCTTCAGGCTGGCGAGCAGCGTGGACTTGCCGGTGCCGTTGCCACCGCGAATATTGATGCGGCCGCTCGGGCGCGCTTGCACGATGCGCAGTGCATCGTTGAGCGACGAAACCACGTTGGCGTGGTCGCTTTCGCGCAACACCAGCCGGTCGAATTTGATGCGATGGTCGAATTTCTTGTCGGGCTCCGGCAGCATATTGGTCGCGACGCCGCCGAACCTGGTCCAGACGGCGATGAAGTCGTTCCATCCATTGGCGAGCAAATGCAGTTCGTAGGTCATCTCGATCTGCCGCGGCAACGTCGTCGCCAGCGCGATCAACAGAGTCTTGTCGGTCACATTCTCCACGGCGACGAACGTAATGGTGGCGAACACGATGCCGAGGCTGACGATGCCGCTCATCGCGCTCATGCCTTCGCGCGCCACGATGGCGCGCAGCTGCGCGGTCAGCGCCTCGCGCAGCCGGCTTTTGAAGCCGCCGAGCCAGAGCCGCAGATTGTAGCGGTTGCCGCTGAAGATATTGTCCCAGGCCGTGTAGCCTTGCGCGGTCACGCGATTGTTCATGCGCTGGTTGTCGAGGTAGGCGCGCGCGATCGGCTTCTGCAGCGTCCACTGCATCAAAAGCAGCGCCCCGAAGGCACCGATATAGGCGAACGGCAGGCTCAAATCGATTTCGCTGCCGAGCACCAGCGCATTGAAGACGAGCCCGAGAAATAGCTTCAGAGTGAATTCCATCTCGTAAATCAGGCTGAAGAAACAGTGAGCCGCTTCGCCGGTGAGAAACGGCTCGACCTGTTCGCGCGCCGGTTTGTCGGCGAAAAGCTTGACCTTGCCACGATTCTCGCGCGCAAAGCGCAGCATGTAGTGGCCAAAGCCGCGATAGCCGGCCCGCTCGGCGAAAATCCAGCTGATTACGCCGGCCACATACGACGTCGACTGCGCGCTCAGTATCCAGATCAGATCGTTGAGGAGAAAATGGCCGCTTGCGACCTTGCGTCCGGCATTGATGACAAGCCACGTCGTCGTCGCCGTCAGCATCGCTTCGATGATCATCAGGATCAGCATAACGACAAGCGATGGGCAGATCAGGTAGCGCGCGAGCTCGAACCGGGAAATCTGTGGTTGCTGCATTTTGATAGAGGGTCGGCTCGTTCCGGATTTTGGGCGATATTGTGGGCGCGCGGCGCGTTAAGAACTGGTAGCGGCCTCAAGCGCGTGCCGTCTGACCAGTTCGGCTTCCATGCGGCTCACATTGTCGAACAGCCGCGCGGTTGCAAGCCGCAGGAAATAGAAGCCGAAGGTCGGATTCTGGTAATAGAGCTCCTCGACCTGCTCGTAAGTGATCGACAAGACGTTGCCCTCCTCGATGCATTCGAGCGTCGCCGTGCGGCGGTTGTCCGGCGCCAGCATCGCCAATTCGCCAACCAGATGACCCGGCGCAATCTCGATGCCGAGCTCGGCCAGCGTGTAGCGGCCGGTCATGGTGTAGAACATCTCGCTTGCGGCCTCGCCCTTGGCGAAGAGGAGATCACCCTTGCGGTAGTGTCGTTCCGACATGAACGGCTTGAGCCAGTCGAGCGACGGCTTGCCGCGGATCGCTTCCCGCACATTCCTGATCAGCACCACCATCTGATAGAGCCGCCAGCCGTTGAGCGGCAGCGCGAACGCCTGCAGCGCCAACGGCACCCACGAGTGCATGACGATGAAATAGACGATCAGGATACAGTTCGTCGCGATGGCGAGAATGCGTAACGGTACCATCGTCTTGGTCGACGCCGTCGCCACGATGAACAGCGACGCGCCGCTGTTGAACAGATCGCTCCAATGCATCATTCCCCTCCGCGGCTAGAGCATGATCCGATCCGGTCAGATCGGGACGTGCTCCAGATTTATTTGTTATCGCATGTCCGGAAGGCCGGCTTCCACGCATCGGGCCAAAGCCCGAGGGGCATGCTTTCCGGGACATGCTCTAACTGACCGTCCATGCTCGCAATTTCGGCTGGAGCTACCAACTCCAGCAGCGTAATTTGTCAATCAGTTCAAGCAGCGGTAAAGCCCGCGATCAGGTATGCATGATGCGGCATGGCATGCTCCCCAATCTGACGCAGTATAGCGCACCTCTGCGCCGTTTCGGCGCCTGGCTGCCGGCACGCACCCTTGTGGTGGTGGTCGGCGTCATCGCCATGACGGCCTATACGGTGCCGGACCTGCGGGACGCCGTCGGCTTTTGGTTGCGGGTGTGCCTGTGGTGTTGTCTCGGCGTTTTCGCCGCCGACGCCGGCCTGCGCTTGCAGGCTGCTCGGGCCGCCGGAGGCATCGGGCAGCGTGTTTGGTCGCTGTCCGGATTGGTCGATCTCCTCAGCATCGTGCCGGTTCCGATCGCGCTCGCGTGTGGCGTTCCGCACGAGACGGCCTGGCTGTTCGGGTCGCTGTGGGTACTCAAGCTCGGCCAGGATTCGCCCGCCTTTGCCCAGATCGGGCGCGTGTTCGTACTCGAAGCAAAGCCGCTCGCCAGCGTGCTCACGCTGTTTCTGATCGTGCTGTTTCTCGCCTCGGCCGCCATGCATGTGATCGAGCGTCATGGCCAGCCGTCGGCCTTCGGCACTCTGCCGTCGGCCTTGTGGTGGGCGGTGGTGACGCTCACCACCACCGGCTACGGCGACGAGGTGCCGCAGACCCCGCTCGGTCATTTGATCGGCGCCATCGTGATGATCTGCGGTATCGCCACCTTCGGCCTGTGGACCGGTATCTTGGCGACCGGCTTTGCCAACGAAAGCCGGCGGCGCAATTTCATCGAGACCTGGGATCTGGTCAGCAAGGTGCCGTTCTTCCAGACACTCGATCCGACCGCGATCACCGAAATCACCCACATGCTGCGCCGCGTGGAAGTTCCCGAGCGCACGGCTGTGATCCGTCGGGGCCGCGTTGGCGATTGCATGTATTTCATCGCCGCCGGCGAAGTGGAGGTCGATGTCGAGCCGACGCCGGTGCGGCTTGGCGTCGGCTCCTTCTTCGGCGAGCTTGCGCTCCTTGGCGACTCGATTCGCACCGCCAACGTGTCGACCACGAAGCCCGCGACGTTGCTCATTCTCGATCTTGCCGATTTCCGCAAGCTGATGGCGCATCATGCGGAGCTTGCCCGCGCCATCGACGCCGAAGGCAAACGGCGACAGAGCGAAAATCTGATGCGCCGCCGCGAAGCGCGCTCGCGCTTCGAACGCTCGTAATCGACACCGCAGACTCGTCATTGCGAGCCTTCGCGAAGCAATCCATCTTTGCCCCCGCCGGTCTGGACTGCTTCGTCTCTGGCGCTCCTCACAATGACGCAGTTGGATTGTTCTCCGTCTTCCTCTAAGACACAGCACATGACCGCGACCCTCAACGAGACGCACGATTCGGGCCGGCGCAGCTTTGTCGAAGCGGCGAACGCGCCCGATTGCGATTTCCCGATTCAGAACCTGCCGTTCGGCGTCTTTCGGCCGGGGCCGGCGGCGCATCCGCGCGTCGGTGTCGCCATCGGCGATCAGATCCTCGATGTTGCCGCGGCTTCTGCATTGTTCGACGCCACCGCAGCCGCCGCGGCGGATGCTTGCGCGGCGCCAAATCTCAATAAGCTGATGGCGCTTGGTCCGCAGGCCGCCTCGGCGTTGCGGCACTCGCTGTCGCGCAGTCTCAGCGCCGATCATGGTGACAAAGGTATCAGCCGGCACTTCACGCCGATAGCAGACGCCGAATTGTCGCTGCCGGTCGCGATCGGCGACTTCACCGACTTCTATGCGTCGGTGTTTCACGCCACCAATGCGGGGCGCGCCTTCCGCCCGGATAATCCGTTGCTGCCGAACTACAAATACGTGCCGGTCGCCTATCACGGCCGCGCCTCGTCGGTGCGGGTCAGCGGCACGCCCGTGAAGCGGCCTCAGGGTCAGCGCAAAGGCCCCAACGATGCGGCGCCAAGCTACGGTCCATCGCGCAACATGGATTTCGAACTCGAACTGGGAATGTATGTCGGCACGCCGACGGCGCTCGGCCAAACCGTGCCGGTCGGTCGGTCAGCCGCGCATATCTTCGGCTTTTGTCTGCTCAACGACTGGTCGGCGCGCGACGTGCAGGCGTGGGAATATCAGCCGCTCGGGCCGTTTCTCGGCAAGAATTTCGCGACCACGGTTTCGCCCTGGGTGGTGACCCGAGACGCGTTGGCGCCGTTCCGCATCGCGGCGTTCGCCCGGCCGGAAGGCGATCCGGCGCCGCTGCCTTATCTCACCGATGCAGGCGATCAGGCCCAGGGCGGCCTCGACATCACGCTCGAGGCTTATTTTGCGACCGAGGCGATGCGGCACGCCGGGCATTCGCCGCAGCGCATCACCCGCACCTCGTTCGCGACGACGTATTGGACTGTGGCGCAAATGATCGCGCATCACACCTGCAACGGCTGCAATCTCGTCGTCGGCGATCTGATCGGCTCGGGCACCGTGTCGGGGCCGGAGAAGGAAAGCTGGGGCAGTCTTCTTGAACTCACCGCGCGCGGGCGCGAGCCGATCGCGCTGCCGACCGGCGAACAGCGCGGCTTCATCGAGGATGGCGACGAGATCATCTTCAAGGGCTATTGCTCCAAACAAGACTATCCCCGCATCGGCTTCGGCGAATGCCGCGCCGTGATGTTGCCGGCGGGGTAGGGCGTATCCGTTTCTCGCCGAACCCGTATCGTCATTGCGAGGAGCGGTAGCGACGCAGCAATCCAGTTTCCGCGCAAGCCTCTGGATTGCTTCGCGGAGTTTACCATTGGGGCCGGCCACTTCGGGCCGGACCCGTTGGCTCGCAATGACGAGGTTGACCTGCGGTCACTCAACCGGCACCCATTTTTGCAAGCGCTTTCCGCTATCGACCTCGCCGGTATAGAGATTGCCGCGCGAGTCGAATTTGGCGACATGCACATAGTGAAATTCACCGGCATTGCGGCCGGGGCGACCGAAGCTGCGGACGACGGCACCGTCCTTTCGGCGCACGCTTTCCAGCACTCCGTTGCTGCCGTCGACCAGCACGAAAAAATTCTGCTTCCGGTCGAGCGGCGAGAACGCCAAGCCCCATGACGAGCCCATCTCGCGCGTGGCCGGATCGAATACGTATTGCTGGACGAAGCTGCCGTCCTTGTGAAACACCTGCACGCGATTGTTGGAGCGGTCGCAGACAAAGACGAGACCGTCGCGGCTCAACGCTATGCAGTGCACCGGATTGGCAAATTGCGGCGACTCGGCGTTGTAGGCCGGAAGTGGCTCATCGGTCGGTGGCTTGCCGTAGGCGCCCCAGACCCGCTTGATGACGCCGGTGTCGGCATCCATCACGGCGACGCGGTGATTGCCGTAACCGTCGGCGGCGTAAATCTCGTTGGCGTCCTTGTCGATCTCGAGCGCGGCGACCTGGCCGAACTGTTCGAGATCGGTGCTGGAAGTGAGCGGTCCGCGCTTGCCGATCTGTTTGACGAACTTGCCGTCCGCGGTGAATTTCAGCACCATATTGTCGCCCTTGCCGTTGCCGCTGAGCCAGACAAAGCCCTTGTTGTCGGCGAGGATGCCATGTTCCTGCAGCGGCCAGTCGTAGCCGAGATTATCGGCGGGGCCGCCCCACGATTTCACGACGTCGCCGGCCTGGTTGAACACCAGCACCGAGGGCGCCGGCACGCAGCATTTGGCCAGCGGCGGATTGAGCGACGCGGCTTTTTCGTCGTCGGTCAACGAGCGCGGCCGCTGAAACACCCAGATATTGTCCTGCGCATCGATCGAGATGCCGCCGATCTGGCCGATGATCCAGTTGTTGGGCAGCGGCTTCGGCCAGTACGGATCGACGCGGAATGCAGGGCTTTGGGCGTGGGCGGGAAGGGCGGCCAACGCCAGCAAAGCAAACACGACTAGCGCGCAGGCCGAAAGACGCTCGATACTCATCTTCATGTTCTCCCCCTCGTCATTCCGGGACGGCGCGAAAGCGCCGGGCCCGGAATCCATATTCGCTAACGTTGCAGAACGATCGCAGCGGTGTCTTCTCAGTATCTTCTAGCAGACCTGTGGCTATGGATTCCGGGCTCGCGCCTTTCGGCGCGCCCCGGAATGACAGCCTCAATGAATCTCCGGCTCGGCGACCGGCGCCGTGCCTTGCAGAAAGTCGAAATCGCAGCCTTCGTCGGCTTGGCCGACATGCTGTGAATACATCGCGCCATAGCCGCGCGGGTAACGCGGCGGCGGCGGCGTCCAGGCGGCGTGGCGGCGCGCGAGCTCGGCATCGCTGACGTGCAGATGGATGCGGCGCGCGGCGACATCGATTTCGATCTCGTCGCCGGTTTGCACGAAAGCGAGCGGCCCGCCGACAAAGCTTTCCGGCGCGACATGAAGAATGCAGGCGCCGTAGCTGGTGCCGCTCATGCGCGCATCGGAAATTCGCACCATGTCGCGCACGCCCGCTTTCACGAGCTTCTTGGGGATCGGCAGCATGCCCCATTCGGGCATGCCGGGTCCGCCTTTCGGACCGGCATTCTTGAGCACCAGAATGTCATCGGGCATGACATCGAGATCGTCGCGCTCGACCTCGCGCGCCATGTGATCATAATTCTCGAACGCGATGGCGCGGCCGCGATGCTTGAGGAAGCGCTGGTCGGCGGCGGCGGGCTTCATCACGCAGCCGCGCGGCGCCAGATTGCCGGTGAGCACGACGGTCGCGCCTTGCGGGTAAAGCGGTGCATCAAGCGTGTGAATCACATCGGGCAGATAAACGGCGGCGTCTGCGATATTGTCACCGAGCGTTGCGCCGGTGACGGTGACGCAATCGAGATCGAGGAGATCGCGCATCGCCGCCATCAACGCGCGCAAGCCGCCGGCATAGAAAAAATCCTCCATCAGATATTTGCCCGACGGCGTGATGTTGGCGATCACCGGCACGGTGCGGGACAATTCGTCGAAACGCTGCATGTCGAGCGGGATGCCGGCGCGGCGTGCCATGCCGATGACGTGAATGATGGCGTTGGTCGAGCCGCCGAGCGCCATATGCACGCGGATGGCATTGTCGAAGGCGGCGGCGGAGAGAATCTTCTGCGGCGCGAGGTCTTCCCACACCATCTCGACGATGCGGCGGCCGCTCGCCGTGCACATGCGCGGATGATTGGCGTCGGGCGCCGGGATCGACGAAGCTCCCGGCAAAGTCAGGCCCAAGGCTTCGGCGATCGCCATCATGGTGGCGGCGGTGCCCATCACCATGCAGGTGCCGAACGAGCGGGCGATGCCTCCTTCGATCTCGCTCCACTCAGTTTCGCCGATATTGCCCGCGCGCTTTTCGTCCCAGTATTTCCAGGCATCGGAGCCGGAGCCCAGCGTGTGGCCGTGCCAATTGCCGCGCAGCATCGGGCCGGCCGGCACATAGATCGCCGGCAAGCCCATCGAGATCGCGCCCATGATCAGGCCCGGCGTGGTCTTGTCGCAGCCGCCCATGAGGACTGCGCCGTCGACAGGATGGCTGCGCAGAAGCTCTTCGCACTCCATGGCGAGGAGGTTGCGATAGAGCATGGTCGAGGGTTTCACGAACGGCTCGGCGAGGGACATCGCCGGCAACTCGATCGGAAATCCGCCGGCCTGCCAGATGCCGCGCTTCACGTCTTCGGCGCGCTGGCGCAAATGGCCGTGACAGGGATTGATGTCGCTCCAGGTGTTGAGAATGCCGATCACCGGTTTGCCGGCCCAATCGGCGCGGTCGTAGCCGAATTGTTTCAGCCGCGAGCGATGGCCGAAGGCGCGCAGCGTGTCGGGCCCGAGCCAGCGGTAGCTGCGTAATTGTTCGGGTGTTTTTCTCGAGTTGGTCATTTCGCGGATTTTGCCGGCCGGAAGGATGTTTGACTGCAAGCTTAACGCGCCGGTTCGTGGGTGGCGAGTAGGGGACGCGCGTCCTCGTCATTGCGAGAAGCGACAGCGACGAAGCAATCCAGCTTCCCGAGCAAGCGAACTGGATTGCTCCGCCGCGCTCGCAATGACGCAAGCGACGATCCCATCACCATCGTCACCGGCCGGGCTTGACCCGGTGGTCCATGCTGATGTGCCGTGAATCCACTGACGCGGTGAATTCCAGCAAGCCTCCATTCAGCATGGATTGCCGGGTCAAGCCCGGCAATGACGATGTGAGGGGCGTATCGCACCGCGTCTCAGGTCGTTCCTCCCGGCTTCCGGGTTGCAGCGGTAGTCAGGAAAGCACGCGCTGTTTTCACACACCGCCTAGTGCTGACACGATCATTAGTGCGACGACCGCGACGACGCCCTGCATCAAGGTGCCGGCGGTGAGGACGGCAAGTGCGCGCAGCGGGCGGAAGCCGCTGGTCAGGGAAACAAGCCAGAAGTAATCGTCGTTGACGTGCGAGACTGTCATAGCGCCGATGCCGACGGCGAGCGTTGCCAGCGCGCGGGCGTTGGCGGCATCGAGCCCGAGCGGGATCAATAACGGCTGCACGATGCCGGCCGCCGCGATGGCGGCGACGAGCGAGGAGCCTTGCAGGGTCTTGACCGTTGCGGCGACCAAAAAGGCGATCAGCAGGCCGCCCGCGCCGGACAGATGCCAGTTGGAAACGCTCTCGCCCAGGAGCTCGGCCATGCCGGTTTCCTGACAGAGCCGCTGCAAGCCGCCAGCCGCGCCGACGGTCAATAGAATGCCGGCGATGGAGGCGAATACGCGCGTGCTCCAGGCGTCATCGGCGATGAGCCTGCCGGCAAGCCGCGCATTGCCGATCACCATGATGCCGACGCCGACGATGAGCAGGACCAGCGGACGGCCGACGCCGATCACCAATTCGCGCGCGGTGCCGCCGCCGAGCGGCTCGCTCGGAATGTCGCCGAGCGATTGCACGATGAGGAGCGCGAGCGGGACGGCGGTCGCGGCGACCAGCACCGCGGCGGACCATGCGCTGGCTTTGCGGGCGAGTGTCACGTCTTGCGCTGTCGGTGCGGGGTCGGCAATCGCGAGCCAGCGCGACCAGGCTGCGCCCAGGACGGCCGACAGCACGGCGAGCGGCACGCCGAACAGCGCGACCGCGCTCCACGATGCGCCGAGGATGGTGGCGGCCGCAATCGGGACAGGCGAGACGAGCGCAAGCCCATGGCTCGCGGACAGCGCAAGAGCGAGCGCGCCCACCGCGCCGCCGCGACGCTCCGGTGACGCTGTATCCCCGGCGATGGCGCGCAGGAGCGGCGTAAGCAGCGCGAAGGCGGTCGCGGGCGAAGCTGCGAGCCCGGCAACAAGACCGCACAGCGTTGACAAGGCCGTCGGGCCGCCGAGGCGCTGCGACCTGGCCGAAGAGCCGATTTTGGCGGCTAGCCAGGGGATGCCGCCGGTTGCTTCCGCAATCGCGGCGACAAAGCCTGCGGCGACGATCACCAGTCCTGGCGTGGCGATCGCCTGCGCAAAGCCGGCGCCGAACGCCTTGCCCACAAAGGCGGTGGAGAAGCCGGCGGCGAGGCCGAAGATCGTGGCGATCGCGACGACGGCCAAAAAAGCGTGAACGAGCCGCGCCTGGATCAGCGCAACGAGAGCCACGAGGATGGCAAAGAGCAACAGCGCCTGGGCAAGCGGCATGCCGGACATTGACGATGACCTTCCATTTCCGGCGGAGTGCCGCAATGCGCGCCATTTTTATTGGCACGGGGTTTTTGCTTCTAGTAGTTTGCGGCCCGCGAATGAGCAACCTGTTCAGAAATAGTTCCGGCATTTGGCGGCGGGCGGCGGAGTGCCACGAATGGCGACTGCGCCGGTCTATGGCCGTCGTGCTTCTGTTCGTGTTGGTCGCATGGAGTGGGACTGCGCGTGCGGCGGCCGATTTCATCCATGCCGACGGCACGCAGCTTGTCGACGGGCAGGGCGCGCCGTTCGCCGTCAAGGGGATCAATCTCGGCAATTGGCTCGTCCCCGAAGGCTACATGTTCAAGTTCGCGCGCAAGCGCGCGCCTTCGGAAATCGCCGAGGTGATCGAAGCTTTGGCCGGGCCGCAGGAAGCCGCGCGCTTCTGGACGACGTTCCGCGAGAATTACGTCGCGCAGGCCGATATTGAGTTCATCAAGAGGGCCGGCTTCAACACCGTGCGGGTGCCGATGCACTGGCGGCTGTTCGTCACGCCGGGCGCGGCCGACGGCGGGAGTGCCGATACGTTCAACGGCGAAGGCTGGGCGCTGCTCGACCGGCTGGTCGGCTGGTGCCGCGAGGCGGGCTTGCGGGTGATCGTCGACCTGCACGCGGCGCCGGGCGGACAGACCGGCGTCAATCACGACGACGGCGTCGGCTTTCCGCTCACCTTCTATGTGCCGCGCTATCGCGCGCAGACGGTCGCATTGTGGAAGGCGATCGCCGCACATTATCGCGACGAGCCCACGGTGCTCGGCTACGATCTCTTGAATGAGCCGATCTCGCCCTACAGCGACGAGGCTTATCTCAATCCGCGGCTCGAGCCGCTCTACCGCGAGATCGTTGCCGCCATTCGCAGCGTTGACGCCAATCACGTCGTGCTGCTGGCCGGCGGCCAGTGGAGCACGAGCTTTGCGATGTTCGACCGGCCGTTCGATGCCAATGCGGTGTACACCTATCACAAATTCTGGGCCGCGCCGAGCCGCGACTCGCTGCAGAGCTATCTGAATTTCAGCAAGCGCTGGAATGTGCCGATCCTGATCGGCGAGACCGGCGAGATGAACGATCGATGGAACGCGCGCTTCCGCGCCCTGCACGATCAGTTCGGCATCGGCTGGGTGTTCTGGCCGTATAAGAGCCTCGCTTCAACCACCTCCGTCGTTTCGATTGTCAAACCTGCCGGCTGGGATTTGGTTGCGCAGGTCGGCTCGCACGACACCATCGATCCGGCGACGTTGCCGCCGCGCGCAGAGGCGTTGAAAATTCTCGATGCTTATCTGGAAGCTATCAAATTCCAGAACGTACGCATCAATGCCGGCTATCTCGAATCCCTCGGCCTTGCGGCGCGGTAAGCGTGCTGCGGGTGGGGCGTACGAAAGCGGAGCTGCGTTCCGTCGGGCGCATTATTGATTGATGGATTTCGCTTGCGCTCATTATCCTCCGCACGATTTAAAGATTCTCGCAGCGCGCCGAGAATTATACTTTGCCGCGCGCCGCTTGCCCCGGTAGCATCGGGCGATGTCTGGGGTCTTTCGTCTTGACGGTCATTCGATCCGGCTGCAATCGCTGCGCGGTATTGCGGCGCTTTGCGTTGCTGTCGGGCACGCCTTCACGGTGATGCGCAATGGCCGCATCGAGGATGCGCATTTCACGCTTCGCCCCGGCAATGCGCTGTTGGCGGCGGGCGAACTGCTCATCCAGGCCAACACGGCGGTGATCCTGTTCTATGTCCTGAGCGGCTTGGTGCTGGGCTATTCCCTGCGCCGGCAAATGGCGGCGAGCACGCTTGGCCGCTTGGGCGGTTTTGCGGTGCGGCGGCTCTGGCGGCTGTTGCCGGTGATGTGGCTCTCGATCCTGTTCGCCGCCACGGTTGCGCTGCTGGTGCAGGGGACTGTTTTTGCTGGCACCACGTCGTGGTTCGAGCAATTTGCCGCGATTGCGTTAAGCCCGGTGATTCTGCTGCAAAACCTGCTCGGCCTGTCGCATTCGATCAACAGCGTCTTGTGGTCGATCCAGGTCGAACTGGGGATGATCGTGCTGCTGCCGCCCATGGCATGGCTGAGCGGGCGGACCAACCTTTGGGCGGACGCCGCCATCATTGCCGCGCTCTGTTTCGGAGCGATCAAATTTTGGAGCCTGGCGCCGAACTTCGTGCTCTATGCTTATTGTTTCTATCTCGGTGTGGCATTGCCGAAGTTTATCGCCGACGATCGCGCCGTGCGCTGGCTTGGCAATGGCTTTGGCGTCATCGCTGCCCTCGCGCTGTTGGTGCCGGTCGAATATCTCTACGTTTCCGGCCGCCTGTGGCTGCCCTACAAATTTTTGATCGACGCGGTGGTGAGCGCCCATCTACTGGCGTTCGTATTGCTGCGGCCCGATTGCGCTGGCGCGCGCTTTCTCGATCGGCGGGTGCTGGTCTGGCTCGGCGACGTTTCCTACAGCTTCTATTGCTATGCGATGTCGGTGCTGCTCGTCGTCGCGTGGGCGCTGCTGACGATCGTGCCGGCCGCATTCGCGACCAGCGATCTCGGCGCCACGGCCATCGCGCTAGCGACAGCAGTGCTGTGTGTGGCGATCTCGCTCGTCTTCGCCAGCGTCTCCTTCGCGTTGGTGGAGAAGCGCGGCATGATCGTCGGCCGCGCCTGGTCGCTGCAGATCGAAGGCAGCGGCGCCGGCATCGCGGCCTTCGGCAGGCACGCTATGCGCTATGCGTCCGCGAAAATCGCCTCCGGCAGCAGCGCCGAGACGACGTAGTTCGGTACGTCGACCACATTGGATACGCGCAAGTCCACGGCCACGCTGCAGATGATGTAGGCCTGCTCGCGCGAAAAGCCGCGCTCGCCCAGCAGGTCGATCATGTTGAGCACGGCATTGCGCGCGGCGAGCGTGAGATTTTCGCTTTCGATGTCGCCCTTGGCGTTGATCGGCATGCCCATGACGGCGATGAAATTTTGCGGCGCGGCGAATTTCGGATCCTGGAAATAGCCGGGATGCGCGAACACTGGGCCTGCGAAAGTGCGTTTGGTGGCGAGCCCTTTATGCACCTTGAAGCGCACCACCGCGGTGGCGCCCATCTCGACCGCGGTGACGCAGACTTCGCCGTCGCCTTGGGCGAAATGCCCGTCGCCGGTCGAGAACAGCGCACCCTTGTTGTAGACCGGCAGGAACAGCTTGGCGCCCTTGGTCAATTGCTTGACGTCGAAATTGCCGCCGTTCTCGCGCGGCGGCAGCGTGCGCAGCCCTGCGATCCCGCAGGCGCCGCCCGGCACGGCACCATCGGGGCTCGGCGGCAGCACGAAGCCGCCGGCATCGAGCGCGCGCTGCTCGCGATCGGTCCATTCCTTGAGTTTTTGCGCGGAAGGGGCGGTCGCGGAAATGCCCATGAAGGATGCGCCCGGAATGCGCACACCGGGAAGCTCGGCGGCAGTGGCGAAGCCGTCGCGGATTTTCCATTGCACCACGAACGGCGTGGTCATCACGTCGCGGAGAAAGCCGAGGCCGGGCACGACAGCGCTGAACGCAGTGGGCTGCGGAAGGATGTCGACGAATTCGACTTCCAGCATGTCGCCTGGCTCGGCGCCCTTGACGAAGACCGGCCCGGTCAGGGGGTGGATGCGCCCGGCATCGAGCTTGGCCAAGTCCGCGAGGGTGGTGATTTGGCCGTCGACGCCGTCGCGCGTCTCCAGACTGACCTCCTCGCTCTCGCCGACTTCGAGAAGCGGTGCAATGTCGGGATGATAGCGGTTGTGGCCAGTGTTCGGTTCGGCGGCGAGCGGCTTGGTGCGGTCGATGCGGACGGCATGCATGATGTGGCCCCCTCGGATAAACCCGGCACGGGAGCCTACACTGCGATGCATTCAGTCTTCAATCGCGTTGGTAGGGTGGGTTGAGCGAAGCGAAACCCACCGGTAGCGGTGGCGACGCTCGATGGGTTTCGTTTCACTCAACCCATCCTACAGGCGTTTCCCGGACGCGGCGCAGCGCGATAGCGGTGCGACGCTGATCCGGGATCGTCACAAGCTCCGAGTTTCGAACGATCCCGGTTCGACAGCGCATCGCTTCGTGATGCGCTGCGCCCGGGATAAGCGGCAACAGCAATCACCCCGTCTTCACGGCCGCGTAGACGCCGCGTTCGAATTGCCGATAGGCCTGTAGGGCGCGTTCGTCAGCGAACGGCAGCACTTGCGTCATGAACACGGCGGCGACGCGCTTCTTCGGATCGATCCAATAATAGGTGTTGAACAAGCCGGCCCAGGTCATGCTGCCGGCGCTGCGTGCCTGCGGTACCGGCTGCATGTTGATCATGCTGCCAAAACCCCATTTCAAGCTGATGCCGTGGAAGAAATCGACATCGTTGGAGACCCGCGGCGAGGTTGTCTTCAGAATGCCGGCTTCCACGGTGCCGATTTGATTTTGTCCCATGAGTGCGACTGTCGCCGGCTCCAGGATGCGCGCGCCCTCGAACGAGCCGCCAAGCATGAGCATGCGGATGAGCGTCAAATAATCCGGAGCGGTGGAATAGATGCCGCCGCCGCCGGAATGATGCCGCGGCGGTGCGTGCGGCTGTGGCGCCGCCTCCATCGGCTCGGGCTTGAGCGAGCCGTCGGGCTGGCGGCGATGGGCGCTGGCTTCGCGGGTTCGTTGTGCCGGCGTGATCTCGAAGGTGGTGTCCTTCATGCCCAGCGGCTCAAAAATATTTTTCCTGAAATGGGTTTCGAGCGGCTCGCCACTGATCGATTCGATGATGCGGCCGACCCAATCGATGCTGGTGCCGTATTGCCAGCGCTCACCGGGATCGAACATCAGCGGCGTGCGCGGCAGCTTGTAGCGCTCCGGCAACGGCACCTTGTCGACGGCGTTGCCATAGCGGATCGCCTCCGCGTCCCAGAGCCGGTAGGTGAATCCGGACGTGTGGGTAAGCAGATGACGCAGCGCGATCGGTCTTTTCGGCGGACGCAGGATCGGCGCGCCATTGGGCTCGAAGCCATCGAGCACTTGCGCGTCGGCGATCGCCGGGTCGATCTGGGGCGCCGGGTCATCGAGGGAAAGCTTGCCTTGCTCGACAAGCCGCATGGCGGCAACCGTGGTGATCAGCTTCACCATCGAGGCGATGCGGAACACGGTGTCGCGTGTCATCGCGGCGTCTTTGGCCGGGCCGCCACTCAGCCGACGGCTGCCGAACACACCCTCATAGAGGATGCCGCTTTCGGCGGCGGCGAGGGCGACCACGCCCGGCACTTCTTGGGAGGCCACTGCGGTGCGCAGGCTGGTGTCGATGTGGGGGAAAGCGGCGGCGTGCGACGGCGCCTCGTGCTGGGCGGCCCCGACTTGGCGCGCCGGCAGCGTGCCGCTCGCCGCGAGCGCCATCGTGGTTTTCAAGACATGCCGGCGGCTTGGGCCGCGGATGATTCCCATCGTGTGTTCCGGTCGCTCTGGAGCATTTCCCGATCAGGTGGAATTGGGAAATGCTCTAGATCTTTTTATTGTCGCATGTCTTTTCCGGAAACCCGGTTTCCACCCATCGGGTCAAGCCCAAGGGCATGCTTTTCCGGGACATGCTCTAAGCGCTTCAACAGGCGGACCAAAATCGCACGCGCAAAGCTTTGTGCGCAAGCGAGAGGCCCACAAAGCGACCACGCCACAAGCGGGCCGCACTTATAATTTCACGTCGTGAGCATAGTACACGATTTCGCCGTCGCGCCATGCGGCGGGATGACCCTTGAACGCGTCTTTCACACTGATTGACGTTCTGTTGACGGCGCCGGCTTGGATAACATCCGGCCCTTCCGCGGCAATCTGCTCCGCCGTCTTGGCGCCGGCGCGCACGATGGCGATATGACCGGGCCGGTCGTCGTGATGATTGTGATAGCTGGCGACGACGAGCTGCCCGCGATTGGCGGCAGCTTGCGCTTCGCCGCCGTCGGCAAGCCTGGTCCAGCCTTGTGCCGTGCCAGCATCGGCGAGCCATTCGTTCTGCGCATTCGCCAGCAACATCTGACCATGCTGCGGCGGACGCAAAATATAGACACCGAGTGTCTTGGCAGCAGCGGCAACGAAGGCGCTGCAATGGGTATGTTTGCCGGGCGACGTTTCGGGCACGCCGGTGGGCAGGCCGGTATCCCAATAGACGTGCTGGCCGGCGATCCATTTGCTCTCCACGCCCATAGCGTCGAGCGCCTGCATCATCGCTTGTGCTTGCGGCGTGACGGCGTCGGCCGGATGTGCCGCGCCAGCGAAGACCATGAGAAGACCGAAGACGCAAAAGGCCGCGGCGACGCGCAACGTCATGGGCAAACTCCTTGTTTCGATCGTCGACCGCATGTCTTAAAAATGAGTGCCATATAGGCGCGGTCTACAACGATACGTCATTGCTGGGCATAGCCGTTCGAAGAACGGCGTCGCTTCGCTCCGCCTATGACGCGGCAATCCATACGGCCGCTACGTAATTTGAGAGTCAGCATGGACCCCCGGGTCAAGCCCGGGGGTGACGCGGGACTAGGTCGATAGCACGATCACACAACCAGATTGCCGAAGCGTTGCAGATTCTCTTTCTGCTTCGCGTTGCGCGGCGGCAGCCGGAAGAGGCGCGCGGCGGTGCCGCCGAGAATGTTGTGCTTGCCCTTCTCGGACAAGAACGGCAGATCCCAGATGGTCGAGGGCAGATCGAAATCCCAGTGCGGATAGTCGGATGAGTAGAGCAATTGGGTCTCCGCATTGATCATGCGGAAGGTCGTCTGCATCGCGTCGTAGTCCTGAATCTCCATCGGCTGCGACGAGTAATACATCTCGCGCATATAATCCGACGGCTTCTTTTTCAACAGCGGCGCTTCCGACGGCCGCAGCATGTATTCGTGATCGAGCCGCTGCATTAAAAACGGAATCCAGGCGAGGCCGGATTCCATCCAGATCACCGGCAGCTTGGGGAAGCGCTCGGACAGGCCGTTGATCACCCAATTGGTGCAGTTGAGCACATTGTACCAGGTGAAACCGAGCGCATGCGCGGAGAGGAAGCGGTTGCAGCTTGCGAACGCGGGCTCGCCCCAATTCACGCCCGAATGGAAGGCGATGGAAAGGCCGCGCTCTTCCATGGCGCGATAGACCTTCATGTAGGCATTGTCGTGCACGCCCATGCCGGAGCGCACGGTGGTGACCATGAAGCCGCCGACATGCTTGCGCTCGCCGAAGGTCTCGACATGGCGCAACGCCGCGGCCGGGTCGGAGAAGGGCAGGCAAAGCAGCGAGAAGAATCGGCCGCCGGCTTCCGGCATGACTTTTTCGGTGAGCCAGCGATTGTAGGCCCAGCAGAGCTCGACTTCCATTTCCTTCTGCGGATGCAGGCCGATATTGAGCATGCCGGTGGGGAACAGACAGGAATAATCGACCCCCATGGCATCCATCCAGCGATGGCCAAGCTGCACGTCGCGGATCTGGCCGTCGTCGGTCCTTTCGCTCGAGCGCATCGGATAGCGAGTGACGCGGCCGCCCATGTCCTGATAACCGGTCGGGATCGGCACGATGCCGGGCTGCTGCTTCTTGCTGCGCCCCGACATCACGAGCTGGCGAAATACGTCGTTTTCCATGAACGGCAGGAATTCGTCGTAGTGCTCGTTCTCGTAATGATGCGCGTCTACATCGACGATGAGAATGTCATCGAAGCCGCGCTTGTGCGCCTGCTTGCGCGCATGCGCGAGGAGCCGCGTAGTGTTGAGCTCTTCGATGGGGACGCGGCGGCCGCGGTCGGAGATCAGGTCCATGGTGTTGCTCTCGGCATTCTCTTCGTCATTGCGAGCCAACGGGTCCGGCCCGAAGTGGCCGGCGCGATGGTAAACTCAGCGAAGCAATCCAGTCCGTGCCCGGCCGCTCTGGATTGCTTCGTCGTTTCACTCCTCGCAAAGACGAACATGTCATCACCGCCCGGTCCAGCCCTGCCACATGCCGAGCTCGAAGGCGGCGAGGTCGGCGGCGCGCAAAAGCCCGCTTGCCGTCACCATCACGTCGGTGGCGGGCAGGGCGTTTTTCGCCACCGGCAGGAACTGTTCGCCGGCCTCGCGGCGCGCCGCATAGAGCCGGCAGGCGGCGGCGATCAGCGCCTGCAGGGCTTCGGGCGGCAGCGTGTCGAGTTTGCCGTCGGCGATGCTGCGTTCGATCGCCGTGGCGACGCGCTTGCAATCGGCCGTGGCGATCTTGACGCTGGCTTTTTCGGTCGGCACGTCCGGGCGCGAGCCGCGGGCGGCTTGCGCGGCGCGCTCGAGCGCGTCTTTGGCCGTGCGTCTAGGCGAGGACATAGACTTCGTCTCCCTTTTGCACGACCTGATATTGTTTAAGCCTCAGCCGCCGGTCGGAGACGCATTCGCCCGTGCGCATGTCGTATTCCATGCCGTGCCAGGGGCAGACGAAATTCATGTCGGTCTCGGAGAAATACAGTCCCATCGAGGTCTTGTCGGGCCGCAGCCGCTCTTCGACGCGCGCGATGGTGAGCCCTTCGCAGGCCGGCCCGCCCTGGTGCAGACAGAAATTCGAATAGGCGTAGAACGCGCCGTCATGGCGGAACACGCCGATCTCGTTGTCGCCGACAAAGACGATGCGGCGCTCCCCATCCTTGAAGTCGGCAAGCTTGGCGACGAATTTTTCCGGCATCGGCGTTTCCAACTATAGCTCTTTTATTCCGTGCGCGGCGCAGTACGGAGCGAAAGCGGAGTGATGCGCTGCAGACCCGGGATCGTCACAGTCTCGGCGTTCGCGACGATCCCGGATCAGCAGTGCAGCGTTAAACGCTGCACTGGGTCCGGGAAATGTAGCTTAGCGTTGATCTCGCCTCGCCGACAATCGCTGCATCACGCAATCTTATTGCTGAACTCGCCGATCCCTTCGATCCAGACCTTGACCACGTCGCCGGCCTCGAGGAACTCGCCGCTCTCGGCGCCGGTTCCGGCCGGCGTGCCGGTGAGGATGATGTCGCCGGGATGCAGCGTCATGTTGATGGCGAGCTGCTCGATCTGCTCGGCGAGCGAGAACAGCATCTTGGCGGTGTTGGAGTCCTGCTTGAGCGCGTCGTTGACCCAGAGCTTCAGGTCAAGATGTTGCGGATCGTCGATGTCGCTCGCTGGCGTGATCCAGGGGCCGATCGGGCAGGAGCCATCGAAGCTTTTGTGCTTGGACCAGTCCATCTTGAAAAACGACGTCGGCTCGATGCCGGGGCGGCGGCCGCGGTCGCGCGCCGAAAGATCGTTGGCCACCGTATAGCCAGCCACATAATCCAGGGCCTTCTCCAGCGGCACGTCCTTGCAGGGACGGCCGATGATGGCGGCAAGCTCGATTTCCCAATCGAGCTCCAGGGAATACGCCGCCGCCTTGATCTCGGTGCCCGGGCCCGTAATGGTGCCGGCGGCCTTGATGAAGTGCCACGGCTTAAGGCCCTGCTCATGGGGATCGGCCGGTTCGGGCATGCCGTGCCGGCGCGCCATCGCGGCGGCGTGGTCGGCATAATTGGCGCCGGCGCAGAAGATCGTCGGCGGTTGCAGGGGTGCCAACAGCTCCGCCTTTGCCAATGGGAGCTTTTCGGCGCGGCTTTGCGCAGCACCGGCAGCGGCCTGCGCCAGCGCCGCCTCGGCCGCGTCCCAGTCGGCAAGAATACCGGCAACGCTCGCATACGCCGCCTTGCCAGTGAGCTTTTCGGCATCGAACACATCGTCGCCGACGATGATGCCGGCACGCGGACCCCCGCTTGTGCGGTAGGTCGCAAGTCTGTAACCCGCCCGTTTCCCCCCAGCCATGCTGTTTGTCTCCTCCGGCAGACCAAGAATTTCCAAAGTTTCTTGTGACCTATTTGGCGGCCGGGGACAACCCTGACCCGTGGATCGATTCCGCGTCATTCCGGGGCGCGCCGATAGGCGCGGGCCCGGAATCCATAACCCCGACCCATGCGGACGTGTCTCGTATATCGCCGCTGAACCTGTGGATATGGATTCCGGGCTCGCGGGCAAAAGCCCGCGCCCCGGAATGACGTGGCCAAGGAAGGGCGCGGCATCCACGCCGCTTGCAGTGCACGCGCGTTCCGGGTCTGTTAGGCGCCGACCAAGGCAGCCGGCAGCCGCTGCCCAGAGCGAGGAGCGCCCGTGACCGGCAACTTGACCGACGTGATCGAAGAGCTTTGCGTCGCCAATCGCATTTTGTCGCATGAGGGCGTGCTCGATGCCTTCGGCCATGTCAGCGTGCGTCATCCGGCCGATCCGAACCGCTATCTGCTCGCGCGCTCGCGCTCGCCGCTTCTGATCGAGCCCGACGACATTCTCGAATACACGCTCGATTCCGAGCCGGTCAAACGCACCGACGCAAAACTCTATTCCGAGCGGGTGATTCACGGATGCATCTATCAAGCGCGCACCGAGGTGATGGCGGTCTGCCATCACCATGCACCGGCGGTGCTGCCGTTCTGCGTGTCCGGCAAGCCGATCGTGCCGGTGTTCCATCTCGGCGCCACGATCGGCGAGCAGACGCCGTTCTGGGATCAGGCCGACGAATTCGGCGACACCAATCTTCTCGTTGTCAAGCCCGAGGAGGGGCAATCGCTGGCGCGCGCACTTGGCCGCCATTGGGTGGTGCTAATGCGGCGTCATGGCGCCACCGTTGCGGGCACAAGCCTCAAGGAACTGGTGTCGCGCTCGGTCTTTCTTTGTCAGAACGCCGAGTATCAGATGAAAGCTTATTTGCTCGGCGCGCCGGCGCCGTTGCGTCCCGGCGAGATCAAGCTTGCCGGCAGCATCAACGCGATGCCGTCGGTGGTGGCGCGCACCTGGGAATACTGGAGTCAGCGGCTGCAGGCGGGAGGCCTTTGGCCGGCCAACGTGAAAGCGGCTGTTGAATTTGCCGTAAAGCCGGTGGCCGAAAAGAAGAAACGGGCGTGATATTGTCTCGTCATTGCGAGCGAAGCGAAGCAATCCAGTGCAGCGGCGACGCGCTGGATTGCTTCGTCGCTTTCGCTCCTCGCAATGACGAATGTTGTTGAACTGGTGCTTCGCGTGGTTGTCAGTGAGTAGCCGATGCTGAAAATTTCTCGTCGTCGCGTGTTGCCGGTGCTTGCCGGTTTGTCGGGTTTGCCGTGCGTGCTGCAGCCTGGTCCCGCCGCCGCGCAAGAACAGAAGCCCGAAGAAAAAGCCGCAGCCGCCGACCCGCGCTTCCCCAAGGATTTCACCTGGGGCGCGTCCACCTCGAGCTATCAGATCGAGGGCGCGGTCGAGGAGGACGGGCGCGGCCAGAGCATCTGGGACATATTTTCGCACACGCCCGGCATGGTGAAGAACGGCGACACCGGCGATGTCGCCTGCGACCACTATCATCGCTGGGTCGAGGACGTGGAGTGGCTGGCGCGCGGCGGCTTCAACGCCTATCGGTTCTCGACCGCGTGGCCGCGCATTCTTCCCGCCGGCGCGGGCGCAATCGAACCGCGCGGGCTCGATTTCTACGATCGCCTGGTCGACGGCCTGATGGCGCGCGGCATCACGCCGTGGCTATGCCTCTACCACTGGGATTTGCCGCAAGCGCTGCAAGACAAGGGCGGCTGGCTCAACCGCGACACCGCCGACAAATTCGCAGACTACGCGCGCGTCGTGGCACAACGGCTCGGCGACCGGGTCAAACATTGGGTGATGTTCAACGAAGCCAACATCCACGCGCTGTTCGGCTACGGCATGGGCGGCCATGCGCCGGGGCTTAAGGGCCTGGTGAATTTCATTCGCGCCAGCCATCACCAAAATCTGGCGCAAGGCCGGGCGCTGGCGGCGCTGCGCGCCGAACGCGCGGACCTGCGGCTCGGCACGGTGCTGGCGCTGTCGCCGGTGCGGCCATCGTCGGAGCACGAGGCCGATCAGCGCGCGGCCGAGCGCTTCGACGGGTTCTGGAACGGCGCTTTTCTGGATCCGCTGTTCAGAGGTGTTTATCCCGAGGCGGTAGCCGCCGAGTTCGAGCCGGCGATCGTCGAGGGCGATCTGAAAATCGTCCATGCGCCGGTCGATTTCTTCGGCGTGAATTACTACGCACCGGCCTGGGTGACGGAAGCGCCGCAAAGCCTGTTCGGCGCCTGGTTCGGCGCGGTGCCGCCAGGTGTGCGCTTTACCGCCGTGGGCTGGCCGGTCGATGCCAGTGGCCTCAACGAGGCGCTCAACCGCCTGCGCGATCACTACGGCAATCCGGAAGTTTACGTCACCGAAAACGGCGCCTGCTATGACGACCATGTCGCGGCCGATGGCACGGTGACCGACGACGACCGTGTCGCTTACTTCCGCGAACACGTCGTCGCGGCGCGGCGCGCCATCGCGGACGGAGTCAAGCTCAAAGGCTATTTCGCCTGGTCGCTGCTGGATAACTTCGAATGGTCGGAAGGCTACAGCCGCCGCTTCGGCCTGATCTACGTGGACTTCGCCAGCCAGAAGCGCAGCCCGAAAGCGTCGTTCAATTTTCTCGCCGAGACGATCAAGCGGCGGGGGTGATTATCGCACCTGCCGTCATGGCCGGGCTTGTCCCGGCCATCTCGATCGCAGGAGCACTGCGGTGCCAACTCTATCGGGATGCCCGGCACAAGGCCGGGCATGACGCGCACAGTTTGATGCACAGCGCTTAATGCCGATCGCGCGCCGCGGCGCTGATCGCGGACAACATCGCGGCGCGGCCGGCGCTGAGCATGTTGCGCACCGATTGCAGCGCGCCGATCGCACCCATTTCGCGCTGGCGTTTCACCGTCGCCGTGGTCATCAGCGGCTCGACGCCGAGCTCGCGCAAAGTCGCGGCGACTTCTTCCATCTCGGCCGCGCGGCGCTCGCCGTGGTTCGCCATGCGTTCGAGATTGTAGGGAACGACCTTCGCCCAATCGAGACCCGGATAGTTGTTCTTGAGCGAGGCCGCGACCTCGTCGACCACGCCGGCGCGCGCGGCGGCGAGGAAGCATTCGAGCGTCAGCGCCTCGATGCCTTTGATCATGACGCTGCGCACCATCTTGATGGCGGCGGCGGCGCCGACATCGGCGCCGGCGATGGTGGCGCGCATACCGAGGGCGGCGAGCTCGGGTGCGACGGCCTCCGCGTAGGGGCCGGCGAGAAGCAGCGGCGTCTGGTGTCGCGCCGGATGGATCGGCGCGAGCACCGCGACATCGACATAGCGTGCAGCATCGCCCAGGACGTTGGCGGTCTCTTGCTTGCGGCCGGGTGAGACCGAGTTGATGTCGAGAAAATAAGGCTCGCCAGCGAGATTCGGCTTCACCGAACGCGCGGCGTCAACGCTCGCTGCCGCGGTGACCGCCGAGACCACAATGTCGGCGCCACGCACGGCGTCTGCTGCCGAGTTCGGCGGCGCGCACGCCGATGGCGTCGGCCGCACGCTTGAGCTCTTCGCCCTTGGCCTGCGGAAACAAAATATCCCAGGCCGCGATGCGGGCAACGCCCTCCTCGCGCAAACCTGCGGCGACCGCCTGACCGGCTTCGCCGAAGCCGATGAAACAGAAGGCGGGTTTGTTGTCGGCCATGGGGGTTCCCTATAGCGGTTCGAGCCGTGTCATTGCAGCCTTGCGTCTAGCGGCGGCAGACCGCAATGACACTTTCAATACTCTCTCGCAATGCTAACTTAAGCTTCCCTCCCACAGACAAAACCTCCGGAATTGACATGACGGCTTCTTCCTCCCGCGCCCGGCTCGAACAGGCGCTCGCGCGTATCAACGATCCGAAAGGCGAGGGCGCCAAGGCCTGCCTGACCGTTTATTCCGAAGCCGCGCACGCGGCGGCCGACGCCGCCGATGCTCGCGCCAGGGCCGGCATCTCGCTGGGCCCGCTCGACGGCACCATCGTTAGCATCAAGGACTTGTTCGACATTGCCGGCGAGCCGACCCGCGCCGGCTCGAAAATCCTTGCTGACGAGGCGGCGCCGGCAACGGCCGATGCGCCGGTCGTGCGGCGCCTGCGCGCAGCCGGCGCGGTGATCGTCGCCAAGACCAACATGACCGAGTTTGCGCTCGGCGCCATCGGCGCCAATCCGCATTTCGGTACGCCCGCCAATCCGGCTGACCGCGCGCGCGTGCCGGGCGGCTCGTCCTCGGGCGCGGCGGTGACGGTCGGCGACGGCATGGCGGAGATCGCGATCGGCAGCGACACCGGCGGCTCGGTGCGGATTCCGGCGGCGCTCTGCGGGATCGTCGGCTTCAAGCCGAGCCGGCAGCGGGTGCCGACCGCGGGTGCTTTTCCCTTGAGCACCACGCTCGATTCGATCGGGCCGTTGGCGAAAAGCGTTGCCGCGTGCGCCAAGGCTTTTGCGGTGATGGCCGATGCGGTGCCGGCCGGCGAGGATTTTTCAGCGCTCGCGCCGCTGCCGGTCGCGGGCCTGCGCTTAGGAGTAGCCCAAGGCTTTCCGCTGGAGAACTTGGACGACACGGTCGGGCCCGCCTTTGCAGCGGCCATCGAGCGGCTGGCGAAAGCCGGCGCGCGGCTCACGGACGAGCCGATGCCGCTGTTCGATGAGATGCGGCAGGTCAATGCCTACGGCGGCATTGTGCAGCCGGAGGCTTATGCGACCCACGTGGAGCGGATCAAGCGGCGCGCCAACGATATCGATCCGAATATTCGCGTGCGGCTCGAGCGCGGCGGCGCGGTGTCGGCGGCCGACTACATCAACATGCTTTATGCGCGCGACCGGCTCGTGCGCGCCATGGACGACCAGCTCACCGGGCTCGACGCGCTGATCATGCCGACGTCCGGCATTGTCGCACCGAAGATCGCCGACGTCGCCGATCCGGGCATCTTCGCCAAGAGCAATACGATGCTGCTGCGCAACACTTCGGTCGGCAATTTCTTCGACCTCTGCGGCGTCTCGCTGCCGCTGCCGGCAAAGCTGCCGGTCGGGCTGATGCTGCTTGCGCGCAATGGTGCCGATCACACGCTGCTGCGCATTGCCGCCGGTATCGAGGCGTTGTTCGCGTAAACGGTAACGGAGCGGCTGGGGTCTCGCTCCCTCGTCATGGCCGGGCTTGTCCCGGCCACCCCGGTCAAGAACACGCGGCTTGCCACCTCTATCGGGATGCCCGGCACAAGGCCGGGCATGACGAATCAATGAAGCTGCACCACACGTTGCTGCGCATCGCCGCCGGTATCGAGGCGTTGTTTGCGGAAGGCTGAGGGGCTTGTTCGACCGTCATGGCCGGGCTTGTCCCCGGCCGTCTCGAGTTGAGGTTCGAGGCGGTGCCAGCTCTGTCGGGATGGCCGGAACAAGTCCGGCCATGACAATGCGAGGGGGCTTGGCGCTAACTCAGAACGCGTGCCGCAAGCGGTCCATGATGACGGATAAGGCGGCCACGCGCTCGCTCAACGGCGCCAGCGGGAAGGTTTGGCGGAGGCGATTGAAGACGTCAGCGCTCGAGGCTGCCTCACTGTCCGCAAACGCATCCGCCATGGCGCGCGCCGTGTGCGCTTCCGGGCGCCCGCTCAGCGGCTCCGGCACCATCGTGACTTCGCCGATCGGATTGGGGGGCAGGATACGAAGCGTGATGCGGCGGCCGGACATGAAGGACTCCGAATGCGTTCAGGTCGACCTCTACAATTCTCGACCTTCGCTAAAGTTCCGTTTTCCATCATTGTCGGGGCCCGCAGACGTGCCTAGTAATTCACTTGCCTGGTAATTCAAATGTTGTCTTCCGCCCCGACGGGGCACGCTCGTCGTCTTTCCCACCGCGCATTTTTGGAGCTTCCCTCATGAAACTTTATATCTGGCCCGGCGCCTGTTCGCTGTCACCCCACATCGTTGCCCGCGAAGCCGGCATTGATTTGCAACTGGCACCGCTCGACCGCGCGGAGCGCAAGGCCGCCGACGGCACCGTGCTGTCAAGCGTCAATCCGAAGAACCAAGTGCCGACCCTCGAGATGGAGGACGGGCAGATGCTGACCGAGGGGCCGGTGATCGTGCAATATCTGGCCGACCTGAAGCCGGCGGCCGGGCTGGTCCCGCCGGCCGGCTCGTTGGATCGTTATCGTGTCCAGGAATGGCTCAACTTCGTCACCTCGGAATTGCACAAGACCTATGGGCCGCTGTTTCGGCCGACCACGCCGGACGACTACAAGACCCAGTCGCGCGACTTCGATCGGTCAGCGTCTGGACTGGATCGACCAGGAGCTTGCCGGCAAGCAATACCTGATGGGCGATCAATTCACCGTCGCCGACGCTTATTTGTTCACGGTGCTGCGCTGGTCGCCGCGCGTCGGCATCGATCTCAGCAAGTGGAAGAACGTCACCGCGTACATTGATCGGGTGACTGCGCGTCCGAAAGTGCAGGAGGCCATGAAGGCCGAAGGCTTGTTGCAGTAACGGCGCCGGCCTGGGGACGCGGAGGACGGGTCAGCCCACCGCGAGCGACTCGAAGCTCGGCCCTTCTTCCCGAAGCTGTAGGCGGTAGAACGAGGCGTAACGGCCGCTCTTGCGCAGCAGCTCGTCGTGGCGGCCGGACTCGACCACCTGGCCGGCTTCGACGACAAGAATGTTGTCGGCGTGCGTAATCGTGGAGAGCCGGTGCGCGATCACCAGCGTGGTGCGCCCCTTGCGCAATTCCGCCAGCGCTTCCTGCACGTGCTTTTCCGATTCCGAATCGAGTGCGGCGGTCGGCTCGTCGAGCAGAATGATCGGCGCGTTCTTGATCAGGGCGCGGGCGATGGCGATGCGCTGGCGCTGGCCGCCCGACAATTGCAGGCCGTGCTCGCCGACTGGCGTGTCGTAGCCGAGCGGGAAGCTCGAAATGAAATCGTGCGCATGCGCAGCCTTGGCGGCGGCGACGATTTCGGCTTCGCTGGCGCCGAGGCGGCCGAGCGCGATATTGTCGCGGATGCTGCCGCGGAAGAGCTGCACGACCTGCCCGACATAAGCGATCTGCTCGCGTAGCGAGCCGCGCGACACGCCGGCGATGTCCTGCTCGTCGATCAGGATGCGGCCGCTGTCCACCGTGTAGAAGCGCAGGATCAGATCGAGGATGGTCGACTTGCCGCCGCCCGAAGGGCCGACCAACGCGGTGAGCTTTCCGGGCTGGGCGACGAAGCTCATGCCGCGCAGTACCGGCGTATTGGCCCGATAGGCAAAGCGCACGTCGGCGAATTCCAGACGCGCGTCTGCGAGCCGCAGTGGCGGCCGGTCGCTGTCTTCCGATTCGCCGGGCGGGCTGTCGATGATCTCATAGAGGACGCGCACGCCGACGAGGCCGTTATTGAGGTCCATGTTGAGGCGTGCGAGCCGCTTGGCCGGCTCGTAGGCGAGCAGGAACGCGGCCAGGAACGAGACGAACTGTCCGGGCGTGGCACCGGCGGCGATGCCGCGGTAGCCGCCATAGATCATCGTCAGCGCCACTGCGAAGCCGCCGAGCGTTTCCATCAGC
Organism: uncultured Alphaproteobacteria bacterium; assembly: GCA_963818155.1. Lineage (GTDB taxonomy): Bacteria > Pseudomonadota > Alphaproteobacteria > Rhizobiales > Xanthobacteraceae > BOG-931. The sequence goes on from CAWFRC010000012.1 coordinate 529,892, forward strand.
GGGCCGGAGCGGTTGGAGACGCGCGCCATCTTGTTGGAGTCGCGCTCGACCGCGGCGACGCTGTCGCCGAGCCGGCGCTGCATCTCGTCCTCGAGCGAAAACGCCTTGACCATGCGCAACCCTTGCAGCGATTCCTGCATGGTCTCGATGATGCGGGTGCCCGAGTTGAATTGCAGGCGCGCGATGTTGCGCACGCGTCGCACCAGTTTGCGCAAAAAGAAAATCGCCGGCGGTGCCACGATCAAGCCGCCGAGCGACATGATCGGGTCCTGCGTCACCATCACGATGACGAGGCCGATCAGCGACATCAGATCGCGGCCGATGGCGGTGATGAGCAGATTGATCACCGACGACACCGCGCTCGCCCCCGTGGTCATCCGGGCGATGAATTCCGACGAATGCCGGTCGGCAAAGAAGCTCATATTCTCGTGCAGGAGCTTATCGAACATGCGCCGCTGATTGTCGGCGACAATGCGATTGCCGATGCGCGAAAGCACCACGGTGCTGAAATAGGTCGCAAGCCCCCTGGCGCCGAAGATGACCATCACCAGGAGGCCGATGATCACGATGCCGTGGAAGTTCTTGTTGACCCACGCCTCGTTGGTCATGGTGCCGATGAGATAGGCGCTCAGCGCCGCGCCGGCGGCTGCGATCGCCATGAAAATCGCGGCGATCAGGTAGCGCCGCCAGTGCACCAAAGCTTCGTCGACCAACAAACGGCGCAGCAAGGCGAAGGTCGGATAGGCGTTCGGGTCCCCGCCCGGCGAAACGTTCATGTCTACTGCGTTCCTTCAGCCACGGAACGGTGCGGGGTCCCCAAACCGCGGAGCAGCATGCGCTCCCGATGCACCGGGTCTTGAAGCCTTAAACCTCGAAGCCTCAAGTCTTGAAGCGCGAGCCCTTGATGCGCCATGGGCGTTCCTTGCCCGCCCGAGGCGGATTTTTCAAGTTGTTTCGGCGGATAGAACTATCTAGGGAAAGTCGTGGCTGCGCTACGCGCCGCCGGAACCTGCGGTCGCCCGCCGCTCGGTGCCCTGCGGCGCGCCTCGACCGCGTTTGCTCAGCGCCTGTTCCCAGGCCAACGCATGCGCGACGATGACGGAAAGATCGTCAAAACGCGGCTGCCAGCCAAGCGTCTCCCGCGCGCGCTGCGAAGAGGCCACAATCTGCGCGGGATCGCCGTCGCGCCGCGGCGCGGTCTCGACCTTGAAATCGACGCCGGCCACGCGCTTGACGGTGTCGATCACCTCCAGCACCGAAAAGCCATGACCGTAGCCACAATTGGCCGTCAGCGACGACCCGCCGCCGCGCAGATAGCGCAGGGCATCGGAATGGGCGCGGGCAAGATCGCTGACGTGAATATAGTCGCGAACGCAGGAGCCGTCGGGTGTCGGATAGTCGTCGCCGAAGACGTCGAGTTTGGCGCGCAGGCCGAGCGCTGCTTCGACCGCGACCTTGATCAGATGCGTCGCCGCCTTGGTCGATTGCCCGGTGCGGCCGAGTGGATCGGCACCGGCGACGTTGAAGTAACGCAGAATGACATGATTGAGTCCGTGCGCGCGGCCGGCATCGCGCAGCATCACTTCGCTCATCAGCTTCGACCAGCCGTAAGGCGAGATCGGCGCGAGCGCGGTATCTTCGGTCACGGGAATTTCTGCCGGATTGCCGTAGACCGCGGCAGTCGAGGAAAAAATGAAATGACGGACGCCGGCCTGCACCGCGCACTCGATCAGCGCCCGTGTGTTCATTGTGTTGTTGCGATAATAGCCGAGCGGATCGCGCACCGAATCCGGAACCACGATCGAGGCGGCGAAATGAATGATGGCGTCGACTGCCTCGTCACGCAAAAGCCGGCCGACAAGCTCTTGATCGCCGCTGTCGCCGACGACGAGCGGAACGCCGGCGGGAATGGCCCACTCGTGGCCGGTGGTCAAATTGTCGAGCACGATCACGCGCTCGCCGGCGTCGGCAAGCTCGAGCACCATATGGCTGCCGATATAGCCCGCGCCGCCGGTGACCAAAACTGTCATGTGCTTAAGTCCGTCTCTTTTTGATCCGCGGCGAGAACAAGTCTGAGAACACGCGTTTCCAGATTATGCACGATAAGCCGCTTTGATGAACATGCGGTTAGGCCGGAACGTCCTGCATCTCGACCGTTTTGGCGAGGATGCTGCGCGCAGCAGCCAGAACTTGCTCGGGCGCGATGTCGCGCATGCAGCGATGATGCGCGAGCCGGCAGACCGGTTTGTGGCACGGCCGGCACGGCAGCTCGCTTTCTGCCTCGATGACGTCGGCGAGCGGATTGAGCGGCGCCCAATGCCACGCACTGGTCGGGCCGAAGATGCCGATCGAGGGCGTGCCGGCGGCGGCGGCGACATGCAGGAGCCCGGAATCGTTGGAAACCGCAACCGAAGCGGCGGCGAGCGCGATGATCGCGTCGCGTAAATCGGTACCGGTCAGATCAAGCGCGCCGCCGCCCTCGGCTGCAATCGCGGTTGCGGTCGCCTTTTCACCCGGGCCGCCCAGGACCCAGACGGCAGCGCCGTCATCTTTCAGGCGGCGGGCGAGCGCGGCAAAACCTTCGGTGGTCCAGCGCTTCGAAGGGCCGACCGCGCCCGGCGCCAGCGCCACGATGGGTTGGTCTTGTGTCAGGCCGCGGCGGATGCGCCAGGCGGCGATTTCGCTTGCCGGCACTTCGAGTTCCGGCAGCGGCCAATCGGCCGGCTGCGGCGTGCCGCGCGGCAGCGCCAGCATGGCGCAGCGATCGATCATGCGCGGAAGCTTCTTCTCCCCGAAGCGCACGTCGTTGAGCAGCAGAAAGCGCGCCTCGCCCGCGAAGCCGACCCGCTCCGGAATGCCGGCCAAAAACGGCGCCAGCGCCGCCTTCCAGGTTCGCGGCATGGTCAGCGCCATGCCGTAATTCTCCTGCCGGAGCCGGCGGGCGAGCGCGCGCTGCTGCGACAGCGCCAGCCGGCTGCGCGGCAGATCGGCGACGATGGCCTGGCGGATGCCGGGCATGTAATCGGCAAGCGGTGCGCACAGGGAGGTGGCCAGAACATCGACCGGCCGCTCCGGAAAGCGCTGGCGCAGCACCTTCACCACCGAATGGCAACGGACGAAGTCGCCGATCCACATGTACGGCACGATCAGGATCGGACGCGTATCCTTCGCGTTCCGTTCAGCGGTCGCGCCAGCAGCCGGGATGTGCCGCGAATCGCTGTTCATCGTAAGTATGAACGTAGATTTATTCATTATCCTTCAAGTCCGGCTTAGCTTGGCACGCCGGTCCTGTCCAGTCCTGCCGCTTCCCGACGCAATCGTCGCGCCCTCCGGGGGCCTACTGTTGCACCGCGGCCAAGTCTGGGGCAAACCGGGGCGGACGGGATAAACCTCAAGCGGTGATGCGGCGTCGATGTTGTTGGTCACCGGCGGGGCCGGCTTCATTGGCTCGAATATCGTGGCGAGCCTGAACGAGGCCGGGATTACCGATATCGCGGTCAACGATATCCTCGGAACCGGGCCGAAATGGCGCAACCTGGCGCAACGCCGGTTGGCCGAATTCGTGCCGGCCGCCGATCTGCTGCGCTGGCTCGAGGGCCGCAAGCTCGATGCCGTGGTGCATATGGGCGCCATTTCGTCGACCACCGAGGTGGATGTCGATCTCCTGATGGAGCACAATTTCATCCTGTCGCTGCGCTTGCTCGAATGGTGTGCCCAGAGCCGCACGCCGTTCATCTATGCGTCGTCGGCCGCCACCTATGGGGACGGCGGCGCCGGCTTTGTCGACGACTGGTCGTCGGCGGGACTGGCGCGGCTCAAACCGCTCAATCCTTATGGCTTCAGCAAACATCTGTTCGATCAGGCGGTGATCGAACGCGTCGCCCGCAAGGATAAGCTGCCGCCGCAATGGGCCGGGCTCAAATTCTTTAACGTGTTCGGGCCCAACGAATACCACAAGCGCGACATGATGAGCCTCGTGGCCAAGCGCTTCGATGACGCCAAGGCGGGCGTGCCGATTGCGCTCTTCAAGTCGCACCGCGACGGCATCGGCGACGGCGAACAAAAGCGCGATTTCATTTATGTGGACGATGCGGTGGCAGTGGTGCGCTGGCTGCTGGAGATGCCGCGCGTATCCGGTATCTTCAATGTCGGCACCGGACGGGCGCGGAGCTTTCGCGATCTGATGACCGCGATGTTCGCGGCGCTCGGCATGGCGCCGAACATCGACTATGTCGACATGCCCGAGGCGATCCGCAACAGCTATCAGTATTTCACGCAAGCCGACATGAGTAACCTGCGCCGCGCCGGCTTCGCCGCTGAATTCATGACGCTCGAAGAGGGAGTGAAAACCTACGTGAGCCGCTATCTCGATCGCACCGATCGCTTTCGCTGAAACCAGGCGCCCGCAACAGCATGTTCGATTTCGAGGAAGCGCTGCGGCTTATCCCTGAGCAGACCGTGCTCTGCATCGGCGACGTGATGCTCGACGACTTCGTCTATGGCGAGGTCACGCGCATTTCGCCCGAGGCGCCGACGCCGGTGCTGGCGGTCAAATACAATACAGTGGAGATCGGCGGTGCCGGCAACGTGGCACGCAACATCGCCGCGCTTGGCGCAACGTGCGTCTTTATCGGCCTGGTCGGTGACGACGACGCTGGTCTTTCCTTGCGCAACGCGCTTGCCAAGCTCGGCGCCGTCGTTCCCGAATTGGTGATCGACAAGACGCGGCCGACGACCCGCAAGGTTCGCTTTGTCTCCGAGCATCATTCCGCCCATCTGATGCGCGCCGATTGGGAGATGGCGGCGCCGGCGAACGCCGACAGCCAGGCGGCGATCATCGCGCAGGCGCAGGCCGCGATGCCGAAAGTCCGCGCGGTGGTGCTATCCGACTATGCCAAGGGGGTGCTGACCGAGCGCGTAATCCGCGCCGTCATCGACGAGGCGCGGCGGCACGGCGTGCCGGTGATCGTCGACCCGAAAGGCCACGATTATCGGGTTTATCGCGGCGCCAGTCTGATCACGCCGAACGCCAAGGAGCTCTCCGCCGCGGTGCATCGGCCGCTGCGCGACGAAGCCGAAATCGCCGCCGCCGCCGCCGAGCTGGCGCGGCTTGTGGAAAGCGAAGCGGTGCTGGTCACGCGCAGCGAACAGGGCATGAGCCTGCATGTCGAGGGACAGGCGCCGATCCATATCGAAGCCTATCCGGTCAAGGTCCGCGACGTGTCCGGCGCCGGCGACACGGTGGCGGCGGTGATGGCGGTGCTCGCGGCGATGCGCACGCCCTACGAATACGCCATGCGGGCGGCCAATGCGGCGGCTGCCGTGGTCGTCGGCAAGCGCGGCACCTCGACGGCCTCGCTCGCCGAATTGCGGCATCGGATCTTGCCGGCGGCGTCGCTGGCGCCCGAAGACAAGATCGTGTTCGACTGGTCGGTGCTCGACGAGCGCCTCGAGGACTGGCGCCGGCACGGTCTGCGCATCGGCTTCACCAACGGCTGTTTCGACCTGCTGCATCGCGGCCATGTGAAACTCTTGGCAGAAGCGCGCGCCGCCTGCGACCGCCTGGTGGTCGGGCTCAACAGCGATGCCTCGACGTCGCGGCTCAAAGGGCCGTCGCGGCCGATCAATCCGGCCGAAGGCCGCGCCGAGGTGCTCGCCGCGCTTGAAGCCGTCGATCTCGTCGTGGTGTTCGAAGAGGACACGCCGCTCGAACTGATCAAGCGCGTGCGCCCGGCCGTGCTGGTCAAGGGCGCTGACTACCGCATCGATCAGGTGGTCGGCCGCGAAGTGGTCGAAGACGCCGGCGGCGATGTTTTGCTGGTGAGCCTCGTGCCCGGTCAGTCGACCACGCGGCTGGTGCATCGTTCGGCCGAAAGTGCCGCACCTGACAAGCGAGTGTCCAAACCTGCGGAATCCTAGAGCATGACGTTTCGATCGAACCATACACGCGTAATGGCAGGACTTGCTCCGGCCATCCACGCCTTAATTCCGTTGGTGGATCTAAGACGTGGATGCCCGCGACAAGCGCGGGCATGACGATTTCGTCAAATCGCGCCAAGCCCGAGAGCAGTAGCGGAAAACGCCCAGAGACAGCCATGGCGCAACCCACGACCAGCCTTCCGTTATTGCCGGGGTTCGATCGCGCACGCTGGATGGCGGTGGTCGATTGGCTCGCGGTCGCGCTCGCCATCTCGCTGCCCTGGTCGACATCGGTGACGGAGATTTTCGTCTGGCTGTGGATCGCCGCCGTGCTGCCGACGCTCGATGCGAACGCGGTGCGGCGCGAACTGGCAAACCCCGCCGCTTATTTGCCGGTGCTGCTATTTGGGCTGGCGGCGATCGGCATGCTGTGGGCCGACGTCAGCTGGCACGACCGCCTCGGCGGATTGAGCAAATTCCTCCGGCTGTTATGGATACCGGTGCTGCTCATCCATTTTCGCCGCTCCGAGCGCGGCCTCTGGGTGATCTATGGATTTTTTGCCGCTTCGGTCGCGCTGCTCGTGGTGTCGTGGGGGCTGGTGCTCACGCCCGGCCTGACCTGGCGTGGCAGAGATTTCGGCGTGCCGACCAACAACTACATTTTCCAGAGCATGAATTTCCTGATCTGCGTGTTCGCGCTGCTCGGCGTGGCCTGCGAGACGGCTCGAGTCCGGCAATGGCGGCGCGCGGCCGGGGCGCTCCTGCTCGTGTTGGTATTCGCGGCCGATCTTGTCTTTGTGATCACCAGCCGCACCGCGTTGTTGGTCGTGCCGGTGCTGTTCGTTTGGCTCGGCTGGAAGGAATTCCGCTGGCGCGGCTTGTTCGGCACCCTCTTGCTGCTTCTCGTTCTCGGCTCCGCTGCCTGGGCGGCTTCGCCTTATCTGCATAACCGGCTGACTCGATCGGTGACCGAATACGAGGCCTATCGCGACAAGAACGAGCCGAACTCGACCGGGCTGCATCTGGAGTTCTTGCGCAAGTCGCTCAGCTTCGTCGAAACGGCACCGATTATCGGTCACGGCACCGGCTCCATTTCCGAGCAATTCCGGCTCTCGGAGACCGGCCACGACAGCGCGTCCTCATTTCATTCGGAAAATCCGCATAACCAGATTTTCGCGGTGGCGATTTAGCTCGGGCTTATCGGTACCGCGGTGCTGATCGCGATGTGGATCGCGCATCTTTTGTTGTTCACCGGCGGCAGCGGTCTGGTTGCCTGGATCGGCACGATCATCGTGGTGCAAAATTTGATCTCGTCATTGTTCAACTCTCACCTGTTCGATTTCACCTCGGGCTGGCTTTATGTGTTCGGGGTCGGCGTCGTCGGCGGCATGGTGCTGCGGCAGAAGGATATCGGAAAAGACATTCCGCTGATGCCGCCGCTTGCCGCAACGCGAGTTTGATCAAATAAAGAGCCGAGTCTCCGCTCATTGCCGCGAAGGCGGCAATCCATGGGCCGGTGCAAAGAAGCTGGATCCCCGCCTTCGCGGGGACGAGCGGATAAGGGCGGGCGAACCGACCCGAAATCCAATTAGCTATCGCTTTTCTTGAAAATCAGGCCGTATTGCCGGGGCAGGAATTCGATTTTGTCGGCCAGCGTAAAGCCAGCAGCGGCAAGCTCTCGCGTCACGCGCTCCGGCGGAATGCGGTGTTGCGGCGGCGGCCCGTTCGGGGAATCGGCCTTGAAGTCGATGATGACCAGCCGGCCGCTGGGACGCAGCGACGATTGCAGCGCCGCGAAGTAGCGACTGCGATCGTCGATATGATGATAGGTGTCGACCACAAGAATGAGGTCGACCGGCTCCGGTAGATCGGCGGCGTCGGGGTGCGCCTGCACCGCCGTGAGATTGGGCAGATGTTCGTGCTCGGCCCGCGCGGCGAGATAATGCACCATGTCGAGCTCAACGTCGGCGGCGAACACTTTGCCTTGCGGAAGGCGCTTGGCGAGGCGGGCGCTGAAATAGCCAGTGCCGGCGCCGATGTCGGCGACCAGCGCCGCGGGCGGCAGATGCAGCGCGTCCAGGACTTGGCTTTTGCCAGGCGTCGCGTTCCGGATTGTCGAACTCCTTCGCCCATTTTTCCGCGTCGTTGAAACGGCGATGGAAACCTTCGGTGGACGCGCTGCCCGATGGGTCGCTGTGCCCGCCATCCTGGCCCATATGATGCCCACCAATATGGCCGTGCGGTGCGGCGGGATCGGCGGTGCTTTGTGCCGCCGCGCCCGATGTCGCGCCCGCCCATGCGGTCAATAGCGCCACGATCAGAAGCGACGCTTTCATGTTCATTTCGGAGCTCGTTTGTCTTTGGCTGCGTGCGTCAACGTCTCGACCAGCGCGGTCAAGCCGTCGCGCGTATCGTGTAGCGGCTGCCAGCCGGCGGCGATGAGTTTCTCCGGATCGATGCGCAAATTGCCACCGATCCGCTCCCACATCCCGGTGCGGCGAAGAAGGCGCAGCGGCGTTTCCAGATAATGCGGTGGCAGCGGCAAGAGGAGCGGCCTGCGCCCCTGCGCCTTGCGCAAGGTCGCGATCAGGTCGCCGAGCCGCGGCGGAATGCCGGGATCGGCGACCACATAGGTTTCGCCGAGCGTTGTGGGCGAGGAGAGGACGAAGTCGAGCGCAGAAATGAAATTGTCGATGCCGATCAGCGAGCGGCGATTGACGAAGTCCTTGACCGGCAACGGCGCGCGCGAGCGCGCTGCACGCAACAGCAAGGCGAAATTTCCCTTCACGCCGGGGCCATAAAATAAAGCCGGCCGCAGGATCGTGAACGGTACCCCGGATTCGCGCACGGCGACTTCGGCGGCAAGCTTGGAGCGTCCATAGGCGTCGATTGGCTGCGCCTCGTCGCGCTCGGCCAAGGCGTGATCCGCCGAGGGCCCGCTTTGCGCGCGGATCGAGGAGACGAACACGAAGTGTCGAATGCCGTGCCGCGCCGCCGCAGCCGCAAGCTCGGCCGTGGCCGCATGGTTGACGCGCTCGTAGTGCTCGGCGGCGACGCCGCCGGTGTGAGCGATGCCGGCGAGGTGAATGACTTGCGCGACGCCATCGAGATACGGCGACCAATCGAAGGACTGCGCCAGATCGGGATGCACAACCGCTTCGACGCCGGCCGGAAAGCTTTCCGGCGGCGAGCGCCGCACGGCGGCACGCACCGTCCTGCCCGATCCGGCGAAAGCCCTGACCACGGCGCGGCCGACGAAACCGGAAGCGCCGGTGACAAGGATCCGCGTCATGCCTCGTTCATCCGTGTCCATTCCATCAGTCATCAGTGCAGCGGGTCGAGGCCGGTCTGCATCCGCTCGAACGGAGAATAGGCCTGCGTATCGCAGTTATCGGTTTGAACCGAAAAACGATCGTCCACGATTTTCTCGCCGTCGAAAAACACCACATAGGTGCGCGGGCGTCCCCGATCGGTGAAGCGCACACAGGTCAACCACGTCCAACCCTTGATCGAATGCACCCAACGCGGTTCGGAAATCTCGTAGGCGTCGTATCCGCCCGAATTCTTCAGCACGCGCTTCAAGTGATTCGCGATCACCAGCCGATAGCCCGGATCTGGGGCGGCCGGCACCATTTCGGCATTGCCGGCGGCAAGCTCGGCGCATCCGTTCAGTCCGGTGGATAGACCGAGCCCTGCGGGTAGCAGCAACGCCCATACGGCGCGCCGCAATGCTTGAGAGCCGCGATGGGGCTTTTCCGCAATCACGCCTGCAACTCTTTTTCCACGTCCGCAGCGCATTGGATGCACCGGGATGCGCTCTCGATTCTCGCATTGCGCATGTCCCTGCCGGAAAACATGGATCCGGCCTCGGATCAAGTCCGAGGGCACGCGTTTTCCGAGACATCCGCCGCCACAATGGCAACCGATTCGACGGCAATCAGCTTCGCCTGTGGGCGATATTAAAAGCGGACCGGGGCAATAACGGGGTCTATTAGCAAATCTTTGATGGCAAAGGGATACAAGGCGCGGCCTCGGTACGCCAGGGCGCGATGGCTTTGACATCGCGCTCTAGATCTTTGGTGGAGCATGATCTTTTCGGAAAACCGGTATCCACTTTTCCGGATCTTGCTTAGCGCGCTTTAAAGCCTCGCCGCAGACACAGTGCGGCCACGAAAGCGTTTCTCTTTAGGCCCGGGGATTGTGCCGCCGATGGCGACTGGCTCTTGGGGGCGCGATGTGTCTTGAGCTTGTTTCGGGCGCGGTTGGTAGGCCCTATTGGTAAATTTGGCGCGCGGGGAGCGCCACGGTGCGAGCGTATCGGGGACGGGATTTGGCGACAGTCTTGACCAGGCGCCGTTTGGCTGCGGCGGCGGCCGTGTTGGGCACGTGCCTGGCGCTGGGCGGATGCAGCTCGGTCGCCGGTGTCGTATCCGACAGTGTGCCAACCTGGGCCGGCGGCATGCCCAAGGACGTGCCGCCGCGGCCGGGCGCACCCGGCTATGAGGAGTTCATCGCCCATCAGCAGCGGCAGGACGCGGCGGCAGGCGGTACACCGGCGCAGGCGGGTGCAACGACCGCCCCGGGTACGACCGGCACGACGCCCGGTACCGCGGCCGTGGCGCCGGCCGCCAATCCGGCGACGAGCCGCGCCGCCCCACAGCAATTCCCGCCGGCCTACGCGCCGCCCGACGATCGCGCAACGACGCGAGGCGGGCTGTATTAGAGCCGGAAACGCATGCTCTCGGGCTTTGGCCCTTTTTCACCAAAAGTCGGGTTCGTCGCGCGTGCATGATCCCGAAAAGTGGAACCCGATTTTCGGAAAAGATCATGCACTAACTTAAAATCTAGACCTTGATCCGATTCGATTTGATCGGATCAAGGTCTAGCCGCCATGGGCCAAATATTGATGCACGAACGCAATGGCCATGCTGCCTTCGCCGACAGCCGAGGCGACTCGCTTTATCGGGCTGAGGCGGACATCACCGCAGGCAAAGATTCCCGGAGCGCTCGTTTCCAGCAAATACGGATCCCGGCTCGATGACCAAAGCCCGGACTTTTTGAGATCGTCGCCGGTAAGAACATAGCCGCGTCGGTCGCGGGCAATTTCAGCCGGCAACCAGCTGGTTTCAGCGTCGGCACCGATGAAGACAAACAGGCCGGAGCAGTCATGCCGACGAATCGTCGAGCTCAGGGTGTCGCGAACGTCGATCGCCGACAGATGGCCATCCCCGTGCACCCCCGCCAGTTCCGACGCCAATTGTACCTCGATGTTCGCGTGCTTGCGGATCTGCTCGACCAGATAATGCGACATGCCTGCTTCAAGGGAAGCGCTGCGGACTAAGAGCGTCACCTTGCGGGCGTGGTTGGCAAAGTACAACGCTGCCTGACCGGCGGAGTTGCCTGCGCCCAACAGAAAGATGTCCAACCCATGCGTTGCACTCACCTCACTGCGGGCAGCCCCATAGTATATTCCCTTGCCAATGAACCGTTCGAAGCCGTCGATCGAAAGTCGGCGCCAGGTCACGCCGGTTGCGAGAACGATCGTTCGAGCCTTAACGACGTCGCCGTCGTCGAGAGCAATTTCCCGTGTCGATGGACTGATGCGCGCGACCGACCTGGTGACGAGAATCTCCGCACCCAGGCGCTTTGCTTGCTGCAAGGCGCGACTAGCCAGCTCGTCACCCGAAATGCCACTTGGAAATCCGAGATAATTCTCAATGCGTGAGGACGTTCCGGCTTGTCCTCCCGGAGCCTCGCGCTCAATAACGACTGTGCGCAACCCTTCCGAGGCGCCGTAGACCGCAGCCGCAAGGCCGGCGGGCCCTCCGCCGATGATCGCTACGTCATATTCGGCGACCCTGGGCATGGTTTGAAGCCCGAGACGATGTGCGAGGTCGCGTATATCCGGCGCAACGATTACCTCACCGTCCGCCAGGCGTACGGCGGGACCAAGGTCGCCGGTCGGCAATGGTCCCGGCCAATGCGTCGGCAATTCCGGTGCGTCGGGTGTAAACGAATGGAAGGAGATCTGATTGCGCGCGAGAAAACGCCGCAAGGCGCTTGCATCGGTGTCCCAGCGATGACCGACCAAGGTCACGCGCGGACGGTGCGGCTCGGCGTTGATGCTTTGCAATCCCCCAAGCCTTTCGCGCGCAAGAGCGCTGACCTTGAGGGACACGTCCTTGGACGCCGCCGCGATCGTGTAGTATTCCTGTAACTCAACGCGCATCACCCGCGACGGCTCCGCGGCGCGATAACCGCCGGGAAACGGTGAGCCCAGCGCGATGGGCACTTCACCAAAAATAGCCCCCGGGGCGCGCCAGCCGAGGCGCCGTTCAATCCCGTCGATGAGCTTGACCACCTCGATTTTGCCGGACAACACCGCAAATAAGGCGGGCTCTCCGCCCTCATGCACAGCGAACTCTCCCGGACCCAGATGGATGTCTGCCGAGGTACGCGCGAGGCGTTCGAGGTTGCTTGCGGGAAGCGCTGAAAACAATGGGACTGCAGATACTTCGTCGACCGTCAACATCACCGCCTCACTAACCTTTGGCACCTGCCAATTCAACCGGAGCCCGCCGGAGGGCGAACACGAGTCCTTCTAGCATTGTGAGCAGAAGAGCACAGTCGCGCGCAGCTTGTGCGGGTCTTGCTCGCGTGGAAGGGGTTGCAGAGGGGGGCGATCATTCGACCGCATGTTGGTCGCACGCGATCGAAGCGACGCCGACGACGTCATCTATCGTGTCTTCAATAAGCCAGCGGGCCGTCGGCCTTCTTCCAGGCCTCGATGCCGCCGGCAATGTGGCGCGCGTCAATGAGGCCGGCATCCTGCGCTGCCTGCACCGCCATGGCCGATCGCTCGCCGAAGGCACACAGAAATACAATTCGCTTACCGGATGCGACCGCGAGCTGGTAAAGCGTGCCGCCCTTGCCGATTTCATCCTGCAGATTTTTGTAAGGCGAATGCAGAGTGCCCGGCACGACGCCGTGCTTCGAGCGCTCGTTCTTCTCGCGCAGGTCGACGATGACGACGTCGGGTCGTTCGAGTAAATTGACCGCGTCGGCGGCGGTCAACGCCCAGCCTTTGCGTGCGACGTCCTCCTGATGCAGGCCGACATGCATGTTGGCCGGCACCGCGACATCCATCATTTTCGGATTGGGCAGCTTCAGATTGGTCATGAGCTCGACGTATTCGTCCATCGATTTCACGTTGAGCCGCGGGTTGAATAATTTTTCTTCGCCGATCGTCGATACGGTGTCGCCCTTGTAGTCGTGGGCGGGAAACACCAGCGTGGCGTCCGGCAGCCTGAGCAATTTGTTGAAGATCGAGTCATACTGCGCGCGCGGATCGCCGTTCTGAAAATCGGTGCGGCCGGTGCCCCGGATCAGCAGGGTGTCCCCGGTAAAAACGCGGTCATCAAGCAGGAACGAATAGCTGTCGTCGGTGTGGCCGGGCGTATAGAGCACGTCAAGGCGAATGCCCTCGATTTCGACGCGATCGCCCTCGGCGACGCGCATCGACACGACGTCGGCGAGCGTCTGCTCGCCCATCACCGTGACACAACGCGTTCGATCGCGCAGCGCGCCCAGTCCGGTAATGTGGTCGGCGTGCAAGTGCGTGTCCACCGCCTTGACCAGCTTGAGATCGAGCTCGCGCACCAGCTGCAGGTAACGGTCGACTTTCTCGAGCACGGGATCGATGATGAGCGCCTCGCCGCCGCTGCGGCTCGCGAGCAGATACGTGTAAGTGCCCGAGACGCTGTCGAAAAGCTGACGGAAAATCATTGATACGCTCCGTTAGCGTCTTGCGCGATCGACCGACCGCAACGAAACGTCGCTAGAGCATTTCTCGATTAAGTGGAATCGGGAAATGTTCTAGATCACTTTGTTGTCGCATGTCCTTTTCGGAAAACCGGCTTCCACTTTTCCGGGACATGCTCTAGGGGCCGGATTATCGGGTCGGTTCGGCTTCCTGGCGAAGCATTCCAAAATTGCTCGGCGGCGAATTGCCGATCCGCCGGGAAAACCCGAGCTACTCTTGGTCTGATCTCAGACCGTTATGGTAGGGTCGACGATCGGGTTTATCAAGGTATGGGCGCGCGCGTGCGACGAATAGCAACCGCGCGCGGTTTCCGTGCGCCCGCTCTGTAAGGTGTGCCTTGCAGTCACAACGATAATTGCGGAAGCTACGCGACGCCGGCGCGGAGGAGATCGTGGAAGTGCACGATCCCGACCGGCCGCTCCTTTTCCATCACCAGCAATGCGGTGATCTTCGACGCGTTGAGCAGCATGAGCGCTTCGCTCGCCAATTGATCGGGCCGCACCGTTTTCGGCGATGCCGTCATCACCTCGTCGACCGGAACGCGCAAAAGATCGTCGCGCATGTGGCGGCGCAAGTCGCCATCGGTAATGACTCCGACGAGCTTGCCCGCCGCGTCGGTGACGGCGACGCAGCCAAAGCCCTTGGCCGACATTTCCACAATCGCCGCCGACATCGGCGACCCGCGCGCGATCACCGGTACGGCATTACCCGGATGCATGACGTCGCGCACGAATTTGAGCGCCGCGCCGAGCTTGCCGCCGGGATGAAACACACCGAAATCGATCGCGGTGAAGCCGCGACTTTCGAGCAACGCGATCGCCAGCGCGTCGCCGAGCGCAAGCTGCATCAGCGTCGAGGTGGTGGGCGTCAGATTATGCGGGCAGGCTTCACGCGCCGTCGGCAGCGCCAGCACGATATCGGCGGCCTTGCCGAGCGTGCTTTCGGCGCTGACCGTGACCGCGATCAGCGTGATGCGGAAACGGCGCGAATAATCGATCAGGCTGCGCAGCTCGACGGTTTCGCCCGACCAGGAGAGCACCAGCATCACGTCGTCCGACGTGATCATGCCGAGATCGCCGTGGCTGGCGTCGGCGGCGTGCACGAAAAAGGCCGGCGTACCGGTGGACGCAAGCGTCGCCGCGATCTTGCGCGCGATGTGTCCCGACTTGCCCATGCCGGAAACAATCAGGCGGCCGCGCGCTTGACGAATTGTATCGACGGCCGCCACGAAGGAGGTGCCGAGGCCGTCGGCGATCGCGGTCTTGAGCGCGGCCAAGCCCTCGCGCTCGGTTTCGAGCGTGCGTAGCGCCGAGGCGACGAAGGGCTGTGCGGCCGCCTCGCGCCGGCTCAGGCTGGCCGATTTATTTTTTGCGCTCATTTCCATCCATACCCAAACATGCCGACGCCGCCGTTCTGCTAGAGCACATCCCGTCTAAGTGGGGGACATGCTCTGGGGCGGCGCAATCGTCACTTCTTCTCCCAGGTCGCGAACGCGTCCGCAAAGGCGCGATCGCCCGGCGTACCTTTTTCCAAGGCAAGGATCGCGCGTCCGCCGTTGGTGTAGACGATCGGGATATCGAACCACGGACGATCTCTGAGAAGCTGCATGTTGCGTTGCTGGTCGGTCTCGACCGCGGAGAGCCCGATCAGAAAGAAGCCGTTGGTCACCTTCACCGCGAGGCCGGCAAGTGGGGTGCCGCGCGCCTGCTCAGATTGCTTCATCAGGATGCCGGGCACGTTGGCGATGCCGCCGCCCGCGAAATCCGCAGGCAGGTTGAACATGATTTCGATGGTGTGGCTCGCCGGCAGAGCCGGATCGGTGTTGCGGCGCAGCGACCACGTCATGGTGATGTGCCGCTCGGGAATTTCCACGTCCGCGCGCACCGCCAGCTCGGGCGCCTGTCCGGGGCCGGGCGATACCGTTTCGGTGCGCCAGATCACCGAGCCGACATAGCGCTTACCCTGCGGGTCGTTAGAATCCTCCTCGTAGAGCACCACGCGCTGCGCCACCGCCGGCACCGCTTGGCCCGGCGCCTGTCCGGTCGGCGCCTGCGCGGTGCCTTCCTGCGGAACGCGACCGGGAAATTTCGGCTGCGAATTCGCCTGCGAACTGCTCGGCAGGGCCGGCTGCCGGGCGCCGATCTGACCGATCGAATGGAACACGCCCGTGATACGCGGCCACTGCAAGTACAGAACTACCAGCGCAGCAATGATCGCGAGCGCCACGAGCGCAATCTTGATCAGCCCGCGATAATCGCGCGCCGGTCGCGGCGGCAAATGCTCTTCGTCTTCCGCAGACCGCGCGGACAAAATGTCTTCATCGTCGTCATGGGCATGGGAGGGTTGCCGGTTGTGCGCCGGCCAGCTGCCGCCATAGGGCTCGGCACTCAGATCGTCGGCGTCGCCTTCGGTGCCGTAATCGTTGAGCGCCTCGTGCGCGGTGTCTTCGTCTTCGGCACGATCCGCAGCGTGAAATGGCGGCGGATAGGAGTCGCGCGCGTCGCGCGCCGATGGCGCGGTTTTGGCCGAGGCCCCGCCGAGGTCGTGCACCTCGCTCACCACGTCGCGGAAGCCCTTGATGCCCTCGCGCTTTAGCGACGGCGGCGATTGGGTCCGCGCATTCAGCAGTCGCTCGCGTGCGCTCGGCTGTGCGGCCGCACCGCGCGGCACAGCCGGTTCGCCCGGCTGTATCGCGGCGGCGCGCGGCACAGCCGGCTCGCTCGGTCCAACGGCAATAGGTTTCACCGGCGGCGGCTCAACGCGGCGCGGCTCGGGGCGGCCGCCATCGGCGGTTGGACGCTCGCGGCGTGGTGGCAGCGGCGCCGCAGGCGCGCGCTGCTCGGCGCGGGCCTTGCGCGCCGCCTCGGCCTCGACCTTGCGAATGGCGTCTTCCAGCGCCAGGCGTTCTTTGGTGATTTCCGATTCCGACAGCGGCGGATCGACCGAGCGCAACTGCGTGACCAACGCGGTGCGCGCGCGCTCATAGAGCGCCCGTCTGGCTTCACCCGTGCTGCGCTCCAGACCGTCCACGGCGCGGGCGATGAGCGGATGATAGTCGGTCATCGCTTAAGCTTACGCTCGCCTCGGTGATTTTTCATTCGGTATTTCACGTCTCGAACGGGTTCTGCATCAGGATCGTGTCTTCGCGTTCCGGACTGGTCGATAGCAGCACGGCCGAGCAACCAATCAATTCCTCGATCCGGCGTACATATTTGATCGCCTGCGCCGGCAGATCGGCCCATGACCGCGCGTGCGCGGTTTTCTCCTTCCACCCCGCAATGGTCTCATAGATCGGCTCGACCCGGGCCTGGGCATGTTCGCTCGCGGGCAGATAGTCGATCTCGCGGCCGTCCAGGCGGTACCCGACGCAGACCTTGATCTCATCGAAGCCGTCGAGGATATCGAGCTTGGTCAGCGCCAGGCCGTTGATGCCGCAGACGCGCACGCTTTGCCGCACCAGGACCGCGTCGAACCAGCCGCAGCGCCGCGGCCGGCCGGTGACGACGCCGAATTCCTTCCCTCGTTCTCCCAACGTTCGGCCGATCTCGTTGTTTTGCTCGGTCGGGAACGGGCCGGAGCCGACGCGTGTCGTATAGGCCTTGCAGATACCGAGGACGTAGCCGATGGCGCCGGGGCCGAGCCCCGAGCCGGTCGCCGCCTGCGCGGCGACGGTGTTCGACGACGTGACGTACGGATAGGTCCCGTGGTCGATGTCGAGCAGCGCGCCTTGCGCGCCTTCAAACAGGATGCGCTTGCCTTCGCGGCGCCGCTCATCGAGCGAGGACCACACCGAATCCATGAACGGCAGCACCTTGGGGGCAACCGCAGCGAGCTCATCATACAGCGAGCGCGGCGCGACTTCCGTCATACCCAGCCCGCGACGCAGCGCATTGTGATGCGCGAGCAGGCGGTCGATCTTGCCGTTGAGCATCTGCAGGTCGGCGAGATCCATCAAGCGGATGGCGCGGCGCCCGACTTTATCTTCGTAAGCCGGGCCGATGCCGCGGCCGGTCGTGCCGATCGCGCCTTTGCCGGACGCGCGTTCGCGCGCGACGTCGAGCTCCTGATGCAGCGGCAGGATCAGCGGCGTGTTCTCGGCGATGCGCAGATTGGCCGGCGTGACCTCGACGCCCTGCTTGGCGAGCTTGGCGATCTCGTCGAGCAGCGCACGCGGATCGAGCACTACGCCGTTACCGATGATCGACAGCTTTCCGGGGCGCACCACGCCCGACGGCAGCAGCGACAGCTTGTAGGTGGTACCGTTGATGACCAGCGTATGGCCGGCATTGTGGCCGCCTTGAAAGCGCACCACGATGTCGGCTTGCTCCGACAACCAGTCAACGATCTTGCCTTTGCCCTCGTCGCCCCATTGGGAGCCGACCACGACAACATTGGCCATGTCGATAATGTCCTTAAGGATACTGCAGAGACGGACGAACGGACCCGCGAGCGTTCAGTGAGATAACACAACGGCTTCGGTACGACCGCCCCCATCCGTTCGGATAACGGATGATGGCCGGCGAAGCAAGGCGAAACGGCCTGGCTGAGCCCATGATAGCTTGGATTAAGTTGTTGTATTCACATAAATTTTCGCCTGGAAACGGCAAAAAGCTGAAGGTCGCGATGATGGCCCCGATTGGCGGCCGGTCGGCAAAACCGGGAAGGCTCCATGCGCACGCGACACTGGTCCTTGCCGGTGGTCCACGATAGCTCCTTGCGCCTCAAAAGCCGACCGAGGGCCGCTGACCAGAGCGGCAGGGACAACCCATTCATGGCGGAAGCTGACACGTATTCTCGCCGCCGGGGCTTCGGTCTGCTCGACCAGCCCTATCTGCTGTTGTCCATGACCTCGCTGTTCTGGGCGATCAACACCGTGATCGGCCGCCTGAGCGCGGGGCACATTCCGCCCATGACGCTCGCCTGCGTGCGCTGGGGCGGTGCCTTCATCGTGCTGTTGCCGTTCGCCGCGCTACCCTTGGCGCGTGACTGGCCGACGATCCGCAAGCATATCGGCACGCTGGCGGTGTTGGCCCTCACGGGCTTTTCCGCCTACAACGCGATCACCTATTACGCGCTGCAATATACGACGGCGATCAACGGCCTGTTGATGCAGTCGGGGGCGCCGCTGTTCGTGGCGCTGTGGAGCTTTTTGTTGCTCGGCGAGCGTCTGACCTGGCGCCAGGCCGGCGGCATCTGTGTCTCGCTGACCGGCGTTCTCACGATCATTAGCCAGGGCAGCCTCGCCATTCTTCTCGGCTTCGGCTTCAACTACGGCGATCCGTGGTTTCTGGTGGCGCTGTTGATCTACGGCTATTACATGGCGGCGTTCCGCAACCGGCCGCCGCTGCACCCGGTGTCGTTTCTCGCCGTCGGTGTCGGGCTCGGAACGCTGTTTCTCCTGCCCGGCATGCTGTGGGAATTCGCCCAGGGAAAGAGCTTCGCGCTCGATGCCCGCAACATGGCGACGCTTGGCTTTCTCTGGGTGTTTCCCTCGACCATCGGTTATCTGTTTCTCAATCGCGGCGTCGAATTGATCGGCGCCAATCGGGCGGCGCCGTTCATTCATCTGGTGCCGGTGTTCGGCTCGGTGATCGCGGTGGCGTTTCTGGGTGAGAGTTTCGAGCTCTACCACGCCATCGGCTATGCGCTGGTGTGTGCCGGCATCACGGTGGCGGCAAGGAAGTAGAACGGCCCGACAAAGGATCAGAAGGCCTTCGAAAGTCCGGCCTCTTTCAAGATGCCATTCGCGGTGAACTTTGACCTTAGCTTTCGGTCGACGGTGACGCGAACTCCGGTCTTTGGATTCCACCAAATCTCGTGATCGCCACGTCCTTGCCGCTTGAATTCGTAGCCGCCATCTCTGAGCAAGCGGATCACATCGCGGTAGTAATCCGCCATGTGACTTATTCCGCAGCGACCAACCGATCACTCGCGCGTGCGATGATCTCTATTGAGGCGGGGAGGTCGGAAATCTCGTTTTCCTCAAGTAAGTCGAGAATCATCCCGGGCAGCTTGGCTCGCAGGGCCTCGATGGATTCTGCTTCGGTCACGAGTCCGCTGAGGTCTTGGGTGGTTGCCACCCAGACCGCCGCTTCCGGATCCCAATCCGCGTGAATGACGATGGGGCGCGACATGGATCAATCCCTCCGAAGTGCGCTTTCAGCAGCGCCACCATAGCGAATTTTGGCTTTGGGCGCACTCTAATCAAGCTCGAGGCCAGGGGCGCTTCGCGCCTCACCCTACAAAACATAGGAACGGCGGAGCGCCGCGAGACCCATCGTTCCGCGATACGCGCCCGACGGTGGGTTTCGCTTCGCTCTACCCATCCTACGTGGCCGCTCAGCTCAAAACCGCAGCGGCTTGGCTTGTTGCACCTGCGGCAGCGCGCGCACCTTGGCGAGCACCGCGTCGGGGAGCTGGCCGTCGATCTCGATCAGCGCCACCGCGTTGCCGCCGGGCGCGTCGCGGCCGACATGGAAGGTCGCGATGTTGATGCCGGCGTCGCCGAGGGTCGAGGAGAACTTGCCGATGAAGCCCGGCTTGTCGAGGTTGGTGATGTAGATCATCGAGGGAGCGAACTCCGCGTCCATGCGGATGCCCTTGATGTTGACGATGCGCGGCCGGCCGTCGGCATAGACAGTGCCGGAGACGTGGCGCGACTGGCGCTCGGTGGTGACCGTCAGCGTGATCAGGCTTTCGTAATCGCCCTCGGCCTCGCGGCGC
This sequence comes from uncultured Alphaproteobacteria bacterium, assembly GCA_963818155.1. Lineage (GTDB taxonomy): Bacteria > Pseudomonadota > Alphaproteobacteria > Rhizobiales > Xanthobacteraceae > BOG-931. Next base: position 550,356 of record CAWFRC010000012.1, read on the forward strand.
GTTTCTTCGATCACGATGCCGCGGTCCTTGGCGACGGCGGGCGCCGAGACCACGTTGATGTCTTGCAGCATCGGGCGCAGCACGCCGGCGATCGCGGCCGACGACAGTGCACGCGTATTCATGTGGGCGACCACGCCCTCATAGGAGATCTGCACGCTCTTGATGCCGGTCTCGGTGAGCTGGCCGGCAAAGGAGCCGAGCTTTTCGGCAAGCGCAATGAACGGCTTGAGCTTGGGTGCTTCCTCGGCGCTGATCGACGGGAAGTTCACGGCGTTGGTGATGGCGCCGCGCACCAGATAATCGGCCATCTGCTCGGCGATCTGCAACGCCACATTCTCCTGCGCTTCGGTGGTGGAGGCGCCGAGGTGCGGGGTGCAGACGACGTTCGGCAATGCAAACAGCGGGCTCTCGCTCGCCGGTTCGGTGGCGAACACGTCGAGCGCGGCGCCGGCGATGTGTCCGGATTTGAGCGCATCGTACAAGGCCGCTTCGTCGACCAGGCCGCCGCGCGCGCAATTGACCAGCCGCAGGCCCTTTTTGGTCAGCTTGAGGCTGTCGGCATTGATGATGTTGCGGGTCTTGTCGGTGAGCGGCGTGTGCAGGGTGATGAAATCGGCGCGGCGCAGCAAATCCTCGAGATCGACTTTCTCGACGCCGATATCGATCGCGCGCTCGTCGGAGAGGAACGGATCGTAAGCGATCACCTTCATCTTCATGCCGAGCGCCCGGTCGGCGACGATCGAGCCGATATTGCCGCAGCCGATGACGCCGAGCGTCTTGCCGAAGATCTCGACACCGAGAAATTTGTTCTTCTCCCATTTGCCGGCGCGGGTGGACGCGTCGGCTTCGGGGATTTGTCGCGCCAGCGACAGCATCAGCGTGATCGCATGCTCGGCAGTGGTGATCGAATTGCCGAACGGCGTGTTCATCACGATGATGCCGCGCGCGGTGGCCGCCGGAATGTCGACATTGTCGACGCCGATGCCGGCGCGGCCGATGACTTTCAGTTCACGCGCGCGTTCGAGGATTTTCGGCGTCACCTTGGTGGCGGAGCGGACGGCGAGCCCGTCGAAGCCGTTGATCGCCTCGGCGAGCTTGTCCTTGTCCTTGCCGAGGTTCGGCTGAAAATCGACCTCGACGCCGCGCTCCTTGAAGATGGCGACGGCGGCGGGCGAAAGCGCGTCGGAGATAAGAACTTTGGGCATGGATGTATCCTGGATTGCTTTTTGATTGTCATGGCCGGGCTCGTCCCGGCCATCCACGTCTTGCGTGCCGCGCCTGAGACGTGGATGCCCGCGACAAGCGCGGGCATGACGGCTTGGATTGCGCTAAGCCGCCTGTGCCAGCGCGTCCTTGGCCTTGGCGTAGGCCCAGTCGAGCCAGTGCGTAAGCGCTTCCACGTCGGCGCGTTCGACGGTCGAGCCGCACCAGATGCGCAAGCCCGGCGGTGCGTCCCGATAAGCGTCGATGTCGAAGGCGATGCCTTCCTTGTCGAGCGTTGTGGCGAGCCCTTTCACGAACGCCGCTTGCGCGTCGGCAGGAAGCCGGGTGATCGCCGGATCGACGACCTTCAAACAAACAGATGTGTTGGAGCGGATCGCCTGATCGGCGGCGAGGAAATCGATCCACTTGGCGCGGCTCACCCATGCGCCGATGACGGCGGCATTGCCGTCGGCGCGTGCGCGCAGGCCGGCAAGTCCGCCGGCCGCCTTCGCCCATTCGAGCGCGTCGAGATAATCCTCCACGCACAGCATCGACGGTGTGTTGATGGTTTCGCCTTGGAAGATACCTTCGACCAGCTTGCCGCCTTTGGTCATGCGGAAGATCTTCGGCAGCGGCCAGGGCGGTGTGTAGCTTTCCAGCCGCGCTACCGCGCGCGGGGAGAGAATGAGCATGCCGTGGGCTGCTTCGCCGCCGAGCGCCTTCTGCCAGGAGAAGGTGACGACATCGAGCTTGTCCCAGGCGAGCGGCTGCGCGAACGCAGCCGATGTGGCGTCGCAAATGGTGAGGCCCGTGCGGTCGGCGGCGATCCAGTTGGCATTGGGGACGCGCACACCCGAGGTGGTGCCGTTCCAGGTGAACACCACGTCGCTTGCCGGATCGACCTTGGCGAGGTCGGGCAGGGCGCCATAGCCGGCTTTCAGGGTGGTGACGTCCTTGAGCTTGAGCTCCTTGACGACATCGTTGACCCAGCCTTCGCCGAACAATTCCCAGGCCAGCAACGTGATCGGGCGCGGGCCGAGCAGCGACCACAACGCCATTTCGACGGCGCCAGTATCGGATGCAGGCACGATGCCGATCTTGTAATCGGCCGGGACTTCCAGCACCTCGCGCGTTAGCTCGATGGCGCGCTTGAGCTTCGCCTTGCCGAGCTTTGAGCGATGGGAGCGGCCGAGAACGGCGCCGGAGAGATTTTGCGGGGCCCAGCCGGGGCGCTTGGCGCAAGGGCCGGACGAAAAATGCGGCACCGACGGCCGCATTGCGGGCTTTACGTCTGTCATGGTCTATCCTTCCAGATAGAAGCCCCTCGTTGGGGAGGGGTGTCCCGCGCGTGGGATTACGGAAGGAGAGGCTCGCCGTCAAGCGGCTCGTATGCCGCATTCCTCATCCGCCCCCGCGAAGCGGGGGAGGGGGACCGCCCGGAGGGCGGTGGAGGGGGGGGCGGCCTCGCGGCGAGTTCGGTGGCGGTTCAAACATTTCGCGTGCGCGGTCCTGTTACGATGCCCGCTCCTTCATCGCTCTCCCACGCGGCTCCTCAGCAGCCCCTCCACCACACTTGGTGTGGTCCGCCTCCCTCGTTTCACGGGGGCGGAAAGCAAAGCAGGATTGGCGCCGCCTGAAATCGTCTTAAAATAATGACGGACACCATGTGGTACTCGCAGCGAACGTGAAACGGTCTACACGCGCGGCGTAAGCGTCATCCGTCGCAAAGTGGACATGAAGATACCGCGCGTGACGATCAGCAAATAATTGCCTGATGACATCTGGCAGCTTTCCGCCTTCGCCGAGCGCTTGGCCCACCATCTTGTCGTGAACATCGAAGGCTCGCACGTCTAACATCCGACAGCGCAGGTTTACGGGCACCGTGTCGATCGGCGGAACAGACCAGACGCATCGCTCTGCCGCCAAATCCCGAATACGAAAATGCATAGTGGCGCTCCAATGTTTGGTGCACGCCACATGGACCAATCAAACGTCGAAGCCCACCCGATTCCCGGAGCCGAACGACGGGGCCGGCGTTGCCGCTTCGCCTTCCGGTCTACACCGGCAGCGATGTTGCCGCGAAGCAATTGGAGCGTGGATTAGTGATGCAACGTACGGCCGTTTCACCGTCACAATGACTTGGGCTGAGATCGTAGCCGTTCCGGATTTGCGCGAATTCCGGCCGACGCTCGCGCGTCGAGCAGAATTTGAGGGCGCAGGGTGACGGGGAACAGCTATGATTTAAAACTTGAGGCCGCCGCCGACGCGGCCGCTGGCCACCGAGACTGCAATGTTGGAAATCGGCGCGAACTGCACGAACTCGAATTCGCCGCGCACGAAGATGTTTCGTGTCACCGCCCAGTCGAGACCCGTACCAACAGTGTAGCCCCAGAGCAGCGCGTTGTTCTGTCCAGTGCTATTGGGGAAGGTTAAGACACCTGATGTAGTGTCCTGGTAGAGAGTGGTTGTAGCGACGTTGTAGCTCGCCCGGCCGACCGCCATACCGATGAAGGCGTAGGGCAAGAAATTTCCGATCACATATCCCGCGCGGCCGCGTGCAGTTCCGTAATCAGTGAGATTCAGATTAGCGCTACCGCTCACAATTACCGTAGTATTCGTATCCGTAAAGAGGCGCCCGACCGGCGTGGACGACGGCGTCATGTTTAGGTTTGTGTGGGTATAGGTAGCCTCGACCCCGAGGATGAGGTCCTGCCATTGCGTATTGTAACCGAGGAACACGCCCCCGCCGGGTGCCACTGCGCTCCCCTTGCCGAGCACTTCAAATTGCGAAGGACGATCAGTGTTTTCGACCGTCGTAAACTGTAAGCTGGAATGGACAAGCGGGCGCGTGGCGGTTGAAAAATCAGCATACGCGCTGCTGACGCTGACATCGCCACCGACATAAAACCCGCTCCAGCGCGTGAAGGTGGCGGGGCCGACGCTGTACACCGGTGCCGGCGGTTGCGCGGAGCCGCGCAGGACCGGGACATTCTGAAGATCGTAGTCGGAGGCCAGCGCGTCCGCTGACTTATCGTTCGCGAATGTTCACTTGCGTTCGGGAACGTACATAATAACTCTTTAGTTACAGTAGTTTGATGGTCACGGATGTCTTTTATTGTTCGCCACGGTTCGCTAAAATCCGCATCATTTGCTAGGGCAGATTTTAGGGCAGCAACGAATGGCTCGACAAATTAATCGACTGAACGCGAGGACGGTTTCGACGATCACCCAGCGTGGACGTCACGCAGATGGTGGTGGCCTCTACCTGTCCATTTCTCCTAACGGAGGACGGCGCTGGGTGTTTTTGTATCGGTGGCACGGCAAGCCCACCGAGATTGGGTTTGGTTCGGCACGCGCCGTTCCCTTGGCACGCGCTCGCGAACTGGCGGCCCAGGCTCGCGTTAAGCTTGCCGACGGCGACAATCCCAGGGATGTCAGGAAGCGAACTAGCGGCGCTACGTTCGGCGAATGCGCTGATCGACTAATAGCAGCAATGAAGCCGTCGTGGCGCCACCCAAGGCATATTTCATCGTGGGAGATGACTATGCGAGCCTACGCGGCTCCATTGCGGCATATCCCTGTAAACAGAATCACTACTGACGACGTGCTCTCGGTGCTGAAGCCCCTTTGGACTAAGTTGCCCGAAACTGCATCGCGTCTCCGCGGCCGCATAGAAAGGGTGCTCGACGCCGCGAAGGCACAGGGTTTGCGAACTGGAGAAAATCCAGCGCGGTGGCGCGGCCATCTGGATCAGCTTTTGCCGCAGCGTCAGGCAATCACGCGTGGGCATTACGAAGCGCTCCGTTACGAGGATGTTCCCGCGTGCATAGGTGAGTTGAGATCAAGGCAATCTATTCCGAGCCTCGCGCTCGAATTTATTATTCTGACAGCTGCGCGCTGTGGTGAGGCAGTTGGTGCACGCTGGGATGAAGTAAATCTGGAAAGTGGGGTGTGGACGGTACCCGTTTCGCGAATGAAAGCGGCCCGCCAACACCGAGTACCACTGTCGCGGCGGGCACGGGAGATCCTCGCAATAATGCGGGAGCTTCATCACGGAGAGTACGTTTTCCCTAGCTCGCGACATCACGGCAAGCCCCTAGGAGCGCGAACGGTGTGGTGGGCGATACGTGCCATCAGAACTGGAGGCGCCACCGTCCACGGCTTTCGTTCGTCTTTCCGAGATTGGGCGGCCGAATGTACAGATTTTTCGAATGAAGTCTGTGAGGCGGCTTTAGCCCACGCCGTAACTAACAAAGTTGAGGCGGCTTACAGGCGCGGCGACTTATTTGAGAAACGGCGAAAACTAATGGACGCCTGGGCGGAATTTTGTGAGCCCAATGCGCTGCCGCAGGTTGCCGAGAAGGACGTGCATACTTTGCGATTGGCGTAACTATACCTGCACTCGATTATTTTTCTGGAAGGCCGTCCTAGTGCGCGTCAGCAGTGACAAATGCCAAGCAAACCAATCGACGAATGCATCGCGGAAATGTCAGAATTCCCTGCGATAACAATGCATTAAGCGAAAACCTAATATTTGGTTAATTCGTTTTTTACCGTGTCCCTTGATACTTCGGCAACCATTGGCGCCCTCGGACGAACAGTCCCGGCCGCCACCAATCGGGTGCCGAAATGGGACGAAAAGAACAGCAGCCTTCCGTGATAGAACAATTGCTCAACGTACCACAGCGAGCGATGAGTATCGACACCTTCTGCGCGAGGTACGCGATTGGGCGCACGCGAGCTTTTGTCGAAATCAAGCAGGGACGGTTGCGCGCCAAAAAAATTGGCCGGAGAACTGTCATCAGTGAAGACGACGCCGAGCTTTGGTTGCGGCAGTTACCCGCGCTCGAAACTAAGCCGGCATCATGAATGCCGTACACAACGACGCTCGGCGTGATTGCGGTATATGCGCTATCAGTGCAGCACGATTCGTGACGCTGATGCCAGCCCGTGCCAGCCGCCGTTGACGGCCCGCGCTGCATTCGCAAGCCCCGCCGGGCAGCGGCGCTTGAGCGTAGCAGCCTCTTGGCAAAGCCAGCGCTGAAGTGGACGGCCGACAGCCTGGCGGAGCTGGCGGAGCGCATTCCCCTCACCGGTGAAGAGCGTCAGCGACTAAAGATTCGCACCATTGGAGCAATTGATCTGAACAAAGCCGAACGAACTGCTCGCCGCCGCGCGGCTGATCGTGAAGCCAAAATGCGCAACCGCCGTGCCACGGGAGCAATTCCAAGAGCGGCATACTTGGCGCAAAGCGCCGCCAGACAGCAGCCATGGAAGGGCGAGGGCATCAGTCGTCGGACATGGCAACGCCGGCGCGCTCGCCAAAATGGCACAGGTGCGTCGGCAGTATAAGAGCGAAGCTTTCTACTGCAGAGCGACTTGTGCCAACGAGGCCAGCCGGTTCGTCGGGGCGTAGCAGAGCTGATATCACACGGCTCGCCGTCAAAAGCCGCAGAGCACCGGGACATGGCGTGGCGCCTGCATTCGCCGATCCTCTGATTTGGCCAGGGAATTAGCTTAGAAGTCGGTTTTCCTCCCTTCTGTCGAAGGTTCGGGAGCCGCCAGATGGAGAGGGCCTCATGGCGGGCCGGCTTGTCGACATGGCCGCGGTGAAGATTGGCGAGCAATACAAGCTCGGGAGGGCGAAGCTCGGCGGTAGCATCAAACATCTACTCAAGTGCGGCGAGATGCTCATCGGTAAGAAGGCCGAGTTTAAGCACGGTGAGTGGGGGAAGTGGCAGGAGGGGAACGCGTCGGTGCTCGGCTTCCGGAAGGTGACAGCTCAGCGGTTGATGAAGGCGGCCGGCAAATACGTCGCTAGCGAAGAATTTGGCGAGGAGAAGGCTCTGGAAATCAGCCGTGAGCTGTGGGGTCATGAGGAGCCAAAGAAAAAATCCGGCAGCAAGGCCAGGACCAAGAAGGAGCCGCCCAACTACTCGAAGGCTGTCGCTGAGGTGCTCGGTGATTTTTGGATTTTAGACCACGAAGCTAGCGACGTGCTCGAAATTGATTGGCAAGCGTCTACCTGGCTATGCAATCCCCCTGCGGGAAGTGTCGGCTTATTATGGAGGGAAGTGGTTGGAGTACTCGGGGTGCTCCGTTTCAGTGAGCGCACATCCGAGTAGATGATATCTGCAGCCGGCAAAGCGACGCTTCGCACCATAAAGGGGCGAGCCTCGTCACGAGCAGCGCTCCCAGCTTTCCATGCGTCCTGCGCGCATTTGATAATGGGACACGAGTGCGCGCGCCTTTCTGCGCATCCGCCGCAGGGGTGACTGATTGCGGCAATTTGGCACCAGAGCGGAAATTTCTTCGTGAAAACAGAGGATTGCTCTGTGTAGTCCGCACGGTGCGGACTTCCTTTGCGATTTCAATGACTTGACAGGGGTGCAGGCACCCTTAGAGTGTCCGGCACTCGACAGAGCGCCACACCATAAACTTGCCGCGCGTGGTTAAGCGACGGCTCCGGCACCAAAGCCTCTGTCGAGAAGCTTGCCGGAGCCGTCAGCCTTTTTTCTAATGCTTAATCGTGAAGGCCTGCATCGCCTCGTGCGTGTCCCAGATGAATGGGGTTGTCTGTTCCCAACGCTAGCCAGGAGAAACCATCACTGAACAGCCAGTAGTTCAATTTTATTTGAAGGAGACGCAACTATGGCAAATGCCCCGTCGCCAAAAGAAATAGGGGATAGAAAACTCGACTGGTGCGCAGGGCCGCGCGCTAATTTGCTGGAAGCGCTTTCCGGTGCAGCGTTTGAGGCGATAAAAGTCATTGAGCACGAGCGTTTCGGCATCCGTGACGGTGACGCGCGTTGGCGCGGACGCGATAAGATCGATGCGATGACAACAGATCTCATCGATTTGTGTAGGAGTCTCAAACGGGAGTACAAAGAGGATCAAAACGACGAGATCCCGATTTGATGACGGTCCCTGACGCGTGAGCGATCGCGGTCACCAGAGTGCTCGCGGCGCACACGCTGTGGGTCTCGCTGCCGAAAAGCCGGCAGCGAGGAAATGTGACGGGGAAGAAGACGTTCCACTTCACTAGCACGAGCCAATTTTTCTACGCAGCAGTGCTAAATAAAAAGGGCTCACGCAACCACTCCGAGGTCACGTGAGCCCTAGTCCCGCCTCGCTTGCGGTTTGAAGACACATGGGCGAAGCGGTTGTTTGTTGCTACATGGGGGCCCGGCGAAAAGCAACACCCCGGTCCTAAAGGCGTGAGGGGCATCAGTCGGCGGAGCGCGGCATGGCTCCGTATAGTAGACGCCGAGCCGATCGTCAGCCGCGACAGATCGGTGCCCGAAGCGACGGCTAGGCTCCAAACCGGCATGATCGCAAAGGGCATAGGGACTAACCTCGCATCTGCGGGGCTAGTCGTCCTATGCCCTTAGCTCCGGCTTTTCACCACCCGGCATTGAATATCGCTGAGCGGCAAAAGATATGGTTCCAAGCGCACCCGCTCAAAGTTTGCCAGATTGCAGGAGTCGGGAAGTGTGGGAGCCGTTGTGCGTTTCGTTGTGTTGCTCTGCGGGCGCCCCAGATACCTCGCCGCGTTTTATCTGCTCTGGCGGCCTCCCTTGGGCGCCTAGGCTTGTTCTGAAAAGGGGCTGCGCATCGTGTCCCCAAGGTTTGCCGGCGCCGGCGTAGGCGGACGCCTCTCGGCGTTCCAGACGGGCGTGTTTAGTTGGCGCGGCCTTTTCGCGCGCGACAGCGTTGGGGTGTACGATTTCAGCCGGCGGCGCCTGCGGCGTGGCCCGCCTGCTTTCGAGGGCCTCGAGCGTGCCGCGCGCGTACAGGCGCGGCGAGCGTCCCACGAGCACAATCGTCTGCTCGAGCTCGGCGGCGGTGAGCTGGGGCGCGATCTCGTCGACGCTGCGTTCGTGCAGCAACAAGACGGCCGCGATCACATCCGCCCGTGGAGCGGTTTTCAGCTCTGCGGGCGCCCCAGATACCTCGCCGCGTTTTATCTGCTCTGGCGGCCTCCCTTGGGCGCCTAGGCTTGTTCTGAAAAGGGGCTGCGCATCGTGTCCCCAAGGTTTGCCGGCGCCGGCGTAGGCGGACGCCTCTCGGCGTTCCAGACGGGCGTGTTTAGTTGGCGCGGCCTTTTCGCGCGCGACAGCGTTGGGGTGTACGATTTCAGCCGGCGGCGCCTGCGGCGTGGCCCGCCTGCTTTCGAGGGCCTCGAGCGTGCCGCGCGCGTACAGGCGCGGCGAGCGTCCCACGAGCACAATCGTCTGCTCGAGCTCGGCGGCGGTGAGCTGGGGCGCGATCTCGTCGACGCTGCGTTCGTGCAGCAACAAGACGGCCGCGATCACATCCTGGCTAACGCCCTCAGCGCTAGCCCAACGAACGTCCTTCGGATGAAGCTCGACGCCAAAGCGATTCGGCATGCGGCGGAAGATATACCCTACGAAGGCTCAGCGCATGAGCCTGGAGCGGCCAGGTGACGGTCCTGCATTGGGAGCAGGTCGAATTCGAAGCCGCTACCCTGCACGTCAGTAGGGCCAAGAACGGCACGTCTGCCACGCATCCTCTGAGCGGACGGGAAATGCGCGAACTCTGGCGGCATCAGCGGGAAAGTCCGTCGTCGCCTTTCGTGTTCGTGTCCGAGCGCGGAGCACCACTGTCTTGGAATAACGGTAGCCACAAAGTCGCTCCGCCGGTAGGGGTGGTGGTCCCGCCTGTCCCGTTGGAGTAGCCTCTAATTGTGCGACGCACCTATTTCTGCAAGAGGCTGCACAGGTGACAGTGGCCTTCTTGCGGAGCACGTGTCGGTCCCACGCCAAGGTACCGGAGAACCGCGTCGCTTTAGGGTTTGGATAAGGGAGAAACGACCAACATCTCGGTCTAAGCCAGCGGCTACTCGTGCAGACTCGACACGCGTACTATAATTATCGGTGAGGAGATAAACAACGGCCAAGCATTCGGCGCGGTGCGGTCGGCAAATGTCAGACGCGTCTCGTAACCTCATGTGCCTCTAATGGATGCACTGTATGTCAAGAAGCGGGAGAAGCTCCGGACAGTCCAGGGGCGGCAACGACGCCACCTCGGTGCCAAACGTTATTCCGCCTGAACCAGAACGATTGGCGGGTGGTGAACGATCAAAGTTACCTGCTGAACGACGACAACTCACCGTCGTTTTCATCGATATCGTCGATGCGACGGCTCTAAGCGAACGGCTTGATCCCGAGGAATTCTTCTCAATCGTGAGAGCCTACCGCAACATTTGCAACGGGCACATTCGTCACTACGGCGGCTACATAGCTCAGACAGTTGGTGACGGTCTTCTAGCGTATTTTGGGCTACCTCGTGCTCGCGAGGATGATTCGGAGCGCGCCGTTCACGCAGCACGGGCGATCGCAGCTGACATAACTGAACGCCGCTTTTCGATTACCGCCTCTGTGACGTTAAAGGTTCGTATTGCGGTCAATACGGGCACGATCGTTGTCAGCGGCGTGATTACACAGTCTCGGCAGCGGGAGGTGTTCGGAACGCCCGTGCATGTTGCGGCGAGACTCCAAAATATCGCTCCGCCGAACGGCGTAGTGCTCGGCCCTGCGACACATGATCTCGTAGCTAAAGCATTTACGTGCGAGCATTTCGGCCAACATGATCTTAAGGGAATTGCGCAGCCTGTCACTGCTTGGCTGGTGCGGGGAGCCGCCCCGACCGAGAGCCGGTTTGAGAAGACCAGGGCGACGCCCATATTACCGCTCATCGGGCGTAGCCTGGAACGCGCAAAACTTGCCGAACTGTGGTCCGACGTTATGGCCGGTTTTGGCAAAATCGCCGTTCTTTCCGGTGAACCGGGCATTGGCAAATCCCAAATCGTACAGGAATTTCGCGTCTCATTAACGGACGCCGAGACATTGTATTTGCAATGCTCGCCCCTACACACGACCGCTCCACTTGCCCCGGAGATCGAGCGTCTGCGACGTGCGGCCGGCTTTCGTCAAAGCGACAACGCTGCGCAGATGATCACTAAGCTAAGAAAGCTTCTCTCAATCGCTATTCCAAATTCTGACGAAGCAATTCGGTACTACGGCGCGCTACTATCCATTCCCGCCTCTGATGGTTTTACGCCAGCCAATCTCTCGTCCGCACGAGAACGTGATCGCGCGTTGGAAACATTACGAGAGGTCTTACTCGCACTGTCTCGAACGAGACCTGTCTTGATGATCGTGGAGGACGTCCAATGGATTGACCCGACCAGCATCGAGCTGTTCGACCGCGTGTGTCGGGATGTTGATAGCTCCAGAATGATGATTGTCATAACCCACCGAGGCGAGCCCATACCGAAGTGGCTAAACAAATCGAAGGTCGTCGCGCTCCCGATCTCCAGGCTTAGTGACGAAGAGTCCGAGCAGCTTGTGAGGTCGGTGACTGCCGCTCAGCTTCTTTCTCGTAAATTCGTACGAAACATCATCAAGCGTACCGATGGCGTGCCCCTTTTTATCGAAGAAGTAAGCAAAGCTTTCGTAGATTCGCTAACTCGCCAAGGGCAACACGACCAGCGGCATGTACCAGCCACAATACAAGATTTGCTCATGGAGCGTTTGGATAGTTTGGGAGATTCCAAACGCATTGCCCAGATAGCCTCCATCTTCGGCCCACAGTTTGAATTTGAAGGCGTTCAGTATATCGGCGAGCTCTCGCGCGAGACGTTGAAGCGAGGTTTAGATAAGCTAGTGAAGTTCGAAGCAATACGGCAGCTGCGATTATCAGATAAACATTTTGCATTTCGACATGTGATGATTCAGGAGACCGCGTATGCGTCAATGCTCAAGGACGAACGACGGGACTTCCACGCCCGTGCGGTCGCTTGGCTGAGCAGGTTAGCCACCAGTGATGAAAGTGGACAGTTAGCCCTTCGGGCGCACCATTATTCGCGTGCCGGGATGATCGCTGAGGCCGTCGATACCTATATGGCCGCGGGTAGCGCAGCCCTGCGAAGTTCCGCATATCACGAGGTGATCGCAAATTTGACTGAGGGTTTAAGCTTGACGGCGATGCTGGAGCCTTCCCCGCAACGCTCCAAACACGAAATTGCGTTTCATTCTATGATAGCAATGGCCCACGCCGCGCTAAAGGGGTGGTGGCATCCGCATGTGGATGAAGCTTACGGCCGTGCCATAGAGCTTTGCCGCCATCACGGCAGCGTGCGTGACAAAACGATAGTGCTATGGGGTCTCACAATGGCACGCTTGGTCAACACCCAGCTGAGCGAAGCGTTTGAATACGCGCGGGAGCTTTTAGCGCTTTCGGCGCGCTCGCCCAACGATGAAACAAAGCTTATGGCAGAAACCGGCATGGTAGTTGTCAACTTCTTTCTTGGCAACTTTTTGGAAGCTCAAAATCACGCCCAACAGGTGTTCCAACTATACGAGCCAAAGGCCCACCGCGGTTTGGTTCAAGTCTATCAGCATGACCCGAGGATTGTATCACTTGTCTACGGGGGGCACGCGGTATGGCTTTTAGGGCGTCCGAACGCCGCCACTACTTACTGCCAAGATGCAAGGCTCGCAGCAAGAGCGCTCGGGCATCCTTTCATGCTGTCCCACGCCTTAATCCTGGGAAGTTTTGATCATATGTACCAAAGAAACTATGCGGCGAACATTGCCTGTGTCGAAGAGGGCCTTGCCAACGCCAAGGAGCATAAATTACAGCTGTACGAAGCCTTTGGCCCTCTCTGGGCGATCGAAGCGATGTCAAAGCGCGACAAGAGCGGTGCTGTGTTAGATAAGCTGTCCAACCTGATCTCGATGCTAGTAGAAAATGGATATTACCTTCAGGCACCCCTATATCAAATCTTCCTGGCAGCGGAATACAGTCGTTTGGGGGATGCGGGGAAGGCCCGCGATTTCGCTATTTCGGCTGAGGAACTTATGGAGCAAACTGGGGAGCGATGGTTCGAACCTGAAGTCTATCGCGTGCGCGCAAACCTACTTGCGAAAGAATCTGACGCCAATGTAGGGAACACGCTAGGATATTTTTCTCGCGCCCTCGAATCAGCAAAGGTCAATCGCGCATTGGGATGGGAAATACGAATTGCGGGCGATTTGGCAAATTTCCAAACAGCCCGAGGTAACGTCTGCGATGCAATCGAAACGCTAGCGGGAACACTTGAAAAGTTTTCAAGGGAAAAATCCTCTTGGGACCTTGAGCAGGTGCATTCCTTGCTGCGTAAACTACGGCGATTGGAGGCGAAGGGTGCGCCCGCCTGAGCTGAGGCCGGCATTGAATCTGGGCTTCAGTCGGCAACAGCTTGAGTCTAGTTTCCAGAAAGACAATGTTGACCTTTTGCAACCGGCGCCTATACGTCATCAACAGGGGGGTTCATGATCGCAGCGCTGCTCCGTTCGTTGAAGTACGCCGATCGCGAGAGACTAACAACTTCAAAGCCATACTGAAGTCAACCTATAACATGTTCAGACGGTGACGGATATTCTTTGAAGCAACATAGACTGCGAGCCGCATGCGGTTCAGGCCGCCGAGCGGACGGTGCGCCGGTAGAGCGTTCCACGGATTGAACGACAAGTTCTCGCACTCGCAAACTCGACACACTTGATCGAACGATTGCAGCGGAATTTCAATCCGACCGAGCGGAATTGTTTCGTCATCGCTCGCGTCCCAACTGCGACTGGCATCTTCCACGTCATCGGGCGTTGGAGTACCTCTTCGCCGAATGCAGAATTCAAACTGTGCATTTTCGCCTGCCGGATGCGACGTCGGGTCAAGCTCCGCCGCCATCGCGTCATGCAAGAAGTCGCTGCTTGATCGATCGTTACCGACAGCAGGAGGACTCGCGGGCGTGTGCAAAGGGCGGGCTGTGTAGCGGACAACGTTATCATCGCCAAGCTGGTACGGTGTCATGCTATGGTAGGTTTCGCGGAGGGGACTGTCGATTCTCCGAACCGCCTGCGCCCAAAAGATTCGCAACTGCGGTAAGCGCCAGGGCACGAAAAAAAAGATGAATTCCATTTGTGAGCGCAGCTTCGCAAGCACACCGTCCGTTGGGAGTGCAAGGATCTCCATAAACGCTTTATAGTCCGAAACGTCCTTTCCGAAAAACACTGGGAAATTGGTCATCAGGAAATCTTGCTCGGGTGCTTGACCTCCGCACAGTCTCGGAAAAATGTTCTCCAAACCGCTCCCGTGTAGCTGCAATTTGACGGCCATGCCGCGCCCGTCGGCCTTGCGATCGCTCCGGCAGCTTCCCATTGCGTTGGAAAAGCGGACTACCGCCTTATAAATTGCGCCCCGGCGAAACACGCCGACTTCGAATTGTGAAGGCAGATCGTCGCGGACAATGAACCGTGCAGATACGCAAGCATGCGGTTTGGCGTGCTGATCACGCATCGCTTTGGCAATTGTGTTATCCTTCTTGACATCGCAATAAGTACTAATGACGGCTGTCGCAGCGAGCCGAGCAACAGCCGCGATGGCGGTCGCTTCGCCGGGTTGAGCGCGTTCCAAGCGCGCGAGCGGCAGGCGATCCGGAAGAATGAGGTGATCGAGGAGTTCGGCATAATAAGCCGGTGTCAAAGAGAAATTGCGCACATCGATGACAGTCGGCGTCTTATGACCGACGGCGTGACGAATTCGCCTGCCCGCTCCACTGGCCGTCGTTATGCTCATCAGTTCCAACCATTGGACGTAGCGTCGGATCGAGCGAAACCGGTTGAATAGGGCAATCGATGTCTGCGTGCCCCGCGCAACAAGGCTGCTTGAACTTGAGCGAGCAGCGGCCGTCATGACACCACAACCTCTCCCAACGCCATCAAACGCAGGCCAGTGATGCTCGGGAAAAAGAAATAGTCGCCCCCCTTGGTCGTGACGAAACGCGGGATCTCGTCGCACAGGAACGGCGACCGGCCGGTTCTCTCGTCGCCCTGAATCATCATCCGGCCCGCGATTTGCGCGTCACGTTTCTGCGGGTCCTCAGGAACGACCATTCGGCCGTCACCGTAGCGGGCTCCAGCGATGGGGTCGCTATCGTCGCCTTGGCTAAATTCATCGCCGCCATTTACCCATTGCTGTTGCACAAATTCGAATTGCCGCACTATGCTGCTGTTGAAGGCCAGAAACATGATGCCGCGTGATGCGTCGGCATTTGCCTGACCGGATTCGTCCGGAGGCAAGTAATCGCCGTACGCAATACCGCGACGAATAAGGCGTCGGCGACGAAGGATGTCTCCACCAAAGCCCAGTGATGCGCGCCCATTGACGCGGCGAGTATGTGCCCCTAATGGACAGCGCGAGCCGTCGGGATCGTCGGCGTAAGTGAACTTGTTGCTTGGCTTACCCCCCGGTTTGTCAGGGTGAAGGTCAAGTGATGAGCCGTTATACCATCGGCCGAGCATCTTCGCTGCAAGGTACTCCTCGACTTTGAGACCGGCTGGCAATGTGTGCCCGAGAGCTCGTTCGAGTGCGGCCGCTTTACTCCTTCGGAACTGGCGAAATCGCGGGACGTTCTGCTCTAATTTTCGAAACACCAGAAAGCTCCCATTAAATGTGAGGAGATTGGGGACAGGCATAGGTGGGATTTCGCCTCCCTCTGAGCGATGACCGAGAAGAAATTCTCCGAC
This sequence comes from uncultured Alphaproteobacteria bacterium, assembly GCA_963818155.1. Lineage (GTDB taxonomy): Bacteria > Pseudomonadota > Alphaproteobacteria > Rhizobiales > Xanthobacteraceae > BOG-931. Next base: position 566,147 of record CAWFRC010000012.1, read on the forward strand.
CGGCACCTTTCGAAAAATACCATGTGCATCCGGATTTCCAGTATCTCCCCCTTCGCCATCATCAGCGACGCCCTCCACGTCCGGATTGCTTACGCCGTCTTCGAATCCGAAATGTTCTTTTCGCGTATACGCCCCATCGATAATGAGGAGCGCGGCTTCTTGAGGCGGGCTGAGCTCTCGCACGCCGGCCGGCGCCAATCTTTTGATGTCATTGCATTGTTGGTTTAGCGCTGTTTGGTCAACGGCATAGCACGTGATCAGTATGTGCACGTTCTCATTGCGCCACGGTTGATCCCAGTAATTCGCCGCACTTTCTCCGATGTCGCCGAGCGACGCGGCACGCGCCTTCATGCCTGCTTGAAATTCGGAGGGAAAACTAGCTAGGCATTCGTATTGCAGGTCAAAAGCCCGCAAGCCGGCGAAACTAAGCCCTATGTTGGTCGTCGCAGCTGGCCGTTTCACCCACTTTGCAGGGGTTACGTGCGGGAGGAGATCTTCAAGAAAGGCGCGTCCGGCCGCAGCGTGCGTAACCGCGAAGAACAAGAAACGAGCAACTGGAAATGAACGATAACCACGCAGAATGTTGCCTTGAATGTCGGAGAAATCGAGCATGGCGAATTCTTTTTCTCCTCACATGCTTCCGGGCTTGGGCGTGGCTAGACTGCGGAGGCTTTGCCACCAAGTGATAAAATCGATTTGAGTGACGGCATGGCCGCTGTTTTGGCATGCAGCTACGAATTTGGCGAATTCGCGTTTATAGAGCAATCCGCGCAGAATCGCGTCAACCTCGTCGTCGGGCCGATCGGCCAGAAACAAATTCGTCTCCAGCTGACATCGCTCAAAATATGCCGTTAGCTGATCTCGACTAGTGAGACCCGGGTAGGCAATGCAATGACCCCAGATCTCATTCATAGTGTCTGGAATATTTGAAACCATAGCGGTGACAAGAGACTCAAGTGTCGTACCATCGAAGTCACACATGAAGAGCAGATAATTTGACTGCAACAAGTCGCGCTTTGCGGGAATTCCTTCGAAAGCAAGCGTGTTGATAATGGCGAACCGGGCCATGTGAATAATATTGACGTCCGACAGCGGCGACCCATACGGTTTACTGTTCATTGCCCGCAGCGCGACCCGCAGCGGTCCGCAGCCAACAGCCTTGATCGGGAACAACGCGGTGAGACCAAATTTTTTGCCGTTGGCATTGGCCATGAGCGTTCCCTGTCCGAGATTAATCGGGAAGGGTCCCGAAGGTACCGAGCATGTTCTGGGTACGGAGCAGCATGCGTTTGAATTCTGCGTCGAATTGTTGCGCGGTCAGCCCGCCTGCTTGTTGTGCAAGCCTTTCGAGGTCGCCATACACGCTGAGGGCGGCACGTACGTCACGTACCGTAGCGCCCGGGTAGGCGCTGTACGCGTGGTCGGATTCCACCTGATTGCGGACGATGTAGGCCTTCAGTCCAGTTACCGGACGAGCAAACGGATAAGCAATGCTCCAGAACCAGACTGGATCGAGTGCGACGTAAAGCACATCGGCGAACGCATCGATGTACGGGCTCCACGGCCCATTAAACGTACTGAGAAAGAAAAGATAGTCGTAATGGAGTCGCTCGCGCGGTTGATCGTTGCTCAAGCGCGGAAACTTATTGCGCTCGATCACTACCCAATGAACGAATGGTAGAAACGATAGTGCCTTAGCGGTATCTTGGCTCGATTTCACGCGATCGAAATACCAGAGCAGTAGCCGGACCACCCATGTGCCAAAACGCGTCATGGGCGTTACCACATTGAAAGTTACGGCCTTTCCTAGTCCCAATGCGTTGCGTGCACGATCGGCCATAGGGTTGCTGTCCCGAAACTTAAACCTTGCTCGTCCCGCTGGGCGACGGAGATGCAAAAGCTCGATCTTTCGGCGTTGGCATGAGCCCGAACATAAGTTAGTTGGCTAGTTTTAAAGTTTCCTTTGCGGCATGTATACATTACAGGCGGTTTCTAGAGAGGCAGCAACGATGGTAATACCGGCCCCACGCACCGCGCAGCAACTGTATACAGCTCCCGTAAGGAGTCAGTGCTGTGGGTCACAGCTGGGGCTGAATGGGCTGCAAATCGAGTAAGTTTTTTGTTTGGGCAAGTCCTTACGCCTTTAGCTAACATCCTCCTGCCCGAAAACCACCTTGCTGTATCTGGGCCCGATTCTTTCTGAACGAATCCGGAGGCAACAACCAACAATAGCCATCGCCAGCTCGATGTCTCGAGCAGCCTGCTCCTCGCTGATACTGCGCGGCATTGCGACGGATGCGAGCCCGCTAATAATTTTTTGGATCACGCGTGGCCGTGTCACGGCGCGGCCATTCAGTCCGGCGCCCTGCGCACGCATCAGCGAGCCCGGCTTCGTCCGCACGCAGACACTTCTGGTGCACTGCCGCTTCACGCCATCCGAGGAATTCCTGACCATCTAAAAGGTCCGTGCCTGCACCGCAATACCGTTTAGCAACAGTGCCATCGGGCAATTTATATCGGTTGCTATAATTCTTCACTTCACTCGCTTTTGGTGCCGGCAAAAATTGTCCCGCGGCTAGATTGAGCGCGTGATAACGATGCACGCCAACCCGCGCGCGATAGCGCCGTTGCCCCGGATCAGCGCGCTCTATTTGGATCGGGGTCAGCGAAACGTCACGTTGCAAAGCTACTGGCACGCTTACCATCCGGTCGTGATCAAAACCGTTCGCATCGAGCGGAAAGTCCAACCGCCGCAACGGCGGTTCAATCTCGGCAAGAGCGACAAGGTCATGTAGCTCATCGCAGCGGTAGCCACTTCGAGCCGGCGGAAAACTTAAGATGCTCGCCCGGCTAGCCACTCCCGCAAGATGACCTTCGATTGCGACATCGGGTACGCCAGCTTCGCCTCAGTCTGCAGCGTCACCCTGATTGCGTTCGTCAGCTTGGTCGCCGCTTCGTCAAAATGCGGAATCCCAGATTATCACGCGCAAATGGATCGTGTCGCAATGGCTCCCTTCGCCTGCCCATTCGACCTTACGGTACGTGCAGATGATAGGTCGACCTAAGCCTTCTGCAAAGCCAGATTCACAATATGCGGCGCGACTGGCGTGCGTGAGGTCGGCAATCACGAACCGAGACGTTCGCAAAGCAACTCGAAGCTGATCATCGATAAGGCCCGCCGGACCCTCGACCAAGGCAAAAAACCCAAAACCGGTGGCCGACACGTCCGGCTGAAAGACCACCACAAGCTGATCGAGTTGCGGATCGTCGTGTGGGCGTGTTGAACTTCATTGCCATCCGGCGATCGCGACACGACCCGATAGAAGACCTGCCGTCGGTGACCGAGCTTTCCGGATGGGTTGAGCGTTTCATTAACCATCGACGACACTGACCGCGCGATCTTCCGCCTCGTTTACCATTCTTGGCGCGCTCATCTTTATCGTGGCGTGGGGGCGAGGTGGGACGATGGCCAGAGGATCACGACCAAGCACATTCAAGGCGGCTGTAACCGCCTTAGCAATGATTTCCTGCGTGAGCAATGTGTTCGCCGTAGAGCTTGGCGATCTTACAAACTATGTGCGCGGATCCACGCAGGGTCTCCCTCTCGGTGCGTCGCCGCCGCCCGGCTTGTACGGCAGCTTTTCTCTTGGAGCGACGGGCCTCGGCAGCTCACCTGGCGTTGGCAACCAAGCGACTGGCTTTGCGACCAATCCTGTCTTTGGCTTTGGACAAAGCCTTCTCTGGGTACCGGGCTGGACCTTTTTCGGTGCCAGTTATAGCGCCGGCATCTCACAAGGAGAGTTTTTTGGGCTTTCCGCAAGCTCGGTAAATCCGCCGTTTGCAGCGAGCCAAATTAATGGCCCGGAGCTGATCAATACGAATTTCACGCCGATCAATCTGTCGTGGAAGCTAACGCCGAATTGGTTTTTCGCTGCTGCATTCACGGTCGTTGCGCCGGATGGTTCTCAATGGGCTAGCAAAGTGACCGACGTAAACATCAACCCCGATTACTGGACGTTCGCACCTGGAGCGGCGCTTTCGTACCTGGATGCTAATTGGCTGCTTTCAGCCAATTTTCGCTATGACATCAATACTGCCTCTCGAGGCGTGACCCTGGGGGCGCCATTCCTCGGACCGGCGGCCAGCGGCTACACCTCGGGCAATGAGCTTTTCGGTGATTTGACCGCACTTTATAAGATAGGCAAGTGGCAAATCGGTCCGGTTGCCTACTTCGAAGCCCAGACGACGGCCGACCGCCCCGGCAATGGGATCACCTGTACACCTGCTCTGTGTGGCTACCAATCGCAGATAGCCCTCGGTGGCCTTGTTGGCTACGATTTCGGTCCGGTCGCGGTTCAAATGTGGTTCGACGACACAGTCGAGTGCCGGAACGCCATCTGCGGTCTTGACGTATGGGGGCGCATGACCTTCAAAATTTGGGGACCTGAGACAACCAAGCCAATTACGGCCAAAAACTGATTGTGCCGATCCGGCGATTTTACTTTCAAGCGATCCACGTCGCCGCAGACCGGTGACATCGGCTACCCAACCTCTACGCCCAATGATCGCTACCTCTAAGGGCGCAAAATTAGCCCCGTCATCTTGTCAGCGGCATCCTGTCGACACAGGTTTAGGCGGCAGTAGCTGCAGAGCTGGCTGATTGTCCGCCGGCAAATACAACGCTTCCGCGACCTTTGTGCTTGCCCTGGTAAAGAGCGGCATCGGCACTGGTCCCAAGGCGATCAAGCGATACGCCGTCTCGAGGCGCTACGGCGATGCCGACGGTGACGCCAATACACACGTCTCTTTCTCCAATTGAAAAAGGAGTGCCGAGCGTGTGGACAATACGATGCGCAAGCAGGGCGGCCTCGTCTTCGTGACGAATGCCAATTTGCAAAACAACAAATTCATCGCCGCCTGTGCGCGCTACTGTGTCGCCAACACGTGAGATGCTAGTGAGGCGCTCCGCCACGAGTTTAAGCAACGCGTCGCCTGTCGCATGCCCTAGATTGTCATTGACCGATTTGAAGTGGTCTAGGTCAAGGCAATGGAAGGCCAGAAGCGTATTCTCGCGCCGCGTCTGAACGATGCCTTCGTTGAGGCGCGCCCGTAACAAGGTGCGATTAGGCAGGCCGGTCAGAGCGTCCTGGCCCGCAAGCATTGTAAGGTCCTGGCGGGTGAAGAGTTGCTGAAGCGCGGTCCGGTAGAGATGTCCCATTGCTTCTGTGCCGGCGGCAGCGAACGCGAGCAGAAGAACCGCCTGACATATGTATATCGCGGTGACATAATAATCATCTGCGGTAGCGGCATAGATAACGTATCCGGCACACGTTGGAACAACGGCCAAGGCAAGACTGATGACGCAGGTTGTGGGTCGTACCGCAAGCCTCGCAACGATCCCCGCGCCGTATCCAAACATCACGCTCGTGATCAACATTGCGATCAGCGGGTCCCCAAGCACGATAGCACGCAAGTTGAATGCGCCTAGCACGATCGCGAAGCTATAAGCGCCGAGTGCGTACCGGCGTTCCCAAGGGACTGGGTCCTGGATGCCCTCCACTCTGGCTTTCCGGCGGTAGGCCAGTATCAACAGGATCCGGCCCGCGGTGACGGCCATGCCCAAAACGACAACGCCACTAACGATAAGATCCCGTTCTTTCGCAGCAACCAAAATACCAACCGCCGCGAAGGTGACCCCGATAAGGGTCACTGGGGGAAGGCTGGTGAAGACAATGCCGACGAAGTCCGCGAAAATCGGCTTTGGAAGCCTGTTTGAAGGCCCAATAATCGTCCGGATATATCGCAGCATAAGCAACCTTCAGCACTGGGACATTTAGATTGCGCCAAATTTCTCTTTCAAGTTTTAGGTATCGAGACGATCGGAGCTCAAAAACACGTAAATTCATCAATTTAACGAGCCGGTAGCATACGATCAGCTACGTCACCGTGTGCCCGGTCATTCGACATTGTTGGCTGTTACGGTTTTCACGCCGGCGCTCGCCGGCTGTCTACTCTTGTTCTCTTGGTTCCAGCACCGTAAGGTGATCGCGCTGGCCCTATGGGGATCGGGGTTCATCACCGCCTCTATCGCGACAACGCTGATCATCGTCTGCCGCGGAGCCGTCGCAGATCTCTGGTCAATCATTGTCGGCAACGCGCTTCTGGCCGCCGCATATGGAATCATGTGGTGCGGCGCACGAAAATTCGACAACAGAAACGTCTCGATTTTCTTGGTACTGAGTGGCGTCGCACTCTGGCTAATCGCTTGCCTTATTGGTCCTATTTATCACCGACCGGAAGCGCGCGCAGTTGTGATGGCAATGATTGGCGTCGCCTACACTTTGCTGGTCGTCTTCGAGCTTTGGCGCGGACGTGCTGACCAGGCGTGGCGATGGCCGGTCATCATCTTACTCCTGGCCCATGCCGCCGCCATTCCGGTCCACATTCCCCTCGTAACAGCCCTGACCAATCCCGATCCCTCTGAGCCTTCAGATCTGGATTTGCTGACTTTTGCGGTTTTTGAAAGCGCTTTTGTCTGTATTTCCACGGCATATCTATTCGGCGGTCTAGCCAAGGATCGTATTGCCGCAAGTTTCCGGCGAGCGTCACTGATCGATCCCCTGACTGGCGTTATGAACCGCCGCGGATTTTTCGAGAGCGGCCAGCGGCTCCTGGCGCGCGCACATTTCGCCAAAGAGCCCGTCGCCCTAGTCTTGTTCGACCTAGATCAGTTCAAATACATCAACGATCAATTCGGGCACGCCATCGGCGATGAAGTACTCAGCGCATTCTCCCGCTTAGCATCCGCGCAGCTGCGCCCACATGACCTTTTCGCTCGGATCGGCGGAGAGGAATTTGTAACGCTGTTGCCAAACACGGCAACACAAGACGCTCTTTGGCTAGCCGAGCGAGTCCGTACCGCAATTGAAGCGGCCTCTCACCCGGTAGACGATCACCCCATTCGCGTGACCGTCAGTGCTGGTGTTGCATCATTGAGCGAAAGCACGACTGCTCTCGAAGCGCTTCTCGGCACCGCCGACCATGCGCTCTTTCAGGCGAAGGCAGCGGGGCGGCCGTGGAGCGGTTTTCAGCTCTGCGGGCGCCCCAGATACCTCGCCGCGTTTTATCTGCTCTGGCGGCCTCCCTTGGGCGCCTAGGCTTGTTCTGAAAAGGGGCTGCGCATCGTGTCCCCAAGGTTTGCCGGCGCCGGCGCCGGCGTAGGCGGACGCCTCTCGGCGTTCCAGACCGGCGTGGTTAGGTGGCGCGGCCTTTTCACGCGCGTCCGCGTTTGGTTGGACGATTTCGGCCGGCGGCGGGTGCGGCGTGGCCCGTCTGCTCTCGAGGGCCTCTAGCGTCCCGCGCGCGTAAAGTCTTGGAGATCGCCCGACAAGCACAATCACCTGCCCAAGCTCGGTGGCGGTGAGCTGTGGCGCGATCTCATCGACGCTGCGCTCGTGCAGCAACAAGACGGCCGCGATTACATCCTGGCTAACCCCCTCAGCGGCAGCCCAGCGAACGTCCTTCGGATGCAGCTCAACGCCAAAGCGATTCGTCATGTAGCAGAAGATATACCGGACGCCGGCCCCACGCATGGTCGTAGAGCAGCCGAATTGTTCGATTGGTTGGGAGCAAGTCGACTACAAAACGGTTACCCTGCACATTCGCGAGGCCAAGAACGGTACGTCTGCCAAAGCATCCTTTGAATGGCTGGGAGTTGCGCGAGCTGCGTCGGTATCAACGTGAAAGCCCGGCCTCTCCTTTCGTCTTGGTTTCGGAACGTCGCGCATCACTATGGGCGTCGGGTTTCGCTCGAATGGCCGAGTGGGCGCGCTGTTGCGGATCACCTCAAGGCGCATGCCATGCTGCGGTATGTCTTGGCTATGTGCATCGGCCAACAAGGGCATCGATACCCGAACGCTCCAGGTCAACCTAGGCGGCAACTGTCCCCCAGCCCCGCCGCCCGCATCACAAGAGCCTACAAGCTGATGCAACAACCTGCAGAACCCTGGAAGGGTTAAGTGCCCGGGGTTTCTTTTTAGGCGGTTAAGAGGCGAACGGAAATTTATCGGAAGAGTTCCTATTAGGTCACAGGTTACCTTGGGAGCCGCGTTGGAAACGCAGTCTCTAAGGCATTTTCCGAATTGCTCCGACCGGAGGCTTCGCGCGGGAGTTTGGAATTGAAGATTAGCTAAACAAACGTTGCTTGAGGACGAACGAGGGCAAGGGAAATCCCCCGATTGGGCTCGACAATGGGCAAATCGTCCAACGAAGAAACTAGTGAGCCGCTGATCGCGGACGCCCGCAACTACTACAAGGTCGAGAAGTCGACCAAGGATGGCACCAAGGTCGATCCCTTTTTCCGATATTCTGGTTGTGCCCCATGCGCTTGGGCAGCGGGTTTGGTTTGTCGAGGGCGAAGGCCCGCGGCTCGAGCCGCTTGGCAATCCGGCGGCCGTACAGTCGGTCTCACATGCTCTATGCCGGAAGCAGCCTGGATAAAGCGCGCGAGGTTTTCGCAGCGGCGATCTACCATCGGCCGCGCATCCGGCTAACGATCAGGCAGCAGACACGGATGTTGAAGCAGTGGCCGACGCCCCCGCCGAGTGGCGCGTCTTAGGCGTCCGCCCCGCCTCCGCATCGCGGGCGCTTGGATCGTGCTGCACCTCGAGGGGCGTCCCGTGTCGTTGCAGCCAACTGCTGCCGCCCCGCATCGCCAAGACGAGGCCCTAGCGACGGCTGCCGAAAACCTACCAACTGAACTTGTAGTTCACGCCGACGCGGATCAGGCTTTCTGTGAAAGTGACAGAGCCGTCTGAGACCGAAAGGTTATCGGCGCTGCACAGTGCGCCCGGCGGACAGCTAATCTTACCAAGGTCGACATAAAGGTATTCAATCTTCGCACTGATCGCATCGGTAAAAAGATATTCAATTCCGCCGCCAGCTGTCCAACCAAGCGAGGCTGTCGGATTTATATTGTTACCATTGGAATCGGAAAGCCGAGGATTACCGGCTGCGCCGCCGGCGGTTGCGTAAAACAGGAAATGAGACAAAGTGTAACCGGCCCGTAGTCTAAAAGTGGCCAACCAATCAAAATTAGTAGTGCATGTGCTCCCGGTGATTTCGCCTACACCTAGCACTGCACAATTATTGGTACTTCCTTTCACGCCGCTCCAGTCAAAGTCTCCTTCAAAGCCTAACAACACCCAATCGCCAAAGCCTGCGTAATTGACGCCTAATGTACCGCCGAACAAGCCACCATTCACATTGAAGTTGCCAGTCGATGCGGTTGTGTCAGCCCAACTGCTATGGCCAAATCCGTACCCACCGTTTAGGCCGATATATACACCACCCCAATTGATCGGCGCCGAAACAGGATAGTAGCTGCTCGGCGGCACAGGTCCTCCAGGCAGCGGCAGGTCAGCCGATCTGGCGTAATGGGCACCAAGAACCGATAGCAAGAAGCCTAAAAAGACGGCGAACCTTTTCATTATTACTCCCCCACGCCCCGATATATTCGCCCGTTATAGCGATCGGGCGCGTTGCCCAGCTTTCCACGCTCTGAACTCCTAACCGAGGAGCCCTTTCTAATCCTTGCGTTACGAAGGCGCCGCGACCTGCATAGCAGCCACCCACAACTTACGCGAACTTCGTGATTCTCACCTATCGATACCGCGTCAAGGACGCGACGACCACTAAACGCCTCGGCGCTCATGCTCAAGCGGTGAATTGCGTCTGGAATTTTTGCGGTGAAACACAGGAGATGGCTCGACGAGGCGAGAGGCCCTGGCCAAGCGCCTTTGACTTTATCAGGCTGACAACCGGCAGCAGCGTGTTGCTGGGGTTGCATAGCGACACTGTTCAGGCGGTCTGCAAGCAGTTTGTCGTCAATCGCGATGCCGCGGGGCGCCGTCCGCGTTGGCGCGGGAAAAAAAGCCTTGGGTGGATCCCATTTGCGTCTGGGCGCGCGATCACGCTCGCTGGCGACTCGGTGACCTATGTCAAACGCCGGTATCGACTTTGGCACAGTCGTCCCATAAACGGCAAAATCAAAGCCGGTTGTTTCGCACAAGATGCGCGCGGTCGCTGGTACCTTAGCCTCATTGTCCAGATCGCTGAAACTCGGACCTGCGGAGTGGGCGAAATTGGCGTCGATCTTGGGCTGATGACCCTCGCCACACTGTCTGATGGACGCAAGATTGAGAACCCGCGTCATTTCAAAAAGTACCAAGCCCTTCTCGTCGAGGCGCAGCGAGCCGGCAAAAGGAAACGAGTACAGGCCATTCATTCGAAAATCGCCAATGAACGTAGGCACTACCTGCACGTCCTGTCGGCGAAACTGGTGCGTGAAAACCGATTGATTGTAGTCGGCAACGTCGATGCCAGATCTTTGCCCTATCGATCGCAGCGGAAATCCGCGATCGATGCTTCGTGGTCGCAGTTTCGATTTCAGCTTCGTTATAAAGCCAGCAGGCACGGGGCGCGCTACATCGAAACTGACGAAACCGGCACTTCCGTCGGCTGTTCTGCATGTGGCGCACGCAGTGGCCCGGAAGGTGCGGCGGGCTTGCGAGTTAGGGCCTGGGTTTGCGACCGTTGCGATGCTCGGCATGACCGGGATGTCAACGCTGCTGTGAACCTTTTGCTCAGGGCGGAACGTCGCCCTCCGTTAGTGGAATCCCCGTCGATAGTGGGCGAGGAAGACGTTAAGGACGCCCCTTTTGTGTGACCTTACCCCGCTCCCCACACAAAAGCTGTGGCGGACCGGCAACACACGAGGGCAATAAATGGCCGCAACCTAAGGCCTGCGGCGACATGAATCGGTGGAATAAGAAGTCAAACTCTTGATGCACTGTCCTGTTTCTGATTAGTATCGGGACAGTCATGAAGACGGGAGCACGTGGCTCATGGCGAAATCGAATCTGCGGCTGGTGCCGCCAGCCACTAAAAACGGGACAGTCACCCAGACCTGGCCGCCGCGGCGCCCGCCCAACCGGGACCTGCGCGAGCGCGAACACCTGACCGACGCCGAGATCGAACAGCTGGTCGAGGTCGCCCGCGGCAACCGCTATGGCACGCGCGATGCTTTGATGATCCTGATGGCTTACCGCCATGGGCTGCGCGCCGCCGAAGTGACCAGCCTCAAATGGGAGCAGGTCGACTTCGATCGGGGCGAGATCCACGTCAATCGGCTCAAGGGCGGTACGCCGTCAACTCATCCCCTCACCGGCCGCGAGTTACGGGAGCTGCGGCGGCACAAGCGAGACAGCCCGACGTCGTCCCGCTTCCTCTTCGTGTCGGAACGCGGAGCCCCGCTATCGTCGGAAGGCTTCAACCGTGCGGTCAAGCGCGCCGGCGTCGCTGCTAACCTCGGGATCAAAGTACACGCCCACATGCTCCGGCACGCCTGCGGGTTCAAGCTGGCCAACGACGGGATCGATACGCGGTCGCTGCAGGCCTACCTGGGGCACAGCAATATCCAGAACACGACTCGCTACACGGCGCTGGCGTCGGGGCGGTTTAAGAATTTTTGGCGGGATTAGGATCGCATGAAACAGCCGGTGCCGAGTGCGTATTCCCGCAATCCACATTCCGCTATGATAGGGCCACATTGACTAACGAATCGGGAGGCAGAACATTGAGCATGGTCGCGATTGCGCCAAGCCGTCGCCAATCCTCCCGCTATCGGCCGCCGCCGGACGCTACGTCGATCCGGCTACAGGAGCTTTTGGCCAAAACCGGCCGGCAAACCCTCGAGGATCGACAATTTGATTTCCTCGGATCCGAAGGCTCCCTTGCGCGCGTCTACTATGCAGGGAGCCTAGAGCTTTTAATCCGACCGAGTGTTTCAATTGTTGGAACCCGCGAAGTTTCGGATGCGGGTGCCGCCCGCGCGCGCCGTGTCGCTCGTGAGCTCGCTGCTGCCGGCATCGTTGTGGTAAGCGGCCTAGCGAAGGGAGTGGACACGGCCGCGCTGACGAGCGCAATCGACAGTGGCGGATCGACTGTCGCCGTGATTGGAACACCGCTCGATAAAGCGTATCCCGCCGAGAACGCCGCCCTTCAGCAGAAAATTTATGAAGAGCACCTCCTGCTGACGCCTTTCCGTACCGGTGAGCGTACCTTTAAGGGGAATTTTCCCAAACGAAATCGCGTCATGGCAGCAATTTCGGATGCGACTGTGATTGTCGAGGCATCCGACACATCTGGTACTCTTCACCAGGCGGCGGAGTGCGGGCGCCTCGGACGCTGGCTTTTCATTATGAAATCAATCCTCGACGACAATCGGGTGTCATGGCCTCACGATTTCATCGGAAAGCCGAAGGTTGCGGTGCTGAATTCGTCGCAGGACGTCATCGATGCCATCCGCCGCGAACGAGCTTAAAGTCGTTTCACTTTGCTCCTATCTCACCGGAGACTTAAAGGCACGTCCAATCGATTGGCCCGCGATCAAGATGGTAAAGGCCCTAAAGGGCGATCCGATCAAGGGGTATTTCGAACTGTTGGTGGACGGTGTCGCTCGTCGTTTCGATAGCAACAACATCAACCAGTTTTTGGACATCGTTCCTAGCGTGATGGCCGCAGCAATCCTTCCGCGCGTGGAGGGTACGGCAACGCTCGTGCCAATTCCAAATTCCCACGTCCTGAAGGCTGATGAGACAAACTTCCCAACGTTAAAGCTTGCGATGGGAATGGCGGCAGCCAGCGGTGAGCGGCTGAAGGCTGATGTGGCATTAGTGTTTGCCGAATTGCAGGAAAAGGCTCGAAAGGGCGGTCCTCGTAGCGCTATTCACCTGGAACAGGCATACCGGATTGTTGGCAACGTTGAGGGACCGGTAATCCTGGTCGACGATGTATGGACCATTGGCGGCCACTTGAAGGCCGCATGCTGGAAACTCGCATCTCCCAGCAGGTCAGTAATTCTCGCGTGTACCGTTGCTCACACTATCCATGAGCACGTCGACAACCCGATCAGTGTTCAGGAGCATACTCTTGATCTGACGCGGCCGCTTTTCTGAGGCCCTCTGAAAAGCCGCGGGGAGTTGGAGCTAGGGCCGGGTCGACGCTAAGGCATTGGACTCAAAAACGGGGCGCCGCTGTCGAACAGTCGGCGCCCGAGTTATTTGGACGGCGTGCAGTCAAGCACCTAATGGACCGGCCACGGCCGGACTGGTTGGTGTTGACATCGTCGGCAGCAGGCCGTGATTCGCGGTATTCGAACAATTCACATTAGCGTGGGCCGATGAGGTCGGCGGCCGGCGGAAGAGAAGCGGCACCATGCTGTTTACTCGAAGGGTCGTCGACACTTGCAGGCACACCAGCGTCCCGCCATGGCTCGGCAACCGCCGCGACTTGCGTAACGTCGACCAACCATTGCCTTTCCTTAGCGTCGTGCTCCTCAGTGAACCACACCATGTCCCCATTCATCAGCGTGGTCTGGAATCGACCGCTGATCATCTGCCCTGAAGTTAGCTGCAGCCCCATGCGGGATCCATCGGTGAATGCGAGAGTTTCCAAGGCTTGGCGAAACTGCGAGGGCCTCATGTCAGCCTCCAAAAGGAAAGCTCCGGCGCGTGCGCCGGAGCCTCCTGTCAAGAGCACGAACCGAAGTGGCTACTTGTCCTGGCCGCCTTGACGCTGACCGCCTTGTCCACCCTGCTGGCCGCCCTGACCGGGCTTATTGGTCTGGCCCTGCTGACCGGGCTTCTGCTGGCCGCCGCCTTGCTGGCCGCCTTGGTTCTGTTGATTATCGCGTTCATTCGACATGTCATTGTTCCTTGGTTTTCTGACTTTATGTTGAACAACATTCTCTCGAATGGGACGTTCCTCGCGCCGCCGCGGAAACTATAGGCTGTCGCCGGTGACGCCCAAAAAACTGGCCGCAAAGTTCCAAACAGCTGATTGAGGTGTGAAATTAAATTGCTGAAAAAACGCCTGTCCGAGATCACCTCCGAATTGCTTTGCAAAAGCGGGAAGCGATCTGGCGATCATCAACAATGAGTCATTTGAACACGACGCCATCGTCGATAACGTCTGAAGATTGCCAGCCGCGAACAAAATCGATGAGGACAGGATCATCACCGCTCTCCATGATCTCCTGCTAGACAAAGAGATCATTTGAAGCAAAGTTTCCGGATCGATTTTCAGGGTAAATAACCGCTTAATCGGCAAGCCGGCCGCTCGTCACTACCTACGGCCGAATTCGGCGCCGCCATCACGCGCCCCGAACGAGCGCGGCCTCGATCTCCCCGACGTCCTTAACCCAACGCCGCCCAGCTGAGCGCTCATCACAGCGGCGGCCGCCATCTGTCGTTGGAGGGTGCGCAAACCGTTGGAACCGGCCTTTGAAAGCGAATTTAGGACCGTCTTGTTTGACCACGTCGGCGCTGGCGGGTCTGACTTAACGGCCTATGACAATTCAAAATATTCGACATTGGCCGGCTACGCTGACGACGTGGTCGAGATCGGACGCGAGTGTGGTTTGCAGGATGCGGTTTTCGTCGGTCATTCCGTAAGCTGCATGATAGGTGTGGTTCGCTGCACAAAAAGCGCCTGGCATGTTTGGTAAGTTGGTTATGATCGGACCTTCAGCTCGCTATACCAATGATAACGATTATGTTGGTGGCTTTAGCGAGAAACAGATCGAAGAGCTCTTGCAGTTTCTCGAAGCCAATCACATGGGCTGGTCCGCGCAGATGGCTCCAGCCATTATGGGCAATCCAGATCGGCCGGAACTCGGTGCGGAGTTGACTAATAGCTTTTGCCGTACCGATCCTGAAATCGCCAAGGCATTTGCGCGGGTCACCTTCACGTCCGACAACCGAGGCGACCTCTCCAACGTTGATATCCCAACTCTCATACTTCAGTGCAGCGACGACATCATCGCGTCAAAGGAAGTTGGCGAGTTTGTCCATCGCGGCATACCGAAAAGCGAGATCGTATTCTTGGAGGCGACCGGCCATTGCCCCAATCTCAGTGTTCCAGACGAAGTTATCGCCGCCATGCGAACGTTCGTCTGAGCTTTTTGTCGTGTCCGAACCCCGGATCGATGATTTCCAGGACGCCACAAGTTCTGCTTACCTCACAGCAAGCGAGATATTTCCTCTCGAAGTCCCTTTACCCTGGCCGATGCATGGTGCTGCATGCACTGCCTAGCGTATCCTGTGTTGCGTATTGGAATAAGCAAAGGGCTCTCGGGGTTGCCGAGGGCCCTTTGTGTTTCGGGGTGGCCAGCGTCAGGGAAGGGCCGAATTGAGACGCTTTTCACCATTCACGCACGACCCTCCGCGAAGCGGAAGGAGGCGGTCGATCGCGCAAAGGCCAGCAACATCGCGCATCGCCGCTGCGCGTCGGCGCCGCCGAAGTATTGATTCAGCCTTGACCCCGAAATGACCCATCCGCAATCAACTTTAGAGGAGATCATCGACAGTGAGCGGGCGATGCTCCTCGATGCGCCCGCGCGTTATGGTCCGCACTAACACACGCTCGCGCCGTGACCATATACGTGTCTGTTTGCATCGTGAGCGTCGAACTCGACCGGGCCGAGATGTTTGGCCGCTTGTTCTCGTTGCTTAAGAGGCACTATATGCTTAGCGTCTTTTCCGCTCTGCGCTTGCACAAGGTGCAGGCGATGTAGCGGCCCGGAGGCTACACGAATGAAAGCAGCGGCCTTCCCGATCGGTAGCGCCTTACTCCTGGCGAACTGCGGTCAGGTCATAGTCGAACAAACACAACGGCGCGTCACATTTTTCGGTTTTCAGTTGATCAACACATCGCTTCAATTGACGACACCCGAAGAGCGGCTGCGGATTCGCCTGTTGGACAACTTGTTCCGCCAAAAATTGAACGCTTCAGGCCGTTTTCAACTAATTCCCATTCCTCCCGATCTAAACGATGTTATTGAGGCCGCGCCGATTGCCAATTGCAATGGCTGTGAGCGCGACTTCGCGCTGAGAGTGGGTGCCGACTTAGCCGCATGGGGAACGGTCCAGAAGGTCAGCAATCTCATACTGAATATCAATGTGTATATGGAGGACGTCCACGCAAAAGAGATGGTATTCGTCAAGAGCGTCGATATCCGCGGCAATACGGATGAATCGTGGCAGCGTGGCCTAGACTGCTTGCTGCAACACTACTTGTTTAATGTGCCCTGAGGGAGAGTGGGTGCCCGCCGCGTTCGCACCACAACCAGTTCTATCCGCTCAGCCTTCATTGCAGAGTTTCGTCTGCTTCCCCATCCACGGGCGCTATCGAGTTTATTCTCCAGCGCTTTTCAATGAATCGGAGCCGCGTGGCCTGAAACGATCGAGTAAATGCGATGTGACCCAGCGATTCACTGGTATGGGCACGCCGCCATCTGCGCCTCGACCGCTGTCAACGGCGGCGCCGCGGTGCTCGTTTGATAAATCGATCTGTTGTGCAGGGGAATATTTTTGAACGCCTCCGCCGGCACTCCAAAATTCCGATGTAACGTGGACATCGCTAAACGGGCGCGATTGACCGATGCTGTCGAAAAAGGCCATTTTTGCGAACGAAGAAAATTTTACACACGCGCTGGCGCGCTTGAACGGCTGCGGGCCGAATTTGCGGCCGAGTGGAGCGTGGCCGAAGTCGCCGAGCGCCGGGCCGACACCAAAGGGGAAGGGACGCATGATGACAAGGACGCTGATCGTGGCTGTCGCGCTGATTGCGACGTCAACGGGGGCAGGAATGGCGCAAGATGTGGCCAAGGGCGAAACCTCATTCAAGAAGTGTCTGATCTGCCACAGCATCGGCCCTGGCGCGCAGAACAAGGTCGGTCCCGAACAGAATGGCCTGGACGGCCGCAAGGCCGGTAGCGTCCCGAATTACCAATATTCCGATGCCAACAAGAATTCGGGCATCGTCTGGAATGAGGCGGCCTTCAAGGAATACATCAAGGATCCCAAGGCCAAAATCCCGGGCACCAAAATGATCTTCGCCGGCATCAAGGACGAACAGGAGATCAACGACCTGTGGGCTTACCTCAAACAATTCGATGCCAACGGCAATATCAAAAAGTAACCCACGAAGACCGCAACGACGCCTGTTTCATCATCAGAGATCGCGCAATCGCAATGATTAGTACGACAGCGATTGCAATCGCGGTTAGGGAGGTCCGCAGAGACATCTACGACACACTCCGGCTGGAACCGGAGGCGCGCGAGTCCCGCTGCGAACAATCTTTCGGGGAGAAGTGACGTTTTCCATCCATACGATGAAGCCGCGCGGCAGGCCCGTCCGTCGTCCTGGATCTTTTCATCACCCTCAGACGAGATCAAAGAGTAAAATCGATTAGCAGGCTATTTCTGTTCGACAGGTCGCTCTGCCGCGGCGTCGGCTGGTGGCATAGCCAAATAGCTTACAGTTTTGCCATCGGAATGAATTACAAGCGTAATTGCCTGACCTTCCTTGTCGGCCTGAACCACAAAGCTACTCGGCATGACCCGTACATTTTTGAAGCCAGCCTGTTCAAGTGTATTTTTGACCTGAGCCTCGATCACAGCCCAGGTTCCCCCCGGCGTCTGCGATTGCAAAGTGGCGCGCGCAGCGGATTCTTCAGCGTTGGAAGACTGAGCAAACGAGGGCTGCATGCTTGCGATAATCGCAGCTACGCATGATGATAGAAGTAGGAAATTTCGCACCATATTTCCCTCCAATAATGCCGCGGGTCTGCAGCTCCAAAAAGGTACCTTCGGATTAGGTTAGGGTCGATAGGAGCCGAACTTACGCTGCGTGATTTCAATTTCGCGGTGAGCTAGTTGGTTCCAAATTCCGCCAATGGAGAATGAGAATTCTTGCCTTCGTGCTTTCTGCTGCCGGCGGCGGCACTCTGGGGCGAATGGAAGGACCGACAGACCGGCGAGCTGCTAAAGTCCTGCACCATGATCGTCACGGGCACCTCTTCGAAGCGGTCGGCGCGAAACACTTCCATGTACACGAGGTCGGTGTTGCCGGTGTTCTCCAGATAATGACCAAACGCCTTCTTGATGTAGCCCATATCACCCGCATGAAAGTTTGTGGTGATGGCTTGTGGTCCACGCCCGGCGCGCCATTCATCGGCATTGAGATGCCAATGCATTTCTCGCAGGCCACCCGGCTTGATCGTGACCATCGCCGCGGCAACAGTCTTTGACACGAGGAAGTTGACCGTCGGCAGAGCCTATGAGGCGGTCTGATTTGGGATAACGGCGAACATCGACATGCGCTGCCGCGACGGTGTTTGAACCTTCGCGCTTGATCAGCTCGGCGGTGATGCCGCGGATTGAGAAGCTGTCGCGTTGCGGCCCCTGCCACACCTGCGCGATCTGCTTGGCGCGGTCGAGGGCCTCGGCACGGTGCCGCGAAACTTCGTGCTGTCACAATCCACAGCATCGGCGTTAAATACTTTTGGGCCGACTTCGTTGGCTTGAACAAGGGCTCCTCAGATGCTTAATTTCATATTCAGAAAAAAGTGTCATGATAGTCGGCGATTTTGCATTCACAACGGTGCTATCGGATAGATGGCGAAGTCATCAAAACTTATAGCGGTGAGACGCGGGAAGGTCCTATTAGTACGTCGTAAGCGCGACCGATTGTGGATGTTTCCTGGTGGTCGGAAACGCGCCTACGAGAGCGAAAAGGACTGCCTTCGTCGGGAAATCAAAGAGGAACTACCCAAGCTGAAACTTGGCCGTGTTCGCCTCTGGAAAGAGGTAAAGGCCAAGAACCGTCGCTCAGGCAGAAAAATGAGTGATGCGATTTATGTGGCCAGAAAAGCCTCTGGTCAATTGAAGATCGGCGATAAGAAGGAAATCGACAAGGCGATCTGGGGCAAGCCACGCGGTATCAGACTTACTCCCACATCGCGATACGTTAGGGACAAGCTTTTTCGCAATTGAGGGATCATCGCTAATTCACCGTACTATGTCTGTCGACGCCCGCATGGAAGCGGATTAAACGTCGGCGCGCCCAAATCCAAGCCCCGAGGCAAAGCGCTGAGGTGATCGAAAGCGCCAACAGAGCTTGTAAGTGGTGTTCCATGCCTTCCTCCAATACACCCATCGACTTAGGGGCATTAGACGCCGCGCACATAAACGCAACTGACAACGATTCAAACGCCCGTTTAAATCGATCTGCTGGCATTATCAAGGCGCCTAAGCGACTTTTGTTCCGACCCATACGTTAGCAAACCCGTGATGGGAACCCGTTTCGGGAAGCGACGGTGTGGTGAGGAGAAAGCCACAAACGTTCGCCTTAGCGAGGACCACACGCTAACCTTCGGTCAATTCGCTGCTACCAAATGCGAAATATCTGTGCAAACTTACCAACTGGGGCGGCAGTTAAGAGTACCAACTTTTTATCAATCGAGGGGGTACATGAAACGCACAATACTTGCAGCCGCTTTGCTGACGTTCGGCTGCTTCTCGTTGCCCGTTCTTGCCCAGCAGCCAGAATTGCAGGAACTGATGAACGCCACGAATGCGCTCGGTACGCGGGAAAGCGAGTTGCTAAGTAAGAAAGATGCGGCAGGAATAGCATCACTCTTCACATCGGACGCTTTGTTAGTGATGCTCGCCCCTCAATACGAATTTAAGCCCGGGCGAGACGCGATACTAAAGCATTATCAAGGGATCATCGACGCTGGTGCTACAAGCATCACACTAGAACTCAAGAATCTCGAACTGCGCAGCAACGACAGCATATGGGCTGCGGGAAACTATTCCGTCACCATCAAAGAAAAGGCCATTCAGGGCAAGTGGTTTAGAATTTTAAGGCGCGAGAACGGGACTTGGAAAATCGCGATGGAGGCGTTCGCTCGTGCGGATAATACAGATGATCCCTCTGCCGCCGCGAGTTCCTCACCGCCGCCTGCCAACAGCAAATAATCGGAGGCGTGCGCAGTGACCGACCTAAAAGCGCTGCGACCAAGATAGAATGTGCCGCCTGATGGAACGAAAGAAGCGCCTCACGAATGCGGCCGCGTTTCTCCACTGACATTCTTTGTCGCCAAGTCATTGCATTCTCCGGTCAGCCGTCATTTTCGACATGATCTTAGCGGTGTGGTGTCTTTCCAACTCGATACATTAATGAATTAAGTTCTTCGTGGAACAGGTCGGCGGAACTACCGCGCTGAGGGGATGTCGCTGTCCCAGGAGACGTCATGGATCGGGAAATGATGGGACAAGTGCTGGCCGAGCTAATTCCCGGTGATAGCACCGAAATAGACGAGGTGACGCTAGGGATGTTGTTCCCGCCCGGTGAAGCGGCGGGAGTGATTGATCAAAGGACGCTAACCGCAGCCACCCGAGAGCATGGCTGCGGATTTTTATTCGACGGGCATTCTTCGAAATCCACGTTTTTAAAACTGCCAAGCCCTTGGCACCAATTGATCGACAATCTTTGCACGAACTTAGGGAGGGAAACGCCCGGCACTGAAAACTTCCAAATCAATATCGATCATGAAATAAACGAAGCTGAAGCGCGTGCATCAGGCTCAAAAGCTATCCCATTTGGCGAAACACCCGCGCAGCGTAAGCAAGAATTTCAGGAGGCGTTGCGCAAAATTCTACGGTTTGCCGAGACCGCAATTCGTCGAATAAAGAAGTGTGGACTGAGGCTCTGCGTTTCCTCGATAACCCTCGATTTCGCGTTTTCAAACCATAAACCGAAACCGGTAGCGGACGGGGTGAACTACGACGGATGCCGTTGCAGCAGTGGCACGGTTTGAAATGATTACAGACTGTGAGGTAAGGACTGGCAGCGCAAGAAACCGGGCTGTTCCACTGGGTGTGTTTCTGGCCGCCAGCCTTAACACTCTAGGTGGCGACCCCTTCGCAAATAGCAATCCCGCCTAACCCTCGAATTGATCTTTTTTATCGCTAAGGCGCAAATTCTGACCAAAGCAGAACTTCCAATCCAAGTCACAGGGCATGTCTACGCGGGACGGCACCACTACATTGCGAGGTTGTTTGTTGGCGAAACGTTGTTCGATTGTAATCAGCATCGACTGAGAGTGAAGCTGCCGGACACAGGGTTCGCTTTCGCGTCCATCAGATCGGCGTTTGTGCGCTGGCGCACACGTTCTCACAAGGCATGATCGTGCCGCACGCGCTCAATCTCATCCTTTACGATCAATTTTTGGCGCTTTAACTCTGCGATCTTCGAATCGTCGGTCGAACTGTGCGCTAGCGCCTCGGCAATCTCATGTTCGAGTGCCTTATGTTGCCGCTCCAGTTCCGCAAGTTGGGCTTTCACAGTCATATCGTTCACCGCTTCGTTTCATCACGCGCCAGAGCCTGCCGCACATCTGCTAGGGCGATTCCGAACTCTCGGGCAATTGGCGACGGCGTTATGCCTGCTTTGAAAGCGGACCGCTGGAGTGCGCCCCAAGCGGTGGACAGTTTCATGCGGCTGTTTTGACCGTCTGCCGGGCGTGGTGATCCTCGAACTGTGCTGGGCTTAGGTAGCCGAGTGCGGAGTGCAGTCTGCGGGTGTTGTAAACCTCATCGATGAAGCGTGGAAGGTCAGCGGTGACGTCTTCGAAGGTTTCGTAGTCCATCAAATAGATTGCCTCGACCTTAAGCGTCTTCATGAAGCTCTCGGCCTTGGCATTATCATAGGGATTGCCACGTCGGCTCATGGAGCCGACGAGACCATGTTCGGCCAGCAGGTGGCGATAGGGCTCGGAGGCGTATTGCGAACCGCGGTCGGAGTGGTGAATGCAACCCGTCGGTGGTTGTCTTTCTCGGATAGCCGCCTTCAGGGCCGCAACAGCAACGCGGGCATCAATCGAGCGACTAATCGCGTAGCCGACGACGCGGCGTGACCAGGCGTCAAGAATTGCGGCCAGATAGACGAACCCCGTTGCGATCGCGATATAGGTGATATCCGCCACCCAGAGCTGGTTCGGGCCGTCGACGATCCTGTCGCTGGCGAGGTCTGGGAAGATCGGATTATCGTGGTCGCTGTCGGTCGTGGCCACAAACCGCCGACGGCGCTTAGGTTGCAAGTCGTGCTCGCGCATCAGGCGACGAATCTTCTTGGAATTGACGACCATCCCTCGGTGACGGAGCTCAGCGCCAACCCGGCGATAGCCATAGGCCTCAAACTCATCGCAGATCGCCGTGATATTGGTGACGATCGCAGCATCGTCAGTCTTCACCGGCGGTGCGTCGTAATAGGTAGAGCGCGGCAGGCCCATCAGGCGGCATCCTTCGGCGACGGAGATGCCGTAGGGCCGGTGAAGACGGATGTACTCGCGCTTCTCGGTGGCGGTGCGCTTTTCAGCGCTCCCTTTAGAAATTCGATTTCGAGTGCTTGCCTGCCGACCATGCGTTCAAGTGCCGCGATCTTCGCCTCGTACTCCTGAAGAAGATCCGCCGCTCGGGCATCTTCATCAAATGCCCCGGTCTCAAGCTTGTTAACCCAGATCCGGATCAGGTTGCGCGAGATGTCGTGACGTTTGGCGAGACCGTGGAGTGTCTCGCCGGCGATGAATTCCTGGGCAATCTGCCGCTTGAATTCGATGCTGTGGGAACGGTGCCTGGCCATGGCTTTCATCCTCTGAAAGCCCGGCTGTCCTGGTCAATTCCAAACCCGCAAGATGTCCACCTCTTGGGGCGCACTCCACGCACGGCTTTCATTTGACCCACGGGTTAGTGAAACGTCCGCTGCTTTTAATTTCGCCGTTTTGGTTGGAGGCGGCTGTATCTTGGTCAAGTCAGGACGGGCGGGTAAGTTTGTCTCTACGCTCTTTGGCGTCTTACCTCGCTGCTTCCGTGGCTGCACCAGCCGCTCGTACTCGAAGGAGGTCTCCCCTGACCTCAGCACCTTCCGAACGGTGTTCCGCGACACCTTCAGGTCACGGGCGATCTCCTTGATCGTCTTGCCCTTGATGAAGTGCTCGCGCCGTATCCGCGCAATCGTCTCCACGACCAGCATCCCCGACCACCTGCTTCAGTCCAAAGCAGGCAGCGCAACAGTCCAACCTATAGGGGGTCAATTTTGGACGCCGATCCCCCGGATTAGGGGGTCAATATTGCAAGCCGAATGACAGTTTTTCCGCCGTCGCACCGTCCTTGAAGCGCTCCGGGTGCTGGGATCACCGAGGACCTTCATGGCACTGAAGCGCGCGTGCCTATACGGTGCCACTCGACGTCTCGGACGCTCGTGCTTCGTGGCTCGCACGCGCGGCGCACCATTTACGAAGGTCAATTATATCAATGCGTTCGCCATTCGGGCCAGCAACATGAGAGACGACGCGCCCCTCAAGCATTAGGCAACACGCTTTGTGCATGGCACCCCGTTGCTCGGTGGTCGCGTCGGAGCAAACGTTCCGCTTATCGATCTGGTCCCAGTAGTGAACGAACCACGCCATTTTTTCCTGTCCTCGTGTGGCCGTCCCGTTCCTCATCGCTCAGATCCGGCTTCCGAAAGGTAGCTTCTTCGTGGACGACGGTGCCGCAAGACCCTCTTGGGGGCCAGATGTTGAGAAGGATCGCTTCGCCGTGGTGCGGCTCTCGGCTACTTCATGGGCGTCGGTGACTTCAACGGTCGGGGCGCGCTCACGGGCGCTGGCGACATCATAGCTTTGGGGGCGCCAATGGCCCGCGGGGCGCTCATGGGGTGCGGGCCGCTCACAGGTCGCGGGCCCTTCATTGGTGCAAGCGGTCGCACAAACCGTGGTGGTTTCAAAAAAGACATCTAAGCTCAACAATGAAGCATTGCGGCCGGTGGCAACGCACAATGAGATTTAGCAGGCTTCTCTCGCTGGGGATAGGCGCAGTCGCAGTGGGCGTTCTTGGATTAGCTCCTGCCCGCGGCCTTGCGCTGGATGCGTTCCGAAGTGGGCCATCGAGATGTTAGCCTTTCTAGCGGCTAATTTTGCGTACCTTTCCGAGATGGATGGCCAGCGCCGACTTGCCCTTGACCTCGTTGCAGAAGATCGCGATGGCGGCGAGATAGCAGCGCAGCGGTGTCATCACCGGCAGCGGCTAATGCCCACCATTCTATTTGTCGAAGACGACGACACTTTCAGGCCTTTATGGCTTGGACCGGCGGCGCGGCTTGGGCGATTTCATTCTATCTGATCGTGCTGGCTTTAATTACCTTCTTTGCTACGATGACCGCCGCCCTTGAAACGGCCGGCAGGCCGTTGCAATGAAGCACTTCGCAGGTTCGCGGCGGCGACACCGCGAGCCTGCACAGGGCGGCGCCGTAGCGGCCAACTTCGTCGGGAGGTGCGACAATGCTGGTCAAAGCCGAATTGCCAGTTACGGGTCCGGGCCACGAGGTCGGCGTTGTTAATTCTGCCGTTTATGCCAGGGGCAGCAAGGTCGCCGACGTCCCAATCGAGGAAGCCGGCGAATGGTCGAAACGGTCCGGCCATGTCGTCTGGATCGGGCTGATCGAGCCCAGTGACGATCTTCTGCAACGTGTGCAGCGGCAGTTCAATCTGCATCCCCTGGCTATTGAGGATGCTGCCAAGGCCCACCAGTATCCTAAGCTGGAGCAGTACGGCGAAGGCATCTTCATCGTTGCACGCACCGCGCAGATGGTGGATGGGCGGATTGCTTTCGGGGAGACTTATTTGTTTGTCGGACGCGGCTATGTCGTCTCAGTCCGGCACGGCGCTTCCGTCTCCTATGCTGCGGTGCGCCAGCGCTGCGAAGCTTGTCCGACCGTTCTGTCACAGGGAGAGGATTACATCGTCTACGCGATCCTCGATTTCATCGTCGACAACTATGTGCCGGTTCTTGAGAGAATCTATTCCGAAGTCGAAGCCATTGAGGACACGGTACTGGCGACCACGCTTGGTCAGCCTGACATCGAGCGCCTGTACACGCTTCGGCGAGACTTGTTGCGCCTCCGCAATGCAGCGGGACCGCTGGTGGAAGTATGCAATCGGCTGGAACACAGCCACCTGATGCCGATCGACAAGGAGATGCAGCCGCACTTTCGCGACGTTACAGATCATGTACGTCGCGTCCGCGAGGAGATCGATGCGTTACGCGAAGTCCTCGCCTTTGCCTTCGAGGCGAGCCTGATGGCTGGGCAGGCGCAGCAGACCGTGATTGCGCGTCGGCTGGCCGCCTGGGCCGCTATCCTGGCCGTACCCACCGCTATCGCTGGAATTTACGGAATGAATTTCGAGTACATGCCTGAGCTTAAGTGGGCGAACGGCTATTATCTCGTAATCGGGGTCATTGTCGCCATCTGCACCACTCTTTATGTGCAATTCCGCCGCAACGGCTGGCTATAGTCGCCGAGCACACCTGCAAAAGCGAGTTCGGCGATGCGGCGCAGGATCTCGTGGCGCAATTCATCCGCCGTGGCCAGTCCTTGAACAGGGCACTACTGAATAGTCCGATCGCCGCTCGACAATACTTAGAATTGAATTTTCCCGAATTTAGTTATGGACCTGTTCGGTATTTTTGTGGCGGTGCGAGTAGAGGCCCAACGAGTGTCGCCCCAGACAATCCGTGCAAGGAGTTCTTAGGGGTTGCCCGTAACAATCTGATTATGACGAAAACAAAAACACATCCGGACTTGCTGGAAATCGCCGCGATGCGCGCTCGATGGAAAGAGGAACGCGCGGCAGGAGCCACCAGCGAAACTTTCGCCCGCTGGCGCCTGAGGGTCAGAGCGAAGGTGCTCGACGAGCTTCGCAAAGTCCTCGATGACGACCGGCGCCAGTGGCCCGATCCACGCAAACGCGATCTTGGCAAACCGGAACGGCGCAAACGCCGGCGGGCATTTTAGCCTGCCGCGCACGCGCTCAGGCGCTCGACCCTCCTGCCCACGCTTTCAAGCTTTTGTTTTATCTCTCACCCGCTACATCCGTAGCTACCAGCTTTCCTCATGGAGGGGGAATTGCCGGGGTAAGCGGGGCCAACCCAAACCTAAACGAGAAACTTACCAGCGCGCTCCTCAAGCCAAGCGTTCGCCCTTCGCCATCGCGGCGCGCCTAAAACGGCGAGACATCCCGCGGACGTGCCCATGTCGCCCATGTAAAGCCGAAGTTGCCTAGGCACCGGCACGGGCCACTAGCTTCCCTGCGATAGGATGCGGTGCTTTTCTCAAGAGGCAGATGGCAAGGGCCATGTAACCACGGCCTCTTGGAGGATCGGGCACGCGACTCCTTTGCGTTCCTGCGCCTCTTTCGTGGCCCGTTTCACTAACCCACATAAATCGGTGGCTGGAGATGCAGGAGAGCCGCCATAACACCGCAAGAGCAAGAGCTCTTAAGCGAATTATTCGATCGTTTGGCCAAGTCAGAAACTAACCCCCGCGATCTAGACGCCGAGCGCATGATTGCGGATGGACTGAGACGGGCACCGCACGCAGTCTACGCGCTCGTGCAGACAGCACTGGTTCAGGACGAGGCACTTAAGCGCGCTAACGCCCGAATAGAGGAGTTGCAGGCACAAGCGGGTGGCCAGGAGCAGCAACGAGGCGGCAGCTTTCTCGACAGCATGCGCGATGCCGTCCTTGGCAGGACCGAGCCTCGGGGCTCCGCGCCACCGGCTCCATCGTATCGACCGCAGCCTCAATATCCCCCGCAAGCGCCGTCTTATCCTCCAGGGCAGAGCCCTGCACCGGGCCCCCGCCGTGGGACTGGGGCTAAGTCATAGGTACCGTCACCCCCTTACTAAGGCCGAACGATCACCGAACTAAGGCCGATCACCGAGTGTCAATGCGCTGCTCCATCCGGAGCCGCACGCGGGGCATTGAAATATCGGATTTCAATTTCAGGCTTCTGCTGATCGTTGATTTTGAGCACAAAGTAAGCTAGCGCGTCGCACCGATCGCACCGGATCGGCTCGATAAGTTCGCTGCCGTCCGGCAACGTCGGCGCGGGCATATGTGCAGCTCTTTAAAAATGAAGGCGGCTACCAAACTACTCTTTTTTACATCGCTTAGAAGTGAAATTCGACCGTCTGGGGCTGCTGTGCTGGTCGCCCAAAGACGTCGTCGATTTACCGCGGTGCTTTGGCGCCGCCTCGTAGAAACTGAATGCCCGAGACAACCACCCGCGGCTTTTTCGTTCATTCGATTAGCGTTGGGTTCTTAACCGATGAGACGCTGGTGCTCGCGCCCGGGCAGCCCGTAGAATTTGCCGGCAATTCGTTTGAGGCCGGCGCGATCCAACACAATGATTTCGCCACGCCCGGTCTTGATTAATCCCCGCTTTCCCAAGTCGTGCAAGGCGTCCGTGACGCCCGCTCGTCTCACGCCCAACATCAATCGGAGAAACTCATGGGTTAGCGTCAGCTTGGGACCATCCATTCGATCTTGAGCCATCAGCACCCATCGCGCCAGCCGTTCGGGCAGGGAGGCGCGCGCATTGGCAATGGCGGTGTGCGCCGTTTGCACCATGAACGACTGCATGTACCTGAGAAACACGCGATGCAAAGTATCGCTTTCACCGACCGCATTGCGGAGCGCGCGGACACCAATCCGGTCCCCAGAGCCGGCGGCCTGCATGTACGTGGAGTGTGGTGATTGTCCGTCGCCAAGCAGGACGGCCGCGCCTGTCATGCCTTCCCTGCCAATCAAGCCGATCTCGACGCGCGAATCATCCGAGACCGTGGCGACCACCGAGGCGATGCCGGAGAACATAAAGTAAATATTTTCGATCGGCCTGTCGGGTGTTTCGAGGTCCTGCAGCAATTTGAGGCTTACGGTCGTCAAATGGGGCTGCAGCAGTGCCAGGTCGCTTGCCGTCAGTGTGGCAAGCAATTGATTGGGGCTGCGCTTGGTGGAGTTGTCTGACATGCTCTTCCCTTTGTGGGGCAAGAGCACCGGCGCGTCTCCTAAACACCCGCGCCCATTTGTTCGGCGGGCGGTGATTTCAGTTTACGCCTTCTGGCGACGATGTCCTAATTCCTTTTGACTTCCACGAGATTCAGCTTCGACGGTACGGAACCGTACTCACCTAGCGCACGTTGCTCCATATCCCGCAGAGCCTCAAATGGCCTGCGTTGCTTCAAAGCGACAATTCGACGTCTGAACGCCAGCCGCGCTATCGCGGCTCTCGACGGAAAGGTATGCGCGCATGCGTGACGCCAACGCGGCTGCGGAAAGACCGGTCGTCTTAGTGGTCGAAGATGAGGTTCTTGTGCGCATGCAGGCCGTCGAAATGATCGAGGAGGCGGGCTTTGACGCGATTGAGGCCAATAATGCCGACGAAGCGATCAGGCTGCTGGAGACCCGCGAGGATATTCGTATCGTTTTTACCGACATTGAAATGCCGGGCTCGATGGACGGCCTCAGGTTAGCGCGTGCCATCCGTGATCGCTGGCCGCCGATCGAACTCATCCTGACCTCTGGAAAACATCGGTTCTCTGCCAATGAAATTCCGGCGCGCGGCCATTTCGTGCCGAAACCTTACAGCTTTGATGCTTTGGCCACGACCCTAAGGAAATTGGCTGCTTAATAAACTCAGGTCAGCCGTTACAAATCAGCGATGGCAGAAACAAATAAGGCCCGGCTTTTACCGGGACCACTTCTGCTGCTGGCTCTTTGATCGATATGCTGGCGAGCGCTTTGAGAATGTTGCTGGGGCCCTCCTTGAAAAACGCCGAAACGACGAAGGTTTTAGTTTTTGCTCAGAATGCCCTGGCAGGCGAGTGGCGTTCACAGGTACGCCGTTGCAAAGAACAAGGCATCGCTCTCCACCGCCACGTTGCTTTCGCCTTAGCGGTTGCCGACCTACTCGAGTTGCCGGACGATTTTCCACTGATGCCGCCTGTTACCCCCGCAATGGGCATCCCGACGTGCCTGAGCGATCCTATGAGTCTCGCTCGCCTGAAAGAAGTTGCCCGTTCGGCCGGCCAGAGTGAGAGCTGCGCCACAAGTTTTGGGCTTCCGACCTAGCCCCTTGGCGCATATGCCCGGTGCTCACGCCGCCTCTTCAGGCCGAAGGCTCATCGGGTGTCAACGGCGGTGGCTGTTCGCTCGCGCCAATCTCTAGAACCGCTTTCGTGATGGGCTCGCCGCAATTGGCGCAGGAGATCGGCCACGCCAACATCATCAACACTGATATGGGCGGGACAAGCTTCGACGTGGCGCGCCACCTCACGCGCAGGAACGAACTCGCCGGCCGAATTGAGCACGTTGAACTTTCCCCGGAGACCGCGGGCGCGCGGCAAGCTCTCTATCCGGTCCAGATAATCTGCGACTTTCGGCGCCAGATAGGAATTGAGTGCGGTTGTGGCCGTACGTTCGTATTCGCCGATGATCGGAGAAACCTGACAGGACAGACTGACAAAGGCATCCGGCGCGAGTTCGCGAATGATCGCGCCGACGCGCTCTTCGTGCACTGAATTGCGGAACGACCAGAGCAACACCACCGCAAAGGTCTGCGCGCCGTCATCGATCAATTCTCTCGCGGCTTGGCGCACGCTCCTTTCATCGAGCGCGACGTGATCGACGGGTACGCGCACGTCGCGGACGAGGCGGCGCGGCACGATGGGATCGGGCTAGCGGCGGCTGCGCGAGACCGTCCTTGTGGCCGGCGCGCACGGATATGCCGCAGGTCACGCTTGGAACGCATGCGCTCCGCGGTATCGCTCGCCGTGCTTTGTCTTCACCCTGCCGGAGAATTGAGCCGGCCTCTTCTGATGCGGCTTAGCTGCCCGTTTGCGGCAACTCGTAGCGATGCAACCCCCTGTTTGCGACTTCCACCGGATTGACTTAGACCAACGGCAGTCGGTCAATTTGGCGTCTAGGTTTTTTGGGCACGTTTGCTCGGCGGATGTCTGTAATGAGAGAGTAGCCTTTAGTGACGAGATGAGAAAAAGCGTGTCAGAACAGGAGACATCCCTGCCGACAGAGCTTGTCGGGCCTGATTTTATGGGTGGCGGCGGGGAAATGGGTGCGCTGATGAGAGCGCGCGACTGGTCCTCTTCTTCCCTTGGGCCGCCACGGACTTGGTCTCAATCGCTTCGCACGGCTGTGCGGCTGATACTTAACACTGGCCACCCTATGTATATCTTTTGGGGAGCCGATGGCGCCTGCCTATACAACGACGCATACCGCCGGTCGATCGGTCCAGAACGCCACCCAGGATCCTTGGGACAGCCCGCACACGAGGTCTGGCACGAGATATGGGACATCATCGGCCCGCAAATCGAACAGGTCCTATCAGGCGGGGGAGCGACATGGCACGAGGATCACCTAGTACCCATCACGCGTTACGGCCGTCGCGAAGATGTCTATTGGACCTACAGCTATAGCCCAATCGACGACGATACCGCGCCGAGCGGAATTGGCGGCATTCTGGTGATCTGTACCGAGACGACACAAAAGGTCGTCGCGGAACGGCGCCTCGCTGGAGAGATCGAACGGCTCTGGAGACATTCTCGAGATCTCCAAGTGGTCGTTGGGGCCGACGGGATTTTTCACGCTGTGAGCCCGGCGTGGAGGGAAATGCTAGGCCACGAGCCCGACACGGTGGTCGGCCAAAGCTTTCTGAATTTCATTTGGCCCGAAGACGCCGAGCGCACCCAGGCCGCGCTCGATACCGTAGCCTCAAACAAGGAACTCACCAACTTCGAGAACCGCTATCGTCACCAAGATGGCACGCCACGATCGATTTCATGGCGCACCTCGGTCGAGGGCGACCTCGTCTATGCTTATGGTCGCGACATCACCGCCGAGAAGAAGGCGCAAAGCGAATTGAGGCGTACCAGAGAACTCGCGCAAAGCGAGGCGCGTTACCGTTGGGCTTTGACGGCCGGCCAACTCGTCCATTGGGAGACCGATTTGATAGCTGGCACGAGGACCTGGACCAAAGAGGCAATGGCGCTCTTCGGTCTATCGCTCGTTGATGGCCGCGGGCGCTTCGGTGGCGATGCAGATGAATTCAAGCTTGCGCTGCATCCAGACGATCGTCATTTGGCGGACCAATTTTACGAATTGGCGGATAAGCAGGATTGGTTTCCGGTTGAATATCGAATTCGTCAACTGGATGGAACGATCAGATGGCTGTCGGGGGGTGGCCAAGTCGTTGCGAGGAGCCCCGATGGCAAAGCGCAACGCCTGGTCAACGTCGTGGCCGATGTGACCGATCGCAAGGTCGCAGAGGAGCATGTCAAATTCCTTATGGGCGAACTCACCCATCGCTCCAAAAACTTGCTCTCGGTTGTCCAGGCGATCGCCTCCCAGACGGGACGCACCGTTGACACGTTCGAAGAATTCCAAAAACGATTTGCACAGAGGCTGCGGGAACTCGCTGCGTCTCATGACTTGCTCGTGCTCCAGGATTGGCAAGGAGCCTCGATGACGGACTTGGTGCGCGATCAACTCGCTACATTCACGGAATCTGGAAGTGGGCACATTACTGTGTCGGGTCCCGATATCATGCTAAGGCCAGAGGCCGCGGAAGCGATTGGACTGGCGCTGCACGAACTGGCGACCAATGCGGTGAAATATGGCGCGATATCAGTTCCGGGTGGCCATGTTGCGATTTCTTGGGCATTTGAAGATCACGGCATCGAGCCGCGCCGGCTTCTTGTGAACTGGATTGAACGCGACGGGCCAACCGTGACGCCGCCATCGCGCAAGGGCTTTGGCCACATTGTGTTCGAACGCCTCGTAACGAAATCGCTCAATGGCAGTGTTGCAATTGATTTTGCACCTGAGGGCCTAATCTGGAAACTGTCCATACCCACGATCAATCTCGTGACTGAACCGGTTCTTATCCGACATCGGTCGTTGCTTAGCGGAAATCGCAACTAGCGGTCACTTGCCGAACCGGGCTTCTGCGGCAGCGAGTTGCTCCGTCGTGGTCGACGCCGAAGGCTTCGCCGTCGCGGAAAGGCCCCCAAGGGCCGACAAAATTTGAAAAAACCGGAAGTGACGGCCCTCAGCAAACGCCCGTGTGCCAAGCCATTGTTCGTTTCAGGGCTTGCGCTTAACCACTATTTGTCGACATCAAAAACGTTTCGGGCAGCATCCAAAATCGGCGTGTCCATGTTGCTCTCGCAATACTTCACTCAACTAATATGTCCTGCGGAAAGAGGGTGGATGTGCGTCTTGCCACGCTCGCCATTCACATAGCCATTCAGCCAGATGCCGAGGGAAACTGATTACACGTGATTTCTGTAATATCTATTGTTGCTTGCGCTTGCCCAGCTTGTAGCCCGATCGACGCCAACACCGTACCGAACATGAGAAGCCACGGTCTCATTGTAGTGCCCCCTTCTGGACGCCGCTCCAATAAGCCTGCCATTGCATGCGGCTTTAAGCAACATCGTGGGCCGGTCCAACGTCTGCACTTGTTTGGATGAAACGAAGCCGAAGCGGTGCCCGTACAAAGGCCAACGAGTGTTGCGCTCACAAGGCGGCGCTTGATCTGAACGACGATGACGCGCGACTGAAAGGTGAGCACTGCCATCAAAGAGGCAGACAAACCGTATCTAGAGCCTCGGGTTGAGCCTGCTGCACGGCAACTGGGACTGCGGCACCGAAGCCGGCTAAACAAGCACGTCAGCCACCGGAGCCATTTAGGTCGCAGATGCTGCCGTTTGATTTTCTGATCTACCCGGGCGCAGAGATTGGTAATTGCTGAGCCAGCGGCCGACTTCGCCTAGTTCGGTGCTGAAAGGTCGAAGAGAATGCACGTGGCGGGTCGAGGCAACTAATTAAACCGTGCTTTCGTTATCGGATCGAAGGTTGGAGGAGCACCTTGATTTCGTTCTCTGTCTAAGCCCTATCTTCCATTTGCAGGTATTGTTCACCAGCTTTCCTTGCCTCTTCTTCATATCGCTCTGCATCTAAAACAGGGTCATCTACCGGAACGTCCCTAGGCGATCTGCGAATCAGACGTTTGCGCCGCTTCCTATCGGGAGAAGTTGCGAGCGCGTATTGGTGCTGCGGGGTTGTTACGCGGATTACTTCAATCTGGTCATTGCCGATCCAATCAATCTGAAACTCGCTGATGCTGCGTTTCACAACTGTTCTCTCCCGCTGTTTCGATGCTGCGGACTATCGCTCCGATCCCGCTTCGGCTTCCACTCACGCGTCAGTTTCTGCGCCTCGGCGATCTGCGCGAGGGTCATGAGTGCGAGCTGTGCTGGCCAACAATTTTAGACGATATTCACTGAACAATGTTGGGCAATCGTGCATTGCCTAGCAAGATCTCTGCTCCATCCTTCCCAGTGGGACCTCGTTATACCGCGCGGAGGGTGATCATGACTGTAATTTTAATTGTGGAAGACGACATTCTAGCCAACGAGCATTTGGAATTCATTCTCCAACGTGCTGGCTATGAGGTGTTGTCCGCGACGAGTGCCGACGAAGCGGCAGAGTTACTTGAAGATCATCTGGACGTTCAACTTCTGGTCACGGACATAAATCTTCCAGGCACTACGAACGGCCTAAAACTCGCCGCCGCAACGAAGGCTTTGAGGCCCGATATGAATATCATTATCGTGACGGGCTACAGTGCACCTAAGAGCGACGAGATTCCGCCGGGGAGCCTGTTCGTTCCAAAACCCTATAATGCCCGAGCAATGATTGAGGCTGTGCGGCACTTCCAATAATGTTAAATGACCAATGATAGGGCACGGGCGGCGACAAAATCCACTGCTCAAAGGGGCGTGAGGTCGGCAAGTGTCTGTTCGTCGTGCCGAACGATCGCCCGATTAAGGCAGAAGATTTAGGGTCGAAAGGCAAAAGCCTGATGCTGACCTGACAAGGCGGGATGCCCGCCGAGACTTTTGCGCCGCCTCATGGCCCCCGAAGTTGCGGTCGCCTGCGGGGTCAGCTCTCGGGCTGGTAAAGCCATCGTCTACAAGCCGCTATGGAGGAGCGCGTAGCTCATGGCGAACTCACGCGGCAATAGATCGCTCGGCAGCCAATTTCTCTAAAGCCTGCAACTGCCGGTGGGGTGGAACCACAAGACTTTGCGCAGGCAGTTTCGCAGAGGTGAGCGATGCTGGCTCGGCGAGGAGTTCGACCTTCGGGGATCTGCCGCCCGCCGACCAGATGCTTAAGAGCATCGCGCCGAACGACGAAAACGCTGAGGCGTTCACGGTCGTCGCATCCAGTCCCGCGGTAAACAGCTTACGGATGAGCAGGTCGCGCTCGATGCAGGGTGGCAGATTGAAACGAACAGCCAGAAACTGGCCCGCGTGTCGCACCACGATTGCCGCGACAAATCCAACCTCGGCAATGAACACGCGAACGTTTTCACCCACCTTGCTCACCAGCGCCCGGTCTAGGTCGGCAATAACGGCGGCTCCCGATAGCGAAATATTCTTGATACGGCCTGTGGACAGCGCGCCGCTCGCTGCAAAGATCGAGATCGGCTCATCAAGACTAAAGCGTTCTTCGCCGCGACGAACCGGCGCCTGGAGCGACATCATGCAAACGAGGAAGAGCACGATGACGTTGATTGCGCCCCAGAAGGCCACGATTGGAAGCAACCCCGACTGCCCGATAATGCGCCACTCAGGCAAGGCGTTGATGACCAGACCGAGAATAGTCAGCACCATCAAGCTAGCCGACGTCCAGAATATGGTCCCATCGTAGTGCAACGTCTTGGCGCCCGCACCCTTCGGTGTCACCTTAAACACGTGCCCGAAGGGCTTGGCCATGGTCATGAGGACCGTGGGTAGGATTTTAAAACTTTGGAAGGTCCCGTGCACCTGGGCGGCAAATGGAAAATACTGGCGCGGGGCGAATGCCCAGATACCCCCCGCGACAGCCAACACCATCGGCAATTGATAGTACAAGATGGCTTCTGTTGTGACGTTGACCAGCGGCAGCACTCCCGTCCAAAGGAACACCAACGGGACGATAATGACCAACACGAGCATGAGGCTTTGCGATAACCAATGGGTCGGCAGGAACAGAAGCCGCTGCATCAATGTCAGGTCTCGACCCAATGGCCCTGCAGCGAGATAGAGGATTTGCATTGCGCCGCGCGCCCAGCGCCGCCGCTGCACGAAGAACGCCTTGAGACCTTCGGGCGCCAGTCCGACGGCGAGGCGCTCGCAGAGGTAGCGCGTGATGTATCCGTTGCGAAGGAGCGTGATGGTGAACAGCATGTCCTCGGTGATCGATTCCGTCGGCAGCGCATCACCGACGCTGCGCAGCGCCGCCCGACGCGTCACCGAGTTCGATCCGCAGCAGAACGCTGCATTCCAGCCGTCGCGGCTCGGCATGACGGCGTCGAAGAAAAACCGCTGGTCGTCCGGCAGCGATGTTTGCAGCGCCAGGCTGGATTGAGTCGGATCGTAATTGTAAAAGGCGTGCGGAACCTGAACGACGCCGATGCCGGGATCGACAAAGAAGCCCATCGTGCGCATGAGGAAATTGCGTTGCGGAATGAAATCGGCGTCGAAGATCGCGACGAAATCGGCGCTCGTCTTGGTCAAAGCGTGATTGATGTTGCCAGCCTTGGCGTGCGCGCTATTCGGCCTTGTCAAATAGCCGACGCCCTTCGCTTCACAGAATGCCTTAACCCAAGGGCGCCGGCCATCATCGAGCACCCAGGCGTTGAAGTTCGGGTAGTCGAGACAGAGCACGCCCGTGATGGTCTTTTCTAGGACCTCCATCGGCTCATTGAAGGTCGGGATATAGACGTCCACTGAAGGTAACTCGCCAGCAGGCAACGTGCGCAGCCGCGCCTCGTGAGCGTCCGCTTCGTTGCGGCGATCGCTGGTACGCAGGAAAGCGAGGTAGAGGATGAAGGCGTCGAAAAGCGCCAGCGCCTCGACGGCAAAACAGAAATATACCCATCCAACCTCGTACCAGTCGCCATCGGCGGGCAGGACGGTCGAGAGGAACCGCCAAGAGAGATATCGCGCGACGACAAGCCACACGACGACAAAGACTGACGTGCGGGCCCACGAACGCGAGAGCGGCAGCATGGGGCCCAATAAATAGATTCCAGCGAGCACAAATATCAGCGGCGACAGAAGTTCAAGATACGGAAGGCCTTCGACGTTCATGCTATTTGTCGGCCGTGGTGACGGGCGCTTGGCGGCCGCCTCCGTCGGTCAAAGAGGCCAATGCCTTGAACATCCGATCGACGAAGCCAAGTCCCGATCGCTGAAATCGCACCTCGGCGAGGCGTCCGATATTGCAGAAGCCGCTGTGTTCCGCCTCGGAGCTGTCCTGGAGGAGTTCAACCTCGACTGTTATGCTGCTCGATGTCGGATGAGGAACCTGGGCGGCGAGCAAGCGATCGTCCGTACGGACTGCCGAGCCGATGACCCGCAGAACGTTTCCTTTCCGCCATTCGTCACCCCCGATGAGCCGCACTTCCGCCGGCGCGTTGGGCTTGATTTGCTCGAATTCCCGCTCTGGAAGATCGACCACCACAAATCGGCGCGCGCAGTCCGCCAGATCGAGAATGGTCTGTCCTTCTGTGACGGTAGAGCCTGGGCTGGCCAATAGGGACCAGACCACGTGGTCGGCGGGCAGCAACACGTCGGAGTGCCCGATCCGTTCAAGGCGGCTCCGCTCTTCAGTGACTTCCGCGGAAAGTTGTTTGGCGATCGAGGTTTGTTGCAGCATCTCGGTTTCAAGTTCTTGATGGCGGAGCGCGAGCCGATCGCGTTGCTGCTGGGAATAGGGCGCGTCGCTAGCTCCATTGGCAATGAAGATACCTTTTTGCGCCGAATCCCGTTCGACTTTGAGACGCTGAATCCGCGCGTCGGCCATCCCACAGCGCCCGGCGTTCGCTTCTTGCGTAGCGAACGCCTCCGACGAGCGGAGTTGCGGCGTGTAACCCGATTTCGCCAGTTCCTCGAGGCGCGTGCGAACGTTCCGGCGCTGTTCATTTTCCGCGACGCAGGCGACTTTCTCCGCTTGGGCTTCAACGACCTCCTGATCGAGGCGCTGGATTGTGCCGGATCGATACGAATCGATGCGGGACCGTAGATCACCGTCGGCTGCTTCAATATCTGCGAGCTGTCGCTTCGCCAAGCCCGCGCGATCCTTTGCGACAGCGCTTTGTTGCTCGAGGTCCAGAAGATGCCTGCGGTCCGAGGAAAGCGCTTCGACGAGGTTTACCGTCGTCGGGCGGTCAATGATTTCACCTCGGCGCGGAAGGTCGGGCGAAAGCCGACCAGCTATCGGCGCCGTGACGCGGACGAGCTCCGAGTTCACGAAAGCCGTCGGTGCAACTCGATAAGCAAGATGCGGAAAGAATGCCCATCCGCCGACAATGATCAGCGCTAAAGCTAGCAATAGTCGTACGAGTTGACTCCGAATAAGGGTCTCGACGCTGCTGGAGAGAGACATGTTACCGAACGCCGTGTAGGGTTGGGTTACTACAACTACATGCGAAATCCAGCTCTTCTAACCATGGATGGCTTACAAATTCGGTGACAAAATTCACTCAAGTTTGAGAGAAGACATGAATTGTGCCCGGCCACAGCATTGCCATCCGGTCCATTTCTGAGATGTCAATCGCCATTTCATTCTCTCTGCTTAACCTCTCGGCAAAACGCCGTGCGACCCTTAGCCTCGTTGGACGATGCTCTCCGAGAGCATGCTCGGTTGATGGCGAACCTGAAATCACTAGTGATCGATAAATTTGGCTAGTTCGGCATGGATGTTCGCCCGCTTAACGGGTGGCGGATGCTCGGGGCGGTTTGATGTGGTCGGCATTGCGCTAATCGCAAGTTTCTAGGAAGGCGGTAGCCATTAGGCGCGAGGGGTCGAAGATTTTGAGTGATTTCGGGTAATTTCAGCCGTTCAAGATGTTGGATGGCCGTGACTTCCGCTGTTATTTGAATGAAACCAATCAATGATCATTTGACCTAAATAGGCTGAGACAATTTATCGGCTTCGGACCAGGACCGGAGGTAAGATCCGGGATGTTGCGAGTCTACACCTGCCTAGCGGTTGACCACGACTGGCGCCTGGTAGCGCTTGCGGTCATTATCTGCTTCTTGGCTAGTGCGGTCGCCATCAGCCTGTTTCACCGCGCCCAGGCAACAAATGAGCGAACGCGGATAGCCTGGCTGGGCTTAGATGCAGTCGTAGCGGGCTATGGAATCTGGGCAACGCACTTCATTGCGATGCTCGCCTATGATCCGGGCATTGGCGCGGCCTACAATCTCGTTTTGACAATCCTGTCTCTACTCATCGCCGTGTTGGTTACCGGCGTGGGCCTGGGCATAGCCCTTTTCCATTTTGGGCGCTGGACCGCCGTCCTCGGCGGCGCGGTGGTCGGCAGCGGAATTGCGGCGATGCATTACACCGGAATGATGGCCCTGGAGGTGCCAGGCCGCATTACCTGGGCGCCTAAGCTCGTCGTGGCCTCAGTTATGTTGGGCATCGCGTTCGGGGCCTTGTCCGTATTTTTCGCGGCGCGGCGCGATGACTGGCTGAACACGCTGACCGCAATTATTCTTCTTACGTTTGCGATCGTCGGTACGCACTTCACGGGCATGGGCGCCGTGCTGGTCATACGCGATCCGGCCCATGTCAACGGCGCAACTTCGGTTTCGCCCGCCTCACTCTCCCTGGCCATTGCCGGTGTAGCGGCGATCATTCTCGGCATATGTCTGGCCGTGGCATTGAGCGATCAGCAATCAAAAGGGAAGCTGCGCCAGCAGAAAATCCTGCTCGACACCGCGCTTGAGAATATGTCGCAAGGGCTTTGCATGTTCGATGCGGATGGCAATATCACGCTGTTCAACGAGCGTTACGCCAAGATGATGGGCGTGTCGGCTGCATGGCTCAAGGGTCGATCCCTGCTCGACCTATTCAAACGCAGGAAAGCGTCTGGCGAGTTTGCCGACGACCCGGAGGGGTTTTTCGCGCGCGTAATCGCGGACGCGCGGGAAGGTAATTTCAACACCAGGATCATGCAGACATCGGGCGAGCGGGCGCTCCGTGTGGTGGACCAGCCCATGCAAGGCGGCGGTTGGGTCGCGACTTTCGAAGACATCACCGAATGGCAGAAAGCTCAAGCGCAAATCTCCTACCTGGCGCATCACGATGCGCTTACCGGCATGGCAAATCGCAACCAACTGGTCAAAAAATTGGAAAAGGCGCTTGCTGTCCTTCCCTTGAAGGGTGCCAGCTTGGCCGTGCATTTCATCGATCTCGATCGGTTCAAGAAGGTCAATGACACGCTAGGGCACGATGCCGGTGATTTTCTGCTCACGACGGCCGCCGAACGCCTGCGCTCGGTAACCCGCGTCGGGGATGTCGTAGCCCGGCTCGGTGGCGACGAGTTCGTCGTTGTCCAGACTGGGGTTAGCAGCAAGGAGCAGGCCGAGGATTTGGCGAGGCGCCTCACCTCTGCTGTGACCGCGCCAACGAAGTTCAGGGAGCAGTCTATCATTGCCACGGTGAGCGTTGGCATTGCAGTGGCGCCTGAAGACGGACACGACCCGGAGCGGCTTTTGAAATGTGCCGATCTAGCAATGTACAAGGCCAAGGCCGACGGGCGCAATTGCATCCGGTTCTTCCAGCCCGAAATGGACGCTGAGTTGCAAGCGCGATCCAAACTAGAGAGAATAGTTCGCGAAGCGGTGCTGCACGATCGCTTTGAATTGCACTATCAGCCGCTCTTCGAAATATCGGAGCGCCGCCTCCTCGGCTTCGAGGCGCTGATACGCCTGACGGCAGAAGATGGAACGCTTATTCCGCCGTTGGTGTTCATTTCCGTTGCCGAGGAGCTGCAGCTCATCGACAAGATCGGTGCATGGGTATTGCGAGAGGCGTGTGGTACGGCCGCCACCTGGCCGGAGGACCTGACTGTTGCGGTGAACCTGTCGCCCGCACAATTCTTGGCAGGCAGCGTCAGTGACATCGTCGCCGCGGCGCTGAAGGAAACGGGCCTCCCCGCGCATCGGCTCGAGCTGGAGATTACTGAGACGCTGCTGCTCGGCGACTCTGCAGCCATTATGGCGGAGCTTCAAACGCTCAAGGCCATGGGCGTGGCAATCGTGATGGACGATTTCGGCACCGGCTATTCGAGCCTGAGCTACCTGTGGCGCTTTCCGTTCGACAAGATCAAGATTGACCGCAGCTTCATGCAGGGCTTCAACGGCCTCGGCCGCGATGCAAAAACGGTCGTAAAAACGATTATCGCACTCGGACGCGAGCTCAACATGCGGGTCACGGTCGAAGGCGTCGAAAACGCGACGCAAGCAGCGTTTCTGGATACAGTCGACAGCGATCAGGTCCAAGGGTACTTCTTCGGCCGGCCAGTTCCCGCCTCGGAGGTCAGCGCCAATATTCTCGCGGATTTTCAGAAGACGCATCCATCATTGTCGTCTACAAAGAGCACACTGCACCCGGTCAAGTCAGCGGCCAAACGATAGCTCAGCCATGTAGACGACATAGTACGACATGACGACCGTCGCCATAACGAATGCGACAATAAGATAAAGCGACTTTACTGACATCAAAGCTTTGTAAATGGTATCGGTCAGGGCAGTCCTTTCTCGATCATCGGACAATAAGACAGGCTGGCTCGGCCTAGGATCGAGGGTGGCAGCCGCAGGCGGCCCTCGGTGCTCCGCATGGAGAACGTCAGGTTCCGGTTCAACATCATTGAACCTAAGACCTGTAGACGTGTTTGGATCAGTAGCGGAATCCTTTGAAATTGATGGCTCAACATCATCTATCGTCGCGTCAATCGGGGGCGCGGCGTTTGAGCGCGGTGCGACCACTTCGATACTAGACTCCGAAGCTGTTTGTTGTGGAGCGCTCATACCTGACGCTAGCGCTTTAGTTTCGTTGGTTGTGACGGCAGCTGGTGTTTCAACATCTGGCGCCGCTGTAGTATCCGCGGCATTGGTAATCGTCGATGGTGCTACTTGATGCTTTTCGGAAATCACTGAGCTGGCTTCGTCTATATCCCCGCCAGTTA
Source organism: uncultured Alphaproteobacteria bacterium (assembly GCA_963818155.1). GTDB lineage: Bacteria > Pseudomonadota > Alphaproteobacteria > Rhizobiales > Xanthobacteraceae > BOG-931. The sequence continues at coordinate 606,996 of CAWFRC010000012.1, forward strand.
CAAGATCAGGGTTTGCCACCGGTGCGGATAACGATACATCGGCTTCGGGTGAAGGGATTTCCTTTGGGTTTGACGATCTAATCTCAGCGATTGACCCATTGATCATGGGCACCGGACTTGCCTTAGCATCTTCGGGGTACATGTATCGGCCGGGATCGCCTTGGCTCAACGACGACGCCGAGCCGGTAGCTGACGGCCTTACCCTGGGGAGTGGAATCTCATATCCCGGCCGCGAATCAAACGGATCGGTATCCCCGTGGCTGATTGACGATGGGAAAACCGGCGGCCGAGGGTCTAGGTCTGGGGATTGGTATCGTAAATGCGTCTGTGGATAGGGCCTCTTTGGCAGAAGCAGCCCGCTGTCGGGCCGGTCTATCGAGCGCTCGCATGTACCAACATCTGTTCTGAGTTGCCCGATCCAGTCGGGAATACCAGCGGGTCCCTTCACGGGCAGGAGAATTCGGTGCCGCTAGACAATCTTCGGCGCGGACAGTTGTAGCAGGCAGAGTGACGCCCACGATTAGAATGAGCGCTAGACAAATAAACGAATTTGGATCGAACGACTTTTGGAGTTGTGCGGTCACGAAATCTTCCCTTTCGGGTGTTTGCGTTGGGGCGCCTTGTCGTTTCTGAACCCGTGCTTCTGTGTGTTTCACGCTTTTGGCTCGCCGAATTGGCGAGTTCAGGACATGCGGTATGGGGGGCGGCCGGACATCGATTTGCGGCGACCGCCAGCTATCATTCCGCATCGGCATCAACTCCGGTCCGGTCGTTGCTGGCGTCATCGGCCGCAAGAAGTTCATCTACGACCTTTGGGGTGAGGCAGTGAACTTGGCGAGCCGCATGGAATCGCACGGGCGCGTGCGATGCATCCAGGTCACCAGCAATACCCACGAGCTGATTGGGGATGCATTCGATTGCACATCGGTAGGCCTCATCGAGGTGAAAGGCGTGGGCGCCATGGAGGTCTGGCACGTGATCGGGAGAAAGCGGTGCGGCGCATCGAATCGCAGTGTAAAGCCTGTCAATCAAACGGCATCCGGTGAGCTGGACTAAGACATGGACGCTGGGTGCCATCGTTAGCTTCCTATCGTTCGGTTTGCCGAGCGCACCACACACGGGGCCGTGGAGCGGTTTTCAGCTCTGCGGGCGCCCCAGATGCCTTGCCGCGTTTTATCTGCTCTGCCGGCCTCCGTTGGGCGCCTGGACTTGTTCTGAAAGGGGGCTGCGCATCGTGTCCCCCAGTGGCATCGCACGAGTCACGGACGAACCGGCAATCGGGGCAGAGAAGACAGCCATAGGAATGTTAATGGCGGACCCAGCGAACGCAGTCGTTCGAGTCGGCCACCGAGACGCCTGCCTACCCGGCCGGGGGAAGCTCAAATGACCTATGTAGTCAATGAGAGTTGCATCAAATGTAAGTTGATGGATTGTGTAGAAGTCTGCCCCGTGGATTGCTTCTACGAGGGTGAGAACATGCTGGTCATCCATCCCGACGAATGCATCGATGCGGGGTTTGCGAGCCAGAATGTCCGGTCGATGCGATCAAGCCGGACACCGAGCCGGGCCTCGAGAAGTGGCTGAGCATCAACACCGAATACGCGAAGCTATGGCCTAATATTACGCTCAAGAAGGAACCTCCGGCCGATGCCAAAGAATGGGAGGGGGTGCCAGACAAGGAACAATATTTCTCACCAAATCCTGGCGAAGGCACCTGATGAAAGCCGGGACGGCATACGAAACCAATCGGCGCATTTGAATTCCTCAGAAAACTGGGCGGCGCCGTCCACGGGTGTCAATTAGTGCCAACGCAGCCGCAAGTGCCGGGATCAAACGATGTCAGTGCCAATCCGGGAGAGCCACCGATCATCCGGTCCTTAAGACCCCATCTCCGGATTGGGGCTATCCTTCAAAGAAGCAAGCGTTGCTCGCTTCATGACGACGCAGCGGACATTTGCCTCCTGCCAACGAGACCGACACGTTTGGATGTCGGCACCACCGCCGCGACATTAAGCGGCGACCTGATGTCCCACATGATCGCTTAGGATTGCACTTCCCTCACAGGCTCGGCAGCGACCGCCATTGAGGGAGCCCGCGCAATGCGCCTTGACCCTATTGCCGCGAGCCGCCAAGCCTTCTATTTCGTCACGCCGCTAGGACCCCGTCGCGGGCATTTGCTCGAGCCGGCTCGGTGCCTTCGGCTCATGGTCCAGCGCAGCGAGAAATCGGTCTGCCCAGTGTTGGATGTCATTGTGTGAGAGCACCCGGAACAAAGCGTCGCGCCGCTCGGCGAGCGGCATCGAGAGCGCCTGTCCGATGGCCGCCGCGACACTGTCGGGATCGTAAGGATTGACCAGCAGCGCCTCTCGGCATTCATGAGCCGCGCCAGCGAACCGCGATAGGATGAGCACACCCGGGTCGTCAGGATTCTGCGAAGCGACATATTCCTTGGCGACGAGGTTCATGCCATCGCGCAGCGGAGTCACGAGCCCGACGCGGGCGGCGCGATAAAGCCCGGCAAGTGTCGAATGACTGTAGGTGCGGTTGACGTAGCGGATCGGCGTCCAATCCGCCTCCCCATAAGAGCCGTTGATGCGTCCCGCCGCCGATCCAATTTCTTGTTCCATGTCGGCATATTCTGGAATCTCGGTCCGGCTTTTGGGTGCGATCTGTAGATAAGTCACTTTACCCCGCCAGTCAGGTTGCGTTTTCAGAAATAACTCGAAGGCCGAAAGGCGATTGGCGATTCCTTTCGAGTAGTCCAAGCGATCAACCCCGATGATCAGCGCTCGGTCATTGAGGCTCGCGATCACTTCCTTGACGAACGGCAACTGTATCGAACGTTGGGCAAGCTCGGCGAAACCCGCAGTTTCGATCCCAACCGGGAATACCCCGATTTGAATTGTCCGATCGGCGAGCACGAAATTGAAGTCGCGGCTGTGCAGGCCGCATTCTCGCGTAAGATATCGGCTGAAATTGAAGGCGTCATCGCCGGTCTGGAACCCAACGAGGTCGTATTCGCAAAGCGATGGAACAAGACGCTCGTGGTTGGGTAGTGCGGCAAGCATTTCCGGTGGGGGACACGGTATGTGAAGGAAAAAGCCGATACGATTCTTATGTCTCTTATGTCCGCGCTCACGCAGCGCCCTAGCAAGCGGAATCAGATGATAATCATGCACCCAGACCAGGTCGTCAGGTCCCAGTACTTGGTGTAATTCGCGCGCAAAATGATGTTGACACGCAGATAACCACTCAGGTCTCGCCGCGAGAACTCGGCCAGATCGATTCGATAATGCAGGATCGGCCAGAGCACCCAATTCGTGAAACCGTTGTAGTATTCGCGATAGTCCTCTTTGGAGAGATCGAGCGTGATGTAGCTAATACCGCCGCGTTCCGCCCGCTGCGTCGAAATCTTGGTGCTGACGCCAATCTTTCCGCTCCAGCCGAACCAAATGCCGGATTTTTGTTTGAGCGCCGCGTTGACAGCGACTTCAAGTCCGTGCGCGAGCCTTTGCATTTTTGTCCGGAATCGCGACTCTGTTAGAAACGATAACAAGATGCGGCAATAGCGGCGCTCTCCGCGATACTGACTGGCCCTTCCGGCCCGCAATGCTAGTTGAGAGTTGGCGCCCACGCCAGCGTTGCGAAGCGAACTGAGTGGCATCCGGGCGTCGGCGGAAATGACAGAACCACCCACCGGAGCGTCCCGTGGCACTATTTGGCACAACTGTTATCGGTCGTAGATCGGTGCCACTCACTGCTACACCTTGGGCGCTGCCAAAGGCTTTAGCTCGGCCTTCTGGAACCCCCTAAGCCGGCTGTTGATCTCCGCGCGTAATTCGTCCTGCGTGGCGTCATCCTTAAAGCGCACAGGATTATTCGGATCGCTGGCGAGCTTCGAGCCATACCAACGGGGTCCGAGGACATCACGGGGGAAAAAATGGTGCGCGCAGTGAGCGCTCACTGCTGCCCGTCGCACGCAGCTTTGCCTGCGCGGAGACTCTTGAAAGAGAGGTAAGTCGGCGATAGGAAGGCGCGTCGAAGATGCCAATGCGCCCGGATCATCGTCGGGCCGCGTAGGAAGATCGGCGCAATTCCAACCCACACGCGGCCCCAAAAAGGATACCGGCAGTTTCCGATGAGCAATCCAAACGTTCCAAGCCTGGAAGAGCGTCTCAAACACGCATCCGAAGCAAGAAAATCAATGCTGGAAAAATTCAAAATGTCGCTTGTTGAGACGCCAGCGGTGATTGAGAAACGTCAGCAGCGCCAAGCCATCATCGCTGCGAGGGCGGCGCGCGACGTGGAGCGTGAGGAAGCGCGGTTGCGCAAAGAGCGCGACCAAGCGAAACGAGCCGAACTTGAAGCAAAGGCACTGGCCGATGCCGAGCGCGCGGCGGCCGATCTAGCAGCCAGAGACGCAGCCGAAAAAGCGGCACAAAAGGCGCTTGTCGAAGCGGAACAGAAAGCGGCTCGCGATGCGCGTTACGCGGCGCGGAAGGCAGCCAAGAAGCAACGCCGGCGGGGTTACTAGCCCATCTCAGGAGCCGGTGCTGTGCCTTCCTTCTCCGAGGGTGGGACGCCACCGGAAGATCGCCTTTGGCCGCGCAATGTCTTTACAGAAGCGATTTTCTCGAAGCCCTATGCCGGCAAGCTCAGGTTCCAATTCGCTGCACCACCCGTAGCCTGACGCCATTGATAGCCCAAAGGAGTGCGGCGCGGTGACGCGATGGGCTCGCTGCGATATTGCCCCGCTGACGCGGATCACGGCAGGCAGTATGATTGTTTGATCTTTTTTGAAAGACAGGAACTCCCGCCGTGATTGATCTCTATACGTGGACCACGCCCAACGGCCGCAAGGCTTCCATCGCACTCGAAGAGCTTGGGCTACCCTACACCGTACATCCGATCGACATTGGCAAGGACGAGCAGTTCAAGCCGGAATTCTTGAAAGTCAGCCCCAACAATCGCATTCCGGCGATCGTAGACCGCGAAAACGGCATTAGCCTGATGGAGTCCGGCGCAATCCTCATCTATCTCGCCGACAAGACCGGCAAGTTGTTTCCGAAGTCCGGCGAGGGGCACTATCGCGTGCTCGAATGGCTGATGTGGCAGATGGGCGGACCCGGTCCGATGCTCGGCCAAGTCCATCATTTTGTGAAATATAACAAGGGCAAAGCGCCCTACGCAGAAGAGCGCTATCTCAAGGAGGCGCATCGGCTCTACAGCGTGCTCGACCGCCGGCTCGCCCAGCACGAATTCGTCGCCGATGACTACTCCATCGCCGACATCGCCATCTGGCCATGGGTTTCGCGCCACGAATGGCAGACTGTTGATCTTAACGTCTATGCGAACGTCAAGCGCTGGTACACGGTCATCGCCGGGCGCCCCGCCGTGCAACGGGGCTATAAGGTGCCGAAGGATGTTGGCGAAATTCCTATGCCGTGAGTTGGAGAGCGGCGCCGCATGATCTGGGGGCCGCGGGGTTGTCGTTGTCGCTGGCAAGCAGAACATCTGCTGAAATCGAAACGCCGGTCGGGGACGCCACCATGACTTCGACCCTCTCGACAGCGCCGAAAGGCGGGTAGGGTTGTGCCATAATTATTTTGCGGCGGAGATAGTGTGATCCAGCGATAGGCGCGCCGTCAGCCCGTTCATCGGCAAGGTGGCGGCCTCAGAATGCGTTTTTCCAGCAGGAGCGCGAACGACCGATCGCGCATCAAGCACAATTTGCTCGCGATACGCACCGTGGCTTTCTTTTCGGCACGACGATCGCCATGACGCATTGCCGAGTTTGAGCCTGTCAGCGGGTTCACAGAGGGCCCAGGGAGGCGACGGGTTGTATTCTAAGGCCGTTCTCCCGGAAGTGTAGTGTCAAATAGTGCCAATGGGTGCCGCGCAAATTCGACTTCCCGAAGATCCCAGGGGCGCCGATGCTCGGCGCCCAGGCTCAAACTGGGAATTCACCGTCCGGGCGATCAAACGCAGGCCCATTACAATTGCGTCATCAACCGTCATAGGTAATATTGCAAGTCCAGGTAGTGGGGGATGCGCCGGTGGCTCTTTATACGACGACAGCATATCCGCTTGTTGCGTTTGTTGAGGATATCAGCCTTGGAAAAATCGGGTTGCCAGAAATTCAACGGCCCTTCGTGTGGCCGAACGTAAATGTTCGAAATCTTTTTGACAGCCTCTATCGGGGTTATCCGGCCGGATATCTTCTGTTCTGGGAAACTGGGGCCGACCCCGACATGCGAAGGATCGGCGAGCACCACGATCACAAGGCGCCCTACTTAGCGATTGTCGATGGTCAACAACGCCTAACTTCCCTCTATGCCGTAATCAAAGGCAAGGAAGTCATTCGATCGAATTTCGTCAAGGACCGGATATTGATCGCGTTCAACCCCCTTCAATCACGCTTCGACGTTACCGACGCATCGATAGTCAAAGACAAGGCTTATATTCCAGACATTTCTGAACTTTGGAAGCCTGAAACCAATGTCTTCGAGTTCGCGAACCAATTCATCGCAGACCTCAAAAATGTACGTGAATTGAGTGCCGAAGAAATTAGCAAAGCACAATCATCGATCGGCAGGCTACATGGCCTCCTGCAATATAGCTTCACAGCGCTGACGCTCAATTCGTTGGTGGACATTGAAACTGTCGCTGAGGTTTTTGTCCGCATCAATGGTCAGGGCAAGAAGCTCAATCAGGCTGACTTCATCATGACACTGATGTCAGTGTTCTGGGATGAGGGCCGGGCTGACCTTGAACGCTTTGCAAGGGAGGCAAGCATACCCGGAAAGGCCGGACCGTCGCCCTACAACCACTTTATCAAACCGTCCCCAGACCAACTACTTCGAGTAGGCGTCGGATTGGGATTGAAGCGGGCGCGCCTAGAAAATGTCTACAGCGTGCTGCGCGGCCGTGACGCTGACACCGGAGAGGTAGATCCACAAAAGCGCGAGGCCCAGTTTGAGATTTTGCGCTCTGCCCAAGCCCGAGCACTTAGCTACGCTAATTGGCATTATTTTCTAGGAGCCTTGACCCTCGGCGGCTATCGCCACGAAGGCATGATCACTTCTGAGACGGCCGTCATCTATTCTTATGTGCTCTATTTGATCGGCGTGATCGATCACGGCATTGACAAGCCGATCATGCGCCAAGCCATCGCCGAGTTCTTTTTTATGGCCTCGCTTACCGGCCGATATACCAATTCACCAGAAACTGCATTTGAATTCGATCTTGCACAGTTGCGTGGAATTAAAAGCGGCGATGTCTATCTCGAAAAGCTGCGCCAAATCTGCGCTACAACGCTGACAAACGATTATTGGGAAATCACCCTTCCTAACCGCCTCGCGACCTCCGCGTCGCGTAGTCCGTCGCGGCGCTTTACAGTCCGCTAAAGATCGCCGACATGATCGATCCGGCGGTGAAGGGCTCAAAGACGGCTGTGGAACAGCATCACCTTTTTCCTCGCGCTTATCTGACCAGCATCGGTATCGAAGAGCTTCGCGACATCAACCAGATCGCAAATTTCGCTGTGGTGGAGTGGCCAGACAATATCAAAATCAGCGGTCAGTCGCCCAAGGACTATGCGCCAGCCCTCGATGCAACGATGTCGTCCTTCATCCGACCTATGCCGCGTCTTTGGGCGGGAAAAGAAAGTCCCGACCAATGATCGGGACTGCAGAGTTTTTCCAGAGAGAGATCAGGAGTTCAGTAAGCAGGCAAGATAACGAAAGCGCACACTTTAGCACCAGAGCCAATAGTCGGTTCCGCAAACGTTTGTCGGCCGCTATTGCATTGCGGCCACACCCGGTGGTGCTCAGCTGCGCCTTCGACCCTAGCTACTTAGAGCGGAGAATCGCGATCAAGCTGAGCGGGTCGTATTTTCTGTCGGCGGGATGGTGCTCAAGGCATGATTTCGAGCAAAACTGTTTTCGCCCAAGACGGTGACGAATCAGACCGAAGGCGCCACCACAGGTCGTGCAGCGCACTCTGAGCTTCGTAATTTTCGCATTATCGTCTTGCATCCACAGGAGTTCCTCATCCGAACCCCCGAGCCCGAGTGCAACGTATCTGCGCGGGCTTGATCGAGCAATGGTAGACTTCCAGAACAGCCACCAACGTTGGCAGTAAACCTTATTCGTTAGCGTTAGCGGGCCGCTGCGCTAGTAGGGATTGCCCAACTGCACCTTCGAGCGCGCCGTCTCTTTCGCCAGCCTCAGCTTCGTAGCGACCCGGCCAGCGCTGATCCGCAGGAGCCCAGGCTTGAGGCCCGAGCACAGTCGCCACGAGGCCTGCGATGACTTTGCGCCGATCGAGTTTGGTTGTCATCGCTTAGCCCAGCCGACTGATCGTCATGTGGGATACGTTGTAACTCCTCGCAATCTCCATCAACGTCTCTCCCCGCGCAACCCGCGCTAGCGCCTCGTCGCGTTGATGCTTTGTGAGCGCCGGCTTCCGACCGAACTTCACCCCTCGCGCCTGCGCTCGCTGTCGGCCCTCCGCTGTCCGGGCAAGGATCAAGTGACGTTCGAATTCCGCCAGCCCGCCGAGCACCGTCACCATCAACCGGCCATGCGGCGTTGTTGTGTCGGCCCACGGATCGCCCAGGGACCTGAACCCCGCGCCAGCTTCGCCGATCGTCGCTAGGGTGTTGAGCAAGTCCCGCGTTGATCGCGCGAGCCGATCAAGCTTCGTCGCCAGCACCGTATCACCCGGCTCTAGCGAAGCCATGCACCGAGCCAGCGCTTCCCGGTCTGTCTTCACCCCCGATTGCTTCTCACTGAATACGTGCGTTGCTCCCGCCGCCTTCAACAGCTCCAGCTGCGTTGCGAGGTCTTGTCCATCTGTCGAGACACGCGCATATCCCTTGATCATAGCGTCCCCATTCTGTGCGTGAGTTTCGTTCAACAGAACCCCGCGTCATCCGCGCACTTCTGCGCTGAACGTATCTTGAGAGTTTCGTTCAAGCGCGAGCTGCGCCCGCTTGCCGAAGAAACCCTCAATCCTCAACTGTTCAACAACTGGCTTAGCCTGGGCGATCAACGCCGGATGTGCGATGAGGTATTCTCTGCCCAGCGCTGCGATCTCCCTTCGCTTGACCTGGCTTACCTTTCTCACGCCCTTGTCTCTGATCTCCTGCTTCACCGCCTTCTCTGCCTCGCGCTGGGCTAGCGTCATCACGGCTCCGCTCATGCTGAAGCGCAGCGACTGTGATATCGTGGGATTAGCCTCGACCATTGCGAGTTTGCTCCTCTGGGTGGTTGGGGTTAGAGCAAGCACACGGTTGGCCCCGAGTGCTTGCTCGACCAGCAATCTAACAAACAGCGACGCCGTTGACGAGTGTTTGTTAGCAACGCATCGACGTTTGTTGTTATTTGTTAGATCGCTGCGTCGCATTGCTCCGGCTCGAACATTTATTTCTGCGGGCCATGCTGCCACCCCCGGCCCCCAAAATTCACTTGGCCGATTGCGCGCAAAGGTGCTTGTTATATTTTGCGGAAGTTTGATGGATATGGGTGCTTTCCAGTGTGGGAAATCGAACGAGCCATATGCAACGCCCAAGCTCAGAGCGGCAAGTGCTTTGCGATTGCTGCCCCGCCTGCCGCGAGGAGTGCGCATTTGAGGAGGATGGCGACCCACGGGTTTGGTTCAAGCCGCTCGACTGCGAGGAAGAGCACTGCGCCGACAAAGCCGATCCAGGAAACATAAAGAATAGCCAGCGCATCGCTCATCCGCGAGAACGTATCACATCCGTCCACGCTGCATTAGGGAGCGCAGCGGCTCTTTGCAGCACTTGATCTTATTGATGGGCTCCATGTTCTGCGAGCGCAAAGGGCAGGGCAAGCTATCTCCGCTTTACCCCTCGAAGCGGGTGCCTCGCAGCGCTATTCGCAAGCGGACGGTCGTCCTCAACGTTCAGTTGACCAACGTGATCCTCGAGGAGTTTCTCGACGTAGGCGCTGAGAGTGCGCCTATCTTGCTTCGCGAGCTTTTCAAGTTTGGCCTTTAGGGCAGGCCTGACCCTTAGATTTAGCTGTGCATTACGAGCCATTATCGCTGGCCTAATTTGGTCATGTGGCAATACGATGTATTACAAAAAATGACCCGCAAAGGAGGGGATCATGGCTGTGGTTATTATAAGCTGTGCAATCTGCTCAGTATTCGGTGGAAGTCTTGGCTTTTTGTTAGGTGCCATCTGCACAATGGCATCTGATAAGAACCAGCGGGCGGAGGGAGAAGTGAAATCGTCCGTTGGAAAACGCTCGATCGTATTACCGGGAACACCGCTACTTTACAACGGCGGACGCCCCTAGCGAACTGCTGATCGAGATAATTCGCGATCAGCAACCAACTGAGGCGGCTTATTCGCAATAATACTTTGGCGTGCTGGTGATCGTGTCGTCATAAACGAGATTGTCGCTCACTCGAAATGCTGGGTTGCCAGTTGGAGGATTGGGATACCAATATTCTCCGTTGATCCAAAAAGCGGGCTGCGTTCCAAACACCGGAATTACATAATCGCCCTCGATGTAAAAACGCGCCGGGCCGCCATTCGGGTAGTCGTAGACATAGGTCACCATCTGTTTTGTCCTTTGTGCTCCTCAACCTCGCGTCCCGAAGAAATCTAGGCCCGTTCTATTTGCAGTTCTCGTCTAAATGCCCGAAGATTTCAGTGAACTTCTCACCCTCTGGCGAATCCGGTTCGACGGTTTCAAGTCCGTCCGTGACTTTTGCAAACTCCGGTCCCAGATCGTTTTCTAATACCTTCGCCTTGGCTAGTAGGCCGCTTAACGCCTTTTCGTCGTGTTCGTTTACAGCATTCTCCATTTGACCTTGGAGTTTGGCGAGGTCGCAGTAGGCCTTGAGCTTGGCCGCATCGCTGCTGATCGCCTGAACTAGCTTTTGCGCCTCTTCGAGGGTCGGTTTCGGCGCTCGGTCGCGTTGCTCATCATCCTGTGCAACGGCCACGAAAGGCGCAGCTGCGACGATTGTAATGGCCATAACAAGCCTCGATATCATCGGCTGTCTCCGCAAAAATAGCGTTCCCTGGAGGTGAAGCGTTAGTGCTCTAAGGCTGTTCCATAGCGAAGGTGACGATCTCCGCTCCTTATCCTAAGGCACCCCCGACCACAGCCCGCCGTTGACACCCGCTGAGTATTCGGCCTGAATAATGCTACCTCCGTTAGAGGTGTCGACATAGCCAACTTAGCCCCGGTCAGATCCACCTGGCCGGGGTATTTTCGTTTGGTGATCAACGCGGCAAGACGTTCTGTGCGGAACGGAAAACGCCTGACGTTGATTTGGAGTTCTGCCGGCTCGCGATGCGCATCTCGCGTCGGTGCCCCGGTCGGGTGCTCCACGGCTAGCGTGCCCGGCTGGGGCTCTCTTTACATCGCCTCGCGCGAAACGAGAGTCGGCGGCAGGCGTTATCCGGATGCTGAACAGTTCCTAACTTCCGGACACTCCCCGGTCAGATCCAATGCTGGCCGGGTTTTTCACCGCGGCCAACAGATCGGGGCGATGTCGGGCCGAGCCGCCCGGAACAAGATTGGGCTTTCGGCTTTATTTCGTTGACAGAGGCCAGTCGTAGCCCCCAGCCCCTCACACCGAGACGGCCTCTGTTAAGCCCCGCTGCGTTAGGCGGGGCTTTTATATTGTCGGCCTGCATCTCTGCCCAAAAGAAGAACCTCGACCGACGTTTAGCCGGTCGAGGTTTCTTAGCTCACGCTAGTCAGCCCAGATGCGCATGACGCGGGGGGCGGGCGAGACAAATTCGGGTCCCTACTACGTAACAAACCCCGAGGCTACAGTTCGTTCCAACCTTCGGAAATTAAGCTACTTACTGCCAACGCCGTATTGTTGTGCCGCAGCAAGGCCGGCTTCTCGTAAGCGGTCGGGATCACGTTCACCCTGCTTCGCAGCTTCGACGATACCTTCGCGATCGCTTCCCGCACTGCCGTCGGTTGGGGAGTGCGGCCGAGGAGGGCGCAAACTTTATCGAACGCTAGCCCAAGCGTTCTCGTCGCGTCGGGATCAAATGAACCGTGACCGAGTAAAATCGTTCGATAGACAACATGGCGAACGCTCCGCACCTCACTAACCGTTCGCTAGGCCTTTCTGGAAGGCATGTGAATTTATTGTGCGTACGGAACCGTAGCCGAAAAAAGGCAAGCCGGATCATTACTGAGCGCTTCAACAGGTCGGGCAGCTTGGCGATGTTCGCCGCGATCCGCGATCCCCCCAATCTTAGGGGATTGCCGCCGACACCGAGAGCCAGTTCACTGGCTTCGAGTGAGCCCTCACTCACCCAAGCCAGTCCCGACGGGAACGGCTCCCAACGCTCCCGTCGGGACTTCCACGTTCTCGGTCGCGGCAGGTTGGACGGAGCCGCTGGTTAGGCGCTCGCCGGAAGAAAGGGGATTGAAAACACAATCGGGCGCGTCGCGTCCCTGACCTTCACCAGCGAGCCGCCAAGGGTGCCGGCTCGGGCCGCTCGGATTAGATCGAGAGCAAACGCAAAAGCCGCCGCGTCGTCCCTCAGGTCGGCGGCGCTTTCCTGCGCGTCAGCGCTATCAGCTCGAACAGTGAAAAAGTATTGCGGCATCCGGACGCCCACAGTGCAGACCCGGTAACGGGTTGTGGCAACCACTCGGCAGCAAAGCCAGTGAAAAGTTAAGGCATGCACGTCCTGGCTAGCTGCATTTGAGCGGCGTTGTCGTGAAATTGTGCTCGGCGCCGGTCGGCCTATCTTCAGCTGGGCTAGCGGGTGTCCTTCGGCATCTGCGAAGTGGGGAAGAGTAGTCGTTTGGCAGGGTGGGGGTTCTTCAGTCCTGAGGCACCGAACTTTCCCCTCACTCCTCTCCTCTTTTCCTGGGGCACCCGCTTTCGGCCGTCTTCCCTGCCATCCACATCCCTAAGATTGGGGGATTGCAGAGGTGGCTGGCGTCGACTTCTATCCAGGCCGGCGAAACTCCCAAGTTTCACCCCCATACCAATCGACTTAAAGTCCCGATCAAACCCGCTGGTCGGGACTTATTTCTTTTGCGCCTGATCGCGGTTACGCTGAACGACCGGGATCACCACTTGGCGCCTGGTCTCTGCATCGCAGCTCGGGCAGGAGTACGTGACCGTCTTAGTTCGCGTACTCAGTTGGATCAGGTCGGCCTTACTGCTGATCTTTTCCCGCATCCGGACATGACAGCTTAGGCAGATGATAGTTCCGCGCCGGAGGTGTCTGAGATTGACGGGTGCGTTCATGGCAGGAGTGAAACGGCGCGGGATGTCGCTTGTTCCGAAGGCGAGCATGGTCAGCCATCCGGCGCGAAGATCAATCGTGGTTCGAGATTGGGGCGCCTGACGGCGGGATATTGTCATCGAGGAGTTGGGGAGCGGCGCTGCTGAAGCCCGCGCCGAACGACTACCTACAGCGCTGGCCAGTATCGAAGCGGGTATAGTTCGAAGGCTGATGCTGATGATGCGACTTTGATTGAAAGACTTGAGTTGGCCTAGCAAAAGAAGAGACCCCGCGCGGGGGCCACGGGGTCTCTTTATTTACTAACGGGACCCGGATCACGGGGTCGGGGTGCGGATCCCGTCTCCCATCAACAACTGATCAACGCCCCCATCAGAAAATCGTTCCGCTTCGCAGGCCTTTCTGCAGCATATAGCATGCCTCTCGGTACTAGGCGGCGATCCGTGCCGACGCCCGAATTTCCAACTCTTTCTTTACGGCCATCCTCTTCCAATCCTTCGCTTTGCGAAGAAGGAATTTTCGGTCTTCTTCGTTTCCAGTGTGAGCCGCATACCACTCGCATTCGCGAGCGTGTTCCAAGCATTCGGTTATAGACATGATGAGCCTCGATTTTGTTCGACGCCTTTTCATGAATAACCGCTACGCCCCGGCACGGGTTGCAGCCAAAAAGATGCTCCATTGCGCACGCTACGTCATCGATCGCTAGATCGGGCGAACGGCGAGTTTGGAGTTTGAAGGGCAGTCACTGCCCGGCTAGCAACTGACTTACGATGGCCATTCCACCAGTGGCGACAAGCGCGCATTTGAGCACTGTGGCTAGCCATCGATCAGGTTCAAAACGAACGATCGCGCGAAATAGGAGGGAGCCGATAATGATAATAGCAAAAACGTGAAAGCCAGCGAGAATGGGAGAGACATCCACGGACGCTAAATCACCGGATTAAATCTCGCTGGTGACTTCTTATTGCCGGTGTCAAAACGCTTTCGACGGCGTCGCATTGGGGACATGACCAAACAATAAGTCCCGTGCCGTTCATCGGTGGCGCATCCGCAATCAATTCCATCGCGCAATTACACTTCCGACAACGCTTGTCGCCGTATTGCATGACGCCGCCTCTTTTCTTGACAATTTTATTCTGAACGTGCGGCGCAGCACGGCGTTCCCCGTTCTTTGTCTGTATATTATTTGGCGGTCAGAGCTGGATCATCCACACCCCCCAAGATTGGGGGATTGCCGCCGACGCTGAGGGCAGTTTTAATGCCATGGAGTGAGCCCTCACTCACCCAAGCCAGTCCCGGCGGGAACGCTCCCGTTGGGACTTATATTGTTCGCGGGCCGCTTCGGCAACTCTGGCCAGCTTGGCGACCTTCGCGGTCTCTATCCTGAGGTACCTTGGATGCATCGCGCCCAACCAACGCGGGGGCCGAGTTGGCCTGCGCCTTGCAAGTACCTTTAGAGCATCCGATCCCTTCAGCCAGGGTCGAATGTCGGTACAGCCTCGGGTAACGCCGGTACCGGCGCTGCACTGGCTTTCTGCTGAGGTGCTTTTCCCGGCCACAAGCCAAAAGTTAAGAGCCCGCTAACTGCCGCCATTCACAATCGCGGTCGGGGAGTGGGAGCGTATGTTCACTCATCGATCTGTTGTGGGCCGGTTGCGCTTTCAGAGCGCCTACTGCAGCCACCATGTCCAGCCCCGCGCGCACAGCCCGCTCTGCGTCGTCCTTGTGGGCTTGGGGATACCCGAAGTAGATCAGAACACCATCGCCCATGTACTTCGCAACGAACCCACCGAAGCGCTGCACGCACTCGGCAACACACTTCTGATAGGCCGAGATAACCTCGCGCAGGTCTTCAGGGTCCATGCGGGCCGAGAGGGCCGTTGAGCCCACAAGGTCCGAAAACATCACCGTGACTTGGCGGCGTTCGGCGCGGTCTTCACGAGGAGCGCTTGGGGCGGTGGATGCGGTCGCTACGTCTTCGGAAGGCGCCTTGCCGCTCGCCGAGGTACTGAGAGCAGCAATGGCATCGAGCAGCTTGCGACGGTGCCCCAGCGCGGCAACGCCAAGTTCCTTCAGGTCCTCAGCTGTCAGGCCGGGAAGGACTGTTTCGTCTATCTCGTTCTCGCGAAAAGCAGCCTCATACTTTCCGAGGCCGAGGTTTACTCAGTCGTGCGGTGAGGATCCCGGAAGGATGTCGCGACGAAGCGGTACGTAGCCGTATTGCCGCATGCATTTGCTGAAGGTCGCTTGCCACAAGTCCTCCCGGCCGGTGTAGACGGATGCTTGGCCTGCGCAGGTTATTCGCTCGACCTGAAACACGTCCGAGGCGGCACGGGCTCATCGCTACCGACGATGATAAAGAATTCGCTCGTGCTCTTGAGGCTGTGCGCGATAAATCAAATAGCTTGGTCTTCGCATCGGGCTGGGGTGGCAATGGCATAGCGGGTGTGTTGATTGGGGACATGATCCGCCGCGCGGGCATATCAACTGTGGTACTCGACGGAAATGATTGCGCAAGTGCATGCGCTTTGATCTGGGTGGCCGGTGCACGGCGGATTGCCGGCAAGAACGCCTGCATCGGCTTCCACGGCATGTACGATGCCGCTAGCGGACAACAGATTGCGGACGCGAATGCTGTAGCAGGCGGCCATCTCGGCTTACTCGGCTTGAGCCTGGACGCCATATTTTGGATGCTGACACCTCGGCAACTCGATATTCATTGGCTCACTGATGAAACTGCCGCGAGGTACGGTGTTCACTGGGCGCATGAGAAGGATGATCCTGGCCATAGCTGCCCAAATGAACGGGCAGCCTCTAGCCCGGAAAAGCCTCCGGCCGAGTCGCTGCCGCTGCCGAACGTCGCGTCAGCCCCCGTCGCCGGACCTGCACCGCAACCGGAAAAGCTTGAAAGGACCGCAGAGCCGACACCAATTCCGCAGCCGGCCACCGCGGCTAACCCTACACAGGAACAGAGGTGCTTCTTATGCTTCGATTGGGATTCGTTGGCTAAAGTTACAACAAGTGCCGACTTACACCTTCGACAGGCCGGCGATCCGCTTGCCGCGGACGTTGTCGGGCCAGACTATCGCATAGCCAGAGGATCAGAGCTCATCCTGAAGGACAATTGCAAAGTGTGGAACGGCTCGGGACGGGGTGCGCAAGATGCCGATAACATTTGGTGTTGGGTCAGAGACGGCGATTACTCGGGCTACGTAAATGGATATTATCTTGTAACGAGCGATGGCCGGCGAGTTGCTTGTGTGTTGCACCCAAACGCAAGGGGTTGTCCGCTCGCTTCACAGCCGAAGCCGCAAGAGATGCAGGCTTTAGATGCGCAGCCACCCGCTCAACAGCCTCGAGTACCGTTCGACAGTAAAAAGGTACTTGAGTGCGATTTACCTGGCGTTGGCATGCGAGGGGTAGAAATCTCGTGGGGCGCGGCCTGGCACGGTTTTCTTGTAATCGATGGCACTTGGACAATCGACGATTACTCCTTCCGGAAGGAATTCCCCAACGGCGGATATCCCTACAAGATCGAGGTATCTCGCAGTTCCGGAAGCATAGTTCAGCAACAAGGCGAGCATCGGCGAACTGGCTCATGTAAAGAGGTGACCAAGGAAAATCGGCGATTTTAGATCGCATCTGGCATGTTTACATTAGAACTTGAAGGCGCCGCCGATGCGGCCGCTTATCAGTGCTAGGGACATGTTGGAAACCGGCGCGAACTGGTCGAAGTCGAATTCGCCGCGCAGGAAGAAGTTCGGCGTCAGCTTCCAGTCGAGGCCGGCGCCGACTGAATACCCCCACAGCAGGGCATTGCTTTGCGACGAGTTGAGATCGAGCGGAAAGCCGACGCATTGTAGTGCGCCGCAATACAAATCGATGTGCGACGAAACGCTGTAGCTGCCCATTCCGACAGCCATGCCGACGAAACCGTAAGGCAGGAAATTTCCAAGAACATAGCCGGCCCGGAAACGTGCTTCGCCGTAATCGCTTAGGGTCAGGCTTCCGGCAGCTTTGGACAGCGATATGCTGGTGACATTCCCCGACGGCGGGTTGAACTCACGGGCCAACTGGAAAGACGGAGCAGTCGCCGCAGCGGTGTTGATGGACGTGTGCATGTAGTTTGCTTCAACGCCTAGCACCAAGTCTTGCCACTGCGTGTTGTAGCCGAGGAAAGCGCCGCCGCCGAAGGCGCTAGCGGCGCCCTTGCCGAGCAAACTCAATTGCGACGGCGTGAACGTCTGCTGCACGACGGTGTTTTGCAGGGCGTATTCAATTCGGGGCGCTGTCGCCGAGGAAAAATCGGATGTACCGTTGTTGAAGCTGGCATCGCCACCGACGTAGAAGCCGCTCCAGCGTGTAAAAGTCGCTGGCCCGACGCTGTATACCGGGGCGGGCGGCTGGGCGGAGCCGCGCAGAACCGGAATGTTCGCGAGATCGTAATCGCCCGCGAATGCAGGCGACAGCAGAGCTCCAGACATGCCGAGGCCGACAGTCAGTTTTTGCCATGGACGTCGTGTGACGTTAGGGCAGTTGCTGGGGCACAAAGGACGCCTCTTCAAAAATACTAATAAAATCAATAGGATAAATTGATGGACTGCCGTCAGCGCGGGCGATGCCATGCCCAGGATCAGCGATGCGATCGAAAGGATGCCATGGACTCGCCGCATGGGCCGCTCTTTCATTGCCAGGAAGCGAAGGGTGCGGCCGCGCGCGGCCGCAGCGGAGCGGGATGCGCTATGGTTTGATCGGCATCCCGCTCTGGCTTTTTGTTTGAGCATGATCGTTGCGGAAAACCGGTTTCCACTTTCCGGATCATGCTCGGGCTTTAGCCGCGGCTGCTCAGCGGCGGGCCCGGCAGATATTGGGGCGGCGGCGCCGGCACGTAGGCGGGAGCGGCAACAGGTGCGAATGCCGCCTGGCCGCCGAAGCCGCCGAAGCCACCCGCTCCGAACATCCAGCGCAGGCCGACGCGGAAGTCCTGAGAGCTCACGTTTTGCAGCGTGTAGAAGGCGCCGACGCAGGGCGATGTGTTCTGACAATTGACCACCGACGTCTGCGGCGAGCCCATGTTGAGGTAGCGCCAGCTCAGGTCGACCTTGAGAAATTCGTTGACGTTGTAGGTCAGGCCGGCGGTGACATCCCAGGCGAGATTCCACTGGGCGCTGTTGCTGTTGGTGTAGCCGAAGCCTTGGAAGCCGCTGGAGATGATGCCCTGATCCTGCACGCCCGAGAGCATGTTGCGGGCGGTGCCGACGCCGGCGCCGATGAACGGCGTCAAGCACCACCAGGTGCCGAGATCCACATAGGCGTTGGCGAGGAACACCGCCGAGGACAGGTTGCCCGAAATGTTGTCGAAACAGCTGCCGACGCCGAAAGCCGTATTCGGGCAGAAGTCGGAGGTGCCCATATAGCGGCCCGTCGTCTTCATCAGGGCCTTGGTGCGATATTCGCCGGTCACATCGAATCGCAGCCAGTTATTCCAGGCGTAGCCGATGCCGCCGCCGAAGATCGAGGTGTCCTGAATTTCCTGCTGGACGATGGTCCAGCTCGCAGGCCAGACGAAGTTCGGGTTCGTCTGCCCGTGATTGAATGAGCCGAACGTCTGCACGCCGATGCCGACGTCGCCGCGCAGATACCATCCGGTGCCCGTGCTGCAACAGGGCGGCGGAATGAAGACCGGCGGAGGCGGCACCGCTATGTCGGCTGCGTGAGCTGTCGTGCTCACGATGACGGCCGCCGCGGCGGCAATGAGGTATTTTACGCTGACCATCTGCTTCGTCCTTTTTCCACGGCCACGCATGCGGCCAGGCGTCGCTGAACGAGCGGAGGGTGTCAGGAAATTGTTAAATGGCTCTTAACCTTAACTCTTAACCGTGTTTGTTAGTTCTTTTTCACATCCGGCGAGTTCCGGCGGCTACGCGGTCCGACAGACGACTTTCAGAAAAGATCGCGCTCCAACAAAAAGTTAGCGCGCAGAGGGTCACTGCTGTGACGACCGCGTTTGCGCGCGTTAAGCTTTGGTTAAACGTGCGGCATCGGCAAATCCTGCCGCCGTTGTGAAACATTTGGTCGCGTACCGGACGTCCAGAGCACATCGCTCTCAGATTGAATTGGGAGCGTTTCCCCTCCCTGGCGTCATGCGCGGGCTTGACCCGCGCATCCCGGTCGTCCCGGCTCGGTGCCCATCTAAGCGAGATGGCCGGAACAAGTCCGGCCATGACGTATGTGGCATATCAACTAGCTAGTCGTGATCGTCTTCGCCGATCTTGCCGATGTGATGCTGGGCGTAGAGCTCGGCGCCGAGCTTGGCGACCAGGTCAAGCTGGGTCTCGAGAAAATCGATGTGATGCTCTTCGTCGCTCATCAGCTTCTCGAACAGGTCGCGCGAGACGTAATCCTTGACCGCGTGGCAATGGGTGGCGGCCTCCTCGTAGAGCGCGCGCGCGTGCATCTCGGCGCGCAGATCGCATTCGAGGACCTCTTTCACCGTCTGCCCGATATGCAGCGGATCGAGCACCTGCATGTTGGGGAAGCCGTCGAGAAAGATGATGCGGTCGACGAGCTTGTCGGCGTGCTCCATCTCCTCGATGGATTCCTTGCGCCATTGCTTGGCGAGGTCGCGATAGCCCCAATTGCCGAGCAGTCGGTAATGCAGCCAATACTGGTTGATCGCGGTGAGCTCGTGCCGAAGCGCCTTGTTGAGATAATCGATGACAACCGGCTCACCCCGCATGGCTCAATCTCCCGCAATGAATGCCACTGGCGCACGGCTCCCGTGCACCGACCCTTCTAGATTATAATGATTATAACCTATGCGATGAATGCGCAAAACCGCCGCGGCAGGTGCGCAACGGACTTAAATCTGTGGAAAAACGCTAGGAATTACCGTTGGCCGCGCAACAACCGGCATCGGCCGTCTCCAATGCCTCGTTCATAATGCGCCGGATGGTGCGCGCGCAACGACCGCACTGCGCGCTACAACCGAGGCAACCATAGACTTCACCGCAAGTACGCGCCGCGCCGTCACCCGATAGCGCCAAGCGCACGTCTTGGTCGGACAGCACGTTGCAAGAGCACACGATCATCGCGGCGAGGTCCCGGCGGATTGGTCACGCATGTAACTATGCGCCGCCTTGTGTAGGACCCAGGAAAACCGATTTCAATCAAAAAAGTCTTCTTTTGATATATTCTAAGTTGTTGAACATTGGGGATTAATTCCAACCACAGCGGGCGCCGAGAGCGCCAATCGAAAAGCCCAGTTGGCCGGGTCCGAGCCTGCTCCGTCGCGCCGGCCGGAGCGCCGACCGCGCGCCACTGTGGAAGACGTTGTGGAAAGGAAAGATGCTTGGGCCGCGGTGCGCAGCCAGGCTTTCGCCGGACCGCATTCAGCGGGTGTAGTAGAATTTCAATTTCCAGATTTCGTATTCGGTCCGCTGGTATAGGCGCGAGGCGACGTTCTTCGATGCCGCGGTGAGGCGCCCGTTGAGCGAGTACGCGTCAACCGTCCACAGCAGCCCAATGAATACAGCTAGATAAAGTACCGCCCTCATAGGTAGTATTATGGGGCGCGGAGTTTAGAAATACGTTAAACTGTCGAGAGACTGAGCACTCGCCAAGGTAGCGCGGTGCTAAGCATAACCGCGCAGTCGTCGGTTTTCGCCCGCTGAAGGCCCGCTGCCGCCGAACAGGTGGCGCTGCCCGTCGGGAAGCGCCGCCGGATAGTGCGTTCACGCCGGCGCGGTCTCCTCATAATCCTCGTCGCGGCGCCGGCGGCGGCGGGGCCGCAAGCGCGAGAGCCGCGCCGGAATCGCACACACGTCCTCCATCAGGCCAAGCAGCCGTTGACCGCGGCCGAGTGCGCGGTCGAGCGCCGCCATGGTGCGTGCATGGCCCGGATCGTCGTCGTCGACCCAGGTGCGCAGGACTGAAGCGAACAACATTGCCAGTCCCTGGGCGCGCACCATCCCGCGAGGACCCGAGGCGCCGATGCCGGCGGCGGTCAGCATCCAGTGTTGGGAGCGCACCGCGAGCGCATTCAGCGCCAGCGCAAGCGGCGGGTCGCGGCGTGCCGAGCGCAGCAGCGAGCGCACAGCCTCGCGATGCGGCGCGAGGATTTCCAGACGGCGCATCAACACGTCAAATAAGCGCTCGCGCTCCGGCTCTTCGGCCATGTCGCTGACGTCGGCCGCGAGCACCGCCCGGTCGGTCGCCTTGATGTGGGCGGCAAGGATGGCGAGCGCCGAGGGAAATTCGTCGCGCAATTGCGCCAGCGAAACGCCGGCCGCGCCGGCGACTTCCGCGAGCGCGATCCGCTCGAAGGGCGTGTCGGCCAACAGCGCCAAAAAAGCGGCGATGATTTTTTCGCGATCGGTGGTCGGGGGCGGCGGCTCGGCGCCGGCGGCGGCTGGGCGAGGCGGCCGACTGGAGGCGTTGCGGGCGGGTCTACGGGCCATGACCGAACTCCTACATGGACGGATACTTGATCGCCGCTCCGTGTCGTCAGAAGCCGCACGTTGCGGACCGGCGTGTCGTCGTCCCCGAAATGTACGCCGCCCCGGGTGAGCTTCCAAGGTCTTGCGTCAATTGGAGCCGGTACAACGCCGGCTAACCCGCGAGCTTGCGCGAGCGTTGCGTGGCGGCGGCGATGGCTTCCTTCAGCAGCGGCGGCAGTCCGTCGGCGCGCATCAGCACATCGAGCGCGGCGGCGGTGGTGCCGCCCGGCGACGTGACGTTCTCGCGCAAGGTCGCCGCCGGGAGCGCCGAGCGGTGCAGCAACTCGCCTGCGCCGGCGACGGTCTCGCGTGCGAGCTTTTCGGCAAGCGGCGCCGGCAAGCCGGCAGCGACACCGGCCTGCGCCAGGGCCTCGGCGAGCAGGAACACATAAGCGGGTCCCGAGCCCGACACCGCAGTGACCGCGTCCATCAGCGCCTCGTCGGCGATCCACTCGACCGTGCCGCTGGCGATCAGGAGCCGGTGCGCCAGATCGCGCTGGGCGTCGCTGACATGGCGCGGCACCGCGACCGTGATGCCGCGGCCGATCGCGGCCGGCGTGTTCGGCATCGCGCGCACCAGCGCGCGGGCCTGCGGCAGCGTATCGGCGAGAAATTGCAAGGTTCGTCCGGCCATGATCGAGATCACGACCGTCGCCGGGCCGATCGCAGGCGCCAGCGCCGGCAACGCCGCGGCGGCAATTTGCGGCTTCACCGCGATGACGATGGCGGCAGCCTCCGCGATGGCGGTGGCGTCCGGATTGAGCCGGACGCCACGCGCGCCGAGCGCCGCGATCGCTGGTGCCGGATCAGGCTCGATGACCGCGATCCGCTCGGGTGCAAGTCCGGCCTGCAGCCAGCCTTCGAGCAGGGCGCCGCCCATCTTGCCGGCGCCGCACAGAACGATGGGGCCTGCGAGATCGTGAAGATCTTGGTGTAAATCGGCACGAGGAGCGTGCGCCGGGTTCATCGCTGAAAGTCCTATGGCTTTCCTGAGAGCCGAGAGCGTCATGGCCGGGCTTGTCCCGGTAAGAAAGCACGGCATGCCCGCCTAAGCGAGATGCCCGGCACATAGGCGAGCGAAGCGACGCCGTTCTGCGAACGGCTATGGGCCGGGCGGCTGAAGGTCTGGGAGAGGCGCTTACGCCTCGCCTGCGGTTTCGAACAGGGTCGCGTCCATGGCTTCGCGCGCCGACTTGCCGGCCCAGACCACATATTGAAAGGCCGGGAAATAGCGCTCGCATGCATCGAGCGCACTGCCGAGCACGGCTTCGCATTGCCGATCCGAAGCGGTGACGCCCCCCGCCAGCACCAGCGCGTGGCGGAACATCACCACGCCGTTGACTTGCCAGATGTCGAAGTGGCCGATCCACAATTGCTCGTTGATCAAGGCGACGAGCTGTTGCACTTCGGCGAGCCGCGGCTCGTGCACGCGCATGTCGAAGGCGCATGCCAGATGCAGCGCCTCGATATCGCTCATCCAGGTGAAGGAGATTTGATAATTGGTCCAGCGGCCGGTGACGATGATCGATATCTCGTCCTCACCGGCGCGTTCGAATGGCCAGCTATTGCCGGCTGCCAAATGCTCGACAACGTCGAGCGGATTGTCGTCGGTCTCGCGGGCGACGCCGATCATTGTCATACCGGCTCCACAATTGGTTCGAGGTGGAAATGCGCAACTTCACTTACATTGCTGAGCGGGGCTGCGATTTGCCGCAGGAGCGATGGCTCCCGCAGGTTGACATCAAGCCCCCAAATCAGCCCGCACGCACACTATAGACGCCGCAATTCTTTCGCCAAAGGTCGGCTGATGCCGCCACTCAGTTTTTTGTTCGCTCGTCGTTACCGCCGTCTGTCTGCACTCATGAAGTGATTTGGCCCCTTCGCACAATTGGGTGCGTATGACCGTCCACAGTCGTCTCTGCGACAAGTTGACTCGGGGGGTGAGGGAGGTCGCGGGCGTCGCAATTCTGCGTCATGGCCGGACTTGTTCCAGCCATCCCGACGCCACTTGCTCCGAGAGCTTTTGAATCGAGATGGCCGGGTCAAGCCCGGCCATGACGCATCAAATCTGCAAAAACGCTCTTAATCGGAGAACAGGCTGGAGACGGATTCTTCGGCGGCGGTGCGGCTGATGGCCTCGCCGATCAGGTGCGCGATCGAGAGTACGCGGATGTTGGGCGAGGCTTTCACGTCCGCCGTCGGCTGAATCGAATCGGTGATCACCAGCTCCTTGAGATTCGATTTGTTGACCCGCGCGACCGCGCCGCCCGAGAGGACGCCGTGGGTGATGTACCCATAAACAGCGCTGGCGCCCTTCTCCAGGAGAGCGTCGGCGGCGTTCAGGAGCGTGCCGCCGGAGTCCATAATGTCGTCGACCAGAAGGCAGATGCGGCCATCGACATAGCCGATGACATTGGCCACTTCCGACTCGCCCGGCCGCTCGCGCCTCTTGTCGACGATGGCGAGCGGCGCATTGATACGTTTGGCCAGGGCGCGCGCACGCACCACGCCGCCGACGTCGGGCGAAACCACCGTAATCTGCCCGAGATCGAAGCGCTGCTTGATGTCGCGCACCATCACCGGGGAGGCGAAGAGATTGTCGGTTGGAATGTCGAAGAAGCCCTGGATCTGGCCAGCATGCAGGTCGAGCGTCAGCACCCGGTCGGCGCCGGCGCGGGTGATCAGATTGGCGACGAGCTTGGCGGAAATCGGCGCGCGCGATCCGAGTTTGCGATCCTGCCGGGCATAGCCGTAATAGGGGACGACGGCCGTGATCCGCCGCGACGACGCACGCCGCAGCGCGTCGATGATGATCAACAGCTCCATCAGGTGGTCATTGGCCGGATAGGAGGTCGACTGGATCACGAAAACGTCGGCGCCGCGGACGTTTTCCTGGATCTCGACGAAAATCTCCATGTCGGCGAAGCGCCGCACCACCGTTTTGGTGAGCGGCGTACCGATATAGGCGCCAATGCCCTCGGCCAGCGCCGGATTGGAATTACCGGCAACGAGCTTGATGGCTCCGTTATTGCTCGCCATTTCGCTCTCCTGGAGTTCCGCTTCCGGGCGCCTGCCGTCCTGGACGATCCCGCAGATGGAGGATTACGGGCGGGACCATGTGCAAAAACACCGCCCTGATACAGGCCGCCTCGGGGGCTGGCAACCCGAATCAGGGCCTTGTCCCCGCAGGATTTTTTGCTCTCTTCCGAGGTTCGGATGCCATCGCGACGACAAGCGAATGGTGCCTAAGGCCAGCGCGGAGTCGCGGCAGCGTTTGGGGCATTTTTTCTCGATCGCAACTCACAGTAAGCTCCAACGGCACTGCGAAGCCGTCAGATCGGAATAACGAGGCGCCTGCATGCTGTTAGCGCTCACCGGCTCGACCGGCTTCATCGGCCGCCATCTGCTGCGCGAGTTGCCGAAGCGCGGCTACCGGCTGCGCGTGCTGCTGCGTCGTCCCACATCACTGCCGACCAACACCGCAAGCGCTGTGATCGGCGATATCGCGCGGCCACAAAACATGGCGGCGGCGTTGCAGGACGTCGATGCCGTCATTCACTCGGCCGGCCTTGCGCACGCGATGTCCGGTATTCCCGAAGACGACTACCGGGTGATCAACACCGAAGCCACCATCAACCTCGCCCGCGCCGCGAAGCGTGCCGGCGCCAAGCGCTTCGTCTTTCTGTCCTCGATCCGGGCCCAGTGCGGGCCCAGCGCCGACGACGTGCAGACCGAGGCGCTGGAGCCGCGCCCGACCGATGCCTATGGGCGCTCGAAGCTTGCCGCCGAACGCGGCCTTGCCGAGCTCGACATCGATTGGGTCGCGTTGCGGGCGACGCTGGCCTACGGACCGGGCGTCAAGGGCAACATGGCGGAGCTGATGCGGCTGGCGCGTTTGCCGTGGCCGTTGCCGCTCGGCGGCCTGCGGGCGCGCCGCTCGCTGCTGGCGGTGGAAAATTTGCTGGCGGCGGTGGAGACCGTGCTGACGACACCGCAGGCGCTGCGGCGGCCGCTGATCGTTGCCGATCCGCGGGCCGTAACGGTGGCGGACATGATCGCCGCCATGCGCGGCGGGCTGGGGCGCCGGCCGGGCGTTTTTAGCGTACCCCCAGCGCTGCTCGCGCTTTCATTCCACGCCGCCGGCAAAGACTATGTGTATGAACGGCTTTCCGGGGCGCTGGTCGCCGACCCTTCGGCCCTGATGGGGCTCGGCTGGAAGCCGCCGCTGACCAGCGAGGCCGGATTGGCGCAGCTGATGCGGATGCCGGGCGAATTGTGAGGGCGTGATCCGATCCGGCAGGTCAAGCCCGGCCTGGGCTCCGAGCCGCTCCTCATTCTTTGTTGACGCCGTTCGTTTCTCCAGGCGAGTTGCCGCCGTGGAAACGACCGAAGTGGCGGGCGCAGAAAACGCCTATCAAAAGAAAACCGAGACCGAGAGCTGCCGCATGAGCGGTGGAGCGCAGGCTGAAGTCTCCGACGCGGCAGATCAGCGCGTAAGCGACGGCGAGATTGAGAATGCCCCACAATACGTTGACGGTCGAAGAGGAAAGTCCTTGCCCGGGCGGCTTGGCGAAAGGGCTTTGAAAGGGACGGCCCATGAGCCCGCTGCCGACATGGGGGATGGCGTTACAAAGAAATGCCCCGCCAAAAAAGTACGAAGCGAAATTCACCCAATCCATCGATCACCATCCATTGCGTTGGTCAGAAGTCGGCAAGTCGGCTCAGTAGCTTTACGGCGGCGGCGAGCTGCTCGTGCTCGCGGGGAGAGAGTTGCGCCTGAAGGGCGCGGAAAAGCCAATCCTCTTTTGCCGCGCGCCCGGCCTTGACGATTTTCAAGAATGAGGGAGTGAGACTTAGGAAGGTCTGCCGACCATCTTTGGGATCGGGCTTGCCGTGCACCGCGCCGGCGGCCTCGAGGGCGGAAACCGTTATGCGCATCGACTGCGGACGTACACCCTCGGCGCGCGCCAGCATCGAGACGGTTGCGGGGCCGTCGCGCTCCAGCCGCAGAAGCACGGATTTCTGTGCATGCGTGAAATCTCCCGCATGCGCCTCCTCGCGCGCGCGCCGAACGAGCCTACCGATCACAACCCGCAGCTCACCTGCGAGGACGATGAGCGGCGGCAATTCGGACGTCGGCGAAGTCCTGCACATGATTCCCGATCATCATTCCCGATCGCTATTCTTAATCGTTCCAAATATACAGTTTAGCTGTACAGGTTATATGTACATTATGAAGGCCGTCGTGCGCAAGAGCCACAGCGTGTGCCGCGGCTCGGCGCTGCCCGCCGACCGGCGTCAATTATCTATCTCCGCGGTATCCGCCCTGATCCCGGATCGGACGTCCCGCCGCGTTTTTCCACGCGCTTGTCGCTATTCGCGCGCCAGCGCGATCGCGTTGATGTGGCGGCCGTAATCCGGCTCGGCGCGGTGGGTGGTGCGGCGGAAGCTGAAAAATCGCTCCGGCTCCGCATAGGTGCAGAGCCCGACGTCTTCGATCTCCTGCACGCCGGCGCGGTGCAGCCGTGCGGCGATGTAGGCGGGCAGGTCGAACAGCGCATGGCCTTCGCGTGCCGCGGGGCGGAAGAAATCGGCGCTGGCTTCGTCCTCGGCGGCAAAGCGAGCCGTAAAATCGGGCCCGACTTCATAGTTGCTCTGCCGGATCATCGGCCCGAGCGCCGCGCGAATGCGGCCGCGCCGGGCGCCGAGCCGTTCCATGGCGGCAACGGTCGCTTCGACCACGCCCGAGAGCGCGCCGCGCCAGCCGGCATGCGCGGCGCCGATCACGCGCGCGTCCGCATCGGCAAACAGGACCGGCCCGCAATCGGCGGTGCTGACGCCGATCGCGAGCCCAGCGGTCCGGGTGACGATGGCGTCGCCGCGCGGCCGCGCCTGCGCATCCCATGGCTCGTCGGCGACGACAACATCGGGCGAGTGAATCTGATAAGCGGTGAGGAAGCGATCCGGCTTCACTGCGAGCGCCGCCGCCATACGGGCGCGATTTTCGGCGACGTGGCCGGCATCGTCATGCGAACCGACGCCGCCGTTGAGGCTCGCATAGACGCCGCCGGAGACGCCGCCCTCGCGGGTGAAAAAGGCGTGGCGAAGTGGGGAGAGTTTCAGCGTCTCGGCTTGGATGATCATGGTGTCTTTCTTAGACCAATTCGCACGGTACCTGTCAGTCCAAAAAGTCTCGCTGCTCGGAGAGCGTGCCGCCACGCCCCTGGTCACCTCTCCATTGCAGCAAAGCATTCGACCAGAAAGTCGATAAAAATTCGGACCCGCAGCGGGATTTGCCGGCCGAACGCGTGCAGCGCGTGAATGGGCAGAGTGCGCATCGGCAAATCGGGAAGCACCTCGACGAGGTGGCCCGCGGTGATGTCGTCGGCGACGGCGGCACGGAGCAGATGGACGATGCCGACACCGTGCAACGCCGCCAGCCGCAGCGTTTCGCCGCTGTTCGTGTCCAAAGGACCGTCGGGAACGAGCGTCGTGCCGTCCTGCCACGTCCACGCATAGGGGCGGCCGGCGAGAATGTAACGCAGACACGCGTGCTGCTGCAGGTCGTCGATTGACCGCGGCGCGCGGCGGCGCGCGATGTAATCGGGCGACGCGACGAGGACCAGCGGAAGCTCCGCGAGCTTTCGGCCGATCAAGCCGCTATCGGAAATCGGCCCGATGCGCACAGCGACATCGTAACCTTCGCGGATCAGATCGACGCGCCAATTCATGATGTTCAGTTCAAGCTTGAGCTTTGGATGGCGAAACGCGAAGTCCCGCATCCAGGCCGTCAGCAGCAAGCGGTTGAGATCCGTCGGCGCCGTAGCCCGCAGCAATCCGCGTGCGTCGTCCACCCCCTGAACGACATTGTCGGCATCCGCGATGGCGCGTAGGAGCGGCGCGACCCGCTCGTAGTAGGCGGAGCCTTCCGCGGTCAGTCCGAGCGTTCGCGTCGATCGTTGCAGCAGACGCACGCCCAGCCGCCGCTCGAGCCGCGCGACACTCTTGGCGACCGCGGACGGGCTTGAGCCGATGGCTCGGCTGGCATTGGTGAACGAACCGCTCTCCACCGTCCGTACGAACGCCAGCAGGCCGGTCGTTTTCTCGAGGATTCCCGTCATTGCAGACTTTTAGGAAAAAAACATGGGACCGGCCGCCGTCTAATGAGCCACTTGATCCCGAATATATCGGAGCAGCGGTTGTTCGGCTAACGGGCGAGAGGGACATGACGGCAAACAGGGCGACGGACTTGATGACGGGCTTGGTAACGGAGCCGGCGACGATGCGGCTTTGGGCAATGGACGCTCTTGGCAGGAATAGCCTTCACCAAAGCACCGTTCCGGTCCCGACGCCGGTGCCGGGGCAAGTTCTGGTCAAGGTGGCGGCGGTGTCTCTGAATTATCGGGACAAGCTCGTGATCGAGAGCGGCATGGGTCTGCCGCTCAAGTTTCCGTTTGTCCCCGGCTCCGACATGGCCGGGACGGTCGTCCGGGCGGGCGATACGGCGACGCGCTTTAAGGTCGGGGATCGTGTCATTTCCACTTTCCGCCCGGGCTGGATCGACGGCGCGCCGTCAGGTACCGCAAGCGTGCCGCCCTACGACAGCCTCGGTGGAATCCATCCTGGCGTTCTCGCCGAGTATGTGTGCTTCCCGGACGCGTGGTTTTCGTCGGCTCCGGATACGCTCGATGACGCGGAGGCGAGCACGCTGCCCTGTGCGGGCCTGACGGCGTGGTTTGCATTGGTGGAGCAAAGCCGTCTGCATCCCGGCCAGACAGTCGTGGTGCAAGGGACGGGCGGCGTCGCGCTGTTCGGGCTGCAGATTGCGCGGGCGCACGGCGCCGATGTGATCGTCCTGTCGGGCAGCGCGGAAAAGCTCGCGCGCGCCAAGACGCTTGGAGCGACGCACCTCATCGACCGTTCGCGGGAAGACTGGGTGCAAGCCGTCTACCGCATCACCGGCGACCGCGGCGCCGACCACATTCTTGAATTGGCGGGCGGGGCTAATCTCGGGCGTTCGGTCGAAGCGGTGGCGATCAACGGACGCATCTCGGTCATCGGTGTGTTCGAAGGCTTCACCTTCTCGGGACCCATGGGACCGCTGCTGCTGAAATCGCCAACCATTCAGGGCATCGGCGTCGGCCATCGCCGTGCCTTGGAAGATCTCGTGCGCGCGGTCGACAGGATCGGCCTCAAGCCGGTGATCGATCATCGCTATGCCTTCGACGAACTCGATGCCGCCCTGGATCATCTGGATCGCGGTCCGTTTGGAAAGATCGTGGTGCAGATGGGCGCGTGAGGGAAGCGATCGGAAGGTCGCCGGCCGGTGCCGCTACGTTTCGAAGCCCGGCAGCTCGCCTAATTTCGGGTCGGCGATCGCCAGCACCTTGAACAATTCGCCCATTCCTTTCGCGCCGGTTGCGGTGAGCCGCTTGAGGCCGCGCTCGATCTCGGCCGACTTGTCGGGCGGCGCCTGCGCTTTCAAATTCGCGGCACGGCTTTCGATGCCGAGGCGCATGAGAAAGTCGCGCTGGGAAATCGGTCCGTGCACGCGGCCGCCCATCATCTCGGCGTGCTGCGCCATGCTGGCGAAATCTACGTGCGCGGTGAGGTCGATTTCGCCGGGCCGCCGCAGCGGATCGATGTAAGAGTGGCCGGCCACGGCCTGCAAGGTTTCGCCCAGGCCCTGGCGCACATGCCCGTAATCGACAATCAGGGCCGCGCTGTCGGAACGGGCGCGGCGTCCGAGCTCGAGCGCGAGGTGATCGGAACGCCATTCGTAGATCGCGCCCTCCGGGGCCTGCCGCAATTCGCGCGGCATGGTCGCCTCGAAATGCGGCAAGGCATTCTGTGCAACGCCGATCTTGAGCTTGCCGTCGGGTCCGATCTCGACCGTGCGCTCATGCCAGGCGTCTTTTTGTTTGATCGCTTGATGCACCGGCAGCGCGTCGACGAATTCGTTGGCGATGATGATGGCGGGTCCACTGGGAACGTCGGTGAGCGAGGGATGCCACAAAACCGGTTCGCCCAAAGTCGCAAGCTTCTGTTGCTGCTCAGCCTGCAGCTTGGGGCTGACCTCGACGAGATGCAGCACGATGGCGGTGTAGAAGCTGCGCGCGCTTTTGGCGGCGCGCAGCGCGTCGATCATCAGCGTGCCGCGTCCGGGACCGAGCTCCACGATGCGCACGTTTTCCGGCGCGCCCATT
Source organism: uncultured Alphaproteobacteria bacterium (assembly GCA_963818155.1). Taxonomy (GTDB): domain Bacteria; phylum Pseudomonadota; class Alphaproteobacteria; order Rhizobiales; family Xanthobacteraceae; genus BOG-931. Next base: position 637,964 of record CAWFRC010000012.1, read on the forward strand.
TTCTGCCAGACCGCCGCCATCCACAGCCCGATCAATTCGCCGAACATCTGGCTGATCTCCGGCGCGGTGATGAAATCGCCGCGGGCGCCGATCGGATCGCGGGAGGTGTAGTAGCCGAGCTGCGGATGAGTGAGGCAGACGCGCATGTACTCGGCGACCGGCATCGGCCCGGCAACGGCGATCAACCGGCGGATTTCCGCTTCGAGCGGCGTCGGTTCGTCAGCCATGTGAGTTTGCCATGTTGCTCAGTCGTGTCGCTCCGCCGTGTTTCTCAACCGTGTTTCTCAGCTGCGCGCGGCAGCGGTTGGCGCGAAAGCGCAAACGCGATCAGCCCGAGGCCGGCAATCATCAGCGGAATGCACAGCAACATTCCCATGGTTATCCCGCCGGTGTCGCGGGTGAAAGCCGCGAGTTGCGCATCGGGCTCGCGAAAGAATTCGCAAATGGTGCGCGCGACACCGTAGAGGAAAAAGAACGAGCCGGTGATGAGCCCCGGCCGTTTGAGGGCGCCGAACTGCACCATGACACCGAGCACGATCAACAGCACGAGCCCTTCCAGCGTCGCCTCGTAAAGCTGGCTGGGATGACGGGGGATGGGCCCGCCATTGGGAAAGACCATGGCCCAGGGCACATCGGCCGCCCGGCCCCATAGCTCGCCATTGATGAAATTGGCGATGCGGCCGAGGAAAAGCCCGATCGGCGCCACCGCGGTCGTGATGTCGCCGAGCGTCAGGATCGGCAAGCCGCGGCGCAGCCCGAACAAGACACAGGCGACGACGCAGCCGGCGACGCCGCCATGAAACGACATGCCGCCGTTCCAGAGTTCGAGAATTTGCATGGGGTGCGCGACGAACTGCGGCAGATTGTAGAACAGCACGTAACCGATGCGGCCGCCGGCGATGATGCCGATGGTGATCCAGATGATGAAATCGTCGTAGTCGGCGACCGTGATCGGGGCCGGCCCGCCCCAGAACCGCTCCCGCGCGATCACGGCGCGTGCGTAGAACCAGCCGGCGATGATGCCGACAATATAGGCAAGCGCATACCAGCGGATGGAAAACGGGCCGATCGAAATCAGCACTGGATTGATAGCTGGAAAAGGAATGACCGGCAGAACGAGCATCAGGCGCTCCAAGGCAGGTTCATGCGCCGCATCCGCGCCGCGCCGCCATATTTGGCGGCGAACGCCTTGCGATGGCGCGCCACCATTGCCATTGTCTACGGCGATGGCAAGCGGGGCGCCAAGGCGCTTTTGCCTTTGCGCAAGCGAATTCCCTTCGGAGGCGGATATGGTCCAGACGACGAACCGGTTCTTCGACGAGGTTGCGCGATTGATGAACGATGCGGCGGGCGCCGCGCAAGGCATGCGGCGCGAAGCCGAGACGATGTTTCGCACCCAGGCAGAGCGTTTGCTCCGCGAATTCGCGGTGGTCCAGCGCGAGGAGTTCGAAGCCGTTAAGGATATGGCGCGGCTTGCTCGCGAGGAAAATGAGGCGCTCAAAGTCCGGCTCGCGGCCTTGGAGGCTCGTCTCGGTGTCAGTTCGACTGCGCCGGCCGGCGGCTCGAGCGCAGCTTCGGGCAGTGCGGGATCTGCTTCAGGCAGTGCCGGATCTTGGGGTTCTTCCGGAGCCTCAAGCGCATCTGCGTCGTCAAGCTCTCCCGGATCCTCGACCTCTCCCGAGACCCCGGCGGCCCCGTCGTCCGGCGGTGCCGGAACGGATGGCCCCTCCGGCGGCTATTTCGGCTGAGCGCAGAGACTTCCGCGCTTTCCTTGTCTTTTAAGGCGCGCGCCGCTATAAGCGCGCCACCGCAGCGAATGAGCACCCGGCACCCCTGGAGGCCGCTGCGGTCATCAAACCAGAGCAATAAGCGCCGGGCGGTTCGGCCTGGGCTTACGGCTTGAGAGACGAGGATACATCATGGCGACCGTCACTGTGATCAAGGCAGTGCCGCGTTCGCGGGCAGGCAAGGGGGCCGCCCGGACCGAACGTCGCGCTGGCCGCGTACCGGGAATTATCTATGGCGACGGCAAGCCGCCGTTGCCGATCGCGCTGGAATACAACGAGCTGCGCCAGCGCATCTTTGCCGGACATTTTCTGTCGACCGTGCACGACATCGAAGTCGATGGCGTCAAGCACCGCGTCATTCCCCGCGACTTCCAGCTCGACGCCGTGCGCGACCTGCCGCTGCATGTGGACTTCATGCGGCTCGGCGAAGGCGCGACCATCCGGGTCAGCATCCCGATCCACGTACGCAATGCCGACCAGTCGCCGGGCGTCAAGCGCGGCGGCACGGTGTCGATCGTCACCCATAGCGTCGAAGTGCGCTGTCGGGCCGACGCCATTCCGACCGGCATCGAAGTCGACGTCGGTGGCCTCGAGATCAACCATTCGAAGCACTTAAGCGACATCAAGCTGCCGGATGGCGTGCGTGCGGTCTCCGGCCGCGACATCACGTTGATCACGGTGGTGCCGCCGTCGGGCTACGCGGAAGAACTCAAGGCCGCCGCCGACGCGGCTGCTGCCGCCGCCGCTGCGGCCGCCGCTCCCGCCGCCGCGACTGCGGCTGGCGGTGCTGCACCGGCTGCGGGCGCTCCGGCTGCCGGCGCCGCCCCCGCCGATAAGAAGTAAGGGTCTAGAGCACATCCGGTTTAGGTTGAATCTGGATGTGCTCCAGATTCATATGTTGTCGTATGTCCTTTTTCGGAAAAGCGGTTTCCACCCAACGGATCGAAGCCCGAGGGCATGCTTTTCCGGGACACGCTCTGGGCGGGACGTAAGCTGATGCTGCTCCTGGTCGGTCTCGGCAATCCGGGGGCGCGCTATGTCGGCAACCGCCACAATATCGGCTTCATGGCGCTCGAAGCCATCGCCAAGCGCCACGGCCTCGGGCCGTGGCGCCGGCGTTTTGCCGGCGTCGCCTGCGAAGGGCCGATCGGTCGCGAGCGTGCGTTGCTGTTGCTCCCCGGGACGTTCATGAACGAATCCGGCCGCGCCGTCGCCGAGGCGGCGCAATTCTACAAGCTTGCGGTCGGCGACATCACCGTCTTTCACGACGAGATCGAACTGCCGCCCGGCAAGGTACGGGTGAAGGTCGGCGGCGGCATCGCCGGTCACAATGGCTTGCGCTCGATCAGCGCGCATGTCGGCAACGAATACCGGCGCGTGCGCATCGGCGTCGGTCATCCGGGCGCTAAGGAGCTGGTGCACAATTATGTGCTCGGCGATTTCGCCAAGAGCGAGCGCGGCTGGGTCGAGGCGCTGGTCGATATTCTCGCCGACAATGTCGAGCTTCTGCTCCGCGGCGAGGACGCGAGCTTTCAGAACAAGGTCCATCTCGCCATGGTGGCGAAGGGGTTTGGCGACAAGTCCGACAAGGATAACGGCGGCGTTGAGCGCAAAGAAAACGATTAGACAGGCAAGAGACGATATTGGGAGATGATTGTGACTACGGCTATTGTCGAGCTAAACGATGAGCTGTCGCGCTTTATTCAATCCGTGGCGGATAAACGGCAGGTCTCTCTTGAATGCGCAGCGCTCCAAATACTTGAAGAAGAGCGGATGCATAGTTTAGGCATAACGCGCAGCGAAGTATCAGTATACGGCGAACGCTGGGCGGCAAAAATGCCAACGCGCGGTCTTGTATACGCTGGCCGTGATGTCGAATGGATGCGGCTCAACACTCACCAACAAACAATCTCCGAAACAGTCTGAGTAATCATGGGATTCAAATGCGGCATTGTCGGCCTGCCGAACGTGGGCAAGTCGACGCTTTTCAACGCGCTGACCGAAACCGCGGCGGCGCAGGCAGCGAATTATCCGTTCTGTACCATCGAGCCGAATGTCGGCGAAGTGGCGGTGCCGGATCCGCGGCTTGAAGTTTTGGCAAAGCTCGCCAAGTCGGCCGAAATCATTCCGACCCGGCTGACCTTCGTCGATATCGCGGGCCTGGTGCGCGGCGCCTCCAAGGGCGAGGGACTGGGCAACCAATTCCTCGCCAATATCCGTGAGGTCGATGCCATTGCGCATGTGGTGCGCTGCTTCGAGGACACCGACATCACCCACGTGGAGGGCCGCATCGATCCGATCGCCGACATCGAGACGGTGGAGACCGAGCTGATGCTCGCCGATCTCGACAGCCTGGAGCGACGCGTCGATGGCTTGAGCAAAAAGGCCAAGGGCGGCGACAAGGACGCCAAGGAGATGGTCGATCTGATCAATCGCGCGCTGGCGCTGTTGCGCGACGGCAAGCCGGCGCGGCTTGTCGAGCGCAAGCCCGAGGAAGAGCGCGCCTTCCATATGCTCGGCCTGCTCACATCCATCCCCGTGCTCTATGTCTGCAATGTCGAGGAAGGCGCAGCCGCCACCGGCAACGATTTCTCACGCCGGGTGGAGGCGCGTGCCAAGGCCGAGGGCGCGGCGACGGTGGTGATCTCGGCCAAGATCGAATCGGAAATCGCGGTGCTCTCGCGCGCCGAACGCAGCGATTATCTGGCTGCGGTCGGATTGGAGGAAGCCGGCCTCGACCGGCTCATCCGCGCCGGTTACGCGCTGCTTGGGCTCCTGACGTTCTTCACCGTGGGGCCGAAGGAGACGCGCGCCTGGACGGTGACGCGCGGCGCCAGGGCGCCACAGGCCGCCGGCGCGATCCACACCGATTTCGAGCAGGGCTTTATTCGCGCCGAGACCATTGCGTATGCCGACTATGTGGCCGGCGGCGGCGAAGCCGGCGCCCGCGATGCCGGCAAGATGCGGCTCGAAGGCAAGGACTATCTGGTGCAGGACGGCGACGTCATGCACTTCCGCTTCGCGAATTGATTGCCCGTTTGTTGAAGAACCTATCCACGCCTGATCCGTCATCCTGAGGTGCTCGCGTAGCGAGCCTCGAAGGATGAACGGCCAATCGAAATCGGCTTGTCCGATTTCGGAACGTATGAGTGTCCAAGTCGGCAACAGCCGACTTGGAAGCCGTCGCCCTTCGAGGGCCGCTTCGCGGCCGCCTCAGGGTGACGGTGAACCATAGTACACGCCCGGAAGAATGGGAACGCAGCGCCTTAAAGCTGCTGGCCCTGATTGCGGATGGCGCCGAGATGCTCGTTGATGCGAAACACGATCAGCACGAATTCGGCGCAAATGCGTGAGACGACAATCCCCATGGCGATGCCGAGCAGGCTCGCGATCAGCGAAATCATGCCGACGAAGGGATTGTACGCCATGGTGGCGAGCGACGAGATCGCGGCCGCCAAGCCCACCAGCACGGAAATGACAACGGCCAGCCAGTAAAAAACTTTGATGACAGTGGGCGTCACGAAGCGCTCCCACTGGAACAAATCGCCGATGCCGAACATGTCTGCTCCTCTCGCGACGCGAAAATTGAAAGCGACGGCGCGATTTTAAGGCGCAATCGTTTCAGATTGGACCGGCTCTCGATCCAGTTCTGCCGGGCTTTTTCGAATCAATTGCCCCGCTCGGACTTAATCCCGGAGCAGACCTTTGCCGGGCATGCTCCCCACGAATCTGCTGTGTGAGAAGGCCGCAGACTGCACTTGCCGATTGCAACGGTCAATCGAGCAAGCCGCGAGACTGTGGCGTCGAGGCGGTCCGCCGCCGTCATTTTTGCGGCGGCGGAACGGGCGCCCCCCGGGGCGCGCTCTCTCCGGTCCGGCAGGAACGCTCGTTGTTGCCGCGCGTTTTTGCACCAGGATCGGATCATTCAATCCGAGAGAAAATTGCCCAGGAGTTCTTCATGAGAGACAGCATCCCCCGTGTCGCCATACCGCTCGTCAGCGCGGGCGTCGCATTGGCGTCTGGGATATCGATTGCGCAGGCCCAGACGGTGGAGACGGTCATGACGCCGGCGCCCGGGCCGGCAGTCGTCGTGCAGGCGCCGCTGGCAGTTCCTCCTTCCGGCGTGCTGCTACCGCCGACGCCGACCGCGGTCGCGGTGACTGCGCCAGTGCAGACCGTCGAGACCGTACGGACCGTGCAGACCACGGAACCACACGTCGTGCGCCGCACCGCCCGGCCGCGGGTGGTTGATCGCGTGACGACGACCACGCGCACCACGGTGCGGCAGGGTGTCGTTGCCGCAGCACCGACCTATGAGGAACTCAGGCGCGGCCGCAGGCTTTATGACGTGGCGGCGCCGGCACCTGCGGTCGCGGCGCCGCTTGTTGCTTCGACTGCGCCGGTCGTGACCACCACGACGGCAGTTGCGGCGCCGGTAGCGATGCCCACCTATCGGTATGTCTATGAGCCCGATCGCATCTTGGTGATCGACCCCTACAGCAACATTGCCGTGCAGGCGATTCCGCGCTGACGGCGGGCTGTGATGCGTCGACGGTCGTGTGCAGCCGCCGTTGCGCATGATCGAGAGTGTTCGAGGGAGACGGAGCTATGAGCTATCATCTGGCTCTTCTGCGGCCAGCCGTGCTGCTCGCGGCAGCGACTTGCGCTTTCGCAGCCAGCGACGCCGGCATGGTCGCCGCCCAAACTGCCGGCATCGAGGAAGTGGTGAACGAGCAGGGCGTCGCGCAGAAGCTGGCGCTGACCGCGTCGCAACGCAGCGCCATCTACCAGGAAGTCCACACCGACAAGAGCAAGGTTGCGCCCAGCCGATTCGCCGCTCAGGTCGGGGCCGAAGTGCCGCCGATGATCGAACTATACATGCTGCCGGATGACATTCTGGCCAACAATCCGGAAACCAAGCTCTACAAGTTCACCAAGGTGGATGACGCGATCGTCCTGGTCGATCCGACCCGGATGCGCGTGATCGCGGTCATCGGTCCGCGAATGAAAGAATAGCGAGCCGAGGCCGACGCCTTTGCGCCCGGCGTTATTCCGTGGATTTATTGGTACCGGCCAGGACGGCCTTGGGTAGCACATCGAGATAGGGGCCCATGAAGAAGGCTTCGCCGGATCCTTCGCCGTAGTAGTGGTCATAGGCGTCGATCATGGCGCGAACCGGTGTCCGGCAAGAGCGGATCGATTCGACGATCAAGTCGCCCATCGCCGGGCGTGGCTCGGCGGAAAAACGCGGATCGGAGGTGACCGCGTGCACGATGCAGTCGGTCGCCGAGCGTACCAGCGGTGCGGTAGCGGCCGCCTTCTGTTGCAGCGTCAGGCTCGCCTCGCCGGCCGAAGGGCCCGCTGCCGGTCCGGTTGCCACATTGATAACGAGCGCCGCGCCCAATAGCGGTGCAACAATCATGCGCTATCCCTCACCTCGAGCTTTCAGCCATAGCGGCGACGGCAAAGCCCGGTCAACCCTTTTCCGCCGCTGAGTAATCGTGCGATGGCTCGAGGCAACGTGGTTCCCTGGGGTTTCGCGTTCGATGCCTTCGGAGTCCACACTATCCGGATGGTTTGCCATCTGGTTCCGTGCCCTGCGAATGCTATAGTCGTGCCAAGGATTGACGGAGCTGATCATGATTTTGCCAAAGGTGCTGGCGCTCGGGCTGCAACTCGTGATGCCGGTCGCGGGGGGCGATGGCGTGCCTCATCTCAATGTCGAGCAGGTCTGCAAAGGCATTGCCGAGCAGGGCGGCGTGACTTTTCACGATCCCTCGATCGCGACGGAGAAGAAGAACTGTCTCGATAGTGAGCAGGCGATCCGCGATCAGCTGGTGAAGCAATGGTCGAGCTTTCCGGCCGACGACCGCACGCACTGCGTCAACGAGTTGGTGATGGGGGGCGACTCAAGCTATACCGAGTTGCTCACCTGTCTTGAGATGGCGCGCGACGTACGCACCATGCGTCAGCCGCCGTCGAAGAGCCAGAAGAACTGAAGAATTCCGTTCGCGACAGGCTGCGCGAAGAGCACGCTTGCTGGTGCAAGCGCGCCCGGATCGTGCTAGCTCGTTCCGATCCGGACGACGCCTGCGTTAAGCGAAGTGTCGCCGCGGCGTTGTCGCCGTGCGCGACCTAGCGCTTATCACCAGTAGCGTCGGTGCCAGTACCAATTGTGCCGCGGCCCGACATAATGGTTGTAGTAGCGGGGACCGTAGTAATAACCTCCTGGCCTCCACCAGCATCGGTAAGCTCCGCAAACGTAGCGGACATCCTGCACGCCGTTGCTCACCGCGGCCTGATTGGCCGCCGATGCCAGGCCGTTCGCCGGCATTGCTGATGCCGGTCCGCTCGCCAAGCCCGCACCGATCACGGCGGCGAGGGCGAGGCCGCTTAACTTCCACATAGCCATCGTAGCGCTCCACTTCCTTGGGTCGCCACCCAGGCTGAAGATTTCCATATGGCCGATGTAGGTTCGCTGAAGGCCGCTGTTAGCGGCCGTCTAACTTGATGGCGGATTGGTGTTCGAATTTCGGATGCCGCGCCGAGTGTTGCAGTACCCACAATGGACAAGCGCGGCCGAATCCGCTCTCGCGAACTCGATCCACGCTTGTCATTCCGCACTGCGGACTGCGGACTGCGGCCGTGCGTGCCGCAGTCACGTCATTTGTTTGATAAGGATCGTTGTCGCGCGAGACTGTCGCGCGGCACGATCACCAATAGCCCCAGCTGCGCCAGCCGGCATAACCGAGGTACGGACCTCCAGCGAAAGCATAGAGCGGCCGATTGAAGCCCCAATATGCGTACGGCCGGCGCCAGCCGTAATATCCGGCATAGCCGTAGAACGGACGACGCCAACCCCAATTGCTGGCATAGCCGTAGAACGGACGACGCCAACCCCAATTGCTGGCATAGCCATAGAACGGCCGACGCCAGCCCCAACCGGATCCGGCATAGGCATAAAGCGGACGACGCCAGCCCCAATTAGCGTAAGGCCGGCGCCAGCCGTAATATCCGGCATAGCCGTAGAACGGCCGACGCCAACCCCAACCTTGTCCGGCATAGGCGTAAAGCGGCCGACGCCAGCCATAATATCCGGCATAGCCGTAAAACGGCCGACGCCAGCCCGAATAGGCATAAGGCCGGCCCCAGCCCCAGCCGGTCGACCAACAGCGGTAAGGTCCACAGACCAACCGCACATTCTCGACGGGCTTCTGGACTTGTTTGACAGCAACGGCCAGCCCGTTCGCGGGCATAGCTGATGCCTTTCCGATTGGAAGTAAGCTTAGGCCAAGCACGGCGGCGAGGGCCAAGCCACTCATTCTTAGGAAACCCATAGCAGCGCTCCTCTCTGCGACGCTCCACCCCGCATGCAACGTCCCATGTCCGCGCTTAAGGGAAGTTGAAAGAGTCCGCTGGTGTTTTATGTGTGGTGCGGAAAAGCCCGTAGTCGCATCCGGAGCAATAGTTGTTGTTGAATCAGTACCGCGGTTTGGATGTTTGGTTTCTCGAGTGTGCAGCGCAACTGAAACACAGCGTGAAAATCCAAAAGCAAATTAGAACTTTTCGCGAACCGATGGCGTGCGCAACGGAGATCGCGTTCTAAAAGCTTTCAGTATGCGACGAGAATTTCGCTGACCGTCGGATTGGCCGCGCGCAGCGAAGCGTCCGACGACGCGTAGGCGCGGTCGGCGCGCAGACCGGCCAAGGTCGCAGCCGGCGCCTTCGGATCGGCGCGCAGGCTGATGCCGATCTTGCAGCCGCCGGCGGGCGCCGACAGCGTTCCGCCATCCCAGTCGCTCAATGTCGCGACCTGATCCTTGTCGAAGCCGGAGAGCTTGAATGGCTTGCCGTTGAGCTTCTCCAAGTCCGCGAGCGTCAGACCGAGGTGAACCTCGCCGGGGGCAATCCAGTCCGATTGCCCGTTGATGACGATGAGATGCGTATCGCTCTTCGTCGCCGGTTGCGACCACCAAACCTCCAGCCGCCGCTTTGGATCCTTGGGATAAAGCACGCTCGCCATCGCCTTGCCGCCGGAATTCGTCTCCACTTGCGCGTAGGAGACGTTGTGCGATCGGAAGGCTGACGTGAGCTTGGCGTGGCTCGAATCTTTGGCGAAGATCCCGCTGCAGGCGACGATGTTCGACTTGCCCGCATGGGCTGGGGCCCCTGCGGCGCCAGGCTCGACCGCGGCGTTGCTGCTGGGTACAGCCCCACGCGCGCGCCCGCGGACGGCGCCGCCCGGCATCTGAACGGCGTCCGGCAGCGGCTGCTCGACCTGCGACGGTGAAAACTGGTCCTGGGCATCGAGGTCCGGGTCGTGCTCGAAGGCCGGCGGCGGCTTCCGCCCGCGCGGCCGCGATGAGGAGGCCGGCGGTGCAGCCACGCCCGAGTCGTCCTGCATGATCGAAGGTTGCTGGGCGAGCCGGATCACTTGCTGGGCCGACGCCCGCCCCCCCATGGCAACGCCGAGAATCGCTAACGCCGGAATTGTCGTGCCGAGGCTAACAAGCAACGCAGCCTCGACCCATCGTCGGTGCATTCTCTGGCGCTCCCGTGCTGCAAGTAGTTTACCATACCACAGACGGCAGCTTTGCGGCGTAGCGTCCGCACCGTCGCCCGTGGTCTTGGAACGATTCCAGCGTGGACAAAGGGTCTTGGTTCTTGCCCGACGCTCGCACGATGTCCGATTGGCGGATAGGGAGAGAAGCGCGCGGCAGACAATGCGCGCCGGCGGTCCGCTGTCAATGCGCGTCTCGACGACTCTGATATCGTCGAGCGCAACGCCGAACAGATTGGGAGAAACGCCGTGCAATTGCAGCAAAATACCGACCGCATCCAGACCACGCATATCGGCAGCCTGCCGCGGCCGCAGCGGCTGCTCGACGCGATGAAGGCGAAGTATTCGGGACAATCCTACGACGAACGAGCCTACGCGGATACGCTGCACGATTCGGTCAGCGACGTGGTCCGCGAGCAGGTGCAGTGCGGCATCGATATCGTCACCGACGGGGAGTTCTCGAAGCCCGGATTTTTCACCTATGTGCGCGAGCGGCTCGAGGGCTTCGAATCACGCCCGGAACTGAAGCTGAAATTGTTCGAGCAGGAGGTTGCCGCCTTTCCGGAATACTATCAGCAGTACTTCAAACAGGCGATGATGGGCGGCGCCATCGTCTCGCTGGCGCCGGTCGTTTGCGTCGGACCGGTAAAATATCGCGGCGAAAAGCTGGTGCAGGCCGACATTGCCAACGTGAAGGCGGCGGCCGCGGCCGCGGGCGTCGCCAACGAGCATGTCTTTTTGCCGGCGACCGCGCCGTCGGGCGTCGGCATCAACGAGTATTACAAGTCAGACGAAGACTATTTTCACGCGCTGGCCGGCGCGTTGAGCAAAGAATACCGGGCGATCGTCGATGCCGGTATTCAGCTGCAGATCGACGACCCGTTTCTGCCCGATATCTTTTACGAAATCGGCCTTGACGATGCGCAGAAGAAGCGTCGCGCGCAGATCTACGTTGAGGCGATCAACAGCGCGCTTGCAGGCATCCCGCCCGAATACGTGCGCTTCCACACCTGCTATGGAATCAACGAAGGGCCGCGCATCTACGAAGCCTCGCTCGCCGACATTATCGACTATGTTTTACAGATCAATGCCGGCTCCTACAGCTTCGAAGCCGCCAATCCGCGTCACGAGCACGAATATCACCTGTTCGAGGACGTGAAAGTGCCGGAGGGCAAAGTGCTGGTGCCTGGCGTCATTACCCATGCCAGCAATATCGTCGAGCATCCGCAATTGATCGCCGAGCGCATCGTGCGCTTCGCCCGCTTGGTCGGGCGCGAAAATGTCATCGCCGGCGCGGATTGCGGTTTCTCCTCGCAGGCCATGGTCACGACCGAGGTGCATCCGACCGTGGTGTGGGCGAAGTTCAAGGCCATGCGCGAAGGAGCCGACATCGCCACCGAGCAGCTATGGGGGGACGCGGCCAGCGATTGAGCCTAGGGCGGCGCGGCGGAACGCGGTCGGGGTCCTATGAGAATATCCCGAAGACGTAGAGCCAACCGCAGATCAGCGCAGCGAGCAGAACGGCGATTACGCCGCCGACCAATATCTGCTGCCGACGCTGGCGCCGTTTCCAGGTTTGAGCCAATGATTGCTGCTGATGGATCGCCGACATCGCACCCTGCACCTTGCTGGAGCCATCGGGTCTCACGAGAGCGCAATCGTTTGATTAGAATGCGCTTCAACGTTGAGGTTAAGTGCAGAGCTAACATGCAGCGCCACGACCGGCCTGTGATGGGGCGCACACACAAAATGTCGCAGCTGTTGAGGGCGGTGCGAATCACAGCGTGGCGGAGAAGTAGTTCCCGCCGTGGCCTTGCGGTGAGGCCGCGGCCCCTCACCCTCACCCTCTCCCCGTTGGGGAGAGGGTGCCGCTCGTCCTTGTGATTTGTTCCGAGACGGCTTGAGTTGTGGCGGGCTCGGTGCCGGCCAATTCGCTGCCTAGTTCAGTGTTTGTCGTATTCGTCGTGGCGGCGCCACCAGATACCTGGCTCGTTGCGGCCTTTCGGGGCGCGGTCGAGCCATTGATACATGCCCCAGAGGCCGTCGAGTCCGCGGGCGTAGGTCGAATACGTGTGGTAGACGGCGCCGTCATGGTGAACGAACGCGCTCATGCCCGGCCGCTCGCGCATGAAGCTTGGCGCGTCGGTTCCGCACGTGGCGGCGAACTCCGTGACCGCCGGCGGGATCGATTGCGCATTCAGCGGATGACCGCCGCGCCGATAATTGTACGCGGTATCGCCGGTGCGCTGCTGCTCCTCGGTGATTGACGCCTCGAAATCGAAATTGAAATCGCCACTGAGCGCACACGCCCAGGGGAAGCTCCAGTTCATGCGCTCTTTGTAGGCGTTGAGCTTGGCGAGCGGCGCCCGCGACACGGCCCAGAGCATCACGTCGTGATGGGCGAGATGAATTGCGAAGCCCTCGAAGCCGTCGGCGATGCTCGAGCAGGACGGGCATCCGGCCTTGTAATCGGGTCCGAACATGAAGTGATAGATGAGAAGCTGGGAACGCCCCCTGAAGAGATCCGCCAACGATGCGGCCCCCTCATCGGTTTCGAAGCGGTATGTCTTGTCGATCTTGACCCACGGAAGTTGCTGGCGCCGCAGGGCCAGTTCGTCGCCGCGCCGCGTCAGCTCCTTTTCGGCTTCGAGCAGCTCGAGCCGGGCCGTGAGCCACTCTTTGCGTGTTCCGGTTGCGTGCGTTGTCATCGTCTTTCTCTCCTCGTCATTTGCTGGGCACGATGTGTTGTTGGAGCGGTCAGAACCGGTTTGGAAGCTCAGGCGGCCCGCCCGCGGATGAGCTTGAGCCAGGGCGGCATGTGAAAGGCGCTCATCAGCAGATACATCAGGGCCATTCCGTGCAATGGCGAGGCCTGTTGGGCTGCCACGCAGAAAATGTCCGGTGGGGCGCCACCGGCGGTGAGGGTGGCAAAAGCCATGAGCGCGAAAGTCGGCGCGGCCGCGAGGCACAGCCAATCGGCCGCGCGCAGACGAGGCGCTGCAAGGTGTGTTTCACTCGTGCCGATCGTACGCGTCGTCATCGCGTTCCATTCCTTTCGCCGAACCTCGTACGATAGATTGGCGATGGAGACGGAAAGGCGGGAGTGACAAGTGTGGCGGGATTTATTGTGGCGGGATTTATATGGACTCGCTGATCACGGCCGCGGCGCGCGCGCTCGCCGCGGGTGATCCGCTGGGCGCATTGAACCGCGTCGCGCTGCGCGACGATGCGCCCGCATTGGCGTTGCGCGGCATTGCCATGGCGCAACTTGGCGATCTCGATCGCGCCAAGACGTTGCTGCGCCGCGCGGCCCGCGGTTTCGGTTCGAAAGAAGCGGTGGCGCGGGCACGGTGTGTCGTCGCGGAGGCCGAGATTGCGCTGGTCTCGCGCGACCTCTCCTGGCCGGCGAAAATGCTCGACGCCGCGCGGGCGACGCTCGAAGAGCATGGCGACCAGGTCAATGCGGCGCAGGCGCGATATTTGGAGGTCCGACGGCTGCTTTTAATCGGACGCCTCGCCGAGGCCGAACAGCGACTTGCCGAAAGCGATCCCGCATGGCTCACCCCGCCGTTGCGCACGGCCCGCGAGCTCGCTGTCGCCGGGATCGCGGTCCGGCGCCTGCACATCAAAATCGCGCGCGCCGCGCTGGCACGGGCCGAGCGTGCGGCGCGTGAGGCCGCTATTCCGGCGCTGACCGCGGAAGTGGAGAGCGCCGCGCTCGCCCTGAATGTGCCGGCGGCGCGCCTGATTGCCGGCGGCGCGGAGCAGGAGCTGCGCCTCCACGAAGTTGAAGCCTTATTCGCGTCGAAGGCTCTCGTGGTTGACGCATGCCGTTATGCCGTCCGCGATCCACACGCCGTGGTTTCGCTCGCTGGACGTCCGGTGTTGTTCGCGCTCGTCCGTACGCTCGCCGAAGCGTGGCCCAACGATGTGCCGAGAGGCACATTGGTAGCGCGCGCCTTCCGCGGCAAGGAGGCCGACGAATCGCACCGCGCTCGGCTGCGCGTCGAAGTCGCGCGTCTGCGCAGAATGCTGCGGACGCTGGCCGATGTGCGCGCGACCCAGGCGGGATTTGTGCTGGTGCCGCGCCAGGTCGGCGCCGTGGTCGTGCTGGCGCGCCCGGTCGAGGAGGAGCATGCGGCGGTGCTGGCTTTCCTGGCCGATGGCGAATCCTGGTCGAGCTCGGCGCTGGCGCTTGCGCTCAGCGCTTCCCAGCGCACCGTGCAACGTGCGCTCGAGGAGCTTGCGACCGCCGGCAAAGTCCAATCGTTCGGCCGTGGGCGGGCGCGCCGCTGGATGACCCCGCCGGTGCCAGGATTCGCGACGGCCTTGTTACTCCCGGCACTGCTGCCGAGCGAGTATTGAGGGCACATGATTTTTTGATCGAAGCGGCGGCTCCTTCGCCGCACATGCGCGAGGATGGAAACATGAGATCCAATGCCGAGATCGTTCGTGAGTATGGTCCCTTCCCGGGCGTCGATCATGTGCACGGCTTGACCTTTGACGGCCGGCACGTCTGGTTTGCGTCGGGCGACAGGCTCAACGCCTTGGATCCCGTGAGCGGCAAGACGGTGCGCTCGATCGCGGTGTGCGCTCATGCTGGAACCGCCTTCGACGGCGAGCATCTGTTTCAGATCGCCGAGGAGTGCATCCAAAAAATCGACCCGAAGAGTGGCCGCGTGCTTGCGACGATCCCTGCGCCGGGCGGCGGCGGCGATTCCGGCTTGGCCTGGGCCGAAGGTTCGCTTTGGGTCGGGCAGTATCGGGAACGCAAGATCCATCAGATCGATCCGCAGACCGGAGCAATCTTGCGCACGATCGCGTGCAGCCGTTTCGTGACCGGCGTGACCTGGGTCGACGGCGAGCTCTGGCACGGCACGTGGGAGGCCGACGAGAGCGAGTTGCGGCGCGTCGATCCGCAGAGCGGGGAGGTGCTGGAAACACTGGCGATGCCGGCCGGCGTCGGTATCTCGGGGCTCGAATCCGATGGCGGCGATCAGTTCTTTTGCGGCGGGGGAAAGAGCGGCAAGGTCAGAGCCGTCCGCCGGCCCAGAGCAGGGTGAGCCGGCTCGTTTGGCATTCACGCGCACTCAGGCGGCGTTGCGGCGCTTCTCCTGAAAACGCGATTTCGGGGTGCCGTCGCCGGCTTGCGCCAGTTTCAGCCAGGACTGGGCCATGTCCAACCAGCTCAAGCGCTCGCTCTCGTTGCGCGTGATCGCTGCCATTTGCTGGCAGTCGGCCGCGTAGGACAAATAAAGTTCTCTTCTGTCCATCGGGGACATCCTCTTAGTACTCTGGAAATCCACGACGCCGGAAAAGACGTTGGGAAATCCGCAAGACGAAACGTGCGAACGCGAGCGACGTTCCAAATTTTACGAAAATGCCCTTATTTGGCCAAAGGTAATAAGGGTTCGCTAATCTTCGTAGCGCCCGCGGGATTAACAGTTGGCTTAAGTAAAGCTAGAAACAAGGCCATCCGCTCGCAGCAGCGCGCGCTCCTTTGTTTTTAGCTACGCCAAGCCGCGCTCCTCGCGAGTCGCGGTGTGGCCCGGTAGCTAAACCAGCCGACGTCGCATCGGCATGACTTTGCCATTCGCCACAATAACCTGGCCTGTGACCCTAAATGGGTTTGCGCGCGCGTTTGTGCTATGCGCGGCGCCCGGATCGGCCCGCTGCTCAGATCATGCCGTTCACTCATCCGTCGGACGATCACGCTGGCAAATTGCCTAATCGCAAATTAACGTCTGCAGCGAACCGGCCTCGCGGCCATCATTGCGGTGAGATCAATGCCCGCCAGGGAACCCGTTCTCGACATCGCTCATCTCGGGCATATCGAGCTGTTGACGCCAAAGCCGGACGAGAGCCTCGCCTTCTTTGTTGACGTGCTCGGCATGACCGTGAGCGGCCGCAAGAGCGAGTCGGTCTATCTTCGCGCCTGGGACGACTACGAGCGCTACTCTCTCAAATTGACCGGAACAAACACGTCGGGGCTCGGCCATGCCGCGTTCCGTGCGCGAAGCCAGCAGGCATTGGAGCGGCGGGTCGCAGCGCTGAAAGGATCCGGATACGAGATCGGCTGGGTTGATGATGAGCTGGGCCACGGGCCTGCCTATCGTTGCCATGATCCCGACGGCCATATCATTGAACTCTATTACGAAACCGAGCGCTACGCGCCGCCGCCGGAACTCAAGCCGGCCCTGAAGAACCAAGCCCAGCGCTATCCGGCGCGCGGCATCAGCGTTCGCCGGCTCGATCATTTCAATGGGCTCGCTGTCGACATCAAAGCCAACCGCATCTTCTTCGAAGATTATCTCGGCGGCCGCTTGACCGAGCAGATCATTCTCAATGACGGCACCGAAGCGGCGATGTGGATCACCTTCACCAACAAGAGCTACGACCTCGCCTATTCGCACGATCACACCAACACGAAGGGCCGCTTTCATCATCTGACCTACGCGGTGGACAGCCGCGAGGACGTGCTGCGCGCCGCCGACGTTTTCCTGGAAAACGGCGTGTTCATCGAGACCGGGCCGCACAAGCACGCAATCCAGCAGACGTTCTTCCTTTACGTCTACGAGCCCGGCGGCAACAGGGTGGAAGTGGCGAACGCTGGCGCCCGGCTGATCCTGGCGCCCGATTGGCAGCCGATCGTGTGGACCGAAGCGGAGCGGGCCAAGGGGCAGGCTTGGGGGCTAAAGACGATCGAGTTCTTTTCATACACATGGCACGCCGCCCGTCGCTCGCGGCTGATGCGAGCCGCGGTGGCTAGCGTAGGATCCACGGGAATTCTCCGCTCGTCCCCGCGAAGGCGGGGACCCAGTTTTCTATGCCCGCGACCCTGGATTCCCGCTTTCGCGGGAATGAGCGGAGAAAACCGAGGCTCGCCCAATTCGCGCCATTGCAGACGGCTTAAATCAAATTTTAAAGCATCATTGCCCTAATCGGCAGGTGGGCTGGCGCCGTGTAACCTAGCGTACCAATGGGTTTATGTTTGCAGTGGACTGCGCGTTGCCTCTTTAGTTCTGCGTTACTTGCGTCGGCGGCGGTGAGCGTCGTTGGCTGTTCCACCGTGTCCACGCCGGTGCGGACCGGCGTCGTGCATGCGCCGACGCTGCAGCAGATGGAAAGCGACAACATGGATCGGCAGGCGCCGATCCTCATCCGCATCTACAAAGAGGAACGCGCCCTCGAAGTCTGGAAGCAGGATCGTACCGGCAGGTTTATGCCGCTGGCATCCTATCCGATCTGCAAATTTTCCGGAAAACTCGGCCCGAAAGTTGCCCAAGGAGACTACCAGGCGCCAGAGGGATTTTACGATATCGCGCCGTCGCAGCTGAACCCGCAATCAAGCGAATTTCTCGCCTTCAATATCGGCTTTCCCAACGTGTTCGATCGTTCGCTGGGACGCACCGGAAGTTTCCTCATGGTGCACGGCGGCTGCAGGTCGGTCGGCTGTTACGCTATGACGGACTATCAGATGGAAGAGATTTACGGGCTGGTCGAAGACGCCTTCAGAGGCGGTCAGGACAGGGTTCAGTTGCAAGCCTTTCCATTCCAAATGACCGAAGAGAATTTGCTGCGGCATGCGGACGATCCCAACGCCGCGTTCTGGCACATGCTCAAGGACGGAAGCGACGCCTTTGCGGTCGCCGGCGTGCCGCCTAAGGTGGCGGTCTGCAATCAGCGCTACGTGTTCAATGCGGCACCGGATCAATATCTGTCTTGCACGCCCGTCATCGATCCGCTGGCCGCACACGCGCGCTCGTGACGGAACACGAGAGGCGCAGCCGTCGAGAGCACGCCCGGAACGGAAAGCCGCTGCGCGCACGAGCTAAGTGGTGATCTACTCAATTCGGTATGTCACGAACCTGCTCGGGATGAAGGCGGGAGAACTCTCTCGCTGACATCAGGATCGGCATCAGGCCGCGACCTGCACTTGTAAGCCTATACTCGACGCGTGGCGGCTGCTCGCCGAAGTCTCGCCTCGCTACAAGTCGGTCTTTCTCGAGCTCCCGCAGATGCTGCGTCAGCATTTTCTGCGAGATGCCCGGAATGTCTCGCAACAACTGCGAAGTCCGCATCGACGGCTCCGCGAACAGGCGGAACAAGATCGGCAGCTTCCATCGTCTGCTGATCATGCGAAGCACTCTGGTCACATGTGCAACCGAGCCGTCAGGGCCGAGACAAACTTCTCTTTCCTCACGTTCCATAGGCACTTTTAAGTGCGTAATTGCCTCGCTCATCGTCCTCTCCTCATAAGTCTCGCACTAACGTGGGAGTAACGTCATGGATTTGGAACTTGACGGAAGGGTTGCGCTGGTCACGGGCGGCAGCAAAGGCATCGGTGAAGCGGTAGCCCGAGGGCTTGCGCGCGAGGGAGCAATTGTCATCGTCCACGGCCGAAACAAGACCAAGGCCGAGGAAGTGGCTCACGATATTATCGCCCAGGGCGGACGTGCCTGTGTTGTTATCGGCGACCTGACAAACGAAAACGAGGTACAACGCCTTGTCGATAAGACACAGGCTTTTGTTAAGCCCGTCGAGATTGTGATCAATAACGCGGGCGGTTCTGGCGAGACGGAGGACTGGGTCACGACGCGCTCCGAGACTTGGGCGATCGGCTACGATCGGAACGTCCTTGCGGCCGTCAGGATCACCAGCCGCCTCCTGCCAAGCATGCGGAAGGCGAAATGGGGAAGGATCGTCAACATTTCCAGCCTTGCGGCGTTGATGCCCCCGTCCAAGAGACCGGACTATGCGGCGGCCAAGGCGGCCATGATCGCAATGACCGCCTCCCTCGCGAAGGCTGTCGCGATGGACGGGATCACGGTGAACACCGTTTCGCCTGGAACGATCCATAGCGTCAGCCTGGACGAGGCCTTCAGGAAGGTGGCAGTCAACCAAGGGCTTGCCGGGAATGCGCCGTGGGCGGAAATCGAACAAACGGTGCTGCCGATGTTCGCGCAAGTTCCGATGGGACGGGTCGGAACGCTTGACGAGATCGCCGATGCCATCTCGTTTCTCGTCAGCCCTCGAGCCAGTTATATCACCGGGGCAAACCTAAGACTTGATGGCGGAATGTGGCCTGGACTTTAGATCGGCCGCCGTTGCTCGAAACTGGCGTCTGACGGTTTTATTTTGGTTGATGAGTTCCCGATCCTAGCTAAGCGGACCGCGCCGCGCTTTCCTTCGCTCCGATCAGCTGAAACACTTTCAGGCTTTCCTGCTTGCCCTTGACGAGATGCTCGCCGCGTTCGACGAACTGAAAGCCGTCTGGCGCCGCTGCAAAAATCTCCCCACTGACGAGTGCGATGGCTTCGGCATCGGGATCGACGATCTTGCCCAAGCTTTCGAGCCGCTGCGACGCGTTCACCACATCGCCGACGATCGTATAATTGATCCGGTTCGGCGTTCCGATATCGCCGACGACGACGGGGCCCATGTGGACGCCCATGCGGATGTGGACCGGCTTTTGTCCCGCGGCGACGCGAACTTTGTTGTCCGCCGCGATCGCCTTTTGTATCGCGACGGCTGCCCGGCAGGCCGCAGCGGCCGGGTTCTCGATGCGGCCCGGCGCGCCCCAAAATGCCATGACGGCGTCGCCGATGAATTTGTCGATCGTGCCGCCCTCGTGTTCGATACAGGCGGAGACGAGCGAGAGATGCTGATTGATGAAATGGGCGACCTCGGCGGCGGACATGCGTTCACACATCGAGGTGAAGCTGGCAATGTCGGTGAACATGATGGCCAGCACGCGTTCTTCGGTGCCGGCGCCGACGCGTGCATCTTTGATGAGCTTCATCACCAAGGTGCGCGGCACGTAGCGCCCGAAGGCGCGCAGTCCGTCGAGCATCGTGTTGAACGATCGCGCCAGGCTGTCGATCTCGCGGAAATAGCTGCCGGGGAGCGGTTGCACTTCGGCGAAATCCAGATTGCCGATCGCAGTCGCACCCTTGGCGGCGCGGCGGATCGGCTGTGAAATGGCGCTGGCCATGATCGCGGCGACGATTAACGAAAGAGCGAGCAAACCGACGGCGATGATGGTGGCGAGATAGAACAGCCTGATCGGGCCGTCGACCGCGCGCTTGAGAAAATAGGAGCCGACGGTGATCGGCAATTCATGGTAGTCGGTAATCTCGCGCGCGAAGATCAAATAGCGCTCGTCGCCGACCGAGGCTTCGCGGGCGAGAACGCCGGGCGGAGCCGCCAACCCCATGTCGTGCACCGGGGGCAAATTATCCAGATTTTCAATGACCGGATCACCGAAATTTTGCAGCAATGGAAACGACGCGTTCTCGGTTTGCCGGGCGCTGCCTTCGGTGATGAGCGGATGGGCCAGCACCCGATTCCGCCCGTAAAGCATAAATGAGGTCGATCGCGGCGGCTCGCTCAAGTCTTTGGCGAGGATTGACAGCGCGCGTGTCGTAATGCCGAGCGCGGCAAAGCCCATATAGGTGTCCCCGTTCCAGATCGGGACGAAATAGTTCAGAAAGGTCTCCTGCCAGGCAACGCGATAAACCGGCGCTCCCCAATAGGGGCGCTTGTGCGTGCGGATCTGCGCCGCATAGGCGGCGAACTGTTGGTCTCCGGCGACGTCGAAATTCTCGACGGTAAATTCCGTGGGGTTGGCGCCGCGAAGGAGATGGAGCCCCTTGCCCTCCGGGTCGCACACGATCAAGCCGTAAACCTGCGGCGCCGCCGCCAGCGTGCCGGTGAGAAAGTCGGCGAGCGCCGGCTCGCCAAACCGAAAACGGCCGTCGGCGACGGCCGCCGCAATGAAATCGCCCTGATGTACGGCGGAATCGAGGTGTTCACGCAGCGATCTCTCTTCGGCGCCGAGGTCGCGTGCAATGAGGCGAGAAGTGTATTCGCTGACGATGCGCCGGTCGACGATCCAATTAACGATCAGAACCGAGCCGACGGAGACCAGGACGAGAAAACCGATGCTCACCACGAGCGTCGGCAATAACCTGTAGGTGCGCCTGATCTTCTGCAAGTGATCGCAACTGCCGATGTTCGAAAGCGCCATGGTCGCGCAGCTCATTGGCGAAGTCCACTGCCGATACCCGCGCGCGCACAGGAGAAACAGGTCGTTTATGAATATGTTGAAGATTTCACGACACCCGGATTTGGGCGTTTTCCATAACAAATAATCGTTTGGCTCCATCGATCGCGCGATCGAACGTCGGCGATCGGCAAACGATCGAGGATCGGCCTTGTGCAACTGTGGATTGGTTCTGCATGGGGCACGGAATCCTCGCCGCGCCGACATCCAATGAGCGGCTAGGCAACGCCTTTGCACAAAATTGCCTTTTGATGAGGATCGAGACATCATCCGTCAATTAGCCGACGGCTCTTCGCACGCGGCAAACAAGGAGGAAACGTAAACATGAGACAACATACAGCCGCCTTTTGCGCCGGACTTGCGGCCTGCGCCTTGATGGGATCACAAGCCTGGGCGGAAGGTGGCAAGCGGGTCGCGTTCCTCGACGGCCCGGTCGCCGACAAATATATCGGCGGCATGACCCGCAGCTTCACCGACACGGCGAAAGCCGCAGGTCTTGATGTCTCCGTCGTGCAGAGCCCGTTCGATCCTGCATTGCAGGCCCAACAGCTCGACGATGCCGTCGCCAAGAAAGTCGACGCCATCGTCATCATGGTGATGAGTCAGAAGGCCCTGGTGCCGGCGCTGACCCGCGCCAAAGAGGCGCACATCCCGGTCATTCTCATCAACACGATCATTCCGCAGGACGATCTCTATACCGCCTTCGTCGGCGAGGAGAGCGAGGCCCTGGGAGGAATTGCCGGCGAGGCCATGGCCGAAGGCCTCAAGGGTCGTTCATCCGCAAAGGTTGCCGTCGTTGCCGGCAGCATGGAGGAAGGCGTGGCGCCGCCGCGCGTTGCCGGATTTAAGAAGGCGCTGGAAGCACATCCGGGCTTTAAGGTCGTTGCGGTGGAAGAAACCCACTGGGCGCCTCCGGAGGCCGAGCGCGCCGCCGGCCAATTACTGGCGCGCTTTTCCGGCCAGGGCGGGCTTGACGGCATGTACGGCATGAACGATCCGCTCGCCAACGGCATCGTTCAGGGCGCGCAATCGGCCGGGGTCAAGCTCGGCACCGGCAAGGGCGAACTGGTCGTGGTCGGCGGAAACTGCCTGGCCATGGGCATCCAGGATATCGAGGAAGGCACCATGTATGCGACGATCTATTGGACGCCGATCAATATGGGCCGCGACGCCGCCAACACTGTGAAGAAGATTCTCGACGGCCAGCCGGTGCCGAAGAAGCAGTCGCGGCCGCTGGAGATCATCACCAAGGCCAATGTCGACAAGCACAAGAGCGAGTGCGTTTTTTGAAAACTCAGCTTGCTGCCTGAGGTCGCAGATCTGCAAGGCGGCGCATCCGCGGGTGCGTCGCCTTTTTCAATGGCCACTCTTGCTGGATGCGGGTTCATCGCGGCGGAGCAGCAACTCCGTCCAGAAACGCCGCATGGCAAACAAGCGTGGATCAAGATCGACCGCATCGGTGATCGCCACCAAAGAGAGCACGCTGCCGGTGACGACATCGTGTACGGCCGGCGGTGTGCCGACGGCGTTCAGGCCGGCGTTCAGGAGACAAAGAACCAACACGCCGCCGACGATGCCGATCGGCGTGCCCTTGCCGCCGCTCAGCGACACGCCGCCGATAATCGCCGCCGCAATCGCCGGAACCAGAGCATCGGTGAGCGCCACACCGGACGCGGCCGCGAGGCTGTAGCTCAGCAGCGCGCCGCCGAGCGCGGCGAGCATTCCAGAACTGGCAAATACGCCCAGGATGATGGCGGTGGTGCGAACGCCGGCCACCATGGCGGCGCGGCGATCGCTTCCGGTCGCGTAAATGTCGCGCCCGACCCGCGTGCGGGCCATGACGAAGGCGGCAACCAGAAACGCCGCGAATGTGATGACGCTGCGCAGCGACAGCACGCTGAGAAACGGATGATTGACAGCCAGCGCCACATCCATGCGTGGATAGCTGATCGAAACGTTGCCGGTGACGACATAAGCCAATCCGCCGAGGGTCAACAAACCGCCGAGCGTCACGCCGATCGATCCGAGCCGCAAAGCCGTCATGATGGCGCCCTGAAACAGCCCCCACACGAGACCGAACAGAACGGCCAGAGCCACCCCGACGACGGGATGCTCGCCACCGGTCATGACCGCGATACATCCGGCGAAGCTGATCATGCCGCCGACCGACAGGTCGATCTCGCGCAGAATCATCGTCAGCCCAAGGCCGAGCGCGATCGGTCCAATGGTGGCGAATTGCTGCAACACGCTGAAGGCCGTCGAGGTGGTGAGAAAGGCGCCGCGACCGTTATCAAGAAGCCACAGCACCACGCCGATGGCGACGAGCAGCACATAGGGACGGACGGTGCGGTTGGCGAGCAGCGTGCGCATCTGCATTTCAGTTCGAATCCGCAAGCGTCTGCAGCATGATCACGAGCAGCACGATGATGCCGATGGCGAGATATTGAATTTGCGTGGAGAAGCCGTGCAGGAGCAACAACACCTGGCAGACCGCGATAATAAACGCGCCGACGAGACTGCGCAGCGCCGAGCCTTCGCCGCCCGAAATCGCGGTGCCGCCGACCAGCACGGCGCTGATGGCGCTGTAGTCGTAGCCAATGCCGAGCTCCATGTCGCCGCTGGAATAGCGCGCCGCCATCAGGATGCCGGCAACGGCGGTGCAAATGCCGGCGGCCACATAAGCGCCGAGCACCGTGCGTGCCGGCTCGAGGCCGGCGGCGAGCGCGGCTCGCCAGTTGCTGCCGACCATGTAGAGGTGACGGCCAAAGCGCGTGTAGGAAAGGACCAACTGGGCGACAATCGCCGTGGTCACTAGGGCCGCAACCGGCATCGGGATGCCCAGCACGCGGGCCTTTAGAATGGCGGCGGCGCCACCCTCCGGATAAACACCGCGCCCTTGCGTGATTAGCGTCGCACACCCGGTGATGAGGGCGAGCGCCGCCATGCTGACAATAATCGGATTGGCGCGAAAGTACCCGACGACAACGCCCTGAAGGCCGGTGATCGCCGCGCCGAAACAAAGCGCGATCGCTATCGCCGGGACGAGGCCAAGCGGTAGCGCGGCGATGAAGACGATGCCGCTGGTCGATAACGTGACGCCAAGCGAAAACGACATGATGTTGCCGCTGAGCGTGATGAAGGTCATGCCGACGGCAACGCAGCCGATGAAGGACGTGGTGTTGAGCAGCGAGAACAGGCTGACGGCGGTGAAAAAGCCGGGCGTGGTCAGGGCGGCGAAGATCAATCCCAAGATGGCCAAGCCGCGGATCAGGAAAAGAACGCGCGCATGCGTGGAATGCGGCAGCAGGTTGCTCCAGAGGGGCTGCGCGCCGGCGGTCTCTTTGGTCCCCACCGCTCTCGTGGCGTCGGTCATGGCGCCGCTCCCGTCGGGTGGGTGATGTCGGCCACGATCCGATGCATCGAAATCTCGTTGCGCCGATAGGCGCCGACCCGACGCCCGCGATAGAGGGTGATCACCACGTCGCCGATGCCGACGATCTCCTCGAGATCGCTCGACGCCAGCACCAGCGCGTAGCCCTGATCGCAGAAACTGCGCATCAGCCGGTAAATTTCCGCCCGCGCGCCGATATCGATGCCGCGCGTCGGCTCGTTCATCAGCAAAACGCCATGCTTGGCCTTTTCAAGGTTACGCCCGAAGGCGAGCTTTTGTTGATTGCCGCCGCTTAGATCCTCGACGCGCGACCGCAAACGGCGGCGGTCGACGCCGACCTGCTTGGCCAGCCGCTCGGCCGCGGCGCGCAGCGCTCCGATCCGTAGCAGGCCGTAAAGCGAATAGTCGCGAAGCCTGGTCGCGATCAGATTTTGCAGCACGTTCAAACGGCGAAAGATGCCTTCGCTGGCACGATCGCCGGAGACGAACATGATGCCGCTTTTCGCGGCGCGCGCGGATGAGCCGAGCTGCAGCGGCCGTTGATTGATGGTGACGCGGCCGCTGGCGTTATGCACGAGGCCGGCGAGCGCGCTGACGATTTCGGCAGCGCCGGATCCCACTTGTCCGGCGATGCACAAGATCTCGCCGCGGTGGACAGTCATCGAGAACCGCTCGACGATATTGGGCAGCGACAGGTTTTCCACGACCAGCGCCGGGGTTCCCAATATTTGATGCTCGTCCGGATACATCTCGCTCGCGGGCCGCCCCAACATCAGCTCGATCAGCGCCGTCTGGCTCAGTGTCGCGAGCGGTTCGGTCGCGATCAACTCGCCATTGCGCAAGACCGTGACGCGGTCGCAAATCGTGTAAACCTCGGCAAGCCGATGGGTGATGTAAAGGACCGAGCGTCCCTCGCGCTTGAGCGCCAAAAGCGCGGCAAAGATGCGCTCGATTTCCACATCGGTCAGCGTCGCCGTCGGCTCGTCGAGAATAAGGACGCGGGCGTCGCGGCACAACAAGCGCGCGATTTCCACCAGTTGCCGCTCGCCCATGCTCAGCGAGTCAACGGGCGCATCAAGCGCAATGTGGCCGGCGCCGAGCAGCGTCAAGGCGTCCGCCGCGCGCTGCCGCAGGCTTTGTTGCTTGTGCAGAAAGGGCACCTGCATGGAGCCGAGCCAAATATTGTCCTCGACGCTGAGATCGGGACAAAGACTGAGCTCCTGCGATACGATGGCGATGCCGTGTTCCTGAGCCTGACGCGGCGTCGCGACGGAAACGGCCTTGCCGTCAACGACAACGTCGCCGGAGTCAGGCCGATAAACGCCGGTCAGGATCTTGACCAAGGTGCTCTTGCCGGCGCCGTTCTCGCCGCAAATCCCGCGAATTTCGCCGGCGCTTACTTCAAGCGAGACGTTCTTGAGCGCAGCGATCGGGCCGAAGGTCTTCGAAATATTGCGCACGCCGACGATCGGTGCGGCGACGCTGTCGGCAACTTCGCGCGCAGGCGCGCGCTGATCAGACATAGTCATTTTTATAAGTCATCTTGATGAGCCCGGCAGGCGTTGGCGCGAGCTTGCCCTCGCGGTCGCATAAAAGCCTGACCGGACCAGCGTTTCCATGTCCCCCGTCTCGCGTTCATGTGCCATGCGCTTGTGAACGTGCGCTTGTTATCTTGGTATCGATGATAGAGGATTTATTTGGAAAGGCAATTGAAGCGGCGCGCCGCGGCGGTGCGTACATCAGTCGGCTGTACATCGCGCGTCGCGCAACTGTTTGTCGTGCGGACGATACGCAGACAGGTTATTTTCGCTGACGTAGGCGAGTTGCGGGACACAAAGCGCTCGCATGTTTTTGAAGATTGCGACCGCGCATTACGGGGCTTCACGCCATCGGCAAATTTCATCTATAGGTGGGGACGACGAGACTTGCATTGGTGGAAAACAGGATCGGGGCATTATGCGCCCCACGGGCTCGGGCGGAAAATAACGGCAACGAAAGAGTGGAAGCGTGACCGCAACATTGCATGAGCAGCTTGAAGATCTGGTGATCGCAAATCGCATCCTGGCGCGGGAAGGCGTGGTCGACGGTTTCGGCCATATCAGCATGCGGCATCCGCAGCGCGCGGACCGGTTTTTCATGTCGCGGTCGCGCGCGCCGGAGCTTGTCGTCTTCGACGACATCATGGAGTTCGATCTCGATTGCAATCCGATCGATCAGCGCGGACGCACCATGTACGGCGAACGTCCGATCCATGGCGCGATCTACCAGCACCGGCCGGACATCGGCTCGGTCGTGCACAATCACGCGCACGAAGTGATCCCCTATTCAGTCACCAAAGTGCCGATGCGCCAGATCATCCATACGGCCGGCGGCATGGGGCGCAAAGTTCCGGTCTGGGACATTCGCGACGAGTTCGGCGACACCGATCTGCTCGTTCGCACTCTTGACCAGGGACGCAGCCTGGCGAAATCGCTCGGCGATAATGCCGCGGCCTTGATGCGCGGCCATGGCTGCGTTGTGGCGGGAAAAACGGTTCGCGACGCGGTTCGCATCGCCGTTTATCTGATGGTCAATGCCCGTCTGCAGACGGAAGCCATGCAATTCGGCGATGTTACGTTCCTCTCCGAAAAAGAGATCGTGGCGACGGCCGAGATGGCGGAGTCGCCGCTCGCGTCCAATCGGGTGTGGGAATATTGGGCTCGCCGCAGCGGTTATCTGACGGAAGGCGCGGCAAAATCGGATTCGTAGAGCACAAATGCCCGCAAATGACGGCGCGGAGGCAAAAGGTCCGCTGAGCGGACGGGTCGCCATCGTGACCGGCGGCGGCAGAGGCCTTGGTCGCGCGATGGCGCTTGGTCTGGTCGAGGCCGGCGCCCGCGTCGTTGCGACAGCCGCGCGCGAGCGCGATGAGATCGAGCGCCTCGCACGCGATGCCGATGCCGGCGGCCGGCCGAATGCCGTCTATCCCGTGCTTGCCGACGTGACCCGCGAGGACGATTGCGCGGCGACCGTTGCGGCGGCGCTCGAGCATTTTGGCCGGCTGGACATCCTGGTCAACAATGCTGGCCGCGGCATGAAATACGTCAGCGAAGATTTTCTGACGGAGCCGACACGGTTCTGGGAAACGCCGGCTGCGGCGTGGCGGTTGGTCATCGAGACCAATGTCGTCGGTCCGTTTTTGATGGCGCGCGCTGCGGTGCCGGCGATGCTCGCGCAGCGCTGGGGCCGCATCGTCAACATCTCCATGAACGCGGAGACCATGCGCCGCCGCGGCTTCTCGCCTTACGGGCCATCCAAGGCGGCGCTCGAATCCGCCACCGCGATCTGGGCCCACGACCTTGCCGACAGCGGCATTACGGTCAACGCATTGCTGCCCGGCGGCGCTACGTTGACGGGGATGATTCCGCAGGGCTTTCCCGACCACTTGCGCGGCTCGCTGCTGGACCCCGCGATCATGGTGCCGCCGCTTCTCTGGATCGCCGGTACCCAGTCCGACGGCGTGACCGGCCGACGTTTCGTCGCCACCCGATGGCGCGCGGAAAATCCGGAAGGCGAGGCGGCCGGGTGGTAATTGAGGCTCGCCAATTTCAGGCCAAGCGTCTGGCTCAGGCGTGATTGCGCGCACGCTCGTTCTTGAACCATTGAACGAGAAAAGAAACCAAAAGCCGGACCTTCTGCGGGATATGCGGCGATCGCGCGTAAAGGGCGGTGACCGGACGCCTGATCTCGTATTGCGGAAGAATCCGCACGAGCGCGCCGGACGCAAGATCGGGGGCGATGTATTCCTCCGGCAAAAGCCCGATCCCCAGGCCGGCCAGGGCGGCCTTGCGCAACGCCAGCGCGCTGTTGGAATCGAACGAGCCATCCACCCTGATCGACGTGCCGCGCTGCCCGACAAACGTCCAGACCCGATCGTGCTCGTCCGAGCCGAGATGAGCGAGGCACGAATAGTTCGGTAGCGCTGCGACACTCGCCGGCGCCCCGTGGCGCGCGATGAAATCCGGGCTCGCGCAAAGCAGCGATTTCAGCGTGGTGATGCGCCGCGCCAACACCGTGGAATCGCGAATGTCGGCGATGCGAATAGCCACGTCGAAGCCTTCGTCGACGAAGTCCGCCGGCCGGAAGCTGAAATCGCCGAGCGAGAGGGAGACGCGCACCTGCGTGTGGATCTTGGAGAAAGCAATCATCGCCTCAGACAGGCAGGTGACGCCGAACGATTTCGGCGCCAGCACGCGAATACCGCCGAGCGGTGTCTGGGCTCCACGCGCAATCTCGCGGTCCGCCGATTCCATGTCGTCCAGAACCTGTTTGCAGCGGGTGAGGTAGGCGCGGCCCTCGGCCGTCAGGCTGACGCTGCGCGTGGACCGATTGAGCAAACGCACGCCGAGCCGCGCCTCCAGTTCGATGATACGGCGCGAGAGCAGCGCGCGCGACAGTCCGAGCTGCCGCGCGGCCTTGGTGTAGCTGCCGGCGTGAGCGACGCGGACGAAGCTTTCGATTGTCTGGAACCTGTCCATGACCGCACTGTCAACTGTGGTGCAACAGGCTTGTGCAGCAATAGTGTCTTATTACGGCGCCGTGTCAAATCTATGCTTGCCCTTCAAGCGGACCTGCGCAGGCGGGCCGGACAAGGAAGCAAAACGGGAGGAGCGCGCGCGTGCCGGGCGCATTACACGCCATCAGAACCGACGTCGTCGGCAGCCTCCTGCGACCGTTCGCATGGCAGCAAGCGCGGACGCGCTTCGACGCTCGCGAGCTGAGCACAGCCGCACTCCAGGACGTCGAGCAGGCATGTGTTCGCCAATTGGTGGCGCTGCAGGAGTCGATCGGGCTCGACGTCGTGACCGACGGTGAAATCAGCCGCCTGAATTTCCAGGACAGTTTCGGACTGGCGGTCAGTGGTTACGACGCCGCGGCGGAGACGCTGCAGGCACAGCAGCAGCGCTCGGCTGGTGGTGGAGCGCTGCGGCGTTGGGACATTCCGGACCTCGCGCAAACCGGCACCGCGGTTTCGCACCGGCGGCCGACGGTGGCCCGCCTAACGCTGACCAACAACGTCGCGCTTAAGGAATACAAGCGCACCAGCGCTGTCGCCAAGAAGCCGGTGAAGGTCAGTTTGATCGGACCGGACCGGATCCTGCAGCGCTTCGATCATCAGGCGTCGAAGGCGGTCTATGCCGATTTGGACGCGTTCTGCGCCGACATCGTCGCTCTTGAGCGGCGCATGGTCGCCGAAGTGGTCGAGGCCGGCTGCCGCTACGTGCACATCGATGCACCGGGCTTCACCGCTTACGCCGATCCGCCGTCGCTCGCGGCGATGCGGGCACGCGGTGAGGACCCTGACACGAATTTTGAGCGCTCCCTCGCCGCGGAGGCTGCTGTCGTCAGCGGCTTCGACGATGTGACCTTCGGCATTCACCTTTGCCGCGGCAACCAGCGCAGCATGTGGCATCGCGAGGGCACCTACGACGCCGTCGCCGAGCGGCTGTTCAACGAATTGCCGCATGACCGCTTTCTGCTCGAATACAATTCGCCGCGCGCCGGCGGCTTCGAGCCGCTGCGTTACGTGCCGAAAGGAAAGATCGTCGTTCTCGGCCTGGTCAGCACCAAGGTGCCGGAACTCGAATCGGTCGACGATCTGAAACGGCGGATCGACGAGGCGGCGAAATTCGTTCCGCTCGATCAACTGGCGCTCAGCCCGCAATGCGGCTTCGCCTCGGATGTGGTCGGCAATCTGATCAGCGAAGACGATCAAAAGCGCAAGCTCGAACGCGTGGTGGAAACAGCACGTCAAGTATGGGGTCATGAATAATTTCGCAGGGAGGTGATGACATGCCCGCGCCGCAAACAGAAAATGATAACCGTCGACGGCTCAATCCGCTCTTCAACGACAACAAGCTCAAGCTTGGCCTCTTCGGCGTCAACGTCAGCAATGGCTGTGCCATTACCACCGCCGAAGACAGGCACACGGTGACGTGGCCGACCAACCTGGCCATCGCTCAAACCGCGGACAAATACGGATACGAGGCCATGGTGCCGGTTGCGCGCTGGCGCGGGTTCGGCGGCGAAAGCAATTTCAACGGTACCAATTTCGAGACCTACACTTGGGCGGCGGGTCTCGGCCAGGCCACCAAAGACATTTGCGTTTTGACCACGTCGCACGTTCCCACGATCCATCCGATCGTGGCCGCCAAACAGGCGACGACGGTCGACCACATCACCAACGGGCGATTTGCGCTGAATATCGTCTGCGGCTGGTTCACGCCTGAGCTGGAAATGTTCGGCGTGCCGCAGATGGAGCACGATACCCGTTACGACCACGCGGCCGAATGGGTCGAGGTGATGAAGCTGCTCTGGTCACGCGATGAGGACTTCGACTACGAAGGAAAGTTCATCAAAGTCAACAAGGGCTTCGCGATGCCTAAGCCGGTGCAGAAGCCGTTTCCGGCGTTGATGAATGCCGGCGGATCGGAAAAAGGTCGGCATTTCGCCGCCAAGCACTGCGACATCGCGTTTGTGGTGCTGACCTCGCACAATCTCGACGAGGGCCGCGCGCAGATCGATGCCTTTCGTCGGCTGGCGCGCGAGGAGTACGGACGCGAGATTCAGATCTGGGGCAACGGCTACGTCGTGCACGGCGACACCCAACAGGAAGCCGACGCCGAGCTTAACCGCTACGTCATGGAGAAGGGCGACGAGCAGGCGGTGGAGCAACTCATGCAAGTGGTGGGATTGCAATCGCACGTGTTTCCCACGCACGTGCTCGATTGGTTCCGTTTCCATCTCAAGGCCGGATGGGGTGGCTATCCTCTGGTCGGCACGCCCGATCGCATCGCCGGCGAATTGAGCAAGCTCAGCGACATCGGCTTTGACGGAATTTTGCTGAGCTGGGTGGACTATCTGGCCGGCCTCGAGCGCTGGAACAAAGAAGTCATGCCGCTGCTCGAGCAGGCCGGGCTGCGACAGCGGCTGCGCAGGTCGCAAGCCGCGTGAGGGTATGCGGTCGAACACGATCGGGGGCTGTTGCGGACGCGGCACGCAAGCGGATCAGTCGCGAACACTGCATCAGCCTGGTACGTTCCGGCAACCGGCATAACGGCTTGCCGCGTGCGCTGGCGGCGTGCATGGGAAGAGAAGAAGCCGAGCTTACGAAGAAGACCTAGCGCAACAAGGAATTGCGAGCACATCCCGATTCGATGAAATCGAGATGTGCTCCGCTCGCATTCATTTCAGGACGCAGTCTCCCAGCCCATCGGGGCCGAACGCTTCTTCGGCGGAGATCTTGCGCACCGGTTTGTAATAGTCCCAGGGGTATTTTGACTCGTCGGGCTTCTTCACTTCGTAGACCGTCAGATCGTAAACGACGCGTCCGCTTTGCCTGATCGTTGCGGGCTTTCCGAAATAGTCGACGGGCGCGGCCTTCATGTGTTGGCTGACCGCCTCTGCGTCGTCGGTCTTGGCGGCATCCAGCGCCTTGAGATAGTTGGTGACGGAGACGTAGGTGTTGGCTTGCGACTTGCTGGGCATCTTGTGCATGCGCTCGAAGAACCGCCTTGACCAGCTGCGGGCCTGGTCGCTTTCGTCCCAGTAGAAGCCGTCGGTGATGTAAAGCCCGTGCGCCGAAGCGAGCCCGATGGCGTGGACCTCGGGCAGGAACATCAAAAACACCACGATCTTGCGGTCATTCTGGGTAATGCCGAACTCGGCCGCCTGCTTGACCGCATTGACGGTGTCGCCGCCGACGGTGGAAAGGCCGAAAATCGTCGCCGGCGACGAGCCTGCCGCCAGCAAATATGATGAGTAATCGGGGGTGCCGAGCGGAAACTTCGCGTTGCCGACGACGGTGCCGCCGGCGGCCGTAACCGCGGCAGAAGCCGCGCGCTCCATCGCCGCACCGAAGGCGTAGTCCGGCGTGAGGAAGAACCATTGCTTGCCGCCGGCCGCCACCACGGCCCGGCCGGTGCCGACCGAAAGCGCGCGCGTGTCGTCCATCCAGTGGACCGTGTAGGGCGAGCAGGCTTTGCCGGTCAGGTCGGCGGAGGCGGCGCCGGTGATCAGCAATATTTTCTTCTTTTCGCGGGCGACACTTTGCACCGCCAGCGCCACGGAGGTCAGCGGCAGGTCGGCGATGGCGTCGACCCCCTCGGTGTCGAACCAGCGGCGCGCAATGGACGAGGCAACGTCAGGCTTGTTCTGCATGTCGGCGGAAACGATCTCGATCGGCTTGCCCAACGCCTTGCCACCGTAATCGTCGGCAGCCATCTGCGCGGCCAGCACCGATCCGGGACCGCCGAGATCGGAATAGGCGCCGCTTTGGTCTCCGAGAACGCCGATTTTAATCGTCCGCTCACCGGCCGTTGCCGCGCCAGTGGCCAAGAGCGTACCGAGCGCAGCGGCGAGAAGTCGCCTCATGTTGTCCTCCCATCGATATTTTTTCGTTTGCGCGTTTGCGCGCGGGCTCACGAGGCCCGTGCCGAATCGATAATGTCAGCGTGGAGCTGGATCAAGCGCATAACGTCCTGGTGGGTCGGCCGGCGCCCGAAGCCGCACTCGGCGGCGATGCCGAATTCAGGAAGATATTTTTCCGCCGCCCTGATCCGCCGCAGCGCGCCTTCGACGCCGTCCGTATAATGGACGAGGCCCAGATAGATTTCGCCGATGCGCCCGCGGTCCAACTGCGCCAGCGGCTTGAAATAGGCGTCGTCGCCCCGCTCGCGCGGCACCGGCACGTGGACATAATCGATGCGCCGGCCGAGCCTTGCGGCAACCTCGTTGCTGATGGTAACGCACGCGGCCAGGTCGTGGGGCTCCAGCGCATGCTTATGGTCCTGGCTGCCGTAGCACAGATGATAGCCGAGCTCGACATCCGCGGCGACCGCTTGGCCAAGTTCGACCAGCGAGCGCATGAAGTCATTCTTTGGATCGGCGAAGAATTGCTTGATGTATTTGTTTTCAGGATCTTCCCAGGTGAGCACTGCGTGCACCACGTCCCAGGTAATGGCCAGCTCCTGGTGCGGAATGTGCCGTTGGATTTCCTCAAGCTCAGCGACGAGCGCCTTCCGGTACGCCTTCTCGGCGGCCGCCTTGGTCGAAGCCTCGATCATGGGCATGACGTCGCTCGGCGTCGGCAGATTGACTTGCAGTCGCCAGGAGCCCGGAATCTTCCCGGCCTTTTTCATTTCGCGAAACAAGCCGTAGGAGCTCTCGGCGTGACGCGCGTATCCGAGGCCCTCAAAGGCGATGTCGCTTTCGGTCTTGCCGGGGCGGAGCTCAAGCGGAATCTGGTAGCAGGTGCGGCGGGTGAGGCCGTCGGCGGGAAACGCTCCGAGCTGCAGCGCCGGCGACGCCGCCAGGACCGGATATTGACCGATGACCCACATCTTGCGGTCACCGAGCTCACCATCGGGTACGCGGCGCAGGCGCTCGCCGCCGATCTCGGCAAGCGTCGTGAACACGTCTACCTCGTGCTCGAGCGGAATGCTGCCACAGAAAAACATATGGGTTGGATTTGCGTTCATGCGGTTTCCTCTCCTTTTGTCTTTGTTTCGGAGCCATCCTGATTGCGTTGAATCGCGATGCGTTATTTTTTCGTCGTCACATGAGTTTTTCGCAAAGCGGCTGTTTCGGGCCGTGATCCGTCGGCTTTGTCAGCGAACAGTCACCGGAAAATGCAGAAACCCGCGGAAGCGCGCGCGGCCGCCGCGCACCGTGTCGCCTGCGCGCCCGATTGTCTGAAAGCGCGCCAAGAGCTTCCCGATGGCGATCCGCGCCTCCATGCGCGCGAGCGACATGCCGGCGCAAGCATGGATGCCGAGCCCAAACGCGAGATGGCGGTTCGGCGAACGCCGCAGGTCGAGACGCTCGGCGTCGGGGAATTGTTCGCCATCGCGGTTCGCGGCCGCGATGCACAGATGCACATAGCCGCCGGCCGGGATGGCGATGCCGCCCAATTGCGTGTCTTTGGTGGCGCGACGATTGCCGAGCTGATTGGGGCTCTCCATGCGCAGAAATTCCTCGATCGCCGTGTCGATGAGCTCAGGATGCTGCGTCAGCTCGGCCTTGGCATCCGGATTGCGCAGCAGGAGATCGACGCTGTTGCCGATCAGATTGGTGGTCGTTTCGTGGCCGGCATTGAGCAGAAATATGCAGTTGTGGATCAGCTCCAGAGCGGACAGACGCTCGGCGCCGTCGTTCGCGTTGGCGGCGGCGGCGAATTCGCTGGCGCGGATGAGGATTGACAGGATCTCCTTGCCGTCGGCACTCACTTGTGTCTGCCGGTCGGCGACGAGCTTGGTCAGATACGCCTTGAACTCGGCGACCGATCTGACCCCCTCGGCAAATTGCTCGGCGTTCAGCACCGGTTCGAGCGCGCCTAATATCCGCAGCGACCAGTTTCGCAGCGGGCCACGTTCATGCTGCGGCACGCCGAGTAGATCGCCAATGAGCTGCAACGGTATTGCGGCCGCGTAGTCCTCGATCAGATCGACAGTGCCTGCGCGTGCGGCGCTGTCGAGCAGCCGGTCGACCAGATCTTCGATTCTGGGCTCGATGGCCTTGAGCGCGCGCGGCGTGAAGACCGGCGCCAGCAATTTGCGGACTTGCGTGTGCACCGGCGGATCGTTGAAAACGAGAACTTCGTGGTGTGATGCTCGTAGAGGAGGCTGTCGGCAAAGTTCGGCCGGAAGTCGATCTTCTTGTCCGAGCTCCACGTGGCCGTATCGCGATAGACCTGCGCCACATCGTCGTATCGGGTCAGGAAGAAAGAGCCGTCGGGAAGGCGATGCACAGGGGCATGCGCGCGAAGGGCCGCGTAGGTCGGGTAGGGATCGTCCAGAAAGGTCCTGCTCAGGCGCCCGAGGTTGAAATCGCGAATTGTCTGCGGAAGCGGATCGCGTGCCGTCGCCGGTGTTGAACCCATCGGTTATCTCCTCCCACACCGCAACAAGCGAGGTCAGCGTGATCATTTTTTGAAATTTACCACTGGAGAAATGGATTCCGCAATGGACAATTGGTATCCAGACCGCCGCGATGCTAAGAGGTATCGATTCCCATTCCCACGGTACTCATGGCTAAGGCACAGCGCGGCATACAATCGGTCGAGATCGGCCTGCGCGTTACCAAGCGGCTCGCGGAATCCCCCGGTCCGCTGCAGCTTAAGGAACTCGCAGCACGTTGCGGCCTGTCGGCGAGCAAGACCCATCGTTATCTGGTCAGCCTCACGCGGGCCGGTCTGGTCCGCCAGGTCGACGGCCGTTACGACCTTGGCGGGACGGCTTTGGAACTCGGGCTGGCCGCGCTCGCGCGCATCGACGTCGTTCGCATGGCCTCGCCGGCGCTTGCGTCAGTCCGCGACCAGACCGGCGAGACCACGTTTCTGGCGATCTGGGGTCACAACGGGCCGACCATCGTCCGCTGGGAGGAGAGCAGCCAGCCGGTGACCGTGAACGTGCGCGTCGGCTCGATCATGCCGCTGCTCACCTCCGCGACGGGGCGTTTGTTCGCCGCGTTTTTGCCGCCCGAGCAGACCAAAGCCATGCTCGGCAAAGAGATTCAAAATCTGCGCAAGCGCAAGGGCGTCACCAGCGCACGCCGTGCGCTCAACGAGTTTCAGCGCCTGCAGACAAAAATCCGCTCGACTGGGCTGAGCCCGGCGGATGGAACACAGCTCGCAAGCATCAGCGCCATGAGCGCCCCGATCTTCGATGTCGATGGCCGCCTGGTTGCGGTCATGACGAGTCTCGGATCGCGCGGAGACTTCGATTGTTCGTTCGACGGCGCGCCGGCAAAGACACTGCGCGCCGCCACCCAGGAGATTTCGGCGGCACTGGGCTATGCGCCGAAGTAGTGCGCGGCCGGATTGCTCAGAAGCGGTAATGCCCTGCGCTCGGAGCCACTGAAGCATCGCCCGCGGGCTTGACCCGCGGGTCTCGATTCATTTGGCAAGGCCGTAGCAAATTTAGCGGGATGGCCGGGACAAGCCCGGCCATGACGCATGTGTGGTGTCGTCGAAACACAATATGCTTTAGCGATCGAGCCAGACCGTCATGCCGGGCTCGAGCTTCGCTTGATCGCCCTGCGGATCGAGCCGCAGCCGAACCATGCTGCGGTCGTGATCGCCGACGGCCCGCTCGGCTTGCCAGGTCGCGAACGACCCGAGCGGCGTCAGCTCGGTGACGATCGCCGGCGTCGGTTTGCTGGCGCCCGCCCATGCGACGTCGACTTTTGAGCCCACCGTGAGGCCTTGCAGCGCATCTTCGCGGGCGTTGAACGACAGCCATTGTTTGCCGGTCTCCTCGATCACGAGGACCGGCTGGCCGGGATGGATATTCTCGCCGACCTCGGCGACGACCACGCTGACGACGCCATCGGCGGGCGCCCGCAATACGGTCTTATCGAGCCGTCGCTGCAGCACGTCGAGCGCCGACGCCGCGGCCTTGACCTGCGCGTCGGCGATGGCGCGCTCTTCCTTGGTCGGTCCGGCGACCGCGGCGTCGTAATTGGCTTTGGCTTCGGCGACGTCGGCGCGCGCCGACGCCGCGTCGTTTTGCGCCTGGTCGAGCGACTGCTGCGAGGCGTTGTCGGTGCGGGCGAGCGTGTCGGTGCGGCTGAGCTGCTGCTCGACATATTGCTGCCGTGCCTTAGCCTTGGCGATCTCGGATTTCAGCGAAGCGATCTGCTCGGCGCGCACGCCCGAATAGACGTTGTTGCGGTCGGCGGTTGCGGAATCCAGCGCCGCCCGCGCCTGGCCGACGGAGGCGGTGATTTCGATCGCCGACAGCTCGGCCACGACCTCGCCGGCGCGGACGGGATCGCCTTTGTGCACCTTGATCGCTGTGAGCATGGCGCTGACCTCGGGGGCGATACGGACCTCGGTGGCGCGCACGACGCCGACGATCGGCGGCGGCGGTTCTGGGCGCGACACCCAATAGGCGCCGGCTGCGGCTGCGATCACGATGAGGGCAAGCACGATCAGGCGGCTACCCATGCGCCCTCCTTCGCTTCACCAAAAATGCGGACATCACCGCGAGCGCGAAATAGACGATCACCAGCGCCCATAGTCCGCGCCAATCGCGCATCACTTCCCACAAGGTGGCGCCGAGCTGATTGATGCGAACGATGCCGTCGATAGCGAAGTCCGACGGGAAGATGTAGCCGATATTTTGTACCGACGTGGGGATCGCCTCGCGCGGCCAGGAGAAGCCCGTCAGGAACAGCTGCGGCAGGCTGGTGCCGAGGAAGATCAAGGTCGGGGTCTCGGGATGCTTGAACCAGGCGCCGGCGGCCTGTCCCATGAAGCTTGTCGCCAGCACGAACAGCGCGGCAAGCGCAAACAATTGCAGCGGCTGGCCGAGGGTCGAAAAGCCATAGAAGCGCGGCAGCACGATGAAATAGAGCGCAAGTGCCGGCAAATAGATCGTCAGGTGCGCGACCCCGCGGCCAAGAACGCTCGCGAAGGCGCCATTGCCGGGCTGCATCAGCGTGACCACCGTCAACAGCGATGCACCGATCAAGAGCATCTGCTGCAGGATCAGCACGAACGCCGCCGGTACGATGTAGCTGGCATAGCCGCCGACCGGGTTGAAGATCGGCTGCAGCAGAACATCGGCGGGGCTCGTCGAGGCCAAAGTCGCCTTGACCAGACTGCCGTCGGTGCGCGCGCCGCCGGCGGCGATCTGCGACGACAACGTATTGATCGCGACCGCAATGCCGGTGGCGGTGGTTCTGAAAATGAACAGATAAGTGGCATCGGCATAGATCGGAATATGGACGGCGGTGCCCTTGAG
This sequence comes from uncultured Alphaproteobacteria bacterium, assembly GCA_963818155.1. Classification (GTDB taxonomy): domain Bacteria; phylum Pseudomonadota; class Alphaproteobacteria; order Rhizobiales; family Xanthobacteraceae; genus BOG-931. The sequence continues at coordinate 676,551 of CAWFRC010000012.1, forward strand.
CATGTCGCGCTCGGCGTTGGGCGGAATGCCAATCGCCGCGAAAACCTCGCCGCGTTCGAGCGCCGCATGAGCCTGCGCCAGCGTATCGACGCGCATGGTCACTTTGACGGCGTCGCTGGCGTCGAGCGTCTCGACGATGCGGCGGCTCAATTCGCTGAGGTCGTTATCGACGACCGCGATCGGGATCTTGCGCAGGATCTGATTGAGATAGGGCTGGGGGTAAAAGAGCCCGTAGACGATGGGGGCGGCCACCAGGAGAATGAAAGCGCCGCGGATTGCGAGCACGCGCCGCCACTCGGCGGCGAAAGCGCCGCCGACGCCGCGCGGCGGTGCGGCAGCGGCCGGTACGGGAGCGGGCGCCGCGCGCGTCATGTTGCGGGCGATGAAGCGCAAGCGCACGACCGCGAGCAGCGAATAAAGTACGGTGAGGGCTGCGAGCGCGGCGAACGGGCGGGCGGATTCGGCAACCGGCAATCCGCGCGCGGCCTGTCCGAGCAGCACCGCCATGTACCAGCGCACCGGCAAAATCGCGCCCCAGATTTGCGCGAACGTATTCATTCCCAATGTGGGAAAGCCGACGCCCGCATAGCCGAATGCCGGTGAGACGACGAGGCCAGTCAGGCCGAGGCCGGTCGCGAGGTCGCGCACCAGAAGTTGCAGCAGCGCTCCCAATGCCATGTAGCCGATGATCAGCAGCGATCCCGCAGCCAGGACCATGGGGATGTCGCCCTTGAACTGAACGCCGAGCAGACCCTCCAGAAGCAGGACTTCCGACAGCGCGAGGACGAAGAAGATCACAAACAGCGGTGCCATCTTGCCGGCGAGCGCCACGATCGGATTGCCGCCCGCGCAGGCAAGCCACGCGCGCATGCTGCGGCGGCCGAACTCGGACCCCACCGAATACCCAGCGGAGATCGCCACGATCACATGCAGCACCATCGGCAGCAGCGTACGCAGCAGGAACTGCGCATAGTTCTTTTGCGGATTGACCAGCGCGATGGTCTCCGCCACCAGCGAGCCGATACGGGACGCCTTCGGCGCTGCGCGCTCGGCCGCGCCTTTCACTGCCGCGCTGAGGCTGTCGCTAAGTCCCGATGACGCCACGCCGGCGGCAGTGAGGAATTGCTGATTATAGAAGGCTACCACCTGCGGGCGCCGCCCGGCCTTGAGATCGCGCTCGAAATCGGCCGGGATGTAGACCGCGCCGATGGCGTCGCCGGCGCGGATCGCGCGTGCCGCGGAGGCGAGATCGCCTGAGCGCTCGACGATGCTGAGGGAGGACGATGCCGCCACTTGTTCGGCGAACGCGCGTGAGGTTTCCGACCGGTCCGAATCGACAAAGACCACGCCGAGGTCGCGGATCACCGGGTGACTGAACACGGCGGTCAGCACGAAGAAGGCAAACAGCGGCACGCCCAGGAGCAAGATCCACGCGGTGCGGTCGCGCCGCAGCCAGCGCCATTCGCGGCGCACGACCAGGAGGAACCCAGGTTTCGGCATCGGCCTCATCTGGGCCTCATCGGCGGGGCCTCACTGAAGCATCTCCTGCATCGGGACATGCTTAGCGTGTCCGCCAATCCAAATAAGCGCTCATGCCGGGGCGCAGCTCCGGCACCTTTTCGACCGGATAGGCGCGGATCGAAAACGTGCGCAGGTCGAAATCGCCGGTGGCGCGGGTGGCGCGCCAGCTCGCATATTCGCCCTTGGTGGCGATCAGCTTGACCTCGACGGTGATGCGGCGGTCGGCGAGCGCGGGAATGCGCACATCGAAGCGGTCGCCCACTTTCAAATTCTTGACCAGATCCTCGCGCAGATCGAAATGGACCCACATGTCGTTGAGGTCGATCAGAGTGATCAGTGGCACGCCGGGAGAGACATATTCGCCAGGCTCGACATTGCGCAGGTACACCTGCGAGGCTACCGGTGCGTAGACCACCATCTGCGCGATGATCGATTGCTCGGCGGCGATGTCGGCCACGGCCTTCTTCACGGCCGCGACCGCGATCTCGTGCTCCTCCTTGGTATAGCCGTTGACCGCCTGCTCGTAGGCTGATTTGGCCTGATCGGTGTTGCGCTGGCTTTCGTGCAGCGTATCGGTCGCCTGATCGAGCCGCGCGATCGGCGCGTTGCCGTGTTCGGCGAGTTGGCTGACCCGGTCGTAAGTTTTCTGCGCCAGGACCACGCTGGACTGCGCCCGCTCCAACTCGGCCTTGCGCGCGGCGATCACTTCGGCGCGGGTGCCCACCTTGATATTGGCAAGCTGCGCCTCCGCGACGATCCTGGCGGCCAGCGCCTGCTGATCCTTGGCCAGCGTTTCCGGATTGTCGATCTTTACCAGCACAGCGCCGGCAGGCACGTCCTGGCCGCGCTCGACCGGGATCGAGGCGACACGTCCATCGACCCGCGCGGCGATGTCAAAGCGGGTTGCATCGACCTCGCCCTGCACCAACAGCGGCTCGCCCCGCAACAGATACCAAGCCGACAGGCCGGCGACGGCAACGACCACGATCGCCACGATGAACGCTGGCACGATGGTGGACGCGGGTGCCGGCCGCGTCGGCGCTGGTTTCGGTGCTTCCTTCGGCGTCTCGGGGGTATCTTGCATGTGAGCGTCGGATGTTGCGCCAGGCGGCAGGGAGCCGGCATTATCGGCGGCTGTGGTCGGAAATCAATGTTGCTGCTGCACGATGCGATTCACGTACATTCCGCGCCGCCCACACTTTCCTTCACGGATCGCTTCGGGCGGTGTTCCAATTTGCATCGAATGTCGAAAGCACGCGGGCAACCTAAAGCGGCATCGATGGGATTTCGTGTACGCGTCACAATCTAATGTGTCAGATGAGCTACTGTTGAGCGAATTTTGTGCAGGGCTTGGTTGCTTCCTTGTTGTTTCATCGTTTGCTACCTTGGCGGCTTCACGGTCAGGCATTGACACTATAGGCTGTAAGCAGTCGGCTCAGCATCGTGGCGAGGCTTTTCATGCTGTCACGTCGCGCGTTTTTCTTATCCGCTATCGCGACTTCCGCCGCACCGGCGCTGGTGCGCGCGCAGGATGCGTCGCGCGCTGCTGCCGATATGAATGGCGCGCCGACAATACTGCGGCTCGAGCGTCGCAATCTGGACGTGAACGGCAGGCCCGCGTCGGTGTTCGGCATCACGCAGCCCGACGGTACGCAGGGAATCGTGACTCAGGTGGGGGCGCGCTTCCGCGTCCGCGTCGACAACAAGATCGAGGTGCCGAGCCTGATCCACTGGCACGGGCTGACGCCGCCCTGGCAGCAGGATGGCGTTCCCGGCGTATCAGGGCCGCCGATTCCCGCCGGCGGGAGCGCGGACTATGATTTTCCGCTGCGCTTCGGCGGCACCTTCTGGATGCACTCGCATGAAGGGCTGCAGGAGCAACTCCTGATGGCCGCGCCGTTGATCATCCACGATCAGCGCGACCGGCCCGACCAGCAGGAGATTGTGCTCATGCTGGCGGATTTCAGTTTCACACCGCCGGAGCAGATTCTCGCCGCGCTGAAGAAGGGCGGCAACATGTCGGGCATGGGCGACGCCGCATCCCCCGGCGCCGGCGGCATGGCCGGCGCGAAGGGCGCCGGCATGAGCATGGCTGCCGCCAAGCCCGACCTTAACGACGTGACCTACGACGCGTTTCTTGCCAACGACCGCACGCTGGACGACCCCGAAGTGATCAAGGTCGAGCCCGGCGGGCGGGTGCTGCTGCGCATCATCAACAGCTCGTCGATGAGCGCTTTTCATATCGATCTGGGAGGGCTCGAGGGCGAGCTAACCGCCGTCGACGGATTTGCGGTCACGCCGGTCGCGGGCCGGCGCTTTCCGATCGCGGTGGCGCAGCGGCTCGATATTCGCCTAGCGATACCGGGCGGGTCCGGGGCCTATCCGGTGCTCGCGCTGCTCGAAGGCGGGAACAAACAAACGGGTATCATCCTGCGTGGCGGTAATGCTCCGATCGCGCGCATTCCCGACACTGCCGCGACGGCGTCGTCGGCGCTTACGCTGGATCTGGAGCGGCGGCTGCGCGCCGTAGCGCCGCTTAAGCCGCGCGCCGCCGATCGCCGCCACACCCTTCATCTCACCGGCAGCATGGCCGGCTACAGCTGGTCGCTTAATAACGTCGTATGGACCCCGGAAACCCCGCCGCTGCCGGTGGCGCAGGGCGAGCGCGTCGAGATACTGTTCGTCAATCAGACGCCGATGCCGCATCCGATGCATCTGCACGGCCATGAGTTTCAGGTCGTCGAAATCAACGAGCAGAAACTGTCCGGCGCGGTACGCGACACGGTGCTGGTGCCGCCCGGACACCGGGTGCTGATCGCGTTTGACGCCAACAATCCCGGCACATGGGCACTGCATTGCCATTTGCTCTATCATCTGGCGACGGGAATGTTCGTCACGCTGCGCTACGTTTAGCGCGCGGCGTGATGTGTGCGATGTGAATGTCGGTGTCGCGTCAAGCTCGCGGTTGGGCGTTCCGGTAAGACGCGCATTTTTGATGCGCATTTGGACGAAGGATGTGCTTGGGGCGATTTCGCCGAGCGGCTTCGCGGGCGGCGCCGGCTTCCGACCGGCGGCGGCGATGGGTGTTGGTCCGCGCCGCGACGGCTGTTACCGCTGCGCTCAACATGCTTGCGACCCCCGCCTGGAGCGACGGCATCCGCTCGGATAATCCGGCGCCGGCAGGCCAGACCTATCTGACCGGCGATTGGGGTGGGGTGCGCTCTTATCTGGAGAGCCACGGTGTCACGCTGACGTTCACCGACACCACAGATGTCCTCGCCAACGTCAGCGGCGGGATCAAGACCGGCGCGGTCGGCCTCGGCGCCTTCCAGCCGCAGCTCGATCTCGATTTGCAGAAACTTGCTGGATGGCAGGGCGGCTTGCTTCATGTGCACGGGCTCGTCACCTATGGCCCGTCCTTCAGTCCAAATTATCTCGGCAACATCCTGGCGGTGTCGAACATCGAAGCCGGGCCGATGGCGCGGCTATACGCCTTCTGGTATGAGCAAAACGCGCCGAACGATCTTTGGTCGGTCCGCTTCGGCCTGATGCTGGCCGACAGCCAGTTCCTGCAAAGCAAGACCGCCACCACCTTCATCAACAACGGCATCAGCTGGCCGGATTTTCTCTCCGCCAACCTGCCGTTCTCGGGCCCGGCGTTCCCGTTGCCGGCGCCCGGCATTCGTGTGCGGGTCAAGCCGCGTGACGACATCCAGGTTCAGGCCGCGGTGTTCAGCGGCGATCCGAGCGGCGGCGACGGCTCAAACCAACCGGCGCCGCTTCCCACCGGAACGGTGTTTAGCTTCAGCGGCGGTGCGTTTTTCATCGCCGAGGCAAGCTATCTGCCCAACCAGGGCAAGGACGCAGCCGGTCTTCCCGGCGCCTATCGGATCGGCGCCTGGTATCACACCAGCGCCCGCTTCGCCGATCAGCGCTACGACAATACCGGCCTCTCATTGGCAAGCCCGCAATCGACCGGTATTCCGATAGAGCATGCGGGCGACGGCGGGGTCTATGGCGTGATCGATCAGATGCTTTATCGCGTTCCCGGCACCGACGACCAAGGCCTGTCGGGATTTTTTCGCGCCGGCGGCGTGCCCAACGATCGCAACCTGGTCAATTTTTATGCCGACGGCGGGCTGGCCTATAAGGGTCTCGTGCCGCACCGGCCCGACGACAAAATCGGCATCGCCGCCGCGGTCGCGCGGATCGGCGACAATGCCCGCGGCCTGGACGCGGATGCCGGATTTTATTCGGGCAACCCGTCCTATCCGGTGCGCAGCAGCGAAGCCGTGATCGAGCTTACTTATCAGTTGCAGCTCAAGCCGTGGTGGATGCTGCAACCGGATCTGCAATACGTCATCAATCCGGGCGCCGGCGTCCCCAATGCCGATGGCAGCTTGAGACGGAACGCGCTGGTACTCGGCATTCGCACATTCCTGAATTTTTGAAAAATATTTGTTATGCGACACGTGTCGCGGCGTGGGTAACGAGTTTTAGCGTGTGCCAGATGTCACAGCGAAACGCCGACCAATGCATTACTAAATAACATTTATTAGGTGACGGTGACCAGTTCGGTAAAGAGGGTCGAGCGGTGACCAATGTATTCCTCAGCCATAAGCACGAATACGCAGCGCAAGCTCACGCACTCGCTCGCACCTTGTCCAAGATCGTCCCAAGCGCCGATATCTTTTGCGCGGAAGATACCGAAACGGGGAAGGATTGGAGAGAAGGCATCAACGGCGCGCTGAAAAGCGCCAAATGTTTCGTCTTTCTTTACACAGACCCAGCGCTGAATTGGTCTTGGTGCTTTTACGAGGCTGGTTTGTTTGTAAACACCGGGCGACCGGTGTCGTGCCTGCACCCGTTAGCGGTGGCTCCTCCGAGCCCGCTTGCGAACTTGCAGACGGTCCGAGCGGATCACGGGCCTATTGTGAAATGGCTTGAGGATTTCCGTGGCATTTTCAATTGCAAGACAAAGTGCAACAAGAGAAAGATCACGGCTGCGGCAAGGTTTATCGGAAAATTAGTGAACGAGGCGGGACCGCTTCAAGAGGAGTCGCTCAAGCCGTATATTTGTATAGAGCCTAAGTGGAAGGGCAACTGGAACGCAACGAACAAAATTCCAAAGATAGATTTTTCCGACGCTTCGGTCTTTATCGACAGGGAATCCGCGCAAGAGCTCAGGTTCAAAGAAGTTCCGGAGCTAACCCTTTTGCCTTTCTTGCGGATGATCGCCTGTGACGCCGCCGATGAAGACGGCAGGCTCGAGTTCTGGATTAAGAAATTCTTTAAATCTCTGCAGGAGGCGGTCAAAGGCAAATTAGATTTTAAGGAGGCGGCTTTTTTCCGCCACGAGAATGGAAAGATCTATCGCCCCGTGGTGGTGGGTAACGCCAAGAACGCGAGCGGCACGCGATGCCAGTTGCGCGTGGTTCTTGCGCCGGCTTTCGGAAGTCCGTTGACGGACTCGCCTGGACCTGTCCAGCGTCTTTCCGTCGGCGCGCGTCTGGCAGTGCGAACGCGGTTGGAAGTGCTTGAGCCTTTCCTTGGTCACACATCCGAAATCTACAAGAAAAGGGTTCGGAGTAAGCGGCCGGAGGACGAGATCTCGCGTCGAAGTCCCGTGGGCGGACGCATCGTGGAAGCGCTTGAAGTCATTTGGCAAGAGGCGCTGTCGAACGGTGTCAGGCCCGGTGAAGTTGTGCCAACGTTGTTCGAAGGACCGGACCAAGAACTATACGAAAAGGTAAGGGCGCGCGGCTATGATCGTTGGAGCCAGATAAAAAAGGCAGCTCTGGCCGAAGACAAAGCGGGCACCGGCAAATATCCAAAAACCGAGCACCTGCTGGCGGAGCTAAAACAGATCAACGAAGATTATCTCGCGATAGTACTGCCGCGCATCGAGGAATTGCTCGTTCCCGTCGAGAAGAGGCGCGGCAAGGGCGATTTGGGTATTCCATAGGAACAGCTTTGACGAGGCGGATCCGGGGATCGGCGAAGCGCCAGCGGCGGCTCGGCAACATCGGGTTTCTTTCGCGATGTTGCGTCCGAGCGTCGGGGCATCATGACTCGGCCGGAGGAGGAGCTATAAAGAAATGCCCAAGATCATCGATGACAGAGTCATTGCTCTCGCTCGATCGCGGGCAGCGGGACCGGCCCCGAGGCCCAATCCGCTTGTCGCGGCGATTGATGTCGGGGTGCTGCTGTCATGAACTCCGGTGAGCCCCGATAATAGCCGGCGCGTGTGACACGCAGACACCGGCGACCGACAAACTCGGCAAACGATTTGTCGCTTTGCCAAGTATTAGTTCGCGCTGTGGAATGCTTCGCACCCTTCGACCGACATAACGACATATCCGAGTGCATGACTCAAACCGGCACTATTAAAGCAGGTCTCGAGGGTCCTGTAGCGACTGTGAATGAGGTATGGGATGACGCGATTTTCTTGGGGTGGGCCCGATAGAACTCCTACGGCTTGAGGAGAGATTTGAAGGACTGCCGGGGTGGCAGGCCTGGAAAGAATTGATTGAGATTGTGGCCGATCCTGATACGCCCAATCGGGAACTGTTCGACGCGTTTGATTATTTCTTGCGGTCGGTCGACCGAATCGATTCGGAACCTTGTGACGGATTGTGTCTTCGTCTCGCATCGGCAAGACGACTGGAGCCGCGCCGAGCAAGTGGCCAAAATTGTGAGCTCCACAGGCCGCGACTACTGGCTGGACATTCACGATCCGATGCTGCTTTGGTTCAATCGAGAAAAAACAAGCATTGAAAGCTTGGCAGGCGCCGTCCTGCTGGCGGCGATCATCGAGATCGCGCTGCTCAACTCCACACATGTCATCACGCTGCACACCGCGAATAGCGCAGGATCTGCGTGGATTCCATATGAGCTCGGTCGCGCCAAGGCCCGTGGAATCTTCTCATCGAATGCCGCCGGTTGGTTCGATCATCCAACGATCTTGCCGGCTACCTGTCCAGAATATCTCCACCTCGCCCATCAGACTTTGTCGGACCAGGACGTCGAAGACTGGTTGAGGAAACGCGGACGGTATAACTAACGCCGCAGACGCTTTTATTCGGCTCGTTTTCAACGCGAACCATTGACGGCGGCGATCCCATGCTCAGTCGTGGGCGATCAGGATCACATTCGGCTGCCACTGGCGCGGTCGTCAGCTGGCGTGCAGAGGAGTTGGAAAGGTTGCTCGAGACGGCTGAAACTTTCCACCGATGGCGACTAGCCAAGCATTTTAAACGGCGCCATGACCTTTGCCGAGTCTTGTGACGACAGTCCAAGGGCTGAGCAGATGCGTTCCGCTTGCTCTCCGGTTCCTCTCAAGTCGCCGGCGGCATTCGGGTAGTTGTCGACGACTTTCTGATACTGCGCTGCTGCGTCGTCGACCCTACCTTGCAGCAGGTAGACCTCGCCCAAAGTACAAGCAAGCCAGAGGTCCTTTTCGTCATTCGCCTTTTCGACCAGTGGCAGGACCTCGGCCGCGAGGCGCGCAGCTTCGGCGCGGTCGCCAAGGAAAAGAGATTTCGAGGCGGCGTTGATACCCGTGTAGTAGTCTTTTGGATCGCCCTTGAAGGCTGTGCGGTAGAGTTCGCGAGCATTGCGAAGATGCAGCACGTTGCCCGTTTCCCGGAAGAGACCGTCTCTTGCCGCTGCCAGGATCCCTAAGGTTTCCGGGTCCTGATGCCCTGCCGCTTTGAGTTCCGAGAGGACGTCGACGGCGTCTTGATATTTCCCGAGGCGACGCAGCACCAACCCCTCAAGTTGCCTACCCCGGACCGATTGGGGGAACAAAAGCAAGGCCCGCTTAAGTACCGTGCGAGCGCCTTCGTACTTCCCGAGCCGTATCAAACCCTGTGCCGCGGCCAGAATAGGCCCAGGTGAGGCAATGACCCCAGGGTGAGCGGACGTGCCGATCTCGGAGAGTTTCGAGGCGTTCCCTGCCTCGATCGCTCCGTTGATCTGTATCATCACCTGCTTGGCATCCGCGTCGACCTGTTGCGCCATGACGACGGCTTCCGGGGGGAGCGGTATCCCACGCATGCCGCACATGAGCTTGAGCAGGTTCACGCCGCGCGGCCCCTCCGGACTCTCCTCAAAGTCGACATAAAGATCAGCAAGCGCGAACAGAGGAAGCTCTTCGGCATCTAGTTTGGCGAAAAGGTAGTTGAAGGTGCTGTTTTGCTTATCCGCGAGGGCCCTCATCGCGTTGCGCTCTCGCTCGCACCATTTGGAGTCCTTGGTCCGGCTCGACCATAGGATGACGCCCGCAGAGCTCGCCTGAAGCGCCGCTGTCAAACTTGTTTCGAGATTGGCGCCCGGAACTAGATCGTATTGGTCCAGGAAAGCCTGCCACCCTCCCAGCTTGAGTACATCATACAAGGCCATCGCCCACGCTCGATCAGAGGACCGGTAGCTGATGAAGGCATCGTATGACTTGTTGCCACGCGGCGCCGGCTTCGGCGCGTACTGTAGCCACGGACGAACAAACTGTGTCAGGTCGTCGTCGGGCATGTGTGTTCTCCCCTCTTTCAATCAAATAAGCAAAGGACCCCGTCGCGCGAGCGAACAACAGTTATAGCCGATCACTCGAAACGATCGCGCCGCCGGGCAGCATTATAGAGCCGCACCGTTCCTTGATGACGGTATCGGCTTCGACAATGAGGCCGAACATAGACTCGCGGGTATCTTCGTTTGTTTCCTCCGCCGCCATGCTTTCACGTTGGCCAAGTTCACTATTGCCTGTGAGTGAGATCGACGAGAACGCTGCGCTCACCCCGCTCGCCCTGTGGCAGGCGTCGCCTAGCTGAGCGAAGCTACCCCGCACGGCTGCTCGTCGAAGGACGAGCCGTAAGAGACGCTATGGGTTGTGTGGAGGTTATACTGCTCTCACAACTCATCAGCGTGTGACGCAAATCACTGGAGGCGATCCGTCATCGCGCCTTTCGGCCGCTCCCGCGCGGGAAGACCTCGATCAGTGGATCGAATCGAGCCAATCCTCAGTCCCGACGCAGGCAGGGGAATATGGCCAACCACTTTCAGAGCTTTGGGGAAGGGAGGCGACGGCCGCGGCTATGGGAGCGCACAAAAAGACCGGTCAGTCATTGGGGGGGCGCGGGACCGCCTGGCCTGTGCGCCAAGCGAAATTAACCTACGGAGCCCTAATGGACGCCGGACGCCTCAGCTGCATCGGGGTCGACGCCGATATTGGCCCTAAGCTCCCTTTGTATCAACAACTGACCTCTCGCGACAGCCATCGAGAGAAAATCGCGATTCAAGATTTCAAGCTCCTGTAACGCGGCTCGCAGTAGGAGAACGTCTTGGGGGGTCATGGGTCCATCAGGCGCCTCTCCAAACGTCTCCCTGGTGTCCGTGAAGCCAATGCCGCGCCAAATCTTCGGATAGGTGTCGTTCCATTTTTCCACGATATCCAACAGCTTATCCTTATCCGAATCGTCGAAGGCGTTCAGAAGATCCGTTGTCGAGAAATTTCCACGAAAGCCGGCTTCGAGAAAAACGTTGTTCAGGCATGTTTGCAGATCCACCCGCAATTGGCGGGCGTCAGCTCGCGCTAGGCGGCGTACGTTCGGGGCGAATGGCCGAACAATCTCCCACCTGATTCTGGTCGCCATTCTGATAGCGGTAAGCAACGCCTCCGAAGATTTCGGGATGTTCTGTAGGTGGCCGCCCGCCTCCTCGACGAACATAATGTCACACTCGATCTCATCTTCGGTGACCTGCTTCGCAGTGCTGAGAATGGGGCGATATCGTTTGGGCCCTTGTGCAACAAATACGATGCCCTGAATGGGGCGGACAATGGCATGCTTGGCTACGCAATATATGGCGTTGGATATTTCCTTCAGCGTGGTGATATTGACGTCAGAAGAATTTCTGAACGTCCGAAAGTGCTCTTTGACGGCATGCCAATTGGTTTTTTGATTAAACGTACCGAATACTTCGCTCATCAATTGATTGTCGCCTTCGACGACGGCGTCGCCGTGCAAATCGTCCGGCGATATCAGCGCGCTGTTTGCTTTGATCTTGACAAATCGTTGGGAGTAAAGCGGCTTCTGGTCAACGGAAAACAGCCTGCATATTTCCTCCGCGAGCGTTGGGATGTCGTCGATAAACTCCGATTTTGTCTGTTCGGTTTCCTTGAATAATTCCCGGAGCCACTGCTCGACGTCTTGGGTTTTCGCTGGAATGCTCTGCAAATCGGCAAGAGGCGACGGTGGGGAAGTCGCGGCGTGGTGCAGACACCAGATGCGGCTGGATGGTTTTGAAACCTGACTAAGCGCATCGAAGAATCCCAACTTGTACAGGCACCATCCCCAATTTGCGTGAGGATCGGTGAACACCAAAACCAGGAACTTGGCGTCGGTCAGCTGCTGGGCGATGGATTTTCGCCACGGCGAGCCTCTTGTAATTTGTTCGGAGATAGAAAAGCGAACGTTCTCGGTGTGTCGGCTAAGTAGTTTGATCAGCGACCTCGTCACCCCTTCGTCGTTGACCTTATGGCTGAAGAACACGGAATATTCCGGCCGCGGCCGTGGTGTTGTTTTCGACAGAGACGTCGCCCTCGATGGCGTTCTCATTCTCGCCGGCGGTCTGATCGTCGACGGCGACCTCATTCTTGACGGCGTTCTTTTCCTCGATGGCGTTCCCATGCCGGTACCTCGTTCGCCACTAGCCGTGAACGTACGCGACTGAGTAATCACGATCGAAAAACAATCAACTTAGAAAGGTGAACCGTTTTTAATATTTTCCGAAACAAAAATCGTCGAGGACAATCGGATGCCTACCGTGTCTAGTATCGCGTTTGCAAACAGGCTGCTTGCCGATGACCGAGTATTACGTTGTTTCGATCAGTTGATTCATGGATATGAAAGCTAAAGATAAGAACGAAGTCGCAAATTGCCCGAAATTGCAGCGCCGTCCAATCAGGACTGCCTTAACGGTTGCGTAAAGCTGCAGTCGCTCTGCTTCAACCATTTGCAAAACGCCCCCGATCGATAGCGGTTGGAATCGCGAGAGCGGACTGTGCCGGCGGCGCAGAGTTCTCAGTTTACTGTTTACGGGTTTCATCCCGTAAGTGCGGAGAAGGTCGCTGCGCCCCGCGCAGTAGCGCGTTCTTGGATGCTCGGCGTTAGTGGCGCCATCACTACGCTCTATGCCTTTGCGAGAAACTTGGTGGAGCCAGGCGGAGTTCAACCGCCGACCTCTTGAATGCCATTCAAGCGCTCTCCCAACTGAGCTATGGCCCCTAAACCAGGTCTTCCGCAACGTCAGTCTTCGGCAATTCTTAGGTCTTGCGCAATCCTCAGACGTTCAACAATCGTTGTCCGCCGTCAGAACAAGGCCGACCGGACTTTCGGGCATTCCGACTATCAGCAACGGGTTACCGAGTTCTGATCAACCTTCCTCCTCGTCCTCGATATCGCTGCCGATGATGTCTCAGCAACGGGTTACCGAGTTCTGATCAACCTTCCTCCTCATCCTCGATATCGCTGCCGATGATGTCGGTGACGTCGGCGTCTTCTTCTTCTTGTTCCTCGATGAAAGCGGCATCGTCGAGGCTTTCATCGTCCATCTCGACGTCCTCTTCGATATCCGGCTCCGCGGTCTCGACCGCGCCTTTGGCGCCCTGCGCCTCGGCGTCGGCGTCCTCCAGCGAAACGAATTCGGCCTCCTGCGGCTCCGGCGCGGCCGCCTCCGGGGCGGGGGCAGCCGCGGCCGCTGCGCGCTGCGCCGCGGCCTGATCGGGCCGTGCGCGCGTCGTCGGCACCTCCACAGGCACGACCTTGCCGGTATAGGGCGAGATCACGGGATCCTTGTTCAGGTCATAGAATTTGCGCCCGGTTTCGGGGCAAACGCGCTTGGTGCCAAGTTCCGGTTTGGCCACGGCCGAATTCCTTCAATTTGGGTGCTTCACTTGGCTAGTCGCGGCGCGCCTGTCAATAGCGGATTGCAACCTTCACAAGCCGATCGTTGACCCGGGCAACCATCGAACCCCGTGCGCGTTGCGGCGCGGCGTGCTCTCTTACTCCCACAGAACAAAGACATCAGGGGAAACGACCGTGACCGATGCCACTGCATCCTATCGCCATCTGTTCTCGCCGCTCCGCATCCGTAACACCACGCTGCCGAACCGGGTCATATTCGGGCCGGTGTGCCCGACCTGGGTCAGAAGCCCGCACGAAGGCATCTTTACCGAGCAGGCGGTCGCCTATTACGAGGAGCGCGCCAAGACCGGGCTGGGGATGATCATTCTCGGCGGTCATCTGATCAATAAAGACACGATCTACACGCCGCTCGGCTTTCCCGGTCTGTGGAACGATTCGCAGCTCGAGGGGCTCGCCAACGTTGCGCGGGTGGTGAAACGCCACGGCTGCGCGCTCTCGGTGCAGCTTCTGCATCTCGGCCTGCGCTCGCCGACGCCGTTTCTCAAGACCGATCCGGCGCGCGATCCCGACGAATATAATCCCTATATGCTGGCGCCAAGTCAGGTGCCGGCCGGCGAAATTCCCGGCGGCCCGACACCGAAAGAGCTCGAAGAGCACGAGATCGAATACATCCTGCAGTGCTACGAGGATGCGGCGCGCCGCGCCATCTCGGCTGGTCTCGACGGCGTCGAATTTCACATCGCCCACGGCTATCTGCCGTGGCAGTTCCTCTCGCCCTTCTACAACAAGCGCACCGATCGCTGGGGCGGCTCCTACGAAAACCGCCTGCGGTTTTCGCTCGAAGCCATGCGGCGCATCCGCAAGCGCATCGGCGACCGTCCCTTCATCGGCTATCGGATCAACTCGACTTCGTTTTGGGACGGCGATCTGGAGATCGAGGACATCAAGCGCATCCACGCCGATTTCGAGAAGGAGCTCGATATCGATTATGTGAGCGTGTCGGCCGGCGTGCACCATTCTTGGATCCACACGCCGATGACGTTCGAGCAGGGCTGGGAGCGCGAGTATACGCGCGCCATCAAGACGGTGGCGAAGAAGCCGGTGCTGCTGGTCGGCCGCGTCAGTCATCCGGGTGTCGCCGACGAGCTCGTCGGCTCGGGCGACGCCGACGCCATTTTGCTGGCGCGGCAGATGATCGCCGACGAGCAGTGGATGACCAAGGTGAAAGAGGGGCGGCCCAACGACATCCGCCGCTGCGTCGCCGCCAACTATTGCTGGCGGGCGGTGATCCGCGGCAGCCGTGTGCAATGCGCCTACAATCCGGTGGTCGGTCGCGAGCGGATATGGGGTGCGGCGCAAACCCGCAAAGTCGCCTCGCCCAAAAGGGCGCTGGTGATCGGCGCCGGTCCGGCGGGCCTCGAATATGCGCGGATCGCAGCGGCGCGTGGCAATCAGGTGGTGGTTTATGAGCGCGAAAACGACGTTGGTGGCCATGTGCGCGCCTACGGGGCGCTGCCCAATCGCACCCAGTATGGGACGATCGCCACCTGGCTCGCCGAACAGGCGCGCGGCAACGGCGCCGTGATCAGGACCGGCAGCGCCGTTACCGCCGAGACCATCGATGCGGTGCTTGCCGCCGAGCAGCCCGACCATGTCGTCGTGGCGACCGGTGCGCGCTATCGCCGCGATGGTTTCCAGGGACAGACCGCCAAGCCCTTGCCTGGATGGGAGAGTGGGCGCTGCGTCACCTGGGACGAGGTGGCGCTCGACAAGGTCACCGCCTCCGGCGAGGTCTTGGTGATCGACGAAATGGCCGACGTCGCCGCGCCGCTCACGGCGGTGAAGCTGGCGCGGCTCGGCGCCAAGGTCAGGCTGCTCACCAAATGGCCGATGATCGGTTTTGAGACGACGGCGGAGGTCTATCTCCACTGGGTGCTGACGTATCTGTATGAGGCCGAGGTGGAGATCATTACCGATCACGCGGTTAAGCAGATCAAAGGCAGCGAGGTCGAGGTCGTCAACATCTACGCGCCGTCGAAAGTGCGCCGGATCGGCGCCGACACGATCGTGATGGCGACGGCGCGGGCGTCGGACAATGCGCTTTACCATCTTCTGCGCGAGCGCAGCCGCAGTGTCGAAGCGATCGGCTGTGCGGTGGCGCCGCGCACCGTTTACGAGGCGACGCTCGAAGGCCATCGCGCGGGCCGTAAGCTCGGCATGCCGCTGCCAAGCCGCATGGCGATCGAGAGTTTGAAGAGCCAGACGCTCGCCTGAGCGTGGATCGAGGCCGTGTCAGGATGCGGCGAAAAGTTGCTTGCGCGGGCAACGATCCGATCGAGCCGCTCATTCCCGCGCAAGCGGGAATCCAGGGGCGGTTGGTCAAGAGCCGGGTCCCCGCCTTCGCGGGGACGAGCGGAGGTGGCTCTCACTAAAGGGCGGCTTTCCCTTTCCCGCATCATGCTCTAAATCAGCGCGCGAGTTCTGCTCATGCATGCCAAACCAAGCCCGCTGACCGCCCGCCGCTCCGGCCCGTTGCAAGGCCGCGTGCGCGTACCGGGCGACAAGTCGATCTCCCACCGCGCGCTGATTCTGGGGGCGCTGGCGGTCGGCGAAACACGCATTTCCGGCCTGCTCGAGGGCGAAGATGTGCTCAATACCGGCAACGCCGTGCGCGCGCTTGGTGCGCAGGTCGAGCGCATCGGCGTTGGAGCGTGGCGCGTCCATGGGGTGGGCGTTGCGGGCTTTGCCGAGCCGACTGCGGCGCTCGATTTCGGCAATTCCGGCACCGGCGCCCGGTTGATGCTGGGCGCGGTCGCTGGCTCTCCGATCACCGCACGTTTTGACGGCGACGCCTCGCTGCGCAAGCGCCCGATGCGGCGGGTGCTCGAGCCGCTGGAGCGAATTGGTGCGCGAACGCTCGCTTCCGACGACGGGCGCCTGCCGCTGACGCTGGCCGGCGCGCGCGATCCGATTCCGATCGTGTATGAGCCGCCGGTCGCCTCGGCGCAGCTCAAATCGGCGGTACTGCTCGCGGGGCTCGCGGCGCCGGGCGAAACCGTCGTGATCGAAGCCGAAGCCACCCGCGACCATACCGAGAAGATGCTCACGCATTTCGGCGCCGACGTTGCGGTGACGCCACACGGCGCGCATGGCCGCCGCATCACGCTGGTCGGCCAGCCCGAACTGGCGCCGCGGCCGATCGTCGTTCCGGCCGATCCGTCGTCGGCCGCATTTGCGCTGGTGGCGGCGGCGATCACGCCCGGCTCGGAGGTGATTCTGGAAGGCGTCATGCTCAATCCGCTGCGCGCCGGCCTGATCGACACGCTTGCCGATATGGGGGCTACGATCGAGCGGCTTGATGTCCGCAACGAGGGCGGCGAGGAGGTGGCCGACCTTCGTGTCCGCGGCGGCGCCCTGCACGGTGCCGAGGTGCCCGCTGAGCGGGCGCCGGCGATGATCGACGAATATCCGATCCTGGCCGTCGCGGCTTCCTTCGCGGAAGGAACGACCGTGATGCGCGGGCTCAAGGAATTGCGCGTCAAGGAATCGGACCGGCTCGCCGGCACGGCCGACATGCTGCGCGTCAACGGCGTGACCGTCGAGATCGACGGCGACGATCTCATCGTCACCGGCAAGGGGCGCGCCTTGGGCGGCGGGCTCGTCGCCACCCACATGGATCACCGGCTGGCTATGTCGGCGCTGGTGATGGGGCTTGCGAGCGAACAACCAGTGACGATCGACGACGGCAGTTTTATCGCCACGAGCTTCCCGGATTTCGTCGCGCTGATGCGCGGGCTCGGGGCGGACGTGGCGTGAGCGGCGAAAGCTCGCTATATTGTGTTCGGCAGGAGATTGGCGATGGCGAGCGCGCGCACGACGGCAAACAAAAAGGCGACAGCAAATCCGCCTGCCCGTCAAAAGAAAGCAAATGTCAGCAAGAAGCGGTTCAAGGACGCGTCGGGAAAATATGCCCATGTAACCGTGCTTGATGCCAATGCCGCCACGTTTGGGACCGATCTGTTGAGCGTTTTCAAGGCGAACGTAGCCAAGGCGCGGAAGGAAAATAAACGCCTGTTCGGTTCGCCGGATGGTATTGCCAACGACAAATGACGGCCCACGACTTTGGATCGTTGCCGGTCCAAACGGGTCTGGCAAAACCAGCATCTATGACAACACCGATATCGAGGATTTTGGCCGCTCCGTCTGGATCATAAATCCCGACGCATTGGCCAAGCGCATTCGCGATATTGAAGGTTTAGAGCCTGTCCCTGCCAACATTGAGGCGGTGCAGCGCATTGAGCGTTGGCTGTATTCGTCAATCGAGGCGCATCAGACCGTTGGCGTTGAAACGGTTCTGTCAACGCCGAAATACCGCGCATTGGTGCTCGCGGCCAAAAAGCGCAGATTTGCGATCCGGCTGATTTACGTTCTGCTGAATTCTGCAGAGCTCAACATCCAGCGTGTGCGTTCACGCGCAGCAAAAGGCGGCCACGACGTACCGACCGATAAGATTGTAGATCGCCGGACGCGATCACTCGAACAACTGCCCTGGTTCTTACGCGAGGCAGACGACGCTTGGCTGTTCGACAATTCCGGGGCCAGCCCGCAGTTGATCGGCAGCAAGACCAAGGGAAAGATTTCGCTTAGCGCCGACGTATTGCCCGAGATAGTTGAGGCGGCCAGTCTCGCTCGGAGCGAATAATCTCGACCACGCCACGGCGAAACGTGGTCGTTGACGAAGTCCGCAGGCGCTCACGCCCGCGCGAGCACCAGCACCGCATTCAGCCCACCGAAGGCGAACGAGCTCGACATGGCGTTCTGGATCGGCGCGTTGCGGGCCGTGTTCGGCACATAATCGAGATCGCAGTCCGGATCGGCCTCTTCGAAGTTCGCCGTCGGCGGAATGACCTGGTGGTGGAGCGCGAGCGCGGTGGCGGCGAGCTCGAGCGCGCCGGCGGCGCCCAGGCTGTGGCCGAGCACGCCTTTGCTTGACGACACTGCGAGATGATCGGCAGCGTCACCGAAGGCGAGCCGCAAAGCCGCGGTCTCGCCCTTGTCGTTGAGTGCGGTGCCGGTGCCGTGGGCATTGACGTAATCGACGTCGCCCGGATTGATCTTGGCGTCTTTCAAGGCTCCCCGCATCGCGCGGGCGGCGCCGCTCGGATCGATGGCGGTGATGTCGCCGGCGTCGGCGCTCATGCCGAAGCCGAGCATTTCGGCATAGATCGGGGCGCCGCGCGCGACTGCGTGCTCACGTGTTTCCAGTACGAACATGGCGGCGCCTTCGCCCAGCACAAGGCCGGAGCGCGTGCGCGAAAACGGCCGGCAGGTATCGGCGCTGAGCACCCGCAGAGCTTCCCAGCCCTTGAAGGTGCCGACGGTGAGGCAGGCTTCCGTGCCGCCGGTCAGCGCAATCGGCACCTGACCGCTGCGCACCATCGAAAAAGCCTGGCCGATCGCGTGCGTGCCGGAGGAGCAGGCCGAGGCGATCGTGTAGGTCGGCCCTTTCAGCCCGAGATCCATTGACACGGCGCTGCAGGCGGCATTCGACATCAGCCGCGGAATCGACAGCGGGTGCGCGCGCGTGCCGTTTGCCGCGTAGAGCCGGGAAAACGAATCGTCGAGCGTATTCATGCCGCCGGTGGAATTGCCGATGATGGTCGCTGTGTCGAGCGCCAGCTCCTCGGTCAGCTCCAGTTGCGAATCGCGCAACGCCGAGCGCGCGGCGACGACAGCAAATTGCGCGAAACGGTCGAGCAGGCTTTCGCGTCTGGGATCGAAATGCTCGCTCGGCTTGAAGTCCAACACCTGCGCGGCGATGCGGCTATTGAGCCGTTCGGTCGGAATGATGGTGATGGGGCCGATGCCGGAACGGGCTTCGACCAGCGCCGACCAGAATGTGTCACGGGTGTTGCCGATCGGAGTGACCACTCCGATGCCCGTGATGACGACCCGGTTCATTTGGATGCTTTCGCGGCGACCAGTTTTTCGACCATCTCGGCGACGTCGCCGACCGTGGCGAACGGCAGCTCGTTGCCGCCGGCCGCATCCGCGCTCTTCTCCTCGGGCTTGCCGGACGCGGACACGCGGGTCGCGTCGTTGGCCTGCAACGGGATGGCGATGTCGTATTTTTCTTCGAGCGCGAACACGATCTCGATCACGTCGAGCAACTCGGCGCCGAGCTCGTCGAGACGCTTGTCGGGCGTCAATGTTTCGACGGGGATGTTCAGCGATTTAGCGATGATAGAGCGAACGTCGTCGATGATTGCCAATGTAGTCCCCGCCAAATGTGTAGTCCCCGCCAAGTGTGCTTCCCGCGCAGCGTGTCCCCGCGCAACACCCGATCGGCCTGCTCTGAAGCCTCAATCGGCGATAATACCATTATTCGATACCCGCCGCTCAATCTCAAGCCGCTCGGGTGCGGCCGTGTCACGAACGGCAATTGGCCTGCGGTCGGCCAGCGCATAGGCGCGCTCGGTCGCCGCATTCAGCGATTTTTCGAGCGTGCTCCGCGCATGTTCGAGGGCCTCGGGGCTTGCGTCCACGGGCACGCGGACCACGTCTCCGACAACCCCCGCGGCACGGCCGAACGGCAAGTTGACGGCCGAGCGGTCCCAATTGTCGAGCTCGATCCGCCGGCTGGTGGCGAGCGCGAATGGAAAGATCGGCCGACCGGTTGCGCTTGCGAGTTTTATGATGCCGAGTCCGGCAACGCGCGACACTTTCGGAACGTCGGCGGTCAGCGCCATGTTGGTGCCTTCGGCGAGCACATCCATCATGCTCTTGAAGGCACCGACGCCACCTTTGACGTGATATCGGCGCCCATGATCCCCCGAACCCCGCACCGTGCCGACGCCGAGCCATTCGGCGGCGATGGCGTTGATCTCGCCGTCGATATGGCGCGAGATCAGAACCTTGAAGCGATATCCGCGGCGCAGGAACGGCAGGAGAAAATGCTGGCCATGCCACATGGCCAGAATAACCGGCTGCTCGTGCTCGTAGAGTCGAAAAGGATCGGCAGGCTCCATCTGGACGCGGCTAGTCATCCAGACGAGACGCAGATATTCGGCCGCAGCAACGCCTAGGGTCGTCTGCACCCAGCGCATTTGCATCAGCCGTCTCGAGAATTTCATCGGAAGGAATTCCTCGTCGGCATCATGATCGCATGTGCCGAGCGTTTTGTTCAGGCATGATCGCTTGGGTCAAGCCCAAAGCTATGTCTTTTAGGATCATGTTCCAGCCGTGAACTCCAACATCCGATGGCGCCGGCCGTGTCAGAACGGAATCTTTGGCCGGACAAAGATCCTGATCACACATCGATCGCAGAATGAAAAAGCGCTCGCGATGTGAGAGCGGCTTGCGCCAATATACTCCATCAGTGTGCATGCCGGCACTGCGCATAGCCGGCACAGTGCATACCCGGTACTGGATGAGCAGACAGCGTGTGTGATGCGCTTGTCATCCTTGACGTGCACGTCATTCTTGATGCGTAGTTTCCAGCCCAAGAATGTAAATAAATGACGATGATCATCGCTATAGACGGCCCGGCAGCCTCGGGCAAGGGAACCATCGCCAAGCAGGTGGCGGCAATCTATGGGCTGCCGCATCTCGACACCGGCTTGATCTATCGTGCGGTGGCCAAGGCGGTGCTCGACGCCGGCTATGCGCCGGACAATGTCGAAAAGGCGATTGACGCCGCGATCGCCCTCGACCCGAGAGGGTTCGACGAGAGCGCCTTGAAGGCGCCGGCGATCACCGAAGCCGCTTCGGTCGTGGCGGCGATACCGGAGGTTCGGCAGGCGCTGATGAACTACCAGCGCGCCTTCGCCACAAAGCCGCCGGGTGCCGTGCTCGATGGCCGCGATATCGGTACCGTTATTGCGCCGGGGGCCGATGTGAAGATTTTCGTCGTGGCTTCGCCCGAGGTACGGGCTGCGCGCCGGACCGCCGAAATGCGGGCCCGGGGCGAGCCTGCCGACGAAAAAGAGGTCCTGGCCGACCTGTTGCGGCGGGACGAGCGCAATTCCCGGCGCACCGCGGCCCCCCTGAAGGCTGCGCCCGACGCGCACTTGCTCGATACCACGCATTTGGGTATAGACGCGGCATTCCGGGCTGCCGTCGACATCATCGAAGCCGTCCGAACGGGCCGAAAGCGCTAATCACGGCGATTTCGTCATTGGAGGTAAGCCCGTTCGCGTCCTTCGTCTGGCACACCGGACCAAGCTTTGTCCTGACCGTCTGGCTCTAGGCCCCACCGTCGGCGTGACCGGCGGATGCTGCGCGTTCGGGATGATTTTCAATCACGGGGCTCGGAGTATTCATGGCTCAACTAGCGACCGCCGCGCCGTCGCGCGAAGACTTCGCCAGCATGATCGAGGAATCATTTGGCGGGGGTCATCTGCAGGAAGGGTCCGTCGTCAAAGGGACGGTTGTCGGCATCGAGAAGGACGTGGCCGTCATCGATGTCGGGCTGAAGACTGAAGGCCGGGTGGCGTTGCGCGAATTCGCCGGTCCCGGCCGCGGCAACGAGGTCAAGGTCGGCGATACCGTCGAGGTCTATTTGGAGCGGGTCGAGAATGCGCTCGGCGAAGCGGTGCTCTCGCGCGATAAGGCGCGGCGGGAGGAGAGCTGGGGCAAGCTCGAGAAGGCGTTCCAGAACAACGAAAAGGTCACCGGCGTCATCTTCAATCAGGTCAAGGGCGGCTTTACCGTCGATCTCGACGGCGCCGTTGCCTTCCTGCCGCGCTCGCAGGTCGATATCCGTCCGATCCGCGACGTCTCTCCGCTGATGAACAATTCGCAGCCGTTCCAGATCCTGAAAATGGATCGCCGCCGCGGCAACATCGTCGTCTCGCGCCGCACCGTGCTGGAAGAGACCCGCGCCGAGCAGCGCCAGGAACTGGTGCAGAATCTCGAAGAGGGCCAGGTCATCGACGGTGCGGTCAAGAACATCACCGATTACGGCGCCTTCGTCGATCTCGGCGGCATCGACGGCCTGCTGCACGTCACCGATATCGCCTGGCGGCGCGTCAATCATCCGTCAGAGGTTCTCAACATCGGCCAGCAGGTCAAGGTCAAGATCATCAAGATCAACCACGAGACCCACCGCATCTCGCTCGGCATGAAGCAGCTGCTCGACGATCCGTGGCAGGGCATCGAGGCCAAGTATCCGGTCGGCGCCCGCTTCAAGGGCCGCGTCACCAACATCACCGACTATGGCGCCTTCGTCGAGCTCGAGCCCGGCATCGAGGGCTTGATCCACGTCTCCGAAATGTCGTGGACCAAGAAGAACGTGCATCCGGGCAAGATCGTCTCCACCTCGCAAGAGGTCGAGGTGCAGGTGCTCGAAGTCGATCCGGTCAAGCGCCGCATCTCGCTCGGATTGAAGCAGACCATGCGCAATCCGTGGGAAGTGTTCCTGGAGAAGTACCCGCCCGGCTCGGAAGTCGAAGGCGAAGTCAAGAACAAGACCGAGTTCGGTCTGTTCCTCGGCCTCGATGGCGATGTCGACGGCATGGTGCACCTCTCCGACCTCGACTGGAAACGGCCGGGCGAGCAGGTGATCGAGGAATACAAGAAGGGCGACAAGGTGAACGCCCAGGTGCTCGACGTCGATGTCGAGAAGGAGCGCATTTCGCTCGGCATCAAGCAGCTCGCCGAGACTGGCGCTGCGGCCAGCGGCGAGGGCGGCGATCTCAAGAAAGGCGCGGTCGTGACCTGCGAAGTGATCGACGTGAAGGAAGGCGGCATCGACGTGAAGGTGGTCGGCGCCGACTATACGTCCTTCATCAAGCGCTCGGAGCTGGCGCGCGACCGCTCCGAACAGCGTCCCGAACGCTTTGCCGTCGGCCAGAAGGTCGACGCGCGTGTGATCCAGTTCGATCGCCGTACCCACAAGCTCCAGGTCTCCATCAAGGCGCTGGAAGTCGCCGAGGAGAAGGAGGCGATCGCGCAATATGGCTCATCCGATTCCGGCGCGACGCTCGGTGACATTCTCGGCACCGCGCTCAAGCGCAAGGGTGACGAAGAGGCGTAGGCGTAAACTCGCGCCCCTCTCCCGCGCCGCGGGTGAGGGAACTGCTTGCGGCGGAGGGGCCGGCTCGCCCTGCCGCCGCGGCGCTTGCCGGAGGCGCTTTTGCGCGCCGCCTCTCCCACAAGTGGGGGAGGAGAGAGGTGAAAGGATCCGCCGATGTCGCTGGATGCCGACCTGATCGTCGACCGCCGCCGTATGCGGCGCAAGCTTACCTTCTGGCGCGTACTTGCCATTGCGGTGATCATTCTGGCGATCGCCGGGGTGGCAGCGGCGCTCGGCAAGCGTGACGGGTTTGCCAGCACCTATATCGCGCGGATCACCGTCAAGGGCTTGATCCAAGGTGACGAGGAGCGGGTCCGGAAGCTCGATAAGCTGGCGGACAACGAGCACGTCCGCGCCGTCATCCTTCACATCAACAGCCCCGGCGGCACGACCGCGGGTTCGGAGCAGCTTTACGACGCGCTCAAGCGTCTGAAAGAGAAAAAGCCGCTTGTCGTCGTGGTCGATGGGCTGGCCGCCTCCGGCGGCTACATCACCGCGCTCGCCGGCGACCACATCATCGCCAAGCAGACATCGCTCGTCGGCTCGATCGGCGTGCTGTTTCAGTACCCGAATGTCGGCGATCTCTTGGGCAAGATCGGCGTCAAGGTCGAGACGATCAAATCCTCGCCGCTCAAGGCGTCTCCGAATGGCTTTGAGCCGACCTCGCCGGAGGCGCGCGCCGCCATCGAGTCGCTCATCATGGACACCTATGGGTGGTTTAAGGGCTTGGTTCAGTCCCGGCGCAGCATGACCGACGAGCAGTTGCAGGCGGTGGACGATGGCCGCGTCTTCACCGGCCATCAGGCCATCGGCCTGAAGCTCATCGATGAGCTCGGCGACGAACAAACGGGCGTTGCCTGGCTCGCCAAGGACCACAAAGTCAATTCCAAGCTGCCGGTGCGTGATTATCCCCTGGAGGAACGGTATCGCGATCTGCCCTTCCTGCACGCGGCCGCTGTCGGCGTGCTTGAGGCCGCGGGACTAGGCGCGCTGACTCGCCACCTCGACAACTCCGGCGCCGTTCAGGCGGTGGAGCGTCTTAATCTTGACGGTTTGTTGGCGCTTTGGCACCCTGCTGGAAGTGAATAAGGTTGGGCGGTGGGTTTCGGCCCTTCGTCACACCGTTGCAAACACGAAACGGTATCTGCAACGCCGTTGAATTGCGGACGACCCGCGAAGGGTCCAAGGCACCTGCAGCAAGCGGTGCAAGGCACGGTCCAGGGCTAGCAATGATCAAGTCCGAACTGGTGCAGCGTATTTCAGCGCAAAACCCGCATCTTTATCAGCGCGACGTCGAGAAGATCGTCAACGCGATCCTGGGCGAGATCGTTGCCGCCATGGCGCGCGGCGATCGCGTCGAGCTGCGCGGCTTCGGCGCCTTCTCGGTCAAGCAGCGCCCGGCCCGCACCGGCCGCAATCCGCGGACCGGCGCTCATGTGTCGGTCGATCAGAAATGCGTGCCGTTCTTCAAGACCGGCAAGGAAATGCGCGAGCGGCTCAACCAGATTGGCGAGGCCTGATCCGTCTACCGGCGTTTAAGCGCGCGCATCCGCATCCCCCAATTCACGCCGGGGGGCAGCGTGGCGGTTCCAGGGCCGGCCGACCGACGGCAGAGCCCACTCCGGTTCCCGCTGGTTGTGGGACGGCGTGAAGGAAACGAGCAGAGGTCCGAATATTGCTGCGCAGAATCGTTGCGGTCGTCGTTTTGGTGCCGCTCGCCATCGTCATTGTCGCCTTTGCGGTCGCCAACCGGCAGATCGTTGCGATTTCCTTTGATCCGTTCGATCCGGCAAAACCGATCTATTCGACCGCGACATGGCTTTTCGTCCCCATATTGGGGGCGTTGATCGTGGGCGTCGTGATCGGCGGCGTCGCCTCGTGGTCCGGCCAGGGCCGGTGGCGGATGGCGGCGCGAAAGCTCGAGCGCGAAATTCAGGTGCTGCGCAGTAAGCTCTCGGCCTATGAGGCGATGGCGGGTACCCAGGGTCCGGTCGGCCCCACGCACGAGCCGCCGGCTCGGTTGCGGCTGCGGCCGCCGGCTTAGCGTCCGCAGCCACTTGCCCCGGATCGCCTCCGCGCCTTTCCGCGGAAAGCTAAAGCCCGGAGCTGTTCTCCGATTTTGGCTACCAGTGCCCAACATCTTGAAGGCGCGTGAGAAATTCGGCTTCCTCTTTCGGGCATCATGTTCTAGGAACGAACGATGTCGCTGATCGTCAAAATCTGCGGCCTGTCGACCCCCGAGACCCTCGATGTGGCGATCGCGGAAGGCGCCGACATGGTCGGCTTTGTGTTCTTTCCGCCGGCGCCGCGCCACGTGTCGTTCGATACGGCCCGCATGCTGGGCGAGCATGTCCGCGGCAGAGCCCGGAAGGTTGCGCTCACGGTCGACGCCGATGACGCCATGTTGGCAGCGATTATCGAATTGTTGCGGCCGGACCTGCTGCAGCTTCACGGCAAGGAAACGCCGGAGCGGGTGTCTTTCCTCAAGCAGCGCTTTGGGCTGCCGGTGATCAAGGCGCTAGGCATCCAGGCCAGGGGCGACTTCGACCGCGTGAAAAATTACACGTCCGTCGCCGATTGGATTTTGTTTGACGCCAAGGCGCCGGCCGACGCGACCAGACCAGGCGGATTGGGCAAGTCCTTCGACTGGACCTTGCTCAGTGGCGTCATGCCAGATGTTCCGGTCATGCTCTCAGGCGGCTTGAGCGCAACAAATATTGAAGAAGCCCTGACCATCGCCCGCGTTGCGGCGGTGGATGTCTCTTCGGGTGTCGAAAGCGCTCCTGGTGTGAAAAACATCGGCAAGATCAGAGAATTCATTCGTGCCGCGCGGCGTGCGCACGCTCATTTGTCGCGTGAGGCATCGATTAATCCATGACCGTCCAGCAACCAAATTCCTTCCGCAC
This sequence comes from uncultured Alphaproteobacteria bacterium, assembly GCA_963818155.1. Lineage (GTDB taxonomy): Bacteria > Pseudomonadota > Alphaproteobacteria > Rhizobiales > Xanthobacteraceae > BOG-931. Next base: position 702,971 of record CAWFRC010000012.1, read on the forward strand.
CGGGCCGGACGAGAGCGGGCATTTCGGCATCTATGGCGGCCGCTTTGTCGCCGAGACGCTGATGCCGCTCATTCTGGAACTGGAGGAAGCCTACGCTAAGGCCAAGGCCGATCCACAGTTCAAGAAGGACATGGATGGCTATCTCACGCACTATATCGGCCGCCCATCGCCGCTCTATTTCGCCGAGCGTTTGACGGCGCATTGCAGACAGACGGCCTCCGGCCTTTCGGGCGGCGGAGCAAAAATTTATCTGAAGCGCGAAGAGCTCAATCACACCGGCGCCCACAAGGTCAACAACGTGCTCGGCCAGATCTTGCTGGCGCAACGCATGGGCAAGAAGCGCATCATCGCCGAGACCGGCGCCGGCATGCACGGCGTCGCCACGGCGACGCTGTGCGCGCGATTCGGTCTGGAATGCATCGTCTATATGGGCGCGGTCGATGTCGAGCGGCAAAAGCCGAATGTGTTTCGCATGCACATGCTCGGCGCCAAGGTCGTGCCGGTGGAGTCCGGCGCGAAGACGCTCAAGGACGCGATGAACGAGGCGCTGCGCGATTGGGTGACCAATGTGGGCTCGACCTTCTACTGCATCGGCACCATCGCGGGTCCGCATCCCTATCCGATGATGGTGCGCGATTTTCAGTCGATCATCGGCCGCGAGACGCGCGAGCAGATGCTCGCGGCCGAAGGCCGGCTGCCGGATTCGCTTGTCGCCTGCATCGGCGGCGGCTCGAATGCGATGGGGCTGTTCCATCCGTTTCTCGACGACCGCGGCATCGAGATTTACGGGGTCGAGGCGGCCGGTCACGGCATCGACAGCGGCATGCACGCAGCCTCGATCGCCGGCGGACGGCCGGGCGTGCTGCATGGCAATCGCACATATCTGCTGATGAACGAGGACGGCCAGATCAACGAGGCGCATTCGATTTCCGCCGGCCTCGATTATCCGGGTATCGGCCCGGAGCATGCCTGGCTCAACGATGTCGGCCGCGTCACGTTTCTTTCGGCGACAGACGACGAGGCCCTGCACGCCTTTCAGCTTCTCTCCAAGCTCGAAGGCATCATTCCGGCGCTGGAGCCGGCGCACGCTATCGCCAAGGTCTTGGACATCGCGCCGAACAAGCCGAAGGATCACCTGATGGTCGTCAATCTCTCCGGCCGTGGCGACAAGGATCTCACCACCGTCGCCAGCCACCTGCACGGCGAAGCCCAATGACGACCCGCATCGATCGGCGCTTTGCCGCGCTCAAGGAAGAAGGCCGCGCGGCGCTGGTGACATTCGTCATGGGCGGCGATCCCGACTACGAGACCTCGCTTGCGATCGTGAAGGCGCTGCCGGGCGCCGGCGCCGATATGATCGAGATCGGCATGCCGTTTACCGATCCGATGGCCGACGGCCCGGCGATCCAGGCCGCGGGATTGCGTGCGCTGCAAAGCGGGCAGACGATGAAGCGCACGCTGTCGCTGGTGCGCGAATTCCGCCGCACCGACGACGCGACGCCGATCGTGCTGATGGGCTATTACAATCCGATCTATATCTACGGCGTCGATCAGTTTCTCGTCGATGCCGGCGCGGCCGGGGTCGACGGCCTGATCGTCGTCGATCTGCCGCCCGAGGAAGATCGCGAATTGTGCCTGCCGGCACTTAAGGCCGGCTTCAATTTCATCCGGCTGGCGACACCGACCACCGACGACAAAAGATTGCCGGCGGTGCTCGCGAACACCTCGGGCTTTGTCTATTACGTCTCCATCACCGGCATCACCGGCGCGGCGGCGCCGGATGCCGGTAAGGTCACCGAGGCGGTCGCGCGGATCAAGCGGCACAGCGCGCTTCCGGTGTGTGTCGGCTTCGGGGTGCGCACAGCCGAGCAGGCCCGCGTGTTCGCGCAGAGCGCTGACGGCGTCGTGGTCGGCTCGGCCTTGATCGAGATCGTGCGCAAGCACCTCGGCACCGACGGCAGGCCGGCGCCCGGAACCGCAGAGGCGGTCGCCGATCTCGTCCGTACGCTGGCGAGCGGGGTGCAGAGCGCGCGGCGCGTGCCGGCATAGCGCAGGGGCGTGAAGCCGCCCCCGCCCATCCGCGTTTGGGCCATTGCCCGTCTGCCCAACACATTCATGACGTTTCGGCTGTGCCGCGTTGATTATCGCGCAAACGCGCCGCGCACCTTGCCGACTGCGAACCGCATTCGATAGACTTTGCCGATCGCGCGCGGCGTTTTACGCGTCCGACGCAATGCGCGTAAAAAAATGAGTTGTATAAAATCGGGAGGAAAAATATGTCCAAGCGGATTCTGACCACGCATGTCGGCAGCCTGCCGCGGCCGGCGAAGTTCATCGAAGTTGCCCAAAAGCGCACCCTCGGCGAAAAATTCGACGAGGCGGCGTACGAGACCGAGCTGAAGAACGCCGTCGGCGAGGTCGTGCAGAAGCAGAAAGAGGCCGGCGTCGATCTGATCAACGACGGCGAACTCGCCCATACCATGGGCTGGGCCTACGATTACGGTTCCTGGTGGTCGTACGTGATCCGCCGCCTTGCGGGCGTGGAGGTCGTCAATACCGGCCTCTGGTTCACCAAATTGTCGGCGCACACGCAAACCCCGATGGCGCCGAAGGACTTCGTCGTCGGCGACTGGGGCGAGCGCCGCGACATGGCGCAGTTCCTCGACGCCTATATGGACCCGCAGTCCGGCTGCGGCCTGCCCGAGCAGTTCATGACCAACCACAGTCCGGTGGTCAACGGGTCGATCAAATACAAGGGCCAAGAGCTGATCCAGCGTGACATCGCCAACTTCAAGGCCGGTCTCAAAGCGGCCGGGATTGCCGCCGAAGGCGCCTGGATGAACGCGATCGCGCCGTCGAGCTGCGCGCGCATGCCGAACGAATATTACAAGAGCGAAGAGGAGCTTTTGTACGCCTGCGCCGATGCCATGCACGAGGAATACAAGGCGATCATCGACGCCGGGTTCATCGTCCAGCTCGACGATCCGGCGATCGGCGAGAACTGGGATCAGCAAAAGAACGAACCGAGCATCGAGGGCTATCGGCGCTACACCAAAATGCAGATCGATGCGCTCAACCATGCGATCAAGGGATTGCCGTCGAGCAAAATCCGTTTCCACCTGTGCTGGGGAAGCTGGCACGGCCCGCACACGACCGACATCCCGATGCAGCACCTCATTGACCTGATGCTGGCGGTGAATGCCGATTATTATTCGTTCGAGGCCGCCAATGCCCGCCACGAACACGAATGGAAGATCTGGAAAGAGGTGAAGCTGCCGGCGGGCAAGAAAATTCTGCCCGGCGTGGTCACCCACTCGACCAACCTGATCGAGCACCCCGAGCTTGTGGCTGACCGCATCTGCCGGTTTGCAGAGGCCGTGGGGCCCGACAGTGTCATCGCCTCGACCGATTGCGGCCTCGGCGGCCGCGTGCATCCGCAGATCGCCTGGGCCAAGCTCAAGGCGCTGTCGGAAGGCGCCGAGCTTGCCTCCAAGCGGCTGTTCGCGAAGGTGGCCGCGTAGGGCTAGAGCATGTCCCGGAAAAGCATGCCCTCGGGCTTGACCCGATGGGTGGAAACCGGTTTTCCGAAAAGGACATGCGATAACCAATGGATCTAGAGCACATCGCGATTTAAACTTAATCATCATGATGTGCTCTAGTCACGGCACCAGCCTCTTGCTTTTCCGGCCCGCGGCGGTGAAATCCGGACGCGGGCCGGCGAGCAAGCATGGATACTCAGAATCCAAAGGGCGCGAACGACGGACCTGTGCCCATGCGCGGGCCAGAGTTTGCACATGGGCTAATATCCGCGCCGATGCCTGCCCCCGTGCGCGAGGGCGTGCCGGTCGCTGCCAAAGTGTCAAGAACATCGACGGTGCTGATTGTGGTTGCGGCTTTTCTGTTCGCCACAGCAATCGCGGCGTTCGCCGGAGCAATCGTGGAGTCCCGCGAAGCGGCGAAGCGCGAAGCACGCGTGTTCGCCGGCACCGCCGCCACTGCTTTCCATGAAGGCGCCTGCGATCGCGCCCTGCGGCTGGTCGTCGCTGGCTTGCCCGGCGAAGGGGCCGTGCCGTTCGCGGTCCAGTCGCGGCCGCTGCAAGACGATCTGTCGTTCTTCGGCTCGGCGCATGATTGCACCTTCCGGCTGGCGCTTGCCGGCCATACCGGCCTGGTCAGCAGTGCGGTCTTCAGCCCGGACGGCGCCAGTGTCGTGACGTCGTCGTGGGACGGAACCGCGCGGGTCTGGAACGCGCACACCGGGGCGGTCACCGCCACCCTGTCGGGTCACAAATTTTGGGTGAACAGCGCGGCATTCAGTCCGGACGGTGGGCGTATCGTCACCGCATCCTGGGACAAGACCGCGCGGGTGTGGGACGCAAAGACCGGTGTGCTCCTGGCGACGCTCGCCGGTCACACCGACCGGGTCAATGGCGCGGCATTCAGTGCCGACGGCACGCGTGTCATTACTGCGGGCAACGATCACACCGCGCGCTTGTGGAACGCCGCTACCGGTGAAGCTCTGGTCACCTTGACCGGACATGCGGACGCCGTGACTTCGGCTGTGCTCAGCCCCGACGGATCGCGCGTGGTAACGGCGTCCTTCGACACCACGGCGCGCATCTGGTCGGCCGAGACCGGCGCCGAACTCGCCATGCTCGGCGGTCATGGCGGCTGGGTGTGGAGCGCGCAATTCAGTGCGGACGGCAGCCGCATCGTGACCGCCTCCGAGGACAAAAACGCACGGGTATGGGACACGGCGACCGGCGCGTTGCTGACGACGCTGTCAGGACACGACGGCCCGGTCATGCAGGCGGCTTTCAGCCCGGACGGTAGCCGCATCGTGACCGCATCCTTCGACCGGACCGCGCGCATCTGGGATACCGGCACCGGCAATCTCGTGGCAACGCTTGCAGGCCACGGCGACTGGGTGTGGACGGCCTCCTTCAGCGCCGACGGCAAGCGCGTCATCACCGCTTCGCAGGATCGCACCGCGCGCGTCTGGAACGCCGATACGGGCCGCATTCTGGCCGTGCTCCCCGGGCACGCGGGGCCGGTTTTTCACGCGGCGTTCAGTCCGGACGGCAGCGCGGCCGTAACCGCTTCGTTCGACACCACGGCGCGCGTTTTCGATCTGAACAGAAACGCACCGGTCGCCGTCTTTTCCGCACATGCGGATGCCGTCACGGGGGCAAAGTTCGACCGCGATGGCGCGCGCGTCGTTACCACCTCGCAAGATAACACCGCGCAGATCTGGGACGCGGCGACCGGCACGCCCACAGCGCCGCCCTTACGCCACGACGACGCAGTCAATGAGGCGTCCTTCAGCCCGGACGGGAGCAGAATAGTCACTGCCTCGGACGACAAAACCGTGCGGATATGGGATGCCGCAAGCGGCGCGCCGCTGGCGAAGCTCGCCGGACATGGCGAGCGCGTCGTCACGGCGGCGTTCAGCCCCGATGGGGCGCGCATCGTCACAGCTTCCTTCGACAACAGTGCGCGTTTATGGGACACCGGAAGCGGGGCGACGTTGGTCGTGTTCAAAGGCCACACCGATTGGGTCAACGCTGCACGCTTCAGCCCGGACGGCATGCGTGTCGTCACCGCAGGTTTCGATCATACGGCGCGGCTGTGGCGAGCGGCGACCGGCGAACCGATCGCGACGCTGCGCGGACACAGTGATCGCGTGATCGCGGCGGTCTTCAATCGCGACGGCTCGCGCCTGGTTACGGCCTCGGCGGATCGCACGGCGCGGATCTGGGACGGCAATTCCGGCGCCGCGATCGCCACGCTCGCCGGACACGGCGACTGGGTGAATGGCGCTGCGTTCAGCCCCGACGGCACGCGCGTCGTCACCGCCTCGTTCGACGGCACTGCGCGTGTCTGGGATGCGGCGAACGGCACGCTGCTGGCGACACTCGCCGGGCATAAAGACCGGATCGTCAGCGCCGTTTTCAGTTCCGACGGTGCTCTGATCGTCACCGCCTCGGCGGATCATACGGCGCGGCTGTGGGATGCCGAGAGCGGGACGGCGCTGGCGATCCTTTCGGGCCCGGCCGGCGAAGTCGCAGCGGCGGCGTTTAGCGCAGACGGCGCCCACGTGGTCGCAGCGTCGCTCGATCATAGCGCTTATGTGTGGAAGCTCGATCCGTTGATCTTGATGCCCGCCGAGCGCCGCCGCGCCTATGTGTGCCGCGAGCGGCTGATCGGCGCACTGTCATTCAACGATCGGGACATGCAGGATCCACTGCTGCGCGGGCGCGAGGAACTGCGCGCGCCGTGCGCGGATCGCGGCCCGCTGAGCGGTTTGCCCTATGCGCATACTTTCGGCCGCTTGCTGGCGGCCATCCGCGGCGTTTTCTGACGCCAATAAGGCCGCATTTGGGTTTGGACTTCGCGCTGCGGCATGCGTTATATTCCATGAAATATAGCGCCCAACGTAGAGCGCCCAGTAACGCGGCGGATGAAAACGGTCCCCAATGGTGAAAATTCGTAGTGAGAAGCTAACGACCTGCCGTGTCGCGGCCGATGGCGAAGAGGTGGGGCTCGAATTCCTCGATACCTCCGGGGCCGCAGTCCGGCTTGAAATGCCGGTCGAACAGGCCGAGTCGCTAATCATGACCTTGCCGCAGCTCTTGGCGAGCGCCCTGCGGCAGAAGACCGGCGACGAAGATGCCCGCTATGTCTTCGGGCTCGGCGAATGGGCGATCGAAAGCGCCAAGGGCCAGGATTGCCTGATCGCCACGCTAAAGACGCCGGACGGCTTCGAGGTCTGTTTCGGCATTCCATTCGAGGCCTGCCGTTCGCTCGGCTCGAATTTGTTGCGCGCGGCGCAAACGCACGATCTTGAAGAACCGGTGGCGGAAGGCTGCCGACCGACCTTGAACTGACGCTTCACGCCGCTCCGTTTTTCTCGAGAAGGATGAAGCCAAGCAAAAACGCCCACCGGCGGGACTTTTGCGGGAAGCTTATCGGCGCCGAGCGATTTCGTTGCTGCCGCCCTTGTTCGGCAAAACCGCCCGGGCTATGTCCCGGTCGGGAAGCGCGTCATATTTGTTCAAATATCACGAAGCGCCCAGCCACATCGCCTTCGGCGAAACAACCGGCATGGGTCCGTACAGGGAGGAAGACGGCAATGAACGCACCGGCGGGAAAATTTCTCATCGAAGATACCTGGCGCGGCCGCGTCTTCGGCACCGAATGGCGCGACGCCGCCGGCGGGTTGTTGGATGTTCTGGAGCCGGCGACCGGCAACAAGATTACCAGCGTCGGCAACGCCACCGCCGCCGATGTGCGCAAAGCCGCCGCCGAAGCGCGGGCGGCGCAGCCCGGCTGGGCGGCGACGCCGTACGAGGAACGCGCCGCCATCCTCCGCAAGGCCGCGCGTGCGCTCGAAGACAATCAGGAAGAGCTGATTCCCTGGATCGCCCGCGAGACCGGCGGCATCCCGGCCAAAGCCGGCTTCGAAATTCACATGGTGACCGAAGGGCTCTATCGCGCCGCCGCCATGTGCACCGAGCCGCAAGGTCTGATCCTGCCGTCCAATCCGGGCCGCATCAGTCTGGCGCGGCGGATTCCGCGCGGCGTCATCGGCATCATTTCGCCGTTCAACTTCCCCCTCATTCTGTCGATGCGGGCGGTCGGGCCAGCGCTGGCGACCGGCAACACCGTGGTGCTCAAGCCCGATCCGCGCACGGTCATGACCGGAGGCTTCATCATCGCGCGCGCGTTCGAGGAAGCCGGGTTGCCGAAGGGCGTGCTGCATGTTCTGCCCGGCGGCGCCGAAGCCGGCGAGGCGTTGTGCACCGATCCGGACATCGCCATGGTCTCGTTCACCGGCTCGAGCCATGTCGGCCGCCGCATCGGCGAGCTTGCCGGCAAGCATCTGAAAAAGGTGCAGCTCGAGCTCGGCGGCAAGAATGCGGTGATCGTTCTGGAAGACGCCGACATCGATGCCGCGGCGTCGGCCATCGCGTTCGGCGCCTGGTTTCATCAGGGTCAGATCTGCATGACCACGGGCCGCATCCTGGCGCAGAACAAGATCGTTGCCGCGTTGACCGAAAAGCTCGTCGCCAAGGCCAATCATCTGCCGGTCGGTGATCCGCTCGGGCAGGTCGCGCTCGGCCCGGTGATCAACAAAGCGCAGGTGGCGCGCATCGACGGCATCGTGAAGAACTCCGTCGCGGCCGGCGCCAAGCTTGAAGCCGGCGGCACCTTCGAAGGGCCTTTCTACAAGCCGACCGTGCTCACCGGCGTGAAGCCTGGCATGCGCGCGTTCGAGGAGGAAATCTTCGGCCCGGTCGCCGCGATCACCGCGGTCGGCAGCGACGACGAAGCGGTCGAGCTTGCCAATCAAAACGAATACGGCCTCTCGGCCGGCGTGTTCTCGGCCGATGTCGGCCGCGCCATCGCCATCGGCAACAAACTCAATACCGGGCTTCTGCATATCAACGATCAAACCGTCGCCGACGAGCCGCACGTTCCCTTCGGCGGATCGGGCGCCTCCGGCAACGGCACGCGCATCGGCGGCCCGGCCAACTGGGACGAATTCACCCAGTGGCAGTGGATGACCATCAAGGACAAGCCGAACCCGTATCCGTTTTGATCGCAAGGCCAAAAGCTCCTCCCCCTGAAAGGGGGAGGACGGCGAGCGACAGCGAGCCGGGTGGGGGTCAGTTTGCTCGGACCTCTCCCCAACCGCCTTCGGCGGTTGGCCCTCCCCTTTCAGGGGAAGGTACAAAATATTAGCCGATCACCTTATCGAGCGTGATCGGCAGATCGCGCACGCGCTTGCCGGTGGCGTGAAAGACCGCGTTGGCGATCGCGGCGGCGACGCCGACGATGCCGATTTCGCCGATGCCTTTGATGCCCATCGGATTGACCAAGTCGTCCGGCTCTTCGACGAAGATCACGTCAATATCGTGCACATCGGCATGCACCGGCACGTGATAGCCGGCGAGGTCGGCATTCATGATGCGGCCGAAGGCGTGATCGATCAGCGTTTCCTCGTGCAGCGCCATGCCGATGCCCCAGACCACGCCGCCCAAAATCTGGCTGCGCCCGGTCTTGGTGTTGAGAATGCGGCCGGCCGCGATGGCGCTGACCACGCGGGTGACCCGGATGACGCCGAGCTCTTCGTCGACTTTCACTTCCGCGAACACTGCGGAGTGAGTGTTGCGCGCGTGGGCATTGTCGTTCTTGAAGCTGTTCGTGCTCTCCCGCGCGATGCGGTCGAGGCGACCGTGGCGCATCACGTCGGCGATCGACACGCTGCGACCGCGATCCTTGGCGTCGACGAGCCTGCCGTCGATCAGCGCAACGCCCTCCGGCTTGGCGTCAGCGAGCGGCGAATTCGGCATGGTCTTGGCGGCGCGCAAAAGCTCCGCGCGCACTTCGCCGGCGGTCTTGGCGATCGCATGCGCGACCGACGCGGCGCCCCACGAGCCGCCTTCGACCGGCGCCTGCGGCAGCGTCGAGTCGCCGAGCTTCACGGTGATGTTGTCGAGCGGAAGCCCGAGCGCATCGGCCGCCACCTGCGCGGCGATCGTGTAGGTGCCGGTGCCGATATCGGAGAACGAGCAGGCGACTTCGGCATGGCCGTTGGCGGTGAGCACGATGCGGGCCGCGGTCGGCATCTGCAGCGCTTCCCACACGCCGCTTGCCACGCCCCAGCCGACGAGCTCGGTGCCTTCGCGCATGGAGCGCGGCTCCGGATTGCGCTTGTCCCAGCCGAAGGCTTCCGCACCTTGCCGGTAGCACTCGCGCAGCTTCTTGCTGGTGTACGGAATATCGCCGTGCTGGTCGCGGTCGGAATAGCAGCGCAGCCGCAGCTCCAGCGGATCCATCTTCAGCGCGACCGCAAGCTCGTCCATGGCGCATTCGAGCCCGTGCACGCCGGTCGCCGCGCCCGGCGCCCGCATGTCGGACGGTGTCGGCAGATCGAGCCGCGCCAGCCGATGCTCATATCTCGCATGCTCGCTCTTGTAGAGCAGGCCCGACCACCCGGCATCGTTGCGCGAAAAATCCTCGTAGCGCGAGGTGACCGCGATGGCTTCGTGGGTGATCGCGTCGAGCGTTCCACCCGGCTGTGCGCCGAGCGCAAGCCGCTCGATGCTCGCCGGCCGGTAGGCGAGCGCGTACATCTGATGGCGCGTGAGCACGAGCCGCACCGAGCGTTGCAGGGCTTTTGCCCCCAGCACTGCCAGCAGCGCCTGATATTGCGGTCGCAAGCCTGAGCCGAAGCCGCCGCCCATATAGGGCGAGAGCACCCGCAGATCGTCGGATTTCATGTTGAAGACGCTGCAGAGATATTTCTGCACGTTCTGCACGCCCTGGGTCTTGTCATAGACGGTGAGCTTGCCGTCGCCTTCCCAGACCGCGGTCGAAGCGTAGAGCTCCATCGGATTGTGATGCTCGTTGGGAATGAAATATTCCGCTTCGTGGCGCACCGGCGCGGCCGCGATGGCCTTGTCGGCACGGCCGCGCGGCTTCTCGGGTTTCTTGACCTTTACGGCGTTGTCGCGTTCGGCGAAGAGGTCGGTCGCGAACGGCTCGGGTTTATACTCAACGCGCACCAGCGAGGCGGCGAAGCGCGCGATCTCCCAGTCGTCGGCCAGCACCAAAGCGATAGGCTGGCGGTCGAACAGGATCGTGTCGTCGTAAAGCGGGCGCAACGGCTCGCCCTGCTCGGGGGCGACGTCGTCCTTGTAGGCCTTCGTGGCGCGCGCCATCGGCGGCCGGTTCTCGTGGGTGAGAATGTCGAGTACGCCTTCGACGCGCAACGCCTCGCTTGCGTCGATACGGGCGATGCGGCCCTTGGTGATCGTCGAGGTGACAACAGCCGCGTAGGCGAGGCCGTCAGCCTTGTGTTCGCTGGCATATTTGGCGGCGCCGGTCACTTTGGCATGACCGTCGATCCGGGACGTAGGCGTGCCGATATAGGTCATGGGGCTCACCGGATTTTCTTGTTTGATTGCGACTGCGGCGTACTGCGCGCGGCTTGCGTCAGCGCGCGCACGATGGCGCGGCGCGCCAGATCGATCTTGAAGGCGTTGTGCCCGTAGCTCTTGGCGTCGCGCAGCATTGCGTCGGCCGCCTGCGCGAATGTCTCGCGCGTTGCCGTTTGCCCGCGCAGCGACGCTTCCACGCCGAGATCGCGCCACGGCTTGTGGGCGACGCTGCCCAGCGCCAGCCGCGCCTCTTCGATCGTGTCGCCGTCAAGCTCGAGCGCGGCCGCGACCGAAACGAGCGCGAACGCGTAAGACAACCGGTCACGGATTTTCAGATAGGTGTAGTTCTTGGCGAAGCCTTTTGCGGGAAGCGCGATGGCCGTGATGATCTCATCCGCCCCCAGATTGTTGTCACGCTCCGGCGTAGTGCCGGGCAAGCGGTGAAAATCGCCGAAGGCGATGCTGCGTTCGCCCTTGAGACCGCTGACGTGCACCGTTGCCGCCAGCGCCGCGAGCGCCACGCCCATATCGGAGGGGTGGGCGGCAATGCAGGCATCGCTCGCGCCCAGGATGGCGTGCATGCGATTGATGCCGGCGAGCGCCGCGCAGCCGCTGCCGGGCGTGCGTTTGTTGCACGGCGTCGCCACATCATAAAAATAAGGGCAGCGCGTGCGCTGCACGAGATTGCCGCCGGTCGAAGCCATGTTGCGCAATTGCGCCGAGGCGCCGGCGAGGATCGCGCTCGCGAGCATCGGAAAGCGCTGCACGATCTGCGGGTGATAAGCGACATCGGAATTCGGCACTAAAGCGCCGATGCGCAACCCGCCATCTGCGGTGTCTTCCACGGCCTTGAGCGGCAGACGCGTGATATCGATCAGCCGCGCCGGCCGCTCGACGTCTTCTTTCATCAGGTCGAGCAGATTGGTGCCGCCGGCGATGAAACGGGCTTTCGGATCGGCCGCGATCTGGCGCACCGCGTCGGCGACGTCGCTCGCCCGCGAATACTGGAAGTTGATCATGACCGCTCCATGGCCTGGAGGATCGCGGTCACGATGTTGGGGTAGGCGCCGCAACGGCAGATATTGCCGCTCATCAGTTCGCGAATTTCATCCGGCGTTTTCGCGTGGCCCTCAGCGATCAGACCCGCGGCCGAGCAAATTTGTCCGGGGGTGCAATAGCCGCACTGGAACGCGTCGTGATCGATGAAGGCCTGCTGCAGGGGATGCAGCGCACCATCCTTCGCCAGCCCTTCGATGGTGGTGACCTTGGCGCCGTCTTTCATGACGGCAAGCGTCAGGCAGGAATTCACCCGGCGGCCGTCGAGGAGCACCGTACAGGCCCCGCATTGGCCGTGGTCGCAGCCTTTTTTGGTGCCGGTCAGGTCGAGATGGTCGCGCAGCGCGTCCAGCAATGTCGTCCACGGCGCAAGCTCGAGCCTTGTTTCGATGCCGTTGACGGTGAGCGTGAGGGGGATTTTCTCTGGCGCTGGGATCGTTGGCCTTACGGGCTGCGCGGGGCGTGTTTGTGCCATATGCACCTCCGGAATCTCGAAGTTTCATTCTCGGATCGCCGTGGCCGCCGCCCGCGATCCGCTCCGCGCTACCGCAACAAGCTGGCCGTCCCGCGGAGGTTCCGTTCGCCCAGCCTCGGGGGGATGTAAGGTGTCGCCACGAAGGGACAATGACCGATACCAAATGGCGTTGAAAACCGGTGAACGACGCCACACATTTGTCACACGCTGGATTGGGGGTGTCTGATGGCCCGTGACGTGGCCCGTGATTGGATGTGGTCGGAAGCGCTCGAGATGCTCGCTCGCGCGGAGCGGATGCATCGCGATTTATTCAAACCCGCCATTGGCAAGGCGCGGCAACCCGCCTGGGAGCCGCCTGTCGATATTCTGGAAACAGAAGCGGAAGTTTTGGCGCTGGTCGCCTTGCCGGGCGTCAATTCTGAAAGTGTCGAAGCCGTCATTGAAGACGGCGACCTGGTAATTGCCGGAGCGCGTACCTATCCGCCCGCGCTCCGCACCGCCGTCATTCATCGTCTCGAGCTGCCGCAGGGCCGCTTCTATCGGCGGCTGCGATTGCCGGCCGGCCGCTACAGCGGCGTACGCCATGCCGTGGTCGACGGATGTCTGGTGATCACCTTGCAAAAAGCAGGATCTAATCGTGGCTGAAGCTGAAATGTTGTCGTCGAACCAGGCCGGATCGGGCGCAACCACGTTGCCGCCTTTGCCGGCGGATGCGCTCATCATCGTGCCGGTGCGCAACACCGTGCTGTTCCCGGGGCTCGTGCTGCCGATCACGCTCGGCCGGCAGAAGTCGATCGCGGCCGCCCAGCAGGCGGTGCGCGATCAGCGCCAGGTCGGCATTCTGTTGCAGCGGGACGCGGAAGTGTCGGAGCCCGCGCCGCTCGACATGCACCGCATGGGCACGCTCGCCAACATCGTGCGCTATATCACCGCGCCGGACGGCTCGCATCATCTGGTCTGCCAGGGCGAGCAGCGGTTCCAGGTGGTCGAATATTTGAACGGCTGGCCGTTCTTTGTTGCGCGCGTCCTGCAAATTTCCGAACCCGAGGCCACGAGCCCCGAGGTGGAAGCGCGCTTTGTCAATCTCAAGGCGCAGACGCTCGAGGCCGTGGGGCTCTTGCCGCAGGCGCCGCCCGATTTGCTGGCCGCGATTCAAGCCATCGAGGGGCCCTCCGCGCTCGCCGATCTGGCCGTCGCCTACATGGACGTGAAGCCGGAAGAGAAGCAGGAGATTCTCGAGACCATCGACATCTCGGCGCGCATCGACAAAGTCTCGCGGCTGTTGGCGCATCGCATTGAAGTGTTGCGGCTGTCGCAGGAGATCGGCCGGCAGACCAAGACGGCGCTCGACGAGCGCCAGCGCGAGGTGCTGTTGCGCGAGCAGATGGCCGCGATTCAGCGTCAGCTCGGCGAAGGCGAGGAGGGCAAGGCCGCCGAGATGGCCGAGCTCGACAAGGCCATCAGCAATGCGGGCATGCCGAAAGAGGTGGAAGACCAGGCGCGCAAGGAATTGCGTCGGCTGCAACGCATGCCGGAAGCGGCCGGCGAATACGGCATGGTGCGCACCTATCTGGATTGGCTGATCGAGCTGCCCTGGAAGCTTCCCGAGGAAAAGCCGATCGACATCGCCGAAGCGCGCCGCATCCTCGACGAGGACCACTACGACCTCGACAAGATCAAGCGGCGCATCATCGAGTATCTCGCGGTGCGCAAGCTCGCGCCGCAGGGCAAGGCGCCGATTCTGTGCTTCGTCGGTCCGCCCGGCGTCGGCAAGACCTCGCTCGGCCAGTCGATCGCTCGCGCGATGGGGCGGAAGTTCGTGCGCGTGTCGCTTGGCGGCGTGCACGACGAAGCCGAGATCCGCGGCCACCGACGCACCTATATCGGCGCCTTGCCGGGCAACATCATTCAGGCGATCCGCAAGACCGGCTCGCGCGACTGCGTGATGATGCTCGACGAGATCGACAAGCTCGGCGCCGGCGTGCAGGGCGACCCGGGCGCGGCTTTGCTCGAAGTGCTCGACCCGGAGCAGAACAACACGTTCCGCGACAATTACCTCGCGGTGCCGTTCGACTTGAGCCGCGTGGTATTCATCACCACCGCCAACATGCTCGACACCGTTCCGGGGCCGCTGCGCGACCGCATGGAGATCATCAGCCTGGCCGGCTATACCGGCGAGGAGAAGCTCGAGATCGCGCACCGTTATCTGCTGCGCCGGCAGTTGGAAGCGAACGGGCTGAAAGACGGCCAGGTGGAGATCGGCGACGACGTATTGCGCGAAATTATCGCCAGCTACACGCGCGAAGCCGGCGTGCGCAATCTCGAGCGCCAGATCGGCCAGACGTTGCGGAACGCGGCCGTGCGCATTGCCGAAGGATCGGCGGGCCCGATCCGCATCAGCCGCGAGGATCTCACGGCGATCCTGGGGCCGCCGCAATTCGAGAGCGAGATGGCGATGCGCACCAGCGTGCCCGGTGTCGCGACCGGACTTGCCTGGACGCCGGTTGGCGGCGACATCCTCTTCATCGAGGCGACGCGCATTCCCGGCGGCGGGCGGCTCATTCTCACCGGCCAGCTCGGCGACGTGATGAAGGAAAGCGCACAGGCCGCGCTCTCGATCGTTAAAAATCGCGCCGCCGCGCTCGGCATCGATGCAACCCGCTTCGAGAAGAGCGACATCCATGTGCACGTGCCGGCGGGCGCGATCCCGAAGGACGGGCCGAGCGCGGGCGTTGCCATGTTCATGGCACTCGTGTCGCTGATGACCGACCGCACTATCCGCAGCGATACCGCGATGACCGGCGAGATCAGTCTACGCGGCCTGGTGCTGCCGGTCGGCGGCATCAAGGAGAAGGTCGTGGCCGCGCACTCGGCCGGCATCAGGCGCGTGATGTTGCCGGCGCGCAATCGCCGCGATTATGAGGACATCCCCGACGTCGCGCGCCGCGAGATGGAGTTCATCTGGCTCGAGCGCGTCGAAGACGCGGTTGCGTCCGCACTCGAGCCGAAGAAGCCCGCGGATGCTCAAGCGTCCGTGCCGCAACTCGCCGGTGCCGACGCCTAGAGCTCGCGCACGTTCGCGCTGGAAGGGCCGGCGCTTACCCGCCGGTATCCTGGTGGCATGCGCGGGTGCGGCGCATCCGCATTCTTGGTCGCGCTGGCGGTCGGTGGTGGAAAACATTGCCGCCAAACGATTTTTACCTCTTCACCGTGTGGTTTCCCGTTCCGAACCTGTGGGAAGGTGGCAGGTCGGAAGAAGGGGAAGTGAATGAAGATCACGGTTGGCAAAAAAGCGATCACGGACGCCACCGAGACACTCAAAAACTGGGGGCGCTGGGGCACAGACGATCAGATCGGCACGCTCAATCATATTTTGCCCGAAGACATCGTGCGCGCCGCGGGCTTGATCCGCACCGGCAAGGTGTTCGCGCTCGGCATACCGCTCGACCGCAACGGACCGCAGACCGGCTTGTTCGGCGGCCGCTGGAATCCGATCCACACCATGCTGGCCACCGGTACGGATGCGGTCGCTGGCCGCCAAGACGAAGTGCCGGGCGTTCGCTATGCCGACGACGCTCTCAACATGCCGGTGCAGGCGGCCACGCATTGGGACGCGCTTGGTCACGTCTTCTACGACGAGAAGATGTATAACGGCTTCGATGCGCGCGAGGCCGACAGCAGCGGCCTCGGCAAGCTCGGCATCGAGCACACCAGAAACAAGATGGTCGGGCGCGGCGTGCTGCTCGACGTGGCGCGTTTCCGCGGCGTGCCCTGGCTCGAAGACGGCGAGCCGATCTCCAACGACGATCTCGACAAATGCGCCAAGGAAGCAAATGTCGACATCCGCCGCGGCGATTTCGTTATCCTGCGCACCGGCCAGATGGAGCGATGTTTGCGCCAAGGCGCGTGGGGCGCTTACGCCGGCGGCCCGGCGCCGGGCGTGCGTTTCGAAAATTGCTACTGGTGTCAGGACAAGGAAATCGCGGCAATCTGCTCCGACACCTGGGGTGTCGAGGTGCGCCCCAACGAGACCACCGAAGTCAACCAGCCTTGGCATTGGGTGGTCATTCCGGCCATGGGGCTGACCATGGGGGAGATGTTCTACGTCAAGGAGCTGGCGGAAGATTGCGACGCCGACGGCATCTACGAGTTCTTCTTTTGCGGCGCGCCGCTCATCATCACCGGCGGCACCGGCTCGCCGATCAATCCGCAGGCGATCAAATAAGTTTGCGCGATCGCTTGAAGCGCTCGTCTTGACGTTGCGCTCTTGCAGGTCGTCATGGCCGGGCTTGTCCCGGCCATCCCTTGCCAAACCAATCGAGACCCGCGGGTCAAAACCTCGGGTGACGGTGGGACGAGGCGAAGGTCTGGCAGCGGGAAATCCAGATCTTCCGTTGCTGCGGCAGCGCGCACAGCGTAAAATTGCAGCCATGGCTGAGCCAGTCATCTCACGCGATCCGGAAGTCATGGGTGGAACGCCGGTGTTCGTCGGCACGCGCGTCCCCGTGCAGACGCTTCTGGATTATTTGGAGGCCGGTGACTCGATCGATGACTTTCTCGAAGGCTTCCCGTCCGTGAGCCGTGAGCGAGTCATCGCTTTCCTCGAGCAGGCTAAGGACCGGCTCGTTAAATCGGTTTCGTGAGAGTTTTCCTCGACGAGTGCATTGATTGGCGCCTGTCGCTATCACCGCAGGCGATCAAATAAGTTTGCGCTATCGCTTGAAGCGCTTGTCGTGACGTTGCGCTCTTGCAGGTCGTCATGGCCGGGCTTGTCCCGGCCATCCCGATACATTTGGCACGGCCTTGCCCGACTGAACGGGACCCGCGGGTCAAGCCCGCGGGTGACGCTTTGGTGGTTCCGAGCGCAAGGCGGTGCTACGCCTTGAACTTCACGATCTTCTGTGTCTGCTCGCCCAGCCCGTCGATGCCAAGGCGCACGGTGTCGCCGGCTTTGAGGAATTTCGGCTCCGGCTTGATGCCCATGCCGACGCCGGGCGGCGTGCCGGTGATGATGACGTCGCCGGGCTCGAGGATGAAGAACTGCGAGCAATACCAGACCAAGTGGGCGACACCGAAGATCATTGTGTGGGTGGTGCCCTTCTGCCGGGTCTCGTCGTTGACGGTGAGCCACATGTCGAGCCGCTGCGGGTCGCGGATTTCGTCCTTGGTGACGAGCCAGGGGCCGAGCGGACCGAAGGTCTCGCAGCCTTTGCCCTTGCCCCATTGGCCGCCGCTGCGTTCGATCTGGAAGCTGCGCTCGGACACGTCGTTGGCCAGGCAATAGCCCGCCACCGCCTCCATCGCCTTGTTCTTGGCGAGATAGCGCGCGCGCGTGCCGATGACGATGCCGAGCTCGACTTCGTAATCGAGCTTGGTCGAGCCTTTCGGGACCATGGTGTTGTCGTTCGGGCCGCAAATTGAGCTCGGCGCCTTGTTGAAGATGATCGGCTCTTTCGGTATCGGCATGCCGGCCTCGGCGGCGTGATCCGAATAGTTGAGGCCGATGGCGATGAAATTGCCGACGTCGCCGATACATGGACCGAGCCGCGGGGTGCCGCGCACCAGCGGCAGCTTTTCCGGCTTGAGCTTGCGCAGCTTGGTCAGTCCGCTCGGCGACAAAGCCGGGCCGGCGATATCGGGCACGACCTTGGACAGGTCGCGGACGCGGCCCTGAGCATCGAGCATGCCGGGTTTTTCGCGCCCAGGGGCGCCGAAGCGGACGAGTTTCATTTTCAGAGGCTCCTTGATCGCTATCGCGGTTTTTTAGAACCTCCCCTCCTTTGGGGGAGGGGCGGGGAAGGTTTGTTGCTGCCAATGAGAAAAATCAATCGCCCGGCCGGGCCTTTTCCAATCAAGTCTTACTTATACAGGTCATGCGCTAAATTCATCTGTTGTCGCATGTCCTTTTCGGAAAACCGGTTTCCACCCGTCGGGTCGACGCCCGAGGGCATGCTTTTCCGGGACATGCTCTAGAAAGCGCCCGGAAAGGCGCCGCCGTCAATCAAGAGATTTTGTCCGGTGATATAGCCGGCGTGCGCCGAGCAAAGAAACGCACACGCCGCGCCGAATTCGTCCGGGTCGCCGATCCGGCGCGCCGGCACCGTGGTGACCCGTTCGGCGAGCGCGGCCTCGGCGCTGATGCCCTTTTTCTTCATGGTCGTCTCGACATAGGTCTGAAAGCGGTCGGTCGCGAATACGCCCGGCAGGAGAAAATTGATGGTCACGTTGGCGGCGGCGACATTGCGGGCGACGCCGGCGAAGAACGCGGTCAACCCGGCGCGTGCGCCGGACGACAGATCGAGACCCGCGATCGGCGCCTTAACCGAGCCGGACGTGATGTTGACGATCCGCCCGAATTTTTGGGCGATCATCGAAATCGATCGCTTTTTGCGTCAGCTCGATAGCCACGACCATGTTGGCGATGACGCCGTCGAGGAGCTTTTGCCGGTCGAGCTCGCGGAAGTCGCGAAACGGCGGGCCGCCGTTGTTATTGACCAGAATGTCCGGCCGCGGGCAGGCGTCAAACAGCGCCTTCTGGCCGTCCGGCGCGGCGACATCGGCGACGACGGGCGTGATCCTGGCGCCGGTCGCCTGGTGCAGTTCGGCGGCTGTGGCCAAAAGCCGCTCGCGGTCGCGGCCGTTGATCACAACCTCGCAGCCGGCCTCCGCCAGCGCCTTGGCACAGGCCCGGCCAAGCCCTCGGCTCGAGGCACACACGATCGCCTTGCGGCCGGCAATACCCAAATCCATGCTGTGATGACCTCGAACGAACAGGCCGCGATTACGGCCACTTCACGACCGGAGGCAGCGAAGACAAGATAGAATTCCACATTGCCGCCGGTGCGCAATCCAAAAATCGTCCCGCGGTCGTAGAGAAGATTGAATTCGACGTAACGGCCGCGGCGCACCAGCTGCTCCTCGCGCTCGGCTTCGGTCCAGGGCTTGGCGAAATTTCGTCGCACCAGCTCCGGATAGACACCGAGGAACGCCCGGCCCACCTCCTGGGTGAAGGCGAAATCGGCGGCGAAATCGCCGGAATTGAGCCAGTCGTAGAAGATGCCGCCGATGCCGCGCGCCTCGCCCCGATGCTTAAGAAAGAAATACTCGTCGCACCAGGTTTTGAACTTCTCGTGGGGCGCAACCGGCGCATGCGCGTCGCAAGCGGCCTTGAAGGCGGCGTGAAACGCCACCGTATCCGGGTCTTCCTGGGAGCGGCGGATCAGCAGAACCGGGGTCAGGTCGGCGCCGCCGCCGAACCATGACTTGGTGGTGACCACGAAGCGGGTATTCATGTGCACCGCCGGCACATGCGGATTTTGCATATGGGCGATGAGCGAAATGCCGCTGGCGAAAAAGCGCGGATCGTCGGCGGCGCCCGGAATGTCCTTGCGGAATTCCGGGGCGAACTCGCCGAAGACGGCCGAGACGTGGACGCCGACCTTCTCGAACACGCGTCCCTTCATCACCGCCATAACGCCGCCGCCGCCCGGCCTTCTGGAATGATCCGTGCGGTTCCAGGGCGTACGCACGAACCTGCCCGGGGGCCGTTCGGAGAGCGGCGCGCCGTCGGGGAGCGCGTCCTCGATCTCCTCGAAGACTGCGACAATCCGGTCGCGCAGGGTTTCAAACCAGGCGCGCGCCCGCGCCTTGTGCTCTTCGGTTAGGTTTAAGTCCATGATCGGTCATGTATTACACTGCCGACCGGCCGTCATCTTTTTCGCGATTGTCACAATCCCGCGCAATGATGGACGACGCCAGGGGAAAGGGCATTTGCGCCTATGACAGTGATCCATACCGGACCTAGCCGTCGCCGCCTTCTGCAAGCCGCCGCCGGGACCGGGCTCGGTATCGTGGCGGCGCCGTTCATTCTGCGTTCGGCCGGTGCCCAGACTTGGCGCGCAGGCGATCCTTTCAGCCTGGGCGTCGCCTCGGGATCCTCGCGGGCGGACGGCTTTGTGCTGTGGACGAGGCTCGCTCCGGAGCCGCTGTCGCCCAA
Organism: uncultured Alphaproteobacteria bacterium; assembly: GCA_963818155.1. Taxonomy (GTDB): domain Bacteria; phylum Pseudomonadota; class Alphaproteobacteria; order Rhizobiales; family Xanthobacteraceae; genus BOG-931. Next base: position 723,444 of record CAWFRC010000012.1, read on the forward strand.
TCCGCAGATGCCCGGCGGCATGCGCGGCGGCGACGTCACCCTCGGCTACGAGATCGCCACCGATCCCGCATTGCGCGATATCGTGCGCCGTGGGGAAGCCACCGCCGAGCAGGCTTTCGCCTATTCGGTGCATCTCGACGTGCGCGGACTCGAACCGGGCCGACCCTATTGGTATCGCTTCACCAACGGCGATGCCGCAAGCCGCGTCGGCCGCGTCGCTACCTTGCCGGCGGCGGACGCCACGCCCGAGCGTCTGCGCTTTGCGGTCTCGTCCTGCGCGCACTACGAGCACGGCTATTTCTCGGCCTATCGACATCTGACCGACGAGAATCCGGAATTCGTGCTTTTTCTGGGCGACTACATCTACGAAACCGTCGAAGAGAAACGCCCGACCGTGCGCAAGCATTCGGATGGTATCGAGGCGGCAACGCTGCCGACCTACCGCAACCGCTATGCGCAATATCGGCTCGATCCGGATCTGCAACGTCTGCATGCGCAAGTGCCGGCCTTCGTCACCTGGGACGATCACGAGGTGGCGAACGACTATGCGGACAAATGGTCCGAGCGCTTCGACGATCCGCAACTGTTTCTGATGCGGCGGGCGGCGGCTTACCAGGCCTTCTACGAGCACATGCCGGTGCGGCCGATTTTGTCGCTGCCGAACGGGCCGATCATGCGCCTTTATGACCGCTTCCGGCTCGGTGATCTGGTCGAGATATCCATGCTCGACGGGCGCCAATATCGCTCGCGCGGGGCCTGCTACGCGCCGCCGTATAAGGGCGGCATGCATCTGGAGAGCGACGCAAGTTGTCCGGAGCGGCACGATGCCGGCCGCAGCATGATGGGCTTCGGGCAGGAAGCCTGGCTTTATTCAGGCCTCGCACACACCAAGGCGCGGTGGAATCTGATCGCGCAGGACGTGGTGATGGCGCAGTACCACATCAAGCAAAACGACGTTTTCGCGTTCTCGACCGACGATTGGGACGGCTATCCGGCCAACCGCGCGCGCCTGCTCAAGCGCATCCAGGAGACGCAGGCGTCCAATCCCGTAGTGTTCAGCGGCGACATCCATTCGTTTTTCGCCAACGATCTGCGGCTCGACTTCGACGATGCGAACGCGCCGATCGTGGCCACCGAATTTGTCGGCACCTCGATCTCGTCCTACGGGCCGCCGCACGATCTCATTGCGCAAGCGCTACCCGACAATCCCCATGTGCATTTTTTCGAGAGCCGCAAGCGCGGCTATATGTGTGTCGATCTCGAGCGCTCGCACATGCAGGTGCAGATGCGGGTGGTCTCCGACGCGCATGACCCGAAGGCCGAGATCTCGACGCTCAAGACCTTTGCGGTCGAGAGCGGCAAGCCCGGCGTGGCGACGGCTTAGAGCGTGGTCATTTGAGGTTAAATCGGCATCGCGCTCTAGATCTTTGGTGGAGCATGATCTTTTCGGAAAACCGGTATCCACTTTTCCGGATCATGCTCTAAGAGGCTTGCTCGCTTACTCGGCGTCCAGCTTCTCGGCCAGCCAGACCTTGATCAAGGATTGATACGGCACGTCGCGCTTGTTGGCGGCGACCTTGATGCGGTCCAAAAGACCCTGCGGCAGGCGAAGCGAAATCGCGGTCGTCGACAGTTTCAGATTGGGAAATTGCACGCGCTTGGCTTTGCTCAGGTCGAAATAGTCGGCGGTATCGTGTGTTTCCCAAAACACACGTTCTTCCGCTTCAGTGTGAAACTTCGGAACGGTCTTAAGTTTCTTCGTCATAACGGCTTCTTTCCCTCCAACTCATAGGGCGGACCGAAATAACTCGGACCAGAGTCGCATTTTGCCGCGTTGTGAAGCTTGCCTGCAGCAGACGGCCAGCGGTTGTTCGGCCATACGCGTGATAGCGTGTTTCAGCATCGCTATGCTTTTCGTCAACAAAGACGAGAAGCCTCGGGTCTAGAAAGATTTCCTCGGCTTCCTTTCGACTTACTTCGTGCTTCTCCGCACTCTTGTTGGCATTGCCGTCGTCCCACTCAAAGCCGATTATTTGGCTGAGATCGAACATTTGTGTATATTACCACAATATACGATTTTTCCAAGTCCTCAGCCCGGCATCCCACCCGTCTGCCGCAGCGCTTCACCCACCGCAATCGCCGCGGCGACCGCGACATTGAGCGAGCGCATGCCATCGCGAATCGGGATCCGCAGGCGGGCATCGGCGGCCTCGTGGACTTCGTCGGGGACGCCGGCCAACTCGCGGCCGAACAGGAGGACGTCGTCAGGCTGGTAGCGATAGTCGAGATAGGAAAGGTGCGCCGCGGTGGTGAACAGAATGAGCCGGTGTCGGGCCCGGCGGCGCCAGTCGGCAAAATCGCCGAAGGACCGGTGACGTACGACGGTAACGGCATCCAGATAGTCCATGCCGGCGCGGCGGAAGGCCCGGTCGGTGGTGGGAAAGCCGGAGGGTTCGATGATGTGGGCCTCGACGCCGAAACAGGCACACAGGCGTAAAATAGTTCCGGCATTCTGCGGAATATCGGGCTGGTAGAGGGCGATGCGCATGACGATCGAACGCGTAGGGGCGTGGGGTGGGTGTAGGGGTCGGCAGCCGGGTTCGAACCCCGATTTGAGCCCTGGTTCGAGGACCGGTTTGCACCACCGCGCAGGCGGACCCGGAACCCGGCACGGCCGCCATGCAGATCGGAGACTTCTTCGTGCGTACAGTGTGATGGCACACTTGCGCTCGTGCGGTAAGGGTGCCAATAAAACGCCGCCGGATTGCGTCGCTTCTGACCTCCCCCAGGTCGGACGTGACGGGCCTTCCGTGGTGAAATGGACCTTCTCGGGGGCGGTCCACGGCACGGAAGGAGTGACCGGCAAGACGGAAGAGGGTGTGACGGGTGGCCACAATCTCCGCAGCGCAGCCTTCGCGGCGCGATGTTTTATATTTTGGGACGGATGCCGCCGTGCGCGCCGCCTGGCGCTGCCGCGGTTTCCGGCCTACTCGGCTGTCGCCGCCGGCATGAAGTCCAAGCTCGCCAACGCATAAGGTTCGATCATGAGCGCACATTCGACCTACAAGCCGCAGAACCCCGTCATGCAATGGCTGGAGCGGCGGCTGCCGATCGCGGGCCTGGTCTATTCTTCGTTCATCGTTTACCCGACCCCGCGCAACCTGAACTATTGGTGGACGTTCGGCGGCATCCTGACGTTCATGCTCGGCGCGCAAATGGTCACCGGCATCGTGCTGGCGATGCATTACACGCCGCATGTCGATCTCGCCTTCAATTCCGTCGAATCGATCATGCGCGATGTGAATTACGGTTGGCTGTTGCGCTACCTGCACGCCAACGGCGCCTCGTTCTTCTTCGTCGCCGTCTATGCCCACATCATCCGCGGCATGTATTACGGCTCCTACAAGGAGCCGCGCGAGGTGCTGTGGATCCTCGGCGTCATCCTGTTCCTGTTGATGGTGGTGACCGGCTTCATGGGCTACGTGCTGCCGTGGGGCCAGATGAGCTTCTGGGCGGCGACCGTCATCACCAACCTGTTCTCGGCGATCCCGGGCGTCGGCGACCCGATCGTCACCTGGCTGTGGGGCGGCTTTGCGGTCGGCAACCCGACGCTCAACCGCTTTTACTCGCTGCACTATTTGCTGCCGTTCGTGATCGTCGGTGTGGTCGTGCTGCACATCTGGGCGCTGCACATGGTTGGGCAAAACAATCCGACCGGCGTCGAGGCGAAGACCGAGAAGGACACGGTGGCGTTCACGCCTTACGCGACCGTCAAGGACGCGTTCTTCATCGGTGTCTTCTGTCTGTTCTTAGCCTGGTTCGTGTTCTACATCCCGAACTATCTGGGCCATTCGGACAATTACATCCCGGCCAATCCGGGTCAGACGCCGACCCACATCGTGCCCGAATGGTACTATCTTCCGTTCTACGCCATTTTGCGCGCGATCCCGAGCAAGCTTCTCGGCGTCATCGCCCTGCTGGCCTCGATCGTGCTGCTGGCCTTCCTGCCCTGGCTCGATACCTCGCGGGTGCGCTCGGCGAATTATCGGCCGCTCTATCGGCAATTCCTCATCGTTTTCTTCCTGGCGGTGGTCGGGCTCGGGTATCTGGGCTCGCAGCCACCGGAAGGCGGCTATGTGATCGCGGCCCGTATCCTCACCGCGTATTACTTCGTCTTCCTGCTCGTCATCCTGCCGCTGCTCGGCTTGTTCGAGACCACCAAGCCGCTGCCCAACTCGATCTCGGAAGCTGTGCTGCCGCCCGGCGCTGCAACGCCGACCGCGGGCGCGAAGGTTTAGGAGATTTGCCTATGAACGCGCATCGCAGCTTTACAATCGCCGCCGTCCTCGCCGCGTCACTGTCGGCGGGCGCGCTGCAGCCGGCCTTCGCCCAGGAGGCGGAAAATCCGCCGCGCCAGACCTGGTCGTTTCACGGGCCTTTCGGCACCTATGATCCCGGCCAGCTTCAGCGCGGGTTCAAGATCTATCGCGAGGTCTGTTCGAACTGCCACAGCATGAAGCTCGTGGCGTTCCGCAATCTTGCCGATCCTGGCGGTCCGCAATTCTCCGAGCCGCAAGCGGCTGCCATCGCCAGCTCCTTCCAGGTCACCGCGGGTCCGAACGATCAGGGCGAAATGTATCAGCGTCCCGGCAAGCTCGCGGATTACTTCCCGCCGCCGTTCCCGAACGATCAGGCCGCGCGCAATGCCAATGGCGGCGCCGTGCCTCCGGACATGTCGGTGCTGGCGAAAGCGCGCGGCTTCGAGGTCGGCTTCCCCTGGTTCATCTTCAACATGTTCACGCAATACCAGGAGCAGGGGCCGGATTACATTCACGGCATCCTGACCGGCTACGAGGATCCGCCGCCCGCCGGCGCCAGCGTGGCGCCGGGCAAGCAGTACAACAAATACTTTCCCGGCCATGCCATCTCGATGCCGAAACCGCTCAGCGACGGGCAGGTCGAATACACCGACGGCACACCCGCGACGGTGGATCAATACGCCAAGGACGTCTCTGCCTTCCTGATGTGGGCGGCAGAGCCCAAGCTCGACCAGCGCAAGCGGCTCGGCTTCCAGGTGTTTATCTTTCTGATCGTCTTGACCGGCCTTCTCTACTTTACCAAGAAGAAGGTCTGGCACGACGTGCACCACCCGGAAGTGGCGTGACGGCCAAGCGCCGGCCGCGACGCGCGGCCGGTTAACGCTCCAAAACGTCGGCCCTCCCGTGTTCGGGTTGCGCCCGTCGCCGTGGTTCGCCACAGTGCGGCCGGTTGCACCTCTGCGGCGGTTCCGCAGGCGAGTTTGGAACTCACGACCATGACGACTGCGACTTTCGACCTGGCCGACGATCTCAGAGCCGCAATTCGCAATATCCCGGATTATCCCAAGCCGGGAATCATGTTTCGCGACATCACCACGCTTCTCGGCGATGCACGCGCTTTTCGCCGCGCCGTGGATGCGCTGGTGCACCCTTGGGCCGGCGGCAAGATCGACAAGGTCGCCGGCATCGAGGCCCGCGGTTTTATTCTGGGTGGCGCCGTCGCGCATCAGGTTTCGGCCGGCTTCGTCCCCATCCGCAAGAAGGGCAAGCTGCCGTTCAAGCGCGTCACCATCGGCTATTCGCTCGAATACGGCATCGACGAAATGGAGATGCACGAAGATGCCGTGCACGAAGGTGAGCGCGTGATCCTGGTCGACGATCTGGTTGCGACCGGCGGCACCGCGGAAGCGGCGGTGAAGCTTCTCAAGGGCATCGGCGCCGAAGTTTTGGCCGCCTGTTTCATCATCGACCTGCCCGACCTCGGCGGCGCCGAGAAGATCCGCAAGCTCGGCGTGCCGGTGCGCACGCTGGTGAGCTTCGAGGGGCATTGAGGCGCGCAGCCGGTTGCTGCGATCCCGCAGGTGCCGATTTAGGCCGCCGTTGCGCCGTTGCGTTGCGGCGGGAGGAATTCCAGCGCCGGATCTTTGACGGCGCCGAAGCGCAAGCTGAGCAGATCGCGGACGTAGTTCTGATAAAGACGCCACGGCTTCTTCGAACCCTGCCGCGGGAATTGATCGATCGCGCGCTGAATATAGCCGGATGAGAAATCGATCAGCGGCTGCGGCTCGACCGAACGGTCTCGCTTCGGCGTGCAGGCGGCATAGCCGCGGCGATCCATATAGTTGATCAGCCGCGCCGCGTAGGCCGAGGTCAGGTCGCATTTCAACGTCCAAGATGCATTGGTGTAGCCGAAAGCCGCGAACAGGTTGGGGACGTCGCTGAACATGACGCCCTTGAAATTCATGGTGTCGGAAAAGATCACCGGCTTGCCGTCGACCGCGATGGCGATGCCGCCGAGCAGAAGAAGCTTCAGCCCGGTCGCGGTAACAATGATGTCAGCCTCGAGCTCGCGGCCGGACTTAAGGCGAAGGCCGCCGGTGGTGAAGCTTTCGATCGTGTCAGTGACGACCTCGGCCCTGCCGGATTTGATCGCGCGAAAGAAATCGGCGTCGGGGGCCAGGCACAGCCGTTGGTCCCAGGGGTTATAGCGCGGGTTGAAATGCGTCAGCACGTCATAGCCCGCGCCAAGCTCGGCGCGGACCTGGCCCATGATCCATTTCTTGACCGCGCGCGGCTTGCGGCGCGACAAGTTGTAGAAATAAAGCCCGAACAGCACGTAGTACCAGCGCGCCAGCGTGTAGGCGGTTTTGGCCGGCAAATAGCGGCGCAGCACACCGGCGAGCTTATCATTTGCCGGCCGCGCCACGATGTAGGTCGGCGAGCGCTGCAGCATCGTTACGTGCGCGGCCTTTTCGGCGATCACTGGAATGATCGTGACCGCGGTGGCTCCGCTGCCGATCACCACCACGCGCTTGCCCTCATAGTCGAGGCTTTGCGGCCAATGTTGCGGATGGATGATCGCACCCGCGAACGTGTCGACGCCGGCGAAGTCGGGCGTGTAGCCCTTGGCGTAATCGTAATATCCGGTGCAGCCAAACAAAAAGCGGCAGGTGAAGCGCGCGGTCTCGCGCGCCTCGCCGCGCTCCACCTCGATGGTCCACAGTGCGTCGGCGGAAGACCACGAGGCGCTCCGCACGCAATGGCGGACGCGGATCATGCGGTCGATGCCGTAGGCTTCCGCGGTTTCGCGAATGTAACTGCGGATCGAGCTGCCGTCGGCGATTGCCGCAGTCGAGAGCCACGGTCGAAACGGATAGCCGAAGGTGAACATATCGGAATCGGAACGGATGCCGGGATAGCGGAACAGATCCCAGGTGCCGCCGATGGCATCGCGGCTTTCAAGAATGACGAACGATTTGCGCGGGCATGACGTCAGCAAATGGTAGGCGGCGTCGATGCCGGAGAGACCACCGCCGACGATGACGATGTCAAAATGCTCCGGCGTTGCGATGCGTTCCGACGTCATCATTCTGCGCTCTTAGAGCATGATCCGGAAAAGTGGAAACCGGTTTTCCGAAAAGATCATGCTCCACCAAAAAAGCTAGAGCGCGATGTCGATTCCACTTAAAATCATCGCGCTCTACGCGACGGGACAACGGCACGCTTAAGAACGTGCGCCCCCCTGACGATCCTATCCTAGCGGGGCGAGCGGTGCATCGGTAGCCACCGCGCGGCGTGCCAGGCGCCCGATGAAGGCGGCAACCTGGTCGGCCGAGGCGATCAGTATCATGTGGCCGCCGCCTTCGATCAGCTCCAGCTCGGTGCTGGGTACTTTGGCTACGAATCCCTGCGCGTGCAGGGCAGGGTCGAGGATACGGTCTTCGGTTCCGTAAAGGATGCCGATCGGTATGGTGAGGGAGGAATAGCGCGCTGGCATGCGGGCAAGATCTTGCTCGGCGGCCATCACGTCGGTCGAGGCGCCGATGAATGCGCACGGCCGCAGACTCAACAGCCCGCCGCCGCGGGTGGCAAAGTCGATCGGAACCGGCTGTGGACCAAACAAGGTCGTCAGTGCGCGCTCGCGATTGGCGATCGCCAATGGGGTCGCCAGCGTCCAGGTGATGAGGCGCCGCAGCAGCGCCGAGCCGATGGCCAAGCCATCGAAGGGTGGCGGAATGTGCTGTGGTTGATGCGTCACTGGAGCGATTAGCGCCAGGGCGCCGACCTGCTCGGGATGTTCAAGAGCAAGCGCCAGTGCAATCGCCCCGCCCAGCGAGTGGCCGACGACCACCGGCCGCTGCAGCGCCAGCGCCTGGCAAAAGCTGCTGATCACGCGCGCCTGCGCCGAAAGCGGCGCCAGCGTGTCGTCCGACCGTACGGAATAGCCGCTGCCGGGCCGATCGAGAATGATGACGCGAAAGTCGCGCGCGAGCCGGCCGAGCAGCGAATGGGTGAAGTTGAGCATCTGGCCGGCAAGCCCGTGAATGAGCAGAAGCGGCGGCCCGTTGCCTTTGTCCAGATAGTGCAGCCGTACGCCGTCGATATTGATGAATTGGCCGCGTGCCGGCATTTGCTTTTCCACCTGACGCGCAGTCCATGCGGTGAAGAGAACGAGCGCAAGCAGGGCAAGGGCGATGAGCGCGGCAGCGAATGCGAGAATCCAGGCAACGGAGGTCATCTTTCAACTCCCGCCCCGTTTGGCGTCATCGTCACCGCGACGCGCGGTGCTGTCTCCGGAAATAAGTGACAAAAGTGGTGAACTGCGGCGCCCGCGGCAAGGGCTCAATGGCAAGGGTTCAATTCTTGCCGGTCATCGTCCACTAAGGCGACGAACGTGTTGCGTGCGCGGCGCGCGTGCATCGCGGACGCGGCCCGGCTGTCCCGGTCCAAGCCTGTCGGCTTTTTGTTTATCAGGAGAGCGAGCTTTTACGCGCGGCCGGCGGCGTTGATGCGGGCGCCGCAAAGCCTAGCGAAACATTGAGCCGGCCGAACTGAAGCCGCAATTCGAAATCGCGAAATTGCCTGTAGAGGCCGGAACTCCAACTGTGGATTTCGGACGGACCGTTCTGTTGCCGGGGCATGGTGCTGTTGAACGAGAAGCTCGGCCGGTCGACCACGCCGCGTACGAGCTGGGACAGCCGTGGCATGCGGATAAAGCCGCAGTCGGGTCGGGTCGGCGGGAAATCTTCCGCCGAGATCGTCAAAGAGACGGACTCGTTATGAACCGGCTGGAAGATCGCCGGCATGCGCGCTTGCAGTTTGGCAAACGTGCGCACGGTCGCCATGGCGTGATCGGCGACGAAAAAAATCACCGTGTCCATGCCGCGCCGGTGCGCCTCCTGGGCGAAGTCGATATTGCCGGCGACGTCGAAGAATTGCTCAAAAGCGCCGTAGCCCAGGTCGACGACTTTGATGCTGGCGGTGTCCACCAGGAGCCGGTCGAACAATTCCATCTGTCCGCGGGTTTCGGCGATATCAATGGGCCAGACCAGCTTGGGAAAGCGGCCGGCGAGCATCGGCTCGCGCGGGCTGAGGTCGAAGCCGACCAGCGGGCGGCCGTTGTCGATGGCATATTCCATCAACAGCCGCGCCAGCAGCGTCCGGCCGACGCGCGGGCGCGGCGAGGCCACGACATAGACGGGCGCTGGGCGCGAGCCCACGAGGTCTAGACCCTTTCCCGATTAGGTGTGATCGGGAAATAGTCTAGATCCTTTTGTTGTCGCATGACCTTTTCGGAAAGCCAGTTTCCACCCATCGGGTCTAAGCCCAAGGGCACGCTTTTCCGGGACATGCTCTAGGAGCGGCCGGCGGCCTGCACGCGCGGTCCCACGGGCGCTGCGCTCGTCGCCAGGATTTCGTTCAATTTGATGCGGTCGTATTCGCCCCAGACATTGCCGAGCCAGTGCCGGACATAGCCCCGCAGCACGAACGAGTAGCTGGCGGCGTCCCCGCTCGGAAGCTTGTTGGCGACGAAGGTGAGAAACGGCACCGAGGCGAGCTCGACTTGCTCGTACGCCATCTCGTTGAGCTTCGGAATGGTGATTTCGATGGCGTCCTTGAACTTGCGGAAGTACGAGGCGTGGGTGGCCTCGTCCCACTCGAAGAAGCTCGTATTGTTGATGAAGTTCTTGACCAGGAAATAGTTGGCGTCGGTGGTGAAGGGCGAGGTTTCCTCGATCTCGTTGAGCGAGGCGATCGACGAGCCGAGGATATGGAAGACGATGAAGGTGATCTGTCCCTTCTTCACGGCGTCCAGAAAGCCGATGTCGCGCAGCGACCGCAAGGTCGGCGACAACAGCCCGGCGCGCACATCGAGCACGGTGACGCTGGCGTCGGTGCTCGAGAGCGTGTCGAAGATCCGCATCTGATCGGCGACGGACGTGACGTCGACAATCTCGGTGATGTCTGGATGAAACCGCTTCAGCGTGCCTTTGGGCGATTCGGTATCGAAAGCCCGGGTCGGTACCTGATGGGCGCTGAAATAGTCCAACAGCGTCCGCGATACCGTGGTCTTGCCGACGCCTCCTTTGTCCGCTCCTACGACGACCACCGTTGGCTTGGTCATAGCCGATCCTTTAGTCACGCGGCGCCGCACGCGGCTGCACTGCTCTGCATATTCAGTCTATCGGATAGTTGCGTCACAACGTAAGCGCGTTACGCTTGTTTTCCCCAGTGGCGTTCGGAAAGCGGCGTTTGTCGGTTGTGCTCGCCGCGCTTGTTCGATTGGCAGCGCGGTGGAGCGGCACTGCGCAACGTGGTGTTGGCGCCTACCGGGAATGCTTGTTCTGCGATCGGCCCGCAGCCGACTGCCAGTGAATTTGCAATCCGCTTTGGCGTCGATGCGGCATGGCTATGTGTTGCTTGGGTGCGCACTGCTCAAGGTGTGCCGCGAGGTCCCCAAGGACCCGATGAAGGACCCGACGAAGGACCTAACGAAGAGCCCGAGCTGGGAAGAGGCGGTGGTTCGCGGCGCGACTCTCCGGCGGTGCCGGGGGGCCCGGCTGCCGGACCCCAAGGACCGCTTTGCGTGCCGCCGTCCGGCGCTTCCTGCTGGCCCTCTGCCGTCGGCTCGGACCACGGCCCTTGCGGCTCAGCTTCACCTTCGGATTCGCTGTCGGCCTCGCCGGTTTCCGGTGGCAATGCGATCGGGCCAGGATCGTGGCCGCCGGCATATTTGACCAAGGCGGCGACGCGGCTTTCGACCGACGGATGCGTGTCGAATAGTTCGCCAAAACCCTGCCGCGGATTGTCGATGCACATTTCCATCACCGCCGAGGTGGCGGCGGGAAGCTCGCCGCGCCCCTCGATCTTGCGCAGCGCCGAGATCATGGCGTCGGGATTCTTGGTCAGTTCGACCGAACCGGCATCGGCGAGATATTCGCGCGAGCGCGACAGCGCCAGGCGGATGACGAAGGACAGCACATAGGCGAGGACGAGAAGCCCGGCCGCAAGCAGGATGGCGAGGGTCGCGCCGCCGCCGCGGCGGTCGTCGGAGCGGGAGCGGAAACTAAAGCCGTTATAGAACCACAGCCGGAAGACCAACTCGACGACGAACGACACCACGCCGGCGATGATGACGGCGATCACCATCATGCGCACATCGCCGTTGCGGATGTGGGTGAGCTCATGGCCGAGCACCGCCTCGATCTCGGCGTCGTCGAGCCGCCCGATCAGGCCGGAGGTGACCGTGATGGCGTATTGTTTCTGGTTCATGCCGGTGGCGAAGGCGTTGAGCGCATCGCTATCCATGACCTTGAGCGCCGGCATGGTGATGCCGCGCGAGATGCAGAGATTTTCCAGAAGGTTGTAAAGCCGGGGTTGCTCCTGTCGGGTGACATCGCGGGCGCCGGTGGCCGCGTCGATCATGCTCTGATGGAAGAAATAGGCGATCACCACCCACAGCGCAGTGCCGATGGTCGCAAACGGGGCGGCGCCGATTAGATCGTTCCAGGCCCGCCGGGTGAGGACGTCCAGCGGCGCATTGTAGCTCAGCGCTTCGGCCACCAGCGCGCCAGCATAGACCATGACGTAAATCAGAAAGAACAACCCGATCAAGAGCGCAATCGAGCGGCGCCGATTGGACTGGATGTGGCTATATAGCCCGTAGGCGGCCATTGCAGTTTCCGCTCAGTCTCAGCGTGGCTCTGACTGCCGCCACGGCCTGTCGGCAATCCCGTGGTTCGTCATTGCGAACGCAAGCGAAGCAATCCAGCGCAGCGGTCCCGCCTTGGATTGCTTCGTCGCTTTCGCCCCTGGCAATGACGAGCGGAGGGCAAAGCGTTCAGCGTTGTCCATCGGTAGACAATCAGAACTTCACCTGCGGCGCCTCGCTGACGGTCTTGCGCTCGTCGCCGAGATCGAAGAAGTCCTTCGGCGCAAAACCGAAAGACGTGGCGAATAAAGCGGCCGGGAAACGCTGGATGCCGGTGTTGTATTCCTGCACGGCGTTATTGAAGAAGCGGCGGGCCGCGGCGATCTTGTTCTCGATGTCGCTCAGCTCCGATTGCAATTGCTGGAAGTTGGCGTTGGCCTTGAGATCTGGGTAAGCCTCGGAGAGGGCGAACAGCTGGCGCAGCGCTCCGCTCAGTTGGTTTTCGGCCGTCGCCTGCTGCGGCGTTCCTTGTGCCGACACTGCGGCATTGCGCGCCCTGACCACCTCGTCAAGCGTGCCGCGCTCGTGGGCGGCGTAGCCTTTCACCGTTTCGACCAGATTGGGAATGAGGTCGTGCCGCTGGCGCAATTGCACGTCGATGTCGGCGAAGGCCTGATTGACCCGTTGCCGCATAGAGACCAAACCGTTGTAGGTCGCGATCGCCCAAAGCACCACGACAACGATGACGGCGAGAATAATCAGCGTGGATGTACCCATCGGCAAAATCCTTCGGCTGGTTCATGTACGATCTGATAGTTGCAAGGCAGGAGAGCACAGGCCGATCCAGTCAATCGGGATTTGCCCTGTACGCATTTGTTATCCCACGCCCTTTTCAAAAAAACCGGCTTGCACCCACCGGACAAAGCCCGAGGCATGCTTTTCCGGGACAAACTCCAACAGCAATACCGATAGCATAGCGACAAACGGCTGCACCTTGTCGGCAAATAAGCCGGCCGCGCACAAATTTTTCCTGCGCAAACAATAAGACAAATCCGTTGCGCCATTAAGGTTAGCCGGGGAGGAAGATCGCTGGCGCCGGCCATCTCGGATAGGAAGACGGGCACGGAAAGGTGCCTGCAATGTCTGATCTGCCATCGGAATTTCTCTCGCCCGATACGGTCGCTGCGGCGGCAGCGGATGCGGCGTTGCGCGACGCCGCAGCGCTCGACTGGCGCGCAGCCGAGGCCGTGGAGGCGGATGATTCCGGTTTGCTGGCTGCCGCCGATCGCGAGCATCTCGAGCGCGAGATTGCGGCCATCGAACGCGCCTCGGCGGCGCTCCGCCGCGCGGAGCCCGAGCTCGAATCCTGGGCCAATCCGCCGCCGTCGGTGGGCTTAGCCAAGCCGCAGCCGGTCTGGCTCTTGGTTGGCGCGCTGTGGCTGTCGACGGCGCTGGTGACGATCGGCGCTGCCTTCGCCATCTCGGTGCTAGTGGGCTAGCAGCCGACGCGATGGCGACGCGCGATCAGGCTGCCGCGCGCGAGCGGCGGATCCATTCGTCGAGACCGATGCGGCCGAGGCGGGCGTCGCCCAACGGCACCAACGAGTGCTCCTCAACCTGGCCGCCCCAGTATCCGGCCGTCGGGTCGCGTACCACCTCGCGGGGGTCGGCGACCGCCTTCAGATAGCGTGCGATGATCTCATCAAATGGCGCGCGTTCCGGGCCGGCGATTTCGACGATGCCGTTGCGCGGGGGAGCGACCGCCACATCGGCAACGTTGGCGGCAACGTCGTCGGCGGCGATCGGCTGGAACAGACAGGGCGGAAGCCTGACGACGTTTTCGTCCGCGCTTGAATCCGCGATGGCGCGGAGAAATTCCAGAAACTGTGTGGCGCGGACGATGGTGTGGGGGATGCCGGAAGCCTCGACCAGCTTCTCTTGGGCGAACTTGGCGCGGAAATAGCCATTGTCCGTTCGGTCTGTTCCGACGATGGAGAGCGCAACGTGATGCCGAACGCCCGCCGCGGTCTCCGCCCCGAGAAGGTTGCGACCGGCGGTCTCGAAGAACTCCAGCACCGCCTTGTCCTCAAACGATGGCGAGTTGGCGAGATCGACCACCACTTCGGTGCCGCTCATGGCCTGTTTGAGGCCCTCGCCGGTGATCGTGTTGACACCGTTTTGCGGAGAGGCCGCGAGCACCTCGTGGTTGCCCTTGCGCAGAATGGTGACGGTCTTCGAGCCGATCAAACCGGTGCCACCGATTACGACGATCTTCATGGTCGACCTCCATGTCGAGGACTGGCCGCCCGTACATGGGTTCCGCGTCCAGCGAGGGCAACATGCGAGGGCGGAATAATCGGCGGGCAACCGGTCGAACGCGTAGATCTTAATACGCGTTCCGGTAGGCGCTGCGGGACAGCACGGTGCGCACCATGATCTTGAAGTCGAGCCAGAGCGACCAGTTGTCGATGTAGTAGAGGTCGCACTCGACGCGTTTGCGCATCTTCTCTTCGGTGTCGGTTTCGCCCCGATAGCCGTTGATCTGCGCCCAGCCGGTGATGCCGGGTTTGACATTGTGCCGGCGCGCATAGCGCGAAATGCGCTGTTCGTATTCGCGGTCGTGCGACAAGGCGTGCGGACGCGGCCCGACGAGCGACATGTCGCCGGTGAGCACGTTAAAGAGTTGCGGGATCTCGTCGATGTTGAAGCGCCGCAGCCAGGCGCCAATTCGCGTCACCCGCGGATCGTTCTGGCGCGCCTGCTGGATGACCGGGCCATCGTCGAGCGTGCGCATGGTGCGGAACTTGATGATGCGGAACGGCTGCTGATTGAAGCCATAACGCCGCTGCACGAAAAAGATCGGTCCCGGGCTGTCGAGCTTGATGAGAATGGCGACTGCGATCAACAGCGGTGTTGCAGCAATCAGCGCGCCGGCAGCGACGATCAGATCGAAGATGCGCTTCTCGATGATCTCGCGACGTGTGAGCGGCCGGCGCGTGAGCTGCAGGCTTGCGACCGGGCCGAGTGTCGAAAGCTGGGCTTCCTCGAATTTGTGCAGAACCTGCTCGGGGCCGAGATGGATCTCCACCGGCAGGGAAACGAAGGTCTCGGCACAGCGATCAATCGTCTCGGTGGCCGACCAGGGCAGCAGCACGAAAATCGCGTCCGGCTCGAGCTTGCGGACACTGGCGGCGGCTTCGGCCAGATCGCGGTCGAGAATGGCACCGCGTTCCTCGACCGGCGCCGAGGCGACAACCGGCGTAAGGAAGCGGCAGCCGACGATGTTGATGCCGAGTGTCCAGGGCTCGTAGCGGTTGACGAAAGCGCCTACATTGGCGCCGGTGCCGACCAGGAAAATTCGCTGTGCCGACAACAATCCGGTCGCACGCGCGAGTGCAGTGATGCGGATGATGGCATAACGCTCGACGATCAGCGCGGCGAGCGTTGTGACGTAGAACAGGACGATCCAGGCGCGCGAATAGTCGACGCTTTTTTGCGCCAGAAAGCCGATCATCAACAGGCAGATCAGGGTCACGTTCCAAAGCTGGACGGTGCGCCGGCCGTGCGCCTCGAACTTGAAGTAATTCGGCAGGCGATATTCGCGGCGGAACAGGTTGGACACCGCGAAGATGCTGGCCGCCAGAACGCCGACCTCGACGTAGGACGATACATGGCCGGCTTCGCCGTAGGCAGCGAGGTGGTAGGCGAGCCCGGTCAGGCACGACATCGCGACGATCAACGCCACGTCGGTCAGGAAAATCACGCCGGAGAATGTGCCGCGCGAGAGCACGGCCCAGCCGCGCAAAGCGGGGCTGGTCTGCGGACGCGATGCCAGCGTGTAGTTTTGGTGGGTATTCATCCGCGCGGTCTGGCGACTCCGCTGTCCCGGAATGGGACAAGACAGTGGGCTCAGGGAGAGGGTGGCCAAAACCATGCCAGCGCGTCGGATGACGATTTCCCCCGCGTAAGAAGCGCGCTAGGAGCATGTTAAGATTAACGCGCCGGCGCCGATCGAGGCGCCGTTCCATTGGAGGGAGCATGCAAGGCAAAATCGCACTCGAAGAACACTTCGCCATCCCGGAAACGCTCGCCGATTCCCGCGGCTATTTTCCCGATCGGGTCTGGCAGGAAGTGAAAAGCCGCGTGCTCGACCTGCACGAACGACGGCTCAAGCTCATGGACGAGCACGGCATCGAGATGATGCTGTTGTCGCTCAATGCGCCGGCCGTACAGGCGATACCCGACACCACGCAGGCCCACGACATCGCGCGGCGGGCGAACGATTACCTGGCCGAGCAGGTGGCCAAGCGGGCGGATCGCTTCCAGGGGCTCGCGGCGCTGGCGATGCAGGATCCGGACGTTGCGGCGCGCGAGCTCGAGCGCTGCGTCAAGGAGCTCGGCTTTCGCGGCGCGCTGGTCAACGGCTTCTCACAGGTTGGTGATGCCGACACGGCCATCTACTACGATCTGCCGCAATACCGGCCGTTCTGGGCCGTGGCGGAGCAGCTCGATGTGCCGTTCTATCTGCATCCGCGCAATCCGCTGCCGCGCGACGCCAAGATCTATGAGGGTCATGGTTGGCTGATGGGCCCGATCTGGGCCTTCGGCCAGGAGACGGCCGTGCATGCGCTGCGGCTGATGGGCTCTGGGCTGTTCGACGCGCATCCGCGCCTTCAGATCATTCTCGGCCATATGGGCGAGAACCTGCCGTTCGCGCTTTGGCGCGTCGATAATGCCAATGCCTGGATTCCCGATCGGCTCAGCTATCCGGCGAAGAGGAAAATCCGCGAATATTTCCGCGAGAATTTTTATGTCACGACATCGGGCAATTTCCACACGCCGGCGCTGCTCAACGCGCTCCTGGAAGTCGGCGCCGAGCGCATCATGTTCTCGACCGACTGGCCCTTCGAGAATATCGATCACGCCGCCGATTGGTTCGACGCCTGTCCGATCAGCGAGAACGACCGCCAGAAAATCGGTCGCACCAATGCGCGCCGCCTGTTCAAGCTGGGCAACGATTGATCCTGAAACGCGCCGACAAATGCGAAGAGGCGATCCGGCGGAGCCGCGGCTGGATCGCCACCAAACCGAACGGCTTCATTCCCCTTGGATCAAATCCGAGGGGATGATGCTTTCCATCGCCGCCACCAATTGGGCCCTTGCGGCACTGCCGTTTTGGCGCAGCTCGCTGCGGAGAAAGTCGATCAGGGCGCGCAGTGCCGCCGAGTTCTGCCGCCGGCTCGGGTAGAACAAAAAGAAGCCGTCCGTCACCGGCAGCACCGATTTGTCGAGGATACTGACCAGACGGCCGTCGGCAATCATCCGCGCGACATACTCTTCGTAGAGATAAGCGACGCCGACGCCCTGCAGGGCGGCATGGATCACAAGTTCTGGGTCGTTGATGACGATCAGCGATCCGCTGACGTCGAACTCGATCATCTTGCCGTCACCCACGAACAGCCACGGAATAAATCCGCCGCCGGGCAGGCGATAGCGAATGCAATTGTGCGCGTGCAGATCGTCCGGCGTCTGCGGCAGGCCGTGCCGCGCCACATAGTCGGGCGAGGCGACAACCCGATAATGCAGATCGTTGGTGGCGCGCACCGCGATCATGTCGCGGGCGACGAGATTGCCGCGGCGAAAGCCGGCGTCATAACGATCGGCGACGATATCGGTCAGTCCGGATTCGACCGTGGTCTCGAGCACGATCTCCGGATAGCGCTTGAGAAAGCGCGCCAGAAGGGGCGCGAGCACGAAACGTGCCACCGGCGGCGGCATGGTGAGCCGCAGATGGCCGGAGGGCGTTTCGCGAAAGGCGTTGACCGATTCGATCGCGGCTTCGAAGCCGTCGAGCAAGGGGCGCAATTGAGCCAACAACCGCTCGCCGGCATCGGTCGGCGCGACGCTGCGGGTGGTGCGGTTCAGAAGCCGCACGCCGAGATGATCTTCAAGCGCACGCACGGTCTGGCTCAGCGTCGCCGTGGAAAGCCCGAGCCGCCGCGCCGCCTTGGTAAAGCTTGCCTGCTCGGCGACCGCCACGAAGGCGTTGAGCTCGGCAAATCGGGTTCCCCGCATAGTTTACGCTCCGTAGACCGAGAATTCGTTGTGACGACGACGTTGCGCAATCCCCTCCGGTGTTTTTTTACTTCCTAAACCGCGGCTGCTTGCATCGCGGCTGCCAGTTGCGCGTTTTGCGTTGTTCACGTCTGCTGAAAACGCAAGGCAAGACGCGAGAAGCTGGGCACACTGCAAACGGATCGGGCGGCAGTTAACCGATTGTTCAGCGCCGTTGAATGGGCCATTCGCAAACCCGCGGATATTAAAGCCAAGCAGTTGTCACATATTCACTGATGAGCCGAAGGCAAATGCGAATGCATCGGTTCGGTCCGGCCGCTCTAAAGGGCCGGAGGTCTTTGGAAGTGGAGATTCAGATGACGCGTAAGATCAGTGCGGCGATAGCCGCGGCGGCCTTGATCGTTGTTGCGGGCGCCGCATCCGCGCAGCCCGTACGGCATGTCGGGCATGTTGCTCATCAGGTCCAGGTGCAGTCGCCTGAAGGAGCATACTATCATTTCCGGGGCGAAGCGTCTGGCGTACGGCCTCAGGCGGACCCTCTGGCTGGCACCGTATTTGACGGCGTAGCGCCGTACTAAAGCCTTCCTCCTACCGGCCTCGACGAGGCCGGCGTCTCCCCGTCGTTGCGTGCGTACTGTGAGAAACGGCAGCCGATCCTCTGCGGCTGCCGTTTTTCTTTTTGCTCGTCTTATTTTTTCCGGGTCGGCGCACCCGCATCAGCTCGCTTCGCGCAGCTTCACCGCACCTTCGAGGTCGACCGAGACGAGTTGTGACACGCCGCGCTCGGCCATGGTTACGCCAAACAGCCGATTCATCCGCGCCATGGTGATCGGGTTGTGGGTGATGATGACAAAGCGCGTTTCGGTCGAGCGCGTCATCTCGTCGAGCAGGTCGCAGAAGCGCTCGACGTTATAATCGTCGAGCGGGGCGTCGACTTCGTCGAGCACGCAGATCGGCGCCGGGTTGGTGAGGAACACCGCAAAGATCAGCGCCATCGCGGTGAGCGCTTGCTCACCGCCGGACAGAAGCGACAGCGTCGCCGGCTTTTTGCCCGGCGGCTTCGCCAGGATTTCCAGGCCGGCTTCGAGCGGATCCTCGCTCTCGATCAGTTGCAACTCGGCGGTGCCGCCGCCGAACAGCTGGGTGAACAGCTTCTGGAAATTGGCGTTCACGGTGGCGAAGGAGGCGAGCAAACGTTCGCGGGCTTCGCCATTGAGACTGGAAATGCCCTGCCGCAGCCGGCGGATCGCCTCGACCAGATCGTCGCGTTCGGCGATCAGTTTGGTGTGCTGGCCCTCGACTTCGGTGAGCTCCTGCTCGGCCAACAGATTGACCGAGCCGAGCCGTTCGCGCTCGCGGCGGATGCGCTCGAGCTTGCCTTCGACTTCGGCGATTTCCGGCAACTGTTCTTCGAGCTTCAGCTCGGCGACTTCGGCGGCGGCGGCCGGCTCGACGTCGAGCGATTCGCGGATTTCGTGCTCGATATCGGACAGCCGGCGTGCGGCGCTATGGCGGCGCTCTTCGGCGCGCGCGGCTTCGGTGCGGGCTTCACCCACCGCTTCGAGCGCGGCGCGAGCTGCCTTGTCGGCGGCGGCAAGCGTGGTTTCGCCCTCGGCGAGCCGATCGGCGGCCGCACGGCGGCCGGCGGTGGCTGTTTCGATTTCGCTGATCAGCGCCTGGCGCTGGGTCGCGAAGCGCTCCGGTGCCTGGTCAAGCTCGGCGCGTGCGGTGGTGGCCGCTTGGGTGCGTTCGCCGATGGTCTCGATCTGTGCGGCGGCCTTGTCCTTGCGCCCGCTCCATTCGGTGCGCTCGCCGACGATCGCCTGCAGGCGGCGATTGGCAAGCTCAGCATTGCGCGTGATCGTCTGCGCTTCGACGCGCACCTCGGCGAGCGCGCCGCGGTTTCTGGCGACGTCTTCGTTGATCTGCGTGAGTCTCGTCTCCAGCTCGCCGGCGGGCGGCAATGCTGCGAGTGCGTCCTCCGCTTCCGCGCGTGCCGCGACTGCCTCATCGCGACTGGCGCACGTGCGCTGCCGTGCTTCCTGCAGCGCCGACAGGCGCGCGGCGTTGCGGGCGATCTCGCGCTCGGCGGCGGCGTGATGTTCGCGTGCGGCATCGGCAAGCTGCTGTGCCTCGCGCCAGCGCGCGCGCGCCTTGATCTCGGCGGCGGCAGCCGCGGCGCGCGTGGCCTCGGCGGCTTCCAGTGCGCGTACGTTGTTGTCCATCTCGGCGCGCGCCGAGGTCAGTTCAGTTTCGATCGAGGCGAGGCGGCCACGCTCGGCCAAGCGCCGTGCCGCGCCGGTCGGCGCATGCGCGGCGGTGGCAAAGCCGTCCCAGCGCCAATAATCGCCTTCGCGCGTCACCAAGCGCTGGCCCGGCTTGAGCAGCGCCGCCAGCCGTGGCCCGTCACCGCGCTCGATAACCCCGATCTGTGCGAGCCGCCGCGCGAGTTCGGCGGGCGCGCGCACGAAGCCGGACAGCGGTTGCGCGCCCTCGGGCAGAACCGGGTCGCTCGGATCGACCTCGGCACCCGCCCAACGCATCGGTGCCGACGGATCGACCGGCGCATCGAGGTCGTCGCCGAGCGCCGCCCCGAGGGCCTTTTCGTAGCCTTCGTCGACGCTGAGCGCGTCCATCACCGGCGGCCAAAGGTTTTTGCTCTCGACGGCCAGAAGCTTGCTGATGGTCTTGGCTTCCGTTTCCAGCCGTTGCACGCGCTTTTCGGCGGCGGCGAGCGGTGTGCGCGCGGCGTCGATCTCGTCGCGCGCGTGCGAGTGCGCAGTTTCGGCTGCGCGCGACGCCTCTTCGGCTTCGCCGAGCGCGGTTTGCGCCTGCGTCAAAGCCGCCGCCAGCACCTCAAGATCGGGCGCGCCCGCGTCGGACGCGGCCAGCCCCGCCTCGATATTGGCAAGCTCGATCTCAAGCTTGGCGGCGCGCTGCGCATGCCCTTGCATCGCGCTCTGCAGCTGATTGCGACGCGCGGTCAGATCGGCAAGGGCTCCAGTCACTTCGGCAAAAGATTTTTCTGAAGCGGCCAGTGCAGTCTCCGCCGTCGCCAGCCGATCGTTGACGCCACTTAATTGCGCCGCGCTCGCCTGTGCTTCGGTCTTGAGCGTCTCTTCCTCGGCGTCGAGCCGCTCCAGCGCCGCAGCCGCATCGGCGGCGAGCGTGCGCTCGCGCTGCAGATCGGAGGCATATTGCGCGAGCCGGCGATCGAGCTCGGCGATGCGCTCCTTGGCCAAGGCCTCTTCGCGCTCAAGCGCATCGCGGGCCACGAGCAGCCGCTGCAGTGCCGCGGCGGCTCGGGCTTCGGCCTCGCGCAATGCCGGCAGCTCTGCCGCGACTTCCGCCTGCCGGGTGGTAGCGACCGTCTGTTCGCTGGTGCGCTCGGCGACGATGCGGATCGCTTCGTCCTTGGTACGCTCGGCTTCGGCGGTTTCGAGCTTGGCCGCGGTCCAGCGCAGATGCTGCAGCAACGCTTCCGTGCGCCGCACCTGGCTCGAGATATTGCGGTAGCGCACCGCCTGACGGGCCTGCGTCTTGAGCGAAGCCACCTGGGCGGCAAGCTGTCCAATGACGTCTTCGGTGCGCGCCAAGTTCTGTTCGGCCGCCTTGAGCCGCAGCTCCGCCTCGTGCCGGCGCACATGCAGCCCGGAAATGCCGGCGGCTTCTTCCAGAAGGCGGCGGCGCTGGTCCGGCCGTGCCGAAATGATCTCGCCGATGCGCCCTTGGTGAACCAGCGCCGGTGAACGCGAGCCGGTGGAAGCGTCGGCGAACAGCACGTTGACGTCGCGCGCGCGCACCTCGCGGCCGTTGACCCGGAAGGTCGAGCCCTGTTCGCGCAGGATCCGGCGCGAGACTTCCAAAGAATCGTTTTCGTTGAAGGCCGCCGGCGCCCTGTGGTCGGCATTATCGATCAACATGCTGACTTCGGCGTGATTGCGCGCCGGGCGTCCGGAATTGCCGGAGAAGATCACGTCGTCCATCTCGGCGGCGCGCATGGCCTTGTGCGAGGCTTCGCCCATGACCCAGCGCACGGCTTCCACCAGGTTGGATTTGCCGCAGCCGTTTGGGCCGACCACGCCGGTCAGTCCGGGTTCGATCTCGAAGTCGGTCGGTTCAACAAACGACTTGAATCCGATGAGACGCAGACGCGTGAGCTTCATTCGCTTGTTGTGTCCATCTGGCCCGCTGGGGGCGGCGAAACAAACTGTGGGCGGCTCAAACCCTCAAGGCCCAAGCCCTAGGGGTACCGCAGCGGGGCGGAGAATGAATCGTCAGGCCGGTAAGCGCAACAGCGCCGCAGCGTTATCCAGACTTTCCGTATGGAAAGAGCGCCACAAGTTCCGGCGTTAAGGTCCGGCAGCGGCGCCCAAGGCCGAAAAGCCCTTATCCATCCTTAAGATAGGGGTCGATTTCCTTGGCCATGGCGTCGATCGTCTGGTCGCCGGCAAACTTTTTGCCGTTGATGAAAAACGTCGGCGTGGAATTCACCCCGAGCTTTCCGGCGGCGCGATCGCGCACTTCCTGAATGCCGTCCAGCACCTTCTGATTCGCCAGGCATTCGTCGAACGTCTTCTGCGTAAAGCCGAATTGCTTCGCGATCTCGCGCAGCGGCTCGATCGGCTTTTCCACCATCCATTCGCGCTGCTTGGCGAACAGCGTCTCGACCACCGGCATGAATTTGTCGGTGCCGGCGCAGCGCGCCAGCATGAAGCCGGCGGCGGCGAGGGCGTCGAGCGGAAACTCGCGGAAGATGAAGCGCACCTTGCCGGTATCGATGTAGCGCTTTTGCAGTTCGGGAAAGGTGTTCTCGGAAAAGTGCGCGCAGTGCGGGCAGGTCATCGAGGCATATTCGATGATGGTCACTGGCGCCTTGTCGGAACCGAGCACGACATCGCCGTCCGGGCCGGCTTTGGCGAGGTCCGCCGCATCGACGCCCGCGGCTTCCTCGGCTTTGGCGCGCCGCCAGGGCGGCAGAACAACTCCGGCGGTGCCGGCGAGGGCGAGACCTGTGCTGGCCAAAAACAGGCGGCGACGGGTGAGCGTCAAGGGAAACTCCTGATCCTGAATGCCTTGATGGAACATGATCGTTTCCGACAACCGGTAGCTGCGCTTCGGGTCATGTTCCAGATTGCAGGGCGAATGTGGCACCGGCGCGCCATTCCGCCAAGACCCGATTCCGACAAGGCCCCGCATTCGCGACGGATGCCATTCCGCGCAAAACGTTCCGGCGCAAGAGCTATTCGCATTCTGTGGCGGCGTTCACCGGGCTTTGACCGCGGCGCCGAGCCGCGCAACCGCTTGCCGCAGCTCGTCGTCGGCGATCTCCGGGAGGCTCGCAGCGAGGCGTGCCGCAGCGGCGGCATCCGGTTTTCGTCGTGACTTCGGTGCGGTCCGGCGCAGCGGCGCCTGACGTAACGCGATTCGCTCGATCGCGCGCCAGCCGAGGAAGCGATTGACGCGCTCGCAAATCACCTGGGTGAGATGCTGTATCTCGATAGCCGCTGGGCCTTCGACGCGCAGCACCAGCGTTCCGGCGGGCTGCCCCCATCCGGAGCCCGCGCTTGCCGGGGCGGGAAGGGACGGAGACGCGCGCGGCCATTGAATCTTGATCGGCTCGCTGACCGCGGCGATTTCGACGCCGGCAATCTCGCGCCAGCGGGTTACCAGCTCCGCCGAGGCAAAGCCCTGCCGCGTAAAAGCGTCGCCCACGACCTTGCCGAGGAGGTCGCGCAACGGCCGGCCGATGGGGCGGGAGGGCTTGTTCATCACCATGCGCTCTGTCATCCAAATACTATGACGGCAAGGGTCAAGCCAGCAACGCAGTCCGCGCCCCTAACCACATCTCATCCCTCTGGACGGGGGAGGTCGAATGTGAAGCGATCGGGTGAGGATGATGGCGAAGATCCCTCCCAGCGGTCCGTCTCTGCTCTTGCGGAGGAGCGAAAAACCGGCGTGCCGCCGGCTGCCGCGCTGCTTGCCTGGTACGATCGTCATCGGCGGACGTTGCCGTGGCGCGCGACGCCGGGCGAACGGACCGATCCGTATCGCGTCTGGCTCTCGGAAATCATGCTGCAGCAGACCACGGTGCGCGCGGTCGTGCCTTACTACGCGCGTTTCCTTGCGCGCTGGCCGGACGTGCGCGCGCTCGCGGCGGCGCCACTCGATGACGTGCTGAAAGCCTGGGCCGGGCTCGGTTATTATGCACGCGCCCGCAATTTGCACGCTTGTGCGCGCGCCGTCGTCGAACGTCACGACGCAGCGTTCCCGTCCGACGAAGCGGCGTTGCGCGCGCTGCCGGGCGTCGGTGACTACACGGCGGCTGCGATTGCGGCGATCGCTTTCGACGTGGCAGCGAGCCCGGTCGACGGCAATATCGAGCGGGTGGTGGCGCGGCTCTTTGCCGTGGAGGAACCGCTACCCGGCGCCAAGCTGCGGCTGCGCCAGCTTGCGCGAGCAATGACGCCGCAACGGCGCCCCGGCGATTTTGCGCAAGCCATGATGGATCTCGGCGCTAGTCTCTGCTCGCCGAAGAAGCCGGCCTGTGCGCTCTGTCCCTGGAACGAAAGCTGCTTCGGCTTCGCGCGCGGCGACGCCGAGACATTTCCCCGCCGCATCCCGAAACGCGACGGCGCGCTGCGCCGCGGCGCCGCTTTTGTCGTGCGTCGCGCCGACGGCTACGTGCTGTTGCGGACGCGTGTCGCCAAGGGACTGCTTGGCGGCATGACCGAAGTGCCGACTACCTCGTGGTCGGCGGATTTCGCTGAAAGCGAGGCCCTCAACTTTACGCCGACATTTTCTTCGCCTCTCCGCGCCGCGGAAAGGGGAGACGGATGGCGCCGCTTGCCGGGCGTCGTGAGGCATGTGTTCACGCACTTTCCGCTGGAGCTTTCGGTTTATGTCGCGGAGGTCGGCGTCGACACGCCGGCGCCGGACGGCACGCGCTGGGCGAAGATTTCAGAGCTTGCCGGCGAAGCGCTGCCGAGCCTGATGCGCAAAGTGCTGGCGCATGCGTTCGACGCGTAGCCCGCATCGAGCGGAGCGACATGCGGGATGTGATCGTTTGATCGAACTGCCGTTCCCGGATGTCGCTTTGCTCATCCGGGCTACAAGAAAGCCTGAAACTAATCCACGCCCATCTCGGCGCGCACACGTGCGCGCAACGCGTCGATGACGGTCAGTCCCTGCGGCGTCTCCACGTGCCAAAAGGTCCAGCCGTTGCAGGCTTCGAGACCCTGCGCCAGGGCGCCGATGCGGTGGATCGAGCCGACCGCTTCGCCGAGCGCGAGCGCCCCGTCGGGACGCACCAGCGCCTGATGCCGCTTCTTGGCATCGACGAGCCTGATGCCCGGCGACACCAGCCCTCTTTCCACCAGTGTTGCAAACGGCACCCGCGGCGCCTCGCGCGCGGTCATGAAGGAGGCGAGCGCCGGCTCGGCCATCGGTTCGACGGCGGCGATCCGTCGTTCGGCCGCTGCCGCGTATTCGGCCTCGCGCTCCACGCCGATAAAGCGCCGGCGCAGCCGTCGGGCGACGGCACCGGTGGTACCGGTGCCGGAAAACGGGTCGAGCACCAGATCGTCCGGCCGGGAAGCGGCGAGCATGATGCGGGCGAGCAGCGCTTCGGGCTTTTGCGTCGGATGCAGCTTCTTGCCGTCGCCGCCCTTGAGCCGTTCCTCGCCGGTGCACAGTGGGAACAGCCAATCGGAGCGCATCTGAATATCGTCGTTGCCGGCTTTCAGCGCTTCATAATTGAACGTATAATTGCGGTTGGCGGCGTCGCGTGCCGCCCAGATCAGGGTCTCGTGCGCGTTGGTGAAACGCCGGCCGCGGAAATTCGGCATCGGATTGGATTTACGCCACACGACATCGTTCAAGATCCAGAATCCGAGGTCTTGCAGGATCGTGCCGACGCGGAAAATGTTGTGGTAGGAGCCGATCACCCACAAGGTCGCGTTCGGCTTCATCACCCGGCGGCAAGCGGTGATCCAGGCTTGGGTGAAGGCATCATAGGCGGCGAAGCTCGAGAATTTGTCCCATTCGTCGTCGACCGCGTCGACACGCGAATCGTCGGGACGCCTGAGATCGCCTTGGAGCTGAAGATTGTACGGCGGATCGGCAAAAACCAGATCGACCGAGGCGGCGGGCATCTTGGCCATCTCGGCAACGCAATCGCCAACCAGAATGTTGGCGGATGTCGTGTACTCAGACTTGGCGGACTCAAGAGTCACGCGGGGCGTCCTGACGGACGCCCCGCGACGCGACACAACCATGACTCAGAACTCTGAACTCAGGCGACGCGAGATCGGCGACGCGGGACCTACAACCGACAAAAACGATGATGCCGTCCCAAGGTAAAAAACGGCTTAATCAAAACGTCGTCCAACTAGGCAATAAATGCCGGGAAACGTTTGGTTAATTCTGCTCGCGCGGATGTCATCGGTGGTAACGGCTTGCGCCGTCGCGGGTGCAGGGTTCGAGCAAAGCGCGCAAGCACCTATATGATCGCTGTCTCGGTTCGATTGAAATTCAAGTGCGGAGACAGCGATCTGCGTGGATATCTGATCGACGCATGCAAGGCGGTCGCGTCAAAAAAAGATCATGCACCGGCCTGAGATGTGGGCCATGATCAGGTTATGGTTGATAGTATCATGGTGTAGCCACCAAATACGCCGCATCGGGCGATGGATTTGCGAAGGAGAATGAGCAATGCGTACCGATGATTTTCGTCCCAGCGATAACGTCGAGGACGATCGCGAAGCGAGTGCGTCGCGTGGCGGCTTGCCCGGAGGCGCAGGTGGCCTCGGTATCGGCACCATCGTCATCGTCGGCCTGATCGGCTGGTATTTCGGCATCGATCCGAGCGTGCTGCTTAACGGCGCGCAGATCCTCACCGGCGGCGGCACGACACAACAAAGCGGCTCGGCGCCGCCGGTTTCCACCGGCACGCCCAACGACCAGACCGGCAAGTTTGTCGCCGAAGTGTTGGGCAGCACCGAAGACGCTTGGAAAGAGATCTTCACGGCCAGCGGCCGCACCTATCACCCGCCGAAGCTTCGCCTGTTCTCTGGCGCCGAGCAGGGCGGCTGCGGCCTGGCGCGCGCGGCCATGGGCCCGTTCTACTGCCCGACCGATCAACGCGTCTATCTGGACACCGCGTTTTTTCAGGACCTGCAGAGAAAATTCGGCGGCTGCGACAACAACAATGCCTGCAAGTTCTCGGAAGCCTACGTGATCGCCCACGAGGTTGGGCATCACGTGCAGGACGAGCTCGGCATTCTGCCGCGCGTCCGCCAGGAGCAAGAAGCCTCTGCGAGCAAGGCGCAGCAAAACGCGCTGCAGGTGCGCGTCGAACTGCAGGCCGATTGCCTCGCCGGCATCTGGGCGAACCACACGCAGCGAAAGCACAATTTCCTCGATCCGGGTGATATCGATCAGGCGCTGCAGACCGCGTCCGCCATCGGCGACGACCGGCTGCAAAAAGAAACGCAAGGCTATGTCGTTCCCGATGCCTTCACCCATGGAACCTCGGAACAGCGCAAGCGCTGGTTTATGCGCGGGCTGAAAGAAGGCGACATCGCCGCCTGCAACACATTTGCGGCGAACCCACTTTAAGGCGGCATGACCGGGCAAGGGTGTCTTGGGAATGGGAACCGGTCTCGGAAAAGTCGCGCCGCGACCGGTCCAGGTCTTTCGTGGAGCATGATCTTTCGTGGAGCATGATCTTTTCGGAAAACCGGTTTCCACCCGTCGGGTCAAAGCCCAAGGGCATGCTTTTCCTGATCATGCTCTTAAGTCTTGGCAGCACCAGGCCTTGAAGCCTAAGCTGATTGTTCTTTCCTCCCAAAGGGTTCATCCTGACGGGCGGAGGGGCGCAATTTTGTTTTAGGTTTGCTCATGCCCGGGATCGACGACAGCAAACAATTCGTGCCGCTCAAGATCGCGGTGCTCACCGTTTCGGATACGCGCAATCTCAAGGACGACAAATCCGGCGCCTTGTTGGTGCAGCGCATCGGCGCCGCCGGGCATTTCGTCGCCGAGCGCAGCATCGTGCCCGACGATATCGAAACCATTCGGGCGCGCGTCAAAACCTGGATCGCCGATCCGGTGGTCGATGTGATCATCACCACCGGGGGTACCGGGTTCACGGGGCGCGACGTCACGCCGGAGGCCGTCGAGCCGCTGTTCGAGAAAAAGATGGACGCGTTCTCGGCGCTGTTTCTGGTGGTGAGTTTTCAGAAGATCGGCACGTCCGCGGTGCAGTCGCGCGCCACCGCCGGTGTCGCCGGAGGGACTTATATTTTTTGTTTGCCCGGTTCGCCCGGTGCCTGCCGCGATGCCTGGGACGAAATTTTGCTGCATCAACTCGACTATCGTTACGGGCCCTGCAATTTCGTCGAGATCATGCCGCGTCTCGACGAGCACTTGCGCCGGGAGAAGGCGAAAGACGCGACGGTGTAGCGGCTGTCATGGCGTGACCGCCGCCATGGCCGGGACTGTCGAAGTTAAAACTCCAAATCCCAATGCTCGCTGACCACCGGGCGGCCCCAGCTTTCGTGTTGTTCCGAGCGCGTCAGCTTGAAACCGGCGCGCTGATAGATGTGGCGCGCGGCGGTGAGCGCGCTGTGGGTCCATAGCGTCATCTTCCGGTAGCCGGCGTCGCGCGCGAACCGGATGCATTCGTCGGTGAGATGACGGCCGAGGCCGAGCCCGCGTGCTTTCGGATCGACCAGCAGCAAGCGGATTCGCGCGACCGTTTCGGAATCTTTCGCCAGCATGATCGAGCCGACATTCTCGCCGTCTATTTCGGCGATCCAGCAGCGCTCGCGCTTGTCGTCGAACGTGTTGACAAAGTCGGCGACGATCTTCGCGCATACGCCTTCGAACGGCCCCACCCAGCCATATTCCTGCGCGTAAAGCTCGGCATGGCGTTTGACGATCCAGCCGAAATCGCCGTGGCGCGGCCCGCGCAGGCTGTAGCGGGGTTCTGGCGGCGAATTCTCCGGCGGCGTAGCGTCCAGTAATTGTTCGATCGTCGCCATGGCGGTGATCAGCCGCGCCTCGTCGGCGGGCGCAAGCCGTGCCAGCATGGCCGCGGTATCCTGCTGCGAGCGGCGCTCGAGCGGCGCGAACGATTTGCGGCCGCGCGCCGACAGCGCGAGATGGCTTTGCCGGCCGTCGCTTGCGGAAACCTTGCGTTCGATCAGACCGCGCTTCTCGAAATTGCGCAGCGTCCGGCTCAAATAGCCGGCATCGAGGTCGAGAGTGCGCCCGATATCGCTTGCCGTAGGCGCGCCACCTTTGGCGATTTCGTAAAGCACGCGCGCTTCGCCGAGCGAATAGGGGCTGTCGAGATAGGTTTTACGCAGCACGCCAAGTTGGCGCGTGTAGAAGCGGTTGAAGCGTCGCACGTGGGCGATGCGGTCGTTGGCGATCGTCGCGTCGGCTTCGCTTCGCCTGATGGCTTGGCGTCCGCCGCCGCTCTTGGTCGCGGGGGTGTCGTGGCCTTCGCTTCCCCCGCCG
This sequence comes from uncultured Alphaproteobacteria bacterium, assembly GCA_963818155.1. Lineage (GTDB taxonomy): Bacteria > Pseudomonadota > Alphaproteobacteria > Rhizobiales > Xanthobacteraceae > BOG-931. Next base: position 753,015 of record CAWFRC010000012.1, read on the forward strand.
GCGCGCGCATGGTTTTCGCTATTTTGACCTTGGCTGTCTTTTCTCGGGCTGTCTTTCCTTGGCATGCGCCAGCGTCGGCCAGATACTTGACTAAGTCAAGTATTGGTCCGAAACGCCCGGGTGGAAAACCTGGCAAGCCGGCGCCGACCGATGCGGCGCAGGAATTCGCGTTCCGGATCCGGCTCCCGCTCGGAATGGCCGCCGGCCTGGCGATAGAAGTCGGCCCAGATGACAAGGCCCTGTTCGGGCTGCGGTGTCGTGCCGATGGCGTCGGTCAAGAGCGCCAACGCCTCGCGTAGCGCCGTCTGTCCCGGCCGCGCACGGCGAAACACGGCGGCCTCGAAATCGCGCACCGGCCGCTCGACGAAGCTGCGCATTTCGCCGATCCAAGGTGTGTCGAGCACGATCCCGGGCTGCAGGAACAAAAGCCACGGCGCCCGCGCCGCGGCGGCCGCACCCTGTAACCGCCGGCCGAGCGGTCCGTCGGCAGCAACAAACTTGCAGCCGGCGATGTCCGCGACCGCCGGCGTGTCGTCGCGGGAGCCGGCGTCTGTGACCACCACTTCGGTGATGAGGCCCGAGGTCGCCCCCGGCACCAAGGCGGCGAGCGTCCGCACCAACGGCCGTTCCGAATCGCGGGTCGCGATGATCACACTCAGCATTCGCTACCGATCGCGCCCGGTCGTTAAGAGTTCCAATGGCGAGATTTACGGTGCCGGCTGCGTTTTTCCAATGCCTTCCACGCGCTCACGTTAAGTTGTTCTTGTTTTGTTCGCATTGTCGGGCTAACTTACCGCCATGACCCGATCATCCGCATTGAAACGCCCGCCGGCGCCGCTGCCCTCAGCGCCGGCGGGCGAGGCCGAGACCGCCGTAGAGGCGGAGCGCCGGCGCGGCCGCGGCGTGCATTCGAATGCGTCCGGCCGCTACGAGCCGCTAGCCCGCGTCGCCTTCGATGACGGTTGGGAGAAGATCGAAGATCTGCCGCCGTTCAAGACGACAGTCACGGTCGATGCCACCCGCAAGATCATCACCCGTAACGACTCGCCCGATATCTCCTTCGATCGCTCGATCAATCCGTACCGCGGCTGCGAGCATGGCTGTGTCTATTGCTTCGCGCGGCCGACGCACGCCTATCTCGGGCTGTCGCCGGGGCTGGATTTCGAATCGAAGCTGTTCATGAAGCCGAACGCAGCGGAGTTGTTGGAGCGCGAATTGTCGGCGCCCGGCTATGTGCCGAAAGTCATCGCCATCGGCACCAATACCGATCCCTATCAGCCGCTCGAGCGGCGCCAGCAGATCATGCGCCGCATTCTGGAAGTGCTGGACAATGCCGGTCATCCGGTCGGCATCGTCACCAAGTCGGCGCTGGTGCTTCGCGACCTCGATATTCTCACCCGCATGGCCAAGCGCGATCTGGTCAAGGTGGCGATTTCGGTGACGACGCTCGATACCAAGCTTGCCCGCAGCATGGAGCCGCGCGCTTCGACGCCGCCGCGGCGCCTCGAAGCTCTGTACCAATTGGTCAAAGCCGGCGTGCCGGCCTCAACACTCGTAGCGCCGGTGATCCCGGCGCTCAACGATGCGGAGATCGAGCGCATCCTCGATGCGGTTGCCGAAACCGGCGTGCGTCACGCGGGTTATGTGCTGCTGCGCTTGCCGCTGGAAGTGCGCGACTTGTTTCGCGAATGGCTGGTGGCGAATTTTCCCGACCGTTATCGTCACGTGTTCAAGCTCATCCGCGATATGCGCGGCGGCAAGGATTACGACTCGACCTTCGGCACGCGCATGACCGGCAAGGGTCCCATCGCCTGGATGATCGGCCGTAGGTTCGAAGTTGCCTGCGAGCGTCTCGGCTTCAATGTGACGAGCGTCAAAACCACAACCGAGCATTTCCGGCCGCCGTTGCCGAGCGCCGAACAGCTAAGCCTCTTCGGGTAATCCCCGCAATTCTGCTGCGCCGGCGCGTGCGCATTGCGGCTGCGGCCGTGCCGTGGTCAACATGGCGGCATGAGTCGCACCGAAAAAGCCGCGCGCCTGCCGTTGGACGAGGAGATTGCCCGCCCGACGTTTCGCCGTGAACGCGCAGCGCTCAAGCGCGGTGTATGGCCGGTCGCCGGTTGTGACGAAGCGGGGCGCGGGCCGCTTGCCGGGCCGGTCGTTGCCGCCGCGGTCATTCTCGATCCGGACAACGTGCCGCGCGGGCTCGACGATTCCAAGAGGCTCACGCGCGAGCGGCGCGAAGTGCTGTACGAGCGCATTTGCGCGCGCGCGCAGGTGGCGGTGGCGCTGGCGCCGCCGTGGCGCATCGATCGCGACAACATCCTGCGCGCCTCGCTCTGGGCGCTGGCGCGCGCGGTCGCGTCGTTGCCGGTCAAGCCGCGGCTTGTCTTCGTCGACGGGCGCGACCGCATCGATTCGGCTTGCGACTGCCAGGCGGTTATCGGTGGTGACGGCCTCGTGGCCTCGATCGCGGCGGCCTCGATCGTCGCCAAGGTCACGCGCGATCGCCTGATGCGCCAGCTCGGCGCCGCCCATCCGGGTTACGGTTTCGAACGCCACATGGGCTACAGCGTGCCCGAGCATTTTGCCGCGCTCGACCGGCTTGGGCCGACGATCCATCATCGCCGCTCGTTTTCGCCGGTCGCCGGCGCGCTCGGCCTTCCCGATGGGGAGGTGGGCGATCTTGCCGCGGCCGTTTTGCCCTTGTCGTTGTGAGCGCCAGCTTTCAGACTTGGCCTCCAGACTTGGCCTCGTCCTCAATTCCTCCCCGTATCAGAAGAGGGAAGAGATTTGGTGCGGATTTGGCTTTTTCCAAAACGGCGCGACCGGGAGTAAGCTTTCGTCGAACGTAGAGCGGGATGAGTTATGGTTCGATCAACATCCCGCTCTAGCTCTTTTTGTTTGAGCATGATCTTTTCGGAAAGCCGGCCTCCACCCGTCGGGTCAAAGCCCGAGGGCATGCTTTTCCGGATCATGCTCTATTGATAACCGAACGATTTTTCGTCCGGAGCGCGATGTTTTACGTCCCCCTCTATGTCGAAGCGTTGCGCTCGCGTCCGCGGCTGGTCTTCTGGCTGGCCGTCCTCGCACAAGCGACGCTGTGGGTAGCGGTGCCGGCGCTGTTGTATTCGGCGCCGCCCGGCGATCTCGCGCACTTGCTTGCGGTCGCGCACGACCGGCCGCTGCGTCCGGATGTCGGCCCGCCGCTCGCCTACTGGCTCGCCGATTTTGCATTCCGCACGGCCGGGATGTTCGGCGTCTATCTGTTGGCGCAAGTGTGCGTGGTTGCTGCCTTTTACTGTGTCTTTGCCCTCGGCCGCGCGATGGTCGGTGCGACGCATGCGGTCATGGCGGTCCTGCTGATGGTCGGGATCTTCACCTTCGGTGTGCCGACGCCGGAATTCGGGCCGCCGATCCTCGCCATGCCGCTCTGGGCGGCGACCATGTTGTTCTACTGGCGTGCGGTAACCGAGAAGCGCCGGGCCTATTGGTTTGCTTTCGCGGCCGCCGCAGCAGGGCTTTTGATTGCTACCGTCTACGCGCTGATTTTCATCGCCGTGCCGATCCTGTTCACGATCGCGAGCCGGCGCGGCCGCACCGCCGCGCAGACTTTCGAAGCATGGATCGCCTGGGCGGTGGTCGCCGGAATGATCTACGTGCATTTTGAATTCCTCACCCGCGCCGGCTTTGCCGTAAAGCCGGTGATCGAGCGCCTGCGGCTCGCCGGCGCGGCCGCCGGCAACACCGAGGCCTGGTTCAAGCTCGTCGGCGTGCTCCTTCTGGCTCACGCCGGCCTGATCGTCCTGGTCGCGCTCGCGTTCGGATGGCCGCGCATGCGCGCATCCACGGCCCCGGCACCCGCAATTGCGCGGCGGCCGGTGACCTCGCCGGTGGTCAATTTTGTCAAAGCGTTTGCCTTTGGACCGGTGCTGTTAATGACGATCGTCGCCGTTCTCGCGGACCTGCACGTGTCGGTCGTCGATGCGGCGCCGCTGCTGCTTTTGTCCGGCCTCGCCGTGATCGTCTTTGCCGGCGACAGCATCGAGCTTCACCATCAACGCAATCTCGGCATGGCCTGGGCCGGGCTCCTCGTGGCTCCGGCGGTTCTGGTGCCGGTCGCGATCGTAGTCTTGCCGTGGGCCACCGGGACCGAGCTGAAAGTCGCGCAGCCGGCGGCCGCCATGGGGAGGTTCTTCGCTGACAGCTTCGCCCGCCGCACCGGGCGGCCGCTTGCCATCGTCGGTGGCGATCAGCGCCTCGCGGAGCTTGTTGCCATCGGCGCGCCGAGCCGGCCGCATGTTTATTTCGAGATCAACCCGGCGCCGGAAACACGCATCACCGCCGATGCGGTTCGCCGGAACGGTGCCGTCATTGTCTGGCAGAGCCCGGACACCAATCCGACGCCGCCTCCCGACATCCACGAGCGATTTCCCGACCTCACGCCCGAACTGCCGCAGGCGTTCGCGCGGCCGGTGCGCGGCCGGCTGCCTCCGCTACGCATCGGCTGGGGCGTGATCCGGCCGGAGGACGCGGACACCCCGCGACCGGGACAATGACGAACTGATTGTGTGTTGGACGCTCGCGAATACGGTTCTCAACAAGCGTGTCGCCCTCTCGCGCGTCATGCGCGGGCTTGACCCGCGCATCCCGATCGTCAGGCTCAGTGCACATCTAAGCGAGATGGCCGGAACAAGTCCGGCCATGACGACAACTCGATGCACGGCGCGCAAGCGAGACTAACCGGCGAGCGCCTTTTTCAGAGCGAGAAAATCGCGCCAGGCAAGCCGCTTCTGCAACGGGCTGCGCAGCAGGAAGGCGGGGTGATACGTGGCGAGCGCCCGGATCTCGCGTCGGCCGGTGTCGAACTTGAACCAGCGGCCGCGGGTGCGGGTGATGCCTTCCCGGGTGCCGAGCAGCGTCTGCGTTGACGGCTGACCGAGGCAGACCAGGATGTCGGGATCGGCGAGCTCAATCTGGCGCAGCAGGAACGGCAGGCAGATGGCGCTCTCGTGCGGGGTTGGCGTGCGATTGCCAGGCGGCCGCCAGGGTACGATGTTGGCGATGTAAGCCTGTGTCCGGTCGAGCCCAACCGCCTGCATCATCAGGTCGAGCAGCTTCCCCGAGCGGCCGACAAACGGCACCCCAGCAATATCCTCGTCGCGGCCGGGCGCCTCGCCGACGAACATGACGCGCCCCTTCGGGTTGCCGTCCGCGAAAACGAGTTGGGTTGCGGTCGAGCGCAGCATGCAGCCCTCGAAGGTCCCGAGCAGCGCGCGCAGCGCCTCGAGGCTCTCGGCGCTTTTGGCGGCGGCCCGCGCCGACATCACTGCGGCCTCCGGCGAGGCCGGTGCTAAGGCGGAGCGTGCGCTGGCGTCTGCCGAAGGTGACACGGCGGCCCGTTGTACGCGCTCCGGCGCGGAGACGTCCGGCGCGGGCGTTGGGCGGCCGCCGGCCTCCGTCCGCGCAGCGTCGCCAGCGGAGGTCGCCCTTTCCGCGGGCGCGGCAGATGGTAGATCATCCGCGAACCGATCAACCGGCTCCTCGCCAAGGAGCGCATCGACCCCAGCGTCGCGATAGAACGCGAGAAGCGCGTGCGCGTTTCCGTCCAAGGAATTCATGGCCCGAGTTATGGACGATCCGGCGCGTCTATGCGAGGGAACAAGTTGAGCAGTATCCTTTTCCCGCCAATGCGCAGAGGCAGAATTCTGCGGCAGGGCGAAGCTGGGAGCCGGTTATGAGTGCAGCAGACCTTCCCGCCCGCGAGGCGATGGAGTTCGACGTCGTCATTGTCGGCGCCGGGCCGGCCGGTCTTGCCGCCGCGATCAAGCTCAAGCAGATCGCGCCGGACACCTCGGTCGTGGTGGTCGAAAAAGGCTCGGAGGTCGGCGCGCATATTCTCTCCGGCGCCGTCATCGATCCGATCGCGCTTGACCAATTGCTGCCGGACTGGCGCAACGACGAAGCGCCGGTGCGCACGCCGGTCAGTTCCGATCGCTTTTACGTGCTCGGGCCCTCGGGCGCGGTGCGGCTGCCGAATTTCGCCCTGCCGCCGCTGATGAACAATCACGGCAACTTCATCGTGTCGCTGGGCGATGTCTGCCGTCATCTCGCCCAGAAGGCGGAAGCGCTCGGCGTCGAGATCTATCCGGGCTTTGCCGCCGCCGAATTGTTGTTCGAGAACGATGCGGTGGCCGGCGTCGCCACCGGCGACATGGGCATCGGCAAGGACGGCGAGCAAAAATCCGGCTTCACTCGCGGCATGGAATTGCGCGCCAAGTACACGCTGCTCGCCGAAGGCGCGCGCGGCAACCTGTCGAAGATGCTGATCGCGCGCTTTGGTCTCGCGCAAGACCGCCAGCCGCAAAAATACGGCATCGGGTTGAAGGAGCTTTGGCAGGTTACGCCGGAGAATTTTCACAGCGGCTTGGTGCAGCACACCATGGGCTGGCCGCTCGCCAACAATGTGGGCGGTGGCTCGTTCCTTTATCACTTCGGCGATCGTCTGGTGTCGGTCGGCTTCGTTGTTCATCTCAACTACGCCAATCCCTACCTCTCGCCGTTCGAGGAGTTCCAGCGGTTCAAGACCCATCTGCTGGTTCGCGGCACCTTTGCGGGCGCCAAGCGCATCAGCTACGGCGCCCGCGCGCTGACCGAGGGCGGCTGGCAGTCGGTACCGAAGCTCGTGTTCCCGGGCGGCGCGCTGATTGGCTGCGCCGCCGGCTTCATGAACGTGCCGCGCATCAAGGGCAGTCACAACGCCATGCTCTCCGGCATGCTGGCGGCGGAGACCATCGCATCCGCGCTTGCCGCGGGCCGTGCGCATGACGAGTTGTTGGATTACGAGGCGGCCTGGCGCTCGTCGCCGATTGGGCACGATCTTTGGCGAGTGCGTAACGCCAAGCCGTTGTGGTCGAAGCTCGGCACCGTCGCGGGTGTCGCTCTCGGCGGCGTCGATATGTGGACCAACACGCTCGGCTTCTCACTCGTCGGCACGCTCCGCCATGGCAAGCCGGATTTCGCCGCGCTCAAGCCGGCCGCTCAATGCCGGCCGATCTCCTATCCAAAGCCGGACGGCAAGATCACCTTCGACCGGCTGTCGTCGGTTTATCTGTCCAACACCAACCACGAGGAGGATCAGCCGCCGCACCTCGTGGTGCGCGATCTCGCCTTACAGGCATCATCCGAACACGATGTCTATGCCGGGCCGTCGGCGCGCTATTGCCCGGCCGGCGTTTACGAATGGGTCGAGGAAGCCGGCAAGCCGCGTTATGTGATCAATGCGCAGAATTGCGTCCACTGCAAAACCTGCGACATCAAAGATCCGAACCAGAATATCAATTGGGTACCACCCGAAGGTGGTGGCGGCCCGAACTATCCCAACATGTGACGGCACAGGCGACGGCGTTGTGGAACAACAGCCGCAATAAAATCCGCACACTTTGCTTCAATCCGCGGCGCGATTGAGCCAAACGGCCGCGCGCCTTCGCCGATGAAAACCCCGATCGGGCTGCCGCGATTTCGCCTCCCTTGCGGCGTTAAGTCATATGTCCTTGCGGGGGAATGGCAAAAGGATCATTCTCGCGGCCAAGAACGCTGCGGGCCGATTCCCGGTTTGCCGACTGTTTTGCTCGCCACTGGACGATCCAGATTCGCCGATGGAGATATCGTGATCAACACGCTGCCGCTGCGGCAAGCCGCCATTGCCGGTGCCGCCATGCTGTTCGGGCTGCAATCCGCGCTCGCCACAGAGACACCGACAACTCAGGATCTCGTCCACGCGACCGCTTCCGGCAGCTATCTTGCCGCCCGGCATGCCGGCACCGAGCGCAATTCAGCGACGGCGGCGGCCTATTACCTCAACGTGCTGAAGTCGGATCCACGCAATGCGGAACTGCTCAGCCGCGCCTTCCTCTCGGTGCTGACCGAAGGCGATATCGATGAAGCCGGCCGCCTCGCCGATCGGCTGGTGCAGGTCGATCGCAGTGATCGGATCGCGCGCCTTGTCCTCGGCGTGCGCGCGCTCAAGCAGAAGCAATATACGCTGGCGCGACAAAATTTCGCGCAATCGATTCGCGGGCCGGTCACCGATCTGACCGCGACCCTGCTGACGGCCTGGGCCTATGCGGGCGCCGGCGACACGCATTCGGCGATCGATACGCTCGACCGACTTTCAGGACCGGACTGGTATTCGCTCTTCAAGGATATGCATGCCGCGCTGATCCTGGATTTGGCCAACAACAAAAAAGACGCGGCCAAACGTTATGAGCACGCCTACAAGGCCGACGCGGTCGCGGTTCGCAATGTCGAGGCCTATGGCCGTTATTTGTCGCGCAACGCCACCAAGGACGAAGCGCTCAAAGTCTACGCCGAGTTCGAGAAAGCCGTTCCCAACCATCCGGTGGTCGAGGAAGAGGTCAAGCAGATTAACGCCGGCGAAAAGTTGCCGCTCCTTGTCAACTCGCCGCAAGCCGGCGCCGCCGAAGCGCTCTACGGCCTCGGCTCTTCGATCGGCCGGCGCGGCGGCGAGGATCTCGCGCTCGTCTATCTGCATCTGGCGCTTTATCTCGAGCCCAACCATCAGATGGCGATGCTGTCGCTTGCCGATCTCTACGAAGCGCTCAAGAAGCCGGACCTGGCGATCAAGATCTACGACAAGATTCCGCAATCGTCGGCGCTGCATCGCAACGCCGAAATCCAGATCGCGTCCAACCTCGATGCGCTGGAGCGGACCGACGAAGCCAAGAAGCGTCTCGAAAAACTGCTGGTCGATCACCCCAACGACAATGAAGCGATTTTGGCGCTGGCCAATATCCTGCGCAGCCGCAAGGAGTTCGGCGAGTGCGCCGACAGCTACAGCAAGGCGCTCGCCAACATACCGACGCCGGAGAAGCCGAATTGGGTGATCTTTTATTTCCGCGGCATTTGCTATGAACGCTCCAAGCAATGGCCGCGGGCCGAGGCCGATCTGAAAAAGGCGCTCGAGCTTTATCCCGACCAGCCGCTGGTGCTCAATTATCTCGGTTATTCTTGGGTCGACCAGGGCACCAATCTCGACGAAGGCATGAACATGATCCGCCGCGCCGTCGAGCAACGGCCCGATGACGGCTACATCGTCAACTCGCTCGGCTGGGCCAATTTCCGCATCGGCAATTACGATGAAGCGGTGAAGGATCTTGAACGCGCCGTCGAACTCAAGCCCGACGACCCGACCATCAACGACCATCTCGGCGACGCCTATTGGCGGGTCGGTCGGGTGCTGGAAGCGCGCTTCCAATGGACCCACGCGCGCGACCTGAAGCCTGAGCCTGAGGATATGCCGAAGATCGAGGCCAAGCTGAAATCCGGCTTGCCCGACGACACCTCTTCGGCCGCCGAAGCCGCCAAGAGCAAGAAAGCCGGCGACGGCGGTTGAGCATTGTCCACGCCGGTTCCTCTGGCGGGTCACGCGCCGGCCAAAGTCAACTTGACGCTGCGCGTCCTATCGCGTCGCCCTGATGGCTATCACGAGCTTGAAAGCCTGGTGGTGTTCGCCGATTTCGGCGACCGCTTGACCTTTGCGCGCGGCGGCGATCTGTCCCTGACGGTGCGGGGACCGAGCGCAGCGGCGGCGGGCGAGGGCGGCGACAACCTCGTGCACAAGGCCGCGCGGGCGCTCACGGCGCTGCGCCCAGGCATCGCGCTCGGCGCTTTCGATCTCGACAAACGGCTGCCTGTGGCGGCCGGCTTGGGTGGCGGTTCGTCGGACGCCGCGGCGGCCTTGCGCCTTCTTGCTGATGCCAACGGCATCGCCCGCGATGATCCCGCCCTCTATGCGGCGGCGCGCTCTACCGGCGCCGACGTGCCGGTCTGCCTCGATCCACGCCCGCGCATCATGCGCGGCATCGGCGAGCGGCTATCGGCGCCGATTGCACTGCCGGCGCTGCCGGCGGTGCTGGTCAATCCGGGCGTGGCGCTGCCCACCAAGGCGGTGTTCGCCGGTTGGAAGGCTTCGCCAGGGGCGCCCGCGCAGCTCAATGAGCCGGCGCTCGGCGAGCTCGCCGGCGCGCGGGAGCTGATCCAGCGTCTGGCCGAGCAGACGAACGATCTCGAGCCGCCCGCGATGGCGCTGCAGCCCTCGATCGCCGCCGTGCTGGCGATGTTGCGCGAAACGCCCGGCTGCGTGCTCGCGCGCATGTCGGGCTCGGGCGCAACCTGTTTCGGATTGTTCGGCACGCCCGATGAAGCGCTGGCTGCCGAGAAGGCGCTGTCCGTCGGGCACCCGAAATGGTGGGTGAAGGCGACGACCTTCGGCGGGTGAGATGTACTCATTCCGGGGCTGAGCGCAGCGAGGAGCCCGGAATCCATAACCACAATCATCTCAGAAAAGTACGCCCACCGCCTTTTCTGCGGCGCCTGTGGTTATGGATTCCGGACTTGCCGCTTCGCGGCAATCCGGAATGACACTTAATGCGTGCGCGCGATGCAGAAATCGACGGCTTCGGCCAGCGCCGATTTCATCTGCGAATCGGGAAACAAGGCCAGCGCGTCGCGCGCGATGGCGCCGTAATGATGGGCGCGGCCGATCGTGTCTTCCAGCGCCCGATGCTTGAGCATCAGCCCGATGGCATGCTCGAGATCGGCGTCGGTCGCTTCGCCGCGCTCGAGCGTGCGCCGCCAGAATTCGCGCTCGGCGTCGGCGCCGCGGCGGAAGGCGAGCACCACCGGCAGCGTGATCTTTCCCTCGCGAAAGTCGTCGCCGACATTCTTGCCGAGCTTGGCCGCCGCGCCCCCATAGTCGAGGGCGTCGTCGACCAACTGGAAGGTGATGCCGAGATTCATGCCGAACGAACGGCACGCGGCCTGCTCGGCTTTTTGCCGGGCCGAGAGCACCGGCCCGACCTCGCAGGCGGCGGCGAACAGCTCGGCCGTCTTGGCACGGATCACCGCAATATATTCGTCTTCCGTGGTCGCCGTATTCTTGGCGACCGCAAGCTGCATCACTTCGCCCTCGGCGATGACCGCCGCCGCGGATGAGAGAATTTCCAGCGCCTTGAGGCTGCCGACCTCGACCATCATCTTGAACGCCTGGCCGAGCAGGAAATCGCCGACCAGCACGCTGGCCTCGTTGCCCCATAGCATGCGGGCGGCGAGCCGGCCGCGGCGAAGCTCGCTTTCGTCGACCACGTCGTCGTGCAGCAGTGTCGCCGTGTGCATGAACTCGACCCCGGCGGCGAGCTTGATATGGCCATCGCCGCCATAGCCGGTGAGCCGCGCCAGCGCCAAGGTCAGCATCGGCCGCAACCGCTTGCCGCCCGAGCTGATGAGGTGGTTGGCGACCTCGGGAATCATCGTCACTTCCGAACCGGTACGCGCCAGGATCACGCTGTTGACGCGTTCCATATCGGCGCTCACGAGGTCGACGAGCGGATCGATCGAAGGCTTTTCCAGGCTTTCAAAGGGGACGACGACGGCCACGCAGGGTTCTCCTCGTAGGACGCGCGACAATAGAAACGGTATGGTGAGGCGGCAAGTCTACTAGGGGTCGCATGCAGGCGGTGTGGCCTCTGGTTCAGTCCGGGTGGCGTTGATCCTGCCTCGGTATCCGTGAAAGGGGCCAAGAAGGGGCTAAGCGTGCTGATGTCAAGCGGCGAAGATATTGCCGAAAATGTGATCGATACAGGACGCCAGGTGGCGATCCTGGTGCCCTGCTTCAACGAAGAGCGAGCCGTCGGCAAAGTCGTGGCCGATTTCCGCGCCGCGTTGCCGGCGGCGGCAGTCTATGTCTACGACAATAATTCAACCGACCAGACCGTGGAGGTAGCCCGCGCCGCCGGCGCCATCGTGCGCCGCGAGACCTATCAGGGCAAAGGCCATGTGGTGCGGCGGATGTTCAACGACGTCGAAGCCGACATCTACGTGCTGGTCGATGGTGACGCCACCTATGATGCGACGAGCGCACCCGCCATGATCGGCAAGCTCCTGGTCGAGCGCCTCGACATGGTGGTGGCAGCCCGTGTCGAGCGCGATCAGGCGGCTTACCGCGTCGGCCATCGCATCGGCAACCGCATCCTGACCGGCGTCGTCGCCCACATGTTCGGCCGCTCCTTCACCGATATCCTGTCGGGCTACCGGGTGTTCTCGCGGCGTTTTGTCAAATCGTTTCCGATCCTGTCCGGCGGTTTCGAGATCGAGACCGAGCTCACCGTGCATGCACTCGAGCTGGAGCTGCCGGTCGGCGAAATGGCCACGCCGTATTATTCGCGCCCGCTCGGTTCCGCCTCGAAACTGTCCACCTGGCGCGACGGCTATCGCATTCTCGGCACGGCGTTGAGACTTTATCGCGCCGAGCGGCCGCTATCGTTGTTCGGTTCGCTCGGGATTGCGCTTGCGATCGTATCGATCGGCCTCGCCATCCCGATTTTCGTTACGTATATGCAGGACGGCTTGGTGCCGCGTTTTCCGACCGCCATCCTGTCGACCGGATTGATGCTGCTTGCGTTCTTGTCCATCGCCGTCGGTCTTATTCTCGATACCGTGACGCGCGGCCGCCGCGAGCTCAAGCTTCTTGCCTACCTGGCTCTGCGCGCGCCGGGCGAAGAGCGGCGGCGGAGCTGACGATGCGCGAACTCGTGCGGACCAACGACCCTGTGCTGATCACGGCGATCGAAGCGTTGCTCAACGGCGCGCGCATCAAGCATATGGTGGTCGACCGCAACATGAGCGTGCTGGAAGGCTCGATCGGGATTTTCCCGCGTCGCATTCTGGTCGATGAGGACGAGTTCGATGCGGCACGCCGGCTTCTGGAGGAAGCAGGCCTCGCAGCCGAGCTGCGCCGCGATGGCCGCTGAACCCGCGGAGGTCACCGAAGACGCAGTGCTTGGCGGGCGCCTTGTCTTGCGCCAGCCTCGCAAAGGTCATCGCGTCGGTCATGACGCCATTCTCCTGGCGGCGGCGTGTTCGGCGGCTTCACGCGAGCAGCTTGTCGAACTCGGCGCCGGCGTCGGTGCCGCCGGACTTGCGGTGGCCCGCCGCGTCGACGACTTGGCGCTGACCATGATCGAAATCGATCCGGCGCTGGCCGCGCTGGCGCGGGAGAATGCCGAGCGCAACGGGCTTGCTGAGCGTACGCGGGTCGTTTGCTTCGATGTAACGGCCTTTCCGAACGCGTTCGCGGCGGCCGGCATTGCCGGCCGCTCGGCCGACCATGTGCTGATGAATCCTCCGTTCAATGCCGCGCACAACCCGTCGCCGGACCGCGGCCGCAGGCTTGCGCATGCGCTCATGCCCACGACGCTGCGGCAATGGATCGGAGCGGCGGCGTTTCTTCTTCGCCCGGGCGGCGTGCTGACGCTGATCTGGCGGGCCGACGGCCTCGATGAGGTGCTCGCTGCGCTCGCCGACGGTTTCGGCGGCATTGCCGTCTTGCCGATCTATCCGAAGCCCGACGCGCTGGCGATTCGCGTCTTGGTTCGCGCCGCCAACGACACCCGCGCGCCGCTCGCGATTCTGCCCGGCTTAATGCTCACCGATGGTAACGGACAACCCACGCAGGCCGCAGAGGCGGTATTGCGCGCCGGCTCGGTGCTCGCCTTAGCGAACATCCGTTAGGCAGTTATGCGATACGCAGTCCGCTCGTCGCGCGGACGCGACAGCAAGCCCCAGGCACTGCGCGGCGATCAGACGCTGGCGGTGACTGACTCCGCCGGTGCCGGCGCACCGGCCTTGGCGGAGCGACGCGGCGACAGATAGGAAACCCCGACAATGACGCTGATCAGGGTCAGCAGGACATAAATTTTCATCGACCACCCATCCCCATGCACCCCGCACGGACTTTGCGGCAAGTAAGAGGCCGCGGGGTTAACGGGCGATTACCGGCGCATTAACAATCGATTGCTTGAGTGGGAACGATCCGCATCCTATGTCGGTGCCATGAGTGAAACAGATGCCAACACTGCCGTAAAAGGCCGCGTCGCACGCGCGGCGTCCGCGCTGCGCGAGCTTGTTCCACAACGTTTTCGCCGCGACCGGCCGGTGGTGCCGGTGCTGCGGCTATCGGGGGTGATCGGAATTTCGGCGCCGCTGCGGCCGGGCTTGAGCATGGCCGGCGTTGCGCGCTCGCTCGAGCGGCTGTTCACCGTGCGCAATGCCGCTGCGGTGGCGCTGGTGATCAATTCGCCGGGCGGCTCGCCGGTCCAATCGCATCTGATCTTCCGCCGCATACGCGATCTGGCGCAGGAAAACGGCCGCAGGGTGATCGCTTTCGTGGAAGATGCGGCTGCCTCCGGCGGCTACATGATCGCTTGCGCCGCCGACGAGATCATTGCCGATCCGAATTCCGTCGTCGGTTCCATCGGCGTGGTCGGCGGCTCGTTCGGCTTCGACAAGCTCATCGCCAAGATCGGCGTCGAGCGCCGGCTCTATACTTCGGGCGCCCACAAGGCGATGCTCGATCCGTTCCTCCCGGAGGATCCGGGCGATGTCGAACGGCTCAAAGGCCTGCAGCGCGAGATCCACGAGGATTTCATTGCGCTGGTGAAGTCGCGGCGGGCCGGCAAGCTGAGCGGACCGGAAGAGAGCCTGTTCTCAGGCGAATATTGGACCGGCCGCCGGGCGCTGGACTTCGGACTGGTCGATTCGATCGGCGATTTGCGTTCGGTGCTGCGCGAGCGCTTCGGCAAGAAAGTGTACATGCCGGTGATTTAACCCGAACGCGGGTTCCTCGGCCGCCGTACGCTCGGCGTCGGCGCCGACGCGCTGCTGGGCACCGGGCTTCGGGCCGCTCCCCTCGGCCTTGCAGAAGACATGATTTCGGCGCTTGAAACACGTGCGCTGTGGGCTCGTTACGGCCTTTAGCGCGCGCCGCATTCTCGGCCAGCGCTGCGGCCGTGGGCGGCAAGCGTACGGAGATGGCCATGCCGCTATTGGCGTTCGCCTTTGGGTTGGTCGGAACTGCCGTTATTCTGCGCTGGTGCCTGCGCGAAGTTCGGCGCGTCAACAGCGAGCTCGATACGGTGCGGGCGCGGGCCGAGCCCATCGACCGCAAGGCCATGCCGACGCTCAAGGCCGATCCGCGCACCGGCGAATACCGGCCGGGCTAGCGCTTCTCGTCATTGCGAGCCAACGGGTCCGGCCCGAAGTGGCCGGCCCGATGACAGGTTCCGCGAAGCAATCGCGCAGAGCCTTGCCGCCCTGGATTGCTTCGTCGCGTTGCTCCTCGCAATAACCATGAGACTTGACCGCGGGCG
Organism: uncultured Alphaproteobacteria bacterium; assembly: GCA_963818155.1. Taxonomy (GTDB): domain Bacteria; phylum Pseudomonadota; class Alphaproteobacteria; order Rhizobiales; family Xanthobacteraceae; genus BOG-931. The sequence continues at coordinate 768,242 of CAWFRC010000012.1, forward strand.
GGTGTTCCACCAACAACGTGCCGATGAACGCGATCACCGAATTGCCGCCGTACATGCGGCCGACGCATTCGTTTCAGGGCCTGATCCTGGCGCTGCAGCGCTATTGGGCCGACTGGGGCTGCGTTATTTTACAGCCCTATGACATGGAGGTCGGCGCCGGCACGTTTCATCCGGCGACCACGTTGCGGGCGCTCGGGCCCAAATCCTGGAACGCCGCCTACGTGCAGCCCTCGCGCCGTCCCAAGGACGGCCGCTATGGCGAGAACCCGAACCGTTTGCAGCACTATTATCAGATGCAGGTGATCCTCAAGCCCTCGCCCGACGACTTGCAGGAGCTTTATCTGAAGTCGCTTTACGCGATCGGCATCGATCCGAAAATTCACGACATCCGCTTTGTCGAGGACGATTGGGAAAGCCCGACGCTCGGCGCCTGGGGGCTCGGCTGGGAATGCTGGTGCGACGGCATGGAAGTGTCGCAATTCACCTACTTCCAGCAGGTGGCGGGATTCGAATGCGCGCCGGTCGCCGGCGAGCTCACCTACGGCCTCGAGCGACTGGCGATGTACGTGCAAGGCGTCGAGAACGTTTTCCAGCTCAACTTCAACGGTCGCGATGGCGCTGAGAAAGTGACCTACGGCGACGTGTTTTTGCAGGCCGAGCAGGAATATTCGCGGCACAATTTCGAATACGCCGACACCGACATGCTATTCGCGCAATTCCGCATGGCGGAGGAAGCGTGCAAGAAATATCTCGGCGCCGGCTGGAGCGACGATGACGCGGGCGACAATCGCGGCCGCCATCTGATGGCGCTGCCTGCCTATGATCAGTGCATCAAGGCCAGTCACGTTTTCAATCTGCTCGATGCGCGCGGCGTCATTTCGGTGACCGAGCGTCAGAGCTACATCCTGCGGGTACGCGAACTCGCCAAGGCCTGCGGCGAGGCGTGGCTCGCCACCGAAGGCGGAGGACGAAGCCAATGAGCGATATGACGAGCGACATGCCGGCGATCGGCGGCCGAGTGCCGATTACAATCGATGTCGAGGCCGGTAAGACCTACTGGTGGTGCGCTTGCGGATTGTCGAAGCGGCAGCCTTTCTGCGATGGCTCGCACAAGACGACGAGCTTTACGCCGGTCGAGTTCAAGCCGTCCACGTCCGAGAAGGTCTGGTTTTGTGCCTGCAAGCGCTCGGCCAAGAAGCCAATGTGCGACGGCAGCCACAAGCGGCTGTCGACCTGACAGAGGCGTTTTGATGTTGATAACGGACGATCTGATCCCTCCCTACAAGGGGCAGGGGAAAGAAAGCGCGCTTTAGAGCTATGCCAGATCTCTTATTTGAATTGTTCTCCGAGGAAATTCCCGCGCGCATGCAGGCGCGGGCGGCGGAGGATTTGCGCAAGGCCGTGACTGACCGGCTAGTCGATGCCGGTCTTGTCTACGAGGGCGCCAAGACGTTCGTGACACCGCGGCGTTTAGCGCTGGCGGTGCACGGCGTGCCGAACCGGCAGGCCGATGTGCGCGAGGAGAAAAAAGGTCCGCGCGTCGGTGCGCCTGAGAATGCGATCGCGGGCTTCCTCAAGGCCGCTGGGCTCAAGTCCATCAGCGAAGCCAAGGTTCAGCCCGACAAGAAGGGCGATTTTTACGTCGCGGTGATCGAGAAGCCGGGCCGTGCCGCCATTGATGTCATCGCCGAGATTTTGACTGATGTGATCAAAAATTTCCCCTGGCCAAAGTCGATGCACTGGGGATCACCGCACGACATCACCCGTATCACCCAAAGTGGACAGGTCCGCGTTACCCAATCCGGCGAGCCACGTATCATAAGAACTTGGCTCTCGTGGGTGCGGCCGCTGCATTCGATCGTTGCCACGTTCGGGCCGGAGACCGAGGAGCCGGACATCGTGCCGCTGACGATCGACGGCGTTGCCGTCGGCAACGAGACGCGCGGCCATCGCTTCATGGCGCCGGCTCCTTTCACGGTGCGCCGGCTCGACGATTATTTGCACAAGCTCGGCAAGGCTAAGGTGGTGCCGGACGCCGAGCGCCGCCGCGACATCATCCTCACCGAAGCCAAGCAGCTTGCGTTTGCGCAGGGGCTTGAGCTGGTGGAAGACGAGGCGCTGTTGGCGGAAGTGTCGGGCCTGGTCGAATGGCCGGTGGTGCTGATGGGCTCGTTCGATCAGAGCTTTCTGCACATCCCCGAAGAAGTGATCCGCGCCACCATCCGCAACAACCAGAAATGTTTTGTCTTGCGCGACGGGGCGCACGCCAAGCTCGTGAATAAGTTTATCCTCGTCTCCAATATCGAAGCCGAAGACGGCGGTTCCGCCATCGTCGCCGGCAACGAGCGCGTAATCCGTGCGCGCCTTTCTGACGCGAAATTCTTCTACGAGACTGATCTGAAAACGCGCCTGGAAGACCGGCTTCCGAAGTTCGAGCATATCGTGTTTCACGAAAAGCTCGGTACGCAGGCGGAACGCATCGATCGGATCGAGCTGCTTGCGGGCGAACTTGCGCCACGCGTCGGCGCCGACGTGGAGATGGCCAAGCGCGCGGCGCGGCTCGCCAAGGCCGATCTGCTCACCGAAGTGGTCGGCGAATTCCCCGAGCTGCAAGGCTTGATGGGGAAATACTACGCGGAGGAGCAGGGCGAGGACGAAGCCGTCGCGCATGCGATCGAGGATCATTATAGCCCGAAGGGGCCGGACGATTTCGTGCCCGCCGATCCGGTGTCGATCGCGGTCGCGCTCGCGGATAAGATCGACACGCTGGTCGGTTTTTGGGCGATTGATGAAAAGCCGACGGGAAGCAAGGATCCCTATGCGCTGCGGCGGGCGGCGTTGGGATGCATTAGATTGATCTTGGATAATCGGTTACGGATTTCGACACGCTGGGCAATTCGCGCCGCGGTTCGTATTGCAGCATCAAAAGAAATTGAGTTGATCAAAAAGGTCGCGGTATTTGAGGGCTCGTCTTCCGAGAAAAGGGAATTTCTTGCGTTCCATCGTGTTCCATTCATTCGTTCATTTTCTCCCGAAACTGGCGTTACGACCGGAACTAGCGGTCATCCGTCTTTTTTCAAATTTGTGTGGTTCTACCCAGAGTTTTTCCGAGAGACTTTTGCTCAGTACCGAATGCTGATTCATGAATACCAGCCAGCCCACAAAGATCTCGATCTGCTCGACTTCTTCGCCGATCGCCTGAAAGTGCAACTGCGCGAGCAAGGCGCGCGCCACGATCTGGTCGACGCCGTGTTCGCGCTCGAAGGCCAGGACGATTTGCTGCTCATCGTCCGCCGCGTCGAGGCGCTGGGCAAATTCCTCGACACTGAGGACGGAAAAAATCTGCTCGCCGGCTTCAAGCGCGCGGCCAACATCATCCGCATTGAAGAGAAGAAGGACAAGCGCGACTACACCGGCGCGCCCGATCCGGCGCTTTATCAGCAAGACGAAGAGAAAGCGCTGGCGCAGGCGATCGACGTCGCGAAATCCGAGGCCGAGCGCGCGGTGGGCGCGGAGGATTTCGCGGCGGCCATGCGGGCGATGGCAAAACTTCGTCCGCATGTCGATGCCTTCTTCGACAAGGTCACTGTCAATGTCGACGACAAGGCGCTGCGCGAGAACCGGCTGAAGCTGCTCAACGAAATCCGCGCCGCCACGCGCGCGGTCGCGGATTTTTCCAAGATCGAGGGGTAGCTCCGATGCTAGCCCGATTTCGTCATGCCCGGCCTTGTGCCGGGCATCTCGCTTAGGCGGGCACGGCGCGTATTTGTCATCGGGATGGCCGGGACAAGCCCGGCCATGACGCAGAGTTGAAACGTCCCGATTACCCGGCGCGACAGTTCCGAAATTTGCGAATCCTGCTAGAACCGAGTGTCGCGTTCCGCGTTGTCTATGCTGCCGGGATTTGCCGGCCCCAGTCAATCCGTTCGCTCAAGCCGAATAGTTCAACAGTCCGATAGGTCAACCAAAAGGTTCGGATCATGGTCATTACCGCTGCCCACATCACGCCGCTGGTCGCGCTTCTCGCCGGCATCTTGATTTTGATCATCCCGCGACTGCTCAACTACATCGTCGCGATCTACCTCATTTTCGTCGGCATCATGGGGCTGAACAGCGTGCATCACTTCTTCAACTGGCACTAAACCGATCTGCGGTGCGCCCGCTCAGGGAAACGATATGCCGCGCTCGGCGTTATGGCGTCGGCGTTGCATTCGCCGTCTGCATCTGCCTTAAGAAAGGCGCCCCCGCCGCTTAGGGCCGTAGTTTTGGTCCCGTAGAAACAAGACAAGTCCGATGGCGAAATCGCGTTCAAAGACTGCTTCGCGCAAAACGGCTTCGCGCAAGACTTCTACCAAGGCGCCGGCGCGAAAGAGCGCCGCGAAATCGCGTCCCGCCCACGGCGCCAAACCGCGGGCTGCGCGCAAGCCTGCGCCCAAACCGGTCGCCAAGCCGACCAAGATGAAGGCGGCTCCGAAGGCCGTGAAATCGGCGGCGACCAACAAGGCGGCCTCGTCCAGCAACCTTGCGGCCAAGTCCGCCGCCAAAAAAGGCCAGTGGGTCTACGCCTTCGGTGGCGGCAAGGCCGAGGGGCGCGCCAACATGCGCAACCTTCTGGGCGGCAAGGGGGCGGGGCTTGCCGAGATGGCGCATCTCGGCCTCCCGGTACCGCCCGGCTTCACCATCACCACCGAGGTCTGCACCTATTTCTACGATCACGACAAAACCTACCCGAAGGATTTGAAGCCGCAGGTCGAGGCGGCGCTCGCCCAGGTCGGCCGCATCACCGGCAAGACGTTCGGCGACGGCGAAAATCCCCTGCTGGTTTCCGTGCGCTCGGGGGGCGCGCGTCGATGCCCGGCATGATGGATACGGTGCTCAATCTCGGGCTCAACGACGTCACCGTCGCGGCGCTGGCGCAGAAATCCGGCGACAAGCGTTTCGCCTATGACAGCTACCGGCGTTTCATCACCATGTATTCGGATGTGGTGCTCGGTATCGCGCATCATCACTTCGAAGACATTCTCGACGAGCACAAAGACCGCAACGGCTACACGCTCGACACCGATCTGGAAGCCGGCGATTGGGAAGAGCTCGTCGGCGCCTTCAAGGAGCGGGTAGAGAACGAGAGCGGCCGGCCGTTCCCGCAGGACCCGCACGCGCAATTGTGGGGCGCCATCGGGGCGGTGTTCAGTTCGTGGATGAACCAGCGCGCCATCACTTATCGGCGTCTGCACGCCATTCCGGAAAGCTGGGGCACGGCGGTGAACGTGCAGGCGATGGTGTTCGGGAACATGGGCGATACCTCGGCGACCGGCGTTGCGTTTACCCGCAATCCCTCGACCGGCGAGAAGAAGCTGTACGGCGAGTTTCTCATCAATGCTCAAGGCGAGGATGTTGTCGCCGGCATTCGCACCCCGCAGGAGATCACCGAAGAGGCGCGTAGCGACGCAGGCTCCAACAAGCCGTCGATGGAAAGTGCGATGCCAGCGGCTTTCGCTGAGCTCAAGCGTATTCACGGCGTGCTGGAAAAGCACTACCGCGACATGCAGGATCTGGAATTCACCGTCGAGCAGGGCAAGCTTTGGATGCTGCAGACCCGCAACGGCAAGCGCACCGCCAAGGCGGCGCTGCGGATTGCGGTCGAGCTCGCGCAGGAAAAATTGATTTCCAAGGAAGAGGCAGTCGGCCGCATCGAGCCGGCCTCGCTCGATCAGTTGCTGCATCCGACCATCGATCCGGACGCCGAGCGCAAGATCATCGCCACGGGCTTGCCGGCTTCGCCCGGCGCCGCCTGCGGTGAGATCGTGTTCTCGTCGGAAGACGCCGAGCTGCTTAAGAGCCAGGGCCACAAGGTGGTGCTGGTGCGGGTCGAGACCTCGCCCGAGGACATTCACGGCATGCATGCGGCGGAAGGCATTCTCACCACGCGCGGCGGCATGACCTCGCATGCGGCAGTCGTGGCGCGCGGCATGGGCAAGCCCTGCGTCGCCGGCGCCGGCAGCCTGCGGGTCGATTATCAGGCGCAGACCATGAGCGCCGGCGGCGTCACCATGAAGAAAGGCGACGTCGTCACCATCGACGGCGCCACCGGGCAGGTACTGGCCGGCAAGGTGGCGATGCGCGAGCCGGAGCTTTCCGGTGAGTTCGGCGCGCTGATGCAATGGGCCGACGCCGTGCGCAAGCTGAAAGTGCGCGCCAATGCCGACACGCCGGCCGACGCGCGCGCCGCCATCAAATTCGGCGCCGAAGGCATCGGGCTCTGCCGCACCGAGCATATGTTCTTCGAAGAGGACCGCATCCGCGCGGTGCGCGAGATGATTCTCGCCGAGGATGAGAAGTCGCGGCGCGCGGCGCTGGCGAAGCTTCTGCCGATGCAGCGCGCCGACTTTGTCGAGCTGTTCGCCATCATGGATGGCCTGCCGGTAACGATCCGGCTGCTCGATCCGCCGCTGCATGAGTTTCTGCCGCACACCGAGCGCGAGATTGCCGAAGTCGCGGCAGCCATGGGCGCCGATGCGCGCAAGCTCGCCGACCGTGCGCGCGAACTGCACGAGTTCAATCCGATGCTCGGCTTCCGCGGCTGCCGCCTCGCCATCGCCTATCCGGAAATCGCCGAGATGCAGGCGCGCGCGATTTTCGAGGCTGCCGTCGAGGTCACCCGCACCAGCGGCAAGCCGGTCGAGCCGGAAATCATGGTGCCGCTGATCGCCAGCAAAGCCGAGCTCGATCTGATCAAGGAGCGGATCGACGCGACGGCCGCGACCGTCGCGGCCGAGACCAAGTCGTCGGTCGAATATCAGGTCGGCACCATGATCGAATTGCCGCGCGCGGCGCTCAAAGCAAACGAGATCGCGCAGACGGCCGAGTTCTTCTCCTTCGGCACCAACGATCTGACGCAGACGACCTTCGGCATCAGCCGCGACGATGCCGCAAGCTTCCTCGGCTTCTATACTGCGAAAGGCATTCTGCCCAACGACCCGTTCGTGTCGATCGACCGCGACGGCGTCGGCGAATTGGTGCGTATCGCTGCCGAGCGCGGTCGCAAGGTGCGCAAAAACATCAAGCTTGGCATCTGCGGCGAGCATGGTGGCGATCCCGCCTCGGTCGCCTTCTGCAACGAGATCGGACTCGATTACGTGTCGTGCTCGCCGTTTCGGGTGCCGATCGCGCGCCTGGCCGCCGCGCAGGCGGCACTCGGCAAGAGCGCCAGCTCGACCGCGTAGGCTTTGTCATTCCGGGGCCGAGCAGAGTTCGGAGCACGGAATCCGTATTCGCTGACATTGCAGAATAAGTCGCGGAGCATGAGTTGCGAGCGCGAGGGTTATGGATTCCGGGCTCGCGACTTCGTCGCGCCCCGGAATGACGTGTACGACTGTGCCGGTTTGGTAAACAAAGAGTCACCGATGAGGCCGATGCGGCAGCGCAAGGTCGGATGAACTGCGACAAACGCCACAAGTCAATTTCCTCGCGCGGCGCGAAATCTCCAAACAGTGGCCGGTTAACACCTCCGCAAGGTTAACCCGACAATATCGAAACCTGTCGCATTCGCGCCACTGCGTGCGCGTTTGTTGTTGGCGAGGGAAGCGACGCGTGTCGCGCGTGCGCGTGGTGGGTGATGGTAGCGTTGCGTGATCGGCCGTTGGCCGCGTTTTCCGTTTCGTTCTGGCTCAGCGCACTTTGCGCGGCGCTCGCGCCGACATCAATCGGTTATCAGGATCTCGCTGCTTATCTCGCGCGCCAGCCCGGCGTGTCGGAGCGTTGGCGCGATCACCTGATCGCGTCGCCGTTCGGCACCATCCACGCCGCGACGTTCAGTTTTTCACGTCCGATCGGCACCACTGTCTCTGATACGGGCGGCAGCGCGCAAACCATCAACTTCGATCCGCGTTCGCTCGACGTGAAAGTTTGGTTCGGCAACAACAGCTCGCCGCTTGTGCGCCCGCCGCTGCAGGTCGCCTTTCCGAGTGTCAACCGCCGGCTCAAGGGCGATCGCATGGCGGCGCCGGTGCCAGCTTCGACGTCGAGCGGGACCGATGCCGCGCCGTTGCAGCCGATCGCACCTGCGGTACAGCCGGCGTCACCGCTCGCCGCCCCGGCCTCATCGCCGAACGTGGGGCCGCGGCCGAAGAGCGCCGGGCAGCGCGACGGCAGCCTCGACCTTCCGTTGGACGCGTTCGGAAGCCTGCCCCGCGGCCTTTCGGCAAGCGAGGATGTGACCGGCAGTCTGCCACCGGCGGCGGTCGCGGCGCCTGAGCGGGACGCCGCGCGCGACGTCGACACTGACGACGACGCGTTCCTGGCCGACAAGCCTCCGGAAATTCCGTCGTCGGGCGAAAGCGGGGAGAGTGAATCCGCGCACGCAGGTTTCTCATCGCAGTCATTCCTGAATCGAGAATCCCGCCGAGCGGAATGCGCAAATTTATTTCGGCGGCGGTGTCATGGGCGCACGCAGCGGCTTAGAGCAGTGGCCGCTCGGCGCTGCGCCCGTCGTGGTCGCGCGCACCCCTGATCCGGAGATCAAGCAATCAGCTCTTGAGGCGCCGCTGGACCCAGGTCCCGGCGGCGAGAGCGTCGCCGGCAAGGACGACGCGGCGGCACCGCAGGGTTCGCCCGCGGAACGGCTCGGTCTCGAGGGCAGGGAGCGCGCCAAGGCCGAGAAGTGCCTCGCCGATGCGGTCTATTTCGAAGCGCGCGGCGAGGAACTGCGCGGCCAGATGGCGGTTGCGCAAGTGGTCATGAACCGCGTGTTCTCCGGCTATTATCCAAACAACGTTTGCGGCGTGGTTTATCAGAACGCCAACCGGCACCTGCGTTGCCAATTTACCTTTGCCTGCGAGGGCAAGGATTTGAGCAAGGTCGACGAACTCGACATGTGGGAGCAGGCAAAAACCATCGCCAAGGATATGCTTGACGGCAAGATCTGGCTCAGCGAAGTGGGCCACGCCACCCACTATCACGCCTATTGGGTGCACCCGAGCTGGGTGCATGAAATGAAAAAGATGTACCGGCTCGGCGTGCACACCTTCTATCGCCCGCGCGCCTGGGCCGATGTTCCCGAAGGTCCGGTCTGGTCCAGCGTGCCTATTCCGACGAAGTCCGCTGCGCCGTCCGTGGAAAATCCGGATACCAAGGAGCCGCCAGCCCCCGAGAAGACCCCTGAGGCCGTCACCAAGGTCCCGCAGGCGGCGGCGTCGCCGGGGCCGGAGGCCGGAGCGGCAAGCGCGCCGCTGTGATCTTTCCTCCGGCGCGGGGCTGCCATGCGCTCACCTCCGAACGAGAAAGATTTCAGTTGGGCGGGTTGGGCGACCGGCCTATTTTTACGGCTCCGCGATTTGCCCCGGGACCGCCATGTCAGATCGTCTGTTGCGCTCCACTGTGTCCGCCGTACCACCGCGTGAAGGCGCGATGGCTTCTGCGCAATCGCCCGCGACCTGGAGAACGCCAGCAGTCGTCATCGCTTGCGGTTGTTTGATCGCGGCGCTCGCGTTCGGCCCGCGCTCAACGCTCGGCTTTTTTCTCACGCCGATGTCGAGCGCGAACCATTGGGGGCGCGACGTCTTCGCTTTGGCGTTGGCACTGCAGAATCTCGTGGGGCGCCGCTCAGCCCGTTGCCGGCGCGATTGCCGATCGGTTCGGCGCACGGCGCGTGCTCTGTGCCGGCGCCGTTCTTTATGCGCTCGGGCTGGCGCTGATGGCGCACGCGACCAGCGCGGCACTCCTCGATCTGTCGGCTGGCGTGCTGATTGGCTTCGGTCTCTCCGGCACCACGTTCCCGATCGTGCTCGCGGCGTTCGGCAAGATACTGCCGGCGGAATGGCGCTCGATCGCCTTCGGCCTGGGAACGGCAGCCGGCTCGTTCGGCCAGTTCTTGTTTTCCCCGCTTGCCGTGTTCCTGATGGATGCGCTGGGCTGGCAGAACGCGCTCCTTGTCTTCGGCATCGTCATCCTCGTCGTGTTGCCGGCCGCGCTGGCGCTGGCTTCGCCGCGGTCCGGGGCAGCAACGACGACGGCGGCTTCACAATCGATGCGTGAGGCACTCGGCGAAGCATTCGGGCATCGTTCGTACGTGCTGTTGATGCTCGGCTTCTTCACCTGCGGCTTTCAGCTTGCCTTCATCACCGTGCACTTGCCGGCTTATCTGGCAGATCGCGGCCTTTCGTCCGATGTCGGCGGCTGGACGCTGGCGGCGATCGGGCTGTTCAATATCGTCGGCGCCCTCGGTGCCGGTTGGCTCGGCGAGCGCATGCCCAAGCGTTATCTGCTGTCGCTTCTCTATTTCGGCCGCGCGGCCGCGATCCTCGCCTTCATCATGTTTCCGATTACGGCCTTCAGCTGCATCGCGTTCGGCGCGGCGATGGGCCTGATGTGGCTTTCGACGGTGCCGCCGACCAACGGCCTTATCGTGGTGATGTTCGGCACGCGCTGGCTGGCGATGCTCTCGGGTGTCACCTTTTTCAGCCACCAGGTCGGCGGCTTCCTCGGCGTCTGGCTCGGCGGCATTGTGTTCGAGCGCACGGGTTCATACGATCCGGTCTGGTGGTTGGCGATCCTGTTCGGCGTGCTCTCCGCGCTGATCAATCTGCCGATCGTGGAGAAGCCGGTAGCGCGGATGGCACCGTTGCCGGCCTGACCGGGACGGGGCAATGGCGACATTTGAGGCGGTCGTTATCGAGAAGGTGGACGCTGGACAAACCGTCAGGCTCACCGATTTCGACGACAAGGATCTGATGGACGGCGACGTCACGGTCGCGGTCGAATATTCGACGATCAACTACAAAGACGGGCTTGCGATCACCGGCAAGTCGCCTGTGGTGCGGCGCTTTCCGATGATCGCCGGCGTCGATTTTGCCGGGACGGTGGAGCAATCGTCGCATCCGGCCTGGAAGCCGGGCGATCAGGTCGTGCTCAATGGCTGGGGCCTCGGCGAAACCCACCTCGGCGCCTACGCGCATAAGGCGCGGGTCAAAGGCGACTGGCTGGTGCGGCTACCGGCCAGCATGAGCGCGCGCGCGGCGATGGCCATCGGCACCGCCGGATACACGGCGATGCTGTCCGTCCTGGCGCTTGAGCGCGGCGGCATCACGCCGGGGCGCGGAAGCATCATCGTCACCGGTGCGGCCGGGGGCGTCGGCTCGGTCGCGATCGCGCTCCTCTCAAAGCTCGGCTATCACGTGGTCGCTTCCACCGGGCGGTCATCGGAGGCGGACTATCTCAAGCGGCTGGGCGCGGCCGAAATCATCGAGCGCAAGGAGCTGGCCGGTACGCCGCGCGCGCTCGGCAAGGAGCGCTGGGCCGGTGCCATCGATGCGGTCGGGTCGACGACGCTGGCGAATGTACTGTCAATGACACGCTACGGCGGCGTCGTCACCGCCTGCGGGCTCGCCGGAGGTATGGATTTGCCGACCTCGGTGGCGCCTTTCATCCTGCGGGGTGTATCGCTCGTCGGCATCGACTCGGTCATGTGCCCGCTGGCGCTTCGGCAAGAAGCCTGGCGGCGGCTCGAGACCGATCTCGACCGTGGCAAGATCGAAAGCATGATCAGCGAGATCAGCCTAGCAGACGTGATCGAGGCCGCGCCGCGCATCCTCGCCGGAGAAGTGCGCGGCCGCATTGTGGTAAAAATTCGGTAAGCCGCCGCGAATTTTGCCCGGGAAAGCCGCAGCAATTTCCGATATGGTGCTGGCCCTTATGGTAAGGGGACAGTTAAGAAATGCTGTTAGCATGGCCTTCGCGTTGAGAGTGGAGTCGCCGATGTTGGTGCGCGTTGCTGTCATTGCCGGGGCGTGCGTATTGGGCGCGGCCGCGGCGGGGGCCGAGGAGCTTAACCCCGAGCAGGCCAAGGCCTTCGTGGTCGGCAAACTGTTCTCCTATACCTGCTTCGATGGGACCGCCGGCATGGGCCGCATCTTTGCCGACGGCTCGGTCGTCGGCACCATTCGGCCCGGTGGTCGCGGCGAAATGCGGTTCGCGAACCTGCCGCCCGGAACGTTGCGCGTCGAAGGCGGCTCAATGTGCGCGCATTTGACGGGAATGATGATCACGCCGTGCTTCCGGGTCGAGAAGATCGATTATCGCAGGTTTCGCGGATCGCTTTCCGGCCTCGGCTTCGCCTATTGCGATTTCTATCAGCACAACGCGCGCGCCGAGATGGTCAGCCGCGCGCCGGATCTGCCGCGCACGCGCATGACCAGCCGGGTGCCGCCGGCGGCGGCGCCACCGGCACCCGCGCAGCCCGCACCGGTCGTCTCGGTGCAGTCCGCCCCGATGGCGCCTCCACAACCGCAGCAGCCGGCGGCCGTCGAGGCGACAAAGCCGGCGCTGCAGCCGGGGCTGACGATCGAAGCGGCAAAGCCCGCACCGCAGTCCGCCGCTCCTGATGGTGCCAAATCGGCGCGCCCGCCGCAGCCCGCGGCAGCCGAAGCCGCTAAACCCGCGCCGCCTCAGCAACCGGCGCAGCCGGCCATAAGCGAAGCGGCGAAACCTGCGGCCACTGAGGTGGCGAAGCCGGCTGCGGCCGAGCCGCCGCCTGCGACCGCAACACTGCGGCCCGCCATCGCGGATTGAGCGAGCGAATAGCAAATAACGCGGCGGAACGGCGAACCTAGAGCGCGATCACTTTAGGTGGAATTGACATCGCGCTCCAAATCTTTGGTGGAGCATGATCTTTTTCGGAAAACCGGCATCCACCCATCGGATCAAGTCCGAGGGCGTGCTTTTCCAGATCATGCTCTAACGCCGTCCGCTGTTTGCTTATCCGTTCATTCCAGATCCAGCCGGAACGGTGTGCCTTCGTCGGCAATCTCGCCACGCCCGATCGTTTCGATAGCTGCGATCATGCGGCCATTGCGGCCGAGGAGCTGATCGGCGAGCGACACGATGCGGATGTTCGGCGTCGCCGTCGGCGAAGCCAGCCGCAGCGCTTGCGCAATGCCGACCTCATCGCGGTGCGGATTGAGCGCGCAGACGGCGGTGAAGGCGCTGGCGGTCGAGCGGCTGATGCCGGCATAGCAATGCACGACCAGCGGCGTGCGCCGATCCCAACTGCGCACAAAGCTCAACAGTCCGGTCACGTGGTCTTCGTCGGGCAGGATGTAGCCCTCGAGCGGGGAGGATATGTCGTGCACCCGCAGCCAAAGGTGATTTTCCTCGACGATCACGCTCGGCCGGTCGATCGGCGCCTCGTCGCCGAGCAGCGATATGACGTGCCGCGCGCCGGTGTCTTCGACGGTGGCATGCAGGCGGGCCAGGGAACAGACGTGAATCATGGGACCAAATCGACCATAGAATCAAAGGATTGTTTGCTCGAATCTCATATAGGCGCGAGGCGGCACAAGTGTGACGCCTCAAGGCACACGGCGAACGGTTTATCGATTTTACGGACCTTATCAAAGGGCCGTCCGCGGGCCTATTCGCCGCCCATCGCAGCTTCCCCGCTGTCCGCCGTGCGCGGAAACAGCACCCGCTGGTAGAGAAAGCCGATCCCCAGCAGCACCACACCCAGACCGATCACCGACAGTGCGCGGTAGATGCCGCTGATACTCGCGGTGTCGACGATGAAGACCTTGGCGATGGTAAGTATGATGACGCCAAGCGCGAGAAGTCTTGCGGGCTGCGAGCGTAGAAGGAAACCGACTGCGAGCAGCGCAATACCGAAGATGAGCCATGCCGAGGAATAAGCATACTGCTCGGCGTCGCTTGTCGGTCCGGAGAGAATCTCGCCGTGAAAGAAACGCCGCACCTCGAACGTCAAATAAAACAAAGCCAGCACCACGGCGGTGCTGGCCGCGACGGCGCGATAAGGGAGCGGCCGCGTGGTACGGGCGATCAGAGCCAAGATGATCGCGAGTACGGCCGGCAAGCCGTAGGCGAGCAGGATCGCATTGAAGACTAGGCCGCCAAACAGCGGCGTGCTGTTGAAGTGCAGTACGGCCGGCACGATCAGGCCGATCACGATGGCGCACAGTGTCAGCGCGGCGACGACGAGCGCGCCGATATTGTGTACGATGCTGCGGCTTCGCCCGCGAATATGTTCGAGTGCGATGGTGAGCGCCAACCCGGCGTTAACGTCGAGCGCCGTTTCGGTAAAGGCATTGACCGGCCGATAGATCTCGCCGCCGGTCAAATAATGACGAATCTGGAAGATCACGAGCAGCACGGTGAACAGAATGGCGCCCGCATCGGCGATGCGCGCGGGCACGTCGTCGGCGCGCCGCCGCAACAGCCATCCGGCCGCCCAAAAAGACAGTGCCGGAACGCCGTAGCCGTAAAGCAGCCAGTTGAAGATCGGCGTGTTGCCGAGATCGTTGCCGACGATACGTGGCTCGTGGCCGATGCGCGCAAGCGTCACGATCACCATGACGGCCGCGAGCCAGCGCAATGCCGGCAGCGGTCGTTTTTCGTTGACCCAGGCCGCCGCCGGCGCCATCAGCGCCAGCGCGATGGTGAGCCAGCCTTTTTCCAACGCGAAGGTGAGCGCCAGAGCGAGCGCCGCCAACGTGCCGGTTGCGAAGATGGCGCTCGCCGCCGGCGACCCCGGTCGTGACGCGCGCCGCACCAGCGCTTCGGTGGCGACCGCAAAAATTGCCGCGAGCAACAACGCGAGCCCGGCGAACGGCAGCGAGCGGTCGAGCCCCGCAACACGGTAGTAAAGCGCGATCAACATGCCGAGCGGCACCGCCACCGCGCTTGCCGCCCACAGGATCGGCGCCAGCGCTCGCGTCGAACGGCCCTGCGCCAGAAAGCCCGCGACACCGAACATCGCCGCCCAGGCGGCCGCGAGCAAAAAGTGTGCGCCATAATCGTAGCGCTGCGGATCGGCGATCGCGGACGCCGCAGGCCCAGCCGGGGCAATCAGATTGTTCAGGCTTCTCGGCACCGTCCAATCGGCCATCACAGCGAAGACCAGGATCGCCGCCACCGGCACCGCACCGGTCGCTGATTCCGCGCGGAAGGCGATGGCGACGGTCGCCGCGGTAAGGACGACGAAGGCCGCCAAAGGAACGATATCTTCGTTGGTCTCAATGGCAAGGAGGGCCGCGACCAACAGATAAACCGACAACGAAAGCGTCGAGATCCACTCGACCTCTCCCGACCTTGCCCGCGGTCCGTAGAACAATCCGCACACCAAAAAAATCGCGGCAAGGACGAAGCCGGCGACCGCATTGAAAACATGCGCACCAAGGGCTGCGACCGGAAACTCGTCGATGCCCGGAAGCGTCCACAAGGCGCCGAGCACGATCGCTGTGACCGCGAGCCACAGCCACAAACGCGCCCGCGCCAGCGCGAACGCCGCGGCCGTAACGATCGCGATGTAAATATAAAGCGACCAATAATCCGGCTTGTCGGAGGCAACAAGCAGCGGCGTCACGAAGGCGCCGACGACGCCCAGCCCGGCCAGCGCCGGCCCATGAAGGAGCGCCGCCCCAAGCGTCAATAGAGCGACGATGCCGAGCAGGATGAATGCGGCTCCGGGCGGCAGGAAGTGATAAAGCGCATATGCGGCGTAGACTGTCGCATATGCCACCACGGTACCCGCGGCAGTGAGGATGCTCGGAATATCCGCGGAGGGTAGGCCGGGCATGCCGGCAAGCCGGGCAGTACGGCGCAACCAATCACCGGCGGCGACAAGCGCGACGGCCAATAGCGCGCCGAGCGCAACACGCACGCTCGGGCCGATCAGCCCTTGCTGGATCGTGTAGCGCACCAAAAAGATACCGCCGAGCGCGAGCGCAATGCCGCCCAGCCAGACCACCCAGCGGGTGCCGAATCGCTCTTCAAAGCCGGCCGCGCGTGGCGACCCGCGTGGCGCTGTGGCGATCGGAGGCACCGGCGGTACCGATGACGGTAACGGGGGCGGCGGTGCGACCGATTGCGGTCCTGTGCCGGCGGGAGTTCTCAATGGCCGGTGCGGGCGTCGGTTCAGGCGTCGCGATCAAAGGCGCAGCTGGTGGCGCGTCGGCAGCCGGCGGCCGCGGCGCCGGCGCCGCCACCGCGCGCGTCGGCGGTTCTTGCGCGCGCAAGAGCTCGAGCCCGTGCAGGCGCGTCTCCAGGCGGCGAATGGCCCCTGCTTGCCGGATCGCCACGACCAGCGCCGCGAAGGCAATCAGCGGGGTCGCCAGCGCCACGAGCAGCAACGCAAAGAAAAAATCGTCCATCGCAGCCCCCACTGCGCCGACCAGCGTACGCGATTCATGAGAGGAAGGCGACGAACAGAAGTTCGAATGTCCGCCATTCTTACCGGCGGATTTCCTCGTCTTCGACAAAAAGCTTGGCGAAACGCTCCAGATAGCGGGTCTGGGCTGTCTCGGCCGGCCATGGCTTGAGGTAATCGCGTTCGAGCGAGACCGACACCAGTGGCGGCCGGCCGAAAAATCTGCGGGCTTCAGCAATGTCGAAGCCGGCGAGCCGGGTCGCCTCCAGAAAAGCCGCTTGGTGGTCGGCGGTCTTGATCAGCTTTTCAAGCTCCGGCGGCGATTTTGCCGGCAAGCCGAAGCGCCGATGGATCGCCGCCAAGAGCCTCCGCTCGATCGTCTTGTAGGCGTCGCCGATCACGGCTTTGAACGGCGAGATCATGTCGCCGATGACATATTCGGGTGCGTCGTGCAGCAGCACGGCGAGGCGGCGGCCGCGATCCAATCCGGGAACGCGCTTGTGCGCCAGCGCTTCCACCAGCAGCGAGTGTTGCGCCACCGAGAAAATATGCGCGCCGTTGGTCTGTCCATTCCAGCGCGCCACCCGGGCGAGGCCGTGCGCGATATCTTCGACCTCGATGTCGAGCGCGGAGGGATCGAGCAAGTCGAGGCGCCGGCCGGAAAGCATGCGCTGCCAGGCGCGCGGGGCGGAGGTTTGCGGGTTCATGGCGGCAGAAAGTAGCTTTCTGCCGCCATTTGGCAATCGCACCGGCAAATAGGATCAGCAAATCAAAGGACGGACTCTCCTCACCAAGGAGGAGAGCTTTTTCACGAGAGGGCTAAAATCGAGCGAGCGTTTACGCTGCGGCCTTCTTGCCCCAAAGACGCTTGGTGGCGAGATCGGCGCCCTCGCGCAGGGTCTTGAGCTTGAGCCACACCACGTCTTCGGCGACCCATTCCCAGCCCGCGAACGTGCCGAAGCCGCAATCGACGCCGGCGATGACGCGCTCGCGGTCGCCGACCGCCGCCACCGCAGCTTCGATGCGCTGCGCCACCACTTCCGGGTGCTCGACCAGATTGATCTTGGAATTGATCACGCCGGGAACGAGGATCATGTTGTCGGGAAATTTGTGGACTTTCAGCGCCGCATATTCGTGCTGGCGGCGTGCATTGGCGAATTCGATGCTGAGTGCGCCGACATTGGCCTGGTAGAACGCCTGCAACAGCGGCTCGAGCCCGATGTCGTAGATGTGCGGGCCTTCCCAGTTGCCCCAACAAATATGCAGCCGCACGCGATCGCGCGGAATGTCGTGCAGCGCCTTGTTGAGGGTGGCGATGTGCAGCTCGACGATCTTGACGTACTCCGCCTCGGTCTTGTCCTGGAACAAAAGCACGCGTTCCATCGCCAGGTCGGGCGCATCGATCTGCAGGATCAATCCGGCATCGACCACCGCCTTGTATTCGTAGTGCATCTCGCGCGCGATGGCGTCGAGATAGCCCTCGTAGGTCGAATAGTGCGCGTTCAGCATCGTGGTTGCGATGATGCCCGGTGACGGCTCGGCGAAGAACATTTCCTCGAACGGCGGCTTGATGGTCGCGGCCGCCTTCTTGTAACGCTCGAGCTCGATCTTGATGGCTTCCTTGTCGTGATATTTCAGCTCGCTGACGCATTCCGGGCAGCCGAACACCTTGCCGGTCTTGGGAATACGCGCGGAAAACTTCTCGGTGTAGAGCGGATTTTCCAGCCATTCCTTGCCGAACGGACGCTTCGATTCGCCGCCGAAGCCGTGCATGCGCTTCGGCACATAGGTCTGAAAGCCGACGCGTCCCTGTTCGCCGTCATTGGCGACGCTGACGCCGGCCCAGCGCTGCTTCTCCATCACGTAGGCGACGCGCTTCTCGATCCGGTCGGTGAGCTTGGCCTGATCGACCTTTTCGCCGGCTTCGTCGGCAATCAAGAGATCGTTGAGCTCGGCGCCGCGCGGCAGGCTGCCGGTGTGTGTCGTCAAAATGTGTTCGGTGCTTTTGCGCATACGTTTCCTCCGATTTAAATTTCTGTTGGGGCGCTAAGTTGGTTAGCTGCCAAGTGTGTAGGGATTATGCCAGCCGCCGGCCACGGCGCGCAAGGGATTAGCCGTTCGCCTTATCGGCCACGCCGGTTACATGCGTGTGCCTTGCGCGGTGGAGCGCATGATGCCGGCCGTCGCCGATTGGATGCGCGTCACCCGCAACACACGCGAGGGTCCTGCCCACCAAAAGAAGGGCCCGGTCCCACGGTAACCTTCCTCGCAACTGATGAAGGTCTTGCTCATGTCACAGTGCTTGGCAGCGGCTGCAAAAAGAGTATGCTCGCCAAGCATAAAAATCGTCTGTGAATCACCGATTACTCGCATCGATCGGGATCAAAGAAACAGATGCACATGGGAGGAACGGATGTTGTCAGCTCGCGGTCTAGCTGTCGGCATATCGACGTTGGCTTTGGCGGCGGCCATGGCCACGATCGGATATGCGGATATTAAACAAGTCAAACTTTATCCCGACAAGAAGGGCACGGTGGCGGATCTGCAACCGATGTCCAAATTCTGCGGCACCAAGCCGATCAAGGTGGCGTTGGCGGACGGATGGGGCGGCAATTATTGGCGCCATATCACCCGCGCCGAATTCGAGGACGAAGCCTCGAAGTGCAAGAACATCACCGACGCGCGTTACACCGACGCCGAGTTCAAGCCGGAAAAGCATATCGCCGACATCGAAGGCCTGATCGCGCAGAAATATGACGTGATCGTCGCCTTCATGGACGGCGGTCCGGCCATCCTCAAGGCGACGCGCGAGGCCACCAGCGCTGGCGTCGCGGTTGTGCCCTACGACACCGGCGACAAATTTCCCGGAGTCATCGGCAAGGACTATCTCGATCGCGCCACCGAAAGCCAAAGCGAAGTCGGCGAGCAAGCCGCCGAATGGCTGGCGAAGACGCTGGGCGGCAAGGGCAACATCATCATGTTCGGCGGCACGCCGGGCAACCCGATGACGGAAGCGCAAACGCACGGCTGGCGTCCGGCCTTCGCCAAATATCCCGGCATCAAGGTGCTTGAGCAGGAGCCGGTGCCGACCATGTGGGATCCGGCCGTCGCGCAGCAGAAGACCGCGGCGCTGATCGCCAAATATCCCCAGATCGACGGCATCTACAGCGAAACCGTGGGTCCGATCCGTGCCTTCGTCGCCGCCGGCCGGCCGCTTCCCGCCTATGTGGGGCAGGCCTTGATGGATGTGAGCTGCGCCGCCGCCGAACATCCGGAAATGAAAATAATGACCATCGATGCGCACACCTGGATGGTGCGGCTTGCCTTGCGCAAGGCCGTGGCCGCGACGCAGGGCATCGACAACGATGAGCCGAGCCTGATCACACTGCCGATCATCGAGGATACGACCTCGAAGGATCCAAAGCTCGCTTTGAAGTGCGACAAGTCGATGCCGATGGACTCGATCCCAGGCTCGATGCTGACCAACGACCAGCAGAAGAAGGCGCTCGGCAAATAAGCCGATGTCAGCAATGCACTTCAGGCACGAAGCGTTGTTGAATGCCTGAATTCTAAAACCGCGCCTCTCTCGCTACAGGAGAGGCGCGGAGCAAGCTGTCGACCGCGGGGGTCGGATCACAGGATGGCGGACGAACGGACGAACCGTCTGCGCATGCCGACGTTCGGCATCGACCTGAGCGAATTGCCGTTGGCAGCCAAGGCGTTCGTCGCGGCGGCCATCCTGGTGCTGATCGGTGCGATCGTCGCGCCGAGCACGATCTCTACCGCAGGGATTCTGTCGACGCTGCCGTATTTCGCTATCTTGGCGGTCGCTTCGATCGGTCAGCATCTGGTCATTCAGCAGCGCGGACTCGATCTCTCCACCGCCGGCGTCATGTCGTTCTGCGCCGTGGTTGTGACCAAGCTGCCCGACGGCAGCACCGATACCGGCGTGGTGATTTTCTGGATCTTCGCGGCGCTCGCGATCGGCGCGCTGATCGGCGCCATCACCGGATTGATCGTGACCTTGTTGCACGTACCGCCGCTTGTTACCACCATCGGCGTCAACGCCATTCTGTTCGGGCTTACTTATTTCGTTTCGACCGGTGCGTCGGTGCAATCGCCGACGATGATGGTGAAGTTTTTCACCGCCAGCCTGTTCTACGTGCCCACCCTAGTCTGGTTGCTGATCCTGGTCGCCGGGGTGACGGTCTTCGTACTGACCTTGACGACCGTCGGGCGCCGTTTCATTGCGGTGAGCGTCAACCCGGCGGCTGCGCACGTGGTCGGCGTGCCGCTGAACACATACAGCATCATGACTTACACGCTCGCGGGCCTGCTCTATGCCATCGCGGCGCTGATGCTGTCCGGCTATCTGGTATCGCCCACGGTGCTGTGCGGGCTACCTTATTTGCTCGGCACCATCGCCGCGGTGGTGGTCGGCGGCAATCCGCTCGGCGGGCTCACCAAGGGCAGCGTGGTGGCTACTGTCATCGGCGCGTTCTTTCTCACCTACCTGGCGCAATTGGTGACGGCGCTTGGCTTCGGCACCTCGGCGGAGGACCTGGCAGACGCGCTCATCGTCCTGGGTGGCGTGGCGCTTCCCGAAATAACGCGGCGGCTGCGTTATGCATGACGTCGCCGTGCACGGAGCCTCGAACGCGAAGGCCATACCAACGACCGCGCACATTCCGGTAATGACGCTCGCGGGCGTCCGCAAGAGCTTTGGTCCGGTGCGTGCGCTCAAGGGTGTCGACGTCCTGATTTACCCGGGCGAAATTCAAGCCATCGTCGGCGAGAACGGCGCCGGCAAATCGACACTGATCGGCGTTGCAGCCGGCGTGTTGCGCGCCGATGCCGGCGCCATTTATTACGACGGCCAGTATGTGAGCGCTCCCGATCCGCGGCGGATGCGCGAAGCCGGCGTGTCGGTCGTATACCAGCACCCGGCGCTGGCGCCCGACCTGACTGTTCTGGAGAATCTTCAGCTTGCGGCGCCCTCGCTCGTGGGGGCCGCCGGCACCGCCGAAGCCGTAGGGTTGATCGCGCGGATCGCGACCGACGAGCTGCGCGTGACGGTCAACAAGCGCGTTGCCGAATTGTCGTTGGCACAGCGCCACGTGGTCGAGATCGCGCGTGCGCTCGTCACCCGGCCGAAGGTGCTGTTTCTCGACGAGCCCACCGAGCCGCTGCAGGTGGGCGATGTGCGCAAGCTGTTCGAACTTATCGGCGTGCTCAAGCGCGAGGGCGTCGCCATTGTGTACGTCTCCCACCGGCTGCACGAAGTCGACGAGCTTGCCGACCGCGTTTCGGTGATGCGCGACGGCGAAGTCACCGACAGCCGGCCAGCCGAGGCGATCACATCGAGCGAGATCGTGGCGCTGATTGCCGGGCGTCCGCTCGGCCAGGTTTTCCCTGCCAAGACGCAAGGCGTCGGGCCGGCGGTGTTTTCGGTCAAGGGTTTGAGCGGCCGCGGATTTGATCACGTCGATCTGGCGGCGCATGCCGGCGAAATCGTTGGCCTTGCCGGCATCGAGGGCGAGGGCCAGCGCGAATTCATCCGTGCCGCCGCCGGCATCGATCGTCGCACCGCCGGCGCAGTGCGGGTCAAGGATGCCGAGATCCAAGGAGACAGCCCGGGCGCCTTCCGCCGCGCCGGCATCGGCTTCATTCCTGACGACCGCCATGCCGAGGGCGTCTTCCTCAATTTGACGCTGCGCGAGAATTTCAGCCTTGGCTTTCTCGATTCCATTTCCCGTTTCGGCATGGTCGACCGCGCTACCGAAGCCGATCGCAGCAAGACGATCGTCAAGGACTTGCGCATCCGCGCCCCATCGGCGGAGACCAAATTATTTGAATTATCCGGCGGCAATCAGCAAAAAGCGCTGTTCGGCCGCGAGATATCGGCAAAGCCCAGCGTGTTGCTGGTGGACGAACCCACCAAGGGCGTCGATATCGGGGCGCGCAGCGAGATCTACCAGCGGCTTCGCACCATCGCCGACCAGGGCCTGGCGGTGCTGGTTTCATCGTCGGACGGCATTGAGCTCGAAGGTCTTTGCGATCGCGTGCTGATCTTCGCCCGCGGCCGGATCGTGCGCGAATTGACCGGCGGCGAGGTCACCGACGCCGCCATCACCGAAGCCAATCTGACGGCGACGGTTTCGCGCACGAGCAAGGCGCCGGCCGGCGCGCCAGTGCGGCGTTGGCGCGATTTCGCTGCCAGCGATCACTTCCCGGCTTTGGTGCTGGCGCTGCTCACCGTGATCATTCTCGGCGGCACGCAAGCCTTGAACGGATATTTCCTTTCGGCGTTCAGCATCAAAAGCATTCTGTCGTTCTTCAGCATCCTGGCTTTCCTGTCGAGCGCGCAGCTCGCGACTGTCCTGGTCGGGGCCATAGATCTGTCGATCGGGCCGCTTGCCGGGCTTTGCGTCGTGCTGGCCTCGTTTCTGGCGCCCGACGGCGTCGAAGCCCTTCCGCTCGCTGTCGGCGTGATCGCGATCCTCGTGTTCACGACGCTGTTTGGCTTGTTGCAGGGCTTGTTGATCACGTCGCTGCGCCTGCCGGCGATTGTCGTGACGATCGCGACTTTCATGGGTCTACAGGGGCTGTCGTTGTTGTTGCGGCCGACCGCGGCCGGCCAGATCGACGACGCGATATCCGACGCCGCGCAGTTTCCGATCGGCGTCCTGCCGGCCGGACTGGTGCTGACGCTGGCAATGGTGGTAGTCGCCGAATGGCTTCTGTTCCGCACCGGCTTCGGCCGACGCTTCCGCGCGGTCGGCTCGAGCCCGCTTGCGAGCTATCGGCTCGGCATCGACAGCCAGCGCCTGACCTGGATCGCTTTCGTCATCTCGGGCTTGTTGACGGGAATAGGCGGGCTGATGCTGGCCGGGCAAGTCGGCATCGGTTCGCCCACGACCGGCTCCGATTATACGCTGATGAGCATCACGGTCGTGGTTTTGGGCGGCGCCAGTGTCACCGGAGGGCGCGGTTCTTTCATCGCCACGCTTCTGGGCGCGGCCCTGGTGCAGGCGACGTCAAGCGCCTCATCCTATATCGATGCGAATTCCTCGGTGCACTACACCGTGATCGGCACGCTGACATTGATCGCGGCGATCTTCTTCAGCCTGGCGCGGCGGCGGGCGGCAAGCGGGTAGATTTGCCGCCCATTCCCGCGAAAACGGGAATCCAGAGGCGTGCGCGGATAAACTGGGTCCCCGCCTTCGCGGGGACGAGCGGGAATTTACGATTTCCGCGCTAGTTTCTGCACCGCTTCGTGGCGATGGCAGGTGATCAGATGATCGTTGACCATGCCGACCGCCTGCATGAACGCATAGACGATCGTCGGTCCCACGAACTTGAAACCGCGTTGCGCCAGCTCCTTCGACATCGCTCGCGAGACGGCGGTATCGGCCGGAATCTGCCGCATGGTCTTGAAGCGGTTGACCTTCGGAGCGCCGTCGACAAAGTCCCACAGCAACGCCGAAAATCCCGGTCCTTTTTCCATCGCCTCGAGCCAACCGCGGGCCGAAAGCACGGTGCCTTCGATTTTGGCGCGGTTACGCACGATGCCGGCATCCTGCATCAGCCGCTCGATCTTTTTCGGCGTGTAGCGGGCGATCTTTTCCGGCACGAAGCCATCGAAAGCGCGGCGGAAATTGTCGCGCTTGCGCAGGATCGTGATCCACGACAGTCCGGCCTGAAAGCCGTCGAGCACGAGCTTCTCGTACAAGGCGCGATCGTCGTATTCGGGAACGCCCCATTCCTCGTCGTGATAGGCGACGTAGAGGGCGTCATCCTTGGGCCAGGGGCAGCGGACCAAAGCTGCGTCAGCGGCGAGTGTCATTCCGCGGCCTTGGCATGATGGGGATTGGCGGTTTCGGAATTGGCGCTGTCCGGAAAGGCAAAACTCGCCCAGTCCGGCTTGATCGGGCGCACCGGGACGGTGCCGGCGAATAATTCTTCGCCCCGCGAAAACGCCTCTGCAACGCGGTCGAGGCGCAACAGCGCAAGCCCGCGGCCGCCGGCGGCTGAGCCCATGGTGCCGACCTGCCGTTCACCGGCGGTGATCGCGATCCCGGTTTGCGGCGCCGCGCCGGCATAGCCGACCGCCACCGTGCGCGTGCGGGCGCTGCCGCGATGTTGCATGCGAGAAACCACCTCCTGGCCGACATAGCAGCCCTTGGCAAAATCGACGCCGCCAAGCTGATCCATATCCGCTTCATGCGGAAAGGCCTCGCCATAGCCGAAATCCACGCCGCCGCGGGGAACGCCGAGCGCGATCCGATGCGCTTCGTAGGCGTCAGCCTCCACAAGGGTGGCGCCGAGATCGGCCGCCGCTGCGCCGGCGCGATGGGGTGGCAACATGACGCGCATGCCCAGCGCCGGCAGGCGTGGATCGGGGTAAGCGAGGCCGGCGAAAGCCGTGGTGACCGTGCCGCTCCAGACCGCCAGCACAGCAAGGATTTCGGACAAATCCTCGACCATCACATGCGAGCGCAACTTGTAGAGATTGAGCCTATCGACCAGCGTCTTGACCCGCTCGCGCGGCACGTCGAGAAAAAAGCCGCCGCCATCCTGCGCTGGTGCTTCGGTGGCGATGAAGTCGGCGATGATCTTTCCTTGCGGCGTCAGCAAAGCGCAAAAACGTGCCGCGCCGGGCTTGAGCTCTAGAATATCACTACTGACAAGCCCATGGAGAAAGCTCCGCGCCTCCTCGCCGGCGATTTTCACCACGCCGCGGTCCGCAAGTAAGGCGGCTTCGGTCAAAGCCTTGGCTCCTCTTCTCAATCGATACGGCCGTTTGTCAAAGCTAAGCCGCCGTTCGGGTCCTCTCAAGGGGCGCCCCGCGCTGCAACGATGAAGGGAACAGCCGCGAAGCGCAATCTTTGATCAAGCCGCGGCCTTGCGCGGTCGGCGCTGCGCCCATTTTCACGTCGCCGAAACGATAACGACGTGATCGAGACTTAAGCGCCGTCGACAATGCCGCCATTGCCGTTCTCACGCATTTATTCAAGGCCCGCCTTTACAGAGCAGACGGATGAGCGACGAATTGCTTTCGCTGCGGATCATCGCTGTTTCGCAATCGCTCAGCCATTGCGAAATGTTCCGCGAGGCGGCGACGGCCGTGCGGCTGCCGATCGAACTTGTGGCGAACGATCGCGAGGCCGCGGCTGTCAAGTCGATCGCTGCCGGCGCCGATGTCGCGTTTTTCGATTTGGCGCTCGGCGGTGAGGCGGTCGCGCGTTTGGCCGCAGCCGCCCGT
The DNA here is from genome assembly GCA_963818155.1 of uncultured Alphaproteobacteria bacterium. Classification (GTDB taxonomy): domain Bacteria; phylum Pseudomonadota; class Alphaproteobacteria; order Rhizobiales; family Xanthobacteraceae; genus BOG-931. The sequence continues at coordinate 793,657 of CAWFRC010000012.1, forward strand.
GCCGCCCGGATCCCGCCCTTTACCGTCTCGCTTTCCGCGTCCGGCGATGCCACCGCCTTTGCCACTGACGCTCTGGCCGCGAAGCCCTTGGACCAACATGACGCACAGCGTCTGCTCGCCGGCGCAATTCGGCTTCGGCTGCCGAGCCGCGTTCTCTTGGTGGACGATTCGCCGACCATGCGCGGTATCGTGCGCAAGGTTCTGCTGGCAACGCGCTTTCCACTCGAAGTCACAGAGGCGGATCAAGGCGGAGAGGCGCTGGCTCTCGCGCGTTCCCATGACTTCGATTTCGTTCTTTTCGATCACAATCTGCCGGGCTTGAGCGGGCTGGAGGCGATCGCCGAATTGCGGCGGGCGCGGCGTTATCCTGCGTTTGTCTTGATGACCTCGGCAGACGATGCGGCGCTGGCCGAAAAAGCGCGAGCCCAGGGCGTCGTCTTTCTCAAAAAGCCGTTCTATCCAGCTGATCTCGAGCGGATCCTTTGCCGTTTCTGCGGACTGCGCGCGGTCAATCCCGCGCGCGCGCAATTCCGCCCACTGTTTGCGGCCGATGCCGAGCGCGCCTAGAGCGCGATCACTTTAGGTTGAATCGACACCGCGCTCTAAGGACTGTTGAGATTCAACGCGAGTTAATGACGGCGGCGGCGAGATAGACGATGGCTTTAAAGCTCCGGTCGGTTTTGTCGGCGCGCATGGCGATGCGTTTGAATTCCTTGAGCTTGCAGAAGAAGTTCTCGATCAGATGACGCCATTTGTAGATCTCAGCATCGAACGGGCGTTTTTGGGCTCGGCGAGGATGCGCGGAAATGACGATCTTGGCGCCGCGGGCGTTCAAATCGGCGACGATGGCGTTGCTGTCGAAGGCTTTGTCGGCGATCAGCGCACCAAGATCGAGGCCGTCGAGGAGGGGTGCAACACCGACCGTATCGTAACGATGGCCGGGCAACAGATCGAAGCGCACGAGGTTGCCGAGCGCGTCGGTCAGCGCCAGGATTTTGGTGGTCATGCCGCCTTTGGAACGGCCGATGGCCTGGCTTTGAGTCCCCCTTTTGCGCCCTGGCCGTGGCGATGGACCTTGACGATGGTAGCGTCGATCATGGCGTATTCCATGTCCGGCTGGTCCGAGCAGGCTTCAAAAAGCCTGACGAAAACATCGGCTTCAACTCAGTCGCGGTACCGCTTGAATACGGTGTTCCACTTGCCAAAGAACGCGGGCAGATCGCGCCACGGGCTCCCCGTGCGGACCACCCACAGCACCGCTTCGACGAACAGCCGATTGTCCTTGCCGCTGCGGCCCGGATCCGTCGGCTTGCCTAAGCAATGCGGCTCCATCTTCGCCCATTGGGCGTCAGTTAAAACGAATCGTTCCATCCGAAGCTTGAATCACAAACAAGCTCCGCGTGGAATCCTGATTCTCAACAGGCCCTAGCCTGCGCGATCTTACTGGCGCGATATTTCGACGGAGAATTCGCCGTTATGGATGCGCCCGGCGAGCTTTTCGGCGTAGCGTGCCGTTGCCTCCTCGCCGTAGGTGGAGATCAACTCGGCAAGCGCCAGGAAGAGCGCGGTTTGCGCGAGGCAATCCCCATCGATCCCATCGTGGCGCGCATGCACCCAGGCTTCTTGCAGATAGCCGAGCGCCAGCCGCTTTTGTTCATGATCGGCGACAGCTTCGTGTGCCGCCGAAACTTGCGACGCAATAGTCATTGTATTTTTAATCGCCGCAGCCCAGCGGCGCCCCTGACGGCCGGAAATTAGCACGTTGCCGGAGCGGCTTAAGCCGAACCTTGAAGAAGGGTTAATTCGATCGGGCAAACCCGGCGAACCCTCGGAGGTCGCGCCGGTGTCCGCCACGGGCGCCCGGTGAGAGTCCTAATTGGCGTAGCGGGCCGTGATCTCGCGGGCGATCTTGGCGCCCTCGGCCAAGTAGCGGCGGATGGCGAAGTCGGCCGCCGGCGTGCAGGCGCGATAGCTCTGTTGGAAGGCCCGATAGCCGCGGTTGAAGCTTGCGATCATCTGTTCGTGGCGCTCGCCACCCGGCGCCTCGGTGTCGATCAGCATTTGCGCCTCGTCACGCCATTTCTGCCCCTCGCTCGAGCCGCAAATGCCGCGCAGGAAATGCAGCGAACCGAGGATTTCGGCGAGCCTTTGTAAATCGTGGTCGTAAGGCGACGGCCGGTTTTGCGGCTGCGGCTGCGCTTCCTGCTTCTCCGGAGCTTGCGGCTGAGCGGGCTTGGCCGGCGGCCGATAGAAGCGCCGCGGCTGCGGCTGCTGATCACCCCAGCCGCGCCCCCAGGAGCCTTGACCACCGCCCTGTTGACCCCAAAAACCTTGGCCATGCGCTGCGCCGGCGGCGAGCCATAAACTCAGGAAAAGAACGACCGAGGTTCGAGGCATAGGAGCGGATCAAAATATGGCGGCTGCGGGTGCTGTAGCCCGCATATGAGAAGGCGACACCCCGGTGGCAAATATCACGACTGCGGCGAATGTCACGCCGAGACCTCCACGGTGAGGCTCGCGGTCGGCGGAGGTCGTCGTCACGACTGCATGGCGATCTGCTGGGCGGCCGCGACAACGATCTCGGCAAGGCCTTCGGTCGTTTTCAACCCGGAGAGTTCCGTGGGAAGCAGCCATACTGCTTCGGCAAGTTCCGCGTTCAGCGCAATCTCGCCGGCAAGATAGCGCGCGGCAAACGGCAGAATGACAAAATGACGCTCGGTCTTGCCCTCAGCATCACGGAGGATGACCTCGCGATAGCCCGCGAGTGCGAGCGGCTCGATGGTGAGCCCGGTTTCTTCACGCACCTCACGGGCGATCGCCGCCGCCAGCGTCTCGCCCAACTCGACGCCGCCGCCGGGCAACGTGTAGACCCCCTGCAGCGGCGGCGTGGCCCGGCGCACGATCAGCACCCGCCCGGCGCGGAAAATGGCGGCACTGACCGCTAGATAAGGCCGCGTGGGATATCTTCGCGAATCCGTGATGGTGTCGGTCAAGGGCCGGTCCCATTTGGCTATGATGCGGGCAAGGCGCCTGTCGTGCGTTGGAGCCGAAAGCTTTATACCCAATAGCCTTATGGCCCAAGAAACCTTGTAGCCAAGACCCTTCCAGCCCGAGAACTTATAGGTAATGTGCGCACGCTACGTCATAACCTCGCCGGCCGACGCGATCAGGGCGCTGTTCGGCTATGCCGACCGGCCCACGTTCCCGCCGCGCTACAATGTGGCGCCGACACAGCCCATCCCCATCGTGCGGCTTGACGCCGGCAAGCCGGCGTTTTGGCTGGTCCGCTGGGGGTTTTTGCCCTCCTGGGTCAAGGATCCGCGCAGCTTCTCGCTACTGGTCAACGCGCGCGGCGAATCCGTCATCGAGAAACCCGCCTTCCGCAACGCGATGCGACGGCGGCGTTGCCTGATCCCGGCCGACGGCTTTTACGAATGGAGCGACACGCGTCCGCGACGCCCCTTTTTTGTGCGCTCGAAGGACGGCGGTCCGATGGCTTTTGCGGGCTTGTGGGAGACCTGGACCGGACCGAACGGCGAAGAGGTCGATACTGCGGCGATCGTCACCACGCGGGCGAACCGCACGCTCGCGCCCATTCATGACCGCATGCCGGTGATCGTGCCGCCGGCGGCTTTCAATCTCTGGCTCGACGGTGCCGCGGTCGATGCAACGACCGCCGCGACGCTGTTCGTGCCTGCGCCCGAGAGTTTGCTTGAAGCTTACGAAGTCTCCAACGCGGTCAATCGCGCGACCAACGATGCACCGGAGTTGATCGCGCCGGCGCCAGTCGATGATGGCGCCGATGCCGCGGCAGAAGCGCCGCCGAACCCGGAAGAAGCGGACAAGCAACTGTCGTTGTTTTGAAGGGAGCGACGCTGCGAGTTGTCAGTCCATTTCTTGGACGGGGTGCAGCGTATGCGCTGCACGCCGATCCGGGATCGTTACAGACGCGGCGTTCGCAACGATCCCGGTTCTGCAGCGCACCCCTATCGTGCTGCGCTGCGCCCGGAATGCAATGGCTTAGGCGCTTCCGCGCCCGAACTGGGCGCGATCGACCGCGGCCTTCACCACCGGAATCTCTTCGTCGGCGAGCGGCTTCATCCACGTCTTGCGCTTGAGCGCGGCGGCGAGGTAGGGCGCCAGCTCTTCGGCCTTGCGGGCCTCGCGGGTGGCGGCCTGCGCCTTGAAGGCCGGCATTACTTCGGCGGCGAATAATTCCAGCAACTCGCAGATATGGTCGTGGCGATTGCGCCCGGCCTGCTGCAGGAAGATCACCTGGTCGACGCCGCTGTCCTGGAAAGTTTCCAGATGCGCCCGCATGTCGTCGGGCGTGCCGATGCCCGAGGAAGTGGCGCCGACCTGTTTGAGCGTATCGATCACCGCCGCGGTACGATTGCCGCGCTGCTCGATATAATGGCTCCAAAGTTTGGTGCGGCCGGGAATGCAATCTTGCGCGACCAGCGCGTTGAGCGCGTAGCCGAAGAACTCAAAACCCTCGTGGCCGCGGCGGACCGCTTCGGCGCGATCGCGATGGACGGAAAAACTCGACACCATCGCCAGATTGGCATTCACCGTGTGGCCGAGCGGCACGCACGCGTCGGATTTGATGATGCCGTAATAGATGTCGGCCCAGCGCGTCGCTTCTTCGCCGTCAAGGAACGAGAAGGCAAGCGCGCCGACGCCGTTCTGCGCCGCGATCCTGATCGTGTCGCGGTTGGTGCAGGCCATCCATAGCGGCGGATGCGGCTTCTGCACCGGCTTGGGGATGACATTGCGGCACGGCATGCTGAAAGACTTACCCTCGTAGCCCGGATAGGGCGTCAGCACCATCATGTTGGCGATCTGCTCGGCGGCTTCCAGCGCCATCGCCCGCTTCTCCTTGGCGGGAATGCGAAAGCCGTTGAGCTCAAGCCGCGTCGCGCCCTCGCCGAAGCCGAAATCGACGCGCCCGTCGGAGATGATGTCGAGTGTGGCCAGGCCCTCGGCGGTTCGCACCGGGTGATTATAGTTGGCAATGACTTGGCGAATGCCGTGACCGAGCCGGATCGATCGGGTGCGCGCCGCCGCGGCGGCTAGGAAAATCTCCGGCGCCGACGAATGCGAATATTCTTCCAGGAAATGATGCTCGACTTCCCAGGCGTAGTCGAAGCCGAGCCGGTCGGCTAGGGCGACCTGTTCGAGCGCCTGATGAAACAGGTTGCGCTCATCGCCTTCTTTCCAGGGCCGCGGCAGCTGCAATTCATAAAAGACTCCAAAGCGCATTCCATCCCCTCTTGAAACCGCGCGTAACCGCGCTGGCCGGTGTTCCGCCGGCCACGTTAAAGCACTTTCCCGGGATTCAGAATGCCCTTCGGATCGAGCAATGTCTTCAAGCTGCGCATGAGGTCGAGCGCCACCGGGTCCTTGACCGCGGGCAATTGATGGCGCTTGACCACGCCGATGCCGTGCTCGGCGGAGATCGATCCGCCATACTTTTTGACCACTTCGTAGACGGCGGCGTTCATGGCGTCCCAGTGGCTGAGATATTCGGCTTTGTCGGCGCCGGCCGGCTGGGTGACGTTGTAATGGATATTGCCGTCGCCGAGATGCCCGAAGGGCAGGGGACGTGCGCCGGGCACGGCACTCTCGACCGCGGCCGCCGCCTCCGCGAGAAAGGCCGGCACTGCGGCGACCGGCACTGAGATGTCGTGCTTGATCGAGCCGCCGGCATGGCGCTGCGCCTCGCCGAAATTCTCGCGGATGCGCCAGAACGCTTTTGTTTGCTCGAGGCTTTCGGCGACGACCGCGTCGTCGACGAGGCTCTCCTCGATGCCGCGTTCGAGGATGTTCTCCAAGACATCGCGCAGCCCGCTTTGCGCCTGCGACGATAATTCGATCAGTACATACCAGGGATGCGGCGCGTCGAGCGGGTCGCGGCAGCCGGCGGTGTAGCGCAGCACGATCTCGAGCCCTTCGCGCGGCATCAGCTCATAGCTGGTAAGGCCGCCGCCGGCACTTTGGGACGCGATATCCAGCAGTGCGAGCGCGGCTTCGGGCGAGGGCAGGCCGACGAACGCGGTTTCAATCGAACGCGGACGCGGCACAAGCCGCAGCACCGCGGCGGTGATGACGCCGAGCGTGCCTTCGGCCCCGATGAACAGGTTTTTCAGATCGTAGCCGGTATTGTCCTTTTTCAGCTTGTTGAGGTCGTGCAGGATGCGGCCATCGGCCAGCACCACTTCGATGCCGAGCACATGCGAACGCGCGACCCCGTGCGCGAGCGCCGCGGTGCCGCCCGCATTGGTCGAGAGATTGCCGCCGATGGTGCAGGTGCCTTCCGACGGCAGGAGCTGCGGATAGAGCCGGTCGACTTCGGCGGCGGCTTCACGGGCGCGCTGCAGCGTGACGCCGGCTTCGCAGGTGATGGTGTTGGAGGTGGCGTCGATCTCGCGAATGCGATCGAGGCGGTTCAGCGACAAAACGATTTCGTTGTGGAGCGGGGTCTGGCCACCGACGAGGCCGGTGTTGCCGCCCTGCGGCACGATCGCGGTCGCGGTTTCGTTGGCGAGCCGGACGATCGCGGCGACTTCAGCGACCGAGCCGGGCCGCAGCACCAGCGGCGTATGGCCATGAAACAGGTCGCGCAGCTCGACCACATAGGGCGCCTGCATCTGCGGATCGGTGATTGCGTATTTGTCGCCGACGATGGCGGCAAAGCGCGCCAATAGCGACGGATCGATGGTACGTTCCGGCACCGATTGGTCTGGTCTTGGCTTTCCCGGCGTATCGAGCATCACGGCGCATCCATGGCGTGAGTTTTGTCGCCCCAATGTTGTGTGGGTCAAGCATCGTACACGACAACACCGGTATCGGTGAAATTGCGCACGTTACGAGTCACGAGCGTTAAGTTATGGCTTCGCGCCGCCGCCGCAATAAGCGGATCGACAGCGGAGCGCAGCTTGCCTCTCGCCCGCAGCTTCTGCCGTTGAGACAAGGCGCCGCCTCAGCGATCCGCCGCCGCGCGTGCGAGGCGATCGTTGATGGCTTCGCCCAGCCCATCGTCCGGAATGGTCATGACGGCGATCGTGGTTGCATTCGCTGCGTCGAGGGCACGCAAGTGCGAAAACAGGTTGGCGGCGGCTTCGATCAGATCGCTGCGGACCGAGAGATTGAGGGTCATTTTGCCGCCCGCAGCCCTCTCCGGTAGCGGCGCGCCGAACGCGAGCAAAGCCTCTCCCGGCTCGACGTGGTCGGCATGGAGCCGGATCGGCGTGCGCGGGGCATAGTGCGACGCGAGCATGCCGGGAGCCAATGGGACTTGGCCGTCGCTCGCGGTCGGAGCCGGCGCGCCGTGGAGCTTTTTGCCGAGGACGCGCTCGATCACCGCGCGCGGCAGGCCACCCGGCCGCAGCAGAGTGGGTGCGCCCAGACAAGCCACGATGGTGGATTCAACGCCGACCGACGTGGCGCCGCCGTCGATAATGAGATCGATCCGGCCGTTCAGATCGGCCGCCACATGCGCCGCGGTGGTCGGCGATACGTGACCGGACCGGTTGGCAGAGGGGGCGACTACCGGCACGCCGAACGCCTCCAGGATTTGGCGGGCGACCGCGTGGTCGGGCACGCGCACCGCCACGCTCTCCAGCCCGGCGGTGGCGAGCTCCGCGACCGGGCAGGCGGCCGCTTTGGGTAGGACGAGCGTCAGTGGTCCCGGCCATAGCGCCGCGGCAAGGCGCTCCGCGCCGGCATCGAACTGCGCCAAGACCGCCGCCGCCGCGCGATCGAGGACGTGGGCGATGAGGGGATTGAAGGCCGGGCGGCCTTTGGCGGCATAGAGCCGGGCCACCGCCTGGCCGTTGGTGGCATCGGCGCCGAGCCCATAGACTGTCTCGGTCGGGAAGGCGACGAGCCCGCCCGCGCCGAGCACGCGCGCGGCCTCGGCAGCCGCGTCTGGCCCGGCCGGCAGGATGCGTGTGGCGAGCGGGGCTGTCATCTGGGCAAACCTTGCGGGTGCGAAAAACCGATCGGCCGGTTCTAGCACGTTGGCCTTGCGCGATCTTTTCGCTCGGCGCTCGCTTGCCGACGAGCCCCGCCTCCGGAATGTTCCCCGATCGCGCTACACATGGAAAAGGATCGCAGCGCTTGCAGGGCGGCGGCACGGATTGTATAAGCCCCGCCATTGCTTCCCGCTGAAGCACGATTTTTCCGGAAAACCCGGTATTCACCCTCGGATCAAAGTCCGCGGGCGGTCTTTTTCCGCAGATCGTGCTCCTGATGTCGGAGTGTAGCGCAGTCTGGTAGCGCACCTGCTTCGGGAGCAGGGGGTCGCAGGTTCAAATCCTGCCACTCCGACCAAACAATCGCAGCAACTCTGCGGTACCCGACAGCAGGCAAGATGAAGGGGCCGCGCACCAATTCGGCCGGCGAAGTTTGAGCGGCCTTTGCGCGGCTAATTTGTTTCTGCTTCAGTCGCGCGTAAGGCGGCGCGCCATCCCCCAATTTCCCGTCGGTCGGCGGAAAAGTTCCAGGCGCCGGATCGATGCAGTGCTGCACGACATGGTTGCGCACAACGTGTTTATGTGCTACCTAAGGTAGTTGCTCGATATGGCAAGCTTTGGTGGCTTAGCGTATTTTTTTGGTGATGCGCTTGGCGCACTTTTTGGTCGCCGCGCCTGCGCTTCGCCTATCGACGTGCCGATCCGTTTGTTGAGGGGTGAAATTTCGCCGGTCTTCTAACTGGAATCCGACCCTAGTGGTCGATGCAGAATACCATTCGAGGGGGAACGAAATCCCATGGATGGTGACGGCCCGATTGGTCAACCACCGGCCTTTCGAATTGGTTTGGCGCTCGCCGGAGCAATCTCGGCGGGTGCCTACACGGCTGGCGTCCTGGACTTTCTCTTCCAGGCTTTGTCAGAGTGGGAAAACCATAGGGGCCAACCGGGTGTCCCCGATCACCGCGTCGTGCTTGAGGTCATTGCGGGAGCATCAGCAGGCGCGATCGCCGGCGCTCTAGGCGCGGTCGCGCTGGCCCGCGGAATCCGGCCGGGCGAATTTAGCCCAGATCAAATCGCGGATCGCTATCCAGATACATACGCCACGCATCAAAAATTTATGTGTGTCCTGCCGCCTTCGTACCGCACATGGGTTGAATTGCCGCGCATGGTGGAAGCTGACGGCGCCGGCGGGCTTCTGGGAAACTCAGATCTTCAAAGCGTCGCCGGAGAAGCGCCGCCAGTTGTGCGATCTTTGCTCGATGCTTCGTTGTTGGACAAGATAAAGCGAGCGGCAATTGAGCCGGATCAGGATCCGGGCCCGATTTATTCCTATCCGTTTATCGCCGGCGACCTGCACATGTACGTCACGATCTCGAACATGCGCGGCATTCCATTTCGGGTCGCCTTTAAACAAGATAGCTATGGAATGCAAACCATTGGAGATCGCGTGCATTATGTGATCAGCGATCTCGGCCAGACAAAATCGCATAACCAGAACTGCTGGTTGGATAAAGATACAAATAACGCAAGTCACCCGATCTCAACAAAAACGCTTCCTAAAAGAAAAGGCGACGATCTTGGCGATTGGGACCGCTATGGCACGACGGCGCTTGCGTCTGGCGCCTTTCCGGTCGGTCTATCTTGTCGGCGCCTCGAATTCTCATGGAAACATTACACCGGGCGGCAATATCCAATTCCGCTGCCCGATGGCGTCCAAATTGCGCCCGCCTTTCCGCCCGATATCGAGCAACAATACAGCTTGTTTTCGTTCGAAAGCGTAGATGGCGGCCTGGTCAACAATGACCCATTCGACTATGCGCAATACGCGCTTATGGGCGGGCCTGGGGAGCCGGCATCCGGCGAAAGTGTCGCGAACGTCGTTATCATGGTTGCGCCCTTTCCGGAGCCTCCCGAGTTTCTTCCGGAGAATTCGCCCTCACCGGCGATTGCCGCCATCGTGCGCGCCCTATTCCCCGCACTTATCAATCAGGCACGGTTTCGGACAGCTGATCTGGCCCCCGCCCTCAACGAGGATGATTTCAGCCGATACATAATCGCGCCGTTGCGTCGAATACCCCGCAGTTCACTGAATGCGGCCGTCAAACCCGAGCGGGAGCGATTTGCGATCGCCTGCGGTCTCCTCAGCGGATTTGGTGGCTTTCTGGACGAGCAATTCCGCGCCCATGACTTTCAACTGGGGCGGAGAAATTGTCAGTATTTTCTACAAAAAACTTTTCGGGTCCCGGCGAACAACAAAATTGTCGGCCGATCGGGCGCAACAGAAACGGTGCCGGTCATTCCGCTTTACTGTTCGGCGGCCGATCCCGTGCCATTGCCGCGGTGGCCGCAGATGTCGCAAGCGGATTTCGTGCTCCTCGCCAGGCGAATTGAAGCGCGGGTCGACGCGATTATTCCACGACTATTGGATGCTCAGACATCCAGCGCTAGACTGCGAATGGCGCTCAAGTTCGGCTGGGCAACTTTTGTGCGCTCGCGTGTTTTGAGTTTCGTTCAACAAACCATACTGGCTGACTTGGTGCGCCGCGGGCAGATTGACGGATGGGACGTCCCGGACGGGCTCCCTTATCAGAGCGACGGCAGGTCGATCGATGATGTAAATGCGGTGATCGCCGAGCTAATAAATCCCGCATACGACTACCGTACTCCCAACGCGATAGCGCATAAAACGAGACTGCCGATTGCGTTCGTCGAGGCGATCCTAAAGGCGCTGTCAGCGAGTTCGATAGATGGCCCCATGCGTGTGTGGAGAGATGATTTCGGATTTACGCTTTACTCAAGGCGGCCCGGCTTTTTGGCAAGGCTGGCAGTTGTCCGCTGGTTTAATCGTTGGTGGAACGCTCCGACGGTAAATTAGGATGGTGTTATCGCGGTCGGTTTCGCGAAACCCTAAACTGCCAGCGCGTAAGCCGATTGCAGAATTCTCACGGCCGGGTCTGAAAACGACAGAGCCGCCGGAGGCTTATGATTTTCTTCTGAAAAGCTGAACGGCATTCAGCCAGGCGGGAAATCGCCTGCTGCAGCAGCAGTCTCCGCAAATACCGACGCGATGCCGAGCCGATCGCAACGTCGTTCGCCGACGCCGAACGGGTGCGCAGCCAAGTCGAACGCTTGGAATCAGTAAAATACTCGCAAAATTGCTTTACAACCTATGAGGTATGTGTATGATTTTTCTACCTATGCGGAAGGTGGTCGATGTTTGTATCGGGTCGCGATAGCCACGGCTGTTGCGTCCGATAGGCCGAACTTGATCGTTTGCGACAAAGGTGGAGTGGTCGCGGCGGATGTTGCGGACTTGGTTGCCGCAAAGCGAAAAATACGAGTTGACCCGACCGCCGCAGCTAATCTCGAAATTCAGTTTGCTGAAATCACCTTCGCGGTCTGCAAAGAAAAGAACGCCTCACAAAAATAGTGGCCGCGCAACGTATCGGATCAGCCGAAGCGCCTCATCAGCGTTCAGTCTGCGCGCACCAAATAGTTGACCTTCCTAAAAGGCAACGCCAGTCCGGAGGTCAACTCATCGGAGGGAGAGCTCCATGGAATTGCTGATTCAATTGTTGCCGCTCATCTTGAGCACCATGAACACGGTGCCCCAATTCGAACAAGCCATTCGTGACGGGTCCCCGGCAGTGCAAGCGGTGGGAAATTTGGTGCAGCTTGGCAAGCAAATGTTTCCGGGCATCGATAATCAATTTGCCGCGGCTGCCGCTGCATCGACGATGTTCGATCCCGTCAGGGTGAAATGGGTTCAAACGGCGCTCAACGTTTTGGGCAACGCGCTTGAGGTCGACGGGCAATATGGTCCGCTGACCACTCAAGCCGTCAAGCAATTTCAAACATCGAATAAGCTCGAGATTGACGGCTGGGCTGGCGATCTCACGCATGCGGCGCTCCAGGCTGCAATCTCTGCCCTGAACATACCCGCGGCGCCCGCACCTAAGAAATAAAGGCGTTTTGGTCTTCTTGTTTTGGGGAGGAGAATATGAAGAAGATTCAAGCTTTGCTTGGAAGCTTTGCATTTTTGGTCACGGTGGTCGCCGTGCATGCGGAGGAGGCGGCTGGCCCAAAGGCCGCTCCGGACGCAACCCCAGCTGCTGTGGCCGCCAAGGTCACCGCGGAGGCCGCCACAAAGGCTGCGGCAGTCCCAGGCCAGTCCAGTCTGCTCAACCCCTGGGTTGCAGGCTCCTTGATCGCCAGCGTCGCGATTTGTCTTTTGCTTTCACTCCTGATTTGGCGAATGGCAAAGTCAAAAGCGGCGCGTGAAGAGGTTTCCGACAAAGACCTGGAAGCTCTCCGGATATCGTATGGGTTTTGGCTCGTGGTCGGTGCATTGCTGGTCACGCTCCTGGTCTTGGTCATTACGCTGAGCTCAATTGCTCCGGAAACACCGAAAACTGCGGATATCGTCGCTATCATCGGCGCCGTTACCGGGGTGATCGGAACGCTCACCGCAGCATTCTTTGGAATCCAAGCCGCGGGTGCGGGGCGCTCCCAGGCGTTGACGACCTTGGACAACTCGCTGAAGTCTCAAGCTGCCGCTCCGGCAGCTACGCCGTCCAAGCTCGACCCATCGTATGGACCGCACGCCGGCAGCACACGTGTATCCATCACAGGAAATGGATTCACTGGAGCAAGCGGGGTGAATTTTGGCGTGACGCCGGGGACCAATTTCGAGGTCGTCAACGATGGGCTCGTTCGCTCAACCAGTCCGGCTGCGGGAGCCGGGAGCGACGAAGCGAAGGCCATGCTCGTCTTTCCAAATACAACGCCTCAGAACCGTGAGGTCGGCACATTCTATTATTACACGATCGATCCTAATCACGGCATGGGCGGACAGTCCGTAACGATCAGAGGTTCAGGACTGAAAGACGTCAAGGCGGTCAGATTCGGGCAAAAGGAAGTGACGCCGACTGCCGGCGCGAAGCCAAATGAGATTGTGGTGACGGCGCCGTCCCGCCAAGACGCGGGCGATATGGCCGACGTCGACGTAACGCTGATCTATGCGGTAGCCAAGCCGACCAATTCTTCTGTTGTTGGGACGTATCGCTACGACGACGGCCAGGCGGCAGTTCCTCAACCGCCAAATCGCGGCGCTGCCAAACCAGCTGTGCCACAGCCGCCAGACGCCGGCGCTGCCAAACCGGTCGGCACACCGGACGACGGAGCGCCCGGACCGGCCGGTCCCCCTGCGGCGCCCAAAGCTGACCATTTCCCCACCTGTGTCGCCTTAACCCTTGAGTGGGAGGGAGGAAACGACGACGATCCTCGCGATCCCGGAGGACGCACTTCGCGCGGTATAATCCAAAGGGAGTGGAATGACTGGCTCAAATCTCATCCCGGTCTGCCCCCAGACGTCTGGCAGGCACCTCAAGACCAAGTCCTCGCCATCTACCGGGAGAAGTATTGGAACCCGCTGGCTTGCGATCAGCTTCCGGCCGGCGTCGATTATTGCGTGTTCGACTATGGGGTTAATTCGGGAATTTCACGCAGTGCGGCGGCTCTGCAGAAAATCGTTGGAACGAGCGTCGACGGCGAGATTGGCCCGCTGACAATTGCGGCTGCCGCTAAAGTTGATCCTGCTTCGCTCGTCGGAAAAATTTGCGATCAGCGACTCGCGTTCCTTCAGGGATTGGGTACATGGCCGACCTTCCGGGGAGGTTGGACGCGCCGGGTGCAGGGCGTGCGCAAGCAGGCCACCGCAATGGTTGGAGCGCCGCCGCTTGCCCCCGAGGTGCTGTCACCCAAACCGGCTGCTGATCCGCCTTGGCTCGTCAAAGCGCGCACGTTCCAAGGGTTCACTTGGGCATCGGGTTCTCCGCCTCAGCAGATTTTGCGTTGGCTCGACCTCATAAAGACGACATCGCCAAATATCGATGGTCTCGCCGAATATTGCGCCGCGCTCGCGGGCCCAAGCTACTGGGCATGGTGCGGCGTATTCGTGGCCGCAATGTTGGCCGAGGCGGGCCTACCGCCGGTCTTCGCCGGCCCGAAGGCCACTCAACGGTTCGCCTGGGCGCCAGCGTGGGATGCTTACGGGACGAACGTCGACCTCGAAAACGGCGACTTGCCGCAACCCGGTGACATCATGCGCTTCGCCTGGCCGAACGGCGGCGAGCATGTGACGTTCTACGATCATCCCGTCGACAGCGACGATCTGTACCATTGCTGTGGCGGCAACCAGGGCGGTGGGCACGTCGTCTCCATCGAAGGCATGCCAATGAACTCCATCGTTAAGGTGCGCCGCCCGACACTCACAGCTGCCCAACCGGTCGCCGTTGCCCAGGCGGCAGCATGAGATGTTCCGCAGCGGCGGAGATCTCCGGACTTGCGGTGCCTGCACATGCCCGCTGAAAGGTGGGTTCCAGGCGCCGCTTCATTTTGGGCAGCAAATTCATCGCCTGTCATCGCTTGACAGAGATTAGTTCTGCCGCCACGCTTCGTTGCAGATCGGGCATAAATCAATCTGAAGAAATAGATTGGCGGCGGCGGAGCCGGCCGTGAAAAATCAACAAGCCGCACAAGGAGGTAGACCAGCCCACGAAAAAAATCATCGCGTTGGAATGCCGATCTAACAACAATATCTTTAGGGAGGGAGTCCATGCGAGCAGTAGCAGTTCTGGCCGCTGTTGCGGCCTTGTGCTTTGCCGGAATCTCGGCAAATGCGCAGACGGTGCCCGCGCAGCGGGACCAGGTTGCCTATCCGGGCGGCCACGTGCCCGGTGACCCGAAAGTAGCGCTCGTGAAAATCGCCGACGGCTTGCACGATCCGGTCGGCGTGGCGTCGGCGTTTGATGGCTCGGGCCGCATCTTCGTCGTTGAGCGTGTTGGAAAAGTACGCGTCGTGACGAAAGACGGTAAGCTGTTGGACAAGCCGTTTCTTGACCTGACCAAGATCAACCCGCTTGGCAACGACGTGCAGACCGGTTTCGTCGAGCAGGGTCTTTGGTCGGTTGCCTTCGACCCGGATTTCAAGAAGAACGGCTATTTTTACGTTCACTATTCTTCGCTCCCGTTCAACGGCGACGGCATTGTCCTGCGCGTCACCGTCGATCCTGCGAGCCCCGATGCGGTTTCCTCCGAGCAGGTCGTGAAGACCGGCAAAGTGGTCATGCTCATCCCGCAACCCTACTACAATCACAACGGCGGCATGATCCAGTTCGGTCCGGATGGCTATCTCTACATCGCGCGTGGTGATGGCGGCTGGGAAGGTGATCCGCTGAACGCCGGCCAGGATATTCACGTCTGGTGGGGTAAGCTTCTGCGCATCAACGTGCACGTGCCGGATGACACCATTCCTTACCTTGTTCCCGCCGACAATCCTTTCAACGCCGCGCAGGCCAACCGGCTCATGTTCCTGTTCGGAGTGACCGAGGAGCAGTTCTCGAAGATCAAGATCGGCGCCAAGCCTGAGATCTGGGCTTACGGATTGCGCAATCCCTACCAATTCCACTTCGACAAGAAGACCGGCGATCTGTTCATTGCGGATGTCGGGCAGAACCATTGGGAGAACGTGTTCTGGCAGCCGCATTCCAGCAAGGGTGGCGAGAACTACGGCTGGGCGATCAACTCTGGCGCCCACTGCTTCCCAACCATCGATGCCAACACGACGTGCCCCCAGGTTGGCGTTCTGCCGGTCGCCAATTATCCGCACGAGACCAAATATCCGGGTGCGCCGAAGGAGACCGCGGGTTTCGGCTGCTCGGTGATCGGTCTCGGTGTTGCTCACGATGCCGGTCTCGACGGCGCTTATCTTGCCGGCGACTGGTGCTCGGGACGCCTCTGGGCCATCGCATGGGACAAGGGCGCGCAGAAGTGGCAGCTGCAGGAATTGGCGCAGACGCAGCTTCAGTTCACATCCGGAAATATTCTCGAAGATGGGTCTGTCGTCGCCACCAACTGCTACTGCTTCTACACAGCCGATCAGGGTCCTATGGCAAATCCGGCCGGCGCGCTGTGGCGCGTCGTCGAAGCCGATAAGGTTCCGGCGGGCGCGGAAGTGGCGAAGACCGTAAAGAAATAACAGCGATCGCCTTTGCGGAGTTTCAGGCGCACCGGCTTGCCGGTGCGCCTGAGGAAGATTGCGCTGCCTTAATTTGCTCACCCGAGTTGCGGAGCGAAAACTAGATTATGAAATCGCCGAACGTATCCGACCGCGCACATTCGCTGTGCTTGCGTGGCGCAATCGCTATCGGCGCGGTCATCCTGCTCGTAACCGTCGCGCAGGCCGCCGGCGTGCCGCAATTCACCAGCCCGCTCGACGACAGTCCGCTTGAAATCAAGTCTCTGCCCGGCGAAAAAATGACCGATGCGGTGCAGACATTCTACGACACGGGCGATGATCCCTACAAAAGCGACGCCCAAGCCTTGTCAGAAGGCAAGGAATTGTACGACACCTATTGTCAGGCTTGTCACCTGCCAGACGGCAGCGGCCGCATCGGGCCGAGCCTGATCGACGACACCCATCGCTATCCGCGGGTGACCACCGACAAGGGGATGTTCGAAATCGTGTATGGGGGCGCCACCGGCGCCATGCAGCCGATGGGCAAACGGCTGACCCAAGATCAGATCCTTCGCATCATCGCTTACGTACGCTCGCTGAAGAAATAATTCTTCGAAAGCCATATGCGTCCAACGATCGTCATCAATGTCGTGGGTCTGACGCCGCGGATGATCGGACCGGACACCCCGGTGCTGCGACGCCTCGCGACCGCCGGAGGCCTGCGCAAGCTGGAAACGGCGTTCCCGGCGGTGACATGCACGGCGCAGACGACTTTCTTGACAGGTGTTGTGCCGCGCGACCACGGCATTGTCGGAAACGGCTGGTACTTTCGCGAGCTTGCGGAGGTCTTGTTCTGGCGCCAATCCAATCGACTTGTCACCGGAGACCGTCTCTGGGACGCGGCCAAGCGGCGCGATCCGGCCTTTACCTGCGCCAATCTGTTCTGGTGGTACAACATGTATTCGACGGCCGACATCGGCGTGACGCCGCGGCCGATGTATCCCGCCGACGGCCGCAAGATACCCGACTGCTACACGGCGCCCGGTGCCTTGCGTGAAGAATTGACAGCGCGCCTTGGACCGTTCCCGCTTTTCAGCTTTTGGGGACCGGCAACAAGCATCGTGTCCAGCGCCTGGATCGCGCGCTGTGCGCTGTACGTTCGGCGCACGCGCACCCCCACACTGACGTTGGTCTATCTTCCGCACCTCGACTATGCGCTGCAACGCGACGGTCCTGCCGCAGCGCAGTTAAAACGCGACCTGCGCGATGTCGATGCGCTATGCGGCGAGATCGTCGATGACGCGCGGCGCGACGATGCGCGGGTGATTGTCTTGTCAGAGTACGGCATCACCGCGGTGCATCGACCGATTGACATCAATCGGGCGTTACGCCGCGCCGGCTTGGTGGCGATCCGCGAGGAGCTTGGCCGTGAGCAAATCGACATCGGCGCTTCCGCGGCCTTCGCCGTCGCCGATCACCAGGTCGCGCACGTCTATGTGAACGCCAAGGAGCGGTTGGCCGACGTCAAAGCTTTGCTGGAAGCCCTTCCGGGCGTTGAACGCGTCCTCGATGAAACGACGAAACCAGCGCTTGGCATCGACCACGCACGCTCGGGCGAACTGGTGGCGCTGGCTCACGCCGACAGTTGGTTCACCTACTATTATTGGCTCGACGACGAAAAGGCGCCGGACTACGCGCGCACGGTCGATATCCACCGCAAGCCCGGTTACGATCCGGTGGAACTGTTTCTCGATCCTTCAATCCTTGTTCCGCAACTCAGCATCGGCTGGCGCCTGGCAAAACGGGCGCTTGGCATGCGGACTTTGATGGACGTGATCCCGCTCGACGCCACTTTGGTCAAGGGCTCGCACGGCCGCATCACCGACGCCGCCGACGACGGTCCGGTGTTTATCAGTTCGGAACCGGCGCTACTCCCGTCCGGCCCCATTGTCGCTACGCAAGTGAAGGATCTGATCATGCAACATGTCTTTGAGGGGTCTGCCCGCCTTGGCAATGTTTGACGCCGATGCTAGATTGATTGAAATAAAAAACGAACGAGAAAATAAGCGGATGGGGTGAGGAAGCCCGGTGGAGTGCTTATGCCCGACACTTTCGATGAGTATCTGCTCGGCAGACGCTCAGCACGAGGCGGGATTGCCGGTGGCGGTTTGAGCTTAAGTACGGCATTGCGCCTTGGGCGCATCTCGAACTTGCCGACCGTATGGACCAACGTTGCCGCCGGGATCGTGCTCTCAGGCGCGCCAGTCAAGGCGTGGCCGGCGCTTCTGTTGATGGTGTCGTTGTCGCTTTTCTACACAGCGGGCATGTTTCTCAACGATGCGTTCGACCGCGACTTCGACCGCCGCAGCCGGCCGCAGCGGCCGATACCGGCCGGCGAGGTCGAGGCAACGACGGTTTTCGCGGGCGGTTTCGCACTTCTCGCGACCGGCTTCGTTATTCTGGTCGTGGTGGGCTACGCGGTAGCGGACGGCGGCGGTTGGAAAGGTCCGGTCGCCGGAATTGTGTTGGCCGGAGCTATCGTCCTTTACGACGCCTGGCATAAAGCAAATCCGGTCAGCCCGGTTCTGATGGGGCTTTGCCGTCTTCTCGTCTACGTCGTTGCCGGGCTTTCCGTTGCTGGAAGTCTCCCTCTCGGTTTGTTGGTCGCGGCCGGCGTGTGCCTTTGCTACCTCGTCGGCCTCACGTATCTTGCGAAGCAAGAAGGCAAGCGCCGGATCACCAATCTCTGGCCACTACTCTTTCTGGCCGTGCCTTTTGTTTACGCTTTCCCGTTCGTTGTTGTTCAGTTAGGCGCGGCGCTGGTTCTGTTTTTGCTTCTGCTCGTGGCCGTGGCCGCCGCTCTTCTCCTTATCTTCCGCCCGCGGGGCGCCGATATTCCGCACGCGATCATGCTGCTCATCGCCGGCATCAGCCTGCTCGATGGGCTGTTCCTGGCCGGTTACGGTCGGGCCTGGCTCGCCGCCGCGGCCGTTGGGTGCTTTCTCCTGACTCTCGCGCTCCAGCGCTTTGTTCCGGGGACGTGACATGACATCGCCTTTGCAGTTGTTACAGGCGTGGCTTCACCGGCAGTTGCCGCCTGACGCCGCGGATTGGCTCGAAGGCCAGGCGACGGCGGTTCGCGGAGCGCAAACCGATCGTGGATTGTTTCTCGCCGTCAGCCTGGTTCATCGCCAGATTGGTAAGGACGATCTCTCGCTGTCCGCAGCAGACAAGAAAGCCGCAGAGACGGCGCGCCTGGGTTGGCGTCCGGCCGGTTGGAGCTTGGATCAGGCCGCGCGCATCTATCTCCTGCTCGCGGCCGGCGGTGAGCCCTCTACTTTTGCGAGGAGGATCGAGCAACTCTTTTCGACGGCGGATGTCGGTGAGTCGATCGCGTTCTACCGCGGGCTGCCGCTCTACCCCGAACAATCGCAATACGTCGCGCGTGCCGGCGAGGGGCTGCGCACAAATATGAAGGCGGTCTTCGAGGCCGTCGCTCACAATAGTCCCTATCCGGCCGAGCAGTTTGATGAACATCGCTGGAACCAGATGGTGGTCAAAGCGCTGTTCATTGGGAGCCGGCTGTACCCCATTCAGGGCTTGGAGCGGCGCTGGAATCCGGACCTCACCCGGATGCTGTGCGATTATGCTCACGAACGCTGGGCGGCCGGCAGATCGGTCAGTTACGAGCTTTGGCGAGGCGTTGGGCCGCATGCTGACCATGCCGCCATCGATGATCTCGCTCGCGTGCTGGACACCGGCGGTCCGGTTGAACGGCAGGCGGCAGCGCTTGCGCTGGCGCAAAGCCCGCGCCGCGAGGCCGCAAACATTCTGGGCCGCGACGCAACCTTGGCCGCCGCCGTCCGCAATGGCCAGATCAGTTGGGAGGCGCTTGCGAACAAGCATTCGGCCCTGAATTAAACCGCGTCGGAGCAACCAGGAGAACGCGTCATGACAATGTTTATCGACCCTCATATTCACATGCTGGCGCGCACGACTACGGATTATGAAGCGATGGCCGCGGCCGGCATTGTCGCAATCATCGAGCCGGCTTTTTGGATCGGTCAGCCGCGCACATCCGTCGGCAGCTACGTCGACTATCTGTCGACGCTTATCGGCTGGGAGCGCTTTCGCGCCGGCCAGTTCGGCATCCGTCACTACAGTTCCATTGGCTTGAACAGCAAGGAGGCCAACAACGAGCGGCTAGCCGAAGAGGTTATGGATATTCTGCCGCGTTTTCTTCTCAAGGAAGGCGTCGTCGCGGTGGGTGAGATCGGCTATGACGAGCAAACACCGGCCGAAGACAAATATTTCCGCGCACAGATCGAGCTTGCGAAAGAGCTCAACATGCTGGTGCAGATCCATACGCCACACCGGGACAAGAAGCGCGGCACCTCACGCTCGATGGACGTTTGTGTCGAGCACAAGATGGCGCCGGAACGCGTGATTGTCGATCATAACAACGAGGAGACGGCGCAAGAGGTGCTCGATCGTGGATTCTGGGCGGGTTTCACGATCTATCCCCACACCAAGATGGGCAACGAGCGGATGGTGGAAATCGTCAGGCATTATGGCTCCGAGCGCATCTTCATCAATTCCAGCGCCGATTGGGGAGTATCCGATCCGCTCGCGGTTCCGAAAACCGCGGAGCTTATGCGCACGCGCGGCATCGCTGCCGAGCACATTCAGCGCGTGACCTACGATAATGCCCTCAAAGCATTTTCTGCCGGCGGCCAGATGAAGGAAGGCGATTGGTTGTCGCCCCCTGCGGTGGACCAGCGCACGTTGTTTGAAGGAAATTCGGTTCTACGTGGCGGACAAGAGCCACGCATCGAAGCCAAGGGCGGCGCCAAGGAGCGGATACTTATCGAGTAGGGCCGGGACCTCGGACAAGCGCACTTCCGGCGGCGATCAGCGCATCCTTTTCTTCTTGGCTGAATGTGCGTTCGCTGCGGTTGGCAATGCCCAGCACACCGACGACGCGCTCTCCATCGAAGATCGGCACGACGATGGCCCCCTCCATGCCGGTCGCTTTGGCGCCCGGACGGACGTCGCCACTGCCGTCAGTCTGGATGTTGCACGCATCAACCGGTAACGCTCGTTCAACGGCAAGGCCCGCCATACCTTTGCCAACCGGAATCTTCTGCATCACTGCGAGCACCGACGGCGGAAACTCTCCGGCTAGCGCCTTCAAATGGAGCAGGCCGTCTTCTTCCAGAAGATGAAGCGTTCCGGTTTCAGCTCCGAAGCTGTCGACCAGATGGCGGAGGGCCTCCGAAAGGTTCTCCGTTTGACTCCTCCCGATGTTGTCCACGGTCGTCTTCTCCCGATCCTATATTGGGTCGTTCCGTTCGGGCAGTCGTTCAGAAAGAGTTTTCTCTGATAGCATGACTTCGAGGGTCGCAACCATAGGCTCGTAATTTTCGCTCGGATCGGAGCGATCAGCGGCATTGATAAGCGCGCAAAAAGGTGGCCGACGATGGCCACCAAGTTTCTTCCGGATTTTTCTCGATGAGGCCTCGCCCCATTCAGGGGGCCATGCCTTCGATGGCAAAGGTGTTGAAGGTCGCGTATTTGTCGCCGACCGAGCGCTCAAACGGGCCTTCTTTGGCGTTCCAAGCCTTGACGGCATCCATGCTTTCAAACTGAAGCAGGACGACGCGATTGGCCGGATCTGCTCCAGACAGGGTGATCGTCTTGTTGAAGCCGCCGGCGAGATATTTCCCGCCGGCTTCTTCGATCCCCTTGCGTGCTTTGGGCAAAAACTCCTTCGTGTAACCTTCCTGATCACGGACCGTGATCTGGCCAATGACGTAGGCCGGCGGTTTCGATTGCGCGTGAATCAACTCAATAGCCGCCGCGCCGAGCACAAAGCCCCCCACTGCCAGCGCAATACCAAACTTGGCTTTCATGATTTCCTCCCATGGATGAATGCCGTGCACGGAGGCGCACGCGCATGCTGTTAGGACAGAAACGAAATTCCAAGGATTGGAGCCCGCCGATGGCATGAAAGCTGCCAAAAAAGCGCGGGGACACTCGGCACGTTCCCATGGCAGCTAAACTGAACGTTACCCGTAGTTTCACTCCGGGAGTGTGACTCCAGTCACAAGCAGCTAGTAAAGCTGGCGCCGCGGAAGAACTCGCATACATTCCTCCTAGCGGCCGAGGTCCTTGGAAAGTGCTGTTCGCAAACTTGACTGCCGAAAAGGGAGCCGCGACCGATTGCAGGGCGTTCCCGCCGGCCCAGACGCATACCCGCGAAATTTGCGGATATTTCCCAAGCCAAAAACTTAGAAATCTTTAGAATGGCCTTTACCGAAGTGCGCGAGTATCAGCCGATGTTCAATCCCACGCAGATCGTCATTGCCGCCTTCATCCGCGAACTTCGTGGGATGTACGATCGTACCTACGGTACGCTGGAGCCGGGATTTCCGGGCGTCATAAGTTTTGTAGCCCAATTGGCGCTGGAGAACATCGCGACCAGTGACGCGGCTTACCACGACGTCGTTCACACCATCATGGTCACGTCGGTCGGTCAGGAAATCCTGCGCGGGAGACACATCAGCTTGGGTGGGGTTTCGCCGCGCGACTGGCTGCACTTCGTCGTGTCGCTGTTATGCCACGACATCGGCTATGTGCGCGGAATCTGCCAGGGCGACGGCAATGGGCGCTACGTCGCCAATCTCAAGGGCGATACGGTCGCCGTACCAGAAGGCGCCACGGATGCGTCGATGACGCCGTACCATGTCGCCCGTTCCAAGCTTTTCGTGCGCGAGCGGTTCAGCAAGGCCATTATCGATCTCGATGTCGCGCAGATTGAGCAAAACATCGAACACACGCGCTTTCCCGTGCCCGAAGACGAGGCGCATGAATCGATCGATGATTTTCCGGGGCTCGTGCGCGCGGCTGATTTGATCGGACAGCTTGCCGACATCAACTATCTGCGCAAGCAACCTGCCTTGTTCAACGAATTCCGCGAAACCGGGACGAGCGAAAAGCTCGGCTACAAAAGCGTTGCCGATCTCCGCGACAACTATCCCGATTTCTTTTGGAGGACCGTGCGCCCTTGGATCGGCGACGCGTTGCGCTATTTGCGGATCACGCAGGAAGGCAAGCAGTGGGTCGCCAATTTATACGCCAATGTGTTTTCAATGGAGCATAGAAGCGTCGCTCCCATAGCGGGCCCGCTACCAAATGTTCCGCGTTGACCTGACAAAGTTGACCTAATGCATAGTCTCGGTGAGTCCGATGCCGCATGTTGATCGCCGTCTGAAAAGAGTCCTGGCCGTGGATGTTGGCGGGACACATGTCAAAATTCTCGCCACCGGCAAAAAGGAAAAGCGCGAGATCGCCTCCGGAGCCGGCATGACCGCGGCGCAAATGGTCTCGAGCGTCAGAAAGCTTGCTCAGGATTGGAAGTACCAGGTGGTATCGATCGGATATCCCGGACCGGTGCTTCACAACCGGCCGGTCGCCGAGCCCCGCAATCTTGGCAGCGGTTGGATGGGATTTGACTTCGAGGAAGCGTTTGGACGACCGACAAAAATAATCAACGATGCCGCCATGCAGGCGCTCGGCAGCTATCGTAATGGAAAGATGCTGTTCCTGGGGCTGGGGACCGGCCTCGGCTCGACGCTGATCGCCGACGGCATTCTGGAGCCGATGGAGCTTGGTCATCTGCCCTACAAGAAGGCCACGTACGAAGACTATGTCGGAGCGCGCGGATTGCGCCATTTCGGTAGGAAGAAATGGCGCGAACACGTCGCCGACGTGGTTGCGCGCCTGGCTACTGCGCTGGAGCCGACCGACATTGTGATTGGAGGCGGGAACGTCAGCAAACTGAAAGAACTGCCGCCCGGGTGCAGAGCCGGCGAGAACGCCAACGCGTTTACCGGCGGATTTCGCATGTGGGAGCCGCGGCGACAGGCCGGCCTTCGCGAGTGGTCTCGCTTGTGAACGAGCGCTCGGCGCACTAACGCTCGATACATCCATGGGGCCGATATGAGCAACCGCATCCTTGTTTTTTATGGCTCTTATCGTTCCGGCCGAATGGGCATCCGGCTTGCCCAGTTTGCTGTCGAGCGGCTGCGGCGCCGTGGCGAGGACGTCACGTTGATCGACGCCAAGGCGATCAACCTTCCGATCCTCGACCGGATGTACAAGGAATACCCGAAAGGCGAAGCACCCGCGGTCCTCGAACAGCTCGCCGGCCAAATTCGCGGTGCCGATGGATTCATTTTTGTCACCGGCGAATACAATTGGGGTGTCCAACCCGGATTGAAAAACCTCACGGATCACTTTCTGGAAGAATGGTTCTGGCGGCCCGCCGCGATCGTGAGCTATTCGGGCGGACGCTTGTCCGGGGCGCGCGCAGCGACGGCCTGGCACGGCACACTTTCGGAAATGGGCATGGTGGTTGTGTCGAGCACGATTGCCGTCGGCCCCATCGCGCAGACCTTGTCGGCACAAGGCGATCCCATCGGCGATGGGAGCGAAGTGCTTGAGCGCACATTCGTACGCTTCGCCGACGATCTGACGTGGTGGATGGAAGCTGCGAAAGCACAGCGCGGGCGCAAGTCGCCGCCTTATTGAGGAAGGCTGAAGGCTGAAGACGGCGCCCAACGCCTCGCGTTAACCATGCCGGCGGCCGTTCCTTTCCACTTTTTCGCCCTTTGTTAAGCTTAACGCCTCGTTAACGAACACCGGCGAGCGAGGCGGGATGAAAAGGTTGCGGAAAATCAAGTCGCCGGGGGCGCTGGCGGCACTCGGCGCGTTTTTCGTACCGGAGCCGTTCGGCGCCTTTGTCGTTCTCGCAGCTGCGGTCTGGTGGCTGTATCGCAAGTTCATTCGCTATCGCGCACGCCGGGAATCGGTGCCGGTGCTCTTGCCGGCCGCAAACGCAGAGCCGCTCGCTTCCACCGCGCCGGTGTCGCTCGCTGCCTGAGTGTCTTTGGGGTCGTTCGCAGCAGTCTGCCGACGTGTGAAAGCTCCAGGCCGCCGCCCGGTGAAATCGGGCCCGGTGTCGGTCGCACACGAAACTCATGGTTGTCGCCGCGGTACACGAACCGGCCGCGCCGGTCATGAAACTTCGCCTGCGCAAGCGCGTTGGCCCGGGTTACGAGCGGATTTGCTCCCGTCCGTTCGTCCCAATGGACTGTGGGCCAAATGCAGCACATGGCGCGCTTGATATTGTGATTCTCTTCGATTATGCCGGTGGTTAGCGCCTATCCATCGGCCATTCCATTTCCGCTTATTTCCAATGGTTTTCTACCGTTTCCGCCGCTATGGTACGACCATCGTCGTATCGGCGGAGGCCACGTCGTACCATGGGAACGATCGTCACCCGGAAGCGCAAAGACGGCGCAAACTATTTCACCGCGCAGATAGTCATCAAGCAGCGCGGCAAGGTCCATCGCGAAGCGCGGTCCTTCGACCGCAGACCGGCCGCCAACGCCTGGATGGTCCGTCGTGAGGAGGAGCTACGCAAGCCGGGTGCCCTCGATCGCGCAGGCAAAGATCCAAAGCTCGGGGACGTGATTGGTCGCTACCTTCAAGAATCGGAAAAGAAAGTCGGTCGCACCAAGATCCAGGTATTGAAAGCTATTCGCCAGTACGACATCGCCGAAATGCGCTGCAGCGAAATCACAAGCGCGGATATCGTTTCATTCGCGAAGACACTGCGCGTCTCTCCGCAGACGGTGACATATTACGTAGCCTGCCTGGGTTCGATTTTTCGGCTAGCACATCCCGCTTGGGGCTACCCGCTTGAACGTCGCACCGTCTCGGATGCGCTCATCGCTACCAAGGATTTGGGCCTTACGGCCAAGAGTCGACACCGCGTTCGCAGACCTACGCTTGCCGAACTCGATCAGATAATGGAGCACTTCGCGACCGTGAAAGCGCGCCTGCCGTCATCCATCCCAATGCAACGCATCATAGCGTTCGCGATATTCAGTACCCGACGGCAAGAGGAAATTGTGACCATTAAATGGGCCGACTATGAGGGAAACCGCGTCCTAGTGCGCGATATGAAAAATCCCAATGACAAGTTCGGCAACAATGTCTGGTGCGAACTCACGCCAGAAGCGTCGCAAATTATCGAAGCAACACCTCGGCGCGGGGAGCAAATCTTTCCATTTACAACTCACGGGATCAGCGCGGCGTTCACCCGCACTTGTCGACTTCTAGGCATCAACGATTTGCGGTTTCACGATCTCAGACACGAAGGAATATCGCGGCTGTTCGAACTGGGTTGGACAATTCCACAAGCCGCTTCGGTATCTGGTCATCGCAATTGGAAATCGCTTCAACGTTACACGCACGTGCGGCAAAGCGGCGATAAGTTTTCAGGATGGAAATGGTTAAATCACTAATTGCAAGTGGTCCATATATGGGCCAAATCGACTTTAAAAACAAAGGCTTAGCTTGGATGGGTGCGACAATCTGTCCCGAATAATCGTTTTGATGACAGTTGCCACCGTTTCGCTCGTTGATTTTCCTTCGGTTTGTCTTTCCGACAGTCAATCTTTTTGATGACAGTTGCCGACGCAATCGCGTGGCGCACCGTTGCCCCTGCGCGAATCTACGTTTATTTCGGCCGCGAATGATTGGAAACGGTCGAGCAAACAAGCTCGACAGTTCTCCAACAAAAGCGGAGCTGCAGGATGCAAACCGTATTCTTGTTGATGGCAAAGTATGACGGCGCTGCCGTCATTCCTCTGCCCTTAGTGTGCCGAGACTACTTCAGCCACTTGGCACCCGAAAAGTTGGAACGGAAGATATTAGCCGGGAAAATAGCCTTGCCGATCGTGCGGATGAACTCATCCAGTCAAAAGACTGCGAAAGGCGTTCACGTCAATGATCTCGCCGCGTATCTCGATCGACAAACGGAAGCGGCCCGAAAGGAATGCCGCCAGCTGTCGGGAGGCGCGCGATGATGCCCGACAACAGTCACATGAAATCGCTCGAAGTCCATTATTGCCGGGAATGCCGCAACCGGTATTTCTGTATGCGGCTACTGAACTCGTCAGACGGTTACGATCGTTGGCTCGAGCTAACTGAGGTGCCAGTACCCGATGACGTACCGTCCGACGGCCGCGGGGTCTGTGGCGCCTGCTATGAACTAGCGGTGTCGCCATGACCAAACACCCCGACGCGATCGAAGACCTGCACCGCGAAGGTATTCGCCTGCAATCAATACGCGGCGCCGGCGGCTCGTTCTTTCAAACCATCTGCGAAGTCGAGCTGAAAGAGCTGGAAACGGAAATCGCGTGGGCGCAGCACGCCGCTCAGCCGCAGGGAGGCTCATCATGACCGCGCGCCACCAACGTGACCTAAAAAGGGACCTGACAGCGTTAGCTGAGCCATACGGTGCCAAGCTAATCGCTATCAAACACACCGGCGGCAACCATTTGTGCGCGACGATCGCGTGCGGATCACAGACCTTCAACATTTATGCGTCTCTCACGCCGAAAAGCGATTGGCGCGCTGACAGAGAGAACGCGACGCTCGTGAAGCGCAAGCTGCGCGAGCTGACAGGGGGGCAACCATGAGTACCGACATCCACGCCGAGATCGACCAGCACGATCTCCACTATTGGATTGCGCTCAACGGCTCTAGCTGCGCAATGGCGAGCTTGCCAATGAAAGAGCCGCAAGTGTCACCGGTGCCGCAGCAGTTATTTGGGTTTCCGACCTACGAAGAGGCAAAGCGGGCACAGAAACTTTGCCTCACCGCTCCTATCAAAGCCGTCAACGAGTACATCCAATCATTGGGGCAAGCGATTAAAGCGGGGCGTGTGAAATATATCCGCCCTGCTAATCCAGAGCCGCAGACCAGTGGTCCGACCATGTGGTTGGACGATGGTGGTGCGGTATGAAATCCAACAAATCATTCGCCACGATCGCCCAGCGTCAAGCTTGGCAGGCGGAATGCGAGCGCAACGCGGCCCAGCGCATGTTGCGCCGGCTCATGCGGCAGGTGTCGCGCCAAGCCCGTGAACCGGTGCTGCGAGATCAGCGCCGGCTCGCGCAAGAGTTCCGCGATGCTAGCGCTGCACACGTGAAAGCGCTCCAACGTGAGCGGGATGAACGTGTGCGAAGTCGTCGTGGACGAACGCCAATTGGAACTCGTCTGACCGATGGATCAGCGAACAACCATAACGCCGGTGCCGGTGCCGTCATTGGTGAGGGACGCCAATGCCCGCATGGCGCTGTGGGCGAACGTCTTGCCGGGCTGGTGTAACCAGGACGATACTTTCGCTGGGGCGCTGCAAGCGGCGCTCGGCATCAGGCTCGCGGACGAGGAAATCGACAAAGAGGATGACCTTATCCGCATAGCGCTGTTTTGGCTCGTCGACGACCGCTATTTCGAAGATGTCGAAGACACAAAACGCAGGTTTCGATATCGGCCGCGGCTCATCATTAGTCAGAGCGACAGAGACGCCGCCGCGTTGGTCGTGACGCGCGCCGTTACAGTATTGACGCTCGCTGCCATCAGGAAGGGTCGCTGGCGGGCAACGATAGGTGACGACTTCCTGACCGATTGGACGATCGTCAAGCGGGTTCTGATCAAGCACCAGTCGTTCCGGGATTTTGCCAAGGAACTCGGCCTAGACGAAAGGGCCATCCGGCAGCGTTTTCACAGCGCCATTGAGGCCATTGCGGCCGCCATCGGACCTGTCCAGTGGCCAAAATCCTTAAGTCCGCACCCCCGCACATATAGTAGGGGGCCGCGTGAAAGGATGGGCCGGCGCCCGCAATGGCGCGACCAGCTTCATGTTCATGTTGATCGGCCGGACTTCCAGGGCAGGGACCAAGTGCTGGCATCTGAACTGGATTTGGTAGCGCGCTTCCTTGCCGATGGCGGCGCCGTCCAGAAGCTTCCGCCGGGGCTCGCCGTCGACTTCGATACTGTTGATGTCAAAGGACACCCGATCGGGCACGTCAGCGGCATCGACACCAACCACATCGTCACCACACTCAAACAATGTGCCTGCTACGGGCCCGACGGTGAACTTCTTTGGGTAGTTTCGTCGCGACCGCAAGCGGCTTGGGACAACGTCGTTCCATCAGCGTCACGATATCATGACGCTGACTTGGACGTAGAACCGAAATGGCAAGGCAAGGCTCACGCCGATTTCGAAAAGAAATACTTGCGCGGTCAGCAATGGCTGGACCCGTGGCAGTCAAGGCAGACGCAGAGATTTGCGGTCAAGTTCTATAACGCCAGCGAGGACGGTCTACTACCCGGAAGATTAAATGGAGCGGAGAGAAGAGGCCGTCCAAATCGAGGCTGCACCGGCCCCGATTGGGAATATCAAGGCGTCTTCGTAACCATGCGCGAGCCGCCGCGGCAGCGTGAAGTGTACGCGCCCGGTTGGGATGAAGGACCGATACCGAAGCGCGCTGTATTAGGTGTTGAGCCTAGCGACGTAATAAACGACACGATTGACTTGTTGGTCCGGTGGTCGCCGCCATCGTCGTATTTCAATCTCACACCAGAAGAAATTAACACCCCCTTTTTCAATGATTAGGGCACCATATCACCCGACGAGGATTTAACATGCGCAAGCATCCTTCGCGCTTCGCCGAGCGCATTACCGCAACACTTGCCGATCACGGCGTGCTCGGCTTCAGCGCCTTAATGGTCGCGACCGCGGCCCCGAACAATCAAATATTGTCCCGCAATCTGCGCAGGCTGCGCCGTGAAGGGCGTGTCAGTCGAACAGTTTTGTCGACCACGCCGCCGCGCGTCTTGTATGCGCTCACAAGGGATCAGCAAACGACCGAATAAAAAGTTTAAAACCCAACGCGATTGGCCTCGCGCCGGGCTGAGACAGAGCAGATGCTTGTTATCAGAAGGGCAGTAGGAACGTCCTCCTTTTAGCACGCCGCTGCTTGGTTCTGTCAAGAGTTTCCCACACATGGCCGTGTGGGGAAGCGCTGGCTTATTGCCAGCTAACACGCCGGAAAATCCGGCACATCAGCAGTGCATTAGGAGCAATCAAACTATGACTACTGAGTTGACTACTTACACAGCCGACGACGGCTGGGATGAGGCCGCCGCAGAAACCAGCGGCCGCGCCATCCAGGGCACGCTTCTCAAGTTCAACGACTGGAAGTGGACGCCCGGAAAAGAAGCCCTTCCCCTTCCCGAAGGGACACGCCTTGTCGCCGTGAAGACCGCGGCGGCATTCGTTCGGTGGGAAGACAAGCGCCCGGTCGAATACATCTGGCGGGAAAAAGGGAAGCCTCTCCCCGATCGCGAAGCCCTCTCAATGTGGGATGACAGGTCGGAATGGGAGATCGGGCTCAGCGGCGATAAGGAAGATCCGTGGCGGGATACGCGTTACGTATACCTGATCGATCCGACGACGATGACGGCCTACACGTTCAGTACCCACTCGACTGGCGGCCGTAACGCCGTGCGTGATTTGGGCGACAATATCGCTCGTGTCCGCAAGATGAGGAGCAATCCGAATCTCGTGCCGCTGGTGGAATTGTCGGCCGAAGTCATGCCGACGAAGTACGGCAAGAAATCGAAGCCGCTGTTCCGAATCGTCGAATGGGGTGGTGGCTCTGCGCCTCCGGAAGAGGCGCCGCAGCTTGAGGATGCCGTCGGCGTCCATCCCATGGATGACTCGATTCCGTTTTAGGAGGAGCGCAACTGAATCCAGGTGCCCTTTGTGGCACCTGGAAGTCTGCGAATATTGCCATGGATATGGATGTTAAAGAGATTGCCCGCGCTCTCGGCGGCGACATTAGCGGCCGCAGCGCCCGTGTTCCAGGTCCCGGCCACTCGGCAAAGGACCGCAGTTTATCTGTTACGCCTGCCGAAAATGCGGATGGTTTTATCGTTCATTCTTTTGCCGGCGACGATCCGATTGAATGCAAGGACTATGTCCGCGAGAAGCTAGGACTACCCGCATTCAAGCCGAACGGGAACGGTCACGCCAAGCCTGAAAAATCGGACGTCGATATCTCGTTTCCGAAAGGCGGAATAGATTGGCTCGCTCAGTTTCAGAAGAAGGCCACTGAACAACAACAGACCTATAATGGCAAAGTCGTCGCTGCATATGATTATAAGGATGGCGATAGCAATCTGCTCTATCAAAACTGTCGACTAGACCCGAAAGATTTCCGCCAGCGTTGCCCGGATGGCAAGGGCGGCTGGGACTGGAAACTCGACCGTCTTCAAGGCCGTCGCGTTCTATATCGTCTGCCCGAACTGCTGTCGCTCCCCGACGCTACTGTTTTCATTACCGAAGGCGAAAAGGATACCGACAACGTCATCAATATCGGCTACTGCGCGACCACCGTGGCAAGCCACAAATGGACGGATGAATGCGTCAAGGCGCTAGTTGACCGCGATTGTTGGATTCTCGAAGACAACGATAAGCCCGGCCGCAAGAACGCTATCGACGCGGCTAAGGCACTATATGGCATCGCCAGAAGCATTCGTATCATTCAACTACCTGGGCTGAACGAAGGCGGCGACATCAGCGATTGGCTCGCGGCCGGACATACCAACCAAGAGCTCGAAGACGTTTGCTACGCCACGCCGCTGTGGGAGCCCTCGCAGTCACCGCAGTCACTAGAGGAAGTTGCTGTTGGTGTCAGCCTAAATGATTTCTATGCATATATGCCGATGCATCAATACATCTTTGCGGCCACCGGCCAAATGTGGCCGTCCAGCAGTGTCAATGCGCGTGTGTCGCCCGTTCCTTTGGTCAATAAAGCTGGCAATCCGGTGATCAACGAGGACGGTAAGCCGAAATACCTAGCGGCTAGCACATGGCTGGACAAAAATAGGCCCGTCGAACAAATGACCTGGGCGCCCGGACAGCCGATGATTGTCGCCGACCAGCTTATCGCTGCCGGAGGATTTATCGAGCGCAAGGGTGTCAAAGTCTTCAATCAGTACCGACCACCGATGCTGCAATCTGGTGACGTAAGTCAAGCAACGCCGTGGTTGGACCATGTTAGAAAGGTTTATCCCGATCAGGATGACCACTTGATCAAGTGGTTAGCACACAGGGTACAGCGGCCGCAGGAGAAGATTAATCACGCTCTAGTGCTCGGCGGCAAGCAAGGTATCGGCAAAGATACTCTGCTCGAACCGGCGAAGCGCGCTGTCGGCTCCTGGAACTGCAACGAGGTGTCGCCGCAACAACTGATGGGTAGATTTAACGGCTTCCTTCAATCGGTTATCCTGCGTGTTAGCGAAGCGCGAGATCTCGGAGAGTTCGACCGATATAAGTTTTACGATCATTCGAAGTCTTACATCACCGCGCCACCTGATGTGTTGCGCGTCGACGAGAAACACGTTCGCGAATACAGCATCCTGAACGTCGTTGGCGTCATCATAACAACGAATCATAAGACTGACGGAATCCACCTGCCGTCGGACGATCGTCGGCATTTCGTTGCCTGGTCCGAACTGTCGAAGGACGACTTCGACTCAGAATATTGGGATAAGCTCTGGCGCTGGTACCAAGCCGGCGGGTATGGACACGTCGCCGCCTATCTTGCTGCGCTCGACTTGTCCGGCTTTGACCCAAAAGCGCCGCCGCCGAAGACGCAAGCATTTTGGGAGATTGTCGACGCGTCGCGCGCGCCGGAAGACGCCGAGATGCAGGATGCAATTGACTTTCTCGGCGACCCTAATCCAGACGCTTTGACCATCAACCAGCTGAAGAGGTGTCCCTCTTCGGAAAGCTTCGCCGAGTATCTTAAGGATAGGAAGAACTCGAGAAAGATACCGCACCGGCTCGAGGACTGTGGCTACGTCGCAGTGCGTAATGAACACGCCAAGGACGGCCTTTGGAAGATGGCCGGCGGCCGGCAAGTTATCTACGCAAGGGCGGACCTATCGGTACGCGACCGCATTATCGCGGCCCAAAGGCTGGCTGACGAGCTTCGCTAGGGGCCTAACGGTCAGCAAAGTAAGTGAAGTCAGTGATCCGCCTTTGCACCACTTACTTACACCCTTCCCCCACCATAAACCAACATTCATCGTGGACGATAGGTACACGTGCGCGAGTTTTAGGTGCAATGGGAAATCACTGACTTCACTTACTACACTTACCGACCTTCATTGAAATCACTGTCGTTTTGCGGATGGTGTTGATGGTCAGTGACTGATGAAGACGATCAGGAACGCGGGAATGGTGTACTTGACGTACCGAATATGTGATCGGTTGCCTGTTAAGTTATTGACAACACGAAGGTTTAATAGCATGGCGATATAGCGTTTTTCGATCAAACGGAAAAGATTGAATGCTGGCGATATTGGGACCGAAATTTCTGTTCGTCTGCTGCGGGTAAAGATTGCGGATTTATGCGTTCTGCATGAGGGTATGCCTAACCGCGTCGGTACAAGCCGAATCGGTAAAAAGAAGGGCCATCCCTTGCGAGATGGCCCCAAGTAGTACGGGTAGGCCGGGGTATGGACTCCCGGTATCACGCAAGAACTCCCCGATCCTTATGGAAGGGACCGGAGGCGCTTTCACCCCGACGTCTTCTCCATTTAAGAAAATGCCGCGCCTGCTGTTTAATTGACGTGGGCTGCACAAGTCCGTCGATAAGTTAATCGCTTGCCGGCGATATTCTGCAAAGCTTTTTCGGCGCGAGCCTTATCATCAACACCAAGTCCGACGCGATACGAATAGCGGAAGTCGACCGTGTCGGCGCTGATAACGCGGCCTTCATAGCGAACGTACTCGTTATCCTCGTGCTTGATCTGTCATGACTGGCAACGTCGACGTAAGCGCCGCACAATTTTTCGAAATCGAGTATTGAACACATGGCTAAACGCGAAACTAATGACGATGACATCCGTCTTGAAGATGTCCACACGCACGAGGACAAACTGAGGTATTCCCGGATGATGCGACGCCGCTGGGGAAGCATCGGTCCAGACGAACCGCCTGACGCGATACTGGATTTGGAACGGTTCCCGATTGAAGACCCTAATCGGCCGTGGATGCACCCGGAATGGGCTGCCAGTGTTGAACACGCTGAACGTCAAAGGCGGAGAGCGCTTCGTGGCAAATGATCGGCGGCTCGTTCGTTGCATGCGGCCCCGCCGCGCGGAATGCAAAAGGCGATAGTTGCCGTTGTCCGCAAGCTCGCCATCGTCCTTCACCGCATGTGGCGCGATAACACTGACTTCCGCTGGACTGCCCCATCATTTGATTGGCGAGATTAATCAGTTCAACTTTCTCCACAGTGGAGGAGGCGTCCCGCAAGGACGACGGGATAGGGTGAGACCGAGGGAACTCGTCTCCGCCCATCGGGTCGAAGCCCGAGGTCATGCTTTTCCGGATCATGCCCTAGTATTCACGCCAGCGGAATGACCGGCAACACCAGATGGCTCGGGTGCTGCTCGTCATGGAAGATCTTATGTACCACGGTCTTGCTGCTGCAAATATGATAGGGCGCATATTCGACATCGTGGGCACCGGCCAGGCCGCTCGGCAGGTCGAGGCAGGTGATGTCGAGACAGATTTGGTGGCCGGCCTTGAACAGGTTGCCGGTGGATAGAATCTCGATCTTGTATTCCTCGATCTTGCCGGGTTCGACGGGCTTTTGCGCTGCGCGCGTGAGCGGATGCCAGGGCCGCCACGGTTTTGAGCGTTCCGGATCGATCGCACGATGCGACGCTTTCAGCCAGCCCCGGGTCAATTCGCGCTCCGGAAGGTCTTTGGGAATATCGACCTCGCCGGGCCGCGCCGTATGCACGGATGCGTCGGGGCCGACGTCCTTGAGGACGACGATCCAGTTGGTCTCGTCCTGATCGATGGCGGCATAAAGGTTCAGGGCCAGCGGGCCGATGACCAGAATGTCCTCCGGTAGTGGATCGGTCATGTAGCGCAGCCGAGCGATCGCGTTGGTTTGCGTCGGCGGCATCTGCACGAACGTGTCAGGCTCGAGCCGGCCGTTGCGCGCGCCGGCCACATACGGCTCGGGTCGCAGCCGTCCCCAACTGTGCAGGTAGAGCTTGCTCCACTGCGTTTCCGGCAGCGGCCAGTCGTTGCCATAGCGCCACTGGTTCGCGCCCATGACCCACACTTTGACCGGCGGCTCGTCTAGAATGCCGGTGTCCTTGCCTTTGAGCCAGTGGTCGTACCAGCGCAGGATCTCATCGTGGAAGGAATGGAACGGCCGCTCCAGATGCGCCGGCCCGCTGAGCAGCAGTTTTTTCGGCACACCCTCCACTTCCTGAAACCATTGCTGGCTGCCCTGCAGGTGCAGCTTGTATGTGTAAGCGTACCAACCGGAACCGGTGTAGAAGGGAATCTTGATCCGCGACATTTTCTCTTTGGTTTTTTCCACGATGTCGTCGGGATCGTAAGGGTTGAGCACTGTCTCATATACCAGCGGCATGGTCTGGCCCTTTTCCACGATGATGTTGAAGATGTTCGGATACATCATCAGGTCGGGATTGCTCATGGCCGCGCGCCAGAGCTTATCGGCTTCACCGCCCAACTGGCCCGGCTGTCCGCGATTGACGTGATAGACGGCGCCGCCTTCGAGCAAAAACACCATCGTGTGGATCACTCCGCCCGGATAGAAATCGCGGAAGCCCCATTGCCCGTAGGCGCCCATCGAGTTGTAGGGGAAGATCGCTTTGAGCGACGGCGGCTGCTGCGCGGCCGCTTCGAACTGCGCACCGCCGAAGGCCGAGATGCCGATCATGCCGACATTGCCGTCGCACCATGGCTGCCGGGCGATCCACTCGATCAGATCGTACATGTCCCATTCGGGCGAGCCGCCGCCGTCGGACTTGCCGGTGCCGCGAATGTTGCCGCAGACATGCACATAGCCGCGGCGCACCAGATAATCGGTGTCGCCGCCTTCGGCGCCGCCGAACCACATCCGCGACCACGCCGGCTGCGCCCATTGCACCGCTTCGGCGAATTCCGGCGTTTGAAATTCCTTGTTGTGCGGTGCTATCGCCAGGAGCGCCGGAAACTTGCCCGCGACGTCGGGGCGGTAGATGTCGACGCACAGATGCTTGCCGTCGCGCATCGGCACCATCACGTCGCGCAGGTCGACGATGCCGTCGCAGACGATCGGCGCCTCATAACCGGGCGGCGGATTGTGCTGGTCCGGAACGCTCAGCGCCGCGGACGTGTCCGTCCGCAAAGTCCCCACAACCATCGATGCCTCCCCGTGCGCCGGGGAGATCAAGTCGCCCCGCGTTTCAGGGAGATGCATACATCGCCCGAGCATCGTTCGTGAAGACCTTGCGCGACTGCGGATCGGTGTAGAACATGTGGCCGCCCCGATAGAAGAGAAAAACAGCCCGAGACCGAGAGCCTCCGCGCGGGCGCGTCAAGGGGATTGAAGGCGAACCGGTTAAACGGGAAAATGATATGGCAGGACGTCACAATCATCATGCATGGCCAACGTGCAACGCATTTGCGAGAAGCACTGGCAAACCATGCCTACGCAAATGCGCAGTCGGTTCGGATGGCAGACCACGTCCACGTTGTGTAGGTCATGGTGGCCATATAAAATCTGGGGTCCAAACAGTCGAGGGCCGAAAACGTATTGCCGAAGCCACATCGAAGCGAATGCGAGCGTTTTGGGAAGCCTGGCGCGCAGCAGGACGGCCACCGCTTCCCTGGCGAGATAGCTTGCGGACGGCCAAGAGGAAGGCTCCGAAGGCCGTTGTATCATGGGGCTTGCCGAAGAAGACACCAGAGCTGCGCCGCACATCCGCGATTGCTGAGTTGAAGCGGCTCATTCCCGGCTGGGAAGACTGATCTACCGCCAAAAGTCCTTAAACCGAGTTGGTGCCAGCTCGGTATAGCGGACGGTATGCTGGATAGACCGATGCCCAAGCCAGTCTTGGATTGCCCTCGTATCGTGCCCCTGATTGGCCAGAGCGTAGCCGCACGCGTGCCGCAGCATATGGACGTGGACGGGGAAATCGAAGCCAGCACGCTCGCCAATGCGTTTAACGAGGCGATTTACGGCGTCATCGCTGAAAGGTCCGTTGCGCTCGGTGCTGAATACGAAGTTGCTGTCTGGAAACTGGCGTTGAAGCTCACGTAAGGCGCGGATTTCATCGCCTCGCAAGGGATGAACACCAGGCTTCCCATTCTTGACGCGGCGAACGTGAAGGCTGGCAGAGCGTCCGAACTCGACCTGCGACCATTCCAGGTCCCGAATCTCTTGAGCCCGCAGGCCGTGGCGGAAGGCGATTAGGATCATGGTCGCGTCGCGGTGGCCGTATCGGCCCTGCCGCGCCTCTTTGCACAGCTTCTCGACCTCTTTCGGCGTTAGGTATTCACGGCTTCGCAAATCGGAATTGGCGGGGCGCTTCGGCACTGACCGGAAAACGTTATTTGGCTCTACCAAACGAAGCGTCGCATTCATTGGCGTTATCCTCGATATCGATAACTGACTTGCCGCAATATGCACCTTTTACGGTCAGTCGGCAACACTGGCTTCTATCGTCCGTTATATTAGTTGCTCGATTGTTCGCTCTCGGCCGCCGCCCGTCAGGGGCCGAGGACCATCCAGCCCTGGCACCCCCACCCCCGTGGTTGTTGCTAAAAGCAAACTGGGACTCCGCTCATTCCGGCCGGCGCAGAGAGTCAGACATACTTTGCAAATTTTCGGGTATCAGACACCCACCCCGTCTCGATTTTTCAAATTTGCAAAAGTTTCTGAAAACGAAAGTCCAACAATAATTGCGAGAAAATTCGTATGCGACCTAGGGGGGGGACCTGTCAAAATCTGCCTCATGAAACGGATCACTCAATTATAATTTCGAAAGAAATCGCTTAGGCCATTTCCCGTATCTCTGCGCGATCACATGCTCGCGGCGCGTCAGCACGACCCGGCCAATGGCGACCATGTTCATCTTGGCGATCGTGTTACGGATGACCGCGAAGGCGTCCTGTCCGACCTTGCCGTCGGGAGCCAGATAGTAGGGCGAGTCGATAAAGCGGTTATCGATCTCCCCCGCGCGGCACGAATTGATCGATTTCGATGGTGCGGGTGCTTTCGATCTGCACGGCGTCGATATCTTCGTTCTCGCCTTTGGTGACTTCAAAACCGCGGGCGATGTCTTCTCGCCGCACTACGTCACCCGTCTCGGAGTCGACGTTCAGCTGCTTCAATCGGTTGCCGGTTTTCCGGTTGATCCGATTGAAACTGACCTTTTCACAAGAGATGATGCAGGTAGAGGGCAATCGGGCACGACACCAGCGAAAGACGAAGATAGCCCTTCCAACTCGCACGCGGGGCCATGGGGTACTCCTCACCAACAGATTTCGGGAGGTTATACCCGCAATTTTACCAAATGCTTAGAGGGCGACCGTATCACTATACCGGGCCCCTGGTCGCACATTGTCGCGATGCGGTATAATACTCCTCGGTCAGACAAGGGGAGGCATCAAACAATGAGTCCCGAAGTGATACCGTTCGAACGGACGGTTGAGGGTGTACGCGATGACACGGCGCTTGATAAGGCCGGTGAGGCGATCCTACAGCTTCTGGGCAAAGCTGCCGATGTCACCGAGCAAAACAGCAGACATGCAATCGACACGGCGCAACGGTTTTCGCGCCAGCTCCGTGCAGCCGAGGATCGCATCGCGGAGTTAGAGGCTCAGGCGGAAGCGTACCGACAGGAAGCCGAGCGTGGTCAGCAATGGCTTCATCGCGTTTATACGGAAATTGAGGAACGATTTCTCCGGCGGGCCGACGACCGTCGCGGCACCCCGCAACGATCGCAGAGTTCAAATCGACCCTAACAGAACTCTCGTGGTCGCCCGGGGATGCGAACATGGCGGATTCACGGCGGATGGTAAATCGCCGCCGCCGCGCGGCAGGCAATGGGCTCCCCGTGGGATCAAGAGTACACGAACCGGAACCGGCATTTATACCGCAACCAGCGGCGCAAATGGCATTACTTCACACCCGTACTGCCCGTACCGCTCGGTGGCCCGCAACTTCAGTCATTCGTGCCCATTGAAACCCAGATAAACGTGCCGCCGCACTGAAAGCTCGTCGTTGCGTACGGCACTAGTTTGCCGGCAGCCGCCGGACGCCCCACCGCGGCCGCGCCTACACAGCCTCGTTGATCGTTTCGGAGATCACATCGCTTGGCGCCCGCCCGCAGCACGCACCGGCGCGCCGTGGGTCTGCGGAATCTTGTCGGCGAACAATTCGACGATCTTGTCGGGTTGGTCGGAGCCAGCGGGGAGCCGCATCGCCTCGTCGGAATAGTTTCTCGCGTCCGGATTTTTCTTGATCCGCGTCATCATCCGGTAATAGCGCCAGAACACCAGACCCCATTGCACGTGCGCCTTGGAGAAATCGTACGCGCGCTGAGGATAGAAGATCAGCGGATGAACGAGCGGCATCCCGTAGCGCCGTTGGGTACGCGACTTGCGCCGCACGACCCCGAACTGCAGCGGATGCACGCCCTCAATGCGCACGCAGCTGGAGAAAATCGCCAACAGGGCGACGAGCTTCCTGCTCTGCAGCTGGCCAGCCACCGCCCGCCGCATGATCTTTTCGACGTGCTCGTCGGTATAGTAACGCGTAAAGGCATCCTTGTAGACTTCGGTCCACTTCTGCCGCGACATCCGCGGATGATCGGTGCAGGCGTGCTCGAGATCGTATTTGTTCAAGTCTGGGTCGAGATCGACGCCCGCGGCGTGCAGCTTCTTATGGTCCTCGGAGCCCGGCAGCGGCGTCAGGCAGAAGAATTCCAGGATATCGATCGGCAGTTCCTTCTTAATGATGTCGATGTCGCGCGCGATCGATTCCGGCGTGTCGGTCGGGAAGCCAAGAATGTAGCCGGCATAAGTGATGACGCGGTGGCGCCGCCACGCCAATAGCATCTCGCGGTATTCCCAGATCTTGTTCTGACGCTTCTTGGTGCCAAGGAGCGATTCCGGATTGATGTTCTCCAAGCCGAGGAAGACGAAGGTAGCGCCGGCTCGCGCCGCCTTCTCGATGAAATTCGGAATCCGGTGGCAGAGCGTGTCGACCTGCAGGATCAGCTTGATGCGAAATTTTTCGCGTTCGCGCAATTCGATCAGCCGGTCGAGGATGGCTTCCCAATTGCGGTTGCGGGCGAAATTGTCGTCGGTGACGAAAAACCGGGTGACGCCCTGCGCCGCGTTGGCGCGGACGATGGCTTCAACATCGTCGGCGCTACGGTACCGCGATTTG
Source organism: uncultured Alphaproteobacteria bacterium (assembly GCA_963818155.1). Taxonomy (GTDB): domain Bacteria; phylum Pseudomonadota; class Alphaproteobacteria; order Rhizobiales; family Xanthobacteraceae; genus BOG-931. The sequence continues at coordinate 833,850 of CAWFRC010000012.1, forward strand.
CGGCCCTGGACGTTGATGATGGTGCAGAAGCTGCACTGAAACGGGCAGCCGCGGCCGGCGTCGAAGCTGGAATATTCCGTGAGCACGAGCTTCACTAAGTTGCTCGGCAAGATCGGCGGGACCGCGCTCGACAAGTCGGGCATGTCGTCGAGGTAATTGTAGATCGGCTTGGCGGTTCCGGCTGCCACATCGCGCAGCACGTCGGCCATGCGGCCTTCCGCTTCGCCGGCGAAGAGGTGAATGCCGAGATCCAATGCCTCCTGCATTTCCGGCGGGATGCCCGGCAGCATGGCGAGGCAGCCGCTGACGTGGAAACCGCCCATGACGACCGGTATGCCGAGCGCCCGGAATTGGCGGCCGAGATCGAGCGCGCGCGGAAACTGGTTGGATTGAACGCCGACCAGACCAACCATGCCGCCGCCGGCGGCGCGAATGCGCCTGGCAATGGCGCGAACATTAACGAAGCTGTTGCACTCGTCGCAGGCTTCGATCTCGATGGCGACGTCGGGACCCAGCGCGTTCGTCTGGGCGCAATCCTTGATCAACGCATAGACGCTGGCGAGACTGTTCGAGGGAATGTAGGAACGCCGCCACTGAATGACGTAGCCGTCCTCGTCATAATGAGATGGCTTGATTAGCGCGATCCTGAAAGCGCGTGGCCCCACGGCAAACCCATCCCCCAGGCCGATCTGCCTTCCACGGTCGATTGTGAAGGCAGGCCGACTTTTTTGCAATAGTTCAGCTGCGAGCTCGGTATGAGTTTCACGCTTATTCTTCAGGTTCCCGCGCAATGCCCGATCGCCACTAGCGGGAACAACGAAGCTTTCTAGGTCGATCGCGCGGGCTCTATCCACCAGACGGCGCCGTAACGCGCGCCACAATGCTGGATCATCAAAACCGAAGTTCCAAAATCTCAAGCAGCATTCCCTTGGCTACCTCACGAGTAACGTAATTCGAATCGACCGGCGATTTTCCTTCTATGACCGCGTCATAAGGACCGCCAGCGAGACACACGTCGCAGAATACGATTGTCGGGTTGACTGTTGTTGGACTGCGTAAAAGGCTGAGCTTGCATTGAGGGCAAGGAATACCGACGAGATGTTGATGAGGTGTCATTGGCAAACATCGGTTTAGTCTGTCGGATTAAAGAATCAACCGATCTCCTACTCGATGGTAGTCCCAATCGAGTTCGAATGCCTGAAAGCGCGGTTTAGATTATTTAACCGCCCAGCGACCCCACGCCGTCTCGTCTTTGATGCCCACTGAGGCCGGCGCTGTTTCACAATCGCGTCGTGGAGTATTTCCTGCCACAGTTGCTACCTTTTTAAGTACTGACCGCTTTTAGATTCCGGGCGCCCATTTGTTTGTTGGATACAAAATAAGCAAATCAGCTAATCTCGCAGATGGCGGCGCTGACAACCGCTCTCATCTGAGACGAGCCCCGGCGTTCTGGTCCCCGAAACTAAGCGCCGGGGCTTCTGTTGTGAGAAGTCGCTAGACCCGGTATCGAAACGCCAAGATTAGGCGGCGCAGCTTCCAAATGCTGGACGTCGCCGGACGAAGAATGAGTCCAAATAACTAAGAAGCGAGAGCGTGTTTCTGTTATCGTTACGCATCGGTTGGGGCAATTCGATCTGATGACGCCGGAACAGCTTCGCCGACATGCCGCTCGAGTGCGTGCGGAGTTCCCAAGCAGCCAAGCTGCAAGACTCTACGAATTGGCAGCGTGTGCTCAGGAGATCGAAGAACAACTCAGATGGCTGCGGCTCATCATTAGCTCGCCGGTGGCAGCACCGAGTCTTGTCCCAGAAGAAAATTTTCCTTTTTAATCTTGCGGCGCTTCCTCAAAGCAGCGGTTTCCGACCAGAAATTTACGCGCATTTGTAGAGGTTGCAGATTTGCACCTCCTATGACAAAGGATGATGGAACGGATGGCTGACAATGAGCGGCGACGTTCTTTGCTGTCTGCGCCAGGCTGATCGGCCCCGAGGTCAAGCTTACGATCGAGCAGAACCTACCTGGCAATTTGATCGCCTAGGGTTGGGTGATCATTCGTGAGATTGTCGACGTGCTAAACGTCACAGAGCCCTGCCGACTAGCCTTGACGACCTGAGCCATCGCTTGCGAAAACCACCTTAAGCCCTCAACGGTTTAATACGATCGAGCTTCTTTACATAATGACGTCCAATGATTGTCTCACGTTGGATGTGCGAGGCGAGGGCTGGCATCCAACGAAAAGCCCAGGCCAGGTTGATCCGACCGGGGCTCGTTCAGAGGCGAACCCTTGCCTACGGGGACCGGACGAAGGCCCACATCGGCGTCGCCTAGTCACGGGTGTTGATGGTAGGAGCGCAATTTAACTTGTTTAATTGCAATTGGAATTCTCCCAACATCTCACTGCAATGGTCAAAAATCCTTCGTAGCGCGCCTGGAGAACGGCCAATGTTCGAGCCTCGCCATTTTACCATCGGTGTGGTGATCGTTCGCTAGCCGCTGGCATCGCTGCAGCGAGCGCAGCCGAGACCGGAACCAAGAGGTTCCCGACAACTGTTGTATCGTAGTTTAGGTCAGAGCTGCCAACGGGACGCGCCGAGGTCCCTTTTTAGCGGCAGCGCGCATGCTGTCGGCGAGCAAATCGCAGTTTTTGAAACTCGAAACGCGGCCTAACGGTGCCTCACGGCGTCGCAATAGGCGCTGTGTGAGTTGAGCGCCTTTGCTATGGCGTTCTCGAATGCTGCATTCGCACAAGGCACTGCGACTGAAGCTCGGGCGATGCTCGATAAGGCTGTCGTCGCAGTGAAAGCAGACAAGGCCAAGGCGATCGACACGATTAACAAGGGAGAAGGCGGTTTCCTGGACCGCGATCTCTATGTGTTTTGTTTCAACATCGGAGATGGAAAAGCCGTCGCTAATGGCAGCTCTAATCCAGCGGCAAAGAAAACCGTTGGTGTCGATGTGAGGACGCTAAAAGACGCCACAGGCAAAGTGTTTGGCCAAGATCTCTACGCCGCCGCGAAGGATGGTCAAGTCACCGAGGTCAGCTACATGTTCCCAAAGCCAGGAACTGACATGACACCGGTTGCCAAGGTTAGCTTAGTAACCAAGATCGGGGATCTCGGCTGCGGCGTGGGGTATTACAAATAGGCAGCTTAATCCGATTGGGCGGCTTCGGCCGCCCCTTTTTTGAAATCATTCGCTTTTTGATTATCTGAGGAGAACATGGCCTTTATGCGCGCAATAAGGCGAGTGGATAGTCCCTGATCCTGGCAACTCCGCTCACGATGTGCCTGGTGGTCCTCAGCCGCCACGTCGATCAGCTTAAGTTTCTTGATGAGATGTTTGGCGACGTCCTGAACCTCCCGCTGATCAAAGCGGGGCGGCCACAAGTGCAGTCGTACCGAGATACAGAAGTCCGCCTACGCTAAGGACGAGGTAGGCGATGAGACAGAGATTGATCAGAGCTCTGCGAGAAGTTTAACAGGTAGGTATGCTCCTCGATCAGGTCCTTGAAGGCGGATTCCTCAATTGTGTGATGGTGATCACGCCCTCTCGCGCATACATCAACCGCACAATCACATGGCTATTTCAATGGTGCCGGCGGCCGATCCGCTTATTTAAGGAATGTGGGGTCGGCCAATGGAGTTAAACAAATGAAACGCAATCTTGTTGCTTTGGCTGTCGCGGCCTTGCTAACTGGAATGGTTGCCACTGATGCTCCGGCCGCTGGACACGGCGGATTCGGAGGTGGCCACATGGGCGGTCGATTTGGCGAGCCGTTGGTAGGTAGCGCGCCGATGACATCGCCGATCTACAATCCGTCCACTCCGTACACCGTGACTCAGTCCCCCGAGGTCCCTGTCTCGCCGGCGAGCCCTGGATCACTATTTCACTAAAGTCCGAACATTGTGGTGCTGCGGCTGGAGGCTCAAGCGCCTCCGCCCGCAGCACCGGAGGCCGGTGGGGGTACCGCTCCGGTCGGAGAAAGACAACATTCCGGGACGCGCCGCGGTGTCGGTCAACGCCGGAACGTTCGAGGCGATCGCCGAGAGTTGGCCGATACTGACAGTTCTATTTACTCCGGCCAAGAATTCGTGAATGATTTGAATGGCTGGTTTTACAATTGTCTGGCGAAGTCACTCGCTTTCCAATTTTCCGCTTTAGGAGAGCCATGACCGACGACGAAGAGTTCGAACTGCCAAAACGCTGATGGCTCGCGCCGATGTCCGCCCCCGGACATTTCAGAGCGCCTGCTGTGCGATGGCAAAGCAGAAGCGCTCCATTCCAAATAAATCATATGGAACGAAACACACCCTCTGGGGTTGATACGCGGGTGGGGATGAAGCCGTTGAAAAACAACAGTATCCACGTTTCTGGCGCGGCTCTGATTGAGCACGCTAAACTGGCGCATCAGGGCCTGCGACAGCAGATCTCAGAAAACCGACTGACCCTACAGCGGTCACGCGAAATTATCGCGCGCATTGACGCGGTCCTGGCGCCACAAATAGTCCCCCGCGTTCTTCCGCTGGCCGCGCTGATCGCTGCCTAGCCTCGCCTCGCCACAAAATGAAGAACCTGCCCGACATCCCGGGTGCTATGGGACAAGATGCTTAAATCGGCCGATGAAATGAGAGCCGAACTGTACGAAACCGGCACCATGGATCAATTGGAACGGCTTCACATCCAGGTGCAGATCGAGGCATTGGAATCGCAGAAGCTTGCAGCGGCGGCTATTGTCAAAAATTCGCGTTATATGCTGATGTCCGTTGTCATGGCGACCATTGCGACAACAATCACCGCGGCAGGACTTGTCTTCAATATCATCAGCCTTGCCAGAGTCCTTCGCTGAGCGCGGCCGAACGCCATGCGATTGCTAGTAACGACCGCTTTGCTGATCGCCGCAATAATCAGCCGGACTGGTTAGTCTCGACATCGCCGCCAGCAAGCCTTGATTCGCCCTATTCGAGCAATTCACTTTCGCATGGGTCGCTGGTGTTGCGGGGCAAACGGATCAGAGAATGAAAGACCTCGGCCAGCAGAGAATCTGACCGGGGGTAGTCAATGCGAGTTACGAGACACACAGGTGTCTCGCGCTGATGATTCAGCGACAGGTCGATCAAATGCAGCTCGATAGATGGTAAAGAGCGCAATTGGCGAGGTCGGCCAACGAAAGACCCCGGCCAGAGGGGACCGGGGCCAAGTCAAGGGTACGTACGAAAGTGCTAACCCGCCTATTCAGGCCGAATGCTCAGCTAGTGTCAATCGGAGGCAATCGCGCGGTAGGCTCAAGTGCGTATCGGTCGTCACGCCGCCGTATCCTGGCCGTACCCACCGCAATTGCCGGAATTTACGGAATGAATTTCGAGTACATGCCTGAGCTTAAGTGGGCGCACGGCTTATCTCGTAATCGGGGTCATTGTCGCCATCTGCACCACTCTTTATGTGCAATTCCGCCGCAACGGCTGGCTCTAGTCACCGCATATGCGGGTCGTCCAAACGTTGCTGCGCTCGAAATCAGTCCTTCTTTTAACAGTACTGCGTCGCGATCCGCCGTGGCTCGTCTAGGTCCTTTTTGCCCGGGCTCATCGCGAAAATCGCAACAAACTCCCCGCCTAAATAGAATCAACGACAAGTTTAAGAGCTACATGAGCGATGATGAGCATTGTTTGAACTTGGTGGCCGAGACCACAGATCAGGATCACGTTCCCTGTGACGCGAAATGGCCGAAGAAAGGCTAACGTCACCCAGCGCAATTAGGCGCTCTCGTAAGTTCCGGGAAATGTGCCCTCTCAAGCCCCGATAATCGGGAGATGGCAGCCTGCATTCGCAATCGCACCCGGCGGGTTCCGGGCTACGGTGGAAAACTGCTTTGGGAAAACCGTGCCTGGGTTTCACTTGGCGTAACATGGGAGATATCGGCGCAATTTCCAGTTAGATCATTCACCTCGGTTGAGCGAAGCAGCTATGCGGTTGAACCTTCGTCGGATCGGGATACACGCGAGATAGCGCCGATCGCACCGCGTGCATAGGAGACGACATTCCATAGCAGCGGCGTCTGTTTGATCATCCGCTTGATCCGCCGCTGCACGCTCGAACGGACGTGCGCTGGCAGGCCGCGCCATGTAGTCGTCGCCGTGTAGTCATAGAGTTTCAGGACGGTGTCGCACCAATCGAGCTTGTATGGCTCATCGCCGATGGTGAAATCGAAACATTTGAGACCCCGGTTGATGGCATAGGCCAATAGCTCACGCAAATGCAGGACGCTTGGTCCATAGCGGGCGATTTCGCTGTCCGCATAGCTTGCGAGGACGTGATAATAGCAATCGCCAAATACGACGCCTAGGTTCGCCGCCTCGCAAACGTTGGCGATCTCGACGCGGCTGACGTGAACGAGATGCCGGGTCCTCGGATTAGATGCGAGGTCTAGGAAAAATTCGCGATGGCCCGCCAGGCCAAAAATGTTGGCAAGGCCTTTGCGGATCAGTGAGCGGGCTTTTTGATTCATCAAGATTTCGAGTGTTTGGCGCGCTTCCTCGCCACTGGCCGCGCTTACAAAGCGAATGTCCCCGAACTGCGACATGTGCCTGAGCTTGGCGCGGTCGCGGCGGCGGGTCGCCGAGGAGCGTTTGGCGTGATAGAATTTCTCCCAGTTATCACCCGGATGAGCCAAATGCGCGCTGTTGCGATTGGGCGAAACGCCGAGATACATGAACGGATTGGTTTGCGCGCCGACCGTCTCCGGCATCTTCTCAAATTCGATCCAATCGTGGCGCAATGCCGGCTCGCGCTGTATCTGCACCTGCAGTTCGTGCCACGCGGCCAGAAAGCCTTCCGGCGGGACGCGCAGCGAAAAATCCGGGGCGAGGAGCGGTGCATTATAGTCGCATAAATCCTGGCCCAGCCAGCAAAGCCGACCCACCAAATGCCCGCGCATCACGCAGAGTGGCAGGATGAAGGCGGTATCGCCGCCGGCGAAGAAACCGACAGCGACTACTGGGCGGACGCCGCGGCGTTCCCCGACATGCCTTTGCCATGCCGCGAGCCAGTCGAACGTTTGGAATGCGGTGCAGCTTGCGGTGCGCTCGAACCGGCGCCACTCCGCTTCCACCGCGATCAGCTCGCTAAAAATATGGGTGGAGAGGTAAGGTGGGATGTCGTGCCCCATTTCGCTGCGGCGCGCTTGGATTTGTTCAGTCATTGCGAATCGAACCTCTCCGCCTGGCGTACTTCAAAGCGGTCGAACCCACGGCCCTCCCCAATCCGCGACCGAATCTACAACTCCGGACAAGGTGCGACATTCCGGCATCTGAAAGCATTGGCTGGAGATCCGGTCAAAATTGCTCACCGGATCCCTGTTCGCGCTCCCTCGGGTTTGTCGCGGAGCTGCCAGCACGACAGAAAAGGATGGAATTGGTGGCTCGACTTACTTCTGTCGGACTTGCAAACTAAAAAAACATCAATCATCAACGACGTTATTGGTTTGTATTGTCCGATTGGGAACGGCTCTAATCAAGAGGCGTTTTCCCTTATCACACCAAACGCAGGGGACGAATATGAAAAGTGCCCCAATAGTGCAACCAGTTACACCACGTGACCCCAAGAAGCGAATCGACAAATGGTTCGTAACGACCCAGGGCACGCACTGGATGGTTGCCGGCTCTGTAGCAGTCATCATTCTCGGTAGCTATCTCATCTACAGCATGCGTAACAATAACCCGACAAACGCCACAACCACTTCAGCGGTCCATGTGGTGCCAACGGCTGCTATGCCTCTCGCGTTGGAAAAGTAAGGCCGGCACGTATGTCTGACCGTCGGTTCGTGGTTCGCACGGGAAGTGGTAGGTATCCAAAACCGCTAAACGGCTGACGCAACTCAGGAACCGCTGTCCGACTTTTTTGAAAACGTCTTCATGACGGACGTTTGGCACGTGGCAGATGTGCGTAGGCAAGCTGCCGTCCGTAAACTGCTGACTTTTGAGGCGGAGGATGCGCTCCTACACGCGGCTATCTCGTGCATTGGCAATGGTGGTATTGCTCACGTTGCTAGCGATATCGGGACCCGCAGTTGCTGGACCGATAGATGACGCTGAAGCAGCGTATGGCAGGAGCGACCACGCAACGGCGCTGCCGCTTCTTCGTTTGCTGGCTGGCCAGGGCAACGCCACCGCGCAGTATAGGCTCGGTCATCTGTACGATGATGGCACCGGGGTTACGCAGGACTACGTGCAAGCGTTGAGGTGGTATCGCCTCGCTGCTGACCAAGGCATCGCGGCTGCGCAATTCGGTCTCGGAACGATCTATGAGAACGGTCAAAGCGTGCCGCAGGACTTCGTCCTTGCACACATGTGGTTCAACTTATCTGCTAGCCAGGGTAACAAGGCGGCGGCGCTCAATAGGGACGAATTAGCAACCAGTATGAGCCCAGCGCAGATTGCAGAGGCGCAGAAACTGGCGCGTGAGTGGAAGCCAAACTCGAAGCGATAGTTGTTCCACATAGCTCACGGCCCACCGAATTTGGCGCAGCATCATCGGCACTTGGACGAATTTGGCAGGGATGGGCCGCCTTCGTCCCGCGTCGCCTTGAGCCGCTCCCCGTCCTTGAACCACCGGGCTGGACTTTTTCCAGTCGGCTTCGATCACGGCGGGCGGAGTGCCACTGATCGATTGACGAGTTTGATCGGTGTTTTATTGCCGATCGCGCTATGCGGTTGCTCCTCGTTATAGTCTCTACGCCAAGCCTCGCATGTTCGTTGCGCGTCGTCGAGGCTCATGAACCAGTGTGCGTTCAAGCATTCAGCGCGGAACTTGCCGCTGAATGACTCGAGCGGCTTGCCGGCCGGGAGAAGTCGAGTGTGACGCCGCGTTGGTACGTTTACAGATCCAAACGTCGCGACACAAACTCCGAGCCCCGCGTCCACGCGGAGCGGGTTATGGAACGGTGCCGACGCAATGGTTCGCCGGTCTCAGTCATCAATTGAGGGGCCAACATCACGAAGCGGTTTCGCCGCATCGTGCAACTTGTAAATCCGTGTAGCCCTTAGAACGTCCAAGCGCTTCGACCGCACGCCAGGATAGTCTTGGCGTTAAACTCGCCTGGCGACGGCATAGAAGCGCTCTCACAGGCGGGAGCGCTATTGGTCTCTCGGCCCCGGCGCGCCATTGGGGGTCGTAGTTAGCCCAACCTGCATGACTTCGCCGAATAACAGTGAGTAACAATGGAAACACATACTAATTTGAAGCCTTGGCAACCCGGGCAGTCTGGAAAGCGCAGTTCGAGCGGTTCAAAGAAGCCGCTCGAAAGCTTGGCGTGAACGAAAGCCTGGAAGATTTTCAAGTCAAATTTCGAAAGATAGTTCCGCCTAAGTCTCGAAATCGCGATCGCGATCCGCCTGAGTTACGACGTTGCCTTCGGCCAATTAGAGACGAACTGCTTTTGCAGGGCCTCAAAAATTCTATCTTCGTCAAGCGAAATCACAATGTTGGTTCGCTTTTTCCTTTCCAGGTTCCAAAATCAAAGTCCCTCAATTTATCCGGAAAATCACTCGCATCCCACTCGTACCAGGTGCGTACCCACCATGCCCAGAGGTCGGCGCTTTGGAGCGCAAGAAATTCTTGGTCGTCTATAAATCTTGGCTTCTCACCGTAGTATGGTCTGACTTCATCTGGTCTGCCTTCTAAGTACTCATCCCAAATTTTAATGACTTGTTTCTCTGCAATTTCCTTATCGAAAATGAAGTCTACCTTGCGATCGAGCGATAGACGATCAGCAAACATCTCCCGCTTGTCGTGAAATCCATCCATGAGGCCACGAAAGGTCACAAAGTGAGGCTTATCCCAATCACTTAACATCACGCTCCAGCCCCAAGTCGCGGTTTGGCGCGCAAGCCTTTCTCTGGCCCTTCGAAAATCACCGAGATTCATGCGACATGAAATCGAAGTAATGACGTGATCCTCAATGAGCTTGTAGAAGATCGGAACGCGCTCCATCCGATCGGGGAATTGGGCCATCTCCTTCATTTTGAAATGCCGCTTCCCGTTTTTGGCGCGGGTGCCAAATTTGGGGAGCAACCGGTCCCATTCGCCAATTAATTTGGCCCACTCGCCCGGCTCAGCGATGTGCCCTGCCAGTACAAATTCCCCTTCGGGGTCGGCACTCTCAGAAGTCCAACTGTCTTCGATGACGCCCTGAAAGTTGAGAACCATAAGCAGTCGCTTCACGGCTAGCGAGGGCGCGTGGCCAGTGACTAGCGCCCAAACGCGATCTTGAGGGGCTGATGCCCCACCGGTGGTCGAGCAGGGCATTCATAGATCAGCCCCCCAGACAGATCATATCGCGATGCGTACGCAGAGTGTAATATTTCCATAAGCGAGCGTTTCACGCAGCCGACTTCAAACGCTCATGGGCGGCGATTCTTTCTCCGGAAAATCGGGTGCCGGCGGAATTTCCTCGGGTCTCGGTTCCGGTTGAATGTCGGGCTTCTCAGGCTGAATATCGGGCGGCTGGGGGATATCTGGCTGTGGCTTTTTTGGTGCAGCGACCATCATTCGTTCCTTTATCAGGTAAGCGATAGGCTTAAACGACAGTTCCGTTGTCGCGAGGCGCCCGCACAGCACCGTTCTTCCCGATCCGCAATAGCACTTTTGGTCGGAGGCCTCGAATTTCTTCGGCGAAGCCACTGCTGAGCCTACGCCGCATTTAAACGCATGGGCGACGATTTCCGCTGAAAAGACACCCTATTTTCCTGGGGTTTTGAGGGGGTGTTTGCACGCTCGTAGGCGACCTCCCTCGCGGCTTGGGCCAGTACACCATCCTTGGACCAACTCAGGTTGGCCAGGTCGCTTAAGATGCCGTCGACTTTGACTGATCGCCACAAGCCGGGGTGATCCCTGTCGGGCACGACGCGGCCCATTCGCCGGCGGCGATAGAGCAATATCCATGCGTCGCCTTCCCGCGTCCATTTGAGCTGGGAGCGACGTGCAGGAAGTGGGCAAGCCGTCAAGCGAAGGCGGCGTCGTGATCGACTTCCCCCGGGGACTCGGAGAAAGTAGCCGTCCTACCTCCGTTCGGCGGTATGGCTGCCCTAGATGTCAGCGAATGATATACACGTTGTGCGATTTTCAGAGAACCGACCGGGGTCAAGTCGGGCGAGGAACATATAAACGCCGCTCCGTCAGCGGCCTCGAATATCTAGTCCGTGCGATCTGCGTCCGTTCCGCGAGCCACCCGGCGTCTGTTCGGACTCATCCGCGTACGAAGGCGTTAGCTCTTACTTTCGGAATTGAAATCTTGGATTTGGCCGTCGTGTCGCCAAGGTCAACGCTTACACAGGGCCGGCCCGCTTCGATCGATGTCGACCGGATGCGCAAGCCCAAGGGGGAAGAGATCGCAAAATCCACCGGGCGTCGGTGTATCGGGCGATGACCGTTGTCGGCTAGAGTTCGTCTTAGAGTAGTTTATTATGCCACGAGAGCCAGCCCAGTTACCGACCGGGCCGCCATCCGTTTATTTTGTGCTCTTAACGACGCGATCAACTCGTCGAGCAATATCAACCCGACCTGCTCAACGGCAGCAATTCTGGGCATGCCGCCCAGCGGACTTGAGCTGATCAAGTTTGAAAGGCTCTGTCTCCAGGCCACGAAATCATCGATTTTTGGGCGACTTACGCCGGCGCGGCCCAGGCGGTCCGCGAGAGGAGCGTGGTGCGCAACAATTGGTTGCCCCGTAGCATCCTCAGAAGCGAGTAACTCCACCTCCAACGTTTCTAGATCGCACATCAAGCAGAGCAAATTCTGAACCACTGCCGAATTGCTCACGTCGGGACTATTGTTTTGATCGCTCAGCATTGTATGTATCCGTCTTTGTACGGGGCTTTACAACACTTCAAGGCACAATTTGCTTAGAAGTTCCCGTCTGGGCGCACATCAGCAAAGGGACTCTGTGTAAACTGCCGAGGCGGGCGTCGCACGTCGGTTGCGCAAGAGGGATTCGGTCGCTCGGTGAGCAGGGCGATTACAACTTGTTTCCGCCACAAGATCTGTTGCGATCTCGCACCGGCGAAGGAGATAATGACTAGGGAGCCGAGCGCCGCGCCCATTAATCCGCGATCATGCGCGAGGTGTGTTGCACCGGGCTAAGTCGATGCGAGCTCTCTATCGAGACCGGCCGCTCGCTGCCATTCCGATTAAAATGCCGATGCCCAGTGCCACCGCGACGGCCATGAGCGGCCGCTGTTCTGTTTCCTTAGATATTTGACTAAGGGCCGCGGTCCCGTACCGAGCGGCGTCCTTTCCAAAAGCGGCAGACTTTTCGCCGAGCGACCCCTGGCGAAATCGGTCTGCCCAGCTAGTCAAAGCCAACGCAACAGTTTCACCCAAACCGTCGGCTGTATCGCGGGCATTTGCCGAAGCGCGTGCTCCCAGTTTCTCGATTCCGTTTTGCAGGATCCGAAGCCGGCGCTCGATGTCTCCAATATCCGAGGAGATCACTCTCGTGTTGCGTGACAAAAGGGGCATAGCCGGTTTGCCTTCTAACGGTGCTGCTCAAATTGGCCGATGCATGCGACCAAGCAGCCATCCTATCCCAAGGGCGACTATCGCGCTGGTATAGGGTTGTGTTTCGATCGTGCGGCGCAGTACTTTCTCGAACCCAGTTGCTGCGTCTGCTGCCTGCCCGTAAAGATCCTGAGCGGCTCCAGCCGCTTGATTGGCCAAACCTTCAGCCTGTGTTTGCGCGTTGCCGGTGACTTTGCCCCAGCCCTCTTGGACCTTTCCCCCCACGTTGCGGGCGGTGCCTTCTACGCGGTTCTCATCCATGGTGGTTGCTCCATTTAGTAGTAAACCTGTCGCAGCCGACTAAGGTTCCGCGCTTACTGAGGCCTGGAAACCCTTTGCGTCACTGGGCAAGGCTCCAGAAGCGCGGCACCGCGGGCGGTAAAACCCGGCGCGCTCCCGGCTTCACGCTCTGGGCATGCAGATGGACTTCTTATTCGTCGAACACCTCACGGATGCGGCTCGCGTGCGACGCCATATGACGGCAATTTTGACACGGATCCCGCAGACGCCTTCCTCTGGGCGTGTAGCCGAACTATATTTCAGATGAACAGCTCCCGCCCTCCCCTTGAAAAAGCCCTTGATCGTCTTTCTGCTACTCCTCTTTCTGCCGCTTGCCGCTTCGGCCGGCCGCTATCTCTGTTTCGGAGACGGCCGAGGAAATTGGCAGACCGCCGACAGGTCAAGCGCTGGCCTGTTACCGCTAGCGTCGTCACACCCCGATGCCCTAATTCGGGTCTTCGCCGCTCGCACCGTGAGATGGCGCGGCATTTTCGCGGTCCATACCTGGATCGTGGTGAAGGAGAGGGACGCAAGCAGCTATAGGCGGTATGACTACACGGCCTGGGGCGAACCCATTCGCACCAATGGTTTCGCTCTTCCCTCGCCGGTTACGTCGGCATGACGGTTGGTTGGGTAGAAGGCTTCGAGCTCAACTTTTTTGGCGCCGTCATCGGATTCGACGTTCGGCGTCCAGCGCTAAAGCTTCCCGGTCTCGGGCGCTTTGGCGTCGCAGCCGACCAGTCAGGTGTCCAAGTTCCGAATTTGTGATGTGGAACGCGCGCGGACCGGTACGTCGGCGTAACTACAATGTTTCTGATCATATTCCAGTTGGCGTTACTGCGAACCCGATCTAAAACCATCGCCTCTAACTCAGCTTTGGTTTTTCGCTGTTTTCCCGAAACGAACGATGAGAGTGATCGAACGCCTGCTTAAGACGTGGCGGCGACCGGCAACACTCGCGCCTTGGCTCGGGCAAGAATGTCTCTGAATGCCCGTTTGGCGCCCCTATGCCGTCGGATGATCAAACTCATCACCTCCTCGGCACGGGCGGGATCAACACGCTCCATACGATCGAAGATGGCAGCGATCGCCTCATCGAGGAGCCCTTCGTGGTCCTTGATCGCGGCCTTCCAGAGCCGGAAGGTCGCGTCGCGCCCGAGGCCAAACCGTTTTCCTACGACGTGGCTGGATCCGCTGATGCTCTTCATGGCGAATTCCCCTTGGGATTGATCTCTCTCCACAACATGCCAGCCCGTGGCCTAGCCCGGTGTGACAGCGGCCGTTTTTCATTTTCCCGGTCCGCGCCGTGCCCCCCAATAACTCAGCGGAGTCCACCGGTGCGTTTTTGATGGCATCCGCTAACCCGCGGGCGGCCGGTGGCTAAAACAAATCCAGCTCCTTCTCTGAGTCATTGGATGTGGTTGTAACCTTTCGGACCCTACGCTCGAGATCGTAGCGCTCCTCGTCGGTCGGTATCACGGTGACCGGATCTTCGTCCTCCTGACAAACTCAGTGGCTTCACTGGCAGTTTGGCGGGAGAAGGTCCTTCCCGCGCACTGCACCGTGATCGCTTCACTGGTCCACGCGACATGAACCGCCTCGGCTGGAACACTGTAAAGCTCGGCGAACATGCGCTGGATGGCTTTGCGGTAGATGTCGGTTTGATTCATTTGTCGCAGTCAGTGCATGCCGTCATGAACACGATCGTGACCGTGCCGACGCTGACGGCCAACACTGAATCCCGATCAGGATGGCGCAGACGCGGCGAAGCCGGTCGTCGTGTGGTGCGAAATCATGTGGGCTATTTGGCGGGGAAGAAGCCGGTCCGTCAAAGTCTCGGACGGTCCGAACGCAAGCCAGGCATCATAATACCCAGCGGTTTAAGCAGGCGCTAACCGCTGGGTACTATTTTGGTGCGGGGACAGTGGGGACGGATCCTCCACTGCGTCCGGGGCCCCGGCGCGTGAGGAATGGACGTGGTACCCGTGCCGCGTCGGGGCTTCCTAGCTCGTTAGCATGCCCTCGTTGATTCGGCGACAAATGCGCAAGCCATCGGTAAATATTTCCTTGCGTCGGTGAACGATGACCACGGTTGACCTGATCCTGAGCGTGATGGCGGCCACAGCGACGGCATTGCTGCTCGCACTGATCGCGCGCGATGCCATCGGAATGCCGCCCGGCATAGTTCGTGAAGACGCGCTGATCGCGGCCAGCGTTATGATCGCCAGCGTTGCCGGGATGTCTTCGCTCCGCCGCAAATACTAGGCGCGATGGGATGGCCTCCGACATGGAGAACCCGAGAAGGCTCGTAACGCTCCAGCGTGACGCCGCTGAGTTTGTCGTCTCATTCTATCCCGAGTCATCGTTGCGTTTCGACACACTGAGCCAAAACATATATCCCGACCATCGGTAGCCAGTTTCGGCCAGCACTCGCCGTGCTTATACGGTTAGTCAGTGAGCTTAGCGCGCACATATTCAAGGACTTGGCCGGCTGGCCTATTGGCTGCATCCGGAACGGCGGTTTTCACGGCGTCGACAATCTCGCCCATGATCGCCCAATCCTGGCCGCTCAAGTTGCCAAGTGGGTTCTTCTCGATTGTGAGCTTGACCTCGGGGCCGATCAGCCTGGCGCAGACAACGAGTAAGGTTAAGGTATGTTGAAACACTGGCTTATTGAACTCATCGGGCACACGTCCGGTCTCAGCGAAGCACAACTTCAGCAAATTGAGAAAGCTTTGCCAAGGACGAGGGCGCTGATCGATCTTCTCACTAAGGCACAACCGATCATCGAACAGGCGCATAGCCTGTACATTGAAGCCGAGCCGCTGATCGATCAAGCCATGAAAGAGTGGCAGACTGTCGGCCCTGCAGCGCAAATATTGATCGATGTGATCTCTCACCATGTCGACAAAGGCGGTTCGCCGGCGGAGGCTGCTGCGGCAATGCGCGCGGGGCTCGATGCGTCCATCAAGAGCGTCGCGCCGGATCATTGGATGGATAGGGCAATGAACTGCATAACCGTGTTTGGGGGAACTGGCTTCCTTGGCCGTCGCGTCGTGCACCATTTGCGCGGGTCTGGCGCCACAGTGCGCATTGCCTCACGACATCCTGAGAATGCTGCCGGCGACAACGTTAAACGGATTCACGCCGATGCACATGACGAGCGCTCCGTAGAGGCTGCGGTTGTGGGCGCCGATGCCGTGGTCAACGCGATCAGTCTGTACGTCCAGCACGGAAGCGATACATTCCATTCAATTCACGTGGAAGCGGCTGCTAAGATCGCAAGCCTGGCTCGGCGGGTCGGGGCTAAACGGCTAGTTCACATATCAGGAATTGGCGCCGACGCGGCCTCGCCTTCGCCGTATATTCGCAGTCGCGGTGAAGGCGAGGCGGCCGTGCAGGCTGCATTTCCTGGCGCGGTTATCGTCCGCCCGGCGGTGTTGTTCGCGCAGGATGACGGGTTTCTCACGACAATTCTTAGGCTGCTCCGGGTCCTGCCGGCTTATCCGATATTTGGCGACGGCAGGATACGCCTCCAGCCGGCATACGCGGATGACATTGCGGTGGCGATTACACAAGTCCTGCGGCAGAGCAAAAAGCCTTATCCCATCTACGAACTGGCTGGCCCGCGCGTTTATTCTTATGAGGAGCTGGTGCGGACCATTGCCCGTAACGCAGGACTGCGACCGGTGCTGACGCGGGTGCCCTTTGTCTTCTGGGGCGCGCTGGCGGGTCTCGCTGAGATCCTGCCGCAACCGCCCCTCACCCGCAATCAGGTCGAGCTGATGCAGATCGACACCACGGCCTCAGACAACTTACCGGGTTTTCGCGAGCTCGGCATTTCGCCGCGATCGCTCGAGGAAGAACTCGAGGCGATGCTCAAGCAAAGCAATTCGGAAACTCAATTACCAAGCCGCAGAAGAAGCTCGTAGCAGGCAGAGACTGAGAAGGCGTCGTTACCGTGACCACACCGATCGTCCTGCCTTGGACCTTGCAACGAAGCTTGGAAGCTGCGACGCGGGTGTTGCTCGAACCGGTGGACCGTCCTTCCCTCGATTTCTCGCAACCGACAGGCGAGGCCGCGCTCGTATCACCCAACTCAGTATCGTGGCGCGTATTCAAGAACCCGCTTTCGCTGTTCATCGGCGGCGTCACCGCTGTTATAATGGAACTCGCCGAGCCGCGCGTGCGCACTGGTGTGTGGGAGCACACAAGTTTCCGTGTAGATCCGATCCGGCGGCTGCGCAGGACTGGGTTGGCCGCCACGGTGACGATCTACGGTGCTCGCAGCACGGCTGAGGCCTTGATAGCCCGCGTTCGGCGCATGCACGACAGGGTCGCAGGCACAACACCATCGGGCGAAGTCTACTGCGCCAATGACCCCGAGCTTTTGAACTGGGTTCAGGGCACGGCGGCATACGGTTTTCTTCAGGCATACCACACCTATGTGCGGCCGCTCTCTCTGTCGGAGCGGGACTGTTATTATGCTGAGGGTATCGCGCCTGCTGCTCTCTACGGTGCGACCGGCGCACCGAGATCGGAAGCAGATCTTGAAAGGCGGTTTCAGGCGGCGACTGGTCGACTGGAGCGGTCGGATATTGTGTTCGAGTTTCTGACGATCATGCGTTCGACACCAATTCTGCCGCTGCCGCTAAGGCCGTTTCAGTACCTGTTGGTACGAGCCGCAATTGATCTGACGCCTCGTTGGCTGCGGACGATTTTGAGACTCAATGAGCTCGGCTTGCATGCTTGGGAGGCCGAGGTGGTCCGGCAGGCAGCCGGGTTTGTAGACCGCATCGTTCTGGAAACCAACCCAGCCGTTCAGGCTTGCCGGCGCATGCGGCTTCCAGCTGATTATTTGTATTACAACGAATAGCGCGCAAAGCGATCAATCAACGAGGGGGCATCGGGGAGCCGCAGAACTGTCAGCCATCTGGAGCGTATCGCTTGAAGTAAATGTGCTCCACGACGAGAGTCCCGCGCGAGCGGCCGGACAACGAAACAAATTTGTCAATTGAAGTCGCTATCATGCAACGAGACCTCGGCGGGTTAGCTTGTTAAAACGGGGTCCCCCTGATGCGCGGATAGCGGATGTCCTTCACATGGTGGCACTCAAGCCTCCATCTACAACTACCTGCTGTGCGGTGACGTAAGACGCCGCGTCTGACGCAAGGAAGATCGCCGCTCCGGCCAGATCGTGCGGTTTTCCCCACCTACGAAGTGGTACTCTGCTATTTATGCGTGCGACAAATGCGTCATCCTTTTGGAGAGCCGCTGTGAAGTCGGTCTCGAACCAACCAGGCGAGATGGCATTGCAAGTTATCCCGTGTTCACCAAGTTCTGCAGCAAGAGAGCGAGTGAGGCCGGCGAGTCCGCTCTTTGAAGCCGCATAGGCGTGCACGGTGCTTCTTCCAAGAATACCCACGATCGACGTTATAAAAATAATTCGCCCATGTCTTTGGCGACGCATCGGAGCTGCTGCTTGTTGAGCTAAGAAAAAGCAAGCCTTGAGGTTGGTGCCGAGAACCTCATCCCAAGCTTTCGACGTCCAATCAGCAAGGGGCGCGCGATGGATTGTGCCGGCATTGGCGATCAAAATGTCCAAACGATGATGATCGGCAACAATTGATTGTATTGCGGCATCGGTAGCGCGAAGGTCGGTAACGTCGAACGCCGAGGTTTCGGCCTTAAGGCCGCGATCGCGCATTCTATCAGCGGCGGTCTTTAGCGTGTTCGCGTCCCGGCCATTGAGTATGACGGTCGCGCCCACCTCTGCCAAAGCCTCGGCCATGGCGAGACCAAGGCCGCGAGATGCACCGGTGACAAGCGCCACTCGGTTGCTAAGGTCAAAATAGCCGGGCATGCGCACTCCCATGCGAAGTAGGCGCGGCTGTTGCGACGATCAAATCCGCTCCTGCCGCGGTTCCTGGCGGAGCTTTGCGACAAGCCGGCGCCACGTCGTTCAGTCGAAATTGTTGCGCTTACCCTTGCGAACATAGGCCACCGCGTCTCCTATATGGCTGCGGCCATGCGCGGCGGAGTTCTTGGCAAGGTGAGCGAACATCTGCATAGCGAAACCGCCGTCGAGGCTATCGGTGATTTGCCGCCGCCACGGTCGCCGCACGATCTGCGTCGTCATGCGACGCGTGGTTCGGGTCTGGGTCATGATGTGATCAGCCAGCTTGTAGGCACGCTCTATAAGTTTTTCGCGAGGATGAATTTCGTTGACCATGCCGTATTCCAAGGCCGTCTTGGCGTCGATCGTCTGCCCAGTCAAAAGCGCATAGGCGGCGCGCTTCACTCCTAGCAATTCCTGGAAACAGCTATGGATTCCGTCCCCAGGCACCGACCCGATATCATAATGCAGATCATAGATGATGGCATCTTCGCTGCAGATGGTAATGTCGCACATCAGTAGCATCTCGGTATGAAAGCCCGGGCCATTGATCACCCCAATTGTTGGAATTTCGAGATCGTTGACCAGTGAACTGACGTTGATGCGGCCATCCTTGTAGGCGTACTCGTAGGCCCAATACGGCAGATCCTCCGCCTCCAGTTTGAAACCTTCAGGATCGGCATCCATCATGAATTCATCGCCTGACCCGGTGAAGATCATGATTTCGTTCTCGGGGTCGGCACCGACGATCTTGAGCATCTGCCCAACCGACCTGTGATTCTCGACGCTGAGCTGGATCGGCCCGCCGTTGGTGTGCGCTTCCACCAGGATCACGCCGTCAGGCCGCCGTTGCATCTTGTAAAACTCTTTGAACCGCTCCTTGTACTCTTCGAACTTCGGTGTCGGAATAAACTGCTGTTGTGACATAGTTACTCTCCTTGACCCGTGATAGTGAGAAAATGTTTAGCCGGCCGCTTTTCAGGCGAGCCCTGCTTTCTGGCGGGCGAGTTCGTGGATCGCGCTCCAGTCCCGTTCGCCCATGCCGGTGTCGACCGCGTTCGAGAGGTTGCGCTCGGCGATCTCACCAAATTCGAGATTTGTCCCAGCTTCCGCCGCCGTCGACAACATTAGCCGTACGTCTTTGAGGCCGCCGGTCATCACAAACCCGCCGCGGCCGGCGAAGTCACGCTTGAGCAGCTTCTCGGCATACATCTTCGGCGCCGGATGGGCGAACCAAAGCTGCTGATAGAAATCGCGCAAATGCTCAAGCGGCAATCCGCACTTTTCGGCGAAGATGTAGCTTTGGCTGATCAGCTCAATGGTTGAAATAACGTTATAGTTTATGGCGAGCTTCATGACGTTCGCCATGCGGGGACGCTCTGAGATAACCGTCACTGACGTCGAGTAGCTCTTGCAGGCAGGCATCAACCGTTCCACCGCGTTTGCTGGTCCGCCGAGGAACGAAGCGAGCCGCCCGCTCGCAGCCGCATCTGGCCGCCCAGCCACCGGAGCGGAGACGTAGAAACTGCCGCGGCCGCGGTGCAGAATTTCGAGTTCGTCCGCGCATTCCGGCGAGATGGTTGTAACGCAGGCATGAACTGCATCCGGCCGCATCCCGGCCAACACGCCGTCTCCAGCCTGTACGACGTCCAGCACGGACTTGTCGTCCATCAAACTCGTGATGACGACATCGGCGGCGGCGGCAGCTTCGCGGGCCGTCGTTCCGGGGCGGGCACCCAGCGCAACCAACGGGTCCGCTTTCGTCGCTGTACGATTCCAGACGATCAGGTCATGCCCCGACTTCAAAATGCATTGAGCAATCCCGGTGCCCATGTTTCCTAAACCAATGAATGCGATCTTCATCTTTTCCACTCCGTGGGATGCCCAGCTCAGGTGCATCCGTATCGTCAATCACGCATTTTCTTCTAGCAGACCGCCGCTCACCACCCTCGCGCAACCCATTAGCAGCATAAAGCAGCATGAGTGAATTAGGACATATTGTTGGAAGACCGTTCAAGCCCGGCCAAGTTACCTTCTCACGCTCAACAGTTTCCTGGGACTGAGCGCCAGAAGGCTGAAGAGGATCGCGACGAGGCTCGAGACGCTCGCAAGAAGACGAACGAGGAGGCGATTGATGAGGGCATGGAGCGAACACCAAGGCCAATAGAAAGGTCGACCCGTGGAGAAATCTAAGAGCGCCACATGCGATCGCCCTCCCTCGTTCCCGGCAAACACACTGCAAAGCTTGAGAAGGCCGAATAGCGCCGGCCACCGTTGGACGACACGTCCACCGAAGTATCTGCATTCGCGACGCGACAGGGTGGGAACAAGCGCCCTTTCGTGCCGTTTTATTGCCGTCATGAGTAATCGCTTGAACCTTGCGTACATCCGGCCGGCGATAGTCTTCTGTCTCGCCTGCAAGGCCCCGATGCAGGAAAAGACCGGCAGCGCGGCCGACATTATCGACTTCACTACGCTCACTAAGATGGTCACCTACAAATGCCCGAACTGCGGGAGGGAGACGCAGCGTCAAGTTACAATCCCGGCGGTGAGGGCGAAGCGGTAAGCTTTCGGCGCGGACAAGGAGGACATTCGCATGCCGGACGAATTAACAAAGCGCGGATCACCCGACCGCAAACAAAATCGCGATGCACGAAGAACATGAGGTCCACTATTGGACCAAGCATCTCGGCGTGA
Organism: uncultured Alphaproteobacteria bacterium; assembly: GCA_963818155.1. Classification (GTDB taxonomy): domain Bacteria; phylum Pseudomonadota; class Alphaproteobacteria; order Rhizobiales; family Xanthobacteraceae; genus BOG-931. The sequence goes on from CAWFRC010000012.1 coordinate 855,271, forward strand.
GCCGCGAGGAGCTTCAAAAAGCGGTGGACAAGGTCGGCAACTCTGCCGCCTCGGTCCGGAAGGAGCTTGGAAAGTAGGAAAGCGACTCCCTGTCGAGCGGCTCGGTATGTGCATTCCCCGAAAGCCCCGCGCCGGGCGAGTTGCGCCGTGACGGGCAAAAAAACAAATCCCCGAATACGCAGCGGGGCTTAACGGAGACCGTCAGGGGGGTGGGGGTGTGCTTGGGACAACGGCACGATCTACGTTGTGCTCGGTACGCCGACGCGCTGATTGCGTCTATGGCGGCGCCGACGCGGGCCCAAGCGGAAGCGAGCAAGCAGCAATCAAGGAAGAACCTGAGATCACGCTGCCTGTACCCGATTCAAAGCCGCGACCTACTAGACCCGGAGATTCCGCCTGACGAGGCGCCGCAAAAAGACGCGCCAATCAAAGCGTCATGATGGAGTTTGCTTCATGCAGCATCCACCAAATTTATCTTGATCTGGTCGGAAGCCTGCTTGGAAGAGGACCTTAGCCTTGTTCCGAAGCGTCCATTCAGGGAATCCCCAACGCTTGCAGCGCTTGGATCGTTCGCGCGCGAATAGCGAGATACCTCTTGTCGTCGTTGACCGCGAGAGATCGATAACGTTCGGTCGTAAAGGAGGGATCAAGACGAAGTCCTGCTTCGATTGCCGTGCGGGCTTCGGGCAAGCGACCCATCAAATATTGCGCGACCCCAAGATGGAAATGGGCCCAGGGGGAATTCGTATTGGTATCTATACTCCGCGTCAGCCACGTTGCGGCATCTTCAAACTCGTCACTCTGAATCTTGGCTACTCCTGCAAATAACATCCAAAGATAAGCGAAGCTATCGAGCGGACTTAAGCGAAGCGCTTCTTGGACGTGGCTTTCCGTCTCCTCGCCGTGGCCAATCAGATATTTTGCAAGGCCAAGCATGGCGTGGGCGCTTGCCAAACTTGGATTAAGGTCCAGCGCCCGCTCACACTCCATTATTCCGCGCTCCGCGCGGTGCGTGGAAATCAGGACCGCGGCCATAAGGCAATGCGCCCATGCGTGGTAGGGCACCGACGAAAGTACGTCGGTCAATATTTGCTCAGCCGATTGAAATGCACCTTTTGGATCTTGCGCAGCACACACCACGCCGAGCAGGGTGTCGACCGTGGCGATCCCCACGAGGGCTTCCAAGTTGTCATTGTCAATAGCCCTGGCCTTCTCGAAATAGCTTCGCGCTTGAAGGAGCCAGTCCGGCCGCAGCCCTTTGTTCACCCATGCCATACCTCGGAAATAAAGATCGATCGAGGCGGGCTCGGCGGAGCGCTCCGCTCTGTCCGCTTCAGCAGCCATAAGCGGAAAGTTCAAGGCGTTCGCGACACGGGCAACGATTTCGTCCTGCATTCGAAGGAGATCGTCAGATGCCTTATCAAAGCGGTCGGCCCACAGGTGCTTTCCGCTCTCTGCATCGATTAGTTGGACATTGACGCGGATCCGATCGCTGCTGCGCTGTACACTGCCCTCCAGAATATATCTGACGTTCAATTGCTGACCAATTTGCCGCGCGTCAACCGCTTTGCCCTTAAAGGTAAAAGCCGTGTTGCGTGCAATAACCGCCGAATGGGGAATGCGTGCCAGATCGGTCGTGAGGCTTTCGGTGATGCCATCTGCGAATTGGACGTCGGTATCTAATTGTCCCAAATTGGCGAAAGGCAGCACAACGATGGAGAGGTGCGGAGCCGAAACTGGGGCAGGTGGTCGGTCAGTAGCGCTATCCTCGCGAGGCTTACCGTGCAGTGCATACACGTGAACCGGTCTCGGCATGTTTTTCAAGACGACATTGCCCCTGTCGACCGTTGCAACGGATATCTTGTCGCGAATCTGATGGAAGGCGTCTTCCGATAGACAAATGGTGCCCGGGTCCGCAACCCCTTGGAGCCTGGCTGCAATGTTGACGCCATCGCCTAACAAACCGCCGTCCGGTTCGACTATAACGTCGCTGATGTGGATTCCCACGCGCAGCTGGACCGATCCTTCCTGGTCGCTTAAAAGTTGCTGGATCTCAAGGGATGATCGGACCGCATCAACGACGCTGGCAAACTCAATGAGGAAACCATCTCCCAAGGTCTTTATTAATCGGCCATGGTAGCGAGCCACCGCAGGATCTACGATTTCCGATCGCAATCGACGCAGGCGATCGATCGTGCCCTCTTCGTCCTCGGCCGTGAGACGGGAGTATCCCACGACGTCGGCAACAACGACCGCGGTTAGCTTTCGCTCAGATGACGTCGTGGGCAATGTGGCAGATTCCGTTCAGGCCCTTAATCTGGAACTCGCGAGTTTGCGGACCGGTTCCAGCGAGCCGAAGCCACGCGGAAGGTATCGGAGTTCCCACCAGACCGAGGTGCTTGACAACGTCGGCGACGATCTGGATCGAATTCGAATTGTGGACAGCGGCACTGAAGCTTCCAGCATCCTCCTCCCGCGTACCAGCCCAGCACCTTGAGGGGCCACGAGCGTGATGCGTAGTGCCTTCCGAACCAGCCCTACATTGCTGTCACCATCGCGTTGGGCATCGGATGGCTGCTCGGACGCATGCCCCGCGCGTTGTAAAAGGTATTCGCCCACCCAAGACTAGCCGACGCGATATGGGGAGCGGGAAGACGGGCAGAGGGTCGCGAGTTGATTAGCTTTCCTTTACGTCGCCCCACCGCCCCAGATCCGCGCCGCAAGCCGGGCAGATGACGAGGGTATCGTCGCTCGTCGATGCTGCAGGTAGGGGGACGGCATGACCACAATTCGAGCAACTTAAGCTTTGCGCGGGCTTCTGCACGTTGTCGCTCATTGCGTTCACCTCCTTAATGGTCGCCGCACGCAAGGTGGCGCCCTGCATGCCGTGAGCCGCTAACTCAATGATTTTCTCAGCGACCAATCTTCTATTCGCCTCATCATCATCTCGCATCCCTAAACCATTGCAGACGCTTTCGAATGCTAGTGACATTTCGCGAATTGCCCGTTGATCGAATGCCCTCCCTGTAGGAATGGGTCGATCGTCATATGTTGCCCGCTCCGCTATGCTTTCGCGATGCCCTATTTCAGTCCAAAAGCAGCGTGGTGAGGCCGAATTCTTTCCCGAACACGGCTTTGGCTCTGAGCTCGCCGGCATTGTCGTACGCATATTTCTCAAGCTCGACGAAGGTGACCGGCTGGCCGTCCTTCCGAGATCGCGCCACATATTGCGGCGTCAGCGTGAGAACAAAGACCTGAGGATCATGTGGACCGGACCCATACTGAAGACGTACATTGCCGCTTAAGTCGCCGTGTTGGCCGATTAGTTCGAATCTCACCGGCATTTGCTCCAGCGACTTAATCATCGTCGCTCCACCCTTAGCTACTTGCGGGAGAGCCGCCGCCTATTCGCGCGCACGCGCTTCACGTAAACCCTGAGCATCTTGCCGGCGATGACGTGGTCTTCGCCGCCCCGCATAGCGGCGATCCCGGCAGTTACGTAGGCTTCGCTTGACGCCATCATTTTCTCCGTGCCCATGCGGCTCGCCTCCGCTTCGGCGCGCGCCCCGCCGGTCGCTAAGCGTATCATGCGAAGAGCAATCACGCTTTACGCCTCAAGCCCGATTTGCCAGGCTTTCATGCCGAACGAAACCCACGGATTGAGCATGTCGAGGCCTCTTTCGTTGGGCAGTGGTTGTCGCAGCCGTGTGATCTAGAAAAAAGGCCCCACTTACGGAAGCGGGACCTCAAATTTGTTTTCTGCAACCAAGTGCAACTATTCTGTTAGTTTGCGTGCTGCGTCCTTTACGTCGCCGGCGGCGTTATGAACGCTTCCCTTCGCCTTATCGACCTTGCCTTCGGACTCAAGACCCTTGTCGCCGGTTACCTTACCGGCGGCTTCCTTGATCGTCCCTTTTGCCTTATCGGCTGCGCCTTTAACGTGTTCACGGTCCATACAAAACTCCTTGGAGTGTTGCCCAGATAACGCGGATCCTTGAATGGCGTTCCTCTCATTGGCGGATTTAAAACACCGATGGAGGCGCTGGAACAACGAAAAGGGCGGGTTATGCGCGAGTTGAATCCGGCGTCTGTTCCAGGATGAGCGCAGTTTCCGCTTGTGCTAACTTGCGACGCGCTTGATTTACCTTTTTCGCCTTCCGCTTAGTCGCAGTCTTTTTCTTCGCGACGGTTCGCTTTGCGGTACGACGCGTTCGGTCCAGAGATTTGCTGTTCGCAACAGCTTTTCGTCGGTTGGTTTCCCTGATTGGACGAGATGGCTTCTTTTTGGTTTTCGGCATGCGCTTTCCTCCTTCGTCTAGAATGAATTGGTTACGCCCATTCGCGAAGCGCGGCTTGAATTTGTGGGGGGTCATATGGTTTGGGAAAAAAACGGCCACCTTCCGGAAGGTCATCCTCACTCGGATATTCATGACCTGATGTTACAATTATTTTGATCGGCGGCCATCGGTCACGCACGGCACGGGCAAGTTTCAACCCGTCCATAGACCCCGGCATACGAATGTCGGTAAATACTATTCGGATGTCGCTCCGGTTCTCGAGGATCTCTATGGCTTCGTCGGCGTTAGCGGCCTCAATCACTTCGAAACCCGCGTCTTCGGCAATTTGGACAGCGCCCCAACGGATGAGCATTTCGTCGTCCACGATTAGGATCACTGGTCGTTTCACTGCTGCCCCAGACACCCTTAACCACGCCTGTACCGTAAAATTTTCCTCGATGTGCGCCGCTCACGTGCGACAACAATGTGGCAGCCGGACTCGTTCCGCAGGATGTTGACCCCGCCATACGCAGCCTTTCCTTCCCAGCCGCTCGCTATTTCCGCGATTGAAGCGCATAGTCCGGGGGGTTACCAGCCAGCGGCGCCTTAAGCGGGCGGCGCCGATCTCTCTGGAGCGTTCCTATGCCAATGTCCGTGTTTGCCCAAGAGACAATCGCCGAGATGTCGCGCGCCTTCGCCCGATGCCGACCAATCGCAGCCCGGTGCAGTAGAAGCCAACTCGCAAGACTTCGCCGAACAACAGTGAGTAACAATGGGGACACATACTAATTTGAAGCCTTGGCAACGCGTCCAGTCGTCGGCATAGGCAAGCATTGTCCGCCGGCTTTTTAAAAGACCTCGCCGAAATTTAGGTGATTCCCCGATCTGCATGATCTCGTCGCTGAAACTCGCACGCCCAGACGGCTGGCGATGCCAACTCAGCGCATCGGTGCCGCCTGCTTCTACACCGTCGTAGCGGTTTCACAGTCCCTTATCGCCGTTGTAGCGGGGAGTGGCCCTGGCTTTCGCTCTTTGGTCTTGAGCGCGGCTGGCAAATCTGTTCAAGCCGTCCGCTCTTATAATCCCGAATGACTTGGGTGAGCGAGGCTACGTCAAGGTCGGCCAGGATCTCCCCGAGCTCCGAAATCGTCTGCACAATGCGGAGCAAAGCTACCGTAGTAGTCTCTCAGAGTGCGAACGGTGATCGAGCCGTAGTTAAGCGCTAGCTCAGACACCGTATTGTTTTGATCCTTCCGAACCATCTATCGGGTCGTCTTCGACGAGCCCCTCGGTTCCATTTAACTCCACCATTCCGCTTCTAGTTCCACCGGGACAAACAGAATTGAAATCGGGCCCTCGCTCAGCCGGCCCCGACATGGGTAAGCATCCTTGTCACTTCCGTAAGCCACGAAACGACGGGAAACGGTGTGAAGAATTGTAGCAGCGCCGCCACGATTGCGAACAAGAGAAGGTAACTCGCAACACCGCGCAGGGCACGATAGGGCAAGGACGGATACGGCGGTCGATTATTGGGCGGCCAGGCGAAAGTCTCCTCCCATTGCGATTGGGGGATCGAGGCTGGTCGTATGCGCTCCAAGGGTAACCACGCTCTATACGCAGCAATCCCCCTTTCGCGAGCTATCGCGTTTCGAAGGCCAAAGGCATTGGACCACCCCACGAGATCGATCATGCCGCGGATGAAAATACGGAGTAGAAATAAAATGACCGCCAGCGCCAAGTACATGTACGCCACAGTGAGAAAAATGGTTAGGCCTGATCGAGTGAATGATTTTACGGAAAATAAGTTCGAACAAAGCAGCACCGTAGCAGCCACCAGATGATCTAACTGATCAAAAATCCAGCCGAAAAGTGAGTGTTCATCGGCCGCTTGCAAGAGGAAAACAATTGCGACGACGGCGATGAACTGAAACAGGGGAAATCGAAGAAGCCGACGGACTGGAGCAGCAAGCAATTTCAGGAGCGCCATATCTTTGGTGGCCCGGTTGGCCGACTAGAGATTCGGTTGCAGCATCTGCTGAGCTAAAGATCCTATAAACACGGAGGTTCGCGATCGCGGAATAAGAAAGTGCTACCTTCCTCCTCAGAAGGTACGGAAGGGCCAGTTCCGAACAACCAGCTACGCCCATTCACGCAGTGCATCTTGAAGTTGGATCGAGTTATATGGCTTTGGGACAAAACGTCCACCCTCCGGGAGAGCCTGCTCGTTTGGAAAACCGTGACCGGAAGTTACAATGATCTTGATCGGCGGCCATCGACAGCGCACGGCATGGGCGAGCTTGAGACCGTCCATATGACCCGGCATGTGAATATCGGTAAATATCACACGGATGTCGCTGCGGCCTTCAAGTATCTGGATGGCTTCGTCAGCGCTGGCGGCCTCAAGGACCTCAAAACCGGCGTCCTCAACCATTTTGACAGCACCCCAGCGAATCAGCGTTTCATCTTCAACGATGAGGATGACTGAAGCTGTTTTCGCGCTTGACCCCACGCGTCTAACTCATACGTTCTTTTGCGGAGTGCGGCAGCACCTTCCCCTGACTTCCGGGTGTCCACATGACGCAGTTTCGACTACACCGCGCATCGGCCGTAAAGACCCAAAAACTGCGCCGAGGACATCGAGCTGAATGCGCGATCGCAACCTATAGGCACTCGCTTGCCAACTCCTACCAATATCGGTTGCGATTTCGGGAGGCTTTTGCTTGGCAGTGGAGCAACGGAAAGCCGATCACCTTTGCGGGCTCGATCAACCGCTTGCGGCTTGGAAGTTAATCCCGGGCTCGATAACGACGGAAATGAGATAACGACGATGGAGCACAGCGCGATCCCAACAAGTCCGTAACGAAGTATCCTACTGCGCATCACCCGCTCCCATCCCTGAGAGTCTCAAGCAAACAACAGGAGAGATTACCAATCGTTCCTTCTAGAACGAGCTTGATATTCACAAACTAAATTGGTGTTTTAGGTCAGGCACGCAGAACAAGCTATAATCGCGCCCGACCTCAGAGAGACCCGCGCCCCCCTTCATTCAGGCATAAACACGTGGTCGATCGCTTCGCGCGAGCACGCGAGCGGGGTCCACAGCATGACAGCCGACCGGACAGCGGAACACGCGGCTCGATAGATCACGCGGGCGACCGTTAGGCGGTCATCGCGGTCAATAACCTACTCCTGACCCGGAGCCCTCGCCCCCCTCTCGACGGAATATCCTTCGCGCACGGAATATTGGGGTATCTAGCGACGTTATTGAAAAACCTGACGAAATCACCTGAATTGCATCATCTTAGAGAAAAGCGATTTCAGCATGGACAATGATCTCAACCGTAGTGCCGAGCGCATAGCCGATAGCGAGGAAACACGCGCCCGCTCGAGCGGCTTCGGTACGATCAAGCAAGGTCGGGCGATAGAGCGGCAATTCCGCGAACAGCTCACCGACGTCAACATGGCGAACCGCAAAGGCCCCGCCCGCCGCGAGAGGGCGGTCTGGCCAGCGTTAAGGGGCATCGAGATTGCCGGTCTTACGCTGCGTCTCTTGACTGCCGGTGTCACCGTCACCGCTGGCCTCGGCGTTGACGATGACGGCGATAAGAACTTCAGGGATATCGCCCTGTGGATTTCCCGCAATCTCATCTCTAGCCGCAACCGCGGACTAGCATTCCAAGTGGGTGTCTGGGGCATCGATTGTCAGCCACATACGCCGCATCAGAAAAATTATCAGTGAAAAGACAGTGCGCAGTGGTGCAAGTTATTCACGGCTTGTCGTCTTGGGATCAGCCTGGCCTAGAATGCCCTCCGGCTGCCTAGTGGTCTGTTGTTAGCTAAGGCATAGCCGCATGCGTGTCGAAGATGTGCGGGATGCGCTTCCTCGGAAGGCGCCGCTAGTCCTCCTTTTAGATTTGTAAGATCTCCTTGCAGTGCAGGCGCCCGGCGGCACGGTCTTGCGGGAGACCTCTGGCCGCCGCTCAGCGCGGCGTTGCCCGCAACATGAAATGGCCGAACGTGGACGCGATCGGCTTGTCCCGATCGTCCTGCCAGGCGTTTGCCTCGAAGGCAACGACAGAACTCAACTCGGCATATTCCACGAGGTCTTGAAGGCGCCCGTTCACGCGCGCTGGCGACCGAGCTCAACCTCTGCTCGCATCATATAGCCCAGCCCCCGCCCGGCAAATGGCAGGAGGAAAACCGGGCTGTTAAGCCTGGCGGAACCCATGCCGTTGTTGGAGGATTTCTAAGGTTGGTCCCCTTCCAGAGAGATTTGCATGACCACGCTTAATCCAAATGACGGCCACCTTGTGGTCATCAATACCTTCACCGTTGACCCCGTACGCGCTGACGAACTTCTGCAAGTGCTTGAAGATGCCACCGAGCGCGGGATGCGCAAACGGTCCGGGTTTATCTCGGCGAACTTCCATGTCTCTTTGGACAAAAAGCACATCGCCAATTACGCTCAATGGCGGAGCAAACCAGACTTCGACGCGATGTTGCGGGACCCGGCCGCGCAAGAGCACATGAAAAAAGCGGCCGAAATTGCAGAGTCCTTTGAGGCCATCTGTTACGAACTGTGGGCGTCCCATTCGACGGTCGGATTTTTCACTAAATCTTGGTCCGCTGAAGCGTGATGCGATCGGTGTGATCCGCCTACAAGTTAGGAGAGTTTCTTGATGGGAAGCATTGGGTGGGGTTGCCAGGATGCGGCCAAACCTGAAACGGATGGCCTAGATCTATACTCCCGTGGGGCCCTTAACGGAGCCGGTCGACACCAAATGTTATCAGCCGCAATTTTCTTCTGGGACAAGACTCGGTGCTGCCACCGGCGAGCTAATGATGAGCCGCAGCCATCTGAGTTGTTCTTCGATCTCCTGAGCACACGCTGCCAATTCGTAGAGTCTTGCAGCTTGGCTGCTTGGGAACTCCGCACGCACTCGAGCGGCATGTCGGCGAAGCTGTTCCGGCGTCATCAGATCGAATCGCCCCAACCGATGCGTAACGATAACAGAAACACGCTCTCGCTTCTTAGTTATTTGGACTCATTGGTTTCGTCCGGCGACGTCCAGCATTTGGAAGCTGCGCCGCCTAATCTTGGCGTTTCGATACCGGGTCTAGCGACTTCTCACAACGGAAGCCCCGGCGCTTAGTTTCGGGGACCAGAACGCCGGGGCTCGTCTCAGATGAGAGCGGTTGTCAGCGCCGCCATCTGCAAGATTAGCTGATTCGTTTATTTTGTATCCAACAAACAAATGGGCGCCCGGAATTTAAAAGCGGTCAGTACTTACAAAGGTAGCAACTGTGGCAGGAAATACTCCACGACGCGATTGTGAAACAGCGCCGGCCTTAGTGGGCATCAAAGACGAGACGGCGTGGGGTCGCTGGGCGGTTAAATAACCTAAACCGCGCTTTCAGGCATTCGAACTCGATTGGGACTACCATCGAGTAGGAGATCGGTTGATTCTTAAATCGACAGACTAAACCGATGTTTGCCAATGACACCTCATCAACATCTCGTCGGTATTCCTTGCCCTCAATGCAAGCTCAGCCTTTTACGCAGTCCAACAACAGTCAACCCGACAATCGTATTCTGCGACGTGTGTCTCGCTGGCGGTCCTTATGACGCGGTCATAGAAGGAAAATCGCCGGTCGATGCGAATTACGTTACTCGTGAGGTGGCCAAGGGAATGCTGCTTGAGATTTTGGAACTCCGGTTTTGATGATCCAGCCGTCCGATGGATAGAGCCCCGCACGGTTAACGAGGTGTCTGGCGGGCAGGCTCTAAAAGAACCCCGAGGCGCCTGTGAGTCGCATGAACGGGGCTTCGTGAAGAAATCTCATCGCGAGCCGAAGCAGCGACCAATCGCGGGTTGACGCCAATAAACTCCAGACCGCATCGGCGCGGCCGGACTTTTATATCTGAAGCATTGGTTGGCCACTTCGGCGGCTGACGTGTCTGTTTAGCTCGGTGCCGCCGTCCGCAGTTGCCGTGCAGCAGGCTCAATCCGAAGGTTTGTCTGCCTCTTTGATGGTAGTACTCGCCTTTGGTAGGTCTTCGATCCGTTTTAAATCCGGGCTCGGAGTTGCATCAGCAAGTCGGCGAAGAGTCAACAACGGCGGCTTGCCTTTGTATGCTCCAGTGACGCAATTCACTGACCGAAATCTCGACGATGCGGCGCGCTTCGTGGCTGGCTTCCGGCAGGCACGTCGCCCCGCTCTACAGAGGAGCGTCCTTCACCGTCTCGAGGGGGCTGTCGGCGAAGCTCAAGAGCGGGACGCCGGTTATGCGTTTCGCGGCTGGGCCGAGGTGGAGCGGTTGATTGTCAAACCTGATAACCCACCGGGCAACGAGAGGACGAAATGAGTCGATCGCTGGTCGATGAAGCGAAGGCAGAGTTGGAGGCTGCCCAATTAACGCTTGATGCAGCACTACATGCTTGGGACCAGAGCGTTTCGGAGTTGTGGCGCACATCGCTGGCATTGACGCAGGCACAGAAACGGGTAACTCGCGCGCATGAGCTGTTGCGTGACGCACTCGCGGCCGCGGATGAATGATGGCTACGAAAATCGTCGGTCACGGCGAAAACATTGCCTTTACGGCTTTGGGCGACGCCGTGAACGTGGCGGCCCGGCTCCAGGACATGTCTAAGGAGCTCGAGTGCGAGGTTGTCATCTCCGACGAGGTGTACCAGACGGCTGGACTACCCCGCGATGAGCTACAACGGAAGGAAATCACAGTTCGCGGCCGCACCGGTCCAATCGTCGTGCGGATCGTCCTAAAGGCCGAGAATCTCGCGAGACTATTCGAGCGGACTACGGCAGGTTCAGTGGCGGCACCATGAAGGCGAACAGCCCGCAACGTGGCCAAGATCGTCCGTTCTGTCGGTCCAACGGTCGTAGTCACTCCCTTACTTGACGACCGCAGCTCACGACCCGGCCAGTTCGGATGCGATTCGTATGAACCCCAATCGCGCTGAAGTCGGCAAACCTACTCGATGGTCGCCGGGCGACCAATGGGAGATAAGCGCTATCGCGTTAATGGGGGCGCCGGTCATTGGACTATCTCCGAAGACGACACGCCGCCTGCCGGCGACTACCCAACAAGAGAAGGTGCGCTCGAAGCTGTCTATCTGGCGGCATCGAACGACATCAAGAGCGGATACACCGTCTAATACAGAACTTGGCATTCAATCAGGACGATATAGAACGGTTGGCGGCGGCTTATGAAGAGGCTCTACGCGCTCTCCATATCAGCGACCGAGATGATCCAATAAATAAAATCATCGCGCAGCGTATTATTGAAGGAGCCCGCGCCGGCGTGCGCGACCCTCACGATCTGTGCAAGATGGCCGTCAAGGACCTCATGGTCCCTTAGCGGAGAATGGAGGCCCCGTTTTCAGCAGTTATCCACAGTCTGCGAAAGTGAGCCGTTTTGCTCGTTCTACCTGCTAACCAATCGTATTCAGGATCGCCGACCCGTACTCGTCCGGCGCCGGCGATTGAGAGTTCCGGCACTCCCGTCTAAAACAGGAGAGCTTCAGACGACTTTTTCAGAATACACGCTTGAAAACACGCCAATTAACGCGCGTCCAGATTGCCCACAATGCGCGGCGCAGGTCGCATCCTGGCTGATCCGGCCCGCATTGCCAATTCACATCATTGAGGTCAATGCTACCTCAACGAGGCGCAATGTAAAAGAACGTAACATCACGCATCTAAGCATAATTCGGAACGCAAGCCGCCTTGCACAGTTTCCACACTTGAGGTGGCTGAAGCTGTAGGCGTGTTTACATGGCCCGCGTGGTGCTTCTGGTCGATGACGACCCGCTCGTGCGGGCTGTTGTGGCGGAAATGTTGGAAGACCTCGGCTGCGAGGTTGTTACTGCGCCTAGCGGACGGCACGCGATCGACACCCTCTCAACCGACAACCGGATCAAAATCTTAATCACTGACGTCAACATGCCTGATATGGACGCTTTTGCCGTGGCGCAAGCGGCCACGCGGATGCGCAAAGAACTGAAGGTAATCATTTTGTCGGGGCGAGAGAGTGATGGTCGGGGCTTTCCGCTTGTACGAAAGCCATTCATACAAGACGATTTGAAAAGAACGATGGCGCAGCACACCGGCCCCTGTTGAGGGTGGACGGGCTGCTCAGGCTCAAGGTCGCCAGAGGGTCCAAAAAGTCCAGGTTTTTGGGGAGTGACTTGTGATCAATGGCGCGGCTAGATCGCTTCCCTGTCGCATCCCAAAGCCGCTAGGCCTGCTTTGCGTAGGCTCAACACCGAACTCGATGCCACAGGAAACTGCGGGCGCACCAGGTGAGAGAGCGCGCCTATCAACCTTAAGCGGCAAGCTCCGCACGTACCTTCGCCGGCTAGGCTTGGGCAGGCCTGTAGTTTGGGCCGCACAGCAACGGTGGGGCGAACCCGTGGCGAACAGACAAGGCGGCAAAGAGAAAAGGTCTTAAGTGGAGCGTCTTTCAACGACCTCTTTAGCCTTCGTTCCCTTGCGAAGACGACGCGCCGCGAAAATGAAGCCAATCCCTTCGCGCCCGCGTTAGAACTCTGAGGTAAAGGATGATGCCTGCTTCGACAACCCTCGCGCCTATGGAGGCCAAGTCCGTGGCGGCCATCCCCACGGGCAGCAACTGGCAATATGAGCCCAAGTGGGATGGATTTCGCTGCCTGCTCCAGCGAGAGGCTAAAAGCGTAGCCATGACGTCAAAATCCGGACAGGACCTCCGCCGTTATTTCCCCGAAGTTGCCGAGGCTGCGCTACGGCTGCCGGAGCTGCAGTTTATCCTTGATGGCGAACTGGTTATTCAGCGCGGGAAAGAATTCTCCTTCGATGCGCTCTTGCAGCGTATCCACCCGGCGGCTAGCCGGCTCAACCGCCTTGCGACCGAGACGCCGGCGCAGTTCATCGCTTTCGATCTTCTAAAGCGGGGGAAAGCAGACCTTGCAACAGAACATCTCCCTGCACGCCGCAAAGCGCTTGAGGCTTTTGCCGCGCGGGACTTTCGACGAACGCTGTTTGTCTTGTCGCCAGCCAGCACAAATATTCAGGATGCGAAACGTTGGCTGCAATCGGCGGGCGGCGGCTGCGACGGCGTCATCGCCAAGCGCCGGGATCTGCCGTATCAGTCCGGTAATCGCAATGGCATGCAAAAGATCAAGCGTCACCGCAGCGCCGATTGTGTGATTGGCGGTTTTCGCTACGGCGAAAACGCCGACGCGGGCAGAAAGCTCGTGGGCTCTCTTTTGCTTGGCTTATACGATGCGGATGGCTTGCTGCATCATGTGGGCTTCACATCCGGGATTAAAGCGAAGGAAAAGCAGGCACTCACGGAGAAGTTGGAAGCCATCGTCACCGACCGCAGCTTTACTGGCGAAGCTCCCGGAGGTCCCAGCCGCTGGTCGAGCAAACGTTCGGCGGAGTGGGTTCCGGTTAAACCGAAAATCGTGGTCGAAATTTCGTACGATCATTTCACCGAAGGCCGGTTCCGCCATGGCAGCGGCCTATTGCGCTGGCGGCCCGACAAGAAGCCAAACCAATGCACGATGGTCCAGCTACAACAGAAATAGTGGGGCTCTTTCGCTATTCGCCGCCGGCCGGTTCACGGGGCGATTCAACCTGGCGCTCAGCGGCTTCTTTCTGTTCTTTTACACCGAGCTTTTGAGCCTGATTTTTGTCCTTGGGCTGGTCCCGCCCACGCTCATCTTGGACGATGCCATGATCTTTCTGCATACAAGGGCAAATCTTCGACCGCCTGGATGTTCCTGCGTCCTCTTTTGTCCTGTGCAGGCTAGCGGCCGCGCGCCACCTCCAGCGCGCGTCTGAGTTCGTGCAATTCATACGGCTTCCGTAAGATCGGAAACTCGGCCCGTATTTTCGCGCGGCGTCGCTGTATCCGGTCGCGAGGACAATAGGCATCGCAGGATTGATTTTGCGAACGTGGCGGGCGAGGCCCAGGCCATCCATTTTCCCCGGCATGACGAGTTCGCTGAACACGACGTTGATCCCGTCATGCTCGCACTTCATAGAGCGCCGCTTCGGCATCTGCTACGTGCTTGACCCGGTAACCCAATTCTTCCAGAAGCAATGCGCTGGAGGATGCCACATCCGGATTGTCTTCCACCAAAAAGGCCTCGGGCTGAGCTTGGTTGAAGGGTTTGCCCAACAAATCCAGGGGCGTGTAGAATACGTGCCTGTCGAGACGGGTAGCAAAACGACATTCTGCTTTCCGCGACTATTGCGCCATCGTCTGTCTGAGCGCACGGAAGTCCGGCCTGATTCTGTCTTTCACGGGATGGAGGTGGTGCTAATACCACTGCCTGAGGTAACCCACTCCGGACCCGGCGTCTAGCGGCGCGTTCCCAGCGCCCAACGAATTGTGGCAACTAACAAACAATAAGCGTGCTGCCCCTGTCGACAGAAATCAGGTGATGGTCAACAACTCATTGGTTACTCGAAAGTGTCCTTATCGCAGCGGATCTCAGAGATGCTGAGCACAGCTGACGTGCGGGCACAGTTTCCGCAAAAATCGCGCCTCAGCTGACGTAGTCCATTTCATCGCGACGCACGTCCAGCGGTTTCATACACATCAACGATGAAGCGGCATAGTAAAAGTGAAACGTGTTTCGGCGGAAGTGGAACTCACCGCGAGTCTGCCTCCGTGCGCCTGAGCGATCTGCGAGGCAATGTAAAGGCCAAGTCCAAGTCCTTGGCGGCTATCGCGGACATCGCCGCGGAAGAACGGCTCGAAGAGTTTGTGCATTGCATGCTCAGGAATGCATTCGCCCTCGTTTGCGACCCAAAGCTCGAACGTGCCGCCGTCCGTCCCGGCTCCGACGCGCACCGGTTTGTCGGGTGCGCCATGCGTTAATGCGTTCCCGATCAGGTTGGAAACCAGTTGCCCAATGCGCGTTCGATCGCAATTAACTGGTTCTGAGATTGCAAAGCTGGTCTTGATAGCACGGTCAGGCGAAGCCGTTTGTAGCTCATTGACGATCTGTTCCAGCGTAGGCTCGAGCGGATGGTCCCCGTCTCTGTTGAGCGTAATGCCGCCGCCCAACCTTCCGCGCGCAAAATCAAGAACGTTGTCAATAAGTCCCGACATACGGG
The DNA here is from genome assembly GCA_963818155.1 of uncultured Alphaproteobacteria bacterium. GTDB lineage: Bacteria > Pseudomonadota > Alphaproteobacteria > Rhizobiales > Xanthobacteraceae > BOG-931. The sequence continues at coordinate 870,675 of CAWFRC010000012.1, forward strand.
TGACCGTGCTGTTGATCATGTCGAGGATAAGAAGCTGTTTCTTGTCCCGCAGCGCGCCCGAGCGCTGCAATAGCCTGGCGCCGGCGCTGATCGCTGCCAACGGATTACGGAGGTCGTGACCAAGGACGGCCATGAATTGCTCTCGAAGCTCCGCTGTTTCCCGTTCGCTTGTGAGGGATTCGGTTGCGCTTGCCCGTGCCTTGACGAGTTCACGTTCATAGCGTCGCCGGTCCTTTGCTTGGATCACGATTAGGCGCGTGGATAACAGCGCTCCTTCAGGGCTGCGCTGCTCGACCGCATTCGCTATCACTGGCAGCCTTTCGCCGCGTTCCGTTACGAAGTCGAGCGCGAACTCGTTAAAGAAGCCCTGCATCCGCAACAGCGGCGCGATGTGCGTTTCATAGTAGATGCGGCCGGCCATATTGAGAAACTGGTGGATGCGCTTTCCGGCGAAGTGATCGCGCGAATGACCAATCCACGCGCACAATGTCTGGTTGACCCTGACGATGCGCGCGTCGGAAGAAAGAACGAGATAGCCACAGGGAGCGTTCTCAAACAGGTCTTCGAACTCGCCCGCAGGGGATGCGGAATTTGAGCCGGATAGATCAGACAAAGGCCTGTATCGCCGAGACGACTTCCCCCGGTGCACTGAGATTTGGACAATGGCCCGTGGCATCCAGCACAACCATCTTGCTTCCGGGAATATGACGGTGCACGAACTCGCCTACTTCGTTGGAGGCGATGATATCTTCCTTACATTGAAGGATCAGCGTCGGCACCGACACCTTCGGGAGATCGGGACGGTTGTCGGAAGTAAATGTGACGCGAGCAAACGCCTTGGCGATATCAGGATCGGTCCGGCAAAAACTGTTGGTGAGTTCCTCACCAAGTTCGGGCCGATCAGGATTGCCCATAATGGATGGTGCCATCGCGGTGGACCAGCCCATATAGTTATCCTCCAGGAATTCGAGGAGTTCTCCAATCTGCTTCTCGCTGAACCCACCAACGTAATCGCCGTCATCGATGTAACGCGCTGAAGGACCGACCAGGACCAGTTGCCCAAATATATCGGGCGCCCTCACAGAAGCTAGAACGCCGATCATCGCGCTGACGGAATGACCGACGAGGACCGCGTCCTTTAGGGCCAATACACGGCCAATCTCTACCATGTCCTCCGCGTAGCCCGAAAGCGTCGAATACTTTCGGGTATTGTAGGCTGACAGGTCAGAACCTCCGGCGCCGACATGGTCGAAGAGTACCACTTTGAAACGGTCTTCGAATTCGGGCGCCACAAAGCGCCACATGTTCTGATCACACCCGAAGCCGTGGGCGAAAACCATCGCCCGGCCGCCGCGTCCACTAACGTGAACGTTGTTTCTCGATAAGACGTTCAACTGATTTATCTCCGTAAACCGATGCTTAGCGCGACAGCGAAGCAAAACCGTACCTCATAGCCAAATCCTCCGTTTGAGCAACGTCGCATGAGCGTTCTACCTGCCGGCGCCCGCGGCGAGCCCTGAACGGCACCCGTCGGCGAGAAAACTTAGAAGCACTTTTGCATCTTGCAAGGGGGGTGAGAAGACTACGCCGGTAAATTCTCATGGCTCAGGAAACGGCCAAAACTCAATTCGTGGCTGCCCGGATGACCTCTTAAATCTGCCCCTTTGGCCACCTACTCAATATCCGTCCCGACGTTTGGAATCTTCGGCTCAAATACGCGAGTGAGGAGGTTGCGATCTTGGCGCCTTCCCTTTGTGCGATGATCCGGACATGACAAACGATCGCGAGTACCTTCCTCAGGACCCGTCCAACTGATCAGCCATTTTGACCATGGCTGGGAATCAGGCGCGCTTGCGAGACGGCCGGGCGACGCCTCCACGGCAATTCGGCACATGCCGGGTCATGGGGGTGAGCGAAAAAAAAAGCGATGCGCGTGATGACCGGTCCGCCACCGGATTAGGTTCGAGGCGTCAATGACTTCGGCAGGAATTACCTAATTCTTGTCTGCTTCCCACTGTTGAGGTACGTCGAGCCAAGCCGGCCATCTGCCAAAAGATTGCAATTCATGCTAGGACCAAAGCCGAAATCGTCATCTGCGTGATCTTGCTGCATGCCGTGCGACACCGATGACGCCATATGAGTCAGTCGGGGAGACGCCCCACCGGGGACGGCCGCCGTTTTTAGTCCGATAGTCGAACCATTTGAGAGCATCCGCCGTTGTCATGTCATGAGTCTACTATCTCGAAAGGGCCTCCTTGCCATCGCGGCGGTTGTCGAGGTGGCGTTACAGACCGGGGGGCGACGAATTTCCGCTAGGCAACTCGCCAAGCGCCTCGGATTACACCCGCGCAGTCTTGAATTCCTGCTACGATTTTTAGTGGGTAATGGCTCGTTGCGGAGCACGCGTGGCCCGAACGGCGGCTACGAACTTGCGCGCGCCTCGACTCAAGTGACGCTCAGCGATGTTCTGAAGGCGATCGTCATTGGCCGCGAGGAAGAAGACGAGCCGAAATCCGGAGTACTCAAAAAAGTCGTGGTTCCGCTCTTGGCGCCTGCCGAGCAGTCTTATCGACAGGCCCTCGAGCAGATAACAATAAACGACATGGTCCGGTATGTGGAATCAAAGCCGGATAGTGTTGGGAGGGAAGCGGCGTAGCCGGGCGAATATGCTCAAACTCGTCGAGTCTTTGGCCATAAAGGCCGAACGAGCCAAACCCACAAATGTGCAGTTCTTTCCCCTTCGGGCGGGCTTTTCCCATCGGTGTTCGTGGTGTGGGACATTTGCCAAGGGGAATCCAATTACCTGGGATAGCTTTACCGCGTTCTCCTGGACCGGCACACGGTGGGTGCAGGTCGTGGGAGACGTCTGTGCGGATCAAGAATGCCAACTCAGTACTCAGGCCAAATTTAGTTTTGATAGACCTTCTCTGAGTTCGGCCCAGGGACGCTTATAATCGGCTCGCAACACGCGCACCCCGTAGAGCGACCATAACGGAGGCTGTGGACGACGCTGCACACGGATCTCGGGCACCGCAATATTCAGAACCCGCGACCCTACACCGCGTTGGCTCCGCAGCGGTTTAAGGAATTCTTCGCGACTGAGGTCGCTGTAGGGGCGTTGCTCCGGGATATGCGGGTCACATTTCGACTTTATGCGTTCCAGAGGTAGCCAAGCCCTATACGCAGCAATCCCCCTTTCGCGAGCTATTGCGTTCCGAAGGCCAAAGGCATTGGGCCACCCCACGAGATCGATCATGCGTCGGACGAGTTGTTCGGGTAGCTGATCGAGGTCATGGGGCTCACAACAGGTGTGGGACGCACACTCTTACCGCGCACCATGTGTTGGGTCGGTGAAATCATAATCTTGGATTTGAGTGAGATGAGAAGGCCGAGTGGAGCGACGCTCTCGACCCGTAGCTATGACCTTGGCCGCGCGCCAGAGAGGTCTCACGAGTTACGACGACTGCTGCCGCTCGACGCTCCGAAGCTCGCTCTCTTTTGCCACGCGCTCGTGAGTTTCGTTGATGTTCTTAATCCGATACCGACAATCATCGTCTTCTGAGGGCAGCCGGGCAGTGACCGTGTAGACGCCTGCAGCGCGTTGGCGGCCGATATAATCAACCAGTTGACCGATCTTAAACTTGTGGTCGCCCACGATTTACTCCTCGCTAACGAATACAACGCACGACGGGGGCAAAAGAGCCCACGCCGTTCCGATCTAACAAGGAGAAAGCCCCGCTGGGTGAAGGCGGGGCTTCCGGACCTATGCGTGGCTGCATGAAAGCACTCTCAAAAGCGCCCTGCGACGAAGAACCATTGTTTGGAACGGTCTCATTTAAAATGCCATTGCCCGCGCCGTTGAATGGATATGGATCAGGTTGGACATTGCCGTATACCCACGCGAAGAGTGAAGATTGGACGTTGACGCTGTCGGACCCCAGCGGCCCCCAAAGGTACCCAGGATCCGCTTCGATCGCGGCTCTCGACAAGGAGATCGCCCGGCGTGCTCGCGAGGACGAAGTATCGCGCAGGCTAATGACCGTTCCTGGCATCGGACCGATCTCTGCCACCGCAATCGTCGCTCTAGCCCCGCCGGCCGAGACCGTTGCGAAGGGCCGCGACTTCGCCGCTTGGCTCGGTCTCACACCTCTTCAAAGATCGACAGGCGGTAAGCAAAGGCTCGGGGCGACATCCAAAATGGGCGAACGCACGCTCAGGCGCCTATTCATCATTGGAAGCAGCACCGTCGTGCTTCAGGCAAGCAAACGCGGCGCCCCAAGAGGCTCGTGGCTCGAACAGATGCTGGTTCGCAAACCGCGCATGCCGGTGACCGTCGCGCGACCGAGGCGTCCGGCACCTTGCCGTGTCGCTTCGAAGGGAACCGGCGTGTTCGGAACCTACCAGCTGCGGCAGGTATTGTTTTAGGGGCGGCACAGCTGGCGATCGGGAGGTCTTGCCGATGCGCAAATCTAACCGAAAATGCACGAGAAAGGCTGCACCCGTATTGGGAGCCGCTGGCCTATTGGCGCTTGCGAGCAGCGGGCCTGCCAATGCGTCTGTGGACGGGACAGCGCTGAAGAATGAATTTAGCCACCAGGTCTTTTTGGGCGAGGAAGAAATCTCTGACGTAAGCCTCGCCACTTTCCACATCTTTGACACGGAAAGAGCCGGTCCCCTGACATCCGGTATTCAACTCGCCAGAGGAGGCGGCTGTGGAGGCTGCGGGGGCGGTGGTTGCAGGGGTTGTGGAGGCGGGGGAGGCTGCGGTGGTTGCGCGAGGGGCTGTGGCGGAGGGTGTAGAGGTGGCTTCTTTATCGGCGGATGTGGCGGCTGCGGCGGTTGTAGTTGCGCCGGATGCGGTCTCGGCTGGTGGGGCGTCTATGGCGTCGGTTGCGCGGTAGGTGTTGGCTGCTGCATATCCTGGGGAGGTTGCCGCTACTGCTAGGCCGGCACACGCCGCCACAGCGCTCAAAAAATGAATAGAGGAGCGCTCGGCCTGTATTGGGACACGGGCACGAGCGCCGTCGCTGTTGGCGCCGTATGCAGAATTTCGGTCGTGACAGGGTCACGACGAACTCGCGGAAACATTTCACGACGGATTGGCCCCTACCTTTCGCTACCGGTATCCGCTGTGAGCCTCAAGAGGGACGGCGGCGCGGCCTACAAGCTTGCCGGCGGCTAAGGCTGCGAAGGCCGCAACGATGCGCGGCTCAAGTCGCAGAATCGCTGCGCGTGACGCATCAGATTTAGGAGATCATAATGGCTGCTGCCGTGGCTTTGTGGGCGATAGCTGATGCCCTTAGGCCCCACGTTGCAGCAACCGCTTGGGCACGGGCCAGTGTCTTGATACGGCTCAAGGTAACGTCGTGACGTATTGTTTCCATCCGTCCGGTACAGCCGCGCACGTAGGCGTGCCATTGGGTGGGTTAACTGCTTCGGCTAATCGCTTTCTCCTCGCGCCTCGTCGAGGGGAACAAACACGGATCTAGCGCTTTAAGGCTGCACGTGTGCCCCGACAATGGTGTGAGAAGAACACCGGTTAGGACAGCACAGAGATTCGCAAAATCTAAGGAGGAATTTGTGAAAAAGCTGCTTCTCGTTGCCGCGCTTGCGGCGCTTGCTAACGGCTCCGCGCTTGCCGCAGAGCCCTCAACGATGACGCCTTCGTCTGGAGACCACGCTTTTATGACGGCGGTGCCTAGCGACGGCTACACTGTAAAGGATTGGTACAAACAAAACGTCTACGATCCTTCTCAGAAAAAGATCGGTGAGATCGAAGATGTAATCATCGACAAGTCTGGAAAGGTAACCGCCGTTATCATCTCTGTTGGCGGCTTTTTGGGTATAAACTCCAAAGATGTCGCCGCACCATTCTCGGCGGTCCATCCTACGATGAAAGACAATAAGTGGTGGTTGACCATGGACACTACCAAGGACGCCCTGAAAAGCGCACCCGGCTATAGGTATGACAGCAACACAACAAGATGGGTCGCAGACAGATCGTAAGTTACGGCTTCCGCGCGCCGTCTTCCTGGACGAGTCAGTTCAGGTCTTAATTTTAGGCCGTCTCCATTTTGGAAACGGCTTTCAGGCCCTCGTCGTTACCGTTTCCAGAATTCACACTGGCAGTTGCCAGAAGCGCAAAGGTCCGACCAGATCTTAGGGCGTTCCTGCTCTTCAAAGAACCATTTCGTCGATGTCGCGATTTCTTATATTGCCCGTGCCGGCGCCCCTTAGGTTTGTCTTGGGGGGCTTTCAGCGACGGCGGCAAGGGGTTTTATTGCCCTCGATGTCTGCCATACGGAACCAGCATCTTGCGCCCGGGGTTTGTGAAACGTCCGGTGCCGCCTGGCTCCTCAGTCGGGAGTCGGGTGATCAGGGGCGCCGCCCCGTTAGTTGAAGTGCTGAAATGGAACAAGGCGAGCGTTTTCGCGAAGCACCGTCCGTAGAAGACCGTTACCGCATTCTGGTCGAGGGGATTACCGACTACGCAATTTACATGCTCGACCCAGCCGGCCTGGTAACGAGCTGGAACCGCGGCGCCGAGCGGTTTAAGGGCTACAACGAAGGCGAGATTATCGGAGAGCATTTCTCCCGGTTCTACACTGAAGAGGACAAGGCCATCAATGTCCCGCAAACCGCCCTGCGGACGGCGCGGGAGCAGGGTCGGTTCGAACAGGAGGGCTGGCGGGTACGGAAGGACGGCAGTCGATTTTGGGCGCATGTCATTATCAACTCGATCCGCGACCCTAATGGCAACCTCTTGGGCTACGCGAAAATCACCCGGGACCTCTCCGAACGGCGCCGCGCCGAGGAGGAGCTGCGCCAGAGCCAGGACCAACTCCGCCTCCTGGTACAGAGCGTAACCGACTACGCCCTGTATATGCTTGATCTGGACGGGCGTGTGAGCAGCTGGAATGCAGGCGCTGAGCGCATCAAGGGTTATACGCGCGACGAAATCCTTGGGCACCACTTCTCACGTTTCTACACTGAGGAAGAGCGGGAGGCGGGGGTCCCTACAAAAGGCCTGCAGCAGGCGGCGACTGAGGGCCGCTGGGAGACCGAAGGCTGGCGCTTGCGCAAGGACGGCAGCCGCTTCTGGGCGCATGTAGTCATCGACGCCATTCGCAACGATGCTGGCGAGCTGATCGGTTTTGCCAAGATCACGCGGGACATTACCGAGCGGAAAAACGCTGAACAGGAGCTGGAGGAAGCTCGCGAGGCGCTCTTCCAATCACAGAAGATGGAAGCTGTGGGCCAATTGACGGGCGGCGTCGCTCACGACTTCAACAATCTGCTGACGGTCATCATCGGCGGGATGGACGCAATCGCGCGAAGCAAGCCAACCGACCTCCGCATACGTCGCGCGTTGGAAATGTCGCGACATGCGGCCGATCGGGCGGCCGCTCTCACCTCTCGCCTTCTGGCGTTCTCGCGTAAGCAGGCGCTTGAACCAACGCCAAGCGATCTCAACGCTCTGGTCCGTGATATGGCCGATCTGCTTCACCGCACGTTGGGCGAGCAGATTGAGCTGGAGAGCGTCCTGTCGCCGCGGCTCTGGACGGTGGAGATCGACCAGAATCAACTGGAGAGCGCGGTTCTGAATTTGGCGGTCAACGCGCGGGACGCCATGCCCACCGGCGGAAAGCTGACGATCGAGACTCAGAATACCTTTCTCGATGAGAGTTACACCGCGACAGACGCTGAGGTCCGGCCCGGGCAGTATGTTCTGCTCTCCGTAAGCGACACCGGATCGGGGATGTCAAAATCCACCTTGGCGCGCGTGTTCGAGCCCTTCTTCACGACAAAAGAGCCGGGCCGCGGTACCGGTCTCGGCCTCAGTATGGTCTATGGCTTCGTCAAGCAGTCCGGGGGCCACGTCACGATCTACAGCGAGGAGCGAGAGGGAACCACGGTGAAGCTCTACTTCCCACGTCACCTGTCGAGCAAGGAGACGGTGATTGAGGATGTAAGTGAGCCGGAATATCCTTCGGCGGGCGACGAAGTGGTGCTGGTGGTCGAGGACAACCCCGAAGTTCGGGCCTTCAGTGTCATGAGCCTCACCGAACTCGGCTACCGTGTGTTGCAGGCAGCGGACGCAGAGGCTGCGCTGTCGATCTTGCGGACCGATCAACGCGTCGACCTCGTGTTCACCGACGTGGTTCTGCCGGGCCAGAGCGGAAGGATGCTCGCAGACGAGTCGGCCATTGTGAGGCCGGGCCTGAAAGTCCTGTTCACGACTGGCTATTCACGCAACGCTATAGTCCACCACGGCCGCCTGGATGCGGGGGTGCGGCTGCTGCAGAAACCGTTCACGTTCCATCAGCTGGCGAGCCGCATACGCGAGGTCCTCGACGAATAAAAAGTCTGAAATATCCATTCGCATGCAAACAGCGCTAAGCCGGGATGCCTGCACGCCGCTGGGGTTTTTTGTTTGGCCGACAGAACTAACAATCCGTCTCAAGCTTTAGATGACGTGGCAGCGCCTTTTCCGAATGGGGCGTTAGTCCATGGCTCCCGGCGCTTCAGGCATGCACACCAGCAGCGCCGGGGGTCTTCTTTGCAACTCGCGCGAAACCGAGAGCCCAGGAATTATCAGAGCGCCTATTACCCTATCCGTACTTAGCCCGGGCCCCCGCGGGGCGTGCCCTCCAATAAGCTTGTCTGCAATCTCGACTCACCGCTACGCCGCCATTGCCGCGGACGTCGGCGCGATCCGCGAGCATGTCATAATCGTCCGCCACTCGCAGCATGGCCCGCGACGGTATGGGAGTCGCTCATGTTACCGGACAAGGCGCGCATTTGAGCGGCCCGCTCCCGCCAATGCTTAGAATTGTTCACGGGGGAAGGCGTCATGGAGGTGACTCCCGTAAAATTTATTCCCTAACGCAAACATGAGATATGGGTTCCGGCCGCGAGTGGGAACGTTAAAACAGGTTGCGCTGACCTGCGGCCGCCGACAAATGTTCGCTGATTGTCGAGGCTTTAGCGAACAGACCATAGAGCGAGACCAGGGCCGTGACTGTGGGAAACAGGGCGAGCAGCCCGTAAAAGACCACGCCGGCTGCTACCGCCAGGAGGCGGTCTTCTCCGATGCGCTCGTAGGTCCGCCACAGGATGTCTTTCCAGCCCCTCCACGGAATCTGCCACGGCGAGGTGGCATGCCGGCCCCGGCCCGGCTGGAGCGCGCGCCCATGTTGCGCGGCCCGTGGCTCTTCAGAACTTGCCGAGCTCGAGCCCGGCTCAGCGTGGCGGCGGCCCAGCAGCACGCGGCAATCGTCAGAAAAACGCCGGCGGTGGCGAGGCCTCCGAAGACTGGTCCGAACTCGACCGCTGCCCACGCGTAACCGCTAACACAGAGAAAATGAACGTAACGAGCGCGGCAATGACGGCGATGCACGAAAGGATCAAGAAGTTCGCAGTCAGGCCAGTCCTTTCCCTGAACCAAAGACTTGCGGTCTGCTGCCAGTTCGCAAACATGCAAGGGCCTCGATACCGCGATGCATTCCCGTCCGTTTTTGATGAACCGAGCTTGAGGAGGTTCGTTCCGCTGGGGGTGTGGTGATCCGCGGTATGCTCCGCTACCTCAGCTCGCCGTCATCTGAGATCGAGCTATGGCTCCCTTGCCCGCATTAAGTGAACACGCGGCAACCCCTTCGGGTCGTGGGCGCTGACTCCAACCTCATTGGTTTAGAGAAACCGTCAAGTGGTCCGCCAAAATGAGCGGCCAGAGGACAGCAGCGCCGCGGCTGCGGTGTAACGATTTACCTTCGTTCCGAAGACCAAGGAAAGTTAATATAGTGATCGCGGGTGTCAAAACAGATGTTTCCGTACATTCTGAGATAGAGAGCGCGTTTCTGCGGATCACGGTAAACGGCGCCGGGGTCTGCCACGTCCCGTTCGTAAGCATCGAGATTCTGCAGAGTAAGCGCCCGCGGCAGGATATCCATTGCCTGGGGAATACTCTTGCCTTGTAGCCAATCGGCGGCATGCTGCCCCATCGCGTAGCTGAAAATCGGAGAGGCTAGGCTCACGCTCGCCTTGTAAGGGCCGCCCGATCGGATCTCCGCTACAGCTGCGGGCTCGCCGTCGATGCCACCCAGAAACTGATCTGGCTGGGTCTTACCGGCTTCCCGCAGCGCAGACAGCGCGCCGAGCACGACTGTATCTGCCCCCAACACGACATCGATGTCTGGATTGGCCAGCAATACAGTCTTCATCATCGCGGCTCCGCCGGCTTCATCCACCGTCAGTGGAGAAATATCAGCTACGATCACCACCCCGGGCATTTTTCTGAAGACGTCGCGCATGGCTGTAAACCGGGGGGCCAGAAACTGCAGGCTATCATGCGTAAGCAGCACTACCCGCGCCCTTCCGCTAAGCCGGGTATTGATAAAATCCGCTGCCTCGTCAGCCAGCACTTTGCCCGTAAGATATTGCGGGGCATTCAGCAGCGTCGTCGCCGGCGGTGGAACCACCGTGCCCACATACGCGCCGGACCAGATCAGCTCCTGCAGGTGTCGAGCAATGGAGGGTGTGTCAACAGGCGCGACAACCACGGCGCCGACCTTTGCATCGTTAAAGCCTTTGACCTGCTCAATCATTTTTGCGGCATCGTTGTCAGCCTGAGCGATCTTGAACATCAACCCCCGGTCTTCGGCAGCCAGCGCTAACCCACGAGCGACGCCTTGCATGAATTTCCGTTGGTTGTCCTGCGCAAAACCAAGTACGTGCTGAAGCCCCGAAGGTGGGTTGCAGACGGCGGCACCAGGATCAAAGGGCGGCAAGACAATCGGCCGTATGATTCCAGGCGGCCCATCCAGAGGCGCGGCGCCGGAGCCAATGGCGACAAGGTTCGCTAAAATGAGCGCGATCGATCTGACCGTTTGTCCTGTGATATGCAGCATGTCTAGCTTTCGCCAGTAGATGGAAATGAAAGCCTCGCGCCGGTTCCGGGATGACGTGGAAAGTAGTCGATCTCGGCGCCGATGGTCCGCGCCATTGCCGACACAATCCGGGTGCCTAAGCCCGTACCTTTGGCGGGACCGCCCGTACGACCAATTCCATCGTCTTCAACTATAAGCTCACTTTGTCCATTAGCCACGCGTTTCAGCTTTACGCGCACTTCGCCGGAACCAGTTGGATATGCATATTTGAAGGCATTGGTGACCCACTCGGTGACTATCACCCCGAGATTCACGCTCGAATCAGTCTTAAGCTTCACTGGTTCGAGCTCGTAACGTATAGATGCGCCGTGCCCCTCCCTGCGCAGGGCTACCTCCATGTTTTGCAAAAGGCTCGACAAATATTCGTCGAGATCGACCACGCTCGTGTTTCCCGATGCATAAAGCCGTTCATGAACTGACGCTACCGCGTGGATCCGGGCCTCGGTTACATTGAGTGCTTCATTTGCCGAACGATCGCTAACGCATTTCGATTGCAATCGCACCATCGAAGCCACAAGAGCCAGACTGTTGGCGACACGATGATTAACTTCCGAAAGCAGGCCTTCCGCGCGGTCGCGGGCCCGCACGAGCGCTGCCGTTCTGTCGTTCACACGCTGCTCGAGCGAGGAATTGAGGAACTGCACCTCATCGCGAGCTCGCGAAATTTCGCCCGCGTAGCGGAAGAGGGTGAAGATGACGCCTCCCACAACGGTCACGATAACTAATCCGCCGATCGTGGATAAAAGTCGCAGGGAAAGGGCGTTGCGCCTTTGCTCGGCAATGCCGGCAGTCAAGCTTTCGTCTGCATTGCGAATGATGCTTGATAGGAAGACATTGGCTTCATCCATCAGCGCCTTGCCGCGATTGGTGCTGAATTCGGTGAGCGCTTCGTTTTCCTTAAACTCGGTTCTTAAGGCGATGGTTCGATCCATCTCGGTAATCTTGTCGCTGATGATATTGGAGAGCCGGGTAAGCAGGTCGTCTCGAGCGGACCCTGCCAAAAGCTGCTGCACACGTGCGAGGCTATCATCAATGTGCGCTTTGGCGCTGTCGTAGGGCGCGAGATAGATCTCATTGCCGCCGATTAAAAAGCCGCGTTCGCTTGACTCTGCGCTTTGCAGCGCGCTGCGCAACTCAACCGCCGCGATGCGGAGGTCCCGGAGGCTGCTCGCTTCATCGAAATAAATCTGTGCTCGCTCGCCAAGCCAGATCGTCATTCCGATGATGCCAAAGAGAACGAGAAAGCCGACGCTCAAGAGGAGGACGGTGAAATTCACGACGAAACGGGGTGAAATCGGCATGACCGTTAAGAGTTTGCCGAAGGCCGTTCGGGGCCCTCTTGAGCCGCCCACAATAACATTTTCGAAGTCAAGAGGCCTGGTGACATTTGGGCGTGCAGGCTAATCCGGCAATCCATCAAATCTCGATGCCACACCTTGGTACAGCCTACTTTTGTCTCGTGAGCAGCGATGGACCTTGGCGTCGCCTCGCTGCATTGCACAGAGCTGATATTGAAGCGGGTGCGCCTTCGTTGCTTCGCTAATGCCACCGCACATCATCAGCTCCAATTAAGCCCACTCTCGAAGAGCGGTTTGAACTTGCGTCGGGCTATAGGGCTTGGGAAAAAACCGGCCACCCTCCGGAATGTCGGACTTTTTCGGGTACTCCCGCCCCGAGGTGACAATGATCTTGATCGGCGGCCATCGATCGCGCACGCCACGAGCAAGTTTCAGCCCGTCCATGGACCCGGGCATATGAATGTCGGTGAATATCACGCGGATATCGTCGCGACCCTCAAGAATTTCCATTGCTTCGTCGGCATTAGCGGCCTCAACGACATCGAAACCTTCATCTTCAGCAATCTGAGCGGCGGCCAAGCGGATGAGCGTTTCATCGTCCACGATTAAGATCACCGGCCTTGCTTTGTCTTGCTCCGACACGCACTCAATCCACGCATTCTTCTGTCAAATCAGGTTTTTAGGTCGCGTGACAACAGTGTGTCAGCGGACCAACTTTTCCCATGGAGTATTTGTTCCGGCGGATTTAAGGCAAGATTTCCCGCGGACTTCTGGCAAAACGCGGCATTTAGCCTGGGTGAACCCGAACGTTTGGAATTCGGGATGCAGTGGCGCTTGTCGGCCAGTAAGTCCGCGAGCATAACTTCGGCTAGCCGATTGCCGTGCGCCCGAGAGGTCCCACGAGTTACGACGACTGCTGCCGCTCGACGCTCCGAAGCTCGCTCTCTTTTGCCACGCGCTCGTGAGTTTCGTTCATGTTCTTTATCCGATACTGGCAATCGTCGTCTTCTGAGGGCAGCCGGGCAGTGACCGTGTAGACGCCTGCAGCGCGTTGGCGGCCGATATAATCAACCAGTTGGCCGATCTTGAACTTGTGGGGGCCCACGGTGTTCTCCTCGCTAACGAAGACAACGCACGAAGGAGGCAAAAGAGCCCAAGCCGTTCCAATCTAACAAAGAAAAAGCCCCGCCGGGCGAGGGCAGGGCTTCAGTTCGACGACAGGCTCAGGTCAGGGGGCCTGGGAGCTGCTCGCGTCGCGTCACCAATGCGACCGAGCGTTGTTGGTCCCTGGTGATTTCGACCTACCCAGCGGACAGCCTCAACTCGATAGCTACAAAGTTGCCGTCACCTATCAAGACGCGGTGCTGCCGGCCACGCATGCGAGAGTGCGCAAACGCGGACGCGCCGATCAGCGGAGAGGGCCAAATGGGTTTGACGGTAGCCCCCAGATCCGGGCTCGTCGGGACAATATCGCGAAAAAAATTCCTTAACCGATGCGATGCCAATGCGATATGGCAGGGCCATCTCCGAGGCCCTGTCGGCATGCTGGAGACCGGTGTTGGGCAGCATCTCGCTCGGCGGTCGAGTTCAGAGAAAATTATTAACGCCCTGCCATGTTCGTCACGCGACTACACCGTTCCCCTGCGGACAACCTATTCCGGCAGGCGACCCACGCTTGTCTTTTGGCGGTGTGGCCACCAAACCAGCTAAAAGGCGCCGCAAGACTAGCGCGTTCTTCGGCGCGTGGGCATCATTATCATTATTGAAATAGATCCAGGCGCGTTTGGCGCCGCTCGCCTTGATTTTGTTGGCCCATGCGTGGAGTTCATCATCCGAGTAATCGTGACGATACCAGCGTTCGGGGCCGTGCAGGCGGACATACACCTCGCCCGCGGTCCGGATGAGGTCATCGGGAAGGCTTGGGCCGCTGCATGAGCAGAAGATAATGCCCGCTTTGCGGAAGGCCTTGTAGACGTCTTCATTCCACCAGCTCGCGTGCCTGAATTCCACAACGTTTCGCCGCGCCGGGTCAAGCTGGCTGACGATGCCGTCAAGGCGCGCCGGGGTGTAGCGGTAGCTCGGAGGAAGCTGAAACAGGAAGCAACCCATCTGCTCCCCAAGAATATCGGCGATCAAGCCAAAATCCTTGATGAGCGTCTTCGTCCCCCTGAACCGCTTCACGTGGGTGATGAGCTCACAGACCTTGACCGTATAGACAAACTTCTTGTCGCCGGGCTGGCGACGCCAGGCCCGGACCCCCGCGACCGTCGGCCAAGAGTAAAATGACGCGTTGATTTCGACGGTATCGAAGTCTTTCAGATAATGCTCGAACCAGTCCGGCTGGGGCACCCCGGCATAAAAGGAATCTCGCCATCTCCAATAGCGCCAGCCGGAACAACCGACATGCAGAACTGCCTCTAGTTCAGGCGGCCGATCCAGACCTTCTTTGTTCATCTTAAGGCGAGTCGCGTGCATTTTCTTCGCGCGACCGAGATTGTCCTCGCGCTGCTTTTCACGGCGAAGGCGCCTGCGTTCTCGGCGCTCCTCGACGGTGAGGTCTTTCCATTGCCGAGATGATTTAGGTGCTAGCAGTTTGGGTTTCATCGCTACGTCTAATGTTGCAAGTGCCGACAAAAGTTCCAAAATGAGAGGCGGTGGTTTGCTAAGTCCCTTTATGTATTTCATTTTCGCGGACCACGTCTTCGGCGCGCTTGTCTTCACGGAGCCCGAGATAGACGGGGTGCCGCATCTCGCCGGAGCTCGTCCATTCGGTAAACTTTACTTCGGCGACGAGGGCGGGTTTGACCCAGGTTGTTACGGGCTCATCCTTCACCTTTCTGGTGAAAGGCGATTTGGCCGTTTTCAGCCTGATGAGCTTGCCATGAATTTCCTCAAGCGTGGCGTGGCTAAAGCCAGTGCCGACATGCCCGATATAGCGCCAGCCGTTGCCGCTGCGGACCGCAAGGACGAGGGCTCCGAAGAAGGGACGCGTTTTCTTAGGAGCCGTAAAGCCTGCGATTACGACTTCCTGGCGCTTCGAGGTTTTGATCTTGAGCCAGTCGTCCGTGCGGGCACCCGACAGATATTTGCTGCTTGCGCGTTTTGCCATGATGCCTTCAAGGCCTTCACGCCCCGCTTCCTCGAAGAACTTCGTTCCGAAAGTCTTGCGGTGACGGCTGCAAGCAACAAGCCTGTGTTTGGGAAGAATGGCTTTCAGGCGCTTCTTGCGCTCAGTCAGCGGCATCGCCCGCAAATCCTCGCCGTCCTGAAACATGAGATCAAAGGCGCAGTAGAGGAGCTTTGCTTGACGGCGCAGCGCATTCTGGAGGAGCTGGAAATGAGAAACGCCGTTCTCGTCAAGCGCGACAAGCTCGCCGTCGATGACGGCATCGCCCTTGACGCCTTCCAGTGCCTGCGCGACCTCGATGTAGTTGCGACTGATGACCTGGCCATTGCGGCTATAAAGCGTGACCTTGCCGCTTTCGATCTTTGCGACCATGCGGAAGCCATCGTATTTATCCTCGAAAATCCAGCCGGGATCATCGAACGGACCATCGGTCAAGGTGGCAAGCATCGGCTGGAGCCGCTTCGGCAAATTCGAGACGCGGCCCATTCTCAGGCGGTCCTTTCGAGAACATTGCGGAAGGTGATGGAATAGCGCAGGCTGTCGACGCCGGGAATAGAATGCTCCCACTCACTGCGGGAAGGCCCGCGCAAGAGATAGACAGAGCGCGGCTCCGCTATAAGGCTGCGCCGCTCCCACTTCACGCCGGCTTTTTTGCGGAAGCGAAAGGTGCAGGGGGAAAGGAGCGATATCCCGACGACATCGCCGAAGACGGAGCGGTCCTTATGCCAGCCGATGGCGGAGCCTTCCGAGTATTCGGTGACGAGGACCTGTTGCAGCTTGCCGGGAGCGAGCGCAGCAAAGCGTTCCGCCTTGACGCGCGTATAAGCGAGGAAGCCAGGCATGTCCTCGATCTTCGTGAGCCCCCCGCCATTGAAATCGTAACGCCAGCCGAACGACACGACTCGCCGCTTGCCCTTGAAGCCCTGAAACTCGAATTCCATGAACGGCAACCCTTTGAGATTTCGCAGGAGGAAGGATTCTTCCTCCTGGCTCAGGAAATCCGGCTGATAGCGGAAACCATCGGGCAGCGTCTCGTCTCCGAAGAGATCAAGAGAAGGGCTACGTTGCGCACGCGTCTTGTTTCGGGCGCTGGCCGTCCTCTTTGCCTCCCTGCCGGCCACACCCTACCTCCCTTGTGCTCGGAATTTTCTAACCCTAGCTGCATATCGCGAGTTCCATTGCGCGCCGCCGCTAGGCGCGCTGGCCGGCCCGAGTTTTCCGTCTCGGCCATACGCAACGATCCCTCGCGCGGAGAGCGGCTTGCGCCCCGAGGCCGTCAAGGGGAAAGCTCGCTTCGCTCGGCGAAAGGGCGCCCCTGACCGCCTTTCCCGCTCATTGCCGCAGGGCTAGCCGGGTTGCGTCCGCACCTTTTCAGGAAGGGTTCGGCAGGAACCAAGACCGAGGCCGGCCCCGGTTGGAGGTCGGATTGTCATGTCAAAGAGCGATTTACTCAGAGGCCCGCATGATCCTCGACCAAGAAGTCTGTGAGCCTGGTACCACGTCCTCGCCGCCTTCAAGATGCAGCGCGAAGCGATCGAGTGGGCGCGGAAGAACAACCACTCGCCTCTCGTTGCTCGGGTACGGCACCTCAACGAAAAGAAGCCCGACCACTGGGGCGCCGCTTAGCCGTCAAGGAACTGGTTTCCTTTCGGTCCGTTTCCTTTGTTGCGGAGTTGAAAGGACCCTTCCTTGGTGCTTGAGTCACCCAATCCCGACGAGACGATCGTTGACCCGAGGGACGCCGCCGAGTCCGCGGGACTTCGCTATGTTTCGGACGGGCGCCCTGGCATACGCCGCAAGAAAGCCGGGACCGGTTTTAGCTATGCGCGCGCGGACGGCTCGAAACTGACCGAAAAAGATGTCCTGAAACGCATCAAGGCGCTCGCGATCCCACCGGCGTGGACGGAAGTCTGGATATGCCCCTTCGCGGATGGCCACATTCAGGCGACCGGGCGCGACGCGAAGGGCCGCAAGCAGTACCGCTACCACCCACGCTTCCGTGAGGTCCGAGAAAGCACCAAGTACGAGCATGTCGTTGCTTTCGCCGACGCGCTTCCCACGATCCGCGAGAAGGTCCTGGAGCATATGGCCTTGCGCGGATTGCCGCGCGAAAAAGTGCTGGCGACCATCGTCCATCTGCTGGAGACGACGCTGATCCGCGTCGGAAACGACGACTACGCGAAGCAAAATAGCAGCTACGGTCTAACGACCCTCAAGAACCGCCATGTCTCGGTGGATGGAAACGAGGTGCGTTTTCGCTTTACCGGCAAAAGCGGCAAGCAATGGTCGCTACGCGTCAGGGACCGCCGGATCGCCAAGATCATAAAGGCCTGCTAGGACCTGCCGGGGCAGGAACTGCTGCAGTATGTCGATGAAGCCGGCAGCTGCCAGGATGTCACGTCAAGCGACGTGAACGATTATCTCAAGGAAATCACCGGCAAGGATATCACGGCGAAGGACTTCCGTACCTGGGCTGGCACCGTCCTCGCGGCGATGGCGCTCAATGAGCTTGAGAGCTTTGATAGCGCCGTCCAGGCAAAACGAAACCTCCGCGGCGCCATCGAAAAAGTGGCGGGAAAGCTCGGCAACACGCCGACCATCTGCCGCAAATGCTATGTGCATCCCGAGGTTCTGAACTCCTATATGGACGGCAGGCTCGTGCTTGAGCTGAAAGAAAAGGCCGAAAGCGAGTTGGGCGGCGACGTGCAACGCTTGAAACCGGAAGAAGCCGCCGTCCTTGCCCTCCTGCGCGGACGGCTCGCGAAAGAAGCCGAGCGGCCGGCGGCAAAAAAGCAGCGCGCGAAAGCCGCTTAGCCGTTACTCGGAGTTCTTCTTGAAAGATTTAGAGGCATCCTTGATGGCCTGCACGGCCGCCTTGGGTCCTTTCCAACCGATTATCGTGAGCTTTTTGTCCTCAAACTCGTCGGTTGCTTTGAAGAACTTTTCCAGCTCCTGGCGGATCGGCTTCGAGAGATCGCTCACGTCCTTCAGCGCCTGCTCCGAATGCGAATCTCTCGGCACGGCAAACAGGCGGTCGTTGCGCTCGGTCTTGCCCTGGGTCTTCTGCTCGATCTGGAGAATGCCGATGGCACGGCAAGTGAGGACGATCCCTGGGAAGGTCGCAGCGTCGTGCACGACCATAATAAAGGCACGAACCCCCAATCGTGTGGATAGGTGAGGCCCGTCAGCAGCGATTTTGACAGCGCAAATGTCTTGAGCTTTGGGTCGTAGTCGAACTTAGCCCGGCTGCCGCGAGGCGTTTCGACCACAACGTGAACGTCACCGTCTTTGGTGAAAGGCGGAAGGTTGATTAGATTTGGCATGGTCAGTCCTTAAAATTACACCCAAAGCAAGCTGAGCTAAGCGCTGAGCGGGAAAAGCGCAGCTCGCCTACGCCGGCTTTCTTTCGGCAGAAGGATCTTCACGAGATGGGACGGCTGGTTGCTCATGACGCGTTGCGTGCCCGCGCGCTGCCGGGCCAGCTTTTGAGGAGGGTGTCAGTCGTTACCGTCTCGACCTGCTCACCGAAGCGGTTCAGATAGATATTCATCATCGCGTTGTGAGTCTCGTCCGCGGAGCTACACAAGGCATCCGTGACAAGAATGACGCGGAAGCCCCAGTCGATAGCGCCAAGCATGGTTGTGAGCACGCACACATCAGTTTCGCCGCCGGTGATCACGAGCGTGTCGACAGTTCCGTCGCGAAGCTGCAGATGCAGATCGCTACCGGTCCAGGGAGAACACATGCTTGTCGAACATCTTCGCGGGCGGCACGAACTTCACGAGATCGGGAACGAGCCCGATCATGTCAGGTCCCATTGGTCGATGGTCATTGACGCCATCGCTCGTAATAATGCCGCCACATGCCGACGCCCTGGCCAGGCTTTCGGGCGGGTATGAAGCGCGTAAAAACGGTTCTTTCCGCGTGCGCCGACGTGATCGCGACGATGTTCGGCAGCACTCGCTCGAGCCACGGCATTTTCCATTCCGTAGCTTCGGCGAACATCCTTTGCATATCGACGCAAAGGTGGACCGCGTCTCGCCCGGCGGCCCGTATCTGAGTAAATTGCCCTTTGACATAGAAATCCGCAATAGTGACCTGCAACCGGCCGGCCTCAGTCTTCGTTCCTGCCCCATCGCACGCTTGCGCCGAACGAAGCGAGCTTGATGGCCCCGGGGCGTGCTCCTTCTTTGCACGATGGATCGTCACCCGCCCGGACCGAAACCGCGGAAAGCGGGTTCGGTGCGCGAAAGCGCATAAAGCCCGGCGCCGCATGGCGGCGCGCGCCCGGGATCGATGAATGATAGGGGACGCCGGTTCGGCTTTACCCGCCAAGACTGTCCGGCTCCGGTATCGCCTTGGCTTGTACAGACTGGGCAGTGCGTTCGTGCTTCTCGTGCAAATGTATGGCGAGCGCCTGGCGCACAGTTTCGCCTTCTGCCAGGACGGCAGCCTCGAACAGCGTATGCTGAATTTCTGGCGTAAGTTTACTCCAGCACCGCGCCACAGCTTGCCCCAAAGCCCGGTCAATCTTCTCAATCGTTCTCGCATCCGAGGCACCGTCATCCGGGATTTTGCCGGAAAGGTCCAGCTCCGCGAGTGCCGCGGACAAGGCCTGATACTCCGGTCCTTGGCTGGCGTGCGAAAGAAAAACGTCGACCGCGATTTCCGAAACAACTCCACCGGACGTGCGGCTCGGCTGGTGGCGGACAACGAGCTCGCCGCCGCCGTTTCTCGCAAGATCCCACCGGTCGCCGCTCGGACTCGCGTAAAGATCCCTCACAATAGAAGTAGTCATAACGACACTCGCCTTATTGCCCCGTTCAAGTAATCCGCATTCCCCTTTTCCGCTGGCGTTGCTTCACCGAAGCCTCTTCATGGATTTAATCAGCAGCCGGTCTGATGAGCGCAAGGCCACTCTCTGGGTCTTTCACCTTGCGCAGATGTATGGGACTCTCTGTCACGATCACTTCCAGCGTGGGCCGGACGTGCGCTTCGCCGAGATGCCCAGCCTTCGCGCTGCCGTCGCGCGTGCCTACCACGATATGTATGTGCAGCGTGGGAGCGCCGGCCGGGTCTTCGGCGACATCGCCAATCAGGGAGGCCACTTCGACCTGCTCCTTCACCGGCCGTTTCAGGTATTCCTTCTTCTCCCAGTCGAAATACATCAGCACGAGTCCGGACAGCGCGCCAATTCCAGTTAGATGCGCGGCGTGCACGTTCTCACGCGTTATGAAATCATTCAGGCTTGAAAACACTTCTTCGCCGGTTGAGAGCACGACAGCGAAGGTTCGCTCCCCGGATTCTTCGTGAAGAAGTTTATACTGCACTTGCCACCTTTCAGGTCACCGGAGCTTTCGGCAGGCTGCGTTAACGCCCTAGGCTGTTGTTCTTTGGCGTATTCTGTTGCCGCAAAACTGCAATTCCGGGGCGGTTGCCCGAGCGAGAAGCGAGTGAGCCCAGACGATCCATGAAATTATCCGGCTCGGTCACATCGCCAACCGCGGATGGGCCTGGGGGTTCCGCCACCCTCAGCCCGGCTGGTGGCCAATAGGCGAAAATGAGTAGTTCGCGTTATCCCTCAAGAGAGCGCCAGCGGAGCCAATCCCTTCGTTCCCTTGGGAATAACAACAGAACAGTTTCAGACCGGTGCGAATTACAGAAGTTGACATGTCACGCCAAAATACTCGATGAGGCGAAGTCCCCTGCGCTGCACCTGGGTGTATGGGGAGATGCCAGCAGTGCAGACCGGGTCACGGTGCAGGGAACATTTATGGAACAAGCAGGAGCGGCAGGAAATTTCCGCCGAACATTAGGTCTCGACACCGGGATCGCTTTGGGCCTCGCGGGCGCGTTGGTCTTCTTTTTAATCAGCGGCGGAGTCGCCTATTTCAATCTGCGGACCTTGCGCGATGACAACCAAAAGATTGTCCATTCCCACGAAGTCATCACTACGCTCGACGAATTGCTTTCCGGTGCACAAAATGCCGAAACCGGACAACGCGGGTATCTGCTGACAAATAACGAAAAATACCTTGAGCCCTACAATGCCGCGCTAATCGAAATTCCGCCCAAGCTCGACCAAATCACGAAACTCACCCGCGATAATCCGGTCCAGAAGCCTCGGATTGACGCCCTTCGATCGCACCTTGGCGCGAAACTGGCTGAACTCAAGGAAACGATCGATCTTCGCCACAGCCAAGGTTTGGAGCCAGCACTTGCGGTCGTCAATTCCGATCGCGGCAAATTTGAAATGGACGCGATCCGCGCGCAAGTCACGGCCATGGCGCAGGAAGAGGCAATGCTTCGGTCCAGGCGGCTCGCCGAAATGAATGATGCCCAGAAGACGGCGCTCGCCAGTAGCTTGCTGTCCGGCCTACTGGGCATTCTGCTGACCGTGGCCATTGGCTTTTTGATCCGGCGGGCGACGCTGGCTCGCCGCCGCGAGGAATGGCTTCAGTCCGGCCAGGTCGGCTTGGCTTCTGCGATGATGGGGGACCAGCCCATTGATCAGCTGGGAAACAGCATTCTTGCATTCTTGGGTAGCTACCTTGGCGCGATTGCTGGAGTGCTGTTCGTCGGCGGCGCCGGGCTGTACCGGCGCGCGGCGACATATGGCGTACCCGACGATGTGCCGATTGTGGCGGAGTTCAAATCGAGAGAGGGCCTGTTAGGCCAGGCCGCCGCCGAAGGCCGCCCCATGATGGTAGGCGAGGTTCCGGATGGCTATCTCGCCTTTGGCTCCGCTCTGGGACGGGGCAAACCGAAACATCTCGCTATTTTGCCCGGAAGCATCGACG
Organism: uncultured Alphaproteobacteria bacterium; assembly: GCA_963818155.1. Taxonomy (GTDB): domain Bacteria; phylum Pseudomonadota; class Alphaproteobacteria; order Rhizobiales; family Xanthobacteraceae; genus BOG-931. The sequence goes on from CAWFRC010000012.1 coordinate 892,846, forward strand.
GGGCCGTCAATTCAGTAATCGAACTGGGCTTCCTCCGGCCGGTTGATGAGAGTGCCATCGCTCTTCTCGAACATGCGTCGGCATCCGTCGGCATCGCGGTGCGTTCGGCGAATTATCGCAGTGAGCTTCAAAGCCTCCTGGAAGAAACCCAGCGTCAGGCGGAGGAGCTGCAAACCCAGAGCGAGGAGCTGCGCGTCTCGAACGAAGAATTGGAGGAGCAAGGCCGGGCGCTCAAGGAGTCTCAAGCGCGGCTCGAGCAGCAGCAGGTCGAGCTGGAACAGACGAATTCGCAGCTTGAAGAGCAGACCCAGCAGCTGGAATCGCAGCGTGACGACCTGGAGCGGGTCAACGCTTCCGTCCACCTCAAGGCACGGGAGCTCGAGCAGGCGAGCCGGTACAAATCGGACTTTCTCGCCAACATGTCACACGAGCTGCGCACGCCCCTCAATTCATCGCTTATTCTCGCGAAACTTCTTGCGGACAATCCGAACGACAACCTTACGGAGGAGCAGGTCAAGTACGCGCAGACGATCCAGTCGTCGGGCAATGACCTGCTTAACCTGATCAACGACATCCTGGATCTTTCCAAAATCGAGGCAGGCCATGTGGAAATCAGGCCCGAGCCGATAACCGTCGGACGGCTGGCGAACAGCCTTCGACAGCTCTTTCAACCGATCGCCCGCGAAAAGAAGGTGGATTTCGCCGTTGAGATTGCGGCGGAGTGCCCGGAGGGCCTCGAAACCGACGTGCAGCGGCTGGAGCAGGTGCTCAAGAATTTGTTGTCCAACGCGTTCAAGTTCACCGAAGCAGGAAAGGTCGGATTGTCGATACGCCGCGCCGCCGAAGGGCAAATTGCGTTCTCTGTGTCGGACACAGGCATCGGGATCGCCGAGGACCAGCAGCAGAATATCTTTGAGGCGTTTCACCAGGCTGACAGTACGATTAGCCGGCAGTATGGCGGCACCGGCCTCGGCCTTTCGATTTCGCGGCAGCTCGTCCGGCTGTTGGGTGGTTCAATCGCCTTGAAAAGCGAGCGTGGACAAGGCAGCACCTTCACCATCACGATTCCCGAATTTTACGACCCGGCGAAAGTCGCACCCCGTCAACCGCGAGGGCTCGTCCCGAACATTCCATTGACTCAGTCTCTTCAGGCAGAGGCGTCTCGCGCCGCGTCACCTACTCAATCTCGCAGGGTCGAGGACGACCGCGAAAGACCGAGCGACGGGAAACGGGTCCTCCTGGTTATCGAGGACGACGACACATTCGCCAGCATTTTGCGAGACCTGTCCCGTGAAATGGGTTTCCGGTCCCTGGTGGCTGGCACTGCCGAAGAGGCGTTGACCCTGGCCACGCAGTTCAGGCCAAGTGCGATTATTCTCGATGTCGGGCTGCCGGACCAATCTGGCCTCTCAGTCCTCGATCGCCTCAAGCGCGATGTCCGGACGCGGCATATTCCCATTCATGTCGTCTCGGCGACCGATCACTCCGAGACGGCATTGTCGTTGGGCGCTGTCGGATATGCGCTCAAGCCCGTAAGGCGGGAGCAACTGGTCGAGGTCTTGCAGAAGTTCGAAGCCAGGTTATCCCAGCGCATGCACCGGATCCTCATTGTCGAAGACGATCCGGTACAGCGCGATGCTGTCGCGAAGTTGCTGACGTCTCATGATGTTGAAGCCGTGACAGCCGGAACTGCCGCCGAGTGCCTCACGCGCCTGCAGGAGGAGACCTTCGATTGCATGGTGCTGGATTTGTCGCTTCCGGATGCATCGGGTTATTCGCTGCTCGAAACTCTGAGCCAGGAGACGGCCTATGCCTTTCCGCCCGTGATCGTCTACACCGGGCGCGAGCTGTCGGCAGACGACGAGCAAAGTCTGCGACGATATTCGAAGTCGATCATTATCAAGGGAGCGAAATCGCCGGAACGCCTTTTCGACGAGGTGAGTCTCTTCCTGCATCAGGTGATTTCGGAATTGCCGGATGAACAACAGAAAATGATTCGGAAAGCCAGAAACAGGGATGCCTTGCTCGAGGGACGGCGCATTCTCGTAGTCGAGGACGACATTCGAAATGTTTACGCCTTGACTAATATTCTTGAACCGCGCGGCGCGATTATCGAGATCGCGCGTAACGGCCGAGAGGCAATCGTCGCCCTTGAAAGATCCGTAGGCCAGCCTGGATCGGCGATCGATCTCGTCCTTATGGATGTCATGATGCCGGTTATGGACGGGCTCTCGGCCACGCGCGAGATTCGCAAAAACCCGGATTGGAAAAAGCTGCCAATAATAACACTGACCGCGAAGGCAATGCCCGACGATCAGCAGCGCTGCATCGACGCTGGCGCCAACGACTATATGGCAAAGCCGCTGGACGTTGAGAAACTTCTTTCGCTTGTGCGGGTCTGGATGCCCCGGTGAAAGAGCAGTCCGCGCCCGAGAGGACCGAGGATATTGAAATCCGGCTCCTGCTAGAGGCGCTCTACGTTAGATATCACTATGATTTCCGCAGCTATGCGATGGCCTCGATTAAAAGGCGGCTCAAACAGGCCCGTGAGCAACTCGGGTTCGTGACCTTCTCGGCCATGCAGGAAAGCGTGTTGCACGACCCGGCAATGCTGCCGCGGCTCGTGGGATACTTGACCATCCAGGTTAGCGACATGTTTCGCGATCCGGGTTTTTTTCGAGCCATTCGCGAGAAGGTGGTGCCCCATCTGAGGACCTATCCATCACTCAAAGTATGGATAGCCGGTTGCAGCGGTGGTGAGGAGCTATATTCGTTCGTCATTCTTTTTCGGGAAGAGGGGTTGGAGAACCGTACGCTGTTCTACGCGACGGACATCAATCAGGACGCGCTTCGCGCCGCCGAGGCGGGCATCTTCAGCCTTGACCGCGTGCCGTTGTTTACCGAGAACCATCGCAAATCCGGCGGGAAATCGTCTTTATCCGACTATTACCAGGCCGCCTACAGCAGGGTATCGTTTGATAAAAGCTTGCGCCGGAATGTGGTGTTCTCCGACCACAGTTTGGTGACGGATGCCGCATTCGCCGAAATGCATCTGATCTCGTGCCGAAACGTTATGATATACTTCGATAGGGCTTTGCAGAATCGCGTGCTCGGGCTGTTTAAAGACTCGCTCGCTCGAAAGGGTTTTCTCGGCGTCGGAGCGAAAGAAAGCTTACGCTTCAGTGAACATGCCGCATCCTTCGCGGAGTTCGTCCGCGAAGAAAAGATCTATCAGAGGCGCATCGAATGATTGCCGATCGACCCGAAGCCGTGGTGATCGGTGCATCCGCAGGCGCGCTCGAAGCATTGTCGGCCATCCTTCCCGCTTTGCCGGGCGGGTTCAGCCTGGCAGTGATGGTAGTGGTACACGTGCCGCCCGACAAACGGAGTATTTTGCCGGAACTGTTCCAGGCCAAATGCCGTCTGCCCGTCCGGGAGGCCGAAGACAAGGAGCCCATCAGCCGAGGCACGGTCTATTTCGCACCGCCTGACTACCACCTCCTCGTGGAAGCGGATAAGAGCCTGTCCCTCTCCAGCGACGAGCCGGTCTTGTTTTCGCGCCCGTCAATCGATGTCCTCTTCGAAAGCGCCGCCGACGCTTACGGTGCTGCCTTGATCGGAATAGTGCTCACCGGCGCGAGTCGAGATGGTGCACGAGGAATCCGCGCTGTCGCCGAAGCCGGTGGCGTCGCACTCGTCCAAGATCCAAAAGACGCGTTTGCATCCGCGATGCCTGAGGCGGCGATTGGAATGTGTCCAGGCGCCCGCGTTATGTCGGCCAGCGCGATCGCGGCGTATCTACAAAAGGTTTGAGAAAAATGAAGTCGGTTGCGTTTCTGCTGGTGGACGATCTTGAAGAAAATCTTCTTTCACTTGAAGCGCTTCTGCGCCGGGACAACTTGGTTTTATTGACGGCCCGTTCCGGGGACGAGGCGCTCGAATTGCTTCTTCAGAACGACGTGGCATTGGCGTTAATCGACGTCCATATGCCGGGCTTGAGCGGCTTCGAATTAGCGGAACTGATGCGCGGCAACGAGCGGACGCGGCGCATTCCGATCATCTTCGTGACGGCGGGCAGCGCGGATACTCAGCATCGCTTTCGCGGATATGAAGCCGGGGCCGTGGACTTCATCCAGAAGCCCATTGAAACCGATGTCCTCCGCAGCAAAGCAGACGTTTTCTTCGAGCTTTATCGGCAGCGGCAACAGATCGCCGCGCAACGTGATGAACTGGAGAGACAGGCAGTGGCACTTAGGGAGGCGGCCCGCCGCAAGGACGAGTTCTTGCTCACGCTGACTCACGACATCACGCACCATCGGCATGCGCGGGCACGGCAGGAAGTGTTGCTGCGCGAAATAAACCATCGCATTAAAAACCTTTTTAGCGTGACCGCCGGGTTGATCACCCTCAGCGCCAAGGCTTCCACGAACACCGAGGAATTGGCGGCAGATCTGAGGTCGCGCCTGCAGGCGCTCGCGCGAGCGCACGATCTGACGCTGCCCGATCCGGCCAATGCCGGCGACGGCCAGTCGGCAACGACTGTTATTGCGTTGATAAAAGTGCTGGTAGCGCCGCACGAACACGCGCAAGGCTCGCGCATCACGGTCAGCGGCTCTGACGCGCCACTTTCGGGAAGCGCTCTTACGTCGCTTGCGCTCCTGCTTCACGAACTCACAACGAACGCAGCTAAATATGGCGCCCTGTCCTCTCCGAACGGACGATTGACCATTGACGTGTCGGCTGTCGGTGATTTCCTTGACGTCAAATGGGAGGAGCGCGGTGCGAAGCCCCTGCCTGACGCGGTTGCGCGCGAAGGATTCGGAACGATCCTCGAGAAGGCGGTGCTGTCGGGCCTGGGTGGTTCCATTGACCGCGATTGGAACGGCGATGGCCTTTCATTATCGCTGAAAATACCATTGGCCCGTCTCGTCGCCTGAGTTCCCCGGCCCCGCATACCCAAATCACCCGGCGCACCCGGGGCAACGCTAACGAGCGCCGCGCTCAAACGGGCCTATGAACGCGCCGGCGCCGACTGTCAGCGAGGAATCGAAGAAAACCAGTTCGGACAGACTGCAGCGGTGGCCGATTGACGTGTGCGTCGGCGACCAAACCAATTACATCCAGAACGAACAGCTCTACCTTTCTCTGTGATGGCCGGTAAGGCCGCCCCGATTGGCGGGCTTACGTTCCCCAGCAAAGTTTAGCGGTCAGTCTCCGGCCTGCGAAATCCGGTCCGCCTTTGGTCACGCTAGGTGTTGCCGATCAATCTCGCCTCTTAATCGGAGTTTTTCCGCAAGAGTGCGGAAGCCGGTAAGCGCGATTTGATATTCGCGATCAGCAGCATGCCTTTCCAGAGTTTCGGGTGCGGTTGCGTCCAGTGCCATTCTCGCGGCCACAACTCGATCCACAGCTTCCTTCCACTCGAGGTATCAGGACTGATTTTCGAATTGTGACATTTGTGAATCAAAGGCCGAAGGCGCTCAATAGGTTCCGGGTAGCTTTTACGATGGCCCTGCCTTCGGGAAGGGATGCGGGACAATGAACGAAGGATCGCCGGGGTGAGCTGATGAACGATGAGGAGGTCGGAAAACCCGAACAGAAGCGGAGTTAGACAATTAGTCTGCGGGCGCGATGCCCCCCGACTTTCTGCAGTACGGCAATGACTTTGTCGCGAAGTGATTGATCGAAGTTGGTCAAGGCGGCGATTAGTTCAGGTTTGCGGAAGCGGCCCAAGTGATCCGTCGGCGCGCGTCGTGTCGTACTTCCCAATGTCAGGCCGTGTGTTTCGAAGGCGTTGACGAGCGCGGCGATCGTGTCGTCATCCTTCGTCACGTCTGCCAACAGCGCCCTAACTTGCGATCGCCAAGGCCTCAGATCCACGTCCGATGTCTGCGGTAGCTGTGAAGACATTCAATTTCTTTCTTCGATCAGATAGCCTCTTGTGCGGTACCACGCGCGAAGACCAGTGCCGGCGCGCCATTCGCGGGCTTCCTGTGGTGAGTGAAAACCCCAAATCTCTTCCTGCTGTCCGCTCGGGTGGATTGCGATCCACGCCCAAACCAGGCCAAGCTTCTGCGGTGCTGCAGAAAATTCGACTTCACGAGCAGTATGTCGCGCGCGGAACATAAGTTCGGACCCCTGGCATTGGCTATCACTGGGACAATGCCGTGTGGGTTGACCGGTTGCTCGCGCCTTTAAAAAAGCGCACTCGCGGCAATTGGCGATTTAAGCGCCGGCCAGCTGGGGCCGCGGGTGCAGCGCACTGGCGCGCATGGGCCTAAGCCCACTAACCGAGCGGAGCTCGCACCTCAATTTCTTTCTTTGCCGCCGCTAATTGGAACGAAGCTTGTTGGCAGTGCCTTGTTATACTGATCATCCGCCGGGGCCTCCTATCCGCGGTCTTCTAACAAGGGTTAGTCATGCATCGCGCATTTGCTATCGCGGCCACGCTTACCTTGGCCGCAATCACCTCAGCGTCGGCTCAAGGCAAGGGGGATCCGAGGGAGAGGGCTGCCTGCCGCCCGGACGTGATGCGTTTTTGCAAGGAATTCGCCAAAGACAATAACGAGGATGTTGTCAGCATCCTCAACTGTCTTGAAAGCAATCGGTCTCGCATCAGTAAAGCGTGCAGCGAGGTCCTAGCCAGCCATGGACAATAGGCAGCAGGAGATCTGGTGCCCCAGGCGATTTAGCAAACCGCTTCATCGCGCCTTCGTTTGGTGATTCGTCATGACCGATCACGAACAACGCATAAGAACGCGCGCGTATAGGATCTGGGAGGAGGAAGGCCGACCGGAGGGTCGTGCTGAGGTCCACTGGGATATGGCCCGCGAACTGGTCGCGGTTGAGGACAATTTCGACGAAGACACCCTGAAGCCAGCACCACCTTTGGGCGCCGATGATCGATCGGGCGAACCGATCGAAGAGGCGTTGGCAACACGGGCGGCGAACTGCCCAGTATGACCGACCAAGACGAGCAAACCTACCCACCTTCGCGTGAAGCAGCGAAAAAAGGGACACCCCGCCGCTCGAGCTAAACTGCCGGCGAGCTGTCAAAATCTCCGACAAAGAGTTGCGCTCGTCGCTGGTCGATCTGGTGGAAGCGATGGCGCGGAAATCAGGTCTTAGCGCGCACGCGTGGACCCTAAGTAATGCTGGGAAAGCTAAAAGCGTGCCATCGACACGGGTAGGCAGGTTAGTGCCAGAAACTCCTCAGAGAGATCGTACCGAAAGGAGGTTTGCTAAGGTATAATGATATTTGGTGCAAACCCGATCAGCACGACCATGGACAGGCCAAACACAATATCGGTCTACAGCGACTATAAAAGCCCTTATGCGTTCCTTGCGAAGGATATGATTTATGAGCTTGAGTGCGACTTTGAAATCAATATCGAATGGCTGCCGTACACGCTACATTCCGAGCTATCTTGGGAGCGCTCGGTTAGACGAGCGTGGCGAGATCATAGAGTCCAACCGGAACGGCCACCAGTAGCGCAGAGTGCGCTATTCATACATGGACTGCCGGCGCCAAGCCCGCAAGCGTGGTTTAGTAATTCTCGGAACGCGAAAAATATGGGATTCTTCTCTCGCCGCAATCGGTATGTTGTGGGCAAAACGTCAAGGCAAACGCCAGTTTCGCGCTTATCACGATCGTGTCTTTGAACGTTTCTGGCGACGCGAGCTAGACATTGAAGACGCTGAAGCAATTGCAGCAGTTTTATCTGAAGGCCATGCCGACCGGGCTGGTTTCCACGGATTCCTGGCTGGTGCGGGACGGATAGAACTCGATACAATCCGAGAGTCCGCAGAAGCTGCCGGCGTATTCGGCGTGCCCAGTTTCGTTGTCGAGGGCGAACTTTTTTGGGGACGTGAACACTTAGCCGACATCCGACAGAAATTAGGTCCGCTGGCTAGGGACAACCCTGTTCGAGCAACGCCGTCTTGTTAGTAAGAGCGCCGTGTGACGGACGCTATCTGACACGCATTCGCAGGCGGAACAGGAGGGCCGCAGCCGACGGCGCCGGTCGACGGTTACACTTAACGTAAGGAGAAATAGTTCCACGCGCTCGGGATGTAGTCGGACTCCGAGATGGCCACAGTATAGACGCGCCAGGCATATGCTGCGGGTCTCGACGGCAGCCGCACTAGAACAGCCGACTGTTGCAGATAGCTGCTAAACACGGGACGGGCGCCCGCCGCGTCCAAGGCGATAACCTGTACGAAAAAGCTCACTTGTACGGGTTGCGCCGGCGCTACCCAGGACAATTCCACGACGTTGTCTTCGCCAGCCCGTGATTTTGTGACGTGTGACCCTGGGGCGACTACGGGGATCAAAGCTGGTTTCGTGAGAGCAGTAGCTGCCGCAGCAGCGCGATTTTCCCGCAGCGAAGCAAGCTTACTCGACGCGGCAGATAGTCCATGAGCCGCTGACGCCGCGTACCAAGCTTTCGCCACGTCGAGATTGCGCGGCACGCCGTCACCGGCCGCGTATAATTGCGCCAAATTGTACTCGGCCCGCGCAATGCCATGCGCGGCGGCGCTCGCATACCACACGGCTGCTTCGGCCGCGTTTCGGGCTGTGCCAACACCGCTGTCAAACATTACCGCAATGTTGAACTCAGCGGGAGCCATGCCCGCTTCGGCAGCCGTCCGGTACCAAAGGAAGGCTGCCGCTGCGTCTTGTCCGACTCCTTCTCCGAGGTCGTATAGAAGGCCCAGACCGTAAGCAGCGCGCGGATCACCGCTCTCCGCGAGCGGCCGCCAAATACGCAAGGCTTCAACAAAGCGTCCAGCGGCATAGGCAAACTCGCCGACGTTATAGTCAGGGTAGTCCGGTTGATTTAGGTCGCCGTTGCGGCTCTGGTCGGCCGCGTCGCGTGCAACCGCGCTACTCGGCGCAGCGAGAAGATAGAGAGGAGTGATGAGCGCGACCAGCCTCGCGCTCGACGCGCACGCAAAGCCCAAGGTGTTGTGCAACCTCAGTTTAGCGCCAAGTAAGCTCCACACTACGGTTGCGCTCCTCGCCAACGCCCTGAGATGTTGGCACGGCCGGATCGGTCCCGCCCTTGGCTACGATCTGAAACCGCTCAATTGGGATACCGCGTGACACCAAACCCTTCATCACATTCTGCGCGCGGCGTTGCGACAGCTGGAGATTGCTGGCTGCCGAACCCGTCGCATCGGCGCTGCCGCTCACGACCATGACGATGGGCTTTCCCTCGCGGTAAAGACGGGAAGCTTGGTCAAGGAGCGCCGTATCCTTTGGCCTAACTATCGCACTGCCGGGCTCGAAATAGAAAAGAAGCGAGCTTGGCGCGCTCGGGGCGGCGGAGGTGGCGGCGACATTGGTCTGAGGTTCGGCCGATGCGGTCTGACTTGCCGCAATCAAAATCACGCCGAAGAGAATACACGTCGAGCGAAACATGATTACCTCCCAAACAAAAATTCACTCTTTATCTAAAATGGTATCTGATTGCTGATGGAGCCACAAGTGGAACTAATCAGAAGCCAATCGCAATTCAACGCGCCGCTCGTCCTGGAACCGCAATCTCGACAGTTCCCGGCTGTGGAACTCTGCCCCGCAATTCCAGAAGAGTCGGCTCGACGGACCCGAGAAGAAATTGAATTCGGTGACTCACTTCGACCGCCGCGTCGTGGTCCGATCTAAAATAGTAGCCGACTCCTGGCGTCTGGCGAGAGGCATCTACGGCTTCGAGTTTGACGACTTCCACGTTTGCTACGGCCAGCGCCTGCCGCAGGGCCGTTGCACGCTCGATGGCAGCTTTGTCGTTGCGCGGATAGATTAACACTACGCGGGAAGGTGCAAATACCGGCAGATCTGAAGAAACGGGCAGGCTTGCCGCTGTGACCGGCGGCTCCGGCGTTCCGGTGGGAGCCGATGCGGGCCTCTTCGGAACTTCGGTTTGCTGATCGGTTTCCTTCGCTGCTGGAACTTCACCGGCAGGGTTGGGACGGAGTGCGGTTAGTTCCCCCTGCCGTTTCGTGTCGGCCGCCAAAGCAAGTCCTTCAGCCGCCTCCTGCTGCCGCTGTTTCTCAGCTTCCAGCTCACGACGTTCCGCCTCATTCTTGGCGGCAGCTTCCTCTTGCCGCTTCTTTTCAGATTCAATGGCGAGACGCTCCGCCTCATTCTTAGTCGCCGCTTCTTCTTGGCGCTTCTTTTCGGCCTCAAGGGCTAGACGTTCTACCTCATTCTTGGCTGCCGCCTCCTGCTGGCGCGTCTTCTCAAATTCTAGGGCGAGACGTTCCGCCTCATTCCTCGCGGCGACGTCTTGCTGGCGCTTGTTCTCAGCTTCCAGCGCAAGACGTTCCACCTCGTTCTTGGTGGCCCTGTCTTCCTGATTCTTCTTCTCGACAGCCAACGCGAGACGTTCGGCCTCTTCAGCCTCTTCCTGTTGCTTCCTTTCTTGTGCCTGACGTCCTTCTTCCTTGGCAGCCGCTTCCTCCTGGCGCGTTTTTTCAGCTTCACGGGCAAGACGTGCGACCTCCAACTTCGTCGCCTCTTCCTGTTGTTTCGTTACCAACGCTTGACGTTTCACCACCTCCTCTGCCGCCGTTTCCTCTTGACGTTCTTTGTTGGGCGGGAAGGCGAGACGTTGGGCCTCTTCCTTGGCTGCCTCTTCTTGCTGCTTTCTTTTATGTAGAGCTAATTCGATGTCGGATTCCAAAGTGGTGCATTTCACCGGCAGGTCGACCGCGCCCGTTGGGGATGCACAGTCAGTCAAATCCTGCCGTTCTTTTTGCGCTTCCAACGCGAGAGGTGTTTCCTTTCGGAACTGTGCATCACTGGAACTTCCGCCACCAATGCTCGAGGTAGTGTTCGGCGCTGATTTGATCTGAGAGCCGCCGGAGGACGCCACGTACTGTTCCGGCTGGCGCGCTTTTTCGGATTGGATACTTAGCGCGACATAGGCAAAGACAACTGCCAGAATAACAGTCGGAATAGCTAACATCAGTAAGCGACGATCTGTCATCAAAGATTTCCTTTGCGAGCGAACCCAGTGCTGCAGTTCAAATGCACTTCGCGCCTTGCGCCTGGCCCTCGCCTAGGGAACAAATTCCGACCGCGGAGCTAAAAGGAAACCGCAACCGAGGCGATACTAATTGAACCTCGGACGAGCACTTGCGGCAAGCTAAAATTAGGGATAGGGCTCGCTCCCAACGCCAACTATCCACGCCAAAATTGCGGCCTACCCACGAAGCTCAGCAATTCGCGCGGGCCGGAGTTTTTTCTCCGCCTCATAGCGTCGGCGTTCTGTGAACTTCCGCAACCTTCACGCAGTTCCATGTTTGTGATGTAGGAGCGGCCTTCTTTTGACGCAGGCAATTATCGCTCGTGAGGGGATCCGGCGCCGTTCAACAGGCCTCAGCCTCAAGCGGCCTAAGAGTTGATTTTTATGACGCCGGTTTCGGTGGGCGTGGGTCCTCGCCGAAGTTGTTGCATCCAAAATACCGATTTGCCGACTAAATCGCGAGCGGTTAAGCGACCCGAACGCCGCGTTGCCGGTATTTTACCCAACGTTCGATTGACCCTTTCAATCAAAGATAGTTCTTTGCAGTTGTGCCGGAGGGTCGATTCCAACCGACACATCGAAGGGAGGTGGCCGAACCGGGACAGTGACGCGCTCTCTTAGCTACGATCGGCGTCGGGACTGATCGCCTTGCGGTTTTTGCGGGTGGTTTGTTTCGAACTGGTCGCTCGGAAAACCGAAATCCAACTCAATCTTGATCGACGTGAATGACTACCGCAGATCGTTCGTAGATCGCAGGCGCAGAAGATCAGCGATTATACGGAAGTGATGGGTAGGTCTTCGTGTCAGAAGGAGACTTACTATGGGTATCCCGAATATCTTTGATCCGAACAATCAGAACCAGGATCAAGGTCAGGGCCAAGGCGAAGGCCAGGGCCAGTTGAGCCTCCAGGGCCAAGGTCAGGCCCAGGCGCAAATTGCCGCCGACCTGAACGGCAATCTGAACGGCAACGGCAACGGCAATCTGAATGGCAACGGCAACCTCAACGTCGACGGCAACCTCAACGGCAACCTGAACGACAACGTCAACCACAGCAGCGATACGGTTTGTGTGGACGTCAGCGTCGATGCGGGCATCACCCCGGTGATCGGCAATCTGAGCGACGCCACTGCCCTTTACATGCCGCAGGACATCTCTCAGAGCTTCGCTCACGGCGGCACCGATACCGCCATTGCGCTCGACCAAATCAACAGCCTCGTTGCCAACAACTCGGCGTGCGATGTGCACAACTCGGATTATTCGTCGGTCTCTGGCAGTGGCGCGTCTGAAAGCGGCGGGGTTCATGTCGGCGACATCAGCCAGGGTGATTTGGCCACTGGCCAGTTGCAGGGTGCGACTTCGGCGGCCGCTACCGTCGACGCCTTCACCCAGAGCATCGTTCTCGGCGCCAACATCCAGAACAACTCGTTCACCCTTGCCCTCACGGGCGGCGATTCTCACGTGAGCGCAACTGACATGGGCGGTCATGGCCATTCGGTGGCATAAACTCCAACCTAAAGGTCCGCAAACTTAGGCGCGCGGCCTTTCATCGGCTACTTAACGGGGCGGGGTCAGCAATGGCTCCGCTCTGTTGATTTTTGGGCCCGTCAAATGCTTGACGCACGTTGAGCGTTGAGCGTTCGGCCTGAATAGGCGGGTTCCTACGCGCACATCTCTGACTTAGCCCCGGTCCCGGTCTGGCCAGGGCTTTTCGTCTGCGCTCAATTTTTGGGCGCCCACAGCCTCCCCAACGTAACTAATACTTAACCAAACAAATTACATTGTCGCTCCGTGTTTAGGAGCAATGCAATGAAGCAATTTTGCCGTGCGATCGGTTTTCTGTTGCTGCTTCTGGGAATGATATCGGTTGCTCAGGCTGCGGACATGCTGATTCCACAGACGCCACCGTACCTGCCGCCGCCTCTGTTTTCGTGGACTGGATTTTACCTCGGCGCCAATGTCGGAGCGGGAATCGGCACTACCGAAACGTCGGTCAATGTCGGTCCAGCTCTTACAGCACTATCGGGAATGCCGATTAGTGCGACCGCGCCTCTGGTATCGGAAACGTTCAACGGCTTCATCGGCGGCATGCAGGCCGGCTACAATTGGCAGATCGGCGTGTTCGTTCTCGGCATTGAAGGCGACTTGGACGCCGCGGGCTTGCAGGGGACCGCGCCATGCGCGGTGGTGCTTAACTGCACCATGAAACACAACTGGTTTGCTGATGTTACCGGCAGAGTGGGGGTGGTCGCGGTCGAGCGAACCCTGATCTATCTCAAAGGCGGTGTAGCGTGGGAAGGATCCAATTTCACCGTCGGCAATAGCATCAATATGGCTGGTACGACAATTGCGGCCAGCGCGGGTGGCAGCGGGACGCAAACAGGCGGCCTATTAGGTATGGGCGTGGAGTATGCGTTCCTGCCGAATTGGTCGGCGAAGCTCGAATATAACTACATCGACTTTGGTACGCGCTCAATCAACGCGTCCATTGCGGCCAACCCTGCGTTCGCCGGAACGGGACTGGCGCCTCTTTCTGGGGCGCAAGTCCCGACTTCGATCACCGAGAATGAGCACCTCATCAAGGCCGGCGTGAATTATCGCTTCTGGTGAAAATCTTATCCAGTTGGTGGCTGATTGACAGCCTCTGAGCTCTCTCCCTGATGCCCGCATCATCATAGCCAACTTCGCCCCGGTCAGACCCCCATGCTGCCCGGGGCTTTTCGTTGCATTATTCGCTGTGCGGCTTCCCGGGCACGACTTTTAGGATAGTCGGCCGCTTCTCCAGTGCCCTATGGACTGCGAGCAATTGCCATTGGCTGGCAATCTGGAACAGGATTTCACGCTCCCAAAGATCGGGGTTTTCTGTCGCAAGTCGCGTGGCTTCTTCGGCGCGTCGGCGGCATTCGTCAGCGTTCATGCCCGTCAAACGCTGACAGGTCGCCCATTGATCCCTGCGGCAGGCCTTTCATTACCGGGAGTTCATTTGACTGCCGCGTGGCACCCTGGCGCAATGTTCGGCGTGGAGTAATCCCCTCCACAGGACAAACTTCGCCCTGGTCCTTTCTGGCCGGGGCTTTTTGTTTGGCAGCTAGTAGGGCGACCGAAGCCTGCCGAAATCGCTGCGAGCACGTCAAGCATGGCGAAGCTGAAATCTGCGCAGCACGTCAAGCGTCAGCTTTGGCCGCCCACCATAACCGATGACACTCATTATAGCCGATTCGAATCGATCTTTCATTGTTGCTCGGGCGAGAACACCGTTCAGCCGTAGCAAACAAATTGCTGCAATCGGTCGCAGTAAGGCGCCGTGGCAAGCGCCGAAAGCGTGGCCACCGGCGCTCCGTTTGTCGGCAGCACGACCTAACTGAAAGTTGTGCGGTGCCGCAAACTCAATTAGCATATCACCACATTCGGCTTTTGTTTGCGTCGATGCGTTGCCGCAAATGGGGGAAGCCCTATGAAGTCAGTAATCATCAAGCGCTCCGTCATCCTTGCAGGCCACAAGACGAGCATCAGCCTGGAAGAACCTTTTTGGAAAGGGCTGCAAACGATTAGAAGGGCATTGGTCGCAAACTAAAATCTATCCGTCGGGTGTGGCGATCGGATGAAGTCAAGCACGGGCGGTCGCGGCCAACTGGGGCGCGCTATTGCATCAACCCGGTATTATTTTTGCAATGGCACAACGGCGATCTCAACGACGCAATTTCTGATCAATTCGAAGCCGCCCTAAAACACGATGTGGATCGCCCGGGCCGCCCTTGCCGAGCGCAGGAACGTAACAGCCGTCAACAACACATCACCACCCTTCCCGATATCGTCGTTTTTTCAGACGACGAGAGCGTGATCGAGTACGCAAGGAAGCAAGTGAACGGACAGGGCGTCGAAGTGTGGGACGGGACGCGGCGTCGTGATCAGGGTCCAGTCGTGCGCTCAGCAAGGCGCGCACTTAAGAGACTGCCAAGTACTGGCGCCAGAAAGCTTTGGCCTGGGCATACGATACGTGACGGCGGGCGCTAACTTCAGGCGAGTTTGCGCCGGGAGAGCCAGACGCAAAACGAGAGAGATGACAGACAATCGGTCGGCGGCGATCGTTAACGGGAGACCACACATACGTGTCGATATCTATCGCGCCGGAAATGGACCGTTCATCCGAGTCACTTTGCTAGACCAAACGCCACAGCTAAACGCCCAACAAATAGGAAGTTACGTTGCTCGGTTAAGTGAGATAGATCATTTCAATTCAATTGGGCAACGGCTAACTTCCGCAGCCGCTATAATAAGGCAAGATCGGGCAAATGTTCACCGGTATGGCAAGAGGGACCTGGACGACGAAAGCGATACTTTCTTTGCCGAAGAAGGGAATCGCGCAGTCCTTGAGCAAATGCTGGATCGGGGGCGGGCTGATCCAGGTGTGCTCTCTCGGATCGTGAACGGGACACCACGCATACGGGTCGATATCTATCGCGGCGTGGACGGACCGTTTGTACGAGTTACGTTTCTGGATTGAGGTGTTCGCCTTTCAGGCGTGGCGCATGCAAAACGCCAATTGCTAACCGGCACGCATCGCGTCATTGCCGGCTTATGTTCCGCTCAGCGGCGGAAAGACATCGACGCTCTTCATCACATCCTTCACTAACTTTGCGCCCTTCGGAAATCGCGGAAAGGATTCGAATCGAGCTTTGCAACTCGGGCAATGCCAGACGTGCCGAATCACTCTGTCATCCAATAGTTCGGTGTCACGCGGCGCGATGATTTCATGGTCGCATCGAACACAACGCATTCCGAACATGAACATGGATCAGGTTCCTCGGTGCGACGCCATCAACTTCTTAAGGCGTTGACCTAGACCACGCACATTGCACATCTGTGACCGATTATCCTCAGGTCGCTCACGTTGGTTTGAAGTCAATTCCTCACGCTCCGGCCCGGAACTATTGCCAGAGAAATTCCTTATAGGAATGGCGATCTCGCCAGGGAGCGGCGTCATGGGTACGCAATCTACCCTGATAAATTCGAAGCAACACACGTCGCCGGTGGGAGACACGGCGGTTGGCGAAAAGCCGCATTCCTTGGGACAATCGATTTTGAGCTTGCTGCGCACTACCTCAGACAGACTTGAAAACGAGACCCAACAATCGCTTGGCGCGGCTCATACGCTCTCTCAAGAGCTTCACGCAGCCAGAGATCGGATCGCGAAGCTAGAGGCGGAAGTGCAGCTTTATCGGGAGAAGGCGGAGCGTGCTCAAGGATGGCTGGAGAAGATCGCGTCGGAGGTTGAGGACCGTCTTATCAAGCAGCCCGAAGTTAGGCAGCGGCTTCAGTAACCCCCGCCGATCAGGGCGAGGGGTGAAATTCACCGGGTACTGGTTGGGCTCGCTACAGACCCATCACGGGCATAGAGAACTCATTTCTTGCCTGATTTAGCAAAGAACATCTGCGCGCTTATTTCCATTATGTCGATGTAGAATATTATAGTCTGCTGGCATCCCACTCTTGCGACGGTGGGGTGCTTCCACCAGAAAAGAAATTCTATTACCCTATTTTTGTATGGGGAAACTTGCGAATGGCTGATTACTCAGAGCCTGAACCGAACTCACGGGGCCAGAACGGCTTCCCGTCGGATCGCAGCGATCCTTTGGATGCTTCGGGGCAGGCTATTCTAAAGTTGTTGCACAAAGCTGCCGATACAGCCGAAGCCAATAGCCGACGCGGCCTCGAAACGGCACAACAACTTTCAGATAAGCTCGAAGCTGCGAAGGATCGCATCAACGAATTGGAGGGCCACCTGGAGTTTTATCGAGGCAAGATAGAGCGTGCCGAGGCATGGCTTTACAAAATTGCTTCGGAGATTGAGGATCGCCTAATTCGCGAGCCGGGAGGCACGCAACGAGGGACTTCAAGTGGTTAGTTCCAACCGAAAATGAGCGACGACGCAAAAGTCAATCTCGATGGCAACCAGCCAGCGACGCTTCATAACGGCGCTGTCTCAACCGATTTCCCCTCGCTTCAAGACGCACTCACGGCGTGGCACCGGCTCCGACCCGAGCAAGCTCAGAAAGCTTCGATAAGAATCATTGGGGGAAGGCTTTATGCAGCGACTGAAATAGGTCAGCTCCTCAATGGGTCGAAATCGAAGGAGTCGTCGACAGGCCTTTGCGCTCCTTTATTAAGCGCCTTTAGCGCACCCTCGGCTTCATTGGCGGTCTTCTTGCGCTCACCGCCCTTGCCCCAGCTTCGCCCGGCCTCTTTGGCGATCCCTTCCATGGTACGATCGCTGGCGACGCTCTTCTGATATTTCTCGATAGCGGCGTCGCCATTCGCATCGGCAAACTCATCTTTGCCCTTGATGAGGAGCCAATTCTCGCGCTTAGCATCGCTGGGGCGTCTGCCCCGCAGCCGGACGAGGTGCCAGCGACCTTTCAGCCGCTCGCCATGGAGATTGAAGGTCAGATTACCGCGCTTTAGATCGCGCTGGGGATCTCCCAGAGGCTCCCATCTGCCTTCGTCCCAGAGCATTACCGTGCCGCCCCCATATTGTCCTTGGGGGATCGTTCCTTCAAAAGAGCCGTAGTCGAGCGGGTGATCTTCTACGTGTACGGCAAGGCGCTTGTCTTCGGGGTTAAGGCTCGGGCCGCGCGTGAGAGCCCAACTTTTCAACACGCCATCCAACTCGAGGCGGAAGTCGAAATGCAGGCGTGAGGCCGCGTGCTTCTAGATGAGATACTTGAACGCTCCCTCCCTGGTAGCCTTATCTCCCAAAGGCTCGCGTGTTTTCGAGAAGTCGCGCTTTGCGCGATAGGGGACAAGCTTATCCATCTCGGCGGTGGGTAAGGTGGATCATGACCTTGCATTAACAAGTGGAAAAGTAGGGAAGTTCCCAAAACAGTGCCAACCTGGCTTCAAGAGGCGTCGGGCTGGAGATCGGCGTTCGAAGCGAAGGCATAAAAATACAAACAGCGTGCGGGACAGTTCTGGTCAATTGCAGCCGGGCTTAGGCGCGAGGGCATCTTGCTGAGGCCCGGCACCCGCTTGCCCGATGACCGGCATTGCGCGGGCGCTCAGATCGGCCGAAGCGGACGGTGCATACTGGCTTCCGGTTCAACGATATGGATGGCATCGCCTGAACGTACCGTACCGCTTTCCGTCACAACCGCCATAACCGCTCCCTTCATTATCTTGTGCCGGCCGTGGACAACCGTGACGCTGCGGCGCAAGCCTTTCTGAAAGCTGTCGATTTTGGCGCAAGGCGTGCGTAGCCCCGTGATAGTGAGCCGGGCCTTCCGTCCAAGCTGCAATTCTGTGCCTTCACTGAGGCGCAAAAGCGCAAGATTGCGCGTAACAATATTCTCGCCTAGCGCGCCGGGCGTGATCGGAAAGCCGAGCTCGTTCAGGGCATCCATTAGTTCGGCTTCGATAAGGTGGATTTGCCGAAGGTTAGGACGGAGTGGGTCTTTTCTCTTATCATAGAGATGCTGCACACTCGCGCCGCGATGCGCATCGCCTGCGGCCCCCAGTCTCGCGATCAGGCGTATGGATGGTTTCAACTGTTTGATAAAGCCATGCGCCGCTGACACGGCGACAGCAACGACAAAGGGCAATTCTCCATGCGGCATCCGGAAATCGAGCCCTCCGACAAAGTTTCTAATAGCACGATTCGCATTGGGACATCGGGCTGGATGTACGACGGCTGGCGTGGGCCGTTTTATCCGCAAGCGCTCGCGAAGCGCGCATGGCTTGCCTTCTATGCAGAAAGGTTTGCTACGGTCGAGATCAACAGCGCCTTTTACCGTACGCCTTCGCTGGAAGCGGTCCGTTCCTGGCGCGATGGCACGCCGCAACATTTTTGCTT
This sequence comes from uncultured Alphaproteobacteria bacterium, assembly GCA_963818155.1. Classification (GTDB taxonomy): domain Bacteria; phylum Pseudomonadota; class Alphaproteobacteria; order Rhizobiales; family Xanthobacteraceae; genus BOG-931. The sequence continues at coordinate 911,720 of CAWFRC010000012.1, forward strand.
CGCCTGGAAAGCATCGAAGTTCGTCACCCACTGGAAGCGCCTCAGCGAAAATTGCGAGAACTCAATCGCGCTCATGCAAACGCGTCTCCGAGCTCTCGCGCCCAAAGTTTCTGTGGTGCTCTTTCAGTTGCCGCCGCAGTTCGCCAGAGACACCGCGCGCTTAGACGCATTTCTTGCGATGCTGCCGCGACGGCGGCGATACGCCTTCGAATTCCGCCACGACAGCTGGTATGATGACGCGGTCTTCGATCTCCTACAGCGGCGCGACGTATCTCTATGCCTTTCCGATCATGCTGACGCACCCTCACCGTGGCTTGCGACCGCGGGCCACGTCTATGTACGCGGCCACGGACCTCGGGGGGATTATAGTGGCAGCTATCCCAGTCCCACCCTGAGCCGGTGGGCAAGCCACATGCGCGAATGGCAAAGCCAAGGGCGAGATGTTTTTGTGTATTTCGACAACGATCAGAAGGCGGCAGCTCCGGGAGATGCCGAGCGGTTAGGGCAGCTTCTTGCTTCAAAGGCATCAAAGGGTTTGTAGGAACACGGGAGCCGTTTGGCGGATTCCACCGGCAAAGCCATCCAATAACGAGGCCGCGACCGAGGCGCCCGCGGAAATTCGAGTGCCTCCCGCACCGAAAATGGGCCGCGTCGGCACCTCTACAGAATCGGCTTCCCGCCGGTAACCGCGATTGTTGCTCCGACACATAACTTGAGAGCGGGTTGGCCAGCATAACGTAGGCCGTCGCCAGCTCTGCTGCGACGGCCCGTTCAATGCCGCTATCGACGCCCGTAATGACAGCCCTCTTTCCGGTGAGCTTGCCACTGCCGCGATAGCTTTCCTTGCCGCTAAGGTTCCACATTGCGGCGCGGGCAATACTGAGGGTGTCGAGCAAGAAAAAAGTCGGCGAAAGTCGATACCGGCTCGAACATAGACACCGCGGTTGTGTTGCCTTTTTGATCCTCTCTCGCTCAGCCTTGTAGCGCCAGCGCGATTCCGGTCGGACGGGCAAAGGACCAATTCACCGCGAGGCGTCTCGCATTTAAGAAGGAACTCACATGTATCATCATGTCAAAAAGCTAATGTACACCGTGCGCGTTGATGAGCCGGATCCGCGCTTCGGCAATATGCTTCTGGAACAATTTGGCGGCGCCAACGGCGAGCTTGCCGCGGCAATGCAGTACTCTGTCCAGGGTCTCAACTGCGAAGACGCCGGCCGCAAAGACTTATTGATGGATATTGGAACGGAAGAGCTCAGCCACCTTGAGATTGTAGGTACTCTAGCGCGCATGCACTTGAAGCCTTTGAAATCGGTCCGTGAAGCTGCCGAAGCCGATCCGTTGATTGCAATCGCGGGCGGCGGGGGCGTGAACTTGTTCAATTCCCAAGGTAATGCCTGGACCGCCGACTATCTGAAGATCACCGGCGAACTCGACGTTGACCTCCGCAGCAATATTGCCGCCGAAGCCCGGGCAAAGATCGTCTACGAGCGGCTGATTAATTTTTGCCGGGACGCTGGCACTAAGGACGCACTTCAGTTCCTCATGACCCGGGAAATCACGCATATGCGGGCTTTCACGCTTGCCTTGGAAAGCATGGGAAAACCGGCTTTCAGCATCGGGCGCATCGCCCCGACACCAAAATTGGTCGATCAATTCTTTAACGATTCGACTGGCGAAGGCGAATACGGCGAAGTTGATACGCGTGGTCCATGGAATGAGGGCGGTGAATGGGAATTCGTTGAGTCCCCGGCGATCGCGGACCTGAACGGCCTTGCGGGCCAAGGTGAAGAAGGATTTCCCGTAATGCATGCCGAAAGTTCCGGCCCAGGTGACGAAACCATCAAGGAGCTACTGGTCGAGCAGCTCCGCGACATCCTGCACGCGGAAAAGCAACTGACCAAGGCGCTACCAAAGATGGCGAAAGCCGCTCGTTCGGTGCAGCTCCAACGATTGTTCGAAACCCACCTGGAGGAAACCGAGGCTCAGGCAGAGAGGCTGAACGAATGTCTGCGCCTGTTGGGCTCGGCGGCTCGTGCTAAACCTTGCAAGGGCATGGCAGGCCTTGTCGAAGAAGGCGAGGAGGTCATGCAGGACGGCAAGGAAAAAGAGGACGCCCCTGCCGATCTCGCCCTGATTGGGGCGGCTCAGCGGGTGGAGCATTATGAGATGGCGGCTTACACGACTGCCCGGAATTTGGCCGTGCAAATGCGTCATCCGGAGATCGTCCAACTTCTCACCACGTCGTTGGGCGAAGAACAAAATGCGGGACAACTGCTCGATCAGGTCGCCCAGCCCCTTATGTCCGTTGCGCGGATGCCAGCAACCGTCGAATAAGGCTTCGATGAAGAAAACAGGGGGCGCGCTTGGTCGCGTCCCTTCCCTGGCTCCGCCGGCTTTTCCAGCTTCTATCGTCGGTCGCCTGCAAGCGTTCTCTGTCACCAAAATATCGCGTGGAGTGCGTGCTTGCACTTTCCGACCGAGCGGAACCTATTCTGGTTCCGCAGCTTCCCCCACTACAAGCCAAGTGAGAAAGACAGGTTCAATGCGAGCACTTTGCTGGCACGGTAAAGGGGATGTGCGGGTCGACACTGTACCCGACCCTAAAATTCAGCATCCGCGCGACGCGATTATTACAATCACGGCCTGCGCGATCTGCGGTTCCGACCTCCATCTTCTGGACGGCTATCAGCCGACCATGGAGAGTGGCGACATTCTCGGTCACGAAAATATGGGCGAGGTGATCGAACTCGGATCCGAAGTCACTAACCTTGCAATCGGCGATCGGGTCGTAGTTCCTTTCACGATCAGCTGCGGGGAATGTTGGTTTTGCCGGCAGGGGCTTTATTCTTGCTGTGATCGAACCAATCCCAACGCCGAGATGGCACGCAAGGCTATGGGACAGTCGCCGGCCGGCTTGTTCGGCTTCAGCCATATGCTGGGGGGCTACTCAGGCGGTCAAGCCGAATACCTCCGCGTGCCTATGGCGGACATTGGGCCCATCAAGATTCCCGAAAACGTCACCGATGAGCAGGCGCTATTTCTGTCCGACATTTTCCCCACGGGCTATATGGCCGCTGAGAATGCGCAAATCAAAGACGGTGACACGGTCGCCATCTGGGGCTGTGGACCAGTGGGGCAATTTGCAATCCGGTCAGCTCTACTAATGGGCGCGGCGCGGGTTGTGGCTATTGACGAAGTGTCGGAGCGCTTAGCCATGGCAGAAGCGGGTGGCGCCGAGACGATCGATTTCTCAAAGACAGATGTCTACGATGAGCTGATGGCCCTGACCAACAACCGCGGTCCCGATAGCTGCATCGATGCGGTGGGCTGCGAGGCGGCCGGCCATGGGGCATCGGACGCCACCATCGACAAAGTGAAAGCCGCAGCTTTTCTTGCCACCGACCGTGTGCATGTGCTTCGTCAAGCAATTATGTGTTGTCGCAAAGCCGGTACGGTGTCCATTCCGGGCGTGTATGTCGGTATGGGCGATAAAATTCCTCTAGGCGCAGCAATGAACAAAGGACTTACGCTCAAGATGGGCCAGACCCATGTACAGGCCTATACGAAACCGCTGCTAAAAAGGATTGTTGAGGGCGACATCGACCCCAGCTTTGTCGTGACACACCCCGCAACTCTGGAAGATGCGGCTGAGATGTATAAGAAGTTTCGCGACAAAAAGGACGGCGTCATCAAGGTTGTCATGCGCCCGAGCCGCTGAGGCTGCAAAACCGGCTGTGCTAGGCGTCCGCTGGTAACGCCCAGGAACGCCGCGCAGTATCGTTCAGGTGGGCCAGGTGCCGCACATCCTGCGCCGTATCTCACCGTTCCGCTTCCAACTAGCCCTAACGGTAGTTTTGTCAACGGCGTCGGGGCAACGAAGCCGAACACGGTAACGATGGGCCAAGTCAAGACCCGCGTCTGCCGCCTCGGCAATGGGCCCACCACTTCACACCATGCGCCAAACCGCGCCGCGGTATCGCCGCTCCCGTGAAGGAAATCAAAGAGGCCGTCGGCGATGGCTCCTCGCTGTTATCGCACGTCTAAAATCTCCGCCTTGCCGCCGGCTATCTCAACCGTGTCTCCCGGCCGACAGGTCAAAACCGCTCGGGCAAGCGGCGAGACATACGACACTGTTCCGCGCGCCGGATCAGCTTCGTCCTCGCCCACAATCCGAAACGTTTGTTCGCGGCCGTCGTCGCGGCGAAGCGTGACCGTCGTTCCGAAAGAAGCCGCGTCCGCCCCGGTTGGTGGGTGCACGACCTCCGCAGTCGCGCACCGTGCTCTCCAATACCGGACTTCCCGCATTGCAATGGCAGCGGCGTGTGCATCATCGCCTGCGATTGCTTCGCGGTTAGCTAGCTCGAAACGCGCGAGCGCTTCTTCAATGGCCGCATGACCTTGCGGAGTTACAAGGTTACGGTTTCGCGATATCGGCCGGTCTGGCAGAACCTCTGCTGTGGATTCGATTTCCTTAACAAACGCCCGGCTCATGGCGACGACCGTTGATGCACCGGCCGGCGCTTTGCCTTGAGCGCATCGATGCGTTTCGACGCTTCGGCCTTTGATAACTCCGGCGTAAACGCGTTAGGCTCGTCGCATTCCTCCGATAGCATCTCGAGGTAGGAGGCTTGGGCGCCGGTCATAGGCTCGTCGCCCGACACCCAATCGTCGGGGTCTTTCGCGGTATTTGAATTCGGCGCGGGGTCGATCTTGGGGTTGGCTTCGCTCAGGTTTTTCATCACGCAACTTACGGCCGGCGGCCGTTCCTGAATTGTTCGGGGATAAAACGCCGAAGCTGCGGTCAGGTTCCTGGCCCCGCCGCGACTAAGCGGCCCTATGGGGTCGTAGGGTGCGGTGAGGTGCGCCCGTTAATTTGCGAAAGCAATATCCCGGTGCATGCGTCCCACGCAGCATCGTCTTAGCAAGAGGGCAGGGCCAGCTGCATCGTCCGGTGGCACAGCGGTTGAACCCAATCCTTATGGCAAGCGTTGATTTGCCGACCAGAGGGACCATATGGGCGACGCAAGAAAGACAGGATTTTTACGACGCGACATTCTTCAAGGAACGGCGAGCGCCAGCCTTGTGGCGTTTACGTCTGCGAAATCTTTCGCCGATGGCCCCTCGGAAAAAAACGAAGCGATCAGTCCCCAACCGACGCCAAGTCCGAGCAGTGATCTGAACACATCGGATATTTTGATCGAAACCTTAATCGGTTGGGGCGCGACGCACGTCTTCGGCATTGTTGGTGACGGCATAAATTCGATCATCGAAGCCCTGCGCAAGCGCCAAGATCGGATTGAATACATCGGCGTACGCCACGAGGAGGCGGCCGCCTTCATGGCAACGGGCTTCGCCAAGCACAGCGGCCGCCTCGGGGTTTGCGTTGGGACGACAGGTCCCGGGGCGATCCATTTGATGAATGGCCTTTACGAAGCGGCTCTCGATGGCGCGCCCGTCGTCGCTCTTACCGGGCTCACCTTCCACGACCTGCGGGGTGTGCGTTTTCAGCAAGGCATCGACACCGTCAGGTTGATGCAGAGTGTCGCGCTCTACAATGAAGAGGTCACGGGACCGGAGCACGCTATTATCGTCGGAAACCGTGCCTGCCGGATGGCGCTGGCGGAGCGCGGTGTCGCGCATCTAACCATTTCAAAAGATGTGCAAATGATGAAGCTTGCCGCCGATAAGCGGTCAATGCGCAATCCGGGAGTGCGCACTTCGTCCTCCTGGAGCCCGCCGTTGCCAACTCCGCCTGAAGACCAATTGCGAGCTGCGGCTGAGATTCTGAACGCTGGTAACCGCATCGCCGTGCTAGCTGGACAGGGAGCGCTGTCTGCGCGCGATGAGGTAAGCATGCTCGCTGACCAGCTCGGCGCGCCCGTGGCCAAGGCACTCTTGGGCAAAGCGGTGTTACCGGATGACAGCCCTTTCACCACAGGCGGCATTGGCGACCTCGGCACCGCACCATCAACCTGGATCATGAAAAATTGCGACACCCTGCTGATCCTGGGGTCGACCATGCCGTGGGAAGAATATTATCCCGATCCCGGGCAGGCGCGTGGCGTCCAGGTCGATCTCAAGCCGGATCGGCTCGGGCTACGATATCCTGTGGAAGTGGGCCTGACCGGTGACGTAAAGGCAACATTGAGGGCAATTCTGCCTCTCTTCAGACTTAAGACCGACCGCAATTTCCTGTTGGCAGCGCAACGACGCATGGCGGATTGGAACGCGCTCCTCGATCAGGTGGCAAATACCCACCGGTCGCCGTTGCGCCCGCAGATGGTTGTGCGCGCGGTCAGCGATTTGGCGCCTGACAATGCCGTCATCTCGCTTGACTGCGGCGCCAACACCCATTTCGCCGCTCGCGGTCTAAAGCTCCGTGCCAATCAGCGACTGACCGGCACCGGTATGCTCGCGAGTATGGCGCCCGGACTTTCGTACGGCATAGCTGCGAAGTATGCGTTTCCCGATCGTCCTTCTATTGTCATCGCAGGCGACGGCGGCTTTTCGATGCTTATGGCAGAGCTGGTTACGGCGGTATCCAACAAGTTGCCGGTAAAGATCATCCTTCTTAAAAATAACAGTCTCGCCGAAGTGAAATTCGAACAGGAAGATATCGGGAATCCCGAATTCGGCTGCGCACTCGCTCCGATCGATTTTGTGGCATTCGCTAAAGCCTGCGGTGCTGATGCCTACCGCTGTGAGCAGCCGGACGAAGTTGTCCCAACGATTAAAGCAGCCCTGGATTCGCCGATGACAGCGCTGGTTGAGGCAATCGTCGATCCTAATGAAAGGCCGACAAAGCCCGAACAGTTGAAAGCGTGAGCAATCGGGACCAGAAACCGCAGCGGAGGATCAGTTTTGAGAAAAAAGGATGACCGCGAGCCCAATCCGCAGGAAGCCCAACGAAACGGTCAGAGTGCCATCTCTCAGGATGAGCCGCTGAGAGAGCTTCATCAAGAGGGGGACGCTCAAACGGATCGACCAATCGGCTCAACACTCGTCACACCTGAATTGAGCGATGAAGAAGTGTCAATCTTGTGCGATATCGAAAGAGCCGGAGCAATCAAGCCAAACAGAGAGCCGATCATAAAGAGCTTAATTGCGCGTGGCTTTATCGCTCTGGTCGACGATCCGCTTTCCCGTGCCAAACTTACTAACCGTGCTCAAGAGATCTTAAGCAAGCGTGGTGCCGGACTGAATAAATCGTGAATTGTCGCGCAAAAGCCGTTGCATGCCGTTTAATGAAAATAAGCGAGATACAATCGCGAAAGCGACTATCACAGTAATCAAGCAGAAATCAGGACGTAACGGACGTTATGCCCCATGACGCCAGCACGAGCGCGTCCGCATTCTCCGTATGGGGCCCGCTTCGCCGAACGGCCTCTTAGTACTCAGGTGCTATATGTTCGGCTCCCAAATCTGGATTGGCGAGTCCTCAGAGCGCTAAACACCTATGAGGACGCCAGTTTTTGCGATGCATCGCAAAGCCGGCGCCTGATCAAACGTGGATGGAGTTCGGCAGGATATGACTCGGCGGTTAACTTCTGGGCGGGACCGCTGAGGGCTGGGGCTCGCCATCGGCATAGGCGCGCTATGCGTAGAGGATCACAAGTTGGAAATTAGCTGACCAATGCGACGGGCGTGCCCACGGATGCGTTTTCTACGGTCGTCTGCGTCAAAGCAACCGCTATGACTTTCTCAATTGTAGCGCTCAGTGAGTCATACACGGCTTCCGCACCGGCGGCCGATGCCTCGTCGCCCTCAACGCTCCTGGGCCGTCCCAGAGAGACGACGATGATCGAAACGTCCGGCATACGGCGATGAACGCGGCGGATCGCGTATCGGATCTGAGCTGCCGTGACCGCTTCAAGAAAGCAAAGGCAGACTAGTTCGACACCGGCAGTATCCCAACTCAAGATACGGGAAATTGACAAAGCATCCACCTGTTCGGCGCGGGCGCCAATTCCCCGATGTTCGAGCAGGTGGGTAACGATGGCCGCCAACGCCTCATCGAGCAGACTCGGCCCGGGTATGCACAGCACAGATTTGCCGATGCGCCAGCGTTCCGGAAGCGCTTTTTCTTGTACCTTCTCTTCGGCTTTTTCGAGCTGAGCAAGGGGGGAGTCTCCCTCCGCCGAGCTTGTTGACGCATTGTCGACGTCAGTGTGCGTCGCAAGGTCGTCGATAATGTCGGCGACCGCATCGCGAACGCGGCGCATCTGATCTTCGTCGAGCGAACCGCGCTGCGCGTCCGCTTGTGCCAGCCTCAAACCCTCCAGAAGGATCTCATCGTAATACGCCGTGAGTGGCTTTTCCCTCAAAAAGACACGAGCCTGATCGGCCGCCTCAACGGGGTCGCGCGCGAGCATGCGTTGGTAAATCAACTCGGCCGGCGTTAGTGGTGGCTCATCGCCAAACATCACATCAAGAAACTTGAGCTGATCGACGTGGCGGCCAAGGACCACCAGGCACATCGTGAGCGGAGTCGCCAGGATCAGGCCGATCGGTCCCCACAGCCATGTCCAGAAAGTAGCAGCTGTGATCACAGCTACCGGCGATAGACCTGTGCTATGACCATAAATGAGCGGCTCAATAGCTTGCCCGACGACCGATTCGGCGATCAAGAAAAGCGCTCCAGTCATCAAAACCATCGTCCAACCAGGGCCGACGGCCGCCGCCAGGACGACAGGAAAAACCGCTGAAATCAGTGCTCCGATGTAGGGCACAAACCGCATGATCATGGCTAACATGCCCCACAGCGGGGCGCTCGGGACGCCGATAAGCCACAGAGCGAGCCCAATCACAACTCCGAAGGAAGCATTTAGCACAAGCTGCGTCAGAAAGAGGCGACTTAAACGTTGGCCCGCGTCATCAAGGGCTGCTGTCGTCCGGTGAAGGTCTTTTGCACCAGCGAGACGTACAAGCCTATTTCTCAGGTCGCTCTGCTGAAGCAAAATAAAAATCACAAAAATGACGACGATGCCGGTGGTCGTAAGAGGGTGGATCAGAGGCTCTATGAGAGCGCTGAGCACCTGGAGCGCCCCGGGATCTGGCTGTCTGACCTCGACCGGTATCGGTCGGTTCGATTGCGCTTGACTACTCAGCGAAGGGTCCGCGGTCGGCGCACCTGCGGGCTTGTCCAACTGCTTCTTGAGATCTTTTAAAACGTCCGAAGCACGTTCCAGAGGACCAGCCCCCGTCGCCACGCCCTGAAGGCTTTGTATCTTGTCCCTCAAAGTGGACTGGTAGCGGGGCAGATCATTCGCCAGCTGTGAAACTTGCGACACCATGAACGCGCCGAGACCAAATATTATTGAGAAAGCGAAGATCGCTACAATGAAGACGGCGACAATGCGCGGAAAGCGCCAGTACTGAAGGCGTCGTACGAGCGGCGCGAGCACGAAGCTCAATAAAACCGCCAGCGCGATGGGAACAAGAACATCACGTGCAAAATAAAGGGCGGCAACGATACCACCAACTACAAGAATGGCAGTCACTGTCGACCCAGGTATGGTCGCACTAGGGCGCGGTGGCTTACTCAAGAATTGCACCATGTCGGCGGACTTTTTGTGCAAGCTACGCGATCGGAGGAAGCTCGACTTTGTGTCAAGCGGTGCCGCTGAACCGCGCAGAAGGAATTTTTATTCTGCAAAGGTAGGCCACGAACTTAACAACGGGCCCGACGGGGAGTTCCATAAGAGTACGCCGCAGCCACAAGCGAACGGTGGAACCGCCTTATTCGCTGCTTCTAAAAGCGCGATTCCTCAAATCTCTCAAGCAGCCGCCGCCAGGGCAAATCGTCTGCAATGGTCAAGGTACGCCGCTTTAATTCCGGGGATGATGCAAGGAGATAATTATCGCCGCTTTTAGCGATGCGTAATCTGGGATGGCTCGATCGCTCTAGCTCTTGTGACCGGCATGTATGGTCGGCTGTGCATTGCAAGAGAACTTTTATCGAGTTGGCGATAAGTGGTCTTGCATCAATGTATCCGGTCCTGCTGGAGCATGGGCTCCTGGCCGTTATCGATATCAGCGCGCGTGCGCTCGCTCGTGGTGGCCCCGCTAGCCTTCGGCGCGTTCCTCACCGCATTCACGATCCATCAGGCCAATGTTTTCGACGCTATAGGATACATAGCCGCGGCTTTGCCGAAGCCCGCATGTTTCCCGTGGATACAACTTACCAAGTTGAACCTTCCGTCCCTCCGAGTGATTAAATCGTCATCGCCTGCTGGGGCCGACGACCCCGTCATCCCAAACGCATGACGGTACCAGTCGGATCTTGGGCAGGTTGCCGGGAAGGAGCCCCGATCATGGGTATGTTCGGGGCTGACCTTCAAGGGAGTTCAGACCTAGGCCAAGCCTCGCAATCCGCAGAAGGCCAGCGCCGACGGCCACCGTGAACCGGTGTGATTGGGCAGCGCTACCCTACCGGCAGCTGACGCCCTCGAACTGCAGGACGATTTCAACGCGTCGACACCTCGGCCACGTCCTGCTGGCCTTCGGCAGCGCGCTTGAGTTGGCCGGCGGGCTGGCGCCAACCGAACTTCGTTCGAACTCCCTCGGCAGGCGTTTCTCGACCAGAATCCGGACGCCGGTGAGGGCCGTCAGATCCTCCTAGCCCGGCTGGAGAAGTCGATGACAACACCGCCTTCGTTAGATGGCTCGCCTGCTTCCCGCGTATCGGCCATTTCACGCCACAGCTTGGCTAGTTGCAAATACACGCGACGGACTCTCGGGTCCTCGGTGGTCAAGGCGATGTGCTGGCATTCACTTGCTTTTTTCCGGCACAGTCGGCCAGCGTTGGTCTCGCCGGGCAATCTGGCAAAGTAGCTGATCGAGGTCATGGAACACTCCCGACAAGGCGGCGACGCAAACTTCTTAGCGCGCGGCATCTTTTAGGCCGGTGAACCGATAATCTCAGATTTGACCGAACTGCATCGCCTAATAACCGCGGCCTTCGTGCTCACGCCAAGCTGTAATGTTCGTCTTTGCCCCAACGCCAGGCATCGGGGTGAACAGTGACGTGTGCATCCGGTGGATATTCGTATTTCTCGTGGCTATGCCAGCAGACCGGGCCGACGCAAGCGACGGCTGCCGAGGCATTCGGAGCGGAGGCCAGGAAAATGCCGGCCATTGCTGCTGCCGGCCAGCCCCGTCGCAAACGGCGTTTCGCATGGCGTCGCCCCCGCAAGCCATGGAGACATACCATGAGCGTCAAATCAAAAGGGACCAGTGAAATAATTCAAAAGGGACCACAGCGTTCGGAAAGGGACCAGTACCGAAGGAACAATACGTTTCCCAACACCAGTGGCGATCTGGGCAAAAAGCGAGGCGAAAGTATGCAGGAGTGCACGATCGGATGCCAGTGCTGTTGACGGAAGCGCAGTTCGCGCCGTGGCTGAGTGGGGAGGCGGGAGCTGATGTGCTGAAGCCAGCGCCGAACGATTACCTGCAACGCTGGCCGGTGTCGAACGCGGGTCAATAGCTCGAAGGCCGATGCGGATAATCCGACGTTGATTGAGCCGGTAGAGTCGGCGGCCGCCTGATAGCTAAAAATCATAGCGGGCGAGCCGTGAGGCCCGCCCGTTACGTTCCAGGCGTTGCTATCTTCGCCGGGAACCAGGATCACATCGGTCTCGATGTATCGCCGATAGCGGCTTCGACACCCAGCCCGATCTTCTCTTGGCGATGCTCATGTTTCCATGAGCGATCTGCAAATCAGTTTAGCGCTGGAATCACGCGACGCAATCAAAACAAAAATGTACACTGCCCTTGTTGATAACATCGGGGATGCTCCCACTTCGGCTTGCGTTGTGCCATTCGTCTGAACGATTAAAAATGGCGCAACGTCTCCGGATGGCGCTAAGCCCCCACTGCGACAAATTGATGAGCCGGTGCGGGATGAGGTTGCGCGTTTGGTGGATGTCGCGGGCCTCGCAAGAGCGATGAGCGTTCGATGGTGGTAATGGTCTGGCGATCCGAAGCCTATCGCTGACCGATTTCCTACAGACGATCGAGCTGAACCCGCGAAAGCGCGACAGTTAGGCAATCAAACTAGCATCGTCCCACACCAAATAAGGCAAGCTGACGGCGTTTCTGTCTTATTTTGCCCCTTCTAATGTTGTTTGTTTTTTGATTGGTCATCTGTAATGGCCGTCTAGCAGGGGGTGGCGTAATGAGTGCCGAGGCATCAACAGAAGACGTAACCGCATTAAAAACCGATATGCGCGAAATATGGCGGGCGAGAAGGCCCGGATTATCAGACGTAACTCGCCGACTGATAATGACTATTCCGGCATGGTCTCGGGGATATCGGTTAAATCAGTTCAAGAGATCGACAATCTCATTGCGGGTCTTCAAGCGCTGCGCCAGAAGCTCCGTAGCGATGGGGACCGCCTTAATGAGACGATCGCGCAACATGCAGCGTTGAGCCAGTCAGTGATTGAACTGACGAAGATCGTCTCCGACGGAATGAAATCGGTGAATAAGTCAGGCGACGTGTAAAGCCGTTCCCTTTCGCCCGAATAAAAGAAAGTCCCGACAAAGCCTCGTCGGGATTTAGAAGCTGACCGTCCAGAGGAAAAGCAGAACAGGGCCAAGATGACGGACCTGCATCGCAAGGCTGGAGCGAATAGCCAGCCTCGGAGAATTTGTTCGGACGTATTGCACCGAAGCCGCACCCGCCATCTGATGCCCGGCTAGCCTCTCTGCTTAGATTGGCCGGGAGCTAGCTGAACCGCCAGCTCTTTGGGGATTAGCGATGTCATTTTTTTGCTCGATTTGCTGTCGCTTCGCTTAATTCATAGGCATCTACGGCGTTCTGCCCTCGACAGGCCACTGAGCAAAATGCTCGTTGTCTGGGATTGTTCAAAACCGGCTTTTCGTTCCTTTAGAATTATCCAAATCTGTCGACGGCCAACGCCACAGCAAACATCATCGCAGCTTTTCGGGCAAATCTACTTTTGTTTTCACGTCCACCAGCAAGGATCGCTTACCTCATTGGCGTGATAGTGCTCCGCTCGTTTTCACTGTGACGTACGGCATAACGGGAATGGCCGAGCCAGGCGAAATTAAGCGCGGCTCATTGTGGGAGAAAGCGATGACGCAAGTTCACACAGAGAGGGCGCAGAAATTCTTGGCCGAACTCCACGCCACCGCTGCTATCCAAGCGAGGGCTTCCATCTCGGCTGAGGTCCCACTCTTGAGCAAGGCACCCGAATACAACGCGGCGCTAGAGAAGGCTTTTCCTGATCTCAAGGGTTTCGTCGACAAGTCACTCTATACGGAAATCCAAAAGCCACACGTTCATGCGCAAGTCACGATGGGCAAGAAGGCCCCTTCATCTGGAATCCGATAACTTTTGGCGGCGGGGTGCCTGTCGGTGGTTTCAGCCATATCACCCTTTTCAAAACGGTGCGTACACCTTCACCGGGCATATTCATGACTCTGGCTTCCCCAGCTACAATGACGCTTTTGATCTGGAGCTTCCTGAGCAACCGTTCGCGCACGCTATACGTCTTCAGACATAGTGGACACATAGCGGGGTACGGTCGAGTCCGGATCCCGGGACGACAATTGGACGGATCAAGGACCTAGTCCCATTGGCCGCAGGAGGGGATGATCTGGTCAGTGCCGGATTCTCATATCGCGGCGACGCATCTGTCAATTTGGATGTCGGCAGTCTCCTCAACACCGTGAAGACGGCTTGGGGCGCCGTGTCTACAGTTATCGCGATAATTTAGCGGCGGCACACCACGTTTAATTCGCGAGACGACCTGCCCGGGTCACAAGCCGGGGCATTTTTTCCGACAGATGTGCCGGCCTATGTCTGGCACCACCTTGGTATGACCCACGATGGCGGCCAAAGCGCCACCGTGGATGTAAAGTTTCCTAAGCACAAGACATTCAAGGGGTTTCCGCGAGCTACAGTGTGTTCGTTACACCCGATCAACCTGCTGTCGTCTCTGTGACGCACAGAGTGCCGGCCGGCTTCCGCGTCAGCCTGACAGCGCTCAACAACGATACGCCGCTCGTCCCCCGAAGCTTCAGCGTCTTGGTGTTGGGATGAGCGACATCATGGAAACGGAAACCGAGCCGCTGAAGGTCGAGGACTTGGATCGATCCCTGGAAGCGGCGGCCGGCGTCGTCGAGGAACTTGGGGATGTTCCTCACTTCGCACTACGACGAGCTTATTCGCTGCAACATGCAAATCCACGGCAAAGGTATCCGCATGGACATGCCGATATCAGCCCAGGACCCCCAGTATGCCGCACGAATACATGGACTCAAGAACGCTTGCAATGCGTTCTGCAACGTAATGCGAGACAACCGTTGATTACCGACATCCTCATCGCCGCCGGCATCGTCATGGCTGTGACACTCTCGATCGCTTGGGCGCTACTATGATCACAAACGCAGACATGGAAGCCTTCGCCGACTTACTGGTCGTTTGGCTTGAACGTGACCTTAAAGCCGGCTTGGTCAAATCAAAAACACTTCCGGCTGATGTGCCTGAGGCATTGCCGCAGTCAGACCACAAACGTGAAAATTCCAACAGCTAACGGCGGATAACGACTTAATAGCCTCTACATCAACGTCGAACCGTTGCAACATGTGGGGTGTCGTTGATGCCGCATAAGTATTTCGATGGCACACAGCTAGAAAAGCTGAGTGTCGGCGGCGTCGAGATTTTTCTCAGTTCACGGACGAGAGGGTGAGGCAGACTGATGTTACGGTGCTCTATCAGCCGGCCACTTGGTAGCAGGCAGGATCACCACACGGGCTAGGAGTAAGTGGCATGTCTAGGCTCAGTTGCGCAGCGACGGCTATTATGGTGTGCACCGGCCTTGGCTTGGAAATTTGCAAACCTTCAGACGCCGCTTTCGCAGAGCCCGGTTGGTATCGGGTCATGACTAATGCCGCCAACGATAGCTCGACGCTTCCAGAGCCATTCCCAACCTACAAAGAGTGCATGGCGGACGAAATGATCGGAAGCGACTATTACAAGCGCCAGGGCATCACGATAGAGTGCCGAAAAACCCGCCCGCGCTGGAAAATAATCTATGAAGGCAAAACGGTCTCGGCCTATTACGCTCTAAAGGATTGCCGTCAGGGCTTCGCGCTGTGGGCAATGCCCAAGGCAAGCTCAATCAAAAACGACTGCGTACCCTATTAGGCTCTCGAATCGAATTCCATCTTTGCCAACCGCGCGCCCTAGGGCTTTGCTCGCTCCTGGTTCCTGAGTTCGATTTCTGTCGGGCCACCGTCAAAGTTGCTTAGGTAGGGCGGCGCTTTACCGCTAAAGGGAAGGCACCTAGCTTCCCAGGGCTGCCATTCTCCCGGCCTGTCGGGCTTGCCATACCAACTAAACCCGGAATTATTTTCTTTGGCCGCCGCCTCGCAGGCAGTCTTATGCAAATAGGTTCCCTGTAGTCGGAAAGAGCCGTGGTTACCCAACATAAGCAGCAGATAAATAACGACTGGCGTCATGCTGCTTCTCTCCTTTTTCTTTCGACCAAATGCGATAATAGCATGTCGGAGCTGAGCCGATGACTACCCTTCCAGTTATCTGGGTGATGATGGGCCTAAGGTTTAGGGGCGCCGGCCAGGACGAAGAGGGCAAATGGCTGCCCTACGGGGCGCCATATCAAACCAAAGAGGAGTGCCTTGCCGCCAAGGTCGAGGCCCTTAACGAGCCCATTCATCGCTCTTTCCTTGATTGCATTCCCTTTAAGGCTATCAAGCGGCCCCCTAGCAATCCCGGCAAATATTGCGAGAAGCACCAAGATTGGTGCACGTCCGAGCGCGACAGACACTCTAGCGCTGAGGATTAAGCGCTGCCCTCAGGGCCTTAAATCATCGCTAACTGAGCAGCCCTGCCTCGAAAATGCCAAGCTATGCGCGGCGGTTCAATTTCGCCGCCTCCCGCGATTGAAGTGGCGAAACGCAAGAAATGAGAGGCGACTTGGTAGAATTTTATAACTGGTTGCCGTACCCCAGCCGCAAGCCATCGCCCCCTGCGCTGTGATAACCATTGCAGCAATCCCGCCTTTGCGCTTGATGAGGCTGAGGGGGAATTCTTAGGAGAAGAGCGTAAATGAAGACTGCGCCACTTGCCGTAGCATTCGTCGCGATAGCACTGCCTGGGTTCGCATGGGGCGATCACTATCCAATCGAAGTCTCGTGTGACCGCTATGAGCATCATGAATTCGTCGAGGTAAAACTTGATGATAAAAATGTCTTCGTAAGACTGCGCGGTCGCAATGAAACCTGGAACGAAATAAAGGCAGAAAAGACGTTCCCCATTTTCAGCGTGACGGGGAAAGTCAGCAAGACCGGCAATGGAGCGACGCCAACCAAAATCGCCTTGGGCCAAAAACTCCCGCCAGACGACGAGCAGAGTTGGACGGTTTATTTTGGCGATCACGGTGAAAACTCTCTGGCTATGATGCTTACCAGCTACAAGTACGGCGACGGCGAACTCACTTACAACTGGAAGGGTCAGTTGAATATGCAGCCGAGTGTCAAAAACGGCTGTTACATCGACTACTGAATCGGAGGCCGAGGGAAGCGCGCGTATATGGTCTCATCGAAGGCATAGAAAACGGATCTGTGGTGGGATCGAGGCTGGAGTTGAAACTCTGGCTCCGAGATTTGCGCAACTGATTGGAGAGAATTTTGCCTAGTGACTAAACGCTCAACAATTGATTCCCCGCCTTTAGTGCGCGCGGTCGGGACAGCGGTCTCGTTCCTGGACGTCGGATGTAAACGACAGGGCAACGGGCCGCTTCCATTTTTTCAAACCATACCCGGCCATAGCGCCGGGTTTTTCATTTGAGGATTACAATGGTTGATTTCACCGAGACGGCGATGCGCAAGATGTCCCGCCATTGCCGGATGCGCCTACCGACGCCTACCAGCAATGAGAAGGAGGCGTTCTGTACGAAGGGCTGTTACCAATCGTTCTATTTGCACCGCTGCCTTTGTCTGCGAGAAGGCTATCGAGCGGACTACAGCTAACCGTAAAATCTGCAAGAAATCGAAGTGCCGGAACATGCTGGCGGCCGGTTCGGGATTCGGCTGGTATTATGAGAATTCGGGTAAAAGGTCCCAATCCCCCAAAAATCTAGAGCCAATGCTAGGAACCGCTGTGCCGCAGCAGGTTTTGGGTGACTCCGGCACGATCGAACAAACCAAAAGACTTCCGCGCTTTGGCCTCCAACGGGCAATCAGAGCAAATCGCGCTAGAATCGTGGCCCCGCGCCGCGTCCTAGATGTGGAGCTTGGCGCCAGTAGTGGGCGTGAGGCGGTCAGTCCCGATGGCGTCGTCTGCTACGTCGTCCGGGAGAGAAAGTCGCCGATGTTGCGGGTGGCGGCATGAGGAGGGCAATGGAAGGGGACTGGATTAGCGTCGAGGGTGATCGGATCGTCAAGGAAGGCATTATCGGCGATCCTTTGCCGGATGATCCGAGGCCAGCCGACAGCGGTCCAGAGGGCGAGACCGAGCTATATCGCCACTATGATGCCGAAGGGAATTTGCTTTATGTCGGAATCAGTCTCAATTCCGTGGTTCGACTGACGCAGCACCGTCAAGCCTCCGGCTGGTTTGACTCATCGCTTATATCAAAATCGAGCGCTTTCCGACCCGGAAGGCGGCTCTTATCGCCGAGCAAATCGCGATAGTAACCGAAGGGCCGAAATACAATAAGGCGCTGGTCAATGGCTCATTGCGACGCGATTACAATGAGCCGCCATATCAGTCTGCGAAAGACGAACGCCATGTCCTTCGTACTCGCTTAGATGAATTGCAGAGGACGTGCCCTAACCCGGACTGTCCAAACGGCGGCGAATTTTTTGCTAGGGTGACTAATCAAAAATACTGCAGCACGTACTGCAATGGCCATCATAAGATGCTTTTGAGGCGGGCGCGCAATCGAGACGACAACGTGATCGACTTTCCGGCACCAAAGAAATCAGATGCGGCCGCAAAACCCCAAAGGAAGGCAGCATGAGCGCGCCTCTCAGACTGAGACTGCGCCTCCTCGTGCTCTCAACGAAAGTGATGGTCAAAGCCGTGTTGGTGGTTTGGACGGTCGCTGACGAAATCCGCCTGCACCTGAAATACCCGCGCGGTTATTGATACCTGCATACCCGCACGTAGCGGGTATTATGGGATGGTTGGACTTTTCCCGGATCTTCTTCCACGCGGCCTGGCCTGCCATAGACCGTCGACCCCACGCTTGCTATTGGTGGTCGCCCTAAAGAAGGTACGACCGATAGTCCTACGTGGGATCTACGCAACCGCGAAAAACCCTCAAAACGGCGCTTTGTTCGTCTTTGTCTGTCCCAATGGACTGTGGGCGGCATTTCATGCACAAGCACCGTTTCTTCGCGCGATAATCTCCCCGCGCAGTCATTCAGCAATTCTCCATACGGGAAAGGTGCCATGACCGGACTCGATCGCGTTTCGGTTGGAAACCTGAAGATCGCCAAGGTCCTGCATGATTTCATCGTGCAGGAAGCCATTCCGGGCACCGGTATCGAGCCCGCTTCGTTCTGGCAGGCGCTCGACCGCATCGTCCACGAATTCGCTCCGCGCAACCGCGCCCTGCTGGCGCGCCGCGATGAGCTGCAGGCCCAGATCGACGGCTGGTATCGGGCGCGCCGCGGGCAACCCTTCGACGTGGGCGCACAAAAGGCGTTTCTCGCCGAGATCGGCTATCTGGTGCCGGAGGCGCAGGACTTTAAAGTCGACACCGCCAACGTCGACGACGAGATCGCCGCCATCGCCGGCCCGCAACTCGTCGTTCCGGTGAGCAACGCGCGCTACGCGCTCAATGCCGCCAATGCGCGCTGGGGCTCGCTGTACGATGCACTCTATGGCTCCGACGCCATTGCGCGCGACACCCAGGCGCCGGCGAAAGGCTACGATCCCGCGCGTGGCAAGCTGGTCATCGCCTGGGCCCGGCGCTTTCTCGACGAAGCCGCGCCGCTTGCGTCAGGCTCGCATGCGGACGCTCGCGGCTACACGGTTCAAGATGGCGCTCTCGCGGTTGCGCTCACTGACGGCAAGACCGCCGGCTTGAAAGATCCAAAGCAATTTGCCGGCTATCGCGGCGGCGCGAATGCGCCGACCGCCATTCTTCTCGTGAATAATGGTCTGCATGTCGAGGTCGTGATCGATCGCGCGCATCCGGTCGGCCGCGATGACGCCGCCGGCATTGCCGACGTCGTTTTGGAAGCGGCGGTCACCACCATCATGGATCTCGAGGATTCGATTGCCGCGGTCGACCCATTCGACAAAGTCGCCGCTTATCGCAATTGGCTCGGGCTGAACAACGGCACTCTGGTCGAGACCTTCCAGAAAGACGGCAAGCCGTTGACGCGAAGCTTGGCCGCCGATCGCAGCTACACGGCGCCCGATGGAGGCACGCTGACGCTGCCGGGCCGCAGCCTAATGCTGATCCGCAATGTCGGGCATCTGATGACCGACGAAGGCGTTCTTGATCGAGACGGCAAGCCGGCGCCGGAAGGCGTGCTCGACGCCGCCATCACGGCACTGATCGCATTGCACGACCGCGCCGGCCCGCCGCGCAACAGCCGCGCCGGCTCGATCTATATCGTCAAGCCGAAGATGCACGGCCCGGATGAGGTCGCCTTCACGGACGACCTGTTCAACGCGGTTGAGGACATGCTCGGACTGCCGCGTCACACCATCAAGGTCGGCTTGATGGACGAGGAGCGGCGCACCACGGTCAATCTCAAGGAATGCATCCGCGGCATCAAATCGCGGGTGTTCTTCATCAATACCGGCTTCCTCGACCGCACCGGCGACGAGATACACACCGCCATGGAAGCCGGCGCGATGATCCGCAAGAACCAGATGCGCATGCAGTCCTGGCTCAAGGCTTACGAAGACTCCAACGTCGATGTCGGTCTCGCTTGCGGGCTGCCCGGACATGCGCAGATCGGCAAGGGCATGTGGGCCATGCCGGATATGATGGCGGCGATGCTCGAGCAAAAAGGCGCGCAGTTGACGGCCGGCGCCAACACCGCCTGGGTGCCGTCACCCACCGCAGCGACGCTACACGCTACCCACTATCATAAGGTCAATGTGTTTCGCCGCCAGCACGAGCTGGCGTCGCGGCCGCGCGCGAGCCTCGACGACATTCTCACCGTTCCGGTGGCGCGCGGCATCAATTGGTCGCCGGAAGAAGTGCAACAGGAACTCGACAACAACGCGCAGGGCATCCTCGGCTATGTGGTGCGCTGGATCGATCAGGGTGTCGGCTGCTCGAAGGTGCCGGACATCAACAATGTCGGACTGATGGAGGATCGCGCCACCTTGCGGATTTCCAGCCAGCACATCGCCAACTGGCTCAAGCACGGCATCACCTCGGAGCAGCAGGTAATGGAAACGCTCAAGCGCATGGCCGTGGTGGTCGACAAACAGAATGCCGGCGATCCGGCTTATCGGCCGATGGCTGCGGACTTCGAAAACTCGATCGCGTTCGCCGCGGCCTGCGATCTTGTGTTCAAGGGCGCGGCGCAGCCCAACGGCTATACCGAGCCGATCTTGCACGCCCGTCGCGCCGAGCGTAAACGCGCGGCGCAGTAAGCTTCGCCGGAGCCGCTGTCGCGGCCTTTCTCGGCTGCCGGGTGTGCGCGAGGCGATCCCTCTTCACCGTCTGAACTTATCGGTCGGGAGTCCGGCGGCGAAGCCTTGTCTTCGTCCGGGCTGAAGCGCGAGACGCCGCCGGCCCGTTTGGCAAAAATAGCGTCCAGGCACCGATGAGTTTTCCGCGTCCCGCCAGTCTTACACGTGAGATCAAATGTGTAACCAGCGGGAAACGGAGGGCGAAATGCCTCAACTATCAGGGAAAAATATGGTCGTGATCGGCGGTAGCGGCGGCGTCGGCCGCCGGATTGTCGAATTTGGCGTTCGCGAGGGCGCGCGGGTGCTCGCGGTCGCGCGCAACGAGATGCCGCTTAGGCGGCTCGTTCAGGAGGTCGACGGCGCCGAAGCCATGGCGATCGACGCTACGGATGAGGGAGCACCCGCCAAGGTTTTCGACACGCTGCGGCCCGATATCCTGGTCGTGAGCGCAGGTGCGTTCCCGCCTGCCGGACCGCTGCACGAGCAGAGTTGGGAGGAGTTCGCCGTCAATTGGCAGAGCGACGTCAAGATTGCGTTTCACTTCTTCAAAGCGGCGCTGCGCCGGCCGCTGCCGGCGGGCGCATCGATTGTCTTGATCGCCAGTGGCGCTGGGCTTGTCGGGTCGCCGAATTCGGGCGGCTATGCCGGGGCGAAACGCACGCAGCTATTCATGGCCAACTACAGTCAGAAAGAATCCGACCGTCTCGGGCTCGGCTTGCGGTTCATGGCGCTGGCGCCACGCATCATGCCGGATACCGAGCTCGGAAAACATGCGGTGGCCGGCTATTCGCGCTATCTTGGCATATCGGCAGCGGACTTCGTGCAGAGCATGGCTTCGCCGCCCAGCGCATCGGATGTTGCGGCCGCGGTTATGACGTTGGCCGCGAGCTCCGAGGAAGCGAAAGGAAAAGCATTCGTCGTCTCCGGAAAAGGCCTTGAACCTGTTTCTTGAGGCGAGGTGGTCGAACACGGCTATCGAGGAGGCTCACAAGAGGTCTTCATGCCCAGTGCAAGAACAACGGCGCAACCATCGGGCCGCAAGCAAGCGCCGCAACACCCGAACGAGTTTGCGCGTCTCGCCGAACCCTATCGGCGGGAAATCAAATTGCACTGCTACCGCATGCTCGGATCGTTGTTCGAAGCCGAGGACTTGGTGCAGGAGACCTATTTGCGCGCCTGGCGCGGCTTCGACGGTTTCGCGGGCGGATCGTTTCGCGCTTGGCTCTACCGGATCGCCACCAATGCCTGTCTGGACGTGCTGGCGAGCCGCAAGGACGTGCGGCGTCTGTTGCCTGATCGCGAGATACCCGCCGCTACTGCGGTGGGCATGCCGCAAGGTGCGCCGCCCGACATAGCGTGGCTCGAACCCTACCCGGACTTTGAGCTGGAAGGCCTTGCCGACGATGCACTCAATCCGGAGGCACACTATGCCGCGCACGAGGCTGTGCAGCTTGCTTTTCTCGCAGCGATCCAGCATCTGCCGCCACGGCAGCGTGCCGTCCTATTGATGTGCGATGTGCTCGGCTGGGCGGCCGCCGAAGCCGCGGCATTGCTTGGCGGCTCGACCGCCTCGGTCAACAGCGCGCTACAGCGGGCGCGCGAGACGCTTGCCAGACATTATCCGCAAGGACGTCCTTCGGTCGCGCCGCGGCCAAACCCCGATGAGCAAGAACTTCTCGCGCGCTATCTGCGGGCTTGGGAAGCGCACGATCTGGACAGCTTCATGGCTCTGCTCAAGGAGGACGCGACCTTCACCATGCCGCCGTGGGCGCAATGGTATGCGGGGCGCGAGGCCATCGGCTCGTTCGTTAGCTTGGCATGGCAGGCGTGCGGTGGGCTTCGCCTGGTGCCGACTGCCGCCAACGGCCAATCGGCATTTGCCGTTTATCAGCGCACCGGCGCCGATGGACAATGGGTCGCCCACGCGATCCAAGTGCTGACGCTTGCCGACGACAAGATAGCGTCAATGACCGTGTTCGTACCGCCCACGGGTCCGCGATTGTTCGTCCCGTTTGGACTGCCGCCTACCTTGCCGGCGGCAGCCGGCTGATAGAATGATCGCGCCTGCGAACAGCGTCGACGACGCGGCAGTGCAATACGCTCAAAGATAGCGTGCTTGCAGGTCGACGGTGCCTTTCTCGCCGATGGAATTGTAGTTCTCGGCAAGCCATTTGTCGGCGTGCTCGCGGCCGATTTCGAACAGGTGCATCAGAAACTTCCAGGTGCCGTTCATCTTGCTCGATCCGGCCAGGTCTCTGATGATGTCCTCGGCTTCGATCAGGTGCATGTACATGCGCTTGCCGCCGGTGATCTTGCCCTCGTCGATCATCTGGGTGACGAAGGCGATGGCGCGCATTTCGCGCATCAGCGATGAATTAAAGCTGATCTCCTGCATGCGATTGATGATGGCGCGCGAATTGGTCGGCAATTCGGGCCGCTCGGTCGGCGTCAGGTGCACCAGGATGACGTCGGGCGACGTACAGCCGTAGATCACCGGGAAGATGGCTGGGTTGCCCATGAAGCCGCCGTCCCAATAACCGTCGCCGTCGATCTCGGGCGCGCGCATCATGAAGGGCAGGCAAGCCGATGCCAGCACATGCTCTACGGTCAACTCTTCGCGCGCAAATACTTTCACCTTGCCGGTGCGCACATTGGTCGCCGATAGGAACAGCTTGATCACCTTCTGCTTGCGCACGCGGTCGAAATTGACTTCGGCATTGATCAGGTCGCGCAGCGGATTGATGTCGAAGGGATTGAGCTGATAGGGCGACAGGATGCGGCTGAGCGTGTCGATGAACACGTAGTTCGGCGTTTGATCGAGGCCGAAATTCGGGTTCACCTGATCGAAGATGGACGGCGCGATGAAGCTCGTCGAGGCGACCTCCGACATCTTCTTCCAGAAATTCCGCAATCGTTCGCGTGCGCCTTCGCGGCCGTTGAGCGCAAGCCCGTCGGCGAGCACGACCGCATTGACGCCGCCGGCGCTGGTTGCCGTGACGCCGTCGAATCCGATCCGGTCGTCTTCGAGAATCCGATCCAGCACGCCCCAGGTGAAGGCGCCGTGGCTGCCGCCGCCTTGCAGGGCCAAATTGATGGTCTTCTCGCCTACGATCGGTTGGCTTGCTTGAAGCTCCGCGACTTTGGGCTGCGCAGTCATGGGACGCCTCTCCAATCCGCGCGACGAACCGCGTACGCGGCCTTTTCTGATTAAGAATTTACCACCGGATGCCGGCTTCAGTCACTTTAGCACCAAATGGGCTTCGATCACGTTAACGGAGCAATTTGCCGGAATTCTGAAAGAATCGCGGGCGTTGCCCCGTTCCGCCCGGTTCGGTTCGGCATGCCCTTGCAGGCCGGGTGCCCGATCGCACAGGGCGAGCGCCGCCCGCGACACCCGAGCAAGCGCCGCCCGCCGTGCGCAGCTACCCTGCCCGCCGGCCCTCCGCAAGATCGGCCCGAATGTCCAGCGCCAAAGCTCTAATTCCGGTCAGCAGGGGAGCGGAGCGCACGCTGTGTGAATTCGCGGGCCCGCAAGCATTGCCCCCGGCGCGTTCGGCCATTAGTGATGCGCCGATGACCACCCGTATCACCATCCGCAAGCCGGACGACTGGCATCTGCATGTCCGCGACGGCGACATGCTCAAGGCCGTGCTGCCGCACACGGCGCGGCATTTCGGCCGCGCCATTCTGATGCCGAATCTCGTGCCGCCGATCCGTACCGTCCAGGAGGGGATCGCCTACCGCGAACGCGTTCTGGCCGCCTTGCCGCAAGGCGTAGGCTTTACGCCGCTGATGACCTGCTATCTCACCGACGAGACCGACCCGGACGACGTCGAGCGGGGCTTTCGCGACGGTGTCTTTGTCGGGGTCAAGCTCTATCCGGCCAACGCCACGACCAATTCGGCGGCCGGCGTCACCGACTATCGCAACATCACGCGCGTCCTCGACCGCATGGAAAAGATCGGCATGCCGTTCCTCATGCACGGCGAGGAGGTCGGTCCCGACATCGATATTTTCGACCGCGAAGCGATGTTCATCGAGCGGCGTTTGTCGAAATGGGTCAAAGAATTTCCCGGTCTGCGCATGACGCTCGAGCATCTGTCGTCGAAACAGGGGGCCGAGTTCGTCAAGAGCGCGGCGCCGCAGGTGGGCGGCACGATCACGCCCTATCATCTCAATCTCACCCGCACCGACTGGCTCGGCGCCGGCATCAAGCCAATGATGTACGCCATGCCGGTGATCAAGACCGCGAGCGATCGCGCGGCGCTGCGCAAGGCGGCGACTTCGGGCGACCCCTGCTATTTCCTCGGCACCGAACTTGGCCCCGCATCCGTTCGCGCGCAAGGTGGCCATCAGCGGCGTTCCCGGCATCTTCAATGCGCCGGTCGCGCTGCCCACTTATGCCAAGGTGTTCGAAGAAGAAGGCGCCCTCGACAAACTGGAGGCGTTCACGTCGCTTAACGGTCCGCAACATTACCGGCTGCCGCCCAACGAGGACAAGATCGTGCTGGAAAAGACGCCGTGGACGGCGCCGGTCGAGGTCAAGGTCGCGGGCGCCGACGAACGCACGTTGCTCTACCGCGGCGGCGAGACCATCGAGTGGCAGGTGGTGGGGTGACTGAGGGTGCGCGTTACTGACCCCCACGGGACGGCTTTGCCGTCTGCCTCCCCCTTGCAGGGGGGTGAGGGAAGGGAGCAGGTGAAGGAGAGACAAAGCATGAGCGGTTTCGCCGACAAGACCGTGGTCGCCGAGCTAACGGCGAAAATGCTGATCGAAGTCGAGGCCGTGCGCTTCATGACCGACAAGCCGTTTATTTTCACCTCCGGCTGGGCGAGCCCGGTTTACACCGATTGCCGGCGGCTGATCTCGTTTCCGCGCGTGCGCCGGCAATTGATCGCGTTCGGCGCGCAAGCGCTGGCGCGCGACGTCGGCTTCGAGCAATTCGACAGTGTCGCCGGCGGCGAAACCGCCGGCATTCCGTTTGCCGCCTGGATGGCGGAAGAACTGATGCTGCCGATGCAATACGTGCGCAAGAAGCCGAAAGGTTTCGGCCGCAACGCCCAGATCGAGGGCCATCTGGAGCCAGGCGCGCGCGTGCTGCTGGTCGAAGACATGACCACCGACGGGCGCAGCAAGATCAATTTTTGCAACGCGCTGCGCGAGGCCGGCGCGACCATCGAGCATTGCTTCGTGATATTTTTCTACGACATCTTTCCCGAGGGCCGGAAAATCTTGGGGGATCTCGGTGTCAGTTTGCACGCGCTCGCGACCTGGTGGGACGTTTTGGAGGCGGCCAAGAAAAGCGGCCGGTACGACAAAGGCAGACTGCACGACGTCGAGACCTTCATGAAAGATCCCGCCGGCTGGTCGAAGGCCCATGGCGGCGCTGCCCAGGCTGCGGAGTAAGGCATTTGCACCCGGCGAGTATCGGCTCATGAGCAAAGCCCCGACAGGTGCCGCCGCGGCCGGTCCCTGGCCGACGGAACTGCGCTTGCAAAAGGATCGCAAGACGCTCGTGGTGTCGTTCGATGACGGCCAGAGCTTCGCGCTGCCGGCGGAATACTTGCGGGTACGCAGCCCAAGCGCCGAAGTGCAGGGCCACTCTCCCGCCGAACGCCGCACCGTCGCCGGCAAGCGCGATGTGATGATCCTGGAATTGCATCCGGTCGGCAATTACGCTGTGCGCATCGTCTTCGACGACACGCATTCGACCGGCATTTTCAGTTGGGATTATTTGTTCGAGCTCGGCCACAATCGCGAACGATATTGGCACGACTATCTCGACGAACTGGCGGCAAAGAACCTATCGAGGGCCCCCGCCGCGCGCTGATGCCGGTTCGCGGCGATCAGGGCGTGTTGGGCCGCCACGCCCGCGTCGCCGGTCCGTCGTTCGAGCTTGCAACCGGCGGCATCATGTGGGCGATGCCACCGCTTTCGCCCCAGCGCCCGTTGTTGCCGAAGCCGTAGCTCAGCAGGATCAATAAAACGACTGCGGCCAGGACGCCGAAACCCCATCCGGTGCCGGATGATGTATTGATCCGTTCCAGATCCTCTTCCGGCTGGTCGGGGACCTCTGCCATTGGCTCTTCCTCCGGCGCCTTTTCCCAGCGCCCATTTTTGTTCTCGACGGGCGTTGTCGCTTCCGCCGGACGCATACGCGCCATCCCCAAATATAATGCGCCAAGCCGGGTTTCGGATTGCTTCGCTATGTGCGTGAATTTGCAATCTTGGTATGCCGCCCGTTGCCTTGGATACCTTGGGTGCTGGACCCGACCAACGCGGGCGCGGCTGTTACTCGGCGTGTCGGTCTCGATGCACGCGTCGTCGCCCGCCGCCGCCCTGCGGCCCCCCAAAAATCCTCAGGGCTGCGCCTCGTAACGATCGGTCAACCTGCGTTCGCTAAATTGTCGGTAAGTGTCGGGGTGGGGGTGATGGGACACCTTCGACATGAGGACGGCCTTGGCCCGGACTCCCTCAGGGCCGAGGCCGTTCGCATTGATGCGCCGCGAGCGCACACCGCGGCCGGCATCGGCGCGCGATCTCCCGGCTATCATGACTAAGCCGACCGTTGCGATCGGCTGCCCCGATGAGCACCGAGACGCAAGACGAAGCGGTGCGTAGCGCCGCCGCGGCGACGATCAACAAATAGCCGCTTTCTTCCTGCTTTCTTCCCGCGCTTTCGCCGGGGCGTGGTGCTGAGGAAGCCGGCGGGTTTTTCGTAGCTGGTCGTGCGTTGGCAGGGCGGAGCGTGTGGCGCTTCAGTAGAGGCGTTTGCGTTCGGCGATTTGCATTCCTTCATTCATTCCCGGCGTTTCCTGTCCGGATATCCCCGAGGCCGATTTGAAACGGCGCGACTTCGTCAAAACCTTGGGCGCAGTCTGCACGTCGCCGGCGGTGCTGCTCTGGCCCTTCGCGTCGCGCGCGCAAGATCCTGCTGTCCCCGCGGGCGCTGCCGCAACGACGGGCGAGATCGGACAGGTCGCGACCGTCCAAGGCAGCGCAACGGTGACGCGCGGCAACCCCGGCAAGGTTGTGGCGCTGCGCATCAACGATCCCCTCTTCGAGCACGACACGCTGGTCACCGGGCCGAATTCCGCGCTCGGGATCACCTTCGACGATCAGACGACGTTCAGCCTGTCGGCCGATACGCGCATCGTCGTCGATGCCTTCGTTTATCAGAAGGGCGGCGCCGGCAATGCCGCAAGCTTCAATATCGCGGTCGGAACGGCCGCCTTCGTGGCGAGCCTTGTGGCCAAAACCGGCAACATGAAGATCAGTACCCCGAGTGCCACGCTCGGCATTCGCGGTACGACCGGTGTGGTCGAAGTGCCGGCGGGCGGCGGGGCCGGAGCGGCCGCCGAACCCAAGATCAAGCTCTATGCCGATGCCGACGGCCATGTCGGCCAGATCGAGGTCTTCGACCGCCAGGGCGGCCGCCTCGGCACGCTGAACCGGAGCGCCAGCGCTTTCGCCATCAGCCGCGCGCCGGGGGGCGGCGTGCGCGCCCTGCCTTTTCAAATTCCGCCGGGCGAAGTGGCGCGCGACCGTGGCGTGCTGCAGAGCCTGCGCGCCAGCCACGCGATCGGCCAGCGTATGACCACCGAACGATTGCGGACCCGCGGTCCGAACCGGTCGGGGCCAAATCCACGGTCGCCGGGCCGGTCGCCCGAACACGGCGGTGGATCGCCAAATCCGGGCGCGCCGAAAAATCCGGGTGGGCCAAAAAGTCCGGGCACGCCGAAAGCTCCGGGCGGTGCGCCGCCCCCACACGCAGGCGCGCCGCGACCAGCCGCGCCGCCGCGCACCGGAGCGCCGAAGCGTGGCGGCAATGGGCGCGGGCGACATTAACGTCAGTCGCAATTGACCCGGCTGGGAACTCGATTTTTCGAAAGAGCTTTCGCTGTGCCAAAATGTTGCAGCCCATGGAAAAGCCGTGCGCGACGTCTTTGATGATCCAGGGCATTTGGCGCGTCAGCGGCACGTTCCCGCCTGATCGGGGCGTATGATTCCGAAAGTGGAAACCGGTTGCCCCCAAAATAGCCGGTGCGGAGGGTTCATTGACTCGCGTTCGACACCGCTACGGCCTCGCCTGCGCGCTCATAGCCCTGCTTGCCATTGTGCCAGCGGCCGCGCAGACCGCCGAGACCAAACATGCAACCGAGGCATTGCCGGCGTCGCCCGCCGCTATCGCCCAATATCAGCGCGCGCTCGCCGAATATCAGGAAGCGCAGGCCGCCTATGCGGCCGAAGCCGAGGCGTACTGGAGCCTCATTACCCAAAAGCGGCGGGAGCGGGCAGCCAAGCGCGCCGGTGAGCAACCGCTTGCGCTCGAAGACTATGTCCTCACCCAGCCGCCGGTTTATGGCGGTCCGCCCAAGCCGGTCGATCCGTCGCGGCCGCCTGACGAGAAGCCTGCTTCCAGCCGACCCTATGTCCCGGTGGTGGCCGACTTTCTCGCCGCCGCCAAGCAAGAATTCAAATTCGTCCCGCGCCAGCCGCAAAGCGAAGGCGAATTCAAGCGCGCCTACGCGGAGGTTGCGCTCGCGGCCGGACTCCGGAAGGAGCAGATCGTCCGCATCTACAGCTTTGAGGCGGGTGGCAACGGCGGCTACGACGTGCAAGCCGGCCTCGAACGCGACAAGTCCGGGCGCGCGATCACCACAGCGCTCGGTTACAACCAATTGCTGGCGACGAATTCGGTTGAGGTCGTCGCCGAGAGCGGCCCGCATTTCGTGCAGGCGCTAGCCGCGCGGGCGGCGGCGCTGTCCGGACCTGAGAAAGCCGCGCTTGAAAATAAGATCGCGGTGCTGCGCAAGATGATCAGCTTCGCGCGCAGCGTTCCCGATGCCTGGAACGAGCATCAGGCGCTGGCCGGCACGAGCAAAGGGCTCGCCATTCACGCACTCAATCTCGATGTCGATATCGGTCCCTACCTGCAAACACAGAAGCTCATGGATTCGGTCGTATTCGCTCGCCGCAAGGGATTCCCTGAGACCCTCACCGCCGCTGAGCTCGAGATGATGAATCTCACCGGAGACGGCAACGGCTTCGACATGATCACCATGCCGCACGAATGGCGCAGCCGGGTGCCGACGGCAAATTTCTTTCAGCGCGGCGGCTACAGGGACAATCCGGTGGCGCAACGCAACAACGTGGTGGCGCGTCTGATCGCCGCCACCGACGCACACATGGATCGGGAGACCAAACTACCGGGCTCGCGCGAACTAGCGGCGGCTTTGCAGTAGCCATCTACTGCCGTGCGGCCGATTAACCGGGCGGCCGCTTGACCGGGTGCGCGTATCGACGGACCGGCTTGACCGGACGCTGAACGTAGTAGCCGTCGCCGCCGAACACCGGCGCCGTATAATACGTGCCTGTCCAGCAGCCGCCGCAGCCGCCACATCCTGCGCAACCCCCGCAACCGGCGGCCATCGCCAATTGAGGGCCGCGCGGCAGCTTTCCGGCATTCTCCTTGTCGAAAACATGGAATGTGGCGAGGCTCACGCCTGAGATTTCTTCCTCGGAGAGCGTGATTTCCTGCGTCACCGGAGCCTGCGCCGCCGTCATTTCCGCGGTCGGCCGAGCGATGTCCGCTGCCGCTCCGCCAACCAGCGTCAGCGTCAATCCAGCCGCACCAAGCACCGGCATCGTCTTGCTGCGGCGTTTTCGCTGCGAAGTGGATTTGATCTGCGAAGCGGATTTGGCCTGCGCCATGATCGAGCACTCCCAAAATGACCGGCCGGTTTCTCTCACACGGCCGTAGGCTTAGGTAGCTACCGGCCGCGCGTAGCGCAAATGACAAAAGCGATGGGCAGGTCACGATTTAGGGAGGCGCGCGCCAAGCTTTTGTCGCGTTTGCATGCGCGCACCGCGGCGCTCTGAACGCGACCCTCGGCAGTGCTTGCGAGGAACGATGAAAGGCTCAGCCGCGGCCACCGGAGGGGTCGGCTCGTTGGCGTTCCGACAGGGAGCCGGCGCTATTGCCGTGGTGTCGTTCGACGTAGTCTTTGAGATGCGCAAGCGTGCGTACGTTCTCCTTGCGGAAAGATCGCAGGATCAAAGGCGACGCGAGCTTATAGAGACCGCGCAAATTCATGACGAGATCAAGCTCGCGCAGAACAAATGTGCCGCCGTCGTTCGGTGCGAAGGTGTAGCGAATGCGAACATCGATGTCGGTGCGAAGCGGTGGGCGCCTGACCAGGATCGTGTGGCGAAAGCTGATGTGGTTAGGCGGATCGAATTCCGTCACCTCGCCGGGCTTTTCGACCGGTCCGGCGTCCAGGTAGGTGGTGCCGAGCCGGACCGGATAGGGCGTCACGTCGACCGTTCCGCCGAACACGTCCGAGTCCGGCAGCCAGCGCCGATAATTGGGCATGTCGGCAACGAGATCGAAGATCGTCTCGGCCGGCCCGGCGATTTGGCTGGTGAACCGCAACTGCGACGAAGACATGAGTAGCTTTCCCCCGCCGGTGGCCGATCCTCGCTATTGACAGCCGCTCGTCCAATCACTCCTGCAAAGACGCTGCCGGTATCCAGAAAACTTCGCCCGAGCTTTGCGCCGTGTCTAGCCACAGCAAGTCCTTATCTGGATTGTCGCGCTCAAGCACGCCGCGGCCACGCCCGATCTCGCACAAGAGACCGCCGTCTTCGTTGAGGTGTCGGCCCGCTTCGGCAAGAATGCGCCGCACGATGTCCATGCCGTCGGCGCCGCCTTCGAGTGCCAAGCGCGGCTCATGAGAAAATTCAGCCGGCAGCTCGGCGACGGCTTTGGTGGTGACATAGGGCGGGTTCGCCAAAATGATGTCGTAGGTTTTGTCGCCGATCGGTTCGAATAAATCGCCTTTGAGCAGCGTGATGCGATCTTGCAGGTCGTGCTGCGACACATTGATTGCGGCCACTTGCAGGGCTTCGTTCGATATGTCGACCGCATCGACGTGCGCGTTGGGAAATACGTCGCAGGCCAGAACGGCCAGACACCCGGACCCGGTGCACAATTCCAGCACGCTCGTCACC
Source organism: uncultured Alphaproteobacteria bacterium (assembly GCA_963818155.1). Taxonomy (GTDB): domain Bacteria; phylum Pseudomonadota; class Alphaproteobacteria; order Rhizobiales; family Xanthobacteraceae; genus BOG-931. Next base: position 943,396 of record CAWFRC010000012.1, read on the forward strand.
GCATTGGCATCGATCAACGGCGCGTCGCCGTTGATCAGCTCGCCATACAGCAATTCGGCGAGATACGACCGCGGAACGATAACGCGCTGGTCGATATAGAACCGTGTGCCTTGCAGATAGGCGCAGTTGACCAGATAGGCCGCCGGCACGCGCAGCCGCAGCCGCTTCTCGATCAGGGCAAAGATGCGCCGGCGTTCATCGGCCGTGATCCGCGCCGGCAGAAAAGGGTCGATGCCGTCGACCGGAAGGCCGAGCGTTTCGGCAATCAGCAGCGTGGCTTCCTCGACCGAGTCGAACGTGCCCTGTCCATAAGCGAGCTTCGCTGCCGCGAAGCGGGTGACCGCGTAGCGCAGGAAGTCCAGGATCGTCGTGAGCTCGGCGGGCGGATGCCCAGCCACGTTCTTGCTTGGAGTCTTGGTCGATGTCTTGCGCGAGGCCTTCGCCATTCTGTGGGTCTTCGCCATGATCGAAATCTCTTCGGGACAGGCGACTTTTCGATGAAACGAAGTCCCGGCGACGGTGGCAGCAGGGAGCCAATTTTGCTCGGTCGACCGAAAGTCGGGGAACTCGAAGCATTCGCAATATGGTGGGCGCTGTAGGGATTGAACCTACGACCTCTCCCGTGTGAAGG